>NZ_KI912460.1:67740-360249 GCF_000518605.1 Shewanella fidelis ATCC BAA-318 | reverse complement strand
AAGGTTTTGTAAACAGTAATCCAGCTCCCGCAACCAATTCTTTTATAGAAGAAATAGAAATGTAGGCCAGCGTAAGCTGGTTTTTTTGTGTCTGAAATTTGTAGATCTGGTTATTTGTGTTTGTATGGATGTGGGGGGGAGCAGTTTGCTAGCTCGTCGGGCTCAACTCTTTATAAAAACTAGGCGAAGGTCGTTGCTAAGGTTTTGTAAACAGTAATCCAGCTCCCGCAACCAATTCTTTTATAGAAGAAATTGAAATGTAGGCCAGCGAAAGCTGGTTTTTTTATGTCTGAAATTTGCAGTTCTGGTTATTTATGTTTGCATGGACGCGGGATGGAGCAGTTTGGTAGCGCGTCGGGCTCAACTCTTTACAAAAGCTGGCGAAGGTCGTCGCTAAGGTTTTTGGAGAAAGTAATCCGGCTCCCGCAACCAATTTTTTTATAGCAGAAATAGAAATGTAGGCCAGCGAAAGCTGGTTTTTTTGTGTCTGAAATTTGTAGATCTGGTTATTTGTGTTTGCATGGACGCGGGGTGGAGCAGTTTGGTCGCTCGTCGGGCTCAACTCTTTATAATAAGCTGGCAAAGGTCGTCGCTAAGGTTTTGTAAACAGTAACCAGGCTCCCGCAAGCAATTCTTTATTTAAAGAATGATAAAACCTGTAGGCAAGCAAGAGCTGGTTTTTGTCGAGATTACAGCTGTTACTGCAATATCTAGCAGTTATACTGGCTAGGGTGTATCAGCTTAACTCTTAATACATTTTTGGAGATGTAATGAACATAGTTCAAGTTAATGATTCTAATAAACAGGTATATGAAAATCTATATCAAGGCTATGCGGCTGAGTTTTCGAAGATTATTGCAGATAAACCTGACAAAAATGGCTTATTTACAATATTTCCAAAAATAGAAGGCGATGTCAGAGGTTTTTTACTATATATCGATGAGGTACCAGCTGCGTTGACTGCAATTAAGAACAAAAGTGAAGATCAATTTGAGATCTGCGATTTCTATGTTGTGCCTTACTTTCGTAAAAATAGAGTTGGTAAATCTTTCATCACTAGCTTATTTAAACAGCTTCTTGGCTCATGGGAGATTAAGCAGGTTGCGGGAGCTGACCATGCTGTGGCTTTTTGGCGTGATGTCGTTAATGATTATACTGCGGGTGCATATATTGAAGATAAATATCATGATGAAGTCTGGGGCGTAGTCACACGCCAGCGTTTTGGGCATCGTGATTTAGACTAGTTATTTTTCAGTTTTTTTTCGACACAAATAAAAAGGCCAACTTACTAAAGTTGGCCTTGTGTTATTAATGCTGAGTTCAGTTGGCTAGATAGCTGATTGCACTGAACCTTGCTTTTGAATATATCTTAAACGGAAAGCAAACATGATTGCGGCTGAAGTTAAACCGGCAATCAAGCCAATCCAAAACCCTTGTGCTCCCATATGCGGTACGATGAGGTCGGTACGGGCTAAAGTGTAGCCAAGTGTCATACCTACACCCCAGTACGAAACTAGCGTGATATAGAAAGCACTGCGGGTATCTTTGTAACCGCGAAGCGCACCAGCAGTGACGACTTGAATTGAGTCTGATAACTGGTAGATGGCAGCAAAGAACATTAAGCTACCGGCAAGTGAAATAACTTCAGGGTTGTCGTTATAAAGCAGCGCAATTTCGTGTCTGAATAAAATAGTGATCACAGCGGTACAGGCTGCCAATGAAAATGAAATCATTAGCGCGAGTTTTGTCACCAAGGCTGCAATTTCAGGCTTGTCTTGCCCTAAGTAGTAGCCAACTCGAATAGACGCCGCAATACCTAAAGATAGCGGTAACATAAACACAATGGATGAAAAGTTAAGTGCAATTTGATGACCTGCAACAACGATTGCACCTAAAGGTGCTAGTAGTAGTGCGATGATTGCAAATAAACTCACTTCAAAAAACAGCGCCATAGCAATAGGTAAGCCATGCTTTGTCATATCAAACATGACTTTTAGGTCAGGCATGTGAAAAGATTTGAAAGGAGCGAGTTCTTTAAACTTTTTGTGAAGCTGCATATAGATGATCATGGCAATAAACATTGCCCAGAACACTAATGCTGTTGCTACACCACAGCCCGCACCACCCATAGCTGGCATGCCAAAGTGACCATAGATAAAGATGTAGTTAGCAGGAATGTTGACCGCTAGGCCGACAAAGCCTATCACCATAGTGGGTAAGGTGTAGGATATACCTTCGCTACAACCTCTTAATACTTGATACAGTACAAAAGCAGGTACGCCCCACATAAAGCCATTTAAATAGCCAACGCCTAACTTGGCCATTTCAGGCTCAAGATCCATCATGGTAAAAATATTCTCAGCAAATGAGAGAATAAGCACCACAATTGCACTACCAATTATGGCAATATACCCAGCTTGAAAGGCTAAAGGTTGTATTGCTTTTTGATTATCAGCACCATGATGGTGAGCGAAAACAGGGGTGAAGGCCATTAATAAACCTTGCACAAATAGCAGTGCAGGTAGCCAAAGGCTTGCACTGATCGCAACGGCAGCCATATCGACAGCGCTGACGCGCCCCGCCATAACGGTATCGATAAAGCCCATCATAGTTTGGGTAACTTGAGCAATTAGCACGGGTAATGCCAATTGGACTAAGCGTTTGGCTTGAAAGCCAGAATGGTTCATGGGTACAGCCCTTAATATACAAACGAGAGATAATTATGTTTACAGGTATAGTTCAAGCAACGTGCGAAGTGTTGGCGATTGATAAAAAATCAGGTTTAAATACGCTACAAATCGCTATTGGGCCGGATTTGCGCGAGGGACTTTCACTAGGGGCAAGTGTCGCAAATAACGGTGTATGTTTAACAGTCACAAGAATAGAAGATGATAGGGTGTTTTTCGACGTAATGGAAGAGACTCTAAAGCTAACTAACCTATCAAAACTGAGAGTTGGATCACAGGTTAACATAGAGCGTTCATTAACCTTTGGTAGTGAGATTGGTGGCCACATTTTATCGGGTCATGTACACACCCAAGCACAAGTAGATTTGGTAAGCCAAACTGACGAACATTACGACATGCGTTTGACCGTTGAACCTAAATGGATGAACTACATTTTATACAAAGGATTTGTTGGCGTTAATGGGTGTAGTTTGACTGTGGGTGAGGTTACGGAAAATAGCTTTATGCTGCATCTCATACCTGAGACCTTAAAGCTCACTAATCTAGATAGTTATGTTAAAGGTGATTCAATAAACATAGAGATAGATAGCCAAACTCAAGCTATTGTTGACACGGTTGAGCGTGTACTAGCAAAGCGCTTTGCTGAACAAGCTGTTTGATTCTATCTAATCTTAGCCACTACTATGCTTATATCTGCAAATATTAATAGATTTGCTCATCATCTGAATCGATAAAAAACTCTATTTTGTGGTTTGCCTCATCCATATGTAAGCGCATATGGATGGGGTTACAGCATACTCGGCAATCTTCATAATAATCTTGATCGCCACAGGTGGCGTCGATATTAATGTGTTGATGGTGACCACAGTGTGGGCAGCTTATCGTCTTATTGATAAATCGCATTGTTACGCTCCCTTAAAGCCAACAGCGCTTCTTCCTCCATCTACTGCAATCACTTGCCCTGAGATATAGGTCGCGTTGACTAAGTGAGATATAAGCTTGGCAATATCGTCAGCTTGTCCAAGCTTGCCTAATGGAATTGCATCTAAAACGGCTTGTTGCGACTGTTCAAGAGACTGTTCGGGCCATAAAATTGCTCCCGGCGATACACCGTTTACTCGGATATTCGGCGCCAGTTCTTGTGCTAGTGAAAGCGTCGCCATTTCAAGTGCAGCTTTTGATATAGAGTATAGTCCATGATCCTTTAATGGGCGCTTGGCGTGGATATCAAGCAAGTTAATAATACAGCCTTGATTCTGGCCTAATAAATCACTGAGCTGTTCGGCTAAAAAGTAGGGGCTTATCAGGTTTGTTGTTAAAATCTGCTGAGCTTGGCAAAAGTTGCTTGTACCTACTGGTGTTGGGAAAAAACACGAAGCGTTATTGATCAGAATTGATAAGCTTATATTGGCCGCTAATATGTCACTTGTTAAGCGCTTTACGGCTTTAGGTTCAGCTAAATCTGCCTGCATCATCATCGCTGAATTAGGCCGTATATCATTAAGTTGATCTTTTAGCTGTTGGGCTTCTTTTGCTGACTGACCATAGTGAATAAGGATGTTATATCCCTCACTATGTAACTGACGCGCGATTGCTAAGCCAATACGTTTACTGGCGCCGGTAATTAAAGCCCAAGTTGCCATGGCGAGACTCCCTTATTTATGCGTAAAACTCAATTTAGTGGTAAGCATTGGTGTCGCTATATTAAGGGATAGAATTGGAATATGTTAGCAGTTTGAGCAAAAGTGTCGCTAGGAGTTGTTACTACAAATTAGTCGGGTTTTAGGGCTAACATTTGCTCCAATATCAAACTTATCAAATAAACAGTAACAAATCAGTTGCAGCCCTTGCATAAGCTATTGGCTATCACATAGAATTAGCAGCTTGCGCGCTGGAAAACCCAGGCTCCTGTACGGCCTAGTCCCAGTGGCGTAAACCACACTTAATTTTAAAACCAAGTGGCCCTACGTGGGGGTCACCACTGGAAAAGGAAAAATCATGCCTGTTATTACACTTCCTGACGGAAGCAAACGCGAGTTTGCTCACCCTGTTTCAACTTTAGATGTTGCCGCTGATATTGGTCCTGGTCTTGCAAAAGCGTGTATCGCTGGTCGCGTAAATGGCGAGCTAAAAGATGCTTGCGATATGATCGAAACTGATTCAGAGCTTTCAATCATTACAGCTAAAGATGAAGAGGGTGTTGAAATTCTTCGTCACTCTTGCGCTCACTTGCTAGGTCATGCGATCAAGCAATTGTTCCCAGAAACCAAAATGGCTATCGGCCCTGTTATTGATAATGGTTTCTACTATGACATCGATTTAGAGCATAAGTTGACCCAGGAAGATATCGATGCGTTAGAAAAGCGCATGGCTGAACTTGCTAAGACTAATTATGACGTTGTTAAACGTGTTGTTAGCTGGCAAGAAGCGCGTGATACTTTTGAAGCTCGTGGTGAAGAATACAAGATGGCTATTTTGGATGAGAATATTCCAAAAGATTCTACGCCAGCACTTTATCACCATGAAGAATACATCGACATGTGTCGCGGTCCACACGTACCGAACATGAAGTTCTGTCACCATTTTAAGTTGATGAGTGTTGCTGGTGCATACTGGCGTGGTAACTCAGACAACAAGATGCTTCAGCGCGTATATGGTACAGCTTGGGCTGATAAGAAAGCACTTAAGGTTCACCTAAACCGTCTTGAAGAAGCTGCTAAACGTGACCACCGTAAGATTGGTAAGCAATTAGATCTTTACCATATGCAAGAAGAAGCGCCGGGTATGGTGTTCTGGCACAACGATGGTTGGAGCTTATTCCTAGAGCTTGAAAAGTTTATTCGTCAAAAGCTTGGCCAGTACACTTACCAAGAAGTAAAAGGCCCATTGATGATGGACCGTGTACTTTGGGAACGCAGTGGTCACTGGGATAAGTATTCAGAAGCTATGTTTACGACTAGCTCTGAAAACCGTGAATACGCGGTTAAGCCAATGAACTGTCCTGGTCACGTACAGATCTTTAACCAAGGTCTTAAGTCATACCGTGACTTACCACTTCGTATGGCTGAGTTTGGTTGCTGTCACCGTAATGAGCCATCAGGTTCACTACATGGTCTAATGCGTGTACGCGGCTTTACTCAGGATGACGCACATATTTTCTGTACTGAAGAACAAGTTCAGCAGGAAGTAAGCGCATGTATCAAGATGGTTTACGATACATACGAAACATTCGGCTTTAACAATATCGTCGTTAAGCTTTCAACACGCCCTGAAAAGCGTATTGGTGACGATGATATGTGGGATCGTGCAGAAGAAGCACTTAAGCAGGCATTGACTGCTAACGGTATTGAATTTGAGATTTTACCGGGTGAAGGTGCTTTCTACGGCCCTAAAATTGAATTTACATTACACGATTGTCTAGACAGAGCGTGGCAATGTGGTACAGTGCAGCTCGATTACGCGTTACCAGGTCGCTTAGGTGCAACTTATGTTGCAGAAGATAACAGCCGTCAAACACCGGTTATGATCCACCGTGCGATTCTTGGTTCGTTAGAGCGTTTCTTGGGTATTCTTATCGAAGAGTACGCAGGTAAATTCCCTGCTTGGTTGTCACCAGTTCAGGTTGTTGTAATGAATATTACCGACAAACAGTCGGATTATGTCGATAATGTCGTCAATTTATTCAAAGAACATGGAATTCGTGCAACTAAAGACTTGAGGAATGAGAAGATAGGCTTTAAAATACGCGAACATACCTTAAGGCGTGTGCCTTATCTGTTGGTCGTTGGAGACCAAGAGATGGAAAATAAGGAAGTGGCGGTGCGTACCCGTGAAGGGGTTGACTTAGGTAAGATGCAAATCGAAGAATTTGCTACTAAGCTCAAAAACCAAATTTCGCTCCGTAGTCTAAATTTGTTGGAGGATTAGGTCATAAAGATCAAGAAAACAGCAGGGCGCCAGGCGGCCCCGAACAGAATTAACGAACTCATCACTGGTGTACCAGAAGTCCGTTTAAACGGCTTTGATGGTGAGCAATTGGGAATCATGAGCATTAGAGAAGCTCAAGAGATCGCTGACGAAGCCGGCGTAGACCTTGTAGAAATCAGTCCTAATGCAGAGCCGCCGGTTTGCCGTGTTATGGACTACGGTAAGTTCCTTTTTGACAAAGCAAAAGCTCAAAAAGAACAAAAGAAGAAGCAGAAAATTGTACAGGTGAAGGAAATTAAATTCCGTCCCGGTACAGACGAAAACGATTATCAGGTAAAACTACGCAACCTGACTCGTTTTCTAGAAGACGGCGACAAAGCGAAAGTAACGCTTCGTTTCCGTGGTCGCGAGATGGCTCACCAAAGTTTAGGTATGGATCTTCTGAACCGTATCAAAACTGATTTGGAAGCAATTGCTCTTGTTGAATCTTTCCCGAAAATGGAAGGTCGTCAAGCAGTAATGGTTCTAGCGCCGAAAAAGAAATAGTAAGGCAACCATAAAAAGTAACAGGGGCCTCTAGAGGTTTCCTGTTCGCCTTGCGTTTTATTAATTGTCCCAATGCGGAGTTTTAGCAATGCCTAAAATGAAAACAGACAAGGGTGTACAAAAGCGTTTTAAGAAAACCGCTAACGGTTTTAAGCGCAAGCAAGCCCACTTACGTCACATTTTGACCAAGAAGAGCACTAAGCGTAAACGTCACTTACGTGCTAAATGTTTAGTAGCTAAGTCTGATGTGCCAGCAATCGCACGTCAACTACCATACGCTTAATTAGAGGAGTAAAGAACAATGCCTAGAGTTAAGCGTGGTGTAACCGCTCGTGCTCGTCACAAGAAAGTACTTAAATTAGCTAAAGGTTATTATGGCGCTCGTAGCCGTACTTACCGCGTTGCTGTTCAAGCAGTAACTAAAGCTGGTCAATATGCTTACCGTGACCGTCGTCAAAAGAAACGTCAATTCCGTCAACTATGGATTGCACGTATCAATGCGGCATCTCGTCAAAATGGCCTATCTTACAGCCGTTTCATTAATGGTTTGAAAAAAGCATCAATCGAAATCGACCGTAAGATCCTAGCTGACATCGCTGTTTTCGATAAAGTTGTATTCGCAACTTTAGTAGAAAAAGCAAAAGACGCTTTAGCTAAGTAATTAGTTTAGAATCTTTTGAAAAAGGGAGCCTTAGGGCTCCCTTTTTTTATTACTGTTTTGTATATATTAATGGGTTAACTGACACTGAATGGTGTTATACCAATTAGTTTAATAAGTTGATCTACACAGAGCGTTTTTTGGCAAACTAGTTCATGGCGAATAGTTGCAAGAATGCTTGCTGCTTTGTGAAGTTAATAAACACAGAAGTAAGCAGCCAAAACCGCTAATCTCACGCTGATTGGCTAAACATTTGTACTGATTGGTATTGATTCACACAAAAGTGATTGTTTTTGGAATAGCAGAAGGAGCTGAAATGACAACCTTAACAACAAGCCGGCTTACAATTTCGCCTATGGCATTAGAGGATACAGAGTTACTGTTTTCATTAGACAGTGATCCTTTAGTCATGAAATACATTAATGGTGGTCGAGCGCCTACGCTAGAAGAAATTGAAACCGTGTTTGTACCGAGATTTGCGGCTTATCGAAATATTGAGAAAGGTTGGGGCTTATGGAAAGTATTTATTAAGTGTGATGCTATGCCTGCTCAAGATATAAATGAGTTTGCTGGCTGGATCTTAATTCGGCCGATGAATTTCTTTACTGATACGCCTAAATATAATGATTTAGAAATTGGCTGGCGATTTAAGCAATCAACGTGGGGAAAGGGGATTGCAACAGAGAGTGCTATTAAAGTGATTGAGCACCTAATCGATAGCCAACCCGAAATCGAGTATTTTTCTGCTATTGCTGATGAACGCAATCATGCTTCAATCAATATCATGAAGAAGTTAGCAATGAGCTATCAAGGAAAAATTGACCACCCTGACGCGAGTGATGATGTTGAAGTGGTGCTTTATTCTAAGGCTGTTTAATATATAGGTAAGCAGAACACTGGGAAACGCTATATCTAATTAAAACTGAGTAATACCAATACTGCTATGTTGCGATAAAAAAGCCAACTGTAGTCGTTAGCTTTTTTATCGATAATGACTGAGTGTTATTGCGCGTCTAAGAAGCGCTCAGCGTCTAATGCCGCCATACAACCGGTACCTGCTGAGGTAATTGCTTGACGGTAGTGTTGATCCATCACATCACCAGCAGCAAATACGCCTTTTATACTAGTTTGCGTGGCATTACCGTTTAAGCCGCTTTCAACTTTGATGTAGCCGTTGTTCATTTCAAGTTGGCCTTCAAACATCGCTGTATTTGGCTTATGGCCAATGGCAACGAATACGCCTGCAACTTCTAGATCTTTAATTGAACCATCTTTGGTGCTTTTCATTTTAAGGCCGGTCACGCCCATCTGATCACCAACAACTTCGTCAAGTGTGTTGTCTAGATGAAGAACGATATTGCCGTTTTCCACTTTATCCATTAGACGTTTAGTCAGGATTTTTTCGCTGCGGAATGTATCGCGGCGGTGAATAAGGTGAACTTCAGCAGCAATGTTACTTAGGTAAAGTGCTTCTTCAACAGCAGTGTTACCACCACCAATCACGGCTACCTTTTGATTGCGGTAGAAGAAACCATCACAAGTTGCACAAGCAGATACACCGCGGCCTTTAAAAGCTTCTTCAGACTCTAAGCCTAAGTACATAGCCGATGCACCAGTAGAGATGATTAGCGCGTCACAAGTAAACTCACCGTTGTCACCTTTTAGTTGGAAAGGGCGCACATTTAAGTTCACTTCATTAATGTGATCGAAAATAATTTCAGTTTCAAACTTTTCAGCATGCTTTTGCATACGTTCCATTAATGCAGGACCGGTTAGATCTTCTGCATCGCCCGGCCAGTTCTCAACTTCAGTAGTTGTGGTTAATTGGCCACCTTGCTGCATACCTGTGATCAATACAGGCTTTAGGTTTGCGCGAGCAGCATAAACCGCTGCTGTATAGCCTGCTGGGCCTGAGCCCAAAATAAGTAGTTCACAATGTCTAGCTTGAGTCATTATTTTCTCCGTTCCTTAACGAATGCGGTACAGCAAGGGAATGGATTCCCTTGTTTAACTAATTGCAGCGATTGTAGGGAATTTAACGTAAGGGGTAAAGCTCTGTATTGAGGTCCATCTTGCAACGAAAGCTGCCACAGCTGTGATATTTCGCGGTTTTTGTTGGGTTTTGGCTGCTCCTTATCACATTTTGGTTTATTCTATAGCACAAACAAAGATAGGTGGCTGGTTTGCGTCGTCAAACCTAATAGCCAAGCCTTCACAAGCAAAAGTAAAAGGAAGTGTTATGCGAATTACCGCCAATTTTGATAGTGGAAACATCGAAGTTATTAATTTAGATAATAAAGATGACATTCAACTAGCTATCCGCCCAGACGAAGGTGGAGAGTTTTTCCAGTGGTTTAACTTCAAGTTAGAAGGGGTTGTCGGCAATCAATATACACTGAATATCGTTAATGCTGATAAAGCATCTTACGTTAAAGGTTGGGATGACTACCAAGCAGTAGCAACTTACGATAGACAAACTTGGTTCAGACTGCCGACGCAATATAAAGACGGTAAATTATCTATTCAAGTTGATTTAGATTGCGATGCTATTCAAATTGCCTATTTTGCGCCATACAGTTACGAACGTCATCAAGATCTATTGGCGGCAGTACAAGTGCACCCACAGGTGAATTTAGAGCATTTAGGCTTAACCTTAGACGGCCGAGATATGACCTTGGTTAAAGTCGGTGATGGTGATGAGAAAAAAGCTAACATTTGGATCACCGCGCGGCAGCACCCGGGTGAAACCATGGCTGAATGGTTGGTCGAAGGTTTGCTAAACAATCTACTTGATAGTGATTGTCCGACTGCAAAAGCCTTATTAGATAAAGCCAACTTTTACATTGTGCCAAACATGAATCCGGACGGCAGTGCACGTGGCCATCTACGTACTAACGCGGTGGGGACTAACCTAAACCGTGAATGGAAAACACCTTCGCTAGAGAAGAGTCCAGAAGTGCTTTACGTGGTCAACAAGATGAAAGAGACAGGCGTAGATCTGTTTTATGACGTACATGGTGATGAAGGCTTACCATATGTGTTTTTAGCTGGCTGTGAAGGAGTACCGGCTTTCACTAAAGAAGACGCTGCCCGTCAGCAAGCGTTCGTTGATGCATTATTAATGGCTAGCCCAGATTTCCAAGACAAGTATGGTTACGATAAAGATGAACCAGGTCAAGCTAACCTAACCGTAGCTTCAAATTGGGTTGCTCATACCTTTGGTTGTCTTTCAAATACACTGGAAATGCCATTTAAAGATAATGCCAACATGCCAGATCTAATGGCTGGATGGTCGCCTGAACGCTGTATCTACCTTGGTGAAGCTTCTTTGATTGCAATGAATGCGGTCATTGATAAACTTAAGTAATAATCGGCATAGACTAAGAGGTAGCCCATGGCATTAGTTAATTGTCCTAGTTGTAACAAACGTATTTCTAGTATGGCTAAAGAGTGCAGTCATTGTCGCGCTAGCATTTCAGCTGACAATGAAAGTTTAAAGGTTATTAGCCATATTAAGCGTTCCAATCAATTGATGAACCAAAGCTTTTTGGCTTTGACCTTGTTTATTGGTGGTGTCGTGACTTGGTTTTGGGGCGGCGAGCCAGCCGAAGGAACTCGTTCATACATTGCAATTAGTGCTTTTTCGTTAGGTTTCGTAGGCTACTTAATTACTCGAGTGCAAATTGTACTGCATAAACGGAAGAAAGTATGACCGATATAAATAAAGTTATCGATGAGATGCCTGATGAGGTATATCAACGCCTATTAAGCGCTGTAGAGCTAGGAAAGTGGCAAGATGGTACGGTATTAACCGCTGAGCAGCGTGAATCTACTCAGCAAGTGGTGATGCTATATCAAGCAAGACGACTGCAGCAAACCGATCACTTTACTATTAATAGTGAAGGGCAGGTTAATGAGTTATCCAAGTCTGAGCTTAAAAAACAGTTTAAAGGCGAATCTATTGCTGAGTTCAAAGAACAAGAACTGTAGAAATGAGTGAGCTGACTTATTTTAAAGCCCAAGCCTAGTGCTTGGGCTTTTTAGTTTATTGTTATACCAATCAGAATAAACATTTAGTCACTCAGCGAGAGTTTAGCGGTTTTGAGGCAAGGCAACGAGTGAAGAGCATAGTTGTTCTACGGTCAAGCTCGTTAACACAGCATCAGAATTGCTAAAACTCGCCATTCTGGAGCGTTTTTGGCTGCCTACTTCTGCGTTGATTAGCTTTATAAGGGAATACCATTATTGCAGCTATTCGCCTTGAATTAGTTTGCCAAAATCCGCTCTGAGTTGATCAAATTCTTGTACTGATTGGTATTAATCGTTGGTGAGTTCACCGGCAATGGGAGTTTTCATTGCAGTTCGAATTTCGTCTGGAGACATGTCGGTTGATAGTAGGTAATGCAATTTAGTCAGTGCAGCTTCGGTTGTCATATCATAACCACTGGTGACCCCCGCTTCAGCAAGCGCATTGCCCGTAGCATATCCGTCCATGTTAACGCGTCCCTGAAGGCATTGGGTTAAGTTAACAATGACAATACCTCGCTCATGGGCGTCTTTTAAGGTTTTGAGTAGTTGCGGTGTTTGTGGTGCATTACCAACGCCAAAAGTCAGCAAGATAAGCGCTTTAACAGGCTGTAGCAGGATGTTTTCGAAAATTTCGGTACTAATCCCTGGGTAAAGGGTGACAACACCGATAGGTTGAGGACTGATCTTGGCCACTTCTAATGGGATCGCTGGATCATATTTCGCGCGTTTGCCCGCATGCCAACGAATTTTTATACCTGCTTCTAATAACAGAGGGAAGTTCGGAGAGGCGAAGGCGTTAAAACCATCAGCGTGTGCTTTGGTGGTTCGATTACCTCTAAATAATTTGTTATTAAAAAATAAACAGACTTCGGCAACAGGGTAGTTGGCTGCTATGTAAAGTGCGTTAAGTAGGTTGGTTTGACCGTCAGAACGAAGCTGGGCCAGTGGGATCTGTGAACCAGTGACAATGACTGGCTTTTGTAAGCCGTGCAACATAAATGATAGCGCAGAAGCTGTAAACGCCATGGTGTCAGTCCCATGAAGTATTACGAAGCCATCATATTGGTCGTACTTAGATTTAATATCGTCGGCAATCATTTGCCAATCGGTCGGTTTCATGTTCGCCGAGTCGATTAGTGGCGAGTATTCACTAATGACAAAGTCTGGCATCTCGTCATGATAAAACTCTGGCATTGCTTGCACACAACCAGTAAGAAAGTTGGCAACAGGCGCAAAGCCATGCTCGGTTTTTTGCATACCGATTGTACCGCCGGTGTAGGCCACGTATATAGAACGTTTTTTCATGTTGATTTTGTCTTTTAGTTCGAGGGTTTAGTTCTTAGATGCCGGCTAAGCCACTGCTGTTATTATTGCTATTATAGTATTGAGGCAGAGTTCGACTGCGGGATTATATACCTAAAGCAATAGTCGCGTCAGTGCTAAAACTTAATAATGCGTGTATTTGGCTGATGGTTAGCTAGAAAGAGGACAATGGTTGGCGTGAAGTCACATTTAGCCGAGTTTTGTGAAACTTTAATAGTTAGTTATTTAGCTTGCTTCAGAATTGAGCAAATGGCAGCGATTAAAAAGCCCAGCATATAGCTGGGCTTCTTTATATTGTCTATTAGCTGTTAATAGTTACAGGTATCACAGTATAGGTAGACGCCATTTGGATCGTCGAACGACTTGAATTCGTTAACCACATTCGACCATTGTCCGATAATGTTGTCTAGGGCACTCGATTGGGTTAATGATGGCGGCAGGTAATCTGCACTCGCTGCAAACATCTCTTGCACAAACTGTTCTTGAGGTGTTAACTCTCGCTCAATAACATCAGTATCGTAATGGTCTAAAGAGGCCATTTCCGCCGCTTTAGTAACAGCATCTTGCAATTCACCTAAGCCATCGACCAAGCCTAACTCCAGCGCTTTGCGTCCGGTCCACACTCGGCCTTGAGCAATACTATCTACTTGTTCCAAACTCATATTTCGCTCATTGGCTACAAGTGAAATAAAGTCATGGTAGCCGCGCTCTATATGGCGTTGGATCACCGCTTTAATTTGTGGTGACAGTCCCTTAGTGACAGAAAAACCAGCCCAGTCTGATGTACCTACACCGTCAGTATGAACACCGATGCTGGCAAGGGAGTCTTCAAAAGTCGTGATCATGCCGAATATACCAATGGAGCCTGTTAGCGTCGTTGGCGTGGCGTAGATGTAGTCAGCGCTGGCAGAAATCCAGTACCCACCTGAAGCTGCGTAGCTGCCCATACTCACTACAACTGGTTTATTTGCTTCTTTTAAAGCAAGTACTTCTTGTCGAATCTGCTCTGATGCAAATGCGCTACCGCCAGGACTATCAACACGTAATACCACTGCTTTTACTGAATCGTCAAATCGCGCTTTTCTAAGAAGGTTAGATGTACTTTCACCGCCGATTTGACCGGCAGGTTGAGAGCCATTCATTATGTTACCTTTAGCGACGATGATACCGACTTTGTCATTTAAGCTAAGAACAGGATGCGACTGGGTTACAGAAAGGTAGTCGTAAAAATCGATATGCTTAAATGATTCCCCATCAGTCGATTTGCCAACGGCATCGACCATAGCAAGGCGAAACTCTTCTGCTGATTTTAATGCGTCAACCCAATTCATGTTTAGCGCCATCTGTGCAGATTGGCCATCTGCTTTATCTAGTTGTGCTAAATATTGTTCGCCGCTTAGTGATAAATCGTCAGTTTTTAAGCCGCGGTTAGCAGCAACCGTATCAGCATAGCTTTGCCATAAATCATTAAGTAGGGTTAAGTTGGCTTCTTTAGCCGCGGCAGACATATCGTCACGGATAAAGGGTTCTACTGCTGACTTAAAGGTGCCAACACGAAAAACATGTGCGTTAATTTTTAATTTTTCAAAGGCTGACTTAAAGTAAAGACGATAACGGCTTAGCCCTTCAATTTGCACGCTACCCTGCGGATTAAGGTAGATTTTGTCTGCAAAGCTAGCGAGAAAATATTGGTTTTGGCCGTACCAGTCGCCATTGGCAACGACTGTTTTTCCGGTTGCTTTAAATGCATTTAAGGCATCACCAATTGATTGCAGCTTACTCATACCTGTACCGTTAAGTAATGCAAGGTCTAGTACGATTTGGCTGATCCTTTCATCGTGTGCTGCATTATTAATTACGGTCAACACATCCGCTAGCAGGATCTCACCACTACCGTCTGGCTCATTACCACTTTTCATGGCCGCTTCAAACGGGTCAACTTGGCGCTTTTGATCAACAATAACACCGGACAAACTCAGTACTAAGGCTGAGCCATCTTCTACTTGAACCGTATCTTCACTGGCTAGACTAACAATAATGATGGCGATTAAACCAAAGAAAACTAGATTTAGAAAAAGTTTTCTTAAGCCGTTAATGACATTCCAGCAAAGTAGGAATATCCTTTTGAAAATTGAGGGTTTAGTGGACATCAGCCACTCCTTTATCACTTCGATAATCTAATGCTAACTGAAATTTAGTGTGAAAGGAAAACTCAATTGTAAACGAATCTAATCAAAGCTGAGTTGAGCTTATTGATTACACAAGGTATGCTGAATTAAATCACTTGTTTAAAAAGGATGTTTGAATGTCGTTTCCGCATTTATTAGAACCCTTAGATCTGGGATTTACTCAGTTAAAAAACCGAGTATTAATGGGCTCCATGCACACAGGTCTAGAAGAAGAAAAGGGCGGCTTTGAGAAACTGGCAGCGTTTTATAAAGAACGTGCATTGGGTGGTGTAGGCTTAATTGTAACAGGCGGTATTTCACCAAACCTACGTGGACGTTTAGCGCCGAATGCCTGCCAGCTTAGTTTTCCATGGCAAGTTAAAAAGCACACCAAGGTGACTCAAGCTGTGCATGAAGCCGGGGGCAAGATCTGTATGCAACTATTGCATGCAGGCCGATATGGCTACCATCCTTTTTCAAGTGCACCAAGCAAAATCAAATCGCCTATCACACCTTTCACGCCGTCAGCCATGTCTGCAAGGCAAGTAAAGGCAACCATTAAAGACTATGCAACGAGTGCAGCTTTAGCTAAAAAAGCGGGTTACGACGGTGTTGAAGTCATGGGCAGTGAAGGCTACCTCATTAACCAATTTATCAGCTCTCGTACTAATAAACGTGATGATAAATGGGGCGGTGAATTTAGTGCTCGTGCTCAGTTCCCTATCGAAATCGTCAAGCAAATACGCGAAAAGGTCGGCACTGACTTTATTATCATCTTTAGGCTATCCATGTTAGATCTGGTTGATAATGGTTCGACATGGGAAGAAGTGGTACAACTAGCCAAATGGCTAGAGCAGGCCGGTGTGACAATCATCAATACCGGCATTGGCTGGCATGAAGCGCGTGTGCCAACGATTGCGACTAGCGTACCTCGCGGTGCATTTGCATGGGTGACAGAACGCTTAATGAAAGAGATGTCGATCCCACTCATTGCAACTAACCGGATTAATACTCCTGAGATTGGCGAACATATTATTGCTTCTGGACAAGCAGATATGGTGTCGATGGCAAGACCATTTCTTGCGGATCCGGACTTTGTCAATAAGGCGGCAGCCAATACTCCAGAACTTATTAATACTTGTATTGGTTGTAACCAAGCATGTCTCGATCATACCTTTTCACTAAAACGTGCTACTTGTCTAGTCAACCCTCGAGCTTGTTATGAAACTGAAATCAACTTTACTCCAGTTACTACCAAGAAACGCATTGCGGTAATGGGCGCTGGTCCAGCTGGAATGGCTTTTTCTATCTACGCCGCTAGCCGAGGTCATGAAGTGGTGTTATTTGAAGCTAAATCAGAAGTTGGTGGTCAGTTTAACTTGGCGCGTAAAATTCCAGGCAAAGAAGAGTTCGATGAAACTATTCGTTACTTCCTAAACCAAATAAAGCTACACAAGGTGGAATTGAGATTAAATACCCGCCTTGATGCCAGTGTTGTGCGAGATGAGCAGTTTGATGAGATTGTGATGTCCAGTGGTGTAAAACCAAGAGTTATCGACTTACCTGGTTTTGACAATCCTAAGGTAGTTGATTACCAAAAAGTATTGAACGGTGAAGTTGAAATTGGCCAAAAAGTAGCGTTAATTGGCGCTGGCGGTATTGGTTTTGACATGGCTCATTATCTTTGCGAGTCAGAGTCGTCGACACTTGATTTAAACCGCTGGTTGAAACAATGGGGGATCGATAAAGATTATAAACAAGCTGGTGGATTAACTGAGCAAGTTGCACAGGATAAACACCGCCAAGTTTACCTATTACAGCGCAAAACCAGCAAAATAGGTAAGGGCTTAGGTAAGACTACAGGTTGGATCCATCGCACTGTGCTGAAACAGCATCAAGTAGAGACCAAAACAGGCGTTAGTTACGATAAGTTTGATGAACAAGGCCTACATATTAGCGTCGATGGAAAAGCTGAAGTACTTGATGTGGATAATGTGATTTTATGCGCAGGGCAAGTTTCTAATATCGATCTTGTTGAGGAAATGAAGTCGACTGGCTTACCTGTGCATCTAATTGGTGGTGCAGATGTCGCAGCCGAACTTGATGCTAAGCGGGCTATTAGGCAAGGTGCTGAGTTGGCTATCGCGTTATAATACCTATTAGAATAAGCCTTATATGTGGCACTAGCCCGCTAATACAAATTGTGTCAGCGGGCTTTATTATTTTCGAAAGAAGATCGTTTTATCTAATACCAATTAATATAAGAAGTTGATCTACTCAGAGCGCTTTTGGCAAATTAATTCAAGGCGAATAATTGCAAGAATGGTTGTTCCCTTGTGAAGTTATTCAATGCAGAAATAGGCAGCCAAAAACGCTCCAGAATGGCGATTAAATATTTATACTAATTAGTACAAATTGGGAGCAAAATTGTTTGCTAAGCGGAGACGCGAGTAGATAGACACATTTCACAAGTAGAGATTGAGGCTAAAACAACAGGTTGTAACACGATTCAAAGCTAAACAAGGTTATTTGTTTAGCTTAGCTTTGTACTTGGGGGACAACTGATGTCGCTTCGGTGGTTTCGACTTTCGTTGGGCTCGCTACACGCATGACCACTTCAGCACCTTCGGCAGAGAGTGCCAAGTCGATATCACCATCGGGCATACAACAGCAGGGCAGACATTCGTCGGCTTCTAGGGTGACTAGAGGATCGTTCAGATATGTGACGCTACCACTAAGCACTTTGGTTTTACATTGACCACAATATCCACTACGACACTCGGAAAATATTTTAACCTTTTTCTGTTCAAGGGCTTCGAGCAAGGTTTGGTGCTGCTGATTAAACAGCAGCACTGGCACACCTTTAAGGCTCACAATAGGAGCCTTTTTAAAGCTTGCTTGACTAAAATTTACAGGCTTAAAGGTCAAAATCAGCAAACTCGTCTGCATCGACAGAAGAGTCGATTTGGCCTACTAGGTAAGAAGAGACTTCTACTTCTTGCGGAGCAACCTGAACTGAGTCACTTTCAAGCCAGTTCTTCATCCAAGGAAGTGGATTGCTTTTTTCTTCATATGGAGACGCTAAGTTAACCGCTTTCATACGCTCGTTAGTAATGTATTCAACATACTGACATAGGATATGCTCGTTAAGACCAATCATTGAACCGTCTTTAAATAGGTACTTAGCCCATTCTTTTTCTTGCTCAGCGGCTTTGATAAAGATATCAATTGCGGTTTGCTCACACTCTTTCGCAATCTCAGCCATTTCAGGATCGTCTTTACCGCCTTGCATAATTTTTAAAATATGCTGGGTGCTATTTAGGTGCAATGCTTCATCACGTGCAATTAGACGGATGATTTTTGCGTTACCTTCCATTACTTTACGCTCAGCAAAAGCGAAAGAGCAGGCAAAGCTAACGTAGAAACGGATCGCTTCAAGTACGTTTACTGAAACCATACACAAGTAAAGTGCTTTTTTAATAGCACGCTTGTTGACCTCAATCACTTCACCATCGATTTCATGATTGCCCTCGCCATGTAGGTGATAAGCCTGGCTTAACTTGATCAAATCGTCGTAGTAGTTAGCAATATCACTTGCACGCTTTAAGATCTCTTGGTTTTCAACGATATCATCAAACACAATTGACGGATCGTTTACGATATTACGAATAATATGTGTGTAAGAACGTGAGTGAATAGTCTCAGAGAAAGACCAAGTTTCAATCCAAGTCTCTAGTTCAGGTAGTGATACCAGCGGTAAAAATGCAACGTTTGGCGAACGACCTTGAATAGAGTCAAGAAGGGTTTGGTATTTTAAGTTTGAGATAAAAATATGCTTTTCATGCTCTGGCAGCGCTGCGTAATCAATCTTATCGCGGCTTACGTCTACTTCCTCTGGACGCCAGAAGAATGATAACTGTTTTTCAATTAGCTTTTCGAAAACTTCGTACTTTTGTTGATCGTAACGCGCCACGTTAACAGACTGCCCAAGAAACATAGGCTCAAGCAATGCGTTATTTGGAGTTTGACAAAATGTTGAATAGGCCATTTTTCTATCTTCCGATAATGGGGGCGAGGCCCCCTTAAATTAACGTTTAATACTAATGATTAAAATCTTAAGTTAGATCTTACACGCGCCGCCAGCGCAACTGTCATCTTCTTTCTCAATGGCAGTGATGTCATCGTGACTATCTGACGCGCCATCACGAGTATTGTGATAGTAAAGTGTCTTCACACCATATTTGTAAGCGGTTAATAAGTCTTTCAATAGCACCTTCATTGGTACACGACCACCCTCAAATCGAGTTGGGTCGTAGTTAGTATTTGCAGAAATAGATTGATCTACGAACTTCTGCATTAATCCTACTAACTGTAAGTAGCCTTCGTTATTTGGCATTTGCCATAATAATTCATAGCTATATTGGTATTTCTCAAAATCAGGTACAACTTGCTTTAGCTGACCGTCTTTACTTGCTTTAACACTGATTAAACCACGTGGTGGTTCAATACCGTTGGTTGCGTTTGAGATCTGTGATGAGGTCTCAGACGGCATCAATGCAGACAGAGTAGAGTTACGTAGACCATGAGTTTTGATCTCTTCACGTAAGGTTTCCCAATCAAGGTGTAACGGCTCATCACAAATCTTATCCAAATCACGCTTATAAGTATCAATAGGTAAAATACCTTTAGCGTAAGTCGTTTCATGGAAAGCAGGACAAGCACCTTGCTCTTGAGCTAGCTTCATTGACGCTTTCAATAGGTAATATTGAATCGCTTCAAATGTCTTATGGGTAATTGCGTTTGCTGAACCATCTGAATAACGTACGCCTTCTTTGGCTAAATAGTTGGCAAAGTTAATTACACCGATACCTAGTGTACGGCGATTCATCGAAGCTTTCTTAGCTGAGATGATAGGGTAGTCTTGATAATCAAGTAGGTTATCAAGTGCACGTACTGCCAAATCTGCTAATGGTTCCAGCTCTTCTAGCTTTTTAATCGCACCTAAGTTAAGTGCTGATAGCGTACAAAGTGCGATTTCACCATCCGGATCGTTAATGTTGTTCAATGGCTTAGTTGGCAAGGCGATTTCTAAACACAAGTTAGATTGGCGAACTGGCGCAACTTTTGAATCAAACGGGCTATGGGTATTACAGTGGTCCACGTTTTGGATGTAAATACGACCGGTTGAAGCACGCTCTTGCATCATTAGCGAGAATAATTCAACAGCCTTGATCTGTTTCTTACGGATGCTTGGATCAGCTTCGTATTTTAGATATAAACGCTCGAATTCCTCTTGATCTTCGAAGAACGCATCGTACATACCTGGCACGTCAGATGGACTGAACAAGCTGATCATACCGCCTTGTACTAGGCGTTGGTACATAACCTTGTTGATTTGCACGCCGTAATCTAAGTGACGAATACGGTTATCTTCAACACCACGGTTATTTTTAAGTACTAACAGTGATTCAACTTCTAAGTGCCACATTGGGTAAAATAGGGTTGCTGCACCACCGCGTACACCACCTTGTGAGCAAGATTTAACTGCTGTTTGGAAGTACTTATAAAATGGTAAGCAACCAGTATGGAAAGCTTCACCGCCACGGATAGGGCTACCTAGCGCGCGAATACGACCAGCATTAACACCGATACCTGCACGTTGCGACACATACTTAACGATTGATGATGAAGTCGCGTTAATTGAATCAAGGCTATCGCCACATTCAATTAATACGCACGAGCTGAACTGACGCGTAGGTGTACGTACGCCGGCCATAATTGGTGTTGGTAGCGAGATCTTAAAGGTCGATGTCGCATCATAGAAATCTTTAACGTATTGCAGACGAGTATCTTTCGGATACTTAGCAAATAAGCAAGCAGCAACCAGAATATATAGGAACTGTGCGCTTTCATAGATCTCATGGCTAACACGGTTTTGAACTAAATACTTACCTTCTAATTGCTTAACGGCAGCATATGAGAAGTTCATGTCGCGCCAATGGTCGATATAGCTGTCTAGTATATGGAGCTCTTCTTTGCTGTAATCTTCAAGAATATGCTGATCATATTTACCTAATTCAACCAGTTTCACTACATGATCGTATAGCTTAGGAGGTTCAAATTGGCCGAACGCTTTTTTTCGCAAATGGAACACAGCAAGGCGTGCAGACAAGAACTGGTAATCTGGAGATTCAGGTGAGATTAAGTCAGCTGCAGCTTTAATGATAGTCTCATGAATAGCTTCGGTGGCAATGCCATCGAAAAATTGTAGGTGAGAACGTAGTTCAACCTCAGAAACAGAGACATTATTTAGCCCCTTTGCTGCCCATTCAATAACGCGATGGATTTTGTCGAGATCGATCGTCTCACGTTCGCCACTACGTTTTGTGACTGTCATATTGCTATTCATTAAAGATAGACCTTGGTTTTTATATTTATGAAAGTGACCTGTTCAGGTTCACCGTACGTTTCCCTGTAAACAAACAGTTTTAACCGTAAAAACGGAGAGTTCCTTTTTGTTGACACAAACGACTAAATAGTGCCTGCTTAAGTCTCTCACACACAATATATGGTGTTTTTAGATTTAATAGCTACAAGATAGTGAGGTTATCAGTTTTTTGCAAGTATGAATTTAGGGGACAAGTTGTGGATATCTTGAGGATAATCGAAGCTGTTAGTAACGACTAACCGTTAAAGCTTGTTTTGCATTGAATTCCTCAATAGCGAGGAATATTTGAGCAAATAAAAAGATCGTTTAGATCGCAGTTTAGTTGAGCGATCGCAAACGATCATTTCTAGTGCTTTTGTATGATAAAAAAACAGCTAATGACTACTGCTAGTCAAAGCTTATTTAAGCGGTTCTCAATCAAAAAAGTTTAATTGAAAAAGTTGTTTAAACACTCGCCAGTCTTAAATCGAATATCAGCAGGCCATTTGTCTATCATGTCACTGGAACTGATATAACCCCATTGTGCTAAGCCTGAAATCATACCTGATGCTTTAGCGGCGACCATGTCTCGCTCGGCGTCACCTAAGTACAAGATGTGCTGCGGCGCTACGTTTAGTTGCTGTGCACCTAATAACATAGGTGCGGTATGTGGTTTTGAATGGCGAGTGGTGTCACCACTTACAATCGTAGGCATATTGGCAGTTAAGCCTAATCGATTCAGTAGGGGTCTAGTAAATCGAGCGGGTTTATTGCTGACGATACCGTAAGGGATCTTAAGTTCAGTTAATCTAGCTAGCAGTAGATCTAAGCCTGAAAATAATTGGCAATTATCACCATTTATTTGCTGATAATGATCAAACAATGATTGCTGTAATACAGGAACTAACTCATCAGTAATATCGGGCAGGGCGGTTTTTATCATGGCAACGCTGCCATGAGAAGCACTGGCTCGCAGTGCATCAAAGCCCACTTGATTATAACCGTTTGCTTGTAACGCCATATTAAGCGCTGCAATCATGTCTGGTGCGGTGTCAGCAAGGGTGCCGTCTAAATCAAACAGCACACCTTTGACTTGGCTAACATTAACCTCAGTCATGTTTAACCGTAGCTATCATGTAGTTAACTTCAAGGCTCTTGGTATATCTAAAGATATCTGTAATTGGATTATAAGTAATACCAACCGCATCCTTACAAATTAGCTCAGACTGTTCAGCCAAACCAATTAACTCAGATGGACGAATAAACTTATTATGATCGTGAGTGCCAACAGGTAGCATCTTTAATAAGTACTCGGCGCCAAGGATCGTTTCTATGTAAGCACGGATATTGCGGTTAATGGTAGAAAAGAAAACATAACCACCTGGCTTAACCATATCAGCACAGGCTTGGATAACAGAGCTTGGATCGGGTACGTGTTCAAGCATTTCCATGCAAGTTACGACGTCATATTGACCACGGTGCTCATCTCGATGTGCTTCAGCCGTATTCTTAACATAGTTAATATTTACGCCGGCTTCTAAAGCATGCAACCTTGCAACATCGAGTGGTTCGTCACCCATATCTAAACCGGTAACCTCTGCACCAATTTTTGCCATACTTTCTGACAAGATCCCGCCACCACAGCCGACATCGAGTACCTTCTTAGCGAAAATTCCACCAGCGGTCTGGTCAATATAGTTCAGGCGTAGCGGATTTAAGTTATGTAGCGGCTTAAACTCGCCATTAGGGTCCCACCATGTAGCGGCCATTTTCTCAAACTTTGCGATCTCTTGTGGATCAACATTATTCTGTGTTTGCACGTAAATTACCTCTGAGCGACAAATCCGTCTTTTGCCAACATTATAATGATTAGTAGTAAGAAACAAAGCAGTTATGTAGCCGTTTGTTACTTATTGAACAAAGTGAACAATTAATGCGCCTATGCCTTGATTTTAATCAAGAGTATTGCCTTTTTAAGCTTATTTAAAATGAATCGATATTTGGGTCTAGCGCCATCAAATAACTGTGTTAGAATGCCAAATCACGTTTTCAAGCTTCGTTATTCTAGGAAATAGGGATAGCGCGCTAAATTTCAGGGGATCGAGCAGTTTATGACTGATCTGGCTTCATCTATAACACCAATTAATATTGAAGACGAATTAAAAAATTCATATTTAGATTACGCAATGAGCGTAATCGTTGGCCGTGCACTACCGGACGTTCGTGACGGTCTAAAGCCGGTTCACCGCCGCGTACTATTCGCGATGAGCGAATTGAAAAACGACTGGAACAAGCCTTATAAAAAGTCGGCTCGTGTTGTTGGTGACGTAATCGGTAAATATCACCCTCATGGTGATACCGCTGTATATGACACAATTGTTCGTTTGGCTCAGCCATTCTCTATGCGCTACCCACTCATCGATGGTCAAGGTAACTTCGGTTCTGTTGACGGTGATGCGGCAGCGGCAATGCGTTATACCGAAATCCGTATGGATAAGGTGGCGCATCAATTATTAGCTGACTTAGATAAAGAGACAGTTGATTTCGTACCTAACTATGACGGTACTGAGTTTATTCCTGCAGTATTACCTACACGTATCCCAGCACTATTAGTGAATGGTTCGTCTGGTATTGCGGTTGGTATGGCGACAAACATTCCGCCACACAACTTAAGTGAAGTTATCGCGGGTTGTTTAGCCTTGATTGAAGAACCTGCGCTGTCAATTGAACAGCTAATGGAACACATTCCAGGCCCTGACTTCCCAACAGCTGCAATTATCAATGGCCGTAAGGGCATTATTGACGCATACAAGACTGGCCGCGGTCGTGCTGTTATGCGTGCTCGTGCAGAAATTGAAGAAGATAATGGTCGTGAGCGTATTATCGTTCATGAAATTCCATATCAAGTTAACAAGGCGCGTTTGATTGAAAAGATCGCTGAGCTTGTTAAAGATAAAAAGATTGAAGGGATCAGTGGCCTACGCGACGAGTCTGATAAAGACGGTATGCGTATTGTTGTTGAGATCAAGCGCGGCGAAGTGGGTGAAGTTGTACTAAACAACTTATATGCACAAACACAAATGCAATGTTCTTTTGGTATTAACATGGTTGCGTTGACTAACGGTCAACCAAAACTGTTTAACCTAAAAGAGATGCTAGAGTGCTTTATTCTTCACCGTCGTGAAGTTGTTACTCGCCGTACAGTATTTGAACTGCGTAAAGCGCGTGAACGTGCTCATATTCTTGAAGCATTAGCGGTAGCACTTGCTAATATCGATCCAATTATTGCATTGATTAAAGCATCACCAACTCCAGCTGAAGCAAAAGTTAAGCTTGTTGCACAAGGTTGGGAGCTTGGCCATGTTAAAGGCATGCTTGAAAAAGCAGGTGATGACGCAGCACGTCCTGAATGGTTAGAGCCAGAATACGGTATTCGTGATGGCCAGTACTTCTTAACTGAGCAACAAGCTCAAGCGATCCTTGAACTTCGTCTACACCGCTTAACCGGTTTAGAGCACGATAAGATCATCGCTGAATACGAAGAGCTGTTAGAGATTATCGCAGAGCTATTACATATCCTTTCAAGCCCACAACGTTTGATGGAAGTGATTAAGGAAGAGCTTGAAGAAGTATTAGCAAATTACGGTGATGAGCGTCGTACTGTCATTAACGCTAACGAAGTTGATATGAGCTTAGAAGATCTTATCAACGAAGAAGACGTAGTGGTGACATTGTCTCACCTTGGTTACGCTAAGTATCAAGCACTTTCTGATTACCAAGCACAGCGCCGTGGTGGTAAAGGTAAAGCTGCGACTAAAGTTAAAGATGAAGACTTCGTCGAAAAACTACTCGTTGCGAATACCCATGACACCATCTTGTGTTTCTCTGACTTTGGTAAGATGTACTGGCTTAAAGTTTACCAGTTACCATTGGCTAGCCGCACATCTCGTGGTCGTCCAATTGTTAACTTGTTACCACTTGCTGAAGGTGAGCGGATCACTGCAATCCTACCTGTACGTGAATATGCTGAAGATAAGTATATTATCATGGCTACATCACACGGTACGGTTAAGAAAACAGCACTAACCGCTTACAGTAACCCACGTGCAAACGGTATTATTGCGGTTAACTTGAAAGATGGTGATCAGCTAATTGGTGTTGATATCACCGATGGTAGTGACGATATCATGCTGTTCTCTAACGAAGGTAAAGTGGTTCGCTTTAACGAGAAAGCACGTAGCTCTGAAACCGGTGAAGTGAAGATTGACCCAGAAACAGGTGAAGAAGTTATTGCACTGCGTGCTATGGGCCGTACCGCAACTGGTGTACGTGGTATCAAACTTGAAGAAGGACAAACGGTTGTATCGTTAATCGTTCCTAAAGGTGACGGTGCAATCTTAACTGTGACTGAAAATGGTTACGGTAAGCGCACAGAGCTAAGTGAATACCCAGCTAAGAGCCGTGGTACTAAAGGTGTAGTTTCAATTAAAGTGAGCGAGCGTAACGGTGCCGTTGTTGGCGCGGTTCAAGTTGGCGCTAATGATGAAATCATGCTGATCAGTAACAAAGGCACCTTAGTTCGTACCCCTGCAGAAGGTGTATCAACTATTGGTCGTAACACTCAAGGTGTAACGATTATCCGCACCGCAGCAGATGAAAAGGTTGTTGGCTTACAACGTATTGACGAAATTCAGGAGCCTGAAGTCGAGTTAGACGCAGAAGGCAATCCAGTTATTACAGAGGCAACAGCAGAGTCTGAAGCGTCAGTAGCAACTGAAAGCGAAACTGAAACGCCAAAAACTGAAGATTAATCTATGCGAGATTAGTCGTTAGAAAAGAAAGGATGCCAATGGCATCCTTTTTTTAGTCCTAAGCTATGGGCTTCAGTAGAGAAGCTTAAGCTAAACATGGTGCTGGGATTATAAAGCCGCCTTCAAGAGAAGGCGGAATATTAATGACCTAATTGTTTAGCCTGTTTGAAGGTATCGCGCCAAAAGTTTGAGCTTAACTCAGCAATGACTCTCGATTCGCCATTGAGTAACATAGCCATACCAATATTAAGCTCAGGTGAATACGAGATCTCGGCAACGTAACCTGCAACCCAGCCAGCATGGTAGATTAGTGGCCTACCATTAAACTCATAAACGCGCCATCCTTTACCATAATGAGCCTTATCTAAATATTGGCGCCAATCTCTACGGCGAAGTTCTCGGGTGGTTTTTACACCTGGAGTCGTTACATCTTCGATAATGCTCGCTGACAATACCTCGGGGTTTTGGCCTAAGTTTGCTATTAACCATTTAGACATGTCGTTGATACTCGCATTAACACCAGCAGCAGATGCTAATTGATAATAGTTAGGTTTAACTTTTACTTGTTTAAAACCATGTTTGGTTTTTATATGAGGTTCTGCACGATTCTGTGTTTGTTCAAAAGCGCTAAAGCCGATTGAAGCTGAATTCATGTTCAGAGGGGAGAATATCCTTTGTTGGATCAGTTCTTCATAGCTAAGATCGGTTTGTTTCTCAATGGCTGTTTCGATAAACGAAAAGGCAACGTTTTGGTAGCCATAACAAATTCCCGGCTTACAAATAGGGGTTAGTTCATCAAATTTATTGATGATCTTAGCCATTTTGACATTGCTATTAATGAGATTATCGTAGCTATTCGGCATCAATCCTGTGCTATGGCCAATAATATGCTCTAGGGTGATGCTATCTGCTTGAGCTTTGTTGGCTAAGGTAAATTCAGGTAGATAATTAACGATCGGTTGTTGCCAATCTAGTTTTTCTTCTTCAACCAACATTGAAGCAAGTGTACCTGCAAAGGTTTTTGATACCGATGCTAATCGGAAAACGGTATTAGCGTTCACATTTTGAGTTCCGCCTTTTTTCCTTTTACCGTAGCTACTAAGTTTAATCACCTTATCGGTATCAACGATAACAAAAGAGCCGCCTGGTACTTTGTGTTTTTTCAATTGCTGATGAAATTGGCTTTTAAATTTGTCGGCAACAGGGGTGTATTGGGAGGCAAAAGCTTGCTGAAAGGGGAGAACAGCGCCGAGGGAAAGTGTGCTAACAAATAGCATAGGTTTTAAAAACATGTACAGATCCAATGTGCCGTTATAACGGTCTGTTTAGTATATTTTAAGCGTAGCTTGCACTAATGATGCTAATCAATGCGTCCAGTTATTCTTAATAATGACTTTGCTAATTCAATTTAATTTAAATCACTGGATTAGAAGTGAACATGCTATTGCAATTGGTCGACATTTTAACAAAAACAATCACTAATATAAAAATAAAAAAATGTTATTAACCAAAACGATGTATTAGAACATTCGCGCCATTTTTTGATTTTAGCCGTCAGCTAGTTAGGATATACTGCTATCAAGAACAACAGAACCAAACGTTTCTACTAATAACAATAGAAGGACAAGAATGTGAGCGCGATTTTTAATTTCTGTGCCGGCCCTGCCATGTTGCCCCAAGCTGTAATGCAAAAGGCTCAGCAAGAATTATTAAACTGGAATGACCAAGGCGTTTCCGTTATGGAGATAAGTCATCGCAGTAAGGAGTTTATCGCGCTAACGCAACAGGCTGAGTCCAACTTGCGTGAGCTAATGGAAATCCCCGATAATTATCATGTGTTGTTTATGCACGGCGGTGGACGCGGTCAGTTCTCTGCGGTAGTCAATAACTTCCTCGGTGACAATGGTAAGGCTTTGTATCTAATTGATGGTAGTTGGTCAAAAGCCGCTGTTGAAGAAGCTGAGAAGCTAGCGGGTAAAGATAATATTGATTGTATTAATATTGTTGATACGGTTGCTGGCAAGCGTCAAGTTTCTGTGCCGGATCTGACTCAAATCGATAAAGACTATCGCTATGTGCACTACTGTCCAAATGAGACGGTTGATGGTATTGAAATTTTTGAAAGTTTAAATAGTCCTTGGCCTGTGATTGCCGACATGTCTTCAAACATTTTGTCACGTAAGATTGATGTAAGCCAATTTGGCCTGATCTACGCTGGCGCACAAAAAAATATTGGTCCGTCAGGGTTAAGTATTGTGATTGTTCGAGAAGATATGTTGGCGTTACCAAGTCTAACTCAATCTTCGATTATGGATTATCGTTTAGCTGTTGCAAACGACTCAATGTATAACACACCACCGACTTTCGCCTGGTACTTAGCCGCTGAAGTGTTTAGCTGGCTGAAAAGTGTTGGCGGCGTGGCAGAAATGGAACTACGAAATATTGAAAAGGCTAAACGTCTTTATCAATGTATCGATCAGTTAGACTTTTATGTTAGTGGAGTCGCCCCACAAAACCGTAGTCGAATGAACGTGACGTTCCAATTAACAAATTCAGAGCTAGATAGTAAGTTCTTAGCAGAAGCTCAAGCAGCAGGCCTTGTTGCGTTGAAAGGTCATCGTATGGTTGGCGGTATGCGGGCTAGTATTTATAACGCCATGCCATTAGAAGGTGTTGATGCCTTAGTGAAGTTTATGACTGACTTTGCTGCCAAAAACGCGTAATTCAAGTAAGCGATAAAAGTTTTGATACTAAAAAGCCGATACATCATGTATCGGCTTTTTATTAGGTGGATAAGGCACCAATCAGAGCGATGTTTAGCAAATTACTTTAGCAATAGATTCTGCTAAGTAATCGACATTACCATGGCCAATACCGGCTATACTGATCCGGCTTGAATCAACCATATATACACTGTAATGCTGTTGTAATTCAGCCACTTGATCTGGCGTTATGCCTAGGAAAGAAAACATGCCTTTTTGCTCTGCTATAAAGTCAAAATTCTGCTGAACGCCTTTTTCTTTGAGCTTAGCTACGAGCATAGCGCGATTACCATTGATGCGTTCTCGCATCTCTGTTAGCTCGGCTAGCCACTCTTGTTTTAATGTTTCAGAACCTAAAATAGTTTCAACAATTGCCGCACCATGAGCTGGCGGCATAGAATAAATACAGCGAACGACATAAAGTAGAACTGAAAATGCGATGTCAGAGCGAGCTGCATCCTTACCGATAATGGTGCAGGCACCGATACGTTCACGGTACAAGCCAAAGTTTTTCGAGCACGAGCTACACAGAATCATGGTGTCCACTGCGGCAGCCATGTTTCGAACGCCGTAAGCGTCCTCATCAACACCTACACCAAAACCTTGGTATGCCATGTCTATTAGTGGGGTAAAGCCTTGATTAGCGATGATTGCAATGATCTCGTCCCACTGTTCGTTGGTTAAGTCCATTCCACTAGGGTTGTGGCAACAAGCGTGTAGCAATACAACGTCATCTGCACTGATTGAACTCAGTGCTGTTTTCATTTCATCAAACTTTAATCTCTTATTATCGTAATCATAATAAGGGTAAGTTTTAACCGTAATTCCAGCCGCCTCAAACAAACCTGTGTGATTAGCCCATGTAGGATCGCTTACCCAAAGAGTTGCGTTAGGGTTGCAACGTTTAATGAAATCAGCTGCAACTCTTAATGCACCTGTTCCCCCCGGGGTTGATACGGTGCGTACTCTATTTGCTAGCAGTGCAGGATGGTCGCTACCAAATGCTAGTTCTGACATTAATTGATTGAAGTCAGCTGAACCAGTAGGGCCGATGTAAACTTTGGTTGACTCAGTATCTAAACGGAACTTTTCAGCTTTCTTCACACAAGTAAGAATAGGGGTGTGTCCTGCTTCATCTTTGTAAACGCCAACTCCTAAGTCGACTTTTTGTGAGTGAGGATCTTCGCGGTACTTCGTCAGCAAGCCTAAGATAGGATCGGCAGGCATAGCGGTCAATTTGTTAAACATGGCTCCATTTACCTTTTATTGTGTTCGGCTGTCGATTAGCCGTTTCTCATTATGAAGTTAGATTAACGTAATTAAGCCAAGGATGAACAGCGCTGCTTTACATTTTAATCAATAATTCTTTTGGAAATTTTTCATTCCATAGTACATATTAAGCCCGATTAACGGGTTTCAAACAAATTAAGTTTAACTCCATATTTTTCCAACTTGAGCATAATTTGGGTATTAAGGGGTCGTTTTAGTAAAAAAGTGTTGAAACCTGTGCGCCAATGAGTAATTTTATTACTACGAAGTTCAAACAATCGCGAAATGATGATCACTTTGTCGTGGTGATCAAAAATTTGCTGGGAAAACCACCAAATTGTCCAAGTCATCTAGCATGAACATCTACTGTTAACCCGCAGGTGAGTTTGACTCCTGCAGCCATAATAAGAAGTACGCAATGAATCAATTACGCATAGAGCCCATCAGTAAAGTATCTGGAACCATTAATATTCCAGGTTCAAAAAGTATTTCAAATCGAGCGCTATTATTAGCAACCCTTGCCAAAGGCACCACGACACTGACCAATCTGCTCGATTCTGATGATATTCGTTATATGTTGGCGTCATTAAAGCAGTTAGGCGTTAATTACCGTCTTTCAGAAAACAACACTGTGTGTGAGTTAGAAGGTCTAGCTGGGCCTTTGAATGCCGCTGATGCACAAACATTATTTTTAGGTAATGCTGGTACAGCAATGCGTCCGTTATGCGCAGCGCTAACTCTGGGGCAAGGCGAGTTTACGTTAACAGGTGAACCTCGCATGGAAGAAAGGCCGATTGGAGATTTAGTTGATGCGCTGCGACAATTGGGGGCAGATGTTACTTATCTAAAAAATGAAGGTTTTCCACCGTTAAGTATAACTTCTACAGGCCTCAACGGTGGTGATGTTGAGATTGCAGGCGATCTATCTAGTCAATTTTTAACAGCGCTTCTTATGGTAGCTCCTTTGGCTCAAGGAGATGTTAATATCAAGATCAAAGGTGAATTAGTCTCTAAACCTTATATTGATATTACCTTGGCACTAATGAAACAATTTGGTGTAAAAGTACAAAACAACGATTATCAGTCGTTCGTTATCCAAGCCGGACAAAGTTACCAATCACCGGGCAAAGTACTTGTTGAAGGTGACGCATCATCGGCATCGTACTTCTTAGCTGCCGGCGCAATTCAAGGTGGTGAGGTTAAAGTCACTGGGGTTGGCAAACTATCTATTCAAGGTGACGTTAAATTTGCTGATGTGCTTGAGAAGATGGGCGCTGAAATAGAGTGGGGCGACGATTACATTATTGCTAGAAAAGCCAAATTGACTGCTGTCGACCTCGATATGAATCATATACCAGATGCAGCCATGACTATCGCCACCGCCGCGTTATTTGCAACCGGAACCACCCATATTCGCAATATCTATAACTGGCGGATTAAAGAAACGGACCGTTTAGCTGCAATGGCAACTGAGCTTAGAAAAGTAGGGGCGATTGTTGATGAAGGCCATGATTATATTAGTGTTACTCCACCAGAGCAGTTAAATACTGCTGCAATTGACACCTATAATGACCATAGAATGGCAATGTGCTTTTCGATGCTGGCTTTTGCTGATTGTGGTATTACCATCAATGAGCCTGAGTGTACTTCAAAAACATTCCCCGACTATTTCAAGCAATTTAGCGCACTGTCTCAACAGGCTTAATCCTTTCTAACAGGTGATGTTTGGTCAGGTTACAGCTACGTAACCTGACATTTTACTGAACCAAGCTCGCGATTATTTGAAGTTTTTGCCGCTTTCTTACATTACATGGTTTATAATGCGCGCGCTCATTTTTCGGTTATATCAAGGAAGATGCAATTTCTTGTGGAGGATTTTATGTCAGAAAGGGCGCCTGTTGTCACTGTTGACGGCCCAAGCGGTGCGGGAAAAGGTACTATTAGTCAATTGCTTGCAGAGCGTTTAGGCTTCAAGTTATTAGACAGTGGTGCGATATACCGTGTATTAGCCTTAGCTGCTATTCACCATAATGTAGAGCTAGATAATGAAGAATCATTAACTTTACTTGCAGCACATTTAGATGTGCAATTTATAACAAGCAGTGAAGGTAAAGGGATTAAAGTTGTACTTGAAGGCGAAGACGTGTCGCTAACGATACGCAGCCAAGAATGCTCAAATGCGGCCTCCAAAGTGGCGGCATTTCCTCGTGTAAGAGAAGCCTTATTACGTCGTCAGCGTGCTTTTGCCGAAGCACCGGGTTTGATTGCTGATGGTCGTGATATGGGAACGGTTGTATTTCCAAATACACCAGTAAAACTTTATTTAACCGCATCAGCGGAAGAAAGAGCCCAAAGACGCTATAATCAGTTGCAGGACAAGGGCTTCGATGTTAATATCGATCAACTTTTGTCTGAGATTAAAGAGCGTGACGACCGCGATATGAATCGTAGTGTCGCTCCTTTGGTGCCTGCCGAAGATGCTTTGGTTATCGATACGACCAATATTAATATTGAAGATGTGTTAGCTATGGCGCTAACTCATATTCAACAAAAGCTCCAAGTACAGGCGTAAGCCGGTACTTAACTATTCGTTTCATGGAAGGGACGAATTATTAATCTGACTCCACGTCCAGGAAGGTCCGTGGTTTATTTAAAGAAAGTAACTTAAACATGACTGAATCTTTTGCTGATCTATTTGAACAATCCCTTAATGAACTTGAATTCCGTCCTGGTTCTATCGTACGTGGTGTAGTTGTAGCCATCGAAAACGGTATGGTACTAGTTGACGCAGGTCTTAAGTCTGAAAGCCCAATCCCAGCTGAACAGTTCAAGAACGCTCAAGGCGCTCTAGAAATCGCAGTTGGCGACGAAGTTGACGTAGCTCTTGACTCTGTTGAAGATGGTTTCGGTGAAACTCAACTTTCTCGTGAGAAAGCTAAGCGTCACGAAGCTTGGATCGTTCTAGAAAAAGCGTACGAAGATGCTGAAACTGTTATCGGTATCATCAATGGTAAGGTTAAAGGCGGTTTCACTGTTGAATTAAACGGTATCCGTGCATTCCTACCAGGTTCTCTAGTTGACGTTCGCCCAGTTCGCGACACAGCTCACCTAGAAAACAAAGAATTAGAATTCAAAGTTATCAAGCTTGACCAGAAGCGTAACAACGTTGTTGTTTCTCGTCGTGCAGTTATCGAATCTGAAAGCAGCGCAGAGCGTGATGCTCTTCTTGAGAACCTTCAAGAAGGTCAATCAGTTAAAGGTATCGTTAAGAACCTTACTGACTACGGTGCGTTCGTTGATCTTGGCGGTGTTGACGGTCTTCTACATATCACTGATATGGCTTGGAAGCGTGTTAAGCACCCATCTGAAATCGTTAATGTTGGTGACGAAATCAACGTTAAAGTTCTTAAGTATGACCGTGAGCGTACACGCGTATCACTAGGTCTTAAGCAACTTGGCGAAGATCCATGGTTAGAAATCAGCAAGCGCTACCCAGAAAACACACGTTTAACTGGTCGCGTAACTAACCTAACTGACTACGGTTGTTTCGTTGAAATCGAAGAAGGCGTTGAAGGTCTTGTTCACGTTTCTGAAATGGATTGGACTAACAAGAACATCCACCCATCTAAGGTTGTTAACCTAGGTGATGAGGTTGAAGTTCTAGTTCTAGACATCGATGAAGAGCGTCGTCGTATTTCTCTAGGTCTTAAGCAATGTAAGACTAACCCATGGGATGATTTCGCTGAGCGTTTCAACAAGGGCGACAAAGTTTCTGGTAAGATCAAGTCTATCACTGACTTCGGTATCTTCATCGGTCTTGACGGCGGCATCGACGGTCTAGTTCACCTTTCTGACATTTCTTGGAATGGTACTGGCGAAGACGCAGTTGCTGAATACAAGAAAGGCGACGAAATCCACGCTGTAGTTCTATCTGTAGACCCAGAGCGTGAGCGTATCAGCTTAGGCGTTAAGCAAACTGAAGACGATCCATTCAATGCATACCTTGCTGACAAGAAGAAAGGTGTTGTAGTAAATGGTGTTGTTACTGCAGTTGACGCAAAAGGTGTTACAATTGAACTAGCTGAGACTGTTGAAGGTTACCTTCGCGTTTCAGATATCTCTCGTGAGCGCATCGAAGATGCATCTACAGTTTACTCTGTAGGTGACAAAGTTGAATCTAAGTTCATGGGTGTAGATCGTAAGAACCGCACCATCAGCCTATCTATCCGTGCTAAGGATGAAGCTGAAGAGAAAGAAGCAATGGCTAGCTTGAACAAGCAAGATGACGTTGCTATGAGCAGCGCAATGGCTGAAGCGTTCAAAGCAGCTCGTAAATAATCGCCTTGAAGTTCAGGGGTGCTTGCGCCCCTAAAAGGTGACTGTGTTTGGCTTGATAAATAGAGGGTATAGGATGACTAAATCCGAGCTAATCGAAAAACTTGCCACTAGGCAGTCGCAGCTGTCTGCGAAAGAAGTGGAAGCAGCTATCAAAGAAATGTTGGAGCAAATGGCCGAAACATTAGAAGGTGGAGATCGTATTGAGATCCGCGGATTTGGTAGTTTTTCTCTTCATTATCGTGCACCACGCACTGGCCGTAACCCAAAAACTGGTACTTCAGTTGAATTGGAAGGCAAGTACGTACCGCACTTTAAACCAGGCAAAGAACTGCGCGAACGTGTTGATGCAATTAACGCGTAATTTACATTGTATTAAAAGCCTCCATTAGGAGGCTTTTTTATATCTAAAACTTAGGTATAGCTAGCTAGTTCACTCATTTTCTTAGATAATCAAAGCTTACCCACGCGTTCAATGGAGCTTAACGTGAAGTCATTTATCATTGCCTTTTTTGTCGCTGTACTTTTCATATTGGCGCTAATTTTTGGAGCGCGTAATGAACAGATCGTTACGATAAGTTACTTTGTTGCTCAGGGAGAGTTTAGACTGCCAGTGGTACTTGCTTGTGTATTTCTTGCTGGTTTCTTATTGAGCTGGATATTTGCTATGTATCATATCGCAGGCTTAAAACTCGCGTTACGTCGCAATAGAAAGCAATTGGCACTCGCTGAGGCTAAGATAGACCAAACGATGGTAATTGAGGAACCGTCAAAAAAACAGATCACCCAACACAGTAATAACGAAGTAGACGCTTAATATGTTAGAAATCCTCTTTCTGCTTCTTCCTATAGCAGCCGGTTATGGCTGGTATATGGGCCGCAGGAGTGTCAGGCAAAAACAAACTAATCAACGTAAGCAGTTAAGCCGTGATTACTTTACCGGGCTTAATTTTCTGCTTTCTAATGAATCTGATAAGGCGGTCGATCTTTTTATCTCTATGCTTGATGTTGACGACGAGACCATAGATACCCACCTGTCATTAGGGTCATTATTTCGTAAACGTGGTGAAGTCGATCGCTCAATCCGTATCCATCAAAACCTGATCGCAAGACCCAGTTTAACCACAGAGCAAAGAGACATTGCCATGATGGAACTGGGTAAAGATTACCTTGCCGCCGGTTTCTACGACCGCGCAGAAGAAATATTCATCAACTTAGTGAGTCAAGATGACCATAGCGAAGAAGCTGAAACCCAGTTGATTGCTATTTATCAAGTGACTAAAGATTGGCAAAAAGCCATCGATATCATTAAAAAACTCAAGCGTAAGCGCCAAACAGAACTTAAACATGAAACCGCACATTTTTATTGTGAACTCGCGAACGAGACCAATGAAAATGCGCTTAAGTTAAAGTACTTACAATCAGCGATTAAGCAAGATAATCAATGTAGCAGAGCATTACTGACTATTGCCGAGCAGTACCTTGCACAAGAAGATTACAAATCTTGTAAACAAGCAATTGAAAAGTTACTTGCTACAGATATCGATCTGTTTACCGATGTATTAGCTACAGCCAAACAGACTTATCTATTATCAGACGATTGTATCGGTTATCAAGAATTATTACGTGAGGCGATAGAGAAAGGTGCCGGTGCAAGCGTCACGATTACACTAGCACAGCATATGATTGCTCAAGGTGATATCAAAGATGCAGAAAAGCTAATCATGGAAGGCCTAATTAGGCATCCAACCATGAAAAGCTTCCAGCATTTAATGAAAATGCATTTATTACAAGCTGAAGAAGGGCAAGCTAAGAAGAGCTTAACCATGCTGGAACAGCTTGTAGAACAACAAATAAAGTACCGACCTGGATACCGCTGTCGAGAATGCGGTTTTCCATCCCATAGACTTTATTGGCACTGCCCTTCGTGTAAACAGTGGGGCAGCATAAAAAGAATTAGAGGATTGGACGGCGAATAGTCGGCCACCACTATATAAAAACCTAATATTACCCCGCAAAGCGATTGGAGAAACAATGACTGACAAGCCTATTTTAGTTGCCTTAGACTATGATAATAAAAAAGATGCTTTGCAGCTTATCGATCAATTAGACCCGAGTATGTGCCGCCTAAAGGTGGGCAAAGAGATGTTTACGCTGTTTGGACCGCAGTTAGTTACAGATATTCATAGCCGTGGTTTCGAATTATTCCTCGATCTTAAATTTCATGATATTCCTAACACAGTAGCTAAAGCAGTTGCAGCTGCAGCAGAGTTAGGAGTTTGGATGACAAACATTCATGCTACTGGCGGTTTAGCTATGATGGAAGCTGCTAAACGTGCGCTAGAGCCTTATGGCGATAAAGCACCGCTTTTAATCGCAGTTACCGTATTAACATCAATGAGCGATGAAGAGCTGAAACTGTTAGGTATCAATGTTCCTGCTTCTGAACACGTTTTACGATTAGCTGCTTTAACTAAACAAGCCGGCCTTGACGGTGTTGTATGTTCCGCTCAGGAGTCTAGCTTACTCAAGTCAGAATTTGGTCAAGATTTTAAATTGATCACACCGGGTATTCGTCCTGTAGGAAGTGATAATGGGGATCAGCATCGAGTCATGACTCCGCCACAAGCGCTAGCCGCAGGTTCTGACTATTTAGTTATCGGTCGCCCGATTACTAAAGCGGCAGATCCATTAAAAGCGTTACAAGCAATTCACCAAACGATTGCGTAATCCAATTTAGCCGAGTAGGTTAGTGCATAAAAGAGAACGAAGCTTAGTGAATTACCTGAAAGGTTTTTCATTGAGTTTAATCTAAAGCGCTAACCTATAAGGATAAATGGAACCATGTTTGACTATCAGGGAAAAAACGTTGTAGTTGTTGGCGGTACCAGTGGTATTAACCTTGGAATTGCCAAACGCTTTGCCAACGCTGGGGCTAATGTGATTGTTGCAAGCCGAAGCCAAGATAAAGTCAATGCAGCAGTTTCTGAGTTATTACAGGTCAACCCCTCAGGCACCCATTCTGGAACTTGTTTTGATGTAAGGGATTTAGATGCATTAAAGCAGGGCTTCGCAGTTATCCAAGATACTTTTACACATATTGATGTACTTGTTAGTGGCGCAGCTGGAAACTTTCCAGCATCGGCTGAAAAACTGAGTGAGAATGGTTTTAAGTCGGTAATGGACATTGATCTACTCGGTAGTTTTCAAGTGCTAAAACAAGCCTATCCGTTAATGAAGCAACAGGGCGGTGCTATTATCCAAATCTCGGCTCCTCAAGCTTATGTGCCAATGCCTATGCAAGTTCATGTATGTGCGGCCAAAGCTGGAGTGGATATGTTGACTAAAACATTAGCAATTGAGTGGGGGCGTAAAGGGATCAGGATCAACTCTATCGTACCTGGACCTATTGCAGGTACCGAAGGGTTTGATAGACTTGCGCCTAGTGCCGAGTTACAAGCAAAAGTAGCCCAAAGTGTGCCATTAAAGCGTAACGGTGATAGCAATGATGTAGCTAATGCTGCATTATTTTTAGCTTCAGATATGGCGTCTTACATTACAGGTACAGTTTTACCCGTAGATGGGGGCTGGTCACTTGGTGGCGCTGGAGCGGCAATGGCTGAAATTGGTCAATTAGCGCAAAGTAAAAGCTAAGCAGATAAATTAAAGATTAGAGAATTAATATGGCAAACCCATTTCAAGAGCAGTTATTAAAAGCGGGTCTAGTTAGCAAACAAAAAGTGAAAGATACCAAAACGCAAAAACGTCGCGATCGTAAAGCGAAAGTTGATGACGGTTCTGCAGCACTAAAACAAGAGATCGCAGCCAAAAAACAAGCTCAACTAGAAAAAGATAAACAGTTAAACGAACAACGTTTTGCCGAAGCCGCAGAGAAGGGCTTAGTTCGTGGACTTGTCACTGAATTTAAAAAGTTCGCTATTACTCCACCCAAAGATGCTGAGATTAAGTTTAACTTTACTTTTGTAAATAAAATCTATTCGATCTATGTCGATGAAAAAATGCAAAGCGAGCTGCTAAACGGCCATTTAGGCATTGTACGCCACGAAGAGCAAAACTATTTAGTGCCACACAAATTAGCCGAGCGCGTAAATCTGCTGGTACCAGCATGGATTGGCTATCTTTGGACTCAAGAAGACAATACTGACGTCGTGGAAGAAGATGATCCATATGCCGATTACGTCATCCCTGATGATCTAATGTGGTAAGCAAAACCCATTACCTGCGTAAAACAAAAGCCACAATGATCTATTCATTGTGGCTTTTGTTTTAAAAGCTTTAAGCCGTATGCCGAAAATCCGTGTCGCCACAGCAAAATCCCCTGATGTAACCCCCTCACCAGCACCTTAAAAGGCTGCTCACAGTGTTCTCGCTTTGATAAAAAATGCATCGGATAAACCGAGCTTAAAGGTTATAAAGCTCGACTTTTATTGTTTGTAAGAGCGACTATAATAATATGATCTAAATTGAATACAGGAGAAACTATGAGCACATTTATCCGTGACTTTTTCAAAATGGAGTCCGCGGGCGGGATCTTGTTAATCATCGCAGCTGTATTAGCTATGATAGTTGCAAATTCACCAGCCGGTGATGCCTACCAGACTTTTTTAGGTTCGTATGTCATGGGTTTATCGATTTCTCATTGGATCGATGATGCGCTAATGGTGCTATTTTTCCTATTGATTGGATTAGAGGTTAAACGTGAGTTATTAGTAGGCGCATTAAAAAGTAGGGAAGAAGCGATCTTTCCAGCCATTGCGGCGGTTGGTGGAATGGTTGCACCTGCACTGGTCTATATCGCGTTTAACTATGCTGATGCAGAAGCGCTAAAAGGTTGGGCTATTCCTGCAGCGACTGATATTGCTTTTGCCTTAGGCATTATGGCGTTGCTTGGAAATCGGGTTCCTATCGCACTTAAGGTGTTTTTGTTGGCGTTAGCAATTATTGATGATTTAGGTGTGGTGTTGATAATCGCGCTGTTCTATACCAGTGACCTTTCTATGCTGGCTTTATTGGTCTCGCTAATTGCTGTAGCAACATTAGTGATCATGAATATCAAGGGCGTCACCAAGCTAAGCGCTTATCTATTTGTTGGTTTTATTTTGTGGGCAGCGGTACTTAAATCGGGAGTACATGCAACGTTAGCGGGGGTCATCTTAGGTTTTATTATCCCGCTCAAAGGAGAGGTTGGCAAAGAAGAAAGTCATTCACCTTTAAAACGCTTAGAGCATGGTTTACATCCCTACGTGGCATTCTTAGTTTTACCTATCTTTGCTTTCGCCAGTGCAGGTATATCGCTTCAGGGGATCTCATTGACAGATCTCACATCAATGCTGCCTTTGGGGGTTGCCCTTGGGTTACTTATCGGTAAACCTCTGGGGATCTACACTCTAAGTTGGGCTGCGGTAAAGCTAGGTCTGGCAAAGTTACCGAAAGGTGTAGAGTTTACTCATATTTTTGCAGTATCGGTACTTTGTGGTATTGGTTTTACCATGTCGATTTTTATCTCTGGATTGGCATTCTCAGGCGCAAGCGCAGAATATGACACGCTTGCAAGATTAGGTATTTTAATCGGTTCAACTATTTCAGCAGTAGTGGGTTATGTGCTGTTAAATCGTTCACTACCCAATAAAAGTGCCTAGTCATAACACGCTTTAAATTGGTGTTACTGAGCGTTATTTGGACACAGGCTTGCGGTTCCCGCAAGCCTGTGCTGTATTTGGAATCTAGCTGTATTTGGCATCTATTTGCCAAATAAAATATTTTGTGAAAAGTCAGAAGCCATAGTTAACTCAATACCAGCCACGATTCAATTTTGATCTTTAGTACTAAGCCATGACTAGAGGCGGCTTCAGCGAATACGCATAAAAGTTTTGCTCAGTAGGGGGTGCCTTTTGTAGTAACTTCTGATAGATTGAAACAACTGTTTTAATCCACTGTTTAAGAGTACTGTATGAACCCGTATAACGCCCCATTAGCTGAGATGCGCTTTCTACTTGAAAAAGTATTTGATGCCCCGACAACTTGGTCAGAAATGCCTGCAATGGCTGAGTCGGTTGATATAGATACTGCAACAGCAATTCTTGATGAAGCAGACAAAATTTGCCGAGAGTTGATCCATCCTATTAACCGTAGCGGAGATGAGCAAGGCGTTCGTTTCGAAGATGATAACGTGATCACACCTGATGGTTATAAAGAGGTATACAACCAGTATGCGGAAGGTGGCTGGGTTGGCTTATGCGGCGATCCAGAGTTAGGTGGAATGGGGATGCCGAAAATGCTTGGCGTACTGGTAGATGAGATGGGTTATAGTGCCTGTAATGCGTTTACTCTTTACGGCTCGTTAACTGCTGGTGCTGCATTAGCTATTCATGCTCATGGTTCAGAAGAGATAAAGCAACAATATTTACCTATGTTGTACAGCGGTGAATGGTCTGGTGCCATGGATATGACTGAGCCTCAAGCGGGTTCTGATCTACGTAATATCCGTACTAAAGCGGTGCCAAATGACAATGGCAGCTATAACATCACAGGCAGTAAAATCTTTATTACTGGTGGTGACCATGATCTTACCGAAAACGTGATCCATTTGGTGTTGGCAAAGCTACCAAATACATCTGGGATCTCGCTGTTTTTAGTACCTAAGATTAAAGTTAATCAAGATAACAGCCTCGGCGAGCCAAATGGTGTGACGGTAGGTTCGATCGAGCACAAGATGGGCCTAAAGGGTTCTGCCACTTGTGTGATGAATTTTGATGAAGCAGAAGGTTATTTAATTGGTAAACCTAATCGTGGCTTAGTTTGTATGTTTACCATGATGAACTATGAACGTTTAGCAATTGGTATTCAAGGGTTAGGAACATCACAAGCTGCATATCAAATGGCTGCAGATTACGCCAAAGAGCGGATCCAGGGTGTTGCCGCTGGTGGTTCTCCAACTGGTGCTGCTAGCGACCCAATTATTGTGCATGGCGATGTCAGAAGAATGTTGTTAACAATTCGCACATTAACAGAAGCTGGCCGAGCTTTGTCTGTATATACCGGGCAACAGCTCGATCTAGCTAAATATGCTGAAGACAACGACGTAAAAGCAAAGGCCGCACGTTACGTAGGCTTACTGACTCCGGTTTCTAAAGCGTTTTTGAGCGACCGTGGCTTAGATGCTGCCATTATGGCGCAACAGGTTTTCGGTGGACATGGTTATATTCGTGAGACAGGGATCGAGCAACTGGTTCGTGATACCCGTATTGCGCAGATCTATGAAGGGACTAATGGTATTCAAGCCATTGACTTCTTAGGGCGTAAGGTAACCGGCGATAACGTTCAAGCGCTAACCGAATTTGTTAATGAGCAAGTAAGCAATATTAATAGTTACACTCACATCGAAGCTGCCGACAGAACTCAAGTTTTGGCACTATTAGAGCAACTATTACAAGTTGCCAACCAAGTAAACGATAATAAGTTAAAGCAACCGGCATTAATAAATGCCTGCGCCGTAGATTTTCTTGATGCATTCGGTTATACGCTTTATGGCTGTTTCTGGTTGGCTATGTCTGATGCAGCGCAATCTCATGAAGATCCGAAGTTTGCACTGCAAAAAGCTCAGCTTAATCGCTACTATATGGATAAACTGCTCGCGAAAGCGGAGTTCCACTTATCTCAAGTTAGGCAAGGTGATGTATCGATTATGCAGATGGATGCAGCACTGTTCTAATGTTGGAGAGGATTTCTATCTGTTAAAACAGTGATAATTGCAAATAAAAACGCCACTTAGATGTGGCGTTTCTTTTATGATTAAAAATTATTTTCGTAGGATAGATTGTAAGAGTAGTACGCTAAACGGTGCAATTTCAGCGTCCTTTACAGCTGGACTATGACCATTTTCTAAAATCACAAATGGGAGATATAAAGCCTCTTCTTGCTTGATAAAACCTGCTAAATTGACTGCGCCTAACATTGAACCGGTTTTTGCTAAAACTTGTCCTTTTAGGGGCGGCGAGTTATATCCTTTGCGATATTTAAGGGTTCCGCTTTCACCCGCTACAGGAAGCAGTTCAATCAAATAGTTCAGTTGGTTGTCAGACCCAATAAGCAGTAATACTTGATATAGTTGCTGTGCACTTAATAAGTTATAACGCGACAATCCTGAGCCATCAACGATATTGGCCGTTTCTAGATTTATCCCTAACTCTGTCAAAATCCTTGTCATTGCCTTACTGCCATTACTGAATGACCCTGTAGTTCCATAAGTGACCTGTCCAATACGCTTTAGCAAAGAATCCGCAATAAGGTTGTCTGAATGCAGCAGCATAGAACCAATCAGTATGTTTAATGGCTCGGATTGATGCTCTGCTATCAGTAGAGTATTGGCCGGTCGTTTGTTGGTCAGTAGTACATCACCTTTTATCGAAATTTTGTTCTGCTTTAACAGTCCGTCTATGATATTTTGGGCATAGAGGGCCGGATCTGATATTGCGATAGCCAATTTCAACGGCTTTTTACTCGGAAAACAGCCTGACAACTTAAAGTGGTTGTTTTCGTTTCTTTGTAATTCGAGTTCGCAAAAGGGCTTACTAGCCGTTTTATCAAAAATAGCGGTACTGCTAATGGTAATTGGTTGGCTTTTGTCGAAGCTGAGTATTGCTAGATCATCGGCAAGCTTTGGCTCTAGCTTAGCTTTGATACAATTATTGTTGATGATGTATCGAGAAACTGGTGCTGCATAGCAAATTCCTAAATCATCCCAAACCCAGCCAGGTGCTTTGTGGTTTTCTTGTTGTTCGCCAACCAAGTAAACATTGCCTTCAATATGCTGTAAACCTTGCTGTTTGAGTTGTTTAAAAAGCAGATCTAAGTCCGCTTGTTGTAGTGTCGGGTCGCCATCAAAACGGATAAATACGTCACCTTTAATTCGATTGTTAGCAATACCAACGTAGGAATCCACTTGGGTCGAAAAACGGTAGTCTCTTCCTAAAGCCTTTGTAGCTGCAACTGCTGTCAATAGCTTCATGGTGCTCGCTGGCGTGAATAGTTGCTGAGCATTTTGTTGAAAGTGAGTATGTTTATCCTGGGTGATAATGACAGCGGTTTGTGAGGTATTTGGTTTAACGTTTTCGATGATATTGGCTAGATTGTCATCAGCTTTCAATGAACCTGTAAAGCCAATAGCGATTAGGGTAGATAAAATAGGTAAAGAGATAAAACGAGTACCCAAAACTTGGTCCTTTTCTAACGAATATTATCTTGCTTTAGACGTGATCAGTGATGGGCTAATATTAGTCTCTATTGTCACCGGGTTCGTCTTTTTCCATTAGTCGGTATAAACGCAGGGTAACAAACAGTACTAGGCCGAAGAATAGTGGAATAATCAGTAAACCTAGTTGAGCTTTAAAGTGGAAAATAGCCCAAGCTGCCAATAAAACAGCTGCTAGTGTTAGTAATATTTTAAAATTCATTAATGTCTCATACGGATTGATACAAAACTTTATATTAGCAAAATACGCCTATGTTATCTTTGTAAGTTGCAGTAAACATTCTGCGCTAGATCACAAATTTACTGGCATTAATTATCCAAAAAAATGCATAAATAATTAGCTAACAGCGCAAGAACCCAGCTAAAACGAGTGTTAGAGAGCGATATTGATAGAAAATCCTTGCTCATAGGCGCTTAAATCGGTAATTTCTATGCCCTTATCTAGGAGGATCTTTAATGCCGCATGTAAGAGTAAGTGGATTACCTGAATTCGTAGTCGCCACATTAAGTGGTAGTTTACTTGAGGCATTAGCCAACATTTGTCAGGCAAAACCTGAGGCTTTTATACTCGACTGGGTCAATACAAGCCAATATCGAGACGGTGTTAAAATCGAAGATATTGCCCAAGTTGAGGTATTATGGTTTCCAAAAGATCCTGAAACACACCATCGTGCCGAAAAAGCGATTCGTGAAGCTGTATTAGCAGCTTATCCGAGTACAAAACATGTTATTGTCATGTTTAGGCAGCTTGTACCAAGTACATATTACAAAGATGGTCAGCACTATTAAGGAGAGAAGCCTTGCTGAATAAGCTAGGTGGCATACCGCTACAACCAGATTCGCTTTCATGGCTATTGACGCCAAAAGCGTTAAAAGCTGAATTGTTATCTCGGATTTCAAATGCAACGCACTCGATTTATATCGCAGCTCTTTATTTAGAAGACGATGACGCGGGCAGAGAAATATTAGCGGCATTAATGGACGCTAAACAGCGTAATCCTGAGCTTGATATTAAAGTATTGGTTGATTTCCACCGTGCTCGTCGTGGCCTCATTGGTCATAAAGGCGATAGCGGTAACTACTTTATGTACCGTAAGGTTAATGAACAAGCTGAGTATCCAATTGATATTTTAGGTGTACCGGTAAAATCCCGTGAGTTTATGGGCGTATTACACTTGAAAGGCTTTATCATCGATGATGCTGTGATATACAGTGGCGCTAGTATTAATAACATCTACTTGCATCAAGCAGATAGATATCGCTTCGACCGCTATCATGTCTTAGAGTCTGCAGAGCTCGCACGTAGTATGCGTGAAATGATCCAAAAATATTTGGCTCATGATGTCGCTGTTAGCTCATTAACACAGCCTAAAGAATCGGAACACTTACCGTCAAAAGCAGAAGTTAGCAGTCTAAAGCACAGATTGTCTAAGGCAGAGTATAGCTTTAGCGCCACTAAAATCGGTAATCGTGTCACGCCGATTGTAGGTTTAGGTCGTAAGAAAAATAAATTGAATAAGGTGATTGTCGCGCTGGTTGAAGAATCAGAGGAAGCGCTATTTATCTGTACGCCTTATTTTAACCCGCCATACATTTTAGTAAGAGCGCTATCTAAGCATCTCAGAAAAGGTAAGCGTATTGATATCGTAGTAGGGGATAAAACCTCAAACGATTTCTATATACCACCTGAAGAAGAGTTCTCTACTATCGGCGCACTGCCATATATGTATGAACAATCATTACGTAAGTTTGCCAAGCGCCAACAATGGGCAATTGAGAATGGTCAGCTAAATATTCATTTATGGAAAGATGGCCGTAATAGCTTCCATCTTAAAGGGATTAGTGCTGATGGCAAGAAGCACTTGATCACCGGCAGTAACTTAAATCCAAGAGCATGGGCTTTGGATTTAGAAAACGGTTTATTGCTACAAGATGAAAGTGAGAGCTGGAAGAAGCAATTTGAGGATGAACAGCAACATATCCTTGAGCATACCGAGCGTTTATTCCACTATAGCCAGATAGAGACACTACATAACTATCCGGCGCCAGTACGTAAACTGATGAAGCGTATCAAACGTCTAAAAGCAGACTTTTTATTACGACGGATCTTGTAAGCTAACGTTATACAACCAAAAGCCTGCCTCAAAGCAGGCTTTTTTACTTCTTAGCACAATGTCTTTAGCTATTTATTGGGTTAATATTATTAACTGTTAAAGACATTTCTAATTTATAACTAGGTTCCCCCAGATGTTACCAAAACATGCAGTGCATAACTTGTATGACTACCGTAAAGCCATTTCCTCAAGACCTTTTACCGCTCGAGGGAAAAATGTCATTCGTTGTCAACAATGTTTGTTAGCTGAGCATCTTTGTACGTGTAATAAACGTCAGCAATTACGTACTGAATTAGCATTTATGATAATCATGTATGACGATGAAGTGCTTAAGCCTAGTAACAGTGGCAGGCTTATCGCTGATCTTGTACCGGACACTCATGCTTTTATTTGGTCTAGAAATGAGCCAAATAGGAAGATGTTGTCGATTATTAATGATCCGCAATATCAGCCCTTTGTTATTTTCCCAGCAGAATATGCCGTAGATGGACAAGCTGTATTTAATAAGGTCAATGCTAGTGACTGTATTGATGGTAAAAAGCCATTATTCGTTATTTTAGATGGTAGTTGGCGTGAAGCGATTAAGATGTTTAGAAAAAGTGACTATCTACATCATTTACCGTTGTTTTCATTTTCGCCGGAAACAACAGCGTCTTACGCATTAAGAAAAGGTGCCCGAGATTTCCAACTTGGGACTGCTGAAGTGGCAGCATTAGCACTTAGTGCAGCAGGTGAACCGCAAAATGGTGCTGCACTCGAGGCTTGGTTTGCACTATTCGTCGAGTCATCATTAAAAGGTCGCAGCCGTAATGTACGCGAAGCCGGAGCGATTGAGCAGTTAACCGCTGTGTATAAAGAAGCGATGAAAAAAGCCTTATAAACGATATAAGTTACGACATAAATTTGCGCTTTACTTTTTATTCTTTAAAAACAGTCTCAAAACTTAAGCGGATATAACAAGTTGAGTTCGTGCAGTTTTACGCTATTATGTTGCATAACAAGGCAGGTAAAAGGAACCTTAATGCCGATAGCGTCAATGCATCATGTTAACAAAAACAGCTTGGTGAATACTGCAAAGCATGGCTATAAAGTTAGCGTTAAAATAGGCCTAAATAGCTTATTAGTTTGTACTATTTGCTTTTTAAACATGCAGCTAGTTGATAAAGGGTATGTTAATCAGTCCTTCTCTAGTGCTACGCCTGAATATCAGCAAGCTAGCCTCTATGCCAAGGGGCGCTATAAAGCAGGTTTGATCTGTAAGGATAAGGGCTGGGAGTTTTGTGCCAGTTGGGCAACATTAGCCCGCAGCCCAGGTAGTCGTCTCGCTTAATTTGAGCGTAAGCTTAGCTACAGTCGCCATCTCGAACTGCTTCTGTTTAAGTTTGAGCGTCCAAGTTTTTCCCCATTAAGAAAGCCAACTCTGCGACATTACTGACTTGCATTTTTTGCATAACTTTTTGCCGATGTAACTCTAAGGTACGCTGAGCAATATTCAATTCTACCGCGATCACTTTATTGAGCTTACCTTCGAGTACTTTATCCATGACTTCGCGTTCTCGATTGGTAAGCGTCGCGATTTTCATTGCTAACTCATCACGTTCGATTTTACGCTTCACATTTAGTTTTGTTTGTTGAGTTGCTTGTTCAAGCAAACTCATAAGCTTATCTCCATCGACTGGCTTTTCTAAAAAGTCTAATGCGCCTTTTTGAATCGCTTGTACTGCCATAGCGATGTTGCCATGGCCGCTTAACATAATCGCAGCGATAGGACTTTGACACTTAGTTAAATGATTGAGTAGGGCGCTGCCATCCATTCCAGGCATTTGCACATCCAATATGGCGATACCTTCTTGGTCTATCGCAACCTCCTTTAGGAAACTATCTGCAGATAAATAACCTTTAGGCTGATAACCTAAACCATTTAACATCCATGTTAATGAATCCAATACGGCTTGATCGTCATCAACAAGATATAAGTTAGTCAATTTCAGCTTCCTTTGTTGGTAAAAAAATGGTGATAGTTAGGCCAGGCGAACGAATACCGGCAATAGAATTATTAACCGCGCTGATCTCGCCACTATGTTCTTCAATGATACGCTTACAAATAATCATACCAAGACCCAAGCCATTGTCTTTTGATGTTTCAAAAGGAAAGAACAGCCGCTCTAATGCTGCCTCAGATAACCCGCTACCATGATCTTTAAAAGAAATGATAACTCCGTCTGCGCTATTGCTAAGCGTGATAGCTAGATAAGGTGTTACTGAGTCGATCATCGCATCCAACGCGTTACGAATAATATTAACGAACACCTGCTGCAGTAGACTGGCATCGGCCATTAACTTAGCGGATTCAATTTTTAATTCGGGTGTGAGTTGCATACGCAAGAACTCTGGCGCCATTAAGCTTAATGTTTCTTCCAGTACTTGATCTAACTGACATTGCTTCATGACACTGGGCTGCTGACAGAAATTGCGAAAACGCTTAATGGTTGATTGCGCGCGATCAACTTGCTGTATGGCTTTGAGCATTGCCTCTTTTAGTTCAGTTTGCTCGTTTGACAATCGGTAGATACAGCCTTGAGTAAGGTAGCGAATACCCGCTAAGGGTTGATTTAATTCGTGGGCAATTCCTGAAGCCATCTCACCCGTCAGCAATACTCGTTGCGCTTTATAAAACTGCTTTGTTTGTTCTAGTAAGGCTTTTTGGGTTTGTGTATGTTGACCTATTTCATCTTGAAGATCTTGAGTGCGCAGCACGACCAAGCGCTTAACCCTTAAATGATGCAAATAACCCAAAAAAAGTAACACGGCTAATACAGTAGCCCACGGCATCGCATTTTTAAAAATAGTGGTCCAATTGGTGACAAACGGCCATTGTTGTAGTTGTTTAAGTAAGGTAAAAACGCGGCTATCGTTGACGGTCGCAGACCAAGCGGTATATCGGCCAATTACAGCGGCTTGTTCGTCGGACTGAATATCAAGTAGGACTTTGACAACTTCTGTAGCAAGTCGATGATCTGTTTTGCCTAGCTTAGAAAAGGAGTAGTAAGGGTAAAGCTCGCTTGAAGTAAGGCAGTTAAACCCCGTCGTAGGCTTGGTTAATACGACCTTTAAGCTATTACTGGCAACATAGCCGTTCGCTATTGCGTTTTCTAATACACATGTTGGCAAAATTGCCACATCGGCTTCGCCTTTAGCGACAAGTTGCAGCAATTTTTGCTGCGGAAAGCCAACAAACTTAAGGCTGTTAAAATCTTTAAATGGGTTTAAATGGTTATGTGCCATTTCACCTGCAAGGATTTGAAAGCCGCCAAAGGCTTGCTTATCGGTTGAAACAGCATCAAGTGACGTTAAGTCACCATAACCATCAACTTTTTGATTAACTCTTGTTACCAGTGCAGATCCTACAGATTGAGTCGGTAGGTGACCGTCACGCGGCACCAAGGTCAATAAACTAGTAGTACCAAAATCCTTTTTATAGCTGACACCGGTTAAGGCATTGGTGATCAAGAAATCAAGCTTTCCTTGTGCAACACTTGAGTCGAGTTGATCTGGCGTTAGCGCAACTAACTCAAAAGGTCGCTGTAATTCTTGTTCTAATCGAGTAATTGTTGGCTGCCAACGCTCGGCGACACTACTTCGATCCGCAAAAGCCAAAACTCCCACTCTGCTGGTGGCCGTTTGCTGTGCGAAACTGAGGTTGACTTGAAATAAAGAGATACTAACACAGACTACAACGGTGAATTTTTGTAAATAGAGTTTCATATATAGCTTTGCTGAAAAATAACCTAACCATTATGAACTCATTATAGACGTTTGTAGATTTAAACAGTGGTCTAAGTGAACTGTATCACATATTGCTTACCATTGCGGAAAACCGTTACATAGTTAATTATGTATAACGATTAAAATAAAGAGGCGATGACTACATTATTAACTGTTAGTGCAGTTAATAACTGCACTAATTTTGAGTTGTTTAATGTTAATACATTTAATACTGTAGCTTGTAATGATTAAAATTATCGCTATTTACTTTTTTACCCTGCTCATTTAGATACCAAACAGCCTCTAATTCAGGATGCTTGTTTGCATATTCTATAGCTTGTTCTAGTGGCATTAAGAAAAGCATAGTAGAAATAATATCCGCGTAAATATGTTTATCGTTCATAATAACTGTCGTTGCCACACCTGAACTTTTTGGGAATAATGTTTTCGGATTGATAATATGATGATATTCCTCACCTTTAACACGGTAATAGCGTAAATAGTTTCCACTAGACACAACACTTAAATCAACGCCGGAAATAACTTCATGATACTGTCCCTCAAAGTTATCACACTTAGCCAAATTGTTTGCGAATTTTTTGCATATTGGATCTTCAATTGCGGTTGCGAAATTACGCCCCATTGGATGAACGCCAAAGTGGCGAATATTTCCGCCAGCGTTGATCATAAAGTTATTAATTCCGTCCGATTTTAGCTGACGATAAACCATTTCAGCCATCCAACCTTTAGCAACACCGCCTAAATCTATGCTCATACCAGCTTGCATTTGTATGGTGTTGTTAACTGTATCTAGTTTGATATTGTCTATATTTATTAGATGTTTAACTGCTTCTAATTCGGATTGAGTTGGAATCTCGCAGTTGTCGTCTAGTTTGCGTTGCCCTTTACATTCAGCACGATAACTACGCCAGATATCAATAACCGGTGACAGGGCAATATTGAAATAGCCATCAGATTTATCATGCCATTCTATACTGGTGGCAAGTAATTCAGTTAGTTTAGCATCGATATGATGTTTTTTTTGTGGCTCATTATTAATTGATTTTATATTAGTCACATGAGGATAGGTATTGTAATTAGAGGCTAAATAATGGTACTGCTGAATAACATTTAAACTGTTGCAAAACACTTCATTAATATTTTCAATATCATCATAAATATCAATACTAATTGAAGTGCCAAAATATTTAAGCGTCGTTAAACTGTAGATGCCATTATTATGGCTAATAATGGCATTCCCCTCACATTGGTAAGGCTGACCTTTGGTATCGACTTTGATGATTTCAAAATCTGGCGCAAGAGGTAAGTTTTTAATTTGAGTGTCTTGTGCGTTAGAGGTAAACGTGCAAAACAAGCTTGATAATAAAATGGTTGTGACTGCTAACTTCATAATGAGCGTTAATAATGACATTGTGGATAAATGAATAACATATTTATTGGCAACGTTAACCCACTTGATTAATAATTGTTAACTGAGTCAAAAATTTAAAACTAACATATATGAGTTGCGGTTTTCCGCAATTGTAGAGAATTTTTATCGTTCTATTCTGGCCTTAATGAAATAACACATTAAGGCTGACAAAATGAAAAGCTTAAAAACATTTAATAAATCACTCATTAGTGGCGCTGTACTTTTGGCAACCATGACACTTGCCGGATGCTCTTTAACAATGGAGCAGGGCAAGTATGTTAATGGAACTCACGACGTGTCGGCCAAAGGAAAGAAAGGACTGATAACCTTAACTGTTGAGGTTAAAAATGGCCATATTATTGATATTAAGACCAAATCTCATAAGGAAACAGAGTCTCTGTATCTAAATGCAGAGCGTTTATTGTCACAAATCGTAGCTAAAAATGGTCATGAGGGAATAGATGCTGTTTCTGGTGCAACTTATTCTTCGAACGGGATCTTGCAAGCAATTAACTCATTACCAAGAGCTGATGGTAGCCAACCTGAGTATGTGGCAGTGGGCGCAAAAGAGGATAGTGCTGACGATAATTTCAAGCTCGAATGGTCTATTCAGCCGGATCTAGGCTTGATTAAAGGTGATTACTATTACGAAGAGGCGCGCTTCCGCCAAGGGCACATGGGTAGTGTGGCAATCGTCACCGAACTGAACAATGCTAACAACGTTATTTTTGCTGAGTTTAACGAGAGTGGTCGCCCAAATTATTACACCCGTTTATACCAGAATGTGCCTAAGCGTATGTCTGAGTACAACTTTTCTATGGGCAAGAAAAAAGGAACGGCTTGGGTTCAATCAGCATTAACAATGGAAAAGTTAATGGTTGAACAAGATAAGTTAACTTTTGAACTGAATCCGGACTTTGATCCAAAACTTGCCAATAAGCTTAAAGAGCCAAATCGCTTAAAGTACCTAGGTATTGATGTTGTTGCTGGTGCATCAAACAGTATTCAACAATCTATGGTTCCGTTAACTGCAAAGATCCATGCAAAAATAAATGCTGAGGGTAGCAAGCAGAGATTCTACCAACAAGCTGAAAAGCTCATGGACGCGAAGGGCAATTGGACCGGTGTCACTGCAATGTTACGTATTGTTGTCGATACCGACACTAAGCAAATTGTTAAAGCGCATTATGATGAAATCTTTGCTGATGACAAAGCACAAATTAAAGATGCTTCGCAAAAGAAATTCTATCGTCAATCAAAGTACGAATCGATTAACTATGTAGAGCCCGCGCGCATTGGTTTTAACGTAATGATCGATGGTCTCAATTCGCACCTTCAACAAGGTGGTTCTTTGTTCATTATTGATGATCTACCAGCAACAGGTGATACCGGTAGTTACGCCGCTACTGGTTTTACAAAACGCTCAAACTCTTGGGATAACTATCTGAAATTAGCCGACGTTTTGTATAAAGAAATGCGCCAAGACAGCATGATCTTAGAGCATAAAAAACAATAACTAGCCCTAACGCGCGACTTCCAAATGTCTCGGTGTTAGGGAGTCGTCTGACTTTTAAGTTTTACCAATTAAGAGAATAGATGATGAAAACAGTTAAACTCACATTTCTTGCAGCTGCGATTATGGCCTCACCAAGTGTTATGGCTGACGCATATAAGTTTTATGGCCGTATTGATTACTCTGTAACCAACTCTGATAGCGGCAGTGCAACCCATAGTGGCAAGAGTGGCACCATTCTAGAAAATAACTGGAGTCGATTAGGTGTAAAAGGCAACGTAGCACTTAGCCAAGACTTTAGCGTTTTTTACCAAATCGAAGTTGGTGTTAATGGAGCGACAGAAGGTAAGCAAAATAATCCTTTTTCAGCGCGACCAACTTTTTTAGGGATTAAGCATTCAAACGTAGGTCAACTTGCTGCTGGTCGAATGGACCCAGTATTTAAAATGGCTAAAGGCACCTCTGATGCGATGGATATGTATTCATTAAAACATGACCGTTTGTTTGCTGGTGATAAACGCTGGGGCGACTCGCTAGAATACAAAACCGTTAAATGGAATAAGCTTCAATTTGGCGCAAGCTATATTTTAGAAGATAACTATTATAGCGAAAACGATGTTCGCCGTGATAACGGTAACTACCAAGTTGCTTTAACCTATGGCGATAAGCTGTTCAAAACTGGTGATTTATACTTAGCTGCGGCATATAGCGATGGTGTTGAAGACATCAAAGGTACTCGTCTCGTTGCGCAGTACAAATATAATAATCTTATGCTTGGGACTATGTACCAAACTTCTGAAATCGTAAATCCGAACAAAGATAATTGGCAACAACGTGATGGCGACGGCTTTATTGTTAGTGCGAAGTATCAAATTGATAAACTGATCTTAAAAGCTCAATACGGACAAGATGACTCCGGTACAGGTGTGATAGCTAATCGTATATATGACAAATTAGGCGCGTCAGCAACTGAAGTTCCTGAAGTCTCAACCTGGGCTGTGGGTGCTGAATATCGCTTATCAAAATCAACTCGTGTACATAGTGAGATAGGCCAGTTTGATGTGAAGCAATACGCTGACTTTGATGACACCATCGCTAGCATTGGTTTTAGAATCGACTTCTAAAGCCTAAATAATTTAGTTTCTAGTTTGCCCCCTTGGTGCGTACAAGGAAGTACGTTACCTGTTTTAAAATCATTTTTTACTCTATAGCCCAACCTAGCTTCTATGCATTATTTTAACTATATATGCACTATCGTTAAAAATATCTCGGGATTATATTTTAATTTTTAGCTTTTTATTCAATAAAGTGACTAAAGCTAGTTCGCAAAACGACCTCAGATTTGTGGTTATAATTTTAGTTTTAGTTAGCCTGATTCCTTAAATTATAGTTGCTCTTCAATGTTTTAATTTTATAGGCCCATTTATGACGTTCGTTTATCTGCGAAGAAAGTCGTTGAAATTGCTAATTTCAGTTATGATAACTAATCCTTTCCACTGAGATCTGTTTTCGTGTCTAACTCAAATCCGTCATATTTAGCCTCAGCGGCTGACGACTTTATTGCTCCAGTTTGCTTAGAAGAAATAAAAATCCTGTTTCAAGATGAATATATTTTACTGATCAATAAGCCTTCAGGCCTACTGTCTTTATCTGGTAAACACCCGGCAAACTTAGATTCAGTTCATCACAGACTAGTGAAGATTTTTCCAAATTGTACTCTGGTACATAGATTAGATTTGGGAACTTCGGGGATCATGGTAATAGCATTAAACAAACAGATCAATGCATTATTATGCAAACAGTTCAGCCAGCGAAGTGTTGAAAAAACGTATATTGCACTATTGCAGGGAAAATTGCTGAAGCAGCAAGGTACGATCGAAGCGTCAATAGCTAAAGACAAAGCTAATTTTCCTAAAATGAAAATCTGCTCTCAGCATGGAAAACCTGCTTTATCTTTATACAAACTTATTGGCGAAGAGTGTTGTGCAAAGCAATCTGTAGAACAAAAATTGAAACTGAGCCCTGAAAAACATGATCAAACAAAGTTTGAGGAGCAGAGTTTTAGCATAATAAGCAGGGTAGAGTTTAGACCTGAAACTGGGCGGACTCACCAATTGAGGATCCACTCTCAGAGCATCGGCCATCCTATAATCGGTTGTGATTTATATGGTGATACCCTCTCTTATCAACTCGCACCTCGACTTATGTTACATGCAACTCGACTCGAATTTAATCATCCCATCACAGGCGAACGCATTGTTGGCAACAGTCCATGTCCTTTTTAGTATCTTATATCTTTACGGTAAACTTCATCTCAACAAGTGGTATATAATCAATGCAAATAGATTTATATTCGATAATTTTTGTTATAGACACTCTTTGTTTGGACACAAAAATTGAATACTACTATTAATGATTTAGTCTTTTGGTTTTAAATAATGACGTAATGATCGTGGATCTGTATGGCCAGTTCTAGCCATGATATATAAGTGGTCTTTATCATTTTCATGGAGCTGAGTTACACAACCACTGCGTAAACTATGAGCACCGAAAAAGCGAGAGTTTAACCCGGCTTTGTCACAATACTTTTTGATCATTTGATAAATATCATCGCCTTTTAAAAAACCTTTACCATTTTTTCCTTGAGTAATTTGATAATCGCGAATGGAATTGCCATCACGACTAAGGGATCTAAAAAGGTGGCCTTGTTTTAATTTAGTCGCATCTAACCAGTGTTGTACTGCATCGTACGCTGAAAAATCTTCATGTTTTGGCAGATCTTTCCATTCACGCTGACCTTGTTGATTGCTTTTAGAGTAGGGAACTCTCACCTTTAACTTATCACGTAAAAAGCTAATGTGCTCAATTTTGACTTCGGCCAACTCTGATCGTCTAAAGCCGCCTTGTAAACCTAATTGTAAAATGGCTTTGTCTCTTAAGCGTGTCAGTTGTTGTGGTTGCTGATCAATGACAGCTAATAACATTTCCAATTCATCATAAGTGATTGGTTGTTGATCATAGTCGGATGTATGCCGGTATTGGTTACGCATTAAACCGCGCATCACTCGGATCACTAACGGGTGTTCAGTTGGCGAATGATGTGCAGCTTGAATATGAAAAAACCTTATCGCAGCTAAACGAGTATTAATTGTTTGCTTTGACAGCTGATGACCACTTTTTTCTTGATAGACTTCTTTTTGATGACCGATAAATGAAATGACACTTCTAGGATCTGCGGGTAGGGCACTTAGATTGTGGAGTTCACAATAGCTTTTGAAAATAGCAAAACTAGACTGGTAAACTCGTCGTGTATTTGCAGAGATCTCATACTGAGTTTCACTCGCAGCACTTTTGAAATCATCTAAGATAGAAATAGGTAACTGTTGCTCTTGGAAAAATTTTTCACTCGAGTCACTATCTACCTGCTGTTGCGATACCAAAGCCTGATTAAATTGAATTTGTCCTTTCATATTACCTTGTAATGCTAATCTTACTGCTAGTAAGTATTTATACCTAAGCTAAATTTCTGAGTTTAGCTTTAACCCGATCATACTAAATTTTATAGATATTCTGGTTGTAGCATTCATCATCAGTTTAAGAGCTAACTAGTGTTGAGTTTGCACTGTTTTTTAAAAGTTTAGCCTTAAAACAGGTTAGCAATCCTGCTTATTAATCAAGCAATTAGCGAACAAAGTTAGCCAAATCCTCGGCAGTATTCTACTTAATCTTACTGACATCTACCAGTGATAATCGTCATTATCACTGGTAGAGTTAAAAATAGTGATTTTTGGTTATTTTTAGCTGAATAAACAGACAAATATTGTTAGTGGAAAGGTAACGTCTCACCAGTGCAGGCTTTTAGCTAAGATCTAAATCTTCAATAATTGCCAATATTGATAGCTAAAAGAATAAATCATATTAAAATGGTATAACCATACTAAATATTTAAAATGAACACTTTTATGTAAAATTGGGCATGATTTGTATAAAAATTATGCTAATTGATAGTGCCATTTTTCAAGCCAATAAGGCAGAGACTATCAACAACACCTCAATATTAAAGTATGGTTAAACCATGGTTAAAGCTGGCTTGTAGCAAATAAACAGAGTAAAACAGTTAATATTGCTTAAAATAGAAATGACCGACAGTATATTAGTAGCGCTTAATTCTATTTCATGAAAAAGGCCAACACTAGCTTAAGCAAAAATCTTAGTTGAAATACGCTGCTTGATTGATAACATCAGATTTATACTAACCAATTTCATACAAGTAAAATTAGGGCTGGGAAACTAGTAAACAGATTTAGCTTTGGATTATGTTTTACAATTTTGTGTTTTCTTGGAGAAGAAGTTCGAAGATAAACTACCGCTTTTTATCACCTTTCTTAAGTGATAACGCATATAAACCTTGGTATAAACCATCTTATAGATGATTTTTATGCGTTAATCTATTTAAAATATAACGGATAATAGCTGCAGATGCATGGAAGCATTTAAGTGTGGTTACACCATTTAATTGGTGGGTTTTTAAGTTTAAATGTTAACAAGGGCAGCTTCTATACCATTTTATACAAAGTATTAATGGCGTTGCTTGATGCTTAAACATCAGCATTTTACTTGGTTAATATTTAACATAGTAAAATCTTAAGCCGATTTTTACTGGAACTTAATGTCAATACAGTTACATTCTTTGCTTAGTTCGTTTCAGCTCAACGACTAAAAACTCACTGTTATATGCCGAGCATTGTTAACGGTTAATAATCTAATTTGCAAACTCTTTGAAGCTATGCCAATTATTTATATTTGCGTTTATATGCTGCGCAAGGGTAATCGATTAAATAATACCTTTGTCAATTAGATGGTATAACCATTATACTTGTTTGCAAAACTCTATGGCACAGCTTAGATAAAAGCTATAAATTATAATAGCTTAACTAGACATAGTTGACGACATTTGAAATAATTATCAATAAGTATGGTTTAACCATTTTAAATTTCCTGAGATAAGTATGCCATGAGTGATTTGATTGTATCGGCAACTGACAACAAACCTGAGTTGAACAATGACTGGTGTTATCACTTTAGTCCACCAAAAGCTGGTCGCAAACTAAAGTTGTTAGAAGTTGATGAAGTTACATTAGCGTTACCTTTAATCTATAGGTTGATCCCGCTAAATGCTGTTAATAATCGAGCTGATTGGTTTGTTGAGCTTAGTACCGCTGAAGAACGAAGCGAACTTTTCCTTTTGTTAAGTGAAAACTTGTCAATTCTAAACAAAAAAAGAAAGCAGGGCACATGCCTAATTACTGAGCTAAACCAAACTAACAAATTGTTGAATGACTACTTTAGTGATTACGGTTGGCGAATGGTGCGCAAAGAACTTTCTCAAATTAAAAAGAGAAAGAAGAAATCCCACATTGAGATAAGTAACGATTTAGTCACTCGATTAAAAGAGTATATGGCCGCGAATCAAATTGACACTTTTGATCAAGCAATAGATAACTTACTTAGTGAACAAGCCAGTTTTGCTGAACATGGCTTTGAAGCTGAGCTAGAGGCTTGATTTTATATCAAGCCTCGAAAGCGATCTGTTACCATGGTAGCTTTAGTCGGTTGCTTATAAAATATTCGATATTTTTGCGATTGCTCTAGCTGTGATATCTTGGCTAAACTGATTTCTTTTTGGGTGTTCTGCAGCCCAACCAACTAAAAACCGTTCGAAGTCGGCCCAGGAAAAATCAGTATGATGTCTCCATTCATTACATACAGCTATTGGATCTATCTCTGGTTGATAAAAAGTGATAGCTTGCTGCAGGTAATCAAAATAAACATTCATCAAACTATCAAAGTTATGCATAAGTTGTTTTTCAGAAAGGCAACTACCTAGCAAATAGATAACGTCTTTTACGCCAATGCCACTACCAACATACTGAAAATCTACTGCAGCAACATGGTTAAAATCCGCACTGAAACAAAAGTTAGCGACTTTAGCATCACCATGTATAACAGTCATATATTTGCAATTATTCAAAAGCTTATCTATTTCGTGTGCCAATAACTTAAGCTTTGACTCAGGCATAAGGTTAAACTCTTGCATTCGAGTCGCAAGATGCCAATAGCTACCGATAGGCCAAAGTTGCTTACAGACCTCGGCTTTTGAAACATTTAAAAATTTTGCATGAAAATGCGCAAGCCAACGTAAAACAACTTTAGTTTGTGTTAGGCTAAGTTGGTTTGCTCGGTGTGAAAAACCAGCAGCATCCAGATCTGTCATTGCTATCATAGATATTGACAGTGCTTGGTTTTTTTCTACAAATGTTTGCTTTGCAATCAAGCTAGGTACACGGCAGTTTTCATCACATAGTGGCGCCCAACTTTGATAAAAATTGGCTTCAACTTGATATGAACGTAACTTGCGTTGATGAGAGAAGTCAGATGACCATCCACGTGGGTGCTTTACCACTAGTGGAGGGCGAATCAATTTGACTATAAAGCTGTTACTTGCACCTAAGGGATCACTAAATGATTCATCTGTAGTAAAACGCGATATTTCACCATAGTCAGACCAAAGCGACTGCAGCACCTGTACTTTCTGGCATTTGTTTACGCTGATTAATTTGGCAACACAACTTTCGAGATCTTTTATTGTCATTACTTTAAACAGATCAACTTATTATAGTGCGACACTATAAGGCATCCTTCCACAAAACAAAACCTATAGCCTTTATTCAATTTTCTATAGAAATTGCTCATTAACACTGCAAAGAATTACTCAAACTTATAAGGACATGCATACCGTAAATTGCAAAATCAGCTTAAATAGTAAGCTAAATTTTAATTGATAAACGCCTTTATAAAATTGTTTTTCAAACTTTTATTGTATTTGGATATTTCCATAACCAATTGTTTAGATGGGTTTATATTTTATTTACTGATCAAATACTCGGCTTCAGGCGCAACTTATCTTCACAGACTTGCATAGCCTTTGTTGAAAAAGTTTACCCAAAGCAGTAACTTAATCTTTTGCTGATAGCTGCAGTAAGTTTTGTTTTAACATGGAGAGAAAGGTGCATAAACATCTTTTTATTACCGGTGCAAACAGAGGCATTGGCCTTTGTTTTGTCAAAGAGTATTTATCTAATGGTTGGCAGGTAACCGCTTGCTGCAGAGATCCAAGTAAAGCAACTCAGCTCCTTGAGCTTCAGCAAACTAACTCCCAGCTTGTGATTGCCAAATTAGATCTCGAACAACTCGAGCAAACTAATTTAAATTCGCTTAAAATACCTAAGCAAAAGATTGATTTAGTCATTCATAATGCTGGTTATTATGGCCCTAAGGGCGTTAATTTTACAGAGATAAATCTTCATGAATGGCGCAAAGTGTTGCAAGTAAATACCATCGCCCCCTTGTTGCTAACTCATCAACTTTTTCAAGCTGACCATTTATCGAACCTTTGCACCATCGCATTTGTTTCATCAAAAGTTGGCAGTATGACTGATAATCGCAGTGGCGGTGGCTATTATTACCGCTCATCAAAAGCCGCTTTGAATTCAATTGTAAAAAGTTTAGCGATTGATTTGGTAAGTCATAACATTAAAACAGTCGCTTTACACCCTGGATGGGTCAAAACAGATATGGGCGGACCTAACGCTCTGATAGATCCAGAAACGTCAGTTATTGGCATGCAGCAGGTGATTAGCAGTTTAACTGAACAGCAAAGTGGTAGTTTTATCGATTATCAAGGTAAAACAATTCCTTGGTAACTGTACTACTATTGATGTGAAGAACAACCGAGAAACACTCTTGGATTTTAAAAAAGTGCTGCAGGTAGCACATTTATGGTCAATTTTTAAGCTTAAATTGAGATATTTATTAGATGTAGGTGGTTAAATTTAAAACACTTTTTAAACTCTAAATAGCCGTTTATACGGCTAAAAAAAACAGACATAGATCTCAGTTTTCAGGATTTTTTTGAAAATCCTACTCGATTGTAGAAAATAACTAAAATTTAGTTTGCATCTGCGGAAAAAAGGAGTACTTTCGCGCTCCTTAATTTAACTTAACTGGAAGAATTGTAATGAGCGACAATAAGTTTATTATCGGAAGTGAAGAGTGGTGTGCATTCCCTGCTCTTGGTGTTCCTGCAATTAAAGCTAGGGTAGACTCTGGCGCCAGAACATCATCAATCCATGCCGTCAATATCCGTCCTTTTAAAAGAGAAGGTGAGCCATGGGTATCATTCGAACTTCATCCGATACAAAACAGTCGCAAGGTCATTCTAAAGTGTGAAAGCAAAGTTGTTGATCGCCGTAATGTTAAGAGCTCAAACGGTGAATCAGAAAAACGCTATGTAATTGCTTCTGTAATTCAATTAGGTGGTCATGCTTGGGAAGTGGAATTAACACTTACCAATCGCGATAGCATGGGTTATCGCATGCTACTTGGTCGTGAAGCTATGGGTAACAAAACCCTTGTTGACCCATCTGAATCATTCTGTTTAGGCGATCAAGTTGATGCTGACGTTGAAGCACTATACGCGGGAAAGAAGGCTAAGAAGAGTGGCTTGAAAATTGGTTTGTTAGCAAGCAACCCAGATCTATATAGTAACCAACGTATCATCGAAGCTGGTGAGCAACGTGGCCATGAAATGGTATTTTTAAATATCAGCCAGTGCTACCTAAAGCTTGATGCTTCTTCGCCAGAAGTACATTACCGTGGCGGTACAGTACTAAATGACGTAGACGCGGTGATCCCACGTATTAGACCTAGCATGACTTTCTATGGCTGTGCACTTACACGTCACTTTGAAAGTTTAAATATTGAAGCACTCAATACGTCAGACGCGATCACACGCTCTAGAGATAAATTATTTTCTCTACAGTTGTTACAAAAGAATAATTTAGATATTCCTACCAGTGGTTTTGCTAACTCACCGGTTGATACTAAAGATCTTATCGATATGGTTGGTGGTGCACCACTTATCGTTAAATTGCTTGAAGGTACGCAAGGTAAAGGTGTGGTACTGGCTGAAACGACCAAAGCTGCAGAAAGTGTAATTAATGCATTTAAGTCGTTACGCGTTAACCTTTTGGTCCAAGAGTTCATTAAAGAAGCCCAAGGCAAAGATCTACGCTGTTTTGTGATTGATGGTAAGGTCGTAGCATCAATTGAGCGTACAGCAGCTCCTGGAGAGTTCAGAGCCAACATTCATATGGGCGGTAGTGCGTCTATTGTGTCTGTAAGTGCAGCAGAAAGACAATTAGCGATTAAAGCTGCTAAAACAATGGGTCTACGTGTTGCTGGTGTTGATATTATTCGCTCTAGCCGTGGTCCATTGTTACTTGAGATCAACTCATCACCAGGACTTGAAGGTATTGAATCTGCTACAGGTATCGATATCGCCGGTGCAATGATTGAATCGATTGAAAAGAAATTAGGTTGGAAAGCAGAAGATTAATTAGCTGACGCTCTAACACTGTTACTAAAGCGCAATGTAGTACTGACTACGTTGCGCTTTTTTATTGGCAAGAGGGCAACTTTTGAATTAATACCAATTAACCTTAAACTCGCATTAGCGGTTATTTATATCTCCTTGTTACCTCTATCTACACCTTAGTGCTTTCTTATGCCTAAGGCATCTAGGAAGCCTGCAAAGCCATGTAGTCTGACTGATACAGTATGACTGAGATTTTGCACTAGGGTGGCTAATAACACTTAGTCACTAACAGCAATTAGTATGACTCAAAATCTCTATGTGCTATTTTTAATGATTAGATTTTCAAGATTTGGAGTGAGCAGTGAAAACCGATGTCGATAAAATGTTAGTCAAGCATGATCAACTGATCCATTCGGAAGGCGTGAAAGTTTGCTCCCATACTCAAAGAGTCAAAGATGACTGGGTTTTACACACAGTTATGATAGATGACTGTGATACACCGTTTACTTTTAAGCGAACCAAAAAATATAAGAGCCTGTCAGGTGCACGAGTCAACATGACATATTATGCAGATAAACAGGGGATAGCTGGATTTGAAATTGATATTTTCAAAGTCGTACGAATTAAGCGTAGTTAAACGAGAAAGAGAACTTGTCAGTTTTTACAATTTTCTCAATGTCGGACACAAAAAAGCCCAGTAAAAACTGGGCTTTATCTTATATAGCTAACGAATTACTTCGCTGTCATTAATGCAACCGCGTTATCAAGCATACGGTTACTGAAGCCCCATTCGTTGTCGTACCAAGCCATCACTTTAACTAGGCGACCATTAACACGAGTTTGTGTTGCGTCGAAGTTAGAAGAGAATGGGTTATGGTTAAAGTCGATAGACACTAAAGGCTCGTGGTTAACAGCCAATACTTCACTTAACGGTGCTACTGAAGCTGCTTTCTCGATGATTGCATTAACTTCTTCTACAGTGGTATCACGTGCAGCAACAAACGATAGGTCAACCAGTGACACGTTTACTGTTGGAACGCGAACAGCCATACCGTCGAATTTACCAGCTAACTCAGGAACAACTAAACCAACTGCAGCTGCTGCACCAGTTTTTGTTGGGATCATTGACATCGCCGCTGCACGGGCACGACGTAAGTCTGTGTGGTAAACGTCTGATAGGCGCTGATCATTAGTATAAGCGTGAATCGTAGTCATTAGACCTGATTCAATACCAATTTCATCGTTTAATGGCTTAGCAAATGGCGCAAGACAGTTAGTGGTACAAGATGCGTTAGAGATCACAGTCATGTCGCTGGTGATCAGATCGTTATTTACACCGTAAACAACAGTTGCATCAACATTTTTACCAGGAGCTGAGATAATTACTTTTTTAGCACCAGCGTCTAAGTGTGATTGAACAGACTCTTTAGAAGTAAAGATACCTGTACATTCAAATACAACGTCAACTTCTAGTTCTTTCCAAGGTAACTTTGAAGGATCGCGCTCTTGGAAGGTGAGAATTTTGTCTTCGTTAACAAAAATGGCATCGTCAGCGTGTTCAACTTTAGCGTTGAAACGACCATGTACAGAGTCATATTTAGTTAAATGAGCATTGATCGATGCATCGCCTAAATCATTAAGTGCAACAATCTTGATAGGATAGTTCTTTTCGCTTTCGTATAGAGCACGTAGAACATTGCGGCCGATACGGCCATAGCCGTTAATTGCAACTCGGATAGTCATCTCATATCCCTCAGGTAAATGTTTTAAATAGGATCTGGTAGTAAAATTACCAAATTGACAGCCTTCGTCAAGTTTTATCGCTGATAAAAGGCCAATTATGGCAATATATTAAGTAATTTTTTTACACATCTCTCGATTTTACGCGAATTGAACACAATTTATTCATTTGCTTGATGTAGTACACGCTATTAGCTTAGAACTAAATGTGTTTATCCTGCCAAGTTTGTTTCTTTATCCAGCAACATTTTTAGCTTACTTTGCTGATAATTTCCAGCAGCCAATAAGCTGGCTAACTCATTCGCATCTTTATCGAGTTTTTGCTGTAATTTTCTATTGCCTTTAACTAAGGCTAACATTTGTGATTCAGTATATTTTGCATCGGTCATCAAAATATTAGTCATTGATAACCAGTATTCAACTTCTTGATTATTCTCATTACGGTAAAGTGTCGCTAACGCTAACAACCAATCAGGCTGGAAATTATCCTTGTTACTGCCATTTAGTGCTTGAGCATAAAGCGCCTTAGCTTTTGCAGGGTTAATTCTAAGGTAATAAGCAGCAAGCTGCGCGATAAGTTCGACATCTTTTATCGTGCCTGCTTTTTCGGCCGCAAAAAAAATATCTCCTGCTTTTACGTCATTAAAACGTGACCAGTGATAATAGGCGAGGTGAGGGTCGTTACTGCCTTTAGTGGTTTGCTGTAATTCAAATAATGTTTGCGAACTTAAGCCAAATGCTCTGGCTCTGTCGTTGGTGCGCTCTGGGTGTAATATATGCTGGACACCGGCGGCCAATTCGACACATTTGTTGTAATCTTCAAGGTACACTAATTGGTCATAAATTAGCTTGCCTGAAGGCTCTGGTGTGATTTTTAACTTATATCGGTTGCGAATTAGGTCGCCTTTTTCGAATCTACACCAACTATCTTTATGCAAATCTGCACAAAGTTCAGGATTTTTGTTACAAATAACCTGAGTATTTGAGGGGCCTTCACAGCCTAAAAGGCCAAAAAAACCGACAAATCCTAAAAATGATGTAAACATTACAAAATTTTTATTCAAACTCGACTCCGAGCGTAAAATTATCTAATAAAATTACAGCGTTACAGAAAATTTCTGACTAGCCTGACAGCTAACTTTTCATTACAATGGCGCCGACCAAACGGGGAAAGACACCCTACATAACACTAGATTATTGGTCTTTTCTTTTTGTTACTCAAACATTTCTGAATTTTAATCGGAAAAGTGAGATAAAGGATCTGTTAATGAGCGCTGATAAACACCTACAAAGTTGGCAAGAACGTTTCGAAATGGCTGAAGCAATGCAGCCGTTACTTGGTAAACTATACCGTAACCAAGGTGTAGAAGTTGTCGTCTATGGCAAACCGCTACTAAATGCTTCTACTATCGAAATCATCAAATCGCACCGTTTAGTGCGTCGCCATGTTGGTGAAAAACTAAGATTACGTGAAAGCTTCCCATTTGTTGAGGCTTTAAGTAAGTTAGCGGTAAAACAGTGTAAAGTCGATATCGGCAAACTCGCTGTTAACTACTGGCGCGAATATGCCGATGCGAGCCAAATCGAAGCATACATGAGCCGCGAACTTGCTGATGCAATCAGTCATGAAGATACTGAAGAAGCAAGAGATGTCGTACTTTATGGTTTTGGACGTATTGGCCGTTTACTTGCTCGCCTATTAATCGAAAGAACAGGTGTCAGCAATAAACTACGCCTACGCGCAATCGTTCTACGTGGCGGTCGTAAAGGTGATTTGGAAAAGCGTGCTAGTTTATTACGTCGCGATTCAGTACACGGACCTTTCAATGGTTCTGTGGAAGTCGATGAAGAAAACAACGCTATCATCGCTAACGGCACATACATTCAAGTGATTTATGCCAACTCTCCAGATGAAGTAGATTACACTAAGTTTGGTATCTCAAACGCATTAGTTGTTGATAATACCGGGATCTGGAAAGATGAAGATGGCTTAGGTTTACATCTGAAATCACCAGGCGCGAGCAAAGTGCTACTAACAGCACCTGCAAAGGGTGCGATTAAGAATGTTGTATACGGTGTGAATGAGTCAGATATTCTTGACGAAGATAAGATCGTATCTGCTGCAAGTTGTACCACTAACGCAATTACTCCTATCTTAAAAGCAGTAAATGATAAGTACGTTATCGTTAATGGCCACGTTGAAACGATCCATTCGTATACCAATGACCAAAACTTAATTGATAACTATCACAAAGCAGATCGTCGCGGTCGTAGTGCACCACTCAACATGGTTATCACTGAAACCGGCGCAGCTAAAGCGGTATCTAAAGCATTACCAGTACTTGAAGGTAAGCTAACCGGTAACGCTATTCGTGTTCCAACACCTAATGTGTCTATGGCAATTATTAGCCTAAACCTTGAGGGTGAAACGAATAAGCACGAAATGAACGAATATCTAAAAGATATGGCGTTGCAATCAGATCTACAAAACCAAATCGATTACACTGACTCAACTGAAATCGTATCGAGTGACTTAGTTGGCTCTCGTTACGCAGGTGTTCTTGATTCACAGGCAACCATTGCTGAAGGCAACCGTACAATTCTTTATGTATGGTATGACAACGAGTTTGGCTATAGCTGTCAGGTTGTAGGTGTTATGCAAAAAATGCTTAACCTAAACTACCAGTCACTACCTGTTGCATAAATAAGCTTAGTTAGTTATTTGTACAAATCGATAAAAGCCTTTTAATTATAAGAGGCTTTTTATTGCTGCTTTATATAAATCCGTCTGCCTTTTTCAGCAAACAGGGGAGAGCATCAATAAGCCACGAGCAGCAGAACTACGAAAAAGCAGGAAAAATAAGCGGCTTAGTTGTTTTTGATGAATTATGCGGCAAACAAACATAAAAATGGTTTTCTATGATTGACTCTGATGAGCAAATCGGTAGAATGCCATTCCGTAGTCAAGGGGAAGCGAACTAAGCGTCTACTTGATTAACTTAGATTGAAAGGCGACATTAGCTCAGTTGGTAGAGCGATACCTTGCCAAGGTATAGGTCATCGGTTCGAACCCGATATGTCGCTCCAATTTAATCAAAATGGCGCGATGGCAGAATGGCTATGCTGCGGATTGCAAATCCGTCGATCTCGGTTCGACTCCGGGTCGCGCCTCCATAAACTTAAGTGTTTATGAAGACAGAACAAGAATTTGGTGAGCTTTGTTTCTTCAACAAGAACGAGCAGTATTGATACCGACAGTACGTATCATCAAAATCAAAGAGTTTGCCCGTGTGGTGGAATCGGTAGACACAAGGGATTTAAAATCCCTCGCTGAATAAGCGTGCCAGTTCAAGTCTGGCCACGGGTACCATCTTCTCAAAGAAGAGTATTTAAACCAGCCATCGAGCTGGTTTTTTTACGTCTGAATTAAAGTAAAATCCCTCGCACTCTTCATTGAAATTAGGCGTGTCAGTTCAAGTCTGGCCACGGGTACCATCATTAAAGCCTCTGCATATGCGGGGGCTTTTTTGTATCTGATCATTTGAGTTGCGCTAAAGCACAAGGGATTACTTTTAATAAGATCGGTCTCGCTGAATAAGCGTGCCAGTTCAAGTCTGGCCACGGGTACCATCATTAAAGCCTCCGCATAAGCGGGGGCTTTTTTGTATCTTAGTACAAAGTGATTTTGAAATCCCTCGCACTCTTCATTGAAATCAGGCGTTTCAGTTCAAGTCTGGCCACGGGTACCATCATTAAAGCCTCCGCATAAGCGGGGGCTTTTTTTGTATCTTAGTACAAAGTGATTTTGAAATCCCTCTCGCTCTACATTGAAATTAGGCGTATCAGTTCAAGTCTTGCCACGGCGACCATCTTCATAAGGAAGAGTATTTAAAGCTACCATCGAGTTGTTCTTTTGTGTTTGAAATACTCTATATGACTAACATCTTGATTTGCCGGCGCTATAACTGTTGCCCTTATGACGGGTTATCCGGATTGTTGATCAGCTTAGATTAAGTGAACCTTAATCTAAGCGCCTTGTCTTATTGTAGAAATGTACTAGCGGTTCATAGGAGGAACTTTGAAGATAACCAGTACTATTCTAATAATGGCTTGCGCGGCACTAATCATATACCCGTTATGGGGCTTACTTAGCCCTGAGTCTTACTTGCATGAGCTGCTAGAAGAATTCCCCTCAGTGAATAAAACCAGTGTTAACCAAATTAAACTGGCAGCGCTAATACAGCTAGTAGAAAACGTAATTTTAGCTTCAGTGTTTATCAATCTGGCTCGCTATATACAAACGCCAACAAAACCTGCGCTACTTAAGTTTGCAGCATGCACTTTAATGATCTATCCATTGTTCGCAATGATTAGCCATTTTTTTATGGCAATGGCACTATCACAACACTTAAAGCAACCACTGTTGCACATTGAGTTGTCTGCAAATTCTTTGTTTTATATGGTGATGGGGGCTGCATTACTTGGGATTAATAAAGCTCAGTCGGCGACTTTTAACAATCAAATCGACTAATGCAATGCTGAACACTGTTTTATAGTGCTTTTTATATATTAACGCCCTCAAATGAGGGCGTTATTATTACATCAAATACATTTCGCAGGTTTAGGAAGACCTGCGATTTTAGTGGCCTGTTTAGCCGGTCCAACAGGGAAGAGGGTATAAAGATATTTTGAGTTACCTTTATCTTCCCCTAATTTTTGACCAATCGCCTTAACTAATACCCGGATAGCTGGGCTTGTTTTAAATTCGAGATAAAACTCTCTAACGAAGTTAACGACTTCCCAATGGGCATCGGTTAGCGTAATGTCTTCTTCTGCTGCAATAATTGGAGCGAGTTCAGGGCTCCAATCACTTACAGATTTTAGATAGCCTTGATGATCTGTCTCTATTTGTTTACCGTTAAACTCAATCATATTACCAACTAATTACTTTATCGTACTTAAGGCTAAGTGCTACAAACTCGCTGTAGTTCACTTGCTCTATCTGTTTTAAAAACCGCGTTAACCCGCGTGCAGCCACATCTTCTTGCGAGACATAGATTTTGTAGTCAGCTAAATGAGCTAAAACCTCAGCTTGTAGCAAGCAATTTACCGCATTGCCAGAGAGCAAAATACAGTCTGTTTGTTTGCGTGCGTAACGCAAGCAGGTGTTTAATGCACTACTGTTCGCAGGCGTATCTTTTATCAGATGTAAAATCATTAAAAAACCATCACCTCATCGACATGATCAAAATGTGCAGCTATCTCTTCAGCTGAGGATACTAATGCTGGAATACGCAGGTCGTTTTGCTGCAAATTAAATTCATGCATCGACTCCTGGCAAACAAGTACTGTATCAATATCATACAAGCCTAACGCGCCTAGGGTTGATATGTAATCTTTGCAACCAATAGATTCTGGATCTTGCTCTTTAAGTAAGGTTAATAATCCTTCTCCGGTAAATACTAAACTTACCTCTTGTTCGAAACTTGCACTTAATAACGCAAAGTCTAGGCCTTCACGACCGTGGGCTGTGCCGTGGGGTGCTTGCTTAAACACTATACATAACTTTTTCATAAACACTCACTGGCTAAAGCTAAAAGCAAATCAGCTTATCTGACTTTTCGATCCCGCTGACTAATTCACCCAAGCCGCCCATGGTAAAAGGGGGTTGCATATTCCAATGTTGCACTTGGTTTTCGCCTGCTTCAACTTCTGACAGTACACCACGCCGTAGCGCAGCTGATACGCAATTAACAAGTGCAATATTGTATTGCTGATGTAACTCAATCCACGCTTGTTTAAGATCAAATTCATCACTGGCTGGGCTATTAAGATGATTGGTGTTCAATACGCCGTCTTGATAGAAAAAAACCTTATCAATAGTGTGTCCGCTAGCCAAAGCTGCTTTCGCGAACTGGTAGGCATTAAAACTCGCTCCATTGCCGTAAGGGGCTGAGTTGACCTGAATAATAAATTTGCTCATGGAAAAAAAAATGGCCCTGTAATAGGACCATTTTAACTCAATTAAAATTAATTGGTATTAGTCATCACCGCCAACGCCCATTAAATGTAGTAGGGCAACGAACAAGTTTAAGAAATCTAGGTATAAAGCAATCGTAGCGCGAATGTAGTTGGTTTCGCCACCATTAACAATGTTGCTTGTATCGTAAAGAATGAAACCTGTCATCAATAGCGCAATACCTGCGTTTAGTGCCATAAACACCATGCCATTACCAAGGAACAAGTTTACAAGTAAACCCACAACCATAATAACTAGGCCGGCGATTAAGAAGCCACGCATAAATGAGAAGTCTTTCTTAGTCGTAACCGCATAACCTGAAAGTGCGATGAAGATAACTGAAGTTAAACCTAACGCTTGCATGATTAACTGCGGGCCATTGGCCATGCCTGCGTAGTGGTTAAGAATGTAACCTAATGACGCACCTTGCATACCGGTAAATGCAAATACCCAGAAGATCCCCGCACTTGAATCTGATTTACGTAGAGTCACAAATAACAATACTAAACTACCGATTGATAACCCAAGTGACATCATTGGACTGATAGCCAGTGCCATTGCTAGTCCAGCACATACTGCTGAAAATGCAAGCGTCATTGAGAGTAGCATATATGTGTTTTTTAGCAGTTTATTAACCTCAACGATTGGTCTGCTATACACGGACTGTTGCGTCATATCTTTCATTTCTTTCTCCGAAGACAAATATTCTAGCTATATATTTGAGCACAAGATAACCAAGGAGTTCCCAATTACCGCAAAAACGGGCTATTCCTATATGTAAGTTATTGAATCATACAGTAGCTAAAACCAGGTATAAAGGATTTAGCCACTTAAATTAGCTAGGTTAACCTAAGTTAATCTAACCAATCCTTATGCAGTTTTTCACTATCGCCTAAATAATCAAGCACCCAAGCCATCGCCGGGCTCTTATTCGTCGCATTCCAAGCTAAGCAGCAAGGACTCTTTTTATTCGGACGTTCTAACTGCTTTTCGATAAGCGCACCGGTTTTAATAAACGGAAAGGCGAAATGCGCGGGCATATAACCCACGCCCAGACCTTCACGAAAACAGTTTATTGCTCTGATCCAATCCGGTACCACCAGACGGCGCTGATTCTCTAGCAACCATGTCATTCGTTTTGGGATCTCCCGTGAAGTGTCTTCTAGGCAAATTGAAGGATATTGTCTAAGCTCATCATCAGTGAGCGGCCTGTCAATATCTGCTAAAGGGTGGTTTTTACCTACAAGAAAACACCATTCGATTTCTCCCATGTCGCGAAAGTGGTAATCGCCACCCACAGGAATGGCTGTGGTAGCGCCGATAGCGATATCACTACGACCAGTCGCGATGGATTCCCACACACCATTAAAGACTTCGATACGGATGATAAGCTCGACGTTGTCAAAGGTGCGGTAAAAATCGGCAATCAAATTACTGATTTTGTCGGCACGGACGATATTGTCGAGGGCGATAGACAGAGTAGGTTGCCAACCATTTGCAACACGGATGGTGTCTGCTCGCATGGTATCGATATCAGTCAATAAGGCTCTTGATTGCTTAACGAAATGTTCGCCGGCGGGGGTGAGGCTCACGCTTCTGTGATGTCGTTCAAACAGCACTACACCAAGCTCTTCCTCAATTTGCTTGACTGCATAACTGACGGCCGATGGTACCTTATGCAGTTTATTAGCCGCGGCGGTAAAACTCCCAACCCGGGCTACCATATCGATGAGTTGTAACGATTGTTCTGAAAGCATACTCACATCCTGCTGTGATTTTTTTTGATAGCTAATGTGAAAAATAAACGTTTCACAGCACATTAGCAAGTGTTTACACTGCGCGACTTTATTAAATCAAGATCAGAATTTTTAATTATGAACTCACTAACAAATGTAAAATACTACATTTTTCTAGCATATCTAGCGATATTAAGCATGTTAGGCTTTATTGCAACCGATATGTATTTACCTGCATTCAAAGCAATTGAAGACACAATGGCAACTTCGCCGTCTCAAGTGGCTATGTCTTTGACTTTCTTCTTAGCAGGTTTAGCCTTAGGTCAATTGCTATATGGCCCATTAGTAGAGCGCATTGGTAAACGTAACTCACTTATATTAGGTCTTGTCCTATTCGCTGCAGCAAGCTTTTCATTAGCGGTGAGTGACTCTATTTTAGTATTTAATATTTCACGCTTTATGCAAGCGCTTGGAGCCTGTTCTGCTGGGGTTATTTGGCAAGCGATTGTGATTGAAAAATATGATGCAGAAAAAGCCCAAGGCGTGTTCTCAAACATCATGCCGTTAGTTGCGCTATCGCCAGCATTAGCACCAATCCTAGGCGCGTTCATTTTAGAATCTATGGGTTGGCAGAGTATTTTTATCGCGTTAACAGGATTAGCTGCGGTAATGATCTTATTAACAGTTTGGTTCGTTCCAGCTGAAACTAAGGCAATTAGTCACGATAAAAAAGAGATCCGTTATTTCTCTATCCTAAAAAATACCAAGTTTTTGGGTAATGTGATTATTTTCGGTGCGTGTTCAGGTGCGTTCTTTTCGTACTTAACTTTATGGCCAGTGGTGATGGAACAACATGGTTTTGACGCTACAGCAATCGGACTTAGTTTTATTCCACAAACGATTACGTTTATTTTAGGTGGCTACGCGAGCAAGATCTTAATCCGCAAACTTGGCTCAGAAAAGACATTAAAGATCCTGTTATCAGTGTTTGGTACTTGTGCTATGTCTATTGCTGTTGTGACTATCGTGATCCAGGGACTAAGTATTTTCCCTCTACTAACGATTTTCTCAGTACTAGCTGCATGTAGTGGTGGTATTTATCCGATTGTTGTTAACGGTGCTCTTCAGGAGTTTCCTGAAAACGCTGCTAAAGCTGCGGGTTTACAGAACTTCCTACAAATCAGTTTATCGTTTGGTGCTTCAAGTCTAGTGGCTATGTGGGCGACAAGCGGAGAAGTGGCAATTGGCTGGGGGATCATGATCTGTTCTTTCATCGTATTTTTGGGCTTCAAGCTACGTAACTACAAAACTTGGAACGAAGTAAGCGAAGAGATAGTCATGCCAGATCCAGCACGTATTGCTATCGAGCAGGACGACAAATAATCGAATTGTATTAATCTTGGCCAAAGAGATAAATTTATTAATTTATCTCTTTACAAGCAAATTAGACCGCTATATTATTCGCGGCGTTCGGAGAGATGGCAGAGTGGTCGAATGCACCGGTCTTGAAAACCGGCATGGGTTTGTAGCCCATCTAGGGTTCAAATCCCTATCTCTCCGCCATATTAAGAGGAAAGGCTTCTAGTTATAGAAGCCTTTTTTCGTATTGGGAAACATTTTGACCCCTAGGGTTCCTATTGTTTAAAGCCTGCTATCTCTCGGCTAGATTTAGGGCATTAGGCTACGTATTTTCATAACGTAACAAACTCTAAGGTTAACTTTTTATGTAATGAAGCTCACTTTAAAATCGAAGCATAAGTTGAAGGGCTCTTATAGTTACTGTAATAAAAGATAAATAAAAAGCCTGAGCATTGCTCAGGCTTTTAGGTACATCAATAATGTCACTTACACGCTAACCGCTTCAGTCGTTGGCGTAGGCTCTTCAACACGAGACTTACTACCTATCATACGCTTGATATCCTCTATCATTACGTACAAACATGGGATTAGCACTAAGGTAACCACAGTTGCAAACATAACACCAAAGGCGAGGGATACTGCCATTGGGATCACCATTTGTGCCTGCATACTCGTTTCAGTCATGATTGGTACTAGACCAATGAAGGTAGTTAATGAGGTAAGCAAAATTGCTCTGAAGCGTCGGCAACCGGCTTCTAGCACCGCCAACTTCATTGCCACTCCAGACTCACGAGACTTGTTAATATAATCAACCATCACCAATGAGTCATTCACCACCACACCGGCAGCTGCAATAATACCGAAAACAGACAGTGCACTTAAATCGATACCGAGTAACATATGCCCAAGCACCGAGCCAATGATGCCAAATGGGATCACTGCCATAATCATAATTGGCTGAGAATATGACTTTAAAGGTACCGCCAATAAACTGTAAATCACCAGCATAGAGATAAGGAAGTCTCTTAGCTGAGTATCAGCGCTATCAAGCTGCTCTTGAATGTTACCAGCAACCTCACTTTTTACGCGCGGGTATTTAGTTAATAACTGCGGTAAAAAGTTATCACGAATATCTTTAGCTAGCTTAAATGGTTCAGCTTGATCAGCATCAACTGAGGCCCACACATTGATAGTGCGATTACCGTTCTCACGGCGGATGCTATTCACTCCGTCTGTGACAATAATATTGGCAACTTCAGAAAGGGGGATCTCAGCCCCTTGTGGAGTTTTAATCATCACATCAGAAACCTGAGCGATAGAGTTACGTTGCTCCTCTGGATAACGCAACATCACCTTGATCTCCTCACCATTACGCAAAATGCGTTGCGCTTCTAGACCATAAAAACTATTGCCTACTTGTCGTGCAATATTGGCAAGAGTCAATCCTAAGCTATTGGCTAATGGCTTTAACTCAAACTGGATCTCCTTGGTACTCGATTGTCGGCTATCGTTGACATCACCAACACCTTTGAGGCTATTGAGTTTTGCTTTTAGCTCTTTTGCAGCAGCAACTAATTGCGCATCATCTTTGCCTTCAAGTCTGAAACTAATGTCACCATCATCGCGGCCACCACCAAATAAACTATCTTGGATTGAAAAAGACTTCATGCCCGGAATTGACGGCATATTCTTGCGCCATAACTCCGCAACCGCGAAAGTATCAATAGGACGAATTTCAGGATCAACCAGTTTGGTTCTGATCTCTGCAGCAGTTCTACCTCTAAGCTCGACTTGTAGATCTGAAATCATTTTTTGGCCGTATTCGGCTTCAATTTCAGAATCGACTTTTTTCAACGCTTGCTCAACAGCTAAAGCTGCACTTAAGGTAGAGCGTTCTGACGCATCGGTATTCATCTCAAACGAAATGCGAGGGAAATCATGGGGGATTTTTGGTTGACCAATAAAGCGCACCAAACCGCCAGTATAAAGCCCTGCACAGACAAGAATAAGACTAATAAATACCATAATAACGGTATAGCGATATTTCACTGCAACTTCTAAAGAGGGGCGGTAATACTTAACGATGAGTATTTTTAAGCCTGAATCGACTTTACCTTGTAAGAAGTTAACCAGATTACGTAGCCAATCTAATGGGTTTTTCGAACCAGGTTTTACAATGGTTTTCTGTTTCATCCGCGCTAAATGAGCCGGCAGAATAAGTTTAGACTCAATAAGTGAAAAGATTAAACATAGGATCACCACGAAACCAATTGCCTGACCAAAGGCAGAGGAAGGGCCCGTGTCTAGTGTGATTGGTAAAAACGCGGCAATAGTCGTTAATACCCCAAAGGTTGCTGGAATCGCTACCCGTTTAACTCCGCGAATAACGTTATCTATGTGCTGGCCTTTTTCCTCGCACTCAGCATGGGCGCTTTCCCCCATAACAATGGCGTCATCAACGACAATACCTAACACTAAAATAAACGCGAACAGGCTTATCACATTGATGGTAACGTCAATCATAGCTAGCGGCATGAACAGTAGGGTACCTAAAAAACACACTGGTAAACCCATCATTACCCAAAATGCTAATCTTACCCGTAAGAAGAGTGCAAGCAGGATGAATACCAACACCGCACCGCTTTTCATACTGTCGAGCATTAAATCAAGACGACCTTGAAGGTAATAAGTCATATCTACCCAAGGCTCGAGTTTTACACCTTGAGGAAGCACTTCTTGCTTATCTTTAATATAGGCTTTAACGACATCGGCAACATCGGTAAGACTTTGATCATTCGCGGCACCAATAAAGAATGTCACCGAGTTTTTACCATTGAACTTTGAGTATTGAATGCCTTCTTCAAAGCCATCGATTACCGTTGCCACATCACCCAGTAATAAAGTGGTACCATCTTCAAGAGTAATTAGTGGCAGGCTCTCAAACTCATAGCCTACATACGCTTGGTTTTGAACCCTGAGGTTGATATAGCCATTTTCAGCGCGAATTTGTCCGGCAGACATGTTGCGCGAGTAACCTCGAACCGCTTCAGCTACATCGTTAAAACTTAAACCAAATTCACGTAATCTATCTTTACTGACCTCAATGGCAATCTCATATCCAAGGCCGCCATAAAATTCAGTGATGTTGACTTTTGGCAGTTGCAGCAGCTCGTCATGAATTTTTTCACCAAGATCTTTAAGTTGCTTTTGCGATAAGTCACCGTACAGACTCATATACATGACTTCTTGACGGATCTTAATGCGTTCTACTTTTGGTCGCTCCATACCATCGGGAAAACTAGAAATAGAATCGATTTCAGATTTTACCTCTTCGAGTACAACTTGAGGATCATAGGAATCTTCGACTCTAAAATAGCCTGACGACATATTACGGTTAGAGTAGGTGATAACACGCTTAAGGCCTTGTACGCTTTCAAGTGCCTCTTCGATTTTGATAGTAATTCCTTCTTCTACTTCCTGAGGCGCTGCGCCAGGGTAGACAGCGTTAAATTCGAGCCAATTAATTTCAACAGCCGGGAAAAATTGTTTACGAATCGTGTTAGCAGTAAGCAAACCACCGATTAGGATGATAATCATCAGCAGGTTTGCAGCAACACTGTTACGTGCAAACCATGCAATTATGCCTTTATTGGTATCGATCATGACTTATCCTTCTCTTCCATCGCTAATTGGGTTGCTTTGGGAGCGTCAGATTTATCATCTGTAGAGGAGTCATCAGGCAACGCGAGTTGCATGCCTTCAAGGGGATAATCAAGTGCGGACGTAATAAGGTTCACACCTTGTTCAAGACCAGCTGAAACGATAACCTTTGCGCCGATTTGGCGCACAATTGTGATGTCTTTGTATCTTAGCTTGCCTTCACTGTCTAACGTCGCAACTTGATTATTTACCACTAAATGGCGCGGAACTTCAGCGACTAACCCTGCATGAGTGCCATCAATACTCGCAGTAACATAAGTACCATAACGTAGCTCACTGTTATCAGAATTAAGTCCGTAAGGGTCAATCACTTCAGCAACTAAATATGTCATGCGGCTAGTGTTATCTACAACACCTTCGCTACGGACAATTTTTGCAGGCCATTGCTGTTTTACACCAGCGAATTCGCCGGTTAATACCACTTGTGAATCGACGCCTTTATTATCTAAAAACTGCAACTCTTTGTCGGCTATAGGTAAACGAACTTCTGCATGATCGGTACTTAACACATTACCGATGCGAGTGCCCATGCTGACATATGAACCTAAACCAATATTCCTTGCTTCAATTAATGAGTCGTAAGGCGCTCTGATAATCGTACGTTCAAGATTTCGTTTAGCTCGTTTCAGCCCAGCTTCAGATGAATTAAGCTTAGCCACTTCTTGTGCTAACTGAGGTTTACGTAAACTCAACTCAGTTGGTACACCATTTTCAATACGTTTCCACTCTTCTTCAGCTACTTTACCAAAGGCTTTTTCTTGCACTAACGTTGCTCTGGCCGATGCCATATTAGCTTTGGCATCTATCAACGCGGCTTCATAATCACTTGGATCGATCTTTGCCAGAATATCGCCTTTTTTAACGAAACCGCCTTTAACAAAACGCTCAGACAGATAAACGATTTCACCGTTAACCTGCGACACTAACTCAGTTTCATACTTAGGATGAACCACGCCATAAGAGCTAACGGCAAAGCTCATAGGCTTAATTTCGACCGCTTCGACCGAAACCAGAGGTGTGGTATCTAACTCCTCTTTTTCTTCAGGTGGTTTTTTTAATGCCGACATGCCGACAAAGCCAGCGGCGCCGACGGCGATGACTAGGAAAGGTAAAATAATCTGTTTTTTGGTAGCCACAAACACGTCCTCTTGTTGAAGCACTCAACTCAATGCCCAAATTTTTACTACTTCAAAACGTAAAAATGAGCAAAGCTAATTATAGTTTTGACTATATGTTAATTGAATTGACTAGTTGTAACATCTCAATAATGTAAACGGGTGTGACTAACGAACAGGTTTGTAAAACTTACTAGTGTATTAACGCTGCTCTATTTAGCTTCAAAAGCCAAGGAAAGAGTTTATAACAAGCTGATTATATGACTTATTTAGATTTTGAAGACGGAAATATTATCTTAAGTAGAAAGAGTATAATTTAGCTCAACAAAAGTTAAATTTATGTAAAGCTGTCTCTGAGTTAGCTGCTAAAAGTGGAGGGGAGAAAGGGGCGAATGAAGCGACTGGCGCAAAAGTATTAATTATGAAGACAAAAAAGCCCCATTAAGGGGCTTCTTTTAAAAGTGAAATGGCATTAACCGCAACACTTTTTGTATTTTTTACCACTACCGCACACACAAGGATCGTTGCGGTTAGGCGTTTTTTCAAAGCGAGTCGTTTGTGGTCTATTTAATAAACCTTCTAATTGTACGATATTCTCACTTTGCTCAGGATCGACAGTGATCACGGCCACCAGCTTGTTATCAGCTACAATTTGACGCACTTCGGCTTCTCTTTCTGCTGTCGTCACTGTTAATGTTAATGGGCTTTCGGCTGTGCCTGCTTTTACTTCACGTTTGGTGTTGTAACCATAGCTTTCATGCTTAGGCTTTGGCGTTTTACGGCCCTTAAAAAAGAATTTGTCAGACATTGCTATGGTACTCAATCTTGAAAAAGGAAAATTCAGGGCAAGCTTATACTACAAAAACGGCTAAAGTGGTACTTAAGCTATTATTGATAGTGCTTTTTAGAACCCTTTTTCGCCATATTGTGACTTAACCAATTACTATTTACGCTGGTGGACGCTACAAGAGGTCTGTTTCAACTCGCTTTCGTGTTTATAAGGCTACGTTTAATAACCTGATAACTCACTAGAAAGCTGCTAGATTGCTCGATAAAGCGAGTTTTAGTCAATTAAGTGGATATCTTAGACATTTTGCTATTTCCGCATCCGGTAAAACTTTGTTAAAATCGGCGCAAATTAAAGGAGAGTTTTACTATGCCAGTTTATGTTGTGGGCCACAAAATCCCAGATTCAGATTCAATTTGTGGTGCTATCGCACTTGCACATTTAAAAAACCAAATCGGTGAAGCATCAGTTGCAACACGTTTAGGTGAAGTATCACCTGAAACCGCTTTCATTCTAGAAAAGTTTGGTTTTCAAGCACCTGAGCTAAAGCTTAGCTACGCTGGCGAAGAAGTGTATATCGTAGATCATTCAGAGCTAACTCAAGCACCGGATGATATTGCAGAAGCGACTATCGTAGGTATTGTTGATCACCACAAACTTGGCGATCTAACCACTTCTACACCTTTAGAGTGTTGGATCCGTCCTGTAGGTTGTAGCAATACCGTCATCAAAATGATGTACGACTTCCACAACGTAGAGATCCCGAAAGATATCGCAGGCATTATGCTTTGCGCAATTTTAAGCGACACAGTGATTTTCAAATCACCAACTTGCACGACAGCAGACATTAAGTGTGTTGAAGCGCTAGCTGAAATTGCTGGTGTTGAAGACTACAAAGCATTAGGCATGGAAATGTTTAAAGTTAAGTCTGCAGTTGAAGGTACGCCAGCTCGTGATCTAGTGATGCGTGACTTTAAAGACTTCAACATGAACGGTAACTTAGTAGGTATCGGTCAATTAGAAGTTATCGACCTATCTGTGTTTGACGACATTAAAGCAGAGTTAGAGGCTGATATCGCTGCACTTAAGGCTGAAGGTAATCGTCACAGCGTACTATTGTTATTAACTGACATTATGAAAGAAGGTTCAGAAATGCTAATCGTCAGCGACGATGTAGCTAAAATTGAAAGTGCTTATAACTGTAAGTCAGAAAACAACAAAGTGTGGTTAGACGGTGTTCTAAGCCGTAAAAAGCAAGTTGTACCGCCATTACAAGACGTTTTTGCTTAAACTAAGCGAACCGAATTGAATAAAAAAGCCGAACTCATGTTCGGCTTTTTTGTTGGCTGTTGACTATTGCTTTGGGTTTTTATCACGTAAACCGTTTAATCTTGCTTGCGCTAACCCAAGGATACTATTCTTTGGATATTGCTCTTTAGCGTTAACAGCGCCGACCTTTAGATCCGTTAACAGCTCAATCGCCTGATTAACATGACTAATGGCCCAGATATGAAATTTTCCTTTTTCTACCGCATCGACAATATCTTTGCGAAGCATCAAGTTATGTACATTTGACTGCGGAATTATCACACCTTGGCTATCTTTGCGGCCGCGGATCTTACACACATCAAAGAAACCTTCAATTTTCTCGTTAACTCCGCCAATAGGTTGAGCTTCACCAAATTGATTCATAGAGCCGGTAATAGCGATATCCTGCCTTAGCCCGACACCAGCAAAAGATGACAACATGGCGCAGAGTTCTGCCATGGTTGCACTATCACCATCAACACCGCCATATGATTGCTCAAAAGTGAGGTGAGTCGATAATGGGATCTTATCCGTTTTGCCTAAGATTGAAGCAATATAAGCGGTTAGGATCATCACTCCTTTAGAGTGAATGCTGCCACTGAGTTCTACATTACGTTCAATATCAAACACTCGCCCCTCACCAAAAGAAGTTGTCGCGGTGATCCGGCTAGGTGCGCCAAACTGGTAATCTGTTGTAGACATAACCGAAAGTGCATTGACCTGACCAACCGTTGAGCCAGATGTACTAATGAGAGTTGTGCCATTAACAAAACTCTGCATAAAATCATCTTTAGCGCGACAGATCCGCTTTTCTTTATTGGCAAGGGCCTGCTCGACATGACTTAAACGGATCATATTGGCGTTGACCGAGCGAGCACAATAATTGGCTTCCCTTAATAGGTTAGCGATATCGACAGAATGCAATGACAACATGTTTTGATCGTCAGCTTGACGCGAGCTAAATTCAATTACGCGTGCAATCGCTTTTTTATCACAATGGAGCATTTTGTTGCTGTGAATTATGCTGGAAATAAACTGCGCATATTGCGCTTCTGACTTATCAGTACGTGGCATTTTATCTTCAAAGTCAGCAGTAACTCTGAATAATTCAGTAAACTCTGCATCATACTGTTGCAAAAGTTTGTAAGTAGCAAAATCACCAAATAATATGATTTTCACATCCAGTGGAATAGCTTCAGGATCCAGCGATATTGTGCCCGATAAGGTCACCTCACGCTCTAGCGAGGTTAGGCTAAGTTTGCGAGATCGCAGTGCACGCTTAAGCCCATCCCAAACATAAGGGTGCTCAAGTACTTTAACTGCATCAATCATGAGTACACCGCCATTTGCTTTATGCAAACTGCCGGGACGGATCAATGAAAAGTCAGTAAATACCGTGCCTTTGTACGTTGCATTTTCGACATAGCCGAAAATGGTGTGATAGTTTGGCGTTTCCTCAACAATAATAGGCTGCTGCTGCGATGTTTGAGAAACTAACACGTTGATTTGATAGCGCCTTGGCATCTTCTTCGACATTGATGCATAGGCGAGGGCAGCTTGCTCTTCGCTTTCTTCTAAGAAGATATCGAGATTGTCCAAAATGTCTTTATGCATCGCTTTTAGATATGCCTTAACATTTGGATGGTCTTTATATTGCTCTTTTAACGCATCAAACACATGTGCCAACACTCCGTCAGCGACTTGTTCATCATGCTTTTGTTGCTTCTCAGCGTATTCTTCTTCCCATACGGTAATTTGACGCACAATCCCTCGCAGTTGTGCTTCAAATTTTGAGATTGCCACCTGCATATCGTCTTGTTCTTTTGCAGACAACGCTAAATAGCTTTCTTCCGAATGAGGTTCTTCGCCATTTAGTGCAACCAGTTCATAATTTCCCTGTGGAGAAATCGTCAAGCCAACGTGGTGACGCTTTGCTTCTTCGGTTAACAGCAATAGCGCTTCTTCTTGCTTGGCAGCAAGCTGATTCTTAAGTTTATCAGCCCGGGTATAATACATTTCGTTATCAAACGCCAAGGGCAGTGACTTAAGCAGCTTAGCCATCAACTTTTCGATATCTTTTTTAAAGGTCAATCCCAGACCAGCCGGTAGTTTTAACACTTTAGGGCTGCGGGTATCATCGAAATTGACTACGTAACACCAATCATAAAGTGTCCGACCGTTACTATTTGGAGCTTGTCTGTTTAAATGACGCAGCACCATAGTGCGTTTACCTAGGCCATTTCTGCCTAACGCATAGATGTTGTAGCCTTTCTCTTTCATAGAGAGCGCAAATTCAACGGCTTGCTGCGCTCGAGCCTGACCAACAATTTCGTCAAGTGGTTCAAGATGTTTGGTTGACTTACAGTCTGAAGATAATTTTTTTAGCGCTGAGGCGCGATACAGCTTACTGCTGTTGAGAGGTTTTATTGGCATAATACATCCTCCTGATGACTGTCAATAATTCCACTCTATACCAGTTAATGGCAATATTTCGTGTTTTTTTACTAAGCGGGGTATTTTTAAGCTAAAACAGGGTTTGTTTGCGCAATAATTAAGCAAAACCCTGCGATTATAGCTTTAACTTGAAATCAAACAGTTTAACTTTGCCCATATTTATTTAGAAAAAACAGAATCTAAGCGCAGTTAACACAAGCTAAAACAGAATAGCGACTTAATGCCGCTATTCCTGTTAAATCAGTTTGCCAAAAGCTGTCTAAATCGATCAAAGCCGATAGCGATTGCTTTCAATAGTTTGTTAGCAATTTTTTGTTAGTTGCTACAACCCTTTTAAGTATTGGGCTCGGGTCGTGTTAGTCACTAAGCTGTTCAGTAATGCAAGGTCGACAGCTTCAGTAGCGGTTAATTGCTTGATGATAATTAATAAGCTATCTAGCACATTAGTTTGCCACTCACTTTGTGTTCGCACTGCGCGTAAATCTATTAATACTGAGTCAAACTTAGGCTTAAGATCTACCAACACCTGTGGATTATAGAAGTGCTGCTCGCTATAAAGCGCATTGTACTCACCGCGCTTTTTGTCGATAACAAACCCTTCATTATCTAGCTTGTTAATCAGGGTTTGCTTTTTACACACAGTTAAACATTCTTGGTCCATCACAGATTTTCGGCAACCTGACGATTGTAAAAACAGACATTGGCGGCTAACCATTAACATCAATGGGTGGTAAATGCTGTAGTGTAAACTAAAATCCCGAGGTGGTTTAATCGCTTTAAGCTGCTTGCAATTAAGTTCATTTGATAAAAATGCGCCACTACAACCTTGTTGCTGCAAACTATAGAGGCTCAGCGAGTTGCTGATGTTTAGATAGGGGCCAGCGATCCAATCAATGCCAAGCTCATTTGCAAGCACCCCCACGCCAGTGTTGTTGGTGACTATCTGTTTTGGCCGAACACTTTCTAAGAAGGCTTTTGCCGCAACGAGATCCCGTTCCATAATAACCGCACCAAACCAAGGAATGAGATCGGGCTGTTGCTTAAATATCCACATCAGCTTATCACTATGTGCGGCTATAGCATCTGGGATCAGGTAATAAGCAAAGATAGACAGAGTAGGGCTATGTTGCAATTTAGCTTGCTGCTTAAGGTTATCAAGCAACACTAAATCTTGGCGATTAGTTAATAATAGCGCCAATTTAGCATGCTTAGCGGCTACATTTTGCGATCCTTGGGCAGACTCGGCTTGATCATTGACGCAATCTTTCAAACTTAATCTGGCGCGAACCTCTTTTAAGCTCACGGGCTCAACCGGTAATCTACCTTGATTTAAGCCGATCAGGATTTGCTGCCTCATCTCTGACACTTCTTTAAAAGGCACGAATAATGAAGCTTGTAGCTGATCAAAATTTAGCTCAGCCAGTTGATATTCAGAATTGTTTAACCCCTGAAAACGCTTAGTCAGCTCTTCTACGGTTAACGCGTATTTGTCAGACTCGCTCAATATAGAGTGAGAAGTTACCGTAAATTCACGGCATTGAGGTTGCAGATCTAAACTGTATTTATGTTCGCGAACTTGCACACGGATCGCAAACTGTTGACCAAGCTTACCACTGATTAATAAGCTGACTGCAGGTTTAGCTAAACTCAACTGGGCGATCTGCTCACCAACACCCTCAATAATCTGGGTTTTCTCATCATAAAGCGCTTTTTTTACATTAACAGCAGGTGCTAAGCCGACTGTAGCAAGCCCGTTTGCTGGCGCTAGTGAAGTGATTTTACTAAAGTGTTGCACGGCATGATCACGAGGGTTGTCGATATACATGCTCTTACCAATGGCCCCCTGTAGATAACCATTAGAAAAATCTCGATTGAACACAGTAAACAGCGGCTTTTTATCACTGCTGATCTGTAATCCATCCCGTAAGCGATTTATTTGATTACGCCAGGTTTCGATGACTCGATGTACATAATGATATTTCTTAATTCGGCCTTCAACCTTAAGGGAGTCCGCCCCAGCAGCATAAAGTGCAGCCAAATCGGCGTAGGCTGAATTATCTTTTAGATTTAATGGGTACTGCGCGCCTACTTTTGTGGTTTGGTATTGATCTCGGCAAGGTTGGCTGCAACGACCACGGTTACCAGAGTTGCCGCCATATGCTGAACTAAAATAGCAAACACCAGAAAAGCCAATACAGTTAGAACCATGTACAAACACCTCTGTCAGCATATTCATACTATGGGCTTTATCTGACATCAGCTTAATTTCTTCAAGGTTTAATTCACGGCATAGATTAACCCGAGACGCACCTAAATTGGCTAAAAACGTTAGCTGCCCGGTATTGTGGGTGGTAACTTGGGTAGAAGCGTGAATGTCTAAGCTTGGGTAATGCTGCTTTAATAAGTAGAACAGCCCTAGATCTTGTACAATAACCCCATCAATTGCGGTATTTGCCAGTTGGTTTAATAACTTAAGTAGTGCGGGTAACTCGTGCTCTAACACAATAATATTTAATGTTAGAAACAACTTACAACCATGTTTATGGGCAATACGTAGCAAGCCATGTAATTCTTCGAAACTTAAATTCTCTGCCCGGGTACGGGCATTAAAGCTGTTTAGACCGCAATACACAGCATCGGCACCCGCAATGATCGCCGCTTTAATAGACGCAATGTCACCACCGGGGGCGAGTAATTCAAGATCTTTCATATTATTCCTAAACACGGGCAGCTAACTTATTGGAAAGCAGTGTGGCAAAACAGGTATTTCGCACGAAGTTTTTAAAGACAAGGCGTACATTGTATGAATAAGCCGAAGTCTTATCTATGTCAGCAAAATCTATTTTTCTAAACTATGACACTGATCCACAAGCAAACATCAAACAGTTAGCTAGTCAACTGAGAGAGTCCATTAGGATATCGAATCCAATATTGCGGTTTTATCGTATTTAGTTACACATCATCAGGCGAGGTAAACAGAGTAAAATGTTTGGTTTTTCTGGTATTAAAGCCAATTGGTTAGCATTAATACAATTTATGCTGGATTTATACGCATAAGATCGTAGACATTAGTTTTTTTAAAGAGTATTCATCTGGATTAGTGTAAGCTAAATGTTCTTGTTCTCAAGTAATTACTACTCGGAATATCATCTGTTTTCACTTAGAAGTCCACTATGTTTTACAATCAAAATCTCACTGAACGTTTCCCTAAAGGTCGATTTGCTATGTGGAGCGTTTATAGCTTTACTGGCGCTTCAATTTTAGCTTCGATAATTTTTTCATTACTGCTGTTCTTATCCATTGATGATGATCCAGTTATGCAACTGCTATTTGGTGGCTTAGCTGTGATATTCGAATTAGGTAAATTCTTTGCTTGGTATGAAGTCGGTGAGCGATACGCACGTAAAAACATATTTGGCATGTTTTCCGCGTTGGGTTTTTACGCCGTACTTGCGGCCATTTCAATTGGTGGTTCAATTGGCGGTATTAACAGTGCTACCAACAAAGCTCAAGAACATGTGCAAGTGCAGCAAAGTAAAATTAACGCATTCAACATGCAAATTGCCGCTATTGATAAGCAAATTGAGCTTAATAATGTAGCCGCAGAAAAATACATTCAGATGGAACGTATCGCCACAGGTGTTACGCGCATCCAAAAAGAAAACAATATTCTCCGTGAACAGCAGCAAAAACTAGCAATGCAACGTGATAACATACCGGTTGTAAGTCAAGGTTCTATTGTTGGCTTAATTGAGAGTTTAGCGCAATCTCTTAATATTAAAGCAGAAACGGCTCAACTAGGGCTGGTGGTATTTTTATCAATACTGTTAGATTTCTTTGCCGCATTTTTCGTCGGTTTGATTGGTGAAGAAAACCGATTTAGACAAAGATTCAAACAACAATCACAACAGCTTGAGCCAATTACTCTTGATGCTTATCGTCGCTTACACAGTGAAGGGACAGATTATATTCCACATTTTGAGCCTAAGCAGTTGCCTGAAGCAGAACCTAAGACAATGTACGAACAAGTGATTGATGTGTTAGCTGATAAACGTGTCAATTGCACTAAACGTGCAGTAAGCCAATATTTGGATATTAGCGCTGAAGAGGTAGATGAGATTTTTGCTAAGATGTTTGCCGCAGGCGTGGTAACCAAAAAACCGAATAATCACTATCAATGGCACGGCGTGACAGCCGAGATGAGCAATAACACTGAGCCAGCCTAAGACTTAGCGATTAAGTTAAAGTAAACCTTTTAAAGGAAGCCAATATCTAGGCTTCCTTTTTTTGTGTCTTTTTGCTGCAAAATTAAACGCACCAGTGTATTTGCTATTTGAATAAATTCGATAAAGCACTTAGGATCGCAGCATCGTAAAAACCAACAAGATTTCAGTAAATGCCAGCTAATCAGAAAGACAAACATCAAGATCCGTTAACGCTTTACTTCATTTATGACTCACACTGCCCGTGGAGTTATGCGACCACCCCGGTGGTTGCTGAACTAATCAATGCTTTTGAGTTTTCAGATCTGCATTTACTACATTGTGCTCACTTTAACGGCTCTGACGCACCTAAAAAAGCGCAAATAGAGCAGGTGAGTAAGCTAAGTAAAGTGGTTTTTGGTGACAACTACTTAACCCAAAATAAGCAAAAAGTATCGTCAATCAAAGTCGCTAACTTCATGTCTTGGGTACAGTCTAAACAAGCAAGTAAAGAGTTTGAATTACTCCAGGTGATCCAGCAACAGCATTTTGTTGCTGGCAACTCATTTGAAACTCGCGCCGATTTTGACAAGCTTATCAACCAATACAAGCTTTCACCTTCAAATAAGGTATTTAAAGATGCACTTAGTCACGAAGCGGAGAGTGTATTAGCTGGTATTGCAGAAATTGGTGAAGCAATTGGTACGAATGCATTTCCGGTATTAGTGATGACATCCGGTGATCAAGCAATCTTTATCGATCACTCGCAACATCTATCGGCTCCAGAGGGTGTCGTGGCAGCTGTTCGCAAAGAGTTAGCGGCATTAGAAGGCTAACCACTTAAGTCTGTAATTGAATAACCTTGCCTTGCTATGGTTCAAGGTTATTCAATAGGCTTACTATAAAAACCGCCTAAAGTTAGTTGTAGCAGATCCTAACTAACGCTACATAAAACACCACTAAACCAAACCACTTGAGTATCAACAACGTATCGAGCATGCAGTCACCTCTTAACAATTAATCCCACAATCATTAGCGTTCACTTGGTATAACGCCAAGTATCGAACTTATCGCATACTAGTTTGTGGGTTAAATTGTTAAACGCCTTCTAGGTAACCCTTATTAACTAGCCGATATCTGGTCTTTTTTTACCATAGCAAACATAGGTTAATCCCAGCTTAATAGAGCTGGTAATTTTTGATTATTACACTGCTTTTTTACGCGCATATACATGGATATAGCGCCCTAAAGATAAAAAAGGTTCTTGGCGACAAAGTTTTTGTTCCATGGCGACAATTTCTTCGAAACTAAAGTGGCCCATATCGTGGTTTTGCATATAGTCATGAAAAGTGCGTACGCCTGTTTTACCCAAGATCTCAAAACCTGCCTGCTGCAAACACTGATAAACTAACTCAGGTTTAATGCCTTGCTGTGGTTGTAACTTAAACCTTTTGCGGTGGGGCATACCTTGTTCAATATGTTTCAAATTGCCGCAGATCAGGTTTTTAAACAATAAACCGTTATAGTTGTAAAACATCACCGAAATGATGCCGCCGACTTTAACCTGATTACATAAACTGTTCAGTGCTGCAAGCGGCTCTGCTAGCCACTCCATTACCGCATGAAATAACACTAAATCAACGGCACCCTCTAAGTGTTCGGCAACCTGTTGCACCGGACTATGAATGAATTGAAAGCGTGATAGTAAGTTATTTTGAGCGATATCTTGTTTTGCTAGTGATAGCATTTCACTGGATAAATCACATAAGCTTACCTGATGACCAAGTGTTGCAATTTTCTGTGATAACTGGGCTAAACCACCACCTGCATCGAGTACTGTAAGTGCCGCTTTGTGATTATCATCAGGCTGTAACTGCTGCAAAATAGCTTCAATATCTTGCCAAACAACGGTTTGTCTTATTTCGCCTTTTGCTGTGCCATAAATACTTGCAGCAAATTTATGGGCTAAGTCGTCAAAATTTCTATCTTGTTTCACTGCCATCTTCTTTCGTTATACATTTGCGAGGGCTTTATCAGTCGCAAAAACAACTGGCCAAAAGCCACTAAAATCCACGGCCGCGGATTTTCTCATAGCAGGCGTATAATTAACATCTTCGAATGCTTAAATAGCGAAACGACACAAAATAAACTGTTATGAGTGCAAACAAAGAGGTGATAAACTCAATCCAGTTATCACGCAAGGATTGCATAAATATCTACACCGATGCATAAAAGTTAAAAATATCTCGGGATTATAGTTTTTACCATTCATATTTAACGCCTGTTTATGCAAAAAGCATTTGTTGAATACAACCCCCAGTTAATAATGAATCTAACGGAGAGCACGTGCACCAAAAACTAAAAAATGCCTTTGACTCTGAAATGCAGCAAGCCATTGCACAGTACCAACAGCATAAACTGGAGGACGCATTTTATCATTTAGAACGAGCACATATTCTCGGCCAGTCTTACACCTTGGCTCATACTCGCACTCATTGGTGGATGCTCAAAGTTGGTTGGCAACAAAGATCGCCTAAAGAGGTGTTTGGTCAATGCAGCCGCATAGTTGCTTCGGTTATATTTTCGAAAATTTGGGTGCCTTTAGGAAATACAGGTGGGACTAATGTTAATCCGCTAAAGCCTATGCCAATTCCAAAGGATCTGCAGAACAGTTTAAAACCCTAGCTGCAAGCAGCCTATAGGGTTTCAGAGGTAAAAAATGGTCGCGAATATTGCACAAGATCTAGTGATCCAAGTAAGCTGCCTACTTCTGCGTTGATTAGCTTTATAAGGGAACAACCATTATTGCAGCTATTCGCCTTGAATTAGTTTGCCAAAAACCGCTCTGAGTTGAGCAAATTCTTGTACTGATTGGTATTACCAATCATTAGGCTTTGAGCGAGCAGGGCAAACCGTACCAATGTGAGTTTATGCTGGCAAAGAGCATTAATAAAAAGGTCCATAACCTCGTGCTGATCAGAATAATCATTTAAGGTTATGGACCGATTTAGTTTGTAAACTCTATCTGTATTTAACGACGGAAAGTCACGTCTTCTACATCAGTTAAGTGGATCTGAGTTTGGGCAATTTTAGTTTCAGCCAACACCTTACCTTGACGTACTGAGTAGCGTACAGGCACTTGGCGACGTACTGCATCAAAGCCATTATCGGCAGGCAATACCAACAAGTTGCCCGGCTTACCTATTTCAATGCCGTAGTTGTCTTGAATATTCAAAGTACGAGCAGACTTAGTCGTAATTAACTCTAACGAATTATTGATCTGCTCGTAACCCATGATTTGGCAAACATGTAATCCCATGTGCAGAACCTGCAACATATTAGCTGTGCCCAGTGGATACCAAGGATCAAAAACGTCATCATGACCAAAACAAACGTTAATATCAGCAGCTAGCATCTCTTTAACACGGGTAATACCGCGGCGTTTCGGGTAATCATCGAAACGACCTTGCAGATGAATATTCACCAGTGGGTTTGCCACAAAGTTGATACCAGACATTCCAAGCAAGCGGAATAAACGCGAAGCATAAGCACCATTGTAAGAATGCATCGCCGTTGTGTGGCTAGCGGTTACACGCTCACCCATATTGTATTTATGAGCAAGCGCTGCAACGGTTTCAACAAAGCGTGATTGTTCGTCATCGATTTCATCACAGTGCACATCAATCAAACGATCGTACTTACGTGCAAGTTCGAATACGTAATGTAGCGATTCAACACCATATTCACGGGTAAACTCAAAGTGAGGAATAGCACCAATAACGTCAGCACCCAGTTTTACCGCTTGTTCAAGTAACTCTTTACCATTTGGGTAAGACAAAATACCTTCTTGTGGGAAAGCCACAATCTGGATATCAACCCAAGGTTTCATCTCTTGTTTTACTTCAAGCATGGCTTTAAGTGCAATAAGCGTAGGATCAGATACATCAACATGGGTACGAACATGCTGAATACCGTTAGCGATTTGCCATTTAAGAGTTTGCTTTGCACGTGCTTTCACATCTTCAATCGACAACATCGACTTACGCTCAGCCCAGCGTTCAATGCCCTCAAATAAGGTACCTGAAATATTCCAGCTTGGTTCACCTGCAGTTTGGGTTGTATCTAAGTGTACGTGTGGCTCACAAAATGGAGCAACCGCCATTCCACCTTCACCATCAATAACTTGAATTGACTCAGCATGTTCAAGTTTAGTGGTCATTGGGCTAATAGCCGTGAATTTGCCGTCTTCAATCAACAATTGTTGCAGGCCTTCGTGACCGTTAAGTGTCACATTTTTAATCAACATACTTGCTGATGACATGGTGGTTTCCTTATGCATTGGTTGCATTGTTACAATCTGATTTAACTGCTTGCTGACGTGTCACACGTTTTAGCAGTTCGTCAATTAATAGGTAGCTAACCGCACCGGCTAATACCGCATTGATAGGTACTATGCCTGGTAGTAGGTGGCCAGCCAGAACGCCAATAATTACGCCTGTTATGGCGGCCCAATTGACGCTGGAAAACTTAGCGTGAGTAAAATCTTTATATTTGTCACGGTTACGCAAGTAATCCGCAATGATGATGCCACCGATTGGAGGAATGGCAGCAGATAAGAAGGTCAGCCAACCAACAAAGTTATTATATAGCCATAGTGCGCAAAGCGTGCCAATAACACCGTTAAAAATTGACAAGTATTTACTTGGCAAACCAGTAATGTTTGAAAACCCTAAGCCCGAGGCATAAAGTGCATTGTCGTTAGTAGTCCAAATATTAAGACCCAAAATAATAATTGCCGGGATCAGTAACCCTTGTGCCATCATCACTTCAGAAATATCAGCTTGACCGGTGGCAGCCGCGCCCGCAGCGCCAAAGACAAACATTAATGAGTTACCAATAAAAAACGCAAACATGGTGACAAATACAGCTGTTTTTGGATTTTTACCGAAGCGCACAAAGTCAGCCGTCAACGTACCGGCCGAGATAAATGAACCGACTACTAGTACCAACGCGGTATTAAATCCAATTGGGGTTTCTGGCTCTACTGCCATTAAACCTTGCATTCCGCCCATTGAATCGACAGCCTGAACCACAGAGAAGCCACCGAACAGTGCAATAGCTGGCACGGCAACTGCTGAAAGGATCATAATGGCACCAATGCCGAAGTAGACAGTTAAGGTCATTAACAGACCAGAAATGATGATCAGTAGATTAGTGTCAATGCCAGTGGCTTTTTGAACTGGAATTGCAAACATTGCCACACCAACACCAAACCAACCAACTTGAGTGCCACCAAGAAGTAGCGAGGGTAACCATGAGCCTTTGAGGCCGAAAGAGTAACGAGCGAGGAGGTGAGTTGAAAGCCCTGTTTGGGCGCCGATATAACCGAGGAAAGAGGTATAAATACCGAGAATTAAATTACCAATGAGAACCGCAAGAACAAAATCATTAAAAGAGAGGCCAGTACCGAGTGTGCCTCCTGTCCACATACTCGCTGAAAAAAAGGTCAAACCTAACATAACCATTGTTAGGGATAACACACCTTTACGTGCCGAAATAGGCACAGGGCTTAAACTATAATTATTATCGCTTGCCATTTATTGTCCTTGGATTAAATAAAGAAAATACACGGCTTACCAGGTGAGCAATCAACACAAAAAGGGTGCTTAGGTACTGCATTTCAGGCAAACGGCGCGTATTTTAGTGACAACGAATACAGAGTCAAGCAAATAACTGCCAGCGATTACAAATCAATACAGCTGTATTTTTAAAGTGAATAATAATGGTGACTTTAGTTTCTTCTACTTTACATCTTTCATCTTGTAACTTAACCAAATACTCCCATTAACCGTAAGTTTTGACCAACCCAGTTAGTATAATCAGTCAGCTCAGCACTTCTGCCGCTCAAGTTCAAACTAATGCTTAATGCTGACATTGATTTATATAAAGTCGCAATTCCTGAGTAATCACCGTCAAGGTGATTGCTTATACTGTTCAACGAATTTTTCAGCATCCGATACATTCAAAAAATACATGTTTAATCGGTTTTTTCCATGAATGATAACCGCTTCAGAGTCGCAACAGTTAATCATCCATAGCCATCTTTTAACTTGTTTTTTAGTTGGCATCTGATTTAGACCAAAAGCCTTATTGTCGATTGACATTACCTCAACCCTCAATTGTGCGTAAGTCTTTAGTTATCGTCGATATACCTAATAGTGCTTCTCACGGGAGTAAACCTAGGCACTGACTTGTGCTTTGTTACCACTTTTTCCCCGGTTAATGGATTACGGCTTTCATAAGGCAAAACTTTAGTATATTTAACCGAGCCAAAGCGCTTAATCACGATGCGGTTTTGAGCGCTAATGTTGTCGATAAAAAAATCTCGCGTCGCTTTTACAATGGTTACGGCATCGTTTTGCGCGATGTTAAATCGTAATGCCAGACGTTCAGCAAGTTCGGCAATCGACACTTTGTTGTTCAACATATTCATATTTCCTTTTTTCTGAGTTTTTTAACAAAGGAAAACACAATGCGTTTTCTAGCTCGAATCGTATGCAAATCTCCGGTTTTAGGGTTGCGACCAACTCTCGCTGTTTTCTCTACCTGCTTTAATTGCCCCAAATTTGTTAAGTGAACAGGTCGTCCTGACATAGCAAGGCAAAGCATGTCATCTAACAAGTGATCACTCATCTTGTCTATTTGCTCATTAGTGTAGCCGTCAAGTTGATTACAAATATATTCAATTAAATCTTGGCGATTTTTATTAACCATGCTCCCTCCTTGGCTAAAGTCTTAACTATTTAAATAATAAAAAAGAAATGTTTTATATATCGAGTTAGATAAGTAAAATTAAAATCAGAACAGAAGCGCCTTATGAACCCAACCTCTGTTACATTAAATAAAAGCAAGCTTGTTCATTTAAAGCGCTGTAATTATTAAACTATCTGACTCGGAGGCTGAATTTCAACAAATTAATAGTTATTTATTATTAATATCATTAATAATTTATTAAAAGCACATCAATACAAGAGTAATAATTAATGTGATTAGTTTATACAAAAATACACTTTTAAAGGGTGACTATTACCCGTTATAACACGACATATTAAATGCATTTCAAATGTTCTACACCGGTGTAGATGAACAGTCCTCTACCACAAAACTAGCAATCAGACACAAGCAAATTTGGCGAAAAAATCCAAAGCCATTAACTGACCATCAAATGGAAATTAGGATAATTAACAACTTATAACAACATTTTACTATACGAACGATACCTCGGAAATCTTAAATTAAAAGAGCAGCGATTTAGGTTGCAATTTATGCCTATCTAGCAGTTATAAGACCTCTATTTAATTGTTTAGGTAGATAACTAAACCTTAATTTAACCAGATGGTGGATATATGAAGAACTTAACAAAGCTTTCGTTTATTTGTTTAACGGTGGCCTCAACAGGGTTACTACCAGTAACTAGTTATGCCGCTCCAAACGACATTACTTTTATAGGAGAAGTCAACGCTAATACCTGTGCAGTAGATATTAATGGAGATGCTGCTAGCCCCGTGGTGTTAATGCCTACGGTATCTACAGCTGATCTAGCTAGTTTTGGCTCAGAGGCTGGCGTTACCGAGTTTACTGTCAATATTAATGGCTGTGATGGTAGCGTTAATTTTACTGCAGGAATGGTATTTACAGGCATGGATAATGGTGTCGGAAACCTGTTAAATACTGGTACGGCTGGCAATGTTGCAGTGGCCCTAACTAAGGATGGTGGAGCAAACTTCGATTTTAGCTCTGGTAGTTATCAAGATGCCAGTGCCTTTATGATAACGGCACCTGTTACCTCGGGTAGTGAAGTCTACCAAGCAAAATATCGTTCTGATCTAGGTAGTGCTACGGCTGGTACGGTTATCGCCACGGTGAATTATGCCATTACTTATTACTAAGTATTTATTAACTATCTATTTTTTAGCCAGTAAGTAAAGTCAGATTCGCAGGGAGGCGTGATGCACAACTATCTGTATATGGGCAAATTAATCATCGGTTTAATGTTAGTTGTTTATACAAATTATGTTGATGCTGCCGTGGTTGCTAATAAGTCTAGGCTGGTGATGTTGGCTAAAACTCATAGTAGCAATGTCTTTATCAATACATTAGATGTCACACCTAGCATGGTTCAAGTTTGGGTAACACAAACCCACCAAATAGGTGATGTCGACTATCAAGATGATGCGCAATTTTTTGTCTCGCCCCCTGTTTTTAAGCTAAACAATAAACAAGGTCAACAAGTCAAAATCGTTTATACCGGCTCAGAGTTACCAAGCGATAGGGAGTCACTATTTTATTTTCACTTTTTAGTGATTCCGCCATTGGCGCAAACAGAAGGTGAAACAAATAATCAGCTAGTCATTACCCAAAAACACACATTAAAACTGTTTTACCGGCCAGAATTTAGCGGCTACCACATTGATGATGTGGTTAAAAATATCAAGTTTAGCCTAAACAAGGCAGCGGACGGCAGCTCAGCATTAGTACTTAAAAATAACAGTCCATTTTTTGTCACTATTCCTAAGTTAACTTACAGCAACACCTCTAAGGTTAAACGTGATTTAGTGCCGAAAGAGATGCTTGCGCCCTGGTCAAGTTTATCACTGTTGCTGCCCCCACAAGATCAACTGGCTAGTTCAGAAATAGAATTCACCTTAATTAATGATCAGGGAGGCAGGAGTCAGTTTGAAGCGCTTGTCAATCTAGAGGAAACGCAATGATGAATAATGCGGTTCCAACTCAACGTATTGGCGTCATGGTTAGCGCAATATTAACTTTAGCATCAGTGGCTTTTCCTCTGAGCCTTGTTGCGGCCGAAAACCAAGAGGCAGAGCAGCTCGAAGATGAAGTTATCATGATGAGTTCAGCCAGCCAAAGTCATACGCCTGAGTATATTTTTGACCCGCAAATCTTAAGTGCAACTGGCTTTGGTATTGATTATACCGGGTTTATAGACGGCGGCGCTTCGGCTGCAGGGGACTATTTAGTTGATATCATCGTTAATCAACGGGTGTTTAAAACCAATCAAACTGTCTCATTTTCAAAACAACAAGATGGTAGCCTTGGCCCTTGTTTACCCATTGAATTTTGGCAGAGCACTCAGCTTAAACTAAAGCAATACTATCGTGATGCGCTGATAAAAAGTGGTGCTGGTAGTAACTGCACCGATTTAAGTCAACTCCCAGAAGGTGTTGAGCTGACCGCCAACCTTAATCAATTGGCCCTTGATATCAATATTCCTCAACTGGCGTTGATTGAACCAATAAAAGACGATAACCGCGCCCAGTGGAATTACGGCAGTAACGCTGGATTTATTAACTATGACGTTAATCTTTATAGCTCAAGAATGAAGTCTGTAAGTAGCTGGCATAGCAATGGCTATTTAGGCTTAAGTAGCGGTATTAACTTAGGTCGTTTTCAACTTAGGCACAGAGCTACGTTAACCCTGACAAAAGCTAATCAAAACACGGATGTTGATTGGAGCGGCTACCAAACTTATCTGCAAACCATCATTCCTGAATTAGACAGCTATTTGAGAATAGGTGATAGCTACAGTAGCAATAGCCATTTTGGTAGTTCAGCATTTGTCGGCGTGCAACTTAAGTCAGAGCCGCGCATGAGGCCTTATTTTACAAGAAGCTATGCGCCTGTCATAACCGGGATCGCAGTAAGACCATCCACGGTGACCGTTAAACAAAAAAACGTCACCATTTACCAAGTCACAGTACCTGCAGGCCCATTTGAAATCAGTGATTTAACCCCCACCAGAGCTTACGGTGATTTACGGGTAGAAATCATGGGCGATGATGGACAAACAGCCAACTACAGTGTGCCTTTTTCTGCCACGCCCGATTCGTTAAGGCCTGGTGTTGACCGCTATGAGCTCTCTATCGGTAAATTGACTGATACTATAGGTAGCTCACCTTATTTAATCGATGCTTATTACGCCAGAGGCATAAACAACTGGTTAAGCCTTAATGCGGGCGGCAGAGCCTCTCGTGATTACTATGCCTTATCTAGCGGTGCGGTGTTGGGCTCAAGTTTTGGCGCTTTTGGTATTACTGGGATCTATTCAAACTCAAACTTAGCTGAAGACAATGAGTCTGGATGGAAGCTGGGGCTGGATTACAGTAAGAGCTTTAACTTTGGCACTAATATCGCCTTAGCCAGTTTTTGGTACTCCACTGAAGGCTACAGAGACTTGCAACAAAGTCTCAATGAGAAGGAAAAGTCACAGGCGTTAAATTTAGTCGAAGCCGGCCGTTACAGCGATTATTCAACGAGGCAAAAAACCTATGCGTCAGTGAATATCAGCCAGCAATTACAGCAATATGGTCAACTGGTTCTCAATGGTAGCTTGACCCAGTATCGAGATAATCGACCAACAAGTAAACAATTACAAATTGGCTATTCCAACTCATGGAGAGAGGTGAGTTACAACCTATCATACCTACGTCAATTTGATGGTTATTTAGCAATGCAAGATGATGAGCAGTTTATGTTGACCCTGTCTGTGCCGTTTAATTTCCACGGTAAACGTTTTTTGTCGAGTGCAGGGATTTCAACCTCAAGCAATAATGGTGAAAGCTATAACGGCACCTTAACCCATTTACCCAGAAACCATCAAGATCCTGTTTATAGCGTCAATGTTAATTATGAAACCTTGGCCGAACACCAAAGTAATCGCAGGTTTGGCGTCAACGCATCTAAGCAATTTGACCATGTGCAGTTCAATGCCGGCGCCAGCAGTTCAGACCATTCTTATCAAGTTAACGTTGGCGCAAGAGGCGCGTTTGTCGCCCACGGCGGTGGGGTCAATATGACCAATACCCTAGGTGAAAGTTTCGCTATTGTTGAAGCGAAAAAGGCACAAGGCGCCAAGGTGGGCTTTAGCGGCGCTAAAATTGATAGTAATGGTTATGGGGTCATCAACCAGTTGTCAGCATTTTCGCCTAACGTGATTACGGTAGATACCAATGGCCTAGATAGCGATGTGGAGCTGATTGATAATGGCCGTAGTATCGTGCCGATTGCAGGCTCAGCGGTGACACTCGACTTTGTAGCCAAAAGCGGCATTAGCGCATTATTTAAAATACGTCTGGCTAATGGTGAAATACCGCCACTGGGGGCGGTGATTAAAGACCAGCAAGCCGTCACCCTTGGTTATGTGGGCCAAGGCGGACAGGGCTATATCCGTTTACAACAACCTCAAGGCCGCTTACATCTCAGTTGGGCTGATAACACTTGTCGCGCCGATTATGTTATTAGCGCATCAACTCCTAACAAGATGCATAAACAGGAGCTGAGCTGTGAGTAAGTTATCATTAATTGAAGCAAAGCTGGGCGGTCAACAATACTGCCACATAATGCTGATATTTGTGCTCTTGAGTGCATGGTTCCCCCAGCCGTTATTTGCTGGCGTAGGCCTAGATAAATCTCGATTTGTCTATATTGTTGGCACTAAAAGTGCGCAATTTCGGCTAGTTAATCACAACGCTTATCCGGTTATTGTCAGTTTGTGGCTGGACTCAGGAGACATGAGTGCGACTCCTGAGTCAACAACAGCGCCATTAATCGTCAGCCCACCGATAGTGCAGCTTAACCCTAAAGAAGTGACCACAGCGAAACTGATTGATGCTGGCATTACCGAGGGCTTACCAGATGATAGAGAGTCACTGCTGTGGCTGAATGTACTTGAGCAGCCGCCATTTGAAAAACAGACTTCGGCTGAGCAAGCTATGACCGAGCAGGTTATGGCCATCGCTATGCAGGTGCAATACAAGGTGTTTGTTCGGCCTACATCAATAAAACCCAATAATGACGCCGCATTCAAGCAAATCACATTTCTCTTAGTAACAAGAAAACAAGCAGCACCAATATTACAACTGCACAATCCAACCGCCTATCACCTGAGTCTCAAGCAGCTACAGCTCTTGGGCAGTTGTGGGCAAAAGATAATGATTAACGATGTGCTTAAGCCCTATGCAAAGAAAGCCATCAGCTTAGATGCTGACATACAAGCAAGTTGTATTGAAACGGTTGAATACCGCGTTATTAACGATGAGGGTAAAACCATAGTGATGAATGCACCAGTAAATATAGGCACTGCAGTTATTAGCGAGCAGGGAGGTTAACCATGAGCGGCACAGTAAGGTGTAAATACCTTTTATGTATCATGCTTTCTTTGAGCGCGGTTAACGCCAATGCGACCTGCGTTCGCCAAAGTTGGAGCGCTCCGGGGGATGGCTCCCCAGGGGCTATGGGTTGGCCTACAAGCATTAATGTTGCAGCCGTTTCTAGCCCTTTACAGCCAACTGGTACTGTTATTGCTGAAACAACGGCTCCGATGACCCAATTTGGCCGCGCTGGGGGCTATGATCCTGAGTTAATTTTATACATTTGCGATGCAGTTGATGCAGGCAGCCTTTATGAGCTGTATGCCACCGATGGCGGTGTTGATATGGCTGGGAGGCAAGAAGATGGATTAGCATACGGCATACCGGGCGGTTACCGAACTGCACTAATAAACACCGTTGCCCGTATTACCCATCTAGGCACGGGACAATACTTCTCGAGATATTGGAAAGAACGCCCCCTAACAGGGCTTGATACCGATGGTAGCGGCAATATTCTTGTAAAAGCCAAAAACTTCGCCACCATAAAGGCTGAGCTCATCAAGGTGCCGACTACCGAAGGTTGGTCTTTTACCGATGCAATTTATAACTACAGTAATAGCTTTGGCTTTCTCGCTTTTAAAGGGCCTGGACTTTGGACCTCGCTCATCAATGCAGGAGACGATTCGCAATCAGTATATCACGGCTGGTATGATGACTGGCCGGGGTCGATTGCATTACATAATCAGGGGTTAACAATCCGTAGGGAGCCCCACTGCGTATTTTTAACGGTGACACCTAGCGTTACCTTTGCGTCTATGTCGGCAAGTACATTGAACTCTGGGGGCGATGATACGCAAAGCTTTAACTTAAGCTACCAATGTGAAAACAGTTATTCACCGGGGGTGAGTGCTGGAGAGTTTTCATATGCCTTTAAAGTTGGTGCAGAAACGGTTGCTGCCGCGCCCTCTGTTGGGATAAATGTTGGTGGCGGCAGTGGGGTAACGCACCTTTTAGACAATGGATATGTGAGTAACCCCGGCTCGGCAAAAGGTGTGGGAATTAGAATTACCGACCTTGATACCACCACGGATATTAATTTGGCGACCAATGAATTAGTTATGGGCGGTGGTAACCCTGACGGTTGGTATTCCGCAGTGGGGGGAGCACCAAGTGTAAGTGGCACTACCACTGTTTGGAGCCGAAGTTTTTTAGCCACTCTTGAAGCCTTGCCCGGAGAAACAGCTACAGCAGGAACGGTTCAAGCGACCGCTAGAGTATTTATTAGAATAAACTAGCAAGGTTAAGGTGGTTTGCTGGCAACAAACCGCCTTAACAGAAGTACAATCCCATTTAACTGGTTTAAAACTCAAAATAAGTTTATAGGTATTTGTTATAGCTCTCTAAATGTCTTTGAGATATCTTCTTCGAAGGTGCAAAAGACAACCCTCGACACCAGTAATCATTTTTTATCAGTACTTTACATATTCGACGCCAACTTGGCACTTTTAGTTTCGCCTCTAATTTTTTATCTTCGAAATCATTAATTCGCCAGATCCCTTGAGCTTTACCATTATTTTTCCACCACAGTAAAAACTTAAAAATGCGTTCTCGATAATGGCTTGCCATATGCGGTGGCATGCTATTAAGCAGAAACTTGCTATAGGACTTATAAGTGTGTCCTGCTGGTAGCTCAAAACGATAATAGCCGAGAATTCGTCCCTGATCTTTACTGTATCTGGCACCAAAGTTACAACCATTAACTCTTTGAACAAGCTTTTCCCATGTATGAGGCTCTAGGATTTGGTAAAGCCATAAGCCTTTTCTTTGATCATCGCCGAATGGTTGACATAATCGTTGTAAGCTCAAAGGGACTCCAGCTTTATGCATCAGATCATATATATGGTTGTAATTCCAATGATTCTTACCATTTGCAGCCCATACGTCTTCAGTTTTCCAATCGTAAATAGGATAACCCTTATAAACTTCAGAGGTCACTTTAGTGGTCCAGAAGTATTGTTGATATTTTTCTTTATTACGATTTTTAATGGTTTTATAACGGTTTAGTGACTCGTCGGCTCTAATGCCGATTAAACAAGCGACTTTACCTCCATGCTTAGCCTGATACCAAAGGCTGAACTCATCGACAAAATCTTCAAACTCCATTCCAAAATAGAAAAAGTTAAAGTAGTTAATATCCGAAATCACTGAGGCATGTTGCGGCATCGGCCTAAGCCATTTATCTTTTTCTTTAGGATCCCAGCAAATCCACTTGGGCTGAAACTGACTAATCGCGTTACGCAAACTTAACGGCAAACAGATCCAGTAGGCGTTGACTTCTTTTCTATCTACCATATGGTTGATTAACTCAACCGTATGTTGATATTGCGCCTCCATATCAATAATGAGCACGTCAATTGGTAACTGGTTACGCGCCTTAGCAACCTCAATAGCAAGATTTAACAGTACAGCTGAGTCCTTACCGCCGGAGAAAGAAACAAACAGATGATCAAACTCATCCAGAATAATATTCATTCGCTCTGTTGCAGCCTCAAACACATTTAATCCTATGGACTTTTTCATCTTCTATTCCCATGCCTTTGAGTACTTTCTATCAGCAAATGCTTCAGCCAGACCGGTTAGTTGCTGCATTCTCAGCACTTCATCAGGATCCATGCCTAGCTCTGTTCCTATTTTCTCGTCTGACCAACGTGCTCCTTTGAGCTTAATCACCAAGTTGGCAGTGAGTTCTACCTGATGGGCACCTCTAGCCATGTTGTGGCGAACAGATGCAGAAATCCGCTCCTCTTTTTTTCTTTCTATGGCAACAACCGGTATGTAGTTTTTTAGAGAGTCAGCAATCTCGGTATGCTCGCGAACTAATTTGCTGCGGTGATAACCGTCAATAATCTCTACATAACCACTTAGATCAGGCGAGCCTACAACAACGGGCATGGTTACCCCGTCTGTTAAAATTGAGTGCTTGAGTAGTTTGTATTCGGGTGGCGCGACTTTGTTGGGGTTAAAGTCGTTGTTGAGTACGTTATCTCTTTCTACCAGTTGAACGTTTAAAACTGGGTGTTTTATTGATACAAACTTGTACAGCATGGCTGAGACTTCATTATATATCCGTACTTTGTCACCATCTGTGAGTTTAAATCCCGGCATTCCTAGCTTGTTCAACACCCGACGAATTTCGTTTACTTCTTCTTGAATAAGCTTTTCTTCCATAAACCCTGCTATTACAAATATTTATAATAAGGTTCATGGTATTTGTAGCCACATAACCATGACAAATTAATAGTTATTAAAAGATTTAAACTCTTTAATATTATTAATTTTCGCAAATATTCAACAACTGGCAATAGCATGGAGATTAACTAAATTACCGAAGAAAGGCTGTTACTTAAATTAAGCAAGCCTTTTAGGTTTAAATAAGGCCAGTAGCGGGATTAAACATAAATATGAAATTAATAAAAATCCAAAAGTGTACACAAATGCCAATAGCGTTGACTGCTGTAGTAACATCGTTTGTAACTGACTGATAAATTCTGGATTAGTGATCTCAACGCCTTGAGCATGTGCAGCATTTTGTAAAACAGGGTTACTTGGTGATAAAGCTCCACCAAGTTGGTTCCATTCTTGTTGTTTAATGCGTGTAAAATAGGTATTAACAATCGAGATCCCAAACGAACCGCCTATAGTTCGACACAAATTAAATATTACTGCGCCACCGACAGTATCTTTAGGAGATAAGCTGGCATAAGCCAACTGACTCAATGGCGCAAATACTAATCCCATACCAGCTCCCTGAATAATACTGGGTAGTAATACCCAATAGATATTAATTTCTAAGGTATAGTGTGTCATTAGATAGGTACCTAAGGCATTTAGTGATAATCCAATAACAATCAACACTCTGGCGTCTACTTTATCCATATAACTTGCCATTGCTATCAGCACAAATGCTGAGGTTAGGCCTCTCGGCGCCATTGCAAAGCCTGTAGTATCAACCGGATAATTCAATAACTGCTCTAACATCATAGGTTGTAGCTGGGTAATACCAAACATCCCCATCGAAAAACCCGCCATGACCAGACAAGACATAGCCAGATTTCGATCCCGTAATAGCCAAACTGGAGCTATTTCACTTTTAGTCATAAATGAACGTGCGACAAAAAAAACAATCGAAATTATGCTGATAATTGTCGCGAATAGTATGGTATTTGATTCAAACCATGATTCATCATTTCCGCGATCAAGTACCATTTGTAATAGGCCAATTCCTATGGTCATCGCTATAACAATGGGCCAGTCAATTTTAGGTTTTCCTTTGCCACTAAGCTTAACGAATACAAAAATTAACGTTAGACAAATAGCGCCAATGGGCAGATTAACGTAAAAAATCCAACGCCAATCCATGTTTTCGGTAATGACCCCACCTAGCGTCGGCCCTAAAATTGGTCCGAGTAGCACCCCTACACTAAAGAGTGCCATAGCTTTACCACGCTGCTCTGACGGATAAATTTGCACCATAATAGATTGGGATAGTGGGATAACGGATGCGCCAAATGCTCCTTGCATCACTCTGAAGGTAACCATTTCAGTTATAGTATCTGCTTGGCCACATAACGCAGAGCTAATGATAAAACCACTGACTGAAAACAATAATAACTGACGGATCCCAAATTTGAGCGCCAGAAAACTCGCTAATGGGATAAATATCGCCTCTGCCATAGAATATGAAGTTAACACCCAAGTAACTTGATCAGATGTCACCCCTAATGCCCCCATCATATGGGGCAGGGCTACATTCGCTATCGTCATATCAAGCAATACCATGATTGCTGATAGCATCACCGCCAAAGTAACTAACCTACGATTAGCTTCACTCAGTACTGTACTGTTGCCATCTACTGTATTTTTTGCCAGATCTGATTGGGCTGTAATTTGATTTTCATTTGCCATAGTCAGCTACTTGTTAGGCGTCGCTTTCTTGGATTTGCTATCAATATCTGCAGGCGTTGAATCTATTGAAGCCAAGGTGTTTATCGTTACCTCTGCACTTGCGCCGACACGCATTGGAAACTTCGGATGTTGATTTTCATTTGTAAGTCGTATTAATACTGCAAAACGTTGTGGCACTTTAACCCAGTTACCTGTCGCATTTTCAGGTGGCAATAATGAGAATGAAGCACCACTTGCTGGCGATATGGCTTCAATAACACCGTTATAATCTACTGATGAATAGAGATCTAAGCGGATATCCGCGGGTAAGCCTACTTGCAATCTTTCAAGCTGAGTTTCTTTAAAGTTTGCTTGCAACCAATAGGTGTTATCAGCGACCAAAGGCACTAGTGCTTGCCCTGGGGATACGACACTTCCTGCATGCACCGCCAATTTACCTAACTTACCTGTGTGTGGAGCAAAAATATTAGTGTATGACAGCGACAAACTTGCTTGGCTTAAGGCTGCTGCAGCTTTTCTAACATCAGGAGCAGCATCGCCTTGAGCCCCCTGCGCTTTAATTAGCTGTGACATAGTCGCTCTTGCAGCAATAACATTTTCTTCGGCGGTAGCCTGCTTTGCTTTAGCATCATCCAGATCTTGTGCAGGCAGTAGTGATTTTGCAACAAGCTGCTTAATACGTTTAAAAGTGGCTTGAGCATCACTTAACTGCGCAACAGCGCTTCGGACATTAGCACTGGCGGCTAAAATCGCATCGTCAGAAGCTGCATTATTTTGTAAAGCTATTGAGTAGGCGGCTTGTGCCTCGTCAAGCTTTGCTTGAAATGGTGCTGGATCAATTTGTACTAATAAATCACCTTTATTGACCTGTTGGTAATCTGTTGTATTAACCGAAATAACTTTGCCACTTACCTGTGGTGCAACGTAAATAATATCCGCATGAACATATGCATCATCGGTGCTGGGGTAATGTTTTTGATGTTGAATATACCAATAGCTTAATGCAATAACTGCCGCCAAAAGTACACTTGCAACCGATACATTTCTAAGAATTGAGGTTTTGCCGCCTGTTTCGCTCATTATTGTTACCATTTAGCTTTATTATTCTGACTCACACTAAGACTCTTTAACGACAATGGTTGAGTTACTAATAATTGTCATTAATAACAAATAGTAGACTCTGACCAACGCTGCCAGTACTCGTTGAAAATAAACTGCAAAATGATTGCCTTATAAACGAAGAAACTTTCACAAATTGATAAACGGTGAGGGCGTTCTAATCAGAAACCACTTTAGCCTGATGCTTAGCGATACCATAAACCTGTGTGGTGAGTTATATTGAGCGACAATATAAGGTTATGGCAGATAAGAATTACACTATGGAACAAGAGGCAATAAAACAACATATTCAGTTGTGGCTAAATCGACCTATCGAATCAGGCGCGGTACGTGAGTTACTTAACTCGTCAGTCGCTATGGCCAGTGACGTAGGCAATATTAGACCTGAAAACCAAGATCGTGTTGTTTGTGTGCAAGTCCAAGTGTCGGCAGCTAAATCTTTTATCATAGGTGTGCTGTGTGATGGTATGGGCGGCATGGCATCAGGCGCAGATTGCGCAAGTTTAAGCATTGCGTCATTTCTAACAAGCTGTATCAAAAATCAATTAATGCCAATTGGCGAGCGGCTAATCACTGCGGCTGAAGATGCTAATAATGATGTTTACTCGCAATACAGTGGCAATGGCGGTGCAACCTTATCTGCTTTTATCTTAGATAGTGAAGGGCAGTTTGAAGCTATCAATGTCGGTGACAGCCGAATTTATGCCAATCTATCCCATGGCATCAAACAATATTCGATAGATGATACCTTTGCAGGCCAAAATGCAGACGCCGCTGGCGTACATTTAAGTAAAGGCTTGTTGCAATTTATTGGCGTGGGCGCAGACCTAAAGCCACAGCTAGTTAAGTTTCCAAAAATTCGTCAAATTAAACGGTTAATTTTGACTTCTGATGGCGCGCATTACATTGAGGCGAGTACCTTTAAACAGATCCTTAATCAACGTTTTTCGGCAGCAGAGCTATGCACAAGAATTATTGATGTATCTAAATGGTGCGGCGGTTACGATAATACCTCAATATTAATTGCTAATGATGTATTAAAGATTTTTGCCAACACTGAAGAAACTGCGATCCCAATTGGAACCGTGAAACTCACTGACGCATTTGGTGAGATCCATTTTATTGGTGTTACAGCGCTAGACACGTTGGATCCAATAGTCAGAATTTAAGCTCATTAAAACGAAATAACTGTATTACTGACGTAGCAAAATTTTAGTTACGTCAGCAACACCTTAGCCAAACCTTTATCATCAAGCTTAACCTAAATACCAATTGCTAACTAAAGAACAAGCCAACATAGCGCATTCCTTTTTTTAACCACCAGCACATTGAAATATTTTGTTGTTTTCTCCTGTCTTATTCCTTGGGGTTTAATTGAAGTTCAATTGATTTTAATTAAACACAATTAAAGCAATAAGTTAAGCATACTTACTGCGTGTCGTGTACCGCTTTTAAAAGCTGCGGGAACCGATTTTAAAGGACGTTTACGTTCAACAGTCTCTCTATTTTTTTAGCTGTTTTATAAAGGAACTACCATGCATTCATCCGTCTTATCTTTAGCCATTAAAACCTGTTTAATCACGGGTTTTAGCGTCTTTTCATCTTTTGTTTTCGCTGCTGATAAAACCAGTGCTGAACTGGTTGATGCTGTCAATGGAACACCGGATCTTACTAGCCGCGAGGCAGGGAAAAAAGTAAAGTTGCGCAATCATGCCAAAGGGTTTTGCACGTCAGGGCATTTATTCCTAACCCTAAATTGCAAGACTCGTTAGCCATTCCTTTTTTTAAGCAAGCAGAAATTCCTATTACTGCCCGTTTCTCACTTGGGGGAACGAACCCTCACGCATCGGATAAAGGTGCTGGGCGCTTTATGTCGCTTAAGATTGACGGAGACAAGGAAAGTCTTAATTTTGTAACCACAAACTCTCCGGTATTTTTTGCCAGTAACTTAGAAGAGTTTTTTAATTTTCAAACAAAGGTGAAGCAGGGAGCTGAAGGTAAGCAATGGCTTGTGGAAAATCAGCCTAATGCTAAAGCGTTTTTTGATTTCATCAACACCTTGCAGCCAAGTGCCAGTTTTGCCAATAGTCGCTATTTTGGGGTTAACAGTTTTTTGTTTAGTGCCAATAATGGTGATATTAAGCCCGGCCGTTGGAGTTTTGAACCTGTTGATGGCGTTATTAACCTTAGCCAAACTCAACTTGAGGCATTACCAAGCGACTTTCTAAAACAAGAAATGTTAACTCGGATCCAACAAAAGCCTGCAACCTGGGATCTGTACATTAAATTCGCTGAACCAAGTGATGAAATTAACGATCCTACTGTTTTGTGGCCAGAATCACGCGAGCGTCTTTTAGTGGGGCAAGTGGTGATTGATGGGCGCAGCGATAGTGAAACTGCAACCATGCAGTGTGACAAAGGAATATTCAATCCAGTATTGTTACCACAGGGGATCAAACCATCCGCAGATCCTATCTTAAATGCGCGAACTCCCGCGTATATTGAATCATTTATCCGCCGCCAGTAATGATCTAAAACCTATTCGCCTTAGACAAATATAGGGCGAATAGGGCAGCGGTTTAATATGAATGATGAGTTCAACTACTCCTCAGAACTGCTGTTTAATATGTTGTGTTTTTCAATTATTATCGTCTTAATTTTTAGACAAAGTAAAATTACAGTTTGCACAATAAGGACAAGATAAACAGTATTTAGACCTGTATAGTCAGCAGATATTAAAAAAATAAAGGTGATCAAGTAGATTAGATAAAGGTTTGTTATTTTATATTCTAGTAAAAAATACAACCAGAGGGATACAGCAGCGCTAAATAAAATAACTATCCACACGTTAACATCAGAAAAATCAAACTCCCTTATGTATAACAACAGCATCAATACGGCTATCAGTATTATTTCTCGGTATGTCTTATAGAGTATCTTCATAAGGGTATCGCTAATAGTTAACAGTGAATCGCTTTGCAGATTTTTTTTTAATATACCCTAAAGCATTAAACTCGGTAATAGTCCAAAGGAACTACGCAACCAGTTAACTGTTCTAGGACCTTCACCAGACCTCACTATTTACGCTAAGGCCGACTGTTTTTTATCGGTTATAAATAAATTCTGTCATTGTCGTGTAAGCGTGAACTTCGCTGACTCACTTATCCCCCTGAATCATCGCATAGGCTGAGCCTAGTGACTTTTTCTTCCTGTGTGAATATTACACTTTAAGCACTGCAGGAGGTTCTTTGTTTTACTCAGATAAAAAACAAGGAACCGATTCTCTCCGTGTTCTAACCAATTGTTAACATACTGGTTTGCTGTTAGTCTTGAGTGATTAAAGTATTGGCGAGCTGTTCTTATTAAGAAACCGTTCTTATTGGGAATTGAGCCTAATATACTGTTATAAAGCAAGGTAGATAATGAGTTCAAATAAAGTAGATGATTGGGTTGGACTATTGCAATTTCGAGATGAGAAATTCGCATCGTTAGTTCACGACAATCTACAGGAAAAGTACATCATTGCATTAGCAATTAGGGTTACGGAACTATGCTTAGATGCTGTAGTTCTTTTAAATAATCATCGAATATCATCAGTCCCTATAGTTTTACGCTCTGCATTAGAAACTTTCGCAGATCTCCAATGTTGCATTAAAGACAAAAGTTATCCTGAGGCTATGACAAAAGCTCAATACCAACGGCTTTACGAGCTTCAAAAACATATTGAAAGTGATAAAGCGGCAGAATACAGAAAGTTAGGTAAAAAGCTCTCCGTGTGGGATCGCTTCAAAAAAGCTGATTTAGTTGAATTGTATAATGGCTACTATTCGATGTTGTCAATGTACGCACACGGCAATGTAGGTGCTTTAATCGAGAGTAACTCGAAAGATTCCCAAGTTTTACTGGGATCAGCCTACGATGATGAAAAGTTACTTCAATTTTTCGAACAAGCAATAAACTTGGCAGCTCTTTCTATTCGAGACAGTTTAGAATTCTTTGGGGTAGATAAAGCTACGCTTGAGTACCCACAAAAGATACTCGATAAGTTCAGCAAAGCTTTATAACAAGCAATTCAAGCAGCCCCTTAACGTGTGGCATTTTTGGTTTGCAGATATCTCTGTGGTTATGGTGCTATGCAGAAACTATCGTTGTGCGTTTCGGGCTACTTAATCGGGCGTTACTGGATACCTGATTGCAATACTTTTCCTAATAAGAGTCATCTACTTAAAAGCTTTGACTCTTACCAATTTCTGCCTAAACACAAGTTAAGTCGTAGCCACCTATAAAATGGCTACGACTTCTACTCTAGTTGTAACCCATAGTTTCACATCGAGAGTAAACAATATTGTTTCTGTTTTTTTGAATCTTCTCAATGCGCTCGGCTCGTTTACATTCCCATTTGCTCACGGGGAATTGCTTGTCCCAAGCGGTCATTAGCTGCTTTTGTTGTTTACTCATTTTGTATCGTGGGTATGCTTGCTCCATATACAAATAGGTTCTTGCGATTCTGCCTCTTGAGCCAATTGTCGGCTCAACTTTTCTATCATGAACCTTTACTTCGCAACTACCAAAGCTCGAACCAGAAGAGGGAAGCATTGCAAAGTTGTAGTTAGCTCTGGTAGCGTTCACTGCGCCTACCGCTGGATACAAGTTATATAAATCAGATTGCATTAAACGGTAATCGTGATTTACTTTCTCGGCACATTTACGGCCTTTGAAGTTTTTGCCTTTGTTATTTACACAATTAGGGTGGCCATCACGCCACTCTGAAAAGGTTCGGCCAAAGTTTTCTGCAGGAACAACATGTTCCCATTCAACTCTTTTGGCACGCTTAACGTGCTTTTCAGTTGCAAATCCACGAGGAAGTTTGATGTTTTTCTTGCTATCAAACTCTGCATTACAATAAAGCGTTACACGATGGTCGTAATAAACTTTACGTTCGAGTGTTTTCTTTGCTTTATTAAATGACTTTATGGTTGTATTGCCTTCGCCAGACTGGGCAAACGTAGTTAAGGGCAGCAGTGCTGCAATAGCGATAGAGAGTGTACGGATATTCATAAGGTTCTGATGAAAATAGTTTGGCTGATTTTGCCTTAACTATCAGTGGGTTTACAGTTGAAATCAGCGCGATTTAATTAAACTTAATTAATCAGAATCTACTTTGATTAACATTTAATCAAAGGAATGTCTTTCCAGCGTGTAGTGTATTGCGGCGTCAGCATTTCTCTGCGCATCCCCCATTTTTGCGATATACCTTGGGCAGCGAGAAACAAGGTGTCAGTACCGTACTTGGCGTTGATTTTATCCAGCACCAACATCTTGCTTGGATTTCTACCTCCCTCGAATAAATCGCCTTGCAGATTGGCTTCACTGCACAAGTTAATCAGTCCAACCCCGATTTTGTAATAACGAATAGTGGGATTGAATCTAACCATTGCAGCCTGAGTTGCTGCCTCAATGAGTTCGCAAGTGTCATTTGTTGGGTATGCAAAATGGTGCAGATATTTAAACCCGTTCGGTTGTTCGTCAAAAGGTGAGTTTGACGCAAACACCAGCATGCTTTTGCACAGTGAACCTTGAGTTCTTGCTTTAGCGGCTGCAGTTGAAGCGTGTTTACTTAACGCTTGGCATAATGAAGGCAAATCAGTCACTCTGTTGCCAACACTGCGAGTTGAAAATATCTGTTTCTTGTCAGCTCTTGCTTCATCCCAAGTCTTGCACACTTCGCCGTTTAGTTCTCGTACCGTTCGTTCAAGTTCAATACTGAATTGCTTTCTGGCGATGCCGGCTTTCATTTGTGACAAGGCATAGGCATTGTGAATGTTCATTGTAGCAAGCCTTTTGGCTATGCGGCTACCAACGCCCCAGACATCATTGGTTTTCATGGTTTTTAAAATTGTTGAACGTTGCTCATTGTTAGTAATGGCGCAAACGCCATTATAACCAGGGAGTTTTTTTGCAGCATGATTAGCGACTTTGGCTAAGGTAAGTGTCTCACCAATTCCAACACAAACAGGCAACCTCGTTTCTTTCCAAACGGCTCGCCTAAGTTTTAATGCGTGCTCGGTTAGGCAAGGTATAGCGGGGTAGCAGTGCTTAAACGATAAAAAAGACTCGTCAATACTGTAGATATGCTGCTGTGGGGCAAAACGGCCAATCACCTCCATCATAGATGCAGATAAAGAGCCGTAAAGCTCATAGTTTGAAGACAACGCGATAATACCTTTTTGCTCACACAGCCTTTTTGCTTCAAAGTAAGGACCGAACTTTTTAATGCCCGCTTCTTTCGCCAATCTATTGGCCGCAACAATACAACCATCATTATTACTCAACACAATGATAGGGCGGTTACGCCATTCTGGCCTAAAAACCTGTTCAGCACTGCAATAGAAAGAATTGGCATCGACAAGCGCATACATGGTTAATCATTCTCAAGAATAGGGCTTTTACGATGACAGCGTATTGAGCGTATAACCACGCCTTCAACACTAAAGGTATCGTGTTCAAGGATAGGCGTGCTCATGTGTGCTTCGTTGGCAGACAAAAGCAGTCGGTTTACTTTATCGATAATCTTGCACACAAATGCGCCATTGTAGTTAGCAACGATAATGTCTTGATTGCGCACATCAACATGCCTATCAACAATCAAGATATCGCCATCAAAAATACCAACGCCTTCCATGGAGTCACCATTGGCGAGTCCGATGAATGTTGAGCTTGGGTGCTCAATCAATAACTCATCAAGGCTAAGTGGAAGCTGTCTATAATCGGTAGCAGGAGATTCAAAACCTGTGATACCTGCACTGGCCAAAATTGGGATAATATTCATTCAAAAACAACGAAAACTGTATATTTATACAGTATAGCGGTTTTTCATTGATAGTCACAATAAAGTTTGCAGCTTCTCAGGCTAAACGTCGCGGAATAGGGCGTATAAGACGAAGACGTTTTGCACAAAATTAGTCAGCATAAATTTTCGGCCATGTCTTTCTACTTTTGAGTCAGCGAGTCTGCGCTGAGTCACTTTTGCCCTCAAATTGGTTAGCCTTGGAATGAAGGCTGATTACATTTTTTTGTGCTTGTTGCTACGGGGTAGCTGGTTTGAGCTTGTAGCTGAATCGCTGTCGATCGCCCCAAGTACGTCCGTGTAGGCTCAACGAAAACATCCATGTTTTCGACGGCTTCAGCCGCATCTACACTGGGTAATTGGAGTAATCATTAGGTTATAGAGTTTGGTTTCTAACTAGGAAATGTCCCTTTATTAGTTTCGCCTATATGACAACACAGAATTAAATTGGTGAAATTTTAATTAGTAAAACTTATAAATAACACCTTGACGACACTCCTTTACAATTGGCACTAAGTGGATGACCGTGAACCTATAGCTTACCTCTTTTAAAGGTTTACTAGATATTTGGATCGTAGGTCAAATAACTCTTGATTATTTGTAAGTTGTGTAAATCTCTTTGAGGTTGACACCTATAAATGTTCATATAGCGCCTACTTAATTACATGTTTCTTTAATATGTAAAAAATCAATAACAAGGATAGGTTTATGATACTGCTAAGAAAGTGCAGTTGGCTCACTTTTTTACTAATAAGCTGTTCGTCTGCGCAAGCCGATGAAGCTTATCAATCTCAAATGGACTATTTAAGGAACTATACAGACAACCAAAATATAAATTATGAACTTAATAGCTATAAATCCGATCTTTTTGGAGAAAACCTGAGCCTTTACAATGGCACATTGAGGTTTGAAAGGCGGGATGCTGTCATTCCTGGCAATTCTAATTTAGATATGTCCTATAGAACTTTTTATCAAACGTATATGCCAGACTCCTTAGGCTGGGAAGAAAATATTCCAAGAATTGAAGCGTTTTCTGCATATAGCCATGTAACAAAAAAATCATCATTACCTACCGACTGGCAACTTGGAAAGTTCTGTAGTGGAAATATACAAAAATCCAGAGATGGCATAGATGAAGAAGCTAGCCGAGCATTTCATACAACGCCAAGAATTGTTATCCCAGGTATCGGCTCTGAAGCATTGTTATTCAATAATGGTTCTATCGGTAAGTCAACTAGCGAGTACCGCTTTATCACCCGAAATAAATGGATTGTGAGCTGTTACTCAGAGCATGGAAGAGAAGGGTTTAAAGTTAATTTACCTAATGGTCATATTTACTATTTTAATAACGGCGATGGAGTAACACCTGAAAAATCACTAAATGTAGAGGGTGCATTTATGGTCGTTTTACCTGATAGCCCTCATTTTAGAGAGCATACTGGAATATATGTATCAAAAATTGAGGATAGGTTTGGCAATCGTCTAAACTATAAATATTCAAAAAAAGGATTAAAATCTATTTCGAGTAATGATGGTCGGAGAATTGAGGTACATTATAATGGGCAAGAGAAAACAGTCCTAGCAACTGATTCTACTAACAGTTATCAACAAAAGTGGATTTATAATAATGGGGTTATTACTAGACCAGATGGTAAGAAATGGGAGTATAACCTATATCAAATAGATGCTTGGCCGTCTGACGAACTTCTAGATGGAGGAGCATCAAACCCACCATGTATCTTGTTTTCACAGCTTTCAGGAACGATGAGAGTTAAACACCCTGATGGTGCTGTCGGTGAATTTAGCTTTGAAGAGCGATTCCAAAATAAAGCTCGAGATTATGCTTGGGGTTTTCTCGCGCCTTGTTATAAAACATATAGTTTAGTGAAGAAAAAAATAAAGACTGGCAAAGAAGAGTTTGTATGGGAGTATGATTACTCATCGTCTTGGCGTTCTGGGTTAAGACAGTTTAAAGCAGGGAATGCTATTCCTGAAGGATATAAAATTCCATCTCCAGTCCCTAGCAATGTTGATAGACATTTAACTAAAACAACAACGATAACGTCACCTAATCAAGATAAAACCATACATTATATTAATCGGGACCATTATAGCTATCTTGAAGGTACAACGGTCGCTGAGGAGGTATACAGTAAGAGTGGACATTTATTAAGACAAATCGAGTATAGTCACAAACGCTCTGGGACGTATGGCAGTCGTTCTGTGACTCACGTTGAAGGTAATTCATTTTTAAATATTAATGCAGCAATTTTGAATAAAACGAAAACGAGTCAGAGCGGTGATATTTTTGAAAAGAAAATAAATAAATTTGACTCTTTTGACAAACCTCTTTCAATAACCGAAACGAGCAATAACGGTGAAGATGTTAGGTATTCTCTAAAGTACGATAATGACCGAACACATTGGGTTCTATCTAAGTTAAAAAGTAAAGATACTGTTGGGGTCGGCAGTTTCCCCGATGTTGAATATAGCTACTACTCACCAGAGAGTGCACACGCTTCTTTATTATACCAAGTGAAAAAATTCGGTAAACTTCAAGCCACATTTAGCGAGTATCATCCTGATGGAAATATCAAAAGAATTGACTATGACTCAAGTGGACTTAGGTATTCTAAATTGGAAGATTACTATAGGGGCCGCGCTCGCAAAATAACATTGCCTTGTGCTACCCCAAACGCTTGCAATACGGTTAATGGAAGTACAACTAATACAATGATTGCTAAGTCAACAATTAATGGCGATGGTACGACAGGCAGTATTACCGATTTTAGAGGACACAAAACTACATATAACTATAATCCAATCGGCTGGCTCACTAAAATTGATTATGGTGACAATAAATGGACCGATAAATTAATTAACTATACACAAGTTAATTATGCAGACGATGGTATTGCTGGTAGTGAAATTGTTGTTGGGCAATTAAAGCAAACAGTAACTCAAGGGAATTATGAGCGAGTTAGGTATTTTGATGGATTATTACGACCTACTTTAACCAAAGAAAGGGATAAAAGTAATGATGATACAATTAGGTACCAACAAACAGTATATGATTTTGAAAACAAACCAACACTAGAGTCTTTCCCAAGTGGTAACGCAAGCAATATGATGGGGGTCGAAACCAAATATGACGCATTGGGGCGTGTAACTGCTATAAAACGAGAAAGCGATGACTCTAGCACAGAAATAACATATTTAAGTGGTAATAGAAAACAAACCTCTGATGCTAATCAAAACATCACTACTAGCACTTACTACGCATATGGTCATCCCAGTTTTAATGCCCCCACTTTAATTGAGGCGCCAGATAGTAGCGATATAGAGATTAGTTATAACAAATTTGGACAAGTGAAGAGTATTACTCAAAAAGGGGTCACAGAGAAATACTTGTATGATAATCATCAGCAGCTCTGTAAGACCTACCGACCAGAAACGGGGGTAACCGCTTTTGGTTATAATGCTCAGGGCCAAAGAATATGGCGAGCAGAAGGGACTAATGGGGGCAGTGATAGCTGTGCAGCATCATCAGTCCCAGCCTCACATAAAGTCATTATGAAATATGATAATTTAGGTAGACTTAGAACTGAGCTTTTTCCGGAACCAAGCCTTAATAAAAATTACTCTTATGATTTGAATGGTAACTTGTCCTCATTAAATTCAGGTAGCGGTAACAGCGCTATCACTTGGGAGTACAAATACAACTCAATCAATTTGTTGGAAGAAGAAACTTTATCGATGGATGGTAAAAGTTTTTCGCTTGACTGGACGTATAACAATCTAGGAGCGCTATTATCACTTAAATATCCTTCTGGAAGAAAAGTAACTTATTATCCTAATGCCCTTGGTCAACCAACTAAGGTGAACGAAGGTACTGTAAACTATACAAACAATGTTAAATATCATCCAAATGGGACAATTAAGCAGTTAACTTATGGTAACGGCATTGTCCGTAACATTAATTTGGATACCAGTGGGCGTATTGATGAGATAAAAGACTTCAAGGGGGCCAGACATAAACTCAATATAGACCCACGTTACGACTTAAATGATAACGTTGTAGGTGTTATTGACTGGATTGACCGCAGTAATGACATTGATAATATGCGTTATGATGGCGTCAATAGATTGCTATCTGCTGATGGTAAATGGGGAAGAGGTTATTACCGTTATGATGGCTTAGGGAATATCACGAGTCGCAGTATAAGTGGTTCAGTTATTAATTATAATTATAACCATTTAAATCAATTAGACAGGCTAACTGGTGCATATGCTTACCGCTATCGTTATGACTCCCGAGGTAATGTTATCCATAATGGTCGCTATAATTTAAACTTTAACCATGCTAATCAATTAACGGCAGCCAAAGGGTTGGCTTATCGTTATGACGGTCATAATCGACGAGTAAAAAAACAAAATGATTACAGTATATATAGCCAAGGTGGGCAACTGTTACATCGTGAAAAAGCCAATGGAAAAAAGACCGATACCATTTACTTAGGTAAACAAATCATTGCGGAAATAGATCTAATAGGAGATATTAACCAGCCCCCTCCAGAATTACCAATCGCTAAACCCAGTATTAACCTTAAATTTTCGACCCATAATCTTGGAGGTGATAGAGGCTGTAGAAAAAATTTAGGATGCATTACTCCAATATATCCCTCTCCATATAAGCAATCACAATTTGAGCCTTTGCCTCCTGTTGATTTTCCTGAATGGTACTTATTGTCATGGACGACTAAAGGAGCAGAAACTTGTTCTGGTCAGATATTACGTAATGGTTCAGTTAATAAAATTTTAACTGGCACAAGTCAAATGGGTATTAGCTTTGGAAATGATGGAGCCTTGTATCAAGCAAGTTTAACGTGTGTTGGCCGTGGTGGTTCAACCACTAAAACAGCAATTATTGGGGGGAATGGCGATGAATACTAATGAATATGTTGGGATACGCTATATATCAACAACACTATTATTGATTTTATGTTTAATGACGAGTCCTCTTGAGGCCGCTCAAACCATACGTTATCAACATACCGACATGTTAGGTACACCAGTAATGGAAACCGATGAAGCAGGTAATGTCATCAGCCGAAGTGTGTACGAACCATTTGGTAAGCGTCTTGGTGGTGAAAAAGCGGGTATAGGTTATACAGGTCACTTGCAAGATGAAGATCTAGGGTTAACCTATATGCAGGCACGATACTATGATCCACTGATTGGGCGGTTTTATTCGAATGATCCGAAAGGCTTCTCTAATGTACATAATTTTAACCGTTATGCGTATGCGAATAACAATCCTTATAAATATATTGATCCTGATGGAAAAGAAGCTCTTTCCTTTTCTGTTACTTTAAATATTCCTGCTGTAATGGAACTTGTACCAAATAGCATTGACCACTCTGTTCAAGGGTTTCAAATTTCAGCAAACTTCTCCTTTCCGGGAATGTCGGGTAATGGGAAGTATGGGGCTGGTTTGTCTATAGATGGTACTGTTGGTGGTGAAATTGGTACAGAGCAAGATCCTAGAACAGGTAAGAATTCAAAGTTTTCAGTTGGAAAATTTGTAAAGTCTTTCTTTAAAACTAGTTTAACTGGTAGTGTTGGCTTTAACTGGACTAAAGAAGGCGTTACAGATGTCCAGAATGGAATGAGTGATGTTCAAGTTGGCGGTAATGCTGTAATAGCAGGGGGAGCAATTAGCCAAGATATTAGTGGCACAACCACTGGCGCAGAGTTTTCTATCGGGCCGGGAGTTAATGGTGGTGCAACTGCTGATATACCTATTGTAGGTATTGCTGTAGAGGAAGACAAAGGTGTGGTACTAACAGGAGGAAGTAATTAAATGATAATAATATTAGTTTTGTTAGGTATATGTTTTTTGTCTCTTTTCATTGGGGTTTTGTTGGCTCCAAGTTCAGTGAACAAAATAAAACTGGAAAGTGATTATACGAAAATGGAGATTTTACAAATTCCACATATATTTCTGAAGAGCTGGTATGAGCCGAATAAATTATTTGTACGAAAAATGATAATTACAGGAGCCATAGGGTTGTTCATAGGTTTCATTTCATTATATGTCTTAAGTAAATATGGGCTAATAGGTTAAGTGAAATAATTTATTAATTCAGGCAGGTTATTTTAAGCCGAGGTTTCCGGTTTTAACGCTTATCACTTTGGCTATAAATACTCAGTGCTCAGTGAAGAATCTGATACTAGAGTTAGCATGTCTCCAATGTAATCCGTTCAGTTACTCATGTTTGCCTCGAGTTTAACCATGATTCAGTGGAAGTTAGGGCTTAACTTAGTCCTGTTGATAGCAAACAAAGCGATATGAATGAGAAACAGCATTTAAAAGAGCAAGTAAGCTTATAAAGGCGTAGCCAGAAATGTACCGACAGGATGACTCAATAGTTAGTATCGATACCTAATAGATCCTAAAGTCGTGACTGAGATTCTCAAATTATCTGACAATTTCCATAAGTATAGAAAGAGCTAGTTAACCACGGACTCTATTTAACATAATATACATTGTACGCATAATTGTATGTCAGTGTCTGAGGTGGCAATTAACCGTAAGAATGGCCTCATTTCTCTCAACTAAACCTTTTCTTGGTTTATCGACCTAAACTGAAATTCAGTTGGCTTACTTATCAGCTTGAATGTTTAAACCTTACATAGCTTTTAATCTGATTGCTCAATATGGTGCTACTTTTCTTATCAATGGTGTTCGTTATCTAGTTAGAAAATGTTTAACTGTAAGTTCTTTTGCTTGAGAGCTTTAGCCAACACTTGGTAATCAGTGGTTACTCTGTACATGAAAACGGAGCTCAGTTATCCCATGCTTGCTCAATCATATCTCTGACAACACCCACCGGTATTAAGCAGTTATGAGCAAAGTAAATGCAAGCGACGTATTCAGTTGCAAGACTTTGCTATGCCAGCAATAAACATATAGCTTGGTTTTCTGCCAGTTTTGTTCTGATTACCTAAGACCAAATGATTTGTTTATTACGCCTATAACAGCCAGTAAATTCGGAATTTAACTCAGACTTTACGTTGCGCTACGTGAAATCTGATGCACTGTGCTAAGCAAACTTTAAAAGTAGCCACACAGCGCAACGGTTAATTTCACCCAATTCAGCATGACAATCAATCAACTAGCTTAATTTGTCTTTGCTAAAAATCGAGTATTGAGAGCCGAAAAATCAAAGTAAGCGATAATCGACTAGCTCAAAACAACGTTTTCATAAATCAAGCATAAAGCTATCTAAGTGACATAAGTCACAAGTGCAATCGTTCAACAAAACTTAGATAGTAACAACCGGTGTAATTTAAGCCTTTCCAACTAAGTTAACCTAGTAAACCGTTGCAGATTTGCGATAAATTATCGCTTATGTTTAGAGTGCAAATCGCGTAAAAGTATTCGCCTAAAGCTATGTCCTTCAGTACACAGGAATCTGAAGTGCTCAGTCTCATAATCTCTTGTAAGCATGCTATTGCATGGCGTATTTGCCTGTCATTGTTTTAGGTTACACAAAGATAATTGCACAAATTCAAGCCTATAAAATAACTTATTGATTAGCTTACAAGGTGAATAACAAAACGATAAAGTCAGCAACAGATGGACTGAAAAAGCCCTTTTTAACCAATTGCCGATAATGTCACTTATCGGCATTAACTGATCACAAAAAACGACTCGTAAAACAGATTCAAACTACCTCAGCAATAATGTTAGCTTTGGCGAACGATAATTAGGTTACTAATAAAGTTAGATATTTAACGGCCTTTAAGTGCTAGTTAGCGATAAGCCAAAGCTTTAGTAATGCTCTGCATGTGTAATGGATATCAATCTTAATTCGTTCAAAGGCTGTGTGGTTAGCCTCTGGTTTTGCACCTTCTCTGTTAGGTTTTTAGCAACAGAGATGTCTCAGGTATACGCCCTACTATATATCGCCCAAGTTTCAATGACGCACAAAAAACTATATACGACAGAAGCTTAAAGTGATTCTTCATTTTAAAGCGTCTCAAAGTCTTACCGCACTGTTGGTCGTTTTAATCGTAAAATGAGCAAACAACATCCAATATCAGGTTAAATGCGACTCAAACTCCCTACTCTATTTTCTTTCACCAACCTCTTTATATAGCCACAGGTCTCGACATAACAGTATAAGACAATGACTTACCGTCTATTCGAAACATGTCTTTGATCTCGCCACACTTTTCAAAGCCAGTACTTAAATATAACTTTTGCGCTGCCAGGTTATTTGACAATACCCATAGATCAACAAACTCAATTACGGGTTGATTAGCGACCCACTCTAGCATGGTATTGATTAATTGCTTGCCGAGTCCTTGTTTACGAACACAACGGTCAACCCCCATACCCAGTAATACTCTATGTTGTGTGTGCCTTTCAGCATGGGATCTGATATCAATGTGCCCTACTATCTTGTTGTTATCGTCTAAAGCCAGCCAAAGACGTCGCCAACCAAGCTGAAATAATTCAACGTTAATGCCATCAGCAAAGCGAGCCTTCATTGCTTCATTCACTGATGATTCGGTTTTAGACATCGGCTGAAAAAGATGGGTATCGCCGACACCATTGTCTGACAAATGATCATTTAAATAACTGAAGAAACTTGTTAAATCCTTTTGCGTTGCTTGTCTTATTTCCATATAGCCCCCTTTCCAAACCCTTTCCCCACAGAGGGAGCAGACGTCTTTTTTATTAGTTAGTTTATTTTACGGCAATAATCAGCCTGATTTTAAGCAGTTTGCTTTATCTAATTAGTGTTATGCCATTAAACCCAAGCCTACTTTAACGCTGATGATCAACATAAAATAAACTAGCAGGCTGATCGATTTTCTGCGGCGGCGCTCAAGTAATTCCTGCACCACAATACCTTTGCTACTGAGCAATTGTGATTGCCACAAAAAAAACCACAATATTTTTAGTGTAAACTGTTGTTTATTAATAACTATATTTGATGTTTTTATAGGAGATAGCACTAAAGAAGAGAATATCACCTCTTGTTTGTTCTTTATCTCAAAACGTGTTGTAAAGCGGTCATAGGAGACCACTACCGTTTGCTCTGCAATTGTATGAGTTTGTTTTTGGATCCTTTCAAAAGCCATATTTGCTGAGACCTATTGTTATTATTATGCTTCTTAGACAAATGCCTACGCTCGATTGACTGAGTGGAAAATTAACAATGTAACATCATTGATGTAAAGCAGTTAAGCTGACAATAGTGCGTGACAATAGCGCCTAAATTACTTCAAACTGTAAATTGATCTATTGTGCTATTGCTCCGACACAGTCTTTTACAGCGCATAGACATACTACTATTGGTATCGATTTATCGCTGTTTATATAAGTAACTAGTCAATTCCCTGCAACCTATCAAACGATTTATTCTGTGCACTTTCATGGCGCTCTATTTGCGAGGTATGCAAATATTGCGAGGTGGTATCGATACTTTCGTGGCCTGCATCGGCTTGAACATGCGATAGTGGTCTGCCATTAATATTGATGTCATGGGTGATGCCTGTGTGGCGAATATTATGAATACTTAAGCTACGCATTTGCTCAGCATCACTCACAAAGCCGTCACGTTCGATACTGTTAGCAGCAATTTCAATGATTTTGTCAACTTCTTCGCGGATTTGACGAATGCCAAGATTGGCGTTTAGCATACCTACATCGCGGCCCCGTCCGGCTGCTTTTTGCCTTACGATTAACGGATGCTGCTCAGAGGCTGACGGATAATCACTTAGCTTTAAGTAGCGTCGGTAATCTACGAGTGCTGCTAATAATGCTTTAGAGATCGCCACACTTCGACTCTTGCCACCTTTACTTTTAGGGATATGGAATCGCCAAATACCGGTTTGACTGTTGTGCTTAAATTGGCTCATAACCGGTGTATACCCCGCCCTTGCCGACACTTCAGAAACCCGTAAGTAACATGAATAAATGAGTTTGATTAAAAATAGGCTGCGTTGGTGCAGTTCCGGCTGTTCTTTAGCTAGCTTTTCAACGGTTGCCATAATGTAAGACCATTGCAGTTCGGTAAAAGCCAGTTGATTGTCATCGTCACTATTTAAGCGATATTTTTTGCTTGAAGAAAAACGACTTTTATTTAGCCACATTTGTGCGGGGTTTTTCTCGCAATAATCTTCACTCATTAAATAACTGAAGAAACTCGATAAGATCGCAATTTTTGTTTTAAGCGCACTTTCACTTAATACATAAGGCGTTACTTGGCCGTCTTTTTTATTGCCTCTAAACGGTAACCAAGTCGGGTTGGGTACTCTGTCACCTGTATGCTTATCGAGCTTAAACTGCGCTACATTGAAGTAACCGATAAGTTTGGTTGGCGGTTGCTGGCAATAATCTACATATAGGCCAATCTCTTTGCGGCCAATTCCACTGACATTTAACCCGACTACGTCAAAGCACCAGTGCAAAAAGGTCGTCAATTCACTCCGGTAAGCTTTGTAGTTGTTCTCATTGTATTTTTGTTCAAACAACCAGTCTGTTGCTAACTCGAAAACTAAGCCGGCTTCATCAAGTTTAGTTAAACTTAACTGAGTAATATGCTGGTTAACCAATGGGTTGCCTAGTTGAATAAAGTCGATAGAGTCAAAAAGCGGGATAACAGGTGGTAGTTGCATAAAACGCCGTCAAATTAGATAAGCTATAGCAGTATTTTATACTGATTGGCGATAATCAGGAATTTTTAAAACAATTTCAATAATGTGCTTTCACTTTAGGGGGGGAAGCAAAAGCACTTTTGTACGCGTATGAACTAGCTTGGAGTAATTAATATTGCCTACTAATCAATGTCGCTAGTGAGCCTTATACAACCTTAGAAGTCAGAATATTTAACGATCCACTACATTTTGATTTGCAGTGTTCCTGACATTGCTTATCACAATGAATGCGTTTTTCACAGCTCCAAAGACAAAGCTGCCATACGGCTTGTTTGGTTTCTGTATCTAAGCATTTAAAGTCAGCGGCGCAAAGCAGCCCTTGTTGGATCAACTGGGCGATTTTATCTTCAGGGATACTAATATTTAATCGTCGAGTTGAAGTTTCCATAACGTTAGCTCCAAGGCATTAAGAACGAGTTAAGCTTAATATACCTAAATGATAATGATTATCAACAACTCTTTTATAGAATTGCCTATCCCCTTTTAGAAATCTGACTAACTGTGCGCTTATATTAGCATTTATCGTGTGTTAACCCGGATTATCGGCAAGGAAATCAAAAGTAGTAAACAACTCTTTATCATCAATTGTGAAGCTCACAATTGCGCTCCAAACCATATAACCACTGCTACAAGAACCGTATACGAACTCTCCTTGATAGTGTGTTTTATCAGTTTGAGCTAAATTTACCGGAATAACCCCCATAAACATGTCTCTACCTTGCAACTTCACTTTTAAGTCTGTCACTGATTTTGATGTAGTAACAAACATGGTCAATGGCTTTTCGCTTGGGGCTTGCCAAGGGTTTAGACTTAACTGGATTTCAACATCAGCAACAGTTTTAGCGCAAACGTCAGTTTTAAAACTGCAAAGCGTAGGATCTTCGGGCTGTGTCACTGTGATAGATTCGTTATTGGGCTCACAGCCTAGTAGCAATAAGCCAAAAACACTTGCAGTAACAAAGCGCAATACTGCTGAATTGTGAGTAACTTGCACGATAATTAACCTTTACATCATTAGTTTTAACATTCTATTGATTACCTTGATCTAGATCAACTTATCAAACCCCTTAATTCCTATCTTTTTTGATGTAGCTCAAGTATCATGGCGTTGCCTTGCGTTACTTCAATAAATGCAAGGTTACATATTGACAGCCAACCCTTGTTTCCGATAGGAGGCTTGCATTAGTTGTCATTTAATCGGGTAGAGTTTTTCTCTACAACAATAAGTATAAGTAATAAGCAGTGGAAGCAATATGATGAACCATTCCCAGCCTCAAGGCGCTGATTACAACTACACCGTCGTACGCCAATTCGCGTTAACCACAGTTTTGTGGGGAATTGTTGGTATGGCAGTAGGTGTACTAATCGCAGCTCAGTTAATCTGGCCGCAGCTAAACTTTGAAACTCCTTGGTTAACGTATAGTCGTCTACGACCACTACATACGAACGCCGTGATTTTCGCGTTTGGTACTTCAGCCCTTTTCGCCACATCCTATTATATCGTTCAACGCACCTGTCAAACTCGACTATTTGCACCTAAATTAGCTGCATTTACGTTTTGGGGTTGGCAAGCCATCATTCTATCGGCAGCTATCAGCTTACCGCTTGGTATTACCAGTGGTAAAGAATACGCTGAACTAGAGTGGCCAATTGATATCGCCATTACTGTTGTGTGGGTTTCCTATGCAGTAGTGTTCTTCGGCACTATCGTGAAACGAACCACCTCCCACATTTATGTGGCTAACTGGTTCTTTGGTGCCTTTATCATCACCGTTGCTGTACTTCACATAGTTAACTCTATGGCTGTACCGCTAACCATGACCAAGTCTTACTCACTATATAGTGGTGCTGTCGATGCCATGGTGCAATGGTGGTATGGTCACAACGCAGTTGGCTTCCTGCTAACAGCTGGTTTCCTTGGTATGATGTACTACTTCGTACCTAAGCAAGCTGGTCGCCCTGTTTATTCGTACCGTCTTTCTATTGTTCACTTCTGGGCTCTTATCGCACTGTACATTTGGGCTGGTCCTCACCACCTACACTACACTGCACTACCAGACTGGACTCAGTCACTTGGTATGGTAATGTCGCTAATTCTATTCGCTCCTTCTTGGGGTGGTATGATTAACGGTATTATGACCCTATCAGGCGCTTGGCATAAGCTACGTACCGACCCTATCCTTCGTTTCTTAGTTGTTTCATTGTCTTTCTACGGTATGTCTACCTTCGAAGGCCCAATGATGGCAATTAAAACAGTTAACGCATTGTCTCACTACACTGACTGGACGGTAGGTCACGTTCACTCTGGTGCATTGGGCTGGGTTGCTATGGTATCAATCGGTTCACTATACCACTTGATCCCAGTACTGTTCGGCCACGGTCGTATGTACAGCACAAACCTAATTAATGTTCACTTCTGGTTGGCAACAATCGGTACTGTTCTATATATCGTTTCAATGTGGATCTCTGGTGTTATGCAGGGTCTAATGTGGCGCGCAGTTAACTCTGACGGTACATTGACTTACAGCTTCGTTGAAAGCTTAGAAGCATCTTACCCGTTCTACTTTGTTCGTTTCCTAGGTGGTGCATTCTTCCTTGCAGGTATGTTCTTAATGGCATACAACGTAATCCGTACTGTTAAGGCCCCTAAAGATTCTTTGCCAGCAATTGCTGAAGCAAAAGCAGCTTAAGGAGTAGATTCGATGAAATTTAATCATGAGATAGTTGAAAAAAACATCGGTCTATTAGGGATCTTTACTGTTATCGCAATCAGCTTTGGTAGCTTGGTTGAGATTACGCCCCTACTTTTCCAAGAAGACACAACTGAACCGCTAGAAGGCCAAATCCCTTATACAGCGCTACAGATTGAAGGTCGTGACATCTACGTTCGTGAAGGTTGTTATAACTGTCACAGCCAAATGATCCGTCCTTTACGTGCTGAAACTGAGCGTTACGGTCACTACTCTGTAGCTGGTGAATCAGTTTGGGATCACCCATTCCAGTGGGGTTCTAAGCGTACTGGTCCAGATTTAGCTCGCGTTGGTGGTCGTTATAGCGATAAATGGCATGAGGTTCACTTAATTGACCCACGTGCTGTTGTTCCACAATCAAATATGCCTGCATATCCTTGGTTAGCTGAAAACAAACTGACTGGTGATCTAACCGGTGAGAAGATGGATATCTTGCGTAAGCTTCACCCAACACACAACTTGTACACGGATGAAGAGATTGCTGGCGCTAAAGACGCAGTGAAAGATAAGACAGAGCTTGAAGCTTTGATTGCTTATCTACAATCACTAGGCCACGCGCTTAAATAAGGAGGCAAATATGGATTACGGCACATTACGTGGAGTGATAACCATAGTAGTAATGGTGACCTTCGTCGGTATATTTGCTTGGGCATATAGCTCGAGCCGAAAAAAGCAATTTGACGATGCTGCTAACTTGGTTTTCTCTGATGAGGAAATGAGTTCTGCATCGAACGGCTCAGGAGACAAAAAGTGATGAGTGACTTCTGGAGTTTATGGATTATCGTACTTACGGTAGTGGTAATCATTGGCTGTATTGTTCTACTACGTGCTTGTTCTAAGAACAACACTGGAGTAGAAGAAGGCGAGTCAATGGGTCACACCTTTGACGGTATTGAAGAACTAAATAACCCACTGCCAAAATGGTGGAGTTACATGTTCTACATTACTATCATTTTCAGTGTTATATATTTAGCACTTTACCCAGGTCTGGGTAGTTTTAAAGGCTTTTTAGGTTGGACGAGCTCAAACCAAAGCGTTCGTACAATTGAAGAGTCAAAGCAAGCAGTTATCGACGCACAAGCTGAAGGTCGCTGGGTACAGTACGACCAAGAAGTAAAACATGCGGATGAAAAGTATGGCCCTATCTTTAAGGCTTATGCTGATACACCGCTTGAAGAGCTAGTTAAGAATGAAGAAGCGCTGAAAGTTGGCGGTCGTTTATTCCTACAAAACTGTGCTATGTGTCATGGTAGTGACGCACGTGGTAGCAAAGGCTTCCCTAACCTAACTGATGATGCTTGGTTATACGGTGGTGACTTAGCTACTATCAAGACATCTATCATGAACGGTCGTCACGGTATGATGCCACCTAAAGGTGGTTTACCAATCGAAGACACCGAACTTGAAGGTTTAGCTGAATATGTAGTTAAGCTATCAGGCCGTGAGCATGATGCTGCACTAGCGGCACAAGGCCAAGGTTCATTCATGAAAGGCTGTTTCGCTTGTCATGGTATGGACGGTACTGGTAACAAGTTTATGGGTGCACCAAACTTAACTGATAATGCATGGGTATATGGCGGTAGCCGTGGTGCCATCATTCAATCAATTAAGAATGGTCGTACAGGCGTTATGCCTGCATGGAAAGATGTATTAGGTGAAGAAAAAGTTCACGTAATTACAGCTTACGTATACAGCTTGTCTAACAAGTAATCACATAAGGTTAACACCGAGTGTAATATAAAGGCCTCGTCACAAACGAGGCCTTTTTTTTAAGTGATAACTCACACTTTTATGGGTAAAATGATGTTTGTTTTCCCAGAGTTTAATAATTATTTTAATAAGTAAAGGTGGTAAATAATGTCTACTCCACAACCCTGGTATAAGCAGTTTTGGCCTTGGTTTCTTATCATTTTGCCGTTATGTGCCGTCGTTGCGAGTATAAACTTATTGATGGTTGCCATCGATAACCAAGATCCATTAGTCACAGAAGACTACTATAAAGAAGGTAAAGGCATTAACATCGATCTACGTAAGATAAAACAAGCCAAACAGTTGGGTATGAATTATCTACTTGAGTTTGATGATAAGTATGTAGAGATCTCACAACATGGCGGAGACACTTACCTTGCCGCTTTAAGTATTAGCTTTTTCCACCCAACATTAGCCGAGCGCGACTTTTCACAAATCGTTACCGCTGACGCTAACGGGATCTACCGAATTGATTTAGAGCAGCCAATTTCAGGCCCTTGGGAAGTGCGTATTGAAGGTTATGATCAAACTTGGCGTATTCAACAGCGCGTTACCTTAAAAGACGATCAAGAGTACTGGTTAAACTAATCTACTTATGCCCTAGCCCGCTGTTTTGGCAGCGGGTTTACATCTTAAAAAGAATCACATTTCATGAGTCAAGCAAACTGCTTTCATTGTAATGAACCTGTGCTAACAGGACAGCAATTCACCACCCGTATTAATGATGTCGAGCAGTTAATGTGTTGCCCAGGCTGCCAAGCTGTTTCACAAGCAATTATCGATGCTGGGCTTACTAACTATTACAAATTCCGTACTGAGCCTGGTAGTAAGCAAACCGCGCTCGTGCCAGAAGAGTTATCTAACTTTAGCGCCTATGATCTGCCAGAAGTACAACAAGATTTCATTCAACTTCGCGATGCCTTAAGCGAAGTGTCTCTCACGGTTGATGGCATCACCTGTGCAGCCTGTGCATGGCTAATAGAACATAAAATTAAAAAGCTTAATGGTGTTGCCAAAATCCAAGTTAACTCCACGACCCAGCGAGCATTGATTGCTTGGGATAGCGAAAAAATAAAGCTCAGTGAAATCCTTAACCAGATTAGTCTTATTGGCTATCAAGCCGCGCCGTTTCAGGTTGATGAGCAAGAAACGAAAAGTAAAAAAGACAGCCGCAAATTTCTCTTAAGGCTCGGGCTTGCTGGTTTTGCCACCATGCAAGTGATGATGTTCGCCCTCGCCCTCTACTCTGGTTATTTTACCGATTTAGATCTTGAATACCGCGACTATTTTCGTTGGGTAAGCATGTTGTTTGCCGCCCCAGTCGTATTCTATTCAGCGCAACCATTTTACTTTAGCGCAGTGCGCTCAATGTTAATGGGCAGGCTGAATATGGATGTTTCAGTAAGCATTGCCATTTGTGGCGCGTATATCGCAAGCTGCATTGAAACCATAAACGGCACAGGTGAAGTGTATTTCGAATCCGTGTCGATGTTCACTTTCTTTTTATTACTTGGCCGTTTCTTTGAGCAAAATGCCCGTCAAAAAGCTTCTGTAAGCTCGAGTAATCTGCATAAACTCGTGCCATTAACTGCGCAGTTACAAACTAACGATGGCTTTGAGGAAGTGCCGGCCAAACGTTTAGCCATTGGTGACGTCATCTTAGTTAAGCCAGGCGAAGTTATTGCTGCCGATGGTGTCGTGGTCGAAGGTGTTAGTGCTGTCAACGAAGCCATGTTAACTGGTGAACAAATGCCACTTGCAAAAGAATTAAATGCGCAAGTGTTTGCTGGCACCATTAATATTGAACAACCTATATTAGTTAAGGTCACTGCGTTAGGCCAAGATCAGCTCGTAGCAGAAATTATCCGCTTGCAAGAGATTGCATCTAACAATAAGCCTAAAATCGCCTTATATGCGGACAGGTTTTCTAACTACTTTACTGCAGCGATTTTGCTTATCGCGACACTGACCTACCTATTTTGGTATTTTTATTCTCCAGAAGACGCATTTTGGATCACCCTATCAGTATTAGTTGCGACCTGCCCTTGTGCACTTGCGCTTGCCACACCGACAGCGGTTACCTGTGGTACTGCAATTATGACGCGCTTAGGTATTATTACTCGCCGCAGCGGTGTTTTTGAACGTTTACCTAAAATTGAGCATGTTGTATTTGATAAAACTGGTACGTTAACACTTGGTAGCTTGTCAATTACCGATATTGAACTGACTGGTGAACTCACAAAGCAACAAGCGTTAACTTATATCGCAGCGTTAGAAGCTGGTTCTTTGCATCCAATAGCAAAGGCGTTTAGCCCTTACTTTAATAAAAGCTATCATGTAACAGAGCGCCAAAGCGTTGTCGGCAAAGGACTCACAGGCTATATCAATGGTCAATTTTGTAAGCTTGGTAGCCAGCAATTCGTTAATCAGAGCAATGATACTGAAACCAGTACCGTAGTTTGGTTAAGTTGCGATGATGTCGTACAAGCTAAAATCAGTTTGAATGATGAAGTTCGTCCAGAGACTGAGTTTGCGGTTCAGCAACTAAAACAACTTGGCTGTAAGTTGAGTATCGCCAGTGGTGATAACTCAACAGAAGTTGTCGCGTTGGGTAAGCGCCTTGGGATCAGTGATACTCATCAAGGCCTGTCGCCCCAAGGTAAACTGCAATTAATTGATCGTTTTCAACAACAAGGCCAAGTCGCCATGTTTGGTGATGGTATTAACGATGCCCCAGTGCTTGCAGGAGCCAATCTATCTGTCGCAATGGGAAGCGGCGCGGCAATTTCAAAAAATAGTGCCGACATTATTTTATTAGGCGATAATCTGTCTCGTTTTGCTGATGCGGTCAAAGTGGCCAAACTCACTGGTCGAATTATCAAACAGAACTTGTTTTGGGCGCTGGGATATAATTTGTTTATTATTCCATTAGCAGTAACTGGCCATGTTGCGCCTTATATTGCGGCAATTGGTATGTCTGCAAGTTCATTAATCGTAGTTAGCAATAGTCTTCGACTTCTTAAGGTTCGTTTATGAGTATTATTTATGTGCTAATTCCAATTGCGATGATTTTTGTATTAGTCGCTGTAGGTATTTTTTTCTGGGCGGTAAAATCAGATCAATTTGATGATCTTGAAAAACAAAGTGTTTCAATCCTGTTTGAAGATGATAAAGCCGATAGCGACACAGCAGGAGCCAAAAGTTCTAGCCCGTCAGCAAAATCAAATATTGAAAACGATAGCAACAAAAGCAATTCAAGCAGCACGAGTAACAACTAGTGGATGATTACAGCTTAGTTGGCGCACTCATCGTTGGCTTAATGGGCGCAGGCCATTGTATCGGCATGTGTGGAGGCTTGGTCGGTGCCTTATCAGCGAATCTGCCTAAACAGCAAGCCGGCAATGCACTTGTGAATCAACTGGGCTATTTACTGAGTTACAATAGTGGCCGCATTATTAGCTACACCTTGGCGGGCGCGTTGGTCGGTGCCAGTACCAGTGCTTTAGGTTTAATGTTTAACGCTGACATTTATTTGCTCGTTTTACGTATTTTCGCTGGGGTAATGATGATAATTACCGGCCTCTATATAGCGCAAATTTGGGCTGGCGTTGTACAAATTGAAAAACTAGGTAAAGGACTTTGGCGCTTAATCTCGCCAATCGCCAATCGGTTTATTCCAATCAAAAACCGTGGTCATGCATTTATCGCCGGAAGTTTATGGGGCTGGTTACCCTGCGGTTTAGTTTATAGCATGTTGACCTGGTCAGTGGCCGCAGGTAACGCCGTTGACGGCGCCTTGATTATGCTAGCCTTTGGTATAGGTACCTTACCCGCATTGTTAAGCGCAGGCATTGCAGCCAGTAGTTTTAGCCGTTTAGTGCAAAATAAAGCCGTGCGGATAATTAGCGGACTGGCGCTGATAGCCTTTGGGGTACAAACCTTATACATAGCTATCGCTCAGCTTAGCTAGCCCCAAATATCAAATTAGTTTACCATAGTAAGTGAACAGTCAAAATTGAGAGAAACAATGTCAGCAGATAACAACAAGAATCGCCGCCAAATGGCTTCAGGATGCGCGATTCATTGTCATGATTGCAGTATGGGCACACTTTGTATTCCGTTTACACTGAACTCTAATGAATTAGATCAGCTTGATGAAATCATTGAGCGTAAAAAACCCGTTCAGAAGGGTGAACCAATTTTTAAATCTGGTGATCCGCTTAAGTCTTTGTTTGCTATTCGTTCTGGCACAATTAAAAGTTACACCATCACTGAACAAGGCGATGAACAGATCACTGGCTTCCATTTGGCTGGCGATGTCATCGGTTTTGATGGAATTCACTCGCAATTTCACCAAAGCTTCGCTCAAGCCTTAGAAACCTCAATGGTTTGTGAAATTCCCTATACAACCTTAGATGAGCTTACCGGTAAAATGCCTAAGCTTAGACAGCAAATCATGCGCTTGATGAGTAATGAAATCCAAAGTGATCAAGAGATGATTTTGTTACTTAGTAAAAAGAATGCAGAGGAAAGATTAGCTGCATTTATTAGTAACCTCGCAAAACGATTTGGTAGCCGTGGCTTTTCACCAAGAGAATTCAGATTAACAATGACCCGTGGTGATATCGGTAACTACTTAGGCCTAACTGTTGAAACGATTAGTCGTTTGCTTGGCCGCTTTCAAAAAGCTGAATTAATTGAAGTTAAAGGCAAATATATCACTATTTTAGATATTGACGCCTTAAGCGAACTATCGGGCAACAGCAATATCGCAAGATAGGAATTATTCGGCCAACCGCTTGATCTAAAACAAGACAAATTCATCTGATTGGTGCAAGATGAAACTAGACGATATTAGATAAGGAACCGTTATGATGGATTATCAAAAACTCCTTGTGGTTGTCGATCCTACGACAGATAAACAAGCGGCTCTAGCGAGAGCCGTTGAATTGGCATCAGAAAGCCAAGCCCAAATTACGGTCTTTCTTTCGATTTTTGATTTCTCTTATGAAATGACCTCTATTTTGTCAGGCCAAGAACGTGAAGCCATGCGTGAAGGCGTTGTTAACCAACGCAAGGCTTGGCTTGAAGACATAGTCAAACCTTATGCTAAAGATGGCGTTATTATCAATCTTGAAGTTGTTTGGCATAACCGTCCTTTCGAAAGTATCATTAAATACGCGATAGATAATCAGTTCGATTTAATCGTTAAAGGTACACACGAGCACGACAAACTCAAATCTGTCATTTTCACGCCGACCGATTGGCACCTCATGCGTAAAGCCCCTATTCCTGTGCTATTGGTTAAAGAGCACGATTGGCCGGTTGCGGGTAAGATTGTTTGTGCAGTAAACGTTAGTGCTGAAGATGAAGCCAACGAATCGCTCAATGGCAAAATCGTTGCTCATGCGCTTAAACTTGCTAAGCAATTCGACGCTCAAGTTCATTTAGTTAATGGCTACCCTGGCACGCCAGTAAACTTGGCAATAGAGCTACCAGACTTTGATTCTCACACATACAGTGAGACCATTCGCTTACAACATGAAGAACGAATCAATTACCTAGCCAACGCTTACGGGATCCCAGTTGAAAACTGTCACGTAAAAGAAGGACTACCAGAAGATGTCATTCCAGATCTTGCCATGCAATTGGATGCTGAACTGGTAATTCTAGGTACCATTGGTCGCACCGGACTCTCGGCGGCATTAATCGGTAATACTGCCGAACATGTTATAGACAGCATTAATTGTGATCTGTTGGCAATAAAGCCTGATGGCTATAAATCACCATTAGAAGAGCTATAACTACTTTATAAGCTTTACCCACAGCCCATAAGCTGGAATAATACGCGCCCTGAACTATTGTGTACTAGGCGCGTTTTTTTATGTCCGAAGAATTAACCCCAAAACAAGTTACCCGCAAATCAAAACTGCAAAAGCGTTTACGTGCAGAAGTTGGTCGTGCGATTGCTGATTACAACATGATCGAAGATGGCGATCGTGTGATGTGCTGCCTATCGGGTGGTAAAGATAGCTATGCAATGCTTGATATTCTGTTGAATCTTCAAAAACGTGCTCCAATCCAATTTGAGATTGTCGCTGTTAACTTAGACCAAAAGCAGCCTGGCTTCCCTGAAGACATTTTACCTGCTTATCTAGATACCCTTGGTGTGGCTTACCATATTCTTGAAAAAGACACCTATTCAATCGTTAAAGATAAGATCCCTGAGGGTAAAACCACCTGTTCGCTATGTTCTCGCCTGCGTCGCGGTACTCTCTATGGTTTTGCACAAAAGATTGGTGCAACTAAAATTGCACTCGGCCATCATCGCGATGACATTATCGAAACCATGTTTTTAAATATGTTTTTTGCAGGCAAAATGAAGGCTATGCCGCCTAAGTTATTGTCTGATGATGGCGCTAACATGGTGATCCGCCCATTGGCATATTGTCGTGAAAAGGATATTGCCGAATACGCAGGCCTGAAAGGTTTCCCAATTATTCCATGTAACTTGTGTGGCTCACAGGAAAACCTTAAGCGTGCAGCAGTTAAAGATATGTTGGTTCAGTGGGACAAGCAACACCCAGGGCGTATTGAAACCATCTTTACAGCAATGCAGAACACTTCACCTTCACAGGGTGTTGACCGTGAACAATTTGACTTTATGTCATTAAAACGCGACCCAGATGCGCCTATGCGCGGTGATGTTGCCGAGTCAGATCTACCTGCATTTGATTTTGTTGATGTCGCTAATAATGGTCACATTAACTTAGATGCTGCTAGCCGTATTGATGTTGTTAGCACCTATACGCCAGACTAAATTAACAGTTAAGAACAAAAAGCCCTGCAATGCAGGGCTTTTTTATGGACTCTTTTGCTATTTTGTTGTCCAAGGACTTATCACCTTAGGTGCAACTGAAGTCTTTAACACCTTTAAGCTATTGAGTTGTTGCATACTCAAACGATAAGTTCCAGTCACAGGGATCACTTTATCATCAATATAAAGCGTTGCATCGTCATTAAACTCAAGATTTAACCCAGCAATATCGGCAGCGAAGTAACGCATTGGGAAACCTTGAAGACGATCAAGTAATGCATTCATCTCATCACTTATCTGCAGCAATTCACTTTGCTCATACTCTTGCTTGGTATTTTTCGCTCTCACTTGCATTGAAATAGCGCAAGCATCAAGTTTCCCCTCTACCTCTAAGTTGATTAGTGCCCTATCCGACTTAAGTTGGTTGTCATAAGGCAAAAATAAGCGCTGATCTTTGGTGATAGTTAACGGAAAGGAATCCTTTTCAGTAGTAATAGTTCCACTCTTAACTAAGCAACCGTTGGCCTTAGATACCGAGAACGCTAACTCTACTAATTGATAATTACCTTTATTTACTTGTTTTAATCTTTGGTAAAAGCCTTGGTATTCAAGCGATATAGGCGCGGCCTGACTAACACCTGTCAATCCTAATAAAATACAGCTAAGCAGCAGTTGTTTTTTCATTGTTATCCACTAAAAATCGTTGGTTATGGCGAAGCATTTCGAGTAGCTCATCTATATAAGCTTCTTGACGTTCCGAGTAATTAATCAGTCCGTAAACGAGATCCTGTGCTCGTGGGGTTTTATTTTGCGCTCTTAGATCTGCTCGAATTGAGCGTAATAACGAATAAGCTGCATTAGAGTTTAAGTTGCGCATGTATGATGCTACTGAATCTTCAACGGTTTTAAATAAGGCAACTTCATGGGATAAGCCCTCAGTTCGTGATTGCGGCACTAAACCACAACCCTTTCTAAAACACCATTGACCAAAAAAGTTCAGCCCCTCTCTTGCAAACCTTGAAGTACCCCAGCCGGTTTCATTAGCAGCTTGGATCAACACCATCTCTTCTGGGATCACATCCACACGAACAAGCAAAGTATCTATATTGGCTAGCGTTAAGCTTCTCAAGGTGTACTGATATTTCTCAGAGATCTGCTGCAATCTAAACTCATCAGCTTCGGTGAGTTTTTTATCACTCACGATTTGGCTGCGAATGCTTATTAAAAAATTTCGTTCGTCTTGAATGATGGCATTTTGGTGTCTAATTGACGGTCTTAAAAAGTCAAAGAACGCCTTTTTCTTATCACTTACCACTTTAATCGCAGCAAAATCTGGCACCGCATTAGCGACTGCAATATTTTTAACTGCTTTACCTAATTGTTGCTCATTTTTTTCTTGTGATGGAATAAATACAGTTTTTAGCCATAGCAAAACCACAATGACTAAACCTATTGCAATGGTAAATATACCAAGTTTGCCTGTTTTCACTCATTCTCCTTTATCAAATTGAATGCAATACGTGATCACTAGTCATTATATGCTAGCTGGTCGCGATAATACATCGAGAAAATAGTTACTGATTTATGTATAATCTCTGATTAACTCATTATTTTGGGTATTCAGGAAGGAGGCCCCTACAATGAAATCAAATAGGCTTAATCAATACAACCGTGTGGTAGCCATAGGTGGCGGACATGGCTTAGGCCGAGTGCTTTCGTCCTTATCTTTTTTAGGACCAAAACTAACAGGGATAGTAACGACAACTGACAACGGTGGTTCAACAGGCCGCCTCAGAGCCGAAAAGGATTGTATCGCTTGGGGCGATCTGCGCAACTGCCTTACTCAACTCGCAAGAAGACCATCTGTGGGCTCTTTATTGTTTGAATATCGTTTTAATGGAGAGAGCGAGTTAACCGGACATAACCTTGGTAACTTAATGTTGATGGCACTTGATGAGTTATGTGTACGGCCTTTAGATGCGGTCAATCTTGTGCGAAGCTTTCTCAATATTGAAACACGCCTTATTCCAATGTCAGAAGAGCCGACCCACCTTGTTGCTTTGCAAGCATGCGGCCAAAGTGTGTTTGGTGAAACTAACGTTGATAAAATGCAGGACAGGCCAATCGCATTATCACTAGATCCTGAAGTACAAGCGACTAGCGAAACCTGCGAGGCGATACAACAAGCAGAACTTATTATTTTAGGGCCTGGAAGCTTTTTAACCAGCGTTATGCCACCGCTATTATTGCCAAAGATAGCCAACGCTTTGGCACAGTCTAACGCTGAGGTCATTTTGATTGATAACTTGACTAAAGAACCTTCATCGATCGCTAATTGTACACTAGATCAAAAAGTTAACTGGTGTCATCAAGTGCTTGGCCTAAAGATAATTGACCAAATATTATGTCATGGCGAGCAATCATACCAAGAAGGCAACATTTGCTACTATCCACTTCGAAGCTCTCACCATATCGGATTACATGACCGTCAGGCGCTTGCGGATGCTTTGTCCTATATGGTTAGTCAAAATGCCCACTTAGTGAATATAGAATCGGCTTAAGCGAAGTGTCACTATTTTATACCAAAAAAGGACCCTAAGGTCCTTTTTGGTTTAAAGGGGATGCTTACAGCACTTTAGCAATAGCCGCGCAGATCACTGGCATGTTGGTTTTAGTCATACCTGCAACACTGATACGGCCAGAACCCACAATATACACTGCAAACTCATCACGTAAGCGGTTAACCTGCTCTTTGCTTAGACCGGAAAAGCTAAACATACCGTTTTGGTTTGAAATGAAATCAAAGTTTTGTGTTACGCCTGCTTGTTTTAGCGACTCCACAAACAGTGTGCGCATTTCAGCAATACGCTCTCGCATCTCTTTAAGCTCGTCATGCCATAGTTGTTTTAGCGTCGCATCTTCTAAAATCGTGCTTACAATAAGTGCGCCATGCGCTGGTGGGTTTGAGTAAGAAGCGCGAATAGTGCTCTTGATTTGACTAAATGCATTAACAGTCTCATTACTGGTCGCGCCAACAACCGTTACCGCACCAATACGCTCATTATAAAGACCAAAGTTTTTAGAGAATGAGTTAGCAACAATAAGCTCAGGAACTGTATTGGCAAAAATACGTAATCCTTGGGCGTCTTCTTCTACACCCGCGCCGAAGCCTTGATAAGCAAAGTCGAATAATGGCACTAGTCCTTTCGCTAAACAAAGATCAGCAATTTGTTGCCATTGCGCACTATTTAAATCGATACCTGTCGGGTTATGGCAGCAGCCATGTAACAATACCAAGTCACCCTCTTTAGCAGTTTCTAGGTCGCTAACCATAGCGTCAAAATCAAGGCCATGGGTTTCAGCTTTATAATAAGTATATTCGGCGATCTCTAATCCAGCTGTACTAAAGATATTATTGTGGTTTGCCCATGTTGGGTTACTGATCCAAATTTTCTTTGAGTCTGTATGGCGTACTAGAAATTCTGCCGCCACACGTAAAGAACCGGTACCACCTGGCGCTTGAGCAGTTAGCGCACGTTTTTCAGTTACAACACTATGCTCTGAGCCAAACAACAAACTCTGAACGGCACGGTTATAGGCTTCAACGCCTTCCATACCGAGGTAGCTCTTGCTTTTTTCTGTAGCGAGTAGCTTTTCTTCAGCAAACTTCACAGACTTTAGGATTGGGGTCTGGCCGGATTCATCTTTATAAATACCAACACCTAAGTTCACTTTTTCTTTGCGAACATCAGCTTTGAATGCTTCTGTTAAGCCTAAGATGGGATCAGCTGGGGCCAGTTCAACCTGGGAAAATATCATGACGGCTTTCCTAAATATTTGAAGTGTAGGGTTATCGCGTGTATTTATAACATTGAAGCGTTAAGGGAGAAAGCGAGATTTATTACTAATAGCAATAAATGCGGCTTAGGCTATGTTTCTATAACAAACGCGCCATTTAGCTATCTATTTGTCATTATAAAGGTAAAAAACTGATAATTAGCTAATGGCCAATTTTGTAAAGCGTTTACAAAACTTAACGCTAGTCAAATAAAAAGGCCTTTAACTGTCGTTAAAGGCCTTTCAGCGTTAAGTTTACCCTAACTAAGATTAACCGATTTTCTCTAAACCGCCCATATAACCGCGTAGTGCTTCAGGTACAGTAATTGAGCCATCTGCGTTTTGATAGTTTTCTAAAACCGCAACAAGTGTGCGCCCTACGGCTAAGCCTGAGCCGTTTAATGTATGTAATAAACTTGGCTTCTTGTCTGCTTTACCTTTATAGCGAGCTTGCATACGGCGTGCTTGGAAGTCTTGCATGTTGCTACATGAAGAGATCTCACGGTAAGTATTTTGTGCTGGCAACCAAACTTCAATATCGTATGTTTTAGCAGAACCAAAGCCCATATCGCCAGTACAAAGCACTACTGTACGGTACGGTAAACCAAGCTTTTGCAATACAGTTTCAGCGTGGACTGTTAACTCTTCAAGCGCTTGCATTGAGTCTTCAGGCTTAACAAGTTGAACCATTTCAACTTTATCAAACTGATGTTGACGAATTAAACCACGAGTATCTCGGCCATAAGAACCTGCTTCACTACGGAAACACGGTGTATGCGCAGTCAATTTGATTGGCAAATCTTCTTCTTCGATGATTGCATCACGCACTAAGTTAGTTAGTGGAACTTCCGCAGTAGGAATGAGGCTTAGGCCTTGTCCCTCTTCTGTTGCTGGCTTGGTATGGAATAAGTCTTCACCAAACTTAGGTAGTTGCCCAGTTCCTAACAAGCTGTCTTCATTCACAAGTAAAGGCACGTAAGCTTCAGTGTAACCGTGCTCAGTTGTATGTAAATCAAGCATGAATTGAGCCAACGCGCGGTGCATACGTGCGATTTGGCCTTTCATTACGATGAAGCGTGAACCGGTAATTTTCACTGCGTTTTTAAAATCTAAACCTGCTAGATTTTCACCAAGCTCAACGTGATCTTTTACTTCAAAATCAAATTCAGTCGGCGTACCCCAACGGCGAACTTCAACGTTTTCTGATTCGTCAGCACCAACTGGTACTGATTCATCTGCCAAGTTTGGTACGCTCATGGCAATTGAATTTAACTCTTCAAGTAACGCTGCTAATTCAACTTTTTTCGCGTCTAATTCTTCGCCTAGAGATCCAACTTGAGCCATGATAGGCGCAACATCTTCACCTTTAGCTTTAGCTTGACCAATCGATTTAGAAATAGCGTTGCGTGATGCTTGTAACTCTTCAGTAGCAACTTGTAGCGACTTGCGCTTCTCTTCAAGTTTGCTTAGACGATCTACATCTAAAATAAATCCACGGGTAGCCAAACGCTCGGCAGTCACTTCTAATTCATTACGTAAAAATTTTGGATCTAGCATATTTTATTATCTTAATAGTTAAAAACGAGAAAACACTAATTGTTGTCCAAGGTAGACGACGAATATACACACGCCAACATTTACAACAACATTCAATACGGCTTTCACCAAGAAGCCCTCTTGCATCAACAGTAAGGTTTCATTGGAAAAAGTAGAAAACGTAGTGAGAGCACCTAACATACCCACACCAATAAACGCCTTAATCTCTGGGCTAAGTTCGCTTACTTGTCCAAGGGCAAAGATCACCCCCATTAAAAACGAACCTAAGATATTGACAACCAGTGTACCAAAAGGAAATCCACTACCAAATACCTGAAGCATCAATAATGAGATAAGATAACGAAAAACTGCACCAATTGAGCCGCCTAAGGCGACAAAAAGAACATTATTCATATCTTTTGACCTCACTTTGTTGGTCTAACTGCTTCAACTGAGCCAACTTATCTTTAATACGCTTTTCAAAACCGCGTTCAGTTGGATAGTAAAACTGCTGTTCGCCCAATGCTGACGGGAAATACTTTTCGCCGCTTGCATAGGCATTTGGTTCATCGTGGGCATATCGATAACCCTCGCCATAACCAATATCTTTCATCAGTTTAGTTGGCGCGTTACGTAAATGCTCTGGTACCGGTTCATGGCCTGTTTCTCTGGCAAATTGTCTTGCTTGTGCGAAAGCGGTATAAACTGCGTTACTCTTAGGCGCACTCGCTAAATATAGCACCGCCTGCGCTATTGCTCGTTCGCCTTCAGCAGGACCGACGCGATGGAAACACTCCCAAGCATTTACTGCTACAGTCATCGCCATAGGATCAGCATTACCTATATCTTCAGAGGCGATGGCTAACAAACGTCTAGCGATGTATAACGGGTCACAGCCGCCTTCTAACATTCGACAAAACCAATACAGGGCTGCATCTGGTGCAGAACCGCGTATCGATTTGTGTACTGCTGAAATTAAGTCGTAATATTGATCGCCATTTTTATCAAAGCCAGCAAGTTGTTGACCAGCAACCTCAGTGATCATCTGCTCAGAAAAGACTTCACCATCTTTGAGCATATCGCTCATCAACTCAACCAGATTCAACGCTTTACGTGCATCACCATCACATACATGGGCAAGCTTTAATGCGACATCAGCAGGCATAGTTAACTTACGTTTACCCAGACCTCTTTCTTCATCGTCTAGCGCTTGCTGAACAATATGGGTTAACTCTTCTGGCTGTAAGGGTTTAATAAGATACACTCGTGCACGAGATAAAAGTGCATTGTTGATCTCAAATGATGGGTTTTCCGTGGTCGCGCCGATAAAAATAACGGTACCGTCTTCAATAAAAGGTAAGAAAGCATCTTGTTGGCTCTTATTGAATCTATGTACTTCATCAACAAACAATAACGTCCGCTGCCCACGGGACTGGGCAACGTTTTTTGCATGTTCAATTGCACTACGGATCTCTTTAACGCCCGAAGTCACTGCCGAAATTCGTTCGACATGAGCATTAGCGTAACGTGCGACTAACTCAGCTAATGTTGTTTTACCTGTTCCCGGCGGTCCCCAGAACATCATGGAGTGGGCTCGCCCGGCTTCTAAGGCTTGTCTTAATGGTTTTCCTTCACCAAGTAAATGAGCTTGGCCAATATACTGCTCAATCGTTTCTGGACGCATTCGCGCTGCCAATGGCCTAAAATCAGGGGCGAAATCAAAACTTAAACTAGACACTAATTACTCTTAATTTGTTAACTTTAGGCGCTGGTCATCGATATCAACATCATCGGGCACCACGAACTTAAATAAATCACGATCATTTTCTGCGATCTTGTTTTGGTTACTTAAGCGAAAATCACTAATGTTGCCTTGCTGATCAGTTAATACCATTTGGGTTAGCGAGGTTTGATTAAAGCAAACTTGCACTTCTGATACGCCACTGTCGGTATCTTTTGGGCTAATATCAAAACAGTTATCTTTTTGCTTAACATTATATTGTGACCAAGTTGCATCATCTGAATGCACTAACAATGCAATTGGCGAAGCATTAATGGCTTGATTAATATCCATTACAGACACTTCTTCTGCAAAAGGGTTATATACCCAAACATCGGTTCCATCTGCAACAATTAATGACTCATCAGGCGCTGTTAAATGCCAATAAAACTGATTAGGTTGTGATAAAGCAAACACGCCTTCACCGGTTTGGATAACTTTATTATTCAGATCGGTAACTGTCTGGCTAAAGTCTGCTTTTAGACTTTTTATCTCTGCAAGCTTTACCTTTAGGTTTTCTGCATCTGTTGCTAGCGCAGGAACTTGATAAAGCATTGGCAAACCCAACGCCGCAATCGTTAATAATCTTTTCATTAAACTCTCCGAATACCCCAGCATTGTATGGGGTACACTTAAATGATTCTGTGATCCTAGCCAGCCTTAAACGTAGTCTTTCGGTGGCGGTGGTGCTAATACTTCACGGTTACCGTTGTGACCTTGTGAACTCACTACCCCCTGCATTTCCATCTGTTCGATGATCCTTGCTGCGCGGTTGTAACCGATCTTAAATTTACGCTGTACGCTTGATATTGACCCTCGACGAGTTTGGGTTACGAAAGCAACAGCTTCATCATAGAGTGCATCGACATCTTCTTCAGACTCGCTGGTTTCACCTGGTAGTAACACTTGTTCGCCTTCCGCCGAACCTTGCAAAATCTCATCAATATATTGTGGCTTACCACGCGCACACCAATCGGCAACAACTTTGTGAACCTCATGGTCATCAATAAACGCACCATGAACACGGTTTGGTACACTGGTACCCGGTGGTAAATACAACATATCACCCATACCAAGTAAGGTTTCAGCACCTTGTTGATCTAAAATTGTTCTTGAATCAATTCTAGATGAAACTTGGAAAGCCATACGTGTTGGGATGTTTGCCTTAATCAAGCCAGTGATGACATCAACCGATGGACGCTGTGTGGCTAAAATTAAATGAATGCCCGCTGCACGTGCCTTTTGGGCGATACGCGCAATGAGTTCTTCAACTTTCTTACCAACAATCATCATCATGTCGGCAAATTCATCAACTACCACGACAATAGAAGGCAATTTGTCTAGCTCAGGAGCTTGGGGATCCATACTATCTGATGCTTTCCAAAGTGGATCCACTATAGGTTGCCCCGCCTCTTTTGCGTCTTTGATTTTAGCGTTGTAACCTTTTAAATTACGTACACCAAGTGCAGACATCAGTTTGTAACGACGTTCCATCTCGCCAACGCACCATCTCAATGCGTTTGACGCTTCCTTCATGTCGGTAACAACTTCACATAAAAGATGTGGGATCCCTTCATATACCGATAGTTCCAACATCTTAGGGTCAATCATGATAAAACGAACATCATCAGGACCTGACTTATACAGTAAGCTGGTGATCATTACGTTTACGCCTACAGATTTACCAGAGCCCGTTGTACCGGCAACTAATAAGTGTGGCATTTTACCAAGATCAACCACGACTGGAGCGCCCCCAATATCGGCGCCCAGTACCATACTTAGGTGAGATGGATCTTCTCTAAAGGCCTCACAATCAAGCACATCCCGCATAAACACGGTTTCACGGAATTTATTCGGTAACTCAAGGCCAACATAAGCTTTACCCGGGATCACTTCTACTACACGGACATTCTCTGCAAGTAATGAACGCGCAAGATCTTTTGACAAGTTAGTAATTTTCGACGCTTTAATACCTGGCGCTAATTCCAACTCAAAGCGAGTGACAACAGGGCCAGGATAAACACCAACAACATTCGCAGTAATGTTAAAGTCAGCAAGCTTAACTTCAACCAATTTGCCAATCTGCTCTAACTCCTCTTCCGTTATCGGGTTTTTCTTACGATCAGGAATATCAAGTAAAGAGATACATGGTAATGGCGTTGTAGGCACCTGAGGTTGGTCTTCTTGTCCTGGCAGCACAACAATACCATCAACGATTTTTACTTTATCGTCTGCGGCAACTTTGTTGGCAGTTGGCACAGGTTCTGCGCCAACAGACGCATTATTGTTAAAATCAATAACCTCAAGATCTGGATCATCATTATTGGTTGAAACCCATGGCGCAACAACGTCGTCATCTTGTGGCTTTATATCGATGCTTTCAGGTTGACTTGTTTTTGCTAGGATTTGCGGTTCGACTCGAGGCTCAACCCGTATAACAGGCTCTTTAGCTTTTCCTTTCTGAGCAACATCATTGTTATGCGCTTGTTCTTGGCTAGCGTAATCTTCACCGTCGTCTTCTGTTTCTGACTCATAACGGTCTGCATTGCGACGTTCTTTGAAACGTTCAACAACAGACATAAAGCCACGAGTGTCTTCTGTTTCACCAATATTTGGTTTAAAACGACTTGGTAAATTTTTAATTGATTTAAAAAGCCAAATAGTTGCATAGCCGGTCAAATCAATCACGGTTAGCCAACTAATGCCGGTTAATAAAGTAAAACCAGCGCCCACAAAACACAGTAATAATAGTGTTGTACCTAAGGTGTTGAAGTAAGGCAACATAGCTTCAGCAATAACGTCACCAGCAACGCCACCAGCAGAGAAGCCATAAATACCATTAGCATTCATGCCAGCTAAAGCAGCAAGACTCAACACAATCAGCAAAAAGCCAATTAATCGAAGACCAACGGAAAAGTAATCTATTTCTAATAACTTATGAGTTCGCTTAAACAGTAACCAGCCAGTTAAAGCAATAATAATTGGTATGATGTAGGCACAGTAGCCAAAGAAATAAAACAGCACATCAGCCAACCACGCACCGACTGCACCGGTTAGGTTTTGAATTTCACCATCAAAATGAGACTGGCTCCAGCCAGGATCGGATGAATGAAAGCTGCTTAATGCAATTAAGACGTAGGTTGCTAACATGCAACAAATAATGAGACTACCTTCCAGTAAACGCTGTATACCGGATAGGGTTTTAACGCTATTTCCCTTAGACAATGGAAAACCTACACTAAAAAATATTAATTAGGCACAAGATACCAGAATTTAAGACTTTTTGCAGCGTTTGCTGCTTACCGGGATAAGTGCATAAATATGCATGCACGGAATTTGCAACACTTTGTATCAGTAAGCGTTTAAACTAAAAAAAGGGCCATAAAGGCCCCTTTTTACATCAAAGTCTAATATTTACAGTTCTGTCACTGTATTGATTGCGACACGATTAGTTTGCTTAACTTCTTCCATCACAACATAAGTTCGAGTATCTGAAACCGCTGGTAGTTTTAGCAATGTTTCACCTAAAAGACGACGGTATGCAGACATATCTGATACTCGAGTCTTTAGTAGGTAGTCAAAATCACCAGAAACAAGATGACATTCTTGAATATCATCTAACAGTTGCACAGCTTTGTTAAATTTATCAAAAACTTCAGCTGTATCACGGTTTAATGTGATCTCAACAAACACCAATAAAGAAGCGCCTAAATAGTGTGGATTAACCAAAGCCGTGTAACCTTTGATATAACCTTGTTTTTCAAGTCTTTTTACGCGTTCCAGACAAGGGGTCGGGCTCAACCCTACTCTTTTAGACAACTCTACATTAGAAATTCGGCCATCAATTTGCAATTCATTAAGTATATTTCTATCGATACGATCTAAGTCTTTTATAGGACTCTTTTTATTATTAACCATATTTATAACCCTGGTTGTCATTAACAACGATATTATTATCTGCTAAAGCAAAATCTTCAGCAGCATAAACTACGGAATGAATACTATACTAGATTTCCCTGAAACATTCACGTTCAGGCAATATAAAATAACAATTACACCCATATTAAATGGGTTTTTATGCGAAATTGAGGCTCGAAGATGATTATAGGTGTTCCAAAAGAAATCAAAAATCACGAATATCGTGTAGGCATGGTTCCATCAAGCGTTCGCGAACTAACTTCACGTGGTCATGAGGTTTTTATTGAAACAAATGCCGGTTCAGGAATTGGCTTTAGTAATGAAGACTATATTGCTGTTGGCGCAAAAATTCTCGATACTGCTGCTGAAGTATTTGCGCAATCAGAAATGATTGTAAAAGTAAAAGAGCCGCAAGCAGTTGAACGTGCAATGCTCAGAGAAGATCAGCTTCTGTTTACCTACCTACACCTTGCACCAGATTTACCTCAAACCGAAGACCTTATTAAGAGCGGTTCAGTGTGTATCGCTTATGAAACTGTAACCGACGATCGTGGTGCCCTTCCCCTACTAGCACCAATGTCAGAAGTTGCTGGCCGTATGTCAATTCAAGCAGGCGCAATGGCACTAGAAAAATCTATGGGCGGCCGCGGCATGCTGTTAGGTGGTGTTCCAGGTGTTGAACCTGCAAAGGTTGTCATTATTGGTGGCGGCATGGTTGGAACTAACGCTGCACAAATGGCTGTTGGTCTTGGTGCTGACGTAGTCATCCTTGACCGTAGTATTGATGCATTACGTCGCCTTAATGCTCAGTTTGATAATAAAGTTAAAGCTATCTACTCAACTGCTGATGCAATTGAAAAGCATGTTTTAGAAGCTGACCTTGTTATTGGTGGTGTTTTGGTACCTGGTGCAGCAGCACCGAAGCTAGTAACAAAAGAACATATCAAACGCATGAAGCCAGGCTCAGCAATTGTTGATGTAGCTATCGACCAAGGTGGTTGTATTGAAACTTCACATGCAACAACTCACCAAGATCCTACTTATATTGTTGATGATGTTGTTCATTACTGTGTTGCCAATATGCCTGGCGCTGTAGCACGCACATCTACATTTGCATTAAATAACGCAACGCTTCCTTACATTATCAAGCTAGCACAACTAGGTTATAGAGAAGCATTGTTACAAGATAAGCACCTGCTTAATGGTCTTAATGTAATGCATGGTAAGATCACTTGTGCCGAAGTTGCTGAAGCTTTAGATATGGAATTTGTTGACCCAACAATTCTACTTAAGTAAACAACGCGTTAGCGTTTCAGCTTAATAAGATAAAGGGAGCATATAGCTCCCTTTTTTGTGTGACGGCTATCGAGCTAAGACCCGATGTTTTAAAATGTTTCGCCTAATAAATCTCACCGTTTCGACTCACTACAAATACAGCCCTGCTCCACCTGCCACAAAAAAGCCAGCTTAACTAGAACTGGCTTGAGTAGTTATACCAATTAGTATTCAACTAACCAATAAAATTTCAATGTTAACATGCAACTGCAAAGCTATATCCTTTGCCTCTTACTGTATTAATAAGGCTTTTGGGTAATTGCTTCTCCGATAATTTACGTCGAGTATTGCTGATATGCATGTCTAAGTTTCTATCGAATTGACCTAACTCTTTTTGTAACACTCGACGCTGCAATTCCTGCTTTGTGATCACTTGTCCTTTTCGTTCAAACAGATACTTAAATAACTTGAATTCTGTTTGGGTAAAAGATACTAACCTTTCAGAAATAGAGATCATAAAACGGCTATCATCAAAGTGGATCTCCTGAACTGGCTCTGTTAATTCCATATTTTCTTTAACCACTGCAATTCTTCGCAGTAATGCATTGATCCTTACAGTAAGTTCTCTATGACTAAAAGGTTTACTTAAAAAATCATCCGCCCCAAGTTCATAAACTTTAATCCGCTCTTCCTCCGCGTCCAAGGCAGAGATCACAATAACGGGTGTCTTATCCACTCTGAGCTTTAAGAGTTCGATTCCATTGAGTTCTGGCATGTTAAGATCCAACAAAATCAAATCTTGCGTCGTTGATTTGAGTTTATCGAGCGCCTCTACACCGTTATTGGCAACAGTGACAATAAAGCCTTCCTTTTCCAAAACGGGCTTAAGCGCGCTTTGGAATACAAGATCATCATCTACTAATAATACGTGTTTCATCTTTTTAAGCTTAATGCGAATTGTTATCATTTAGATTACAATAAACAAATCTCTTTTACTAGCCTAATTAACTTAACAAAGCATAAGTTTTGCTATTTTTTTCTATGAAACAAAAAAGACCAGCAGCAAAAGCTACTGATCTTTATATTTATCGATTAATGACTGTTTTTATAAACGATTAAATTACTTATTCAGCATTAACTCACGAATATATTTAACTGGCGCGCTACCGTAGCTTAAAAACTCTTCGTGGAATGCTTTAAGATCAAAATCATCCCCCTTGAGTGCCTTATACTCCTCTCTAAAATCATAAATCTCACGGTAACCTGAGTAATAACTTGTTAATTGAACTTGGCTTAATGTTGCTCTACGCCACTTACCTTCTGCTTCGGCTTGCTGCTGGAACGCTTCATTCATCATCAAGTCTAATGCTTGCGCTTCAGTCATGCCCTTTACTTGAATGCTATAGTCTAGGATGGTGTTACAAATGACGCGTAAGTTCCACTTATAGTACATCAGCCACATTTCAGGCTCGAAATTACCATAACCCTGTTCTAACATCATGCGTTCGGTATAAACAGCCCAACCTTCTACCATAGCCCCATTACCAAATAAGCTCTTAATCAAACTTGGTGATTCGTTTGAATAAACAAGTTGAGTGTAATGACCTGGAATCGCTTCATGAATATTGAGTACCTGCAAAATCCAGTGGTTATATTCACGTAAATAACTTTCTGCTGACTCATCACTCATGCCGTCAAGTGGCGTGACATTATAGTAAGTATTACCTGACTTCTCATAAGGGCCAGGTGCGCTAATTGACGCTCCAGCATAACCGCGCATATAAGCAGGCGTTTCTCGGACCACCAGCGGTTTATTCGGATCTAGTGTGACTAGATCCTTAGCTTTTACGAAATCAACCAGTTCAGGGATCTGTGCACGAACTTCATCTACAAAGTCATCACGTTTAACGTGCTTAGCAGACAACTTGTCAATTAGCTGCTTAATAGCAACTTTATCATCGCTCGGAATAGCGGTATCAAAATACTTATCCCAAATTTGGTGGGTGATTTTAATCATTTCACCCTGTACGCGGTTTTTATCTGCAACTGCTTTTTCATAAAGTGTTTTACCACTCATGCCCGCTTGGATGTCATAGGCAAACTTTTGCTCGTAAAGTTCTGCACCGATACGAAAACTTCTCGCACCTTGTTCCTTCAAGTCTGCTTCTAGTGCTTTCAACCAGTCGATATGCTCATTGATTGCAATCGAAACCTTATTGAAGCGACTTGCAAATAAAGCTTTCTCATCGTTAGTAAGATCTGAGGTAATTGCTTTGTCCAGTAGCTCACTTGAAAAAACTGAAAATGCGCCTTCATTTTGCATAATGGCAAGTTGAGTGTGCTCTAATGTCGGCTTACTGATATTTTCTCTTGCTGCCGCATAATAAGCTGGTACGTTTTCCATTCTAGCCAAAACTGAGCGTAAGCGTTCAGTTAACGGTGCAAAATCTTCATTGATAATTTGCGCAAAACCTCCAGAAACATTGTAACTAGCAGGGTTCCATTGCCACGACTTAAATGTTTCTAAATCCCACTTCATTTCTGCAAGCAAATTCTCGATCAGACGATAATCAGTCAACATCGCCGGACTCATCACATTTGGGTCAAACTGACTTAGTGCCAATTGCTGAGTATCGATAAAGGCGAGTGTAGCTGCTCGCGTTGCTGCATTAGGTACTTTCAACACTCCGTCATATTTATGAAAGCCGCTATACAATGCCCAAGTTGGTGACTCAATCCAAAGTGCATCGATAAAGTTTTGGCTAAATTGGTCGAATGCTATTTTTTGATCGGCAATCTTAACCGCTACCACTTCATTGGTTGGTTGGGTTTGGCAAGCAGTTAAACCGGCAAGCGACAATGCGATAGCCAATGGCAACACGGCTTTTTTCATGATGTATTCCCTTAATTTGCAAGTTTGTGGTCTACGCCACTTTTATTATCGCTGCAAGTAAATCATGTTCTGCTACTTTTTTCAGTAAATTATCCAAAATAAACAACCTTTGTTACATAACTCAAACCATTAGTGCGATTAAATTAACCTTGGCCAAAAAGCTAAATTTATATTGAACTCAAATAATGGAGGTGGCGGCTAGCTGATATTTTCATAGCAAGTAATAACTAGCGATTAAAATTTTGCTCGACCCAAGCCAACACCTCTTTAAATCGATACTGTTCAAGCTGTGCAAATCCGCTAATTTGACGCATTTTTAACTTGGTAAATATTGGCGTCGTTAGACCACACAAAAAGCGGCTCAACAGAATGGGAGTCGCTTTTGCCTCTAGCTTTGTTATCGCTTGTTGGCAAACAGCGATGAAGTCTAAATCATCTAATGGTGCTAACGGTGCAGGCTTAGGCAAACGCGCAGATTGACCAAGACAAACGCTACAATGGCCGCAAGGTGCTGTAAGGTTATGATCTGAAAAGTACTGAGCTAACTGCAAACTTAAGCAAGATTCGCTGTCAAAAAAGTCCACTAACTGATTTATTCTGTTAACTTCACTTTGTTCTTTGATACTAAAGCGCTCAAATAACCGAGCAGCGACAGTATCATTAATGTTTGCACTATATACGTCATATACTTGTGTTAACTGTTTACTTTGTAACTCAATCAACTGTTTCTGATGTAAATAATCCAGCGCTTTAATTGCGCGGTCTCGGCTACCGGGTATTAATTGCTCTAACTTGGCAAAATTGGCGCTATACCAAATTTTAGCTTTATCAGAACTATCAAGCACTGCATTAATAAAAGTCTGCCGTTGAGGATCAAATAGACTTAACAATTCAGACAGAGGTAGCAACAACTTAAAACGATAGTCAGCAAAATAACTGTACTTAGGCTTTATCACTCTTAGCATCTCTAAATATACCAATAGTGTTTTAAGGCTTAACTGGCGTATGTTGGATTCGTTTGACAGTGGTGTTAACAATACCTCCCACTGCGTGCCGACAGCCGCTGCCTGGCTAATTTCCTCTATTATAAAATCTATCGCACTCGCTTCGGGCGTATCACCGTAGACAAAGTTCTCCAGCACGTTGAGATTATCGCGGTTAGCTAGAACTAAGCAGTCAGAGACCAAACCATCGCGCCCTGCTCGGCCTATTTCCTGAGCGTAATTTTCTATCGACTTAGGTAGATCAAAGTGCGCCACAAAACGAATATCGCTTTTGTCTATCCCCATACCAAAGGCAATAGTAGCCACAATGACGTTAAGCTCACCTGTCATAAATTGGTTTTGGATTGATTTACGTTTATCACTGTCCATGCCAGCGTGATAAGCAGCCGCATTAACCCCGGCGCGCAATAGTTCTTGAGCGACCATTTCAGTACTTTGTTGCAAAGTCACATACACTATCCCGCTTTGACCCTGGCGTTGATTCAACCAATCTTTTAAGTAAGGCAGTTTTTGTGAACTTGGCATACCAAGCGCCGCTAAATTTAAGTTGGCTCGATAAAAGCCTGTTAGCGTCACATATTGCTTCTGTATCGAAAATTTACGCCCCATATCTTCTACCACCTGCGCAGTCGCAGTCGCGGTGAGTAACAGAACTTGTGGAATATTTAACTGTTTTTGATAAGCCGGCAATTTCAAATAATCCGGACGGAAGTTATGCCCCCATTCTGAGATACAGTGAGCCTCGTCAATCACCAATAATGAAATTGGCACCGATGAAATAAACTTTCTGAAGCGTTCATTGTTTAATCTCTCAACCGAGATCATTAAGATTTTAATGGATCCATCTGCGACGCCTTGCATAACAGCGCTACTTTGCTCATTGGTTTGAGTAGAATCGATTGATGCAGCAGCAATACCTTTACAGCTTAGGAACTGAAGTTGATCATCCATCAAAGCCAATAAAGGCGATACAACTAACGTCAGATGCGGTAGCGCAAGGGCCGGCAATTGGTAACACAGAGATTTACCCGATCCCGTGGGAAAAATTGCCGCAGCACTATGACCTTTTAGTACATTTTCTATCACCTCGCCTTGTCCTGGACGAAACTGATCAAAACCAAAATACTGCGCAAGCAGGCTGTGAGCGCTTTCCATAAATATCCCTGTTGTAATAAGGCGAAATTGTCAGTAACAAGCTAACAAATTAATATTAAAAATGATTGGGGCTTGTAGCATTAAGAGCTAACAGTTTACTTAAGACTTTGTAGTTTATCTGGATATTGCTTTTCTAATCTAAAATAGGCTTTTAACGGATTATGATCTGAGCTGGTTGTTATGATTGACTCAGCCTTTATCAGCTCTAAATTACGATAATAGATATGATCTAAATGGTGACCAAAAAATGCTGTTCTAGAGTCGTGTTTAGGTACAGCTTCAACCAGTCCTGCGCCTTTGACTATTTCGGCAATCGCCAAGCTACGTTGCTCGCTCCATGTGTTCATATCTCCAGCAAATATTATCGGCCCTTGGTGATCCTGCATCGCTTGTTTTACAACATTTAACTGCGCAAGATACTCATCAATACCAAAGGTAAAATTAATACTATGGATATTTACGACTAGCAGCTGACTAGCATCACTCAACAAATAATATGACACTAGCATAGACTTCGGAAAGTTAATGTATGGCTCAGCTTTTCTAAACACACAACTGCTCAGTGCTTTATCTCGGCTAAGGTTCATAACACCTATAGCCTCACTTGAGAAGTTAAACGCGCGCGCTAACAACATATAAAGCTGTTGTTCCTCAAGAACTGACTTTAGCTCTTGCGTTAGCTGTGCTTCTTGTAGCAAGAGTAAATCTGTACGCTCAATCAATTGGGTTAAAGTTTGCTCCCAGCCATCACTTTGCTGTTTATACAAATTCCATGTCGTAATATCTAATTTGCCATGTCTATCTAGTGGCGCTTTTGTCGTTTGAGTAATGCACTGAGTTACCTGACTTTGACCTATCTCATTTGTCAGTAAAACATCTTCAGTGGGGATTTCAGTCGCATCATATACATAGAGAATAACCGCCACGAGGGCGATAAGCGCGAGGAAAATAACTTTACGAATAATTTTTGCCATAGCGAACTAATTTAACTCTGAACTTAGATTTAAAGTAATCTTTTCATTATAATAGCTTATAAGTTTAGCCACATAATCATTCAATAGAAATTTAAGTTTAGTTAAGCAACATTATGCTTTTCTGGCTGAGTCTCCGAGGAACTAACTATCAAACACAATATGTATGAGTTTTACCAGCTATTAACCATCGCTGGGGTATTTGTATATTGGTTAGTGATTGCCGGGATCAGCATTCGAGTCGTGGCAAAGAGGCGCTCTATTGGCGTATCGCTCGCTTGGTTAATGATTATCTATATCGTGCCGTTAGGTGGCGCTTTTGCTTATTTGCTATTTGGCGAACTTAATTTAGGTAAAAAAAGAGCATTACGTGCAGAGCTAATGTTTAAGCCATATGGTGAGTGGTTTAAAAAGCTATACGAATATCGTCAATATCGCCCCCATGTAGCAAGTCTTTATGGCCAATCAATTAGTGCCATTTGCGAGAAACAAGTCGGCATTCCTGCTCTAGCTGATAACCACCTCACCCTATGTAGTGAAACTTACGAAATTTTAGATCAGCTAATTGCTGATATTGACCAAGCTAAGCGCACAATTTTACTGGAATTTTATATTTGGCATCCCGGTGGCCGAGCTGATGACGTAGCCAATGCACTGATCCAGAGTGCCAATCGAGGAGTACAGATCCGGTTATTGTTGGATGCCGCTGGCAGCAGGCACTTCTTTAAGAGTCATTGGCCAAAGCAGATGAAAGCCAGTGGTATTCAAGTGATAAGCGCCCTTGAAGTATCACCGTTTCGTATGTTCTTTAGACGCTTAGATCTGCGCTTACATCGTAAAATAGTGGTCATTGATAACGTCATTGGCTATACAGGGTCAATGAATCTAGTTGACCCCAAATACTTCAACCAAGATGCTGGAGTTGGCCAATGGATAGATGTGATGGTACGTATTACCGGTCCATCTGTGCCTGTGTTAAATAGTATTCATGCTTGGGACTGGGAGGTAGAAACCAATCAACGCTTTCTACCGGAACCGCCAACATGTCTTGCCCATGATGACAGCGAAATTACCGACTTAGTACAAGTCATTCCCTCAGGACCTGGAATGCGTGAAGAGGTGATTCACCGCGTATTATTACAAAGTATTTATCAAGCACAGAAAAGCATCGTCATTACTACGCCCTACTTTGTACCCAGTGATAACCTGCACATGGCGCTTGTTATCGCCGCTCAGCGTAATGTCCAAGTCGATATTATTATTCCTGATAAAAACGATTCAATCATGGTTGAGTGGGCTAGCCGGGCATTTTTCAGCGAGTTACTTGAAGCTGGCGTGAATATTCACCGTTTTAAAGGTGGGTTACTGCACACGAAAAGCGTTGTTATCGATAGTAACCACTGCTTAATAGGCACAGTAAACTGGGACATGCGCAGTTTATGGCTTAACTTCGAAGTTACATTAGCGGTGGACAACCTTGAATTCACTGAAACACTGCAGCAGGTGCAACAAGGTTATTTGGCTGACGCTGATCAAATTTGTCCAATCCAATGGGAAAAGCGCTCTTTAGCAAATCGTACCGCAGAGCGACTGTTTTACTTGTTTAGTCCTTTGTTATAACTAACGCAAATAACGTTCTCAGTTTTTCTATTTCAGCAAAACCGCTGTGACCGACTGCACAGGTGTTTTTAGGTATTTATGAATAAAGTTTTTATTATTGGACTGCCACGCACCGGAACGACCAGTATCAGTGTCGCCATGCTAGATTATGGTTTTAACGTGGCACACACTGCTTACACTAAACAAGCGTTTACTTTAGCGGACATCATCTCAGACTCGCCGTGTTTTTGTGACTACAAAGAGCTTGATAATTTGTTTCCTGACTCCAAGTTTGTGTACCTTGAGCGGGATTTATCCCTGTGGATCCCATCGATGCAGATGCTAGTTAACAAAATGAAGGCAGAGCTTCACCCTACTACAGGTAGCTTTAATCCAATTTTAAAGCGCACCTTTAACCACACCTTTGAGTTGGCAACAACAGCAGTACCAGATGATGCTGATCACCTTAAAGCCTGCTACTTACGCCATCAACGCGAAGTATTAGATTACTTTAAAGATCGTGATGATTTTTTGCGGATTGATATCAGTCATCACACCAGCCTTACACAGTTACTCGACTTTTTAGGTGTGACCTATTGTGGCAAACCTGTATTTCCACATCTGAATATGGGCAGAAAGGTGGCTTGTTGGAAAGAACATAAACACCCGAATAAGGTAAATGCCAACAGCGCTGGTCCTGAGCATAGAAAGTTCTTTGATTACCCTAAACAGCGTAAATGGCTCTCCGCTAAATAATAGCGAGCCATATAAAGCTAGCTTTGAAAATAAATGAAGGCAACCACTAAAAAGTTCCATTTCAAATAGATAACAGTACTCCCCTTTATATGTAGGGGGAGAACAGATAATCAACGGGATTATCAATTGAATTTAAAATATTAAGGCTCAGATGCAAAAAATCCCGTTATCTTGCGATAACGGGATTTCGAAATATGGCGGTGAGCGAGAGATTCGAACTCTCGTTAGGGGTTAACCTAAACACACTTTCCAGGCGTGCGCCTTCAGCCACTCAGCCAGCTCACCGATGCAATATCTTTTACGTGTTTAGCATCACGGTCGCTAAAACATAATATCTGACAAACAGTTATTTGCTAAGCAACGGAGCGCTACTTTACTGAAATAGCCCTATTGCGTCAAGACAATTAAGGCTTAATCTCAAGCGTTTGCATAATTGCTAGACAATAATGCTATATCATTGCAATTGCTCAGGTGTTTTACTACAACACTCACAAAAAAGCCCGCTTAAGCGGGCTTTTTTCGACTCAGCATTAGAGCTTAAGCATTACCTTTCACTTTCATGTTTAAGGTCGCGGCAAAGTCTAACATTCTATCAAGTGGCTTTAACGCATCTACACGTAATTTGTCATCAACAAATATCTCGTGTGCACTTGGATCTTTATTTTCTAACGCACTTTCAATTGCTTTAAGACCGTTCATTGCCATCCAAGGACAATGTGCGCAGCTCTTACAAGTTGCACCATTACCACCGGTTGGCGCTGCGATTAAATTCTTATCTGGTGCAGCTTGCTGCATCTTATAAAAGATACCTTTGTCTGTTGCCACAATAAAGGTGTCATTATCCATTGTCTGAGCAGCCTTAATAAGCTGACTAGTCGATCCTACAGCATCTGCTAGCGCAACCACGCTTGCTGGAGACTCTGGATGTACCAGCACTGCAGCATTCGGATGAAGCTTTTTCAGTTCACGTAGTGCCTTAGATTGAAACTCATCATGAACGATACACTCGCCCTGCCACATCAACATATCTGCGCCGGTTTGCTTGGCGATGTAGCTGCCTAAGTGGCGATCGGGGCCCCAGATAATCTTTTTATCTTGGCTATCTAAGTGCTCAACAATCTCTAGTGCAATACTTGATGTCACTACCCAGTCAGCGCGGGCTTTTACCGCAGCAGATGTATTGGCATACACCACAACGGTATGATCTGGATGCGCATCACAAAACTCACTAAAGGTATCAATTGGGCAACCTAAATCAAGTGAGCATGTCGCTTCTAGGGTTGGCATTAGAATTGTTTTATCTGGACTTAAAATCTTAGAAGTTTCCCCCATAAACTTAACGCCAGCAACAATCAGTGTTTTTGCCGGATGATCGCGGCCAAAACGCGCCATTTCTAGTGAATCCGATACACAACCGCCCGTTTCTTCAGCTAAGGCTTGAATTTCAGGATCGGTATAGTAATGGGCAACGAGTACCGCATCTTTCTCTTTTAAAAGCTGCTTAATTTTTGCTTTTGATGCGGCTTTTTCTTCATCTGACAAAGGAATAGGTTTAGCCGGGAAAGGATAATCAATATTTTCGATAATTGGGGCAAACGCGCTCATAGTACAACCAAAGGGCAATAACAGATTAGCGGAATTATACGGAATAGTTCACAAATTTAAAACTCATATAGCGATATTGCCCATAAAAAAAGGCGCTCTAATGAGCGCCCTTAACTTTGCCTGTTCACAAAGTCTATTGCATAGCTAATAGCATTTCTTGTGGCTGTTCTAGGTAGAGTTTCCACAAGTTACAAAAACGGGCAATGGTACCACCGTCTATCACGCGGTGATCGCCTGACCAGCTCACTTGCATGATCTTACGTGCTTCTACTTCGCCTTTATCGTTAAACCTTGGTAACACTTGCAATTTACCTAAAGCGACAATAGCGACTTCCGGTTTATTAATAATTGGCGTCGCCACTGTTCCACCTAAAGCGCCAATATTAGAGATAGAAATGCTGCCACCTTTTAGATCAGCAGGTGCAACACGTCCACTTCGGGCATCATTGGTTAAACGGGTGATCTCTGCTGCAATTTCTAAGATCGTTTTATCTTGGACGTCTTTGACATTTGGTACTAATAAACCAACCTTTGAATCTACAGCCATACCTATATTATGGCTGGCTAAAAACGTCTGCTCGGTACAATCGGCATTTACTCGGCTATTCATATCCGGGAATTGCGATAACGCTAGTGACATAGATTTCATAAAGAATGGCATCATAGTGAGCTTTAACTCATCTGTAGAGTACTTTTTCTTCATACTCTCACGCAGCGCCACTAACTCGGTTAAATCAAACTCTTCACAATAAGTAAAGTGAGGGATTGTCGATACCGATTCAGACATCATCTTAGCCATAACCGCGCGAACGCCCTTAATAGGCTCAACTCTGTCTGTTGCGTGATTTACGTTTACCTGCTCGGCGGATTGACTGACAACATTAGCGCTACTTGCTGTAGCTGCAGTACTCGCACTTTGCCCTGACTGATGTCGTTCGATATCTTCTTTGTAAACTCGGCCATTTTTACCAGAGCCAGTTACCGACGCAATATCAATGTCTAAACTACGCGCTAAACGGCGAACCGCAGGACTTGCCAGTGCCTTACCTTGTGCAACAGGAGCTGAATTATCAACTTTTTGCGTAGATATATTATCTTCAGCAGCGGATGCGTCGTTCGCTGTCACTGTAATTACAGCGGCATCAATCGCCACTTCAATGGCAAATAGTGGCTCATGTACTTTGGCAAGCTGACCTTTACGGTAATGTAGTTTGGCAATTTTACCGTTCTTAATCGCAGGGATCTGTACCAGCGCTTTGTCAGTCATGACATCAGCTATAGGTTGATCTTCAACAACTGTGTCACCCTCTTCGACTAACCACTCAACCAGTTCGCACTCAACAATCCCTTCGCCGATATCAGGTAAAAGAAACTCTTCAATACTGACAGCTGGGCTGATATTTTGCGTACTAGCAACCTCTTGCTGTTCCACATCTTCACTTGCTAACACTGGTTGAGCAGAGCTTTCGCCCTCTTGCGCTATATCAACGGAATATAAAGGCGCATGCACTTTTGCAATCTCACCTTTGGCATAGAATAGTTTAGTGATCACACCTGCATTTGGCGCTGGGATCTGCACCAAAGCTTTATCTGTCATCACATCGGCAATAGGTTGATCTTCAACGACACTGTCACCTTCTGCTACTAGCCATTCAACAAGTTCACATTCAACAACACCTTCACCGATATCCGGCAGAATAAAATCTTTAATCATCACCGGCTCCTAAAAGTTAACCGAAGCAAGAATCGCTTCATAAGTTTTTAATGCATCTGGCATGTATTCTTTTTCGTGGATCAAAGGATACGGTGTATCTAAACCACAAACTCGAGCAATAGGCGACTCGAGGTATAAGAAACACTCTTGTTGAATTGTCGCGGCAATTTCACCTGCAAAACCGCCGGTTAAGGGCGCTTCATGGTTGATAAGCAAACGCCCTGTCTTTTTAACTGATTCAGCAACGGTATCTACGTCCCATGGTGCGAGTGTTCTTAGGTCGATAATTTCGCATGAAATACCTTTTTTAGCCGCTTTTTCAGCAGCTTGCTCAAGGATCTCCATCTGGGCGCCCCAACCTAACAAAGTAATGTCAGTCCCCTGCTGGACGACTTCTGCTTTACCTAGCTCGATAACGTGCTCACCTTCAGGCACTTCACCGACCGAGGCGCGATAAAGACGCTTAGGCTCAAAGAAAATCACCGGATTTTTATCGCGAATAGAAGCGATTAACAGGCCTTTGGCTTGTTCTGGGTTACGTGGCACAACCACTTTTAGTCCAGCGGTTTGGGTAAAGTAAGCTTCAGGTGATTGCGAATGATAATGCCCACCAGCAATTCCACCACCATATGGCGTTCTGAACGTTAGACCACCAACATCAAACTCACCACCACTGCGGTATCTAAACTTGGCACTTTCATTAATAATTTGGTCTATTGCTGGAAAAATATAATCAGCAAATTGAATTTCGGCCACTGCCGTCATGCCGTTTGAGGCAAGACCATTGGCAAAACCTGCAATACCTTGTTCGGTAAGTGGTGTATTAAAACAGCGCTCACGGCCAAACTTCTCTTGCAGGCCCGATGTTGCTCTAAATACCCCACCAAAATGTCCGACATCTTCGCCAAACACAGTCATTGTTTGATCTGCTTCCATTTCCGAGCTTAGGGCCTCGTTAATGGCTTGCAACATATTCATTTGAGCCACGGCTTATATTCTCCCTGCGCTTTTTGGATAGGCTTCTGGATATTTTTTTACATGCTTTTTAAGCTCTGCTAGCTGCTTTTGCAAAATAGGCGTTGGCTTATCATATACGTCACTAATAATTTCATCGATGTGAGGAGTCGGCACTTTTTCCGCAACTTTTAGCTGTGCCAATACCTCTTCACGATATTTCACATAAAGTTCGCTGTCAGTTTGCTCATCCATCCAGCCTTTATTGACCATCCATAGCTTAAAGCGCTTAACAGGATCATGCTGTTGCCACTTCGCTTCTTCCTCTTTTGAACGATAACCTGAAGGGTCATCTGATGAAGAGTGTGCACCTAGGCGATAGGTCATTGCTTCAATTAACACCGGCGCATTGTGCTCTAGGGCATATGCTCTTGCTTGTTGTGTAGCGGCGAGTACGGCTAGCATATCGTTACCATCAACACGGATAGTATGCATGCCATAACCGACACCGCGACTAGCGATGCCGTTGCCTTTAAACTGCTCATCTGTTGGAGTAGAGATGGCGTAACCATTGTTGCGACAGAAGAAAATAACCGGAGTGTTTAGCACCGCGGCCATGTTTAAACCGGCATGAAAATCACCTTCAGATGCAGCACCTTCACCAAAATAACAGATGGCGATATTGCGTTTACCTTGTCTCTTTAAACTATAAGCAACGCCTGTTGCTTGGGGGATCTGAGTGGCTAATGGCGATGAAATCGTCTGGTAATTTAATGCCTGGCTACCGTAATGGATCGGCATTTGGCGGCCTTTACCAAGATCTTTTTCATTACTGAACATTTGATTCATAAATTGTTCGGTAGTGAAACCACGATAGCGCAGTGCGGCATGCTCACGATATTGAGCTAAAATAACATCGCCGTCATCTAAAGCCGCTGTACTGCCGACTATTGACGCCTCTTCACCGGTGCAGGTCATGTAAAAACTGATCCGCCCTTGACGCTGCGCTCCCAACATACGCTCGTCTAATACTCGGGTAAACACACAGGTGTCGTGGATTTTTTTAGCTAAAGTCTCGTCGATAACAGGCAAAACTGCGTTTTCATAGGCAGTACCGTCTGCTTGTAACACTTTTAAAATTGGGATCGCCAATGAGTCTTTATCAAGAAAGCTCACGCGATGGACTGTTTCAGCATGGGTTGTTGCGTTGCTCATAATGTGCTCTTGTTATTGATGGCGCCGCTATAGTCACTGCAGCAACGCCTTTCTATTTTAATACGCGGGAAGAACATTACGTTAACGTAAACTAACTCTCAATACTTCCCCTCATTGAAACCACAACTTAGCGACTCTGTGCATGTATATATTGGTTTACATGCACAGTTATTCACTCATCGATTAGTCGATATTGCTATCATCCGCTGCCTTTAACATAAGTACCGTACGTTGTCCGACTGGTACTTTGGCATTTGGAAATACAATCGCTTCAAATTCGTGCTCAACGGTGACTTCTTGACCACCTTCTTTTGCGAGGATATAACCCCGTGGGAATGCGGTGAAGTTTTCTACGTCATTAGCGAAGGTAAATTCAAAGTCATCAAAGTGCTTATTTACTGAACGGCACACTTGATAAAGATTTACACGTTTCAAATCAAACTCTGGTAACTGTAGATCTTGACCGCTTAACAATAAAGTTAACATCTCTTTCATTGCAATAAAGCGCGTCATATCGTTTTGCCCCATAGGGAAAACCTTACCTAATTCAATGGTAAATGCGTCGGCTTGATAGTTTTGTGAAGAAAAGTAACTGAATGTTGTTGTAGGTTCGTGGTGGAATAAAATGGTATTAACGCCGCAAGACTCAAGAAACATGATCTGTTCGCGGCTATATTTGCGCTCTCCACGGTATGGATAGATTGCAAATTTTTCATGTTTAGAGCCACGAATTGCGGTATGAAGATCATAATGAATACGCTGTCTACCCGCTTGTTGTGAACTAAAGAATCTATCGACATATTGCTCAAGGTTTTTCGCTCGAACACGTTCAGGATTACTCAGTCCCTCGCCTTTAGAATGGGCGCCGTTAAATAGTCGATTTAAGTTTTCATCGATAAAACGCGTACCATTATGGATAGCTGGCGGGTTACCAATCAAAAACAGCACTCGCTCAGTTAATTGGAGCTCTTCACTGAGCATCTTAGTCATTAAATCATTACATAACTCAATGGGTGCAGTTTCATTACCGTGAACAGCACATGAAAGTACAATGTCTTTACTGTGTTTGACATTTCGCGGCTCAAATACAATAACCCCCGTATCCCAAACCTCGACATGCACTTGATTATCAAGTGTAAATTCAAAACTTTCGGCAAGGTGCTGAGGATGAGCTAAGGTCAGCGCTAAAAAGTCCTTCGACAGCTTCAATTCATGAACCACAAACTACTCCTTATTATCGGTTTGTTAGCTTTACGTCCCTTAATACCCCATAAAATACATGGTTCTCGTGGGTGACAGTCACTAATTCTGTGTCGCATAGTAGCATAGATAGCATTTGATTCTGCTAGGGATCCACCCAGTTTGTATAACAATTATTCAGCTAATCAAATTTGTGCTTGCAATAGCAGCAAAAATAAAACAAGATAAAGCCATCTAGCCATCCAAACGGCTAAATATGCTAATCTAAAACGATTAGCTGTAGTTTTGGTTTAAGGAGAACAACAATGGCATTAGCTACATTTGGTGCAGGGTGTTTTTGGGGCGTCGAGTATTTTTTCCGTCAAGTTAACGGTGTGATAGATTGCACTTGTGGCTACATGGGCGGTAAAGATCAGTTCACTCGTTACCAAGATGTCAAACAAGGTATTACCGGCCATGCAGAAGTGGTACAGGTTAGCTTCGACCCAAGTGTTGTATCCTATGAGGAGTTGCTAGCAGTGTTCTGGCAAAACCATAACCCCACTACCCTAAACCAGCAAGGTGGTGATATTGGAACCCAATATCGCAGCACAATTTTTTTCCACGACAAACTGCAAAAACAGCAGGCCGAAGACTCAAAACTTGCACTGATAAAAAGTCAAAAATGGGGCTGTCGTGCGATTGTCACTGAAATCGTCCCTTGCCAACAATTTCATCAAGCAGAAGAGTACCATCAAGACTATTTAGCTAAAAATAACTTACCAAGTTGCCATATTAGCTACTAAGCATAATGCGACCAATAGAAAAGGCACCCTCAGGTGCCTTTTAAAGTTGAAACTATATTACTTTAGCGCTTCTGCCACTATTAGCTGCGCTTCTTCTATTAATCTTGCTAAATGGGCTTCACTCACGAAACTTTCTGCATAAAGCTTAAATAACGCTTCTGTACCTGACGGACGAGCAGCAAACCAGCCCTTCTCTGTTACCACCTTGATACCGCCAATCGCTGCATTATTGCCGGGTGCATGGGTAAGCTTTTGTACAATGCTATCGCCAGCAAGGTTATCAGCGCTAATCGAATCAGCTTTAATGTTAGAAAACTTAGCTTTGTCTTCAAGACTGACTGGACTATCGATACGTTGATAATAGCTTTTCCCAAATTGAGCTTCTAGTTCGTCATAACGTTGTTGTGGCGTTTTGCCGGTAACTGCCAACATCTCGGCCGCAAGTAAACATAAGATAAAACCATCTTTATCTGTACACCAAGTGCTACCATCTTTTCTTAAGAATGCAGCGCCAGCGCTTTCTTCACCGCCAAAGGCAAACTGGCTATTGGCTAGACCATCAACAAACCACTTAAAACCAACTGGCACTTCTGCCATTTGCTTATCATGTAAAGCGCAGACTTTATCGATCATTGCACTTGAAACCAGTGTTTTACCTATCACCATATCTGCAGTCCACTCTGGACGATGGCTAACAAGGTAATCAATTGCAACAGCTAGAAAGTGGTTTGGATTCATTAAACCGCTGCCAGGACAAACGATGCCATGACGGTCATAATCAGGATCATTACCTAGGCATAAATCAAAACTATCTTTATGAGCTAGTAGGCCTGCCATCGCATAAGGTGATGAGCAATCCATACGAATTTTGCCGTCTTTATCTAGCGGCATAAAGGCAAAGCTTGGGTCAATCTTGTTATTCACAACGGTAATATCTATGCCGTAATGGCGCGCTATAGGCTGCCAATAAGCGATACCTGAACCACCTAACGGATCAACTCCAAGTTTAATTTTGGCATTGGCAATAGCCTGCATATCGATAACATTTTCAAGATCTTCTACATAGGGAGTAATTAGATCTTGCTCTGTCAGCAGTTCGCTTGCTAACGCTTGTTGATAACTAACCTGCTTAACGCCAATGAGATTATTGGCTAAATAGTCATTAGCTTTGTCTTGGATCCAAGTCGTGATCTCGCCTTCGGCTGGACCACCATGGGGAGGATTATATTTAATCCCGCCATCTTGTGGCGGGTTGTGTGATGGAGTCACAATCAAACCATCAACTAACCCTGTTGCTTCAGCAGTTTTGTTGGCACAAATAATGGCATGAGATACAACTGGAGTCGGCGTGAAGCCATCATTCTGATGAACGACGACATTAACCCCATTCGCAACTAGAACCTCAATAACAGAAATGGCTGCCGGCTGCGATAATGCGTGGGTATCGATACCTAAAATTAACTGGCCTGTGATATTGGCTTGTTTACGATAATCAGCAACCGCTTGTGCAATCGCCACAATATGCGCTTCATTAAAACTGCTACTCAGCGCGCTGCCACGATGACCAGAAGTCCCGAAACAGACGCGTTGACTCACTTCTTCGACATTTGGGCGCAAACTATAATACAGGCTAACGAGTTTTGGGATATTGACCAAATCCTTTTGCTCAGCAATTAATCCTGCTCTCTTATGTGTAGCCAATGACTTTCTCCTTTATGGCGTTTTGCTATGACGCATACTTTTAGAAATTACTTTAATGCGTTTTTAATTACGATTTATGCTTGCTGTAAAAACAAGCAAAGGTTTGCCGATACTGCAGCAAACCTTTAACTAAACATTTTCACAGTTAAGCAGTTAGCGTTAAATCTTAGCTGCTATTTCACTGATCTGCGCTTCATCTGTACCGAACTGCATCAATACTTCAGACAAAATTGTGCGCTTTTTAGCGGTATTATTGTTAGTTGTTACCCAAAAACCGCTTTGACCTATCTCTTTTGGATTAGCCGACTTACTTGCTTTTAACAGTGCATCTTTTGAGGTCGCAAAATACAAACGGTCACGACCTTGAATTTGCAATACTTGTTCAAATTGCTTAGGTGACGCCAAGTAGACTGTATCTAGAATAAACAGGAAACGTCCTACCGCACCTTTTTGATTCGCCAGCAACTCTGCATCAATTAACGTTGAAAAATCAGAAACAGGCTTAGCTAACTTAGCTGCAGGCTTTTGCACCACTTTTTCAGGCTTGGATTCGACTTCAAGGCTTGGATGGCTTATTTCTTCAGGTGCATCTTCAACCACTGAATTAACTTGTAATCCCAATATACGGCGTAAAATATCCGAAGCGCTCTCGCCAATTTGCTCTGTTTTACTGGCGATGTGTCGATAAAGCTCTTCATCAACTTCGATATATTTCATAATGGTAGTCTTCCTTAAATAGAACAGCACAATAGCGTTGTTTCAATGGGGCGATCGCAAAAGATCCCAATTTATCTCCCCAGTGTAGCGAGGTTTAGAGCCTTGATAAAGCGTCATTAAATGAAAACTGCGATCCAACTGAAAAAGAATTCATTTAATGAGCGATCTTTGTCGATATTTTATTCTTCACAATGGATTTCGCTACTAACGGTTGGATTTCTCAACTATCCAAGGCACAATCTCGAGCAAGTTTTTAAGCCGCAGGCAATATACAAAGATGCACTACACTATCAGTGGCCAAGGGCCGATTGTTATTTTGATCCATGGCCTATTTGGCGATTTAGATAATTTAAAAGCATTAGGTAAAGAATTAGAAACAGCGTTTACCGTGGTGCGCGTAGATGTGCCTAACCATGGCGCTAGCCCAAGAATCAGCCAAATGAATTATTTAACTCTTGCTGATGACATGACTAAGCTGATCACCGATTTATGCGGGCAATATGGCAATCAAAAAGTTACCCTTGTTGGGCATTCCATGGGCGGTAAAATTGCGATGGCGACGGCACTTCAGCACCCTGATATAGTGAATAAGCTGGTGGTAGCTGATATCGCTCCCGTGAGTTACCATAGTCGCCACGATAACGTGTTTGCCGCATTAGAAAGCATGCCGCTAGAAAAAATTAACGACCGCCGTCAAGCGCTAACACATATGCAAAATGCAGGGATCGATGACGGCACCGCACAATTTCTTTTAAAATCATTAACTCGTACTAGCAATGGTTTTGAATGGAAACTCAATCTTCAAGGACTAAAAAACAGCTATCCTGACATAATCGCTTGGCCTAACTTCGATAGTGCTTATCAAGGTCCATGCCTATTTATTCGTGGCGGCGATTCAGATTATGTAACCGCAGCGCATCGTGACGCGATCATGAGTCAATTTCCACAAGTTACCGCTAAGACAATTGCAGGTACAGGACATTGGTTACATGCTCAAAAAGCCAGCATTTTTAACCGTATAGTTAAAAACTTTATCCTTGAATAGCCAATTAAATTTAGCGGCACAAACATGTAAAGCTTATAGCCGCTCGAAAACTTATATGGTATATTCCCGCAACTTTTTTGGCCGAGGAAGGAATGGCAAATGTTGATGCAGTACATGGAACAGATCGAAGCACTAGGCTTAAACCTGTTTTTTGCAGCCATTTTCTTTTTTATTGGTATGGCCATTCAAGATGTACTCAAGCAAGGTAAAGTACCAAAGTTTGGGCGTTACATCGTTTGGTTAGTGTTATTTCTCGGCTGTGCCGGGTTTATTGCAAAAGGAATTATACAGATGACCTGGGAAGGCTCAGGCATCGGGTAAATAAAAATTCAATGGCAAAAGAAACATCAGATAGAACCACCATTGATCTGTTTGCAACAGAAAAGCGGCGTGGTAGACCTCGTAGCAACCCTTTGCCACGAGACCAACAGCTCAAAATCAATAAAAGAAACCAGATCCAGCGTGACCGAGCTAACGGATTAAAGCGAATAGAGTTAAAGGTGTCACAAGATTTATATGACGCCTTGAATGAACAAGCTATGGCCAGTAATATCAGTCGTAGCCAGCTAATTGAATCTATACTACAAAAGCAGGTTAGAAACTAACCCACTTTTTAGTACATGCACCATTATAGTTAACTAGATATTAAAGGAACAACAATGGCAACTGTAGGTCTTTTTTTCGGGTCTGATACAGGCAACACCGAAGCCGTAGCCAAAATGATCCAGAAAAAACTGGGCAAGCAAATGGTTGAGGTAAAAGATATTGCCAAAAGTACCAAGGAACAAATCGCAGAATATGATCTGTTGATTTTCGGCATTCCAACTTGGTATTACGGTGAAGCACAATGTGATTGGGATGACTTTTTCCCAGAACTTGAGCAAATAGACTTTGAAGATAAGCTAGTCGCAATCTTTGGCTGTGGCGACCAGGAAGATTATGCTGAGTACTTCCTAGACGCAATGGGCATGGTAAACGAAATCGTTGAAGCGCGTGGCGCAGTTGTAATTGGTCATTGGCCAACTGCAGGCTACGATTTTGAAGAGTCTAAAGGCCTAGCAGACGAAAACCACTTTGTTGGTTTAGGTATCGATGAAGATCGCCAACCAGAGCTAACCGAAGAGCGTGTTGATGCTTGGGTTAAACAAATCTACGAAGAGATGTGTTTAGCAGAGTTAGAAGACTAATAAAATAAAGCAGTTATTGCTTAAGTTTTATTGTACAAAGCGGCATATTAATATGCCGCTTTTTTGTCGTTGTAGACGCTTGTAGTTTTTTCTAGCAGTAGTACAAGACACTTACATTGGTTATTACATGGTAAACGATTCAGCTAACCTTTTGCATTGGGATATTTTTTGCGCTGTAGTAGATAATTATGGCGATATCGGTGTCACTTGGCGTTTAGCCAAGCAGTTATCCAATGAAAAAAAAATCGATGTCTGCTTATGGGTCGACGATCTACGTAGTTTTTCGCATATTTTGCCACAGTTGGATCCCCTACTCACCACTCAGGTTCACCATGGGATCACTATCAACTTATGGTCTAGTCCATTAGCAATTGAGTACCAACCAGGTAGCGTATTAATAGAAGCGTTTGCCTGTGAGCTGCCAGATGAAGTAAAACACGCTCTATTAACGCTTCATGTTCAACATAAGGCGGACCCAAGGCTGCAACAACCGCCCGTTTGGATTAATCTTGAATACTTAAGCGCTGAGTCTTGGGTGGCAGGCTGCCATGGTTTACCATCAATGCAAGCTAATGGGCTTAAAAAACATTTTTATTTCCCAGGATTTAGCGATAGCACCGGTGGATTACTTTGCGAGCGCGAGCTATTCCAACGACGTGATGAATGGCAGAATAATCCACTTAATAGAATGGCCCTGTTTTCACAGTTAGGCCTTAGCGGTATTAATCCACAAGACACAGTTATTAGTGTTTTTAGCTATGAATCTGCCGCTTTACTTGCTTTGTGTCGATTATGGCAACAAAGCGAACAGGTTATTCATGCTCTCATTCCCAAGGGAAGAAGCCTAAATAGCTTAACTTGCATTTTACCTAAGCCAATAGATGAACTGAATTCAGGCGAGCAGATCCACCTAGGCAATCTAATCATTCATGTTTTGCCTATGACAGATCAAGAGGGCTACGATAAGCTTCTTTGGAGCTGTGATTTTAATATTGTGCGCGGTGAAGATTCGTTTTTACGTGCTCAATGGGCTGCAAAACCGTTCATTTGGCACATTTATGTACAAGAAGAGGACTATCATCTAATAAAATTAGATGCCTTTATGCAAGTTTACTGTAATAATCTGCCGCCAGAATTAGCAAATAGCTGGCAAGCGCTAAACCTTGCTTTTAATCAAGAGCAAGGCGAACAAGCGATCAAGCACTGGCAGCAACTAAATTTAGTCAATTTGCCATTATTGCAACACGCAAAACAGTGGCCAGTTGACGCAATAAATGATGTAGATCTTGCATCTCGACTAGTTCAATTCGTCAAAAATAGCTAAGATACTACGTTTAAATAGAAAATACCTAAAATAGGAAATAGTATAATGAAAACTGCTCATGAACTCCGTCCAGGTAACGTGATCATGTTAGATGGCAGCCCATGGGTTGTTCAAAAAACTGAAACAACTCGTTCTGGCCGTAACGCTGCTATCGTTAAATTAAAGCTTAAGCACGTTCTACAAGATTCAACCACTGAAAGCACCTTCAAAGGTGAAGACAAGATGGAAGATATCATTCTAGAGCGTCTAGATTGTACTTACTCTTACTACGCAGATCCTATGTACGTATTTATGGATTCTGAATACAACCAGTACGATGTTGAAGCTGAAAACCTAGGTGACGCTGCTGCATACATCGTTGACGGTATGGAAGAAACTTGCCAAGTAACTTTCTACGAAGGCAAAGCTATCTCAGTTGAACTACCTACTTCTGTAGTACGTGAAGTAACATACACTGAGCCTTCAGCTCGTGGCGATACTTCAGGTAAAGTAATGAAGCCAGCAACTATCACTGGCGGTAGCACGCTAAGTGTTGCAGATTTCGTTAAAACTGGCGACATGATTGAAATTGATACTCGTACTAACGAGTTCAAAAAGCGCGTTTAATCTTAAATACGCTCTAAGAAAGCCAGCATTTGCTGGCTTTTTTGTTTTTACAATTAATGATGGAAATTTGGTCACTTAATATTGAAGTAAGCTTATATTTTCAAAATGCTAAATTAGGCTTTATATTGTGACTTGTTGATACTTTGCCATCACTCACACTACAAAAAACCGCCAAAACAACATTAAATATCGTAAAGTGTATCTCTAAAGCCTTAAAATAAGATCATATTCTTTTTTAACCCGCCAAATTAGGCATTTAATCCTTTATTTGTTGTTTGATTTTAGCTATTGTGCCTGCAACTAAGCCAAATCCTTAACTTGGCTAATCTTTATAAAAGCATTTTCGAGGTGTAGATGCGCCCAATTATCAAATCCAATAAATTAGATTCTGTATGTTATGACATTCGTGGTCCAGTGCATAAAGAAGCACGTCGATTAGAAGACGAAGGCCACCGTATTCTAAAGCTAAACATTGGTAACCCTGCCCCATTTGGATTTGAGGCCCCAGAAGAGATCGTACGTGATGTGATCTTAAATCTACCAAGTGCTCAAGGTTATTGCGAATCAAAAGGCCTGTTCTCTGCTCGTAAAGCTATTGTTCAACACTATCAATCCCAAGGTATTTTTGGAGTTGATATCGAAGATATCTATATTGGTAACGGTGTATCAGAGCTGATTGTGATGGCTATGCAAGGCCTACTGAACAGTGGCGATGAGATTTTAGTACCTTCACCTGACTATCCATTATGGACTGCAGCAGTGCATCTATCAGGGGGTAAAGCACAGCACTACCGCTGTGATGAAGAATCAGACTGGTTTCCAGATCTGGAAGATATCAAGAGTAAAATCACCCCAAGAACACGCGGTATTGTGCTAATCAATCCCAACAACCCTACTGGTGCTGTTTACTCAAAAGAGCTCATCCTAGAAGTGATTGAGTTGTGTCGCCAAAACGACATGATCCTATTCGCTGATGAGATCTACGATAAGATTTTATATGATGAAGCTGTACATATTCCTGCAGCCAGTTTATCTGATGATATCTTGACCGTAACCTTTAACGGCTTATCAAAAGTCTACCGCGCAGCAGGCTTCCGTGTTGGCTGGATGATGCTTACCGGTAATAAGAAAGCAGCAAAGAGCTATGTTGAGGGACTCGATATGCTCGCTTCTATGCGCCTATGCGCTAACGTACCAAGCCAACATGCTATTCAAACAGCGTTAGGCGGCTATCAAAGTATTCAAGAGTTAGTGCAACCGGGTGGTCGTTTGCGTGTTCAACGCGACGCGTGTGTTGAAATGCTAAACTCTATTCCCGGCGTTAGCGTTAAAACGCCAAAGGGTGCGCTGTATGCGTTTGCTAAGCTTGATCAGAAGAAGTTTAACCTTAGGGACGATGAACGCTTAGTTTTAGACTTACTCAAAGACCGCAAGATCCTGTTAGTACAAGGCTCTGCCTTTAATTACCCAGAACCGGATCATGTGCGAGTTGTGTTCTTGCCATACAAAGAAGAACTGACTAAAGCCTTGTCTGAATTTGGTGATTTCTTAGGTAGCTACAAACAGTAGTGCTAAGTTTAGCTGAGGCTTGATAAAGCACAATTAATCTAGATATCAAAGATTAACCATTAAAAACGACCTGCGGGTCGTTTTTTTATATATTAACTGTGCTAGTCTCAAGGAGTTGTCATTTGTTGAATAAAGGAAGTATATGAGCCACTTATTCGCCCACCTCGCTAGAATGAAATTAATTCAACGCTGGCCACTAATGTACAATGTAAGACCAGAGAATGTTCAAGAGCACTCTCTACAAGTCGCTATGGTCGCGCATTCTCTTGCAATTATTAGCAACAAAATATTTGATGGCAACTATAACCCATACCAAGCGGCAACCATTGCGATATTTCATGATGCCAGCGAAATTTTAACCGGTGATCTGCCTACGCCTGTAAAATACTTTAATAAAGAAATTGAAGCCGAATACAAAAAGATTGAAGCGATTGCCGAACAGCGACTCCTTGAAATGGTTCCCGATGAGTTTAAACAAGACTATCAAGCGCTGTTAACTAGTGAACACGCGGATCCTGAATATAAAGCATTGGTTAAGTCAGCTGATACGCTGTGTGCTTATCTTAAGTGCTTAGAAGAGAAGCGTGCAGGAAACAGTGAATTTAACACCGCACAAAAACGCCTCGAGCAACGGCTTAAGAGCGATAGCAATCCTGCCGTTAACTATTTTATCGAGCACTTTATTCCGAGTTTTACTCTCGACTTAGACGATATTAACCGTCTGTTGTAAGGAGCCTGCATGACCCATTCAGTTTGGAATAAAAGACGTTTAGGCGAAGATAAGCACAGACGCAATGATCACCGCAGCCCGTTCCAACGCGACCGAGCACGAATTTTACACTCAGCAGCCTTTCGGCGACTGCAAGCCAAAACCCAAGTGCTTGGCGTTGGCATGAATGATTTTTACCGTACGCGCCTGACACATTCATTAGAAGTATCGCAAATCGGCACCGGGATCTGTGCCCAGCTTAAACAGAAACAGCCCCAATACCAAGCGTTACTCAGCTCAATGAGCCTAATAGAGTCTTTGTGTCTGGCGCACGATATTGGCCACCCACCTTTTGGCCATGGTGGTGAAATCGCTCTTAATTATATGATGCGTGATCATGGCGGTTTTGAAGGTAACGGCCAGACCTTTCGGATCCTAACGGGTTTAGAACCTTATACTGAACATTTCGGTATGAACCTGTGCCGACGTACATTACTAGGGATCTTAAAATACCCTGCACCTTTCAGCCTGCTATGCAGTCCCGATAAACACTGCCAAGTTGACAATTTCCGACAGTTAAAACCCGCTGACTGGCAGCCTGTAAAAGGGATATTTGACGACGATATAGCAATACTAGACTGGGTACTAGAGCCATTGTCTGAGACAGACAAGGCACTTTTTCTATCTAGCTATAAAACAGAAAACAGCAAGCATAAACGGACTCGGTTTAAGTCCTTAGATTGCTCAATAATGGAGCTTGCTGATGATATCGCTTACGCCGTGCACGATTTAGAGGATGCAATCGTGATGGGGATAGTTAACCAATCACAATGGCAATCTGATGTCAGTAATCTGTTAATCCATTCTGATGACCCATGGATAAACCAAGAGTTTGCAAGTATAAGCGAGAGGCTATTTTCAGTTAAGCATCATGAGCGCAAAGATGCTATCGGTACCCTAGTGAATGGATTTGTCACGGCCATTTCTATACAAGATATACAAGGCTTTGAAGAACCGTTACTAAAATATAATGCTGCATTAGAGCCAGCTTTTGCAGAAGCGCTTAATGTGTTAAAGCAATTTGTCTATAAATACGTGATCCGCAAGCCTGAAATTCAGATGCTTGAATATAAAGGCCAACAAATAGTGATGGAACTGTTTGAAGCTTTCATCTCAGATCCTGAGCGTCTATTACCTCTCAACGCACAGCAGCGCTGGCAAACAAGTGAATTAAGCAAAGGTAATAGTCACAGAGTGATCGCCGATTATATTTCGGGTATGACCGATGAATTTGCGGCAAAGATGCATCAACATCTATTCAGCGCTAAATCGGGTTCAATGATGGAGTTAAGTAGCGAGTTCTGATACCAATCAGTACAAGAAGTTGATCAACTCAGAGCGGTTTTTGGCAAACTAATTCAAGGCGAATAGCTGCAATAATGGTTATTCCCTTATAAAGCTAATCAACGCAGAAGTAGGCAGCCAAAAAACAATAAAGGCACTCATAAAGAGTGCCTTTCGCTTATTTGGCTAGGCTTGTATTTGCTTAAGGTTAACTAGGAAAGAACCCCTTAACTCCCGCAGCAATAACCTCTATGCCGATAGACAGCATCAATAGCCCCATCAAACGGGTAATAACGTTAATACCAGTATTACCCAAGATCTTAAAGATGATTGGTGCCATTCTAAATAAAGTGAAACTAAGCAAGCCAAACAACACAACGGTAATCGACATACCGATTAAGTTCTCTAGGCTATTGTGTTCAGCTGCAGATACGATTACCGAACTAATTGCCCCGGGACCCGCCATCAGTGGCAGCGCTAACGGCACTACGGCAACAGATTCCATACCCGATGCTTCACGGTCTTCTTCTTTGTTGCGCTTAACCTCACCAAGTTTACCTTGTAGCATCGACATCGCGATGATGGCAATCAAGGTTCCGCCCGCAATCCTAAAAGCCGAAAGTGAAATGCTAAACATATTTAAAATATGCTGTCCCGCAAAAATGGTGACCAACAAAATCACCACCACGGCAAAGTTGGCCACTTTACCGGTATGGTTGCGCTCGGCTTCGGTTTGGTGGCTAGTTAAACTCACAAAAACCGGTAACAATCCAAATGGATTAATTATCGCAATTAAGCCGAGAAAAAATTTAACGTAGAGTGTTAAATCCAACGTCTTACCCTCAACGCGCCCAAGGCGTTATATGTTCATAAAAAATGTGGCGCTACTCTAACTCATGAGTGTTAAAACAAAAAATGAGATTTTCTATCCTAAATCACAACTTTTAATAATAGTTGCTCATTTCAATTTTAAACACTGTGTTTAAATCACAACATCAGTAGCCTAGTATGGTTATAAAATTACAAATAGCAGCAGTTATGCGGTGCACATCACAGAATAAGGCCCCTATAAAGTGTAATTTTTATTCATAGAGTGAATATTAGAGCAGCAGAGAATGTTTAGCCAAATTCGGTTTGGCTAAATTTTTTCAGGATTGCCACTATGACAATAACCAATGAGCAACAACTTAATCAGTTAGTCGAACGAGTAAAAGCAGCCCAGCAGGTATTTGCCAACTATTCTCAAGAGCAAGTGGATAAGATATTTAGGGCCGCAGCGCTGGCTGCTGCAGATGCGCGGATCTCACTGGCCAAGATGGCGGCAAGCGAAACTCAGATGGGGATAATTGAAGATAAGGTGATTAAAAATCACTTTGCATCCGAGTACATTTACAATAAATACAAAGATGAAAAAACCTGCGGTATTCTTTCAGAAGACAGCACATTTGGTACTATCACCATTGCTGAGCCTGTCGGCATTATCTGCGGTATCGTTCCAACCACCAACCCAACCTCTACCGCAATCTTCAAAGCCCTTATCAGCCTTAAAACACGCAATGGTATTATTTTCTCCCCTCACCCTCGCGCTAAACAATCTACGACCACAGCTGCACGTATCGTATTAGAAGCGGCGGTTGCTGCCGGTGCACCAAAAGATATTATTGGCTGGATAGATGAACCCTCTGTTGCGCTATCTAACCAGTTAATGACCCATAAGGATATCAATCTAATTTTAGCGACTGGTGGCCCAGGTATGGTAAAGGCTGCCTACTCATCGGGTAAACCCGCCATTGGCGTTGGCGCAGGTAACACGCCTGTTGTCATTGATGAAACTGCCGATATCAAACGCGCGGTAAGCTCTATTTTAATGTCAAAGACATTTGATAATGGTGTGGTATGTGCCTCAGAGCAAGCTGTGGTTGTGGTTGACTCTATTTATGAAGAAGTAAAGCAACGTTTTGCCAGCCATGGTGCGTATCTGCTCAATGAAAGTGAAACAGCCTCTATGCAGGACGTCATTTTAACCAATGGCGGACTCAATGCCGATATCGTCGGCCAAAGTGCCGCTAAAATTGCCCAAATGGCCGGTATTGACGTGCCCCGCTCAACAAAAGTATTGATTGGCGAAGTCACAAACATAGATGACACAGAAGCCTTTGCCCACGAAAAACTGTCACCGTTACTGGCAATGTACCGGGCGGTCAATTTCGAAGAAGCACTCGATAAAGCCGATGCATTGGTAAAACTAGGTGGTATAGGTCATACATCAGGGCTTTACACAGATCAAGATAACCAAGGCGAACGCATCACTGCTTTTGGTTTTAGAATGAAAACCGCCAGAATACTCATTAACACGCCTGCTTCACAGGGAGGGATTGGTGATCTGTACAACTTTAAACTCGCACCATCACTCACCCTAGGCTGTGGGTCTTGGGGGGGCAACTCTATTTCTGAAAATGTTGGACCGAGTCATCTAATTAATAAAAAGATGGTCGCTAAAAGGGCTGAAAATATGCTGTGGCACAAACTCCCGTCTTCTATCTATTTTCGCCGTGGTAGCTTACCTATCGCCCTTGAAGAGTTAAGTGATAAAAAGCGCGCGTTAATTGTTACCGATAAGTACCTTTTTAATCATGGTTACTGCGATGAAACACTTAAAATTCTCAAAGGGTTAGGCATTGAAACCGAAGTATTCTATGAAGTAGAAGCTGATCCTACGATGCAGATCGTTAAACAGGGAGCTAAAGTCGCGCAAAGCTTCCAGCCCGATGTGATCATCGCGTTAGGCGGTGGCTCACCAATGGATGCAGCCAAAATCATATGGGTAATGTACGAACACCCAGACGTTGACTTCGGCGATTTAGCGTTACGTTTTATGGATATCACTAAGCGGATCTATAAGTTTCCGAAATTGGGCGTAAAAGCCAAAATGGTTGCGATCCCGACCACATCTGGCACAGGTTCTGAAGTCACACCATTTGCTGTTGTGACCGATGAAGAGACAGGAATGAAATACCCTATCGCTGACTACGAACTCACTCCCAATATGGCTATTGTTGATCCTAATTTGGTGATGGATATGCCAAAGTCGCTTACCGCTTTTGGTGGTATAGATGCGATTACACATGCCCTAGAAGCCTACGTTAGCGTAATGGCAAATGAATATAGTGACGGTCAAGCGTTACAAGCGCTAGATCTACTATTTAAGCACCTTCCAGACGCTTACGAACATGGTGCTAACGCGCCTATCGCGCGCGAGAAAGTGCATAACGGTGCCACTATTGCTGGGATAGCTTTTGCTAATGCCTTTTTAGGTATTTGCCATTCAATGGCCCATAAACTTGGCGCGGAGTTTCATCTAGCCCACGGTTTAGCCAATGCGCTATTAATCAGCAATGTGATCCGTTTTAACGCAACAGACATGCCGACCAAACAGGCCGCATTTAGTCAATATGATAGACCGAAAGCGCTTTGCCGCTATGCAAAGATCGCTGAATATTTAAAACTTGAAGGTGCAACAGCCGAAGGCATTACAGATGAAGAAAAAGTCGAAGCACTCATTAAAAAAATTGATGAGCTCAAGGAGAAGATTGGCATTCCACGCTCAATCCAAGCAGCGGGGATCAACGAGGCCGATTTTATTGCCAAACTCGACGAGTTAGCTGAAGATGCTTTCGATGACCAATGTACAGGTGCCAACCCTAGATACCCATTAATTGCCGAGTTAAAACAACTACTGCTCGCCAGTTACTATGGCAATGATTATAGCGACGAGTAATGCTTAGCACAGTGAATTAAATTAACGTTTCAACCGAAAAAACCTAGCACAATTGGCTAGGTTTTTTGTTTTATTATTTTTAGTGCGCAATTTTGACTGTAGCACTGCGATGTAAAATCCATTCAATAACCAAACAGATAACCGCTCCTGTTATGTAAGCAATTAAATCTAACCAATCAAATGTTGCCCCCAAAATGGTACTGAGTGCTGTTCCCGGCTCAATACCAAGTAACTTGGGCAACTTAAGGTATTGAGCCAATTCAACACTAAAGGCTATTGATAACGTAATGAAGATTAACGTTCGAGCTCTAAGTCTTAAAACACTCGAAAGTAAAAAATATAACCAGATCACGACCAGCACATCGCCCAATACCGGTCTAATCAGTGTATCGCGCACATATAGCGCGATATAAATAAGCCCGACTAAAATCAATAAGCTCGCTAACGCCTTCGCCCCGCAAAATCTTATGTAGCTGTTTATAGTGATTTTGCTTTTAACATTAAACTTATCAGCAGTCATTTTAGGCCGTCTCATGCTTGGTCTCGGCACTGCTTACTTGTTTGGCGACTGATTGTTGAGTGCTATTAGCATACCAATCAACATTTCTAGTTAAGATCATGACTAAGCTTAAAATCGCAAAACATAACAGACTGCCCATCAACAATGCATAGCTTTCTGCTTGAAGTAGACCAAACAACATCGCATAAAGAATAAGTAAACATACACCAAACAGCTTACCCTGTTTAGCACTGGCCAACATACCGCCGACATAAATACTCAGCAACACAGTCGATGCTATAGCTGACAATGCATAAGCCCAATTAAAGCCAAGATGCTCACTCAATGAGATCAGTAATAGATAAAACAATGCTAGAGCCAAACCAACAAAGCCATATTGCACTGGGTGCATAAGACGAGCTTGAAATATCTCCAAAAGAAAGAAGCTGGCAAACACTAAGGTGATGACTAACAGCGAATAATTGACAGCGCGATGGGACTTTAGGTAATGGTCGACAGGCTCAATCAAGTTAACCCCCATTTGCCGACGCTCAAACTCAGCACAAGCACTAGAATTGAACATACAGCGTTCAAACAGCTGGCTAATATTAGAAGAAAAATTGTTACTAACCCACTCAGCGTTAAAGCCCTTATCGGTAATGTCTGAAGAGATAGGTAGGAAATCTCCGCTAAAACTAGGATGTGGCCAAGATGATGCCATTTCAATGCGTGACTCTTTGCCGATAGGGCTTACTTGCAAAGAGCCCATACCTTGTAATAAAAAGCGATAATCAAACTTAAGCGGTTGTATCTGCTGTTGAGCTGAGCGGCTATCGCTTGCTCCCAACAAATCAGTCAAATCGAGTTCAGTGTGAAAGCCCTGAACAAACTGATTTAAACCCGTACCAGGCTGCACCTCAACATTTTTACCATTGAGTGTCATATTATTTAGTTTAATTAGTCCCCTACTGTCGGTGACTCCAACAACCATAGAAACTGCATTGATCTTTTGTTGGTCTATGTTTAGTAGCGGCGCTAAATCAAAGCTGCCAGTTAACTGACTCTCAGCTTGATACAATCTAGCTTGATAGATCCCGCGATATTTAGCAAAGCTCTCAAGCTCTGCGCTGAAATTAAATGTCTCAGGCAATATATACTTACGATACTCGGTCAAAAAGCTCTTGCCTTCTCGATAAACCATCTCGGTGTAATTAACGGCAATAAATGGCCCAATAATTCTTTGCTCACCAGTACTACTTCGCGCTATTTCGCTACGCACCTCTTCTAAGCGGTTGGAACGTTCTGAGATCAAACTACTCACCATAGATAGCGGGATCTGTAACAGTACGAAAAGCAGAAGCACAAAACCAAATTTAGCTAAGGTTTGATTATTAAATATATTTTTCACGATTGACTCTCCAAATGTTGATAAAGTGAGCTTAAAACCAACAGTTGGAGATAGAGTGGAGACAATATGGAGATTAGATGGAGTTTGGCGCTAAAGGCAGGATTATCGTGACTTTAACTCCTTTAATCACATTTTCTATGTTAAGCGTGCCATGGTGAAGTTTCACCACCTGTTCGACAAAATTAAGTCCAAGCCCCGTGCTTTTACTGCCGTTTTTGCGAGGTAGTGAATAAAAGCGCTCGATAATTCTGGGCATAGCGTATTCAGGGATCTGTGAGCCTGTATTATAAATCGCTAGCTCCAGGTGTTTTTGCTCCCTTTTCAAAGACCACTTAATGGTGCCCTGCTGATCAACAAAATCAATGGCGTTATCCATCAAGTTATATAAAGCTTGTTTGAATAAAAAGTTATCACCCAGTACGCAATAATCAGCGGAGTTATCGGCTAATGAGCTGCCATCAAATTCGCATGTTACCGATTTTGTAATAAAACGAACCTCAGATGCAGCGTTAATCTCATTAATTATTCCCACAAGATCCAGTGTTACTAATGAATCAAGTTGCGGCCTCTTTTCTAAGCGAGCTAGCTCTAATAATTTATCAATTAAAGCCTGCATTCGATCAGTTTCACGCTCAATGTTGGCAGAAAATCGACTGACTTTTTCTGACGGTAATGGCGTTTGCAATATCTCACTGGCGCCTTTTATCGCAGATAACGGGCTTTTAAGTTCATGGGTGAGAGTCTCAACATACTGCTCGACATATTTTTTACCATCAATTTGCTCACGCATCTTTTCTAGTGCATGACTTAAATTGCCATATTCATAAAATACCCGAAATGTCGGTTTAACCACTTTTTCACCGCGGCCCATTTTATCGGCATAATCTTCTAACTTATGCAGCGCTGAATGGATCCGCCAAGAAAACAGTGCCCCAGCAACCAATACAAGGCCACTCATTAAGATCATCCAATAAAATACATTTCTTTTAGACAAATCAATATAGGGCTGAACTGAACGGTTGGCTTTTGCTACAGTGACGCTACCGATAATCGTTTGATTATGATAAATCGGCGCGGCCACGTGCATAACCGTAGAGAGTGGATCATTGGGATCTTCCGTGGTACTGCGCGCACCATATTGACCACGTAAAGTGAGATAAACATCATTCCACTGTGAATAGTCTTTACCAACGTCCTGCTGCCAAGAGTCAGCAATCACAATGCCGTTTTTATCGGTAATATAAATACGATGGTTAGCAGCCTTCTGACCAAACTCCCACATTCGAGCCTGAGGTTCACGCTGGCCATAAGCAGCCAGCAATCGTGAGAAACGGCTCTGTGAAATTTGCCCTTTGGCAACCTCCTCTTCAGCTAATACAGCTAACAAATTAGCCATATCGATAAGGGTTTCTTCTGTCGTTTGTCTTACCGTTGGCTTCAGCTCCTGGATCACTGTGCTACTCACCATATAAGCGGTGATCCCCACTAAAATAAAGTATAATGAGAACAGTCTTAGTCCTAGTGGGATTTTTGGCCAACGCATCATGAACTTGGACTCTGTTTGTAGAAATAACCAAACCCACGTTTAGTTTGAATAGAATCAGCTAAAGCAAACGGTTTGAGTTTTTGACGGATCGCTTTGATATGTGAATCGATATTGCGTTCGTACGAAGCAGATGGCGCAATATCAGCAGCAATAAGTAACTGCTCGCGGCTCAATACATTCGCACAGTGGCTAATTAACTTATCTAAGATCTTAAATTCAACAGCGGTTAATCCCAACATTTTCCCGTCAACACAAAAGTCAAAATTAACAGATGTTAAGCGGTCAGTGCTCGGTTGAGTTGATTGACTCTTAAGCTCAGTAACCGATACAGCACCTTGAGTAGCAGCTAGCAAAGTAGGTTTTTTAATTCGCAATTTAATACGGGCAAGCATTTCTCTTGGACTAAAGGGTTTAGTCACATAGTCATCAGCGCCAATCTCAAGTCCAACAACCCGATCTATTTCATCATTTCTAGCGGTTAGGAAAATAATCGCAACATCAGAGAACTCGCGGATTGTTTTGCAAAGCTCAAAACCATTTACATCTGGTAAGCCAACATCAAGCACCACAAGGTCAACTGCATTATCGGCTATATAAGCCAATCCTTGCTCACCTGTTGCAAACCAACAAACGTTAAAGCCATCCATTTCCAAAACATGGATCAAATTGTCTGCAATGGCTGGTTCATCTTCAATAATTACAATTGTCGCTTTAGCGCTCAACGAGTTAATCCTTTTTTATAATTTAAGATCTGCAAGCTTAACGTACAGCGAGCGTATAAATCGACATATAATTGATGCTAAACCTGCCTAATCATGGCGTAGCAATGTCGGCCAATGACCTCAATATTCACCCTAGTGTCATTTACAAATGAAAATCCGCCATGAATAGACATTCATAGCGGATTAAAGTCGATATCTAATAGCTTAACTAATTGGAGCTAACTTCAGCCTTTGCCTGTTTACGGTAAGCATGCAATAACGGCTCGGTGTAACCCGAAGGTTGCTGTTTACCTTTAAAAATCAAGTCACACGCAGCTTTAAACGCAACGCCATCGAAGCTTGGTGCCATATTAATATAATGACTATCGGCTTGATTTTGCTTATCAACCACCAGCGCCATCTTTTTAAGAGATGCCATCACCTCCTCTTCTGTACACACCCCATGATGTAGCCAATTAGCTAAATATTGCGACGATATGCGCAGTGTCGCTCTATCTTCCATTAAACCCACGTTATTAATGTCGGGTACCTTTGAACAACCTACACCTTGGTCAATCCAGCGCACCACGTAACCTAAAATACCTTGCGCGTTATTATCAAGCTCAAATTGCTTTTGCTCGGCTGTAAGCACATGGTCTGCTTCCATCAAAGGCAACGTCAGCAGATCATCTAAACTTGCACGTTGTCTATTTGCTAACTGCCCCTGAACTTCAGCTACATTGACTTGGTGATAATGAGTTGAATGTAACACCGCGCCATTTGGCGATGGCACCCATGCGGTATTTGCACCAGCTTGTGGGTGACCAATCTTTTGTTCGAGCATTGCTGCCATTTCATCAGGCATAGGCCACATGCCTTTACCTATTTGCGAGCGGCCTTGTAGGCCACACTCTAAGCCTATATCAACATTCCAATCTTCATAGGCTTTAATCCATGGCCGCTGTTTCATTACTGACTTGGCGACAAATGGACCAGCCAACATTGAGGTATGAATTTCATCGCCAGTTCTATCCAAGAAGCCAGTATTAATAAATACCACTCGCTCTCTTGCCGCACGAATACACTCTTTAAGATTTACCGTTGTGCGACGCTCTTCATCCATAATACCTACTTTAATGGTATTTCTGGAAAGCTTTAAAGCATCTTCAATACGACTAAACAGTTCGCAGGTAAACGCAACCTCTTCAGGACCATGCATTTTCGGTTTAACAATATTGATTGCACCTTTGCGACTATTAGCACGTTGATTATTATTGCCTTTTAAATCATGTAAAGCAGCAAAAGCGGTTACCATGCCATCAAGAAAGCCCTCAGGCACTTCATTGCCATCTTTATCAAGCACCGCATCTATGGTCATTAGATGACCAACATTGCGCACAAACAGCAGGCTTCTGCCCGGTAAGCTTAACTTTTGTCCGTTAGGTGCAATATAGTGGCGATCATCATTTAACTCTCGCACTATCTGTTTGCCATTCTTATTCAGTTTTGCAGACAAGCGCCCTTGCATTAACCCGAGCCAGTTTCGGTAAACCTCGACTTTATCTTCGGCATCAACCGCGGCAACAGAATCTTCGCAATCCATAATCGTTGTTACCGCAGCTTCAACTAACAGATCTTTTACGCCGGCAAGATCAGCTTTACCGATAAGGTGATGGCGATCGATTTGGATCTCGATGTGCAAGCCGTTATTAACAAGAAGAATCGCTGAAGGGGCTGATTGCTCGCCATTAAAGCCCACGAACTTAGCAGCGCTGCGAAGTTCTGTTATATCGCCACTTTGCAACTGTGCTTTTAAAACACCATTTTCGATAAAATATTGCGTCACATTGGCGTGTGAGCTGTCTTGCAAAGGCGCTGCTGTATCGAGGTGCTGCTTAGCAAAAGCAATCACTTTTTCGCCACGCTTTGGGTTGTATTCTTTGGTCAGTTCAGCGCCGTCATCTTCATCAATAGCGTCAGTTCCATATAACGCATCATATAAACTGCCCCATCTCGCATTAGCAGCATTTAGGGCAAAACGGGCGTTTTTGACAGGTACAACTAATTGTGGTCCAGCTTGGCTAGTGATCTCAGTATCTACATTTTCGGTACTGATCGTAAAATTGGGGCCTTCGGCTACTAGGTAACCTATATCATTCAAAAATGCTTTATAGGTCGCAATATCAAACGGCTTATCACCATTACCAAGATGCCACACATCTATCTGTTGCTGTAATTGCTCGCGTTTTGCTAACAATGCCCGGTTAATAGGACCAAGATCGTTGACGATTGATTCAAACTTTTTCCAAAACAGTTGTGAACTGATCCCTGTTGCTGGGCAAATCTCGCTATCAACCAACTCCCACAATGATTTAGCAATTTGCAAACCACCTACTCGAATACGTGCTGTCATAGTGTGCCCTTCTTGTTTGTAAACCATTTACACTAACGATGTCCGTTTCTGTTTCGAAACCTTTTGTTAACCTTTATCAGCCTATACTGTTAAGCCAGCATTTATAAAATTTATACTCTTTATCCTCACTATTCACCATAGTTATCAAAAAGCCCTGTTTTACGTATAAAACCGACAAAAATGTAAATTGTTTACTTTTGATATTAATTGCGGCCAAAACTATCTGCAGTTTGAGTAATAAGTTGACGCATCCATTTGTGGGCTGGGTTATGCTGCAACAATGGGCTCCATGCCATAGTAAGCGCTATAGGTTGAATAACAAATGGCGGTGGAACAATACAAACTCTATCGTTATTTTTATGTTGGTTGGCCATTTTACTTGGTATGGTTGCGATCAAATCTTGTTGCTCAGCTAACAAACAAGCAGCCTGATAGTGCCGAGTAAAAACGGTGATCCGTCGTTGTACACCTATTTTAGTCAACGCCTCATCAACCCAGCCCAAGCGCTGCACGTCATCAGGATCCATACCAACGCCAACTCCCATCCCCGTCTTACTTACCCATACATGATTAGCTTTCAGGTAGCTATCTAAAGAAAACTTATCTAAAACAGGATTTGTTTTACTAATCAGACAACTAAAATCATCGTTCCATAACACTTTCTGATGAAATGATTGGGGAATACTATCAAAACGGTTAATCACCATATCGACTCTACCCTGCTCTACATCAGGAAAACTCACATCACTTGGAGTCATAATATCTAAAATTACATTAGGTGCCTCAGTACGTAATCTTGCTATGAGTGGTGGCAGCAACGTGGCTTCGGCATAATCACTCGCCATTACGCGAAACACCTGTTCACTCTCAGCAGCATTGAACTCAGCCCTTGGCTGAACGGCTTTCTCTAAACCGATAATCAGCTCACTTATCATCGGTTGTAACTCTTGTGCTCGTTCAGTAGGGGTCATGCCCTGGCTGGTTCGGATCAGTAACGGATCATCAAATAATGTACGTAACCTTTTCAAGCCATTACTCATTGCTGGCTGGCTAATCCCTAGCTGATCTGCAGCCTTAGTAACATTTTTTTCACGTAGCAAAACATCCAAATAAACTAACAAATTCAAATCAATACGAGATATATTCATTAAACAAATACCGATAATAGAGACTATAAATTAGACTTATTTAAGCAAATGTAACTACTATTTTCAACGTAATCAATCGCCGCTAATCACATTGTTAAAGGAATAGACACATGAGCAATTACAGAACAAATATCGATGAAGCTGCTACCTTGATTAATGCTGAAGGTAGTGCATGGAATGCAATCAACCCTGAGTCTGTAGCCCGTATGCGTCTACAAAACCGCTTTAAAACTGGTTTGGATATTGCCAAGTACACTGCAAAAATCATGCGTGAAGATATGGACAACTACGACAAAGATTCGTCGCAGTACACCCAATCTTTGGGTTGTTGGCATGGATTTATTGGTCAGCAAAAAATGATCTCTATTAAAAAGCACCTACTTAGCACCAAGCGACGCTACCTGTATTTATCAGGTTGGATGGTCGCAGCACTAAGAAGTGAATTCGGCCCGCTACCCGATCAGTCTATGCATGAAAAAACCTCTGTCGCAGCACTGATCAAAGAGCTTTATACTTTCCTAAGACAAGCTGATGCCCGTGAACTCGGCGGACTTTTCCGAGAGTTTGACGCAGCATCTGAGGCAGAAAAGCCTGCGATTCAAGCTAAAATTGACAACTTCGAAACCCACGTTGTGCCAATCATCGCTGATATTGATGCCGGATTTGGTAATGAAGAAGCCACTTACCTAATGGCTAAACAAATGATTGAAGCCGGTGCTTGTTGTATCCAACTTGAGAACCAAGTATCTGACGTTAAACAATGTGGTCACCAAGACGGTAAAGTAACCGTGCCTCATGTAGAGTTCTTAGCAAAAATCAATGCGGTTCGTTATGCCTTCCTAGAGCTTGGCATTGATGATGGCGTTATTGTTGCTCGCACAGACTCATTGGGTGCAGGTCTTACCCAAAAAATTGCGGTAACTAATGAAGCTGGCGATTTAGGTGATAAATACAATTCATTCTTAGAGGTAGAAGCAGTAGATGCTGCTAACCTTGCAAACGGCGATGTGGTTTTCCAGCAAAATGGCCAACTTGTAAAACCAGCGCGTTTGCCAAATGGTCTCTTTAAGTTCCGTGCAGGCACTGGTGAAGAGCGCTGTGTACTAGATTGTATTACCTCACTACAAAACGGTGCGGATCTGCTTTGGATTGAAACAGAAAAGCCGCACGTTGCACAAATTGGTGGCATGGTGAATAAGATCCGAGAAACCATTCCAAATGCAAAGCTTGTTTACAATAACTCGCCTTCGTTTAACTGGACGTTAAATTTCCGTCAGCAAGTATTTGATGCTATGACAGAAGCCGGACAAGATGTGTCTGCATACGACCGCAATAACCTCATGAGTGTGGAATACGATAATACCGAGCTTGCTGTACAGGCTGATGAGAAAATCCGTACCTTCCAAGCAGATGCTGCACGTGAAGCGGGTATTTTCCACCACTTAATTACGCTACCAACGTATCACACAGCGGCGTTGTCTACCGACAACCTAGCTAAGGAGTACTTCGGCGACCAAGGTATGTTAGGTTACGTTGCCAATGTTCAGCGAAAAGAGATCCGCCAAGGTATTGCCTGCGTTAAGCACCAAAACATGGCTGGCTCTGACATGGGTGATGATCATAAGGAATACTTCTCAGGTGATCAGGCACTGAAGGCATCGGGTAAAGACAATACCATGAACCAATTTAGCTAAGTTGTTCTTGGACAGTAAGTTTTTGAAGTGGACTTATTGAGCCAATGAAGCTATCTCTAAAAAGCCTGCGCATTGCAGGCTTTTTTTTATCACAGCTCATAACTAAAGTAGTACAAATTCAACAAGCTTTAATCATTGCACAAGCTAAAGGGACATTTTTACACAACCTGCCATCAAAAAAGAAGCGAGTAGTAATCTATTGTATTTAAAGTAATAATAGTAATTAACAGTAGGCAAAACAGTATTTAATCTCTTTTTAAATCAATTTAATTCATCGTACAGCAAGCGTTTTACATATCAACACAATTAACTGCTAGTACAGCTAATTGATAGCACAATAATCGTACACTTTCGTTTTTAAATAGTGATCTATATAACAATTAACAGTATTTATATCCATATGTATCAGCGGTTACTTGAACCAGTGACATCGAGTGGTTAACCTGCGCGCTTTTATTTTATAGGCTTTCAATATGCAGGCTATTCGCAAATTCTCACTTGGCTTTACATTAATTGAGCTGGTTATTGTTATTTTGATTGTTGCTATTATCTCGGTTATCGCCTTGCCAAAATTTGTTAAATTTGACCGTGACGCACAGATCTCGCAGCTTGAAGCAATAGCAGCCTCTATCCATGCTCAAAACCAAATTACGTATAGCAAAAGTGCCATCGCAAATATTGAAGCGTTAGAGGGCTGTTCATTTGCTTGTGGCAACCATCCCAATTGGGATATCACCCAAGGCGAATATTTTATTGATGCCAGTGGTACCCGGCTCTATGTCAGTATGGGTTACCCTTTACCGCCGTTAACCTCTAACGCAACGGTAAATAACAATTACCGCACAGTTTTTGGTTTACCCAGCTCGGATTATTTATTTACCAGTGTGACTCGGCATTTATCTGCAACTGCAATTGTGCCGATAAAGTGGCAAGAAAAATTAAACCAGATTAAAGATGGAAATTTCGAATGCCATGTAGAATACAGCTCACCAACTTCGATTAGAAAGTACAGTGTCAAAGCATTTACCAAAGATTGCTAAGCCAATTCATTGATAAACGGGTTTATGGCCTCAGTATCGATAAGATTATCAGGCGTGCAAGCTTAGCAGCCAGACGCCTAGAGCCTAAGATTACTGTTTGCTGTGAGTTCTCCGGCTTTGATGAATTAGTTGCTTCAGCCGTTAAATGAGTATTCACGTTCTACTTTTGCTATTCGTAAGGTAAACGATGCATACCACTTTTCACGGCCTAGTCGCTGTGCTTCTAAGTGATCAGCATTTAATTTCCACGCTTTGATATCGGCAAGGCTGCGCCAATAAGACACAGTGATCCCCAACTGCTCTCGGGCTGACTCCATTCCAAGAAAACCATCTTGCCGCTCGGCCAGCTCAACCATGGTTTGCGCCATCGCTGCGTAGCCTTCGACGCTTGCTGACATTTCAGAGCTGAACACAACACAGTAGTAAGGCGGCTTAGGCGTGTTTGCTATCTGGCTCATCTTGTTATTCCTTTATTACCTGTAGAAACAAAAAAGCCAGAATTTTCATTCTGGCTTTGCCGTTTTATTTACTTTTCTGTCCAACGGTCCATCCAACCGAGCACATTTGCATACCATTGCTCAAGGTTGTCAGGGTTTAGGATCCAGTGATTCTCATCAGGGTATATGAGTAACTCTGATGGAATACCATTGCGCTGCATGTAGGTAAATGCCGCTAGACCTTGACCATAAGGAACACGGAAGTCCTTCTCGCCATGGATCACTAGCATAGGTGTCTGCCAGTTTTCTACGTAATTAACTGGGTTAAACTTCTCGTATAACTCTTTATTCTTTTCGTAAGTTCCACCAAATTCAAACTCAGGGAACCATAGCTCTTCAGTTACATAGTACATAGAGCGCATATCGAATAGACCAGCATGGTTAACTAGACACTTAAAGCCATCATTCCAGTTACCTTGGATCCAGTTCATCATGTATCCGCCATAAGAGCCACCTAGCGCACATGCATTGTTACCGTCTAACCACTTTTGCTGTTTAGTTACTGCAGCCAGACCTTTTTGTAGGTCTTCAAGTGGTTTTCCGCCCCAATCTTGAGTGATTGAGTCTGTAAAGGCTTGGCCGTAACCCGTTGAGCCGTGGAAATCAATCATCACCACACCATAACCGGCACCCGCCCATAACTGTGGATTCCAACGACTGCTAAATGAGTTACCAAATGAGCCTTGCGGTCCGCCGTGTACTAAGAAGGCAATCGGGTACTTCTCACCTGCTTTATAGTTAGCAGGCTTAATCCAGTAACCAAACACTTCTTCGTTATTCCAACCTTTAAAACTAAACTGTTGGTACTCGCCAAATTTGATCTTAGCTAGTTTTTCTTTGTTGATGTCGGTTAGACGATTTAGGTTTTGACCATCTAGATTAATGGTATATAAATCACCCGGCTCAACCAGCGACTTATGGCTGAAGATAATTTGGTCGTTGTTCACACCAACAATGCTGTTGCTGCCTTCGTTATAGATGGTCTTAACATCACCAAACTGAGTGTTAACTTCAAAGATTGACACCTGCCCCACATCTTGAGCAGTTACATAAAGCGTTTTGTTATCTTTACCAAAGGCAAGTGAACTTGGGCTGCGATCCCATAACGGTGCAACTTCTTTTTCTTGGCCGGTGACTGTATCACGCAGCATGATGCGGTAACGGTCAGCTTCAAAACCCGGCTTTGTCATTGCAAAGTAGGCTAAATAACGGCCGTCCGCTGAATAAGTTGGATGTGCATCCCACGCTTTATTCGCTTCGGTTAGGTTTTCAGCCTTACCACCTGTTACGCTGACTTTCCATAAATCATAGTTAGTGATCCATGCTTGGTCTTTACCAGGTGCTTTAGCGGTATAAACAACATGTTTACCGTCTGGAGTAAAGGTTACTTCTTCCATTCCTGAGAACGGCTTAGGTGGCGTTTCCGTATCAAGACCAGCGGTTACATCAACAGCATCAGTCACTTTAGTACCGTTCAACTGAGCAACAAATAAGTGGCTTCTTGAGTGGTCGCTCCATGTATCCCAGTGACGTACCATAAGCTGCTTATATTCGCGGCCAGTAGTATCACGCTCAGTTTCAGCGGTAAATTTATCTTTTGAGCAAGCAAGATCTTGACACTCTGGGAATACACGCATATTAACGACAACTTGTTTGCCATCTTGCGATAGCTTAAAGCCTTCAACGTCAAGCGGGAAATCGGTAACTTGAATCGCTTCACCACCATCAAGTGCAAGCTTGTAAATTTGGCTTGAACCATTACGTGCGGCGAGGAAATAGATATTTTTATCATTTGGGCCAAACGCCACACTGTGTTCAGTACCAGCTGCGCTTGTAAGCTGCTTAATTGCCGTAGAGCCGTTAAGTTGTTGCAAATAAAGGTCTGTGGTCGACTCTCCTTCTGCATCAATATTTTTCACGGCATAAACGATTTTTTGACCATCACTCGACAGAGCAGCCGAATGAAGCTTATTCATTTTTACGAGATCTTGAACGGTAAAAGGTGCTGTTGATGCAGCCTGAGCGCTAAATACAGCGCCAGCAGACGCAAGCGCCATTATGATTGCAGTTTTTTTCATCGTAGTAGTCTTATTCTTATCGTTAATCGTTATTTTTATTGAAAGGTTTTCAGTTCAATTTGCGACTTGCTTATTAATACCAAAGCTATTTACATAACTATCCACTGCCTATACTCGCTAAACACAAACCAATTGTTGCTTGAGTGCGCTCTTATTATGTGAGTATTTATAGAGTAAATATTTATCTAAATAGTCAGTAATTTGTGCTAGTTGACCAGCACATTAGCCAAAATTAAGGCCTGAATCAATACGTTCAGGCCTTAGATTGAAAGCTGACTGCAACAAATTATGTCCACCAGCTTAATCATTGACTAAACAGCTCTGCTTGTTTGAAGCCTTTAGTTTAGCCTTCTAACTTGACCTTCCAAATGGCTGGGCCAGTTTCATGGGCATTAACACCATCAGAGTCAACAGCGACTGTAACCGGCATATCTTTTACGTCGAACTCATAAATGGCTTCCATACCAAGATCGGCAAACGCGACAACGCGTGATTTCTTAATCGCTTTAGATACAAGGTATGCCGCACCGCCAACCGCCATTAAGTAGCAAGACTTATGCTTTTTAATCGACTCAACGGTAGCAGGACCACGCTCAGCCTTACCAATCATGCCCATTAAACCTGTAGTTTCAAGCATCAAATCAGTAAATTTATCCATGCGCGTTGCTGTAGTCGGGCCTGCTGGACCAACAACTTCATCACCTACTGGATCAACCGGGCCTACGTAGTAAATAAATTTACCTTTAAAATCGACCCCTTCAGGTAAACCTTCGCCGCTCTCAATTAAGCTTTGAATACGTTTATGAGCGGCATCACGACCAGTAAGCATCTTACCGTTAAGCAGCAAAGTATCACCGCTCTTCCACTGTTCCATCTCTTCTTGCGTCACTGTATTTAAGTCAACACGACGAACGCTCTCACCCACTTCCCAAGTGATCTCCGGCCAATCTTCTAGAGATGGAGGACTTAGATCCGCAGGTCCCGAACCATCTAAATGAAAGTGAACGTGACGTGTTGCAGCACAATTTGGGATCATCACCACTGGCTTAGAAGCTGCGTGCGTTGGTGCTGATTTAATTTTAATATCAAGCACTGTTGTAACGCCGCCAAGACCTTGCGCGCCAATACCTAGCTTGTTTGAACGCTCAAAAATATCTAAACGTAGTTTTTCATCGGCCGTTTCAGCACCACGGGCTTGAAGCTCATGAATATCGACAGGATCCATCAATGACTCTTTAGCCATAACCGCTGCTTTTTCAGCAGTACCGCCAATACCTATCCCCAACATACCCGGTGGGCACCAGCCTGCGCCCATCGTCGGCAAGGTTTTCTCAACCCAAGCGGCGATATCATCAGATGGATTTAACATAACCATCTTGGATTTATTCTCAGAACCACCGCCTTTAGCGGCGATGGCGACTTCAACATGGTTACCCGGCACCATTTCCACATGCACAACCGATGGCGTATTGTCTTTAGTATTCTTACGTCCGCCGGCCGGATCAGCAACAATTGACGCTCGTAATGGATTGTCTGGGTTGGTATAAGCGCGGCGCACACCTTCATCGACCATTTGTTGTACGGTTAGATCGGTTTTATCCCATTGAACTCCCATGCCGATTTTCACGAAACAGGTTACAATACCCGTATCTTGGCATAGAGGACGTCTGCCCTCAGCCGACATACGAGAATTAATTAGGATTTGTGCAATCGCATCTTTAGCGGCTGGGCTTTGCTCACGCTCGTAAGCTTCGGCCATCGCATCGACAAAATCTTTTGGATGATAATAAGAGATATATTGTAGGGCATCAGCAACGCTTTCAATAAGATCGGCTTGCTTAATAACAGGGACTTCTTTACTCACAGATACTTCCTTTTTAGCAGACACTTATTAATCGGCTTAAGTCATACAAGGGTAAACCAATATGTATGACTCTCCGTTAACACTCAGGTGTTTTTGTTTTTATTACTTGTTTAACCAATATGATACTCTTTCGCGACTTTGAGTTAAACATCACATTTTAGATAGGGTCAATAGATGAACAATTTGGCGCAAAATGCCGTTTTTAGTAAGCGTCTTGATTGGAATTTAACCACTAACCAAGTTTTTTCACACTTTGCGGCTACGCCATGGGCTATTTTGCTCGATTCAGCCAATGCAAGTCACGCTGACGCAAAAATAGATGTGATCTGCGCCGAACCTGTCGCCACAATTGTGACCCAGGCAAATACCACAACAATATCCCGCGGTGCTAATAGAAACAGTCTATTCCCTCTAGAGCTGCCATCAACAAACATTCATGTTGAGCAATCTCAAACTAATGATGACCCATTTCGTCTACTTAACGCTCTCATCAATGAATACTATCCAGATAAGAAATTGAGCCCATTTGTTTTTAGCGGTGGTGTCATGGGTAGTTTTAATTACGATCTAGGCCGTGTCATTGAGTCACTACCGGAAATAGCAAACAATGACATCTCTTTGCCAGAGATGAATCTAGGCTGTTATGACTGGGCACTTATTTTTGACTATCAAGATAAAAGCTGGGATCTAGTGCACTATTGCTCGCAACAGGCACTTGATAAGCTTGCAGCTAGACTCACAGAATTAGTTCACCGAACCTGCACCCCTACTACAGATAGCAAAATTCAGCCTTTTACCTTAACCAGTGATTGGCAAAATCAACTTAGTGAGCAAGCTTACAAGCAAAAATTCGCTAAAGTGCAAGATTACCTATTAAGTGGCGATTGTTATCAAATCAATCTGACTCAGCGTTTTAGTGCTGAGTACCAAGGTGATGAATGGCAAGCCTACATAGCACTGCGAGAGTCTAATGGCGCGCCTTTCTCGGCCTTTATTCGTCTTGAACAGCATGCGTTATTGTCTATTTCACCTGAGCGCTTTATTCAGCACCAAGACGGTAAAGTACAAACGAAACCGATCAAAGGCACTCTGCCCCGAGATACTGATCCGGCTAATGACTTAGCTTTAGCTGAGCAATTAAAAAGCTCTGAAAAAGATCGGGCTGAGAACTTGATGATTGTCGATCTACTTCGTAACGATATCGGTAAAGTGGCAGCTGCAGGTAGTGTTACTGTACCGAAACTTTTTGATGTAGAGAGCTTTCCCGCAGTACATCATTTAGTAAGCACGATTACCGCTGAACTCGACTCAAACCTCAGCCCTGTGGATCTCCTCAAAGCTTGTTTCCCTGGCGGATCAATCACTGGCGCCCCAAAAATCCGCGCTATGGCGATCATTGAGGAACTTGAACCCTCAAGAAGAAGCCTCTATTGTGGCTCTATTGGCTACATAAGTCAGGACGGCACTATGGATAGCAACATTACTATCCGCACCTTGGTCGCGCAGCAAACAGCCTCCTGCACAAATGAGCAAACAAGCAGTGGCATTATCCATTGCTGGGCTGGTGGTGGCATAGTCGCAGATTCTAAGGTCGATGCTGAATATCAAGAGAGTTTTGATAAAGTAAGCCGTATTTTACCTGTGCTTGCAAAGCTAAACCGCTAATTGCTACCTGTGCCTAGTTAAACCATAAGTAACAAGGTCGCGGCGAACATTTAACGTAAGGAAGAATATGCAACTGGCAGAGTTTACAACCCGCTTTACCCTTAGCGCTTTGCCAGAGCTAGACGCTATTCATGGTGAGTTAAGCCATTTAGATAACACACTGCGCCAAGCAGCTGTTCTTATTGCAGTACATGAAATAAACGGTGAATTACAGTTAATTTTGACTAAGCGCCCTACTCACCTTAGGGCGCACCCTGGGCAAATTAGCTTCCCAGGGGGCAAAGTTGAGCGTGCAGATCTAAACTATCAAGCCACAGCACTTCGAGAGGCACAAGAAGAAATAGGTCTACTCGCTACTAATGTCGATGTCCTTGGGGCATTACCCGCCCATAAAACGTTCACAGGTTTTGAAATTACCCCGTTTGTTGCAACGGTTAAACACGCTTTTGAACCAGTAATAGATCCCGGTGAAGTGGCTGAATATTTTACCGTGCCCTTGTCATTTTTATTGAAGCCTTATAATCGTCACACTCAACTATATAGCCGCAAAGGTGTGCAATTCCCAGTGCACTTCATTCCCTATAAACAGCACTTTATTTGGGGCGCTACCGCCGCGATGATAGACCTCTTGTGTCGGCATTTAGAAAAACACTAGTCAGCTACACCACAAAACGAATATAAAGCCCTGCAGCTAAGGAACAAGTGAATAATAGCGGAATATTTACCCACCAACCGATTTTGCTACGCTGAGCGATATAAAGGTTAAAGCCAAGATTGATAAAACTGAGTGCGGCACAAATCCATATGATGTGTTCCAACAATACAGTCTGCTCTGGATCCCACTCAAATCTTACCTCTGCGCCATGACTTTGGAAGTAACCAATAGCAGCATCGGGGCGCGCCTTATCAAAAATCATCAAAGCATAAATCGCTAATGACCAGCCGATAATCGATAGACTAGAAAGTAAAAAGTGGAAAATTTTTACTCTATTCATGGGTGCCATCCGTAGTTTTTGTCATGATTGTCGTCAGAATACCAATTTAGACACTAAGATACCCTACTTTCCACTTGAGAAAAGTGTTTATACAGGTAATATAAACCTCCAAATTATTTAAAAAAACGTTTCGTTGGAGAACTAAGCAACAATGAGCATTACATCTGTCGCTTCTGTGTTTAAAGGTGAGTTTGCGATTGGTTCGCAAATCACAGTACGTGGTTGGGTTAGATCCCGCCGCGATTCTAAAGCAGGGATTTCTTTCCTAGCTGTTTATGACGGTTCATGTTTCGATCCTATTCAGGGTGTTGTGCCAAATAATCTAGAAAATTACACCAACGAAGTGTTAAAGCTTACTGCTGGTTGTTCTGTAGTAATGACTGGTGAAGTTGTTGAATCTCCAGGTCAAGGCCAAGCGTTTGAGTTACAAGTCACTAAAGTTGAGGTTGCTGGCTGGGTTGAAGATCCAGACACTTACCCAATGGCAGCAAAGCGTCACTCAATTGAGCACTTACGTGAATTAGCACATTTACGTCCACGCACTAACATCATTGGTGCCGTTGCCCGTGTACGTAACTGTTTGTCTCAAGCAATCCATCGCTTCTACAACGAGCAAGGTTACATCTGGGTTTCTACACCGCTTATCACTGCATCTGACACTGAAGGCGCTGGTGAAATGTTCCGTGTATCGACATTAGATCTAGAGAACCTACCACGCACTGATAAAGGCACTGTTGATTACGGTGAAGACTTCTTCGGTAAAGAGTCATTCCTTACTGTATCAGGTCAGCTTAACGCTGAGACTTATGCTTGTGCATTATCAAAAGTTTACACTTTTGGCCCAACATTCCGTGCAGAAAACTCAAACACAAGCCGTCATTTGGCTGAGTTCTGGATGGTCGAGCCTGAAGTTGCTTATGCTGATCTAAACGATGCAGCTAAACTTGCTGAAGATATGCTTAAGTACTGTTTCAAAGCCGTACTTGAAGAGCGTCGTGATGACTTAGAGTTCTTTGCACAACGTGTAGAGAAAACTGCGATCACTCGTCTAGAAAACTTCGTAAACAGCGATTTCGCACAGATCGATTACACTGATGCCATCGAAATTCTGAAAGCCTGTGACAAAGATTTCGAGTTCGACGTTGAATGGGGTATCGATTTACACTCAGAGCATGAGCGTTACCTTGCAGAAGAGCACTTCAAAGCACCTGTAGTTGTTAAAAACTACCCGAAAGACATTAAAGCCTTCTACATGCGCTTAAATGACGACGGTAAAACAGTTGCTGCAATGGATGTACTAGCTCCAGGTATCGGTGAAATTATCGGTGGTGCACAGCGTGAAGAACGTTTAGATGTGCTTGACACACGTCTGGCTGAAATGAACCTAAGCAAAGAAGATTACTGGTGGTACCGTGACCTACGTCGTTACGGCACAGTACCTCATGCTGGTTTCGGTCTAGGTTTCGAGCGTTTGGTATCTTATGTGACTGGTGTTGCTAACATCCGTGACGTGATCCCATTCCCACGTTCACCTAAGTCAGCTAACTTCTAATAAGCGCTAGATTGCTTTTTAGTAAAAGCCTCTAAGTCAATTTAGCTTAGAGGCTTTTTTGTAGCCGTTGAATCTTGATTACCCATCATATCCCAACCCATTCCAGCACATATCAAAGTTGCTCACACAAAATTTTTGCGTAGCAGCAATACCAATCAGTATAAGAATTTGATCAACTCAGAACGATTTTTGGCAATCTAATTCAAGGCGAATAACTGAAAGAATGGTTGCTCCCTTGTGAAGTTATTCAACGCAGAAGTAGGTAGCCAAAAACGTTCCAGAATGGCGAGTTTTAGCGATTCTGATGCTGTGTTAACGAGCTTAACCGTAGAACAACTATGCTCTTCGCTCGTTGCGAGCTGCATGGATGCAGCGAATGTCATTAAAGCAGGAGCACTTAATGACCTTGCCTCAAAACCGCTAAACTCTCGCTGAGTGACTAAATGTTTATACTGATTGGTATAATAAACCACCACAAAAACGTGATCAGCATCACACTAAAATTGATATTGCGTCATTTTGACCCAGCTAAAACACTTTTGATGATCTAACGCAAGAGAGTAACATCCACTATCAGAGCTAAGCCTCAAAGCTCGGCATAACTTGACCCACATCAACATTCAATGCCATTTTGAGGCCTAGACTATCCATGTTGAGCAAATTCCTTACAATAAAAAAGGTTTAAACATGGAAACACATGAAGCCCTTTATCAACAAGGCCTCGCCCGAATAGAGCAACTTCGTCAGTTAGAACCTCGTAGTGGAGAATCCCTACAACAAAAAATGCAGCAAAATGGCATTACTCGCCGCGACTTCATGAAATGGAGCGCTGCGGTTACCACCATGCTTGCATTGCCTCTGCCTTTTAGCACTCTAGTTGCTGAAGCAGCAGAGCTTGCTGATAGGGTGCCATTAGTTTGGCTGCATTTAGCTGAATGTACTGGTTGTTCCGAGTCCTTGATCCGTACCGACACCCCCAACCTTGATACACTGATCTTTAAACACGTTTCACTCGAATATCATGAAACCCTTATGGCTGCTGCCGGATGGCAAGCTGAGGAAAATCTAGAACATGCCTTAGCTGAATATAAAGGTAACTATCTGCTGGCAGTTGAAGGTGCTGTGCCGACAGCAAACAACGGTGCGTACCTCACTGTGGGTTGTAAAGGCCACACTGGGCTGCATATTGTTCAAGACGCAGCAAAAGATGCCGCAGCGATTATTTCTGTTGGTACTTGTGCAGCCTTCGGCGGTATTCAAGCTGCTGCGCCAAACCCAACAGAGGCCAAAGGCGTTTATGAGGTTGTAGATAAAACCGTAATTAACCTTGGTGGCTGTCCACCAAGTGAAAAGAACATTGTCGGTACCTTGATGTACTTCATCATGTTTGGCAAGTTGCCTGCTCTTGATATGTTTAATCGCCCTAAGTGGGCTTATGGCGCTCGCGTACACGATAACTGTGAACGTCGCGGCCGCTTTGATGCCGGCGAATTTGTCGAAGAATTTGGCGATCAAGGCGCAAAAGATGGTTACTGCTTATATAAAGTAGGTTGTAAAGGACCTTATACCTATAACAACTGCCCTACAGAACGTTTTAACCACCATACTAGCTGGCCGGTACTTGCAGGCCACGGTTGTATTGGCTGTTCAGAACCTAACTTCTGGGATGATATGGCCGACTTTGAAAAGCCTTTAGGTAGGCAATTGTTGCACAGCTTAGACGCCACCAGCGACACCATAGGTGCCGTCATTTTAGGTGCAACTGCTGTCGGAATTGGCGCACATGCTGTAGCCAGTTTATTTGCCAAATCTGAAGAGGAATAATCATGAGTAAACGTGTTGTTATCGATCCAATCACGCGTATTGAAGGTCACCTTCGCGTAGAAGTCGAAGTTGATGAAAATAATGTTATTAAAAAAGCTTGGTCATCTTCCACTTTATGGCGCGGCATTGAAGTGATTCTAAAAGGCCGTACACCTATGGATGTAGGCTTAATTGTACAACGTATTTGTGGCGTATGTACCTACTCTCACTATCGTTGTGGTACCGAAGCGGTTGAAAACGCCCTAGGGGTAAAAATTCCCCTTAACGCAAAGTATCTTCGTAGTTTGATGCAAACCTCTTTGTATATGCATGATCATATTGTGCATTTTTATCACCTACACGGATTAGATTGGGTTGATGTGGTGTCTGCATTAAGTGCAGATCCAGCTTTAGCGGCTCAAGAAGCAATGAAATACACCGCGAACCCAATTGCCGCAGGTGAAGGTGATCTACGTGCAGTACAAGAAAAAGTTAAAGGGTTAGTGGCAACAGGCAAGCTTGGTCCATTTGCTAACGCCTACTGGGGTAACGGCACTTACAAATTTACTCCAGAGCAGAATCTAATCGCCCTATCACATTACCTCAAGGCATTAGAAGTGCAGCGCGTTGCCGCTGAGATGCTAGCGATCTTTGGTGGCAAATCACCTCATCCGCAATCTATTGTGGTCGGCGGTGTCACAGCGGTTCGCGATATGCTAAGCCCAGCTCGTTTACAAGAGTGGAAGCAAAAGCATGAAATCGTACAAGACTTTATTATTAGAGCTTATAAAGCCGACGTTGTAATGGCGGCAGCCGCCTTCGGTGGCGAGCCTAGTGTATTAGGCGGCGTCAATATTAAAAACTTCTTAGCCTGTGATGATTTTTTACTTGGTGATAACCAGTACATGTTTAATCAAGGTGTGATCATGAATGGCGACTTAGCCAATGTTGCTGATTTAGATCCACAGATGATCTCAGAAGACGCCACCCACGCTTGGTATAAAGCCGATAAACCAGAGCATCCATATGATGGGACAACTGTGCCTGATTATACCGGTTTTGTTGAGCGCGACACTGTCTACGGCAAACTGCCAACTGTTGATGGTGACGGTAAATACACTTGGGTTAAATCTCCTCGCTATAACGGTGAACCGGTCGAAGTTGGTCCACTTGCTTGTTTACTTGTCAGTTACGCTCGCGGTAACCAAGTGGTAGTTAATGCAGTTAACGGTTTACTTGAAGCTACAGGTTTACCTGTAGAAGCACTGTTTACTACATTAGGTCGAACTGCAGCGCGTATGCTACAAACCGTTATCGTGGCTGAAGAAGGTCTAAAAACCTTCGATGCCATGCTAACCAATATGCAGTCTGACGAAGCAACCTACATCAAGCCTGAAATTGACTCAAATAAAGAGTATGTTGGCCACGCCATGATTGAAGCACCACGCGGTATGCTCAGTCACTGGATCCGTATTAAAGGTGGCAAGGTTGAAAACTATCAAGCCGTAGTACCAACAACTTGGAACGCAGGTCCTGTTGATGCCAACGGTAAGATGGGGCCTTATGAGGCTTCACTCATCGGCCTAAAGCTTGAAGATCCAACCAAACCTTTAGAGGTGATCCGCATAATTCACTCGTTCGATCCTTGTATGGCCTGTGCTGTGCACGTTATGGACTACAAGGGGCAAAACTTAGGTGAATTTAAAATTGATCCCAACGGATTTTAATCAAGGGGGATAACATGGCAACTCAATCTGCGCCCTACCAAAGGGAACTGATCTTTGGTGCTGCAATACGAATATTTCATTGGCTAAGAGCCTTAGCCATTTTTGTACTCATAGTGACAGGGTTCTATATCGCGTGGCCGTTTTTGGTTGCGCCAGAAAACTCTGACGTATTAGTACAAGGTTATATTCGTGCAGCACACCAGATCTTTGGTTTCATGCTTGTGGCAATCACTATCGTACGAGCTTACCTGTTCTTTTTTGGTAAAAGTGATATCGAACGACGCTCTTTTAAAGATGTCATGAGCGTACAAAGTTGGATCACTCAGTTAAAGTCTTACCTATGGATGGGACATTTAGACAAAGCCGGGGTGTATGGACCGCTACAATTTGTGACCTACTTTGCAATCTCTGTCGTTGCATTGTTGATCTGCATTACAGGACTCGTCTTGTATGCCAATGTATACCATGAAGGTCTTGGCGGGTTAATTGCCCCAATGGCGAATTGGTTAACGGCATTGATGGGGGGCTTAGCGCCTGTACGAATTTGGCACCATTACCTAACCTGGGTATTTATCATCTTTGTGGTAATACATGTATATATGGCTGTTTGGTCAGGTATTCGCTTTAAGCACAACTCTGTTGACTCTATCGTCTCAGGTTATGACTACCATAAGAAAAAATAAAAGGAAAACATGAAGATATTGCTACTTGGTATTGGCAATGTCCTGTACGCCGATGAGGGCATCGGCGTACATTTCGTCAATTACATCCAAGAAAATTATCATTTCCACCATCCAGAAGATCAACTCGATATCCTAGATGGTGGAACATTAGCCCAAGGACTTATCCCTACTCTCTGCCAGTATGACAAGCTTATTGTAGTTGATACGGTTAACGCTAATGGCGTTGCTCCAGGCGAAGTATATTTCTTTGACTTTGATAAAGCGCCAGCGGAAATCGATTGGCAAGGCAGTGCCCATGAAGTCGAGATGTTACAAACCTTAATCATGATGGAGATGGTGGGTGACCGTCCAAATACCTATGTATTAGGCATAACCCCTACGGTACTCGAGCCGATGTTGTTAGGATTAACCGAACAGATCCAAGCGGCCGTACCTTTGATGGAAAAGACCTTATTACAACATTTAACAACATTAGGCTTTACTCACAAACGCATTGCTAATATCGATATCAACAGCCTAATTCCCGACTCCTACAAACGTGGCTTAATTTGCGATGAAGAAAATTAGATTCGAGTTTAATTGTACCCGCGACGTGCCTTTTTACGCTCACTTATGTGATCAATACCTATTAAAACCAGATTATAATATTGCCATTGGCCGAGAACAAAACAGTTACTATTTAGAAGCCGAAGGAGAGCAAGTTATCTTAGAGCAACTCGCTGATGAAGTTGCCAACGATTTTCTGTTATCGGTCTGCCTAACAAAGCCCGATATCAAACTGGTGGACGACTTTAGCGGCAGTAAAACCCCTTTCAACAATAACGGCTTAACCACTAGCAATTTAGGCCTAGAATATTGCCAACATTGCCAACCCAAGTTCGCCGATAACCAGTCAGCCCAGTTTGGTGAAATCGATCTCGCCTGCCCTTGTTGCCAAAGCCATTTACGCATGACCAAGGCTGAAAAATCCTTTAGTCTTGATAATGTTAAAGCCTTAGCAGCACAACTTAACTCTCAAGGCTATATTGAACTTCCAAGTCCAAACGACACATTGCCCATTATCGTTAGTTTTCAACCAATAGATAATAAAGTTGTTAACAGCTCGCAGCAGCGACCACACTTAGTGATCTGTAATCCTAACAACCTTAATGCGCACTTTTCTCTATCAGGTAGCCAAATACTTGGTTTATCCAGCATTGAAAAGCCTTTTATTAGCGCTAAACCCATTGCTAAACACCCTCGCTTGCATCACGCTCTTTACGAAATCTGTTTTGCTAAGTCACGCTTATTATTGGTGCTTTGTGAAGTCTTACGCCAACAGGGAATTGATTACCTTTATATCGCGCATTCAGACAATCCACATTTTGCGATGGTTAATGGCCATTGGAGTGAGGTTACCAGTCAATTGGGGCCTGCTCCGCTATTTATCCCAGCCAATCAAGCGCCACTGCACGATGATGCACAAGTAGGCCCTTATATTGCGAAGTGGCAAAAACATGTCATTAATGTAGTTCAGGAGCCACTTTTTAATCATCAACCTTTAGGACAAACACCTGATAATGCCGCGTCCTGTGCCCTATTAGCAGCCAATATCCGCAATAAACATGCTAAAAATACCGCAATAATTTATCTCAGTAACCAATATAAAAGTCAGATTGTGACAGCAGATAAGCAACAGAAAATGGAACTATTTTTTGAGTTTCCAGAGCTGCCCGATAATGGATATGAGATTGTCCATCAGCTATCCGATTCTCCTCAAAAAGTACTGTTAGAAAAATTTAAAAGCCAGTACCCGGAGGATTACATTCGGCTGTTATCGCTAAAACTTACCGAGCCATGCAACAACATACAAACACTTTGGGCAATCGTAGCCATCATACTTGGAGCTGAAACCACTAAGGAAACATCCAGCACGATAAAAGAGCTCACCACTTTGCATACTAAAACTGCGCTTTGCGATTTTGTTATTGCTAAAGCCATGGCCCACAAAGGCAGCAACGCTCCAAGAATTGATTTCCCATTAACCAAAGGCGAAGCCGCCCGTAGTCTAAATTGGTGTAAAACCTTAGGTAGTATTATTAGCTTTAGGCTAGCCGAACAAGGCAATATTGAAAAACTCGCCTTTGGTTTACACGACTCACTCGCTGATTACATTGCCAATTGGATAGAACATTTAGATCAAAATATCGGTTTGAAATCGATTGTACTCGCCGGTAATGAGTTTAGTAATCCTATGCTCGCCGAACGAATTGCACTGCGACTCGTTAATAACTTTACCCTAAACACCAATCCAGCAATGGATCTTGATGGCGTGAATCTCGCAGTAGGTGGACTGTTCTTAAAGCAACGTAGGCGTTAACCCTAGCTTTTGTTAGCTAAACCGAGTTAACGAAACGAGTAAACAAAGCTAGATAGCCTTTAGTAGAGCGCTATCTGGCTTTTACATTAACCACAGCCCCCCTAGTCGTTAGAGTATTGAAGTATATGCAGTCAACCAGCAACAATCCGGCCAATGCTCCACAAGCTGAAATCGAGCAAGCAAAACCCGCTCGGATCCAACTTAATATCACCGGCGTAGTTCAAGGAGTTGGGTTTCGCCCCTTTGTATATCGCTTAGCTCATGAACTTGGGTTAAGCGGTAGTGTATTAAATAATAATCAAGGCGTATTGATTAAGGCTCAGGGCTCAAAAAACGCGTTAACTCAATTTGAGCAAGCCTTTGTGTTATCACCGCCACCACTGTCACGCATCGATAGCATCACCAGTAAACCACTTGCCATTGTCGCTAATGAAACTGGCTTTAGGATTATTGCCAGCGATAATACTCAAGAAAATGGCGATAACGGTATCAATAACAATAACGGCGATGTTAACAACAGTGTCGTAGCTGTTTCGCCAGATAAATGCACCTGCAACGATTGTTTTAATGAAATAAGTAACAGTAACAATCGCCACTTTAGGTACCCGTTCACCAATTGTACAAACTGCGGCCCAAGATACACCTTAATTAAAAACCTACCCTACGACAGACCTAACACTGCAATGGCAAATTTTGCTATGTGCGACAGTTGCGCCGATGCATACCAAAACCCATTAGATAGGCGATACCACGCACAACCTGTCAGCTGTCCAGAATGTGGACCGCAGTTAAGTTTTAATAACGCTGCACTTGAGAGATTGAGTGTTAAGCAACAGGCATTAACCGATGCGGTTAATGCCTTAAAAGAGGGCAAAATACTCGCAATAAAGGGGCTCGGTGGCTTTCATCTTGTTTGCGATGCTTGCAACGATGCCAGTATTGCCCTACTTCGTGCACGTAAACACAGACCAGCAAAACCTTTTGCTATTATGGTCGAAAATCCACAAATGGCTGGCCAATATGTTTGTGGCGCTAAAAGTGAATGGCAAACCCTTAGTTCTGCCGAGCGCCCTATTACACTAATGCAGAAAATACCCGTGCCACTCTGCACTGCAATAGAATATCAACAAAACAAACTAAGTGAATTGGTCGCGCCAGCGATTGATAAACTCGGGGTATTTTTGCCCTATACACCGTTACACTTTTTACTTTTGGCGCAACTAAAGCGCCCACTAGTGATGACCAGCGCTAACCTATCAGGTGAGCCAATTATAATTGACGCGCGAGATATCAAACAAAAACTTGGCCATGTCGTTGATTTTATATTGGATCATAACAGGCCAATTCTAAATGCTTGTGATGACAGCGTGGTACAAGTCATTAACGATAAAGTTCAAGTGCTTCGCCTTGCTCGAGGCTATGCACCGTTATCTCTGTATTGTGATCAAGCAATTCCTCAAGCAACGCTGGCTGTTGGCGCACAGCAAAAAAATAGCGTCTGTTTCGGCTTTAAACGAAACATCTTTTTAAGTCCACATATCGGTGATTTGGGCTCTATTAAAGCGTTAGACTACTTTCACCACACTCTTGCGACTTTTAACACTTTTTATGGATTTGAAGCTAAAAAACTGGTTCACGATACACACCCTGACTATGCCACCAGCGTATGGGCAGAGAAACAACCACAGAAAAAACTCATGGTGCAGCATCATTATGCCCATGTACTGAGTGTAATGGCGGCAAACAATTATACAGATTCTGTATTAGGTTTTGCTTTTGATGGCACAGGTTTAGGTGATGATGAAACACTTTGGGGCGGCGAAGCACTACTGTGTAATAATCAACAATATCAACGTCTGGCCCATCTAATGCCTTTCCAATTAATCGGCGGTGAACAAGCGATAAAACACCCTAATCGAGTATTGCTTTCAATCTTACTTGAAAAATATTCACCGCAGCAGATCCTAGCGCTACAGTTACCAGCATTCACTAATATGCCAAACTTTAGCTTTAACAACCTGACAAAACTCTGGCGGGCAAATATTAGTGTAAAAACCTCCTCTATTGGCCGGTTATTCGATGCGGTAGCGGCAGCATTAGGCTTAGTTTCTGAGATCCAATATGAGGGGCAAGCGGGTATGCTGCTAGAAGCTGCTGCTAATTCTTTAGCACAGCATGCATTATTAGATACTGATAACAAGCTGTCCAAACAAGCTTTCAGTACAAGTAATCTACAAAATGACAATACAGGAGTGAATAATTCTGATGGCAGAACTTCTATTAGTAACCAATATCTAGGCAGCCCAATCCATTTTTCGATAAAATCGAATAACAATGTATGGGATAGCACCGATTTAATGGTGCAGATCATCAATGCCATTACTGCGCAACCTTTAAGCTCTTTGCGCGTTGCCCTCATAGCCAAAGCGTTTATGGATGCACTGAGTGATATAGTTTGCCTGACCGCCAAAGATCATCTTGAGCTGCCTATTGCCCTTTGTGGTGGTGTGTTTCAAAACAAATACCTATTGGGACGCTGCGAAGCTGCACTCATCGCACAAGGTAATCGAGTGTTAGAGCCTAAATACGTGCCAATTAACGATGCTGGGATCGCTCTTGGCCAACTTTGGCACTCCCTTGCCACAACAGCAAGAGATTAAAACCGAATACATCTCTAATGCCTGCTAGTGCAAGCCGTTGGATAATTTAGCAGGTGTAAAACAACACAATTAGCAGCCAAAATGCGACACACGTCTCACATACACCTTGATAAAGCTGATTTAAATCAAAACGTGCTTGCGAGGTGTGATCGACAATGGCTTAACTATAATAAACGGAGTTTCCTATGTGCCAAGACTGCGGCTGTTCTATTGCCCGACACGATCCCCTACTAAAAACTGGCCACTCGCATACTAATGGATCCCATTCGAGACATGATCAAAACCTTGCCAGCAACCCACAATTAAACGATAAAACCACCTTGTCGGTGATCCATAAAATTCTTGATAAGAACGATATTGAAGCACAGCACAATCGTGACCACTTCGAAGCCAAAGGGATCACCGCCTTCAACCTTATGAGTAGCCCTGGCAGTGGCAAAACCACACTACTTGAACACTTGCATCAATATACCGATCTAAAATATGCCGTTATTGAGGGCGATCTAGAAACTTCTCGCGATGCCGATAGATTAAAAGCCAAAGGTATTAATGCTTATCAAATTCAAACGGGTGCAGCCTGCCACTTAGATGCATTTATGGTACATAGCGCGCTACACCATATCGATTTAGATACAATCGATATTTGTTTTGTAGAAAATGTCGGTAATCTTGTCTGTCCTGCAAGCTATGACGTTGGCACCCATAAAAATATCGTTTTGCTGTCTGTTCCTGAAGGTGACGACAAAATCGAGAAATACCCGGTGATGTTCCGCCGTGCTGATCTGGTATTAATAACCAAATCCGACTTAATGCCCCACTTTGACTTCAGTATTGAAGAGTCACGTAAGCAGCTACAAAAACTCAACCCGAACGTAGAGCTGATTGAGATCTCAGTTAAGCAGCCTGAATCTTTAGAAAAAGTGGTGCAATGGCTTAATAACAATGTGGGAGTGACTGGTTAATGTGTCTTTCTATCCCGTCAAAAGTGGTTGAGCTTCATCCAGATGAACAAGCCGTTACCGTCGATACTATGGGGGTAAAACGCAAAGTCAGCAGTCATTTGCTGGCAGAACCGTTAGCGCTCGACGATTACGTACTGATCCACATTGGCTTTGTAATGAACAAAATAGACAAAGCTGATGCTATGGAAAGCTTAGCGCTATATAAGGAGATAGTCAGCAAACTTGAACAGCAAGAGCGGGAGGCATAATGATTGCCTTAGCCGATCTTTATCAAGGTTTTCGTGATCCTAAGGTGATCCGCTCGCTTGCTCAGCAAATAAGCCACTATGCCAGCCAAGTAGAAGGTAAGATTAATATTATGGAGGTGTGTGGTGGTCATACCCACACCATAATGAAGTACGGCCTTAATCAATTACTGCCAAGTAATATCGAGTTTATTCATGGCCCCGGCTGCCCTGTCTGCATCATGCCTAAAGAGCGCATCGACCATGCTGCCACGCTCGCCAGTCAACCTGATACCATTTTAGTGACACTAGGTGACATGATCCGCGTGCCCGGTTCAAAAGGCAGTTTGGCGCAGTTTAGGGCTAAAGGCTGCGATATAAGACCGATTTACGACCCGTTAGATACCTTAACCATAGCTGCTGACAACCCTGACAAAACCATCATTTTTTTTGCCATCGGCTTTGAAACCTCAACGCCAATGACAGCAGTACTAATTGACCAAGCAAGCCAGCGTGGTATCAATAATCTGCTGTTTCATATAAACCATGTGTTAGTTCCACCCGCTATAGATGCGGTCATGAGCGATCCACTTGTAAAAGTTAATGCCTTTATTGGCCCAGCCCACGTCAGTGTCATTAGTGGGGCAAAGATCTATCGACAAGCCGTAGAGACATATAGCACCCCTGTCGTGGTATCCGGCTTTGAGCCGGTAGATGTGATGCAATCTATTTTAATGCTGGTAAAACAAAAAGCTGAGCAGCGTGCCGAACTTGAAAATCAATATAGCCGCTCAGTATCTGAAAATGGTAATCAAACTGCCCAAGCCTTGATTGATAAGTACCTGACGATAAGGCCCGAGTTTCGCTGGCGAGGATTGGGACCCATTGAAAACTCCGCACTCATGCTCAAACCTGAATACGCACATTTAGATGCCGAGCGTGTTTATGCCAATGTATTACCTCAAGTAGAGATCGACGACCATAAAGCTTGTCAGTGCGGCGATATTCTAAGAGGCCTTTGTAAACCCAAAGATTGCAAAGTCTTTGGTCGTGGCTGCAGTCCAGACACTCCCCTTGGTAGCTGTATGGTCAGCTCCGAAGGTGCCTGTAATGCCTATTACCGCTATAACGGAGTCAATTTATGAATTCAGTGACAAACGATAAAGTCATTCAGCTCAGCCATGGTGGCGGTGGAAAAGAGATGAACCGCCTGATCAAAGAGATCTTTTTCAATGCCTTTGATAATGCCATTTTGCGTAAAGAGGAAGATGCCGCAGTACTGCACTTTGATGGTAATGTTGCCTTTACAACGGATTCCTTCACCGTCGCGCCGATCTTTTTTGCTGGTGGCGATATTGGCAAACTGGCTGTCGCCGGTACCGTAAATGATTTAGCCATGATGGGGGCTGAGCCGCAGTTTTTAAGCTGTAGCGTGATTATTGAAGAAGGCTTTGAAATCACAAAACTTAAAACCATTGTTGCTAGCATGGCGACTGAACTAAAAAAATCCAATACTCGTATTGTCTGTGGTGATACTAAAGTGGTTCCAAAGGGCTGCGTTGATGGCTTGTTTATCAATACTTCTGGGGTTGGCCAAATCATCAAGCCTGATGTTTCTGTGAGAAACCTTGAGGCTGGAGACTGCATTATTGTCAGTCGTGATATTGGCCGCCATGGCGCAGCGATCCTCATGGCACGTGAAGGACTCACTCTCGAATCTGAACTCACCAGCGACTGTGCCAATTTATGGCCAATCGTTGAGCAATTAATTGCAGCCAACGTTGAAGTTCATGCAATGCGTGATGCCACTCGCGGTGGTATGTCTGCAGTATTAAATGAGTGGGCTAAAGCATCAAATGTCTGTATCGAGGTGAAAGAAGACGCAGTACCTGTCAGCGATGAAGTCAAAGGCTTGTGCGAACTCTATGGTTTTGAACCATTTGATCTGGCTAATGAGGGAACATTTATTGTGGCTGTACCTGCTGATAATGCAGAGAAAGCACTGAATGTAATGCAGCAATTTTGTCATTGCCAAACAGCCAGCATTATTGGTCAAGTTACCGAGCAGCAAAACAATCAAGGCAAAGTCATCTTACAAACACCATGGGGCAGTGCCCGCTATTTGGATGTACCTCAAGGTGAATTGCTACCGAGGATCTGTTAATGCATGAGTATTCGATTGTTACGGCGTTAATCGAGCAGTGCGAGCAACTTGCATTAGATAATAATGCTCACGCTATTACTCGTGTGGAAATTAAGCTTGGGATCTTAAGCGGCGTGGAGCCAAGCTTACTTAGCACAGCGTTCGACACGTTTAAACTTGAGGGGATCTGCCGCAATGCTGACTTGGTTATGCAGATTCAACCTCTCGTTATCGCCTGCAATGAATGCGGTCAACAGAGTGAGCACAATCAGCGTAACGTGATCTGTAGCCATTGCCAAAGTAATAACACCCGCGTACTTGACGGCGAAGATATGCTACTGATGCAGTTAGAGCTAGAGCAAGGCTAAAAGCAATAGTTAAAGTAAAAGAGCAAGCAAGATAAACACCTTATGGACCCGCATGTTGAAACTCACTGGAGATTTCTGCTTTGGCCCTCTTTAGATTTTTCTGTGCTTGCTCAAAATAACTAGGTGACATATCAATAGCTCGCTCAAAAAGACCTACCGCTTGTTGATACTTACCTTCAAGCATTAAAAAATATCCCAAATCGTTAAGGGCGTCTGCTTCTGACATTGTTTGCTCAAAAGTTGCTAAAGCTTTCTTATAATCTCCTTTACGCACATAAACTAAACCTAAGTTCGTCCAAGCACGACTGTAGTTAGCATCCTCTTGAATTGCCTGACGTAGGTAGTTTTCAGCCATGGTTAACTCACCTGTTAAGTAGTATGAATAACCTAAATTAGTCATTAGCACCGGGGAATAAGGCTCTGTCGTCAATATTAATAGGAAATACTCTCGGGCTTTTTGATGATGATTTTCCACATCTTCAAGTATAGCGATGGCATTATAAGCTCTCGCAGGTGACTCACTATTCGGAACATAAAAACTACTTAGTTTATTAGCCATTTCGACCATAGCAAGCCGTTGTTGATCAAGGTTAATCGCCCTTTCTAAGTGGAAGCGAGCTTCTCGATATTGACGGCTATCCATACTGATCACTCCTAAATCAGCATGAGCCATCATCAATTCAGGGTTAAGTGCTAACGCCTCTTTATAAGCTTTTACACCAATATCTAGGTTACCTCTCATGGTATGTAGACGACCAATTTGATAAAAAGTATCAGCATTCTTAGCATTAAAATCTAAAGCCTGAATATAACCATATAGTGCTTTTTCTAAGTTACCTGATTGTTCCTCATTACGTGCCTTTTCAAGAGCTTCAAGCTCGTTTTTTGGTGCCGTATAATCATCAGATATTGACGATACCGCTGCAACATCTAACAGATCTTGTCTATCCGGTGCTTTAATTGGCGTAATTTCTTCGACTTCAGGCGTGGTGCTACACCCTTGAACAAATAAAATAACCCATAAGGAAACCAACAATCTTAAACTCATTTTTCGACCGTGGAGAACACACCTCGCTATATTCATCTCTGTCCCTCAAATGCTTGGTTCCAAGTGTATTTAACTAATATTCACTTACGATATTTCAACTCTAAAAAGCTTGTCCCCATACTTTCATTACTTTAAGCACCGCTGGGCCAACGGCAACGATAAAAAATGAAGGCCAAATACAACACATCATCGGAAATATCATTTTCACCGCCAATTTAGCCGCTTTTTCTTCTGCCGCTTGTAAACGTTTATTACGGTACTCGTCAGAAAACACTCTTAATGTTTCCGCAATTCCGGTGCCTAATCGCATACTTTGAGAAATAGCGGAGTTTAGCCCCTTAATATCTTCAAGGCCTGTTCTATCAGTAAACTCTTGCAAAGCAACTTTAATCGTCAACCCCGCCCTAACCTTACTGCACACCAGTTCTAATTCACTGGCTAAGCTTGGATGACTAAATGCGAGTTCTCTTGCTACTCTTTGCATCGCGGCCATCAAACCTAAGCCTGCTTCACAACATACGACAAGTAGATCCAATGCATCAGGAAAACCAACACTTAGTTGACGCATACGTCGATTAGCCAAACTTTGTAGCACTACAGAAGGTAATAAGAATGCTCCACCAATAAAAAAACAAACAATGTAAATGACCCACATACCTGAAATTTCGTGAAACACATTCAGCAGTACCACAGCACTAATGGCACCGAGTAACAAGAGAAAAAGACGTGCTGCGTTAAAAATCGCTAAGGCATTTTCGGAATGTAATCCCGCATGGATCAACAATCGCCTTGTTTCATGATTAGAAATATTGAAAAAAGGCTTTTTAGCCATCTCTCCAATACCATGTTCAAGCGTACCAGTCACATCATGTGGCATTGTTTTTCTCGAACCATCACTATTAATTGCTTTTAATCGTGCCTTTATTGGTGAATATAAACCGCTAATAAGGTATGAAATGGCAATTGCTAACATCACACCAGCCACTGCAGCAATAAAATAAATAGCCCACTCTACATGTACCGGATCATCAAAAAACTGTTCGAACAAACCAATTAAAAAGTCCATATCAAATATCGATCCTTATTAATCTGCTTATCCACATGCCACCAACAAACATGCCTATGGCTCCCCACATCAATAAACTATTGCCCTCTTCTGTTCCCGTTAGTTCTGCAACATAGCCAGGGGTTTGTAGGTAAATCACAGCAAACAGAACAAAAGGCAGTAAAATTAAAATCCAAGCAGATAAGCGGCCTTCAGCAGATAGGGTTCTAACTCTTCGTCTAAAGGTGAACCTCAATCTGATAATTCTTGCAAGATTGTTGATGTTTTCAGCTAAGTTACCACCTGTTTCTTTTTGAACCATTACGGCACTCGCAAAAGCCATAGCGGAAACGCTTGGGACTCTTTCGATAAAGCCAAGAATGGCTCGCTTCGTGTCTTTACTGTAATTAATATTGGCAAACATTAACGAAAATTCTTTGGCTAACGGCCCCTGCATTTCTTCCGTTACCAATTTCACCGCATCAGAAAAAGAATAACCTGCTAACAGAGCTCTACGAAGAACATCTAGTGCGTCAGGAAAATCCTCTTCTATTTTGTCCATTCGTTTTGCTGTATCTCTATTTAGTTTCAAATTGAATAGTAACAAGGTAATAACGAAGCAAAACAGTGCCACTGTAATTTGGGGCAACAGCAACCAAGCGACTACGCTAACAAACGTTGCGCTGACTACAGCTAATACAATGAATTGATGACCCATTAATTTATAATCAGCAAGCTCTAAGCGATAACTTAAGCTTTCAATAAATTCGATACTTTCAAGCCAACGACCAATTACACCTAACTTCTCTAATCTACTCTTTCGCAGTAACGAAGTTTCAAAGCTATTATCACCGGCCTCTTGTGATAGCTTTTTTAATCGCTTACGTACTAAAGCTGTATTGGCACGCTGAGGACTATAAACAGGCAGAAAGAGAGCTTGAGTTAAAAAAAGCACTGCAATAAAAACCAGACCTAAAAAGATAACTTGATCAGAAAACATAAAGGTCTCTCCTTAAAATTCGGCAAATGGATCACCACAATTAAACAATTGATAAGGTAAATCGATACCATGTTGTTTAAGTTTTTTGTGAAATCCTGGCACAACTCCAGTTGCTTCAAAATCGCCAATAATCATCGAATTTTCATCAATACCAGCACGCGCAAACCGAAATATCTCAGACATAGTTATCACTTCGCCTTCCATACCGTTTATCTCTTGAATACTAGTAACCCGCCTACGTCCATCTTCTTGACGCTCTAACTGAACGACTAAATCAATAGCTGCTGCTATTTGTGACCTAATATTACTCACCGGCATGTCAAACCCCGCCATACACACCATATATTCCAGTCTCGCTAATGCGTCGCGAGGGCTGTTTGCATGCAGTGTCGTTAACGAGCCTTCATGACCAGTATTCATGGCGGTCAACATATCGAGTGCTTCACCACCACGAACCTCGCCGATAACAATTCTGTCAGGACGCATCCTTAAACAGTTTTTAACCAGATCACGCTGAGAAACTTCTCCTCTTCCTTCAATATTTTGTGGCCTTGTTTCTAATCGGACTGTATGAGGTTGTTGCAACTGCAGTTCTGCAGAATCTTCAATCGTAACGATACGTTCATCCGCTGGAATAAAGCCTGACAACATATTTAACAGCGTGGTTTTACCGCTACCCGTTCCTCCAGACACCAATATATTTAACTTGCCCTTTACTCCGCCTTTAAGCAGTTCAATCATTGATTCCGTAACCGATCCAATATCGATTAACTGTCTTGCATTTAATTTTTCAACGGAGAAACGCCGTATCGAAAGTGACGGCCCATCTAATGCCAGCGGCGGTATGATGGCATTTACACGAGAACCATCGGCAAGCCTTGCATCTACCATAGGTGAAGACTCATCAATTCGACGGCCAACACTCGATACAATACGATCAATAATATTTAATAAATGGGCATTACTGTGAAATTGAATATCGACAGCTTGGAGTTTGCCGTGACGTTCTACATATACTCGGTCAAATGAGTTAACTAAAATGTCAGAGATAGAAGGATCAGCAAGTAATACTTCTAATGGACCCAATCCGAGTACCTCATCGATAATAAGATTAATGATGCGCTTTCTGGTTGGTAGGGTAATAGGTAAACTGAGTTCATTGAGGATCTGTTCACTAATTTCACTAATCTGCTCTTTTGCTTGTTCTTTGGAGATAGTTTCAATTAAGGAAAGGTCCATTACTGTGAGCAACTTTTCGTACAAAGCCACTTTTATCCCTTGTTCTTCTGCCGTTAATGGCTGAAAGGCGACAGTTTGTTTGGGCTGATGATTACTTTCCATTTTTACTTCCCTAGTACTCGTTGCCAGAACCCTTTTTTCCCCGCTAACTCACTGGTTTCATCTGCAAGAAACTTTTGGGCTAAATTTCTAAAATCTGCAACCAACTTTTGTTTTTTGCCAAGTTCAGTTATTGATTTACTTAACTCAACACACTCACTTGCGAGTTTATAATCATTGATAATTGTATAAACACGCTCAATGCCGATTGTTTCTTTTACATCGGCAATAGAGATGCTCGAATTTTTGTCATAACGATTAACAATTAAGTGAATATTGTCGATCGCAATTCCCATATTTTGAGTTAACTGTGTAACTAAGTCCTTGGTTTGTCTTAAATGCATAATATGCTGCTGAGTAACAATTAAGATCGTCGCATCAGTTAAGAGTTGGTAATTCCATAATTCCGGTCCTCTAGAAAGGTCTAGAATAACTTGTTTATAGAAGTGCCTAAATTTCCATAACAGCTGTTTGCTTTTTGAAAAATCAACCTGCTGTTCAAGCATAAGCAGCTCATAAGGTTTGGCAGCCAATAAGCTGACACCAGCATTGTTGGTCATCGTACTTTTCAAGGCCACTTCATCGAGTGCTTCAATCGAGGTTAATACATCACATATTGAATACTTTGCAGCTCTACCAAGCATATGAGCTAGGCTTCCTTGATGAAGATCTAAATCCAATAATGCCACCTCTACACTGGTATCTTTAGACGCAATATCGGCAAGGCTGGCGCTGATAAAACTCGCTCCAGAACCTGCTTTACCATTGACAACGGCAATAACAGGGGCGAGCTTAGCTTGTCTTAATAACTTAGCCGAAATCTTCTCTATAGAATTGACCAACTCCTCTCTAGGCGAACCCTGTGGAATGAAGTCCGTTACCCCAAATTGAAACGCAAGCCTTAAAACCTGTTGCGGAGTATTTAATCCAAGAATGACAATGTCACAATCAAAATTAGCAGCATATTTAAGTGCTGACTCAGCTTCTTGTAAATCATTGGGTAACAATAATAGTACTAGGTTGAAGTCATGTTGATTGTTAGCAAGGTAGGGCTCTAAAAAACAGCAGGATTTTGAGTGAAGATTACCAACACTTTGTAAGCTAGTTTTCAACCAGTCTAATGACTGTATGCCATTACTAACCACAACGGCCTTAATCTGAAACGGTAAACTAATATGCATAATTTTTTGTGGGTCGTTATGATCATTAGAGACGTATAGCTCAATTGGCTTATCCATATTGCATCCCCCCGTCTCAAATGTTTTGGCTATATAAACTATAGACAATAATCGGTTAGTATTTTTATTCTTTTAACTACAGTCTGTAGTACCGCCTTTAAATACCCCTAAGCTTTCTCGAGGCAAGGTTGTTACGAAAGTTGGCGAGTTTAAAGTCCGATATAAGCCCGGCACTAAAAATTGGTGCTGATAATCTTTTATTTCAGCTCTGACTAGATCAATATCGATACCGGAAGCATTATTGCCGTCATAGCTCAAGTAGCTTATTGTTAAATTAGTTGCGTTCAAATTAGGTAAGATGTCGGCATCATTGAAAAGCGCAATCGAGTTAATATCACTATTAACTTGACATACCACCGCAAGCCTAGCGGCTCTTCTTGAGGCTTCATGCAATACATTATAGGTAAATAACAGACGACCAAACTCAATGGCGGCAAACAGTAAAATAAAAAAGACTGCAGCCACTAAGGTAAATTCAATAACGTAAACACCTCGTTGTTTAATCATAATGCTGTAACCGCATAACTGGCATTTAAGTTAAAACTAATGTCGATATCTTCAGCAAAAGAGAAAGTTTGTAACTTATCAGAAAACAGCGGCGTCCAGTCATAGCTCACACTCACCACTAACACTCCGCTATCAGCTGGATACTCGACAACGGTAATATCAGCAGCAGTAAGCCCAGAAAGATTAGACGCAGAATTGACCGTATCACCAGCTAACAGCACCCGCTTCATCTTTGAAATACAGAAGTCACAGTTGGCATCAGATAGCGTACTAGGTAAAGTCCCTGTCGTGTTTACTATTGCGGTATTAGCAATGAAACGTCCGCCACTTCTGGCCATGCGTGTCAGTTCGCTATATTGAAATAACAAACGACCAAGCTCGACGGTGGTAAAAATGATCAGTACCAGTATTGGTAACACCAGAGTGAATTCTATCACCGCAATGCCTTGTTGCTGTTTTCTATCCATAATCAAGCCTAAGAGTCAGGGCTATCAGGATCTCGATATAACACGATAGTGAAGTTGTCACTGTCAAAATCAGGATCAAGTGATGCATTTCCAGAAGAACCGCATTCGGAGATGTATTCGCCAATAATAATTGATGTATTACCTGTATGTTCTACTTGTTGAGTTAAAAAAAAGCAGCCTATGGATTTTACCTCAACAACATTTTTACCATTCACTTTGCCATCGCAATCGCCTATGACTATAGGTAGCTTTCTGCGATCGGCTCGAGTAGATGAAGAGTCAATGATATTGCCCGTTTTGCAATGTAAGCTTGAAGACACTGGATTTTCATTCACATCCTGGCCATAGTAAGCGGCATAACTGTAATACTCTGCTGCAGGGTTAGTAATTTGGCTCTCTGAATCAACCAATAACCTGTCACCTTCGCAGGTATTGATATCTCGTGGGTGATCAGTCGAATTTAACTGGCCTCCATTGGGCCAAGTGCCAAAACGTGTATTTAAACCTGTTGCCACCGGGCCGACCTTATTACCAGGTTCAGTTGGAATATTTTGACCAACACTCACACACGCATTAGGTGAAAACTCACCAGCAAGCCCTTGCTCTATACCTTTACCACCGGGTCCACCTAAATCTAATAATTGAAAGTTTCCGGGGCCTAAGGTGATGTCAGGATCACTTGGTTTTTGCTTGGAGCCGATTTTCATCACATGCAAACTACCATGTGTCATGCCGTAATTATTTGTTGGCTGTGACATATCCCCGCAAACTAAAAGCGGAACAACTTTATTTAAACATTCAATATCTGTACTTCTACCTGCCACAGCAGAAGCTCTAACTGTTTTATTAAAATTAAACACTTGCGCTAAATAGTTAGCTAAATTAACCCCTTCAACGCGAACTCTTACATATTCGAACGTCTCATCGGCTCCGGCAATGAACGGATCAGGTAACGCTGAAAATTCAACAGATACATGGCTAGTGACCTGTTCGCTTGAGTAGTCAGGGCTCGCAAGTGATATAACATCTTCAAGCTCTATGTTTTCGGCATGATTTAAGTTTTGCGCCAAAATGGCTATAACTGCTTGCCTTGCCTCAGTTAAGGTTCCGCCATCTTGAAGCACTTTCGCTGCACTTAATGCGGCAGAATCAACCGAATTTTGTAATCGACCTTTATTAAGCAGCATATGGCTACCATCAATCGCAAGTGCGGCCATCGCGACTATTGCAAAAAGGCCAATAGTAAACATCACAATAATCGCACCAGTCTGAGCGTTTCTTGAAAATGATCTTTTAACGATTGTCCTCGCCATAATTAAAGCCCTCTAAACTAATTAGAGTTACCACTTGATACAGAGCCCATCCCTCGAGCAGAGGCTGGTTCTACAGTGCTAGAACGATAAGTCTGCATCACTTTTCTTCCATAATTACCATCTAGACTAAGTATAATACCGTCGTTTTTTTCTGCTGCTTGTGGGTCTAATATTTGCACTTGTTTAATACGGTAGTAGCTGTCTCCCATCTCAAAGTCATTGATTTTGGTACAACCACTAATAGCTACACCGAAAATAAAAAGTGCAACAAAATAAATTTTTTTAGCAATTGGTTTCATAAGCTATCGCCTCAAATTAGAGAGAATGACCGTATTTTTGTTGAGTACCTGTATCATCTAGCTGAGACTCAGACCTAACTGGTTGATAACGGGTTTCATCTGCTTTCTCCGGTTTTTGCTTATGGGATAATTTACCTAACAGGTAAAACTCAACATCAGATGGCAGCACAAACCCGTCTGTAGGCAAAGAGATATCCTTCTTATTAAAGGCCCTAACCAGTCTTGGGGTAACGAGAATAACTAACTCACTTTGTCCGCTTTGAAAGCTCTTACTTGTAAAGAGCTGGCCGAGTACCGGAACATCCCCAAGTCCTGGCAATTTATCGATGTTTTCTCGTAATGTATCGCTAATAAGCCCACTAATCGCAATAGTTTGGCCATCAGCAAGTTCTACGGTAGTAGCAGTGCTACGTTTCACTAGTGAAGGAACAACAAGGGAAGTTGAAGTATTACCGGTAATGACAAAACCATTGGAGTTGCTTATCTCACTCACAACCACATTCAGATTTAGATTTATCTGGCCTGAATCTAAAACTGTAGGTACAAATTTAACTCCAACCCCATAATCTCTGTATTCAATCGTAGTATTGCCGTTCTCTCCCGGTACGGGTATTGGGAACTCCCCACCAGATAAAAACTCTGCCGATTGTCCGCTCATCGCGGTCACGTTTGGCTCAGCCAATACCTTGGCTAATCCATTTTGCTTAGCAACATCGAGCGCAAAGTTCATCAACAGATCGCCATTGATATACTGCGCAAAAATACCTTTGCTATCGATACCACCAATGTTTCCGGGGTCGAAGCCACCGCCGCCACCGACTATCCCACCAGACAAGTTTGAACCTTGATTAAATATAAAAAATTTAGAATCAAACTGTCTTGCAACATTACGCTGCACCTCAGCTACCACGACCTCAAGCATGACTTGATGATCTCCACCAATGGTCATCATATTGAGCACTTTACTCGGCGCTCTCCCACCCGCTGCCGCCTCAGCGTAACCTTGTGCCAACTCAACCGCAGTGTTCATTTTTTGCAAATTTGAAGCCTGACCGCTTAATAACAACTGACCTTGTGAGGTTTGAACCCCCAACTTTTCCGATGGTAAAAACTGGTGCAAACGCAGTTTTAAGCCATTTAAATCATGGGTCACCTCAATATCCATTATTTTAGATAGTTGCTCATTTTCATTCCAAATCATGATGTTAGTACTACCTAATTGTTTACCCAATACATAAAGTTCATTATTAGGCAGCAACTTAATGTCTGCAATTGCCGGACTCCCAACGGAAACTCGATGCACCGGTTTGTCTAACATGAATATGCGAGACTTAAATATGGGTATTGGTAACACCTCATTTCTGATCCCAGCTGTTGGCCCACCAGCAATAACAAGTTGGCTATAAAAACAAGCTAGCAAACAAACCAAGATGCTATATCGAGTTAATAACATGTCGTTCTCCTTCTATAATCTGCTCTATGTTTGCGACCTGCTTATTCAGGCTTGTTTTCAATTTTAATCTCTTGCTCTTGCATACCTTTCAGCAATAAAACCTTATAGGCAGAACTTTCCATTGCCGTAGTCTTTTGGCTTATATCTGCTATTGGCTCAGGCTGATCGATAACAGCTTGTTCGAACTCATTCTTAACGGGCTTAAGATCTAAATTTGCTAACTCTATAATGGCTGTGTCATTCGGGTTTCTTAACGCTAACTGAAGTGCTCCACGACTTTTTGCAATCATCAAGGTTTCAGCTTGCTCTAGACTTAGTTCCAAAGTCACCGCTCGAACCACAACTGGCTTGTTTTCATCATTTGATGCTCGCTGATCAATCGCCAATATTTTTACATTTGACAAAACCACATCGGTTTTAAGCCCGCCTTTTGTAATAATATTTATAATATCAACGCGATTGCCAGGAAGAAGAAAACCAGCCACACCGACAACATCATTGACTCGTATCGTTACTGCTCGCATTGTTGGTGTAATAAGGCTAGCCAAAGTACTTCCTTCACCTTTAGGGGTAATTCTTTCTTTACGTAGTACTTCTCCTTGATACAAACGGTTTTTGACAACCTGCCCCTCAGCTTGACTTATTTCGGTTAGTGCACCTTTAGGTATAAAATCATCGGGCACCGGAGTTAACGCTAAATGCTTACGCTCTATAATTGTCCCAAGCGGCACTTCAGATACCATAGTGACAACCGTAGACGTAGAACCCACTTTTTCTGTTTGAGTATTTGTCTTTAACCAGTTCTGGGCAAGATAGACAGCAACGATACCGAACACTAATGATAAAATGACAAATAACAGGGTTTTATTGTTCATTTCGTTCTCCTAGGCTTCCCTTACTTTATTCAACAAAATAGATAGACCATGCCGAATCAATCAATGAGGGCGTGATCACTCGCTCAAACTCCATAAAGGCAATTTGATCTGACATAATCCCAAGTAGATCTCTTGGGTAGCAGGGAATTAATGGTTTTTTATAACGTTGATGGTACTCTTCAAGCAGATACTGAAATATTTCTTCGCTACAGTTCAAATCTAGTGATCCGCATACTTGAAACCAAATCTTGCGATACAAACGTTCATCAAGTGCATCAAAGTGAATTTTATAGCCGAGCCGCCGTAAGAAGGCCTCATCTACCAACTGTTTAGGATCAAGGTTTGTTGAGAAGAGTAATATCAATTCAAACGGAATTTCAAAGTGCTCACCAGATTGTAAACTTAAAAAGTCCCTTCGCTCTTCCATTGGAATAATCCAACGATTAAACAATTGCTTAGCACTTATTTTTTGACGGCCTAAATCATCTAAAAGTAAAATGCCATTGTTCGCTTTTAACTGTATTGGCGCCTTATAAGTTCTACTATGGCTATCAAACTGGACCTCTAACATTTCAGCGGTCAGTTCACCACCTGTAATCCTTAATGGCCGCTGACACCTGAACCAACGGGGATCATGTCCCTCACTAAGTTTCAGTGATTTAACACTGCTATCTTTAACTTTATGATGTAACTCAGGATCGAATACTTGAATGATTTCATTGCCTATTGCTAATGCATAGGGAATAAGTACCGAATCACCTAAGGTTAAATTGAGATGCCGACATAAATAACTTTTACCTGTACCTGGCGGGCCATATATTAATACTGGCCGCGTAGAGTTCATTGCTGGACCAATTTTAAATAGTAAATTGTCAGGCAAAACTAACGCTGATAGGCCTTTCGTTAGCATCTCATAAGTAATTGGTTTGGCGCGACTAGATTGGGCTTTGCAAACGTGAGCGTATTGACTTAAAGGGATTGGCACTATGCCAACATATCCACTTCGTGCTAGTGCTTGTTTTGCATGTGTCTCGCCCCCCAGACTAAGCGCATAACGCATTTGACCATCAGGTGTAGTTTGTCTGTTTTCAACCCAGGCAAGTTGTTTGGCCGTATCCAGTAACTGTTGAATAATCCCGCCCGTAACCCCCATTAATTCAGTTAGTCGCTCTTTGGTTAACACTCCTGCCACTAAGCAGTGCTTTAGCATCAAATCTAATAATAAGGATTCACTGAGTCCGGTTTGGTCTATATTGATGGGTCTAGCCACCAAAGGAGTGGTAACTGTGGTCTCTACGCCATGACTTCCTAGGAGCTGATGCGCTTGACTGTTGTTTGCAGAAGTCATAATAAACTTCCTACCGAAGAGGCTATTGATTGGCTAACTGTAGTATAGAGTTGGCTTATTTGCGGGTTAAAAGCACAGGCAAGTAACCAACCAATTGCTAGCGCTGGTGCATAAGGTACTTTTTGTCCTGCCGCTTCCCCTTCCTCAGGCCTAAAGTAGGTTTTACAATATAAACAATCCCAGTAACGCTTGATCGTTTGGCTTACGCCGCTAATACCTGTTTTCCACAATATAAGCAGTAGACTCGTAACAGCTCCAGCCGCTATGCCGTAAGCTAGATTCCACAATAATAAATTAGGGCCCATTAGTGCGCCTATGCCCATCATTAATTTAACATCGCCAGCACCTAATATTCGTAGCAAAAACGCAGGAAAAAGTAGGACAAATGCTAAGACAAACCCTAAAAATGCGTGTAGTAAACCATTAAAATGGGAGAAGTAACTATTGATTAGAAATCCACTGGCTATTGCGGCTAGAGACAGCCAATTTGGGATCTTGTGAGTTAATAGATCATATGCAATAGCTACAAATAGAAAAACACCACAAAATAGTACTTGAGAAACAATCTGATCATCGTTCATTTAGAAACCTTTAATTAAAGTAAAGATCGCATTCAATTACTTGAACTTGACCTTTACCCTTTGTATCTAAATTCATTTAACAGTTTGTACTATCACCATTTACTGCCGACGCTAAACATTCAATTCGACTTGTAGCGTTATCACCTAACTCACTAAAAGCCGCAATCATACCACCAACAACTAAACCACCAGCAATAGCATACTCTACCGCTGTTAAACCACTTTCATCTTCAATAAATTGTTTCATTACGCTTTTAATATTCATGAGACTCTCCACTATGGTGCTCAATTACCTATATATTGGTAATCCCCTGTTTGCTACGTAATCAAGCAAAATAAGCTATCCCTCGTAACGCTACTTATAAAAGTAGCAAATGGATCAAACTCGAACCATGTGGAATAATTTGATGATCTATTTAAAATAAAACACTTCTTATTTTAAGTTAACAATTAATACTAAAGTTTGATTATTTTTCAAGTTATGTTGATGAAAAATATAGGGTTAAACTTGTTTAAAATAAGACACTGTATGTAATAATATTTTAGCTATAGAAGATGCTAACTAGCTTAAATAACTCAATAATCTCTTAAACTTTACCGTCAAAGCCACAAACGTAAGCAACTTGTAAAATTAGACCAATTTATTAATCAACATTAAGACCGCAACAAAACAGAACCTCAACTATAAATCATTGAAAAAATTGAAAAACAGAAAATAAAGAGCGTAAAAATCAAAGGCCAGATGCATTTTATTGCAACGCTTAAAGCCTTGTAGAATTGATAATCATGAAAAGTAACTGAAAATGACTTTATTGTAGGGAAGAGTTTACAACCAAAACGGCAACCAAAGTACCCTAAATTTAAATTACTATAAAATTTAATATGCATACGAACAAATGAGTCTTTTGGAAAAATTAAATATCAAGCCAAATTGATTACAACAAGCAATAACAAGATATTATTACATATCCCAAGTCATTATTAGATTGATTTTTAACCATAATCACAGTCTATCTATTAACTTGTAAACACTTGATATTTCATATTTAACTCCAAAATTATCTTCAATATATTGTTGCACTTCAACTCCAGTAATATTGTTTTTACTATCACCACCAGTATTAATAAATGACTTTAGCTGACTTAACTGTGCAGCAGATAAAGTGTTTGGCCTTCCTGAATGAGGCTTCTCTTTAAGTCCTTCTAATCCTTTTGATAAATAATCACTCACCCATCGATTGACGCTGGTTCTACTTACTTTCAGATAATCGGCAATTTGATAGCGAGATTTACCATCCTGAAAGTGCAGAATAGCTAACAATTTCAGCTTCATTCGAGCATTTTTTTCTTTCCTGAGGATCTTAACTAAAGACTCATTATCATAACAAAAACTGTCCATCTCCCCCCCCTTTACACTATCTAAAATTATAGCCAAAATTTAATTTCTTACCTGTAAAGCACCTAATCCATCCAACCAAATACTGTCTGATACAATATGCACAGGTAACGGCTGACTCAATTTAAAATATGTTTTGCTACTACCAGCGACAGCCTGACTAAATGAATGCCTAAATTGATTAGTCTCTTTTTTAATTAAATAGCTTGCTAGTTTATCTGGATGAAGCAACCTAATGCAGCCGTGGCTCAGCGCTCTATCTTTAAGCTTAAATAAGGTTTTATCCGGTGTATCATGTAGATAAATTGAATTTGAGTTAGGAATTGAAAAGCGGTACTTGCCTAATGCATTATTTGAGCCCGGTAATTGAACAAGTTTATAAGCTCTAGTCGCTGAATCAAAATTCGATATGTTTATTAGCTCAGATGTTGCTTTAAGCCTCTTACCTTTCTTATCGACAATAACAAAGTTGTTACTATTTAGATAGTTATCATATTTAATTAAAGACTGCTTTAAATCTGTATCAATAATACTTCTAGGTGGTGTCCAATCAGGGTTAACAGTTATACGCGTCAAAAAGGTATTAAGTTGAGGTGTTTGTTTTGATGGGCGCCCAACAATCACAGGCATTTCAATGATAATATTTCCAGATTTTATTACTTTTAATAACGCACTTTTGAGATTTACTTCGATATATTCGTTAGCCTGTGTTTTTCTAACAATATGTTTGCTTAATGTCTCTCTTAATTCATCTAGAGTATCTAAAGGATTATTATTAATAAATGCCAAGGTTTTTTCATTTAGATCCCCAGTTGCGGTTATTCCGTGACGGCGCTGAAAAGCCTTAAGGGCTTCTGTAATAGATGGATCAACAACACTTTCTTGATAAGGCGAGATGGAGTATGGTTGCAGATCGCCATACATTCGCAACATCCACCTGAGTTTTGCTACCTCCACATGCTTAAATCCGAGCTTTATCTCAATACCACTCAATTCAGGCCACTGATAGTCAACTAGTGCGTTATAACTAGCGATTTTCAACCTTAATGCGCGAATGTCGCTGTCATATAAGATATTGTAATAAAACTCAGCAGTTAACGTTTTGCCATGGTCAAATCCAACGTTAAAAAACGTCAGCTCTAGCCTACTATTTAAAAAATTAATTACCTCATCTAATTGTAATCTATTTATCTCTTTAGGATTGGCACCAAGATCCACAGCAAGTAACTTTAACTGTTGTGATTTATTGCTGTCCTCTGCCGTATCAACTATTGAAACTTGCGATGTAAAACAAAGATTTGAATGAAAAAATATCCAAACGTAAATCATTAGAGTGAAATAGCGCATTAACATACTTTTTAGATGCATTACGATTCCCTCAAGCTTAGCGAAAAACATTTTATCTGTAGAGAAGTCGCTAACTTTTGCCAATATTAGCTTTTAGGTTTAGTACATAATCTAAATAACTGGTATAGACAGATGCTTTTTAAAGCCAATTGTTTGCAAACCATCGCCTACAATCTATCCTATAATGGAAATTACCAACAAACGCTGCAATGAACTTAGGTTTAGCCATTGAAAAAACAAACAAGTGATTTAACTAGCTTACTTTTAAGTTTGCTATTAATGGTTCTTTTAAGCGGCCATGGGTATTTTATGTGGCATTCGTACACTAAGGCGAAAAATATGAAGTCCGAGAATCCTTCAGGCTCTACGTTAGCAGAAAGGTATTTAATCTTAGGTAATTGGCCGTCATCTAAAACCATCGACTTAAGTCAAACCCACGATGCTTATCCAATAACACCAAGAAAAGGCCAGAAAAAAGAGAACTAGAAAATGCAGAAAACTGATTACAATCTGGTATCGACAAAGGTTTTACTCAGAGTCTTCATTAAAAGCTTTGCTGCCTTGATACTTGCAGCGGTAGTCATGTTTAATTTCAAATCTGCAATTCAACCATATTCAATATTTTCATTAGCAAGAACAATGAGCAAGGTCGAATTTGATATTTTTGCTAGCAATGGCTTCTTATATGACATTATATTTTTCATTGCTGTATTTATAGCAATAAAATTAATATGGTCATTTATAATCACCATTTCCGTTTGCAAGCCATTCATACAACTCAATTCAACCAATCAACATGATTTATATTGGCTATGCATATTACTATTACATTTAACTTTTATCATAGCTTTAAACTCTTATTTTTACCCTACCTCTTTAGTTTCGTACTTCAGAGGAACATTTCTGGTAACACCAACCGTTTTAATCGGTTTAGGATTCTTTTTAATATTTTTGTTTTTTAGGGGAGCACTAATTCTATTCTCAAATAAAACACTTGTTATATCATCAACAATCACTGCTGCAATAATAACTTTCCCATACATTAATTTACCCAGTAATCATTTTCAAACATCGAAACCTAATATTATTATTGTCGGTATTGATGGACTCAGACCTGATCATCTGCAGGCATTTACAGGTAAAAGCGACTTTACACCATTTTTAAGCAGAAAATTGGCCAAAACACAATTATATAAAAATAGCTATACCCCACAAGGACGGACCTATGTTGCTTGGATGAGTATATTGACAGGCCAATACCCTATCAATAATGGAGCAAGATTCAATCTTGCTCCAACCGAGGCAATCAATAAAAATTTGCCTTTAATTAAGCAATTAAAATCTGCTGGTTACAATACTACATTTGCTATCGATGAACGCCGTTTTAACCAAATTGATGAAAGTTATGGCTTAGACAATGCTGTAGGTCCTCAAATTGGTGCAGCAGATGCCATTATTTCGGGGATTGGTGATTTACCATTTATTAACGTGTTATTAAACCATCCTCTTTCCAGTTACTTTTTTCCCTATCTATACATTAATAGAGCTTATGGAAAAGGCTATTCACCAGTTGACTTCAATCGTTCTGTAACCCAACCCCTATCTGGCAGTAAACCGAATTTCCTTGCGGTACATTACTGTCTTTTACACTGGCCGTACACGTCAAAAAGTTTTATAAGCGACCCACAAAGCAATTGGAACGGCAATTACAACCATTATATGTATAAGGAAATGTTAAAGCTCTTAGATCTACAAATTGAAGACTTATTTCATAAGCTAAAGCAACAAGGCGCGCTAGAAAATGCCATTGTTTATTTTATTTCCGATCATGGGGAAAGTTTCAATCAGCAACATCATGCCCCCATACAAGCACCAGCGCAAAAAATTCCGCCTACAAAATCATGGGGCCACGGAACAAACATTTTCGATCAACAGCAGTCTCATGTTTTACTTGCCAAAGCAGTGTATCGTGATAATGCCGTGATAAGTAAACCAAATCACTACCCTGGAAATTATTCTTTAATCGATATAGCGCCTAGCATTGCGCAAGAACTAAATATAGCAAAATCTTCTTTAGGGGATTTAGATGGAGTTCCGCTCCCTACAAGCCTCGATGACGTCGACGAAGAGCGATTTGTTTTCATCGAATCATCTTTACCTGTGAGATCTATCAATAAGAGTTTTATTGATAAAGAAGAGCTAATGTCTGAGACTGCATCTCATTACGAGTTAAGAGCTGATGGTCGAGCCTACATGAAGCTATCCAGTTACAACGAGTTAATTGGTAAAAAACAACGCGCTGTATACTATAAAAACTGGCAACTAACCATGATCCCGAAAGACTCACAGTTATTTCTCTATAATAGACAAACTAACGAAATTTTTGTTGCCAATGATTACCAAGGTACATTCAATTGGCAGCCGTTACTTGCTGCACTCTGCCAACAGTACGATAAAGACCTAGGTTTTGATAAAAACAAAAGTTGTCCAGACTCTTTTGTTCATTTTGAAAATATAGTCGATAAATAGTTTAACGGTAGCAATTGATTACTCGAGCGATTGCCGCTAATCAAGCTATTTATAATCTAAGATTAGCCAAGTTAGTCTAATCAGTTATAGAATTGCAATTACTGCCAAATAAACAAAGCCTGTAATTGCTTGCAGACACTGATATGATTAAATAAATCAATTTAATTCTATTCTATCTATGTGGTTTCAAAAAAAGATTTCCCTAACAGCTAAAACACGTGGTTTTCATTTAGTCACTGATGAAATTGAGCGAGCGCTACCAAGCCTAAGCCGTATTAAAATAGGCATGGCTCACCTGCTTTTACAGCATACTTCTGCGTCACTTACACTTAATGAAAATGCTGATCCCAGTGTACGAGCTGACTTTGAAGCCTATATAAACCGACTAGCACCAGAACGAGCGCCCTATTACACCCACACCTATGAGGGTGACGACGATATGCCCGCGCACCTTAAATCAAGCTTGTTAGGAGTTAGCTTAGCCATACCTATCACTAATGGGCGCTTTAATTTAGGTACTTGGCAAGGGATATATTTAGGTGAACACCGAGATTATGGCGGAAAACGCAACGTTATAGTGACCATTAATGGCGAGTAAGACCAATTAACATAAGAATTTGAAAAACAATAAAAAAGAGCACGTAAGCGCTCTTTTTATTGGATTGAAATACGCTGCATTATGCTTCTGCAATACGTTCAAGCTTAGCAAGATAAAAACCGTCAAATCCGGTTTCTGCCGGGCTAATGGTTTCATCTTCAATAAATCTAAAATGTTTGTTTTCAGCTAAAAATGCGTCAACTTGATCGCGGTTTTCTTCCGGCATAATTGAACAGGTCGCATAAACTAGCATACCGCCCACTTTAACCATGCGACTGTAGCTTTGCAGAATTTGTTTTTGCAACTCAACCAGTACAGGTAATCGTTCTGGGGTATCACGCCATTTAGCATCAGGATTACGCTTAAGTACACCTAAACCAGAACACGGCACGTCTAAAAGCACACGATCACAAGTTAGCTTTAAGCGCTTAATGGTTTTGCTACTGGCAATAATACGTGTTTCAACGTTATGTGCGCCTGCACGGCGAGCACGTTGCTTTAGATTATCGAGTTTCCATTGCTCAACATCCATCGCAAGTAAACGACCTTTACCTTGCATCTGTGCAGAAATGGATAAGGTTTTACCACCTGCACCTGCGCATGCATCAACAACGCGCATACCCGGCTTAGCATCTAATGCTAAAGCCACTAACTGTGAACCAGCATCCTGTTGCTCAAACCAACCTTTTTTAAAGGTTTCTGTTCTAAACAGAGCTGAGTCAGACACGACTTCAAGTGCGGTATCAACACCAGGGACAATAACCGTTTCCACACCTTCTTTACGCAGTGCAGTTGCTAACTCTTCACGGCTACACTTTAAAATATTGGTACGTAAAAAGCGTTTTGCCGGCTTATTTAGTGCTGCACGTTCTGCAGGCCACTTGTCGCCCATTTGTGCTTGGCCCATTTCATTTAGCCAATCTGGGCAACCATCCCAAAGTACAGGTTGCGCTTTCGCAGCTTCAATGCGGCTAGCTAATTCTTGTGGGTCGATTTGCAGTGCATACTGCATTTTCGGTAACGGTAAATCGTTAAATAGATGCCAAGCGTTTAGTAAACGGGTACCCAAACGTGCCATTTCTTCAGGCTTAACATCTGATAAGAAACAATAGAGGTTCAATCTTCGTAATATATCGCCCACTACCAACGTAATGCGACCTTGCTCTTTTGGTTCTAGTTTTAGACCGGAAAAGTGTTGCGAATAAGCACGATCTAAAGGCTTTCCTTCAGATAAAACCAGATCAAGAATACTGATCACTAGTTCGTTAGAGCTAGGAGATAGCGAAGATTTTAACATTAACAAGTTACCCTAATTAGAAAACGCTGCGATCATAGGAGCAAAGCGCTAAATACGCAAGCAACTGCAAAGCAATCGGCGCATAAAAATCGTTAAATGAAGCAGTAATAACGTAACGGTTAATAAAAGGTTTTAATCTAGGCAAGCTTTAATCGATTTTAAGCGCTAACCTAGTTTACTAATGCGGCCTTGTTTAACTTATATTCGGCGCTTGCCAATAGACACTTACTTCATCACCTTGGCAAAACAAGACATCTAGCTACTAGTGTAATGTTACCGTTAAACTTGAATATTGAAGCCAAAGCAGCAACTAAAACGCCGCATAATGGATGCGGCGTTGTGCAGTGTAACGACAATGTTTGGAGATTAGCCCTTTAGAATATAATCACTTCCGTCTTTGGCGGTAAACACTTGCTCTTGCATCGATGAAGCCACGACCGTTCTTTCTATATCAATTAAGCTAATCCAGTACTCATGACCTTCTAAACGAATATCGTTAATTTTTGCCAGATCTTGATTAAGATTGTCTTTACTACGCTCAAAACTAAGCTCCACATGCACGCCATTATCTCTCAGTAAGATAGCGGTAGGCTCGCTTTTATGACCGTTTAGTGCAACAAACTGCTTAGGCAATTTCAATCCAGTTTGGCTACCATCAGCCATAAATACCAATAGTTGCTGGTAATAAACAACATAGCTACAGGCATTTTTATGTGAACCATTTGCCAACGGAAACTTCGCGTCTAAAAACGCTTTTGCACAAGGGGCCGTTGTGTCTTGCTTTGTCACATTGACAGCATTCACATCAACAAGCGCGGCAGCAGTAAAATTACTATTTTGGTTTACTTGAGTCGTATTGATTGTTGATATATCCATGGCCCGATCCTCTTACTTATCAAATCCTAGAAAGTGTCGCAATTTACGGTTTCATTGTTTCTTCTCTGTATAGCAACCAAAAGTTAATGGCTTTTCCTGATTGCTTGATTTGTAGTCTAGAGGAATTTTCATTACAATTTCACAATAAAAATTTTACATTGTGAATTTTACAAGATGAAAAATAATCAGAGCTTGATCAGGAAGTCACATTTTCTCGGTACCAAGATAAGGAATTTGCGTAAGCGCAATCATCTTACAATGGAAGATTTATCTGCCCGTTGTGTACGGGTTGATCCTGAATCAGCGCCCTCTGTATCCTATCTTTCTATGATTGAACGAGGCAAGCGAGTACCCAGTGCAGCCATGCTGGCAGTCATTGCTGCTGTATTTCAAAAAGAGGTGGATTGGTTTTTAGATGATGTGCCTGAAGATGATGCCATTACGCCCGATAAAGGACGGCGTGGCGGGATTAGTGGCATGGCATTAGAACCTAGCTTTCTGTTCTCTAATGATATTTTACAAATTGCGATCCCTGAAATGCTGTCGCAAACAGGTACAACAGGTCGGGAGTTTGCCCACTTGCTGATCCGCGCTCACCAAGAGCATCATCAAAATCATTTTCCAGATCTTGAACGCGCCGCTGAAGAAGTCGGCCATAAACGTTTACCCCTAGCCCTTGACGACCTTAAACAGATCGCAAAAAGCTTAGGGCTCAAACTAAAGTGGGTCGATAGAACGCCGCAAGAAGTGGTCGATGAAATGGGGGTAAGTACAGCCCATGTCGTTACCTCTTTTTTTGAGCCGCCCTCAACTATCTATCTCAATAAAATGCTTAAGTCCTACCCTACTCGACTTAAATACGATCTAGCTGTGCATATTGGCCACTGTGTTTTACATAACAAAGACGGCCTAAAATGCGTATTGACCGCCGGGCGACGCCATACAGCATCTCATGATGAAATTGCGACACAAACATCATCAACCCTTAACGCACAAGACATTTTGCATGCTTGGCGTGACTTTGAGTCGAGCTTTTTTGCTGGGGCTCTACTTTGCCCCAAAGTGCCGTTTAGACAACTACTTGACCGTCACGGTTATGAAATTAACGTTAACAAAGCTTTGGGGGTCTCTGCCTCAGTAGCCATGCGGCGTATGACTGTTGTATCACCCTATCCACATTGGCATTATTTCGATGCGTATGCTCCGGGCAAATTAAAAGCCGTCTACAGGGGCAATGGTATTCCACTGCCGTGGGGCAATATGCGAGTGGTTGAAGATCCTTGTCAACATTGGGCTGTTTTTAGGATGATCAATGAACCCACTGTTGGCACATCTGCGCAGATTTCAATCCTCGATGTCGCTGAAAAACCAAGAATTTATTGCTGTGAATCGATAAAAATTGAAGATATGGCCGGAAACAACCATGTGCTATGCGCAGGCATCGATCTAAACCCAGCAATTGAAGCACAAGGCGGCGATGCCGAAAATATTGCCGCTGAATTGAAACAGTCTTGCGCAACTAACAACGGTACAGTAGAAATGCCTGCGAACATCAAAAAGAGTTTAATGAGCGTAGCTAAAATTCTTAATATCAATTGGATTGAGCGAGGAGTGGAAAATGAAGCACGTTTGATCTGCTCTCGAGGCGCAGTTTGCCCCCGCCAACCAAGTTGCTATCAAGCTGGGCGTGCATTATGTGATTAAGTGCTGAAAAGCATCAAACATATAAGCTCGGTGACGATAAGAAAATATTCTCACCGAGCTTATAAAATTTTAATCTCGCTCTTCGAAATACCAGAAACCTGCGTTAACCCAAGCAGTTAACTGTGCCATAACCGCATTATTATTAAGCCACATTGCAAGATTGTCTTTACCTAGCTGCTGTTTATCACAGACAAGCTTAACAAATTCGCTGTACTCTGAGCCGAGTTCTAGCTGTTCACCATTAATGTAGATTACGCCAGCATCAACGCTGTTAGCAAAATACAAACAACGTAGTCCACCTAGTCGAATTAGCGGCTGCTCGGTGATAATCGATTGAATGTCATCTACTTGAAAACCAAGGTTTTGCTCTGGAAGATCCAATTCACATTTAGATTGAGTTAAGTAGCGACCACTAAATTCGCTCACTAGATTATCATCTAACGTATCAATTAACTGTTGCTTTAATCGAGCTAAATCTTGTTCGCTGACTAAGCCTGGGTTGTGGCTAAGTGGGCGATCAGGATCGTTGATTTGGCTTGCACCTAAGTCTTTATCAATCAGATGATCTGCTAGTGCACTTACCATATCTTTAGTCGATGCTGTTCGATAGCCCACAGAAAAGCTCATTGATGGCTCAAGTGTTACACCATCGTGTGGAAATCCCGGTGGCAGGTATAAAATATCACCAGGCAATAGTTCAACATCAATAATTGGCTCGAACGCTTCGGTGTGCAATAACGCTGGGTGCGCGGCAAACTCTTTATGTGGGCCCTTGTCACCAACACGCCATCTACGACGACCGGAGCCTTGGCAAATAAAAACATCATAAAGGTCAATATGTGGCCCTACTCCGCCGCCCGGTACAGCATAACTCACCATAACGTCATCTAAGCGCCAGCGTGGAATGAAATCAAAACATTTAAGTAGTTCTTCCGCTTCAGGCACCCAGTTATTCAATGCTTGAACAATTAGCGTCCAATCTTGTTCACCTAAGTGTTCATAGGAGTCAAAAGGGCCAAATTCAGCCTGCCATTCACCATTTTTTTGGTAAACACGGCGTGACTCAACCATCTCTTCACATGCAAGCCCCGCCATCTCATCTGGTGATAATAGGTCTTGAAATTGCTTAAAGCCTTGACGGATCACTAACGGTTTCTTTTGCCAGTATTCGTTTAGAAACTGTTCTGGCGTTAAGCCATTGATATCTAATTGCATGTTAATCACTCACTAAAATTTGCGGGCGATACTAGCAGAAATATTTATAAAAAAAGGCCGCCAAGATCATAAAAGATGCTTTTACTCTGCAGCTATGCTCTACTTCAACCAAGCAAGCCCCATCAATCGTACCAAAAAGCAAACAAGATTGACTGCCTTTAAATCATCAATACAATAGCCGTTAAAATTTATCACTGAAGCAAAAAATTGACACTTAACAATCAACACAACAAGCCAGCTGATACCGTAGTCGTTCTCGATTTCGAAACCACTGGCCTATCACCAAACCAAGGCGATCGCGCCATTGAGATCGGTGCCGTCATGTTAAAAGACGGCAAGGTCATCGACAGGTTTCAACAGCTGATGAACCCAGGTTTTCGAATTAGTGGCTTTATTGAAAACTACACAGGTATTAGCAATATGATGTTAAGTGATGCGCCATCCTGTGAAACCGTTATGGCAGAATTTGCAGACTTTATTGGCGATTACAATTTAGTCGCCCATAACGCTTCTTTTGACCAGCGCTTTTTGGATGCAGAGTTCCGGCAGATTAATCGCCAATATCCTGGCAATTTTGCCTGTTCAATGTTAATCGCACGCAGGCTGTATCAAGATGCTCCTAACCATAAACTGGGCAGTTTAATTCACTATAAAAATATCCACCATGAGGGGGTATTTCACCGTGCTTTAGCCGATAGTGAGATGACTGCTGACCTTTGGTTAGCGATGCTTGAAGATCTACAGCAAGAACACCAGATAATTGCACCTGACTTTAGTCTGTTGCAATCAATTGCTAAACAAAGCAAGGCCAACGTGTTGCAGTTTTTGCGTAAACAAAGCTAGCCTGTGTTTTAAGTGATGCATAACCGCAGTTTTAGAAGCAAAACTGCGGTTTTAATTTTATAAACCGAGTTCATCCAATAAATCATCAGCACTTGACTCTGTAACAGCAGGCTTTTCCTTTTTTGATTCTTTACCTGCAGAAGCCAAAATTTGTCCATGCTCTGCAAGCAACTCATCTAAATCAAACTCGTCATCTGCTTCAAATTCGCTCAACTTAATAAACTCGGTTTTATCCATAGCAAACTCTAAATAAAACACGTGGTTGTTCTGGGTTTTAAAAGACACTCGACGTGCAATACCATCATCTAAATTGGTATCAATCGAAATAGTTAACTCTTTATTGATAGTCAACATCTTAGGTTGACTTTGACTGATACTAGTTTGTAATTCTTTGCTAATTTTATTGATAAAATCACCTAAGATCTGATTCATCAGCTCGCCCATCACATTGCCAACATCGTCAGATGTATATGACATCGCCAGTTCCGATTCAGGCATTGCCATATTGAGCATGTACTCGCGGTAAATTTCCATTGCAGCAGGCGCTGAGAAATTTATCACTACCAAACCAGAAAAACCGCCATCAAAAATAGAAAAACAACCTAAATCAGGTTTCAAACAAGTTTTGCTAATCGATTGCACCATGCCTGCGTGAGAGATCTGGCTATGTGTGGTACTAGATAAAACATGAGCGACAGAATGGCATAGTTTTAATAAGATATCGTCAGTCGTAACAGAAACTGTGCTTTGCATAAAAACAACCTTTTATTGATAATCAGCAATATATTGCCTCAGGAAGTTAACAAAACATAGTAAAAGCCTTCATCATTCTTATTTAAAGTCACATTTCGATATTTTGTGCTGACCAATCAGGTTTTTTATATCTAAATATTTATAAAAGCATACGAAAGCGCAAGCTCCACAGTACATTAGACTAAGCCTTTGTTTGCTTGCATTTTTACGTTTTCTGGATGCAGTTAACATATTAAAAATAAACATTTGGCGAGTTATTTAATTGTCATGCTAAACAGTGGTAAGTTAACACTATGTATTCGTAAACAAAATGACAACAATATGATTGCTTTACTAAGACAATTTACGATTCTACAGCGGTTAATTTTAATGTTAATGCTTGCCGCAATTGGTACAGTCTGTTTTGCAAGCTTTTCGATAAACGAACAATACTCCAATTTAGTTAGCCAAAAGTGGCTGCAAAACGACGCGCAAATCAACACCGCCATCAGTTTACTGGACTCACAAAAACAGCTAGTTTCAAACAACCAAGCCTCATTAACCCAAGCACAAGATGCAGCTAAGCATCTATTCAATTCAATTAATTTTGGCAATGATGGTTACTTTATTATTTTAGATAACCAGCAAAATATTGTCGCCCATGGCGCAGACTCACAAGTCATTAATCAAAACGCGCAGCAAGTATTTCAGTCGCAACAGCCAATAAACCTCAATACATTGGTGAATGACGCCAAGAGCAGCCAAGTCGCAACAGCCGAGATTAACTTCCCCAACCCAAGCACTGGTCTATTAGAGCCCAAGCTAGTAGAGGCTCGTTATTATCAGCCATGGGACTGGACAGTCATAACCGGCAGTTACACTAAAGACATCAATGAGGTCATGTATTCAATGGCTATCGATTATTTAATCATTATGCTGATGATCTCAATTCCCATTTTTCTGTTCTTTTTAGTGCTTAATGTTTCTATCACTGCCCCACTAAAAGAAGCGATTGCAGCAATGCGTGATATTGCTCAAGGTGAAGGTGATTTGACCCAGAAATTGCCAACCAAAGGCAAAGATGAAGTCGCTGATCTCGCTAAAGCATTTAACTTGTTTGTGGTAAAAATTCGCGACATGGTTGCCGAGTTAAAGCCTATCGGACACAACTTAGATAATGATGCTCAGCGACTACTAAATGCAGCTGAGGAATCAAATGTAAGTGTTGAACACCTTCATCGCGAAACCGCAAGCGTTGCAACCGCAATCAACCAAATGTTATCGACCACACAAGAAATGGCAAATAACACTAACCAAGCCGCTGACGCCGCTAACAGTGTAAAAAGCCAAGCCGAACAAAGCATGCAGATGATGAGTGCCACGCTAGATAACACTGAGCTTTTAGCCACAGAACTTAAAAATGCTCAGCAAGTAACCCACGCCTTGGGCAAGTCATCATCCCAGATCGGTAGTATCTTAGATGTTATTCGCGGTATCGCCGAACAAACTAATTTGCTTGCGCTTAACGCTGCTATCGAAGCGGCTCGAGCAGGCAGTCACGGTCGTGGTTTTGCGGTTGTGGCCGATGAAGTTCGCGCCCTTGCCAATCGCACTCAAGACTCAACCAACGAGATCCAAAATATCATTAAAGATATTCAATCTGGTGTTAATCAAGTTGTAACCAGTAACGAACAAAATCAAACTCAATCACAACAGGTGCAAACGCAAGCAACTGAAGTAAGTGACTCTTTAAGCGATATTTTACAATTGATTGCCCATATCAGCGATATGAACACACAGCTAGCGAGTGCGACAGAGGAGCAATCTATCGTGACCGAAGAGATAAATCGTAATGTGTGTAAAATTACTGAGTTAACTGAAGTATCAGTAAAAGCAAATGAAAGTAATCATAACGCCGCCGTTTCACTACAAAAAATTAGTCAAGATAGTGCTCAAACACTTGGACAATTTAAAGTGGATTAAACAACGAAACTAAACGTTTTTCTATCAAAGCGCGAGGTGTTTTACACCTCGCGCTTTGTTTAAAATATGGTAAGCTGAATCACTCAAGGGATCGTGAAAGAGTGAGTAATACCTATGGCTAGAATGACGTTAGCAATCCACCCTGCACTTTACACTATTCATAGTTTCTCAGCTGATACGCCAATTCCAGCAGAAGTATTTCAGCAACCTATGTACTTTATTGGCAAAACTAAAGAAGAAGTATCAGTAGTTGTCCCCTCTACGCTTAAGCTCAACAGCCTTGAACAGGAAGATGATTGGCGTTGCTTAGAAGTGTTAGGGCCACTCGGATTTTCTATGACAGGTATTCTCGCTAATGTCTCCGGCACATTAGCTGATGAAGACATCAGTATCTTCGCTATCTCCACCTTTGACACTGACTATATTCTTGTTAAATCAAACACCTTAATTGCCACCATAAAAGCACTAAAAAAGAAAAATTACCACATTATTGATTATCCGAACTAATCTCAATAAATTAATGCTATGTACTGGCGCATATTGCGCTGAGGTATAGCATTAACGCAAACCCTATGAGCCAAACAATATGTATGAAAAAGTAGTCACCATTACAGCAGAACATGGTATCCACACTCGCCCGGCTGCGCTTGTTGTAAAAAAAGCGCGATCATTTCCCTGTGAAATTTGGGTTCAATGTAATGGCAAAGAAGTGAGTGCCAAAAGCTTATTTAAATTACAAACCTTAGGCCTTTATAAAGGCGTATCGGTTAAAGTGATTGCTAAAGGCGAGCAAGCGCAGCAAGCGGTTCAAGAAGTTTCAGAGTTAATTATTACACTAAGCTAAAAAGGGTACATTATGTCGGTTACTGGAATTGTCGTTTCACCGGGTATTGCTTTTGGTAAGGTGTTGCATTTAAATTTTTATCACGAAAAAGTTGATTATCGACTCATACCAACTAACCAACTTTCCGACGAATCCAAACGCCTAAAACAAGCATTCGCCAACCAAAAACAGTATTTAGAACAAAGTTTAAGTAAGCTTGAAACTGATTCAACCCACGCCTCCCTTATTGAAGCTGACCTATTACTTCTTGAAGATGAAGATTTAATATTAGAGATTGATGCCACTATTAGTAAGCTTCAGGTGAGTGCTGCCGTTGCTATTGAGCGGATATTTGGCCATCAGGCCGATGAGCTTGCAGCTTTAGACGATCCATATCTTGCTAATCGAGCTGAAGATGTACTCTGTTTAAGCCGCAGGCTTATCGCTCGCTTAAACGGTGCCCAGCACATTAATTTAAGTCAGCTGCAACAAGACACTATTATTTTAGCTGCAGATTTAACGCCCGCTGAATTTGCCATGCTGCCGCTAGAACATATTGCTGGCATAGTACTAAATACCGGCGGCGTCACTAGCCACACTGCGATTTTAGCGCGAAATGCCGGGATCCCCGCCCTGCTGAGTTGTCAATACGAACCAGCCAATATAGCCAATGGTACAGAGGTTGTGCTCAATGGTGTTGACGGCGAACTGGTTATTGCACCCAATCAAGCAAAAATTGCCGCTTTATCCAGCCTAAAACAGCAAGATGAAGCACGTAAACAACAGTTGTTAATGTTAAAAGATCTGCCTACGCAAACACGAGACGGCAAAGCGATTGGCCTGTTAGCTAATGTGGGCAGCTTAAATGATATTAGCCATTTGGCCGACGTTGGCGCCGAGGGGATTGGGCTTTTTCGAACAGAGTTTATGTTGATGAATACCAACACTCTCCCAGATGAAAAAGCACAATATCATTTCTATTGCGACGCGCTACATTTAATGGCTGGCAAAACGTTTACAATACGTACCTTGGACGTAGGCGCAGATAAGGAACTCCCCTGCTTAGCAAGTATGCAAGAAGATAATCCAGCCCTTGGATTACGGGGGATCCGCTATAGTCTCGCGCATCCAGAACTGTTCAAAACGCAAATTAAAGCCATACTCAGGGCGGCGAATCATGGGCCAATTAGATTAATGTTCCCAATGATTAACCAAGTAGAAGAGTTGGATGCACTATTTGAGCATATCGAACAATGTAAAGCGCAGTTAACTGAACAAGAGAAAGGCTTTGGCGAACTCAGCTATGGTATTGTCGTTGAAACCCCATCTGCAGTACTTAATTTACAGTCGATGTTACCATCACTTGACTTTATCAGTATTGGAACCAATGATTTAACCCAATATACTATGGCTGCAGATAGAACTAACCCAGCCCTAACCAAACAGTATCCATCGCTAAGTCCAGCTGTATTAACTTTAGTCCAACACACCATAGATATTGCGCATCAAAACAAGGTACGCGTATCTCTATGTGGCGAGTTGGCCAGCGATCCTAAGATTGCGCCTTTGCTCGTAGGAATGGGAATTGATGAGTTAAGTGTTAATTTAAGCGCTTTATTAGAAGTAAAGTCAGCATTACGAAATATTAATTATCAAACTTGTTTATCCCAAGCGCAACACGCTTTAAAATTAACAAGAATAGATGAGTTAACGCATTATATTAACGGCATAAATTGAGCCGAATTTTAATCGTTTAATTCTTTCAGAACAATAAAACGCCAAAGGGGCAATGAATGGGATTTTTGAGCCGTATAAGACGCCTGATCTCAGGACAAACCGAAATCTCGGGAGTCGTAAATGTCTATGCGCCAGTATCAGGCAAAGTCGTTGCAATTGAAAAGGTGCCTGATCCGGTTTTTTCAGAGAAAATTGTTGGCGATGGGTTAGCTATTGAGCCAAAAGGCAAACTGATCAAAGCACCAATTGATGGCCGCATAGGTAAAATCTTCGAAACTAACCATGCGTTTAGTATTGAATCTCCCCAAGGGTTAGAGATTTTTGTGCATTTTGGTATAGGAACGGTAGAACTTAGAGGCAATGGATTTAAACGACTCGCAGAGGAAGGCCAAGAAGTAAACATGGGCGATCCGATTTTAGAGTTCGATTTAGATTACCTAAAACAGCACACAGACAGTTTGTTAACGCCGGTACTCATTGCCAATATGGAAGACATTCAGGCAATCGACAAGAATCAAGGTCAACTTGAAGCAGGTAAAGATGTCATCTTTGCTGTAAAGCTATAAGCCTCTATATCTTGTTTAAAGTCTACAAAAGAGCCTATTTATCAACAGGCTCTTTTTCATCACTGCAAACAAATTTCAACATTTGAAACCCTGCTCATCAAAAACTCGTGAATAACGTTCAACAATGCTATTTAGCAGCAATTCACCCTTGAGCAGAATCACAAGCAATGACACAATGCTGGCAACCTATAAAAATTAGATCGGAGTACCCTTTTGATACTTTTTGGAATTAAAAATTGCGATACCGTACGCAAAGCGCGCAAATGGTTGGAAGCGAATCAGTTAGATGTCGCTTTTCATGATTTTCGTGAAGATGGACTCGCAGAAGAACAAATTGAACAATGGGTTGCCGCTGTCGGTTGGGAAAACCTATTCAACAAGCGCAGTACAAGTTTTAGAAACTTAACTGATACCGAAAAAAGCGATCTAAACGAGAAAAAAGCCATTGCCCTTATGGCCTTGTATCCAACGTTAATCAAACGTCCGGTTTTGGTTACTAATGATCAAGTACAAGTAGGCTTCAAAGAAGCAGACTACCGCAAGTGGTTTAACCTATGAGCGGTGTAGAAGATTCTGCCGTTCTCGCGTTAGCGAAAGACCTGATCTCGCGACCATCAGTCACTCCCTTAGATGAAGGCTGCCAACAACTCATGGCAGAGCGACTCGCTAAGATAGGTTTTAACATTGAATCAATGGTCTTTGAAGACACCACTAATATGTGGGCTCGCAAAGGCACGGATGCACCACTATTTTGTTTTGCAGGCCATACTGATGTCGTCCCTGTTGGCGATCTTAACCGCTGGCATACACCTCCATTTGACCCAGTTGTTATAGATGGTTATTTACATGGCCGCGGCGCTGCAGATATGAAAGGTTCATTAGCAGCAATGCTAGTGGCAACAGAGCGCTTTATTGCCAAACATCCTGATCATAATGGCTCAATCGCCTTTTTAATCACCAGTGACGAAGAAGGTCCCTTCATTAACGGCACTACACGCGTTATTGATACCTTAGAAGCGCGTAATGAAAAAATCACTTGGTCTTTAGTTGGTGAGCCTTCGTCGACCCATAAGCTCGGTGACATCGTTAAAAACGGTCGCCGTGGTAGTTTAACAGGTAATCTGACTGTTAAAGGGATCCAAGGACATGTGGCCTACCCTCACCTTGCTGATAACCCGATTCATAAAGCAGCACCTGCATTAGATGAACTTGCGAGAATGAAGTGGGACAATGGCAATGAGTTTTTCCCGCCAACCAGCTTTCAAATTGCAAACATTAACGGTGGTACCGGAGCATCAAATGTGATCCCAGGTACGCTTGAGGTGATGTTTAATTTCCGTTATTCAACTGAAGTGACCGCTGAGATCTTGATTCAACGCGTGCTTAACATACTTGATGCACATGGCTTAGATTACGACATTGATTGGGTATTTAATGGACTACCTTTTCTTACCGGCGAAGGTCCATTATTAGAGGCGACAAAAGCTGCTATTAAGCAAGTAACTGGTATAGATACCGATCCGCAAACATCAGGTGGTACATCTGATGGTCGCTTTATTGCTCCTACTGGTGCCCAAGTGATTGAACTTGGTCCTGTAAACGCCACCATTCATAAAGTGAATGAATGCGTGAAAGTTGCCGATCTTGAACTTCTCACCGATTGTTACCAAGCAATTTTGGAACACTTACTTTGCAAATAAATCAAAGTATTCTGTATGGTCTAGACAGCCAACATTTAGTTGACTGTTTAGGCTATCGTTTGCAACAGCAAACCGCCAACGCTTTTATTGCAATGCAAAGCGCAGCAAAAGCTGATGGTATTGATTTACAGATCTGTTCAGCATATCGAGACTTCGATAGGCAATTGTTGATTTGGAATAATAAAGTCAGCGGCAACCGCCCGGTACTAGACCAAAACTCTGTCCCTGTAGACATTCGGTTTTTGACCGCAAATGAATTGATCGACTACATCTTATTATGGTCAGCCATTCCAGGTATGTCCCGCCATCACTGGGGTACAGACATCGATGTTTTTGATGCCAATAAAATAAACAAGCAAGAACTACAGCTAGTATCAACTGAATATCAAGCAGACGGTCCCTGTTTCAAGCTAAATCAGTGGCTAGCGCAACACGCGCAACAGTTTGGTTTTTACTTGCCCTTTCAACAGGGGCTTAGCGGTGTAAGTCCTGAACCTTGGCATTTAAGTTATTATCCAGTCGCAACGCATTATATTAAACAATTTAATCCAGCCGAGTTAGCGGCGGTACTTACAGCATCAGATGTAAGTTTAAAGCAACACATTTTAGCGCAACTCGATGAGCTCGTAGCAGAATACGTCTATCGAGTCGCCCCTGCGCCTCAAGAAGCATGATAAAGCGCTTATTGTAAGCATATTAATTCAACCTATTTGTTAGAGAATTCACCACACATGAGCACCACTAGCCACTCTTTTAGCCAACATAGACATCAAATTGAAATCGATGACAGTACGCTAAGCTACCTCGATATAGGCCAGGGTCCTGTATTACTTATGGGCCACAGCTATTTGTGGGATAGCCAAATGTGGGCACCACAAATTAGTCTGTTAAGTCAGCATTATCGCTGTATCGTACCCGATCTATGGGGGCACGGTTTTTCCGGTCCGGTACCAACAAGCTGCCGTAATTTAAGAGATGTTGCGGCCAATATGCTATCGCTAATGGATAACCTTAAAATCCAAGAATTTTCAATCATAGGTTTATCGGTTGGTGGCATGTGGGGAGCTGAACTGGCACTTAGTGCCCCATCACGAGTAAAAAGCTTGGTTATGCTAGGTAGCTTTATTGGCTATGAGCCTGAAATCACTCGAGATAAATATTATGCAATGCTTGATGTTATTAAAGCTGAACAGACTATATCGAGTAAAATCACTGCCGCTATTTCGCCACTGTTTTTTGCTAACAATCCAAAGCCGGAGTTAGTTAATCAGTTCGAGCAACATCTGCAGCAAATTACTGCAAATGAAATCGATTCAATTTACCAAGTTGGCAAAATGATCTTCGGCCGCCGTGATACCATGGACGATGTAGAGCAATTTACTCTTCCTTGTCTAATCATGACCGGGGTAGAAGATAAAGCCCGCAGTGTACTTGAGGGCTACTTAATGCATGACGCAATCACTGCAAGTCAGTACATTCATATCCCCGAGTGTGGACATATTTCGACACTTGAACAACCTGAGTTTATTAATAAGCATCTAACTGAGTTCCTGTCGAACAATATCAGTTGATATACGGCTCAGTAAAAGCAATTCTGCCTTTCAGGTTTGATGTTTCCTTTGCCACACATAGATAACAACAGACCTGCAACGCAAAACAAATGAAACCAAATTGCAACAGAATTAACAAACATTTAAGGCAACGAGTCTATATTACTGAGTAGACCAGCAAGCAATAGTAAAAGTGTTAGACTACGTTTGCTAAGCGTTTTTCTTAACTGACCGAATAGATAAGAGCAGCATGAAACTACTAAAACCACTTTTTGATAATAACCGCCGCTGGGCGGGTAGAATTTTAGAAGAAGATCCAACATTTTTCGAAGAACTTGCAAAGCAACAAACTCCAGAATACTTATGGATTGGTTGCTCTGATAGTCGCGTGCCGTCAAACCAAATTATCGACTTAATGCCTGGTGAAGTGTTTGTACACAGAAACATTGCCAACATGGTTATTCATACTGATCTCAACTGCTTATCAGTGCTGCAATATGCAGTTGAAGTGCTAAAAGTTAAGCATATTATGGTTGTTGGTCATTATGGCTGTGGCGGTATTAAAGCTTCAATGGGTACTGATAAATTAGGGCTGATTGATAACTGGCTTGGTCACATTCGTGACATTTATCGTATCCATCGTGCAGATCTAGATAATATGGATGAAGATGAACGTTTTGACCGTTTATGTGAATTGAACGTAATGGAGCAAGTGGCTAACGTAACCAGTTCAACCATAGTTCAAGATGCATGGGATAGAGGCCAAGAACTTGCTGTGCACGGTTGGATTTACAGCGTAGAAAACGGCTTATTGTCTGATCTAGACGTTACCGTCAACAACGAAACAGCTAAAGACTAACAAAACGCCATCTAACCGCTTGGTGAATTGTTGTATGTTAAAGCTAATTCAGTAGATTACTGAGTTAGCTTTTTTGTATCTCAAAGGGTAAAAAAACCATCACTTGCATCAGTAGTTACAGGTGTTTTCTGTAACAACGCAAAAAAAACAACAACCAATAGAGCTTCCAGTTTATAATTATTTTTAGTCAAAACAAAGCAAACGTAAATACGTGTTGATGCTTAGTTTTAAATCACTTAGCCGCATGCGGTAACAAAAACCCGCCGACAAAATGCTCAAAGGGTTGTTTCCGCGGATTTTACAAGCATGTATGGTTTCGAGCGTTGAAGCCGATAATTATTAAATAGGTAAATTGAATGAATGTAACCTTGTTAATCCCTGCCCGTTATGGCTCAAGTCGCTTTCCTGGTAAGCCTTTAGCGCCTATTTGTGGCAAGCCAATGATCCAACATGTGTACGAGCGCGCAGCGTTAGCAAAAGGCATCAAAGAGATCTATGTTGCGACCGATGATGTACGTATTAAAGATGCAGTAGAAGGTTTCGGTGGTAAAGTCGTAATGACTGGTGAAAACGCCGCCTCTGGCACTGACCGTATCGATGAAGCGATTTCAATCCTAGGGCTAGCACAAGACGATCTAGTGATTAACTTGCAAGGTGATCAACCTCTGATTGATCCCATTGCGATTGAGCAACTCGTTAGCCTATGTGAGCGTCATCCGGGTGAGTTTGATATGGCCACTTTAGGTGTAGAGATCAAAGATGAAGCCCAGCTAAACGATCCAAACCATGTAAAAATGGTATTCGACAATAACCATAACGCTTTGTATTTCTCTCGCGCACGCATTCCATTTGGCCGTGACACCAGTGAGTATCCAGTTTACAAACACATAGGTATTTACGCTTATACGCGTAAGTTCATTCAAACATTTGCTAAGTTGCCATTAGGCCGCTTAGAAGAGTTAGAAAAATTAGAACAACTGCGAGCACTAGAGTACGGTTATAAAATTAAAGTGGCTATCAGCGCGTTTGACTTCCCTGAAGTCGATACACCTGAAGACATTCGCATCTGTGAAGCACGACTTGCAGTAGACTAAACATGAGGCTATTTAGGTTATGTCAGATCTTGAAGTTGGACTGTTAATATTACTCGTTTTAGGCGTCATAGGTAGTAATCTTGCAGTATTAAAATATAGCGCTAAGCACAAGATGACTCATTTTGGTAAAGATCACCATAAGCGTGAGAAATCAGAGCAAAAAGATCAACCAGCATCTGCAGATACAAAACCGAGTCAAGCTGAAGATAAAGACAAAGCTTAACTTGAATTTCGATATAACCACAAAAAAGGCGCTTAACGCGCCTTTTTATATCTTGATGATCTAGCAGGCTAGTCAGCCAGCTCCTTCTCAAGTTGTTTAGCTATCATTTCTGGAGAGCCAGAGTTTTTAGCCATTAATGAGTACGCTACAGGAATAACAAATAAAGTAAAGAAAGTGGCTAGCGTAATACCAGACAGTACCACCACACCTATAACAAAACGTGTTTCAGCACCGGCTCCATCAGCGAGAACTAAAGGTATAGCCCCTGCTGCGGTGGTGATCCCCGTCATTAAGATTGGCCTTAAACGCTGACTTGCTGCTTGGATAATAGCATTTTGGAACGCCATACCTTTATCTCTAAGTTGATTAGCAAACTCTACGATCAGAATACCGTTCTTGGCTGCTAGCCCCACCAGCATGATAATCCCAATCTGGCTATAGATATTGAGCGTTTGTCCTGTCGCCCATAACCCAATAAGTGCACCTAAAGTCGCCAAGGGCACTGTTAGCATAATCACCATAGGATGAATGTAACTTTCAAACTGGGCCGCTAACACTAAAAATACAATACCAAGTGCGAGAATAAATACAAAGTACATCGAATTACCAGAGTCTTGGTAATCCAGCGATTGACCTTTGTAGCTGACGATTGCCTCTGCAGGTAGGTATTCATGTGTCAAATCATTCAAATAGTCGAGCGCTTCTCCCAAACTATATCCATCAGCTAAACTTGCCTCTAGGGTAATGGCTCGCATTCGGTTATAACGATTTAGCTGGCTAGCATCCGCATACTCTTCTACATGAACTAAATTCGATAACGGGATCAGCTCTTTAGTTCGATCTGAACGCACATAGATATTTTCCAGATCCGTAGCCGTATTTTGATTATCACGATTACCTTCGATAATCACATCGTACTCTTCACCATCACGCATAAAGGTGGTCACTAATCTTGAACCTAGCATTGACTCAAGTGTACGTCCCACGTGAGAAATAGACACCCCAAGATCTGCTGCTCTGTCTTTGTCGATAATCACTCTTAACTGCGGCTTGGTTTCTTTATAGTCATGATCTAAGCCAACCAGATTAGGATTTTCTTTGGCTTTTTCTAGAATAATATCGCGCCATCTAGCGAGTTCTTCATAACTTGGGCCACCTAGTACAAACTGCACAGGTTTGCCAACGCCTCGGCCAAACGCCTGGCGCATAACCGGAAAAGCGCGAACACCAGCTAAGTCAGATAAGCGACCTCGAATATCACCGATAATTTCAAAAGCACTGCGCCTTACAGCCCAATCTTCGAGAACAATAATAGCCATACCATTTGAAAAGTTTGCACTGCGGCCAAAACCTCTCGGCGCTCGGATCAATAAGCGCTTGATTTCGCCAGCTTCAACCAATGGCATTAAGCGGTTTTCAATCTCATCCATATAGGATTCAATGTACTCGAAACTAGCACCTTGTGGACCGTTAACAATCAAGAACATCGAGCCACGATCCTCACGAGGAGCAAACTCTTGTGGTACTTCTTTCGCTAAAAATACGCTCGTCATTAATGCAATTAGGATGATTGAAGAAACCAAATAAGGATGTGCCATCGCTCGTTTTAAGCTACGACGATATCCCTCTGCAAGTTTATCCATGCCCGCATCGATTTTACGTACTAGCCAAGGGTCTTGTGCCGAAGGTTTGAGCACCTTTGAACACATCATCGGGCTTAATGTAAGCGCAACAATACTTGAGAAAATTACCGCGGCACTCATGGCAACAGCAAACTCTTTAAATAGCTTACCTAAATCTCCCTCTAAAAAGGTGATAGGCATAAACACAGCGACTAAAACAAGGGTTGTTGCAATAACCGCAAAACCGACTTCTCTAGCACCAAGATAAGCAGCTTTTAATGGAGAATCGCCCTCTTCTATCCTTCTATGAATATTTTCGAGCACAACAATGGCATCATCAACGACCATGCCAATGGCTAAAATCATTGCCAGCAAAGTTAGCAAGTTAATGGTGTAGCCTAAAGCGAACAACACAATAAAGGTTGCCATTAACGATACCGGCACAGTCAATGCTGGGATTAACATCGCCCTTACACTGCCTAAGAACAGATAGATCACCACTATGACGAGGAACATGGCAATAAATAAGGTTTGATAAACCTCTTTTACTGATGCCTCAATAAATACTGAGCTGTCATAAGAGCGCTTAATTTCCATGCCAGCGGGCAATGTCGGATTAATTTGGTCAACCAGTTTGTTCGCTGCACGAGCCACATCTAACGTATTCGCGGTTGATTGTTTAGACACCCCAAGACCAATCATATTCTCTCGGTTGCCCCTGAAGGTGATACGCTCCTCTTCAGAGCCTATTTCTACTTTAGCGACATCACCTAGCTTAATCAGGTATCCATCATCGCCTTCAGCTAAAACCAAGTTAGCGAAATCATCGGCGGTTCTAAAGCTTCGCTCCAAGCGCACAGTAAAATGACGCGCTTTTGATTCGACACTACCAGCGGGTAATTCAACGTTCTCCGAGCGCAGAGCCGATTCAATATCCGCAACGGTCAGATTTCGTGCAGCCAATGCCTGACGGTCAATCCATACGCGCATTGCGTAGACTTTACCGCCGCCCAAGCGCATATTCGCCACGCCGTCGATAACAGAGAAACGATCGATAATGTAGCGGCGCGCGTAATCTGTAAGCTGTAATGTGGTCATTTGGTCTGAAACCAAGTTTAACCACATAATCACTTCATCACCGCCATTGGCTTTTTCAACCTCTGGTGGTTCGGCCTCTTCAGGTAAATTGTTTAACAGCCCTGAAACTCGGTCGCGTACATCGTTAGCTGCCGCTTCAATGTCGCGGCCAACTTCAAATTCGAGGGTGACATCAGAGCGACCATCACGGCTAGATGAGGTAATGTGTTTAATTCCCTCAACACCACTAATTCTATCTTCTACTAGCTGGGTGATCCGGCTTTCAACCACCGCAGCACTTGCGCCACGATAATTGGTTTGGATCGACACCACAGGTGGATCAATATTGGGATATTCACGCAGTGGTAACTTTTCGAATGCGACTAAGCCAAAGATAATTAATAATATACTGATAACAGAAGCGAATACCGGCCGCTTAACCGACAGATCAGTTAAAATCATACCACAGGCTCCACACTCGCCTGCTTAAGAAAACTAAAGCGCTCACTGAAGGTCACTTTGACTTTATCACCGGGTCTCACTTTTAAGATCCCTCGCACCACAATTTGCTCATCAAGTGCAATACCATCAAGGATCTCAACCCAGCCACGTTTTCTTAGCCCAAGCTCTACCTGCTTTTGTTCAATCACTCCTTCATCATTTACCCAATAGACATAATGTCTATCTTGGATAGGAATGATGGCTGACTCAGGTAAAATCAGCGCATCACGGCTGGTTTTAATTAATTTCACCTTCATCAACATCCCAGGCAATAGACGTTGATCAGGGTTAGGGATTTCAGCTCTTACAATAACTGCACGAGTGCTTGGATTAATACGGCTATCTATCGATACCACTTTGCCTTGAAACACTTCACCGTCAAAAGCCACAGCTTGCGCTTCAACTTTCTTTCCTAGCGCTAAAGATTGAATAAAACGTTCAGGCACTGAGAAATCAAGTTTAATAACCGATATATCATCTAATGTGGTAATCGCGTTGCCCGGAGACACTAAAGCGCCAGTACTCACTTGACGTAATCCTAAAGCTCCACTAAACGGTGCGATAATTTGGCGATCACTCAATGCTGATTGCGCCTGTGCCAATTCGGCTTTAGCGGTATCGATTAATGTTTGTAGACGGTCTCGCTCAAGCTCTGCAATCGTTTGGCTGGTCACCAAGGTTCTAATCCGCTCAAGCTCCCTTTGATGATCGTTAACTTTCACCTTCGCCACTGTCACACGTGCACGCTGTTCACTGTCTTGCAGTTGCACCAAAAGGCGACCTTTTTTGACTAGATCACCATCATCAAAGTTAACTTGAGTAACCACTTCAGTCACCTTGGGAGTCACAGTAATAGACTCATTAGCCTTACTGGTGCCAAGCGCTTCCACTTCATCCCTAATAGGTTCCATGGTTGCTTTTGTTACCACGACATTTGGTATTGGACGAGATTTTTTGACTTGCTTGACGGGTTGTTGCTGCTGAAAATAGAAATAGCCAGCACCAATTAGGAGGAGTAAGACAATTATTATTTTTTTCATGAATGCCTGCATAAACTTCTTTTATTTTGGCTTAGTTTACTCAGACACAAATTAGCTTCAATACGCTTTACCTTTTCTTACAAATTACACAATTCAGTCACACATAGTATAAGTACAGCGTTAAATCAGTTTACTAGTGAAATATGCGCCAAATAGTCAAAATCACATGCAGTCAATCTACTAACTCTTGTACAGAAGCAATGATCTCTGCAGCCAATGATAATTAAATTACTGCTGCTTTCAATGTCGTTGAAAACAGTTTATTTATATCGATTGGTATTTAAGTACAGTTTCAAAATACAAAAAAGGAGCCATTAGGCTCCTTTTTACATAATTATTTCGTTAACTAACGTACTTTACGGTCTTCTTGCATTAGCTCAGAGAAACCATCATATACTGCGCTAACGACTTCGTTAGACAAAGGTTCATTTTCTGAATTAAGTAAATGGATCTCAGTCTTATCGTCTGCACCATCTTTTAGCTCAATACGGTATGAACCCGCTTCGATTGGTAGCTCTTTTTCACTCCACAATGAACTCCAGAAACCAGAGTCATCGGTTACATTGATATAGAGTAAACCTTTGTTACTATCCATATCGACGATTTCAAAGCCCATTTCAGGCAGTACGATACGTAATCGATCCCAAGTACGCTTAAACTTCGCATCGGCTAACCAATAGGCTTGCTCTTCCGCTTCATTGATTAAATTAACGTCAATACCTAGGCTTTCTTTTAAACGCTTAGCTTTAAGCGCCTTAGCACGCTCGATACTGATAAAACTGATCGAGTCATTTAATCTATCAATCGTGTAGCGACGCTTATCTTCACCACTTAATAAAACATCTTGCAGATCGCCATCATAGCTTTCTTCGTGTTCAACTAAATCAATGGTGAGATTGCCGCTGCGACCATGTGGGCGCACATCAACTGTATACAGGTAGCGTTGCTTAAGTTTATAAACTTTGTCACTGCCCCATAAGCTAGACTCAATGACTTCGTCACTTTCAATCCAATCCGTTTCAAGGGTGCCTTTTTCAAAGTTTTCACTGCGTAATGAAATAGACTTCTTGGCAAAGTACTCTTTAAGCGCGTCAAATAATTCTTGTTTTAACGAAATATCGTTATCGATTGATTCAACAACTACTTTAATATTTTCACTGCCCTCTTCCACACGGGTTCCTTCTGCCATAGGCAAAACCTGTAACGGTGGACGAATATCAAGTCTATTACCAGTTAAGCTTTGGTCAACTTTAGCGCCGACCTCTGGGATCTCGTACTCTTTACTATAAGTTGGTTCATTCAACCCTTCAGGGATGATCAACTTAGGCGTAGCAGTTAAGTCTTGATAGTTTTGATCAATATCATTTGCTAACTTTCTTTCAGTTGGTGTACTGCAAGCAGATACCGCAACAACTAAAACTAAAGGGGTAATTTGCTTTAGCATTTATTATTTAACCTCTATTCGGGCATTCTTCATCGCTTCTAGCAACAGACCATGAAACTCACTAGAAAGTTCAGTCAAAGGTAAACGAATTTCATTTTGACTAATAAGTCCCATGCGGTGAGCAGCCCACTTTACAGGTATTGGATTAGCTTCGCAAAATAGTACTGAAAATAAATCTTTAATCGGTTCTTCAGCTGCAATAGCTGCTGCAACATCGCCAGCAAGTGCAGCAGAGCACATAGCTTTAAATTGCGCAGGAACTATGTTGTTAGCAACAGAAATAACCCCGTTACCACCTAAAGTTAAAAATTCTCTCGCAGTTGCATCATCACCACTGTAAAGCATAAATTCGTCACCGCATAAACGACGCAGTTCTGCCACTCGCGACAAATCACCCGTAGCTTCTTTAACACCAATGATGTTAGCCACATCAACCAATTGCGCCACAGTTTCTGGTTTCATATCAACAGCAGTACGACCTGGTACGTTATATAAAATTTGTGGGATATCGGTACTTTGCGCAACTGCAGTGTAATGTGCAATCAAGCCTTTTGGCGTAGGTTTATTGTAGTAAGGTGTTACACCTAACATTGCTGCCACGCCAGTTGTCGATAGCGCTTTGGTTAACTCAATTGCTTCAGCTGTCGCATTGGCACCATTGCCACCAATAACGGGAATTCGACCGGCGGCAAACTTAACAGTTTGCTTAACAACTTCAATGTGTTCTTTTGGGGGGAGTGTTGCTGACTCGCCAGTAGTACCTACGGCCACTATGGCATCAGTACCTTGGGCAATGTGGTACTCAACTAAACTTTCAAGACTCTTATAATCTACTGTGCCATCACTGTTCATTGGTGTGATTAAGGCAACGATGCTTCCGTATATCATGTGTATTCCCCAAGGGTTCAGGACTGGCTATGGTACTGATGCAATCCACTAAAAACAAGCACTAGAACGCAAGACTTAAGCATAATCGTCATCAAGTTGAAACATATTAAATTAGCCAACAGATCACAATGACAAAGATCGCAAACGTATCAACTTGTGATAGCATAAGCGACCACAAATAAAATACGCTGAAATTCAGGCGAATTTTTAGTCTAAAAATAATAAATATGGGGTATTAAATGTCCAATCACTTAGTCGTTACTGCAATGGGGGCAGACCGCCCTGGTATTGTGAGTAAGTTTGCACGACTTGCGAGTGAGTGTGATTGCGATATCGTAGATAGTCGCATGGCACTATTTGGTAATGAATTTACCTTAATTATGATGCTTGCAGGTTCATGGCCATCAATCACAAAAATGGAAACCTCGTTACCAAGTTTAAGTGTGGAACTTGAATTACTTACTGTAATGAAACGTACGTCTAAGCATACGCCACAAAACTACATTTGCCGTTTCGACATTACTTTCAGCGGCCGCGATCAACGTGGAACAATGGGAAAAATCACCCAGTTTATGGCTGAGCGTTCGCTTGATATCGCCGCGGTAAAATCTCATGCCGAAGAAGATGAATCAGGCAATCCGACTCAAAATATTAATTTAACCATTAATGTACCGGAAAAGGTTGATATCGATAAACTCGAAGTGGGAATACTTGAACTTGCAACTGAGTTAGCACTTGAATGTACCATTGAACGTATGCAAGGTGTAGAAAGCTAAACAACAGGATAATAGAGAGAATATGAATACCTTAACAGCAGGCGATAAAGCGCCACTATTTACTCTACAAAACCAATTTGACGAAACCATTAGCCTAGAAGCAGAACTACAAAAAGGCCCAGTACTGGTTTATTTCTATCCTAAAGCATCAACTCCAGGCTGTACTGTACAGGCATGTGGCTTAAGAGATAGCAAAGAGTCGCTTAACGACCTATCTGTGACCGTTCTAGGCTTAAGCCCAGATCCTGTCGCAAAATTAGCTAAGTTCTCTGACAAACAGTCACTTAACTTTTCACTACTGAGTGACGAAGACCATGCTATTGCAGATGCTTTCGGAGTTTGGGGCGAAAAGAAATTCATGGGTAAAGTTTATGACGGTATTCACCGCTTAAGCTTTTTAATTGGCCAAGACGGTAAAGTAGCCCATGTGTTTAATAAATTTAAAACCAAAGATCATCACGAAGTTGTGTTAGCCCATCTAAAAGGCAATTAAGCATTCGTATAATAAAGATAAAGGAGCCTTTAGGCTCCTTTTTTGATTTGATGACTAAGCCATTATGTATGGATACATAAGCGCTGCGGCAATCGACCACATGGTGACACAAATAAAGCGGTCTAAATAGCACCATGCTTTAGGCTTTTTAAAGATAGGGCTCAAATATTTAGCACCAAGGCTGAGACTAAAAAACCAAACAAATGAGGCAAGTACTGCGCCAGCACCAAACCATTGTTTTTCTACGCCTTCAAATTGCACACTAATACTACCTAGCAGCACAACGGTATCGAGATAAAGATGCGGGTTTAATAAACTGATCGCTAACGTGGTAAGTACCGCCTTTTTTAAACTATCAGCAGCATGCTCCTCATCACTATCAAGTCGGTTTTCATTAAATGATGACTTTAAGGCACTATAGCCATAACACAATAAGAATAGTGCACCACCAAAGCTTGCAATATCTTTAATCAAAGGAAAAGCTAAGATTAAGTGACCTAAACCTGCAACACCCGCGGTAATCATCACCGCATCAATAAATGAACAGATCGCAGCTATAGGTAGAGAATGAGAGCGCTTTAGCCCCTGCTTTAACACAAATGCGTTTTGTGCACCTACCGCCATAATTAGGCTTCCACCTATTCCTACCCCTTGTATAAAAGCTGTTTGCATTTCCGCCTCAAAAACCGTTTAACTCAATTGCTGGCAAGAATATGTGTTGGACAAAAATAAGTACAGCTAATAAATTTAATAAGCCATAAGTTTAACTTATACTCATCACTAGTTACTTCAATTACCAAAGAAAAAGGCCGCTATGTTTGACTATGCCCACTTAAAAGCACTATCAATTGTTGTCTCGCAAGGTGGTTTTGACAAAGCTGCACAACACCTTTTTATTAGCCAGTCAGCAGTTTCACAGCGGATAAAACAGTTAGAAGATAAAGTCGGCCAGTCGTTACTAATCCGCACAAACCCAGTACAGCCAACCGAAACAGGAAAAAGACTGCTACGACATTATGCTCAGGTACAGTTACTGGAAAGCGAACTACGTTCAGAGATGGATGTGGATGACCCCTCATTGCCAACCATTGTGAAGATTGCAGTTAATGCAGATAGTTTAGCGACTTGGTTTCTGCCTGCATTAGCAGAAGTATTTAAACAGCATAAGTGGCTACTTGAATTAATTATTGATGATGAAGCGTATACCCATAACTTACTAAAGAATGGTGAAGCTGTAGGGTGCGTGACAACATCGCAGCTCGCGCTAACCGGATGCAGCAGTGAATTTCTCGGTAATATGGAATATATCTGTGTTGCCACTCCAGAGTTTATCGAGCAATACTTTTTAACAGACCCAAGTATAGATGACATTGCACTTGCGCCCGCGGTGGTATTTTCAACCAAGGACAAGCTTCACGATAAATTCTTAAGCTTCTATTTCGGCATGACGGATAAGAGTTGGCGTGAGCATAAAATCCCCTCTTCCGAAAGTTTTTTAGAAGCGATAAAAATGGGATTGGGTTATGGCTTAGTAGGACATCTTCAAGCACAATCCTTGCTCGATAGTGGCGAGCTAATAGAGGTATTTCCCAATAAAAGAATGCAAGTGCCGCTGTATTGGCAACACTGGAATATCAAAGCAAAACAAACCAGCGTAATTTATCGATCACTGGCCGCCAGTGCCCAAACAGCATTAGTAAATGGCTAGTGCTCCCAAAAGCAAAAAGCAGCAAATTTGCTGCTTTTGCTACACCATTGACAGTGCCCTATTAACTTACCGCTTTTTCATCTTTAGCCGTAGCGTCGTCAATCTGAGTGTTGGCTTTAGGTTCAGGTACTGGCCACGCATTAATCACAGCCTTAACGAGAGACGCTAACGGGATGGCAAAAAACACCCCCCACACTCCCCACAAGCCACCAAAAATTAATACCGCAGCAATAATAAATACTGGATGTAAATCGACTGCGTCAGAAAATAAAATAGGCACTAATACATTGCCATCAAGCGCTTGGATGATGCCGTAGCCGACCATCAAATAGCCAAACTCCGGACTGATCCCCCACTGCACAAACGCGACAAGTGCAATAGGTAAAGTAACCAGTGTTGCACCCACATATGGAATAAGTACCGATAAACCGGTTAATACTCCAAGCAGCGCAGCATAGCGCAGATCCATAAAAGCAAAAAATATGTAACTCACCACACCAATAATGACAATTTCAATCACTTTGCCACGGATATAATTGAAGATCTGCTGATGCATTTCATTCCATACTTTACGCGCTAAATCTCGATTAGTAGGAAAAAAACGCTTACTACCTTGAATAAGTTCGTCTTTATCTTTTAAAAAGAAAAACACCAGTAGCGGGATTAAAATTGCATACACCATCACCACCAGCAAAGAAGCGGAATAACCGAGCAACTGTTTGCCAATATCGAGCAAATGCTGGGTATCAAGCATCTTCTTGATCTCTTCCACCATAATATCGAGCTGATCAGGGTTAACAAATTGCGGATATTGATTGATATAGCTTTGAGCTGTAATTAAGCCTTTGTCTATCATGCTAGGAAGATCGGCAATAAGGCTTACACCCTGTTTCCAAATACTCGGTACTAAACCGAAAGTAATTAATAACATTAGGCCAATAAATAGGACTAATACTAGCGACGCAGCAGTCGTCCGATTGATACCTATCCGCGCCATTTGCGCAACAGGCCATTCAAGTAGGAAAGCTAAAACAAGTGCAATTAATAATGGGGCCAATAAGCCACCAGCAAAATAGAGAGCAAGTGCAAGACCTGCGAGGATAAGGACTAAAGTAACAGCTTGCGGATCACTAAAACGCTCTTTATACCAACGGCTTAAAACAGATAACATTCATACTCCCTAGTTTGACGACTCTTTTATAGTCCTTTGCAGCCATCGTTATAATGAAATTTTCCTATGTAAAATTAATTAAATTCACTTCTACTTGGTAACAGTTAAAGACAATACTGAGCTATTGTCTTCAGTGATAAAATGGCTAACGCCAATTTTTTTTAAATAGCGGGGAACATCTTGTCTAGAGCCGGGGTCGGATAGTAAAACGCTTACACTATCACCGTCTGAAAGCTGCTTTAATGCCATTTTGACTTTCACCAAAGGTAACGGGCAGCGATAAGATGTTAAATCAATAATAATCATAATGAACTTGCTATCAACAATCTAAGGCTATTATCCTAAAGGCCACGCAATCCACAAGCAAGTTCTGTGATCTAATGATATATAGAAGCATAGCCCAAATTAAGGATCCGCTTGAGTAAATTAACATTTTCAAAATCCGTTATCGCTGGTGCGCTGTCATTTATCTTGTGCACAAGCTCTCCCATGGGCTATGCCAATAATGATTTGCCTGATTTAGGTACTGCTGCGGTAAATACGTTTAGCCTAGAGAAAGAAACCGAATTCGGTGATGCCTACATGCGCGTCATCCGTGGCTCAGCACCAATGGTCAATGATCCGGTTTTAAATCAGTATCTAACTGAGCTAGGCAACAAATTAGTTGCCCATGCTACTGGGGTAAAAACGCCGTTTTATTTCTTTTTGCTGCGCAACGATGAGATCAACGCATTTGCATTTTTTGGTGGTCATGTTGGCGTACATACCGGACTATTTCTTAATGCCGATACGGAAAGTGAACTTGCATCTGTACTAGGACACGAGATCACCCACGTTACTCAGCGTCACTTAGCTCGCTCACTTGAAGCTCAGCAAAAAAGCTCTCCAGCAACAATAGCAGGTTTATTGGGAGCGATATTATTAACCATCGCCTCACCTCAGGCTGGTATGGCTGCATTAGCCACCACACAGGCGCTAGCCACTCAATCAAAAATTAACTATACCCGTTTGCACGAAAAAGAAGCAGACCGTATCGGTATGCAGATTATGGTTGATGCCGGATTTGATCCAAATGGTGCTGCTGACTTTTTCGGAAAACTTGCCAGTCGCTACCGATTTACCACTAAGCCACCGCAAATGTTGCTGACTCACCCCTTACCTGAGTCGCGAATTTCTGAAGCACGTATTCGAGCGGAACAATATCCTTTTAGGTATGTGCCTGATAACTTGGATTTCCAATTGGCAAAAGCGCGTATCCAAGTGAGATTCTCTGGCTATAGCGAACAAGCTGCCCTATCAATTTTCGAGCAGCAACTAAAACATAATCGCTATACTTTCAAAAGTGCTGCCGAATATGGCAAAGCATTAGCGCTATTTAGATTGAAGAAATTTGCTGAATCTGAAGCCATCATTGATAAACTATTGGCAAAAAGCCCTAATAACTTGTTTTATATCGACACTAAAACCGATCTGCTTCATCAGCGCCACGCAAATAAAGAAGCAATAGCACTACTCAAAGCACAAAAGCAACTAAAGCCTACATCGCCTGTGGTTAATACTAACTTGGCCAATATCTACATTGAAGACAATCAAATAGATAAAGCCATTCCGTTACTTGAAGATCTCATTTTCCTAGATAAGCAAGATCAGCTCGCGTATTTACTGCTGACTGAGGCCTATAAAAAAGATGGCAACAAAGCGATGCAGTACTTTGTCAAAGCTGAGTCATTAGCCTTAGTCGCCGACTATAAAACCGCTATTGATCAACTTAACTTTGCCTATAAAGAGTCAAAAGGTGATGCGTTACAGCTGGCACGAATTGAAGCAAGAATAAGACAATTTAGAGAAGCCGATAGAGCACTAGAGAAACTGCAATAACTGACGTTAATTGTGACTATTATCACAAAATGCAGTATCATAAGCCAAGGTTTAATAACAAGAATATGACAATGACTAACGTTAAAATTTATCACAACTCTCGCTGTTCAAAAAGCCGTCAAACTTTGGCGTTATTAGAAGAAAATAACTGCAACATCGAAGTTATTGAGTATTTAAAAACACCTGTAACCGCTGCAGAACTTGAGGATATACTCGCTAAATTAGCTGTAGCACCAAGAGAGATGATGCGTGTAAAGGAAGCCGAATATAAAGAGCAAGGCCTAAGCGATGAGTCATTAACTCAAGCGCAGCTGATCCAAGCTATGATTAGCACTCCTAAGTTAATCGAACGCCCAATTGTTATAGCGAACAATAAAGCGGTTATTGGTAGACCACCAGAAAATGTATTAACGATTATCTAAACGGAGCAGATAATGAGCTCAACTACCCTATTTAAACTTTGCCGAGCAGGATATGTGGCATTGGTCATGATGTTAGGGACATGGTTTATTCAGCAAGGAGTTAGCGGTGAATACAGCATGTTATTTAGTCTACTGTGGATTGTGCCGCTGTTGCTGCCGTTAAAAGGAATTTTAACTGGCAAACCATACACCTACGCATGGGCAAGCTTTATTTTATGTCTTTATATGCTGCATGCATTAACCCTAGTGTATGTCACCGAAACTGACACCCTGTTTGCTGTTGCAGAAACACTACTGATTGGCGCGCTATTAATTGGTTTTCCATTCTATGCTCGGATCCGTGGCCGCGAACTCGGACTTGGATTAAAAAAGAAAAAATAACCAGCTTATCTTGGCACACATTGAGCCCTGTCTCGGGGCTCAAATTCCCTCAACAAATCTGTTTTCCATATGCCAAGCAGTGATATTTATTAACAATAAAATATTCTTTATCTGCCACACTTCCGAATTACAACCACGCAACAAACAAGCCACTTTTTAGTAAACTATCTCCGTGCTATATTCAACTTATATCAATCAGTACAAGAATTTGATCAACTCAGAGTGGTTTTCGGCAAGCTAATTCATGGCGAATAGCAAAAGTAATGCTAATTCCCTTATAAAGCGAGTTAACGCAGAAGTAAGCCGCAAAAAACACTCCAAAATAAAGGGTAAATCTATGAAGCAATCCTTAGGTTGGGCTGTACTCAGTGTCATTACGCTCGCCGCGTGCGGCGGCAGTAGTTCTGATGATAACTCATCAGGCGGCAGTAATATTACGCCCCCAACAACAGCTCTTGAACGTTGTAGTGTTCAAACTGATTTAAACATTATAACGACTGATTCACCTGTAACGTTTAGCACTCAACCCCAGTATTTCAGTCAGCAGTCCTCTGCGATTGTGGCAAAAATCGATAACGGCAAAGTCAGTGACTATCAATTTAACTGGTCGCAAACCGCCGGCAATAACCTAGTATTAAAAAGTATTAAAAGCCCTGTACTTGCTTTTACTGCAGAACAAAGTGGAAGTTACTCTTTTAACGTATCCGTCACTTCGGCTGGCGAGACATACAACGAATCAATCGAGATTGATGTTGTTGCTGCAAATTCGGCTAACATCGTCGCGCGTGTAGACCAACAAGCCGCTGAACAAAATGGCGTGAGTTTCAGAGTTGATGACAACCCTAACCTCAGTTCTCTAAGCTGGTGTGTCGCAGCTGGACCCGATCTTGACGTAGACGTGAGTTCGCCATTTCAAGCGCTTTACACCGCACCTAGTGTAAATGAAGACACAATTAGTATTTTACGAGTATCAGGCAACATCAACGGTAACACCGTTACTGACGACGTTATCAGCCTGATCACCGATGAAGCGGCTATCACCTCACCATACTTTGAAGAGCGAGTAGCAAACACTTTTGCTTATAAACCAGACTCGCCCTACGCTGATGCGATTGAGCAATGTGTCTATTCCAATCAACTTCAACAAAGCTGCAGTATCCAAACATTACCGCTAATTGGTCAAACGGGCTCAGTTAACAAACAGGCTATTTTGGATAGATTGCTCGTATCTCATCAATGGATGGGAGAGAATTTTGAATATGTTTTAGATAATTTAGATCCCAATAGTGATTTTGCCACACTGTTGCAATCAGTGACTGCAGTTGTGATCAGTTACGATGTGAGACCATCATTTTATTGGGTTGTCACCGGAGCAATATATTTAGATCCAACAGACCTATGGTTACTCAAAGAGGAACGAGACACCATTAATGAAGCGCCGGATTATCGCAGTGGTTTTGGTAATGATTTACAATTTTTAATGCCATGGCGTTATGTGAAAAATAATAGTTATACCTCCTATATCGTGCCGCGATCAGAACGGGTTAATCGCAGTGCACAGCAGATGCTGCCAGACCTCGCATCATTACTTTATCACGAGCTTGCTCATGCTAATGATTTTTTCCCACGCAGCGTGCATGCAAGTTTAGTTGGACCTACCCTGCTGGATGACTATGAGCGTCGTAGTAATAATTCTGCACTCATTTCAGATCAACTTGCCAATTTCTACCCGCTAAATAGTCAAGAAATGACCCAGCTAGCCAATGTTAGCTTTAGAGGAGAAACAGCGACGAATACCCAAGAAAATTATCTTGCGGCCGATGTCACCAGCTTTTTCTCACCTGATCGTGCCAGTGATTATTATGCTTATTCTACACGGCGTGAAGATGCCGCAATGCTGTTTGAAGAAGCAATGATGAGCCATCGATACGCGATTCAGCGTGATGTAGCTGTTACAGATAAACCAGATAATGCCACTGCAAGTTCTATCATTGTTGATTGGGGGCAAAGGGGAAGAATTGGCGATCCGAAACTTGAAAACCGCGCCGCATTTGTTATTAACCAAATGATGCCGGAGCTGCACGGCAGCACAATCGTTGCGGCGCTTCCAGAGCCAATACCTATGATCCAAGGTAACTCATGGGCCGGCAACCTTGCCATATCACCAGCAACTAATTCACGGTTGAATAGCCCAAGTAAAAGTGCGATTAATGCTCAACCAGTCGTTTCCCCGCCGTTACGGTTTAGTGGCGATAGGCATATAAAGCCAATTGAGTAAGCAAACGACATTTCTCTTGTAAATAAAAGCCCGGTTTAAAACCGGGCTTTCTTTTAGAGCCTAAGCATCTCTTTAATAAATGGGATTGTTAGCTTTCGCTGATGCACCATAGAGGCTTTATCCAATCTATCTAACACATCAAATAACGTTCTTAAATCCCGCGCTAGACGATTTAATAAGAAGCGACCAACATCCTCTGGGAGCTGCAAACCTCGCATTGCCGCGCGGCGCTGCAATGCTGCCAACTTTTCATCATCGGCCATTGGTTGCAATTGATAATTTAGTCCCCACTGCATACGAGAAACTAAATCCGGCAATGCAAAGCCACTGTCGCTTGGCGATACGCTTGCACTGACTATTAGTGAGCAGGTTTTCTGCTCGGAGATACGATTATAAAGATCGAATATCGCTTCTTCCCATAAGGGATGGCCAGCAATGGCATCAACATCATCAATACACACCAGATCCAGCTTTTCTAGCCCTTCAAGCAAAGCAGTTGAAATGCTGGCATGGATCCCCAAAGGTATATAGAAACTGCTTCGGCCTAAATCATTGGCATGAGCGCAAGCTGCGTGCATCAAATGAGTTCGACCAGACTTTTCTGGTCCCCATAAAAATACAGCACCATCAGACTGGCCTTCAGCACAATCTTGTAAGCTTTTTATCAGTTCATCATTACCCGCTGCCGGATAATAACTGTTAAAGGTTTCGTCATCAGGTAGATGAACTGGTAGTGATAATTGTAAAGGAGAGTTTAACTTCACTCAGGGAGTTCTCACAGGGCGCTACATTTCTGATTAAGGCACACATGTTAGCATGTGTGCCTGTTGAATGGGAGTTATTGACCTTTCCAATAATAGATCTGGGTCTCTTTCTCAACTTGTTGTACGGGTTCAAATGATGAATAACTCATATTTTGCTCAGTTGCCGAGTTAATAACAGCTATTCTAGGGTCTAAAGCCATCAAGCGATGCAAGTCCGCTTCATCACCAAACAAGTCAACATTAAACTTTACAGTCTGACCTTGTATTTGAGCGATCTTTGCAGCCTTAATCGCACTGAGTTGACCCAAATAACGCTCAATTTCTACCAAGCTTTGCATATTGGCAACATCCGTAAAAATAACCTTAGTTGTATTCTGTTGACCTGAATCTGCTACAGCATATTGGCTTACATAGTATTCACTGGTTGCTGCCATTATGGCTTTTATCGCATCATCAATAGATGCTGTTTCACCGCTTTTACTAACTAAAGAGGTGATTTGCAGTGCCTGAGGCGCTTTCTCTCGAGGATAAAGATCCATTTGATAACGGTAAGCGGTGCCGTTAGGTTCAATGGTTGCGACAAGCGAGTAGTTTGCTTGATATCTAAGAGAGGCACTCGCAACATTATCAGCAAAGCGGCCGCGAATATCATTAACGCCAACTCGCATTGAATCCTCTAAGTCCATCATTGGGAATAACAACGGTATCCCTTTAATGGCCGACTCTTGATTAAACACCAAACGACTCGGTGCGACAGATGCATCATTGAGTATTTCACGCTGACCATCTTCCGGCGTGGCAAGCCAAACTATGGTTAAAGGCCGCTGTTTGCCCCAAACTGGCAACCCCGCTTCTCTTAATAAAGCAATAAGTCGCTTATGATCAAAATTAACCTTTAAAAATAACTGGCCATCTTGCTCAAAGTAACCGTATTGCGTCATCAATGAACTGGCATTATTCAATTGTTGTTTAATGCGTTCATTATTTAACGCGCTCTGGGTTCCAGAATTTTTCAACACAACATTTTCGAAAGCTTGTTTGATCCCCTGAGATCGTAAACCTGTGGATCGAGAATCGATCGCCACCACACCTTCATCTAACTGCTTTACTTCAGCAGCACTAGCAAGCATGGTAACGCCTGTAAGCGAGTAAAAAATAACACAAATACGTAATAAGATTTTCAGCATGTTTTCAATTCAAAGACGGCTCAGTTATGAAAATTGTACCACATATTTTGCTTTTAATGACGCAGAAAACAGCTCTTCAATAGATAGTTTTCTGCTGGTTATCTGCATCAGCTCACAACAAACAGCAGAATTAACAGTTATTATTGATAGGTTTACTTAAAATAAGAGAGAAAAAATGAAAAATCTGACCATGCCTTTGCAAGGAGCGCAAATGCTGTTCGTCGCCTTCGGCTCATTAGTATTAATGCCCTTGCTGACAGGTTTAGACACAAACGTTGCATTATTCACTGCTGGTATTGGTACATTACTGTTCCAACTAGTTACTAAGCGCCAAGTCCCTATCTTCCTTGCCTCCTCTTTTGCCTTTATTGCCCCTATTATGTATGGCGTACAAACTTGGGGGATCCCATCAACTATGGGCGGCTTAATGGCAGCTGGCCTTGTTTATGTGATTTTAGGTGCTGTGATTAAGGTCAAAGGCGGCGGATTCATCAAACGTCTATTACCACCAGTAGTCGTAGGCCCTGTGATTATTGTTATTGGTTTAGGCCTAGCTCCTGTTGCCGTTAATATGGCTATTGGTAAAACAGCGGATGGCAGTATTGCACTTGTCGAGCAAAATACCGCTTTAATTATCTCTCTTGCTTCGCTATTTACCACTATTGCCGTTGCCATCTTCGCCAAAGGGCTATTAAAGCTCATGCCGATTTTAGCAGGGATCAGTGTTGGTTATAGTTTGAGTTTAGCTTTTGGCATTATTGATTTTACACCAGTAAAACAAGCAGCTTGGATTGCCTTGCCAAACTTTGTCGCACCAGAATTTAACTGGCAAGCTATTTTATTTATGATCCCTGTAGCCATTGCACCAGCAGTTGAGCACATAGGTGATATTCTCGCGATTTCAAATGTTACCGGTAAAGACTACCTTAAAAAACCAGGGCTACACCGCACATTAACAGGTGACGGTGTCGCCACCATTGCAGCATCAGCTTTTGGTGGTCCACCAAACACCACTTATTCTGAGGTGACAGGTGCTGTAACACTAACCAAAAACTTTAATCCAGTGGTAATGACATGGACAGCAATAACCGCCATTTTGTTCTCGTTTGTTGGTAAGCTTGGCGCGCTATTACAAACGATTCCAGTACCGGTTATGGGCGGGATCATGTGTCTGCTGTTTGGTTCGATTGCCGCGGTGGGTCTTAACTCGTTAATTAAAAATCATGTCGATATGAATGAACCACGCAACTTAAGTATTGTTGGCGTAACACTAGTATTCGGTATCGGCGGCATGGCATTTGGTATCGGCTCATTCAGCCTAACCGGGATCAGCTTATGTGGTATCGTTGCCATCACAATGAACCTTGTTTTACCAGATAATGCAGCGGCTCATGCAAAAATCGTTAATGATGAAGTAAGCCACAGCAAATAACTAGAAGACAAATTTACCACCAATAAAAAGCCCCAGAAGGTTAACCTTCTGGGGCTTTTTTACAGTCAAAAATCAAATTTATGCTTGATCGTCTTCTGTTTTATATTTAGCTGCAGTTTCTTTAATAAGGGTTTGCAACTCACCTTTTTGGTACATTTCAGTCAAAATGTCACAACCACCAATCAGTTCGCCTTCAACCCATAGCTGTGGGAAAGTCGGCCAGTTAGCGTATTTTGGTAGTTCAGCGCGGATATCTGGATGTTGAAGGATGTCTACAAATGCAAATTGCTCTTCGCAATTAATCATGATTTGAGCAACTTGAGAAGAAAAACCGCAGCTTGGTAACTTTGGTGAACCCTTCATATATACGATAATTGGATTTTCGGCAATTTGCTGCTTGATTTTTTCTACAGTTTCCATTTTTCTTTCCTGATTAGAACTTCATTACAGAACCCTATTGTACGCCAGTATTCAACAGAACAAAAACCTACTTTTTAAAGGGGTAATAACTAATAGAAATAAACGATTAAGTTAATCGCCCAATTGAAAGAAACAATGATACACTTCACAAGTTTATTAGGTAAAATGTTCCGCAGTGAGCAAGAACGCACAAAATAACAAACTAGAAGTTAACGGAGAAAACTAATGGCTTTTGAATTACCAGCATTACCATACGCAAACAACGCACTTGAGCCACATATCTCAGAAGAGACCATTAACTACCACTACGGTAAGCACCACAATACGTATGTTGTTAAGCTTAACGGATTAGTTGAAGGCACAGACCTTGAGCAAAAGAGCCTAGAAGAGATCATCAAGACCTCTACTGGTGGTATCTTTAACAATGCCGCTCAAATTTGGAACCACACTTTCTACTGGAACTGCCTATCACCAAATGGTGGCGGTGAAGCAACTGGCCCTGTAGCAGACGCAATCAATGCTGCTTTCGGCTCATTTGAAGCATTCAAAGCACAGTTTACCGACGCTGCAGTCAACAACTTTGGTAGCGCTTGGACATGGTTAGTGAAAAATGCAGATGGCACTGTTGCTATCGTTAACACTAGCAACGCGGCTACACCGCTAACTGATGAAGGTGTTACACCAATCATGACTGTAGACGTATGGGAACATGCTTACTACATCGATTACCGTAACGTTCGTCCTGACTACCTAGCCCACTTCTGGGAACTGGTTAACTGGGAGTTCGTAAACGAGAACTTTGCTGGCTAATCAGTATTGCAGCATCGCCTTTTATAGATATTAGGCATTGCTTAGCTGTTAAGATTATAAATACCGCTCACCGTTGAGCGGTATTTTTTTACAACATCAAAACCATAGAACCTATGAAAATTAATTTTATGGTTTTACCATCTATTTATACCAATTAGTATAAGAAGTTGATCTACTCAGAGCGATTTTAGGCAAACTAATTCAAGGCGAATAGTTGTAATAATGGTTATTCCCTTATAAAGCTATTCAACGCAGAAGTAGGCAGCCAAAAACGCTCCAGAATGGCGAGTTTTAGCGATTCTGATGCTGTGTTAACGAGCTTGAACGTAGAACAACTATGCTCTTCACTCGTTGCCTTGCCTCAAAACCGCTAAATTCTCGCTGAGCGACCAAATCTTTATACTAATTGGTATTATTCTAAACTTGCTTACCTATCTATCATATTTGCAGTAAAAAAAATCCGAATGCATTGTGCATTCGGATTTTAATGGTCACTTTGATATCAGCAGTTTAATCAAGCTTTAATAACTGTGCAGAGCGGCGAGCTATTAGTACCAATTAACGGTCAAACTTACTTAAGCGCGCTGATAGCTTCTTTACATAAGTCTGTAATACGTTGCCAATCACCCTGCTCCATTGCATCTGTTGGCGCAATCCAGCTACCACCAATGCAATCAACATTCTTAAGCGCTAAGTAATCTTTATAGCTGCTCGGTGTGATGCCGCCAGTTGGGCAAAAACGAATATCAGCTAACGGGCCTGAAAATGCTTTAAGTGCATTAACACCACCAGATGCTTCAGCTGGGAAAAACTTAAAGTTTGTATAGCCAAGTGCCATGCCTTTCATCACTTCTGATATGCTGGCAACACCAGGAATAAGTGGCGTATTGCCTTGCATTGCCGCTTCTAATAATTCCGTTGTTGCACCAGGGGTTATCACAAACTGTGCACCAGCATTAACCGCTTGTTCAAGCTGTGCTTTGTTTAAAATTGTTCCCGCACCAACAAGTGCTTCAGGTACTTCTTTAGCAATTTTAGTAATCGCCTCTAAAGCACAATCGGTACGAAGCGTAACCTCTAGCACTGAAATACCACCAGCGACTAGAGCTTTAGCTAACGGTACAGCATGTTCGATTTTATTGATCACCATGACAGGAACAATAGGGCTGCGTTTAAAAATATCTTGTGGTTGTAATGACCAGTTATTCTCAAGCATTGCGTTATTCTTCCTTAAAGATTAATAAATTTCATCAATTGCACTGGTGCTACGAGCGCCAGTTTCTGGGCTACTTAGGTTTGCACGTAGCGCACTAAATAGCTCACGTCCCATACCGTAACTTGTTTTATGTAAGTCAACTTTTTCTGCGACTCGAGCATTTAGCACAGCTTCATCAACAAGTAGTGATAACTCACCTGTAGTCGCATTTACGCGCACAAGATCACCGTTTTGAACTTTGGCAATTAAGCCACCATCGAGCGCTTCTGGTGTAAGGTGAATTGCTGCAGGGACTTTTCCTGAAGCACCTGACATACGACCATCGGTTAACAGTGCAACTTTGTAGCCACGGTCTTGCAAGGTACCTAAGATAGGAGTGAGTTTGTGCAGTTCAGGCATACCTACAGCTTTAGGGCCTTGGCCTTTAACCACAACAACACAATCTTTATCTAGATCACCCGCTTTAAAGATAGCTTCTAATTTATTTTGATCATCAATAACAACCGCAGGGGCCTCGACAATACGATGTTGTTCTTGAACCGCTGACACCTTAATAACAGCGCGACCAAGGTTACCTTTAAGTAACTTAAGACCACCATTATTTTGGAAAGGCTTATCTAAACTCGTTAAGACTTCTGGATCTAAACTCGTCTGCTGGCCATCAACCCAGCTAAGCTCACCATTACGTAACTGTGGCTCTTGGGTGTAACGCTTAAGGCCAAAGCCTGCTACTGTTTCAACGTCTTCGTGTAATAAGCCACCATCAAGTAACTGTTTAACTAAAAACGCCATACCGCCCGCTGCGTGGAAATGGTTAATATCCGCATGACCATTAGGATAAACCCGTGCCAGTAACGGAACCGCATCTGAAAGCTCAGAAAAGTCATCCCAGTTCACTATGATGCCAGCAGCACGCGCTGCTGCAACAATGTGCATAGTTAGATTGGTTGAACCACCAGTAGCTAATAGCGCAACAATACCGTTAACGACTGACTTTTCAGAAACAATCTTGCCAATTGGCGTATATTGGGTGCCCATTTCAGTTAAGCGACAAACTTGCTTCGCTGCGGTTTTGCTCAATACATCACGCAATGGATCATCAGGATTAACGAAAGAGGAACCAGGTAACTGTAAACCCATGACTTCGAGCATTAGCTGGTTACTATTGGCTGTGCCGTAAAAAGTACAGGTACCCGCACTATGGTAAGACTTAGACTCAGCATCTAACAGTGCCGCTCTGTCGACCTCACCTTGTGCATACTTTTGGCGAATACGCGCTTTTTCTTTATTTGGAATACCTGACTTCATTGGGCCAGCAGGTACAAATAGCATAGGCAAATGACCGAAGCTTAATGCGCCAATCAATAACCCCGGTACGATTTTATCGCAAATACCAAGTAGTAAAGCACCGTCGAACATATTGTGAGATAGGCCAACAGCTGTGCCCATAGCAATCACTTCACGACTTAAAAGGCTAAGCTCCATACCGGGCTGGCCTTGAGTGACGCCATCACACATAGCTGGCACACCGCCGGCAACCTGAGCCACACTTCCCACTTCATTACATGCTTGCTTTAACATGTCAGGGTATTCGCCATAAGGCTGATGAGCCGAAAGCATGTCATTAAACGAAGTGATAATGCCGATATTCGCTTTCGTTAGTTGCTTAATCGCATTCTTATCGCTTGGGTTACAAGCTGCAAAGCCATGGGCTAAGTTACCGCAGCTTAATGCGCTACGGTGAACGCCTTTATTCTTAGCATCATCGAGCGCCGCTAGGTATTTAGCGCGAGAATCTTTGCTTCGTTCAATAATTCTGTCGGTAACAGATTGTACAACGCTGTGCATAATTACTCCTTAAGCGCTCCAGTAAACGTCAACAGGTGTTTTACGCTGATCCAATACGGCGCGGATAGGCATTTCACGACTGTCATCGCTTGCTAGTGCTTGTCGGTAAACATCAAGTTTTTGTTCACCAACGATATGTAAATAGATTTGACGGCTCGCTAAAATCGCTGATTTTGAAAGCGAGATCCTCGAATGTGGCGCATTGCCGGGTTGAACAGCAACACACAGCTCAGAGGTTGTCAGTGCGTGTTCAAGTTGTGCTTTTTCTGCACATGGGAACCAAGAACATGTATGACCATCGTTACCCATGCCTAACACAACCACATCAAACGGCTTAGGGAAGCAACCTAGTTGCTCTATCGCCATGTCGCAGCCTTCTTGTGGCGTAGAATACATGTTCTTTAAGCCACGAAACTTGGCACTGGCAGCGCGATTTTGCAGTAGGTTATTTCTAACTAAGCGCTCATTTGAGTCACCATGATCTGCACTCACCCAACGCTCGTCAGCTAGGGTGATGTATACATCGCTCCAATCAATCGCTTTCTTGCTCAATAGTTCAAATAACTTCAGCGGTGTTGAGCCACCTGAAACGATAAGGCTTGCTTTACCGCGTGCATCCACCGCTTCTTGTAATTGGTTGGCTATACGTTCAGCAAGTTGAGCTTCAAGTGCATCTTTATTATCGAATGATTTAAAAACCGTTTCTTTAATCATGCTTTCCTCTACTCGTCCCAAGAACGACCGTCTTTAGTGATTAGCGCTACAGAAGCAACTGGGCCCCATGTTCCCGCTGGATAAGGTTTTGGCTTCTCGTCGGTTTCTTCCCATGCTTGAATGATGCCATCAACCCAGCTCCAAGCTTGCTCAACTTCATCGCGACGAACAAACAGTGCTTGATTACCGAGCATGGCTTCAAGCAACAAACGCTCATAAGCATCAGCAATGCGCTCATTTTTAAACGTCTCTGAGAAACTTAAATCCAGTTTTGTTGTTTGTAAGCGTTGTTTTTCACCCAAACCTGGTACTTTATTTAGCATCTGGATCTCAACACCTTCATGAGGCTGTAAGCGGATCGTTAGCTTGTTTGGTGGCAGATTACGGTAGTTTGAGCTGTATAAGTTGTGTGGTGGATTTTTAAAATACACCACAATTTCAGAGCTCTTGAATGGCATGCGCTTGCCACTGCGTAAGTAGAAAGGAACACCAGCCCAACGCCAGTTATCTATGTCTACACGCAGTGCGACAAAGGTTTCAGCATTAGACTGAACATTTGCGCCCTCTTCCTCTAAATAACCAGGAACCGGTGCACCTTTTAAGAAACCAGAGCTATATTGACCACGAACGGTATTTTCGTAGATGTTGTCAGCATTAATAGGACGCAGTGATTTAAGTACTTTTACTTTCTCGTCACGAATATTATCAGCATCTAAGTTTACTGGCGGATCCATCGCCACTAAGGTAAGCACTTGTAATAAGTGATTCTGGATCATATCGCGCATCTGGCCTGCTTTATCAAAGTAACCCCAACGGCCTTCAATACCGACCTCTTCTGCAACCGTTAACTGTACATGATCAATTGTGCGGTTATCCCACTTAGAAGCAAATAAAGAGTTAGCAAAACGCAGAGCAAGAAGATTTTGAACGGTTTCTTTACCTAGATAATGGTCAATTCGGTAAACTTGATTTTCTTCGAAGTAAGCAGAGACTTGGTCGTTGATAATGCGAGAAGTAGCGAGATCAGAGCCGATTGGCTTTTCTAGAACGACACGAGAGTCAGGGAAAATAAGATTTTGTTCGTGCAGGCAACGACAAATATCACCAAAAATAGCGGGCGGAGTTGCGAAGTAACTCACCATGACTCGCTTTTCAGGCTCTAAAATATCATGAAACGCTTGATAGCCATCAGAAACAGTGAAGTTAGTGCCAATATAATGGCAACGCTCCAAGAATCGATTCTTGGTTTCTTCGCAGAGGCCATCTTTGACAAATGTCTCTAATGCGGTGGTAACCAACTCGCGATATTCTTCTTGGCTAAAGTCATCTTTTGCTACGCCGAGAATTTTCGTATCGACATTCAGTAAATTTGCTTTATCAAGTTGGTATAAAGAAGGCAGCAATTTACGCTTTGCAAGATCCCCTTTAGTCCCAAATAGAACAAAATCACAAGCTTTGGCTTCTGGTGTTGTTATGCCCATAGCTTCAAAATCTCCTTTTGACACTGTGCCTCATCATTTTTGACGAGAATTCACACGTTTGTTGTAATATAACAACACAATTTAGTAATTGCATCTAAATTTTATAATAAACTTCAAGTTAGCGTATTAGCTATGTTACGCCATAATCTGATATGCTTTTGTGATAAAATTACTAAAATTTATCGTGTTTGTACCTGTTGTCATTATAAATTAATGTTGGCGTCAACGCTGCGGAAATAATAGGCCTTTGACGACAACCTAAAAGCTGTGATCAAAATATAATAATCTACATTAATACTGAGTGGACGTACGCATATGAATACCCTCGAAAAGGTGCAAAAAAGCCTTACCCATTTTAGTAAGTCTGAACGTAAAGTTGCAGAAGTTATTTTGTCTTCACCCCAGACAGCCATTCACTCAAGTATTGCTACTTTAGCTAAAATGGCTGATGTGAGTGAACCTACTGTAAACCGTTTCTGTCGTCGTTTAGATACTAAAGGCTTTCCGGATTTTAAACTTCACTTAGCGCAAAGCTTAGCTAACGGTACGCCTTATGTAAGTCGACACGTTGAAGAAGATGATAGTCCGGATTCTTACACTACCAAGATCTTCGAATCTTCAATGGCATCCCTTGATACCGCTAGACAAAGTATAGACACTGCAGCTGTCAATAAAGCAGTAGATATATTAACCCAAGCAAAGAAAATTTCTTTTTTTGGTCTTGGCGCTTCAGCCTCGGTCGCTCATGACGCACAAAACAAATTCTTCCGCTTTAATGTTCCTGTCATCTGTTTCGACGATGTTTTAATGCAACGTATGAGCTGCATTAACAGTAATGAAGGTGATGTAGTGGTGCTTATCTCACATACTGGTCGTACTAAGTCACTTATCGATATCGCCAAGCTTGCTAGAGAAAATGGTGCGGCTGTTATCGGCATCACGGCCCGAAATTCACCACTTTCAACTGTGTGTACACTTCCGGTAACAATGGAAGTACCAGAAGATACCGATATGTACTTACCAATGGCGTCACGTTTGGCACAATTGGTTATAATTGATGTGCTCGCTACCGGTTTCACCCTAAGACGTGGACCACGTTTCCGTGAAAACCTAAAGCGCGTAAAAGAAGTATTAAAAGAGTCAAGAATCGACAAAGATCCAATTCTGTAACTGACTTTCTACATGATTTACGGCAACTTGATGAGCTTCAAGTTGCCTTTTTATCAATTAATGTTGGAATATGTCACAAAATTAAAAACTTGAGACAACACATTTTTTTTCGTAATTTTACTACATAGTTGGTTATTGTCTGATAATATAGGGTTAGAATTTATTTAAACTTAACGGAGTATCTCATGTTCCGCAGAACCAAAATTGTAACAACTTTGGGTCCAGCCACAGACCGTGATGACAACCTACGCCGCATTATTGCTGCCGGTGCTAACGTTGTTCGTTTAAACTTCTCTCACGGTGCACCAGAAGATCATAAAAAACGCGCAGATGACACGCGAGCAATTGCAAAAGAGCTCGGGCTTCATGTTGCTGTTTTAGGTGATCTACAAGGTCCAAAGATCCGCATATCTACTTTCAAAGACAACAAAAAGGTGATGTTAGAACTTGGTCAAGCCTTCACCCTAGATGGTGATCTGGCTAAAGGCGAAGGTGACGAAACTCAAGTTGGTATCGACTACAAAGAATTACCACAAGATGTGAGTCTTGGTGATATCTTGATGCTTGACGATGGTCGTGTTCAATTACGTGTTGAGAAAGTTGAAGGTAATAAGGTTCATACAACTGTTACCGTTGCAGGCCCTTTATCAAACAACAAAGGGATCAACAAGCAAGGCGGTGGCCTCTCTGCTGCAGCACTTACCGAAAAAGATAAGCAAGATATCATTACCGCTGCAGCCATTGGCGTTGATTATCTAGCGGTATCATTCCCAAGAAGCGGTGCAGATCTAAACTACGCACGTGAGCTAGCACGCAAAGCTGGTAGCAACGCCCTCATCGTTTCAAAGGTTGAACGTGCAGAAGCTGTTGCAACTGACGAAGCTATGGATGACGTCATTATTGCTTCTGACGCAGTAATGGTTGCACGTGGTGATTTAGGTGTTGAAATTGGTGATCCAGCGCTTGTTGCAGTTCAAAAACGCCTGATCAGCCGTTCACGCCAATTAAATAAACCTGTGATCACTGCGACTCAAATGATGGAGTCAATGATCTCTAGCCCAATGCCAACTCGCGCAGAAGTTATGGATGTGGCAAACGCTGTTTTAGATGGCACCGATGCGGTTATGCTAAGTGCTGAAACAGCAGCTGGTGACTTCCCTGAAGAAACGGTAAAAGCCATGGCTCAAGTTTGTCTTGGCGCAGAATCACACCCAAGTGTGCAAGTATCTAAGCACAGACTTGATCAGCAATTTACCACGATTGAAGAAACCGTAGCCCTATCAACTATGTACGCAGCCAACCACCTTGAAGGGGTTAAAGCGATTATTGCGTTAACTGAATCAGGCGCTACACCACAATTAATGTCTCGCATTAGTTCGGCTCTGCCTATTTTTGCACTATCGCGCCATGAGTCTACACTGGCTAAAATGGCACTATACCGTGGTGTGAAACCGGTATTTTTTGATTCAACTAAACATGCTCCTGAAGCTGTCGCGCAGCAAGCATTAGAAACCTTAGCACAAGCTGGTTACCTAGAAAAAGGTGACATGGCGATGATGACAAAAGGTGATGCTATGGAAACAATTGGCGGCACCAACACCAGTAAAGTGGTTGTTTACGGTTAGTTTATCGGTTTAGCAAACTAACACAGCAACACCTACAAAAAAGGTACGCAATTAATTGCGTACCTTTTTTTATTTCTTATTAGCTGATATTAAAGCGTTTCAAAATCATCCACGTTAATAGCAGCAAGTCTTAGCGCATCTGCATCTACCAATTGTTGATGCTCCTCGGTCGTAATAACAGCAACCTCAAGCGCTGCATTAAACAAAGCTAAAGGTGGTAGCTTGGCAAGTTTACCCTCTTTCTGTGCTTGTTTAAGCTTTTTATAAAGCCCCTTACATCCATGCTTTGCAATGAAAGCCTTCTCTACATCGGCAATGCCACTGGTGTCATCAGCAAAATCTGGACATAGATGAGTCAATCTATCACGAGCAGGCGAAGGTTTACTCATTGCTTCAACTAAATCGATAGATTGCTTATCAGTGGCATCTTTAAAACGGTTACCTAGTGGGAAAATTAAAGCGCGCAATAATAGTGCTACCCCACGGTTAGGGAAGTTACGTATCGCTTCATCGAGTGCTTTGGCTGCTAAATGTAATCTCGTCGCCATTGCATGGCGTACAGCGGGTAAATCATCAAACTGACGACCATTATCTTCAAATAGCTTTAAGGTTGCCGAACCAAGATAAAGTTGGCTTAATACATCGCCTAAACGGGCGCTCAACATCTCTTTGCGCTTTAAATCTCCACCTAAAATTAGCATTGAAACGTCAGTCATAAAGGCAAGACCTGCAGAAAGCCGTGTCATATCTTTATAATACTGCTTTGTTTCACCGCTGACTGGCGATTGACTAAAGCGGCTACCGGTTAATGCATTACCAAGCGCACTAAAGGCATTTCGAGTAGCGTATCCCATATGACCAAGCAGCAGTGCATCAAAGCGTTCAAGTGCCGCTTCAGTATCTTCCATTGCTGCAGCTTCCATTTCAGCGAGAACATATGGATGACAACGCGTTGCGCCTTGACCAAAAATCATCAGGCTACGAGTAAGGATGTTTGCCCCTTCAACGGTAATTGAGATAGGTAACGCCATATAACCATGACCAAGATAGTTTTTAGGCCCCAGCTGAATACCTTTACCCGACTGAATATCCATCGCATCGTCAACAACTTTACGACCAAGTTCGGTCATATGGTACTTGGCAATAGCCGTTACCACTGATGGCTTAACTTTTAAGTCAATGCCGGTTGTAGTTAAACGTCTTGCAGCCTCTAGCTGATAAGTATTGGCAATAACTCGTGCAAGCGCTTCTTGTACACCTTCAAACTGGGCGATAGGCAAGCCAAATTGCTGACGAACAACACTGTAAGCGGTTGTTGTTTTTGTCGCCATATGACCAGATGCGGTTGACAGTGCAGGCAGTGAGATCCCACGACCTGCAGATAGACATTCAACCAGCATACGCCAGCCACGGCCAGCGTATTGCGGCCCACCAATGATCCAATCAAGTGGAATAAACACATCTTCACCTTGAGTAGTACCATTCATAAACGCAAGATTTAGTGGGTTATGACGACGGCCTATTTTAACGCCAGGATGATCAGTTGGGATTAAGGCACAGGTAATTCCAATCTCTTTATTATCACCTAATAGGCCATCTGGATCTGACATTTGAAAGGCAAGACCAAGAACATCAGCCACAGGTGCAAGCGTGATATAGCGCTTGTTCCAGTTTAGCTTTAATCCTAGGGTTTCTTCGCCATTAAACTCTTGACGACACACAACGCCTATATCTGGTATTGCGCCGGCATCGCTGCCCGCTTCAGGGCCTGTTAAAGCAAAACAAGGGACTGCGCGGCCATCGGCAAGCTTTGGCAACCAAAAGTCTTTTTGTTCAGTCGTACCATAGTGGGTCAGTAATTCTCCGGGGCCTAAAGAGTTGGGCACCATAACGGTCACTGCGGCACTAACACTGCGACTGGCGATCTTACTAACGATAGTCGAGTTTGCGTAAGCAGAGAACGCTTTACCGCCGTACTTTTTCGGAATAATAAGCGCAAAGAAGCCCTCTTTCTTAAAGTACTCCCACAGCTCAGGCGGTAAATCTTTTCTTTCATTAACAATGTCATAGTCGTCTATCATTGTTAATGCAGTCATCACTTGATTATCGATGAAATCTTGCTCTTCTGAAGTGAGCGTTGGCTTGCCATAACTATGTAGTACTTGCCAATTTGGTTTACCTTTAAATAACTCGGCTTCCCACCACACATCACCCGCTTCCATCGCTTCCTTTTCAGTATTCGATAACGGCGGCAATACTTTTTTAAAAAAACTAAAAACAGGACGTGTGATTAACTGCATCCTGATATTTTTAACACTGAATACAACAACTATTGCAATAAGCAACAGCATCAATAATGTCGTAGCCATATTTTTAGATTACATCCTTAGTAAGTGGGACAGACACGCCCGCTGATAAATACGGAATAACTTTCCTAATAACCGCTTCAATATCATTGTGCTCGCCAAAATCGGCTTCTGCAATCTCTGTAAGTGCATCGGCAGACGCCATGGTGAAAACAACTGTACCTAAGGTAAAGTGTAATCGCCAAAACATTTCGGCAGGAGGGATATGTGGCGCACTCTCTGCCACAGCATTAACAAACAAACCTAAATACTCACCATAATGGGTGGTGATAAACCAGCGAAGATGACCTTGGCTTTCAATATAGCCACGACCCAATAACTGCAAAAAGGTTGTTGTGCCTTCAGCGCGTAATTGATTTAGATCCAATAGAGGGGCAACGAGTGTAGAAAAGATAGCATCTAATGAAGCGTTAGCATTTTCTTGTCTAACAGCAACAATTGCATCGGCAGCTGCTGGCATAAAGACATCAAGGTAACGGGCTAATACCGCTCTAATTAGCTCTTTTTTCGAGCCAAAATGGTAGTTTACAGAAGCAAGGTTCACTTCAGCTTTACTTGTAATTAATCTTAGTGAGGTCTCTGAGAAGCCTCTTTCTGCAAATAATTTTTCCGCAGCGTCCAGTATTCTTGTTTTTGTATCGGAGCGATTTGCCATTCCGTTGCCTTTATATCTATTTAAAACACTCGTTTAAATTAAACATTCGCTTTGTGCTTGTCAAATTAAATACCTTTTATATAAGAATAATCTTAGCTATAGACTAACAAACGACATCTGCCTATAAAGAAGGACTTTGTCCCCGTAAACAAAGTACCTGTCCTATGAAATATGTCTAGCCACCGTATTCATAACCTCTTTCATTGTTACAAAGCCAGCACCCGCTACTTAAAATTATGGCTCAATGGTTACTGCAACAATCTGCTCATTTTGATCGAACTTTAAACATAAACCACCAGCTATGAGGCAACCTTCTTTTATGAAAGGTTTCGTTGCGTTACTCTGTTCAGCTAATACCCTCTCCGCACGGGTTAAAGTGTCACCAACTAAATTGTTATTAGCTACAACCAGCAATTTTTTAAGCATCCTTTGGTTTCGTTGGTAACTCGCGTCATGATAAGTAAGCGTGACTGCATGATCAATTCGTGTATACACAAGATTAACCAACCACAACAGATTTGACGTTATCAATAAAACTAACAAGATCACTGTTCCTTTGCGCATAGCTATTCTCTATTAATACCTTTGTTATCTGTAGTGTTTAAATTAATATTTTCTTAATAAATTAAATTTATAAACCTTGGTCTACCATGTTTATAATCTTATGTGCTTTTTCAAAATGATCTAACCTATGGGTTTCAATCCACCATGTTGCCGCTTCCATTAATAATTCCGGTTCATTATTTTTATTGGCAAAAAATGCATAAAATGACACAGCTACATTATCCCCTTTTTGGGAAGTTTTTTTATTGCAAACAGTAATGATTCTACTTCTTAGTGATCCACGCATTTTATACAAGGCTCCTAGGTTTACTGATTAGCGACTCTTCGCTTCTTTTTACAATGTCACCATATATTTCGCCGTTTAACAAAGCAATATCCACAACGACATATCATTATTTACTGCAACAATCATGAACTTGCATATCGTCAAGCTTAAATAAAAATCTGTTCAACTTTTCTACTGATGACACAAAACTTAAACAGTACACTGCGATATGGTCACTAATGGCTTACATTAATTAACCCTAGAATAACCTTAACAACATTTTAAATGCCTGTATAAAATTACTTTTTTTATAAGCGCTTGCATCGAAGGTGATGAGGCGTATAATGCCGCGCTTCATCACTCGCAACCCCAACTAGACGTACTTTAATCATCGGTAAAATAATGACTTCAGGTTATTTAAAACTAGGCAATTTTTATTGGAAAAAAGGCTCGCGCACTCTTTTTATTAAAAATAGTGATTCGGTCAATGATTATTTTGACGCAACTGTTCTCACGCAAAAGCAATATGATTTACTCAGTTGTTTAATCACCGCTTACCCAGCAACATTGACAAAAGAGCAAATTATTGAGGTTGTATGGAAGACCAAACATATTTCTAGTGAAAGCTTACCGCAATTAATTATTCGTACTAGACAAGTTTTACAAGATAGTAAAAAAGAAATCTTAATAAACGATCCGGGTATTGGCTATCGATTAAATTTTGAAAGAGAACCCGCAACTGCGTTAGCCACTCCTTTAAACCAACCGGCTTGTGCAACTGTTGAGCAAAACACTTTTGACGTGGCTGAAGAACAAGCTGTTAACAGCGATTTGTTTGCAGGCTCCACAAAACGCGACAAACCTTGGCTACTGTTTTTAGTCTTAATGCTCACAGGAGTAACGCTCTTTCAGGTTATAAGGCTATCAGAGGCCATTCATTTTAAAGCCGCTTATGAAAGTCATGCAGACTTAGCCCCATACCCATATATCATTGAAAAGAATAACCGTACCATAGTAACTATTGATAACCATGAATGTATTTATCTCAAAAGCCAACAATTACTGCGTTGCCAATAAAGCAGTTATTCTTACCACTTTATTGGTAATAAATATACTGTTACTCGCTGCAACTCAAATGCAACAAAGCCATTGGATGGGAACAATTGAAACCCCTAAAGCACACTGGTCAACCTATATACAGCAGCACGCTGACCAACTTGCAATTAGCAGAACATATTCAAATTCAGGCACGGTCTCCCCATCAGAAAGCGGTGCTTTTTTTAACTTTACTTATCAACCGTTAATCAATAACGAGTTCATAATGTACAACCCTGATATGTCGATAAAATTTTACCGTCTCAGAGCTTACAACCTTGATGATAAATGCAGGCTAATATTTAGAGGCCGAAAAACACAAAAGCTCTATAACGTTAATATGACTTGTAAAATGTAAATATGTTTAGCTGTAAGCTATTAGCCTCAGCTTGCAGCCATACGTAAAAAATAACTAATCCCCAACCTACTAGTCTTTCTCAGTCCACCCATTACCATCACACAGAAACGATTCAGATCCTCTAAAAATATAAAACCTAGGTTGCAGCCAAACTTCTAGACACTTTAAAGCCTGCCCCTAACAAGACTCGGCTGTTGCTGCGTTTTATTTCAACTTTACAGAACACCGCTATTAATTCGCAACAAATTCAGTAGAATATGCAACACAAAAACAACAAAGGGATTAGAGAATGAACAAGAGCCTCAACAAGGTGACCACAGTGTCAAAACTTGCGGCACTGATCGCCATAGCGCTTAGTACCTCAGCCTGTAATAAAACTGAAGCTGAGCCGACCAAGGTTACAGTGGACAAAACAGCTGAAGCTAAACAGTTTATTCAAGATGCTGAGTCAGCGATGGCAGAGCTATCAATTGAAATTAATCGTTCTGAATGGATTTACAGCAACTTTATTACTGAAGACACAGCAGCGCTTTCAGCAAGTGTCGCCGAAAAATACACAGCTAAATCAGTAGAACTGGCGACTCAGGCAGCGCAATACTCAGATCTGGCTCTCAGTGAAGAAGAAAAACGTAAATTAAATATGTTACGTAGCTCTATAGTGTTACCCGCTCCTTTAGATCCCGCAAAAAACGCAGAACTTGCCGGGATCACTTCTGAATTAAACGGCTTATACGGCAAAGGGAAATATTGCTTTGAAGATGGTCGCTGTCTAACTCAGCCTGAGCTTTCCGCCATTATGGCAACGTCCAAAAACCCAGATGAATTACTCGAGGTTTGGCAAGGTTGGCGAGAAATAGCCAAACCTATGCGGCCGCTATTTGAAAGAGAAGTCGTGCTCGCCAATGAAGGAGCTAAAGATCTTGGTTATGCCAACTTATCTGAACTTTGGCGCAGTAATTACGATATGAAACCCGATGAGTTTTCAACTGAACTCGACCGCTTATGGGGTCAAGTAAAACCGCTATACGACTCACTTCACTGTTATGTTCGTGGTGAACTAAATGAGCAATACGGTGATGAGGTTGCACCAGCAAATGGCCCGATCCCAGCGCATTTATTAGGTAATATGTGGGCCCAGAGCTGGGGCAATATTTACAATCAAGTTGCCCCACAAGATGCCGATCCCGGCTATGATGTAACTGCACTTTTAGCGAAACATAATTACGATGAAATTAAGATGGTAAAGCAAGCAGAAAGCTTCTTTACTTCTTTAGGGTTTGAGCCATTACCAGAGACTTTTTGGCAACGTTCTTTGTTTGTCCAACCAGAAGATAGAGATGTCGTGTGTCACGCCTCAGCTTGGGATCTTGATAACCTCGATGATATCCGCATCAAAATGTGTATCCAAAAGACGGCAGAAGACTTTACCGTTATTCATCATGAATTGGGACATAACTTCTATCAACGTGCCTATAAAAACCAGCCTTTCATCTTTAAAAACAGTGCTAATGACGGCTTCCATGAAGCTATTGGTGACACCGTTGCTTTGTCAATAACACCTAACTATTTAAAGCAGATTGGTTTATTGGATGAAGTACCTGATGCGTCAAAAGATATTGGTTTATTGCTAAAACAAGCGTTAGATAAAGTTGCCTTTTTGCCATTTGGTTTAATGATAGATCAATGGCGCTGGAAGGTGTTTAGCGGTGAAATTACCCCTGAGCAATATAACCAAGCATGGTGGGAACTACGGGAGCAATATCAAGGAGTGAAAGCACCTATTGCACGTAGCGAAGCTGACTTTGATCCAGGGGCTAAATATCACGTACCGGGCAACGTGCCTTATACTCGCTATTTCTTGGCTCATATTCTGCAGTTCCAGTTCCATAAATCATTATGTGAGATCGCTGGCGACACCGGACCAGTTCATAGATGCAGTATTTATGGCAATAAAGAAGCCGGCGCTAAGCTTAATACCATGTTAGAAATGGGACAAAGCCAGCCTTGGCCTGAAGCGCTAGCCGTAGTCACTGGCACTAAAGAAATGGATGCGAAAGCGGTACTTGATTACTTCGCACCATTGCAAACATGGTTAGATGAGCAAAATAGCGCAGCTAACCGTCAGTGTGGTTGGTAACAAAAAGCAGATTAGCGCTGCGACTAGAGATTATGCTAATTAGTATTAATGCCAATTCTTAGCGTTCAATTTTGAGTCGCTCATATAAAGCCATTTCACTCGGGCGTGAAATGGCTTTTTACTTTGCTTGTCGCTAGCGAACATTGACACCTTTATGGTTGGTTTCTTTGGTTTCAATACGCTTTTGCTCAGACTTTGCTAACATCACATATAACGCTCCCGCACCGCCGTGTCTTAATTGTGCAGAGTGAAAAGCTAATACCTCATCAATCTGCTCTAACCAATTAATCGCAAATGATTTCATCAATGCAGGATAAGGCTTAGTTTTAGCACCTTTACCGTGGATCACGATTATGTTTCGTTCACCACGCTCTCGAGCTAATATAATTTGCTGGTATAACACTTCCCTCGCCTGCTGAGGCTTTAGCATATGTAGATCGATTTCAAACTTACTCGGATAACCGCCTAAACGCAGGCGGTGAAATACAGCCTCTTGTACGCCGTCTCGTTTAAACTCCACAATTGCATCCGGCTCACTCGCAGTAATAAGGTGTGGATCTAACGTTAGCAGTGCGAGTTGCTCACTCATCTGCAACTGTTTTCTGCGGGCATCTTGCGCTTGAGTGGACACCGCTTTTTCATTAATTGTTGCAGTAGTATTATTCTTAAGTGGTTGTACACCGGCCATTTCTTCAAGAAAAAGGCTCATTTCATCATCACCCATAATGTCTCCACTTAGTACCACTTTCAAACGTTACCGCAGCTTAGGAGCCTAAACTGACTGAACTAAACAAGTATTAACACATCTTGTAAAGATCTAATACTTTAGTTCACCCAAGCCATCTATTATAGTGTTACCTATTATATTCTTAGTGTCTCCTATTACATGCTTAAAAAAGTTGCAACCGCCTTTACATTATTCAGTTTGCTCTATTTCAGCGCAATCACAACCGCTACAGCTGATGATAACCAAGCATTAAACCAGGTTTACAGCCAATTTAGCCAAGCATTCAATGAATTAGATGCCAGTAGAATGGTGTCTATCTATTCTGAAGATGCTTGTTATATACCTGAAAGCCAAGGCGAAGAGATCACCATAGGTCGTGATAATATCGTGGCTTTATATGAAAACTTTTTCGGTAAGATTAAACATAAGAATGCCAAAATCGAAGTAGACTTTAGAGTCATTGAACGCAACATTGAGGGGCGAAGCGCCACCGACATAGGCTATTACCTTATTCGCTTTCATCCACCAATTGATAATGGTGAACCAAGTAGTGAGTTTGCGGGTAAGTTCGTTGGCGTGTCGAAAAAGAAGCAAGACGGAAAATGGTACCTAACTGTTGATACCAACAATCGTGCTGAAGCATCTTTTTATTTTAATGCTAAACCCAGCCCAAACCTTTATTATGGCCGCCAATTTCCTTCAATTATCCAAAATTCATTGTCAATCCAAGATGAAAAACCTCAACATTGACCCACAATCAACCTGCCCTTGCTGCTCGGAACAAACATACCAAGACTGTTGCCTAGTATTTCATAGCAAAAGCCAATTGCCTGACACGCCAGAGCAGTTAATGCGAAGCCGTTTTTGTGCCTTTTATCTAGGCCTAAACTCGTATCTTATCGATACTCATCATCCCGACTTTCTGAATGGCTTGACCGAAGCAGATTTAACTCAAGAGCCACTCCCTGAATGGCTGAGTTTACATGTCATCGCAAGTGATCAGCGAGGCGATAGCGGTTACGTAACATTTCAAGCCTGGTATAAACTTGATGGCCAATTAGACGCTATTCATGAACACTCTAGTTTCGAAAAGCTAGCTGGCCGCTGGTTATATACAGAGGGAAAACAAAAAGCTGCAATACTGCCTAAGCGCAATGACCCCTGTGTTTGCCGAAGTGGTAAAAAGTTTAAGCAATGTTGCTGGCGCTAAAAACAGCCTTAACTAGTGGATAGCAGCTTTATTAGTTAAAAAGTCGCTAAACTCTGATACCCTCAATGCAGGGCTATATAAAAAGCCTTGCGCTTGATGGCAGAAGTGTTCTGCAAGAAACAGTTCTTGCTCTTTTGTCTCTACTCCTTCGGCCGTCAATGAAATATTTAACGCAGATGCCATTGCAATAATGGCACTGACAATTTCTCGGCTTTCATGACTGACTGAAAGATCAGAAATAAACGAGCGATCAATTTTAAGTTTGCTAATAGGAAACTGCTTTAAATAGCGCATAGAGCTATAACCAGTACCAAAGTCATCAATTGCCAAACCCACACCGAGATCTGATAACTCATTACATAAATTGGTTGCCGAGCGAATGTCTTCCATAAGCTCTGTTTCGGTGATTTCAAGGATAAGGCTTTGAGGTTTTAAACGATAGCGGGTAACGAGCTCCCAGACTTGTTCAAATAAACTGCCGCTGAAAAACTGCCTTGCAGATACGTTGACATGCATTGAGATATCGATTTGATGTCGTTGCCACAAATTTAACTGCTTACATGCAGCTTCTAACACCCATGAGCCAATGTCGTTAATCAAGCCTGATTGCTCAGCGATATCGATAAATGCCCCAGGATATAACACACCTTTTTTAGGATGATGCCAACGAATCAACGCCTCAGCGCCTATGTAAGCTTGTTTTTTAAGATCTTTTAACGGTTGATAGTAGAGCTCAAATTGACGACCTTTTATGGCCGCAACCAAATCTCGTTCAATTTGCGCATCTTCTTTAAAGGCATTAAGCAGCGCGGAATTAAATACTTGGATTGCACTGCCTTGCTTAGCTTTAGCGTACTGTAACGCGATATCGGCACAGGTCAGTGGAGAAAACAGTTGTTCAATTGATTCAAGATCAACGCGTGCTAATGCTGGTTTTGGTTCAACCTGCTCAATACCTATGGTTATTGGAATTTCAAGTTGACGATATAGTCGTTCAGTCGCCTCTTCAATTAACGATTCATTTTCTTCATTTTCAAAAAGAATCGCAAACTCATCACTGCCTATACGCGCAATTTCTGATAGTTGATTGACTTCAGCAAAGTGTCTTATACGTCTAGCCACTTCAACTAACATGACATCGCCATTTGCATGACCGTAAGTGTCGTTAAAGCGCTTAAAACCTCGCAAATCAACCAAGACTAAATGGCCTTTTTTTTGCTGTTCCAATACGCGACTAAAGTGGGTCCGATTAAATAGACCGGTTAATCCACATCGCCATGCTAACCGAACCAACTCGCTTTGATGGTGATGTTGCTCTGTACAGTTTTCGGCATTAACTAAGGCAAAGTGGTTGCCACGCTCAGAAATAAAGCGCTTAACCGAAAGGCGCATCCAATAGTTACTACCATCTTGTCGGGTCAGATTGATCTCTTCTTGGGCACTCTCACCGTTACGTGCTTTAGCAAGAACCTGTTCAGATAAGCTCGGATATTGTTTAAAAAAGTCCAGTACTCTGACCTTACGACCAACAATGCGCTCTTTAGCTACTTGGGTTAACTCAAAATGCGCCTTATTGACGTATTCAATTATCTCGGTGTTTAAATTAACCACCATCATAATTTGGTCAGACTGCTCTGCAGCCGATAAGAACAGCGTTATACGCTCATCTTTGTCATAGCCATGTTGGGTTGCTAGGGCTAAAGCTAGCTGATCCGCCACTTGAGAGCAGAGTTGCACATCATTATCATGCCAAGGCTCCGATGACTCACAGCGCTCCAACGTTAATACGCCCTCTAAATGCCCATTAATCCGGATAGCAACTTCAAGGACAGAAACAACGCCATGGGCTTGGTAATAAGCCGTTAATTCATGTAAGCGGCTATCATGAGCACAATCTTCAGATGAGATATGGCGTTCGTTTATAAGCTGCTTAATAAAAGCATGACTTGCAGAAGGGTTTGGGCGATGAACACAAGAGATAGGATTGGCGTGTAAATTGGAAAGGCGAATAATTTGTTCTAGTTTGTCATCTAAATGACAAAGAGCAGATACGACAACATTGGAAACATTAAGCTGCTGAGAAAGCAACTCTGCGGCGATTTGAGCGGTAGCTTTAAAATCACCTTGCTGCTTGGCTTCTGAATTAACAATGTATTCCAACAACTGTTGAGATTTCTGCTTCTTCACACGTTATCCTGTTGAGTAAACAATCGTTTACTAATGGCTTTAAATTAGATAAAGCTAACATATTATTTTTATAGGGTACAAGATTACACGAGTTAACGTATTTTCAGCAAGTTAACAACAGTCAATTACAGACCATTTTCAAGCTGAAATATCATTTTTTCAGCGCTATAAGAGAAGGTAATGTTCACTTTTGCACTGTCACCAGCAAATTCTGATTCCGCAGTGACACCGTCAAAACGACTTTGCGCTTTTGCAATAACATCTTTGGCTAATTGCTGGCAGTTTTCACCATTAAGCTCAAGCGCTAAAACAGTATCAAACTCGTCAATTACCGCACCAACATCCACAAAGCTGCCACAGTCTGTACAGGTATCATTCACTAAAACCGATTGTGCTTGTTGAATATTTTTCATATCAGATTAATCTCTACTTACATTAATGAGTGCCAATTATATATCAGCAATCCAAAATAAAGCAGGATCATCTTCAAGCTTGCGCAATAAACTCACTCATTTTGCGTTGCATTTGCAACTGATCAACAAAATGTGTCAGCTGTAGTTCAGCGCTGGCGTTAACTCGTTTATATTTATTGCGAACATTTAGTTCGCAATTAGCCAATACCTCTTCCATATCTAGCGATTCATTTCTACGGATCACCATTGCTTCTTCATGTATGGCGTTGGCTAATCTAAAAGCGGTAACACCGCCCTGCTGGTATACTTGGCTATTATCAATACATAATTCGTCTGTATCGAGTTGATTAAGTAACCTCTGTTGCTCTGGTAAATCAAACTTAGCTCTTAAATCTGCTAATTTATACTTTTCGGTATTAAATTGAGCCATATCACGAGCGTCAATAGATAACAAAGAGAGTAATAGCCCAAACTCACCACGTCGGTTTGAGCCAATCGCTTGATTAAGCCTCACACCTAACTGTGATTCGTTGACTAAAACACTATTTGTTTGAATAGCACTCATATTGAACAGAAATAAACCTATAAAACAACTCGTTGTAAGTTAATCGGCTAGTACAACAATTACTTTAGTGTTTATTTTATAAATTAAACTGATTTTTTATCTAAATAAGTCACTGCCGATATACCTTTCCTAGTTGTGGCCATTTTCATCTCAACATAAACAGTAACCTTTAACAGCCAAACGTAACGCTGCAGCAATTAAACTGCTCACTACAAACATCGCCAAAAAGGCAACAGCTTGATAATTGATTCAAATATAACCAAGTCGCAGTTGTTGTCTGTAAAATGTACCCAAATTGAATAAGAATGCATCGAGGAAACAACTCGTTGTAAGTTAATTGAGCAAACAGTCAGTTATTTTATATTTAGGCTTTACAGCAGAAAAAATTCTGACTACTATTGCCGCCGCAATTGAGGAGGGGTTCCCGAGTGGCCAAAGGGATCAGACTGTAAATCTGACGGCTCAGCCTTCGAAGGTTCGAATCCTTCTCCCTCCACCATTTCTTGTCAAATTGAAGTAAACGCTACAAACACAGCAGGCCAATGTTGTGTGCAAGACCGAAGTTAAGAAAAATGTGGAGGGGTTCCCGAGTGGCCAAAGGGATCAGACTGTAAATCTGACGGCTCAGCCTTCGAAGGTTCGAATCCTTCTCCCTCCACCACTTCTTAAGTTCAAAACAAAGTAAAGCTATAAACATTGCAGGCCAATGCAATGTGCAAGATGAAGTAACAATGTGGAGGGGTTCCCGAGTGGCCAAAGGGATCAGACTGTAAATCTGACGGCTCAGCCTTCGAAGGTTCGAATCCTTCTCCCTCCACCACTTCTTAAGTTCAAAAAAAGTAAAGCTTTAAACATTGCAGGCCAATGCAATGCGCAAGACCGAAGTTAAGAAAATCTGGAGGGGTTCCCGAGTGGCCAAAGGGATCAGACTGTAAATCTGACGGCTCAGCCTTCGAAGGTTCGAATCCTTCTCCCTCCACCATTTGCGTACAATTTGTAGAGAAATACTCAGGAGGGGTTCCCGAGTGGCCAAAGGGATCAGACTGTAAATCTGACGGCTCAGCCTTCGAAGGTTCGAATCCTTCTCCCTCCACCACTTCAACCTCTATTTAGTTCTCCTGCGATAAAATCTCACTTACTAGCAACAATCCCCCAATACAAGACAACGCATCACTTTAAAAGCACCAAACGTCACTAAACATCTTGTCAAACACTAACGCTACAAACTGTTATACCTTTTCACTATGATTGTTTTAGCAATTTGCTCTACTCAGGGCGTTTTGTACAAATTAATTTAAGGTTAATACCTGCAATAATTGCTATTCCCTTTATGCTTGTTGCTTGGTCTCGAAACCGCTAAGCTCTGTTTTAGATATTTATACTAAGAGGCAATAACGTGACTAATTCTTGGGTCAATCAAGCAATTGAAAAAATTGAAGCAGACTTTCAGCGCAGTGCCGATACTCATTTGATTAAGCTAGAAACACCTAACCTTGAAGGTATCGATATCTATTTAAAAGATGAAAGTACCCACCCAACAGGTAGCCTTAAACACCGTCTCGCGCGTTCACTTTTTCTATATGCACTATGTAATGGATGGATCAAACAAGGCACGACTGTAATCGAATCTTCATCTGGTAGTACCGCGGTATCAGAAGCTTACTTTGCTAGATTACTGGGACTGCCCTTTATCGCCGTTATGCCAAGCACTACAGCCAAAAAGAAAATACAGCAAATTGAATTCTACGGTGGCCAATGTCACTTCGTTGATCATTCAAGCAAAATATATGCAGAATCAGAACGCTTAGCAGCGCAGTTAAATGGCCATTACATGGATCAGTTTACCTATGCAGAACGCGCAACGGATTGGCGTGGCAATAACAATATTGCCAATTCTATCTTCAATCAGATGGAAAAAGAGCAATATCCAATCCCAACATGGATTGTTATGAGTGCGGGTACGGGGGGCACCTCTGCGACTATTGGTCGCTATATCCGCTATCAACAATTGAACAGTCAACTTTGTGTAGTTGATCCTGAAAATTCGGTATTTTTTGACTATTACAATAGTGGCAATAGCAAGGTTACTTGCACAGCAGGTAGTAAAATAGAAGGCATTGGCCGTCCCAGAGCTGAGCCTTCATTCATCCCAGGTGTTGTCGATCAGATGCGTAAAATTCCAGATGCGGCTTCGATAGCCACCATTAACTGGTTAGAAACGATTATAGGCCGAAAAACCGGGCCTTCTACCGGCACTAACTTATATGGGGTACTGCAACTCGCAAGCGAAATGGTAGCAAACGGTCAATCTGGTTCAATCGTGACTTTGTTATGTGATTCAGGCGAACGCTATTTAGATACTTATTATAACGCTCAGTGGATTGCGGATAATATCGGTGATTTAACACCGTACGCAAACGCATTACAGCAGTTTAGTGCCACAAATAAGCTAGACTTTCCAAGCGAATAATATGCGCTACAACTACAAAAAAGCCCTTAATATCTAAGGGCTTTTAGTTACTTGTACTTAATCGATATCTAAATACTTGTGGGTTTGAATGGAAAGGCGCCAATTACGCGCAATACATGTTGCCATCGCCAACTCAGTAGCGCGACTCTTCTGGCTAATAGGCTGTAAACACACTGTTTTATCAGTTAACTCAATTCCTGCTAACAATTCATCAAGTTCAGTTATGTGCTTTTCTGTCGCAACTGGGTGCTTGATTTCATTTGCACGGGTTAAAGCCTGCTTAAGTACTTGGTAGCCACCTTTCATATTCACCTTAGGAGACACTGTCACCCAAGTATCGGCAGCACACTGCACCTCAAAAGTACCACTTGTTTCAATTTGAGTCTGATAACCTTGGCTATGTAAATAATCAGTCATTTCAGTCAGATCATATAAACAAGGTTCGCCACCCGTGATCACCACATGTTTGGCATTAAAACCCTTAGCGTTAAACGCTGCAACCAATTCACTAGCAGTTAATTCAGCCCAACGACCAATAGCACCATCAACTTGAATAACATCTTCTGGAGCGACTCTATTTGACTCTAATAATTCCCACGTCTGTTTAGTATCACACCAAGAGCAACCAACAGGGCAGCCCTGAAGTCTTACGAATATAGCTGGGACGCCGGTAAAAGTCCCCTCGCCTTGTATGGTTTCAAATACTTCATTTACTGGATACTTCATGATTTTGCCTCTTGGTTAACCGGAGCGAAGTTATAGAGGATTTCAGCTATAGTCGCAAGTAGTTTCAAAGCCAAGTATTTTCAAAGCACAGACGGCTGCGTTAAACTATTGGGTCTTACTTATTACTAGATTAGATTTTATTATGTCAAAAGCCGTTGTAGTTTTTAGTGGTGGTCAAGACTCGACCACCTGTCTTATTCAAGCCCTTCAACAATTTGATGAGGTTCACGGCATTACTTTCGATTATGGTCAAAGACATAGACAAGAGATAGACATTGCCAAAGAACTCGCCAGCAAACTAAAACTTGCGAGTCATAAAGTGATGGATGTGACTCTACTCAATGAATTGGCAATTTCGGCCCTAACAAGAGATGCTATTCCAGTCTCTAATGAATTGATGGAAAACGGTTTACCCAATACCTTTGTACCAGGCAGAAACATTTTATTTTTAACCTTGGCGGGGATCTATGCTTACCAATTAGGTGCAGATACGGTGATCACTGGGGTTTGTGAAACTGACTTTTCCGGTTATCCAGATTGCCGCAATGATTTTGTCAAAGCGATGCAAAACGCACTTGAGCAAGGCATGGATAAAAAACTGACAATTTCAACTCCGCTAATGTGGTTAGATAAAGCTGAAACTTGGGCGCTAGCAGATAAGCTTGAGAGTTTATCCCTTGTTCGTCATGAAACACTGACTTGTTATAACGGTTTTAAAGGTGATGGCTGCGGTACATGCCCTGCTTGCCTATTGCGCCAGCGTGGCCTTGAAGAATACCTAAATAATAAAGAGGCGATCCAAGCGCAGTTAGCAAGCAAAACTGCTAACGATTAACTCAGGCTATAGCAAAATTAACCCAAAGGGACTGTTTACTTGCTCAGATCTAACCATAATAAAGTAAGACTTTGGCTAACGAGCCCTTACGTGTTGGCCTTTGTGGTGAGCATTTTATCTGTCACGCTATATTTTACAAACCTTGCACCGACACTCGCTTATCAAAGAGAGCTAATCTTAGACGGTCAATGGTGGCGTTTAGTGACAGGCAACCTACTGCACACAAATCTTTGGCATTTGGTGATGAACCTTGCTGGTATGTGGGTCATTGTAGCGCTACATGAACAACATTATCGACTCAAAGCATTAAGCCTTTTACTTGTGTGCTTATGTTTGTTGCAAGGATTAGGTTTACTGATATTTTATCCGGCACTAATTGGCTATGTGGGTCTAAGCGGCGTATTGCATGGACTGTTTGCCTATGGCGCAGTATTTGATATTCGCGATGGTTATAAGTCTGGTTACTTATTATTGTTAGGCATAATAGCTAAGGTTGCCTATGAGCAATATTTTGGTGCCAGTGTAGAAGTAACCGCATTAATTGATGCTCGTGTCGCCACTGAAGCGCATTTAATCGGTATGTTAACGGGGATGAGTTGTGCACTCATTGTGATTGCTAGTAAAGTAATATTCGCAACAAGGGTCACAGCTAAATAAGCTGTTTACCCTTAAAAGCAATTGGTGCAAAAGCAAACCGTGTTTGTTTGGTACGCAGCCTAACCTCATAAAAAAGCCAGTTTAAGTCACCTTAAACTGGCTTTATTTAGGCCTTAATAAATTGCTCCCTCAGCTGGCTCACTTGATCACGAATAGCAGCTGCTTGCTCGAATTCAAGATTCTTAGCATGTTCATGCATCTGCTTTTCTAGCCTATCAATTTCGTGGCTAATATCTGCAGGTCTTGCATGATAAGTCGCGTTAGGCTCAGCGACACGCTTGAGGTTATCTTGACTGATGTCCGACGTATCACCCACGTCCATTACATCTGTGATACGTTTAACCACCCCTTTCGGTGTGATGCCATTATCCACATTGAACTTATGCTGCTTCTCTCGGCGACGATTGGTCTCTGTTATCGCTTTGTCCATTGACTTAGTGATGCGATCCGCATACAGAATAACTTTACCATTCACATTACGTGCTGCACGACCTATGGTCTGAATAAGTGAGCGTTCAGAACGTAAAAAGCCCTCTTTATCTGCATCTAAAATACAAACTAACGAGACTTCAGGCATATCTAGCCCTTCTCGTAATAAGTTAATACCGATCAATACATCAAAAACCCCAAGTCTTAGATCTCGAATAATCTCAACCCGTTCAACTGTATCGATATCTGAGTGTAAATAGCGAACTTTAACTCCATGCTCATCTAAATACTCAGTGAGATCCTCAGACATGCGCTTGGTTAGTGTTGTCACCAGCACACGTTCATTGACCGCAACCCGCTTGCCTATTTCAGACAACAAGTCATCAACTTGAATACCGACCGGCCTGACTTCAATCTCTGGATCGAGCAGTCCTGTAGGGCGCACTACCTGTTCAGCTATTTCGCCATCCGACTTTTCAATCTCATACTCGTTGGGGGTTGCTGAAACGAAAATACTTTGCGGCATCAGCGCCTCAAACTCTTCAAATTTCAGCGGTCGATTGTCAAGCGCCGAAGGGAGTCGAAAGCCATACTCAACAAGATTCATTTTTCGAGAGCGATCACCCTTATACATGGCACCAATTTGTGGCACAGTGACATGGGACTCATCGATAATCAGCAAGCCATCTTCAGGCAGATAATCTAATAGCGTTGGTGGGCCATCCCCAGGAGCACGACCTGATAAATATCGGGAGTAGTTTTCAATGCCAGAACAATAACCAAGCTCTGTCATCATTTCGACATCATATTGCACCCGTTCAGTGATCCGCTGCTCTTCAATTAGCTTATTTAAATCAAGTAACTGCTTTTTACGTTCTCTCAGTTCTTGTTTAATTTCTTCGGTGGCAGCTAATATGGATTCTCGAGGTGTCACATAATGGCTCTTAGGGTAAACCGTAGTCCGAGCAATCCGTTTAAAAATATGTCCAGTTAATGGATCAAATAAACTCAAGCGCTCTATTTCATCATCAAACAGTTCAATGCGAATCGCGTGTTTGTCTGAATCAGCAGGGAAGATATCAATAACCTCACCTCTCACCCGGTAAGTACCACGCTGCAGTTCAATATCATTACGAGTATATTGTAATTCGCTCAGACGTTTGAGTATGGCTCTTTGCTCCATAATTGCACCTTCTCTTAGGTGCAATAACATCTGCATATACGCTTTAGGGTCGCCCAAACCATAAATTGCTGATACAGAGGCGATTAACACAACATCTTTGCGCTCAAGTAAGGCTTTGGTTGCCGATAATCGCATCTGTTCAATATGCGCGTTTACTGAAGCATCTTTTTCGATGAATGTACCAGTAGACGGCACGTAAGCTTCGGGTTGATAGTAATCGTAATAAGAAACAAAGTACTCAACAGCGTTATGAGGGAAAAACTCTTTCATCTCACCATATAACTGTGCAGCTAAGGTTTTATTCGGCGCCATAATAATGGTTGGTCGCGACATCTTTTCGATAACATTAGCAATGGTAAAGGTTTTACCTGAGCCAGTAACACCTAACAGTGTTTGGCAAGCGATACCCGACTCGAGTCCATCGACAAGTTTATTAATAGCAGTAGGTTGATCGCCCGCAGGCTTATATGAAGATTCTAACTGAAATACAGATTCTGACACTCAAACACTTCCTTCTAAAGATATGTATACATACTACCTTAGTTTGCTTATTAAAGACGCTGTTTTATCTATCTTTAATCTAGCAAGAATATTATACACCACTGTTACCAGTGAATTATGCCGCTTAAGTGCTGTCACTAAGTATGAAACAGGTACTATACATCAAGCTACAACAGCGTTATCTGTTGTTAAGGTGTTTAAACTGAGAGCTTATTGATGTGCTCACGACATAATATGAGCCGCAATACTGCAGTCCTGTACTTTATTGAAACTTTATAACGCCCAAAAATATCCAACTTTAGAACTAACGTCAGCGTCAACACTAGCAAAACAGCCGCATTAATTCACAATAAATATCGTCGGATATATTACAAGACTGTAACAATAACGCTAGGAGTCCAAATTAACTGTTGATTTTTGCATCACATTGTTTTCTATACTTAAAAAAAACAGACGATATTTTCGTTCAATTTAAGCCCAAGTCCCTATCCATCGGCATTTGCTGGCCGTTTTTGCCACTAACCCACAGGCTTATCCACAGATTTAGTGGATAACTCATGCAAAGCTTGCAGTACTGGGTGTTCTAGTAAGTCGTATCTTGAATGCCCCGAACTGGATTCATTGAAAGTTTCTTACAAATGAAAGTTTGTTCGATAAAAATTCAGCTGAAATCGCAATCGTTAAAAAGGCTTAGCAATAAAACCTTGATTAAGTCATGGGCTTACCATTTATAACTGTTCACTATTTAACAAAATTGCTGCATTCATCAACATTGTGCGCGTTAGGTAACCACTTAAGCGTATAATTTCATTTTTTTTCCCTTGTCGAGTTGACTCAGTTGTAAGAGCGATTTAATATGCGCTCCGTCTTCAACGAGACGTAACTCAACCGATTCCCCTGTAGTTCAGTCGGTAGAACGGCGGACTGTTAATCCGTATGTCACTGGTTCAAGTCCAGTCTGGGGAGCCA
>NZ_KI912460.1:0-66910 GCF_000518605.1 Shewanella fidelis ATCC BAA-318 | reverse complement strand
TACGATTCCCCTGTAGTTCAGTCGGTAGAACGGCGGACTGTTAATCCGTATGTCACTGGTTCAAGTCCAGTCTGGGGAGCCAACCTAATCTTAGTTCTTCACTTTCCAAAAATAACAAACAAGTTACATTGAGCATCAAAATCTGTTTATAATGCTGCAAACTCGTTTTATCTACGTTTGCTAGACATTTTGCATTGAACGGATTCTTATGCCGACATCTAAGCTATTCCAACTATTGCTACTATTGATATTTACAGCGATCACCCTATTGAGCTTTCAACAGGAGAAGCAAAACTTATCGTTACAAAATAATGATTTACTAGAAAGCTATATAAATAAAATCAGCGAGCAAGAGAACTGGCAAGGTGAAGGTAAGGCGCTATATGCGTTAATGAAACCGCAAGTTGACTTTCAATTTTTTCAGTACATTGACAGTAACGATAGCAACAATAACTACACCCATGGCTCGCTTGGATCTGCCCCCACTTCATTGTTGACATCCTTGTTTGCTAGCAATATTGCAGAAACCCATGTGTTAGCGGCTGGTCGATTGCAAGTAAAGCTTTCTAATAAGACCTTGTTAAAGCAAACAACTAGCCAGTTTCAGCTACAACTTTTGATTATTTGGGCAAGCTTTTTCATCATTAGTCTCAGCTACACCATGCTAACCCTTAGACAAAAAAGTAATCAAAGATATATCGCCGCGAAAATTGAAGATCTCGGCAACCTTTCTTTCGACGCCATCAAGTTATCGCGTTTAAAAAGCGATTACCGCATTATTGCTACTGCTCTTGAGCAAAGCCAGAAAACCTTAAAATCGAAAATAAACCAACTTGAACAAGACAATGAACAGCTGAGTAAAACTGCGTTTCAAGATCCTATAACGGGTTTTGGCACACGGGCACGTTTTACCGAGAAACTGAATGAAATTTGTCAGCCAAATCAAGATGAAGTTGGTCACTTATTTATCATAAAGGCAACAGAGCTAGGTACGATAAATCAAATGGTGGGTCGTGAAGGTGGTGATGATTATTTAGCAAGAATCGCTAATGAGCTAAGAACTGCTTTCAAATCCATGTCACAAGCACAATTCTATCGCATTTCCACTGCCGATTTTGCAGTCGTACTGCCGAATTGCAACATTAAACAATCAGCGCAAATCGCCAGCCATATCAAAACTGGTTTTAACGAATATCAACAGCACATTGGCACCGCATCGATAGCTCATATTGGCCTGGTCCCCTATTCTCAACAAAATGATGCAGTCTCTTTGATGACGCTGGCCGATACCGCCGTCAGTATTGCGCAAACATTAGGGCCCAATAGCTATCATATTCAAGAAAAGCTCACCGGAGACGAACTATTTGGTGAGAGCCGCTGGAAAGTAGCGATCAATGAACTGATCAGACGTAAAGCGGTTAAGTTTTTTGTACAACCAATTCGCCCCTGTCGCAATGATGTTGAATCATACCGCGAGCTGTTATCACGCTTTTATAATAGCGAAGGGAAATTATTCCCCACTACAACCGTTATCGCGATGGCTGAGCGTCATGGTATGAGTGAGGAGATCGATAAGTTAATCGTGTTGAATGCGATTCACACATTGATGCAATCATCGAGTATCACCGGACTTATTGGTATTAATATTAGTGCCGCTTCAGCAACTAAAAAGCCCTTTGTTAGCTGGTTGAAAAATGTTTTGGTTCAGCAACGTCATGTCGCCGCTAGACTGGTATTTGAAGTTAACGAGTCAGGTATGCAATCAAACTTAAGCGCCACATATCACTTTATAAATCAAGTGCACAGTGTTGGCGCACGGGTTTCGATTGAGCGTTTTGGTTTAGGCTTTACATCGTTTAAATTCTTTAAAGAGGTCCGTCCGGATTTTATTAAGCTAGATCATAGTTACACTCAAGGTATTAGCTCAGATCCACAGAATCGATTCTTCGTTAAGATGATCATTGATATCGCACGTAAATTGGCTATTAGAGTCATAGCGACAGGCGTTGAAAATCAAGAAGATAAATTAATTATGGAGCAGATGTTAATCGATGGATTACAAGGCTTCTATATTGCTAAACCAACACCTCTGTTACTGGAGGGAAAAAACCAACACTCAGCCTAATTTTGCTCAATAATAGAGCAAACTTTTTATCCATGCTTTCTATGTGTTGTTAATACCTAAGGAAAAGCCGATAATAGGGTCAATTCTGTCTAAAAAATTGAATAGAGATGAGTGAATATCTCCTACTATTGATTGGCACTGTGCTCGTCAACAACTTTGTATTAGTTAAATTTCTTGGCCTTTGTCCGTTTATGGGGGTATCGAGCAAACTCGAATCTGCCATAGGCATGTCAATGGCAACAACCTTCGTTTTGACGCTAGCATCTATTCTCAGCTATTTGGTCAATCAGTATCTGCTATTGCCTTTCGATCTTGGCTACCTACGCACCATGAGTTTTATTCTGGTCATTGCCGTTGTTGTGCAATTTACCGAAATGTTGGTGCAAAAAACCAGTGCCTCGCTACATCGAGCACTCGGGATCTATTTACCACTAATTACGACCAACTGTGCCGTTCTCGGGGTTGCATTACTCAATATCAATGAGAAACATGGTTTTATCGAATCGGCCATTTTTGGTTTCGGTGCTGCAGTTGGTTTTTCACTGGTGTTAGTGCTTTTCTCTGCCATGCGAGAGCGCTTAGCCGCTGCTGATGTGCCGACTCCCTTTAAAGGTGGTGCAATAGCCATGGTAACTGCAGGACTCATGTCCCTCGCCTTTATGGGATTCACAGGATTGGTTAAATAATCATGTCAGGTATTGTTATTGCTATTGTCGTCCTGACAATACTCGCGCTTGTATTTGGAGTATTGCTTGGGTTTGCTGCTGAAAAATTCAAAGTTGAGGGTAACCCACTTACAGATCAAGTAGAAGCATTACTACCACAAACTCAGTGTGGTCAATGTGGCTACCCAGGCTGCCGTCCTTATGCTGAAGCTATCGCTAATGGCGATAAGATCAATAAATGCCCTCCAGGCGGCACTGCCACCATGGAAAAACTTGCGGATCTGATGGGCGTCGAGCCTGAGCCTCTCAACGCAACCGAAGAAGTGCAAGTTAAGAAAGTCGCTTACATCAGAGAAGATGAATGTATTGGTTGTACTAAATGCATTCAAGCCTGTCCGGTTGATGCCATTTTAGGCTCAGGTAAGCTAATGCACACGGTAATCACTGACTATTGTACCGGTTGTGACTTATGTGTTGCTCCCTGCCCAGTCGATTGCATTGATATGTTACCTGTAGAACAAACCATGAAAACCTGGGATTGGCAGCTAAATGCGATTCCCGTTAAACAGTTGCAAGAGGATACGTCGTGTTAACTTTATTAGAGCAAATTGATAAAGGAACGCTTTGGCGCTCTCACGGCGGCGTGCATCCACCTGAATTGAAAACTCTTTCTAATCAAACAGCGATTAGTCAGTTGCCACTTGCCAAACATTTCGTGTTGCCTCTTACTCAAGTTGGTGACAGCGCCTTACTGGCAGTAGGAGTTAATCAGCGCGTATTGAAAGGCCAACCACTTACCAGTGGTACTAGCTTTGCTTACTGCCCAGTTCATGCACCAACATCTGGTACAATCACAGCGATTAAGCCTATGCCGAGTAACCATGCCTCCGGTATTGAAGTGCTGAGCTGTGTCATTGAAGCCGATGGACTTGATGAGTCTGTTGAGCATCATGCAGATCAAGGCGAGCGCTCAAACCAAGATATTCTCAATATCATCCAACAAGCAGGCATTGCAGGTCTTGGCGGCGCGGCATTCCCTACGCACATCAAGCTAAACCCCGCGAGTGAAATTGAGCTTGTCATCATTAACGGTATTGAATGTGAACCTTATATCACATCTGATGACCGCTTGATGCAAGAGCATAGCGATGAGATTTTAGCGGGTGTGGCAATTATTCAACGACTAATTAGCCCCAAACGCATCATAATTGCAATTGAAGATAACAAGCCTGAAGCGATTGAGGCTATGCAACATGCACTCAATAGCAGTAGCTTAGATAATGGCACCACACGTATTACCTCTGTACCGACTAAGTATCCTTCTGGCGGTGAAAAACAGTTAATCCAAATTTTGACGGGTCAAGAGGTTCCATCAGGGGCCATTCCGGCACAACTCGGCATGCTTGTGCAAAACGTGGCAACAGCTTATGCAATTAACGATGCCGTTAATCATGGTAAAGCACTCACCAGTCGAGTCGTTACGGTAACCGGCTTAAATAGTAAAACACCAGGTAACTACTGGGTTCCTATTGGCACCCCAATTGAGCATATTCTTAACACCTTAGGTTTCAACGGCAATTTAGCTACAGATAAAGTAATTATTGGCGGGCCTATGATGGGTCATAACCTGCCAGATCTCGCAGCACCGGTACTCAAAGGCACAAACTGTGTTTTATTGCCTGATAATACAGAAATTGCCGACTCAACAGCCGAGAAGCCTTGTATTAGATGTGGCGAATGCGCTACCGCCTGCCCTGCACTCTTGTTGCCACAACAGCTGTTTTGGCATGCAAAAGCCGAAGAGTATGACAAGGCAGCCAGCTTTAATTTACATGACTGTATTGAGTGTGGGTGTTGTAGTTATGTATGTCCGAGTGATATTCCACTGGTTGAATATTATCGTATCGCCAAATCTGCAATTCGTACTCAAACAGAAGAAAAACGTCAGGCTGATTTCGCAAAACAACGCTTTGAAGCACGATTAAAACGCCTTGAAGATGAAAAACTTGCCCGTGAAGCAAAAGCGAAAGAAGCAGCTGCACGCCGTAAATCAAGTATGTCTAGTGGCGATAAAAACGCCGTTGCAGAAGCCATGGCGCGAATTAAAGCGAAAAAAGCAGCCGAAGCCAACTCGGAGCCGGCCGCCAGCAATGATATAGCTGATAAAAAAGCGCAAATAGCCGCAGCACTAGCACGAGCTAAAGCTAAAAAAGCAGCGGCCAATAATACAGCTCCTGACGCTAATACAGAACAAACCGCTGCAAGTGATAAAAAGGCGCAAGTTGCTGCTGCCATTGCACGAGCAAAAGCGAAAAAGCAAGCAACCCAGCAACAGCTTGGATCTGACGACAAGGCTAACGCTTCAGTAGACGAGGTCACTGAGGTCACTGCCGCTGATGATAAAAAGGCCAAAGTCGCTGCAGCCATTGCACGAGCAAAAGCGAAAAAGCAAGCAAGCCAACAACTTGCAGCTGACGACCAGCCTAGCGATTCAGTAGACGAGGTCACTGAGGTCTCTGCCGCTGATGATAAAAAGGCCAAAGTCGCTGCAGCCATTGCGCGAGCTAAAGCCAAAAAGCAAGCAACCCAACAACTTGCAGCTGACAACGAGGCTAGCGATTCAGTAGACACAGTCACTGAAGTCCCTGTCGCTGATGATAAAAAGGCCAAAGTCGCTGCTGCCATTGCACGAGCTAAAGCGAAAAAGCAAGCAAGCCAACAACTTGCAGCTGACGACCAGGCTAGCGATTCAGTAGACGCAGTTAATGAAGTCCCTGCCGCTGATGATAAAAAGGCTAAAGTCGCTACTGACATTGCGCGAGCTAAAGCGAAAACGCAAGCAAGCCAACAATTTGCAACTGACGATAAGCCTAGCGATTCAGTAGACGCAGTCACTGAGGTTACAGCCGCTGATGATAAAAAGGCCAAAATCGCTGCAGCAGTTGCTAAAGCCAAAGCTAAAAAACTAAGCCAAGCCACCGTTGATTCAATTCAAACAGAGCAAAAACAACCTGCTGAAGTTGACGATGCGATCTCAACAACCCAAGGTTCTGCTTCAGAATTAACTGCTGAACAGCAAAAGAAAGCCCGTATTGCCGCCACAATTGCTAAAGCTAAGGCTAAAAAAGCACAGGCAAAATTGCAGGAAAAGGAATAAATAATGGCGTTTAAGTTAGCCTCGTCACCACATTTGAGGGTAAAACTTCAAACTCAAACGGTTATGCGCAGAGTGATCATGTGCGCCGTACCTGGAATTGCAGTACAAAGCTATTTCTTTGGCTTTGGCGTGCTCGTACAAATACTGCTAGCGGTATCGGTGGCGCTCGCCGCAGAAGCCGCTGTTTTAGCATTACGTAAACGTGCTGTATTACCAACCATCAGCGACAATAGCGCCGTATTAACCGCTATTTTATTAGCTGTTGCAATTCCTCCCATAGCCCCTTGGTGGTTAGTGGTTATTGGCACCTTGTTTGCCATTGTATTGGTGAAACAACTATATGGTGGTTTGGGACAAAATATCTTTAACCCAGCCATGGCTGCTTATGTCATGTTGCTGATATCGTTTCCGGTGCAAATGACAAGCTGGTCTATACCAAGCGTTATCGCACAAAACCCGATGGATCTAAATCTAACGCTGCAAGCCATATTCGGCTCTATGTCAGCTGAGCAGCTCAAGCAATACAAATTAGGTTTTGATGGTATAGCGATGGCCACGCCACTAGATACGGTCAAAACGGATTTGGCATTGGGATTGACCATGACAGAAAGCCTTGCAAAACCCGCCTTTGCCGATGGTTTTGGCGTAGGTTGGTTTTGGGTCAATATGGCTTATCTGCTTGGCGGCTTAGTCATGCTGAAACTTAAGGTTATCCGCTGGCAGATCAGCGCTGCCATCCTAGGTTCATTATTTATCTGTAGTAGCTTTGGTTACTTACTCAGTCCAGACACCCATGTCGGACCGCTAATGCAACTCTTTTCAGGTGCAACTATGATTGGCGCATTTTTTATTGCAACCGATCCAGTTACTGCGGCGACCAGTGTTCGTGGCAGATTGATTTTTGGCGCACTAATAGGCGTATTAGTTTATGTTATTCGCACTTTTGGTGGTTATCCTGATGCCTTTGCATTTGCTGTATTACTGGCAAACCTGTGTGCACCTTTTATCGATTATTACGTCAAACCGCGCACTTATGGTCATAGAACCGGTCATTAAGCATAAAGAGACTTTATTTTGAAAAAATCTATGTTGAAAAATGGTTTATTGCTTGGTTTGTTTGCGCTGCTTTGTACAGGGCTAGTTGCTATCGTTAATCAATTTACCTACGACAAAATTAAGCAGCAAGAGCAACAAGAACTTGCTCGAGTGCTGCATCAGATCATCCCTGATGAAATTCATGATAACCAATTAACCAGTCACTGTATTGGCTTAACCTCAGCAGAGTTTTTAGGCACTGAGGACACCTTACCTGCTTACATAGCGACAATGAATGGTGAAGGCGTAGCCATTGCTATTGAAGCCATTGCTCCTGATGGCTACAACGGTAATATTAAAGTAATTATAGGTATTAGCCATACCGGTGAAGTGTTAGGTGTTCGCACATTATCTCACCAAGAAACGCCAGGTCTTGGCGATAAAATCGAACTAAGAAAATCAGACTGGGTTACGTCTTTTGATGGGCTATTTTTACTTTCTGACGCAGACAAACGCTGGAACGTTAAAAAAGATGGTGGCGACATCGACCAATTCACAGGTGCGACCATTACCCCGCGCGCTTACGTAAAAGCCGTGAAAAAAGCAGTGCAATACTTTAATGCCAATAAAGCCACATTGCTGTCTGCTCCAGCAAATTGTGAGGTAGGAAATGAGTGATTTCAAAGAAGTTGCTAAGCAAGGATTATGGAAAAATAATCCTGGATTAGTCCAATTATTAGGCTTATGTCCATTACTTGCCGTAACTGCCACCCTTACCAATGCGCTGGGTTTAGGCTTGGCTACGATGTTAGTCCTTATCGGCTCAAATATTTTAGTTTCTTTGGTACGCGACTTTGTACCTAAAGAGATCCGTATTCCAGTGTTTGTAATGATCATCGCTGCGCTAGTGACGACAGTGCAACTTTTGATTAATGCTTATGCTTATGGCCTCTACCTATCTTTAGGGATTTTCTTGCCGCTGATTGTCACCAACTGTGTGATCATCGGCCGCGCAGAAGCCTATGCTTCACGCAATAACGTTGTTAAATCAGCATTTGACGGCTTGATGATGGGGCTAGGCTTCACACTAGTGTTATGCGTCCTCGGTGCCAGTCGTGAAATTTTAGGTCAAGGCACCTTATTCTATGGTGCAGATCAACTATTGGGCGAATGGGCCAAATCACTGACGATCCACATCTGGCAAGTTGATACCAGCTTTTTACTCGCCATGTTGCCACCGGGGGCATTTATCGGGATGGGCTTACTCATTGCTCTTAAAAATGTCATTGACCAATATATTGCAAATAAGCAACCTAAAGTCGCTCAAGAAGCCCCTGCTCGCGCGCGTATAACTAAGGTAAATTAAAGCAAAGGTTAATTAGAGCAAAGCTAGCTACGTAATAAGCAATAAATAATAAAAATACGAGAACGTACAATGAACGCAGAAAAACGCCGCTTAATTTTAGAAAGACTAAGGGAGAATAATCCTCACCCAGAAACTGAGCTAAATTTCTCTAGCCCATTTGAGTTGCTCGTTGCTGTGACGTTATCTGCCCAAGCAACAGATGTCAGTGTTAACAAAGCCACCGATAAACTGTTTCCGGTGGCCAATACAGCGCAAGCAATTGTAGACCTTGGCGTAGAAGGCTTAAAACAGTATATAAAAACCATTGGTTTATATAACAATAAAGCCATTAATGTTGTTAAAGCCTGCGAAATCTTAGTTGAAAAGTATAATGGTGAAGTGCCTGAGAACAGAGAAGCGTTAGAAGCGCTTCCTGGCGTTGGACGCAAAACAGCAAACGTTGTACTCAATACTGCGTTTGGTTGGCCTACAATAGCCGTTGATACCCATATTGACCGTGTTGCTAACCGCACCAAATTTGCTATGGGCAAAAACGTTGTTGAAGTGGAAAAGAAACTGTTAAAAGTGGTACCGGCTGAGTTTAAAGTTGATGTTCATCATTGGTTGATCCTTCACGGACGTTATACCTGTATCGCCCGTAAGCCAAGATGCGGTAGCTGTATCATTGAAGACTTATGTGAGTTTAAAGATAAAGTCTACCCTGAAGAGTAATACCAATTAACAAATAACAAAAAAGCCGCGTTTAGCGGCTTTTTAATATCGATATGTTTAGTACATACAGATAAAGAAAACAGTTAAAAACGCAGCGATAACTGCAGTAAGGCCAAGCGCCATTTTTAATTCAGTTTGCATAATGTTCTCCTTGTAGTATTTGGCTAATACTATAAGAAAAATGCGACTTTCTCAGCCGATTTTAGAGCTTTTGTGATCTAGTGCTTACTAATAAAATTGATCTAGCGCAATTTTTACAAAATGTATCCAGCAATCAGAAAATAGTTATAATTCAATTATAAATAACCACAATAAATAGGAAGCAAAATGGCCCAGTTACTCCACACTATGTTAAGAGTCGGCAATTTAGAGCGCAGTATCGAGTTTTACACTAACGTCTTAGGCATGAAGCTACTAAGACAAAGTGAAAATGCGGAATACAAATACACATTAGCCTTTGTAGGTTATGGCGAAGAATCAAGCGGCAGTGCTGTGATCGAACTGACTTACAACTGGGGTACAGAGTCATATGATCACGGTAATGCCTTTGGCCATATAGCCATTGGCGAAGAAGACATCTACGCCCGTTGTGAAGCTATTGCCGCAGCCGGTGGCAAAGTTATTCGCCCTGCAGGTCCTGTTGCAGGTGGCACAACTGAAATTGCGTTTGTTGAAGATCCTGACGGCTATAAAATTGAGTTCATTCAAATGAGCTCTGCTGAAAACGGTTTAGGTTAATACCAATTAGTATACCTCCCCGTTTTAAGCCCAATAAAAAAGCGCCTTACGGCGCTTTTGTTTTAGCTAAATAGCATAGCTATTAGAACTTCATTGTCACACCAGCGAAGTATGTGCGACCAATTACGTCGTAAACTTCTGGTACGGTACCACCGTCACTACCGTTAGACACTTTTGATGGCTCTTCATCAGTAAAGTTCTTAACACCAGCACTTAGCATCCAAGCATCATTGATGAAGTAAGATGCTGATAGGTTGTGGTAAAGAACTGAATCTACAGTATCACCTGTTGCTAAGTCATCCATTTCGCCGATGTAACGGTTGAAGTACATAACACTCCAATCATCTTGACCAGCTTTAATGCTAAAGTTGTTACGAACTTCTGCGTAAGCACCGAAGTTACCGTCGATAGTACCAGTGTACTCTTTACCGTCTTGCTCAAAGTTCAACAAGTAAGTGGTATCGTTACTCACAGTCCAGTCAAGGTTTAGTGCTTCAAACTTATACGCTAAGTTGAAATCAATACCGCTTGTATCTTGGAAACCAACGTTAGTTAGCGAGTTAGTCAAGTTAGACAGATCACCATCAGGCCCAATGTTGAATGTTTCACAAGCCGATGCATCACCCGCAAAACATGCATCTAAACCAGCTTGAGTATCAAGACGCGTGATTGCGTTCTTCACTTTAAAGCGCCAGTAATCGACTGTTAGCGACATACCATCAATGTAGCTTGGTGAGTAAACCAAACCGGCTGTATAAGACTCTGACTCTTCAGGCTTAAGATCTTCGTCTGATGAGTAGTTAACTAAGATCTGAGGATCTTTCTCATTACCCCATGGATCCACTAGGTAATCGTACGAGCCTGAGTTACCACCGTATAGCTCACTTACACTAGGTGCACGGAAGCCTGTTGCAGCTACTGTACGAAGCATTAACTCATCAGTCGCTTCATAAGTAAGACCAATCTTCCAAGTTGATGCGTTACCGAATGTTGAGTAGTCATCAAAACGTAGTGCAAATTCACCGGTTAGCTTATCTGTAAACGGTACGCTCACTTCTTGGAATACAGAAATAACATTGTAGCTACCATCAGTTGGATCTTGCTGCGCCGCAGTACTTTCACCCGCTACAACAATCGGATCTGGATTGTAGTAACCACTTTCATAACGGTATTCTGCACCAATTGCGAATGCTACTGCACCTGCGTCTAAGTCAAATAGCTCACCATTTAAACCAGCAGAGAATACATGCTGCTCGTTACCACCATCAGCTTGCTCATCATAAGATACGCTATCAAGCAGATCTTGATCTGTCATAGGTTGACCTGTTAGCCACGGATCCTGATCAGCATAAATAGCTTCTGCCATTAGGTTTGCATTAATTGAGTTTTCTACACCTGTTTTAGCTTTGTTGTTGCCGTAGGTATATGACATATCCCAGTTCATGCCAGTATTGATATCTAAAGAACCTTCAAGGCCAGCAGAAACACGCCAAGTATCAGTATCTTGAGTATAGATACGTGGACCAACGTCATTCATACGTTTTCTGTAATTAACTTGGCCGTTTTTATCCGGTGTAATACCCGCATCGATCATGTCTTGATCAAGCTCAAAACAGGTCGCAGGATCATCACCAGCTTCACAAACATCAAGCATGATATTAGCTGGCTGAGGAGCTAGCTGCTGGTTTGACTTACGCTTAGTATATAAAATGTCACCAGTCATCACGATGTCATCACCAAGCTCTTGCGTCATGTTTGCAAATAAACTGTAACGCTTACTTGGCGTTTGATAAAAACTGTCTTGAGTAAAGTCGTAACCTTCTTCACGGTCTACCCAGTTACCATTTTCATCTTTAACTTTGCCGCCTAAAGAGCCATTCGGAATGAATGAGCTGCTACCTGGATCAGTCCAATCACGATCCGATTGGATTACACCTTTACGCTCTGAGTACGCGGCACCGAAAGTGAAGTTACCCGTATCAGTGTTAAAGCCATATAGCGCACTAACTTCAACGTTTTCACCATCGCTTTGGTCGGTCATGCCGCCTTGAACATCAACTTGGAAACCTTCGAAATCTTTCTTGGTGATAATGTTCACTACACCAGCAATAGCATCAGAACCATATACTGCAGAGGCACCATCTTTTAGAATTTCAACGCGAGCGATCATAGCTACAGGAATTGAGTTTAGATCCACAGCACTATCTGCGCCCGAGCCTGAGTTCACCATACGGCGACCATTTAACAGTACTAAGGTGCGTTGTGAGCCCATACCACGTAGGTCAACTTGCGCTACACCGTCTGAACCATTGTTTGTGCTTGAACCAACTGCCTTACCACCCATTGATGTTTGAGCTTGTAGCAATTCATCTACAGTGGTAAAACCTTCAGCGCGGATCTCTTCTGCACCAATAACGGTAACTGGAGAAGCTGTTTCCATATCTTGACGCTGGATACGGGAGCCGGTAACAGCGATGCGTTCTACATCTGCGCCTACTTCTTCTGCAAAAGCGGTATTAGATGCTGTGAATGCCGTGGTTGAAACCGAAGCGATCAAGCCAAACTTGATCGCAGAGGCCAATTTAGATGGTCTGTTCATTATGTTGTACTCCCTAACCTAATTATTTTTATATACGTCATTTGTTATGCCTGACGTTGGTATCGATACTGCAATTTCACGTTTAAAGCGTCAATCGAGCAATTCTTTAACCATCAAGCCATTCCTGTTAATAGGCAGTAAACAAAAAGAAAACTAACATGAACTGATTACGTGCAATTAATGTGAGCAATATCACGCACCAGTGTTTTCCACTAAAATTCACCAAAGGAGTAGCTTTTTAAACCAGAACTGATGCAACCTTTTATTAACGCGCAAGAAGTTAATAAATGTGACGCACATCACAAAACGCACATCAAAAATCTAGTAAAGGCTTAAAGTTTGCAGCTGATTATTTGAGATTGCTCATGTTTTTATAGACAAAATTAGGCTAGCAGTAAGCTGGGGTTAAGCTAAAAAATGCAGGGAGTCGCATATTTGTGAATAAATGTTACAGTGAGATTGTTTAGTTGCTGTCAAATTCGCAATCATAAAAACCAACGACATATTGATAACAATAATCATTAACAATAAATGATTGTTGAGATTTCATTATGGTCGTCAGATATAACCGGGCAGGTTTATTGATAATTAACTTCAATTAAATAGCTAATTGATTGAGGGCCCAAATCGGCGCTTTCTGCTACTGTGATTGAACCTCCAATGGATATTTCTGTCGCTCTGGACGACAGGGAAACTGATAAGGTTTGCTTGCCATTGTCGAAAATGGGGGTAAAAGATACGCTATTGTTTGTAACTGGAGTCACCGTAATAAGCACTTGCTCAGCTTCATTACCTCTGAGCATTAGCTTGCCGAGCGAGGTATTGGAACTGGCACACCCTTCTCCTTGGCTGCCCTGAGCAGTTAACTCACAATGAATGTTGGCAATATTATATATATCCCCCATTTCGATAGGCTTTGTTTGCTCGATAGATAAAGGCACCACTAAATTAAAGTGTGCCTGTGCAATCGCGGTTGCGAGGCCAAAGAGTAACTTCATATCAATTTCACAAAGCCAAGTTAAGTTATTGCTTTAGTTTAGTTGCCTAAAACAGATAAACAAAATTGCCAAAGCTTAAAACTCGATACAAGTCAGTGAAATGCGACTTTTGAATGACGACAAGCTTAATTACTAACTATCAGTTGCGGTAATTGTAGGAACTCGCCAGGCATTAACTTAATGCTGCGGATCAGCTCTGCGTCCAAAAATAGCTGATATTCACCTGGACGGATTTGCTCAAAAATAAATACACCATCATATTCCACTCGTGTTTGATAGGTTAAAGCAGACGTTACTGATCGCAGTTCCAATAACTTGCCAGTTGCCGCGATGCCACTATCGAAGTAAACCACTTCCCCCTCTAGCTCTGATGTAAACATGACTGGAAACAAAATGGGTTGAATATGCCCGGGATGGGGGTTAACACTGATGATATGCGCTGCCGGAATTAAAAAGGGATCTTTTAAGCTGTTTTCATTAAGGACCAACTTTTGCTGTCTATTGGTTTGTAACTGAGTAATTAGCAGCTCGCCATTTTCATCGGTTTGTTTGTTTGACTGACTGTGGCCAGAAAATCTCAACCCCGAAATCGCTAGCTCATCTTCTTCAAACAAGCCATTAGCATTATCGTCTTGAAAAGCGATAATCTTTACGGCTCCGGTATTGATATAGCTCATTCGGTCAACTAGCCAACGATCAGGTTTAGTATCCCACAATATGGCGCTATTCCACTTCATTTGTGCAAACCAATCACCGTTAGAAGCATTATCAATATCTAGCCGTAGACTTCCGAAATCAAAGAAATAAGCGATGGAGTTGCGCATACTAAATTCAGTATCGCTATTAGGCTGATATCGTAACTCAAGTTGATAGTTTGCATCATCGTTAATCGCAGTATTAATATTCGATACCCACTGATTTAACATTACATCTGGCACAAGCTCTAAATCAACATAACTGCGCAACTGCCAGTTATTTAACCTACCAGATAATGCAATTCTATCGCGCCATTGTTCACGCTTGTTTAAACTCGACCAGCGCAGTTCATTACTGACTGTTAAAGTATTAACCCGCCCAGATAAAAGAAAATTCATCTGCGCATTATCACTGCCAATATTTAATGCTTGCCAACGTCCATTCAGCCCCCAATTAATCCCGAGCTCATTGAATCCGCCACTTAGACTGACAAACGCTTGCTCATTGATACGCCCATCAACATTATCCCATGTTGAGTAATTGCTATACTTTTGCCATTCTGCTTGCCAGTCGATATAACTTTGACTTCCCTGTATAGCTGCACTGGTTGCATAGCCTTGTTGGCTTTGAACATAGTTAAGTTCAACAAGTTGAGCATCGCCAACAAAGTTAACCGCTAAACGAGGTAAAAATTGCCATTGCTTTTGCTCATCTTGTTGTTGCACCAATGCCATACCTAGAGTCATATCCTCTCTTACCGCCCAATTAATATCGGCGTAGTACTGCTTTAAATCATCCTGCTCTCGAGTAATGGCACCGACATTAACGCCAACACTGCCCTTTTCTAAGACTGAGTTATCAAGTAACTTACTGAAGGATTCGATTCGGCTTTCACCATTGGGGCCGAAAAATCGCAACTGATATTGGTTTAAACCTATGTAATAAGGCACATCACTAAATCGATATAGGCCATCGGACTGCACTCGCTGAACACCAATAAGGGTATTATTACGATATAACTCTACATCCCAACCGGGTTCCAATTCACCATCAACAACTATCGTACGCAAATCGGCATTAAATCCATCGCCGGCGCTAACAACAGCCCCCGTTCCTCGAGTTGAGTCAGCAACCAAAGATAAGTTATGAGAATCAACATCACCTAAACGGTAAAAATTAAACCACTGATCAGTTAAAATTCGCTCTAGATAACCATTGAATGTCGTTCCATTAGCAGTGTGAGAGTATGCTACATAGCTATTGTGACTAAAAATGTCTGTTCTTGCCTGAACATAACTGTCCGTTTCAGTTTTAACATCATCTTTAATCGATTGCGTTCTCACTCCTACATCGATATTCAGTGCTAAATCCCCCACAAGGGCATATTGTTTATTAATCTCTTTAATCGGGCGTTTATCTGCACTGTTTTTTTGTGCATTAAATAACTGATATTTTTTCTGCCTTTCTATTAGTTGGCTAAGTGGAATATTATCGGAGGCCGCAATATCAAACTTTTGCCTTGCGGGATCAAATGTGACCTCAACGCCAAATAACTGCTGTAAGATCTTAGTGTCTAAATAGAGATCCCAACTATCATGGAAGATAACCGATGCTGTTGTGCTGCAATCAACACCTTGGTTCCAAAACAGCATCAACTGCTGATCAATTTGTATTGTTTTAGCTTCATCAACAAACCAGCCATGGGCAGAGAAAGTGTCGATATCAACTTGTAGCGGCAATAACAGCTGCTCAACAATAAACTCTAGCGGTAAATAAAAACGGCCATCAACGTGATATGCAAACATCTCATTGCTTAACAGCATGTCTGCATAGAAAAGCTGGGTAACGAGAAATAACGCTTCATCAGCCACCTCTCTTGTATAGGGAATAGCCAGTTGATGATCACAAGCGCCTATGTTGCTTTGAGAGGCCTGCAAGGGTTGAACTGGCAACGACTGGTTTTGGCCTGTTTTATAAACCGATCCATCGGCTGTTTTTAGTTCATCTTCAGAAGCTGTTTTTGACAGCCCTGCTATCGGCTGAGATGACATTCTACTTTTATTAGCTTTAGGGGGCTCAATAGTACTTTCAAGAGCAACACCCGTTGCTGCCACACTAACAATTGATTGAATTGCTTTCTCTTTTGTTACCTCAGCATTTTTATGGGAAAGCTGCTGCTCTAAAATAGCATTATCAGGCTCATTCAGTGTCACCTCAGTCCGCAGGGCTTGAGATAATTGCTCTACTTGAGAGTCACGCGGTTTTTCACGCTCTAGCTGATGAGTTATAGTCGCTATCTTGGGAGCATTTACTGTGAGTGCTAGTGCAGAATATGGGTTAAGCGTACCCTCGAGATCAGGCGAGTCAATTGAGGATACTTTTGATGCAGGCTTCGATGCTAATAGCGCGATCAGAAATATCGCTGCTAAAGTAAGCCAGCGACAAAACTGTAATAGTCGAAGTAACGCGTTCAAAGTCGGCTAGAGTATTAAACTAGCCTCTACGGTTTGCGCTTGAAACAGCGAATCATTTTCTTGATAACGAACAAGTAACTCAGTCCCGGCGGCAACCGGTTGATTCAGAGGAATGGAAAGCTGTCGCTGATTAACCTCAGTGTATATAGCAATATTTTTCATCGCCCCGATGACTTGCTTGGTTACTGGGTTAATAACCTCTATATCACCAATGCTGCTGCGCTCTCCTGTGCGTTGCAGTGTCACTTCAATTGATTGCCTACTATCATTCGCATTGCTATCAATTTTGAGCTCACTCGTTAAATCGCCGACTCGCATCAATACTGGAATTGCCACTTTCATAAAGGCAGAAATAGATAAACTGAATGTATCGGCATCCTGCTCAGTGCTATTTGTTTGCGTTGTTGGCGTTAAAGGTATTTGATGAAAAACCATATAACTACGATATTCACCATTAGCGATATCACGGGGTAACCTTGCCGCCAAACGAACTCGAACCCCTTGCTCTGGCTCAATATTAACCCTGCGTGGTGAATAGCGTACAAAACTTGCTAACGAGTGAGTCGCTTCTTGCTTTGATAAGGTTACATACTCACCATTAGCCAGCATCTTTTTATCTTCAAAATAGATATTGTAACGAGCTGGGGTACTTCCTTTATTAACTAAAGAGAAAACAGCGCTAGTATTTTTGCGATCAAGCTCTACGCGAGTGGGGTTCACAAGTAGATTGGCAGAAGCATTAAATGCTAAAAGTGCTGCAATACAGCCAAGTAGAAATTTTTTCATATCGTCGCCTAGCTAATGTGCGAGGTTTACCCTCTTTTATTATTTTGAATAGCTTACTTCGGCATCGACTCTCGTCGATTAAAGCAGGGGCTATGAATTCATCTTATTCATAGCCCCTTAATAGATTTAGTAAGTCACGCTCAATGTATAAGATAACGCGTGAGTACCTGCCGTCGCGTTTGCAGCAGTAATAGCAAGGTTACCAGCAACATTAATCGATGCTGTGTTACCTGCAATTGTTTCAGACGCATTAGCAACACTAGGAGTAAATTCAACGCCAGGTATACTAGTATCTGCGCCAGATACAGATACGTTAACTAGACCATTAGCACCAGAAACGGTAAAAGCACCTGCTGCAGAAGTCGCCCCACCAGCAACACAAGCTGAACCTGTAGTTGCTCCGGCAAAATCAACAGCACAGTTAGCGTCAGCAGCAATAGAAACGTCACCAAACTCCATCGCTGTCGTTTCAGTTACAGTCAGTGGATATACTAAATTAAAGTTAGCTGTACCTGTTGCGTCTTCTGCAATGGCGCTAGTAGAAAGTAGTAGAGAAGATGCAACAAGAGTAGAAAGTAGTATTTTATTTGTCATTATCCAGTTCCTATAGGGTATCGATTATTTTTATATTTTCGCTGCACCAATAAAAGATTCATTAAACCACTGTTCTACAGGGGTAATTCTCTTTAACGTGAAGCTTGGAATTGAACTTATAACAATTTTGTTACATTTAGCAACATGCTTATTTATCAATTCATAAAACTGTCATCTAAGCAAAAACAGTAAAAATTAACCCTTTAGTTTTTTACGACTTGGCAGACCGCTACAAAAAAGATAAAAACGCCACAATTAACACTCAATAAAAACTAATCAACCAAGTTAATCATAAATCACAGTGTAAATAATCACTTATTCTTGTTGTGGTTAAACAGATATATATAACAAAAAGGGATAGTTTATAACCACTATGAATAACCCTTTAGTCTAGAGTGAATGCTCAAAACTAGACTTTATTACTACAAAAAAATCAGCAAAGCCCTGCATATGTACTGCTATCAAAATTCGAGTTATTACAAAATCCATCAAATTCAGCGCAGTGCTACTTCCGCAACAGCATCATATTCAGTAATCTAAATAATACTAATTGCTATACCCCCCAAAGAATAATAAAAGGGAAAATAATGCTTTTTCATCAACTTACTTTTATAAATAACAGCGTGCAGCTTGCTTTACTTCAAGCGATGTTAATTATAGCCATCGTTTTTGGGGTCAGTTCTCTAGGCATATCAAACGCATCGGCCGCGATTTTTATTACTGAAATTCAGCCACTAAAGTACCCAACCACAGTTAAAAACCTAAATAAGTCGACTGTGGTGATCGTTAATTGGAAAGGAAACTTAGGTGGTGGCACTAACGCAACTTTGCTCGATAACGATTATTACCAAGGTAAATATCTAGTGCGTTCGGATAGCAACAGACCCATTACCATTGAGTTTTTTCAGCTTGCAAACGAAACCAAGGTCAATTTAAAAACACTGCGAGTAAGGTACAAAAACAAAACTTATAAAAATTTCCCAACGGTTGCACTGGATAACCCTGGAGTTGATGGTGAAGTGATTTCAATTGGTGCTAAGGTCGTGGCTGGGAAAAAAGCCACTGCTGGAGAGAAGTTTCCGCAATATGTATTAAGAATAATTGAGCAGTAATTATAATTAAAAATAGCCCATGTTAACTGGGCTATTTTTATCTCTTACTTAAGCTTCAGGCTTTATCAAGTTAAAGTGGCTGTATGCCCTATTCGTAGCTATACGTCCCCGCGGAGTGCGCTGGATAAAACCTTGCTGAATTAAAAACGGCTCAAGTACGTCTTCAATGGTTTCCCGCTCTTCGCCAATGGCTGCGGCCAAGTTATCTAAACCTACTGGACCACCCATAAATTTATCAATAATGGCCAACAATAGCTTCCGATCCATATAGTCGAAACCCTCAGCATCAACATCCAGCATGTCTAATGCTTCATCAGCTATCATTTTAGTGACCGCGCCACTATGCTTAACTTCAGCAAAATCTCTGACACGCCTGAGTAACCGGTTAGCAATACGTGGTGTACCACGAGAACGACGAGCCACTTCAATAGCGCCGTCCTCATCGATTTCAAGCCCCATAACTTTGGCGCTACGCGTCACGATACTTGCAAGATCTTTAACGTTATAAAACTCAAGTCTTAGTGGAATACCAAAGCGAGCACGTAAAGGTGAAGTTAACGCCCCTGCACGAGTCGTTGCACCAACAAGGGTAAAAGGAGGCAAATCCAATTTAATCGAACGTGCTGCAGGCCCCTCTCCTATCATAATATCCAGCTGATAATCTTCCATTGCTGGATATAAGATCTCCTCAACAACAGGACTTAAACGATGAATTTCATCGATAAACAGCACATCGTTAGGCTCAAGATTAGTCAGCAAGGCAGCCAAATCACCCGCTTTTTCAAGTACAGGACCTGAGGTAGACTTAATATTAACGCCCATTTCATTGGCAACGATCATAGCTAATGTGGTTTTACCTAAGCCTGGTGGCCCGTAAATCAACATATGATCTAAGGCTTCACTGCGCTTTTGCGCCGCTTCAATAAATATTTTTAACTGCGCACGAGTATCATCTTGACCGGTATATTCATCAAGTAGTTTTGGTCGCATCGCACGATCAACCGCTTCGACTTCATCTCGGTCTAATATGTGCGGTTGTATTAATCGGTCGGCTTCAATCATCTACATTCCTTAAAGCATCGATTTTAGAGCAGATTTAATCAGCATCTCTGATGTCATATCAACCGTATAAACTGAGGACACAGCTTTACTCGCTTGAGCAGGCTTGTATCCCAATGCTAATAATGCCGCTATTGCATCTTCTTCTGCAGTATTTACGACTTCAGGCGCTTTATAGTTAGATTGAAGTACAAATTCACGCTCAGAACCGACCGATGTTTCCATTAGGCTCTTTAGCTTGTCACGCATCTCTACTAACAAACGCTCTGCAGTTTTTTTACCTACACCGGGTAACTTTACTAATGTTGCAATATCATCGCGCTCAACACAGGCAACAAACTCACCTGCAGTCATGCCAGAAAGAATAGTTAGCCCCAGCTTTGGCCCAACACCATTAGCTTTAATCAATAATCTGAATAAGCTGCGCTCTTGCTTTGAAATAAAACCATAGAGCAGTTGAGCATCTTCTCTGACAACAAAATGAGTAAAGATAACAGCTTCTTGGCCAAGATCCGGTAGTTCATAAAAGCTGGTTAATGGCATTTGAATTTCGTAGCCAACACCTGCAACGTCAACTAAGACTTCTGGTGCTTGTTTTTCTACTAATACACCACGAATACGACCTATCATTTATATCGTCCATATGTTCTTACATTGGCTCGTCCGCCCAAGGCGACTAAGCTTTGGCAAGTATGATAATGACACACTGCAACCCCCAAAGCATCCGCTGCGTCAGCTTGTGGTGCACTTGGTAATTTAAGCAATTGCTGGATCATATGCTGTACTTGTGTTTTTTGCGCGCGGCCTGTACCCACAACAGCGCTTTTTATTTGAGTCGCGCTATACTCAGCAACAGGTAAGTTAGCAGCTGTTGCCGCAACAATTGCTGCGCCACGAGCCTGACCTAACTTAAGTGCAGAGTCTGCATTTTTAGCCATAAAAACCCGCTCAATAGCAAATTCATCTGGCTGATATTGTCTGATTATCTCTGAAAGGCCATCGAAGATCTGTTTTAGCCGCAGCGGTAATTCATCAGAACTGGTGCGAATACAACCGCTTCCAAGATAAATTTGCTGGCGACCAACACAGTTAATTACACCATAACCGGTGATCCGAGAGCCGGGATCGACTCCCAAAATAATTGCCATAGATTATTTATTCCAAACTTTCCATGACTTCGTCAGAAATATCGGCGTTATGGTATACCTCTTGTACATCGTCATGATCTTCCAAGTTATCAATCAAGCGTAAAAACTTAGGTGCTGTATCTGCATCAAGTTCCGCTTTTGTTGAAGGCACCATGGTCACTTCAGCATTAATAGATTCAAGACCTGCGGCATCGAGTGCATCTTTAACGCTACCAAAATCTTCAGGAGAGGTCAGTACATCAATCGAGCCATCTTCATGGGTAACCACATCTTCAGCACCGGCTTCAAGCGCAGCATCCATTACCGTATCTTCATCAACACCTTCGTATGAGATGATACCTTTCTTATCAAAAAGATAAGCAACAGAACCATCGGTACCTAAGTTACCACCAGACTTACTAAAGGCATTTCTTACACCTGATACGGTACGGTTTTTATTATCGGTCATGGTTTCAACCAACACCGCAGTGCCACCCGGTCCATAACCTTCATAAATAATGGTCTCTAATACTTGGCCATCAAGCTCGCCTGCGCCACGTTTGATCGCTCTTTCAACTGTATCGCGAGTCATGTTGTTCGATAATGACTTATCTATGGCTGCTCGTAAGCGGGGATTTGAATCGGGATCTGAGCCCCCTTCTCTTGCCGCTACCGTTAACTCTCTAATAAATTTAGTGAATAACTTACCGCGCTTCGCATCTTGAGCTGCTTTGCGGTGCTTAATATTGGCCCATTTACTATGACCTGCCATATCTAACTCCTTAATGTATACCCAAACAACCTACAGGCATTGTATAAGTTTCTTGGGTATATTTTATCGAAAAAAAAGCCGAGTCTTCACTCGGCTCTTTAATGCTTGATATTACTCTGCGTCTTTAGCGTCAGCTTCAACGACGCTAACACCTAATTCTGCTAACTGTACTGGATTAGCAAACCCTGGTGCGTTGGTTAACGGACAAGCTGCAGTTGTTGTTTTCGGGAACGCCATTACGTCACGAATAGAGCTTGCACCTGTCATCAACATAATGATACGGTCAAGACCAAATGCAAGACCTGCATGCGGTGGTGTACCATAACGCAACGCTTCTAATAAGAAGCCAAACTTCTCACTTGCTTCTTCGTCGTTAATACCCAAAATTCTAAATACTGCAGACTGCATCTTGCTATCGTGAATACGCACTGAACCGCCGCCTAATTCACAGCCGTTTAGTACCATGTCGTATGCATCAGAAATCGCAGCAGTAGGATTAGCTTCTAGCTCTTCTGGCGTCATATTGCTTGGCGCAGTAAATGGGTGGTGCATTGCATGCAAACCACCATCTGATGTGCGTTCAAACATTGGGAAGTCAACAACCCATAGCGGCTTCCACTCACCTTCAAGTAAGTCAAAATCTTCACCCGCTTTTAGACGTAGTGCACCCATAGCTTCTGCTACAATATTCGCTTTATCGGCACCAAATAGGATAAGGTCGCCAGTTTGTGCACCAGTGCGCTCAAGTAATGCTTTAACAACATCTTCACTTAAGAACTTAAGTACAGGCGACTGGATGCCTTCAATACCTTGGTCTAGGTCATTAACCTTCATCCAAGCTAGACCTTTCGCGCCGTAGATAGTGACATACTTAGCGTATTCATCTAACTGCTTACGTGAAAGCTTAGCACCACCAGGAATGCTTAATACAGCAACACGACCTTCAGGATCGTTCGCTGGGCCATTAAATACTGCAAACTCAACATCTTTTACAATATCGGCAACATCAATTAGCTCAAGTGGGTTACGTAAATCAGGCTTATCAGAACCAAAACGACGCATCGCTTCTGCAAATGTCATTTTAGGGAAATCGCCTAAATCAACATTCAACAGATCTTTAAATAGGCCACGAACCATCTCTTCAGTCTTGTCCATCACTTGAGCTGATGTCATGAATGAAGTTTCGATATCAATCTGAGTAAATTCTGGCTGACGATCAGCACGTAAGTCTTCGTCACGGAAACACTTAACGATTTGGTAGTAACGGTCAAAACCAGACATCATCAGTAACTGCTTAAACAGCTGCGGTGATTGTGGTAGTGCGAAGAACTGACCTTTATAGGTACGGCTTGGTACTAGGTAATCACGTGCACCTTCTGGTGTCGCCTTAGTTAGAATTGGCGTTTCAATGTCTAAGAAACCATTACCGTCTAAGAAACGTCGTACAGCGCTAGTGACTTTAGAACGGAAGATAATGCGATCTGCCATTTCAGGACGACGTAGATCTAAGTAACGATACTTAAGACGCTGCTCTTCAGTATTGTGCTGATTTTTGTCCATGTTAATTGGCAATGGTGCAGAGCTGTTTAAAATTGTTAGCTCTAAACCTAAAATCTCAATTTCACCAGTACGCATGTCAGGATTAACTTGACTATCAGGTCTTGCTCTTACTAAGCCTTTAATCTGAACACAAAACTCACTGCGTAGTGTGCTTGCAACATCAAACACTTCTGGAAGGTCTGGATCGTAAACAACTTGAACAACACCTTCTCTATCACGTAAATCGAGAAAAACTACGCCGCCTAAATCTCGGCTGCGGTTAACCCAACCCACTAGGGTCACTTCTTGACCTACGTGAGACTTATTGACGTCTCCACAATAATGACTGCGCATTTAACTCTTCCTTTATTCCGCAAAGCGATGCTTGAGGATCTGGTTCAAAACAAGACAAAACGGGCATTATAGAGAAATATTGCCGTTTTCCAAATAACTTATCGACTAGTCGGCTAACTATCCATCAATTTAGATTAAAAAACAGCTTAACCCACATAATTAGTAGCTAATAGTTTACTCACAATTAATTGATATCGTGCAGACATACTGCAAATTTTTCGAGACAAATTAAAACTTGCTGTTTAAGTGTCTAATAACTCAACGCTAGCGCTATAAACTACGGTAAGTTTTACCACCTGAATTTTTGGCCCGATACATCTGCTTATCTGCCGTTTTTAGTAAGCCGTCTATACTATCACCATCCTTTGGAAATACAGCAATGCCTATGCTTGCCGAGGCCGATAGCCTGTTATCTTGTAAATAAAAAGGCTCAGCTAAACTATTTAATAAGTTTTTTGCAACCTCATACACCGACTTAATATCCTTTATATCATTTAATATCACTACAAACTCATCGCCACCAAGCCGTCCTACGGTATCTGATCTACGGATCCCCTGTTTCAAAACGTCGCTGACATGGACTAAAAATGTGTCTCCAGCATGATGACCGTACTGATCATTAATTAGCTTAAATCCATCTAAATCGATGAAGATGACCGCAAACTGTGCAGTGCTGCGGCTATGCAATAAAATCGCTTGCTCTAACCTATCTTCAATCAATGAACGATTAGGTAATTGAGTTAAACTGTCATGCTTAGCAAAGTGAGCCATTTTATTTTCGGCATCAATACGACGCTCAACTTCTTTACGTAAATGACGAATAGCAATTAGTGCAACAATAACGATCAGCATCAGCAGCAGAAAAACAACCAGTCCTATTTGTACATTCTTAAGATATTCATCGCGTCCAAATTCGATTGTTTGTCCTACCCATTTTTGATGGATCTGCTGCTGTTTATCTGGATCAATACTGGCTAGCACTTTATTAATTAATGGCAGCAGTGCACGTTTATCAGGGTGCACGCCTATATGACTGCGTTGCTCAGCAAAATCGACCAACATCGACATTTTCAAATTAGCATAATCGTCATCGCGTAATCGGCTACTCAAATTAACCACTTTGTCAATGAACACATCTGCTTTGCCTTCACTAACGACCTTTAACCCTGATTGGCTACTCGGCACTAATACAAGCTTTAAACCAGGATATTGTTGGATTAATTGCTGAACAATATGATATCCCTCAACGACCGCAACACGTTGGCCAGTAAGCTCTTCTAAGGCAAAAACATTAATATTATTATATTGAGTAACAATCCCCCAAGGAGACGGCCAGTAAGCAGATGAAAATCCAATTTTCCCCAATCTATCAGGCGTCTCTGCGACGCTAGCCACCATATCAACATCGCCTGAAATTAACGCATCTAACAAGTTTTGCCACTCGTCAAAAGCCACTGTTGTCACCGTTAATCCTAGCTCTTCAGCGATAATACCTATGATGTCACTATTGATACCGGCGTATTCACCGTCTACTGCAAACTCCATCGGCCGCCAATCTCTTAGAAAACCGACCTTTAGCGGACCACTTTCAGCAATTATCGTCTGCTGCTCAGGCGTTAATTTAATTATTCCGGCTTGTTCTCGATAAATCCTATCTTGCGGATTGAGCATCCATTTACGTTCTATTTGGGCCAATTCTGCCATTGAGATCTGTTGAAAGCCTGCCGCTACACGCTCTGAAAAACCGACATCTTTATTGCGGTTCAATACATAAAGATCTGTATTAAAATTAAGGCCTTCATACTGATAAAATTGATCCCAACTTTGGTTTAAAAGTAAATAGTGTTGCGTCCATGCCCCTGCCGCAACAAATGCGCTAATCTGACCTTCTTTAGCCTTTGTAATCATCTCACTAACAGAAGTGTAGTAACGTATCTCAGAGTCAGGTAATGCATCTATAAGCTCGGTTAAATAAGGTGAAGTAGGCGCAACGCCTACCACTTTACCTTGCAAATCCGACAGCGTTTTCAACGGCTGCTGATAAGAAAACAGTCGGCTAGTAACTTGATAAATCGTATGGGCGCGATTGAGTCCCGTTTGAATCGAGGCACTCTCAGGATAACCAAGATGAACATCTGCAATACCCCGCTTAACATAGTCCACACTTTGCTTCATATTGCCGGCTACAAAACGTATTGGTAATCCCGTTTTGTCAGACCATAACTTCCAGATATCAATCAACAAACCATGTGGCAAACCATCTGCGCCGATATCCACATATGGATCAACACCTGACTGCATTGCAACAACAATATCATTTTGATAGCGCTTATCACCAAGCCACTGTTTGATATAGCCATCCATAACACTGGCTGGGATTGACTCAAATCCTGCTGAGATCTGTTGCGATAAAATGAGGTTTGATTTTAGTATTGCTGGATAAAATGCCATTTTGGCAATTGATATACGACGCTCTAATGGGAATTGAATAGAGATAGCATTGTTGATTTGGCTCTCACGTAAAAACCCCTCTAAGCTAACAAAAACTAAGATCTCTTCATTTATGACCGCATTGAGTAAATCGCTGCGGTTTTCAAAATAACTAAAACTTAATCTTGGCTCCTGCTGTTGCAACAAGGATATTTGTGCCGCGCCCTTCACAACACCAATCTTGTAAGGCAGTAAGTCTTGTAAACGGTCAGCTTTAGGAAGTTGATAGTTAACGTATAAAAAACTTTGGAAATTTAATAAATTAGGCCCAAATCTATATTGGGTTTCACGAGCTGCGGTTTTCGCCATCCCCATATGCACATCAGCGATGCCTTGCTCAAGGTTTGCTGTTGAGCGCACCCAATTGCTTGGTTTGAAAATAACCTTGGTGCCAGTACGCTGGGCCCATTCAAGCCAAAGGTCGACTAACAAGCCACTAGGCTGGTTATTTTCGTCAACAAATTGAAAGGGATAAGTATCATTACTCATTGCAACAACGAGCGGAGGGGACGGTTCGGGCTCACTCGATGTAGCACACACTGAGACAAGCAAGGTCACTAAGGCAAGCAACACACAAGTGATAGTTTTCAATTACATTTCCCAAAAAAGTTACATTTTTGCTTAATTTTTGTTTTACAAATGCTATTAGACAAAATTTTATAGGGAATTTCCAGTGCTAGCCTTGCTGCTAACGGATATGTTTAGCTAGAATAAAGAGTTGAACTTCCACGATCTGATCACATGAACTCTTCACAAGATAATCTTTTTGCCAAGCCATATAAACATGTCAGCGATTTTCAATTCGATGACAAAGTCGCGGGTGTCTTTAATGACATGATTAGACGCTCTGTTCCCGGCTATGGACAAATTATTAATACTATTGGTGATCTAGCAGATAAATACGCTACACCAAACACAAAAATATATGATTTAGGCTGCTCATTAGGTGCGGCAACATTAAGTATTCGTCGCCGTGTTGAAGGACGTAATTGCCAAATTGTCGCCATTGACAACAGTGAGTCCATGATCGAGCGCTGTCATGAAAATCTCGCCGCATACGTAAGCGAGACACCTGTAGAATTAATTTGTGGTGATATTAGAGATATCAAAATTGAAAATGCATCACTTGTTGTACTTAATTTTACCATGCAATTTCTAGCGCCTAGCGACCGTGAAAATCTACTGCGTAATATTTATCAGGGACTGGTTCCTGGCGGATTATTAGTCCTTTCTGAAAAGTTATATTTTAAAGAAGATAAAATTCAAAGCACATTAGATGACTTACATCTCGATTTTAAAAGAGCAAATGGTTACAGTGAGTTAGAAATAAGCCAAAAGCGTAGTTCACTCGAAAATGTCATGAAGCCTGATACCCTAATCGAGCACGAAGCAAGAATTCGAGCTCAAGGATTTGGGCAGTTCAGCGTATGGTTCCAATGTTTTAATTTTGCATCAATGGTGGCAATTAAGTGATTAGCTTCAGCTCATTTTACAAACAAATTTCAGATTCAAGCCTGCAACATTGGCTAGAAACTTTGCCTGCTATCCTTGGTCAATGGCAACGTGAACATAAACACGGCTCATTACCTAAATGGGAAAAGGTGCTTAATAAGCTGAACTATCCAGAAGCAGATCTCATTGACTTTAAGACCAGTGTCAAGATCGGTTCAGGTGAACAGCTCAGCGAAGGTGAAAGAGAAAAGCTCGAAAACCTGTTAAGCATTTTCAAACCTTGGCGTAAAGGCCCTTACTCGTTACATGGCGTTGAAATCGATACCGAATGGCGCTCTGATTGGAAGTGGGATCGCGTTGTCCCTCATATTTCTCCATTAGCTAATCGTACCGTCCTTGATGTTGGTTGCGGCAGTGGCTATCACATGTGGCGTATGTTGGGAGAAGGGGCTAAACACGTGGTGGGTATCGATCCATCCCCGCTATTTATGTGTCAGTTTGAGGCGGTTAAACGCTTAGCTGGTAACGAACAACCAGTACACTTCTTACCTATTGGGATTGAAGATCTACCACCTTTAGACGCTTTTGATACCGTATTCTCAATGGGTGTGCTGTACCACCGCCGCTCACCAATCGATCATATTTATCAATTAAGAGATCAATTACGTACAGGCGGTGAGCTGGTACTTGAAACCTTGGTTGTAGACGGTGATGAAAATACCGTTCTAGTTCCGAGTGACCGTTACGGTAAAATGAACAATGTTTGGTTTTTGCCGTCAGTAGCAGCACTCATGCTGTGGCTAAAGAAGTGTGACTTTACCGATATTCGTTGTGTTGATGTTGATGTCACTTCACTTGCAGAACAAAGACGCACAAAATGGATGCCAAATGAATCATTAGTTGATTATTTAGACCCTAATGATGTTAGCCTAACAATTGAAGGTTACCCGGCACCAAAAAGAGCGACAATTATCGCAACTAAAAATCAGCCAAACAAAGACTTAATCTAGCAAATAGTAAATGGGAAGCACTATGTTCAAGCAGATAATTTGTATTGCCGCAATCGCAACCGCACTTGGCGGCTGTGCAACGACTAACGACAAGAATGCACCAATTCCAGTTGATGCTACTGCGCTTGATGCCAGTTTAACAAAACAAGAAACCAAGCTTATCGCTGCAATTAACCAATGCGATGAAGCCCAATCTGCAGGCTTTGCAGCATTAACCGCCAAAATTGACGACCTCAATGCCAAGGTAGCTGACATCAATGTTAAGCCAGAACCTGCGGTTGTACCTGTTGTAGCCCCAGTTCAGTGCCCTCCTTCACCGATTGGTGACAAATTTATGCTAGGTGCGGTTGAGCATGTTTATATCGATGAAGTGAAAGCTAGCTTCGAAACCCGTATCGACACTGGTGCAGAATCATCATCTCTTGATGCTCGCAACATTATTCTATTTGAAAGAGACGGTAGTCAGTGGGTTCGATTTGATGTTTTCACTCAAGGTAAACAACAACCTGCGAAAACTTTTGAATCGAAAGTTGAACGATTTGTGCGTATTAAACAAGATGCTGAAGATAAAAGTGATCGTCGTCCTGTTATCCATGCTCACTTAGAAATTGGTGAATACAAAGCTGAAACCGATTTAAACCTCAGTGATCGTAGCCACCTTGAATATCCACTATTGCTTGGCCGCAAGTTTATGCAAGATATTGCCGTTGTCGATGTTGGACAAACCTTTATCCACGGAAAAAAACAAGACGCTAAACCGTCTAAAGAAAATAAATAGGATAATTGCAAATGCATTCTAGAAAACCCTTTTATATTTTAGTCGCCTTACTGTTTATTACCGGTATCGCCGCCAGTGTTTATCGCGGTATTGAACATAGCGTGCCTTTTTTACCTGGCAAGCAAGTTCAAAGCTGGGCAGTTGATGCCAAAGTCAGTTTTCGTGGTACTGGCGAACCTGCTGAAGTGTCATTTTCATTGCCGGAAGATCCTGCCTACGAAATTTTAGTTGAGAACGCGACCTCACCCGGCTACGGCTTGACCATCACCAACAATGCAATAGATCGTCGTGCCATTTGGTCTATTCGCAGTGCCAGTGGTAAGCAAGATCTTTATTATAAAGTTACCCTTATCCCTACTGGGCAAGATAAACTTTTAGCTGATAAAGAACCACAAATTCCTACAGCATATACTTGGCCTGCTACAGAGCAAGCGGCAGCTGAACAAACTATTGATGAAGTCTGGTCAAAAAGCGCCACCAACCTTTCTTTTGCTCAACAACTGAATAAAGAGCTAAATGCCAACGAACGTAGCCAAAATATTGAACTACTGCTGACCGGTAACTCTCCGAGCCAACTGTTTATTCGTATGCTGCATAGCAAAGGTATTCCAGCAAAAGAAGTCAGCGGTCTTTATTTAGAAGATCAGCGCCGTAGACAACAGTTGTCGACTTTCGTTGAAGTTTATAATGACGGCCAATGGCATTTATTTAACGCAGAAGAAGGCAGCCAAGGCCGACCTGAAAATCTACTTTTATGGGATCGTTCAGGCACATCTGTGCTTGATGTGATTGGTGGAGTAAATTCTCAGGTTAACTTCTCAATGTTGCAAGATACGCGCTCAGCGTTGGCAACGGCAATTGATGTAATGAAAAATGACAATGCGTTAGATTTTTCGCTATATCAATTACCACTTGAAGAGCAAAGTCTATTTAAAGGGATTTTACTTATCCCAATTGGCGTATTAATGGTGGTATTTCTGCGCGTACTTATCGGTATTAAAACTTCCGGTACTTTCATGCCAGTGCTTATTGCCCTCGCCTTTATTCAAACCACACTGTTTACTGGTTTAATTGGCTTCCTGTTAATTGTTGCATTTGGCTTGATGATCCGCTCATATCTCTCGGATCTCAACCTATTGCTCATATCACGGATCTCGGCAGTTATTATTGTTGTGATAGGTATTATCGGATTATTTACCTTGCTGTCTTATAAGTTTGGTTTAAGCGAAGGCTTAACCATTACTTTCTTCCCGATGATCATCTTGGCATGGACCATTGAGAGAATGTCTATTCTTTGGGAAGAAGAAGGCCCTAAAGAAGTAATCGTTCAAGGTGGCGGCAGCCTATTTGTTGCAACACTTGCTTATCTTGCTATGAGTGCTAGCTGGGTACAACATTGGGTATTTAACTTCTTAGGTATTCATTTGGTCATTTTGGCATTAGTTCTGTTGATGGGCCAATACACAGGGTATCGCTTGCTTGAATTAAAACGCTTCAAGCCACTAGCTGGAGACAAATAATGTTCCTAGCAAATCCAGCAACTTTACGACGCAACGGCGTTCTTTGCATGAACAAGCGCAATATCGACTATATCGGTCGATATAATCCGCGTAAGTTTTATAAGCGAGTCGATGACAAGTTAACCACTAAACAGTTAGCACTGGCGAATAACATCGCCGTGCCAGATTTAATTGGTACCGTATCAGAGCAACATGGTATTGCAGAGATCCCCGGTATGGTTGACAACACAGATGGTTTTGTAATTAAACCTTCTAAAGGTTCTGGCGGTAAAGGCATTTTGGTAGTGACCAAAGTCGAAAATGGACGCTACTATAAACCTAATGGACAGGAAGTGACCCCCTCAGAGGTCGATCGCCATGTATCGAACATTTTGAGTGGCCTGTTTTCTTTAGGCGGCAAGCCAGATGTCGCGATTGTAGAAGGCTTAATTCAATTTGATCCCGTTTTTGATGGCTATTCCTATGAAGGAGTACCTGATATCCGTCTGATCATTTTTAAAGGCTTTCCTATTATGGGCATGTTACGCCTTTCTACTGCAGCATCTGACGGCAAAGCCAATTTACACCAAGGTGCCGTTGGCGTTGGGATTGATATTGCAACAGGTAAAGGCTTACATGCGGTGCAGTTTGACCAACCTATCGACCTACACCCTGACACCAAAAAGGAGCTTATTTCGATACAAGTCCCTCAATGGGATACGTTATTGCACACAGCTTCAATGGCTTATGAAATGTCGGAGTTAGGTTATCTTGGTACCGATATGGTATTAGATAAAAATAAGGGACCGCTTTTACTTGAATTAAATGCACGTCCTGGTTTGGCAATACAAATCGCTAACGGCCGTGGTATTTTGCCGAACCTTCGTCATGTGGAAAAAATGGGCAACCATAACATGACAGTCGAAGAACGTGTGGCTTACGCAAAAATCCATTTCAGTGCCAATAGCTGATTGTCGAAAGTGGCTATTACAGCCTATATTGTACTTGCTATTTTGCGTTAATACGGCAGCTTATGCTGCCGTATCGCCAATTCCCCTTCTCGTTGAACAATGCCTAAGCTATCAATTCCCAATTAATAATGACTTAGCCAATAGTCCAACTCAGCAAGCAATTCAGTTTGAACGTAATTTAATTGGTTTCTTTAATATCAACGATAGACTCAAATACTATCGTCAATTTCCGCTCACTTATGCAGATAGAGAACGTGTTTTACAGTGTCAGCTATATTTAGCCGACGAGCTCGCGCTATTTTTTAAATCAGCAAAGTTTCAATCGCTTCGATTCAACTTAGCTGCAAGCAAAGATCCTAATATCCAAGCACTTATTCAACGCCTAAATAGACTTGCTCAAAATACTGAAAAACCTTATCACAAAGCGCAATTGCACACTGCGCAAGCAGCATTTAAACAAGGTATCGCCAGCCAAGCGTTAAGCATTAACTTTACTGGTGAAAAGTGTCAAATTAATCCCGAGACAGTAAATGTCGACCAAATGGGGCAAAAACAAGCTAAAACATTTGATGACACCTTAGCTAATTATCTGATTAATCAGCCAGATGAACTTTGTAGAAAACACGTATGGCAAGCCTATCAAGGACGGGCATCGGTAAAAAACCAAACGGTATTAAACCAGATAACAGAACTTAGAGCGCTGCAAGCAACGCAGGCGGGCTTTAATGATTATGTTGAGCAAATAACCAGCCAGCAATGGCTTTCAACGCCTAGCGCTGTGATACAGTTTTTACACAATCAAACTCAGGCTATAAATATTGCGCCTTGGGATTTAGGCCGTAAATTGGCGCAATCAAACTCTACCCCAGTGACAGCTTACAGTTCAACAATGTGGTTAGAGCAAGTGGCTAAAACATTAACCACATTTGCAATTAGCTTTTCCAAGGTCAATAACAAGCTCTACCGTGTTTACCATGAAGGAAGACTACTCGGCGAAATTTATCTCAACCAAGGCAATAGAGCCAAAGCGAAAGCGATCCGCCACAGCGTCGTTGGCCAGCAATTTGGTCAATTTGAGTTGTCACTGCCTGAGAACTTAAACCGTTATAGTCAACAAAACAGAGCTATTGAGGCCATCGCAAACATTATCAGTCAGCTTGGCAGAGGTGACAAATTCTACTTAAATAACACGCTTGGCGAGACCCAAGATAGTGCCAAAATTGACCAACTATGGTTGCAGACTTGGCTTAAAGCGCAATTACTTCCTACACCAATGCCCGATAGCAAAGAAGCCATATTGCAGCGCTATTCAGTTCAGCTTCAGGTTTTTCGAGCTAAAGTCGCGTTTAACACTTATATGGCGCCCGATAATGGCAACCGCTTTGATTTAAATAGCGAGTTTACTTTAGCATTTGGAAAAAGCTGGGATAATATTACTGATTCAGCATACAGTTTTAGCGGTATCGTGTATCAAGGGCCACTATATTATCAAACTATATGGCAGCAAGCTGTCGCTACAGCGGTTTACCTAGCAACTAAAGGCTGTCAAAATCAACAAAGTATTTTCAACTACTTAGTGGTAAATGAAACTGCCAGCGATCTAGCCACTCGATTGCAATTATTATTAGGGGAGCCAATTACCAATGACTCACTCATCAAAAGGACTCAATATGTCTTCAATCATCAAGATCAGCACCCTCGCCGCTGCACTTTTTTGCGCCAATAGTTTTGCCGCCGACCTTGCTGTTACAGAGTCAACTAAGGCTGAAGTTTATCAAGGCATAAAGAACAACCTTGAAACCCACCTGTTCGAATTACCTCCTCGTGTACAAGGTCACTACGGTATACGCCAATATCGTATGACTGGCGATGACAAATATGCCAATGCAGCACTTGTTGATTTATACGCTGTGACCGAAGCACAAGCGTTTTATGCTTGTAATCTCGATAAGCCGGGATTTATTACTGAGCAAGCAGAGCAAGCTATTTCTGTTTTAGGTAAAGGCCCAAGAGCCAAAGCTCGTAAAAAGGCGTTGCAGCCCTTCCCTGAATTTATTTTCTACACCGATGTATTACTGCGCTTCTCAAGTCGAATCGATGAGTTCGGTTTCACCGGCCCCTGTCATGACAAACTGACTTCAGCCCTTAAAAAAGCGGATTTAAAAACTGGGTTAACCGACAAGGCCATGATTGAAACTTGGGCTGCACAACTGATTAACTACGTATATTGGGCAAAACAAATTGGCGTAGGTGATTACCTAGCCGACTACAAACAAGCTTTTATCGATGTCTATCCTGATAGTAAAGATAGCAAGTTAAATAAAAAGCAGTATCGCAATAAGCTGTACGGCATGACTCACTTTATTTTTGCAGCCAGTGAATATTACCAGCACAATGTCGATGCAAAAGAGTTTGCCTGGATCTTAAACCACTTCGAGCGCAATATTGACCGTATTTTAAAAGACGCCACTGACGATATTATCGCTGAAGTTGGGATAAGCTTTTTGCTCGCTGGTCAAGCTGACAATCCGGTGGTGAAAAAAACCCAACAGCACATCATTAATGCCTTCGACGTAAAAGAGCAAATCATTTTGTCGCCAAGAGGCAACCCGGATCTTGTCATTGGCGAACATAGAAACGTACTTGCAATGATGCTACTTGATTGGCCTGAAAAGTTGCATAAAGGGCCGTATTTGGCTGAATTAAAAGCAACCAAAAAGTACTTACCAAAACAGGTCACACCGATTAAAAAGTAACAAGCTAAAGTTAACTCCCCCTCAAAGAGCCCGTTATCGGGCTCTTAATAATTACGTCTTTTTTCAGGCATTAAAAATGGATAGAGCAAAATCAACGCTAGAACAATGGCGTATTCTTCAAGCTGTAGTCGATTACGGTGGCTATTCACAGGCAGCAGAAAAGCTAAATAAAAGCCAATCTTCGCTAAACCATGCAGTAGCCAAACTACAGTCGCAATTGGGAGTACAACTACTTGAAGTTAAAGGGCGTAAAGCCTACTTAACTGAATGTGGTGAGGTCTTATTACGGCGTTCTAGGCATATCACACAGTCAGTGAATGAATTAGAAGCACTCGCAACGAATCTTGAAACTGGCTGGGAGCCCACATTAACTATTGCCCGTGAAATAATCTATCCTATGGAACACCTTGTCGACGCTCTCAGTGAGTTTCTTCCACAAAGTCGAGGCACGAGAGTGACTATTATTGATAGTGTGCTTACAGGTACAGCAGAGTTAATTGAACAACAAAGTGTTGATCTTGCTATTTGTGGCGGCGCTGCGCCAAAAGGTCAGCTAGCTGAGCCATTAGTCGATATTGACTTTATACTCGTCTGCCATCCTGAACATCCATTAGCAAAAATGGGGATTATTGAGGATGAGCAAACCTTAGCTCAACATCTTCAAATTGTCATCAAAGATACGGCATTAGTGCCAAATACTGATCTTGGTTGGCTGAAAGCCGAACAACGCTGGACAGTCAGTAACTTTCATGAAGCAATGACGATACTGCGAAAAGGCATTGGCTTTTGCTGGATCCCGCAAAACCTATTAACCGACGAGCTTGAACTGCAACAACTCACTAGATTGCAGCTCAAAGGGGCAAGTAAACGCCAAGCGACATTAAGCTTAGTGATCCCCAACCGGGATAAACAAGGCCCAGCAAGTCAACTTCTTGAAACGCTGATTAAACAGCGTCATCAAGTTGGTTAAGCCTTAATGTAATTTAGCCAGTTTATCGACCAAGACTTCGCGTTTAAATGGCTTAGGCAAGTAATCATCCATGCCTGAGTCAAAACATTTCTGAATATCGTCATCTAAAATAGAAGCGGTTAAAGCAATGATTGGCACGGCTTGAGCAGCAGCCTGCCTCTCGAAATTCCGAATCGCCTTAGTCGCTTCAAACCCATCCATAACCGGCATCATGCAATCCATCAAAATAACCGAAAATTTCCCTTGATGCTTTTTATATTGCTCTAACGCTTCTTGCCCATCATTTGCAATAACGTAGGCCAAGTTCAATTTATCTAGATTTAACGAAACCACTTTTTGATTTACTTTGTTGTCTTCAACCACTAACACCAGTTTAGATTGTTGAGCTGCTGAACTAATGCCAAGCCCTGAGTTATTGTCAACCCCACTCGGCTCCCGTGCAAATTGTTGTGTTACTGATTGCAATAAATTGTCTAAACGCACACCGAGCAGGGGCAAGGTAATATAACCCGCCACCAGATCGCCAAACTCTTTTTTATCGCAATGATTCGCTCTAGCAATCAAAATCGGCACTTTATTATAGCGAGCAGCTATCTTCGCCAACATTGTCATATCGGCAACGTCTTCAGCATGTAAAATTATCAGCGCCGATTGCGATAACTCGATTTCGATATCATTTGTAGAGCAAACAACAGATAACGGGTATCCAAAGCCGGTTAAGTTTTGGATCAGCAATGGACTTGGTGTCAGAGCGCTGTATACAACCTGCGTACTGCGTTTGGCTACTAATTGCACCTCACTGGTTTTTATGTCAAAAACTAATGAAAAATAGAACTCACTGCCCTCGCCCTTTGCCGAGTTCAAACCTATTTGGCCTCCCATCATACTGACTATTTTGCTAGAGATTGATAGACCTAGGCCTGTGCCGCCAAAATTAACCGCGGTATTGGCGGCTTCCTGCTTAAATTCTTCAAAAATATGTTGATGCTTATCAGCCTCGATGCCAACCCCAGTATCTTTAACTGAAAACAATATCTTAATTGAATCAGGTGTTTGCAACTGGCTCTTCATAGTAAATAGTACCTGCCCACTCGCGGTAAACTTTATCGCATTAGAGGCTAAGTTCATCAATACTTGACGCAATTTCTGCTCATCAGCCCGAATATAATTAGGGATAGACTCATCAATCACGATATCAACGCAGATATTTTTTTGTTGAGCTTTAGGCGCAATTAATGCGGCGGTATCGTAAATAACTTCTTTTACTGCACAAGTATGAGGACAGATCTCTAGATGTCCCGACTCAATTTTAGACAGGTCTAAAATATCATTTATAAGCATCAGCAAAGTTTGCGAAGAGGAGTTTATGGTACTTAAGTAGTCTTTTTGGGGCGCTGATAATTTGGAGTCATTTAAGATCTCTGTCATGCCGATAATGCCATTTAACGGCGTTCTGATCTCATGGGACATATTGGCTAAAAATGCACTTTTTGCGCGGTTAGCACGCTGCTCCTTCTGACGAGCATTGATTAATCCGGTTTCCATTTTTGTAATTGATACATAGATATAGCCTAGAATCGCAATAATAGATAAAACAAGTAGCGCCTCACTGATAGCCTGAAGCAACACGAGAGCTGCGATATTTTTTTCTACTTTAACTGGGACTGTTTCGAACAGCGCCTTTAAATTATTTTCAACATTGTGGGCATTTTCCCTTAATGCACCGTGGTAGCCTAACTGCTCTGTATAACCTCTTTTCTGCATTGATTGTTGTAGTGTAAAAAATGACAGCCTAAAGACATTGAACGCTTGTTGAAGTGACTGATTTGGCGAAACCGCCTGTTTAATGAGCTGCTCCAATTCATCAAACTCTTGCTCTATTTTTAGTAATAATTCATCCTCAAAACTATTAAAATAATCAAATATAGTTGATTGATTTATAATAATTAAATTAAATATCTTAGGTTGATTTGCTTGATTAACAAATAACTGTAACTGCTTAGCATTATGCTCAAACTGCTGCAGTAAGCCGAGCCTTGTACTTGTTCCATGTAACCTATAAATCTCATCAGATAAATGTGTAAACGCTACCTGATAATTATCGAGCTCATTCATGGCTTGTTGGCTATTAAATGACACCTCAAGCGAGCTTCGATTTAGCAACTGTTCAATTTCAACCAGTTGTTTAACCAACAATTTATTCTGCTGTTCAACTTGCTTGATATATTTGGCGTCGAAGCGGCTTATAAAGTCTTTTTCGTTACGGCGGATCATTAATAGGGTTTTAGCTGACTCAAGCACTTTAGTCTCAATTTTGAGCAAATTAGCTTTTGTTTCAAAGACGTATTGTGTGAGTAGTACATTAACGATGAGCAATAGAAGAATTGCAGCGCTACCCGCGATTAAAAACTGTTTAATAGACCAACGTCCTTGTTTAGCCATACTGTATTGCTCTCAAGTCCTTTAATCAGCTAACAATAGGCTAAAAACCAATATTCCTCCAGATTACAGCCAATTAGTCGAGTAACGGATTGGCTTTAAAGGGCAAAAACAAAAAAGGCGTTCTAATGAATGCCTTTAGCAATAAATCGAGTCACACTGTTATATCAATTAAGCTACCGATCATATCTGATGATGTTTGAATCACTTCGGCAGATGCTTGTGCTTGGGTAACGGCGAGATTGGCATCAACTAATGCTTCAACAGTTGTAGCACCTGTATTACTGACTGTGGTGCCACTGGTAGATTGACTCACACCAGCAACATCAATGGTTGCTTGGGTTAAATCAGACTGCGCCGCTTGAAAACCATTTTGGCCTGAAATAATACTCGGTGGGATCTGCATATCCTGTACCTTTATGAATAGAGGTGTTCAAATTATCAACCATCCAGCGATAGATGTATAGTTAATTACTATTAAAAACATACAATAATCGACCAAATTGTGGTTATCTTTACTACAATAACAAAAGCGTTAGAAATAGCCTTTGCTATATGAAAATGATAGCCTAATCCAATAAAAATAACGCATAATACCGATATATTGAAAGGGGCACCAATATGGAAAAAGTAAGAATACTTATCGTAGATGATGACCCATTTTGCTCAAGCCTTCTATTGTCGATTCTAGGCGATGATTATCAAGTAACCACCGTAAACTCAGGCTTAGATGTCATTGATATCTCTACAATTCAAAAACCCGACTGCATTTTTTTAGATATTATGATGCCCGGTAAAAACGGTTATCAAGTACTAAAAGATCTCAAAGATAATCCACTAACCACGACAATACCTGTGATTATTGTCAGTGGCTTAGTTGAAGAATCAGATCAAAACTTGGGGCTAAGATTAGGCGCGAGTGGTTATATTGGTAAGCCGATTAACCCAGCTGAAGTGTTTAAGGTTTTAAAAAGCTGTCAATAGTGACAGCTTTTTCTCATTCTCATCTGCTATAAACAATCGCTAAACTACCAACCCGTCTCCCAATCTTTCCATACTGGATTTAAACCACGCGCTAACATAGCATTTGCGACTAAATCGGGGCTACGCTCATCACTTATCTCAAATTGATCGAGCTCAGTATTTGGCTCAACGTAACCACCGGGCTGAGTCGAACTCCCTGCACTCACATTAGTCACTCCAAGTGCAAATAAGTTATCCCGTAGCTTTGGTGTTTCTCTAGTCGATAAACTAATTTCTAGCTGCTGATTAAAAAGTCTAAAAGCGCAAATCATTTGCACTAGGCCTTTATCAGTAAGCTCCACTTTAGGTGCAACACCGCCAGTACATGGTCTTAATCTTGGTAAAGAAATACTAAAGCGACTGCGCCAATAAGTTCGTTCAAGGTAGGCTAAATGGTGGCCCATTAGCAAGGCGTCTAGGCGCCAATCATCAAGACCAAGCAATACGCCCAGACCAATTTTATCGACCCCAGCCCTAGCTACTCTATCAGGTGACTCAAGCCGATAAGCAAAGTCACTTTTCTTACCTCGAGTATGGTGCGCTTTGTAAGTTAGCGGGTTATAGGTTTCTTGGTATAGCATTACAGCATCAAGCCCTTCAGCAACCAGCTCCCGGTAGTCTTGCTCCTCTAACGGCTGTACTTCCATCGCAACATAGCTAAAATGTTGGCGAATTAACGGCAGCATTTGTTTAAAATATGGCACGCCAACTTTAGTTTCATGTTCACCGGAAACCAATAATATCGAATCATAGCCCATCGACTTTATTGGTTTAATTTCATCTAAGATCTCACTTTGTGACAGCGTCTTACGCTTAATCTTATTGCTCATTGTAAAACCGCAGTAATCACACTCATTGGCGCACAAGTTTGACAAATAAAGCGGAATATACATGCCGATACTTGCGCCAAATCGTTGCCGCGTAAGCGCAACAGATTGCTGCGCCATTTGTTCTAAATAAGGCTCTGCAGCAGGCGACAGTAGCGCTAATAAACTATCTAGATCACCAGTCGGCTTCAGTAGCGCTCTTTCAACATCCTCTGCTGTTGATGAATACAGCTTAAGCTTCAAATCGCTAAGGGATAACTGCTTAAATACGTCAACAAAACTCTTAGTTACCGTTTGTTGTTCGGCGCTTTTTGCATCTGGATTATTCATTTAGAAAACCCGTTAATGGGCTAGTATTGTGCGCTTGATGACTCACTGCACCTAAACCAGCAAGATAGGCTTGTCTACCCGTATTGACCGCTTGTGCAAAACAATGCCCCATAGCAACTGGATCTGCGCTGCTAGCGATTGCAGTGTTGACTAGCACAGCATCAGCGCCAAGCTCCATTGCATGAGTCGCTTGTGACGGCGCACCAATACCCGCATCGACAATCACAGGCACATTGGCTTGTTCGATGATAATTTTTAAAAATGTTTCAGTCGCTAAACCCTGATTTGATCCAATAGGGCTTCCTAGCGGCATCACCGCTGCGCAGCCAACCTCTTCAAGGCGACGGCATAGCACAGGATCAGCATGCACATAAGGCAGTACCACATAGCCTTGCTCACATAAAATTCGCGCGGCCTCCAGTGTTTCAATGGGATCAGGCATTAAATACTTAGGGTCGGGATGAATTTCTAGCTTAACCCAATTTGTACCTAGCATCTCTTTAGCGAGATGGGCAGCAAAAATCGCTTCCTTAACGTTTCTTGCACCAGCGGTATTGGGCAGTAACTTAACCCCACTATCACGCAGTGGCTGCAATATATTGTCGCTGCCGGTATTTAAATCGAGGCGCTTTACCGCCAAAGTCACTAGTTGTGACTCAGATGCCGCTATCGCGGCTAACATGAGATCTGATTGTGCAAATTTGCCAGTACCGGTAAACAAACGTGACTGAAATTGATGATCTGCTATGGTTAACATATTAGCCTCCGGCTACCACTGAAAACAGCTCTAACTTATCGTTCGCTTGACATTGAGTTGTATGCCAAGTAGCTCTTGGCGCAACACAATTGTTTATCGCCACGGCAATAGCAGCGAGCTGAATATCGTTTTCTAAACTGTATTGTTCAAGAACCTTGGTTAAACTCGCCCCTTGTTCAACCTGTTTCATTGCATCATTAATAAAGATTGTAATCATCAAAGCGCCTTAATATTCATGTTGATTCTGGTTTGCAGTCCCTGCGCTAGTCACACACTCATTGTAGTGGCTAGCTTGACCGCAAACCGAGCAGCTTTCATCGCGAGTAATGATTAATTGTCGCCAACTAAATTGCTTGCCATCAAAGCGATATAGATTTCCTACTAATTGCTTATTTCCAAGCAATAACTGCAGTGCCATCAAACTTTGCATCGACGCAAGAGTGCCAACCATAGGGCCTAGTACCCCAATAGTTTGACAGGTCTGATTGACCTTCATATCCGCAGGAAACAAACAGTGATAACAGCCACTATCAGGCTTGTACTGCTGCTCAATACATAAAAGTTGACCTTGGAAATGAGCAGCAGACGCCGATACCAGAGCAATGTTCTGACTAACAGCGATTCGGTTAACCAACTGACGTGTTTCAAAGTTGTCGCTGCAATCGAGTAAAACATCGTATTGCCTATCAAGCTTGAAAAGTGGTTGCATGCTGGTCGCGGTTAAGTGCTCAGCAACCGCACTAATCCGCACTTGTGTGTAGGCCTTGGTTAATTTAGCTGAAGCTGCAACCGCTTTATTAACACCGATATCGCTATCGTGAAATAACAGTTGTCTAGGTAAGTTAGACACTTCAACCTTATCACCGTCCACCAGCGTGATATTGCCGACACCTGCTGCTGCAAGGTATTGAGCAACCAAATTACCTAATCCACCAACCCCAATAACAATGACATGGGCATTAGCAAACTGGGCTTGGCCAGATTCGCCAACTTCAGCTAACAACACCTGGCGCGAGTATCGTAGAAAGTCACTATCGCTCAACGCTTTAGTGCCACTGTTAGCTTTATTGCCGCTTGCTGTAGAGGTGAGTTGCTCCGTTACCACAATTACACCTCCGCCTGCCAAGCCATATTTAGCGCTTTAAAAGCGGCTTGTGGATCAGTTGCTTGTGTCAACGCCCGCACCACGGCAATATCATCAACTTGAGTCGCTTTAACGCTTGCAAGAGTTGTTGCATCTATGCCACCAATTGCCACAATAGGTAACTCCCCTTTCATCAAGGATACGTAGCGCGCAAGCTTAGCTAATCCTTGAGGTTTAGAAGGCATCACTTTAGTCGTGGTTGGAAAAATATGACCAAAAGCGATATATGATGGCTGGTGCTGATTTGCTAATAAGATCTCGAAGTAACTATGACTCGACAAACCAAGCGCGAGGTTAGCACTTTGCAATTGAGCTAAGTTACTCGCAATAAGATCTTCTTGTCCTAAATGCACACCATAAGCCTGATGCTTAATCGCTAGCTGCCAATGGTCATTGATAAACACCCGCGCTTGGTAATCACGGCCAAGGGATATCGCTTGAATAATACTTTGTTCAAGCTCAGCAGCATTAGGATCTTTAATCCTTAGCTGGATTGTTTTAGCCCCAGCTTTAAGTAAGGTTTCCAATATATCGAGATCGGCAACCACAGGGTAAAGCCCTAGCGCTTCATCAATCCGTTTAAAACCCTTGTCACTCGCCTTTACCTGAATCGTCTCCAGCAAAGCTGGCTTTGGTTCAGATATGCTAACCATCTTAATGTATGGAAACTCGCCTAAATCTTGTGGCCAAGCGGTTCTTGCCAAACAACCCGGCCCCTGACCTACCTGATAGCTAGCCTTAAGACCAGCATTGACATAAGCCTTAGCGACGACTACAGCATCATTAAGTACAAAACCATGGGCCATCACTGCAGCAATTGCTGAAGATAATGTGCAGCCGGTACCGTGGTTATTAGCCGTTTCTACTCGCTTACTCGATAACCAAAAGCTTTGCCATTGATGCTTATCAGAAATCCCGTCAACACCGACACAGACCAATAAATCATTTGCTTGTTGTTGGCACCAAGCTGGCCCGTTATCGCCACCTTTTGCTAACACTGATGTGCTCAAGGTTTCTGATAGGTTTTTAGCAGCTAAAATGCATGACTCAACACTGCTAAGCTCAGTTGCAGCAAGCACAGCTAATTCACACACATTCGGCGTGATTAAGGTCAGTAAGCCTTTAAAAGGGCTAAAGTCTAAACCTTCGCCAGTGGCTAATGCATCGCCACATGTAGCCACCATGACCGGATCTAAGATAACCGGCACTTTAATGCCTAATTGCAACCAATTGGCTAGCTGCTTAGCCAACCAGTCGGCTAATAAATCGATTTGACTTTGGTTGGCCAATAAACCAATTTTTATCGCTGCTGGCGGCAAGTCACTAGCCAAGGTATCAAGTTGTGATAACAACATTTTGCTCGATACTGACTCAACCAATGCCACGGTAACCGAACTTTGCGCCGTTACCGCAGTTATCACACTACAAGCGTGGGCATCAAGATCTGACATCGTTGCCAGATCTGCTTGAATACCCGCACCACCGCCACTATCTGAACCAGCAATTGTCCATACAATTGGACGCTCCACAGATAACGCATCTGGATTTGCCATGATTAATCCTCTAGTACTGCATCAGATTGCTTATGGCTGGCTTCATGGTACAACTCTGCACCTTTGGCTTTAAACTCAGCAGACATTTTGGCCATCCCCTGTGCTCGCTCAGTTTCGAGGTTTTCAGCGTCACTGCCCATGTATGACTGATATTCCGCAGCCGATTTAATATCAATCGCGTTTGGATTAGCATCCCGTTCCTGCGCTGCAGCATAGTCACGTACTTCTTGGGTAATTTTCATCGAGCAAAACTTAGGGCCGCACATAGAGCAAAAATGTGCAACTTTAGCCGACTCTTGCGGCAGTGACTCGTCGTGATACGCTCGTGCAGTCTCTGGATCTAACCCTAGGTTATATTGATCTTCCCAACGGAACTCAAAACGTGCTTTTGATAACGCATTATCGCGAATTTGGGCACTTGGGTGACCTTTAGCAACATCACCGGCATGAGCGGCAATCTTGTAGGCAATCAATCCTTGCTTAACATCTTCTTTGTTTGGTAAGCCTAAGTGCTCTTTAGGGGTGACATAACACAACATTGCGCAGCCATACCAAGCAATCATTGCAGCACCAATACCCGAAGTGAAATGATCATATCCTGGAGCGATATCTGTCGTTTGTGGGCCTAAGGTATAAAACGGCGCCTCATCACAAGCCTCAAGCTGCTTATCCATATTCTCTTTGATAAGGTTCATTGGAATATGGCCCGGGCCTTCGATGATGGTTTGCACATCGTATTGCCATGCAATTTTGACTAACTCACCTAAGGTTTCAAGCTCAGAGAATTGCGCTTCATCATTGGCATCAGCAATCGACCCCGGACGCATACCATCACCTAAAGATAGTGATACATCGTAAGCGGCACAGATCTCACAGATCTCTCTAAAATTCTCGTAAAGGAAGTTTTCTTTATGGTGGGATAAACACCACTTAGCCATGATAGAGCCACCGCGAGAAACAATTCCGGTTAAGCGCTTAGCCGTCATCGGTACGTAACGCAGCAACACCCCTGCATGAATGGTGAAGTAGTCAACGCCCTGCTCCGCTTGTTCGATTAAGGTATCGCGGAATGTTTCCCAGTTTAGATCTTCGGCAACACCATTGACTTTCTCTAGTGCTTGATAGATAGGCACAGTACCAATTGGCACTGGTGAGTTACGAATAATCCATTCACGGGTCTCATGAATATAGCGACCTGTAGACAAGTCCATCACTGTGTCCGCGCCCCAACGGGTCGACCAAACCAGCTTTTCGACTTCCTCTTCAATCGATGAGGTCACAGCAGAATTGCCAATATTGGCATTCACTTTAACCAAAAAGTTGCGCCCGATAATCATAGGTTCAGCTTCGGGATGGTTAATATTGAGCGGGATAATCGCACGACCACGTGCCACTTCTTGCCTAACGAATTCAGGGGTAATTGGCTCGCCAATCGCAGCACCAAAACTCTCACCTTTATCCTTTTGCGTCAGCACTGGATCTGTCACTTCAGCTCTTGCCATGTTTTCACGAATGGCAATATATTCCATTTCAGGTGTAATAATACCTTGGCGGGCGTAGTGTAATTGGGTAACCCTTCTGCCCTCTTTTGCACGACGTGGCGGCAGTAAGGATTCAAAACGTAGATGATCTAATCCATCATCAGCAAGACGTTGCTGAGTAAAACCGGAACTGGCACCAGCCAATTGTTCAGTATCATCACGCTCAGCAATCCAGTTTTTACGGAATTTTTCTAGGCCTTTACGTACATCAATCTCAGCATCTGGATCAGAATATGCACCAGCGCAGTCATACACTTTTAGCGGTGGGTTAGCTTCGAATACAGGATTGTGCTCATCACCACCAATCAAGGTATCCGACTGATGAATTTGGCGCATACCCACTTTAAGATCCGCGCGGCTGCCTTGAAGATAAATTTTCTCAGAATTAGGGTGCTGTAATGGTTTTAGGTTATCAATAAACTGTTGTGCTTGGGCACGGGTTTCGCGACGATTTGACATTAGCAAACTCACTTTTTTGTATGAAATGAAGTTGCTTGTCAGGAGAAATGAGAATCTGAAAAGTTGAACATATAGCTGGTGCTCAAACACCAGTTACACGTAACCACCGAAATGCTGCTTTTAGTTATTTTCAAAGTCACTTTATGCAGTTATTTCGCTTGTTTCCTTCGCAGGTTCTAACCTGATCAGGTTCAACGGATCCCGAATTAACGGTCTCAGCCATATGGCACTCCGACAAGATGAGCTGGCAGTATAGATCTATCGGCAGGTGAGATACAAGCACTTAAAAAGTTATTAGACCAGAGGTGCTCACAAAGTAATTTAATCACAAGCTATTGAAGTATATGACTAAAGTGAATACTTGAGCTAAAGCGCCTCAATGCATATGAATTTTAATCAATCGCCATGTTGCTGGTAAATACAAGTTTTTAATCTTTTTAAATTACGCTTTAGCGGCTTATCATGCGCTGCTGCAAGCGTTTAGCAATGGCATCATTGATTGCTTGTTTGACTTTATCTTCACCGCAGTTAAACGGAAAGCCAATGGTTTCTGCATAAGGATTTATTTGATCGCCAATGTTTACGATTCTGTAGCAAGTATCGCCCTTTTTAACGATTCGATTAGGATCCAACTTATGGTCTGTGGTTTCCACCTTGCTATATAAATCAACCTCCGGAAATACCAACTCCTGCATATCGCCATCCATCTCACTCAATGAACGTTTTTGAGTATATTCAGCGCCACTTTCAGAGGCGAGTTGCTGTAACTTTCCAGCCTGCTGTTTTTGTAAATATGACTGAGTAAACCTATCAGACACAGAGCTAAAATCTAATTGTTCTGCCTGATTATTAATTTGAGGTTTAGTTTCAAAATACGTAGCTGCGCTAGATTTTCGTTGCTGCCAACTTGGCTGTTCAATACGCTGAGGCTCAGCCTCAAGCAACGGCGGTTGCTCATTGGTTGCCTGCTCATCTGCAACTTGCAGCTTAACTGCTGCTAACTTTTCAGAGGCAGGCTTGATTGTCTCTTTGTTTATCGACTCTGACTCTACTTTGTCTATAAGTTGAAGCTTGTTGTTCAACTCCTTATCTTGTTGCGCAATATCCGTTTGCGCTTCAGTCACACTTGGCTTTACTAGCACGCTTTTGGGGGCAACATACAAGTAAGAGCGGATCTTCGGTAACGCCTGCTTTCTATCAGGATGTTGTGGAGCAACCCAAAAATAATTAATTAATACGATAACTAATGAATGTAGCACTAATACCGGCAACATAATCCAAAACAGCCGTAACTGGATAGGCTTCGAATGAGCTGGTAATGGCGTATCAACCGCAACATTTATCTCATCCGTATGTGTGCTATTTACATACAGTGCTGTACTCGATTCTGCAGTTAACTCGCTGATATTTAAACAACCGCTACTTACACAATGATTGTTCGAATGGTTAGCATTGGTGCCAGCAATATCGACAGCGGTTATTGTTAAGGGAGGATCGCTCGGCATACATTTGCTTGCAGTCGCGACACAATCTTTTGGCTGACGCTGACCGGCACCATAAAACACAGTGATAACGTCAAGGTCACTATCTAATTGATTATCAGTAGTGCTAGCCGTAAATGGCTTAGCCTGACTAGGAATGTCTGCACTTGCTTGCACTTTTCTCGTTGTTGTAGCTTGTCCTAACTTCCTGTTAATTTGACCTTGCTGCATCCCTTTACAATTCCTAGTTAACTATCTTATGACATCTACTGCAGTATTCACTATTGGTTACATCTGCCGTAATCATCAGATTTATCGGCTGTTTTATTTAGAGCAAGCTCATTTATATTAGTTCCCGCAAGACTGGCTATTTACCACAAAGCCATTGATAAATATTTTAGCGTACACTTGTTAGCTAAAACTATAGCTTTTCAATTCAAAGCTGTTACACTGCAGCTAATTGTGGTCTAACCAGAAGTCTTTTATACGATGGCAGTAGAACAAGCAGTACTAGCAGAGAAGCAATCACCCCAAGCTGCCGGTCAAACAATCACCAAAGCAAACTATTGTGCTCGTGAAGAGCTAGCTAATAGCATTAGTCATGGTTTGGGTGTACTCATTGGGATCATTGGTCTACTACTGTGCATATTTAAAGGATACGACCACCTGAGTTTTATTCAGTTAACAGGTGTGGTTGTTTACTGCGCAAGCTTCATCTTGTTATTTCTTTGCTCAACGCTATATCACAGTGCCACATCACCACTTTTAAAGCACAGATTAAAGATTGCCGATCATTGCGCGATTTATCTGTTAATCGCAGGCACGTATACACCTCTAATGCTTATCACGCTGACAAATAGTGATGCAGATTGGGTACTCATTGCCATCTGGTCATTAGCCATAGGCGGAGTGCTATTTAAAACTTTGTTTATTGGCCGTTTTAAAGTATTTAGCTTAATTCTATATCTGGTTATGGGGTGGCTGTGCGTAACTGTAATGCACGACCTCATTGCCAATATGTCAGATGTTGGATTTTATTTACTGTTAGGCGGTGGGTTATTTTATAGCTTAGGCGTGATATTTTACGTAGCGAAGAAAATCCCCTTTAATCATGCGATTTGGCACCTGTTTGTATTAGCTGGTGCCGTGTGTCACTTTTTATGTATCTACCTAACGGTTATTTAATTGGCGCTACTAGCCTTTTCAGCGTGAGTTAGGATAATGACAAAACTGAACGAATTCGGCATGTAACCGCTGCGCCTCATCGTTCATGCCTGCTTGTTTAAATAGCTCAATAATGCATTCCACGGTACATAGCCCGCCTTCAACTTGATTACGCCGTAAAGTAAATTCAGATTTAGCCGTTTCAGTTAACGAGTAACGCCTAGCTGTTTTTAAATAAGCACTCTGACGCAACATTTTACGGGCTTCTTGCCATGTAGCATCTAAGATCACTACAGTTTGTGGCAGATTAGCAACCTCAATGGCTTCTAGAGCCGATGGCTGTTTGTTTATTTGCTCGACCTGCGAAGCAGAGGTATCAGCTGTATCGTTCAACTCATCTGCAGTATTTTCAGGAAACAATAACACTGTGTCGGGCAAAGACAATGCTTTTAGTAAAGCGGGATCTGGCCTCACCCTTGACCAAACAATCCTTTGGCAATGCTCACCTGCATGGTTAACTGCGATATGGCCAGTATTAGTTGGGCGAGTGACTTCCCGCTCGTGGGTCAACAGAATAATCTTCACAACTGGTTCTCTTAGATCTCTTAGCGCGGCAGTATATACTCAAAGTTAACTCTGCCAAAGCACAGAAACTTAATGAAAATCACAGCAGCGTACAGACAGTTTTTCAAGCTCATGAGAAATGTCTTCAATTTTGCCTACAACAACATGTGTGACTCCTGATTGACGCTCTAACACGCCTGAAACAATGCTTTGTCGTTGCAGCCTGCAACTAACCCGCCACTGTGACAATTTGACCACTGTTAGATCGCAAGCGATTTTAATTGCAAAAAAAGCGCCCCTCTAAAAGAGTAGCGCTTTGTTGCTAAGTTTATCGCCAACTGGTTTAAGCTGTGCGGGTGAAATTAATAACTTATTTGTATTTTTTCACTTTTTTCAATGCAATTTGCTGTTTAAGCATAGATAGGTGATCTGTAAATACCACACCGTTTAGGTGATCCATTTCATGCTGTAAAACAATCGCTAAAAACTCATCGGTATCAATCTCGAACGCTTTACCTTCACGATCAAGCGCTGTCACTTTAACTCCTTGGTGACGATTAACTTTAGCGCGGTAACCAGGAATAGATAAGCAGCCTTCTTCGCCTTGATATTGACCACGAGACTCCACTATTTCAGGGTTGATTAGCACCATAGGTTGATCACGTTCTTCAGATAAATCGATAACCAAAATAGCATGTAAACTGCCAACTTGCGTCGCTGCTAAGCCGATCCCATCATCGGTGTCATACATGGTTTCAATTAGATCATCGATAAAGCCTTGCACAGACTCAATATCTGTTACCGGCACAGCTTTACGCTTCAAGCGCTCATCGGGGATCGTTAAGATGTCTAACACTGCCATACTTTTATCACACTAATGTTAACTAAAAAATTCGCGCTATTATGACCGAATAACCAATAAAGGCAATCTTGAGTACGATATAAAGTCTCTCATCCCCACTCTATTAGGCTTATTCGCTCATTTCGTCTCTGAGTTCCTCTGTTTTAATACACCATATAATCAAACGAATGCGTCGCTATTTTGCACAATTAGCTCCACTTTTTATTAACATGTGGTAGCATGAATAAAAATGTATACAATATACGGATAATGATATGACCTCAGCAGGACGCACCCCGTTGCCCCCTACCTTCTTCGTTGCCAATACAATGGAGATCTTTGAACGTTTAGCGTGGTATGGCTTTTTTGCTTTATCGTCTTTATATATGACCTCGCCGCAAAACCAAGGCGGATTAGGCTTTTCAGAACAAGAGCGAGGTCTGCTACAAGGCATGATCCCCTTCTTTCTTTATCTATTCCCGGTATTGACTGGTGCCTTGGCTGATAGATACGGTTACCGGAAAATGTTTCTGGTTGCTTATGCCATCATGTGCCCTAGCTATTACCTGCTCGGCCAAGTTGACAGTTTTATGGGCTTTTTTGTGGCCTTTATGGGAGTTGCTGTTGGCGCGGCCTGCTTCAAACCCGTTGTGACCGGAACGGTAGCCCGAACAACAGATGAAACCAATCGTGGCTTAGGCTTTGGCATTTTCTATATGATGGTTAATATCGGCGGTTTTTTAGGGCCGTTTATCGCGGGCTACGTTAGAGCGATTAGCTGGGACTGGGTATTTATCATGTCGGCCTTTTGGATCGCGGTTAACTTTATTCCCGCTTATTTCTTTTATAAAGAGCCAACAGATCAAAGCTTACAAAAAGGTAAGCCGCTTAAAGCTGTATTTAAAGATATCCAACAAGTATTGGGTAATGCCCGTTTCGCTATTCTCTTCTTTGGCACCTTAATTATTTTAATGTCTTACGGCGCCAAATGGATAAGCGGCGAAACCACATTAATCACTTATGCCATTTGGTTTAGCCTACATATTATTTGGGACAAACTCGCAAGCCCTAATGTCAAAGCACCTTGGTACGCCCAAAAAGTCAGTCTAGGTAACAAACCATTTGTGATTTATTTACTGATCCTTTCAGGAATGTGGATGGTTTATCAGCAGATATTTATTACTTTGCCTATTTATATTCGCGACTTTGTCGATACCAGTGATCTGGTGTTAATGCTGGCTTCTTATCCTGATTTGCTAGAATTTTTTGCCCCGGTTGATGTTAGTTTACTGCAAGCAGAACTGACGCGTTTAGCAAGTGAGGTTGCTAACGAAACACTCAATGCCAAGCAAGCTTACTTTGAACTGGTGCACACCAAAGTGATGGTGCCAACAGCAGAAATCAGCCAAGCACTCACAGCGATAACACAAACACCTACGCTTGCTGCGCAATATGCGCAAACTTGGGCGGTAGAATATCGCCAAGTTAACCCTGAATACCTTATCGGACTCAATTTTTTATCTATTGTTGTCATGCAACTGATGATCAGCCGAGTTGTTGAGCGTTTCCATGCTCTGCCAGTATTGGTTGGTGGCACCATCATCCTAGCGCTTGGCACTGCTATTGGCGGAATTGCTCACGGTGCAATAATGGGCGGCGCTATGGTACTAACCTCAATTTTAGTGTTCTCAATCGGTGAGATGGTTGCTTCACCAAAAAGCCAAGAATATGTGGCAAGCTTTGCGCCAAATGATAAAAAAGCCATGTTTATGGGATATTACTTTGTCTCTTCCGCAATTGGCTTTTTATTAGCTGGCCCACTATCGGGCTACTTGTATTCTGAAGTGGCGAAAGGCGCTGATCGTCCTGAGTTGATGTGGTACATCATTGGCGCATTAGGCGTACTCACGGCTCTTGGTTTAGTATTATTTCATAAATTTGGTACCACACCGCAAGCCGAAGATAGTGAACTTGAACTGGCTGAAATAAACTAAAACCAAACTAAAAAGCCCATATTGATAAACAATATGGGCTTACTTTATCTGTGCTAACCTGTATTAAAATTGTGAGCGAATAGCAAATACCCACTGGGTATCTTCATTCTCAATCCGCGCTAATTTTTCCCAATCATATTGGTAGCGGATCACCCAAGACCATTGTGGGTTTATTTGATAGCCAAGGGCTAACCAACTTCTCGCATCATAACGCTCTACTCCGTCAATGCCTGCGTTACCTTGCAAGTAAAGTTCGCTATACCAATGCTCGGTCATTGGTTTTAATACTGTTATGTTAGCATTAGCAGCCGTACTGTCTTTGTAATGCTTCACAGCCAAATGGTTCACTGCAAGCTCAGTAAAGACTTGAGTCGCAAACCAACCTTTATGCTCTGTCATTAAACCCATTTGGTATTGATAATGGCTAGATTTACCTTGAGGAGTGTCGGTTTTACCATGCTCGACTGAAGCTCTAAAGTTAAGGTCACTGGCAGAGTACAAGTAACCTAAATGCCATTTATCACCATCAAAATTGGTATTGGCTGAAAACTTTTGATGACTGGTTGCGAAACTACCACCGACTTTAAAGGTGTCATCATCAAAGCCAATATAAAGGGAGTCGCTCAACTTCAATGGATCAGCGATATGTCGAAAATCACTAGCCCAAGTGGGCAGAGACACCGCTGAGAGTACTAACAAACACCCAATACTCGACCGCAAAGCCTTTACTGACATTATATATACCGTAAAAAAGGCGCTATTATTACTTTAGTGCTAAGTAGCAGCAAGAGTTTTTACCTTATATTACAAGCGCGTAACCACACAAAAACATAGCGCGCAATAATTAACAGTTGCAACACTTATTGCGGTGTTTACTGAGATTTAACCTCTTCGACAGTTGATCTCATCACTGTGAAAAACTACCGTAATAACAGGAGGCAAATCCAATGCAACCCAGTAATAAAGCTTCACCAATGACGCAAATTTGGCATATTGTGTCTATGATCCCTGAAGGTAAAGTATGTTCTTACGGTAAAGTGGCTGATTTAGCAGGCCTGCCAGGTAGGGCACGTTATGTGTCTAGAGCATTAAAAGCGGCACCGAGTGAACTTGCACTACCATGGCACAGGGTCATTAATAGCCAAGGGAAGATCTCGTTTGCTGAACATAGCGAAGCGTTTATAGAGCAGATGCAACGATTACGCAGTGAAGCAATCATAGTGAATCGTGGCAGAGTAAAGTTAGCTGAATATGAGTGGCGCCCAGATCTAGCAACCTTAGTTTTGTCTATGCCTTTTTAACTAGCAACAAGATGACAAATAGCTAATGACCCCGTTTTGAAAAAGGAGCTGCCTTTGCTAAAAGTACTGACATCAAGATTACCCACAAAGTTAGCACCGCTATTTACGCTTGGTTTGCTATTAACTACACCCAATAGTTTTGCCAATACCACGGCTTTAACTCCTCATATGGCGGAGTATGAAGTTTATTACGGCAGCATAGAACTTGGTCGCGCGCGCTATATTTTACAAGCCCCAGAAGGCAACCTGTACCGCTACCGGTTTGACAGCGATGTGAGCCTACTCATGCTATCTGATAAACGCCATATTCGCAGTGAATTTAGTTTAGAAGATGATAATCACCTTGTGCCAATGCGCTACAGTGTTGAACGCACAGGAACAGGCCCCAATTTTCGTGAGCAAGCTGCTTTTGCGAAAGCACAAAATGTCGTTCATAGCCGCTATAAAGATGAACGCGCAAAGTTTCCCTACGACACAAAACTATTTGACCCACTCATGGTACAACTGCAGTTTAGGCTGGACATGGAGGCTAACAGAGATAGCTTGCATTACAGTATGGTGAAAGAGGGGGAAATCGATGACTATGACTTTAAAATTGTTGGTAAAGAACGAGTAAATATTGACAGTGGCAGCTATCAAACCGTCAAATTTGAAGTGGTACGCAACAGTAAAAAACGCCAGACATTTTTCTGGATGGCACCGGAATTAGGTTACTTACCTATTCGACTGTCTCATTTTGAAAAAGGCAGTAAACAATTAGATATTAAGCTACTTAATTATCGTTTTGAACCAGTAAACACGGAACAAGCACTAAACAAAGACACAGCTTCCCCTGACAATAATAAACAAGGGTAATAATGAGCTCAAAGTAAACCATTAAAAAAAGCTCGCTTAGTAAAACTTAGCGAGCTTTTTACTAACCTACGAACTGACTAACTCACCCTTTTTGAACAACTTCCACTCGCCAGGGCTAAGAACATTCCACTGTTCATCTTTCGTTAGCGGCCGCGTAGCAATTACGGTCACTATATCATTTGGTGTGGTTTCTTTATCAAAATCTATCACCACATCGGTATCAATTAACTTAGCTTTACCAAATGGTGCTCGTCGAGTGATGTAACATAAGTTATTGGTACAGTAACTCATCAAATGCTCACCATCACTTAAGATCATGTTAAACACACCTAACGCACGAATTTCATCGGCTAAAGTCGCAATATAATCATAAACAACTAATCGATCTTCAGGGGCTGTGTCACCAAATCGTTCAACCACTTTATCCATGATCCAACAAAAAGCCATTTCACTGTCTGTATCACCCACAGCAGTAAAGCGCTTAGCGACGAACTTATCTTCATAGCCAGTTAACTGACCATTATGCGCATAGGTCCAGTATTGCCCCCACAACTCACGAGTAAATGGATGGGTGTTCTCAAGTGACACACAACCTCGATTTGCTTGGCGAATATGACTAACCACAACTTCACTTTTTATCGGATAAGACTTAATAAGCTGGGCAACATGGGATTCACTGCTTGGACGCGCATCTTTAAAGGTGCGGCTACCTTTGCCCTCATAAAAAGTAATGCCCCAACCATCAACATGTGGTCCGGTTACGCCACCTCTTTCAGCTAATCCGGTAAAACTAAATACAATATCTGTCGGAACATTGGCACTCATGGCCAGTAACTCGCACATTAATCTTCATCCCGCTCAATTTACAACTTGATGCCTTTTATTCTAACCACTTGAGCGCCATTGGGGAATCTAAAGCGTTGCAAATAATTTAAACATTTGTTTGAAAAATGCTTGTATTAAAATTAACTAAGGTTTAGATTTTATGAGACACAGGTCTGACCACACACTATAATTGTGAGGTAGAACCCAAAAACAGTGCCTTTAGGTCAACTTTAGGTCACACATAAAAGGAGAATTACAGTGACGACCCTACTTTGGATCTTGGCGATAATCGTTGCGATAGGTGCTTTTGCTTATCTCAGAGTCTCTCTACTGACTGCTAGCTTAGGCACTGCAGCTGTATTAGCAATAGCAACCGGATTGGGTAATGCTAGCGCCCTACTTTGGCTAGTTTTTGTTGCAATCGCTCTGCCGCTTAATATCAGCTCATTTAGACAAAACGTTATTACCCGCCCTCTACTAAAAATGTACCGCGGGATCATGCCTGAGATGTCGTCAACTGAAAGAGAAGCGATTGAAGCAGGCACCACCTGGTGGGAAGCAGATCTATTTGCAGGTAAACCAGACTGGAGCAAACTGCATAACTACCCTAAAGCCACCCTTAGTGCGGAAGAACAAGCCTTTTTAGATGGACCTGTTGAAGAAGTTTGCCGTATGGTGAATCAACATCAAGTGTCACACCAGTTAGCAGACTTACCTGAAGAAGTATGGCAATACCTAAAAGATCATGGCTTCTTTGCGATGATTATTAAAAAGAAATACGGTGGTTTAGAATATTCTGCTTATGCACAGTCCCGCGTATTACAAAAGCTTGCAGGTTTAAGCAGCGAATTAGCATCAACGGTTGGTGTACCTAACTCACTTGGGCCAGGCGAACTACTGCAGCACTACGGCACCAAAGACCAACAAGACTACTACTTACCCCGCCTTGCTCAAGGCCTTGAAGTTCCTTGCTTTGCCTTAACTAGCCCAGAAGCTGGCAGTGATGCCGGTGCGATCCCCGATTACGGTATTGTCTGTAAAGGCGAATGGGAAGGTGAAGAAGTCTTAGGTATGAAGCTTACCTGGAACAAGCGTTATATAACCCTCGCGCCAATCGCAACTGTGCTTGGTCTAGCATTCAAACTAAAAGATCCTGATCAGTTACTTGGCAATCAAGAAGATTTGGGTATTACCTGCGCACTGATCCCTACTGACATTGAAGGTGTAGAAACCGGTCGCCGTCACTTCCCACTTAACTGTATGTTCCAAAATGGTCCGACTCGCGGTAATGAAGTCTTTGTTCCACTTAGCTTTATTATTGGCGGTGCTGAAATGGCCGGCCAAGGTTGGAGAATGCTGGTTGAATGTCTGTCTGTAGGTCGCGGTATTACCTTACCATCAAACTCTGCTGGCGGTATTAAAACTGCGGCGCTGGCAACGGGTGCCTATGCGCGTATTCGTCGTCAGTTCAAACTACCTATTGGTAAGCTTGAAGGTATTGAAGAACCGATGGCGCGCATTGGCGGTAACGCTTACTTGATGGATGCAGTAACCTCACTGACAACGACCGGTATCGACTTAGGTGAAAAGCCATCAGTGATCTCGGCTATCGTTAAGTATCATCTAACCGATAGAATGCAAAAGTGCGTTATCGATGCCATGGATATTCACGGTGGTAAAGGGGTGTGCTTAGGCCCAAATAACTATTTAGGTCGTGGTTACCAAGCTGCGCCAATTGCCATTACCGTTGAGGGCGCAAACATTCTTACCCGTTCAATGATTATCTATGGTCAAGGTGCAATTCGTTGTCACCCATACGTATTAGCAGAAATGGAATCTGCATTTGATGCAGATGCCAACAAAGGCTTACGCGACTTTGATGCCGCTATCTTTGGTCATATTGGCTTTACTACCAGCAACCTAGTACGTAGTTTATGGATGGGTCTAACATCTAGTCACTTCTCTAACGCGCCGTACTCGGATAAAACTAAGCGCTATTATCAACAGATGAACCGTTTTAGTGCCAATTTAGCACTATTATCAGATCTAGCGATGGCAACCCTTGGCGGTAACCTTAAGCGTAAAGAGCGTATTTCAGCTCGTCTTGGTGATCTGCTCAGCCAGCTCTATCTCGCTTCAGCAACGCTTAAGCGTTATGAAGATGAAGGCCGATTAACAGAAGATCTGCCGCTAGTGCAGTGGGCTGTTGAAGATTCCCTGTATAAACTGCAATCTTCACTCGATGAACTACTGGATAATTTCCCGATGGGCTTAGGTCTTGCACTGCGTGCAGTGATCTTCCCATTTGGTCGCCCACTAAAACGTCCAAGCGATATCCTTGACCACAAAGTGGCGAAAATAATGCAAACACCTTGCGCGAGTCGTGACCGTTTAGGTAAAGGTCAATTCTGGACTGCTAGTGAGCACAACACAGTAGGTATTCAAGAGCAAACCTTTAAAGATATTTTGGCGTCAGAACCTATCTACGACAAAGTCTGTAAAGCAGCGGGTAAACGCCTACCTTTTATGTGGCTAGATAAAGTGGCTGCTGAAGGCAAAGCCTTAGGTGTATTGAGCGAGGCTGAAATCGCCCTACTTGAACGTGCAGAAATCGGCCGAATGAAGTCTATCAATGTCGATGACTTTGACCCAGAAGAGCTAAAAGCTCGCACGCTTGAATATGCTAAGCAGTTTGAAGCGGCTTAATCGTTAACGCATTGCAACATAACAAAAAGGCTTAAGTGAATTCACTTAAGCCTTTTTATTTACCGTTATATTTACTGTTTTTTCAATTGCTTCATAAAATCTGTCATATGCGGTTTAAACTGCTTAAACAGCTCAACATCACGATTGTTCAGCATAACTTCGCCAAAAAGCTTTAAACCCACAGCAAAGGCGATAGCATCTGTTTCGTCTATATCCATTTTCCCTTTCATCATCTCGACAATTTTAAAAATATCGTCATGATTACGCGTTTCAAACACCAACTTACTATCATCAACAGCCTGCCCTTTCGCGTCTTGTAAATGCTCTAAAGTTACCTTATATAAATGGCCTTTCATGATTAACTCCTAATGAATAGGTTTAAATAGTGTTAATAAAAGCTACTCGCTAGCCGCCTTATTGAACTGATATTGCATATAAAAAAATCGTTCATCCTGTTGCTGTACACTGTAACCCAAACGTGTATACAGCCTAACCGCAGGGCTAACTTTAAAAACTTTTAGTTCAATAAATTTCACAGCCGCTTTCTCTGCAATGCCTACAACTTCAAGTAATACTAACTTGCCAACACCTTTATTTTGAAAACGACTATCTATCTGCAAATCTCGAAGCTGACAAACCTCATCCGTAAACGATAGCCTTAAAATGCCAACTGGCTCACCGTTAAGTATGATCTGCAGATTACTCAGCCCCTCAGTCATAGTTAAGATAGTTGTACTATCCCACTCTAGCCCGTACTTTTTATAATATGGTTGCATATTGGCTAAGGTAAGCTCGGCTGCAGCCGTCAAATCCGTGGCGGTTAATAACTCAATCAACACGACTCTGCTTTGCATGCATTTAATTGTATACCGCTCGTCAAGTGCGTAAAAACTATTCAGTTGGCAACATATTGACAGAAATTAAGCCCAACGAGTATTTGCAAGTTGCAATGCCTGTTCACGCAAGTAATCCATCCCCGCCAAGAAACCACTAAACATTTTTAACGCGATAAACTGGCCAGCTTCAGTAGTGCGGTAACTGTTTCCATCCTTAATCAAGGCTCCTGCTGCTAATAAATAGCCCAACTCTAACGGGAACGCCTGCCATAAACTTTTACCTGTATGTGCTTTAAAAAGCGCATGATCTAAACAGCCTTTACCCATCATAATCATCAAATGATGTTGGTTTATCGATTTGTTACTCAACATCTTATGATGACTTGTGCCAACATTGCCTTGATTAATAAGCTCAATATAGCCATCAATATCAAAACTAGAGATCTGAAATTGCTGGCCAAAACGTCCAAAAGCACCGGAGCCCACGCCAAAACAGTTTTCACCATCAAGCACATACTTATTTTCAACTTTATCACCAAAATTGCGGCTATAGGTCCAAGGAAACTCCATCATATAGTGCTCAGCCATTGCCTGTTTAACCGCCAAAAACTGTGGCCATAAATCCTTTGATTCACCTGCAAGACATTTTGATTTTTTGCGATTCTTACCTATTCCCAATGTTAATGGATAGGTGGTGATTTGGTCGGGTTTAAGCTGGATCATTCGTTCGATATCATCCACCACACTAGCCGGTGTTTGGCCCTTAAAACCATACATTAAATCAACATTTACAGTTGGAAAAAGCTCAATGCCTTTGGCAATATCAATTTCTTGTTCATCACCCGAGCCAAATTTTTCAAATCGGCCGCTGGCTTTTAATATATTGTCATCAAAGCTCTGTAAACCAATAGACATTCTATCCACTAAACCATTGAGCATTTCAGGTTTGCCGGTTTTAAAGTAGCTAGGATCTGTTTCGCAAGAAACTTCGCGAACATTGGTCAGGCTCTTTATCAGTTCAATAGTCTTAACCAGCTCATCTTCTAAAATAGTCGTTGTACCGCCGCCAATATACACTCGATTAAAGCGCAAACCTGCGGCAATCACTCGCTTTATCTCTTTACGTAATGCCTCAAAGTAAACTAAGGCTTTCTCTCGGTTATATTTTATTTTATGGAACGAGCAGAAACGACATTGTGTGTGACAGAAAGGAATATGAATATAGAGGGTTTCTATATGCTGATCGCAGGCCAAACCAACTGAGGTTTGTCCCGGTGAAAATACTGTTGCATCCGCTAAACTCAGCGACTGCATGATGGTTTGTTGCATAACAAGATCAAGACTTTGTGTTGCTAAAGATAAACGTAAATCGGCAAATGGCATAACTCACCTTTCAATGATGAATTGACCTGTTTTCAGGCACTAGGTAATGATTACCTTACCCCTGAGCAATAGAGAAAAGTGTGTTATATGACTGATGTTGATATTTTTTTTTAGATTTTACGCCAGCTAGATCACATAACAGCAATCAAGATTTCAACTGTGATTTTTTGTATCTTGCTAAAGGTTATCGCACCTGTTTTACGTCAATTAAAAAGGCAGTGATTTTCTAGGTAAATAAGTCAAATAAAAGCCAATTTAAGCTAGATTTTTGCATATCTGAAATCGCTAATTGACGACTCTCAGCATACAGAATTAGAAGATGATGTCGACATTAATAGCCAAGCTTCACACTGACAAGTTTTTATACATAGGCACGCAATCTAAGCTTATCCCTCTTGGTGAGTGATAGGTTGATACTTGCTCTCCGCTAAAGCCACAACTGCGGTAAAATGACGCTGCATTTAAGGTAGAATCAAGCTTAAGACTGCTAAGTTGATGTTCGATAGCCAGTGCCTCTAAAAATGCTAACATTTTTTTAGCTGCACCTTGGCCGAAACACTCCGGCTCAACAAAAATTGCATCCAACATGCCAGTCGCAGTATTGAGTTTACCGCTGCCTATTACTTTATTATCTATTACTGATACAAAGAAGTTATCGACAACATCAGCGATAAACTCGTTAGTGACGCTACCTTGAGTCCACATCTGAAGTTGTTGTGCAGAATAAAAGTCAGCGCATTTAGCTAAAATGCTACGACTACGAATGCTATAAATCGCCTCTACATCAGATGCCCTTGCTTTTCTTATGCTAATCATTTTGAAACGACACCTTAAAAACCGATAAATCCATAATATGTAAAATAGTCCCCATGCCCAATTGCAAGCCAGTTTCATCATAAGCGCTAGAAGCTTGGTTCATAAAGCCATGTTTATATGGCATGTGCAGTTGTTCAACACAATGCAACTGACTAATAATGTCACTCACCTCAGTAACATCAAAGCCCGGTTCATATTCAGGAAAAACCACTTGGGTCTTGGCAACAGGTTCCACGGTTAAATATTGATGGATGCGAGTCGGATAAAAACAGCAAAAAACTTTGCCTTGTGCTTTTGGATCTGATGCTAAACGCCAGCAGGCATTACCACCAGCACTAAAGCCTATGACCACATCCGGCTCAAGCTGCTCAAACGCCGCTTTTGCTAATACATAATAATCTTCATGACCGCAGCGCTCAATAAATTCACTGTAAGCAATCTGTTCACTCGCAAAATGATTTCTTACCCCAGAATAAGGATCGATAATATGAACTGTCGCTTGAGAGCCCATAGTTGCCGTCAATTGTTCTGTTGCTTCACCAACGCCAAAGATATCAGTGATCAGCATAACGCTTATTGACTGACAAGACTCACCTGCCAAAGGATCAAGACTCATTTGCGACTTGTTCATTATCTGCTTCCTTGCCTACCGCCGAGAGCCGGATCTGTTCAAGCTCTGCATATAGATATTCAGTAAAAAAGCCATGCATCAGAAAGCGCTGGCTCAGGTTCCAAGGACCCACTAAATAGTGCGGGTACTTGTTATAGGCCATCTCAACAATTTCAGGTTTATTGATAATACGGCCGATGCGAATAGCGATAGACTGATCTAAATTAAAGCCATTAATGGCATCGCGGTATTCATCACGCTTAAGTAAAAAGCAAAACAAACACATAAATAAAGCATGAGCGGTTTCAAAATCGATGACTTGGCTAGCTTTACGCTCAAATTTAAAATCAGCCATATTAATTGTTTGCCAACGCTGCCAAGTTATTGCCGAATAGAATTTATTCTGGGCATTTTTCACGTCACCAAGATGCAAGAATGCATCAAATAACTCTTGATCATGTTTAACAAACGAATCTTGTAGCATGTCATCGATCCGTTTCGGATATAAATCTACAACAACGGATTGCCCAGAGTTTTCTGATAGAAAATTGAGGATATTAGATTCAGTTGCAAAATGGCGCAAAATTAACAAATTAGCTTCTGGTGACACCAGGTGCTTACAAAACCAGCAAATCATCTTTTGCAATAGGCTGTGACCGCTAAACTGCGGTAGTGGTAAACGCTTTACAAACCATGTCACATGCAATAGCAAAGCAAATATTAACTGTAATAATGGTCTAAGCGTCCAACGAAAAGGATTCTCTAAATCTTTAATCCATAGCTCAAGTGCGACTTTTTCTATTGGCAGCGAATTGTCGTTGGCAATGGCACGTATAAACGCACTTTGATTTTTAATTGTCACTGTCAACCTCCTCAAGCTGCAAGATATAGAGCCGTGCAACCACTTTTGCCGTTCTCACTATCGCTTTAATCGACAGCTCATCAGTAGCGACGCGATCAATTAACTTATAGAGTTCAGCTATATGCTGCTCATCATTATCTCCGTGATAACGCATAAACTGAGTCGCTGTTTGCGGCAAATCAAGCTGCTCTTCGACTAGTTGTGTCCACTTACTGGCCATCTTGTTACCTAAGCCTTCGATGATCCACATCGCACCGATCAAATCGATAGGGTTTTCTTGGCTAGCGCGATACATCAAAAAGCCATGTAAAGCTTCAGAGCCTATATTCTTACTAGCACTTTGAATAACGCTCAACTCACCACCGCAAGCAGCATAATCACTTTCTAAAAGTAAAAAGTCTTGGTGCTCATCTTTAGCATGGCCAATCACTATCGAACGCACATCGGCATAATCGCGATTAAAACTTGACGCGCAACGGGTGATCCAGCGCGAACCTTCTATTACTTGCTGGCGTAAATTAAGCAGTAATTTCAGATAGTCTTGCTGGCTAAGTCTATTCTGCTCTAACCGCTTAACAATGGGTGCTTTAGAAAGCGCAAGGTCGAAGTCAAACCACACCTTGAGTAATGCCTGCAAGCATGCTTGACCCGATGCTGTTAATACCTGTTCAGCCATAACTTACTCCACTACAGTTAGGTGCATATAAGCACAATTAAATCGACCGCTCTCTGGCACCATACAAAATAGAGTTTGCCCAACGGTTAACGCGTGAGTTGCTAAGAATTCATCCAACATAATAAAAATTGAGGCACAACCGGTATTACCCCGCTCATAAAGGTTGGTATACCATTTATGTTCTGGGATCTGCACTCCAGCCACATCAAGCATATCGACAATTTTGCTTTTAAAGTAAGCCGATGAAAAATGACAAAGTACGTGGTCAATCTCCGGCACATTAAATAGGCCTTGTTGCTGAAGTTTTAAAAAACCATTGACGCCAACAGAGACAATATTATCGAGCAAACGCACATCTTGACGCAGCAGTAATGCTCCAGCCTGCTCAGCCTCACTATAAGTTGCGAAATCCTGCCAACTTTGCTCACTTGCCTTTGGCATTCCCACTGACATACACACAGGATAAACATCTGCATGAGAAAAACTTTTAATCCAGTCGATACGTAAGCTTTTGCCAGTTTTTCTAGGCTGGTTTTCAAGTAATAGCGCACCGGCACCATCCGATAGCATCCATCGTAAAAACTCGGCGTTAAAGTCCACTTCATTACCAGAGACTTGTTCATAGCGTGTATGCTTAAATAAGCGCGATGCTAACTCACTAGTAATCACTAAGGCGTTAGCAGACTCTTGAGCCTTAATATTGGTAAAAGCGGCTTTTAACGCCATCATAGAGCTTGAGCAGATCCCATGACTGGTATGCAATTCAACAGCTGATAGATCTAACTCTGCCTGCACCATACTGCCAAAACCGGGGAGTACTAAATCCCCCTGACTGGTCGCGACACTGAGCATTTCTACTTGGTTAGCAGCTAGATAACTAGAATCTAAACAACGCCGACCTGCATGAGCCGCCATCTCGCTATTTGAAATCTGTGTTTGTTGTTGCTTATCGATCGCGTAATGCCGAGTCTTGATGCCATTAGACTGTAAAATCTTATGCTTTAAACGACTTTTTTTGCCATTAACTAAGCCCAAAACAGCTTCAATTTCATCATTACCTATCGCGGGGCCAGGAAGAAAGTGCCCGCTACTATTGATATAAACGCTCAACTAACCGCCCTCTTTTTCAATGCAACTCGAATACAGCGAATGTTCTCTTCGATATAAGGAAACACGCACACCACAGCCATAAAACTGACATAACTAACGAAATAGCCACTGCCACCATGAGGCGTTGCAACTGGTACTAGTGACATATTGCCTTGCCAATTAAAGCTAATTAAATTAATAAATTGTGGCCAATTAATAATGACTATGGTGATCAGCATATACATAGGTAGCGTGCCTAGATAGTTATGGGCATGCATCTCCCAAATGGAGATCTCGCGTTTAGGTGATGCATATCTCACATCGGCATGCGCAACGAGTTCATGTAATATCCAAGTGAAAAAGCAGATGATAAGGATAAGTACATTGACGGTATAAAGTAGACACAGCACCAATGGGATAGCTATTTGGATCCCCATGACCGAGTGCATTAACGTCTCTTTTACCCCGGAGGTATGTTCAATTTTGGTGGCGCGATGGCAAAACCAATCGGCTAGACCTGCTATGCCCCAGATAGGCAATAGCATAAACAGCAGAAAGTTAATCAGTAACTGTGACGTATCCATGTCACTAATCCCTTTTATCTATTAACTAAAAATAAAGCTGGGCAGATTAACATTTAGCAGATTATTTGTAAGTACAATCGTTAATAAAAAGAGTTTTCTCTGTAAAGACCAAGCCTATTTCAACAACTTGGCTAAGGGCTAAGAATTAGCTCACTGTGCTATAAGAAATTCATCTGTTAGTTAAATATCAAGCTATACTCATCGCAGCACAGCTTGATAATATCGTCGCAACACACAGTATGAGCGAGTTAACAGCTTGGGCTTCCCTGCTATTCACTGTCACTATTTAACTGATTTAAAATAACTTTGTCATCACTAGGAACCGTTTTTTGCAGTTCTGCGGGGATCAGGCTAATTAGCTCAACACCTGCTGGCAGGGGCGCTTGCGTTTCAGCACTAATAACCCTGACTTTTCCATCTTGCAAATATATTAGTGGAATAGCTGATTGACCATATTGCTCCATAAACATGGTGTAGCTAAAACTCTCAGTCAGGCGAGTACTTTTAATACTCGCTCCTTTTGCCATAAGGCTTGCCAGTTTAGAATAAGAAACGCCTTCACCGAACAGACATAAGCGCTTCAAATAGGATTCTGATAGTTGGTGTCTCGCACTGGAAGCTTCACTGTTATTAAGTCCAAATACTTTCTCACCACCAAATACATCTTGAAAGTAAAAGCTTACTAGAGGATTAAGTTGCCGATAGGGAGACATAATCAATACACGTCCGATCCCTGCCATATTCATGTGGTTTTCCGCATGCTCTGACGCAGGATTGCCAAAATATACTGGAATATTATCCATTCTAGCGAGACGAATATTGTCCCAGTTATTATCAGCTAATAAAACAGTAACCCCTTTTGATTGCAGGGTTTTAGCTAAGGCACGTGGGAAACTCGATGCGCCAAAAATCAGCAAACCTTGCGAAGAATCTGCTGTAACCCCCAGCACTTTAGCCCAGCGCCCAGCGGTTAAACTTTGAATGACAACAGTGCCAATAATAATTAAAAACACTAGCGGCACAATCATTTCAGCGCCTTTTATTCCCATAGCTTCCAGCTTAATCGCAAACAGTGATGACACTGCAGCGGCAACAATACCACGAGGCGCAACCCAACTTAAAAACCACTTATCACCGCTAGAGAGCGATGTACCTACGCCACAACACCAAATGCTAAGGGGACGAGCAACTAACATCACTACCGCAAGCAAGGCTAGCCCTTCCCAGCCTAGGTTTAACAACGCGTCAGCATTGAGCCTAGCAGCAAGCAAAATAAATAGTGCTGAGATCAGCAGCACAGTTAAGGTCTCTTTAAACTCAAGAATATCGGCAATATCAACGCCTTTCATATTGGCCAGCCAAATCCCCATAACGGTTACGGAAAGTAACCCCGCTTCTTCTTGTAATAAATTAGAGCCAACAAAGACTGCGATCATTAAGGTCAATACTGCAGTATTGCGTAAATAATGTGGTAATAGGTTATTACGTAAAACCAGTCCGACTATATAACCACTCATTGCGCCGAAGCCTAGACCAATTGCCAACATTGCACTTAGCGCATGAAGCACGTGGGTTGTGGGATCAGCTGCAACTGCAATGTATTCGAATACAAGCACAGCCAATAACGCACCAATCGGATCAATCACTATGCCTTCCCAGCGTAAAATACTAGCAAGCTCTGTTTTAGGCCTAACACTTCGCAACATAGGCACAATCACAGTTGGGCCAGTTACCACGACTAAGGCACCAAATAGCAAGGCCATTGACCACTGAAAATCGAGCAGATAAAAAGTCCCTACGGCAATACAAGCCCAAGTGATGACAGTGCCAAGCGTCACCAAGCGCGTAACCATTATTCCGTGCTCTTGGATCTCCTTAAAATTAAGGGTTAACGCACCTTCAAATAAGATCACAGCAACGCCCAGTGAAATAATGGGAAATAACAGATCACCAAAAATCACATCAGGTTGCAAAAAACCAATACCTGGGCCAAGTAACAGGCCGCACAGCAATAAAGGTAAAATTGCCGGTAATCTCAGCCTCCAACCTATCCACTGACAAAATAATGATAAAACACCTAGCAAAGCAAGCATCGCAGTGATCTGCTCCAGCATAGCCTATTTCCTTATCTGAACGTTTCAATCGAAACACTATTTGTTAAAACATGTGATTGTGTGTAAATAAACACTATAGACAAACTTGAGTAATACCAATTAGTACAAAGATTTGGTCGCTCAGCGAGAGTTTAGCGGCACTGAGACAAGGCAACGAGTGAAGAGCATAGTTGAACTAGGTTCAAGCTTCCTCTTTATTATCAAGAGTCGCAGGATCAGAGCCGCTAAAACTCGCCATTCTGGAGCGTTTTTGGCTGCCTACTTCTGCGTTGAATAACTTCACAAGGGAACAACCATTCTTTC
>NZ_KI912459.1:303467-365233 GCF_000518605.1 Shewanella fidelis ATCC BAA-318 | reverse complement strand
ATCCCAGGTCGATTAGCTCAGCTGGGAGAGCACCTCCCTTACAAGGAGGGGGTCACTGGTTCGAGCCCAGTATCGACCACCATTCTTTTCCTTAGAATGCTAAAACTCCCCTACCCAATTCCAACTAATTTTAGCCAATTAAACCGAACAATATTTTGTCAGTTAGTGCTGCCTAAACTATGCTTTTATAATCACTCATTACTGGGCAAACGCTATGGCAGACGTTAGTCAATCGGCATCATTAGCCAGTATCGCAGCATATTTAAAACTTACTTATCAATACGATCAGGAAACTGCTCTTGTCGAAGCAAAATCAGTTATGCATAACTTGGTGAAAATGCGTCAAAAAGGTTTTATAACTGGTTGGTATTTTGATGAAAATGGCCAGCTTGAACTGTTACCTAGCGACTATGTTATGCAGCAGATTGCACCAACAAAATAATACCAACTTGTCTAATAAGTCGGTCTACTCAGCGCGTTTTGGCAAACTATTGCAAAGTAAATAGTTGCAACTATAACCGCCCCTTTTGAAGTTATTCACCCTAGAAGTCGGCTGCTAGAAAGGCTCCGGAATGGCGAGCAGATTTTTGTACCGATTGATATATCAACAATCGGTACAAAACAGTAAATCATTCAAACAAATACAATCACACAGCCGCCAATTGATCCGTATCTGGCTTTGCATGTAAAACTTTAACGATCACAAACGACATTAGTGTTAAAGCAATTAGCGAAGCGAATACCACGCCATCCCAGTCAAACTTATGCCAAAAAGGTAACAAGTATGGCCCTCCTATCGCTGCACCAAGATAATAACTACACAAATATAGTGATGTGGCTTTAGCTCTGTGTTGTTCAGCCCTATTAGCCACCCAAGCATTACAACTGCTATGCAATAAAAAGAAGCCAAAAGCAGACAGTAAAAATCCTACATAGATTGACAGCAAAGTATCTTGAAGAGTCAACAGACTTCCAGCAAACATGAATAAGGCCGCACTTTTAAAAACTCTGTTTAATCCATGATTAGTTACCCATTTTGCAGAGTGATAAGAAGCATAAGTGCCACTCAGATAACACAAGAATATCAAAGTCACTTCAAAGCGTCCCATATCAAAAGGCGCCTGCATAAGATGCAACTGAATATAGCTAAACTGATTAACCATAATCATAAAAGCGATACCGCCTACTAAGTAAATCAGCCTCATCTTTGCATCACCTAAGTGAAGGCAAAAACCATTAAAATCAGTCATTCTAAAAACACGACTTTTTGAGGTGTTTTCCGGTTTACAAAAGTGGCTAGTCGGTAATAAATAGGACACAAATGCCGTGCCAAACAAGGTAATAGCGGTTAGTAATAACATGGCTTGTTGCCAATCGAGATATTGTGCCATGACGCCACCAAGCAAACGCCCTGCGATCCCACCTAAACTGTTTGCTGCAATATAAATTGCTCCAGCTTTTAATAAACCGTGACCAGTAAGTTCATCTTTAAAATAAGCCATTGCCATGGCAGGAACCGATGCAAGTAAAATCCCTTGCACAAACCTTAAGCTAAGCAATTGATTAAAATCAGTAATGAAATAAGCAAACAGATCTGTGATACACAATAAAATTAAGCTAACCAAAATCGGTTTTTTACGTCCAATACGATCAGACAATACAGCAAAAATAAGCAATGAAAACGCCATCGTAAAGCTAGTTGCAGATAACAATAATGTTGCATGACTCATTGTGATCTCGAATGAGGTCGAGATCAGTGGCAACATACCTTGCACTAGATATAAATTGATGAAAATAACCATTGATGCGAGTGATACTCCGGCGATCAGCCTAGCTTCACTGTGTTGGAGCGGTTGGATTACGGCCTTCATGTAAAAGTGTTCAGCTTAGTTTGGATAACTAACAGCATAACAAGAGCTTGATCATAATTATAATAACTAGAAAGTAGCAAACCCATAAATTTTTGTTATGCTAAGTTAACAGAGAATTAGTGATGAATTTAGCTCCACTCAAAGCTACATGCGATATAGCCATGCAAACTCAACGACTCTCCCCTGCACAAATATCGGTTAATTATTATGGATATTAAACAGCTCAAATACTTAGACACCTTAGTGCAAACAGGTAACTTTACTAAAGCTGCTGAACGTCTCAATATCGCTCAACCAGCACTCAGCCAAAGTATTAAAAGGTTAGAACAAGAACTAGGTGTGACACTAGTTGATAGAGGCACCAATCGAACCACGAAATCCCTTTCTTTAACCGCTGAGGGGCAAGCACTACACCAACATGCAAAATTGATAATTAATCAACTGGCTCAGGCTGAGGCACATATAAAAGCAATGGCTAACCTAACTAAAGGAGAAGTAAGACTTGCGGTTCCGGGAATGTTAGGTTCTTTCTACTTGCCAAGTCGCCTAATGGCTTTTCGCCACAAGTATCCTGATCTGAAATTATCACTTTTCGAGGGGGGAACACGAGACACGCTGCGTATGCTGCAACAAGAAGAGGTCGATATTGCAATTATTACTGCTAAAGATTTAACCGATGAATTTGATAGTCACTTATTACTAAAAGAGCAGATGGTGGTTGCGGTTGGAAAACATCACCCACTAGCAAAATCCAGCAGTGTTTCCTTAGAAGCCTTCTTCGAACATGAACTAGTGCTGTTTAAGCAAGGCTACTTTCATCGAGAGTGGATGTTAAAACAAGCAGAGCGTTTAGGGCTTGAGGTTAACATTGCCTTTGAAACCAATCTCATCAACCTTATCAAACAGGTTGTTGCGCAGGAGTACGGAATTACCAGTGTGTTAGAAATGGCAATTGAGCCACACGATAACATTTGTACTAAGCCCTTCTCACCTCCAGTATTTTTAGATCTACATATCGCTTGGAAAAAACAACGCCCTATCGACCAAGCCGATAAGGCATTTGTGTCATTTCTACTACAAAACCGCTAACTAGCGTCAGCCTGACGCTCTGGCACAGCATCAGCAAATGCTTGTAGGCTTAGGCAATATTCATTAACCCTATGAATATTCGGGTAAGCACTCATATCTACATTAAAGCGTTTTGCATTATAGACTTGAGGCACTAAACAGAGATCTGCAAGTGTTGGCTGATCACCAAAGCAGCAGCGGCCACTATGTTTTTCAAGCATTTTTTCGAGCGCTGCAAAACCTTCACTTACCCAATGATGATACCAAGCTGTTTTAACATCTGGTTCAACAGACAGCTCATTTGTTAAATACTGTAAAACCTTTAAGTTATTTAACGGATGCACTTCACAAGCAACGAGCATTGCCATTGAACGAACAATTGATTTTTCATACATATCTGATGGTAATAGAGCTACTTGAGGAAAAGCCTCTTCCAGATACTCTAAAATAGCCAATGATTGAGTTAATACCTGCTGCTGATCGCCTTGCTCAATAACAAGGCTAGGTACTAGCTCTTGTGCATTTAAATTAGCGTAGGCTTGGCTATGCTGCTCTCCACCATCTTTAACTAAATGCACAGAGATATGCTCGGCAGTGAGGCACTTTAAATTCAAAGCAATACGCACTCGATACGCTGCACTTGAGCGCCAATAGCCATAAAGTTTCATGTTGTTAGTTGGCATATTCTCAATCCTTTAAAATTATACAAAAAAGGCCAACCCAGTGAGGTCAGCCTTCTATCAATTACGAGCCTAACTTACGACTTACGCTTTATATTCGACAACTTGCTGATCGATAGCACCAAAAATACTGTTGTTATCATCATCAAGCATTTCAATTCGAACACGGTCACCAAAGCGCATAAATGAGGTCGATGGCTTACCGTCTGCAATAGTTTCCAACATACGCGTTTCAGCAAGGCAGCTAGAGCCTGCACTACGGTCGTAATTTGAAATTGTACCTGAGCCGATAATCGCACCAGCGCCTAGTGGACGGGTTTTAGCCACGTGTGATACCAATTCGCTAAAGTTGAATGTCATATCAACTCCGGCATTTGGGCGGCCAAATAACTCATTGTTTAGATGAGTAACTAATGGCAGATGAACTTTGCTATCTTGCCACTTATCATTTAGCTCATCAGGCGTTACCGCCACTGGTGAAAAACTGCTTGATGGTTTAGCTTGGAAGAAACCAAAACCTTTCGCCAACTCAGCAGGAATAAGATTACGTAACGACACATCATTAACTAACATCAACAGTTTTATGTGCTTTTCGGCATTGTCAGCGCTAACACCCATTGGCACGTCATCAGTGATCACAGCAATTTCAGATTCGAAATCTATGCCCCACTCTTCGCTCGCTAACGGTATATCGGCTTTTGGTGCAATAAAGCAATCTGATCCACCTTGGTAAACAAGTGGGTCGGTCCAAAATGTTTCAGGCATCTCAGCACCACGAGCTTTGCGCACTAGCTCTACGTGGTTTACATATGCACTACCATCCGCCCATTGATAAGCACGTGGCAACGGTGATAAACACTTTGCTTCATCAAAATCAACTGCGCCATCTAGCAAGCCTTTGTTAAGCGCATCATATAGTTCTACAAGCTGAGGATTTAACAGCTCCCATGCATCAATTAACTGCTGCATAGTATGTGCTATCGCTGGTACCGCAACCGCTTTAGTTAAGTCCTTGCTAACTAACATTAACTGGCCGTCACGACGACCATTATCATAACTTGCTAACTTCATACTTACTCCTAATCGTTTATGGCCAAGCCATCACTCTGGTTCTATTTTTGATGACAGCTGTATAAGTTGAAATTTGCCATAGAATGACACCAGTTATCGCGAGACGAAATAGCGTGAGCTGAATCACATTCACCATCTTTTATCGCGATTTTGTAAACATTACATTACAACAACGCAAAATAGTCAGCTTTAAGCTATTTCACGTTCAAAGTTGTCTATCAATGCAGCAACTAACGGCAAGCTAGTTTTACACGTCTTTTTGTTTGCTGATTTTGTATTCACGTAACTTATTAGCAATTGCAGTATGAGAAACGCCCAACTTCTTAGCTAATTGACGTGTACTCGGATAAGCAGGGTAAAGACGACGTAATAGACTTGACTCAAATTGCTTCATCGCTTGCTCAAGACTGCCTTCAAACTGATGATCAAAATAGCCAAAGCCTTCAGCGTAAGACGGCAGTTTTAGCTGTTCAACAGTCAGCTCGGCACTGCCATCCCACATAGAAACTGCTCTAAAAATGGCATTCTTTAGTTGGCGTACGTTGCCTGGCCATGCATAACCAAGTAAGTGTTCACGACACTCACCTGAAATCCTGCGTATTGGAATAGATAGTTGTTGACTGTAATGCTCTAAAAACATTTCAGTTAATGGAATAATATCGACTTTACGTTCACGCAAAGACGGTACATGGAAGCTTAATACATGAATGCGATAATAAAGATCTTCTCTAAATTCACCACTTTGGCATAACTCTGCAAGATTCTTTTGCGTCGAGCAAATAATACGCACATCGCTACGGATCTCTTCATCACCACCGACACGTCTAAACGTGCCATCTTGCAGAAAACGTAACAGCTTAACTTGAGCAGACTTAGACATCTCGGCTATTTCATCGAGAAACACCGTGCCACCTTTTGCCTCTTCAATAAAACCACGCTTGATAACGTTTCCGTTACTCACAAAACCAAATAGCTCTTCCTCAGCTGCGCTATCAGGCATTGCTGCGCAGTTAATGGCGATAAACGGCTGCTCTCGACGCATACTTGCATCGTGACATGCACGCGACATCAATTCTTTACCTGTTCCCGTCTCACCAGTGATCAACAGCGGCGCATCAAGCTGTGCCATTCTTCGCGCTTGCACCAGCACTTCTTTCATTTTGTCACTGGTTGCCAAGACATTCTCAAAACCACTCGACTGATTCTGCAATGCATTAAACTGCTTGCCGAGCCGAGCTGGAGATTTCAGCGAAACCACAGCGCCTGCTAAAATCGGTGTATCACTGCCACTATCAGGTAAATAAATCGGTAGCATCTCAGCTAAATATTCATTTTCGCCAATGTTCACCCGCGTTGCTTGGGCGAGCACGGTTGACTCACTTAACCAACGACCAAAATTAAATCCTTGCACCCAATGGTTTATCGACTCATCAATAATTTCGTGTTCAGCCATACCTATGGTGTGTAACGCAGATTCGTTAACAATACGGATCCGGCCTTTGACATCGATAGAGAACACTGAATCTGGCAGGGTTTTTAATAAGGTCTTTAACGCGTAATGCTCTTGCTCTGACGGCATAAACGAAACGGTTCGAACATCATGAACCCCTTCAACCTTGCGGATGAGTGGTAATAACTCGCTCAGCGTATCAAAGCTCACTTCAGCAAATTGTAGGTATAGAAAGCCTTGGTTACTTGCATCAATGGCAAATAAGTTAATCCCGTAGCCTTCCATAATAGTTAAAATATCTTTCGCTAGACCGACACGATCTAAACAGCTGACTTCCAAGCGCATACTATTGCAATTCCCTTTTTTAGATACTCGTTATTGGGATAAAACAATCGACAGATCAAACCTAAGCTTAGCTAGGCATATGCAGCACATTGCTGACATCTGTAATTCGCCTATACGTTAGAAGTTTATTTGGGTTGTGGCAAGGCTTGTTTACAGGTGATTTGTAACATAAAGAAAATAAAAGCGTGTCAGACGGGCCAACACGCTCACTCAAACTAGTGTATTACGCTAAAACAGCACTTAAGATCGTTAACCAATGCTGTTAATACTAAAACAAAAAGCACAAACCTATCGATTATGAATAAAGCGTATCTGTTTTAGCAGCCATAATGAAATCGTTCTTATGCAGGCCTTTTATAGAGTGAGACCACCAAGTCACAGTCACCTTTCCCCACTCAGTTAGAATACCCGGATGGTGAAAATCTGCCTCTGCGAGTTCAGCTAGCTGATTAGTAAATGCCATTGCCAATTTAAAGTTCTTGAACTTGTATACGCGTTCCAGTTGCATAATGCCATCGCGTACTTCCACTCCCCAATCAGGAATAAGCTTAATAAGCTGCGCCAACTCCTCATCACTCACCTTAGGTGCGTCAGCTTGGCAAGCTTCACATTTCATTTGAGCTAATTCTGTCATGTCTAAATCCTTTACTTATTAAGTTATTAAACAGGGCTCACTGCAGCTTAATTTGGCAGTATTTCCCCTAAATTTTGCTAATATCTAGATGTTTAACTGGCCTTTGCTGGATAAGTCGCAGCAAATAATCCAAGTTGTTGCGCTTTACTCACCGCCCCCATGATATCCATTGCAGCTATTTCATCTAGCTGAGCAATATTGTCTATGGCGTAATAGATCGGTTGCATAATATCGATACGATAAGGCGTTCTTAGTACATCGACTAAATCAAAAGGCCTGATCTCAGGCTTGTCTCCCATGACATATAGCGTTTCACCGGGAGAACTCAAAATACCGCCGCCGTAAATACTCAATTCATTGTTATTACTGCGCAGAACCCCAAATTCAACCGTAAACCAATATAATCTAGCAAGAAACACCCGTTGTTCTTTTGTCGCCGCCAACCCAAGCTGACCATAGAGATGCGAGAAATGCGCAAAAGAAGGGTTAGTAAGCAATGGACAATGCCCAAACACCTCGTGGAAAATATCAGGCTCTTGCAGATAGTCGAACTCTTCACGGCTTCTAATGAAAGTCGCTACCGGAAATGATTTATTCGCTAGTAGTTCAAAGAATTTGCCGAACGAGATCAGCGCTGGTACTGCAGCGGTCTTCCAACCTGTGGTTTCAAGCAGTACCTTATCTATTTCAGGTAGCTGTGGGATCCTATCTGTTGGCAATGCTAGTTTATCTAAGCCTGCAAGATATTCAGGACAAGCACGCCCAGGCAAATTAGTTAGTTGACGCGCATATAGCTCAGCCCAAATATCATTCTCAGCTTGAGAATAATCAATATAGCCATTGCTATCAGGCTCATGTGCTATGTAATTTTGTTGCTTACTCATAGTGCTAAACAGTTATCCTAACGATCGCTACAGGTTCTAACCTCATAGTTAACTAAGGCAGGCAAATTGTTAAGTAGATCACAGTTTGTTATTCATTCAAAACGCAGTAAAAACCGTAACTATATATTTACATCAAATAAACCAACAGTCAGAATAGCCTTATTTTACAGCAAACAATGCGTACTTAATTATTGACACCAATAATAGAAAAAGACGTTTATCTGCCACTAATAATCTCACTCCCATTCAACTAAACACCTTTCTCCCCCCATCAAAACCGAATAAATAGTCAGCAGCTATGTGCTAAAAGTCGCTAAATCGTCTCGTTAGGTAGAAATCTTCACCTACAAACATACTTTTCAGTATACAATGAGTGATTATTTAACGGCTCCTCGATTAGGAACGAAAAGGATCAAAATGAAACAACATAAAATTCGCAAAGCAGTTATCCCGGTAGCAGGCTTAGGAACGCGTATGCTGCCAGCAACCAAAGCAATACCAAAAGAGATGCTGCCGGTTATGGATAAACCGCTTATTCAATATGTTGTAAAAGAAGCTATTTCTGCTGGGATCAAAGAGATTGTGTTAGTCACTCATGCCAGTAAAAACTCAGTAGAAAACCATTTTGATACGAGTTTTGAATTAGAAGCGCAACTTGAACGCCGTGTAAAACGCCAACTACTTGCAGAAGTACAAGGGATCTGTCCTGAAGATGTAACAATCATTAGTGTACGTCAGTCTCAAGCAAAAGGCTTAGGCCACGCTATTTTATGTGCCAAAAGCATCATAGGTGATGCGCCATTTGCAGTCCTGTTACCAGATGTACTGGTCGACTCTGCAGCCAGTGATCTTAGCCAAGACAACTTAGCCCGTATGGTCAAGCTCTATGATGAAACTGAAGTTGGCCAAATTATGGTTGAAGGCGTACCTCATAAGATGGTCAACCAATATGGCATAGCCGACATCAATGGCGAACAATTACAACCTGGCGAGTCCTTACCTTTAACTCAACTAGTGGAAAAACCTTGTGTAGATGAGGCCCCATCAAACTTAGCCGTTGTAGGCCGCTATGTGCTACCTGCGGAAATATGGGGTTACTTGGCAAAAACCCCTGCCGGTGCAGGTGATGAGATCCAGCTAACAGACGCAATTGCGATGCTAATGGAAAACCAAACCGTCAATGCCTACTATATGCAGGGTAAAAGCCATGACTGTGGTAACAAGCTAGGATATATGCAAGCCAATGTTGAGCATGCACTGCGTCATCAAGAGATTGGTGATGAATTTGCAGCATATTTAAAAGCATTAGTAAAAACACTAAACTAACAAACAATTTTATTAGTAAATCCTCACCTATACCACTGCGATGTTACGTCTCGCAGTGGTCACTACATCATCAAAAGGATTATAAGTGATGACCATTTTAGTAACCGGCGGTGCTGGCTATATCGGCACTCATACCGTTGTGGAGTTACTCAACAACGGCAACGATGTTATTATTCTCGATAATCTTAGTAACTCATGTGTTACTGCCCTCGAGCGAGTTGAACAGATCACTGGTAAAACCGTTACGTTTTATCAAGGCGATATACTTAACCGCGCCTTTTTACAAAAACTATTTACCGACCACAATATCCAATCTGTTATTCACTTTGCAGGCTTAAAGGCTGTTGGGGAATCAGTAGCACAACCGCTGCGTTATTATGAAAATAATGTCACTGGCACTATCGTATTGTGTGAAGTGATGAGCGAGTTTAATGTTAAAAACTTAGTATTCAGCTCATCGGCAACTGTGTATGGTGATCCAGCTAGCTTGCCTATTACTGAAGACTTTCCAACAGGCGCGACTAACCCATATGGTCAATCTAAACTTATGGTTGAACATATTCTTAGCGACCTTTACCACTCAGACAACAGCTGGAATATCGCACGTCTGCGCTACTTTAACCCTGTAGGTGCGCATCACACAGGTCTTATTGGCGAAGATCCAAATGACATTCCAAACAACTTAATGCCGTTTATCAGCCAAGTTGCTGTAGGTAAACGTGAGCAGTTAAGTGTATTTGGCAGTGATTATGATACGGTCGACGGCACAGGTGTACGAGATTATATTCATGTTGTTGACCTTGCTATCGGTCATTTAAAAGCCCTTGATAAACTACAAACTCAATGCGGCCTAGTAACCTATAATTTAGGAACAGGCCAAGGCTATAGCGTACTTGAGATGGTCAAAGCCTTTGAAAAAGCCAGCAACACTGGGATTAAATACCAACTGGTTGCCAGACGCCCTGGGGATATCGCAGCATGCTACGCGAACCCAAATAAAGCCTTAACTGAACTTGGCTGGCAAGCGACTCATAATATTGATGATATGGCGCAAAGTAGCTGGCATTGGCAGTCAAATAACCCAAATGGCTATAAAAGCGAAGATTAAGCTTCTAGGTTCTAGGTTCTAGGTTCTAGGTTCTAGGTTCTAGGTTTCGCAAGCTAGCGTTCTAAAATGAAAAGAGTAAATAGATGACCAGTATTAATCAAAGTAGAAGACGCCTTTTCAGTCGTAAAAAGACACAAACAGTTCATCTACCTTGGGTTGATACTAATATCGAATTTACAGACATTTGTACTCGTTGCAATAAATGCATCGATGCTTGTGAAACAAACATTATTGTCAAAGGTGATGGCGGCTTCCCTGAAGTTAATTTTGCCATTGATGAATGCACTTTCTGCCAAAAGTGTGTTCAAATCTGCGATGAACCTTTGTTTAATCTAGAAGCAGAACAAGCTTGGCCCCTAAAAGCAACAATATTAGATGCCTGCATGGCGCATCAAGGTATTTGGTGCCAAAGCTGTAAAGATGCCTGTGACGGCCGTGCAATCAATTTCTCTTTAGCTATAGGCAAAGCGCCAGTACCTAAGATTGATATTGAAGCCTGTACCGGCTGTGGCGCTTGCGTAGCTCCCTGCCCTAGCAACGCCATCCGCATCCAAGATCCAGAGTTTAGTCTATAACTTCATTTTAACTAGCCTCAATCTTCATTTTCATCATTTTAAGTGAAATATACAGGTGCCAAAATTATGGCATCTGCGCCAATTTTAAGTGGTTTTTTTCTGCAACAAATACAGGTAACATCTAAGCAACTTAGTTTGATTAGGCAGCAAAATGTTTAGAAAAAAAAGAAGCGGCGGACTTACCTATATTGCGCAAAGCTCTACATTTACTGGTGATACCGAATTTACAGCAGAGGCGCTTATTGCAGGAAAATTAAGTGGCAATGTGTCATCAAATCACAACATCACCATTGAGCAAGATGGCCTTATTGAAGGCAAACTTCACTGTGCTGAGCTTAGAGTATCTGGAACCTTTAAAGGCAAACTTAACTGCGAAAAACTCAATATAACCAGCACTGGTTTAGTTGATGGTGAAGTCAATTGCCAATCGATGGAGATTTTTGAAGGCGGCCAGTTTATTGGTATGCGAGTGAGAGACGAAGTGGCCTTCTTGCCTTCTAGCAAAGAAGCTAAGCCTGAAATCAAACAGCCACTAAATAACGATGAAATTGAGGATGCAGAGCTATCTGTAAGCTAATCAATTTTCTTTTCTAAATTGAGCCTCTATATAAAGAGGCTCAGTTTTATGCAACTTGACTGCGCTTACATTGGTTCATCAATGCAATAAATTCGTTTGCAGGTCGATCAAGCGCGTCAGTTGATATGTACAGATGGTATCCAAGGTGACTCCCCAATAGTCGACTACGGTGGCCAAACATTGCCAACACACCTTTAAAGCGATCATTATCCTCAATAAAAGCAGTAAACTCGGCGCTCATTTGATTTTCAAGTACCGATAAATCTTCTTCTTGAGTCGACACTGTCATCAATAATGGTCTTTGCTCTGTCAGCAATCCTGCTGCTAGCCGAAGTGAAATAACCTCTAACACCGGACTCATTTGCTTTACCTTTACGCCAATATAAGGCAAAGCAATCGTATCAATCCCTTGATTAACTCGAGGTTGGTCAATACGCTGCACATTTTCCCAAGCCACACTCACTTGACCACGCCGATGAAAGTAAGTGAAGCCTTCATTAGTTAGCTTTAGTGATACCTCTGGCTCTGCCAGCTTAGAAAAACCAAGTACTAGAGCAATTGCACCTAAGGCAAAACAAACTATTCCAGGTGCAAAAAACTCGCTACCAAAGAGGAACAAACTAATACCTGCAACCACACCTAAACTACCCAAAAAGCTGAACGTTAATCCGTTTCTTTTAACCACAGGCTTTATCAAAATTTCATTATCTTTCAATGTTGTTCTCTATTTTAAAAAGTCTACGTCCAAAAACGTTACAACAGGGTCTCATCCTGCGCCACATCATTGCGCGCATCAGAGTTAGGTTTGCCCTGATGTGTTATTTTAAACCAAGCTAAGCCTAGATATTCATGGATAGCACGCTGAGAGTTTAATAAACTCATCGCATCTAAACGCCACCAATATGTTTGTCGCTGAGCAAAATCGGTTGGTGCTGCAGTCACGTTTAAACCTGCATTTTCAAAAATAGCCATGGCTCTTGGCATATGGCTCGCCGATGTCACTAATCGAAAAGGCGCATCAGCCACCTCCCAGCGCATAAACTGGGCTTCTTCAATTGTATCTTTAGCGAGAGGAAACTTAATGATGGCACTAGGATCCACACCTAACTCAACTGCGGCATCAAACATAATATCCGCATGAGAACGACTTGAAAGCCCTCCACTCCAGCCGCTGACCACCAATTGACAACCTTCACCTAATGACAGCTGTCTAACTCCCTCGGTCAATCTAGCTAATGCAGTATTTGAAAGCTGTTGAGTGGCCGGCAAGCTTGAGTTTTCCTCATGACCACTGCCTAAAACCATCACCAAACAGCCTTTACCCAACGCAGAATTGTTGACTGAATAACTGTTCTCAAGTGGTTTTAGCAAACCATTACTGCCCCAACCACTGGCTAATACAATTAATAGCGTGATAGCAATGCCTATAAGTAATCGACTGCGGCGACGATTACGAATAACAAAAAAAGCCAGAAGTAAGATAAGTAAGAATAAAGGTATTGGCATAAAAAACTGCGAAATGACCTTTTTTAACCAAAACATAACCGTGAAATCCAAGACAATAATATTGCGGCTAGTGTAGCATGCATTGGCGTTAATGCTTTGATGTGCTTAAAAAGGAGTTATACCTTGATGAATAACTAGCTTTGCCACAACCAAGCTGCGCCGCGAACACCTGACGAACCGCCATACATATTTTGCACCACGGGCGTACGGCATTCACCACCTAAAACATATTTAGGCAGCACCTTAGGTAATAACTGATAAATCTCATCAATATTTGAGATCCCGCCACCAAGCACAATGATATCTGGATCGATGATATTAATAACATGAGCTAATGAACGTGCTAAACGATCAATGTAGCGCTCAAACACAAGTTGAGCTAGCGGTTCAGAAATTGCTATTTTTGCAGCAAAATCAACACCACTTTCAGCGTTCCCCCCGGCAAGTTTATAATCACGGATTAAACCGGTTCCAGAGATAAAGGTTTCTATGCAATCATTATTACCACAAAAACACTGAGTGGAATTAAGCTCACTCGCATCCATCCAAGGCAACGGGTTGTGTCCCCACTCACCAGCAATACGGTTTTGCCCTGAATGCACTTTACCGTTAATGGCAAGTCCAGCACCACAACCCGTACCGAGGATCACACCAAATACGATAAACTCACCCGCTGCTGCACCATCAATAGCTTCCGATACAGCAAAGCAGTTCGCATCGTTAGCCACTCTCACTTCGCGCTGCAAACGTTTTCCTATATCCACATCAAGAGGATGACCATTTATCCAAGTTGAATTGGCATTTTTTACTAAGCCAGAAAAAGGAGAGACAACACCGGGGATCCCTATTCCCACAGTACCCGTTTGCTTAAGCGTTGATTCAGCTTCAAAGACCAAGGCCTCTATCGCATCAAGTGTTTTATGGTACTCCTTGGGCGTGGAAACACGCTTACGGAATAGCTCTTCACCATGTTCATTAAGCGCAACAAGTTCAATTTTAGTGCCACCCAGATCAACCCCAATCCGCATCATACTCTCATCCTTAAGTGCAACCCGACATCAAATGGCCCACAAGTTATTACTCCTGGCCATTCGAACACAGGCTACATAAAAGTGTTAAAAGGTATAACTCATTGCATTAGCGCCAATGAGGAGCATAAGCAATAAAATACGGGTTTAATATATCTTCTTTCTGATTGTAATCAAGGCGTTTACCAGTCTCAAACTGCAACACCTTACCACCAGCACTCTCCAAAACCGCCTGTGCTGCTGCGGTATCCCACTCGCTCGTCAATCCCAAACGTGGGTAGATGTCCGCCTCGCCTTCCGCTAACAAACAAAATTTGAGCGAACTGCCGACGCTTTTCATTTGATGCTCACCAATTTGTTGTAAATATGCTTCAAGACCGGGACTAATGTGAGAACGACTACCCACAATTCTAGGCGCACCTACATAATCACTACTTAGGTTACATAGAGTTTGCTTGCGACCTGAATGTTCAACCCAAGCCCCCTGATCTAATGCACCGTAAAAACACTTATCAAGCACTGGTGCATACACCACGCCTGCAACGGCTTTATCTTCAACGATAAAAGCGATGTTTACCGTAAATTCACCATTACGTTTAATAAACTCTTTGGTGCCATCAAGCGGGTCAATCAACCAGTAGCTAGACCAGTGACGTCTTTCAGACCAATCAGTTTCAACGGACTCTTCTGAAAGGATAGGGATTTCCGGTGTTAATTGCTTTAAACGCTTAACAATAACCTCATGACTAGCAAGATCAGCCGCCGTTACCGGACTTGCATCATCTTTAGTGTTAATAGCAAACTCATCGCTAGCGTAGATAGACATAATTGCATCACCAGCTTCAACTGCGATATCAGCAGCTATCGCTAGCCATTCAAATTTAAAGTGCGGAGTCGACATTAAGGTTCTCTTTATTATTGTGTAAATATCCTGCTTTATTATGCCAGCAGTGTGCGTCTAAAATTAATAACCAATTGTTCATTCAATGTCTAAAAAAAACTAAGCAACATCACCTAACAATATTCTTTTAGATAAGATCCTATAGTTTTTCCCACGCCATTATTGCTTCTGGTAAACCCTTACATAATCAATCAAAAATTGCTGTGGAAATATAGCCGTGTTAACCCCTTGCGCATTCGACTTCTCAACCCAGTCACCGCCAACCGCTAAATTCAACAGTAAGTGAAACCTTCGATTAAAAGGCGCATCACCTTTAGCAACTGTAACCAAACCATCTTTATCACTTTCGCTAAACCATGTCTTAGAAGTTTGTGTCGCATAATGAGTACCATCAACATACCAACGGATCTCTCCAGGCTCCCATTCTAAAGCGTACAAATGAAAATCAGCCGCAGGACTTTGATTATTAGGCAAGCGAAAAGAGCGGCCAGAATACAGGTTGTTCGGCCATGGCTGACCATAGTGTAGTGTTCCATGTACTCGAGTTTCTATTTTACTTGTAGCAGGCTGTGAACTATCAACAACGCCAAGATTGATGGCTTCAACAATATCGATTTCACCAGAAGCAGACCATTCACCATAATGCCAATCTGTCGGTAACATCCATACCGCTCCCCAAGTCCCTTGTCCTTGAGGAAATTTAGCCTTTACCTCAAAGCGTCCATATAACCAATCACCTTTATAAACAGTGCGCATACGAGCAGAGGTAAATGCTTTCGTCACAGAAACATCATCGCGACGATAAAGCAGATGATCATCTTTGAGTGCTGGGCCAGAATATTGCTCTTGCTTAGCCACTATATGCAACAGACCATTTTCAACATAGGCATTATCACGACGGTCGGTATAACATTGGCGCTCGTTATTACCGCCGCCATAGCAGTTATATTCAAAACTCCATTTGTTAAGGTCAATTTGTTCGCCAATAAATTCATCATGCCAAACTAACTGCCAATCATGTTTATTCTCATCTGTTTTTGCAGCTGCATAAACCCACACTAAAACAACAACCCCGAGCACAATAAACATCACTAACCCTAAATAATAAGCTCCGCTGGCTTTATTGATTTGCAAATCAACCCTCACTCGGTAAAAGGCAAACGTTAGTACAGCGCAGCTAATTGCAATGTATATTAACTACGCCGTCATCAGGTGCATAAGCATTGGCAACCTGTAACTTGATATCAGCAATGGCAACGATTATCTCGCCTTTAGTTTTCAAGCCAAAAGCTGATTTAATATCAGCAAAACTCATGCCTTGATTAATAAAGCAGCCAGAATCAACAGTCAGCCTTTGCCATCCTTTAGCGTAAATACGTTTTAACTCTGCAGTAATATCTACAGCTTTATTGCCATACTTATCACTTCGCATAAGCAGTTGGACTTGAGTGTTTGGCATCTTGTCTAGTTTCGCCGCGAAGCTGAGCACGGTGTTTTGCTCCGAATAGGGGCGTAGATCTCTTGGAAAAGCGCTATTAAAGCTCACTTTAGCTTTATTGTGGCCGTCAAAATCTAACCTTAAGCCATCATCTTTTAGTTGATAGTTTGTTTGACTCAGTAAGATCCCGTTAACGCGTTTAACTTTAGCTGTGTCGTCAGCAGCTTTGTCATTCAATTGCTCAGGCTTAATATTAAGTCTCCACGGCTGTTGCGCTTTCCCATCATAGATAGACAGTGGTGCCAGCACTTCAGCAGTTACCACATGCTGCTCTGACAATTGAGGCAGATAAATATTGTCCTGATAACTTAAGCCGTAGCCATAAGCAAACAAGGGATCGTAGTTATCATCTTGACGATTAAGCAAGGCTTGCTGTGGATGATTAGGCCAAGAAAAAGCAAGCTTGCCTAAGAAATCATACTGAGGTTTATCAGTGTCATCTTTAAACAAAACTTGGGCAATACCATCCCCCTCGCTGCCCGGCAACCAAGCCGCAACAAACGCATCAGATGCATTAAGCTCGGCATTAACCCAAAGTGGACGACCACTAATAAAAATTGAAATAACCGGAATACCTGCAGCTTGTAGACGTTTTAGTAATGCTAAATCTCGCTTATCACCTCGTTGGTATTCAAGGTTGGCTAAATCGCCATACCCTTCAGCATAAGGCTGCTCACCAAATACGACTATTGCTATATCAGGTTTAATCGCATAGCGGCCATCTTGGCTTAAAAACGCTTTACCTCCTGCACGTTTAACCTGCTTTTTAATGCCGGCAAAAATTGAACTCGCACCGGGAAAGTCTGCGTTGCTGTTGTCTGTACCTTGCCAGCTCAGCGACCAGCCGCCCGCTTGCTTAGCAATATTATCTGCACCATCGCCAGCAACCATCACGGTCTGCTTAGCAGATAAAGGCAGCAAATTATTGTTATTCTTTAGCAGCACCAAAGACTCTCTAACCGCTTGACGAGCAACATCACGATGCTCGGCAGCACCGATAAGCTCAGCTTGACCTGCAAATGGGCGATTAATCGGGCTTGGTCGAGTAAATAGTCCAGCTCTAAATTTAACCCGCAGCACACGACTAACTGCATCATCAAGCCTTTGCATCGGGATCTCACCACTTTGTACTTGCTCAACTAGATTATTAAAAAGTGGTTTCCAGCTTTTAGTTGGAGCCATATAAATATCAAGCCCAGCATTAATAGCTTGAGGACAGCTTTGATTACTGCAGCCAGCCACTTGCCCATGGCCATTCCAGTCACCTACAACAATGCCATCAAATCCCAATCGCTGCTTTAGCACTTGAGTTAACAAATATTCACTGCCATGAATTTTTGCGCCATGCCAACTGTTAAATGAAGCCATGACAGTTTGCGCGCCAGCACGTAAACCTGATATGTATCCCTGAGCATGTATATCAAATAAGGTTTGTTCAGGGTCAAGATTATTACCTTGGTCTATTCCATCAAGGGTGCCACCATCACCTAAAAAGTGCTTAGTGGTTGCGATCACTTTTTCTGCAGATAAAAAATCTTTATCCACGGTTCCTTGCAAGCCCCTCACTATGGCACCGCTGTACGCCTTAACGATTTGAGGATCTTCTGAGTAACTCTCATAGGTTCTTCCCCAACGGTCATCGCGCGCAACGGCAACGGTCGGGGCAAATACCCAATCAATCCCGGTGACCTTAACTTCTTTCGCCGTAATGGCTGCGATTTGTTCTATAAGCTGAGGATTATTGGTAGCGCCTAACCCAATATTGTGCGGAAATAATGTCGCACCAATAACATTATTATGACCATGCACCGCATCCGTCCCCCACATAGTTGGAATTGTAGAACCGTCTAACTCATCATCAACTGAGGCTTGATACATAGATTCAGCAAACTCAACCCATTCACTAATAGATAAATGCTTATTTCTATCAGGAAATGAACCGCCGCCATTTAAATAGGAACCAAATCCATACTCTCGCATATCGTCAAAGGTAAAATCGCCAATTTCAGGCTGAATAATCTGCGCCACTTTTTGCTTTAATGTCATTTCACTGACTAATTTAGCGACCTTTTGTTCTAGCTGCGGGTTCGGTTGCACTGCACTATTAAGTTGTGGCCAGATGAGGTTTAGATTTTGCTTGCTATTTTCAGCGGTAACGGAGGAGTCTGAGTAACCCGTTGTGCAACTGCAGACTAGCAATAAAACAGACCAGCCAAGCAGCCTAGTTTTTGCAAAAAAGGCATAAGTCTTTGGGAAAAAGACAGCAGTTAACATGTCAACACTCCTTGTAAACAGTTAATAGAGTTAATCGTTAGCCAAACTAATAGCTAAGCGCCTAAATAAACAGTAGAACATAGAGAGCTAACTCGCATAAAAATAAAGCGTTTTAAACCTATCCCAAATTAACTTATTACATTATTTCAGCGTCACATTTTGTGGCAAATTAATAATCGTAACGACTACCGCCACGCAGTTAAATCCTCTAAAATGCGCCCATTAACCAAAGGGAATCCCATGAAACTCAAACTATTATCTGGATTATTACTACTGGCCAGTCAATCTGTGCAAGCAGCTTGGTGGGTAGAGCCAACGGATTTAGCGCTAAGAGCTGATATTCAACTGTTATCTGATACTGGCGTTATCGTGCAGCCAATTACCACTTACCCACTAATGTGGGAGGGTATCAAGCAAGATATGGACAAAGCAGATCAAAGTACGTTATCAACCGTACAGCGCGACGCATTTGATCGAGTAACTCAGGCTTACTTGCAAGATCACCGTGGCATGAGTGCTAAAGTTAAACTTGCTGGCGGTTCTGACACCACACGCTTTATTGGTTTTGGTCAAGATTATCGTGATAAAGCTGAGGCGGAAGTGTCAGCTGAAATCACTAAAGACTGGTTTAGCGGGCGCTTATCTACCAGTTACCATTACGATCCAATAGACGGTAACAGTACTCGTCTAGATGATAGTTTTGCCGCAGTTATGTTAGGCAACTGGATTATTAGTGCTGGCGCACAGCAAAAATACTGGGGCCCTGGCTGGGATAGCGGACTCATTCAAACAACCAATGCACGACCAATGCCTGGCGTAACGTTTTCACGTAACAATAGCCAAGCGTTTGAAACACCATGGTTAAACTGGATTGGTCCGTGGACTTTCACTACTGCTTTTAGCAAAATGGAAAGTGGCCGCCATGTACCGGATGCTAAACATTGGGGCGCACGCGGTACGCTAAGGCCGATTTCTCAGCTTGAAGTTGGTTTTTCATGGACAATGCAGTGGGGCGGTGAAGGTTACGGTAATAGTTTAAGTGACTGGTGGGATGGCCTGTTTAATGGTGGCATGAGCGAAGGCGATGTGACTAACGGTCAAGAAAACATGCTCGCAGGTTATGACTTCCGCTGGTCTGATACAGCCTTTGGTATTCCCTATGGCATTTACTATGAGCGGATCCATGAAGACTATCATAATGGTAAAAACAAGCTGATTAACTCTGCCAATATGGGCGGTATCGATTTTGTTTTAGCCAATATCAACACTCGTGTATTTGTTGAATACTCAGATACTCAAGTAGCTTGCGGCGTAGACTCTAGTGTTTATAACTGTTTATACGAACACGGCTTCTATCAAGATGGTTATCGCTACTATGGTAAAAGTCTAGGTAGTACCTATGACAATGACGCAACGACATTGGTTGTTGGCGGTATTACACAACTTGGCGGCGGCCAAAACATCACTAACAAGTTCCGCTGGTTAAGACTAAATACCGACGGTACTGATACACAAAATCCATCTGGCGGTAATCCGGTATCACCGGGTGAATATGAGCGTGTTTACCAATTTGACACTAGCTATCATAGACCTTTATATCAAGGCACCTTGAAAGTGGGTGGCACTGTTGGCTACAGCAAATATGTTACTTCAGGCGGTAACGACTGGGACACGACGATTTATGCAGGCTGGGAACGCAGTTTCTAACAACTGCTTGACCAGCTAACCAACTAAAAGGCAAACCTCAGCATGAGGTTTGCCTTTTTTTAACTTAACGACGCTTGATACTGCAACATAGCTTGCAGCTGTTGCTGCCACGGGGCTGCCAACATACTGTGTTCGCTGACCATTAATTGGCTATTTACTTTGACTGCACATAAAGCACTTTGAACAGGCCTAGTCGCTAGCCTAGCTTGATGCCAAGATTGCCATGTTTCACTGGTTATCGATTCAAGCTTACAAGTAAAACTTGCGCTATTATCTGAATGAATCACATGCATCTGCTTTTTAATCTGCTTAGTCAATTCAAACCAAGTACAGCTTTCAGCTGCTGCATAATGAAATAGCTCGGCACTGTTTGGTAAGTGACTTGCAACATCATTGCGTCGTGCAGTCACAGGCATTTTGCTAGCAGCAGATCCTTCCGACTCAGCCTTTTGTTTAATGAGTTTAAAAATAACAACTGCCAGCGCTTCACACCATGTTGGGCTGCCAGTCTGATCATCAATAACAGCTAGCCGCTCCTTGGTCGCCAACAGTCTCTGCATGGTTGTTACGAAATTAGTCCCCCAACAGCTGTATAACCATGAGGTACGAATAATCATCGCATCAGAATCTAGGGTTTCTGCTATCGCACGCTCGCCATTAAGTTTACTTTGACCATAGACAGATAAAGGTGATGCTAGATCTTGCTCCGTATAAGCAGTAGATAAAGCTCCATCAAACACAAAATCTGTGGAAATATGTACCAACTTAAGGTTGCGAGCCTTACACGCAAGAGCCAATAATTTAGGCCCTTGTTCATTGATAGCAATCGCCTTAACTGGCTCCAGCTCTGCATTATCAACCGCATTATAAGCCGCACAGTTAATCACAACATCTGGTGCAAACTCATCAAATGCGCTCTGAATAGACTCCGAACAACAAATATCCAGTTGCTCTTTAACCAAGCCTTTTACGCTATCGTCAACCGCAATACACTCAGTGATTTCAGGTAGCATATCGAGCAATAACCGCTGGGATGTACTGCATGTATTAAGCCTAGCATTAGCAGCAACCTCAACTATCGACAACAACGCCTGTGCCAGTTGTCCAGCCGCACCTGTAATTAACACTCGCACTTAGCAAGCTCCCTAAACATTATTATTCCTCAACAAGCACCGAATACGCATCAAGCGCACCATGGCCTCTAGCGGATAAAAATGCCAGTAACGCCTCAGGTGAACGATTAAGTAAGCGCTCTGGAGGAAACTCTGCCTGTTCAACGATAGTCATAGCCTGTTCAAAATCACCTAAACTGTACGCGATATGCGAATCGGACCCCATGACTAACAGTCCACCAGCATTTTTTACTGCCTTAGCAATCGCTAAACAATTATGTTCACTGCCCTTACGCGATGTTAAAAACGACGAATTATTAATTTCGAGGGCAACATTATATTCTGCAGCAGCCTTAGCGACTGCCTCAATGTCTATCGGATAGGATGGATTTCCGGGATGGGTAATAATATCAACGTTGCCGCTTTTAATGCAGTTTATCAGCGCTTTCGTATGGGTAGCTTTATCAACAGGTGCAAAAACAGGTTCATGAAATCCCGCTAGCACAATATCCAGTTCAGCTAAGTAGTCACCAAAAAAATCTATTTCGCCGCTGTCATTTTTTATATTCGCTTCTATACCGCGTAAAATCCCAACGCCATCCACAACTCTTGGGATCACCCGTAAATTAACGAAATGCCAAAAGTGCGGAGCATCAGCCATATCAGGGCCATGGTCGGTCGTTGCAAATAGTTTAATCCCCTTTTGTTTCGCCATCGCAATATATTCTTGCAAGGTACTGTAAGCATGAGTGGAGGCAACTGTATGAGTATGGGTATCAACAAGGTATTTCATTTTGACCTCATTTATAACGCAAAAAGGAGTAGCGCTTAGTCTACTCCTTTGTCCGATATTGCTCTATCACTTACATAAGGATATTTTTATCAGCTATTTAACTAGGGGCTAAGCTGTTTTCTAACTCTTCCCAAGTTTGACGCTTACGATAAATAGTTGAAGCGCTAATATCCAGTAATGCCGCCGCTTTAGGTACGTTACCATCACAGCGCGCGATTGCGCTCTCAATGGTACGTTTCTCAGTTAACCACAGCGGCTCTATCTCATCATTACTCGTTGTAGCAGTAACACTATCAGCACTATGCTGTGGTTTAGACGAATAAGCAGTAGTTGGCTCAATATTACTAATGAAAGAGCTGCTTTCAGCGATCTCATTTAAGTTATTATCGGCTGCTGGTTGGCTATGCGTCGGCTTATTCTTAGCGTCAGATTCTATTTTAGGCTGACTTATTTCTGCTGTCGTCAACTGTAACGGCAGCATATCAAGCTCGACAAGATCACCTTCGTTAAGCACCACCACCTGACGGATCACATTTTGCAGCTGCCTAACATTTCCCGGCCACGCGTAATTTGTTAGACAACGCTTAGCATCAGAGCTAAAGCCTTTAAACTTTTTACCCTCTTCTTTGTTGTACTCTTTTAGCAAGCTGGACGCCAATAATAAAATATCTTTACCACGTACTCGTAAAGGCGGTAACTCTATCGGAATAACATGCAGTCGATAAAACAGATCTTCTCTAAAGCGACCAGCTTTAACTTCATCCCATGGGATCCTATTGGTGGCACTTACAAAACGAACATCGACCTTCTCTTCTTTGGTCGCGCCAACACGTTGAAATACACCGGTTTGAATAAATCTCAGTAATTTACTTTGCAACTCAAGATCCATTTCGCAGATCTCATCTAAAAACAAAGTACCGTTATGGGCACGGGTTGCAGCGCCATCTCTGTTGGCAACAGCCCCTGTGAAGGCACCTTTAGTATGACCAAAAATTTCACTTTCTATTAGATCTTTAGGGATTGATGCACAATTTAACGCCACAAAAGGACCATCACAACGATTTCCTGCATGATGAATTGCATTAGCACACACTTCTTTACCGGTACCACTTTCACCGACAATAAATGCTGAGGCTTTACTATTCGCAACACAATCAATGGTTTTATAAATGGTTTGCATTGCCAAAGACTCACCAACAAAGCCCATAAAGCGCGGCTTAGGCAAACTACTTTCATATTTTGCAACTAAGTTAACTAGCTGACGTTGTTTAAGGGCATTGCGAACTGTAATAGAGAGCCGCTTGGCATCGAAAGGTTTTACTAAAAAGTCAAAAGCACCTGAGCGCATCGCATCTACCGCAATATCAATAGTGCCATGAGCAGTAATCATAATAACGGTAATATCAGGGTAATCTTTTTGTACTGCGGCAAGAATATCCATACCAGACATATCAGGTAACTGAATATCAAGCACTAGCAGATCAGGTTGCCACTGTTTAAGTTCATTTAACGCATCTTCACCATGATTAACATGAGTGACTCTAGCGCCGTCGGCACGCAGATATTCGGTGTACAGTGCCCCAAGCGACATACTGTCTTCAACGAGTAGTGTGGTAAATGAGCTTGTTATGTCCATATAAATCAGCCTACCTGTCATGCAATTGGTGTAACAGTGCGCTTAATGCCACTGATACCATTGAAATATCGATATTTATAATAGCAGTAAACCCCATTCAATTTTAGGGTGCAAGGCGCTCAGCATAAAATCTCAGGGTTTCTACGCCCAGTTCACTTAGCGTCACTAGTTGCTGTGTCACTTTCGCAGCATCATGAGCTTTCGCAGCATGCTCCAATATTTCAGCTTGAGCAGAAAACTCAATTGCCCCAAAACTGGCTGAACTACTTTTCAAGGTATGAGCCTGAATTTCAACCTCAGCAAAATCAATCGCCTCGTCAGCCTTAATCGCCTGTGAGATCTGCGCGAGAACCTTGAGCCGCTCTTGAACCTCTGTTGTATAAACAAGCAACATCCTTTGGGTCGCCTCTTCACCCAACATGCTAGTTAATTCATTTAATACAGCTTCATCTATCATGCTTTACAACTCCTCGACACTCTTTCTGGCTTCCCCATCACACCACAGATAGGATTGATAAGAAGTTTTACCAAAGCCTTAAAAAATCATAATTTGCTGAGTCGACTAAACAGATAAACGAGTAAGCCCCTTCGACTCAAATATTAAGGCATATAGCTAAAGTTTAGCTTTCAAATCTGTTGGTTGCAGTAATTCATATAAATAACTTACTTGTTACTGCGACGATGAAGCGTACTTGCTAACGCATAAATACGTTTATCCAGCAAAGCAAAATCAATAACCAAGCGGTGAGCAGCTTATGTTGAGCCGCTTAGCTTCGAAGCCATCACGCCATTCTCATTTTGCAAATCAAATTGCATCTGCGCACAAAAAGCGCTCTCCAGCAGAACAACAAAAGGCAAACTCATTGAACAAAACATCATAAAAACAATGGATAACACAAAGCAACGTTAAATGGTATGCACCTTGCTTTAGTCACTCCCAAACAGAAATTAACAATGTAGCGACACCCTCTACATAACAAACAGACTAAACATGGGCTCAAATATGTCATTAGCACAACATAAATTCACTCACAGCACGCAGCAACACAGGATCCTCGTGGTGGAGGATTGCGATAGCGAACGGCTACTACTGACAAATTTGTTACGCTCGTTAAATCATCAGGTGATCAGCTGTGCCAATCCCTATGATGCAATTAATTACCTCAAACATAATCATGTTGAGATGGTGATTACCGACTGGATGATGCCAAATATCAGTGGCGTTGAGTTATGTAAGACCATTAAGTCATCGGCTAATCCTCCTTATACTATTTTGCTAACAAGCAAGAACCAAAATGACAATATTATCGAAGGGTTAGCCTCTGGCGCTGACGATTTTATAGCGAAACCTTTTCACAGCGGAGTGTTACAGGTTAGGGTCTTGGCTGGACTAAGGATCATTGAGATGCAGCAACAGCTGAGTTTAAAAAATCAAGCACTCAATCTATTGCTCGCCCAAGAGCAGCAATACTCAAAAAACCTTAAACAAGATCTTCACATTGCTGCCGAGTTACAACAAGCATTACTGCCTAAAAACAACCTGCTGAGCCAAGGCTGGCGGGTGAACACTCGATTTAAACCCGCTCAAGATCTGGCAGGAGATCTATTTCAATGTTTTGAAATCGATGAGCAACGGATTGGTTTTTACCTGCTTGATGTTAGTGGCCATGGCACAGCGGCTTCAATGCTAAGCTTCAACTTAGCTCACTGTTTATCACCCACTCACAATGCGTGGCAAAGCGGCGATATATGTAGTTTGGTCAACCAAATAAATCACCAGTTTGAAGATCCTCAGCAAACTGGACGTTTTGCAACTTTGTTACTTGGAATAATCAACACCTGTACCAGTCAAATTGAATTAGTCAATGCGGGTCACCCCTCGCCAATACTAGTGACTGAGGAGGCTGCGAGTTTAGTTAGCCAACTCGATACAAACAACAATAGTAACCAGCAACTCCCTATTGGTATAGACCATCAGTATCAATATCAAAGTTATAGTCTGGATCTGCCACCAGCTAGCCAGCTGTTGCTCTACTCAGATGGAATTTATGAATGCCGTAACAGCAAATACGGTTATTTTGGACAACAAAAACTATTGAAGAATATTAATGAAGCGAGGCAACTTCCTGCTGAACAGTTACTGCACTTTTTAACCTATAGCGCAGAGCTATGGCAGGAAAAAACCGCCCAAGATGATATTTCTCTGATGCTGATCTCTAGCGCCAGCAGCGTACAAAGCTCACGACAACATTAAGTTACCCGCAACTTAAATCGATTAATACACAAGGAAACATGCTCATGAACAGCTTACAACTTAATCTCGATAGAAGGGTTATTCAAAAACATTCAGTCAGCAAAGAGATTGACCAGTTCATGCTGCAAAATCAGGTGGCCGAAATGAATAGATTTAAAGTGGTCACCTGCACATTAGAAGCTATCGCTAATATCTTTGAACACGCAAAGCCTCCCCTAAAGCACATGATTGTGATCCTGCATTGTGACAACAACAAGGTTATTGTTGATCTGCTTGATAACTCACCTTTTAAAGCCTTGGTACAACCAAACTCATGCCCAGCAGCAGATGTTCACTCTGGTCGCGGTTTATGGATCATCAACAACTGGATGGATAGTGTACGTAGCCAGCAAACCGTGGCGGGAACCCACTTACAACTCACGCTGATAATGTAACTAAGCGTTGAGCTGTATTGAACATTACATCGTCTCTCCTCGGCAGGATAAACCAAGCAATATTTTAAAAATAATCCAACAAGTAAACTAAGCAAGTAACTGTCGTTATCGCCCTTCCCTGAAAAAATTCAGCCAGAAATTAACAATCCATTTTGCATTGCAATTTAGCAATGCGATTCAAGAGCAAAAGATGCCGCAACCAAAACAAACATAACCAACTGAAAATAAACAAATAAATTATTGGCCTCAAAATTGCTTTCTATTAACCAAGCAAACAATAGTTTTCAGTAACACAAGCAAAATGCCTTAGGCGTTTTTAAGGATAGCAATATGACATTCTCTCAATTACAACAACCGAATGCATGTAAAATCACGCTACCAGCTGAGGTTGTCATGACACAAACACCGACACTACGAGCGGCAATTCTACAAAAAATCAATGCAGGTATGACGCAATTAGTCATTGATCTTCACCAAGTTGAATACATCGACTCAAGTGGCTTATCAGTGCTGATCTCGGCATTAAAACGCATCGAGCAACTTGATGGTGACATTGTATTACTGTCTCCGACAGCGGGCGTAAGATCGCTTATCGAATTAACACGTCTGCATCAGGTGTTCGCCATTTATGAAGACGAAACTGCAGCCATTGAATATATCTGTAACGAAACCGAAGTCGCGTAACAACAGATAACACAGCTCCAACAAGGAAGCGTCGTATAGGCAAACGAGAGGATAAGGCTATGAACCCCAATCACAGCATCCTAACTAAGCGAAAATACCAACAGCTAAGCTTTACAGCTAAAGCGGCTGTGTTGTGGCTCCCTTTAGTTCTATTGTCAGCTTGTGTTACGCCTCATGCGCCAGAACAAAAAGCCATCTGTGATGCAGAAAATACTGACATGACCCAATGCCACTTTTATGATCGTGATACTCCGTATTTACGCAGCAAAACAGCGATAAAATCATCAAAGCCTGCGACTTCGACTAGCAAGACTGGCAACACATATCTAATGCATGGGCAGCAATCACAACAAGCGTTGCACTTACCGCAAAATATTCGCCTTTCCGTGGGAGATAGGTTAAAAGTTCGAGTGCTCAATGGTGAAGAGTTCAGCGGTACAGTTGAAGTCAATAACGACGGCTATATTTACCTTCCTTATTTAGCGCCTATTCATGCTAAAGGGCTTGATGTACCGACTCTTTCCAACAAGATTAAGCAACATTTGGTGGATGAACAGTTTATGCTGAAAAACAGCGTTAAGCTCAGCGTAACACCGTTAAAATGGGCACCTGTACAAATTACGGTATCCGGCGGCGTTTTCGAGCCGGGACAGCACCAAATCAACCAAAAATCAGATACTGAAATCATCGACGATGACGGTGATCACAGTGGTGACCAAGCCGATAGACGCAGCATAGCTGCAGCACTGAGAGCGTCTGGTGGGATACGTCCCGATGCCAATATCTCTGCAATAATGGTCATTCGTGAACAACATAGCTTCACCCTTGATCTATCCGGTGTTATCCATGGTTTTCCAGTACCAAGCATGACCTTGATGTCTGGTGATCATATCCATGTGCCGCAGCATGATTATTTCGATGACGCCCTAGCAAGGCCATCACAAATTACTGCGCCGGGTATTCGAGTTTTTCTATCAAATTTGACCCAGCCTGCAAGCAGTAACTCACAATCGGCAGTGGATACAGACGCCACACGTTTTCCTTACGGAACCCGTCTACTCAATGGTGCTATCGCTGCAAACTGTGTTGGTGGTGCACAATCAACGAATGCCAGCAGACACCTACTATTAATCACTAAAAACCCACTAACAGCCCAAGTAGATGTCATTGAACGTTCAATGGACGAATTGATCAGACACTCATGGGAAACCGGCATGAACCCTATCTTAATGCCTGGAGACGGTATTGCTTGTTACGATTCTCGTGTGACAAATATTCGTGAAATCGCACGTTCAATTACCGAAGTATTGGTTCCAGCCACATTATTAGAGTTGTTATAAGCAATTGGGAGGCGAACATGAAATCAAAATACGCCTACAGCCCGCTGCTTTGGGCTCAACGTTACTTAGTCAATGGCAGTAAGCAACCTGCACAAAAAAGAAAGCAAACTTACGTTAAGTTAACCCTATTGTTGCTACTGCTGATCTGGCTTCTCGTATTGGCTTTTATCTTCGTGAGCCCAAGTCGTTACGTCAGTCAATGGACACTCATTTTGCCAGGCTCAGGTACTGGCGCTAATGTCACTCTCGACAGTGTTGGTCAAGCTAATAGCTCAACAACATCGCCTTATACCAGCAGTGCAATTGACCCTAGAGTCAACTATAAAACCATTGCAATGAGTAAATCACTGCTAGCAAATGCAGCAAAATCGTTAGCGCTAACCAGAGGTGAATTTGGTAAACCCAAATTAAAGCTACCTAATCAAACTGGCATTATGCAATTTAGTATTAAAGCTAATTCGGCAAAAGCCGCCCAGCAAAAAGCTTGGGCGCATTACCATAGTTTACAAGCAATACTTTCAGAGTTGAGAAGCGATGAGATTGAACAAAGAGAAGATGCTATTCGTGTTGGCATGGCAAGCTTTGCCAACAAGGTCGAGCATACCCAAGAAAAGCTACTCGAGTTTCAATCAGAACATGGACTGGTTTCACTAGAACAGTTCAAAGAGCTGGCTTTAACCATGGAGAGATTAAGACACAATAAAGTCAATTTAGTGTCTGAACTGCAAGGGGTGAAGGCCAGCCAAAAAATGCTTGAAATTCATCTATCGCTGACACCAAAACAAGCAGCAGGTTTACTAACACTTAAAAATGATCAGCTATTTCAACAGCTATTAATCAGTTATACCCGCGTGACCGCAACCCTAGCTGAATACCGCAGCCGTTTTGGAAAACGCCACCCTAAAGTGGTGACTTACCGTGACGAGCAAGCCTCAATTTTGAGTGCACTAAGTCAGCGTTGCAACGTATTACTCGGATATGTCGATAAACGTTTAATGTTAATGCTATCTGCGGATGACTTAGACGGCAGAGCACAATTGATGCAGCAACTGCTGACACTCAATACAGAGGCCGAAGGATTAAGACATCAAATCGATACACTAACGCAACAGATCCACGATTGGGATCATCGCTTTACTGACAGCAACGATGATGCCGCTAAACTAGAAGATCTGCAGCGCGAGCATCAAGTGGCTACAGCCGTATTTACTTCAGCTTTAGCTAAGATGGATATAGGTAAAGCGGATATTTATGCCGCATACCCTTTATTGCAGCTAATGGCTTCGCCAAGCTTAGCAGAAGAACCGGATAACTTAGTTGTACTGTTAGCTATCGTTGGTGGTATTGCAGCATCAATTTCAATTATTGCAGGAATGGGAATGCTATGGCTCCGCAAACCTATACTCCAGAAAATTCTGACGAAGTAATCATCTGGCGAGCAATCACAGGTACCTACCTATTTTGGATCTTAGGTGCCATGTACCTTGTTGCACCTGTTATCGCGTGGATTTTACTGCTCAACATGCTCAAGCGGCGCATGGTCGACAAAGTTATCTATCCTATCAGCAAAGCACAAATTAGCTGGATAATAGCCATGGGTGTGATGTTACTGGCTTTGGTCATTGGCCATTTAACTCACGACTTAGGCTTAGCAAAACTGATCAAATCAAGCATTGGTTGGGCAAAAGGCTGGGCTTTATTAGCCATTTTTCCGCTGCTGGGTTCATTAAATATTCGACCACAACTTATTTACCGGGCGTGCTGTATTGTCTGCAAACATACTCTCATGATTTTGCCCTTGGTGATCTTTGCTTGGGCCGCAGGGCTTCCGAGTACTTTATATACCTCTCCGCTCAGCATCATCGGTGGTCCTGGCCCAGAGTTTTTCAGCGTAAGTCTATATGAAATTGATCCCGCTAGCGGACTGCCACGTTGGCGCCTATTTACGCCGTGGGCACCAGCTGTAGGAATGGTCGGTAACTTATTCTTTATCTTTGCAACCCAAGAACAATCAAAGCGTTACAAGCTCTATGGGATACTCGGTAGCCTAGCTATGGTATTGGTTTCACAATCTCGATTAGCCCTTGTGTGCTACCTACTATTGGCATCATGGTTTGCGTTTATTCGCCTACACCGCAGCCCTTGGATTTACTTTATCGCCAGTCCTATTTTATTGCTTTTCGGTATATTTGGAGTAGAAGTCATTGAGAAACTCCAACTCAGCATTGACGCCTTTAAAAACGCCAGAGCGGGTTCAACCCGAGTAAGACAAGAGCTTGCAAATATCGCCGTCGAGCGTTGGAGTAATGAAGCCGTATATTGGGGTCATGGTATTGTGGAACGTGGACCACACTTAGTGGAATACATGCCGATTGGCTCGCACCATACTTGGTATGGACTTTTATTTGTCAAAGGTATCGTAGGAGCAATTGCCTTAGCTGTGCCTATGTTAATGAGCTTGCTAACCCTGCTTAGCAGTATTTTTAGCAGTAAGCTCTCGGCCACCGCAGTGGCTGTTATCTTACAGCTATTTTTATATACCTTCGGCGAAAACCTAGAGATTTTAGCCTACCTATTTTGGCCGGGGCTGATCATTATTGGTATTGCCCACAAAGCGCGGCTTGGCTCGCCAAGAGAAACCCCACATTCAGCAAATAGCACACGCCTGCTCCTTCCGGGTGATGCCTCATTCAAGCAATAACATTCACAACTACGCGCTACTGCCCCCATACAAGGTTTTGCTATCTGAGATGCATTTTGCAATAGCGAATTGCAATTGTTAGACCTAATCAGCCAGTTGTAAAGAATCACAATTCAAAAATCGATTAAAGTGTTAATAATCAACACATTAAAATTAAAACCACCCATTAATAAAACTTGGCATGAACTCTGTATTAACTCCATTAAAGCAAGCTGCTCACTGAATAAGTATTAACAGTAAGCAATTGATGAACGATGACGAGGCGGAGGATATATGCAAACTTTAATGCAATACCAGCATGCCCTTGCTACATCCTTTAGTAGTGTTTTAGGTAAAAGCCTATTTTGGCTCGGCTCCGCTCAAGTGCTTGGCCGGATCGTTCGTCTTGCATCAAGTATTATTATCGCCCGCTTACTTACACCAGAAATCTTTGGTCAAGTCGCAATCATTCTTACCACTTTTGAAATCATCTGTACGCCAACCCGCAGGATCTCATCAGCGGCGTTAATCAAAATGGATGATGAACAACTTAAACAGTCTTTACATGCGGCTAATCAGGTGAACAGGTTAGCCGCATGCACCGCCTTCGTTGCCATGAGCTTACTCAGCTGGCCGCTTGCCATTTACTTTAATGACTCGCAGCTAATTCTTCCAATGATACTCATGGCAACAAGCTATTTATTACTACCGCTAGGCATGCTCTATGCCGCAATGAATTTACGTGCCAATAAGATGCGCATCGTTGGACGTGCAGTACTTTGGCAAACCTTATTTGATGGCATGCTCACCGCCATATTCGCGTTACTCGGGTTGGGGATTTGGGCAATTATTTTGCCTAAAATCATTGTGATATTTATTTGGATTGGGGTTCATAGATATCACAATCCCCTACCCGAGGCTTTTACTCCTCAAGTTGAAAAGCAAGCGTGTGGCCAACACCTGTCTCGCTTTTTACTATCGCCAACAAGCATAGTGTCAACCCGCGCTCGCTCAATACTGAGCTTTGGTTTACAAGTCGGGCTCAGTGACTTAGCCATAGTGTTAAGGCAAAACATTGATTACATCTTGGTCGGTTCACTGCTTGGTATTGAAGCACTCGGGGTTTATTTCTTTGCTTTCAATGCAAGTCTTGGGATCAGTTTGGGCTTAGTACAAAGCTACGGCACGGCACTCTATTCACACCTATGCCAAAGCTCAGATAAATCTAAAAGCCAGCATCAAACAGCCAGTAATCAATACAGTCACATTCAGCATAAATATGTCCAGTCATTGAAATTTATTATGTTACTTACTGTACCTATTATCGGCTTACAAGCGCTGCTAGCTCCGCTTTATGTCCCCTTTATTTACGGACAAAAATGGCTTGATGCAGGCGCCATCCCTATCTTCATCTTGCTGTGTTTGAGTGGCCTAGTGCGTCCGCTAGGAGAAGCGGCCAGTCAGTATTTAATCAGTATCGGCAAAAGCAAATTCAACCTTGCCTGCAATAGCGGTTTTACCCTGATCTTAATCGCGGTGATATCAGTTTCAAGTCAGTTCGGTTTGCAAGGAGTCGCGCTAGGCGTGTTGCTGGTGCACCTAATACTCATGCCTGGTTTAACCCTATATATACAATCCAATTTAATCCGCCCTAACGACTGTAAAGTTGATCACTAGGAGGCCATTATGCAGCCACAACAACGCACAATTAAGCCTTTAACCGTATCTGTAGTGATGCCAATTTATAATGTTGAAGCATTTGTCACCCAAGCGATTAGCTCAGTATTAACGCAAACTTTTACTGACTTTGAATTACTGTTGATCAACGACTGTTCTCCAGATAACAGCCTACAGCTATGTCAGCAATTTGATGATCCTCGGATAAGCATTATCAATCACAGCCATAATCAAGGCTTGTCAGCAGCAAGAAATACCGGCATTCGCCATGCGAGAGGCAAATATGTCGCTTTTATCGATTCAGACGATATGTGGCATAGTGAAAAACTGCAACAGCATGTCGATCACCTTGATGCGGCACCAGAAGTGGGGATCAGTTTTTCACGTTCACTGTTTATGGAGTTTAATGGTGAAAAAACCCCGTTTTTTCAAATGCCCAAATTAAACAGCATCGACGCTAAACATCTTTTATGCCGCAATCCTGTTGGTAATGGTTCAGCTCCTGTATTAAGACGAGAAACCTTAACCGATATTCAATATCGCAACCTTGATGGTCAGCAATGCTACTTTGATGAGAACTTTCGTCAGTCAGAAGATATTGAATGCTGGTTTAGGATCATAAGCACAACCCATTGGCAAATTGAAGGGCTGCCTGCAGCACTGACTTTCTATAGATTGAATCAGCAAGGTTTATCTGCGGATCTAAATAAACAGTATGCTTCATGGGAAAAGATGATTGAAAAGGCACGTGGCTACGCGCCAGCATTACTCAAGCAATATGAGAATAAAGCCCGCGCCTATCAACTTCGCTACATTGCCCGCCAAGCAATACGTAATAAAAATGGTCAGCAAGCCGTTAAATACATTCATCTAGCAATAAAAACCTGTCCAAGTATTTTGCAAGCAGAAACAGGTCGAACGCTAGCCACTATGGCTGCCGCCTACTCATTAAAGTTACTGCCTCTAGCTATTTACAACCAAATCGAATCCATGGCGCAATCATTGTTAGGACGTGTACAAAAAGCACAAATCAACAAAGATCTTATCGGTAGTCAATTTAACTCAGGTGTTTAACGACTCAATCAAACTGGCGGTTTGCAACTTGCAAAGCAGGCTGCAAATTGCCTGTTAAATAAAAACCACCAGCACTCCCGCCAACCAACAACGAAAACTCAAGCAGCTGAAATTAAAGGATTTTCAATATTGGCAAGCTATATGCAATCTCAGGTTTAGCTAACAAATAAAATGCTGACGTCAATGGAAGGAATAATTATGAAAAACGATCACGCTAAACTTCCCCCCTTCCCTATCAGTATTCGCTGCTTTGATGTTTTCTGCGGCAGCGCGCTATTGATGCTAACTAGCCCTTTATTTTTATACGCTTATTTGGCAAGCAGATTTAGTAGCAATAAAACATTTGAAGTTGTGTATATCAAAGGCATGACAAAGCAAACTGTAGAACTTATCGAGTTTGGTTATAACGGCTTATTTAAAAAGCTACCTATCTTGTTCAACCTGATCAGAGGTGAATTATCGCTAGTGGGTAAAAGCATAGAATTTACCTTAGATGCAAACCAGGTAATATCTGACGATAAGATTCAAAATATCAAACCAGGTCTAATGTCGATTGAACAGCTTAACGCACTAGTCGGGCTTGAGTTTGAAAATAGTACTGACACACTAATCAAAGCCCACAGCAGCTTTGCTGGTTATATTGCAGCGGTTATTCGTTGCCTAGTACTCAAGACAACATTCGCACTACTTTTCAAAGCAGCGCCTAAAACTAGCCCGCATATTTCATTGTTTGGAATAACACTAAGCAACTGGAGCATGCAGCAGTTGTTAGATGAAATGCTACAACAATGCAGTGAGCCGCAGGCAGATATGCAGCAATACTCTTTCGTCAATGCAGACTGCTTGAATATCAGCACTGACAACCAAGCTTATCGTCAGAGTCTACAACAGAGCCAACACATCTTTGCCGACGGTATTGGGCTAAGACTAGCCTGTTTAAGTAAAGGCCAAGCGTTACGGGCAAACTTAAATGGCACTGATATGTTTCCCCGACTTTGCCAGCTCGCAGCCAAGCAGAATTTATCCATATTTATGCTAGGTGGCGCTCAAGGTGTGGCGCAAACAGCGGCAGAAAAGATGCAAGCTCGCTATCCAAGCCTAACCATAGCAGGCTGTCATCATGGCTACTTCAACCGCTTAACCCAAGATCAAGAAAATCAGCAAGTTATACAAGCAATTAATGACAGTAACGCCGACATTTTATTGGTCGCGATGGGCGCGCCAAATCAAGAGTTATGGCTGAAACAAAATAGAGCACAGCTGCACTGCAGCATAGGCATAGGCGTTGGAGGTTTATTTGATTTCTACTCTGAACGTATCAAGCGTGCACCATTATGGCTAAGGCAAATGGGCTTAGAGTGGACCTACAGATTACTGCAAGAGCCTAAAAGAATGTGGAAACGTTACATTATTGGTAACCCATTATTCTTATATCGTGTTTGGCGTGAAAACCGTGAATTAAAAAAGCGAGTCGGCTCTATAATTTCATCTAGCAAAGCCATGCAGGTAAGTAACAGTTCACTCAGTGATAAACAGCTAACCAAGCAGCTACAGGCTAAATTAGGTAAAGCCCAAAGACATGATGCCAAGTTACCTAAATTTGATCACAAACATGCAAGTACTCGTCGTGCAAGGTTTGATTTTGCTATGCGCTGTAACAAGGTCGCTAAACGCAGCTTAGATCTCATTGGCGCCTTAACATTACTATTACTACTCATGCCGATTTTCATTATCACAGCTTTAGCGATAAAGCTTAGCTCGCCAGGCCCAGCACTATATAGCCAAACTCGCTCAGGGCTTTATAACCGTCCGTTTACCATGTGGAAGTTTCGCTCTATGCATATAGACGCAGACAAAATACTCGCGGAGCTTGACCAAAGTAATGAAATGCAAGGCGGAGTGCTTTTCAAAATGAAATCAGATCCAAGAGTCACTTTCATCGGCCGCTTGATCCGCAAAACCTCGATCGATGAATTGCCGCAACTTTGGAATGTATTAAAAGGCGACATGTCGCTGGTTGGCCCTCGGCCACCACTTAATTCAGAAGTTGAACAATACAGTATTCATCAACGCAATCGACTGACAGTAAAACCGGGGCTCACCTGTATTTGGCAAGTATCAGGTCGCTCAACCATCCCGTTTGAACAGCAAGTAGAGCTTGATATTGAATATATCCACACACAGTCACTGATGGCCGACGTGTGGCTATTGTTGAAAACCATTCCTGCGGTGATTTTTGCCCGCGGCGCTTACTAAGGAGCAGCTTATGCAAGCAGTCGTTTTTGCAAACCGTAATGGTCATGAGTTGATGCCTTTAAACAACTTTTACTGTCCGGCATTACTACCTGTAAGTAATAAAAGCGTGATTGAGTACACCCTAGAGGATTTAGCCAACGCGGGCATAAAACAAGTCAAATTGGTTATCTCATCGCAGGTGAGTCAGTTAAAAAGCTTAGTAGGCACTGGCGAACGCTGGGGCTTAAGCGTGGACTACTTTCTATGTCGCGACCAAGAACTTGCATCTGAAATATTACCGCGATTGTCGCTGGATAAAACAGAGTCGATACTGCTTGCTAGAGCGGACATGCTACGCAGTCCAAGCATAAAATCGTTCGTTTCTTTCAGCCAACAAATACCAAGCAGTTTAGTTATTGCCAAAATAAATAACCAAAACGCAGGCTTAATGATGCTGCCTGCTGCAGCCGATTATACAGATGCATTAAACTGGCCCTTAATTGATAGCAGCACGCTAATAGACAAAGTCAATTTTGATAGCGTTACCCAAGTGCTACATGGCAACTGTTTCATGCTCAACACCCTAGATAACTATGTGCTCGCCAACCAATGCATGGCAAAGGCTAAGGTGACAGGTTGTATTCCCAATGGCCTTTTTCACAGCAGTGCAGCTCAACAGCTTGGGTTTTATATCGGTGCCAAAGCCAAAACTGGCGAATTAAGAACCCAAAATGCATGGGGAGTGATAGGAGACAACAGTTGGATTGACGCTAGCGTTACTATGCAACAAAGCGTTGTGATAGGCCACAACTGCATCGTAGATAAAGGTTGCCAGCTAAAAAACTGCATTATTTTAGACAACAGCTATATCGGCCAAAACTTAGATGTAAGCGATGCGATAATCTGTAATTCGCTACTTATCTCTGCAAAGACTGGCGGCTATATTGAGCTTAACGACGACAGCTTACTATCAAAAAATGAGCCTATTCAAGTGCATCGCAAAGCTAGCTTTAGTCAACAACTCGCTGCAGCCCTATTGCTTTTTATCAGCTTGTTATTAAGCCCTTTGCTCCTACTAGCTGCTGTATTTCACAAACCTAAACAGCCGCTTTATAAAGAGGTATTAACGCTGAATAAGCAGGTTATCTCTAGCTGGCGTCTCAACCTAAATTATCCGGCTATCAGCCGCCTACCTCAGTTGCCCCTTGTGATAAGCGGAAAACTAAACCTTTTTGGTCGTAGTCCATTTAATTCGATAAAAACAACGCCAACTAAAACTAACCATTCAGCAGCTAGCAGTACAAGCCTACTCCAGCAACTTCAGCAGGCTAAAGCGCCTCTAATGCACTACGGCCTCTACGGGCCAATACAACTACAAACAAGCAAGCATATTCCGGAAGAAGAGCAAGCGCTGATTGAAGCCGAATTTGCCCAGCTAACAACTAGGCAGCAGCTATTAAAACTCGTTACCCACTTACGCCCTAATAGAGGTAAAAAAGCCCACTACAGTGCTGACTTACAGTAACTAAAATGGCAACAACCCAACACGCAATCCGTTGTATTGAGCAAACATAAACAAAACTGCGCAGGAGAATATCGTTATGAAGACTATTATTACTTACGGTACATTCGATCTGTTTCACTACGGCCACGTACGTCTATTTAAACGTCTAAAAGCTTTAGGTGATAAGTTAATTGTTGCTGTATCTACCGATGAGTTTAATGCCAAAAAGGGCAAAGCCGCCTTTTTTAGCTACCTACAAAGAAGTGAAATTGTAGAAGCCTGTCAATATGTTGATATGGTTATTCCTGAAACTCGTTGGGATCAAAAAGCGAAAGATATTTGTCGTTACGATGTGAGTGTATTTGGAATGGGTGATGATTGGCGCGGTGAGTTTGACGAGCTAGGCCTATTATGTGAGGTTGTTTATTTAGATCGCACAGGCGAGATCTCATCGTCTGAGATCAAAAACAGCTTAGCGAAAAAGCCAGCAGACCGCGCAAACACCGATAACGCTTGTACACCAAACAACAAAACTAATAAGTAATAAGGGCAAAGAATGCCGCAAACACTAAGTGATAGATTAACAGTAATGGATTACCTAAAAGCTTGTATTAGAAAGCTAATCTATACCCTAGTGGTGCTTTTTCCGCGAAACAAGCACAAAGCAGTTTTTGGCAGCTATCGAGATAGCTTTAGCGACAATAGTAAATATCTGTATTTACACTGGCAACAGCAGCAGTTTATGCGCAGTATCTGGATCAGTGGTAATAAAGAGATAGTGCGCCAACAGATAAATTTAGGCCATGAAGCCTATTATCGTTGGTCTGCAAAAGGGATATTTCATTGCCTCAGCGCCAAGTACTATTTCTATAACAGCTATATTGGCGATATTAATCAGTGGCTAGCTAATGGAGCATTCAAAGTAAACCTTTGGCATGGGCTGCCAATGAAGAAAATTGAGTTTGATATTAACTCAGGGCCAATGGCGCAGGTGTTTAATCCTCAAGGAAAGTGGCCTCAATTCAAGCAATGGTTAATCAGCCACCAGCAATTAATCAAACCCGACTTAATGCTGAGCCCAAGCCCACTGATGGACAAAGTTTTTAGCAGTGCCTTTAAGCTTGAAACGAATAAAACCAATGGTGCCAAACTGATAAGGGCAAGTAACCCTCGTACTGATTACTATCAGCACTATCCTGAGCAACAAACTGACTTAATACCATTATTAAAAAGCTCAGCGAATAATCAGCTTGATGCTTTGAATACTCAAGATCGACAAGTCATGCTTTACGCACCTTCATGGCGCGATAGCAAGCAAGTTAGCAACCCATATCTGCAAGCATTCGACTGGCAAGTATTATCGGATCATCTTAAGCTCAATAATCAAATTTTACTGTTACGCTTGCACCCCAATGAGAACGCATTAGCGGCTGACTTTGAGGATTTAGCCAATATCGTTAATATTTCTAACCTAGAAGATGTTTATGGGATTTTGCAGCAGATAGATTTGCTGATCACAGATTATTCATCGCTATTTATCGACGCCTTACCGCTTGGTACTGCCATCTGTTTTTACCGCTTTGACGAGCAAGATTACTTACAAGATTGCCGCGACATGTACGAGTTCGCCAACAAGCTGCCAGAGTTCGCGCCAATATGTAACAGTTTTGAGCAATTACTTAAGCAGCTACAACCTCAATCATTGATTGATCAAATAGAGCTGTATAAACAAGCATATCAAGAGGTGAGCCAGCTATTTTGGGGCAAAGATGGGAAAAATCGAGGTAATGCTTTTAGCGCATTAGAAACAGCGCTAAAGCAGCAAAGGTAAGGCTAACGAACAGCAAGAGATGTTTAAAGAGCTAGGCCATTGCCGCTCTATCTTTGTCGGAGAGTATAGGCTCAATGCCCTGCGCTATTGGCCAATCAATAGCAAGCAGTGGATCATTCCAAGCTAAAGTTCGTTCAAATTCTGGTGCATAGTAATCGGTACATTTATAAATGATGTCAGCATAATCACTTAAGGTATAAAAACCATGAGCAAAGCCTGGCGGAATATACATCTGCAACTTATTGTCAGCCGAGAGTACTTGCGAGAACCACTGCCCGTATGTTTTTGAATCTTTACGAATATCTACTGCAACATCAAAAATACTTCCCGCTGTTACCCTAATTAGCTTTCCCTGAGCTTGTTGTACTTGATAATGCAAGCCACGTAACACATGTTTTTGCGAACGGCTCATGTTCTCTTGTACGAAAGTCGGGCAAACGCACCCAGCCTGAGTAAACAAAGATTCAAACTCAGATTGACGAAAGGTTTCCATAAAAAAGCCACGCTCATCGCCAAAGAGTTGCGGCTCGAACAACAGCACATCTGGAATTGAAGTCGGGATTAATTTCATAATGCTCTTGTGAAATAACGTAGTAAAAGAAGGTTCTAGATACTAGGGCACTTCGCTCACGGAAGACGGAACGTTCACAGGCTCACTCACAGAACGCTGCGCTGACGGTATAAGCTTAAAAGAATCACAAGCAAAGGCAAGACGAAGTATTCCGTAAGGCCGAAGAAGCCGTTTCGTTTTCCGTCTCAGCTTCTACCATCTTAGCTTTAACCTAAAATCTAGAAGTCGCAACGTGACGCTCTCGCAGTGACGTAGTCACGTCCTCTAAGCGCAGCGCCCTTCTTAGCCTTTAACCGTAAGCGAAGCGCTCCGTGCTCCGTGAACGAAGTGTTCCGTAAGGCCACAGGCCGTTCCGCTTTATAAGTTTTAGCCCATCAACATTATACATATACCAAAAGAGCTGATGGTATAAATGCCAACCTACATAAGAATCTGCTTTCCTAGGACCTGCTTTCCCTAGGACCTTTCTTAGCTTTTAAGATAATACTCTTTATACCACTCAACAAACTTCTGCACGCCATCTTCAACGCTAGTTTGTGGCTTATAACCTACGGTCTTGAATAAGTCTTCGGTATCAGCCCAAGTTGAATGTACGTCACCAGGCTGCATATCCATCATGTTTTTAATGGCTTCGATACCCAACGACTTCTCGAGTGCAGAGATATAATCCATTAACTTAACTGGACTGCCATTACCAATGTTAAATACTCGATACGGCGCAGAACTTGTTGCTGGTGTTGCTTCAGCGGCATTCCAATCTGGATTAGGCGCTGGGATACTATCTTGAATACGAATGATGCCTTCAACGATATCATCAATATAAGTGAAATCGCGGCTGAGATTACCATGGTTATAAACATCAATCGCCTCACCCTTCACTATCTTATTAGTGAATTTCAGTAACGCCATATCAGGGCGCCCCCAAGGACCATAGACAGTAAAGAAACGCAGACCGGTAGTTGGTACACCATAAAGGTGTGAGTATGTATGCGACATCAACTCATTGGCTTTTTTAGTCGCGGCATACAGTGAGATAGGATGATCAACACTGTCATCAGTTGAAAATGGCATTTTAGAATTCAGGCCATAAACAGAGCTTGAAGAGGCATAGACCAAATGTTGAATTTTGTGCTGACGACAACCTTCAAGAATAGTTAAATGTCCAACCAAGTTACTATCAGCATAAGCCATAGGATTATCAATTGAGTAACGCACGCCAGCTTGCGCTGCCAGATGGATAACTCTATCGAAGCTTTGCTCTGCGAACAATGTAGCAATGGCTTCTCTGTCAGCTAAGTCTAACTTCTGAAATGAAAAAAGAGCCTGTGGCTCTAGGTTTTTAAGGCGATCCAGTTTTAAATTAACGTCGTAGTAATCGTTAATATTATCAATACCAACAACCTCATGACCTGCAGCACATAAGCGCTCACTTACTTTAGAGCCAATAAAACCTGCCGCACCCGTTACTAAATATTTCATAAAAATCTCTTTTTCTTAAAAACAAGGTTCTAGGGCCTAGGACCTTCTTAGCCTTTAACCGTCAGCGCAGCGTTCCGTTATCCGCAAAGCCAAAGGCCGTTCCACTTTTCGGTCTTAGCTTTTACCTAGAACCTGCTTTCCTAGGACCTTCTCAGCCTTTAACCGTCAGCGAAACGTTCCGTTATCCGTAAGGCCAAAGGCCGTTCCGCTTTTCAGTCTTAGCTTTTCCTAGGACCTAGGACCTTTCTTTCCCTAGGCCCTAAGACCTAGGACCTTCCCAGCCTTTAACCGTCAGCGAAGCGTTCAGTAAGTGAGCCAGCGAACGTTCCGTTATCCGTAAGGCCAAAGGCAGTTCCGCTTTTCAGTCTCAGCTTTTCCTAGGACCTAGGACCTTTTTTCCCTAGGACCTTCTTCAAATCAATCCGACCCAAACAGATCACGGGTATAAACCTTACCAGCAACATCCGCCAAATCATCTACCATACGGTTAGATACAATGACATCTGACATCTCCTTAAACTCAGCAAGATCTTCAATAACACGTGAATTAAAAAAGTCAGGCTCGTTTAATACCGGCTCAAATACCACGACTTCGATACCCTTAGCTTTTATGCGCTTCATAATGCCTTGAATAGAAGACGCTCTAAAGTTATCGGAGCCTGACTTCATAATGAGTCGATAAACACCCACAACTTTTGGTTGTTTTTTAATAATCGAATCTGCAATAAAGTCTTTGCGGGTAGAGTTAGCGTCAACAATTGCGCTTATTAAACTGTTCGGTACATCTGCATAATTAGCACGTAACTGCTTAGTGTCTTTTGGTAAACAGTACCCACCATAGCCGAAAGATGGATTGTTATAATGACCACCAATACGTGGGTCTAGCCCTACACCTTCAATAATTTGGCGTGAGTCTAAACCATGACACTCGGCGTAACTGTCTAGCTCATTGAAATACGCTACGCGCATCGCAAGGAAAGTATTTGAAAATAGTTTAACCGCTTCAGCTTCAGTTGAATCAGTAAAAAGAATATCGATGTTTTCTTTGATTGCAGCATCGCTAAGTAAGTTAGCAAATAATTCTGCGCGCTCAGAACGCTCACCGATAATAATACGTGAAGGGTGTAGGTTATCATATAACGCACGACCTTCACGTAAAAACTCCGGTGAGAAAATAATATTCTGAGTATTAAACTTTTGCTTAATAGACTCAGTATAACCTACAGGGACAGTCGACTTTATCACCATGACCGCTTTAGGGTTAATCGCTAATACATCTTGGATAACAGCTTCAACGGATCCAGTATTGAAATAGTTTGATTCAGTGTCATAATCAGTGGGTGTTGCAATAATCACATAATTCGCGTCTTGATAGGCTAATTGCTTATCAATGGTTGCTGTTAAATCTAACTTGTGATTTTGTAGGTATTCTTCAATCTCGGCATCTGCTATCGGTGACTTCCCTTGATTAATCTTCTCTACTTTTTCAGCAACAATATCAACAGCCATGACGGAATTTTTCTGCGCCAATAATACTGCGTTTGACAGACCAACATAGCCTGTACCTGCTATAGCAATTTTCATCTTAAAACCTTAAAAGTGTCCAAGTAAAATAACACTCAGTTGATAACAAGTCTTGTTTTAGACCCACATTTGTTAAATGTTAAACAGTTTCTACGCCCTAGGACGATCGCTCACTAAAATACCAGCAGCCCTGCCAAGTAGAATAATAAAAACTGCCTGACAAGGTAAATCCAAACAAACTAAAACATAGATCTAGATTTTTCTAGAATCTAGTTGTAAAGTTGAATTGTTTTCGTATTTAGAAGGCCAAGCTTTAGAATCAAACGACCCTCTCAGCCTTTGTTGCAACGTAAGTAAATCCGCTAAAGACCTTAATACTGTCACGCAAAAATATTCCACCGCTCCATGTCAGACTTTACCGACCTCATTTACATACCACTCAACAGTTTTCCTAAGACCTGACTCAAAAGACTCAATCGGTTTCCAATTAAGTTCACGTTGAATCTTACTCGAATCAATCGCATAACGAACATCATGACCAAGTCTATCTTCCACATATGAGATTAAACTTTTAAACCCAATACCATTGCTACACGAAGCCAGTGAGTACGTGCTCTCTGGAACTAACTCTTCTAACAATTCACAAATTGTATTCACAACATCAATATTGCGTCTTTCACAATTTCCACCGATATTATAGGTTTCACCAACTTGACCGGCACAAACTACCTGATATAGCGCCTTAACATGATCTTCGACATATAACCAATCACGGATTTGTAAGCCATTACCGTAAATAGGAATAGTTTTTCCAGCTAACGCACTCATGATTGTCTGAGGAATGAGCTTTTCTGTATGCTGAAAAGGACCATAATTGTTAGAGCAATTTGTCAACACCACTGGTAAACCGTATGTGCGATACCAAGCTCTAACTAGATGATCTGATGCGGCTTTACTCGCGGAATATGGCGAACTTGGATTATACCTTGATTGCTCTGTAAAAAGCCCATGTTCTGCCAGAGACCCATATACCTCATCGGTTGAAATGTGATGGAAACGAAATCGCTTTCTTTTCTCCCCTTCAAGCATAGAGTAATAATTTCGACTCCCTTCGAGAAGAAAATATGTACCAATAATATTTGTTTGAATAAATTCGGCGGGATCCGATATTGAGCGATCAACATGACTTTCAGCAGCCAAGTGTACAACAAAAGTAGGGCGATACTCAATCAGTACGGAATCTACTAATGCCTTATCACAAATATCACCTTTTACTAACTTATATCGAGCTGAATGTTCCAGATCTTTAAGCGAATTATTATCTGTTGCATAGGTCAATTTATCTAAATTAACCACATAGTAATCTGTTTCTCGCAACAAATAACGTACATAAGCAGAACCTATAAAGCCAGAACCGCCAGTAACTAGGACTGAATTATCCATTTGGTATAGCCATAGTAATTGATATGAGATGGAGTGTCTTAATTCTTATTTAGGCAAACTCAAGCGAATCATTACACCATAGAAATATTACCTAGCAGACCTATAGGAAAAAGAAAATATCTATAGCGATGCACCACATCAAAAATATTTCCCCCTACTTTATAGGACTAAGTCTTTAGCATTTCTAGATACAAAGTGTAATGTTTAACAGCTGTTTGATCAATGTCGAACAATCTTGCTCGTTGTGAAGCTAAACCATCTCGAGCAATACTTAGCAGCATTTCTGGTTCAGGCCCTGGAGAATCAAAGTTGTCAAGTGAAAGTGTTACACTTAATTCATATCCAATAAGATCTGCAACGATAACATCTCGCTTTAAAAATATCACCGGACAATCCCAAGACATAGCTTCTAGCACAACGTTTGGCGTACCTTCCCTCAATGAAAAAAAGATAAGTCCTGTTGATTGAGCATAGTACTTTTTAAGCCGGCTGCTCTCGACATTACCTACGAACTGAATTTGCTCTGAGTTAAAACGCTGGGACTCGGCTTTGCAAAGCTCAAAATAGTCTTGCTCAAATTCTGCAACGCTGCTGTCATGAGGGCCTGCTAGGATCAAATTATAACCTTGTGATGCATAGTTATCATTGAAAAAGCGTATGACTTCTAAGGGTTGTTTTCTCTCTACGATTGCTCCCGCGAATAAAAAGAATTTCTTTTTTTGGTTATAGAGTGACCTCTCTACATCTACTGGCATCACAACGCCATTTGGTATTATCTCCAAATTAGCATCTGGTATACATTCATAGTTCAAATCTTGTATTACTCGGTTTAGACAATTTATCTTACCTATTCTAGCCAAGATAAAGTAAGTTAATGATCTATTTCGGCCTTTTAAAAGGCTTGGAAAATCATCTTTACCTAACAAAGTGCACTTAAAAAATGTTGGTATGTTCAATAGAACTGTAAGAATAAGCCCTAACCGGTGAAATCCATGAAAATGATATACATCAGGGTTATATTTTTTATTAGTAGCTAATATTGAAAACAGCTTTAGCAGTAAATTGTTAGGCAAATCTATAACAATTTTATCTTCAACTACTGATTCTCGATACCATTTTAAAGAGTTTACTGTATTATTGAAAAATATAGACTTAACATCTGATGTAGAATTTAAACTGTCTGCAAGTTTAACTGCCTGCGCAGTCGCTCCACTATAATTCCAAAAGTTATAAACGAAATGTGCAACTAACATTCTTGGTACCCTTTATACTTATTAGCCCTAGTAAATAAATAACTGACTACAAGCCAGAAGTATATAACAAATGGAAAGTTACGATTGTAATCATTACCAAATGACATCAACATAAAACAGACTAAAAACAAAAAAATGAAATAAAACTCATTGTTTAGCTTCTTTCTTATAGTGAACATGATAAAAAATGAAAGTAACCATATTGCAACATAAAAAGTTAAACCAATAAGGCCAAAGTCTATCAAAATCGAAACAAATCCATTTTCGATCATGTAACCGCCGCTACCTAAGGCTGGATTCGAGGCGCCAACACCAAAACCCCAAAGCCAATTAGTAAAATAGTGAAGATTATCGAGCGCTCCAAACCAGTTGTTAACTCGAGCATTATCAGTATAGGTTTCCAAGCTTAAAAGCTTAAAAAATCTTTCATAGAGGCTATCGAAGCTATTTAACAATTCGAATACAAATGGCATAAGAACAAGCAGAAAAGTAATAAAAAACACTTTAGTAACTATTTCGCGTCTAAATAAATTAAACATCAAGATTAAAATAGTTTGTGCAAAAAAAGCTATTAAAGCCAAACGACTCAAAGTAAAAAACACTAGAAATACTAAAACAATCCAGTACACCCAAAAAGCAAGCCAAACTAAAGGTTTAGTCTTTTTTACCGCTAAATAGTATGATGCGGCAAGTCCAACACATAGAAATCCTCCAAAATTAATCGGATTACCGAAAACGGAAATTAATCTAAAACCAGCAGCTAAGGTTACATGCTCCATCATGTCTTTATCTATGCCGTATAAGAAGCCGATAATACTTGGGTTAAAAAACTCCACAACACCAACTACGACGGCTATTAGCGTCTGAATAAATACAATCTTTGCCAACAAATCCACATTTATACTAGCCCGCTCCTGTGCGTGTGGAATGATACAAATGAGCGTAAATATAACCAAGTAACCAAGTTGGTATCTTGCACCATCGAACATTAAGCCAAGATTTACTTGACCAATGACATGTAAAATTGCGTAAAAGGCGAAAAAAAACAGCAGAGTTGAGTAATAGTTAAATGACAGCCGTTTATTTTTAATCACCCCTATAAAAAGAACCGAGATAATAAAAACTTGACTTATCTCTTTATACCCACCTAACAGTTTTCCGAGTAAAGGGTTGATAAAACCGAACTTACTAGTTAGAACAGTTAAAAATGGAGCAACAACTAACAAAGATAGCAAAAAAAATTTAGAGATATTATTAACGCTTGGATATATCAACTACTGAGTACCCTCTGAAGCTATTCTTTAGAATGAATGACAAATTATTAAAACTACTTGCCTTGCGTAATGCGAATAAAACTATTACAAATACCCCTGCAAAACCAAAGACCCTTCTAAATGCTGCGCCTTTAGCCACAATCGTTTTTGCTACAGTTAAATCCTTTCCTGATGACTCCATGGGATGTTTGTTTACATAAATCCTTGTACGGCTAACCTTAGCATTCCTCTTTATCGCATCATTGATATAGATAAATTCCTCACATGAAGGTAGTTCGGTACCTAATCCAAACCTTTCATCAAATCTAAGCATTTTATCTCTAATACACTTTTTTGATATACAAACCTCTAAACTACTTACAGAGCCTGAGTTCAGTGACGTCACAAGGCTGCTCTTCTCTTGATAGTTTTTAAAGTCAAGTCCTTCAGGAGTGGTAATTCGACCAATTGAAATATCAACCGCATTACTCTCCATGTAGGCTAATGTTTCTCGCACACCTTTTGCTAAAAACACATTATCGTCATCAGACAAAAAAACAAAATCAGAAGTAGACACTTCTAGTGCTTTATTTCTACTTCTAGATAAGCCTTTTTCTGCATCAACAACAATTTTTATCGATTTGTATTTTTTGCTTAACGCTTCTCTTTCACTTATATACTCGGCTCTATCTTGCTCAAAAAGTAGTTGATGACAAACGACAAGCTCAAAGTCTAATTTCGCATCAACAAGTTCTTTAACTATGCTGTCTACCTTAAAGATTCCTTCTTTCACCGTTGATATAGCAATAGAAAAGCTACTTCCATTAAACATAATAAATCCAAATTAAGTATGTAGACTATCTTTATAGTAAAGATAAGTAATGTAATAAGTTATAGCAAATAGTACTCGAGCAAAAAGAAGCAAATACACAGCTCCCCATACATCATAAAAGTAGAGTAAGAATCCCCCCACGATTGCTGAAACTATTGAGACAAACAATGAGATATTTCTGAATATTCGGTCTAATTTATTGGGTAGAAAGTAACCTTGACCAAAACTATTCGCTATCGCCACAAAAAAGACTCCAAATATTGCTACACGAATAAAATCAATAGACGAATCGTATCCAGGCCCTAACAGTATAGAAATAATATCCTCAGCAAAAAAATAAATCGTGCTACTAACTGCTAACGATAAAAATATGTTACACAAAAAAGCAAACTTCAACCTAGGCGCTTTACTTGACACCATTAGTGGATAAAGCGCCTTTGCCATCATGCCTTGAATTGACACACACGCATTACATATCCGTGTTGCTACAGCATAGGCTGCAAACAAGGTCCCGCTGGACGTAACACCAATAAACATCATAGGTACGTTGTTATACAAGTTAGGAGCAAAATCTCCAACAAAAACATTTGCACCACTTTTAATATTTGTGCCTATATTCCCACAAGCACGCACAATATCATGCCATTTATAGTGCTTTGAGTTTCCGCTTTTAACACAAACAAATAAACCTGCTAGGAAAAGTGGCACGACGTTACTAAAAATGACTAAGTCAAAATCCTGTTGTTCTCGAACTAAACAAACTAACGTTAATAAGTAACATAATCTTGCTGCTATCGTTGCTAGAGCCACTATTTTGAGGTTTGACTCACCTTGAAAGTACCAAACTGATAACAACCAGTGACCAGCAAGCCCTATACCTACGAATGCAAAAGTATTAATGTAATCAAAGTCGTTTAAAATAGTAAAAATAAGCGGAATAAGCAGTGTATATGAGATAAGCAGCACAGCTCTACAGGCCTGAACATCTAAGTAAATTTTAAGTTTAGCAGTTCTGTCACTTAACCTTGCTGCAATCTCTCGAGAACCAGTGTAATTAAAACTATAATCTACGACAATAAACCCAAATTGAAGTATTGTGTTATATAAAAGTACCTTGCCAAAAAGCTCTGAATCTAATGCCCTGCTTAATATTGGCATCGTTAAAATTGGGATTAACATACCAACGATATTAATTGAGCTTAAATTTAAAAAATTCGACAACAATTTACTTAGATTCATAGCTATATCAGAGTCAACCTAACAATTTGAGAAAATGGCTAACTCGCAAATTGGCACAACCATTTTGACAAAAATAACCTTCCTCTAATTCAAAATCGTTTTTTGAATCAGACCACGTAAAACGACAAGGCTTATCATCGATATACATTTGTGAAGGGTTGTATGACCCGAAATGTGATTGTAATTCGTTGACAAAAAACTCGCCAGAATTAGACTCTAATATATCTACAGCCATAGATTTAAAATCACCCTTCTCACATATACTCTTCACCATCAGTAATAATTCTTTTGGTGGTTTTCCCCAGCCGTCTAAGTTATTACCACTAGCAAAACCGTTCTCACCGAGCAGCTTTCGATACCCAAAGAATGAATTATCAATCTTAATTATTCGCCATTCCCACTTTACATCAATACATTCCTGCAGTATCACGTAGTGCTTTTGCGCTTTCCCTATTACAGGTAACGGAATTTTTACTTTGTTTGATGTCGGTGAGCGCCCAAAGCAAATTTTACCATCTAATTTCCCAAATATTCTATTAATATAAGACTTCAGTTCAGAAGCTTTATTTATCTTAATCACACCTGAAGAGCCTGCACCGATATTGCTTTTACCTATCAAAGGGTACTGGCAACTATCAGCATAAGCTAACGCCTCGTCTCTTCGTAAAAAAACAAGTGTTTTTGCGTGCGGATAATCGTTCGCCTCTAACCAATAGTACATATTTCTCTTATTTTCATATATATACAACTCATCAAAAGAAGGGTATATGGGCTTTTTCATTACTTTATTAAGTATAAATAGCCTTTCATCGAAACATGACTTACGCTCTTGCATATCACAGGAAGGTCTAGCTAAAAATCCATCACATTTAGATTCTTTAACTTTCCGTAACCAGTCTGGAGCTAAAAAATCGACTAATTCAAACTCTATGTTTAATTCTTTACACGCGCTTACGAAGTTAACATGGTCTTTATCAAAACTTGTCAATACACCTAGTTTCATTTTTACCTACTCGCTAATAATATCTTTTACACTTTCAAGACTTTCACACTCAAGGTTAAGTGACTTCAATGTCCTTGCTCGTGCTCTATAATCGACTTTATGCAATGCCGATGAAATATTAATTAAAGACGTAGCAATTGGTGTTTCAAGACCGGCTGCTTGGGAAAGTGACTCTAGCAAACCTAACCCCATTGGCACATCTTCATAAATAAATCTTGTATTCAAGGATTCCGGTCCTTTAGGTCCGCCGTGTTCAGCATACCCTCTGAAAACAACAGCAGCATCTAGTGATAAATCATCTTCATTTCTCCACTTACATTCTTCGATGTAAGGAGAAGGTGTCCCCCCAAACATTTCAATAACTTTGTTTTTTTCTTCATCTAACTTTTCAATCATATTCCAAATTGATGGAGTAAACGCTTCTCGATACATCCAGAACTCTCCTTGACTAAATTCAATACGAGGGGCTGACATTATTGCACCAATAGTGTGTACAATTAAATTTGGATTATGTAACGCAGACTCTACAATATTAGAGCGAGAAAACTGATAGTTAGGCAAAAGCTCTTTACAGAAGGCTAAACCTCTATCGGCAGCACTTGCAGGTAGGAAGCCTAGCGCATTGCGCGCATTTTCGAATAGTATTTGTACCACTCCAGGCTCAATAATTCGAGCGTCATATGGAGTTGACTCGCCTTCACAAATGATTAGTTCAGGCTTTATAGTTTGTAATTCTTTAAATAACAAGCTACCTAAATACCCTGGAATGATAACAATAGCTTTCAAGCTATCGAGATTTACTGAGTCTATAATTTTCTTCGCCAAATCTGTGTGCTGCAAAGTTTGACTCATTACCATAATAACTTCTGATTGAGAAAATGCTTTCTGAAAATCTCTTGTTATTAAACTTGGCTTAACCACTTTTAACTGTTTGTCATCAGCTTCGTAATACTTAATCTGCCCAGTTGTTAGTATCTTTTCATAATTATCATTATGCAAAGAATTTGAAGTTTTTAACAAAGTAACCTCATGTCCTCTTTCTATTAATTTACAAGTATGTGCACAACCAGCATTACCGGAACCAACAACCGTAACTTTCATAACAACTCCAATTTATAAATTATTGTTTTAATTATAAGGAACATCAACTAACACTAAATAATTAGCTAAGAAATTTGAACAAACCTTTCACACCATAAACAACAAACACTCCAGTACTTTTAAGAAAACCTAGCTTAACTACATCTCTATAAAAGCGCCACTGATACCCGAGCACAGTTAGTTTATTTTGCGTCATACCGCTATCGATTCTATATTTAGCGAGAACATCAGGAACCAAACTAGCTTCATCAATATCCTTTAAAATATCTAGCCAAAGTCCCATATCTTGCCTTTTTCTAATTAGAGGCATATATCGTTTCCCTAAAGCATGTTGATCGTACATGGCTGTTAAACACCCGATAACATTACCATAAAGCAATTCATTATATGAAACACTTGCTTTTGGAAAAATAACACCACCGTCTCCTTTAGCGCTAAACTTTTGATAAGCAGTGTATGATAATAAACTGTTTGTCAATTGCATATGTTTAACTTGAAGTTCGAGTTTATTATTCATCCAAAGATCATCTGCATCTAAAAACGCTATATAACGGCCTTTCGCAACTCTAATTGAGTTATTGCGAGCGGCACCGGCACCAGAGTTAAAATCTAGTGAATAAAAATGAATCCTTGAATCTAATTTACACAACTGCTTTGCAATATTAGCTGTTTTATCAGTAGAACAGTCATCTGTTATTAATAACTCCCAGTTACTATATGTCTGATATAATACAGATTCAATGCTTTCATTTATTGTCAACTCTGAGTTAAATGCCGGCATTACAATTGATACAAGAGGTTCCATCTAACGCCCCATACCAAATAAAACAACTTTTATAGTCTTCATTAAAATTTTAAAATCTAACAGTAAGCTATGGTGCTTAATATAAAATATGTCATATTTATGCTTCCATACTGCATCTTCTATCGAGGCTCCATAGGGGTAACTTACCTGCGCTAAACCAGTGACGCCTGGTTTAACCGCGTGTCTAAAGCGGTAATAAGCAATCTCTTTTTCTAAACTTGAAATAAAAACCTCTCTTTCAGGCCTAGGTCCTACTATAGACATTTCACCTCTAAGAATATTGATAACTTGCGGTAGTTCGTCTATTCTTGTTTTTCGAATAAACTTGCCAACGGCAGTTACCCTAGCATCATTTTTTGAAGCCCACTGAGCTCCAGTGTTTTCAGCATCATTACGCATAGAGCGAAACTTAATAACTTTAAACTCATCATTATATTGACCAGTTCTGATCTGGCGATAGAAAACTGGACCAGGGCTTTCAATCTTTATAGCAATAGCTGTTAAAAGACCTAAAGGTAACGCTACTAAACCAAGAATAGTGGCAGAAATGATATCAATAAACCTTTTAGCTAACTGTGTTCGTTTTGTTGACAAAATAGAAAAAGCTTTCTGGTGCAAAAAGTAACCACTATGAAGTAGCCTTACTTCCGTATACCCTAGTCTTGCGTCTAAGTAACTAACAAAAGGCTCTACCCAAGCACCTAGTTCTGTCGCATTGACTAAAAACTGTCTCTGAGTTTTCGTTAAACGTGCACTTTCATAATGGCAAATAACCTTACAACTAAAATCTATTAAAGTGTAGTCATTGATTACTATATCAAACGAATAGTCAGCCACTATATCTGCAATGTCTTCTTCATGTTCAGCTGGACAATAAACGTATATTGTTCTTTGTTTCAGCACCTGACTTTGGGACTTAAATCGGCTTTCAACTTTACGCGCTTTAGTATACGTTTCTGTGGCAACCGCTTTATTTAACTTGTAATTCATTTCAACAACCAATTAATTCATGACTTTCTTGAAAAATATCGAATAAGTATAAATGCTATGGATAAAAAGCAACCAATCAAAGTACCCAGAATACAAATTAGCGCTCTACTAGGCTTAAATTTTTCTTCGGGTACAATAGCCTTATCAATAGTTTTAAAGACGTATTCATCGCGAACTTCTGCAAACATAATTGTTTTGGCTTGTTCCTCAATCAGCTTGTATAAAATAGAGCGAATATCTGCTACATTTGTAAGCGCGATTTGCTTATTCAAAAACTCACTGCTTTTAATTGCTTCAGAAACATCTCTTTCTTTCATAACCGAGTTAATATCTTCAACAAGCCAAACAACCCACTGTTGTGCAACATAAGGAGACACATGTTCAACTGAAACAGTAACCATACCAGTCTCCTTAAACTGGTTTACAGAAACAACATCGGAAAACACTTTAAAAGCTTCCTGCATCGAGGGTTCTGGTTTGAATGGCTTTTTAACCTCTCGAGTCCAAACATTTAACTTTGCATCGTAAAGCTCTTCAGTGTAGCTCAGTGTATTTGTCGTTAGATCCCAAGTCTCTGCAGCAATAAGGTCTGCTAGTATATTGTGCTTCTGAATAAACTGACTTACGAATTGCCGTGACTTCAAAACTTCGATTGCCATCTGAGTTTTATCAACACCACCTCCATTTCCCACGTTTATCCCCGCGATACTTGCCAATCCTCCAAACTGGCTCGCAAGACCACTCAAACCACCAGCTTGTTCTTCTCCTACCGGAGCAAGTAAGACTTCAGATTTATATATATTAGGCTGCAGGAGTGCAAATATAACTGAAAATATTGCAAATATTGCAGTAATACCTATTACTAACCATTTCCCTTGCCAGACTGCAAAGAATATTTCCCTAATGTCAATTTCAGTATCATCTGCAGTAAATTGGTTGCTCAGTGACAATCTATTTATTTCATTCGACATTTAGGTGCTTCTCTTTCTAGCTTAAAGTTGGCATTTGGCTCAAATATGCTGTTCTGTGGCATTCCATACTTTCTCAAATCGTTATAAGTTCGCAACTGTGGCGAAAGCGACTGCTGTGTTGTAGATGATACTTGTTACTTGTGTCCAAAGCGTAAGGTTGTCTTTGTACTCTGTATCAAGTGGAACGATGATGGTATCACCAGGTTGTAAGCTGGTTTCACTGCTGAACCACATAGAGCGGCTTGGGAGCATTACAGAGCCGTCTGCTTTAATTACATATGTTCTATCGTCATCAGCACGTTCACGTACACCACCAGACATAGCAAGATATTGTTCAACTGTTTGACCTTCTTTAAAGCGATGAGTTGCAGCATGTTGTACTTCGCCCATTACCGCAATCGTTTGCTTAGTCGATGGGATATATAAAACGTCCTTATCTTCAAGCTGTAAATCAGCCTGCTTAATACCAACAGATATTGCCGATAGGTCAACAACTAAGCGGCCAACCGCTTTGATCGTTTCTAAATCGGTTAACATCATTTGTGCGTCTGAGTAATTAACGACATTACCGTCTTTAGATACACCTCGTGTTGCTATATCACGACGAAGTTGGTCTGCAAGCTTCTTAATTTCAAGCTGCTCTTGTTGACGCACAGATTCGCGAACGAATACAGATGAAGGTAAATAGGCATATTCAGTAAATCCACCTGCACGCAGTAATACATCTGACAACGTCTCACCACGGCGGATATTATAGGTACCTGGGAATTTAACTTCACCGCGAATTTCAACTGACTTATTTTCTTGCCAGTCTGGTGTAGTCATTACCGTTAAAATATCGCGGCCTTTAATTACGATGTTTTGTGTCTCGTCACCATTTAATGCGGCTTCTAAGCCAATGTTAGTGTGCTTTATAACTGAACCGTCAATAGTCGTATGAGTACTTGTGAGCTCTGCACGAGTTGTATAAGCACCCTCTTCCAAGCCGCCTGCTGCGATAACTAAATCTTTAATTCGAGCGTTAACTGTTAACGGATAAATGCCGGGGTTGTTTACGCGGCCATTAATAGCAACTGCTTTTACGCCATCACCTGCACGGCCTTGACTATTGAGTTTCATAATTACAGGATAGAGCAATTCACTACGATTCATTTGACCACTTAACTGAATTAAATCACGGTCTTCAAAAAGGTTTATCAACATCTTGTTGACTTCACCTTTAACGGCTTTAACCGTTGGGTCTTGATCTTTTTGCTGACTATTAATGACGACTCCGCCAAGTTGCTTACGGTCTGTAAACTCCATCTGGCTTAACTGAGAAAATCCTGCACTAAATAAGTCATTACCAATTAATGAATTACTAGATAATGACTGAACTTTCTGAACTCTTTGTTTAACTAACTTGTTTAGTTCATAACGATTTTGCGCTAAGTCGCTAAAGTTAAAGAAAATCACTTTGTCACGCGCTTGAAGCGTCAAGTTTTGTGATGGGTCTTTAGCATTAATCGCTTTTACTGGTGAGAATTGGTAGACCTGAATGTCACCTTGTTTATTAATTTCACGAACTACGATTGCATATTCAAGATCAACTGAGACATTTAAATCGCCCCAAATAGATGGCACCAAATCGCTAATCTTTTGGCCTTGATACCACTGATATTTACCAGGGCGAACTGCGGCACCTACCACAGTAATCGCATCTTCATATTGGGTTGTTGCACTCTTAACTTGAATAACGTCACCAGCAAGGGCTTTAGTCGCTTTGCCTGCTTTAGTTGTTAAGTCAACATTTAAGATAGACTTTAAGCTATTGTCGTTAAAGCGCTCAACGCTACTTTGTCTTGGGTAAGCACCAGGCTTAATGCCTGCAGCCATTTCAATTACCTGAGCCATTGTCTCGTTTTGCTTTAGCTCATAGATAGCAGGACGACGTACTTCACCGGTAACACTTACTAAACCACCAACAGAAGGAATAAAAACCACATCGCCTGAACGCAGGTTAATATCGCCTGAGGCGTCACCACGTAGTAGCAAATCATACAGGTCCATGCTACCTACAAGCTTGCCTTTACGCTTTACTTGAATATTACGTAAAGAGCCAATTTCATTTACACCGCCAGCAACAAACAAAGCTTGAGTAATCGTTGAAAGACTAGAAACCGTGTAAGAGCCTGGTTTGTATGCATCACCGGCTACAAAAATACGAATTGAGCGTAATTCGCCCATGGTGATATTTGATTCAATACCAATCATCTGCTGTGTAATGCGGCTTGATAGCGTATCACGCACTTCACTAAAGGTTAGCCCCGCAACTGAGATAGGACCCAGTTCAGGAAACTGAATCACACCTTCACGGTTAATTATAAGGTCGTATTCTTTATTATCTTTACCGTAAAGCTGCACCTTAATGTTGTCGCCTGGTCCAACTAGGTATTCACTTGGAACCGGCACGTCAGAAACTGGTGCAAAAGTTGTCGGCTCGCCTTGGAACAAATCATAACCAAAACGCTTTAATTCATTCTTATTGCTATTCTGCGTAAAATTTAAATCATTTTTGGCGCTAGCTGACTGGTCAACAACCTTATTCGCTGCTGCACGTTGTTGCACAACCTCAGGGTTCGCAATCTTTGCTTGTGCTGATGAGCCACCGATCATAGATGGCGAGATGCCATATTGCTTAGCTAAGCGTTGCTGCTCTGATGCCGGAAGATTTTTAAACTGCTCTATCATCTGTGGTGAAGGCGTAATTGCATAAGCCTGCCCCGACAATAAGATCAGCGCTGACATGCCAGCTATGATGAGTTTTTTAGTCTTGTTAAGCACCGATTGTCTCCAAGAGAGGTTAAAAATAATGGAAGATGATTTAAGAAGTTTGCTCGATATTTGGTTAAAACAGTTTATCCACCTTTCAGCATCAAGCCCTTTAATACCAGAAAAACGCAAGTTCATTTGCTTTTAGACACGCTACCGCCCATGGATTACGGCTTCCAACATGCCCACCTGCTTTGCAAGTTTTCCTTTTTTGGTCATAAAAAACTAAATAGACTTAATGTAGAGGCTTTCGCTAACAACTGACGCACACTAACGAATACCGCTATATTAAAGCAACTTACAATTTTTATAATTTTACGACTCAAACTGACATTCAACTAGAATCAGCCTTTAGTACCTAACAGGCACTTCAACTGGCAGGCTCTGTTCGAGCAGCGCAAGATTATACACGACTATGAATAGAACCGCAGTAATGTAAACTAACATCTTGCAACAACTGCTGAAAGATTAGTCGCCTAAAGTTAAATAACTAAGCACTTATCATTTTTACAAAGACTTCTACTTTTGCGGTTACTAAAGAAAATTTAGCAAGCTACTACCCATCTTCCCCTTATCGTGCCAACTATTTAGCCTTTATCTAAGCTGTACAATTACTCATTAATGCAAACATAAACTGTAGCGTTGTTTTGAACGCATTTTCCTGCATTTGAAATACACAATAATGTATAAAATTAACAGCTATGGCGAATATCTCACAAACAACATAGAAATAAACCTACTTTACTATTTTTGACATGCTCGCCTTTTGTTAATTAAAGCTCAATCAAACTTTTGAAGTATTAAACATTAATTTCAATATCATAGGCTGTTAATATTGGTCATTGTGCTTAAATACGCTTTAGCAACCAACGGCATATTTAAGCTTTAATTGTTTAAATATGCCTATCAGTACATTTAGCTGATGTTTAGAAAGCCGATATTTACCAGAAATACTTCAGCCTACTGTTAGCTGTTTACAAGAATTCATTAATCACGCTCATAGGCATGACTCACTACCTAACATCCATGCTTGTATTGGTCAGATGCAAAGTAAACATCCCCTGCGCCACACCATAACTGGTGATATACCAACCCAAACTGAACAGTGGCAGTTTATCGGGTAATTGATATTCACCAAGGGGCAAATCACCTGTTCGAACAAGTTCTGCAAACGGATTATAATTTGCAGAGGCAGTCATCACGCTGCCGTTTGCCATTTCAATAATTCTATTGCTGTAAGCATCGCCTGATACACCGCAGGCCATCGCATTGCCATAAGCATTATAAAAACGTATTCCAATATGTTGCTGTTCAGGCAACAAACACACTGTAGGATCATTTTCCCACGCAGGTAAATTCATGGTGTCTAAACCCAGATACCAATTTCCGGAATTTGGAAAAGCGGGATATAAAAAATCTTGGCTACAGTTAAACTCCCAAGCGCCTTTAACCATTTCTATCGTTGTAAGCACATCACCTACTGCGGTTTTAGTGGAAATCTGGTTATTCCTAACCTTTGCGACCAGTGTGTATTCACTATTTGGATTACTCGAAGTGCAGCGGTATACGCCCATATTCCTGGGGCGGGAAGGATCGGCGTAGGCCATCATGCTGGCGTATAACTGACTCACAATAAATACTAATACAAGGCATAAACATGCACTTGCTATCCCTAGTCGTATTATTAATTTTTTAATGGCTTGCATAGTCCCTATTCCATGGAAGCTAACTCATACCTCCACAAAATATATCGTTCATTTATAACCCACTTAAATGAAAAGCCATTAAAAGTTATTAAGCGCCGAAAAACCTCTGCAAAAAAATATTAAACTTATAAACAACATCTAATAATAAAAAACTTATCTTAATAACGAGTGGATCTATGCTAAGTATCTCACACGCTAAACCTCTCACAGCCAGTATCTATTCAGCCTCAGTAATCATAGTCCTCGGTAATTTCAGCCGCGCTCCTCTGAACAGCCATACACAAGACATATTAAAGATTGCACTTTTAAGATTATGCATTTGGCTATTCAGCGATTTATACAACAACGGCATATGCATCCGATATATTCAACGCATCAGCCTTGTAGATTAACCATTAAGTATCAAGTGAGTGCTAATCGTGTTTCTTAACAGATTGGATTGTATCTTTATCGACTATTACACGCTGTTGTTTGCCCATTAATTCGAACAGGACAAAACAACGCTTTTCGCCATTTTCTTCGTCAAAAATCCCCTCAAGTTCTGCAAAGGGACCTTTGGTAAAGCACACTTTATCGCCTTGGTTTAATTTAGGCTCAGGTTCAACTGCTGATGGAGATGCTGAAGTTAATTTGCTCGATAGTATCTTATGTTCACGCATTTTTATGGCATGAATAACGCTATCGTCTATCGGTGTCATTAGCTCTTTGCAACCCACAATTCGAACCACTCCGCGAGTGTTGTGAATTTTGGCGACACTGGTGATATTGGGGTCAAAATAAGCAAAAAGATAACTAGGAAACAGCGATACACGTTTGACGGTTAGTTCGCCTTTGACTTTCTTTTCTTCTGGATAGGTAGGCAAGTAGGTTTCAATCTGTTGCAGTGCCAAATTCTGCTGCGCTCGAGCTTCTCCTCGAGATTTACAATAGATTAAATACCATGCTTTCATTGCAATGACTTCCTTTTACTAAAAGCATTTTACGCCTTAATTACTGAGCCAGAGATATTAGCAAATTTATGCCGATGATAGAAAGTGCCATAGCGTCAAAACTTCGACACTCGCACCATCAATTGGTTTGTTCGCGTACAGAACCAACAACAGCTCATTTTACCACCAGTCACTCTGTCAAAATTGACTTTCTCGCCCCATAAAGGGTATATAAGGTAGGCTTTATCGCATTTGACGCTATTTTTTGCGGCAGATCAGAAAAAACAGAATACAAGCCAACAATAAAACAGCTAAATACACTACAAATCAGCCAACAAATTAACATTTAAAGCTGGTTAGTACGTTTTTTTAGTTAAAAAATTTAAGAAATAAATTTCTGCAACGAAAATTTCAGTTGCAGGCAATCACAAGTGAAGGTGGAAAAACATGAACGTAGCAAAACCTCCGGGGACAATGCTCGGCCATCCTAAGGGACTGTTCCTGTTGTTTACAACAGAATTATGGGAACGCTTTAGTTATTACGCGATGCGAGCTATCTTGGTTCTTTATCTAGTAGACCAAGTTAATCACCAAGGCGGTGGTGGTTTAGGCTGGACCCAAGCTGACGCACTTTCGCTTTACGGTACATTTACTGCTTTAGTTTATTTAACCCCACTGTTTGGTGGTTGGTTAGCCGACAACATCTTAGGCCAACGTAAATCAATTTATATCGGTGGTGCATTAATGGCGGCAGGCCAATTCCTGTTAGCTGCGCCACACGAATGGGTACCAGGTTCTGCAACCATGGTATTTTATATCGGTCTAGGCACTCTTATTATTGGTAACGGTCTATTTAAGCCAAACATCTCTACTATGGTTGGTGACTTATATGAAGAAGGTGACCACCGTCGTGATGGCGCGTTCACTATCTTCTACATGGGTATCAACTTAGGTGCTGCACTTTCAGGTTTCGTTGTTGCTTGGGCTTATACAAGCTTTGGCCACAATGCGATTGTTGATGGTAAAGAAGTCTTTATCAACAACTGGCAAGCAGGTTTCTTCTGTGCTGGTGTTGGTATGGTTATCTCGCTAATCATTCAATTCATGTTCGCACAAAAGCTACTGGGTGACATTGGTACTGTTCCTGCTGCAAAGCTTGAAAAACAAAAAGCTGCTGAGTCTGGCCAAGTACGTAAAGAGCCTCTAACTAAAGTTGAACGTGACCGCATCAAAGTGATTATGATCATGGGTCTATTCACTATTATTTTCTGGGCTGGCTTTGAGCAAGCTGGCGGTCTAATGAACCTGTTCACCAACGACTTTACTGATCGTATGATTGGTGGCTGGGAAGTACCAACGACTTACTTCCAGTCACTAAACGCTATCTTTATTGTTATCTTTGCACCTGTGATTGCATCTATCTGGATCCGTTTAGGCAAGAATGAGCCTAACTCTCCTGTTAAGTTTGCATTAGGTCTTTTCCTTCTTGCTGTTGGTTTCCTATTCATGATTGGTGCCGTACTGCAAATGGACGGTGATGCTAACGCTAAGTCAAGCATGTGGTGGTTAGTAGGTGCATACTTCTTCCATACAATGGGTGAACTATGTTTATCACCTATTGGTCTATCTATGGTAACTAAGCTTGCTCCATTGCGTATTGCTTCTCTAATGATGGGTGCGTGGTTCCTATTCATTGCTGCTGCAAACAAGATTGGCGGTGTTGTTGGTTCGTTCATTGGCCATGGCGGTGAAAAAGAAGAACAGCTTGCAAACGCAATGTCTATCTTCGCAGGTATCGCAATTACAGCGGCTATCTCAGGTGTGATCTTGTACTTTATGGCTGATAAGCTTGTTGACTGGATGCACGGTGCTGAAGACAGCACTCACCACAACGAAGAGCAAGCTCTAGAAGAAGAGATTGCTGTTACAGCTGAGCATGAAGCGATTAGACGCTAGGTTCTGGTCCTAGGTCCTAGGTCCTAGGTTCTAAGTTCTAGGTTCTAAGTTCTAGGTTCTAGGTTCTAGGTTCTAGGTTCTAGGTTCTAGGTTCTAGGTTCTAGGTTCTAGGTTCTAGGTTCTAGGTTCTAGGTTCTAGGTTC
>NZ_KI912459.1:99234-303457 GCF_000518605.1 Shewanella fidelis ATCC BAA-318 | reverse complement strand
CTAGGTTCTAGGTTCTAGGTTCTAGGTTCTAGGTTCTAGGTTCTAGGTTCTAGGTTCTAGGTTCTAGGTTCTAGGTTCTAGGTTCTAGGTTCTAGTAAAATAAAAATGCTTCGTAGAAATACGAAGCATTTTTTGTTTGTGGGGTATTTGAGTTTATAAAGCAGGTGAAATAGCCGTGCTATTTCAAAGACAGTTGGATAAACCCGCCGGGGTTAATCTCTGGTCGATAGACAAGCCCATGGAACTCGTCAGCCAATAACAGCTGTTTGTGAGCGTTAACCTGAGTCGATATACACAACTTATCGCCATACACTAAGGTTCTAAAATGTACGCTCGGCCTAGTCCATTGCGCCATACCTATTTGTAAGGTTTCCTGCAGTGCGATTGGCGCTAACCCCTCAGCATTCTTTAAATAACATCTAAACTCACTGCCTGCTTGCGCTATGGCTGCTTGATAATGCTCTAACTCAACCACAACATAAGTTAAATCAACATGTAAGCCTAAGCCTGAGTTACCCATGCGGTCATTTAAATACACCAGCATTTCAAAAGGTTCGGTAATTACTGTTGATACGCCATTACGGTACAACTTCAATTTATGGTTAATAAAGCTCTTTAGTAAAACCGATGCGAACGCGGCGCGGTTATCATGCGGTGAGAAATGTGCCATGTACATCATCACATGTCGCTCATCTAACATCGCAGTATCAATAAAGTGGGCACTCACTTCATCTGAATTAAACAGACTATAGTCAATCATCACTTGCGGGTATTCAATACAACTCGGCGGGAACAGCTGTTGCTGGATACTCTTTGCTGCTTCACTACTTTGCTCTAGCAGAGCCAGATTATCATTGAGTTCTAGATAGGATAATGACTCATGTTCATCAATGTTTAATGAGTCTTCAAGTGAGTGATTTAGGCACTCATGTATCGCGTTTTCAATGAGGTAAAGATCACTGATAGGCTTTACAAGATAATCGCTGGCGCCATGCCTTAGCGTTTCAACAACATTGGTCATTGCTTGATTGCCTGAGACAATAATCACTGGGATATCAGGCTTTGATTTATTCATCGCCTTCAACATATCTAAGCCGCCCAGTTTGGGCATACTCAGGTCGGCAATGACAATATCGAAATTAAGCTCTTGAAATAGTTCCAGTCCCAGCTCGCCGTTGTCAGCCTCAATAACATTGGCTCCACGACTATCTAAATAGGACGCGATAAGTTTGCGGAAAACAGGATCGTCCTCCACAAACAATACAGTTAGGTTGGTTAGCGCCATAATTGCCCTTTAATGACAATAGCGAAAACACACGTCCTTGTTTAGTTAACGCTGCAGCGGAGCAGTTGTTATTATTTGCCGCTGGATAAATGCTATTCTAATTCCTGCATATACTCATCGAGTAATTCGTCATCGTCGTCACTCTGTGGGATATCACCATCATATACCTTGTAATCCATATGCTGAAAGTACGCGTCTTTCACAAAGGTGTATGGATCTAAAGCATTATCAACTAATCTCTCCTGATCAATTGCCGATGCCCTATTATGCAAGTTTTTCAGACCCCATTTTAATGCTGTCTGCCAAAATGTCAGCTCAGATAAAGGGAAGTATAGATCATCAACCCAATCTGTTGCGAGTTCTCGGGTAACATAGGGTCCAATAAATGGCGCCATAAAGTATGGACCGTTGGGTACACCGTAGTAACCTAATACTTCATTAAACGCATCTTGTTTACGGCTCATGCCCATCATTTCGGCCACATCAATCACGCCAAGCAAACCTAACGTGCTATTAACCGTAAAGCGACCACCAGCGTTTGCAGCCCAACCCCATTTACCCTGCAATGTATTATTTACCAGTGTAGAGGGCTCTTCTAAATTAAGTACAAAATTGTTTATCCCAGTTTTAACTGGACTTGGTACATAATCGTTATAGCCGTGAGCTACCGGACGGTAAAAATAACGGTCAAGAAAAAGGTAATTGAAATCCCACATAGTGCGGTTAAAGCCCTCGATTGGATCTCGGGGGTCGTTGTAGGTCACCGTCACCTGTGGCTCACTTTGTTCGGTTACAGCAGAAGTCGTACTATCAGAAGAGGTCTTCTGCTCTGTATCCGCCGCTGCGGGCATTCCATAAATAGCCAGAGAAAGCACAATCCATTTAAACTTCATAATTGTCTCTTTGAAATGTTTCCGGTTACCCAAAATCTATACGTAGAACCAGAACGGGATATAAAACTGTTATAAATACAAATTGAGGCTTTGCCAACAAAGTGCGCCATCGCAACCTGTTGTCAGGCTCACACTTAAGCCGCAATATCAATCACGACTCGTAGACTTTACCGACAAAAAACAGCTTTCGCTAAAGTCTTTCATGCCTCTGCCGATATAATCGACAGTGTTATTCAATGAAACTGCATCACTTTAAAGGCTAAAGTCTGTGAATTTACGGTAAAGATGGCTAAGGATACTGAGTAACTCAGTAAGATCAAATAGAAATTTGTGAACAAACATATCTAAATTTTCGTCTGATCTTTTGCCACGCTAACCAAGTTTGCTAAAACCGATTAACTATTCACCAATGACTTATGAGCCGTTTTCAATACGGGCTGAATATGCAAAATGTTCAAACTTCTACAGTTATTTCTTCTGCTAGTTCACAACTAGCCGATACTACTGGTAAATTCAGCCAATTGTTGTTACCTGTGTCGTTGCAAGTTAACCAACAAGGCGCAAAGCTCTGCTTCTCGCAGCAACAGTACCTACTTAATCGTTTACCTCTCAGCACACTGCAGCAACTACAAAGTGCGCAAAGGTTAATATTAAATATAGTGCAAACTCAAGCGGCAACAAGAATAGCTAGCCTAATTGGACTTGGGCAAACCTATCAACTCCCCTTACCTACGGCACTGTTACACATGCTGGGCTCAAGCCTAGATCAAATCAAAAGACTTGAACAACTTGCCGCCCGTAAAGAGGGTTACTCATTAGGAAAAGCGCGGGTTAAAAACAATATACTGGCTTTTGATGCAGGTTCAAGCATTTCACTGCCCAGCACGATTATTGACGGACGCTATACAGCAGCGATTGTATTAAAAGATGGCCAGTTGCAGCTGTCCCTTAGTCAGATAGAGATTGAACAAACTGTTCAACTTACCCAAGAGTCGCATTCGCAAGTTGAAGATGCTTGTGATGTCGCTGATGAAACCATCCCCACAAGCAGCTCACTTAATATGGCTGCAAGCTATAAAAACCTGTTTTCACAACTAGCAGCAGTAACACTTGCACATCAATCAGCTTACTCTGCCCCTGAGCAAACAACTCAAACTGATAGCAATAATCAAAGCAATAATAGAAAGGTGCTCAATAGCGACTCAAACAGCACTATGGCGCCAGCAATCACTCATCAGTCACTCAACAATGCTTTAATTAAAGCCGGCGGCCTGCCTGTTACTTGTCGCGCCCCGACGCCATCACATAGTGACTTAGCCGCTGAATTAACTAAGTTGCTACCATCAATTAGAAGCGATGCGATAACTGAGCTTGCTCAGCCACAAAAACTCAAGCAAACCCTGATTGAAATGGGTAAGCTCGCTTTTGCTCCTTCTCAATGGCAACAAACTGCTAGCCAAAGCCATATCACAACAATCAGCCTTATCACTCAGTTGCTAATTGCAGTAAATAATAAAGCTAATATCTCGCCCGCGTTAAGCAAACAGCTTACAGCACTTCAAGACAAACTTGCTTTACCCGAACCGCTACTGAAACTGCTGCAAACCGCGGTACAAGTGGATGCTTTTGCCGATATTTTGCGCAACATTTCGCTATATCAACAGGCGTCTGATTTCTCTGAGCAAACAACTAACTTCTATTTTGTTATTCCCTACTCGATTAACCACTATCAAGAACACCTTGAGGGGCAGATCAGTAAACAGGATACCAAAGCCAGCGATAATAGCAGTGTGTGGCAGTTGCAACTTAAATTCAATTTGTCTGCAGCGGCTTTACTCATTAACGGGCAAATACAGCAAACAGCAAATCAAAAACCAGCACTCGCACTTAGCTTTAGCTCAGATGATGCGGCGACAACCAATAAAATAAAACTATTAAGCGCTTCACTCAGGTACAAACTCATTGAGCTAGGTTTTGAAAATGTGAAGCTCGAAAGTAAAACCGCTGCCATTGCCGCATCGATTTTGCCCGGGCAACATTACTTAGTGAAAACCAAGGTATAACATGACATCAAAGACAAAAAATAAACAAGCTGCAGCATTAAGCTATAAGGCCGGAGATGATCCGATTGTCGTGGCCAAAGGTGAAGATGCGCTCGCTGAAGAGATCATCGCCCTAGCGAAGCAAGCTGGTGTTCACATTCATCAAGATGAGCATTTGGCCAATTTCTTACAGCATTTAGAAGTGGGAGAAGCGATCCCAAACGAACTCTACGGCTTAATTGCCGAACTCATTGCATTTGTATATGTGTTGGAAGGTAAGTTTCCCGAAAAATGGGACAATATGCATAATAAAATTATGCAGCAGGTTTAGGGGTTTGCAGTTTAATCATGTGCGCAAGCTTGCCCCGATTAGCAAGCTGTAGTGACGTTAAGTTAGTTTTTTCCGTGTAAGCGGATCAACAACTCTGCTTCCGCCTTTGGTAGCTCACACTCTTGAATAAGCTCTTCAACTCCCGCACCTAAAGCAACCATTTTCATCGCTCTTGAATACAGTCTTGCCTGTGGATCTTGTTGGCTGCTTTCTTCAAGTTTTGCATCTTGTTGCGCTAGCTTTTTTTCAAGCTCGAGCATACGTCGTCCAACACCTATAGTGCCACTTCTTAGCTCTTGTAACTCGCGTTTTACCGCATCGCGTTGTTTATCACTTTCTTTAACCAAAACTGTTAATGCCTCAACCTTTAAGCGCAGCTTAACAGTTTGCTTATGCAAGTAAATAATTAACGCAAAAGCAAGTACGGTTAAACAAAGCGCAGCAGCGATCAACATCTCTTCAACAGTCATTAATAGGTCTTCTAATCAACTTAATTACAGCAAAACTCAGTGTTAGGCTCAACTAAAAGCGCCTAACACTGTAAACATATTCTCAATATGTGCGCTAGCGGTTAGCTACCGGCTTAGATTTGAGTGAGTTCCATCCACTCTTCATCAGAAAGTAGCTTATCTAAGTCCACTAAAATGAGTAGCTCATCTTCACGGTTGCTAACACCCTGGATAAATTTAGCACTTTCTTCTGTGCCCACATTTGGCGCGTTATCGATTTCAGAGCGGCGTAAATAAACCACTTCTGCAACACTATCAACCAAAATACCAATTACTTGCTTTTCAGCTTCGATAATCACAATACGGGTTGAGTCATTTACGTCTGCTGAAGCTAAGCCAAAACGTGAGCGGGTATCGATAACCGTAACAACATTACCACGCAGGTTAATAATACCTAGTACATAATGAGGAGCGCCCGGAACAGGAGCAATTTCGGTATAACGTAATACTTCTTGTACCTGCATAACGTTAATACCGTAGGTTTCATTATCAAGCTTAAATGTTACCCATTGTAAAACCGCATCATCATTACCTGCCGCAACGGCCACACTATTTGAACTTGTCATAAATCCCTCAATCAATAGCTCAGTAGCTATCCATTTAACGCGCTAGTCTTACTAGCTATTGTTTTTTAAGCTTAAGCATATCTCGCTCTATGCCGAGATCCAATACTCTTGCTTGCTCATTTTGTTATATCGACCAGTTATCTCTAGTCTTTATAGCGCAAATCACACCTTTAAAGCTTATTTGCGCGTTTAAGCAATATTATCTTGATGACCAAGACCCGCTTGCAGCATTTGTACTAAAGCAGCAACGTTTAAAATGCCGCACATTTGCTCTTTAACCACACCAGCCAACCATGGTCGTTTACCCGCTTGACTACGCCAGTTAATCGCCGATTTTTTGATACTGATGGTATCGACTAGGGTTTCACAGCTTAATCCCCAGTTACTGTCTTGCAGTGCAACCACATATTGATAATTAACTTGTTGTGCCAGTTCTTGAGTATACTTTTCGGGCATAACCCAAGCGCCGGTATCAACCACGTTAAGCTGAGAGCCACGATGTTGTTGCACTCCTTTGTACCATGCTGGACGCCCAATTAACGGCGTTAACGCTTGTAGGTTTACTATGCCACCAAGGCTAATTAATGGCACCGCTAACGTTAAGCCTGCCACTTTAAAAAACAGCACTTGAAACTCTTCATCTAAACTGTCGAGCAAGGCTTGTGTCGAAACCAGCTCGTTGCTTGAAGGCTGTTTGGCGGCCAGATCTTGAGTCGAGTTTTCAGCGTCAATATTTTGCTCAACTGAGCTAGCATCTACAGTTGCAGCAACATCTTGCGGTAACTCAGCAGTAATCTCAGCTTGTATGTGCTGTTCAGGCGCAGTTTCTGACGGTGCTTCCTCTGGTGTTGTTAATGGTGTTTGCGCAACAGTTAAATTGCACTCCTCGACCTCATCGGTTGCCATAGCCTTGGAGTCGGCAAATAACTGTTCAAGTGAACGCCTGTTAACACTTGGCTCTGCTGGCGGCATGAACGGCTTTAACTCTGCCTCGCTCTGAGCCATCTTTTGTGGCTCAGGCTCAGTTAGCAGCAGAGTGAAATAGTCAGATACCGCCTCATCAACCAATCTTGACATGGGTTGTACCTTTATTGACTAAATAATTTAATAAGCGTTCATACGCTTTTACCCCGCGACTACTTGGCGCGTAATGGGATGCGGGTAAATGGCTCAAGCTAGCATCTCTAAATTTTGTATCCACTGGAATAACGTCTTGCCATAGTTCATCACTATAGTCTTGACTAAGTTGTAATAAGGCAGCGGTTGCGGCTCGGGTACGTTTATCGTACATGGTTGGCACTATGGTGTAGCTGTATTGGATCCGCTTAGAACGTCCCATTAGCAGCATAGTTTTCACCATGCGATCTAAGCCCTTTAATGCTAGAAATTCAGTTTGTACTGGCACAATAATATGTTCGCTAGCCGCAAGCGCATTAACCATTAACACCCCAAGTACTGGCGGACAATCGATCAAGACCACATCATATCTATCAGCAACCAGCTGCAGGGCTTTTTTTAAAATTAAGCCCATGCCTTCTTGATGGCCAAGACTGCGATCTAATGTTGCTAAAGCCATAGTGGCTGGCATTAAATCAAGGTTTTCAACATTAGTTGGCACGATATGCATCTGCACAGTATCGGCATTAAGATTTTTATTATCTAAAAACAGGTTATACAAAGACCCTGGCAGCTGCTCGCTATCAATCCCTAAGTAGTACCCGAGTGATGCATGAGGATCGGTATCAACCATTAGCACCCTTTGGCCACGTTTAACAAACGCACCAGCTAGACTGGCAACAGTTGTTGTCTTCCCCACCCCGCCTTTTTGGTTTGCTATCGTCCAGATCTTCAACTGGTGATCCTCTATGCTTTTTATGGATAAGGTTACTAAAAGATTGCTTGTTATAAGCTCTCGATAAACACTGACTAATCCGGCTCGCGAGTCGTCACTCTAACGCCACCATGGGGTAGACGAATTACCTTTACCCCATCATCGGACTCAAGCACTGTCACGGCTTGAGCTGGATGCTGGTTAACTGCATCATTTACTGCAATTTGCGATGTAATCACTTTACTTGCTGTACTTGGCTTGAGCTCATCAGGCTCTGACTCTGCAAATTTATCTATGGCTTGCTCATATCCATTGGAATAACCTTCTCTTGCCACTGGCGAGCTAGGTTGGGCTGCATGTTGAGCTTTTTGTTGATTAAGCGTTTTACTGTCAACCACCTCTCTTGCGGCACCTGGGCCTATCGGCAATACCGTTGCTTCGCCCTTTCTGGCTTTATCAACGAATCCTTGGACAAACTCAGGGTTATTCGCCATCCAGTTTGCCATTACAGCCGCTTGTTCATCTGGCACCATAAGCAAAACTTGCGACTTGGTTAACTCGTTAACTTCTGCCGTTAGCACTTTAACCTTATGTTGGCTGTCAAAATACAAAGCGCCAAAACTAAAAGTCGTAACGCTGAGCAAGAATATTGCTAACAGCAATTGAGTATTGCTGGCGCCACATTGCAAATTAGTTAATTTTTCCTGCTTGTGTTGACCGCCTTTAATCGGCTCAAACACAGGCTTAGCCATTAGCCGTCTCTTTTAGGATCGCTTCAGCCATTTGCTCTAGCGCAATAGACTTGGTCGCAATACCTGATGTGGTAACCGCTTGTGGCATACCGTAAACCACGCAACTTGCCTCATCTTGAGCCCAAATCGTTGCACCAACAGACTTGAGCATTCGTGCACCTTCACGTCCATCAGCGCCCATGCCGGTAAGTACTACCGCTAACACATCGCCACCGATAACTTTAGAAGTTGATGCAAAGGTAATGTCGACACTTGGCTTATAGTTCATATCAGGTTTGCCAGCTATCACCTTAATACGACCATACGCACCACCGCGCTCTAACATCATCTGCATCCCACCCGGCGCAAGATAGGCACAACCCGGTTTTAGCACATCACCACTTACCGCCTCTTTAACCTCTATCTTGCATAGACTGTTCAGTCGAGTCGCAAAGGTCGGTGTAAATGCAGCGGGCATATGCTGGATCAACAAAATTGGGTGCGGATAGTTTGCAGGAAACTGGGTAAGCACTTTTTGCAGTGCCACAGGACCACCCGTTGAGGTTCCTATCACTAACGCTTTATATTTTTTACCGCTGGCTCGAGTTACGCTGCTAGCCCGAGGTGATTTCTCAGCACTATGTTGAGTCGCTAAGGCCGCGGGTTGACGCAGTGCAGTGCTACTGACCCTTGACGGTCTAAGCTCTTGACTTGTCGTTGCTTTATCAATTGCCGTTGTTGTACGGCTAATCGGCCTAAACAAACGTCGGCGACCTAAAGTTTTAATGCGTTGCTGCAACAAACTAATGGCTTCATCTTTGTTGCTAGCGATATCTTCAAAGCGTTTAGGTAAAAAATCTAATGCACCTGCTTCTAACGCCTCTAACGTTGCTTTAGCACCGTCATGGGTTAGCGAGGAAAACATTAGAATGGGAATTGGTTTACTCGCCATGATCTGCTTGACCGCAGTGATGCCATCCATAACCGGCATCTCAATATCCATGGTGATCACTTGTGGATTTAGCTCAGCAGCCATTTTAACTGCTTCAGCACCGTTACTTGCGGTGCCTATTACTTCTAACTCAGCGTCTTGATTGACTATTTCACTGACTCGTCGTCGGAAAAAACTTGAATCATCAACGACTAAAACTTTTATGGCCATTCATATTCCTATACCGCACTTCAGGACTGCTCAATGCTGTATTTAAAAAGGAATAACAAAGCCCTTACTTTGTTATTCCTGTAACATCCTATTAGCTCTTATTGCGTGCGTAATACTTAAGTAAGCCCGGCACATCAAGAATAAGCGCTATACCACCATCAGAAGTAATCGTTGCCCCTGCCATACCTGGCGTACCATGTAACAGCGTACCGAGTGGTTTAATCACGACTTCTTCTTGGCCTATAAGTGAATCGACAACAAAACCAATTTGCATTGTGCCTAACTGCACAATAACCACATGACCATGCTGCTTGTCGCCATGGTTAAAGCCTGATTTACGTGATAACCATTGCTCTAGATAAAACAACGGCACCGCTTTATCCCGCACAATCACGGTAAGTTGACCGTCAACAACGTTTGTTTTGGTCAAATCTAAATGGAATATTTCATTCACACTTGAAAGCGGCAACGCAAACACTTGCTCTGCAACTTCAACCATTAACGTTGGCATAATCGCCAAAGTTAACGGCACTTTAATCTCTAATCGGGTGCCCTTACCCTGTTGAGAATCGATATAAACCGAACCGTTGAGTTGGGTAATGCGTGTCTTAACCACGTCCATACCGACACCGCGGCCAGAAATATCTGAGATCTCAACTTTAGTTGAGAAACCTGGGGCGAAAATGAGGTTGTAGGCTTCTTCATCTGTCATGCGCGCCGCTGAATCTTCATCTAAAACGCCGCGACTTATCGCGATTGATTTTAGTTTTTCAGGATCCATACCAGCGCCATCATCCTCAATTTTTAGCAGGATATGATCGCCTTCTTGGCTGGCAGATAAGGTAATTGTACCTGTACGCTGTTTACCATTAGCTTCACGAATATCAGGCATTTCAATGCCGTGATCCACCGAGTTTCTCACCAAATGCACTAACGGATCGGCTAACGCTTCAACTAAGTTTTTATCTAGGTCAGTGTCTTCACCAACCATCACTAAATCGATCTCTTTATTAAGCGTACGGGCCAAGTCACGCACAACGCGAGGGAAACGACCAAATACCTTTTTAATTGGTTGCATGCGAGTTTTCATTACCGCGCCTTGCAGATCGGCGGTGACGAGATCAAGATTGGCAAGCGCCTTTGACATCTCTTCATCTTCACGCGCAACACCTAAGCTTAATAAGCGGTTACGTACCAACACCAGCTCACCAACCATATTCATGATTTGATCAAGCCTTGAAGTATCAACACGTACCGTCGTCTCAGCCTGAGGCATATTACTGCTTGCCGGTTTAGGCACTGCTTTTGCTACAGGTTGAGATTGAGGTTGCGCTGCAGCAACAGGCGCTGGCTGAACCGTTTCTTGTGGCTCTGCTTGCTGTGAGGTAGTTATCGCCTGCACAACTGTGGCAGGGTTATCGGTCTGCGGGGTATTGGTGCTCGAGATAGCAGTAACTGAGCCGCCTTGGTTAGCACTGCCGGGACCTGCACCTGAACCATGAAGTTCATCAAGCAAACGTTCAAACTCATCATCTGTTATTTCGTCAGAGTCTACATCGTTGGTTGTTGGCTCAACGCTTGCTGAAGATGAAGTTGAAGTTGAAGCTGTTGCTGGTGTTTTAAATTGACCCGAGCCATGTAACTCATCGAGTAAGGATTCAAATTCATCATCAGTGATATCATCAGATGACGAGTTTGCAGCACTGATTGACTCAGAAGTTGCACTCGCTCCGGGGCCATTGCCGGTGCCGTGAAGCGCGTCTAACAGTGCTTCAAATTCAGCTTCATCAATATCATCTATACTGCCAGCTGAGGTTTCAGCGGCCGCTTCAATAGGCGTTTCTTCAGCTATAGGCGCTGCTGCAACAGCAGCGGTTTCAGGCGGTACTTCAGCTGCGATAGGCTCAGCGGCAGAGGCTTGTGCCAGCTCAGATGCTAACAATTCACCTGCGCTTAAGGTTTTTAATTGAGCCAATAATGTCGGTTCAGCCGGAGATTGCGGCTGACCCGCTTGCGTTTCAGCAAACATTGAGTTGATGGAGTCTACTGCTTGTAAAATCACATCCATTAGATTGGCGGTAACGCTGCGTTTGCCCGTACGTAAAAGGTCGAAAGTATTTTCTGCTTCGTGGCAGACATCAACCATAGGCGATAAACCTAAAAAGCCTGCACCACCTTTAACGGTATGGAACCCTCTGAAAATCGCATTTAATAGATCAGTATCATCAGGGTTATTTTCTAACGCAACGAGTTGTTCCTGAAGAAGCTCTAAAATTTCACCGGCTTCAATCAGAAAGTCCTGCAGGATCTCTTCATCAACATCAAAGGACATTATTTAACTCCCTTAAAAACCTAAACTCGAAAGCAGATCGTCAACTTCATCTTGACCTGTCACCACGTCCTGGCGGTGCTCTGCATTCACAATAGGACCTTCTGCTTCTACGTTGCGCTTTGGTTTGTCATCAGCGGCATCAGCCGGCTGTTCACCAAATGCGGTTAACATAGACACTAAGCTGCTTTCTACTTCTCTGACTAGGTCAATGACTCGACGGATCATTTGCCCAGTGAGATCTTGAAAGTCTTGCGCTAAAAGAATTTGATTTAAAAGCTCTTTAACTCGACTGGCATCTGACTCGCTTCTATCGACAAATAACTTAATATCGTGACAGAGCGATTTAAATTCATTTAATGGCAGCTCGCGGCGCATAAGCTTATCCCAAGCTGGTTTAATCGCTTGGATATTGTCATTAAGCTCTGTTGCAAGCGGTAGGCACTCTTCTACCGCATCCATGGTTTTGTTAGCAGCCTGCTCAGTCATATCGATGACATAAGTCAAACGCTCTTTAGCGTCAGGGATCTCAGTGTTAGCTAACTCAACCAAACGCGTATCAAATTGAAAGTCAGAAATAGCACTATGAAGTTGTCGAGTTAAATGACCAACCTCATCAAACAGTTCCTTTTGCAGCGGTGCAGCGATCTCTTTGATCAACTCGTCTGCTTGTTGCTGTTCTCCTTGAGTAAGGAGGACAACCAGCCTCTCAGCTTGATCGAGAGATATCAGCGGTATAGATTCTTGCAGCATTGCACATCCCTAATTAACCGAGTCTCTCAAAAATTTTATCTAGTTTTTCTTTCAAGGTTGCAGCTGTAAACGGCTTCACAACATAACCGTTAACGCCAGCCTGCGCTGCAGCAATAATTTGCTCACGCTTAGCTTCTGCCGTCACCATTAGCACAGGTAGGTGTTTTAGATTGTCATCTGCGCGGATCGCCTTTAACAGATCAATACCTTGCATGCCTGGCATATTCCAATCGGTCACGACAAAATCAAAATCGCCTTTTTGTAGCATAGGCAAGGCTGTCGAACCGTCATCAGCTTCCTGGGTATTATTGAATCCCAAGTCACGCAGTAGATTCTTAATGATCCGTCTCATTGTTGAAAAGTCATCAACAACAAGGATCTTCATATTCTTATCCAAGGTTTCCTCCGCGGATCGCGCATTGCTGCGCGGGTAATGTGCTATCTAAAATATTTAATCTTGTGTCCAATGCTTGAGCTTACCTTTAAGTCTAAGCATTGCCTGACTGAGGATTTGACTCACTCTTGATTCACTTACCTCAAGAATGGCGCCAATCTCCTTTAAATTTAACGCTTCATCATAGTAAAGCGATAAAACTAACGCATCTCGCTCTGGCAGCAGTTTAATGGCTGCCACTAATGCAGTTTGAAACTCAACTTCAGCAAGTGATTCAAATGCTTCATCGGCATGGTTTTCTTCAGCGCTTACGCCTTCAACCGCTACCCCTAAATCTTCAATTCCCACCACTTTACCAACAGACACGTCATTTAAAATGGTGTAATACTCTTCCATTGAGATCTCGAGACGCTCAGCAATTTCGGTGTCTTTTGCGTCTCGTCCTAGCTCTTGCTCAAGTTCATCAATCACTTGTGCAACCCGGCGCTGATTCCTGTGTACAGAACGTGGTACCCAATCACCACGTCTAATCTCATCTAACATTGAACCGCGAATTCGAATACCGGCAAAGGTTTCAAATTTTGCGCCTTTACTGCCGTCAAAGTTCGATGATGCTTCTAAAAGCCCCATCATGCCGGCCTGTAACAAATCATCTAACTGCACTGAAGCAGGTAAACGAGCCAATAGATGATGGGCTATTCTTTTAACAAGCGGTGCATACTGTTCAACGATAGACGTCTTATTATCAAAACGAGTATACGCAGCCGCTTTATTCACCCGATCTATCCTCTTGATAATCTGGACGCTGAACTAAGCGTTCAACAAAAAACTCTAAGTGACCACCTGGTTGTGATGGTACTGGCCAACTCATGATTTTATTCGCTAAGCCTTGGTAAGCAATTGCCGCCGGCGACTTAGGGAATGCTTCCACAATCAGCTTTTGCTTACGTACTGATTTTCTGAGATTTTCATCATACGGCACAGTTGCAACCAACTCTAGCGCGACATCTAAGAATCTATCGGTCACTTTACTTAATTTGGCAAAAAGTTCCATACCTTCGCGTAAACTGCGCACCATATTTGCAACAATTTTGAAGCGGAACACACCATGCTCACGACTAAGAATTTTAATCAGTGCGTAAGCGTCGGTGATTGATGTCGGTTCATCACAAACCACAATCAGTACGTCTTGCGAAGCACGAGAAAAACTCAATACCATGTCTGAGATCCCGGCTGCGGTATCGACAATTAAAATATCGAATTGGGTTCTCATCTCGCTAAATGCACGAATAAGTCCAGCATGCTGAGCTTGAGTCAATTCAACCATAGCTTGAGTGCCTGAGGTGGCAGGAATAATACCAATGCCTTTTGGCCCTCTTAGGATCACATCATCTAATTCGGCATCACCGGACAAAACATGAGATAAATTTCGCTCTGCGCGTAAACCTAACATCACATCGACGTTTGCCAGACCTAAATCGGCATCCAACACCAATACACGTTTACCTTTTTCGGCCAACGCTACGGCGGTATTAATTGAGACGCTAGTTTTACCTACGCCACCTTTACCACCTGATACGGCGATTACTTTTACTTTTTCATTATTTGGCTGATTCATCATACGTAAACCGCTTGCTTGATCTGGAGTCATGGTTTCACTCAAATGCGTAGGTCATGTCATTTGACCCATCATTGCTCTGTAATTGTTCTTCTCTGGGTTGGTTATCTAATGCTGCTAATGCATGATTGGCTAAAGATAAAGTATCAGCCACCTGCATATCTTCAGGAACCCTCTGCCCATCAGTGACATAACTTAATGGCAACCCACTTTGAATTAATACGCTTAACGCTGGCGCTAGCGATATTGATTCATCTAATTTTGTCAGTACTGCGCCCGAAAGCGGAATACGCGTAAACTGCTTTACAGCATCTTCTAATACACGACGCTGACCTGTTGCCGACATTACCAGATAACTTCTGATCGGTAATCTGCTATTTGCCGCCAAGCTATCAAGCTGCTGAAATAAGCGCTGATCTCTTTGGCCCATGCCTGCAGTATCAATTAAAACCAGTTTACGATTTCTAAATTGATACAGGATCTGTTCTAACTCATTAAAATCATGGGCCTGTTTTACAGGGCATCCCATTATTTTGCCATAAGTTGCTAATTGCTCAAAGGCTCCAATACGATAATGATCCGTTGTAATGAGCGCAACTTGATCTGCACCGTGATGCGCGGCAAACCGCGCGGCCAATTTAGCTACGGTTGTGGTTTTGCCTACACCCGTTGGCCCAACAAACGCTACCACACCACCTTTACGGACAATATCGTCACCTTGGTTATCGAGTAAGTTTGCCAAGCTACGTGGCAAAGATGCCACTAATTCAGCTGGCGTATAATGCTCACTTAAGCTCGACAACTTTTTGGCGATAGAAGGTGAAAACTCAGCCTCTAACAACTTACTCTCAAGCATTGCCCCTACTGGGTCAACGCGCTTTTTTTGCTCGACCATTAAGCTACTGACTTGATGAGTCAATAAACTGCGTATAGAAGCAAGTTCCTCTTTCATTGCATCCATTTCTGCACTGCTATTTTTAGCATTGCTATAACTATCTGGCGTGCGATTAGGGGTAAACTCTGCTTTTTTAGGCTCTGGTTTCGCTGGCATCTGTGCCTGTAGGCCTTTTGCCCACTCAGGCATATCTAAGTCTTCACTGCGCGTCGATGACGTTTGCTGGCTAAGACGACTTTGCTGACGTTCAAGCAATGCCTGTAAAGAATCAGGCGCTGGCGCAGGATTACTTTGGCTTTGTGCTCTGACATTAGGCGATCGTGCCATTGACTGTCCGCCTAGTGTGACTCTTTCTTCAGATAAATCAGTAAACATTTGCGCCGTTGGTTTTGGCGTGGCGATTTTTGGCTTTGGCTCGTCATAGTCAACAGCGGCAACAATCTCAATGCCGCCAGTGACTTTCTTATTAGACATGATCACCGCATCTGAGCCCAAGGTTTCTTTAACTTGGGCTAAGGCCGATCGCATATCTTTTGCTAAAAATCTTTTAATCTTCAATTATTCGACCTCTACTGACCTACTGCCGAGACGATGCGTATTTGCTTCTCATCAGGCACCTCTTGATAAGAGATGACTCGTAAATTTGGAATCGTATGCTTAACAAAGCGTGATAACGTTGAACGCAACATGCCTGAAGTCAATAAAATGGCCGGTTGACCAACCATTTCTTGACGCTGCGTCGCGTCAACTAATGACTTTTGCATACGTTCTGCAAGGCTAGGTTCAATATTTGGACCATCTCCGCCTGTTGCTTGCATAGACTGATGCAACATTTGTTCCAACTCTGGCGCCAAAGTTATGACGGGAATTTCGAGTTCTGGACCACTGATCTCTTGAATGATCATACGTTTTAACGCAATACGAACCGCTGCAGTGAGTACCTCGGTATCATTACTCTTTGGTCCATATTCAAGTAATGTCTGTACTATGGTCTTCATATCGCGGATCGATACGCCTTCATTAAGTAGGTTTTGCATCACTTTAACGACTGTGCCTAATGGCATCACATCAGGAATAAAGCCATCAACAAGCTTAGGAGAGTGCTTGCCTAGCATTTCAAGTAGTTGCTGTACCTCTTCATAACCAAGGAGCTTAGCCGCATTATTGCTGAGCAGTTGGCTGATGTGAGTGGCCACTACCGTTGAGGCGTCCACGACGGTGTAACCTAACGTTTGTGCATGCTCACGCATCGCAGGTGCAATCCAAACTGCATCTAAGCCAAATGCCGGATCTTTAGTCTCAATACCATCTAGCTTGCCATAGACCTGCCCGGGGTTAATCGCGAGTTCACAGTCATGACGAATTTCAGCTTCACCAGAAGCTACCCCCATAAGCGAAATTCGGTAGGCATTCGGTGAAAGATCTAAGTTGTCGCGAATATGTACGGCTGGAACGAGAAAGCCCAACTCTTGCGACAGCTTTTTACGCACACCTTTAATGCGTCCAAGTAGTTCACCACCTTGGCCTTTATCCACTAATGGAATTAAACGATAACCGACTTCTAGGCCAATGGTGTCAACGTGTTGCACATCATCCCAACTAAGCTCTTTGGGTTGTGCATCTCTTGGTTCGCTAGGCCCAGCTTTCGCAACCTCAAGGGCGCGTTCGCGGTCTGTTTCGATTTTCTTCTTGATAAAGTAAGCACCCGCTGCGGCCATTGCAGCGAATGATAAGAATACAAAATGTGGCATACCTGGCACTAAGCCCATAACCAACATCACCCCAGCGGCAATCATCAATGCCTTAGGGCTGTCAAACATCTGCCCCATCACCATTTCGCCCATGTCACCGGACTCGTTTTGACGAGTCACCATAAGCGCGGCCGCAATCGATAGTAGTAAACCTGGGATCTGGGCAACGAGGCCGTCACCAATAGTCAGTAGGGTATAAATCTCAACAGCTGATGAAAAATCTAAGCCGTGCTGCGCCATACCAATAATGAAGCCACCAACAATGTTAATCACCAAAATTAATATACCGGCAATGGCGTCACCCTTAACGAATTTTGACGCACCATCCATTGCGCCATAAAAATCCGCTTCTCGGGTCACTTCTGCCCGTCTTAATCGGGCTTGATCTTGAGTCAGTAGCCCTGCGTTAAGATCGGCATCAATTGCCATTTGCTTACCTGGCATAGCGTCAAGTGTAAAGCGAGCACTTACCTCAGAGATTCGCCCTGCACCTTTAGTTACCACTGCAAAGTTGATAATGATCAGGATTAAAAACACCACTAAACCAACAGCGTAGTTACCACCTATCACCACTGAACCAAACGCTTCAATCACTTTACCAGCGGCGTCACCACCGTTGTGGCCTTCAAGTAATACCACACGGGTTGAGGCTACGTTTAGCGCCAGACGAAGCAGAGTGGCGACCAAGAGTACTGTCGGAAATGCAGCAAAATCTAACGGGCGATCACTGTAAATAGCGACCAATAGAACAACTAATGCGAGTGCAATATTAAAGGTAAAAAGGATGTCGAGCAGGAATGCAGGCATAGGCAAAATGATCATAGCCAACGCGGCTAGAACCAATAACGGTGTACCAATACCCTTTAATTGTGCAGGCTTTATCTGTTTTAACTGGCCTAGACTTGCTTTAAATTCCATTCACTCGGAGTCCGATCTTTGACGTCTGCTGTGTAGACAGCAAATACTGTACCAATTATTGGTATAAGCCCATGCTGACGACTATACCTTGAAACCGATACGCAAAGAATATCAACGCAGCCAAACGTTGTTTTTTTACTCAAAACCCCGAACTATTAATGTTTTAACTCATCTGGAATAGGTTGTTTTACCGGAATTGGTGTCGGCCTACGGCCCTTACCCTTTTGATATTGACGTAATTGGAATACATAAGCTAACACCTGAGCAACGGCGGTAAACAGTCCTTCAGGGATCTCTTGATCAATTTTGGTCGTATGGAAAATTGCCCTTGCAAGCGGTGGGGCTGACACGATGGCGACATCATGCTCACGGGCAATTTCACGAATTTTAAAGGCAACTTCATCAACGCCCTTAGCGACGACAAACGGTGCAGTAGACTTAGCGGCATCGTATTTGACCGCCACAGCATAGTGCTCAGGGTTTACCACTATCACGTCAGCATTGGGCACTTCGCCCATCATGCGCCGCTGTGACATCTCGTGTTGTAGTTGACGAATACGGCCCTTCACTTCAGGTTTACCCTCAGTGTCTTTGTACTCGTCTTTCACTTCTTGCTTGGTCATCTTCAATTGTTTGGCGTGATTCCATACTTGGAAAGGCACATCGATGACCACAATTAAGAATGTCGACGCGCAAAGGAGAATAAATATCCAGATCATTATCTCCATCGCATGGTAGATATTGCCGGGAAAATGCTCCTGAGAAAGCAACAAAATGTCGTTGATGTAAATGGTTAATAGCAAGTAGGCGGTAATAGCAACCACAGAAAACTTAGCAATACCTTTGGTAAGCTCTACTAATGCCTGCACACCAAACATTCGCTTAAAGCCCGATACAGGGCTCATTTTGCTGGCCTTTGGCATAAAAGCTTTGGTCGAAAAAGACATTCCACCCAAGGCAACATTACCCGCAAAGGCAATCAAGGCTAAAAACAGAATAAAGCCCAATATCGGTACCGCAAGCTCGGTACCCACCATGGCCCAAACATTCATCATTTGGTTAGTATCGAAGATGTCATCACGGCTTAGGGTGAACAACTTAGTCATGATATTGTGCAGTGCCTGCGCAATATCAGGGCCGGTCATGAGTAAACCAACAGATGCAGCGATGAGTACCGCTGAAGTACCCAGCTCTTTTGAGCGTGCAACCTGCCCTTTTTCTTTGGCCTGTTGCAACTTCCTGGAGGTGGCTTCCTCTGTTTTTTCTTGGCTGCTGTCATTCTCCGACATTTAGAGACGACCTCCGCAAACAGCGAACAAGTGCCTATTTGGCACTTTAAAGCAAATTAACACATGACCCTGAGCTTGCATCAATCTAGCCCACCGTCGACTTTGCACTGCAACTCGAGTGCATTACACAATAAGATCTGCGTTTCACGCCACACTTCATCGAAATGCGCCATGATAGGTGACAAGGTCAACCACAAGATAAATAGACCTGCGACCATAGTCACCGGAAAGCCCACAGCAAAAATATTGAGTTGAGGTGATGCACGGGTCATGACCCCAAAAGATAAGTTGATAGTCAGTAGCGCCACAATTGCTGACAATGACATAGTCAGTGCCGCGCCAAACATATAACCAACAAATTCAGTAAATAAGCGATAGCCTGTTAAGCTCAACCCTTGCATTGACACTGGAATAGAATCAAAACTGGCAATGACCATTTTGATCAATAGTAAATGCCCATCAACCGCCAGAAAAATCATGGTGGTTAGCAGCAAAAAGAAATTACCAATTACCGGCGTTTGTTGGCCGGAGCTGGGGTCGACCATAGAGGCAAAACCTAAACTGGTTTGCATACCGATAATTTGACCAGTTAACACGAATGTTTGCATCAGCAGTAATGTCGCAAAGCCCATAGCAACGCCAATCACTATTTGCTGCGCCGTCACAAAGGCTGCACTGAGCGAAAACAGATCTATGCTTGGCATAGCAGGTAAAACCGGCGCAACTGCCGCGGTGACAGTAACCGATAATAGCAAGCGAACTCGAGTGGGAGTTGTGGTCGCACCAAATACGGCCATGACCATAAACATGCTAGAGATCCGTGTTAACGGCCAAAGATAACTGGCAATACCATCCATTATGGTATCGAGCATGATCTCCATCGTTAACCTAGCACTTTCATGAGTTAGCCTATCACTTGGGGGATCATATCCACCATCTGGTAAAAGAAGTCCATCATCATCTGTACCAACATATGCCCCATTAACATCAAGGCCAGTAAGGTGGTTAGCAAACGAGGTAAAAAGCTCAAGGTTTGTTCGTTGATTGACGTAGCGGCCTGAAATACCGCAACAATAAGACCAATAATCAGTCCCGGTACAATAATCATTGAGACTATGATAACAATCACAGCCAATGCTTCGCGAAAGATGTCTATCAGTGCTTCAGGACTCATGGCTTACCTACAATCCAAAACTGTTTGCTAGCGTGCCCATGACCAGACTCCAGCCATCGACTAACACAAACAGCATGATCTTAAAGGGTAAAGATACAATCATTGGCGATAGCATCATCATACCCATTGCCATCAAAATACTGGCTACCACTAAGTCGAGTACCAAAAAAGGCACGAACAGCATAAAGCCAATTTGAAACGCTGTTTTTAGCTCACTGGTAATAAATGCAGGGATAATCACTGTCATCGGTGCATCTTCAGGTTCATTGATATTTTGATAACCTGAGATTTCAATGAAGGTGTTTAAATCTGTTAGCCGAGTTTGCGCTAACATAAAATCTTTTAGCGGCCCTTGGCCTGCAGTAAAAGCTTGTTGCAACGGCATGCCTTGCTCAATATAGGGCTGCACCGCCTGATCATAAATTTTATCGAAGACTGGCGACATGATAAAAAATGTCAAAAACATGCTAATGCCGATCAGTACCTGATTTGAAGGAGTTTGCTGTAAGCCAATTGCTTGACGCAAAATAGACAACACCACAATGATGCGGGTGAATGAGGTCAACATAATGACCATAGCTGGAATAAAACTCAGCGCGGTCATCAGCAATAAGATCTGCATAGTCACAGAGTATTGCGTTGAACCGTCACTGCCGGTTGATACGGTTACCGCGGGCAAAATACCGTTTTCAGCCAATGCAGGCGCTGAAAACGATAATGCCAAACTGGCAATGATTAACATCCATTTGATCATTGTGATTGCTTCGCTTGTTTTAGGCGGGTGGCAAAGGACTCTGTTGAGACTTCAACAGGCTGCGCGAGTTTATCGACTAAGCTAACTTGATTTGGGGTCACACCGAGTAGGTATTGTTGACCACCCACTTCAACCAAAACCAACTTCTCTTTTTGGCCTAACGGCGTCACAGCAATCGTTTTTAGTACCCCTTGGCTACTCGGTACTAAATTAAAACGTTTGACTAAGTAAGCCAAAAAGAAAATAAGCACTAAAACAACAATCAAGCCACCAACCATACTCGATAACGTTGCAATACTTGAGGCAGAACTACCACTAGTGCTACTAACATTGGCCGCAGTGTCTAGCTGCGTCTCTGCACCAGCAAGACTGGCTAAAACCAAGTGAAAGCTCATCAACAATCCCTACTACTTTATTATTTTAGCTTTTTAATTCGCTCTGTTTGGCTAATCACGTCAGTTAAACGTATGCCGAATTTGTCATTAACAACAACTACTTCGCCATGAGCAATCAAGGTACCGTTTACCATAACATCAAGTGGCTCACCGGCAACGCGATCAAGCTCAACAACTGAGCCTTGGTTTAGTTGCAGTAAGTTACGGATGTTGATGAAGCTACGACCAACTTCCATCGAAATCGTAACTGGAATATCCATAATTGCATCAAGCTTTGATGCTTCCTCTTCGCTCAATGGCTTACTATCGTTACTAAACTCGTCCAACTCTACTGCCTTTGCTTCTTCAATGGCTTGCTCAGCCATTGCTGCAGCCCAATCATCCGTATCTGTACTCATTATTGTTTTACCTTATATCTCTGAGCGTTCACGCGCTCGCCCTTTGTGAGTGACAAGCTGCAATTCTGTTTTAACGGTTTCTGGTCGAGGGATCTGCTCACAGATCTTTAATGCGAGATTTTCCTTTGAGCGCCCCATCTTACAACGGTAAGTGGGTAAATCCTCAACCTTCAAAATAATATGTTCTGGTAGCTCTACCGGGATCACATCGCCAGCTTTAAACTCAAGCACTTCTCTTAATGTGACTTTGTGTTCAACGACTGTGGCATCGATACCTACATCAACATCCATGATCTCGTCACGTAATGCTTGTGACCAGCGCATATCTGTATCTTGGGTGTCACTTTGTACACCGGCATCAAGTAGTTCGCGGATCGGCTCAATCATGGAATACGGCATAGTGATATGGAAATCACCACCACCGCCATCAACTTCAATATGAAATGAGCTCACAACGACAACTTCGGTAGGGCTAACAATATTGGCCATTGCGGGGTTAACTTCGGAATCGAGATAATCGAACTGTACGTCCATCACCGGCGCCCATGCATCTTTATAATCTTCAAAGATTATTTTCAGCAATAACTGCACGATACGACGCTCAGTAGGAGTAAACTCACGGCCCTCAATTTTGGCATGAAAACGGCCATCACCACCAAAAAAGTTATCAACTAGGATAAATACTAGGCGCGCTTCCATGGTGATTAATGCCGTACCTTTAAGCGGGCTAAAACGCACCATATTCAGGCTAGTAGGTACAAACAAGGTATGTACGTACTCACCAAATTTCAGCATTTGTACGCCGTTAATCGATACTTCTGCGGCGCGACGCATCATGTTAAACATGCTGATCCGTAAATGACGCGCAAAACGTTCGTTAACGATCTCAAGCGTTGGCATGCGACCGCGAACAATTCTGTCTTGCGACGAAAAATCATAGGAGCGTGCGTCTAGCTCATTATCGTCAATAATGTCTTCTTCAACATCGTCGACGCCATGGAGCAGCGCATCAATTTCGTCTTGGCTTAATAAGTCACTCACGATATCGCCTTCACTTTAAAACCTTACTTTCTTTAAACGGTTATTTTCATACGCTTACTGTTGATGCTTATTGCATCACAAAACCAGTAAACAATACTTTTTCAACCACTGTGCGCCCCGTTACAGGTTGCAGCGTATTTTGTACATTTCTCAATGCCAACAAACGCAGTTCGTCTTTACCTGCTGGCGAGCTCATTTTTTGAATATCAGCGCTACTAAAAGTGGTCAGTAATGCGTCTTCAATTAACGGAATATGTTTCTTAATCAGGGTGTCGTCGTCATTGCCGCGCACCATAAGCTGCACTTTTATTTCAACTAAGCGGGTGCGGCCATTATCAGACAAGTTGAATAAAAAAGGTCTTGGCATTGCCGCGTAAAATGCTTCTTTATTGCTATTTACCGTTTGCTCTGCAACCACTTCTTCGCCGGTTGTTTCAACAGGTGCTTCATCTGAACTCAATAACATCCATGCCGTAACAGCAATAATGATAATAAGCACAACACCTATTGCACCAAATAAAATCAGCTTCTTTTTACTTTTTGGCTCGGTTCTGTCTTCTAGCTCTAAGCTTGCTTCTTCAGCCATTTAGCTTCTCCATCGCTACGCCAATTAGGTTACATGCCTTCAGCGGATCTTGTTATTTGCTATAGGTTACCTGCTTATGCGTAATAATCTATACCTGAAACAGAACTTGTTGATAGATTTGACCTCGCCAGCATATCTTCTGCTGAAATTTCATCCACATCGTGCGTTCCGGAGCCATTTCCATGTTCGCTTGTGCCCTCACCTTGTCCTTGACCGCCATTTCCATGCGACACTTGGCCATCGGTAAGTTGCATGCCCTGCTCAGCTAACATCTCCCTTAATCTTGGCATTGCTTGCTCGACCAAATCGCGGGTTTGATGCTGTGCGACCTGAAATTGCACTTGTGTGTTATCGCCCTGCACTTGAATACGCACCATCATCTGCCCAAGCTCTGGAGGATCAAGGCGGATCTCAGCTTGCTGTAAGCCATTACTCACCATGGTAATCAATTGTTGATTCATCACAGGGGCAAAACGCTGGATCATCTGCTGCATTGATGGGGTAACTTCGCCAGCTTGTTTTAATGACGCATGCAGCTGCGGCAGCTCTTGTCTATTAGCTGTTGTTTGTTGTAACTGTTGCTGTAGCGCCGAGAGTGATTTGCTGTCGGAAACAGCGCTAAGTTCACTATCTAAATTAGCTTCAAGCCCAGCCTCTGTTGCGCTCATGCGTACTGTTAGCTCGGCATTTTTTAATTGCTCTGCCGCGGCAGTAACCACAGTTTGATTGGCAACTGCAGCATTAGCACTTAATTCACTGTTTTTCGTTTGCTTTAGAGACTCTGAAGCCTGATTAGCTCCAGCTAGATTAAGTTCTTTACCAAACAGGTCTTTATTTTCATTTGGTAATTTACTTTGCCCCGTCAAATTCGATGCATCTTGCTTAGCATCAGCGCCATTTTTGTCTGCTGTTGCAAGCAGCTCATTCGCGGTTACACCATTGCCACCAATTGACTGGTTGCCGCTATTAGCACCGCTCAACGTTGATGCAGATATTGCTGCCAATAATTCTGGCGTTGGTTGGCCGTTGCTATCAATAAGCTGATTTTGCTGTAACAGTGCTTTTAGTTCTGACTCAGATAGCTGTGATAGTTCTTGTTCAGTTAACCCCGACTGCATGCTCAGTGTCAGTAATACCTCATCAGGTAGATCATCGACACTGACATCCACAAGCTCATCAGTCGCCGCTTCGCTTGATAAAGCATCACTTGTTAACGGCAAACTTTCGCCGTTAGCGGCAAGTTGAGAATTAGCCTCAGCTTCTGCTGAAAATTGACTCGCCAAATTAATCTGCGCCAGTACATGGCTAACATCATCTTTGGCTGCTGGTTCTGTATCAGCAATCTGTTGTTCTGCAGCGTCTGTTAACGTCTCTGCACTAGCTAGATCTTGCTTGTCTGACTCATGTTGTTTTGACGCTTCAGCTTTCGGCTGCTGATAATCGCCATTAACAGCTTCCACATTAGCCGCTTTTTCTAACTCACTAGAAAAACTGCTACCGTTGCCAGCAATAGGGTTAGCATTAGCCTCTACACCTGCCTTACTGCTTGATAAGCTGGCCTTCTGCGCTTGATCTGGGCTATTAAGTAAAATATTGCTCATTTGCTGTATGCTATCTCCATCAGCGTTAACCAATCTAACCAAACCTAGGGGTTACTCAGTCAAAATAACGGCTTTATAGCCATATTATCGATTATTGAATGCAATACTGATGCCAAATATTTGTATCACATTCAACATCACCACAGGCTGTGTTGGTAAGCATTGCAATCAAGGATTGGAAAAGTTGAGGGGTTGCGACGTGAAGCTAGCGTTTACGGAAAAACTGTTGCGAGGCAAACTCATCTATCATCTTTTGTTCGCTTCGCAGCTCAGCGAGCTTGGCTTTTTCAGCCTTATTAGCAAGTAACAGCTCAACAGCTTTACGCTTTTGCTGTTTAGCCTGCCAATTCACCTGACGATGTTGTTTTTGATTCTCAGCTTCTTTAACCGCATGTACTTGCTGGCCAATAGCTGTATCAACTTGGCGCACAAACTGGTGAAACTGATGATAATTACTGGCACTAATACTCAGGCCTTGCTGCTGCTCCATCTGCTTCATATAGTCGAGGCGATAATTTTGCAAGGCCGTAAGTTGCCCTTGGCGCTTTTGCAGCTCAAACTCGGCTGAACGTAGTTGCATCGACGCTTGTTCTTCAGCATCAGTCGCCAACTTTAATACTAAATGTAAGGGATCTGGTCTAGCCATGATGCCACTCTAGCAATAGCCACTTGATTACACTTGGCATTGCGCCCCCATTTGACTCAACATTAGCGCGCTGCTTTCAAAGGTGACTGAGTCTTTCATGGTTTGACGTAAAAATGCATTCATTGCAGGCTGTAAACGAATGGCGTTATCGATACGTGGATCACTGCCTTGACTGTAGGCGCCAATGGAGATGAGATCTTTATTTTGCTGATAAAGCGAGTAAACCTGCTTCACTTTACGCATCGCTTCAAGATGCTCTGCACTGATCACCATAGGTGCGACTCGACTAATAGATGCTTCAATATCGATTGCTGGATAATGGCCAGAGTCTGCGAGTTGGCGCGATAGTACGATGTGACCATCTAAAATTGCCCGCGAGGCGTCAGCAATAGGATCTTGCAGATCATCACCTTCTGTTAATACCGTATAAAAAGCCGTAATTGAACCTTGCTTACCACCGCCGTTACCCGCGCGTTCAACCAATTTTGGCAACTTGGCAAACACTGAAGGCGGATAACCTTTAGTCGCAGGCGGTTCGCCAACCGCGAGTGCAATTTCACGTTGTGCTTGTGCATAACGAGTTAAGCTATCCATTAACAACAATACGTTATAGCCTAAATCTCGAAAATACTCGGCAATACGGGTAGAGGTTTCACAGGCGCGAAGCCGCATTAACGGTGACGTGTCTGCGGGCGCAGCAACCACCACTGAGCGAGCTCGTCCTTCTGGCCCTAAAATCTCTTCAATAAACTCTTTTACTTCTCGGCCACGCTCACCGACTAAGCCAACCACAATGATGTCGGCATTTGTGCCACGAGTCATCATGCCAAGGAGCACACTTTTACCCACACCTGAGCCGGCAAATAAGCCCATACGTTGGCCCTTACCAACGGTTAGCATAGCGTTAATCGCTCTTACACCAACGTCAAGCGGTTCACTGATAGCTCGTCTTGCAAGAGGATTGATTGCAGCAACATGAGTCGATGCCTTTTGGTCGGTTTTTAAATTACCTAAGCCATCGATTGGCTGGCCGCTTCCATCGAGTACTCGACCTAATAAAGACAAACCAACATTTAAACCAGACTGCTGCCCAAGCGGAGTGACTTTAGCGCCTGGAAGCACACCGCGTAGCTCTTCAATTGGCATCAGATACAGTAGCTGATCGTCAAAGCCAATCACTTCTGCGATTAAGTCACCCGCCATGGTTTCAATGGCGCACAAACTGCCAACGGCAGCTCGACAGCCGGTTGCCTCTAACGTTAAACCAACAACCCGCACCAGTTGACCGCTTGCTTCAACCACAAAGGGATGTATCTTTTGTTGGTGTAATGCAAGCTTACTGCGCAGTTGGTGCGACCGTGTTGTCATGCTCACCTTCATTACTGGTTAATGCAGCGTCTTGGTCGCTACTTTGGCTATTGTCACTAAGATTAGGCGCATTGTTCTGAGTAGCGTCAGTTTGCGTCGCTTCAGCCACCTTGTGTTCTCTTGCGGCCAACAATGCCTGTTGCTGTTGCTCTTTTAATTGAGTCAAATCTTGCTGATGTTTATCAAGCTCGTTGAATACATGCTGCATACGTGTTTCGACCGTCATATCAATATGACTACGACCACTATCTATAATGCAATCGCCGGGAGTTAAACTTGGGTCGATTTCAATTTCCCAACCATTGCGTTCTAATTGAGCCTGCGAATACAGCTCTGTTACCAACTCTTGATCGCTAGGGGCAAGGCGAAGATTTACTTTTTGCTGTTTGATTGGCAATGAGTCAACACCTTGACGCAGCGCCGCTAAGATATGTTCAGGATAGGTTTTAAGTTCATGACCAATAACCACTTTGGCTAATGTCATACTGGTTGCTAGCAACTCTTTCTCAATTTCAGTATCAAGAATTGCCAGCGGTGCTTCAAATTGAGCAATTAACTGCTCAAAACGACTGACCATCTCTGTTGCAGCTTGTAGACCAGCATCAAAACCTTGTTGCTGTCCTTGTGCGAAGCCTTCTGTATGACCTTCTTCTAAACCTTGTAAACGGCCTTTTTCTAGACCTTCGTTAAAGCCTCTTTCTTGCCCTTCAGTAAAACCTTCTTGTTCTGCGTGGGCGCGAATATCTTCAATTTCACTTAAGGTCGGCGGCAATATAGTTTCCGCTTCTGCGACTTCATCTTCCGCTAGCTGTAGACTATTGCGGCCAAACATATTCAGTGATTGCGGGTCCAGCTCCTGACTTATATCAGGCAGTTCCCAATGGCCAAACTCATCCTCACTAATCAGGCTCGCCCCTTGAGGCTTTTTAGGTTCAGTCATTATAGGAACTCTTCACCGCCACCGCCGCCAAGCATGATTTCACCTGCATCACTTAAGCGACGTGCAATAGATAAGATCTCTTTTTGAGCAATTTCAACTTCACTAATGCGGATTGGTCCCATCGCTTCTAAATCGTCACGCAGCAATTCAGCGGCACGTTTTGACATGTTACCAAGCAGTTTTTCTTTAAGTTGATCGTCAGCACCTTTAAGCGCTTTCATTAGTACATCTTGCTGTACTTCACGCAGTAGCACCTGAATGCCCATATCATCAACATCGGTCAAGTTTTCAAACACAAACATCAAGTCTTGAATTTGCTGCGCCATCTCTTCGTCAGATTCACGCATGGTTTCCATCAAGTGACTTTCAACCCCAGTATCGAGGTAGTTCATAATATTCGCCGCAGCTTTTAAGCCGCCCATTTTCGCCGCTTGCGCACCACCTTGACCAGCAAACTGTTTCTCCATGATATCGTTAAGCTCTTGCAGTGCCGCTGGTTGCACTTCTTCAAGGTTAGCAATACGCATCATTAGATCGAGGCGGGTATTTTCAGGGAATTGGGCAAAAATCTCAGCGGCCTGATCAGGCTCTAAGTATGACAGCACAATCGTTTGGATCTGCGGGTGTTCATTTTGAATAATGGTCGCCACTTGACGTGCGTCCATCCATTTCAGCGAGTCTAGACCTTTGGCGCCGCTGCCCATAATGATCTGTTCAATTAGATTGCCCGCTTTATCTTCACCTAAGGCTGCAGTTAATGCCTTGCGCACAAACTCTTCACTGTTAAAGCCGATAGATGAGTACTTTTGAATGTCATCGAGAAATAGCTTGTGTACACCTATGACTTTTTCTTGACCAAAGTCCTGCATTGCCGCCATTGCCATACCGACCTTTTGAACCTGTTTCGGTTCAAGGTGCTTTAAAATTGACGCAGCATCACTTTCGCTCAAGCTCAGCAGTAAGATAGCGGTTTTTTCAATGCCGGTTAAATCACTTGGCTTAAACGCTGATATGTCGGTTTTCGCCTCTACACTAATCTCATTTGTCATCTTCAAGTAACCAGTTCTTGACGACTTGCGTCGATAATTCAGGCTCATTTGCCACTAATGCACGGATTGCTTTGATCATATCATCATCTTTGTGCAGATTCGGAATTAAGATTGAGCCATCATCAGCATAGCTATATTCCGCTTCTGGACGTTGTAACATGCCTAATGTATCTGCGGCATATTGATCTTCAATTTCTGCTAAATCCCCACCCATTTGTGGTTCATCCGGCATTTTGACGCTATCGGGATAAACCAGCTTTTTCAGCATAGGTCGCACAACCGCTAAAATAAGTACTAAGATGACCAATGCACCTAGCGCTAATCTAACAGCACGCCAGAACCATGGTTCTTCCCACATTTTTGGTGCTGGTGCAGCCTCAATAAGCTGATCCATAAATGGCACTGAAACCACTTCAATAATGTCACCACGTTGGGTACTGAAACCAACAGCACCTTCAAGTAAACGGCGGATATTAGCAATCTCTTGTTCTGTACGTGGCACTCGGCTCACACTGCCATCTTCAGCAGCTGGGGCATTTTTAAAATCAACAGCCACCGACACACTCACTCGGCGCAATGTTCCTACTTGCTGACGAGTATGACTAATAGTGGTATCAAGCTCAAAGTTACGGGTTGCTTCTTTATGTGAGCTACCCGATGTTTGCGTCGCCGCTTCAGCCGCATTAACTTCTTGCGGGATCTCAGCATTCATTGGTGGTTGGTTGGATAACGCCCCCGGAATACCACCTGTGGTGCCGCCGCTCGAGTTATTTTCAACAACCATTTCACTTCTTAGGGCAGGAAGATCAGGGTTATAGCGCTTAGCCGTTTGCTCTACTGCGGTAAAATCCATGCTGACGTCAACTTGGGCAGTAAAGTTTTCAGGCCCCAAGATTGGCATCAAAATCGATTCAATTTTATTACGATACTCTGACTCTTTTTGCTGCACTATCTCTAATTCACGGCGCGCTATCGCTGACACACCATCTTGACTACCTGAGTTTAATAGGCGGCCATTAGAGTCTGTTACTGTAACTTTATTTGGCTCTAGGTTGTGCACGGCAGAAGCAACGATATCTACAATCGAGTCAACTTCTTCTTGGCTTAACCCCACGCGGCGAGTGCTTACTACCACAGTTGCGCTAGGCTTAGAGCGATTGCGAGCAAAGACGTTTTCTTTTGGTAAGGCTAAAATTACTTTAGCGCGAGTGACACTGCGTAATTCTTCAATTGCTCGAGCAAGATTTTGCTCTTGGCTATGTTTAAGACGCGCTTGCTCCATGCGCTGGCTTACACCAAAGCCACTGTCCTTGTTAAGAAAATCGTTATTGGCTTCAACGTTATCAAGCCCTTCGCGGCTCATTAACATTTTAACTTCTTGATATTTATCTTCAGGAACTTTAACCACATCGCCCTGAATTTCATATTTGACCTGATTCTTATCAAGTACATCGAGCACCTGCACCATCTCAGCGGTGGTCATCTCACCTAAAGGACGGTATTCAGGCTCTTGCGCCCAAATCATTACAAATACAGCTAACGCTAAACAGATCGCTAACGCTAAAATCATCGTCACCTGACGCAGCATATCAACGCCGCCTAAGGAGCCCATTAGACCAGGCTTGTGCTCTTCTTGCACGCCTGATGTTTGTGGATCAGTTGCTAAACCTGAACCTGTTCCTACGACCATTTCTGTACTCACAATTGCACCCTGCTTTACGAATCAAAGGCCTAAACAGGCATGCTCATAATTTCTTTATAAGCTTCAACAAGCTTGTTACGCACTTGAACTGTTGCTTCAAATGCCACGCTAGATTTCTCTCTGGCGATCACGGTATCAGATAATGTCACCGTGGTATCTCCCATATCAAGCCGAGTGGCGAGATTAGCAGCATTTGATTGAAGTTCGCTCACATTTCCAACAGCTTGGGAGAGTAATTGGCCAAAATCAGCGCCTGAAGTATTTTGCACTTGGCGAGTGATCCCTGTTTGAACGCCAGCAGTACCAATTTGACCGTTTAGCGACTGCATCTCTTGCAGCAAAGAATTCGCACCAATTTGCATACTTAGCTCCCATGTCGTTTTCTTGACGAAAATGTTGATATAACTAAGTTAAGCAATTAGCTTGCCAATATTTTAATACCAATCAATATAATCATTTAGTCAAAAATGCGAGAGTTTTACGGCTCTGAGGGAGGTCATTGCGTGTAGCAGCTTTAATGACATTCGCGGCATCTATCCTTTATGTATATCTGGCACATACAAGACCATGCAGCGAGCAACGAGCAACGAGTAAAGAGGTTAAGTGATGCGGCCATAACTTGTCACGGTATGGCCACACTCGATAGGACGAAAGAGGCGTAATTAAACGGGTATTTCAATACCTAAGTCGCGCATTTTCGCCATCTTGTAGCGTAGGGTTCTGGCACTGATCCCCAGTTTTTCTGCAACTAACTTACGGCTACCATTGCACTGAGATAAGGTTTCTAAAATAATCACATGCTCCTGTGCTTTTAGCTCACCTCCTAAACCTTCAAGTTCAGCGGGTTTTGCCTCACTGCTACTTGCAGCCTCAGCGCTGAAATCAAGCTCTAAAGAATCAATAATAATATCGTTAGCGCTGATCTCATTGCCCGGACACAATATTAATGCTCTTTGTACCACATTATCTAATTCTCTGACGTTTCCCGGCCAACGGTGAACCAATAAGCGTCGACACGCACACTCACTGAGCTCAGGAACTTCGCTACGATTAGCGATTAATGCATGTCTTTGCAGTAGGTGTCTTGCCAAAGGCAGAATATCAGCCGGGCGCTGGTGCAGTGCCGGCCAAGTTAGCGGAAACACGTTAATGCGATAGTACAAATCTTCACGGAACTCACCCGATGTTGCCATCGCTTTTAGATCCCGATTAGAGGTTGCCAACACTCTGACGTTAAGTTTAATGGTCTTACGCCCGCCTAAACGCTCGACTTCGCGCTCTTGTAATACTCTTAGCAACTTAGCTTGTAAGCCAAGCTCCATTTCTGAAATCTCGTCCAGTAACAAGGTGCCACCTTGCGCCTGCTCAAATTTACCGGGGCAAGCTTGTACTGCGCCGGTAAAGGCACCTTTCTCATAGCCAAACAGTGTCGCTTCTAGCATATTTTCTGGAATAGCCGCGCAGTTGATTGCCACAAATGGCTCTGCTGCACGTTGGCTATGCTGATGAATATAACGTGCTAACACCTCTTTACCGCTGCCGCTTGGCCCCATAATCATCACTGATGCATCAGATGCCGCGACCCTTTGCGCCAGTGATAGCAAACCTAGGCTCTTTTCATCAGCCACCACAGGTGTGCCTTCAACACATTTAGCTGGCATATAACGCGATACTTGGTTAAGCAACACCTCTGGTGAAAATGGCTTTGATAGGTAATCCACGGCGCCAAGTTTCATCGCATTAACTGCATTATCAATTGTTGCGTAAGCGGTCATCAACAGTACAGGTAGTTTCGGGTAATATTGCTGCAGGTGGCCCAATAAGCCGATGCCGCCAATCCCTTCCATTTGCACATCACTGATCACCATATCGAAGTTATCGGTTTTTAACGCCAAAATAGCGTCTTCAGCGCAAGCGACATCAACACATTCATAATGGGCTAACATCAAGGTGTCGAGCAATGCTTCTCGTAATGATGCATCATCCTCAACTAACAATAACTTACCTTCAGACATGTACGGCTTCTCCATGCTGCTCATTTGCATTTTTAGCTATTAGGGGAAATTTTAACGATGCGGTACAACCTTGGCCTTGATGACAACTAAACTGCATACGGCCTCCGTGGTTGTTGACCACTGACTGAACAACGGCTAAACCTAAGCCTGTGCCTTGCGACTTAGTGGTAAAAAATGGCTCAAGCACCTTGTGTTGCATGGCGGCATCTAAGCCCTTACCATTATCAATCACATCCAAATGCAGGGCCGTAGGCGTATCAAACGCATGCAGCACAATTTTATTGGCGCCAGCCTCTAAGCTATTCATCACTAAGTTATTAATCGCAGAGCATAGTGCTGCATCATTAGCGCGAATTTTTTGTTTCGAGGCGTTATTGAACATCAACTGACATTGCTTCTGCTCAGCTATCGGTTGACAGTTGCTTAATACATTATCAACCACCTCATCTATGGTTAAAATGGAATCAAGCTCTTGCTGTCGCCCTTTAGCCATCAATAGCATGTCATTAACTTGATGTTCTAACTCATTAAGCCTATCGACCAACTTCCCCTGAAAACGCTTTCTGGCATCATCTGATATTTTCGGACTTGCCAAATTTGATGCGTATAGCAGTGCTGCACTTAACGGCGTGCGTACTTGGTGAGCTAAGGTTGCCACCATTTTACCGAGTGCTGATAAGCGCTGTAAGTGAGATAAGTTTTTTTGCAATAAACGGGTTTCAGTTAAATCCGTTAACACAATTAACTGCCCAGGCTCAGGGGTTAATGGCGTAATAGCTAGTTTTACACGACGGCCATTTCGCAAAGACACCTCGTGGCCATCATCATCTTGTGGTGAAAAGGCACGATTAATGATTTGCAGCCAACGTAAGCCTTCAAGCGGGCTGCCGAGCAGTTCAATTGCCACAGGGTTTGCATCGGTAACAATACCATCGCCATTAATGATCACCACGCCAGATGGCATTGCCTGCAGAATATGATCCATTCTATTGGACATATTAGCGGCTTGCTGCACATCCACTAACTGTGGGCGCAGTGGTGCCTTTAGCTTCATGGCATTATGTTGTGGCTTCAATATTGCGGACATGGTGACCCCGTCAAAAAAACTGCATTTGCACGGAGTAAAGCAATTATTGCGCCAAGCTACTTAAATAAAAGCCCGGTAATAGAAAAAAGCGACTTTATTAACAATAAAGTCGCTTTTAAAAAGGATTATCTGTTTCAGTTTTAGCTAAGTAATTACTCTTTACTTAAACCATATTTACGCATTTTTTCAACCAAAGTAGTTCGACGAATACCTAGCATTTCTGCTGCTCGTGCCACTACGTTATCTTGTTGATCTAATGCTTGCCTGATCATATCGATTTCAAGTTCTGCTAACAGATCTTTTAGATTGACACCTTCAGGTGGTAATTCACTTGGGAAACGTGTGTCAGGGATCTCTATTGGCTCTTCATCATTAAAGATTGAAGCCAATGCATCGCGCTCGAGTTGCTCTTCACTCACCTCAACACAGTACTCAGGCACATCGATATGTCGGTACTTAATCGGCAGATCATTCACATCTACAAGTCCGCCCGGATAAAGAATAGTGAGTCGCTCAACTAAGTTTGATAGTTCACGTACGTTACCTGACCAAGCATGCTCTTTAAGTGATTCAATAGCACGCTGAGTAAAACGAACTCTGCCACGACCTTCGTTATATACGCGGCTGACAAGCTCTTGTAGCAGCAGCGGTATATCTTCTTTGCGCTCACATAGCGCTGGCATTTCAATTGGGAATACGTTTAAGCGATAGTACAGATCTTCACGGAACTCATCTTTCTCGATCATCTGCTCTAAATTTCTGTGAGTCGCAGCCACGACTCGCACATCAGCAGAGATTGATTTGCTACCGCCAACCCGCTCGAACATACGCTCTTGGAGGACACGTAACAACTTAACTTGCATCTGCAAAGGCATATCACCTATTTCATCAAGAAACAGGGTTCCTTTTTCAGCAAGCTCAAAACGACCTTTACGTGCACTAATTGCACCAGTAAACGAGCCTTTCTCATGACCGAAAAGTTCGCTTTCTAATAACTCTGGCGGAATTGCGCCACAGTTGACCGGAATAAAAGGCCCGTCGCGGCGATCTGAAATGTAATGGATATTACGCGCAACCACCTCTTTGCCGGTACCAGATTGACCTAAGATCAACACTGTTGCTTCAGAGCTAGCAACTTGGTGAATTAAATGGCGAACGTTGGCAATGCCGTCACTACGTCCAACTAGACTTCTAAACAGTTTAGTCTGGTTAGCACTTGTTGGAATTTCAGGACGCTTTACTTGACCATAGACTTGGCAAAAGTGCAGCAATTCAGTTAACTGCGGATAATTCAATGGCTCTTCAATAACGCCTAATACATTCGACGCTTTAGCATTGCATCCACCACCAAGTAATAATATGGGTTGCCACGGAAGCGCAGCAGTCAGTGACTGAATGAGTTCTGGTGTTTGATTTTCAGACGGCAGAACAATCGCACGAAAGCGCGTTTGTTTAGTGTAAAGGTTAAGTTTATCAAAATCGACTAACTCAACTTGCTCACCTAAAAATTCAAATACACATGACAAGCGATTAATTCGCTCAGACTGGTTACCGACCAGTAGAATTCGTTGATCTGTTTGCATCATTCCGAAGGCCGTTAGGCTCAAATATTTCAGCGCATTAATTATTAGTGTTGGTTGCTTTGTTTAAAGCTCATTTTCAAGCGGATAGTTATCTAAAAGCTTGTTCAAACTAACTATCAATAGGAATAGTGTATTATCAGCACGCTATAAGCAAGCCCCTGATGAGTATTATGCCTAACTCACTTGCTTTTCGCTTAAAAAGTCCTCACTGACAGTCCAGTTTGTCATCTTTTTGACAGATGACAAAAAGGAGGCTTTGAAACCTCCTGTTTTACCGTTTTTACATCGCACTTGAATGCGAGTCTATATGATGTTGCTCCGGTGGAATCGCATCCCAACCTTCTTTAATTGTTCTAATGATACTGCTCACATCATCAAGCGCTTGCACATCATTATTCAAATTGGCTTCAGAAATTCGACGTAACATAAAGTCGTACAAATCACTTAAGTTTTTTGATACTTCTCCAGGCGCTTCCATATTCAAGCTATTATTTAACCCTGTGATAATACCAATAGCCTTGCCGATAAATATCCCTTTGTTAGCAAGATCATTGTTTTCAATTGCATAACGGCTCTGGGCAATACGTTGCAATGCACCATCAAACATCATTTGAATGATTCGGTGTGGCGATGCTACAGCGATTTCACTTTCTAGCGATACTTTACGATATGACTGGAGAGAACTTCTCATTTAAACCTACCTATTTGAATCTATCGTCTTGTAGACATTTAACTGGCGTTTATTTTTACGTCCCACATGCAGCAATGCTTGCCTATGCTCTTTTATCATCACAGCTTTAGCTTCAAAGGATTGCGTCATTTGTAGCTGCTGCTGTAACTCAGCGGCATTCGCTGCTGTAGCATGTTCAAAAACACTGTTGAGTAAAACTTGACGTTTGCCTACAAGCTCCTGCAAGTATGATACCAACTCATCAGTCGTCTCATCTTCTGCAGGGATCTGATTGAGCTTATTTAAAATGCTCTCAATCTCTGTATTTAATTGGTTTAACTGCTCCATACTCTTCTCCCTCGCTTACCGTTTACTGACTAATCACGCCGGGAAGAGAGTTTAATCTGTCAGCTAAACCTGCGCTCTGTTGATTAAGTTGGCCTACAAGCAGATCCATCGCATTAAATTGCTTGAACAAACGCGCTTCAAGCATCTCCATCTTCAAACTAAAGGCTTCACGTTGATCATCAAGGCGTTGCTGATCATTAGTTAACGCATTATTGCGGCTATCGATTAAGCCCCCCGATTTCACATAACCTTCAACTAAGTTGTCGAGGCCAACGGCAATACCTGAATCTTCTTTAGTGAAAAGCCCTTCGATTGCACTCATATCCTCAGCAATCATCTTGTCCAGCTTTTCATCATTGATAGACATCTTGCCATAGCGATCTGTCTCAATACCGATATCGTAGAGCGCCAAAGTTTCGCCATCGACATCAACACGATTACTGATCATATTACGCATTTGTGATTCGATTGAACGGATCATTGAGTCGCCCTGCAGCGCAGCAGCTTCCTCTTTCTCCATGTCGTAGCTTGATAACTTATTAATCGACTCAGTTAAGGTGTTATAGGCATCGACAAAGCCTTTAATGTTTTCTTTAACGGCTTCATTATCTTGCTCAATCTTCAAGGTTGAGGTTTTATTGAGGTCAGCATCAGTTAATGAAAGCGTCACACCGGTAATGGCATTTTCAACGTCATTGCTTTGCGAAGTCACTTTCTGACCGTCAATATGCACAATAGCATTTTGAGCAACTTGCAAAGTCTCTAGGTTACTACCGCCAAACATATCACTTAAGCCTGAGCCAACGGTATCCGTCGCTGTTACGCTGACCTGATTGTCTGTGCCGGTTTCATCAGAACTAAAAACTAGCCGGCTACCGCCATCACTTTTAATGATTGTTGCTGTAACGCCTGAATTATCTGCCGAATCATTAACTTTTTTCGCAATAGTCTCTAGCGAATCACCCGCTTCAATATCAACAGAAAATGCTTTGCCATTTACTTCTAGGTCAAGTTTACCCTGACCCACTGCGGCCGTCGGATCAGCTACATTTGCGCCAGCAACTTTATGGGCTGTCGCTAGTTGCTCAACTTTAATTTGATAACTACCAACTTGTGCATTTTTGTCAGCTGTAGCGCTAAAGTAAGGGCTGTCGCCGGTTGAAACTGAACGGATATTTAACGAGTCAGGATCACTTAATTTCTCAAGTGCATCTTGGAATGTCGACAACTGGCTTTTTAAAGTGCCAATCGCGGATACTTTGGCTTCTATCGAAGCTTCAGTTTTGTCAAAAATTGCTTCTTTAGGTACTTTTTCGGCATCAACTAATACCCCAACAATAGTATTAATATCAAGGCCTGAGCCTATACCGGTTGCTGTTAATGCCATTTTTGCCCCCTAGACAAAATTTAATTGACGCTCGACTACGCCTCAGTTTTAAGCAAGAATCCCGCCACTTCTGCAAGTTTCTGTGCCAATTCTAATGCTTCTTCATTAGGTATTTGCCGGATCACATCGCCTGAGGCAACATCCATCACACTGACTACGCTTTGACCTGAGTCTTCATCCACTCTAAACGCCAAGCCTTTGCGCATTAACGACATCATATCGTTAAGTTCGTCAGTCACACTCATCAGTGCTTCAGAATCCAACTCTTTCGCTGGTTCTTCTTGCAAAGCTGCTTCTTGGCTCCCAGCAACTTGCTGAACTTTTTGCTCATGAGTTGCTTGTTCGGCTTCGGTTGTTGCCGCCTTAGCATCAAGATTGACCATTGACGGGTTAGCTGCAACTGCACTTACATCCATTGTCATACTCCACCTCCATAGCTATTTGAAGATATCACTTCGCTAAACAGTAGAAACAACAAAGGGAGATCCACAATGAATCCCCCTTTTTACTACTTATTAATCTTGACTCTCACTTGGAGAGTTAAAATTAAAGAAGTGACAAAGCAACTTGTGGTAATTGGTTTGCTTGGGCAAGCATCGCAGAACCAGTTTGTTGTAGTACTTGGTTCTTAGTCATTGCCGCAGTTTCTTTAGCGAAATCCACGTCTACAATACGGCTCTTAGCATCAGCAACGTTTGCTTGAGTGTTAGCGCTGTTGCTAATGTTGTGCGATAAACGGTTTTGCATCGCACCTAGCTCTGCACGCTGACTATCGATGTTTTTAATCGCAGCGTCAAGCTTACCAATTGCAGCATCACGGCCTGCTGAAGTTGTCACGTCTAGCGCAGCAACTGAAAGTGTGGTTGCGTTAGTTTGCTTAACAGTAATCGTCACGTCTTCACCGTCTTGGTGACCAACTTGGAAATCTTTACCGCCAGAGAAATCACCTGTCATTAACTTAGTGTTACCAAATGCTGTTGTATCACCGATTGAAGTGATCTCTGTCGCTAACTGATCCATCTCTTCTTTGATAGCTGTTAGGTCGTCGGCACTGTTTGCACCGTTTTCAGATTGAATTGCCAAGTCACGCATACGTTGTAGCATGTTTGTTTGCTCTTGCATTGCACCTTCTGAAATTTGTGCAATAGAGATAGCATCGTTCGCGTTACGCATACCAACATCTAGACCACGAACCTGTGAATCTAGACGGTTAGAAATAGCTAGACCCGCAGCGTCATCTTTAGCACTGTTAATGCGAAGACCACTTGATAAACGCTCCATTGATGTAGCCAAATTTTGGCTAGAAGCATTCAAGTTCTTTTGCGCTTTCATAGAAGTCACGTTTGTATTTACTGTAATAGCCATAATTTGTTTCCTCTTTAAATACCTGGCTTAAAAACTTGCCTGTCTATTTACGCCAGGCGGGTCTATTGGGTTACAGTAACTTTAACGGCAGCGATTTTTTATTCTTTAGACTTTTTTTAAAAAAATATGCACTTTTCAATCAACAATAGAAAAACACTATAAAAAACAATAACAAATAACTTTCAAACTGCTAAAAAAACAAATCCACATTAGCAGTAATCTGCTAATGTGGACTAGTTTGTATCTGCATAAACAGCTTATAAAATAATAAGCTTATTAAGCTTTTAGCCTAACAGTGATAACGCAACTTGTGGCAACTGGTTAGCTTGCGCAAGCATAGAACTACCTGTTTGTTGTAACACTTGGTTCTTAGTCATCTCTGCAGTTTCTTTAGCAAAGTCAACATCTACAATTCGACTTTTCGCATCTGCAACGTTAGCTTGGGTATTGGCACTGTTACTGATGTTGTGAGACAAACGGTTTTGTACCGCACCTAATTCGGCGCGTTGAGTATCAATACTCTTAATCGCGGCATCAATTTGCCCGATTGCAGTGTCACGACCTGCAGATGTTGTCACATCAAGACCAGTTACAGATAGTGAAGTCGCATTGGTCTCTTTTACAGTAATAGTGACATCTTCACCATCTTGATGGCCAACTTGGAAGCTTTTACCGCCAGAGAAATCACCAGTTAACAGCTTAGTATTACCAAACGCTGTGCTATCACCAATAGCGGTGATCTCGGTAACCAGCTGATCCATTTCTTCTTTAATAGCAGTTAAATCATCAGCGCTGTTGGCACCGTTTTCAGATTGAATCGCCAAGTCACGCATACGCTGCAACATGTTAGTCTGCTCTTGCATCGCACCTTCTGAAATTTGTGCGATTGAGATCGCATCGTTTGCGTTACGCATACCCACTTCAAGACCACGAACCTGAGAGTTTAGGCGGTTAGAAATTGCCAAACCAGCGGCATCGTCTTTTGCACTGTTAATGCGAAGACCACTCGATAAGCGCTCCATTGACGTTGCAAGACCTTGGCTTGAAGCATTTAGGTTCTTCTGCGCTTTCATTGATGTAACGTTGGTATTAACGGTAATAGCCATTGTGATTTCCCTTATCTAAATTTACCGCCAAGACTTCAGGCTTGGCTAATTTCGGTTAATTTGAATTCTAATTATTTAGGTAGTGCGTCTTATTTATATGTAATCAAACAATGACACTGTACCTACCTTAGTAAAAACGCTTGATGCGGCATTTAAAGCTTGCTGTTGCTGCTCTAATTGCGTTATCGCCTCGGCGTAATCTAAATCTTCCAACATAGATAAAGCCGAGTTATTCACAATTTTTTCTTCTTCATGGGTTGCTGCGTAACTGTCTAAGCTTTTTAAGCTATTGCCAGCTTCGCCTCGGGCAACATCCAGTTGGTTCATTCCACTGTCGATATTATTCAACATCTGTGCCAACTCTGATTTACCAGCTGGAGTGTTAACCTTATTTGGGTCTTCAATCAGGGCAATTGCACTGCTAATGGTATCGAGCAAACTCACTTCAGGCTTGTGTTCTAGGGTAAATGAGTCTCCTGCAGCAGGCTTGCCATCTAATTTAACTTCCATACCGTTAAACGACACAGGATTACTCGGGTCAAAAGCTGGCACTGTGGTTACAACAGCGTTAGACGAATCTCTGACTTCTAAATCATTACCATTCATCGTAAAAGTGAACGTATCTGGAGTATGTGACGCAGGATTTGTCACTTTTGCGCTTTCAACACTAAATTCGCCGGTTTGGCTGGCCAAATAATTGACGCTGTAGTCACCTAAACCATTAGCGGCATTCATAAAAGCCTTGTCACCAGGGATATTTGCACCAATCGTTGTACCTGATGCAACAACCGTCTCTCTGACACCACTATCACCGTGGTAAATCGCATTGCCACTCGCATCTAATGTGAAAGGTTGAGTGCCAGTATTAAAGCCACCAAACAGATAATTACCAGACTCATCTTTACTATTCGCAATCGCCATTAACTCATCTAGTGTGCCGCGCAGTTCATCGGCAACAGTTTGCCGATCGGTGTCGGTCAATGTGCCGTTTACCGCCCTCAATACATTCTCTCTAGCACTACTGGCTAAAGTTGATGCACTGCCAAGCTTGCTTTCAGTAATAGATAAGCGATTTTTAGCGTAATCAATATTCTTTAAAAACTGATCAACCACTGCATTTTGTTGATTAAGGTTACCTATACCTGCAGCGGCCACTGGATCATCTCCAGCGGTATTAACGCGCTTTCCAGTTGATAACTGCTCAATGATTTTGCTGGTTTGCGACTGTTTATTAGTCACACTATTAATATTTTGATGAAACATTTGTGCGGTTGAAATTCGCATGGTGTTCGTTCCTAATCTTTGCCCTAGTCGTTAACGTCTATTAACGTAGTGAGCTAAATAGTGTGTTAAAAATCTCATTGGCCGTGCTCATGATCCGTGCTGAGGCTTGATAAGATTGTTGAAAACGCATTAAGTTTGCCGCTTCCTCATCAAGGTTTACCCCTGAAACACTTTGAATACGAGTATAAGCTTGGTTATAGATAGCTTCGGCTGAACCGACTGAGATTTCAGCCGACTTTGCCTTACTGCCAACCGCAAGGGTGGTATCTTCAAACACATCACTTAATGTAGTTTTACCGCCGTTCATCAACTTAGCTTCATTGAGCTTTGCCATATTCACCATATTGCTGTTGTCACCTTCGGCAAAAGATAAGTCGAAAGTAAAACGCTCAGCAGATGTTGCCGTTGAATTAATTTCAAAGGTAAAACCATGTGCAGTGATCGTTGGCGGCGTGTATGGCGCAGCAGCGCCTAAAGACGTACCGTCAACATCAAACACTTCATAGGTTGGTGGTGTCGCTGACGGATCAATTTCAAATGTCAGCTCGGCACCAGTGGTCGGAAAGTTAGCGGCATTTCTATCATTAATGCTCACTATGCTTACCTGACTATTACCAGAGTTAGCCGCATCGGCAGTGATCTTTGTGCCTGCGGCAGCAATACCTTTTGGATCTGTCATCACTACAGAAATCGACGCCGCGGCGCCAGCTGTTGGTCTTATCTCAAAAGTGTCACCAGAGGCCATTGCCCCGGCATCAATATTGATGCTGAAACCGTCAGCTCCCTCTAGCGTATTGCCGTTAAGCGTCAGCGGAGTCACGTTGCCGGTAACACTATCTTTTAACTCATAGGTCGATGGCGCAGTAAACTTAAGTTCATAACTGCTACCGGTTAAATCACCAACGCTATCAATATTGACGCTAAGCGCTGCGTTGCCAGTATTGCTAGCTAAGCTACCGACTCGGCCTATTTGCATGGCAGGATCGTTAATATCTGTAAAAATATTGCCACCAACCTGACCATTTAAATCGATACCTTGTGCCTGAGCTTGGTTAAACGCATCACTAATACCTAAGGCAAACTGACCCAACTCCATTTGTGATGGAATAAGGGTATCGTCGCGGTAGTTAACCAACGCGCCTAACTGGCCACCCATTTTAGAGGCATCAATCGTCATGCTTTGACCGCCTGATTGCGCGGTGATCTGTAACTCATTTGGGTAAGGATCACCCTGAGATGTGCCCATTTGCATCGACATCTCACCGGAAACCAGCATCACTGAACCACCAAGCATGATACTTTTGGCACCTGACTCCAGCGGCACGACGTTAACTGAAGCATACTCACTCAGCTCTAAAATAAGCGCATCTTGCTTATCTAACAGCTGCATATCTTGACCTTGAGACTTCATTAACTCGCGGTTAATGTTGCCAAGTTCAGTGCTGATCTCATTGATGCGATCTGTCACTGCCGAAATTTGGTCATTTGTTTGTGTCATCTGACCATCAAGATGACTTTGCATTTGATTGACGGCATTAGCTAACTGGTTAGCACTGGTAAGAAAAGAATCACGCATGCCAATATCATCAGGAATGTCCGCCAGCGCATTCATGCTGGCAAAAAAGTCATTCAATCCTTGAGGAACGGCTTTACCTAATTGTGAGAACAGCTGATCAAGCTCACTCATTTTTGTAAACGTTGTTTGTGACTCACTGACTGCTGTTGAGCCAATACGCAATTCTCTGGTGGCGTAATCGTTGTAAACTCGCTTTACATCAGAAACATAAGTACCTGCGCCATAAAAGTCATTTCCGACGCGTTGAGAATCTAGCGCAGATTGCGATACCACCTGACGGTTGTAACCAGCAGTATTAGCATTGGCAATATTGTTACTGGTGATCGCCAACTGCGATTGCGAAGCCAATACACCTGTGCGGGCGATATTCATTAAATCTAAAGACATGGGTACTGGCCTCCTCGCTCAAGAGGTTGAACAATTTGTGTTTGCATTATTTAACCCCTTGTAAAGCGTCTTTGAAGTCTCGCGTAATGGTCTGCATCACTTGGATGACTTTGTCTGCATATTTTGGATCCGTGGCATAACCTGCATCTTGTAAAGAGCGAATAAAGTTATGCGGATTGGCAGCCTGCTTAAGCGCCTGTTGATAGCGTTCGCCGTCACCCACAAATGAGACAAAGTCATTAAAGCTTTGGCCGATATCCTCATACACTCTGAAGTTAGCTCGCTGTTTAACTGCAATCCCCTGCTCATACTCAAGGGTATTGACCGCAGCATGCTCGCCTTGCCAACGACTATCAGCCTTGATATTGAATAAGTTGTTACTCTGCTGCCCTTGTTGGCCTTTAACCATTTTCTGGCCCCAACCTGTCTCTAACGCAGATTGTGCAATCAACACTTCTGGTGTTGTACCTAGCGCTTTTGCCGCTTTTTCAGCATAAGGGTACAAACGAGAAACAAATTCTTGTTGGCTAGTAAAGTTTGCCTGCGACTTATCGGCTGCCGCAGACGGCAAAACTTTGCCTGCTAACACTGAATCTAACGTGTCAGCTTGTTTAGCTGAAAATAGTGACTGGGCTTGATTGGTTCCAGCAGGCTGAATTGAAGCTGATGGGGTCGAAACTACATCTAACGCATCTGTTGCCGCCACTTGCTGATTAACACGGCTTGAACCTGATGGCATTTGCATCACCGCCGCCGTATCCATAGTTAACGCAGCAGCTTTAGAACCACCATTAATATCACCACGTAATACCGAGGCAGGTGTCATTGGACTATTAGCGGGATCGAGCTGCTGTACCATAAGATCAGCTAAGCCCAACATGCCTTCGCCAGATAAGTTTAATGACATCTGCTGATCATGCATCTGCTCATAAAACTTTGTGTACTGGCTGTTCATTGGGCTATCTGATTCAAATACCGCATTGGCGTCACGCATACTTTGCATCAGCATTTGCACGAAGATCCCTTCAAATTGCTGAGCAACTTCTTTTAACGCACTGGTTTCATCTTTTTGGGCTCTGGATCTTAATGAGTCCAAGCCTCCAAGATCCAGAAATTGCGATGCGTTCGACAGCTTCTCCATGACACCTTTCCATTAAAACTGACAATATTTAGATAATTATCAGTTCTCCATGCAAAGCTCCTGCCATCTTTAACGCTTCGAGGATAGCAAGTACATCCGAAGGGGCGGCACCAACTAAATTAACCGCACGAACTAGCTCATCTAGCGTGGTTCCCGGGTTAAACATAAACATGCGACTATCTTCTTCAGCCACATCAACCGTGCTATCAGTAGTGACAACGGTTTGGCCATTACCAAACGGGTTAGGCTGAGATACTTGCGTCGCTTCGGCTATTGTCACCGTTAAGCCACCATGGGTAACGGCTGCTGGCAATAATTTGACGTTTTGACCAACCACTATGGTGCCGGTGCGAGAGTTAACAATCACCTTGGCCGACTCCGCTGCAGGCTCGACTTCAATATTCTCAAGCGTTGCTAAAAAAGAGACACGCTGCGATACATCACGTGGCGCACTTACTTGCACTGATGCAGCATCAAGCGGACGTGCCATACCTGGGCCTAACAGATCATTAATCGCATCCGCTAAGCGTTTTGCTGTCGAAAAGTCGGCACGGCGCAAGTTAAAGGTTAAATGGTCACCGGTTGAAAACGGTGTTGCAACAGTACGCTCAATCAATGCGCCGTTAGGAATACGGCCAACCGTAGGCGTATTTTGTACCACCTTAGAACCATCCATGCCTTCGGCACTAAAACCACTGACCACCATGCTACCTTGCGCGATAGCATATACGTTACCGTCGACCCCTTTTAAGAAAGTTTGCAGTAATGTACCACCACGTAAGCTTTTAGCTTCACCAAGGCTAGATACTGTGACATCTAAGGTTTGCCCCGGTTTGATAAACGGCGGCATCTCGGCGCTTACGGCAACAACCGCAATGTTTTTAATTTTAGGTCTGAAGTTATCCGGCAAATTAATACCAAAGTTCTTCAACATGGTTTTAAAGGTTTGCTCTGTGTAACGGGTTTTCTCACCTGTACCGGGTAAACCTACCACTAAACCATAACCAATCAGTTGGTTACTACGTACGCCCTGTACGTTGGCAATATCTTTAATACGCTGAGCTTGTACCGGCGTGGTTAGCATTACCGCTGACAACGAGAGCACCATACACAGCATTGCTAATTTAAATTTCATCATCCTCACTCCCTCTCGCGCAACATAAGCACCTAAAATGGCCACCAGCTGCCCATAAAGAACGACGCTAACCAGCCCACTTTTTGCACATCGGCAAAGGCGCCAGTGCCGCTATATTGAATACGGGCATTCGCTACTCGTTGTGAATCAATGGTGTTATCAGGACGAATATCTTGCGCACGGACAATACCGGTAATACGCACAAACTCGTCACCATTGTTAATGCTTATCCATTTTTCACCGCGAATAACCAAGTTTCCGTTATTCAGTACTTCCATAACGTTAGCGGAGATACTGCCCGACAAGCTGTTACTTTGATCTGCATCTGATTCACGCTTAGTGTTCATGCTGTCTTTGTAACGTAAATCGATTGGCTTACCACCAATAGTGACATTGCCGCCGCCGGCATAAATTGGATCAAGTGATAAATCGGTACCTTTAGAGATCTCATTGTTGGCACTCTTTTTAGCCTGAGTTTGCTCCATTAAATACACAGTAATGATGTCACCCACTTTGAGTGCTTTAATATCTGAATACAGGCTCGAGGCTTGGCTATCTTGATACATAGAGCCTGTTGCAGCGATCTTAGTCGGCGGCGCTTCTGGGTAAACAGGCGCGTAATATGGATCATCCGCAATAGGCTTACCATTGGTTGAGCTACAGCCTGCCATTAGGCCAATTAAGGCAAATGCCAACAAATGCTTCATAGTCAAAGCCTCTTTAAAAATGCTTATAAATTCTGATTTACGTAAGACAACATCTGGTCAACAGCTGAGATCACTTTTGAGTTCATCTCATAAATGCGCTGACTTTCAATTAAGTTAACTAACTCTTCAGTTACGTTAACGTTTGAAGTTTCAAGCGCACCTTGGCGAATAGCGCCCATACCATCAAGTGATGCAGTACCTTGAATTGGTGTACCACTTGCGCCAGTTTCTAAATAAAGGTTTTGCCCCATAGGATCGAGCCCTGACGGATTGATAAAGTCAGACATCGCTAATTGACCCACAACTTGGTTCTCAGCATTGCCTGGGGTTTTCACCGATACTTCACCTTCGGCAGAAACCGTAATACTGGTAGCATCTTCAGGAATAGTGATCGCTGGTTGCACAACATAACCAGAACCCGGCGTTACAATTTGCCCTGTGTCATCTAAGCTAAACTGACCGTTTCGGGTATAAGCAGCGGTGCCATCTGGCAGCTGCACTTCAAAAAAGCCAGGGCCTTCAACCATTAGATCTAATGAGTTATCTGTGGTTAACATGTTGCCTTGGGTAAACATCTCTTGGGTAGCAACAACCTTAGTACCTGCACCTATGCTCAAACCATTAGGCAACTTTGTATTGGAGGCACTGATGCCACCAGCTTGGTTAACGTTTTGATAAAGCAGATCTTCAAATACCGCACGGCTCTTTTTAAAGCCAACGGTACTTGCGTTAGCCACGTTATTTGAAATAACTGAAATATCAGTTTGCTGAGCGTCTAAGCCTGTCTTACTTATCCATAAAGCGGGATGCATAGTTTCTCTCCTAGCTTATGCGCATTAAGGCAGAAGATGCGCGATCATTTTCTTCTGCGGTTTTCATCATTTTTACTTGCATCTCAAACTGACGTTGCAGGTCAATCATAGATACCATTTCATGTACTGCATTAACGTTGCTGCCTTCAACAGCCCCGCTTAATAAACCTACGTTAGGATCAGCCGGCGCATTTTCGCCGGACATTAGGCGAAACAAACCGTCTTCACCACGCATTAAATTCTGATTTCCTGGGTTAACTAGCTTGATACGAGCGACTTCTTCAATCACTTCAGCGGTAGCACCTGACGGACGAACGGACACTATGCCGTCTTGAGAGATCTCGACTTTTTCAATAGGCAGTGGTAACACAATTGGGCCGTTATCGCCCATCACTGCAGTGCCTCTGTCGTTACGTAGCACACCGGTATTATCAAAGCGTAAGCTGCCGGAGCGAGTATAAGCCTCACCACCATCTTCAGCCTGAACAGCTATCCAGCCGTCGCCTTTAACTGCGACATCGAGATCACGGCCTGTGGTTTTTATTGGACCACTGGCAAAGTTCGCTGACGGAGTTTCGGTCATTGAAAAAACGCGGGTAGGTAAACCTTCACCAAAGGCCTGCATAGAGCGCGCCTGAGCAAGATCAGCCTTAAAGCCATCTGTATTCGCATTGGCCAAATTATTGGCACTGATAGCCAATGAATTCATATTCTGTTTAGCGCCGCTCATAGCGACATAGAGCAATTTGTCCACGTGACACTCCGTCAAACTTCCGTCTAAACAACAAGAAAGCAAACATCGTGCCAAAACTGGCAAAAAGAAGAATCTAGGTTCTAGGTCAAAGATAAGATGAAACAAACTCATTAACGGCAAGTGGGATTGCCTCGTAGGAGCGCTTCCAAAACGGAGAAATTAAAGCTACGGCAATAAAATTAAAGTGACGGCAATAAAATTAAAGCGACGGCAATAAAATTAAAGCGACGGCAATAAAATAAAATCGACGGCAATAAAATTAAAGCAATGCGAGCTTTTCCTAGGTCCTAGGTCCTAGGTTCCAGGTTCTAGGTTCTAGGTTCTGGGTCCTAGGTTCTGGGTTCTAGGTCCTAGTAGCGCAAAGGGCGACCTCAAAACGAAGCCGCCTTAGCCGTTATCGATTAGCGGATTTGTAGAATTGATTGCTGCAAGGTGTTGTTCACTTCAAGGGTACGAGAGTTAGCTTGGAAGTTACGTTGCGCTGAAATCAAATCAACTAACTCTGTGGTTAGATCGACGTTTGACTGCTCAAGGGCTGACGAACGAATACTACCAAATGTACCACTATTAGCCTCGCCCGCTAACGCTGGGCCTGAGTCTAGGCTGGCTTTCCAAGAGGTATTACCCGACTGTGACAAACCTTGCTCATTAGCAAAGCGTACTAAGGCTACTCGGGCAAGCGGCACGGTAGAACCATTACTATAGCTGGCATTGATAAGGCCATCTGCGCCCACTTCAACATTGGTTAGACGGCCTACTGTAGTACCATCCTGAGTCAATTCAGTCACCTCAAATGGTGATGCAAACTGAGTCGGGTTATTAAAGTTAAGAGTTAACTTTTGGCTACCGTCTGCACCTGGGCCTAATACGTTAGCACCACCAACACCTAGCTCTTCAGTAGTGATTACCGCAGGGTTACTACCCTCATAGCCGCCTGTAGCGTTAAAGGATACAGCAGCACCTTTCCAACCTGCAGCATTTTCAGCTTTTGCCGTGCCATCTGCAGTGCCGTCGCCATCGGCGTCAATTTTATATTCACCAGAGTCGGGATCTAGGTTAACTGGCTTACCATCAACCGCATAAAATGCGACCCAGTTACTTTCATTGTTATGTGCTGCATTTGGCGGACGCACAAAATATGAGGTCAAAATATGTGGCTCACCCAGTGAGTCATAGATGGTCACTGAAGTAGAGTTGTTAAAGGTCTCTGGATCATCTGGGTCAAACGCTGCCGGATCAAGTGTCCCCTCACCCGCGTTTAGGTTCATTTGCAAGCCAACATTATCAGTTTTAACTGGGCTACCCGCTGTATCTGGGATCTGTACAGGCTTAGTGGTGGTTAAACTGACAGAGGTCGAGTTACCGTCTTTATCAACAGGGAAAGTCTGTAAGTAGTTACCCGCTGAATCAACAATATAGTTGTTAGAGTCAAACTTAAACGCACCCGCTCGAGTATATGAGTGATCCTGTGAACCAATTTCTGATGAAGTAACAAAGAAGCCACCACCGTTGATCGCCATATCTAACGAGTTATTGGTAAATTGCATACTGCCTTGGTGGAACTGCTGCGCAATCTGGCTAGTTGCTACACCGCCACCTACAGTCGTTTTGCTGTTGGCAAAAATCGAGCTTGCATACACATCGGCAAATTCCGCACGTGATTCTTTAAAACCTGTGGTATTTACGTTGGCGATGTTATTTGCCGTTGTATTTAGATCTTTTTGCGCAGATGAAATCCCGCTCAATGCAATATTAAATGACATGATTCACCCCAGTCCTTTATGTAATTCGATATTGAAACGCTGCCAACTTGCTATGCAACGCTCCGAAAATTATTTATGTCGTTAGTTGTTGTGCTAACGCTTTTAATTAGGTCTCAGACACAGCAAGTACATCGCTGATCTTAATACCGCCAACACCACGTAAATTCAAAATAGCACCTGTTGCCGCCGTACCTAGCGAAACACTAGTAACATGTGCGTAAGTTGATACAGGCAACTCTTCGCTCTTACCATCAACCTTACCGCTTGCCTTAAAGGTATAATTACCTTCAGCAACTGGTTCACCGTTTTTATCGAGTCCATCCCAGCTGACATCGATATTGCCCCCGGCGCTGCCATCAACGGTGTAAGTGTCAACCAGCTGACCTTTTTCATCCTCGATGCGTACGGTAATCGATTCAATAGATTCCGGCGTACTAATGATGCCCTTCATGCTGGTGTCTTCAGCAGAGATATGTGCGGTATCAGAAGGGATAAGTACCTTTTGCCCAACCAATCCTGATGCCTGCAACGCCTGACTTGAGCTGGTTAACGCGTTTAGGTTAACAATCTCTTCATTCAACTTGCTGATCCCGTCAACCGTTGAGAATGACGCCATCTGCTGGATCATCTGGTCGTTTTCAACAGGCTTAAACGGATCTTGCATTGATAACTGCTGACTCAAAAGCGCAAAAAAGTCTTCTTGAGTCAGCTCTTGATTGTTTGGCTCTGGTACTGCGTTCTCTTCAGGCAAACGCAGACCGTCAAGAAATGGGTTGCCTGTTGATGTTTGCTCTGTATTGGTTGCCGCAGCCGCGCTACTTTGCGTTGCTTGAGCTGTTTGTGGCGAAATAGGATTGCTTTGAGGCGAGATCCCACCAACTTGAGTTGCCCCTGGCGCTGCCGATGTTCCGGTGAGCGGATTAATAAGGCTCAAAATTTACCTCCAGCTTGCACTGAGTTTATTTGCCTATTCTAAGTGTCTGCTGAAGCATAGATTTTGCCGCTTCAGTGACTTGTACGTTCATTTGATAAGAGCGAGAGGCTGAAATCATATTGGCCATCTCCTCCATCACATTGACATTGGGTTTATAAATGAAGCCATCGGTATCAGCCATTGGATGATCTGGCGCAAACTCTTTATTTAGCGGTAAATCACTTTCAACGATGCCTTTTACCGCAACCGATGCTGAGGCACTTTGATGTTGCTGCGCTTTACTCATCTCGGCTTCAAAAATAGGATGACGAGCACGATAAGTTTCACCGACACTGCTTGAGACAGAGTCAGCATTGGCGATATTGCTGGCAGTGGTATTCAAGCGCACAGATTGCGCAGACATCCCCGAGCCAGCCACATTAAAAATATTAAATAAGCTCATAATTAATCGCCTCTAATCGCTTTTTTCATGCCTGAAAACTTACCGTCTAAAAAACCGAGTGACATTTGATACTCAAGCGCATTTTGCATAAATGCCGACTGCTCTTGTTGGATATCAACGGTATTACCGTCACCCGTATCAGGCTGATTTGGAACACGGTAACTGATGTGCTGCTGAGTTAAGGCTGCTAAATCGAAATGTTTGCTGTCACTCTTAACCATGGCTAAGCCAGACTGCTTTGACTGTGCGGCAGTCATCGCTTTGGCAAAATCCACATCACGGGCTTTATAATTTGGCGTATCAGCATTCGCGATATTTGAAGACAACACTTCTGCACGTTGAGAACGGATCCCCAAAGTGTGTTGATGAACACCTAATGCTTTATCAAAACTAATCGCCATAAAATTGCCTCCTCAGCGTTACAGGCAAAAATAAAGCAATAGCTGTGCCAAGAATGAGTAGATATAAAGAAATTTTGGAAGGTGGATAATTAGCAGACAATAAAAAACGCGCTTATGAATAAGCGCGTTATTGGTAGAAGCAGTTAGGATTTCTTTTGATAATAGATGCCAGGATTACAGCGCACCATATCAAATTCATCAGATAACCCAGCTATAGACTCTGATGCACCTAAAAATAGAATACCGTTAGGGTTAAGTGCGGCAGCAAATTGCCGCAGTATTTTCCGCTTTGCCTCAGGTGAGAAATAGATCAATACATTACGGCAAAAGATAATATCGAACTTGCCTAATAAGGTATAACTCTCAAGTAAATTGTGAGCTCTGAAGCTAACGAGTCGCTTAACATTGGCTTTGACTACCATGTTGCCTGACGGCAAAGCATCAAAAAACTGACGCTTACGCTCATCTGATAAACCACGTGCCAGTGCTAAGTTGTCGTATTCTGCATTTTTACAGCGTTCAAGCATTGAAGGCGACAAGTCTGTCGCCAAAATTGTCGCCCCTGTTGGCAGGCTGCCCGGCTTACGCTGTTGGTGCTCTAGCACGCTCATCGCCAACGAATAAGGCTCTTGCCCAGATGAACATGCTGCTGACCAGATCTTAACTGGACGACCTAAACGACTAAAGGTTGGTAATATTGAATCAGCCAACAGCTCAAAGGGGTAACGGTCACGGAACCATAGCGTTTCATTGGTGGTCATGGCATCGATCACCTCTGTGCGCAATTGGCGCTCGGTCGGTTTCATCGAGTGTTTAACCACATCAGATAAAGAGGGCAAGTTATACTTACCCATTAAAGGCGCTAAGCGGCTGCGAACCAAATACTGTTTGTTTTCTCCCAGCACAATACCACTATGCTGCTCCAAGAATAGACGAAACTGATTGTACTCATTCTCAGCGAGAGATTTATTTGACACGCTTATATCCTAATAAAATAAAACAAACTGCAATAGCGTAGTCTGCAACAGCAAAAACGAAGGCAGCGTTATACATCAGCAAAGGGAGAAACACAAGCCAAAGCCTATGCCACTCTACAATACAGCCTATTATAAACTTAAATGCTTGTTCACTGCCGCAGCTAATTCATCAGGGTTAAACTTAGCAATAAAATCGTTAGCCCCAACTTTTTGCACCATAGCTTGGTTAAACACGCCACTGAGTGATGTATGCAAGACCACCTTGATATTTTTTAGCTTAGGATCATCGCGGATCTCAGCAGTCAAAGTATAACCATCCATTTCTGGCATTTCGATATCAGAGATGATCAATGGGATCTCGGTAGATACATCATCTAACTCTGCAGAAATTGCTCTAAGCTTATCGAGCGCTTCTTTACCATCTTTAGCGGTATCGATTTGCAGATCTAGCGACGTTAGCGCGCGAATAATTTGCTTACGTGCAACTGATGAATCATCTATCACCATAATATGGTAATGCTTGTCTCTATCAATGGTGAGCGCTTCATCAAGCTCTTTACTGGTATTGGTATTGACGGGTGAGATCTCATCAAGGATTTTTTCAACATCTAAAATCTCAACAAGTTCATTGTCGATTTCAGTTACAGCGGTTAGATAAGAGAATTTCCCCGCACCTTGCGGTGGAGGCATAATCGCTTCCCAGTTCATGTTAATAATCCGCTCAACAGAACTGACTAAAAAACCTTGTACGCTGCGATTGTACTCAGAAATAATAATAAAACAGTTTTCGATATTCTCGATTGGACGGCCACCTGTTGCCGCGCTTAAATCAATCACTGAAATCGTCATTCCACGAACATGCGCCACACCACGCACTTTTGAGTTGAGCTTTGGCAAGTTAGTCAAAGGTGGGCACTGTAAGACTTCTTTTACTTTAAATACGTTTATGCCGAATCGCTGGCGTCCATTTAGCTTAAATAACAATAACTCTAAGCGGTTTTGTCCAACCAATTGAGTTCGTTTGTTTACTGATTCAAGAATATTCGACATACAATATTTTGCCTTGTTACCTATTTCGATAGGTTTATATTTGTTTCATTTGATAAGGTTACGCCAATAGCCAATCTCCAGATTGCTATCAGCTACTGCAGTATTCGGCACACAACTTGCTTATTGCTGGTGAACAGCGCTAGCTCGACACATTCAGTCAAACTAATGACGCTCACTACATATAAGGATAACAATGACTGCTACCCCAAAAATCACACCATATAGAGGCATTCTAGCTAATCAAGCGATTGCATTCATTAGGAATTTGAACTTTGGGTTAGTTTTAATCTCTATTTTGTTATCTACGCGCGCATTTGCCATAGAGCCCGCAAGTATCCCCTCTATATCGACCTTATCTCGATTAGCTATAGCCGCAGTTGAACAAAAAATTGAAGCTCCTGAAAAAGCTAAGATCCAAATCACGCCGCAAAGCCTAGATACTCGGGTTAACTTACCCAATTGTTATCCGCCTATTACTGCGGAAATTGCCAGTAATCGTGAAATAAAGCGCAATAACACAGTTAAAATCAGCTGTAAAAGTCCTGATCTAGCTTATCCATGGCAAATATTTCTATCCGTGAGAGCCGATATCCTCTACCCAGTCGTTGTCGCTAAATCAACCATGGGGCCGGGTGACCTACTCTCAGAGAGTGATTTGGCAATAGAGTACATTGACCAAACCAGTTTGCGTGGCCATCAATTTGAAAATCTATCCGAAGTTGTCGGTGCTAGACTTAAAAGACGAGTGGTACCCGGGCAACCTATTTTTGAAAACCAACTCTGCATTATATGTAAGGGAGACAGCGTTTCGATTTATGCTCGTTCAGAAAATTTTGTGATTAAAACCGTTGGCGAGGCGCTACATGATGGCAATGTTGGTGATAAAATTCGCATTAAAAACAGCCACTCACAAAAAAACCTTGATGCTCAAGTCACTGGCGTTGGTGAAGTCGAAGTAAGAATGTAAAATAAAGCTAAAGTAATAAAGCACGCTGCCGATAGTGTGTGTAAGAAACTCTTTTTATAGAATGTTGGATCTCAAAATGGCTATTGATATTAAACAAGTTAACCCCCATGCCAATTCACGAATTGGCAGCGGGACAAGCACTAAAGGAACGCCTACACAATCGGCGCCGACAAGTGCTACACCAACACCGCAACAAGGTGACTCGGTGTCTATCACGTCTCAAGCTCAACAAATTCAAAACGTGCAAACTAAGATGGCCGATATGCCTGATGTTGATCAAAACAAAATAAATGAGATAAAAGCTGCAATTGCTGAAGGACGTTACAAAATCGATCCAGAGAAGCTTGCATCTAACATTGCTAACTTTGAAAATGAACTTAAAGATCTAAACTAGCTTTCGTCTTAATAATACTTAGCCGATATTCGGCAAGTATGCAGACTTTCATTTATGAGTAAGCCAATATGACAAATCTATCTCAACTTCTTAGCTCACAACACCAAGTGTTGACTGAGCTAAACGCCGTGATAAGCCAAGAGAAGCAAGCATTGCATGAACAAAAAGCCGATGCTTTACTTGCGCTTGCCAGTACTAAGGCAAACTTGCTCACTAGCCTGAAGCAAAATGATGAGATGATTGCAGCCCAGCCTGATCTTGCTCTATTGAAAACTGACCCTGACCTGTCACAGCAAGTGAGCCAAACCAAAGCCTTACTGGCTCAATGCCAGCAACTTAACGCTGAAAACGAATCATTAATCGAATTGAGTTTAGCCAGCTTGAATCGATTCTCACAAGCGTTACAAGTCAGTAGAAATGCATCGAGCTTGACCTATGATGGCAAAGGCAAAACCTCAAGTATTTCAACTTTGGGCAATAACCTACAAGCGTAAAGCTGAGGCTGTTGAGAAGGACGCTTCGCTACTAGGACGTGACTACGTCACTTCGAGGTCCTAGGTCCTAGGTAAAAGCTTATACCAATCAGATAAGAATGTTCGTCTTTGACTTTGCTTCTGCTTTGCCTAGTACCTAGAAGGACGAAGTCCACCCTGAATCCTAGGTCCTCGGTAAAAGCTTATACCACTCAATATAAGAATGTTCGTCTTTAACTTTGTCTTTATCTTTGCTTGTGCTTTGCCTAGTACCTAGAAGGACGAAGTCCACCCTGAATCCTAGGTCCTAGGTCCTAGGCCCTAGGCCCTAGGTAAAGCTTATACCAATCAGATAAGAATGTTCGTCTTTGACTTGGTCTTTATCTTTGCTTGTGCTTTTCCTAGCTCCTAGAAGGACGAAGTCCACCCTAGGTCCTCGAAGTGAGCTTGCGAACGCCCTGTCTCACCTAGAAGGACGAAGTCCACTCTAGGTCCTCGAAGTGAGCTTGCGAACGCCCTGTCTCTTAAAAATACGTCACTTGCTTTACTCGCTGCGAACGGTGTTGCTGTTGATATAACGCCCATACTTGTTCAAAGTCGAGCTCAAGCTCAGTCACATAATGCTCTCCAGCTGGATAGCTTTTTACGACTTTAGCACCGCGAATAATCCCTGATACCGACGCCTGAACCTCATCCGCCGTCAACACCCAATCACTCACTTGGCTATTCGCACTTAACTGCTGACCATATACCTGTTCGGCAAGTTCACGGTAAGCGGCAATTTTTGATGCCTGCATTGCCATTAACACTCGTTGAGATTGCTCTTTTGCTGGCTGTACATCAAGCGATGCATAACCTATGGCTGTTAACTTAGGAAATGATTTCGGCGCTTCAGTTTCATACTGAACATAACGATCTTGAGCCGCACAGCCCGTTAGCATTAACGCAAAGCAAGCATATAACATCGCTCTCATTTATTTATCTCCCACTACCGTTACGGTTTGCGCTGCCTGAGCATTTCGATATAAAAGTCCATGAGCTGAAACAACGGTTTCTGAAGGCTTTATATAGTCACTCATGGCTGTTGAATTAATAAAGCCTTGCGCAGCTGACACGACTCTATTGTTCGTCACATTCACTATACGGCTATTAATCGCCATACCAGCGCTTGATAAGCTCATCGTAGTTACAACCGCATGTTCAACCGCAAGATCTGCCGGTAATTGCTGCCAATCGCGAGTTAAAATGAAATCTCCACTTGGTGTCACTCTTAGCGCCTCAGCAACATTAGTATCCACTAGATTAAACTGCTTTTGATGCATTGCAGCAATCAAACCTTGTTGCAGTTGCAAACCAAGTGCATTAGTTGTTTGTAGATCATCTAACAATACAGGTGTTGTAACAATTATCGGCTGATCGGGACGTAAACTGTCGTTTTGTAACGTCAAACTGTTTACCATTTGCTGTGAGATAGTATTAACAGCACTGGTTTGCGGCAAACTTCTGTTGTCTAATTGTTGTGCCTCATCCTGTGACATTGTTTGACAACCTAAGGCAAACAGCACTGGTAAACAAATCATAGTTTTATACATACTTTCTTACGCCTTTTTGTAGCGCCAATAGGCATAGCTATTCACTGCAAATAGAAAACCTAAACAAGAAGCCAACTAAGATTGCTAGCGTCTGCTCAAGTCTGAGTTTCACTCTATATGCTGTTATCGGCAGCAAGCCAAATAACTTTATGACTTTTATATTTCATCTACGCCCTTGCCTTTGGTGACTATTCCAAGAAAATCCTCACCCCGTAGCTTGCAAAGTGAGCTACGTGTGTATTGCAGGCACAAAATTTGCTTAACAATGGAAATAAGGCGCTAGTGTCAGATAAGCGACGTTTGCCCTAAACGAATTGAATTTAACTATTGGAAGCAGAGATGAGATCAACGCTATATTCACTTACCGTTTTTTTATGCTTAACAGCATCAAGCATAATTCCCACTGCTGAAGCCAAGTGGATCTCTGTGACAGGTCAAGCTGAGATAATTAATAACGATGTAGCGCAAGCACGTGAAGATGCCATTCATCAGGCGGTGAGTTATGCCACTTTAAAATCTGGTGCTCAATTTACCAGCCAGCAAACGGTCAATAACGGCCAGCTTATCGATGAATCGTTCACCCTTGCCCGAGAGCTTCAAAGTCAACAGGTTGAACTGATCTCTGAGCAAATAGATAATAATGTACTCACCGTCAATATCAGACTCGACTTAATCGAACCAATCGAGCCAACCTGTCGCCTAGGAGACTTAAAGGCCGCAATCTTAGTTCCGCAAGCGCTGATAAAGGATCGCACCCAGTTAAGGTACGGCAATTTAGGCTTGTTCGAACAAAACTTATCTGAGCGCTTAGCTGAGACGTTAACTCAACAATCTAATACCGGCTTTCCCTTAGTGCATGCCAACGAGCGTTTAGATATTGCGCAGGAATTAGTCAATGTGCGCGGCTACAGACTGCCAACTTGGTTAGGTGAAATTACCGATAGCCAATATATCTTATTACCCGAAATCATTGATATTTCAACCGAGCCATTTACTAGCACGTTAGGCCTGTGGGATAACGATCCACTACGTACGTTCCAAATCCGCGTTTCACTATTTCATGCTATCAGCGGCGAAAAAATTTGGAGCCAGCAATACAATGAAACTGCCGAGTGGGAATTTAAACGGCAGCAAACCGTTAATTCAAATAGCGAACTATTTTGGCAATCCGAATATGGTGAAGCCATTGACCGAGTGCTCACGCAGGTTAGCCATGATATTGATGACAATCTAAATTGCAGACCACTACTTGGACAGATTGTTTCTAGGCAAGGTAAGCGGATTATTATTAATCTTGGCCGTGATCATGGGTTACGAGTCGGCGATAAATTACAGCTGGTTTTACAGCAAAACATGCCAGATAGGTTAGATAATATGCGCGCCGTGGCCAGTAAAAGCAGAGCAAACATCACTATTGACCAAGTGAGTCAGCAAAGCGCAACCGCTGAACTTAAAGGCATAGCGGCATCACTTAATGTACAACTTAGTGATTTAGCCATAAAAATGTAAGCTACACAGACAATGATTAAGCGCATAGTTATCAAATAAGCGGATATTTATGCGCTCAAGAGTCCATAAACTCACAAAAGAGGTACTATGAAGTTGATAAAAATCGCCATAGGATGAATCATTCTTTATAAAAAACACGGCTAACGAACATTAATTAAGCAACTAAATTTAAAGAGTTTTCATCTGGCCTTTTCATCTAAGTCAAAACCAGTATAATCGACATCGTCTCCCTATAGCTCAACAGGATAGAGCAGTCGCCTCCTAAGCGATCGATCGGGGTTCGAGTCCCTGTGGGGAGACCATATACATACCTTTGTATATGCATTTAGTGATTATCAGCCAGATCTGCTGCTAGTGAAGTAGTGTCGCTTCACTACTGCTAAGCCAACATCATCTATTTTGATGTCCTGAAAACCCTGTTTAAATTCCAACAACGCTAAATTTATTGGTTTTGCCGCCGATAGTATTACCTAAATTATCGCTTTGAATACTCAGCAAAGTTATCCAGTTTGAGTGTGATATGATTACGCGCATTTATCAGCCTATACCGTTACTGTAGAGGCGTAAGAGCAATAAGCGCAAATGGACAAGTTTAGCATTAGGAATCACCAAGTATGAGTCAGCCGTTATTTATTGCAGAAGTGTCTAGCAACCACCATAAAAGTTTAGATCGTTGTATCGAATTTATAGAAACTTCTGCCGCTATTGGCTGTGACGCGGTCAAATTCCAGCTCTTTAAAATTGATGAGCTTTTCGCAAGTGAAATTCTGCAGAAAAGTGAAATGCATCGCGCCAGAAAAGAGTGGGAACTGCCTGTTGAATTTATTCCAGCGTTACGTGAAGCCTGTGAGCATTTTAATATTCAGTTTTCTTGTACACCGTTTTATTTAAAAGCAGTAAAAGAGCTTGAGCCATATGTACATTTTTTCAAAATAGCCTCTTATGAGCTACTTTGGACAGACCTATTAATTGAGTGCGCCAAGACCCAATTGCCTATTGTTATCTCTAGCGGCATGGCAACCATTGAAGAGATAGATGGCGCAATTGCAACGCTTAAACAACATGGTGCCGATGATATTACGCTATTGCATTGTGTATCCGCTTATCCAACCCCTGAAGACCAATGTAATTTAGCAGTTTTACAAACATTTAGAGAAAGATACGGTGTGAAAGTCGGTTGGTCTGATCACACTGTATCCCCCGCTGTACTTAATCGAGCAATTCATAAGTGGCAAGCTGACACCATTGAGTTTCATCTCGATTTAGATGAGCAAGGTGCTGAATATGCAGCTGGACATTGCTGGCTTCCACAACAGATAGCACCGGTTATTCGAGGGGCAAAACTCATTGATAACATTGATGGTAGCCCAGTAAAACAATTTGTTCCTTGCGAAACTGCAGACAGAGAATGGCGTGCCGATCCAGATGACGGTTTACGCCCATTTAAACAGATCCGCTCAACCTTTGGACTATAAACTTCATGACAAATCCAATAAAAGTCGCTGCTGACGCCGTTATTCATTTCTTACATAACATGGGGGTCAATACATTCCACAATTATCCGGGCGGGACTATTGCGCCACTTCTGGATGCTTGCCCTCAATTTGATATTAATGTCATCACTTCACGTCATGAGCAAGGTGCTGGATACGCCGCGTTAGCGCAAGCAAAATTAACCGGCTTGCCGGGTATTGTTGGCGTCACTTCAGGCCCAGGTGTGACCAATATTCTCACCCCAGTTGCAGATGCCTATTTTGACAGTATTCCGCTACTCGTTTTTACCGGTCAGGTTGGCACAGGTGATATCAATCGTTATCAAGGCATTCGCCAACGCGGCTTTCAAGAAGTTGATACACCTTTATTAATGAAGGCGGTAACTAAAGCACAGTTCCAACCTAAAAGCGTGGCAGAGCTTATAGAAATATTGCCGCAGGCATGGAATATCGCCATTGAGGGGCGTAAAGGACCTGTTTCAATTGACCTACCAATGGATGTTCAGCGCAGTCCGTATCAGCAAACGATTACGCCAAAAGCAGCGCCTGCGCAGCTCGTCAATAACAGTGAACTTACCGAGTTTACTCAATCGCTAATGGCACAAGTTGCTCAGGCGAAAAAGCCTGTCATCATTTGCGGAAATGGCATGGCTAACAAAGAGTTATCTGTGGTACTAAATAAGATTTTGACCTGTTGGCCTGCAGCTGTGAGTCATAGCCTACTTGGCATTGGCGTGCTAGATTCCCACTCGCCTCTTGCATTAGGTTTTCATGGTCACACAGGTAGCCAAGTCGCAGGCTATGCCATTAATGAGGCCGACTTAGTATTAGTGCTAGGTTCGCGTCTAGATGTTAGACAAACCGGTACCCTTGTGGATACATTTGCGCCTAACGCTCAACTGTATCGTGTCGATTTTGACAGCGATGAACTAACCCATGCTCGTATCAAAAATCATAAGCAACTTAGCCTTGCATTAGAGCTATTTTTACCTCATTTCTGTCAACAAATCGAAGCATTAGCAACGCCTATCAACCTCGCTGATTGGCACCAGCAGATCGCTTCATTAAAATCCCAATTCAGCTGGCCTTACCCTGCCTACCCGGGTATATCTCCAGTTAAGGTTATCGAGACCTTATCAGCTCAAATGCCAGAAAACACCATTTGTGTTACCGGTGTGGGCGCTCATCAACACTGGGTTGCTCGCCACTTTAGGTTTGCACTACCGAATAGACAGTTTTTCACTTCAGCTGGTCATGGCGCTATGGGGTATGATCTCCCTACCGCGATAGGTGCTGCAATGCACTCACCTGAGTCTGAAGTCCTGTGTATCGTTGGTGACGGCTCATTCCAAATGAATATTCAAGAGCTAGGCGTCATTACTGAATACGGTTTAAAAGTAAAAATTGTCGTACTTGATAACCATAGGCTAGGTTTAGTTTCCCAATTCCAGTTAATGAACTGGGACACCGATGTCGCCTGCGGCAAAAAGCATACTCCTGATTTTTGCATGATAGCGAAAGGTTATGGCCTAAGTGCTCAGCACTGTAACGATCCGAGTCAACTTGCCAGTGCTATCGAACAATTTGTTCAAACCGACAGCGCGGCACTACTGCACATTGAAATCGATAATCGTCATGACGTATTACCTATGTTATTAGGCGGGCAAACTACAGATAAGATGTGGCCTTACTATGATATGCAAGGCAATAAGCTGGAGCACAATGATGAATAAACTCGTATTCATCACCGGTGGTTCAAGGGGCATTGGCAAACAGCTAGTTACTTCGTTTGTCGAAGCGGGCTATAAGGTTGCTTTCAGCTATTGTCAGCAAGAAGCACAAGCTAACAGCTTAATGTCAGCGCTAGGTAATAATTGCTTTGCGGTAAAAATGGATCAGGGCTTGCCTGCTGATATCGAGCAAGCTATCAGCAAAATTGAGCAGCATTTTGCAACCAGCATAGATGTACTGATAAACAACGCCGCTATCGCCCAAGAAAAGCCTTTTGAACAGATCAGCGCAGATGATTGGGCTAATATGCTCAACACTAACCTGCAAGGGCCTTTTCTGCTTTCACAGGCACTGGCGCCAAAAATGGTCAATAAAGGCCAAGGTAGGATCATTAACATTACCTCCATTGGCGGGCAATGGGGCGGCCTTAATCAAGTACATTATGCAGCGTCTAAAGCAGGGCTGATCAGCCTGACCCAATCTCTAGCGAAAGTTTATTCTGCTAAGGGAGTGACAAGTAATGCTATTGCCATCGGCCTTGTCGAGACGGATATGACCGCCAATGAACTTAGCACCGAAGCAGGAAAACGTAAGGTCGCAGCGATCCCGATGCAGCGCATGGGCACAACGGAAGATATTGCCGGAATAGCGCTATTTTTAGCCTCTGAGCAAGCTGCTTATTTAACAGGGCAAACACTTAACGCAAATGGTGGGATGTATTTTGGTTAACGAAAAAGTGATACGAGACTGTTTTATTTGTGGCTCAAAAACTGAAGTAATTTTTTCAACAACTTGGGTACTGCCCGGCTTAAAACCGAGAGAGATTGGTTTTTCAATTTGCCCGGACTGCGGCTCTGTCTGTCAAAGCCCTACGGTTAGCTTTAACGAGATGATGATGTTTTACAGCTCAATGGCTGTTTACACCAATCCAGGGCGTCAAGAGCGCCCTTCAGACGCAAAAATCCGCGATCTCGATGAGCAAATTCAGTTTATCAAACGTGGCATAGGCACGCTTCCAGACTCAGTACTGCAGATCGGCAGCTCTGACGGTTATACCCTGTCACGTTTTCGTGATGCGGGAGTCCAACGAGTTATTGGCGTTGAGCCCGGCAATGCCTCGGTTGAAATAGCGAAACGAGTCTATGACATTGACTGCATTCACAGCAGTGCTGAAGCGTTTCAGGTTAATGAAAGTTTCGATCTCATTTTGCTTACCCATGTGTTGGAACATTTATACCAGCCACAGCAGACGTTAGCTAAATGTAGGGCACTACATGATGAGACAAAAGAAGGCTTTATTTACGTTGAAGTGCCATTAATGGCTAACCCAAAAAGCCTATGCCCTGGCTTTTTCTCGTTTGAACATATCAATTATTACACCAAAGAGAACCTCTTAAGAAGCTTAACAGACGCAGGTTATAGCCCTGTCTCTGTTGTTGAGCATTTTAACAGTAATCTGTCTCCAATTATTGGTGTGCTTGCCAGTAGCAAAGCACAACAACACTATGACCATTTTTTCCCTGAAGTGCAGAAAAACACCAAGATCTTAAAAGACTATCGCACTAAAGAAGTTGAATATTGGCAAGGTTGTCTTGATAGCATCAACCCAGAGCTTGAAAAAAGCGAACGAATTTTCCTCTGGGGAGCAGGCATTCATACCAGCCAAATTGTTGCCAATACAGATTTACTGCAGCAGTGGCACATTGCCGGACTAACTGATACCTCATCATTAAAATGGGGATTGCGCCAAGGAGATTGGATTTGCCAAGCCCCTGATAGCATTCAATGGCAAGCGGGCGATACGGTTATTATCTCCTCCTACGCTTCAGAGAAAGAGATCTATGACGCCCTTGATTGGCTTAGGGCTAAAGGGGTTAATACCCTTAGATTACATAATGTTGACGATACTAAGGCCCATTAAATGCCATTCAATAAAAACCTATTAATCATTGGCGCAGGCATAGAGGCCTGTGAAGGCATTAAAACAGCTAAAGCAATGGGCTTAACGCTAATCATTGCCGATGGCAACCCTCAAGCTCCGGGTCTAGAAATGGCTGACTGGAGAATTATTGCCAGTACCTATGATGGCGCCGCTATTCTTGAGCAAGTAAAAGCCCTAGCAGAGCAAGGAATTACTCTCGACGGCGCTATTGCAATGTGTGCCGATGTACCGATGAGCGTAGCCACAGTCACCAATGCGCTAGGACTACCAGGACTATCTATTGAGTCAGCATTTTGGGTTTCAGACAAACTTGCAATGAAAGATAGGCTTAAAGCTGAAGGCGTCGCTATTCCGCGATACGCTGACGTTTCTGATATGACGTTACTGCAAGCGCGTGCTGAAGAAATTGGCCTGCCTTTGATTATTAAGCCTGTCGATAGTCGTGGGGCTAGAGGTGTTCAGCTAATTGAACATTTTGAGCAACTTGCTGAAGCTTGGCAGTTGGCAGCTCAAGAGTCGCCAACTGCACGAGTCATGCTGGAAGAGTATCTGGCTGGACCACAATTCAGTACAGAAACACTCATTGATAACGGCAAAGCGTATACTCTGGGCTTTGCCGACAGAAATTATGAATGGCTGCCAAGAACCAAGCCATTTATCATCGAAAATGGCGGCGACTCCCCAACTGCTATAAGCGATGACGTCAAACTTGCTGTTACTGAAACTGTTGAGCAAGCTGCCGCCTGTTTAGGGATCACTCAAGGCGTTGCTAAAGGCGATATGGTGTATACCAAAGACGGTGCAAAAGTCATTGAAATAGCCGGACGTTTATCTGGTGGCTTTTTTTCCACCACGCAGATCCCGCTGGCCACTGGGGTTAATTTTATCGAACAAGCGATAAAATTAGCCCTCGGTTATTCGTTAACGACCGATGCTGTAACACCGACTAAAAACAATGCGGTTGCAATTCGTTATTTAGATCTAGCACCTGGCAAAATCCGAGCGATAAACGGCTTGGATAAAGCTTATCAAACCGAAGGGGTTGAGATGCTAAAGCTATTTATTAATGCCGGAGATATTATTCAGCCGCTTGCCAATCACACCCAAAGAGCGGGTTTTGCTATCGCTTGTGGTGCAACGAAGCAACAAGCAATCGAAAAATCACTCTCTGCTTTAGCCTGCATTACAATCGAGTATGAACAATAACTATGGCTGTTAATCTCTATACTGTTTTTCATTTGAATCTTGCGTTTTCGTCAATCGAACAAGAGCAACATTTAGACGTTATCAAACACTGTTATTGGCCGCTACTCAAGTTGGCTCAACAAGGGATCCCAGTCGGAATTGAAATGACAGCCTATACACTTGAGTGTATAGCAAAAGTTGATAGCAAATGGATAGCGCTGTTTCGTTCGCTTTTACAACAGCAAAAATGTGAGTTAATTGCCAGTGGTGACAGCCAAATTATAGGCCCGCTTATCCCTGCCGAAGTCAACCGAGCCAATCTAGTGCTCGGCCAAAAAAGCTATCAACAACAGCTACAAGTGACACCGAAAATTGCCTATATCAATGAGCAAGCGACATCCGCAGGCTTACTTGACGTATACATAGATGTCGGTTTCGAAGCGGTCGTGGTTGAATGGGATAACCCTTACTCTCACAACCCCAACTGGACTACCAAGGCTCTCGAGCGTCCACAATCATTAACTGCTGCAAGTGGCCGTGAAATCAAAGTGATTTGGAACAATGCTATCGCGTTTCAAAAGTTCCAACGCTATGCCCATGGCGAACTACCATTAGCTGATTATACTGACTACCTCAGCACTGTGTGCCAGCAAAATATGAGCGCATTTCCTATTTATGGTAGTGATGCAGAAGTATTTGATTTTCGACCTGGCCGATATCAAACAGAAACAAAATCTACACAGGGTGAATGGCAAAGAATTGCCGCACTATTTAATTTTTTAGCCACAAGTAAGCAATTTAATTGGCAATGCCCTTCTGAGATCCTTAACCTCTGGCAAAAACAGCAGCCTTTGGCATTAACGAATGCTGAACATCCGGTCTCGGTCAAAAAACAAGCCAAGTACAATATTACCCGTTGGGCACTTAGTGGTCGTAACGACCTGCTTTTAAATACCTTGTGCTATCAGCAATGGCAACAACTAAAACAAACAGCTGCTGACGATTCTCTGTGGCGCTCGCTATGTAGAATGTGGAGTAGCGATCTGCGCACTCATCTCACACAATCAAGATATGACCGTCTCAACCTAGCAGCAGTTAATCAACCAGCGCCCGTTTTCGAGTCATGGCAAAACCAGTATCAACTTGACACCGAGCAGTTCAAAATTGATTACGATGCAGAAAGGCATCGCTTACATGTGCGCACCCCTCACTTAGCACTGAGCCTGAATGCAAATCGCGGACTTGCCATCGAGCAGCTCAGCTTCAGCTCACAACAATTTAAACCGACATTAGCCACCCTATCTCATGGTTATTTTGATCATATAAGCTATGGCGCTGATTTCTATAGTAATCACTTACTATTCGAACGCTTTAGAGACAGAGATAGAGTGACAGATCTTAATAAAGTGGACTATCAACTCGGCCAAAAAGACGGCAATTTAGTGATTTATTGCCATCAAAAGCTCAAGACCGGTGGGTTATTGAAGTGGTATATGCTTGAGCAAGAGTCTGTGCACTGCGGATTTCATTTTGAAGATAGCCTACGTCCAGAAGCCGCCATTCGCTTAGGCTTTATTACCATGCAGGATTGCTCACAACGTCCATGGTATGCCTGCCACTTAGGTGGTTATCAAAAAGAGCATTTTCAACTTAGCTCTGATATCGACCAAGGTGCGCCGGTGTCTTCACTGGTCTCAGCGAATAGCGCAATTGGCGCTACCAATGGTGAGCTACTCTTCGGCGTAAATAATACTGGAATTCAAATAACTTGGGATCCGGCTAAGTGCGCTGCGCTGCCAATGATTTCAAGCAAGAAAATCAATCATCAGTATCTCAATCGAGTGTGGTTTTCATTAGCTGAAGCTGACGAAACCCTCAAACAAAACGGCACTTTATTAGACTTTGAATACTGTATTAAACCGACTTGCCGGAGACTTCATGACTAACACGCTCGCTATTGTGGGGGCTAGGTTAAATTCAAGCCGACTGCCCAATAAGCATCTGCTGCAACTTGCTGGCAAGCCTATGATCGAACGCATTTGCCAACGACTAAAGCAATGCCAGCAAATTGACACAATACAGTTGGCGACAACCGCAGATGAATTTAATCAACCTTTGATTGATTGGGCTGCTGATCATCATGTTAATTGCACGCCATATACTGGGGATGTCAATGATCTCATGGCGAGGCTTGATTTTATTATTCAGCAACAACAACCGCGTTTTATCGTATATATCTGCGGTGATTGCCCGTTAATCGATCCCGGCTTTATCGACCATGCCATAACATCCTTATCAGGTGCAGAGACTAAAGACACGATTCAATTAAGTACTGACATAAAAAGTATTCATGAAGGAATGGCGTTCTATACACTGGCAGGCTGGAACAAACTGATGCAAGCCAGTCAATGCGCAATGTCACGTGAACATGTTGGTTATGCTGATAGCTTATCACCAGTTCTGAACAAACTATCTATTGCTGATAGCGACGATTTTTCCGCTATAAAACACAGGATTTCTGTCGACACCCAAGCCGACTATCGCTTTATGGCTGAAGTCTACCAACGCTGGTACGCAGCGAACCCAAGCGATAGCATTGTGAGCCTAACATGGGTTATTAAGCAGCTACAAAAAGATGAAAATCTGCTGTCAATTAACGCTCATGTCAATCAAAAGGCACCTGATCGTCAATATGAAAAAGTCTCTATTTATTGTCAGATAGGCCCGCTAGTCGGCCTCGGCCACTTAAAGCGCTGCGCGCTTATTGCCGATGCGTTACAAGAGCAGTTAAGCGTTGCAACAGAAGTGGTTATTTTAGGTGAAGAGACTCAACTACCATGGCTAAAGTGCAAACCACATTGGTTTAGTGAAACAGCTGATTTTCTTGCCCATATGAATAACGATATCAATAAATTATTGATTATCGATCTTCACCCAGAACATATTCCACTGGAGATGCTAGAAACCATTTGCCTCAAAAAGCAACATCAGCAAATTCCAATTGTGGCCTTAGACAAAATGTCTGCTCTATTGCCTTGGTGTGATCTGCTTTTTGTACCGAGCTTTTATAGTGAGTTAAGCGATCCTAAAGTCGATTTTGGCTGGCAAAACTATTTATTGCCTACAGCTTCAGCATCAACAAAACAAAATATTGTTTTAATCCTTACAGGCGGCAGTGATGCGTTAGGTTATGGTGATGTTTTACCAGATCTATTATTACCTAAACTCGATCAAGATTGGCGCTATGTGTGGGTCCAAGGGCCAATGGCGAGTGCCCCAAATATCATGCCAAACGCCGCTATTGAGTGCCTACAAAACCCAGCCGATCTTAATGATTTGATTGCCACAGCAAAGATCGTTGTCACATGTTATGGCTTGTCTCTATTTGAGTCCATGGCACAAGGTGCCGCCGTCATCTTATTACCAACCCAGCATTTATGCAGCGAAAACGAGCTTAAAGCACTACGCGCGCAACAAGCATGTGAAATGGTTGAGAAGCTTGATGATATCGCAGAGCTGTTAGTCAACATTCAAAGCAGTCCAATGCAGCAAGCTAGGCTTGCTGAAAAGTGCCGCTCATTATTTACCACTAAAAATGGATTAACAGCATTAGCAAACCATGTTCGCACGCTGTTAGACAAAAACGCTAAAGTATAAGGAAGCACTATGTTTATTCTTGTCACAACCCCGGTTGGCAGAACCGAACTTGGTGAACAGATAGATTACTACCCTAGTCGATGGAGCGGGAGCTCTGGACAGTACAAAGTCACGTCATTTTACCCATTTAATTTAGCCTACCTCACTGCGATGTTGAAACAATCAACAACGCACCAAGTGAAAATGGTTGATATGAATTACTATGGTGTTGATTCAGAAGAATATATCGATATTGTGCGCAAACTGAATCCTGATGTATTAATCGTTGAAATCGACTCGATTATCTACAGTAAGCAGAAGGCTATCTTCACTACACTTAAGCGTGAATTACCGAACTTAAAAATTATTGCTTGCGGCCCACAGCCTACAGCAACAGCTGAGGACACGCTCAGCCAAGGTGCGGATTACGTTGCAATAGGTGAATTTGAAGCCTCAATTGTAGAACTGATTGAAAGTGGATTTGCCAGCGATATAGCCGGGATCTATCCAAATAGTCGCCGTCAACTTCTGGATGTAGATACACTTCCCTTTCCCGAAGATAACGATATCAAAAGAAGAGATTATTGCCGCTTATATGGCTCAGAATATAACGAAGTTGAAATGTGGGTCACTCGTGGCTGCCCAGTGATGTGCAACTTTTGTGTAGTAGCCAACGTTTATTACGGTCGCCCAAACCACAGAGTACGTGAAATTGATGATGTGATTGCAGAAATAAAATACCTACAATCAACGATTCCGGATTTAGAGGGCATTTTCTTTAATGAAGAAGCGCATACGATTAATCGTCAATATTTGCGAGCCTTGTGCCAACGACTTATCGATGAAGGACTCAACCAGCAATTAAAATTTAATTGTATGGGTAATTACGACACCCTTGATACTGAAACCCTCAAGCTGATGAAGCAAGCCGGTTATTACAAGATCAGGATTGGTTTAGAAAGCTTAGATGAATCAGTCATGCAACACATTTCTAAATTTAGATCTAAAAGTAATGTCAGCCGCCTATTAGACGTGCTTCATGACTGCAAAGAGTTAGGCATCAAAATATACGGTACCATGTCTGTTGGCACTGTTGGGGCCAATTTCGACTCAGATATCGAGTCGCTAGATACCGTAGAAAAGCTCCATAGCCAAGGTTATATACAGGAGTTCTCGCTCTCTATTAATACCCCGTTACAAGGCACGCCATTTTTTACTAAAGCCAAAGAAGCTGACTGGTTAATTATGACCGACTCTGATTATGACGGCAGTTATGGCTCAATGGTGGATCTTCCGGATTATCCGGCAGAAAAAATCAATAAAGCCTTCGACTATGGCACCCAAGTTCGGACTCGGATCAACCAAAAAAATCAACAAAGTGGCGTTCACTACTCTTCATATGACAAGCAGTGGTGTGCACCAGTATATGCAACATCAGCTCGAAAAGTTGGTGAGGGAATTATTTAGTGAAGCCATTAATCAGCATTTGTATTCCAAACTACAACCACGGCTCATTGCTTAAACAAACGCTTGATGCTGTTTTCAATCAAGATCTTACTGATGTTGAAGTCATTATTTCAGATAATGCTTCAACTGACGCCAGTTTAGATGTGATTAACCAATTTAAACATAAAACTCAGCTAACCCTATTACAGCAACCGCAAACGGTATCGATGTCAGCCCATTGGAATAAAGTTGTCCAAGCTGCTAAAGGGCAATGGGTAATCATGCTATGTGCTGATGATTTACTGCTTGCTGATAGTATCTGTCGTTTAAAAAACATCGCAAGATCAAACCAAGTACAAGCTATCTTCTTTGAGTATGATTTTCTTATTAATGATATTCGCACGCCTAAAACGGCCTTTTATCAAGATAATGTCATTATTCCTGGCTCAGCCCAAAGTGAAATCTTTCTAAAAAGTAACAACTTCCCTTTGACAGCTTGTATGTTCCAAAAGCAGTTATTGCAAGACATTGGCTGGTTTGATCAAACTAAGAACTTCTGCACAGACTGGCATGCTTGGCTCAATATGAGTGCTATAGCAAAGCAAGTTGCCTACGTAAAGGCACCACTTTTCCTTTATCGCAAACATGAAGAAAACGAAACCAATAGATGTGTTCAGCAACTCATCGCCTTAGATGAAGTTATCGCGATGAAAGATGAGTTTGTTGAGAAATACCAGCTATCAAACGTTAATTTAATCCGTGGTGTGATACTCAATAGCTTAAAACTGGCAAACCGTTATCGAGACGAAATGCACAATAACGGCTTATTAAAAGAGGCAGCCTTCTACCAAGAAAAGATCTCTGAATTGGAAAATAAACTCAGCCAAGTCACTATCGATAAGCCAGAACTGCCATCAGGTTCTGCACCTTATGCGCCACCAGCAGGCTCAATATTGCTTAACGCATAACCTAAATAGTCTGCAAGACAAAACCTAGGCTGCCAACTTGGCAGCTGCGGGACATCACTGTCTAATGGGGTCAGGATCTCAAAAGGAAAACCAGCATTATCAAACTTGAGGTGTAGAGGCACACCTAATTCAGCAAATAGCTCAGATAACTGCTCAAAGGTATATAGCTCATCGGCTCTTACTCTATAACTCAGCTGTGAAAGCTGGCTTGAGTCATCTACCACCCCTAATATTGCTGCAACAACATCCCTAACATCCGTTAGGGAGAACTGCTTAGCTTTATTCCCCAGCTCGACTGATTGATTAGTGATAGCGCACTTTACTAAGTAATCAACCAATTTGCCGCGGTGATCATCGGGGCCGTAGGTCGATGAAAGCACAAGTTGATATGCTTCGACCTTCTCTCGTTGTCGGTAATACTCTAAGTAAGCCATTAGCGCATTTTTACTGGCGCTATAAAAGTCCACCGCACCGGGAGACTGCAGATCGCCATATTGCCAAAAACTGCCGGCAGATATGAACTTTACCCCGCCATTTGATGCCGCCCACTCAAGCAAACGCAAAGGTAATAATAAGTTAGCTTGTAGTCCGTCCCCTTTTGCAGAATCAGCATAAGTGGCCGCTAGATGCACTACTGCATCAGGAGCAAATTGGCTCAATTTAGCTTCAAGCTGTTCATCATTACACCCAATCGCCAACTCATCACTAGCGCGATGAATTAACAACACTTCATCGCCGCGTTCTTTCGCAGCATTGACAAGGTGTTTACCTAAAAACCCCCTCGCCCCAGTTACAACGATTCGCTTATTCAACTAAGCCTCGACATAAGTCAATTAATGTCTGGGCAATGTAATCCAGCATTACTGGCGTTAAGCCGGGATACACACCCAGCCAGAAAGTGCAGTTCATCACCTCATCAGTATTGGCAAGCTCACCAACCACTCGGTAGTTACGTCCTTTAAAATATGGCTGTTTAGTCAAGTTGCCTGCAAACAACAGTCGGGTACCAATTTTAGCTTGCTCTAATGCTTTTACTAATTCATTACGATGCGCCGCCAATTCACCTCGTAAGGTGATCGGAAAGCCAAACCAACTCGGCTCACTTCCCTGAGTGGCACGGCAAATATCTAAGCCTGGTATACCTTTTAACTTCTCAGCTAAATACTGATAGTTCTGCTTGCGGATTTGGCAAAAACCATCGAGTTTTTTCAATTGCCCAAGTCCACATGCAGCTTGCATGTCGGTTATTTTAAGGTTGTAGCCCATGTGGCTATAAATATACTTATGATCATAGCCTTGAGGTAAGTCCCCCATTTTTTGCTCATATCGACGTCTACAGGTGTTATCTTGTCCGGGGTTACAATAACAGTCTCGCCCCCAGTCCCTAAACGACTCAACAATTTTTGCCAACTTTTTAGAACGGCTAAACACCGCGCCCCCCTCGCCCATAGTAATATGGTGCGCTGGGTAAAAACTCAGGGTTGCCAGATCACCAAGCAAACCTACATGCTGCCCTTCATAGCGGCTTCCTAGGGCATCACAACAGTCTTCAACAAGCCATAAGTTATGACGGTCACAAAATGCTCTTACCGCCTTCAGATCAAAAGGGTTACCCAGTGTATGCGCAATCATCACCGCGCGTGTTTTTGGACTTAACGCCTGCTCTAACATGCTTACATCTATGTTGAGTGTGCGCGGATCGATATCAACAAACACAGGAACGGCATTGTTTTGCACAATTGGATTTACCGTAGTCGGAAATCCGGCGGCAACGGTAATAACTTCATCGCCGGGTTGAATGGCTCTATCACCAAGTTTAGGCGACGTTAGGGCAGTAAAAGCTAATAGATTTGCGGCAGAACCCGATGATGTCGTCAATAAGTGCTCTACACCTATCCATTCTGCGGCCTGTTTCTCGAACGCATCATTAAATCGGCCTGTGGTCAACCAGCCATCTAGACAAGCCTCCACCATTAAACTCATTTCATCACCATCGAGCTTTTTACCCGATACCGGTACGTAAGTTTCTCCGGCAATGAATAATTGTTCTTGGTATTTAACCTGAGAATAGTCTTGGATTAAGGTTAAAATGTCTTGCTTTAACTGCTCTTGCTTATTCAACTAAGCCATCCTTTATTTCAAAATAGCTATCTATTTGACTACGAGTCACTTTGAGTGGCTCATGTGCATTTGCAACATCTCGGTACCACTTCAGCACATTGCTTAATGTTTCATCTAGTGTCCATCTAGGATGCCAACCTAGTTGGTTGACTGCTTTATCACTATTCAGTCTAAGAATGTCCGTCTCTTTAAAGTCGGCCTGCGTAATATTCGGCTGATAGGTTTGACCCAACTTCTGATAACACATTTTGACCAGTTCACCGACGGCACACATATCTTGTTCACGTGGGCCAAAATTCCAGGCTCCAGAGTAGTGCTTAGGCTCTGCATACAGTTTCTCGGCTAACAACAAATAACCGCTTAAGGCTTCCATCACATGTTGCCATGGTCGAACCGCATTCGGCGCTCTAAGTGTGACATGCTCATTCGCAAAAGCCGCTGTTATAATATCGGGAATAATCCGATTTTCAGCATAGTCACCACCGCCTACAACATTGCCCGCTCTCGCTGAAGCTAAACCTATATGTGATGTTGCGGCAAAAAACGACGCATTGTAAGTTTCAACAACTAGCTCACAACCTGCTTTAGAGCTTGAATATGGGTCATAGCCGCCTAAAGGGTCTGTTTCAACGAAAGGTTGTGCGCCCGGGCGCGGTAGATAGCATTTGTCAGAGCTTATGATCACCAACGCAATATGCCTTGGCCAGTTTTTAAAGTTATCTAATAACTTTGCCGTTCCTAAGATATTGGTTTCCAATGTTTGTAGCGGAAATTTATAACCTTCTGAAACTAATGGCTGTGCAGCTAAATGAAACACCACATCGGGATTAACTTCAGCAATACGAGCTGCAAACTGTTCAGTATCGTTTATGTCACCAATCATGTGATCACAAATAGTCTGTAACTTGGCAATATCAAATAGCCAACCATCTTTGACTTGATCTGAGAAACCAAACACCTGCGCACCAAACGCATGCAAAATCATGGTTAACCAGCTGCCTTTAAAGCCAGTATGTCCAGTAACTAAAACCCGCTTACCCTTCCAAAACTGTGCGCTCATTTACCAAACCTTCCAAGGCGGATTTTTACTATTCCAAAGAGATTCCAAATGCATTTTATCTCTTAAGGTATCCATAGGCTGCCAAAAACCATTATGCACATAGGCCATTAGCTCGCCTGCTTGTGCTAATTGACTCAGCGGTTCTTGTTCCCAAGAGGTTTGATCGTTTTCGATATATGACAGCACTTGAGGAGACAGCACGAAAAAGCCACCATTTATACGGCCACCTTCGTTAAGCGGCTTCTCATCAAAACGGGTCACTAAGTTACCATCAAGTGACAAGCCGCCAAATCTTGGCGGAGGAATAACCGCAGTTAATGTCGCTAATTTATCATGTGACTTATGAAAAGCGATCGAGGCACTGATATCGATGTCAGCAAGACCGTCGCCGTAGGTCATACAAAACATCTCTTCATCTTTGAGCAATTCAGCGACTTTCTTTAAACGCCCGCCGGTCATAGTATCATTACCAGTATCAACCATAGTGACACGCCAAGGCACTGACGGCGCATTGTGAATGACTCTTTCTCCGGTGGCGAAATCTAATGTAATGTCACAATCAAGTAGATGAAAATCATTAAAATACTGCTTAATCACTTCTGCTTTGTAGCCGCAAAGCACAATAAACTCATTAAGGCCATGAGCTGAATACATTTGCATGATATGCCACAACAATGGTTTGCCACCAATTTCCACCATTGGCTTGGGCTTAACTGCCGTTTCTTCACTTAATCGCGTGCCTAAACCACCAGCTAAAATAACTACTTTCAAAAGAACTCCTAAACAATATGCTCAGCTAACGCCAAACTTACCAACTCAACTTGTTGCTCTGTCAACTGTGTATGCAAAGGCAGTGTCAAAATCTGCTCATAGAAGCGTTCAGCTTGCGGGTAATCGCCTACTGCAAAACCCAAATTTAAGTAATAAGGTTGCAGATGTACCGGGAAGTAATGCACGTGAACCTGTATTCCTGCATTGCGTAAAGCAGCAAATATCGCTTTTCTTTTATTTGGCGTTTGTAGCCTTATCATCTGTAGATGGCGGGCGCTAACACTGTTAGACAAAGGCTCAACAATGTTAACTGCCAGTCCTGATAACTGCGTGGCATAGTGCTGAGCCAGCTGATTTCTGCGGCTAATAAACTCATCTAAGCGCGCCATCTGACTCAGGCCCAATGCCGCCTGTAACTCGGTCATTCGATAATTAAAGCCCAGCTGATGCTGCTCATAATACCAATCACCTTCATTAGGACGTAACATTTTCTGCGGCGTTTTGGTTATGCCGTGACTGCGCAACATCGCCATAGATTGGGCTAATTGAGAGTCATTGGTGGTCGCAACGCCCCCTTCTGCCGAAGTGATGATTTTTACAGGATGAAAACTAAACACTGTGATGTCTGAATACTGGCAACATCCCAACTTATTCCCGTCAAAGGAACCACCGATACCATGGGATGCATCTTCAATGACTTTCACATCATACTGTTTAGCTAAGGCTGAAATGGCTTTCATGTCGCAGCTATGGCCACATAAGTGCACAGGAATAATCACTTTTGGCAAGCATGCATTTTCTGCCGCCCACGCAAGTTTGGCTGCTAAGGCTTTAGGGCACATATTGCCACTGGTGGGCTCTACATCCACAAAGTCTATGTTTGCACCACAATACAAAGCACAATTGGCTGATGCTACAAATGTTATTGGTGAAGTCCACACCCAATCATTTTCACCCACATTTAATGCCAAGCAGGCAATATGTAAAGCAGATGTCGCGCTATTGACTGCAACGGCAAAGCTTGCGCCGCAGTAATCGGATATTGCTTTCTCAAAAGCTGGAACTTTAGGACCTTGAGTTAAAAAATCTGATTGTAGAACATCAACAACTGCATCAATATCTGCATTAGAAATATCTTGCTTACCATAAAGGATCATTGCTTTGCTTGCTCTTCCATCGATAGGATTTCTTGTTTCGTAAGAAAATGCGAGTTATTACCTGAGTGATATTCAAAGCCTAGCGGGACGAGTGTGCCCTTTTCACCGAGGAGGTTCGTTGAATATTCGTTGCTTCTGCCAAAAAATGTAATGCTAGGAGTGATAACGAAATGGTCTTCAAATTCTACCGTATGGTGAGAGTCATCTGCAGGACACATAATTTCATGCATCTTTTCACCAGGTCTTATCCCAATAATATCCAACTTAAGATCCGGTCCATAAGCGCCGGCAAGATCAGTGATCCTTACTGAAGGAATTTTGGGTACAAAAATTTCGCCGCCTTGCATTCGGGCAAAGTTTTTCAACACGAAATCGACACCATCTTGCAACGTAATCCAAAAACGCGTCATATCTGGATGGGTAATAGGCAGTGACTCTGTGCCTTGGGCTATTAGCTTTCTAAAAAACGGCACCACTGAACCACGAGAACCAACTACATTGCCATACCTAACAGCAGAAAAACGGGTTTCTCCCTCGCCAACAATGTTATTTGCTGCCACAAATAACTTATCCGATGCCAGTTTTGTCGCCCCGTAAAGGTTAATTGGATTAGCCGCTTTATCGGTAGAGAGTGCTATCACCTTCTTAACGCCATTTGCAATTGCCGCTTTAATGACATTTTCAGCACCATGAATATTGGTTTTAATACACTCCATTGGGTTGTATTCTGCAGCCGGAACTTGCTTTAATGCTGCGGCATGAATAACGTAATCAACCCCTCTCATCGCCTGCATCATACGATCTGCGTCGCGCACATCACCAATAAAGTATCGCATGCAAGAGTCATTAAACTTCTGTTGCATTTCATACTGTTTGAGCTCATCTCTAGAAAGGATGATCAATCTTTTAGGCTTATAACGGCTTAAAATAGTTTCGGTATACTTTTGCCCAAATGAGCCGGTTCCGCCCGTAATCAAAATCGTTGAATTATTAAACATGATTTTAAACCCTACCTTTGAGATCTGTGCTCTTAGTGACCATTAACAGCGACTGAGCATCTCGTTATACGTACGAAACGTTAATAATAAATACAGTGTAAAGTTATCATTTAGCTAGGTACATAATAACTTTATATTTGATCGCAAAACTTATAACGTAAACAGTTAAATCGGTGAACAATTAACCGATAGTTTCTTCTAAAACAGTTTTAAAACTCGTGCTAAATTGACTTTCTTCTATACAACCTTAATTCAGAATGAAACCCATCAATGGTTTTATAGCCAAAGGGAAAAACATTGCAGGCGACTAAATCGTAATTTGGTAAAAAACCATCATAGTCATCGCCTAATATTGGTGTTTTAACACCAACGTCACCCGCTGACTTGGCAATCTGCTTACCTTCTTTAAGGTTTCGCAACAACACATACTTTGCTTGTAAACGTTCAACTTCATTGAGATAGTTTTGAACAATATCAGGTTCCATCTCTTGGAATGAGATAAAATTAACGAATAAGTCTATTGTTCCTGATACTTCAGATAACTGCCACGGACAAAGTACAGCCGCTTTATGGGTTACTCGCATGCCCTCAATAGACAAATTTGTAAAGCGCTTGCTATCCAAATAGTCTGCCACTAACTGCTCACCGAACACTTGCTGCAAATAGTAACTGGAGAATAAACATGTCGGTGGAATATCAACATTTAAATAAAAACAATCATTAGCCGCATCACTTAATAATATTTCGCCTAATGAGCCAAATCCCCCGCCAATTTCTAATACGTTTTTGATCTGTTCATCTGCAAGTAAATGCTGCTTTAAAAAGTTTATTCCCATGAGATAGTTCAAGCTTGAACGACTAAAAACACGCTGCTCAAATTCAAACTGCTCAACTGGCGCCCCTACTGCACTCTCTGAGAAAGCAGCAGTATTTGGCAGTAAAGCGCTTTCGCTGGCTTTGTAAACACGGTAGTCACTTTCAGCCTGCATTTTTCCTGACAAAAAAGCTTGCATGTTTAACCAAGCCTTGTTGTCATCAACTAAGGTCGCTTGGTTTTCGCTGAGTAAATGCTGATACTTGTCAGGCTGATTTATCCAGCCTGAAAATTGATAAGTTGGTACGAAGTAACCAAGAGCGCTAGGAAAGCGGCGAAAGTTCTCCATCCCTTTCGATTGCAGATCTTGCTGTAATTTCTCAGCGCCCATTTGCCAAAAGTGGCTAGGTTTAAAGCATGCTGCTACATCATGCATATCTATCATGATCTGCTCAATATTATTTTTATACATAACGCTCTGACTTATTTTCGTGACCAATAATGGCAAAAGCCTAAAATTGTAATTAAAACATCTAGCTTATATTATTTAAATAATATAAATACTTTCCAAGTAAAATATTCTACGCAAATCTCAAAAAGCCTTCTGGCGCAAATATTGCTTAGCAAACTTCGACACTACTTTTATTGGTAAAACGACGAATTATTGACGTCATGACACCATAAACTCATGATTAAAAGGCTCTCATAGGCAATGAACGTATCTGACTCTATCATTACTAACCAATTTTCAGTGAGTAACTTTGGTGAGTATTACTTACCCAGCGTAAACAGAGATACATTCGAGAAAATTGACTCTAAAACAGCATTTAAACAAAGATTTAAACAGCACCTCTTTAAAGAGGATACGTTACATATCATCATAGGTTTAGATTCCGGTTTACTCGCAAACTACATACTTAGCCAGCCTATACCCAATGGAAGTAAGTACATTTTTGTTGAATTAGATGAAGTTCTTAATTTATTAAATATTGATATTGAACCTGAGTTTCAACCGTATGTTCAAGTACTTAGCATGGAGCAATTTGCCGCACATCTAGAGTCTGGAGATGATGACTTATACTTAATAAAAGATCAGTGTCTTACCCATAACTCCATCGCTTCAACTATGGGCATTATTGAGCAATACAGTCATTGCATTAAGTTTGTACACAAACAAATAATGCTGCGAACGGTCGAAAAAAAGTCGTACTTTGAGCAAAAAGCATTTTTAGTTCAACAGCTCAAGAACCTAGCAGACAACCAATATCCAGCTTCACTTCTAGATGGTAAATTTCAGGGCAAAACCTGTATTGTCATAGGTGGCGGCCCCTCACTGGATGACCATATAGATTGGATCAAGCAGCATTATGACGATCTTTTCATACTTACAGTATCTCGAATGGCTGCAAGGCTATCGAGCGAGAATATTCCAGCTCATATTATTGTTTCTGTGGATCCTCAAGATGTCAGCTTTGAAGTGAATCGCGACATGATGTCACTCTCCAAAGAGAGTCTTTTTATTAACTCACATCATGTTAATCACCGTCTATTATCCCAATGGCAAGGTAAATCTTTATTCCTAGGCCCTAAACTACCTTGGCTAAAGGAAGATTATGCCAATATTCCAACCGTTGGCCCCACCGTAACCAATAGCGCGGTGCGCATCGCGATACGGTTAGGCTTTAACACAATTCTATTAACAGGTGCCGATTTTTGCTTTTCAAGCAAAGGGGTATCACATGCTAAAGGGGCGTTAGAAGCCAGCGCCGGTGCCAATAACAGTAAAATAGGCGAATGGGTTCAAACTTATGCAGGCCACATGGCAGAAACGCCAGTTCAACTTATCTATGCAGCACAAGCACTAAATGAAGAAGCATTAAAACATCCGCAGGTTAATATTATTAACTTGTCAGAGAATGCTGTAAAACTTGATGGAGTTAGCTACCAGTCAGTCGCGGAGGTAAAGCTCGAGCCTGCAAAAGTCAGCCCGAAAGACTTATTAAATATGCTACCAAGTGTTGCAGAATCAACAGCTAAACATCTTGATGAGATGTTAAGTGGAACTGAAAATGCAGTAAAAGCATTTGAAACTATCACGGCACTTTCTACGCAAGCGATAAGCTTGAACGCACAAGCTAGAAAGCATCAATTTCAATCTAAACAACACCAAAAAATCATCGATAAAATCAACGCTATTGAAGAGCAACTCAATAAACAGTTTGATGATTTTTGCCAAGTCATTAAGTTCTATGGCTACTTTGAATTCTCTAAATTTCTCACCACAAAAGACAGCAAAAACTGGTCTGTGGAACAAATGCAAGAGATGACTCGCCTTTACTATAAAGCGTTTAAGTCTATTTCAATCGAGCTGGTGCAATATTTAACTGAGACAATTAGTTTACTTAAAGTCAGATTAGCTGAGTTGCAGCCATCTGCCGACTTTGACTGGTTGATAGACCAATGGCGTATCCATAATCAACCTGGTCGCATACATGTGGTTTTACAATTAAGAGAGCAGCTAAATCTCGACGTTACTATGCATCAATCCCAGTTTGACGCGATAGCAAACGACTACCAGCACCAATTAGCATCAATGGAGCACGCATACTTCTCGATAGGTAGTGCCAACAAATCGCTACACAATACGTTAGCTAAAGTGGTAGACCTATATAAAAGTCAAAACATGACAGGGTTATCACAACTCATAGAGAATATAAAACCTATGACCTCTAGCGATGCACTGGCACAACGGCTGCATTACCTTGCTCTATGCTATTGGCATATTTTGGATAAAAACGATGTAGCGGCGCTCGATGCACTTCAACAAATAGACAAACAAAATCGTACTGAAGTTGAGTTAAAGCAACTGCTATTGTTAGCGTTAAAACTGCATAATATCGACTTAGCCGAAAACACGCTCGAAAAGATAATTGCTTATAGTGATGAGTACCTTAGCCAATATGCTCATGTATTGAGCCTACAAGGAAAAAATCAACAAGCACTCAATGCCTATTTAGATTATCTGGATAAATACCCTACAGACATTAGTGTCCTGTTAAAATTAGGTGTTTTTCTGGCTGAGATGGGGCAAATTGACGGTGCACGTTCAAGCTTTGAGCAAGTGCTTATCATTGATCCTGATAACCTTACAGCGCCAAACTATTTGCAGCAGTTGCAAGCATAACCAGCCAAAACACAAGTCAGCTGCGGCGTGAAGTAAAAAAACTCATTGCGCCGCTGCTATTCCCCCGCCTTGCAAGGTATAATGCCAGCGTTTTTAATATTACTATCCTTGCAAGTGAGGCGCTGTGGCACATACCTATATTCCATTTGAACAATACAAACGTAAGTGGATCTTTAACCATAAAGATCTGCCAGTCACTGATGCAGATAAAGCGCAAATTTTACCGCTTGATCAAAAATCATCGATGGAAGTTTGGAATAAATGGATAAGTAATAAAAGTAGCCGTACCGAACAATTCACCAAAGGTGACTGGGCAGCGAAGAGCAATGCTTGGAGTCTTACAGAGCATTGGCAAAGTGCTTGGGATAGCGAAGATCCAGCTCTACCAGAAGGTTTTAGTGAACACTTTAACTGGGCTGATGATACTCCAGTTTATTTTTGCTACGAAAAATACCAAGTGATAGAAACACGCTGGGATGTATTTGTCCGTAACTGGAAGTGTTTCTTATTCTTTGACGATGGTCCTCTGCTTATTTCAGCTAAACAAAAGCAAGCCGCTATTTTCCATCAAAGCGGCCAGTTTCAATTAGGTACTCGCGGCTAAAACTAGCCGCTTTTTTAAGATGAGATAATAATGAAATACCTTTCTCCCCTACTCCTTGCAACAAGCATGTTACTGTCATCTTCGCTACAAGCAAAAGAAGTATCAGGCGTACAACTTGACGATAGCATCACGCTTGAGGATCAGGCATTGGTACTTAATGGTGCCGGTGTTCGTAGCAAGTTCTTTATCGATTTATACGTTGGTAGCCTATATGTGCCAAGTCAGATTGATAATGCGCAAGCAGCCCTTGATGCGCCAAGTGTTGCAGTACGTTTGAATATCACCTCAGGTATGATCACTGCTGATAAAATGAAAGATGCCATCACCGAAGGTTTTGACGATGCCACCGATGGCAATACAGCGCCTATTGCCGCAAAAATTGAGCAGTTTATGGGGCTATTTAGCGCTGAAATTATTGAAGGCGACCAATTTACACTATTAGCTGATAAAGCAACAGGCGTTACCGCGTACAAAAATGGTCAAGCTCAGGCAACAATCGCTGGTGAAGATTTCCGCCAAGCGTTATTAAAAATTTGGCTAGGTAAAGCACCTGCCCAAGATAGCTTAAAAGAAGCTATGCTGGGCAAGTAATTTAGATTTTAGCGCCTTGCTAAAATTTGAATGTCACATCCAGGGCGGCAGCGCCCTGGTTATCTATATCCTGTTTACTGTTTTGTGGGTTTAATTCCAGCTCACCATTGAAGAAGTAGCCAGCATACGCATTAACGCTTACCGCCTTAGAGATATCCCAACCTAAACGAATAAAGCTAACCCATTCATCAATTTCAGCAGTTTCTTTGTCATCGGCGATTAAAAAACGGTTAGTACGTTTTGATGTGCCGGCACCCAGCTGCCAATTGGGGTCTAATTGATAGCTTAACTCTAATCCAGCGGGACCACTAAAGCCCGCCGAAAACGGATTACCTAGCTTTAGGTTTTCAGTAATTTGCCAATTAACAGCGATAAAAGGAATAGTTCTTACTTCATCAATATCATTTAGGTAGGCAACACCAAGCCCCAATACATTGCCCGAATCAAAGCGATACATACCCGATAATACCGTACCGTAACTTTCAGCATTGCTTGCGGAAGCCGTATCGGCATAAGCATATTGCAGCTTAGGCGCTAGCATAAACATCCAGTTTTTATTTGGTCTGTATGACAACGACAAACTTGCACGATAACGCTCAATTTTATCCCAAGTTTGAGTATTACCAACCAAACTCGCTGAACGCCAGTCGTAATCAAGGTTGTCATAACCAACACCGGCGCCAATAAACCATTTCTTTCCAAGTGGCATGCTAGCTTTAAAATCAAACATCCATTGGTCACGCTGTAGCTCATTAGTACCAACATCTGCAGTGCCAGTAGTCATTCTGGTAGCACTTAAGCTAAATGGACTTGGTCGATAGGAAGATTGCGCTTGCTGCTCAGCTAATGCCGCTGGCGACGAAACTAATGTAGATAAGGCTAGCGCACTGGTTGCTAGTAACTTGTTCATTTTGCTAACTCCATTAGCTAATTATTATATGAAAATTAATAAAGATATTTTGTATGACTGTATATTACGGCACGCCAACACCAAAGGATCATTTTGTATCTGATTATTGTAGAACACTTATTTAGCTGGCGACTTGATATAAAAAAAGCAGCTAATCGCTGCTTTTGGGGGTAATCAATTTCAGCTTAACTCACTTTGTAAGCCTTTAAAAACATCTCTACCGTATCTTGTACATAGGCGTCGCGCTCAGACTGTAAATCATCAACATTGAGGCCTAAATCTAAACGCATTCTTACTTCACCAAACACCATTAAACACAGTCTTACCGCGCAATGATGCGGCTGTTTGAACTGATATTTCCCCATCGCAGAAACTTTTGATAAATAGTCTGCAAGCAAACCAAGAATATGTTTGGGTCCTGCGTTGTAAAATAACTCAGAGATCTCTGGGTGGGTATCAGACTGTGACACACAAGCCTTAAAAACAGTTACCGCCTCGGGGCTAGTGATCACCTCGCCAAAATGCTTAGCAAATAAAGCTAAGCTTGCTTCAGGACTTGAAGGATCAGATAACAGATCTTGATTCACGCCGTGAACTAAACACTTAGATTCAATCGATGCCACAAACAAATCGTCTTTACAGCCAAAGTGGGAATAGACTGTCTGTTTAGATACACCTGCTAACTTAGCGACCTCATCCATGCTGGTATTTGGAAACCCTTGCTCACAAAAAAGCTCCTTTGCGGCTTGTAAGATCTGCGATCTTTTTTGTTCACTGCGATTCAATACAGGTACATTCATCACCAGCAACACTCCTACTGTTTAGCCATAACAATACTTAATAACGATATTTAAACATAAACTAGACTAGCCAGTCCATTTAACTACTAAATAGACTAGACAGTCTAGTTCTTAGCCACTAGACTAGGCAGTCTAGTTTAACATTTTTTATACCTTACTCACTCTAGTGCTTAACAAGACAGGTTGTATGTAATGATAACGACAAGAGTTCTAGCTAATCAAAAATGGCTAATGGGTTTAGTGGCAATTTCTCTAGTATCCGCTTGCCAAGATCCTGTTATAGAACAAGCTCCTCAACCAAGCTATCAATCTGTTAGCAGCCAGTCATTAGTGCTTGCCGATTCATACCTGTACCAACAAACCTTCTCTGGTACCATTCGTTCGGGCAATACCACAGAGATTGGCTTTGAACTCTCAGGAAAGATTAAGGCGCTAGCAGTAGACAGCGGCGATAATGTTAAGCAAGGACAACTACTTGCCAAGCTAGATACCCGTCTTTTAGTCGCAGCCCAAAACGAACTCAATGCCAGCCTTTCACAGAACAAAGCCGATTTAGATTTAGCTAGAGCAACATTAGATAGAAGCTTAGGCCTGCAGAAGCAAGGCTATGTCTCTGAGCAACAACTAGATGAACTCAAGGGGCAACTCAATAGTTTACTCGCGGCAAAAACACGCCTAGAAGCATCGTTACTAGCCAATCAACTAAAAATCGACAAGTCCACTTTACTAGCCCCCTTTGACGGTGTGATCAGTAAGCGCAACCATAATTTAGCAGAAGTCGTTAATGTGGGTAGCCCGGTATTCACCATCATCGAACACAACAATATTCAAGCCTATATCGGCGTTCCTGTTGAAATAGCCAGCCAGTTAACCAGCGGGCAAGCCGTTGATATCACCGTTAGAGATCAGCCATTGCAAGGTGTTATCGCAGGGATAGGCGCAGAGCTAAACCCAGTAACTCGCACTGTTGATTTGCGCGTGACTTTGCCAAAATCGGCTAAGGTGATTAATGGTGAGCTAAGTTATTTACACTACCAACAAACCCAAGCTAGCCAAGGTTATTGGGTGCCACTCAGCGCGCTTACAGATGGTGTCCGTGGTCTGTGGAATATCTACACGCTTAGCCCTGCCGACAACAACCTATTTAGCATTGAGAGACGCGACGTAGAGATTATTTATACCACTGACAATAAAGCATTTATTAACGGTGCTATCAGTCCAAATGAGCAATACGTCTCCCAAGGCCTTCATAAACTGGTTGCCGGTCAGCTCGTTAGCCAACAAACCCAAGTTGCAACGAGGTAAGCATTGATGGTCAAGTCATTAGTTGAAAACGGCCGCCTCATTAGCTTAGTCATCGCGTTGCTGATTGTTGCTGGACTCGGTGCGATCTCAAGCCTGCCTCGAATGGAAGATCCAGAGATCACTAACCGCTTTGCATCAGTGATTACCCACTACCCAGGCGCCTCTGCTGAGCGAGTTGAGGCATTAGTTACCGAAGAGCTTGAAAGCCAACTAAGGCGACTAGAAGAGTTAAAGCTAGTGCAATCCACCTCTCGCCCTGGCATTTCAGTTATTCAGTTAGAGCTCAAAGATGATGTGTTAGAAACCGCACCAGTTTGGTCAAGGGCCAGAGATCTGATCGCCGATGCCAAGGGCTTGTTGCCTGCATCGGCACAAAACTCCAATTTAGATGACCAACTTGGTTACGCCAATACCGCCATTTTGGGCGTGGCTTGGCGCGGCAGTGGCAGCGTTCGAACCGACATGCTAAACCGTTATGCCAAAGAGTTACAAAGTCGATTACGTCTGTTAGGTGGCACAGATTTTGTCATCTTGTACGGTCAGCCCAACGAAGAAATTTTAGTCCAACTCGATGGTCACAAAGTTAATCAACTCGGCCTGTCGCCTGCTGCTATTGCGCAAATCTTGCAAGATGCTGACACTAAAGTGTCTGCAGGCGAAATTAACAACCAACATTTTAAAGCTCTCGTTGAGGTTTCCGGTGAACTAGACTCCATTAGCCGTGTAGCCCAAGTGCCTTTAAAAATTACTACTGATGGCCAAATCATTCGTTTGGCTGACATAGCCAAAATCAGCCGTCAACCTAAGGAACCTGCGAGCAGTATCGCCTTAATTGAGCAGCAACAAGGGGTTATGGTCGCAGCTAGAATGCTAAGCAATACTCGCGTAGATCTTTGGCTCGAGCAGGTGAGACTTGTGGTTGATGATCTTCAAAGCAGCATTCCAGCCAATATTGAGATCGAGTGGCTATTCGATCAGGAAGGCTATACCACTGAAAGACTAAGTGACTTGATTGGCAGCCTGTTACTTGGCTTTATCATCATCCTTGTCGTATTGATGCTAACTCTGGGGCTGAGAAACGCTGTCATCGTATCGCTGTCATTGCCGCTTACCGCCTTATTTACGCTAGCGTGTATGAAATTTATTGGACTGCCTATCCATCAAATGTCAGTAACCGGACTTGTTGTCGCACTCGGTATTATGGTCGATAACGCCATTGTTATTGTCGATGCCATCTCCCAGCGACGTCAGCAAGGCATGGATAGACTCAACGCGGTTAAACAGACTTTACAACACCTGTGGCTACCTTTGGCAGGTTCAACCATTACGACCATGCTGGCATTTGCGCCAATTGTACTAATGCCAGGTGCCGCTGGTGAGTTTGTTGGCGGCATTGCTATCTCAGTTATTTTTGCCCTGTTAGGCTCATTTATTATCTCTCACACCATCATCGCCGGACTTGCAGGTCGTTTTGGTGTAGATGGTAAGGGAAGCCGCTGGTATCACCACGGCATAAACTTGCCACTATTGAGCCAAGCATTTCGTCAAACGCTAACTTTAGCCCTGTCGCGACCTTTAATCGCTGCAATTATCATTGGTGTGTTGCCGGTAATGGGCTTTATTGCCGCAGGAAAAATGACTGAACAGTTTTTCCCACCTTCAGATAGAGATATGTTCCAAATAGAGGTGTATTTAGCGCCACAAGCCAGCCTTAGCCAAACTCGCACACAAATAGAGAACATAGATCTCGATCTAAGACAAACCCAAGGCGTTGAGCGCATCGATTGGGTGGTTGGTGGCAATGCGCCCTCTTTCTACTACAACTTATTACAGCGCCAACAAGGCGCAAGTAATTACGCGCAAGCTATGGTCAAAACCACAGACTTTGCCACAGCTAACCGCCTAATTCCAACATTACAAAAATCGCTAGATAGCGCTTATCCACAAGCCCAAATTATTGTTCGTAAACTAGAGCAAGGCCCACCGTTTAACGCGCCGGTAGAAGTGCGAATTTTCGGACCAAATCTTGATCAATTACAATTACTAGGTGAGCAAGTTCGTAAAGTCTTATCTGATACCGCTGATGTTATTCATACCCGTGCAACACTCAGTGCTGGCGCACCAAAAGTATGGTTACAAATAAATGAAGACGCTAGCTTGATGAGTGGCTTATCCCTGACCGATATTGCTAAACAAGTTGAAATGGCGACAACGGGGATCAATGGCGGCAGCATATTAGAACAAACTGAGTCGTTACCCGTTCGTGTACGTTTAAATGACAGTATGCGAGAACAGCAAACTAAACTGTCATCCATCACTTTGGTTTCCCCAAACGGCAATGGTATTCCACTGTCAGCTATCTCAACCAATACCATTGAAGTCAGTCGTGGCGCCATTCCAAGGCGAGATGGACAGCGAGTGAATACTATTGAAGCCTATCTGACCGCGGGCGTATTGCCGCAAACCGTGGTTGATAATGCCAGCGAAGCGCTAGCAAGTATTGCCTTGCCAAGTGGCTACAGAATCGAGCTCGGTGGTGAAAGTGCTAAGCGCAACGAGGCTGTCGGTAACCTAATGTCAAATCTAGTGCTGGTAGTAACGCTACTGTTAACCACAGTGGTGTTGTCTTTCAATTCATTTAGGCTGACGGGCATTATCTTGTTAAGTGCTATGCAATCAGCAGGCCTTGGTTTACTGGCGGTGTATAGTTTTGGATACCCGTTTGGTTTTACCGTTATTATTGGTCTGCTCGGTCTCATGGGGTTAGCGATTAATGCAGCCATTGTCATTATTGCCGAATTAGAAGAAAGAGCCGAAACACGAGCGGGAGATACAGGCTTAATCGTTGACTTAGTGACCTGCTGTGGCCGTCATATCGGCTCAACGACCATTACAACCATAGGTGGCTTCTTGCCGCTCATTATTGCTGGCGGCGGCTTCTGGCCCCCCTTTGCCATTGCAATCGCTGGCGGCACACTGCTAACGACCCTATTGTCTTTGATTTGGGTACCCACTATGTACCATTTGATCATGCGCCCTAGACGATTAACTGACTGTTCTACAACAGAGTCCGCAGCACAGGTTCAGTCGCTAGCACAGATAAAGCCCTAATCACTAATCACTAATCACTAATCAAACGTTACATTGGGCTAGCACAACACCAATAAAGTGCTAGCCAAATAAACGGTTGATAATCAGCGCTAAAAAATACTTGTCTGCCTAAAAAGCTAGTGGCTCTATTTCGAGTGGGCAACCAATAATTTGTAGATCTGATCTTTCAGATTAACCCGCTCCGCTTTTAGTTGATTAAAAAAAGCATCGCTACTTGGAACTTGAGTTTTTTCCAGACCACGAATTTGATGATCGAGTTCATGATAACGCTTGGCTAACATGCAAAATGTCTTATTGGTAGATTTAAGCTCGATAATGGCAGACAAATACTCTGGAAACTCATGAGTCAATAAATGGTTTTCGCCCAACATATGCCTTCTCCTTTTTGTTTTCGTACCATTATCTACCACAGTTCAATATTCAAGCAATATGTAGAGATAAAGGTTTCCACAAAAGCAAACGCTTATAGAACTATATAAATTATTTTTTACCAGTAAATCAATGAAATTGGAATTATCTAAAAAAAATTTGAACTAAATATAAAGTTTATTCACTTTGACAAAGCGTAATACTGTAAAGTGTTCGAGTGAAACTTTAAATCATTCATAATTGGAAGCAAATACCATGAATATGATAAGTACACATAAGATATATTCTCACACTGGAAAGTTTGTTTGTACTGCTAAAAGTAATGAAACCGTTCTCAAATCATTACTTAACGCAAACATTTTTCCAACGTTTTCTTGCGGTTCTGGTCGTTGCGGACAATGTAAGATGACCATTAATAAAGGGAAGATAGAATATAATCTTACTAATACTGTGAAAGAGCAAATTGATGATAATGAGATTCTGATATGTGCTGCATTACCTAAGTCTGACTTAGAGCTCGTGTTATCAATCTAATATACGTTAACAACATCAAAGGAATGAATATGTTTACTGTAATTAATGATAAAAATACGAAGCTATTTTCTTCTATAAAAGAAAATGCATCCGTGATAGCCAATAATGTTCTTCTTGTTAACTGGAAGGCTTATCCACTCCAGATGAATTATGAATCATTCTGCATTTTTGTGAACAACCTACAGCAATGGCTAACTCCGACCGCATACAGATTAACTTTAGGTCTTAATCTTCTTAAAAATGAATCTATTCCTGAGTTTTCATCTATAGTTGATGCTTTTGAACATAATATTGACGATGAATCTGGTGATGGAGATATTGAGCGTTCTCATGCTAAACTTTTTATTGATTCTTGCGAAACTATTTCTCAAGTTCTATACGGTAAATCGTTGCAACTATCAAAATCACAACTCAATATTGAAACAATAAACTTACACAAACATTCTATTTATCTTTTCAATAGCAATACATATAGAATGTTAGGAGCATCAGTTGCTCAAGAAACTCACGCATTGCCACAATTAGAAAACTTATATGCTGGACTTTGTAAAATTCGCAATCAGTTCAACGACAATGAGTGGTTTAAAGCTACAGAATTTTATGATATTCACCTCGATGGCACAGAGGCTAGACACGCCGAAGACTTAAATAAAACAATCTGGAAAATAATTGATAATGAAGAAAGAATGAATGAGTTTAGGAAAGGAAGCCAAGAACTTTTATTTTTACTGAATAACTATTGGAGTAAGCTTAATATTGCTGTTTCAGCTCAGCATGTTTAACGTGCATGATAGCGTCACAAAGTGACGCTATATTCAATAGAGTTAAAATAAGGATGAGTATATGATTTATAGTTTTCTTTGTGCAACTTTATGGGCATCTACTGGCATTTTTGTGAAATTTATAGATGGATTAGATGTTACACAGATAATATGGGGTAGATTTTTTATTGCACTTATTCTCTGCCTTATTTTAATAAAGTCCGGTCTAAGGGCAAAGCAATTTATTCTTCATAAACACCCACTTACTGAACACTTACTTTCATGTATGATGACAGGGTATTATTTTTTTGCGACCTTCGCATTTATATACTGTCCCGTAGCAATGGCTGCGCTTATTATTGCACTATCACCTTTATTCACTTTTTCCTTCAGGCTAGTTATTGAAAGAGTATTCAGTTATTACGAAGTGATTGGCTTTATCATTGCATTTTTGGGGCTTAGCCTTTATTTCTCAAGCAAGGATTATATATCCTCTGATTATTCACTTCAGCATATCTATATAGGTGCTTCATTTGCAGTAGGTGCTGCATTTTTAAAGGCTACTTTCTCTTATTTTTTACGTAAAAAAGTATTAAAAGGTGATGCTGTCGATTCAAGTTTCATAAATATAAACACTCTTACTCTTGGTGTCTTATTTCTAGGTTTATATTTAATATTTACTGAATCATCATTTGAATTATCCTTAAATAATTCTTACTACTTATTAGGCTTAGGGGTTGTAGCTACTTTTATACCTAACCAGCTAAATACTATGTCATCCATGAAGTTAAATCCTACTATTCATAACATTATAGGTATGTCTACTCCTATTTCTGCTAGTTTATTAGGATGGATATTTTTAGATGAAAAACAAGATATTTTCTCTCTATGTGCCATGTTTATTACCGTTATAGGTATCTTTCTTTCAATGCAAACAGGTAGTAAAAATATAAAAGTTCGGGGTACTTCTCAAAACAATAACAGCGATTACAAATAGAATGCTCTTATAGATAAAATGTCTTATTGGTAGATTTAAGCTCGATAATGGCAGACAAATACTCTGGCAACTCATGAGTCAATAAGTGGTTTTCGCCCAACATATGCCTTCTCCTTTTTGTTTTCGTACCATTATCGCAATTCTCATACTCCTTATCTATCACAGTTCAATATTTAAGCAATACGTCAAGATGAAGATTTCCAAAAAAAGCGGGCACTTATAGACCTAAATCAATTCTTTTGGTTAGTAAATCAATTAGATTGGACTTACCCAAAAAAAGAGTTGAACTCAATATGAACTATAAAAACTGGCCAATTGCAAAGCAAATTGGCATGCTCGCCCTACTCCTCACCGTACTCATTTTTGGCTTTCTCGGTTGTGTCTCTTACTTAACGGCATCCGATGTATTGCGTGACAAAGGCATAAGCGCCATGCAAGCACAAACCAGAGGCACCGCAGATTTAATCGAGCTACAGTATGAAAGTTTAGTCGCTTTGGCTGAGCGCAACGCCGATGTGTTTCGCGCAATGTACCCAGGAAATTTTTATAAGCCTGATAAAACGGTCAAAGTAATGGGGATAACAACGCCCGCCCTTAGGCATGAACGCGAACAAATCAATGCCTCTAAAAGTAAAGTTGACCGCTATTCGAAACTTACTGGTGGAGCGGCAACGGTATTTGTACGTGATGGCGATGAGTTTATCCGTATTTCAACTTCGTTAAAAAATGCCGATGGTAAGCGCGCATTAGGCTCGCATCTAGATAAAGATCACCCTGCATACAAAGTCATGCTAGAAGGCAAAGATTTTGAAGGCTACGCCCAGCTTTTTGGTAAAGACTATATGACCATTTACCGTCCAATCAAAAATGCAACAGGGGAAGTAATTGGCATTCTCTACACTGGCTTTGATATTAGTGGTTCGCTAGTACAGCTAAGAGAATCCATCAACAAACTGCAACTAGAAGAGTCAGGCTCATACTTATTGGTGCGTAAATTAGACTCCTCAATCGTCGCCCACGCTCAACACGCAGTAGGGAGTAAGCTTAACGCAGATAACTTAAATGGATTAACAATAGAGCAAGCCCTCACCCATCAAGGCTCATGGGAGTATACTAACAATCAAGGGGTTAAAGCCTACGCATACAGTATTGATATCCCAGGCTGGAACTGGGCGCTAATCGGTCAGGTCGATGCCAAAGAACTCAACGAAGAGAGTCTCTCCTTGCTTAAAATCAATATGGCAGTGTCCATCATTGGCATGATAGTGATTACGATATTACTGTCACAAGTACTGGTCAGGGCATTAAGACCGTTAGGTCAATTACAAACACAACTTGAAAAGCTTGGTGAAGGCGACTTATCACAGCAATTTACCGCAACGGATCTCAACAGCAATAATGAAGTTGATCTCATTACAAACAGCACCGCTAAGATGGCGACAAATTTACGAGATCTCATCATTGCGCTACAGCAATCAGTTACAGCACTGCAGGCCCATTCAGATCAAACTCAACAAACCGCGCACTTAAACGGTGAGCAAGCACAATCATTAATGGCACAAACAGACCAAATTGCTACCGCGATTGAAGAGATGTCAGCCTCCGTGCGCGATGTGGCTAACCATGCCAATGAAGGCGCTTCGATGAGTCAGCGGGTAGATGATGCAGCTAAAGGCGGTCAAGCTAACTTAAGTAACTTAGTCAACGGTCTGCAAGATTTAAGTACTCAGTTATCAGAAAGCCACAGTAGCGTTGAGGTGGTAAATCAAAATAGCCAAGCTATCAGTCAAGTTACTGAGGTGATTAATAGTATTGCCGAACAAACTAACCTACTAGCACTCAATGCCGCCATTGAAGCAGCTAGAGCAGGCGAACAAGGGCGCGGTTTTGCTGTTGTTGCAGATGAAGTGCGTACCCTTGCACAGCGTACTCAAACCTCAATTGCTGAAATTGCTGCGACCATTACTCAGCTCCAATCTCAAGTCAAACTCACGGCTGGGCAAATGAATCACAGCTACGAACTGGGCGACGCCTCTGCCGCCCAAGGTAATGAAGCTATCACACAACTGATAGAAATTAATTCCAGTATTGCGGAGCTTGCCACTACAGCAAGCAGTATTGCCAGCGCAACCGAGCAACAAAGTGCGGTTGCCGAAGAGATCACCCGTAACTTGCATCAAATTACCGAGCTTGCCAGAGATGGTGAGCAACGTGCAGGTGAAAGTGTTGATTCAGCCGAAAGTTTAGCAACTATCGCTAATGAGATTAACAGTAAGATCAGCGTGTTTAAGGCATAAGTTTGCATCACCGCACATGCAAATAAAGCAACAGTTCGCTGTTGCTTTATTGTACCGACAAATATAAAAAGCTTATCGACTCAGAGCGGTTTTTGGCAAATGACTTCAAAGGAATAGCGATATCTGATAAAGCTAATCAACGCAGATGTAGGCAGCCAAAAACGCTCCAAAATGGTGACTTAGATGTTTATACACAAAGGTATAATTAACTACGTTGCCATTTATCGATAACCAATGCTGCAATAATATCGCCTTCAACATTTACCGCCGTGCGGAAGGTATCTAAAGGCCGTTCGATAATCAGCAATATCGCAATCGCCTCTAATGGAATGCCTGCTGCAAGTAACACTAACTGCATCCCAGACATTGAACCTGATGGCATCCCGGGGGCACCGATTGACGATACCATAGCCATCACAAAGATCATGATTAAGCCGGTTGTCGTTAAGTCGACACCAAAGAGCTGAGCTAAGAAAATAGCCGCCACACCTTCAAATAACGCAGTACCGTCCATATTCATCACAGAACCAAGCGGCAACACCACACTACTTGTCGCAGGTGTAACTCCTAGCTCTTCAGCGCTTTTCATTGATAAAGGCAGCGTGGCAGCACTTGATGAAGTGGCGAACGCCATTGCAAGTGGCGCTGTAATCCCCTTAAACAAAGTGCGAATGCTGATCCCGGTGATCAGTTTAGCCAAACTAGGTAACACCACTAGCCCGTGTAACATAGTTAAGCCAAAAACTAACAGGGCGAATAAAGCTAATTGGCTAAATAAAGTTTCACTACCACCTATAGAGAACTCTAAGATAATCGCAAAAATAGCTAATGGCGACAGACGGATAATGCCGCTAACAAGCGTATTGATGCCTTTATTGAGGCCGCGGATCACTTCAAATAACACATGCTGCTGCGGCAATGCTATTAATAATGAAATACCAATCATAAAGGAAAACACGACTATGGCGAGTAGATTGCCATTCGCAATCGCAGCAACAGGGTTAACCAGCGCCATCTGCAACATCTTAGCGGCAATTGCACCGCCACTTGCAGCTTCCGATTCAATTAAACTAGTACCATCAGCTAGGGGTACAGCTTGAGTCAACGGCTGCCACGCAGGTAACATCAAAGATGCGCCTAAGCCAAGGCTCACCGCAATGGTTGTAGTGAAGACATAAAAGCCTAAAGTGCGTTTACCAAGGGTTTTTAATTTGGTTATCGCACCAATATTGCTTATCCCCTCTATCAAAGAGAGCATAACCATAATGCCAACAACCATTTTCAGTAAACCGATATAAACGGTTTTACCTAACATCAAAAATTGAAACCAGCTTTGCTGATGAATATTCGCTAGCGTATCCGCCGCAGAAAACTGGCTGATCCCAGTAGCTAGTAACCAAGCAGCTAACGCCGCTAACATTAGCTGCAAAGGCAGAGAGCCACGAATTTTATTCCACATGAAAAGTCCAAAAGTGATGAATTTAGCTGATACAGCAAGGCTTATCGCTGAAGTTATAGTGAGCCGATACCAATCAGTATAGGTAGCAAAACATCAATTATAGTGAAAAAACATAGCTTAATAATTAGTGCTATCGACAATTCACTATTACTGAATAGTAATAATAGCATTGGTATAACCAGCAAAAAGCCCCGCAATTGCGGGGCTTTTTAGCGTTTAACTGCTTAGAAGATTAATCTTCTTTTTCAGCATCACGGTCCATGTTCTCAGTATTCTCAAGCCAAAGAGCATTGATGATACCAAAAGAACAGGCTAACAATACGCCTAAAATCCAAGCGAAATACCACATAATCTAGGCTCCTTATTAGTAAAGTGAGGTCTTGTTCTTTTCGATGAAGTCGCGAGATAAACGACCAAACATCTTCAAGTAAGTCCAAACCGTGTAACTAAGTACAATTGGTACGAAGATAATTGCAGCCCATGTCATTACCGTCAATGACATTTGGCTTGCGGTTGAATCCCACATTGTCAAACTTACGTTTGGATCCAGTGAAGATGGCATAACGAATGGGAACATAGCTGCACCACAAGTTAAAATTACCGCTGCAATACCAACTGAGCTAAAGAAGAACGCAAAACCTGAACGGTTCAAGCGGCTACATAGCAATACTAGGATTGGCATAAGTAAACCAAGTACTGGGAACAACATAGTCACAGGGTACTTATCATAGTTAACTAACCAAGCACCCGCTTCAACAGAAACTGTTTTAAGGGTTGGGTCAGATAAACCGTTGGTGTCGATTGCAGATGTTACTAGGTAACCGTCAATACCATTTACCAACCATACACCTGCCGCACCGAACAGTACGAATAAGGCAATTGATAATAGCTGTGACATCTTAGCCGCACGAACACGTAGCTCACCTTCAGTCTTCATTTGTAACCAAGTAGAACCTTGAAGCATAAACATGCTCACGCTCACTAGGCCTGCAAGAATACCAAAACCGTTAAGCAGTCCGAAGAAGCCACCGTGGTAAGTTGCACGTAGGTACTCATCAAAGTCGAATGGTACACCTTGAAGCAAGTTACCAAACGCAACACCGATAATTAGCGGCGGAACAAAACCACCGGCAAACAGTGCCCAGTCCCAAGACTTACGCCATCTTGGATCTTCAATCTTCGAGCGGTAGTCAAAACCTACAGGACGCATAAATAAAGCTAACAAGGTTAGCATCATCGCTACGTAGAAACCTGAGAAAGACACGCCGTAGACCATAGGCCAAGCAGCAAACAGTGCACCACCAGCAGTGATTAACCAAACTTGGTTACCATCCCAGTGCGGAGCAATTGAGTTAATCATGATACGACGGTCAGTATCGTCCTTACCTATAATAGGTAGTAAGGCACCAACCCCCATATCGAAGCCGTCGGTGACAGCGAATCCGATGAACAGCACACCAATTAGTGCCCACCAGATAAATCTTAATATTTCGTAATCAAACATAATCAGATCTCCTGCTTAGGCATCAAGCTTTTCAAAGTGATAACGACCCGTCTTCAAACAGCTAGGGCCAATTCGAGCGAACTTGATCATTAAGAACAGTTCAATCACTAGCAAGATGGTGTAGAACAGCGTGATAGAAACGATACTGAACATTAAGTCGCTTACCGTAAGGCTAGAGGCTGACATAAATGTCGGTAACACTTCAGAGATCGTCCATGGTTGACGGCCATACTCAGCCACAAACCAACCACACTCAATCGCGATCCAAGGTAGAGGTAAGCTGTAAAGCGCCGCTTTAAGTACCCAAGGCTTCTCATCGATTTGATGACGCGTGCTCTGCCAGAATGCAGCAGCAAATACAAATAGCATCACAACGCCTAAACCAACCATCACACGGAAAGTCCAGAACATAGGAGCCACATTTGGAATAGAGTCGTTAGCAGCAGCTCTGATCTGCTCTTCTGTCGCATCTACCACGTTTTCAGTGTAACGCTTCAGTAGTAGGCCGTAACCAAGGTCAACTTTAGCTTCTTCAAATGCTGCGCGGATCTCTGGTGTTTCTTCACCAGCACGTAGTTTTTCAAGTAAGCCGTAAGCCACCATACCGTTACGAATGCGCACTTCATGCTCATCGATTAGATCTTTAATACCAGTAACTTGTTCATCAAGTGAACGGGTTGCGATAATCCCCATTGCGTAAGGAATTTTAACCGCAAAATCAGTTTCTTGGGTTTCTTGGTTCGGGAAACCAACTGCAGTAAATGCTGCTGGAGCAGGCTCTGTGTGCCACTCAGCTTCAATTGCAGCTAGCTTAACGCGTTGAACTTCACCCACTTTATAACCAGACTCGTCACCAAGTACGATTACAGAAAGGATTGACGCCATACCAAAGCTTGCCGCAATAGCGAAAGAGCGACGTGCAAATGGTAAATCACGCTTTTTAAGGATGTAGTAAGCACTGATTGCCAAAACGAACATTGCGCCAGCGACGTAACCAGATGCAACAGTGTGAACAAACTTCACTTGCGCAACAGGGTTAAATAACACTTCACCGAAGCTAGTCATTTCCATACGCATGGTTTCGTAGTTAAACACACTACCCACTGGGTTTTGCATCCAGCCGTTTGCCACCAAAATCCATAGCGCAGACATGTTAGAACCAATTGCCACTAACCAAGTCACAGCTAAATGCTGACGCTTGCTGAAGCGATCCCAACCGAAGAAGAACATACCAACTAGCGTAGATTCAAGGAAGAATGCCATTAGGCCTTCAATTGCAAGCGGTGCACCAAAGATGTCACCTACGTAATGCGAATAGTATGACCAGTTAGTTCCGAATTGGAACTCCATCGCCAAACCGGTAGCTACGCCTAGTGCAAAGTTGATACCGAATAACTTACCCCAGAACTTGGTCATATCTTTATAGATCTGTTTATTGGTCATCACATAAAGTGATTCCATAATGGCTAGCAAGAATGCTAACCCCAAGGTCAAGGGAACAAATAGGAAGTGATACATGGCTGTCATCGCAAATTGAAAACGCGACAGCTCAACAACCTCTTCTAAAATCATTTGTGACTCCTTAGGTGGTGCGTCCAATCATTAACGTTAAATCCCCATTCACGATAATGATTGCCTATATAGGAATATTAATGCAGTAAAACAGTCAGGTTTTATAACAAAAAACCAACTTAACCGCGATTCGTTGTTTAATTCATAAATTTTGTAAAATAAAGCCAAAAACACTAGCAAGACAGTGCTTGCAATCACATTTTCAATAGCTGTTGTGACATCCCTCTCGAATACGCAAATAAAGAATAAACAAATTAGTTAATATCAGTCACTTGCAAGACGAAATAAGGCTATCCGCAGTGATTTTATAACATTCAAAATTGATTCAAATCAATCAAAGCATTCGGTTTCATTGGGTTTTGAGGTGAAGCACACAGTTCCACCCTAGAGCTAGTTGACAACATAAAATACTCATGCTAGGAGCGAGTGAAAAATAAGCAAAACAATTATTTTCACCCAATACACAATTTATTTAACGCTAAACAGACAAAACACCAATTATTAACAATTAAAGCAACAGTTATCGTATCCCTAAACCAAAAACCAAGAAATCAATAACCCATACAAAATTGATAAAATACATAAAGATAGGTGAGAACAATTATAAAAAGAGAAAACACAAAACCAAAAATAGATAAGAAAAACTAATGATAAGATGCAGTTTTTCTCGTTTGATCAAAATTTATTCGTCACCTAAAATGCTCACCAAGTTAAGGAGACGGTCTGACTAACCCGGTGAAGTAGCCCGGTAAAGACTCACTCCGCTTAAATCATCAATCTATGTGGAGATACCATTATGACAAAATTATTCGAGCGTCTAGTTGTTAGCTATCAGCGTGTTTTCGTTGAACTTTATAAAGCTAGAGAGCTATAAGTAACACAGTTTAATGCAAGATTATTCTTGAAGTTTTGTTAGCGCAAAGCGGCCCTTCTTATCAATAAGAAGGGCTTTTTTATATCCGCTCCGCAATTAATCATTCCAGTATCCGCTAAACAATCAATAATGAATATTATGGATAACTTCTGCTTATCCAAAATCTTAGTTACAGCACGCTAAAAAGCGTTTATTAGCAATCCATATAGCAATAAAAGCGCTGTAATCTGTTGTTTCACGGTACTTCTTTGGATAGATAATCCCCAGCCAGTCATTTTTGACAAAAAAAAGCCCCTATTTCTAGGGGCTTTTTATTCACTCATTCAGCTCAACTAAGCAAAGTATTAGCCGACTGACTTTCTCACATTACGGAACATTCTCATCCAAGGGCTATCTTCTCCCCAAGACTCAGGATGCCATGAGTTAGCAACCGTTCTAAACACTCGCTCAGGATGCGGCATCATGATAGTCACACGACCGTCAGTTGAACTCAATGCAGTAATCGCATTCGGTGAGCCGTTCGGGTTTTGCGGGTATTTCGTTGCGATCTGCCCATTACCATCAACATAACGCAATGCAACCGTACCTGATGCTTCTGCAGCAGCTAACGCTTGTGCTGAAGCAAACTCTGCGCGACCTTCACCATGTGATACCGCAATCGGCATACGTGAGCCTTCCATGCCTTGGAAGAATAGTGACGGACTCTTTTGCACTTCAACTAAGCTGAAACGTGCTTCAAAACGCTCAGAGCGGTTACGAACAAAGTGTGGCCATAATTCAGTTCCCGGAATGATGTCCTTAAGGTTAGACAACATCTGACAACCATTACATACACCTAGCGAGAAGCTATCGTTACGCTCGAAAAATTGACTAAACTGCTCTCGAGCACGCTGGTTAAACAGAATCGACTTAGCCCAGCCTTCACCTGCGCCGAGTACGTCACCATAAGAGAAGCCACCACAGGCCACTAGACCTTGGAACTGCTCAAGGCTAATGCGGCCACTTAAGATGTCACTCATGTGCACATCCATGGCCTCGAATCCTGCACGATCAAATGCCGCAGCCATTTCGATATGCGAGTTAACGCCCTGCTCACGCAAGATAGCCATCTTAGGTGCAACGCCTTTTAAGATAAACGGCGCAGCAATGTCTTCACTTGGGTCAAAGCTTAAGTCAACGGTTAAACCTAAGTCACTTGAATCTTGCTTAAGCTCGAACTCCTCTTTAGCACACTCAGGGTTATCACGTAATGCTTGCATGCGGTACGTGGTTTCGGCCCAAATTGTACGTAAATCAGTACGTGTTTCGGTTAATACTTCACGTGCACCGTCAAAGATGGCAATGCTATCAGTATCTGTTAGCTCAGCAACTTTGTGGCAAGGCACACCTGCTGCAGCAAACTTTTCAGTAATAATCGCTACATCTTGACGACGAACTTGAATGACTGCACCTAGCTCTTCGTTAAATAAGCGCTCTACATCAGTACCTGTTAGCGCACTTAAATCAACATTAAGACCTGTATGCCCTGCAAATGCCATCTCAACTAACGTAGTGTAAAGGCCACCATCACTTCTGTCGTGATAAGCAATAATCGACTTATCAGCAATCATTGGCTGAATGGTTTCAAAGAAGCCTTTCAAGGTCGCTGAATTATCAAGATCCGGTGCGATATCACCTAGTTCACTGTAAACCTGAGCCAGACAAGAGCCGCCTAAGCGATTTTGACCAAGACCAAGATCAAGCAGTAACAGATCTGTGTCGCCTTTATCACTACGCAGCTCTGGCGTAACAGTGTTACGAATATCTTGCACAGCACCAAATGCCGTAATCACCAATGACATAGGTGAAGTCACAGCTTTCTGTTCGCCGTTTTCTTCCCAAGCGGTTTTCATCGACATAGAGTCTTTACCAACAGGGATAGTCAATGACAGATCAGGACATAGCTCTTCACCAATAGCTTTAACCGCTTCATACAAGCCCGCATCTTCACCAGGGTGACCCGCTGGAGACATCCAGTTAGCAGATAGCTTAATGTGCTTGAATGAACCAATATCGGTACCCGCAATATTCATAATTGATTCTGCTACGGCCATACGCGCTGATGCACCAAAGTCTAGTAAGGCTAGCGGTGTGCGCTCACCCATAGACATGGCTTCACCTGTGTATGAGTCATAGCTTGATGCGGTAACCGCGCAATCGGCGACAGGAACCTGCCACGGTCCAACCATTTGGTCGCGGTTAACCAGGCCGGTAACCGTTCTATCACCAATGGTGATCAGGAATGTCTTTTCAGCAATCGTTGGTAAACGCAGCAAACGATGCGCCGCTTCTTTAACTTCAATTGTTGATTGCTCAAGTGCTGGCGAGTCAGCTTTTGCGCTCACTACATCACGGCTCATCTTAGGTGCTTTGCCAAGCAAGACTTCGAGTGGTAAATCAATTGGGTGGTTTTCAAAGTGTTCGTCACTTAAGACAAGCTCTTTCTCTTCAGTCGCTACACCTACAATGGCAAATGGCGCACGCTCACGCTGACAAATCTGTGTAAACAGCTCAATATTTTCTGGCGCAATAGACATCACGTAACGCTCTTGCGACTCATTACACCAAATCTCTAATGGGCTCATGCCTGGCTCATCTGATGGTACTTTACGTAGCTCAAACTTGCCGCCACGTTCGCCATCGTTTACCAGCTCAGGAAATGCGTTAGACAAACCACCCGCACCTACATCATGAATAAACTGAATTGGGTTCGCTTCCCCCATCTGCCAACAGCGGTCGATGACCTCTTGGCAGCGACGTTCCATTTCTGGGTTTTCACGCTGTACTGAAGCAAAATCTAAATCTTCGCTCGATTGACCTGAAGCCATTGAAGACGCTGCACCGCCACCTAAACCGATGTTCATTGCAGGACCACCTAGCACCACTAATTTGGCACCAACAGTGATCTCGCCTTTTTGTACGTGCTCTTCACGGATATTACCTAAACCACCCGCAAGCATGATTGGCTTATGGTAACCGCGCACTTCCACACCATTGTGGCTATTAACTTGTTGCTCGTACGTACGGAAGTAACCGACTAGTGCAGGACGACCAAACTCATTATTAAATGCTGCACCGCCCAATGGGCCTTCGGTCATAATATCCAGCGCACTCACAATGCGATCTGGTTTGCCGTAATCCGCTTCCCATGGCTGAACAAAACCAGGGATCTTAAGGTTAGAAACACTAAACCCTGTTAAGCCCGCTTTTGGCTTAGAACCACGACCTGTTGCACCTTCATCACGGATCTCACCACCACTACCAGTGGCTGCGCCCGGATAAGGACTGATTGCTGTTGGGTGGTTATGCGTTTCAACTTTCATCAAGATATGCATTGGCTCTGTGTGGTAGCCATAAACACCATCCTGTTTCGGGAAGAAACGCCCTGCTGTAGCGCCGGTCATTACCGCAGCGTTATCTTTATAGGCAGATAGCACATTGTCAGGCGTCTTCTCGAACGTATTTTTGATCATCTTGAACAATGACTTTGGTTGCACTTCACCATCGATTGTCCAATCTGCATTGAAGATCTTATGACGACAATGCTCTGAGTTTGCTTGAGCAAACATCATTAATTCGATGTCGTTTGGATTACGACCTAAGCGAGTAAAATTCTCAACTAAATAGTCGATTTCATCGTCGGCCAGCGCCAAACCAAGCTCGGTATTGGCTTGCTCTAACGCTAAACGGCCTTTACTTAACACATCAACACTGGTGAATTTTGCAGGCTCAGTACGTGCAAACAATACGTTTGCTTCATCAAAGCTTGGCAAAATCACTTCAACCATACGGTCATGTAATAATGCGTTTAGGGTTTTAGTTTGCTCAGCAGTTAGTTCATCACTAACAACATAATAGGCAATACCGCGCTCAAGGCGTTTTACCTTATTAAGTCCACAGTTGTGGGCGATATCTGTTGCTTTTGATGACCAAGGAGAGATGGTGCCGGGACGGGGTGTAACGAAGTGGAGATGACCTTCTGGCGTATGCGCTTCAATAGCGGGGCCGTAGGTGAGGATTTTTTCAAGCTGTTGGGTTTCGGTATCATTTAGCGATTCGTTCAAATCGGCTAAATGGATAAACTCGGCATAGATTTGGCGCACTGGCAGTGCTGCCGATTCACAAGCTTGCATCAGCTTCTGTACTCTAAACGCCGAAAGTGCAGGGGCTCCGCGGATGATCTCCATCACGTCTTTTCACCTTATATATTATAATTGCAGGGTCAGATCTGGGCGCTATTATAGGGAAATGTTCAGCACAAATCATCAGCAGTCGCTGTACAAAACAGTGTTTCCTATATAGAAAAAAGTCGATTGTTTTTTATGATGTGCAAAAGCCAACTCTTATTGACAATTCTACGCATAATTTAATTTTAGGCTCATAATAAAAGCAATATACATCAAGGGAAAAGGCGTTTTTTTACCGTGACTTATATTGTGATATAATCGCCTGCTGTTTCTTTTAAACTTATGTTGTAAATTAGATTTAATCATGAAAAAAATCTTGCTCACTCTATGCTGTATCGCTTTGCTGGCTGGCTGCCAGAAAGTTGTCGTGGAGCAAGCAAAACCCGTTACGCCGCCAAAACCGACTCACCTCAACGTTGGCACTTTGTACGGCCCTCAAATCTACTTTACTTCAGGCCAAGGCGACTCTGGTTACGATTTTGAAATGGCGCAGCGTTTTGCCGACTTCCTCGAACTCGAGTTAAAAATGCAGCCCTATGCCAATATCAGCGAGCTCTATGCTGCGCTAAAAAAAGGTGAGATTGACATCATTGCTGCTGGATTAGGTGATACGCCAGCAAGACGCGAACAGTTTAGAGTCGGCCCGCCGCTATACCGAGTAAATCAAGTATTGGTTTATCGCCAAGGCACGCCAATTCCTAAAGATATCAATAAACTTGACGGTGAGATCACCGTCATCACCGATTCCTCTTTTGTCGATACATTAACTGAGCTACAAAAATCCAACCCGGATTTAGTGTGGAATCAGGAAAAAGACAAAGACGCTGAAGAGCTGCTTGCGATGATTGCTGCGGGTGATATCCCCTACACGATTGCAGACTCAACCAGTTTAGATATTAATCGCCGATTTATGCCTGAACTACGTGAAGGCTTGGTATTAAAACGTAAGCAACCCGTGGTTTGGTTGCTACCTGCTAAAAATAGCGATCAGCTAATGAGTCAATTGCTGGCTTTTTGGCATATTGAAAAACGCAGTGGCACGTTGGCACATTTAAATGAAAAGTATTTTGCCCATGTGAAACGCTTTGATTACGTTGACACCCGTGCCTTTATTCGCGCAATAGACAATAAATTACCAAAATACCAAGCAACCTTTGAAAAGTACGCAGGCGACATTGACTGGCGCAAACTTGCCGCAACAGCCTATCAAGAATCACATTGGAACCCCAACGCCCGTTCACCAACCGGTGTGCGTGGATTGATGATGTTAACCTTACCTACTGCCAAACAGATGGGAATTAAAAACCGTCTCGATCCGTACCAAAGTATTCAAGGTGGCGCTAAGTACCTCAATAGTATGCTGGATCGTCTCCCTGATTCGATTCCGCAAAGCCAGCGGATGTGGTTCGCCCTCGCCTCATACAATATTGGCCTTGGCCATGTTGAAGATGCGCGTAAATTAGCGCAAGCACAGGGACTTAACCCAAGTGCCTGGCGTGATGTAAAGTCGGTTTTGCCACTTTTGCAAAAACGCAAATACTACAAAAAGACTCGCTATGGTTATGCTCGCGGTAATGAAGCTGTGCATTATGTCGATAGCATTCGCCGCTATTACGACACATTAGTATGGATAGATAATCAAAACATGCTGCTAGAGCTAAGAAATAAACCGCTGCAAACAGCTGAGATCCAAGAGCCTGTGCCTAATATGCAACCGTTAACAGAGCCTGTACTTGAGTCACCAGTAAAGCCTGTATTACAGCAGCCTGATGCTAACTAACTTTAAACTAATATCACACAAGTGATATATATAATAAATTCATCAAAGATTAATGATTGTCACATAGACTTTTGATAATGAAGTTTGCTACATAATGAAGCTGAACAATACAATAATAGAGGGGCTTAATATGAGAAAGAAAGCAATCAACAACGTTGCTGCACGTCGTCGTAGCCAGTTAAAAACCCGTCACCAAAAAGTACTAGGGCGTCAAAAGCAATATTTTGTTTTTATTAAACCTGCAGCAGAGAGTTTTTCTAACCCTTAGTCAATCCGTCTAGGTTACCATTGTCCAATGCCTGCTGTTTAGCCAACGCTTTAGCAGCCTTAATCTCTTTTCGGCGGCGTCTAAAAAAAGCACTAAGTTGCTCTGCACATTCCTGTTCAAGCACGCCAGATTCGACTTCAACTAGATGATTAAAGGCACTGTGGCGCACAATATCAATGACCGTACCCGCAGCGCCTGTTTTCTGATCTTTAGCACCAAACACTAAGCGCCCTACACGTGAGTGCACTATCGCACCGGCGCACATTGCACAGGGTTCTAAGGTGACATATAACGTGGTACCTAATAAGCGATAGTTTTGTAAGATCTGCCCGGCCTGACGTAAGCACTGCATTTCAGCATGGGCACTGGGATCATGTAGCCCAATGCAGTAATTAAAACCCGCGCTGACGACTTCACCATCTTTAACCAGTACAGCGCCAACAGGCACTTCGCCCTTGGCTTCGGCTTTCGTAGCCATATCCATTGCCATCCTCATAAAATGAAGATCTTGTTGCTGTATTGAGTCAAATTGCGGCAAAGCAAACTCCAGAGATAATGTGATTAATAGCAATAAAAAAGGTGCCGAAGCACCTTTTATTTAAGCGTTATTATAATCCGAAGATTATTCCCACTCAATCGTTGCAGGTGGCTTACCAGAAATATCGTAAACTACGCGCGAAATACCATCAACTTCGTTGATGATACGGTTAGATACACGACCTAGGAAATCATAAGGTAGGTGTGCCCAATGCGCTGTCATAAAGTCGATAGTTTCTACAGCACGTAATGAAACAACCCAGTCGTACTTACGACCATCGCCCATTACGCCTACAGAACGAACTGGTAGGAATACCGTAAATGCCTGGCTTACTTTATTGTAAAGATCAGCTTTACGTAGCTCTTCGATGAAAATAGCATCAGCTAAACGTAGCAAGTCACAGTATTCTTTTTTCACTTCACCAAGTACACGTACACCAAGACCTGGTCCTGGGAACGGATGACGGTAAAGCATGTCGTATGGAAGACCTAGTTCTAGACCAATCTTACGTACTTCATCTTTAAACAATTCACGTAATGGCTCAACCAGACCCATTTCCATATCATCTGGCAAACCGCCAACGTTATGATGTGACTTAATGCAGTGTGCTTTACCTGTTGCGCTACCTGCAGACTCAATAACGTCTGGGTAGATAGTGCCTTGAGCAAGCCATTTAGCGTTAACGCATTTCTTAGATTCTTCATCGAAGATCTCTACGAATACGCGGCCAATGATCTTACGTTTAGCTTCAGGTTCTGCTTCACCTGCCATTGCGTCTAGGAAACGGTTTTCAGCATCAACATGAACAATGTTCAAACCAAAATGATCACCAAACATTTCCATTACTTGCTGCGCTTCGTTTAGGCGTAGTAAACCGTTATCAACGAATACACAAGTTAGCTTGTCACCAATTGCGCGGTGAATAAGCATAGCCACGACCGATGAATCAACACCACCAGATAGACCTAAAATAACTTCGTCATCACCCACTTGCTCTTTAATTCGAGCAACGGCATCTTCAATGATTGATGCTGGCTTCCAATTTGCTTCACACGCACAAATCTCAAGCGCGAAATGCTCAAGCATACGCTTACCTTGGCGAGTGTGAGTCACTTCTGGGTGGAACTGTACACCGTAGAATTGCTTGTCTTCATTTGCCATAGCAGCAAATGGGCAGGTTTCAGTTTTAGCGACAGCTACGAAACCTTCTGGAATTTCAGATACTTTGTCACCGTGGCTCATCCACACATCAAGTAGTGGCTTGCCGGTTTCACTTACTGCATCTTCAATTGCTTTAAATAGTGCAGATTCAGCTTGCAGTTCTACTTGCGCATAACCAAACTCGCCTTCACCCACACCTTGAATTACTTTACCACCAAGCTGCTCAGACATAGTTTGCATGCCGTAACAGATACCTAGTACAGGTACGCCAGCGTCAAACACATATTCTGGTGCACGTGGTGAGTTCTCAGCGGTAACACTTTCAGGGCCACCTGCTAAGATAATGCCGTTTGGAGCAAATTCACGGATCTGCTCTTCAGAAACATCCCAAGCCCAAAGTTCACAATACACGCCGATTTCACGGATACGACGGGCGATCAGTTGGGTGTATTGCGATCCAAAATCTAAAATGAGGATCTTATGCTCATGAATGTTGCTCATGGGGTACCTTATCTCTATATTTCAACATTGTTAACTAACCAAACAGCAACACTCTTTGAGTTGTCTATTTGGTTTAATTTAAAGGCGACATTATATGTCGCCTTTAAGATTTAAAATACTTATTAAGAACGAGTGCTATAGTTAGGTGCTTCTTTACTAATCGTCACATCGTGTACATGAGACTCGCCCATGCCAGCTGCGGTGATTTTCACAAACTCAGCTTTCTCATTTAGTTCTTTAATCGTTGCACAACCGGTTAGACCCATGCATGAACGTAAACCGCCCATGTGCTGGTGAATGATCTCTTTTAACTTACCTTTGTAAGCAACACGACCTTCGATACCTTCAGGTACTAACTTGTCTGCAGCATTATCGCTTTGGAAGTAACGATCTGAAGATCCTTGAGTTTGAGTCATAGCACCTAGTGAACCCATACCACGGTATGATTTATAAGCACGACCATTATAAAGCTCAGTTTCACCTGGTGCTTCATCTGTACCTGCAAACATAGAGCCTGCCATGATACACGATGCGCCAGCGGCTAGTGCTTTAGCAAGATCACCAGAGAAACGGATACCACCGTCAGCAATAACTGGAATGTCTAAATGTTTAACCGCAGCGGCAGCATCAGAAACGGCTGTAATTTGCGGTACACCTACACCAGTAACGATACGGGTAGTACAAATTGAGCCAGGACCAATACCGACTTTAACTGCGTTAACGCCCGCTTCAACAAGTGCTAGTGCACCTTCAGCCGTTGCCACGTTACCACCAACGATTTGTAGATCTGGGTATTTAGCACGAGTATCACGAATACGTTGTAATACACCTTCTGAATGACCGTGTGAAGAGTCGATAAGCAGTACGTCTACACCCGCTTTTACTAGCGCATCTACACGTTCTTCGTTACCTGCGCCTGCACCAACAGCTGCACCAACACGTAAACGACCTAACTCGTCTTTACATGCATTTGGCTTACGCTCAGCTTTTTGGAAATCTTTTACTGTGATAAGACCTTTAAGTTTGAAGTTGTTATCAACAACTAACACTTTCTCTACGCGGTTAGAGTGCATTAGCTTTTGCACTTCATCTAGCTTAGTGCCTTCTAGTACTGTGACTAGACGCTCTTTCGGTGTCATCACTTGATCAACAGTACGTGACCAATCAGTAATAAAGCGTACGTCACGACCTGTAATAATACCCACAAGTTCGTTAGCTTCGTTTACCACAGGGTAACCCGCAAAACCGTTTCTTTCTGTTAATAGTTTAACATCGGCTAACGTGGTTGTTGGCGTTACTGTTACCGGCTGCTGAACAATACCCGCTTCATAGATTTTTACTTTGCGAACTTCTTCAGCTTGTTGCTCAATCGTCATGTTTTTATGGATAAAACCAAGACCACCTTCTTGAGCAATAGCAATTGCCAAGCGGGCTTCTGTAACGGTATCCATAGCGGCAGATACGATTGGAGTATTCAACTCAATCTTATTCGTCAGGCGTGTTTTTAAAACAGCTGTATTTGGGAGGACGGTAGAGTGCGCTGGAACCAGCAACACATCATCAAAGGTAAGCGCTTCTTTTTTCAATCTTAACATGCAACATCTCCCCAAGAGATTAGGAATTAGAGGTGAAATATTGCGGCGAGATTATACCTTGCATATCTGAGTTGGTAAATGGAAAATAGAGATTAAATCGTATTTGTGTATAAAAAATTATGAAAAGCCCAAAAAATGATGTTTATACCGTCTCTCGCCTCAACGGTGAAGTGAGACAGCTTTTAGAGGGGCAACTAGGACGAATTTGGCTTAATGCTGAAATTTCAAACTTTGCTGCACCGGGTTCAGGCCACTGGTATTTGACCCTTAAAGATAATTTCTCACAAATACGCTGTGCCATGTTTAAAGGCCGTAATCAAGCGGTCACCTTTCGCCCTGCAAACGGCCAGCAAGTGTTAGTTAAAGGTAATATCAGCGTCTATGAGCCTCGCGGTGACTACCAACTCATTATTGAATCTATGCTACCGGCAGGTGACGGACTACTGGCGCAGCAATATGAAGCATTAAAGATGAAGCTCGCGGCAGAGGGATTATTTGCCACCGACACAAAACGGCCGCTACCCACTAATATTCAAAAAATAGGTGTCGTCACCTCACCTACTGGCGCAGCGATCCGCGATATTTTACATGTACTTGCCCGCCGTGACTCATCGATAGAGGTCATCATTTATCCAACGCCAGTGCAAGGCACTGATGCTGCCAAAAGCATTTGTGACGCAATTAACCTAGCCAACTCGCGAGCTGAGGTTGACGTATTACTTGTCACCCGTGGTGGAGGCTCATTGGAAGATTTATGGAGCTTTAATGACGAAGGGCTAGCTCATACTATTTATAATAGTGGTATTCCTGTGGTTTCAGCCGTTGGCCATGAAGTGGATATGACTATCAGTGATTATGTGGCAGATTTGCGGGCGCCGACGCCATCAGCAGGTGCTGAGCTATTATCGAAAGATGCCGATAATAAAGCGCAAAAACTATTGGCTCAGCTCTCGCGTCTGAAACAAGCTTGGCAGCACTACCAGTTAAAGAAACAAAGCCATGTGCAAAACATCGAGCACCGCCTGCAAAAACAAGATCCCCAGCGCCGCTTACAAATGTATGAGCAAACCTTTGATGAAATGCAACTACGCTTACAGCAAGCTATGCAATCTAAGCTGCATGCACACACATTAAAGCAGCAAAACTTAAGTAACCGCTTGGCCAATCAGTCACCGCAGCACCGCCTGACTCTCGAAGCCCAACGTTTAAATTTTTTAAGCGCCAAGCTTAACGATGCCATGGAGGATAAATTGACAATGAGTCAGCAGCGGCTTGCCCATCGCGCACAACAATTAGAAACCGTTAGCCCGCTAGCAACCTTAAGCCGTGGTTACAGCATTACGCTTTCAGGTGATGGTAAAGTTGTGCAGTCTCCATCAGATACCGGCATTGGCGATACGCTAACTACTCGCCTACGCGATGGCAGCGTGACTTCAACTGTGGTTAAAATCAGTTAGCGCACTGCGATATGCAGCAAGCTGCATCTCGCGTGCAGATAATCATCTGCATTTTAAGCAAAATGGCACTATAACTGGCGGCGACGCAATTCTGGCGTCAGTTTGAATTTAATTAACATAATCAATAAGCCCAATAATTACATGAAAATCAACATCAGCAACAAAGTAAAGTTGTCAGCAGGCCTAATACTGGCAGTACTAAATCTCAATGCCTATGCCACACCAGAGAGTAAAGTCGCCATCTCTGACACATTTACTGCTGCAGCGACAAAGCATGGCTTTAAAACTGAGTTAGTAAAACGCTTATGCGAGCCTCTGCCTGATATTGTCAGTATTACTTGTCACCATTCAGGTGAAGATAGCCCCTTTGAAAGCTTGATTGTGCAGTATCGCTATAATACTCGCACTACCGATAACGATATGTTTAAGCATGTAGAATTCAACGACATCCGAGTTGATTTAAAACATAAGCAAATTGACTTCTGGAGTGGTCATCAAATCGCTACGCCTGACGGTATTAGCGTCAATCGAATTGAAGGTACCAGTAACTCTTATATTGAAACCGGTGGCATGCGCGGCTTTGTCAGTCGCACAGATAGACGTTTTCAACAACAAAGAGACACTGAATATGAGTTATCTCATACTTCGGAGTTCGCCTACAAAGACCTTGATCGAAAATCAGCAATTTATGCGATAACACATTACCAAAAGATGGTGAGCGACAATGACTATGTTGTTGCTTACAAAGAAGATCAGGCTATTGAACCCGTTGTAATAATGCAGGGTGCCAGCTTTACGTTTCCGATAAGCGAGCCATTGAAACAACGACTCATAGATGTTGTCGAACAAAGTACAAAATAAGTCGCCATACATTCATAGGCTTTTTCAATTTCCCCCGTTCTTATCGTGCACTATTAGAAGTAAAAGACACAGATAAGGAGCAATTAATTAAACGAGCATTATTGGCTGCAATAATGCTCGATAAGTTACCAAAATTGAAACACACAAGGAACCAGTGATGTTTACCAGTTTAGCGTCTTACTCAGGACTAATCGCAACAATATGGATAATAGTCGGCGTATATATTGCTGGGCGGTATTACCCCGGCTATCGCCACGCAAAACAGTTTTGCAGTGAGTTAGGCGCAAGCGGTAGTCCCACCGAAAAGCTATCCCCTATCATCAATAACTATCCACTTGGTTTGCTGTTCAGCTTGTTTGGCTGGTATCTAATCGAGCTTGCTAATGTTGACGTGTTAGTGCGGAGCTGCGGCGGATTTATCATTTTACATGGGGTCACAACATGGATTGCAGGCTACTTCCCCATGGATGCAGATCCTTTCACTAAGTCCCCCTCATTTTCCTGCAAGGTACATTCTTGGGCTGGGTTTATTATGCTACTTGCATTACTCATCGCCCCGATATTAATCGTTTTCGCCCCGACTTCAGCAAGCACCCCTTTGTATTTTCGGATCTTTTCTGCTATCTCAGTTATTGTGGCTATTTATTACTTATTTACAATGGCGAGAGCCGTTAAACAGCAAACTAACCCAGGTGTCTATCAGCGCCTATCTTATGGCGTACAGCTAGCTTGGTTAAGCCTATTTTCACTCATTGTAGGAGTCTAATCATGGATGACGTGCTTACTAGAGTCGCAGCGATTCATCAACAACATGCACTAAAATGCTATCTCGCTATTGAATCGCTAAAAGCACAATTTGATTGGCCTGAAAAAGATTGGCAAAAAATTCACAAGCTCATCGAATTAGAGGAACCCAGCTTTGACTTAGCAATCCTTAAAGCCGATTCAATGCCCTTTGAACCCATCTCACGCAGACGCCACTGGATTTTAGGCCATGCGATCTATCCCTACGCCTACTTCACGATGCAAGACTGGTTTAATCAACACGATACTAACGAGATATTTAACTTCTACTTTGAGCAGTGTAGTCAGCAAAATGAATACCTCAGCCATAACGTCTCTGTACTCATTGCCTTTAAGCAAGCTTGGCCACTTATTAACTCAGAAACTCAAAAGCTAAGATTTATTGAACGTTTCTGTGAGTTTGTAACGGCAACATTCTACGGTAATAACCACCTGTCATATCCTGTCGCAGATGACTACCACAAACCTGTATACATTAACGCCAAAATAGTACTGAAAAACGCGCTGAAACACCCCGGATTTTGGGGGCATAACCTGATTGCTCTCGCGTCAATTTTACGAGTAGAAGGCCAAATACCTGTAGCGACTTTCCAGCAACTGCTAATAAACCTAGATGAGCAGTGCCACTGGAAATTTAAAGATAACGCAGACAAGCCTGAAATTAGCAATCATGCTTCGAATAGTGAAACAAAACAAACACTAGAATCAGCTAGTTTTAAGCTATTAACTGGCTTTGAATCGAATCTACATCAAATTACCTTGGCGGAGTCCATTTGCTATTTATTCAACCTTGATTGGGTATCGGGCAAACAACAGTCACAACTAATAGCTGTTGCAAAGCATTTTTCAAAAAATGCAGTTATCTAGCTGCTTTTGACTCAACGGGGCTTATAAACGCTTTAGTTAAATAAAGTGAAAAAGACTAATCTTTATCAGCGTGCGGGCGATTAAAGCAGTTGTTTTAGAAAAAGATCACTCAACTTCTAAATAAGAAAAAGGAACCCTAGGGTTCCTTTTCAATATCATTCGACTATTGCAATCAAGCGTAAAGATTAATCTTTATTCTTATCGCGAATATGGCCAACCATACGCTTGCGGCGACGCTCTTGGCTTACAGTCAGTTTCTTACTGTTCATGCCGTCAAACGGGTTGCCACCCTCTTGGAAGCGCAGCTGGATTGGTGTACCAACCACTTTTAATGAACGACGGAAGTAGTTCATCATGTAACGCTTGTAAGAATCTGGAAGCTTCTTAACTTGGTTACCGTGTACAACCACGATTGGCGGGTTGTAACCACCTGCGTGAGCATACTTAAGCTTAACGCGACGACCGTTAACCAAAGGCGGCTGATGGTCGTCTTGCGACATCTGCATGATACGCGTCAGCATAGATGTACTTACACGGCGCGTTGCACTATCGTACGCTTCTTCAATAGACTCAAATAAGTGACCCACACCTGTACCGTGAAGTGCAGAGATAAAGTGAATACGTGCGAAATCGATAAAGCCTAAACGACGATCAAGCTCGCTCTTAACACGATCTTTAACGCCTTGGTCAATACCATCCCACTTGTTCACCGCAATCACTAATGCACGACCAGCGTTTAGCACGAAGCCTAATAGACCTAGATCTTGTTCTGCAATACCTTCACGAGCATCGATAACCAATAACACGACGTTACTGTCTTCAACCGCTTTAAGGGTTTTAATTACTGAGAATTTCTCAACAGTTTCATGTACCTTACTACGACGACGGACACCCGCTGTGTCAATCAATACGTATTCACGGCCTTGACGTTCCATTGGAATATAAATACTGTCACGCGTCGTGCCTGGCTCGTCGTAAACAACTACACGCTCTTCACCTAAGATACGGTTAGTTAGCGTTGATTTACCCACGTTTGGCTTACCAATAATCGCCAACTTAATTGGCAAGTCTTGCAGACGCTTTTGCTCAGCTTCTGCTTCTTCTTCAGTAAACTCGCGTTCTTCTTCATCATCATCGCCGTCTTCTAGCTTTTTAATGCCCATCGCTTCTGCGTATGGTGCTAGAGAATACTCGATCATGTTGGTTACACCACGGCCTTGCGCCGCTGCCATTTGGTAAACTTCACCTAGGCCTAGTGACCAAAATTCAGCACAAGCAGAATCAGCGTCAATGCCATCAACTTTGTTAGCCACAACAAAAGTTGTTTTTTCGCGGCTACGTAAATGTTGAGCAATCGCAAGATCGGCAGCAGTTAGACCCGCGCGAGCGTCTGTCATAAATAGCACGACATCTGCTTCTTCAATCGCAGCGAGAGATTGCTCGGCCATGCGAGTTTCAATCCCTTCTTCAGTGCCGTCGATACCACCAGTATCAACTACGATGAACTCATAACCTGCAAGATGTGCTCGGCCGTATTTACGATCCCGAGTTAGCCCAGGAAAGTCAGCGACAAGCGCATCTCTGGTACGGGTAAGTCGGTTAAAAAGGGTCGACTTACCAACGTTTGGTCGCCCAACTAGGGCCACAACAGGAATCATTTAATTGCCTCTATTACTCATTTTCTAATAACTAAAAAGCCCCCGGACACACATCCAGGGGCCTTATCATCGCTTACGACTAGGCTTACGGAAGTGTTACTCGAATCACTTTTCCACCACGAGTCTGCACATACAAGTTGTCATTCACAACTAATGGCTGACTGTATAAACCTGAGCTATCCACTTCTACGCGGCCAACGATTTGACCGTCAGACTTGTTTAAAAAGTGAAGGTAGCCTTCAAAATCACCCACTACTACGTAATCTTTAAAAGATACTGCAGCGGTTAAATCACGATTGGTCAGCTCAGAGTTATTCCATAACTCTAGACCATTTCGTCTATCAACAGCATAAACACGGCTGTGGTCATCAACTACAAACAGGCTTGCACCAGAATAGGCTAACTCATGGAAACTTGAGTAGCTACGTGACCAAACGATTCGGCCAGTACGCATTTCCATTGATACCAAGTTACCGTTATAGCTAACAGCATATAGGTTTTCACCTACTAATAGCGGCTTCATATCCACATCGGCCATACGCGAGAACTCATTGCCTCCCGTTGGCGTGTAGATAGCTTGTTCCCAAGCTGCCTGACCATTATTTTTAATCACAACGGCGATTTTACCATCGGCAGTTCCCACAAAGAAACCACCCGCTTCATAGGAAGCTGCACCTGTGCCACGTAGCGTCAGTGTCGGTAATTGGTTTTCATATACCCAGCGTTGTGTACCATCTTCCACATCAAATGCTTCTAAGGTACCGGCGCCAGTATTTACCACCACCACGTCTTCACCAACCGTTGGTGCTGATAGTAGTTCGCCGCCTGCCATTACATGCCAAACTGCTTCGCCTGTTGCTTCATCAAATGCCGCTAACAAGCCACTTTCGCCGCCCACAAAAACCTTGTTGCGTGACGCTGTAACACCACCCGCTAAACGTGCACCTTTATTTTTTGCTAATGCATTATCTCTAAATGCAGAGCTAAAATCATTTTGCCAAATGCGCTCACCGGTTACTTCATCGAATGCTTCGACCTTGCCGTAGCGATCTGCAACAAACAGTTTGCCGTAATTAACTGCTGGACGTAAGCGTGAGTAGTATTCACCGACACCGTTACCAACATTTGCACTCCAGCTCACTTGAGGAAACACAGTTGCTTGGATTTCACTTAACGGAGTAACAGGTTCTTCTTCTACGTCACTTGAAGAACAAGCAGACAACATGCCTATACTCATTCCACATGCAAGTAGCGTTTTGCACCAAGACTTCATGGGCAGATTCCTTATGCCTTGTTCAGATTATCAAGCTTCATTTGTAATGTTGGACTAGTCATAGTGCCACCATTGTCTACTGCTGTTTGATAGGCAACCTTTGCCTTCTCTGTTTCGCCTTGGCGAACTAAGAAATCACCTTTTAACTCATCACGTTGTGCAGCTGAAGCTGGCTCGGTGATTTGCTCAAGTGTCGAAATTGCGATCGCATACTGGCCTTGTTCTGCTTGAACACGAGCAAGACGCATTGTTGCAATCAGTTTAATGCTGGCATCAACATCAGTTGCAATCACATTTTTAAGTGTTGCTTCTGCTTTAGCAAGATCACCTGTCTCAACCGCAGACTTAGCTACAAGTAGCTCAAGTAGTGACTGATAACCTTTTTGACCGTGCTCTTTGGCAAAATTCTCTGCTGCGCTTAACATAGCTGCATCAGCAGTATTTTGACTGCTTAACGCTTGGAATGACTCAGAAGCAGCTTCTGCTTGAGCCACTTGGTGGTCAGAATAATAGTTCCAACCAAATAATCCACCTAAACCGACAACGGCACCAATAACAACTGATGTGCCATAATCTTTCCAGAACTGTTTGATAGCATCTACTTGTTGCTCTTCTGTGCTATAGATTTCCACTTCAGTCTTCCCCTTTTAAATCAGTTCTGCAATATAAGCCGCCAATGCATCACGGGCAACCAATTCTTGTGCTTTATCTTCACGAAGGTGCTTAACTGCCACTTGGTTATTAGCCACTTCATCTTCACCAATAACTAGCGCAACTGAGGCACCACTTTTATCTGCTCGCTTCATCTGCTTCTTAAAGTTACCACCACCGCAGTGGCTCATCACTTTCGCATTAGGCAAACTTGTTCTAAGTTCTTGAGCGATCTTAAACGCTTCGATACGACAGCTGTCACCCATAGCCGTAACATACACATCTACGCTTGGACCAATGTCTTTATCAAGCTCAAGGGTTTGTAGTAGTAATACAATACGCTCAAGGCCCATTGCAAAACCAACAGCAGGTGTAGGCTTACCACCTAGTTGCCCCACTAAACCATCGTAACGACCGCCAGCTAATACTGTGCCTTGCGAGCCTAAGCTTGATGTAACCCACTCAAAAACAGTGCGATTATAATAATCTAAACCACGCACTAGGCGAGGATTGATTGTGTATTGGATGCCGACAGCCTCTAAGAGTTCACATAAATGTGAAAAATGTGAACGCGTGTCTTCACCAAAGTAATCCATTAATACCGGCGCATCGGCCAAAAGCGCCTGCACATCTGCATTCTTAGAATCCAGAACACGTAATGGATTGGTGTACATACGACGTTGACTATCTTCGTCTAATACGTCTTTATGCTGCTCAAGGAATGCGATTAGCGCGTCACGGTATGCTGCACGCTCTTCTGTATCACCTAAGGTATTTAATTCAAGTGTGACATGTTCAGTAATGCCTAGCTTTTCCCATAGCTTGGCAGATAGCATTAATACTTCTGCGTCGATATCTGCACTAGGAATGCCATATACTTCAACACCAAACTGATGGAATTGACGGTAGCGACCTTTTTGTGGGCGTTCGTGGCGGAACATTGGGCCCATATACCAAAGGCGTTGCTCTTGGTTATATAGCAAACCATGTTCGTTACCAGCGCGTACTGTCGAAGCGGTACCTTCTGGACGAAGCGTTAGGCTGTCACCATTTCTATCTTCAAAGGTATACATCTCTTTTTCAACAATATCAGTCACTTCACCAATAGAGCGCTTAAAGAGATCTGTACTTTCAACGATAGGAGTACGAATTTCGCTGTAACCATATGACCCAACAGTGTCACGTAATACGGTTTCAAGTTTTTGCCATAAAGGACTTTGAGTTGGCAGAATGTCATTCATTCCGCGAATCGCTTGGATCTGTTTTGCCACTATTCGACTCGTAAATTTGCTATATAAAATTAAAAAACGCCTCGCATTATAGGCGTTTCGAGGCTCAACGTACAACAGCTGGATTCAGCTATAAAAAATCACAAGCCTGCGCAGCGGGCTTGTGATGATATTGTACTTACTTATTTAAATCTTGTGCAGGAATTCGACCAGCAACGATTGCCGCTTTAGCACGAATTTTAGCTTCAAGTGAATCAACAATATTGTTGTTGTCAAAACGCTCTTTTTGACGCACACCGTCATCATAATAACCGCTCATTCGGTTACCGCCTGTTAAACCGATATCTGATACCAGTGCTTCACCAGGACCGTTAACCACGCAGCCAATAATTGATACATCCATTGGCGTAACGATATCTTCAAGGCGCTGTTCTAACTCGTTAACCGTAGCAATCACATCAAACTCTTGGCGCGAGCAAGATGGGCAAGCAATAAAGTTAATACCGCGTGAACGAATACGTAGCGACTTTAAAATATCAAAGCCCACTTTGATCTCTTCTACAGGATCAGCGGCCAGTGATATACGTAAAGTATCACCAATACCGTCAGCAAGCAGCATACCTAAACCAACAGCTGATTTTACTGAACCAGCTCGTGCACCACCCGCCTCTGTAATTCCTAAGTGCAGTGGTTGTACAATTTGCTTAGCCAGTAAACGGTAAGATTCAACCGCTAAGAACACATCAGATGCTTTAACACTCACTTTAAATTGGTCGAAATTCAAACGGTCTAAAATATCCACATGACGCATTGCAGATTCAAGCAATGCTTCTGGCGTTGGCTCTTTGTATTTATCCATTAGATCTTTCTCTAATGAACCGCCGTTAACACCAATACGGATAGGGATATTTTTGTCACGTGCGCACTCAACCACGCTGCGAATACGTTGTTCGTTGCCGATATTACCTGGATTGATGCGTAAGCAGTCCGCACCGTACTCTGCGACTTTAAGTGCTATACGGTAATCGAAATGAATATCTGCAACTAACGGTACTTTAGTTTGTTGTTTAATTAACTTAAACGCTTCTGCAGCATCCATCGTCGGCACAGAAACACGTACTATGTCAGCGCCAACGTTTTCTAAGGAACGAATTTGAGCAACAGTTGCTTCAACGTCAGTCGTACGCGTGTTAGTCATTGACTGAACCGCAATCGGTGCACCATCACCAATTGGTACGTCGCCAACATAAATTCGGCTTGATTTGCGTCTAATAATAGGAGATTCGTTATACATGGTGTTGTGCTCTGTTATTGCTCAGCAAGTGGCAAGGTTAGTCTAGCCACTTTACCGCGAGGGTACTTCTGCGCGTCTAAATTGATATCAGCGCCATTAAGTTGAATATTAACCACTTGCGGCGCACCGAGTGTGACCGCAAAAGGTGCCGGGCCAGTAAGATTAATCTGGTTACCACTACGCTTTAGATCGCTTACCAATATCTTGCCACTAGCATCTGTCACTTTAATCCAGCAATCGCCAGTTAAAGTAAGGGTTAAGTTTGAATCGGTAGTATCACTGACTTGAGTTGTCGCTACATCATTTTGCTCTGCAGCTGCAGCTTGATTTACAGCTTCTGTGCGAGTCTGACCTTGTTGCACTGAAGCCACATCTGTTGTGTCTGGGCCAGTAGTGTTACTCGTTAAATCTTGCGCAACCGCAAGTGCAGGATCCTCACCAGTCAGTTCGCTGGCGTAATCTAAGTTTGCACCTTCCACCCCGTTAACTACGGTAGTATCACTGCTATCTGCATCTAAAAGAGCGGCTACAGGATTAGGCAAACCGCTTTCTGCGGATGCGGCAACTTCTTCAGCGGTAGGTTGTGAATAATCAACTGCGGTTTCCATTGATGACTTTTGGAACCACCACAACACCATAAGTGCGAGTAGCACAAATACAATAATATAGGTCAGCGCCATTAGACGGCCATCACGTGCTTGATGGGTAGTCTTGCGGGAAAAACTCTGCATTGACGGCTTTTCATCGTCTTCAAGCTGCTTATCTAAGCATTCTTTCACCGCAAACGGATCGGCTTGCACAGCTCTAGCATAGTTTTTTACGTAACCACGTACATAAGTAGAGGCACCCACCTCTTGCAAATTGTCAGCCTCAATCTGTTCAATGATTGCAGGGCGTAAATGTAATTGCGACGCCAATGCCTCAATTGACAAACCTTTGTTTTCGCGCGCTGTTTTTAGCAAAACGCCCAGTGTGACCGTAGGTTCATCCACTAGGCTTTCATTATCTACATTGGGCGCTTGATTCTGTTCATTTTTCATTAATGCATACTAGCCCGATATTCTTTGGCTTGAATTGACTGAGGAAACTTTGCCAGTAGTAAAATTCCAAATCGCTTTACGGCTTCTTCGTCATTCAAACCTTGTTCTATTTTAATTCCTAATGCCAGACTGGTGGCTGACTCTAACGCAACCCTATGATAACGAGATAGCTGCGCTTTAGCTTCAGCATATCTACCCTGTTCATAATCGATTTCTGTCAACTCTATCAATGAGGTGCGTCTTCTAGGATCGTACTTAAGCGCCATAGCAAAATAGTGCTGCGCTTGACTAATTTGACCTGCTTTTCGGCTACAAATTCCCAAATTTTCGTAAGTTGAGGCCGAACGGGTATACAGAGGTTGATCAACCGCTGCTAAAAACATCTTTTCAGACTCAGCATATTTGCCTTGCTGGCATAAAAAAGCACCAAAATTATTATATGCATCGCCGGTGACGTTGCTGGTGTTGATCGCTTTTCTATATGCTTGCTCTGTTTTTTCCAGCTCACCTACCGATTGGTAGTAATAAGCAAAGGCAATGTGAACCTCTTCCAAATCTGGAGCAAAAGCCTCGGCTCGATCGAGATTGGCTTTTGCTTGTTCACTATTGCCTTTTTGTAGATAGGTTAACCCAAGCTGCACTCGCTGACGTGCTGCAGCTTCTTTGTTAATTTTACGCTCAGAGACAGGAGTATCAGTACCGGTATAGGTATCTTGGGTTACGCACCCCGTTGCCATCATAGATGACAAAATAAATACCAACGGCAATACCACCTTTCTCTGATTCATTGCTAAGCCCATCTATCATTAGATACAAAGAGTTAGTTCATTGTGACCGAAATTTGACTCTGTTGCATTTGTTTTTTCGCTAAACGTTTAGTTCTGTCGCGAATATCACCAGCTAATTGACCACAAGCTGCGTCAATATCATCACCGCGAGTCTTACGCACAATAACTGTCAGACCATATTCCATCAATACTTTCGAGAATCGGTCAATTCGTGAGTTTGATGAGCGACCGTAAGGAGAACCTGGGTATGGGTTAAACGGAATCAAGTTAACCTTACAAGGCGTATCTTTCATCAGCTTAGCCAGTTCGTGCGCTTGGTCTGTACTGTCGTTAATATGATCTAGCATCACATATTCTAGCGTTACACGGCCACGGTTTGCGTTTGATTTGGCTATATAACGACGAATTCCAGCTAAAAACTCTTCAAGCGGATACTTTTTATTAATTGGCACTAAAACATCACGAAGCTCATCGTTTGGTGCGTGAATACTTACCGCTAATGCCACATCTAATGCATCGCCTAATTTATCTAACGCTGGAACCACACCCGATGTCGACACGGTAACGCGGCGCTTAGATAAACTAAAACCGAAATCATCTAGCATAATATCCATCGCAGGAATGACGTTTTTAAGGTTAAGCAGTGGCTCACCCATGCCCATCATCACTACGTTCGTGATCGGACGCTCACCTGTGTCTTTCACAAAACCGATGAAGTCTGCAACTCGCCAAATTTGGCCTACAATCTCTGCCACGCTAAGGTTACGGTTAAAGCCTTGTTGCGCAGTAGAACAAAAAGTACATTCAAGAGCACAACCAACTTGAGAAGATACACAAAGCGTTGCACGGTCATCTTCAGGAATATAAACCGTTTCAACTTCTTGGCCGTCACCAACATTGATAGCAAACTTAATTGTACCATCGGCAGACTTTTGATAACTCGAAATAGCTGGCGCAACGATTTCGCACTTGGCTTGTAACTTTGCTCTTAGTGCTTTGTTAATGTTAGTCATTTTTTCAAAGTCACTAACGCCAAAATGATAAATCCATTTCATTAATTGATCAGCACGGAATGGCTTTTCACCCATCTCGGTAAATAGCGCTCTTAATGCTTTACGATCAAGATCTAATAAATTGATCTTCTTTTCACTCATTTTGTCTAACCTCAAAAAACCTAAAACCAGCTTGTGGGCGGCGAATTATACAGATCTTAACAAATATTAGCCACAGCTATCACCAAAGATCTAAACCTGTGCTAGAATCCGCGCAGACTAATTTTGGTCTGCCATGTGGAGGTGTAATTTCACCTTTATGATAACTCTTATCATTATAATATTTGTCGCGATTTCCGTCTCTTTTCTTTGTAGTGTATTTGAGGCAGTTCTGCTGTCGGTTACACCAAGTTACATTGCGTCATTGTCGGCGACTAACCCAGCTGCTGCTGACAGACTACGTAAACAAAAAGAGAACGTTGAATCTCCTCTCGTTTCGATCCTTACACTTAACACTATCGCCCACACTGTCGGTGCTGCGGTTGCTGGTGCGCAAGCTGCTAAGGTATTTGGCGATGAGATGCTAGGCGTATTTTCTGGTGTTCTTACCTTCTTAATTCTCTTCTTTTCAGAGATCGTTCCTAAAACCTTAGGTGCAAACTACTGGCGCTCGCTTGCTCCTGTGGTTTCTATCGCACTTGTTTGGATGGAGCGTAGTACCTTGCCACTGATTTGGATGTCCAAGCAAGTGACCCAACTAATGGGTAAAGGCGATGAAGGTCAATATATCCGTCAAGAAATGAGCGCCATGGCTGAAATTGGCCGAGCTTCGGGTGAACTTGATGAGCAAGAGTCGAAAATTTTGACGCAAATGCTATCAGTTAAAGAGATGCCGGTTACTGCGATTATGACACCAAGAACGGTTATGTTCAGGTTACCTACGGATTTAACCCAAGTTGAGTTCACGCAGCAATTTATGGCGAAGCCATTTACTCGAATTCCTGTCTATGATGAAGAGCCAGATAACATTATTGGTTACGTTAATAGAAACGATATTTTGCTGGCCGAGCGTAGCACGCCGAAAGAATCTATCGCGGTACTTAAAAAGAGCCTGCTAGTGATCCCTGAGACCGCTAAAATTCTGCCGCTTTTTGAGCTTATGATTAAGCGCAATACTAAGATTGCTATGGTAGTTGATGAATACGGTTCTAACGAAGGTATTGTTACCTTAGAAGACATTGTTGAGTCATTACTTGGTCTTGAAATCGTTGACTCAAACGACCCTGTTACTGACATGCAGCAGTTTGCTCGTAAATTATGGAGCCGCCGCATGAAAGACAAAGGGATTGTACTATCTGATGATGGCGATTTTGAGCAAGAGCAAGCCAAATAACTTAGCTTGATGCATCAGCAACACTAAGGTAAACCACTATTAAAAGGGAGCATCAGCTCCCTTTTTTGTACCAGTTAAATTCGCTACAACAGAGCTGGTTGTCAATACACCTACGTGCTACACTCCTCGTTTGGTCCAGAGGAATAAGATGACAACAGCACACTCTACAATCGCGCAATATCAATTAAAGCTTGCCCACATTAACGATACGCACTCCCACTTCGATGCTAATCGAGTACAGTTCACTCTTTTACAACAACAAAAAGAACTTACCTTATATACGCACACTGGCGGCTACGCCCGAATTGCAAAGCAGCTTAAAAATGCAAAAGCTGAAGCACTTAGCAAGCAACAAGCTTTTTTATTTCTGCACGCAGGAGACAGTTTTCAAGGCACCCTGTATTTCAACGAGTTTAAAGGTAAAGCCAACTCTGATTTACTTAATATGTTAAAACCAGATGCGATGGTTTTGGGCAACCATGAAATTGACGCTGGTAATGCTCCTGTGCTTGATTTTTTAAATGACATTCAGTTTCCTCTCCTTGCTGGCAACATGGATCTTAGCCAAGAGTCACTTAACAAAGCTGCACGCCTTAGAGATCATAAGAATCTTTTAGATTACGATCCTGATACTGAAACCGCGAAAGTACTATTAAAGCCACTCGGCGATAAGCAGTTAGCCATTATTGGTATTACCTTAGATCAAATGGCTGAAATTGCAGGCCCTGATGAAGATATTAATTTTATCAATGCCATTGAAACCACACGGCGAACCGTCAAACGATTAAAAAGCCGTGGTATTGACCACATTATTGTGTTGAGCCATCTAGGTTTAGAGCAAGATAGGCAACTCGCAGAGCAAGTCGCTGACATTGGTGTTATTGTTGGCGGACACTCACATACCTTACAAGGCGACTTCAGTGCACTTGGTTTATCCAATATGCCTTATGGTGAACGAGTAAATGATACCGCCATATTACATGCTGGTAAGTACGCAGAAACCCTTGGTCTCGCCGACATTATATTTGATGATAAAGGCAAAGTCGTATCCCTAAATGGCGGCAATTACTTTATGCTAGATCAGCAATTTATCCTGCAATCATCTAGCGAAGTTAGTCCTGAAGACTACACAAAGGTTCGCCATGAACTGCAATCACACCCTTTCATTCTGTTTGATGAAGAAGACATTGATGTTCAACAGCGAATTTCACAAAAATATCGCCCAAGCCTTGAGGCAATGAACAATAAGATTTTAGGCTTTGTGCCAAAGAACCTAGTTCATACTCGTTTGCCTAGCAAAGCTTTACCTCATGGCAGTGAAATTGCGCCTTGGGTCAGCCGTAGTATGTATCAAGAAACATTAGAGTTAGGCATTGAAATAGATTTTGCTCTACATAATGCTGGCGGTGTGCGTCAATCACTTGATAAAGGTGATGTGAGTTTAGCCGAAGTGCTAGGACGGGTGTTGCCATTCGATATTCCTTTAGTTGCATACGAAATCCAAGGGGTTTATCTGTTCCAACTACTAGAGTCGGCGATCAATGGCGCAACGAATAACAGCGTCATAGGTACTGGCGCTGGCAGCTTTCCATACACTTATGGTTTAAAGTATTTTTACGACGGCACTCAGCAACTTGGGCAACGGATTATCAAACTCGAAATCTTACGAGTAAGCAAAGGTGTGAATACTTGGTTAGACGTTGATCCTAATGCTTTTTATAAAGGGGTATCTTCATCCTATACAGCATCAGGAAAAGAAGGCTATCACCCTATATTACAAGCTAAATGGTGCAAAGATATTGAGGGGTTAAGTTTGCCACAAGCATTTAGCCGCTTTATCAGCAAGGTGCAAACATTAGACGAAATACTAGAGCCACAAGTTCATTATACCAGCCACCACCTCAGCCCTGCTTAAGCAAGTAACCCCGAGGCAATTAGATAAAATGTACAAGCCTTACAATGGCTTGTACATGTAATACCCCATAATAACTACACCACGTTTTTCTTGATAACTGCGATACCGAAGCTTAAAGCCTTGGGCCTCAAAAAACGCTTTAGAGACTTTAGAAGCATCGACTGTCAGTTCGTCAATTTGCTGTTCTCGCGCCCAAAATTCAAGCGCACTATACAGCTGCTTTGCAATGCCTTTCCTTTGGTGTTCTGGCGCAACATATAAGCTGTCGATATAACCACGGCTGTTGAACCGAGTTTCAACATTTATCATGCCACACACTGCCTCTGCTCCATCAACAGAGGCAGACGTTAACATCAACCAAGCTTTTGAATTAGATAATCGCCGCTGCCAATGATTAGCTGAGCGAGGGGCAAACGACCAAGCAGATTTTTCAGCCGCACTATACAGCCTTGGATCTATATCATGGATAGACAGATGACATAGCTTAGCAACATCTGCAGCGTAAGTTTTATGATAGGGAATTAAGGTCAACATAAAGGTTAAAAAACAAAATGGCGTAGAACTAAGTCTACGCCATTAAACATTAAGCTAATAGATGTTATTAACCCTTATATGCGCAGTCATTGGCATCTAAGGGGCGCAACTGTCTACTTCTTATCGATACGGCCTACGAATAACAACTTATCGAAAGTACGGTTCAGCGTTTTGCTGTTAAAGTCGCTCATCCACATTTGTTCTTGAACAACAACTGTGTCGCCTTTTTTCACTTCAACTTGAGGGCCTGCAGCCCAAAATGTTTTATCAGCTTCTTTAATTTGCACGTAAGTGTAGCCACCACCGTTCATGGTATCCATAACGGTACCTTCATGCATAACACCTTGCGCCCATGCGCTTGAAATACCTAATGCTAACGTTGCTGCAGCGGCCAATTTAACTAATTTAGCGATCATCGGACGTTTCCTTTAAAAAGTTATCAATTCGTCATTATTAAAGCATGCAATTGATTATAAATCTCTAATTAGTCCCAACTATTAGATCCAACTCTCAGAACCAAATATTTATTCACCTAGCACGGAACTTTATAAATTACAGCTTAATTTTTGTTAAGTTAATCATCACTCACGAGCGTTTAGCTTCATCAAGGATAGGCTGTAACATGCCCTCTAAACCATTTAGTTTAACTTCATACATTAACGCTAATTGCTGACCTAACTTGCCTTCTGGAAACCCCTTTGAATGAAACCAAACAAGATAAGGTTCTGGCAGTTCAAGTAACCGTCGCCCAGCATATTTTCCAAATGGCATTTTTTGGGTAATCGCTTCTAGTAAAAGTTGTTCATCCATTATTAATAAGCCTTAGTATGCAAACGCTCTCGAGCAGAACGCTAATTGTATCAGCCTTGCCTCAATTGTGCTGCTTCATAGCACGGCAGCGAAGCAGAATGGTTCAGCTAAGGTTTAATAAACCACAAAACAGATATATTTTTTGTCTATAAGTAAACGTTTTAACATAACCAAAACCTAATAAAATTATTGAAGTGACCTTTCTTATTGCAATGTCCCCCCCTGAATTAGCGTCTTTTTATCGAGAAAAAATAGCTTAAGGCATTAATTATATTGACAATAAAATGAACCAACTAAAGCTGCACAAAAAGGCGTCAAAAAACCAACAAAAACAGCCTAAACGTCAACAAAATAACGCCAGTCAATACTCTACAAATACGCCAAAAATCATACCGTTGACGAACTTAATTTATCAACCTAGATTAAATTACTGTGACAGTTTAGATTTAGTTTGGCATATAGGTTATCCCCACCTGACTAGACGAGTACGCACTCTGTTGCCCTTAATTCATATGATAAAAATTAAAAATAACCGCGTGCAAAAGGAAGACTATATGATCATACTCGTTGGTGGCGAAAAAGGCGGTAGCGGCAAAAGCTGCCTTGCCCAAAACATAGCCGTGTTTCTCACAGCAGAGTGTCACGCTTCAGTTATCATGGTCGATTGCGACCCTCAACGCACAACCTCTGACTGGATCCATGCTCGCAATAACAATGCTGACTTACCAAGTATCAACTGCGTCCAGCTGTATGGAAAAATCCGTAATGACCTGCTAAGTCTCGAACAACATTATGACTATGTGATTGTGGATTGCGGCGGCCAAGACAACTTGGCGTTACGCGCAACCATGTCAGTTGCATCCCATGTATTGATGCCACTTCGCCCTAAGCGTAGAGATTTAAAAACCGTTAGCCATATGGATGATATCGTTGCCACCTGCATGATGATTAACCCCAAAATGCGTGCTAGTTTTGTTATCACCCAGTGCCCTAGCCTGCCCAACCAAGCAAGTCGAATATTTGAAGCAAAAGAAGTCTGCAGAACCTATGACATCAATGTGTTAGACGCTATTACTTATAGCCGCAATATCTATGATGACAGTGAAGAGTCTGGTTTATCTGTGCTAGAGATCGAACCTAAAGGGAAGGCTGCAAATGAGATCAGAGGTATAGCTTGTGAAATGCTTCAGGCAAGCAATTCAACAGAGATCCGCAATCGCCTTGCTGAAAAACATATGAAAAAGATGAGAGGTGACTATGGGTCTGGCAGATCTCAAGAAAAGCTCTACGCAGTCTAGCACTTCGGTCAGTCACTCTCGCGTTCAACAATTAACGCTAGATGCTTTGGTTGACGACTTTATAGACGACGCGAATCGCTATGCGCTTGGTCAACAAATGTTAACCTCTGAGCAAAATAGGCTGACTGACCTAGCGTTCACTGCAGCAATAGATGACTCCACAATAACTGAAACACCAAAGAACCAGGTAGTCACTATAAAAAAGGGCGATGCTCCTGTTAGAAAAGCAACATTCACCTTAACCGAGTCTGCCATCGCTCATTTAGCCACACTTGCAAATGATTGTGATGTGGCTAAATCAAAGTTAATTCGTTTCTTAATTGAACATCACTTTAACCTAACGGCAGAGCAACGAAAACAAAAGGAGCAAAGTATTATCGTTGAATAACCCTCCCGTCCCAACCTTGGCTGACAGTAGTTGCAACGCTTTTTGAAGTATTACGCTGTCAGCATTTTTTTACTGTCGCCCTCTCTTCTATCGCCATAACATCACACTATTTTATGATCACCTCAGCTAAGCCTTATCAGAGTATACGTGCATCTACGGTTGAAAATTGCACATCACACCACATATAAAACTAATAACATGGATTAAAAAAGGGAAGATATGATCGCAATTGCACTCATATTGCTGCTAAGTGGCGCAGCAATTACTTGGATCGCCAGTGCTAACTGGCGTGCTAAGCAGCGACGCCGTGCCATCAGCAAACAACCTTTTCCCCATCAATGGCGCGAAATATTAAAACGCCGAATCCCTTTTTTTAGAATGTTGCCTGCAGATTTACAGCTACAACTCAAAAAGCACATTCAAGTATTTATCGCAGAAAAGCGTTTTGTGGGTTGTGATGGATTAGAGATAACAGATGAGATTAGAGTCACTGTCGCTGCTCAAGCGTGCTTACTCTTACTTAATCGACAAACAAATTTTTACCCTAGTTTAAAAGAGATCCTGATTTATCCCTCAGCCTTCATCGTAGAAAATCAGCAACAACATGGCGCAGGTGTCGTCTCAGAACAACGCCGAGTGCTTGCTGGAGAATCCTGGCAAAATGGCAGAGTGATTTTATCATGGCAAACAACCAAGCATGACGCTGCTGTCCCAAATGATGGCAGCAATGTTGTTATTCATGAATTTGCCCATCAACTAGATCAAGAAGACGGAAATGCTAACGGCGCACCTATCTTGAAAACTAGCGCTGATTACCAATCTTGGTCTACGGTGTTGATGCAAGAATACCAAGTTCTCGTTAGTGCTGCTCAACGAGGGGAGTACTCGCTCTTTAGCTACTACGGTGCCACTAACCCGGCAGAGTTTTTTGCAGTGATCAGCGAGGTATTTTTCGAGCAACCACACGAGTTTAAATATAGCCACCCTGCACTATATGCTGAACTAAGCTCCTTTTATCAACTGGATCCCGTAAACTGGCAATAATACCAATTAGTATAAGAACCATTAAGTTACTCGACAAACTCAAATTACAAAGGAAAAACTAATGTTCAAAATAAACTTAACTCCGTTATTCAGCAAAGCGACAACCCTCACGTTATTACTATTCTGTACCCTAAGTAGCCATACATTAAGGGCCAATGAACTTACCCAAGAGCAACAGCAGGCTGCTAAGGTGTTAGATGCACTAAATCAATACTCATCTATTGCAGATTGGGATAATTACTTCTCGTTATACACAGAGGACGGCATATTTATTGGGACAGATGTAAACGAACATTGGACAAAAAAGCAGTTTGAGCAATATGCCCGTCCAACCAAAGGTTGGCGTTATGATTTAACCACTCGAAAAATGACTCAGCGCGGCGAAGTCATCTGGTTTGATGAAGTGCTATCTAGCCCCTCCTACGGAGTGAGCCGTGGAACAGGCACATTAATAAAAACTTCCGAGGGTTGGAAGATTGCCCAATATCATCTGAGTTTTCCTATTCCCAACAAAATAGCTAAGTCAATTACGCAGCAGATTATGCAAGCGAGTAAATAATCTATTTGCTTTAGATAAAAAAATGCGATTCCGAAGAGTCGCTAATCACAAGCAAGTTAATGGTAGGAAAACCAATCGTAAATAAAAACCCGCACGGCACGTAGGGTTACCGTGCGGGGGACACAAGCTACAAAAAAGTAGCCAAACTTTTTTGCCTATCGTGACTGCCATGGCTAAACAGCAACTCGCCGTCAACTAAGCTTTAAATTAAACTATTGACGCTAATAACTCCTTAGCATGGATAGGCGCATCAACATCACGAGTAATATGCAGTTGGTTGTTATTATCAACGCCTATAAAGCGGTTAAATATAGACACCGCAGGCTCTGCAAGTTGCATATTACTGATCTGGACCCCATCAAATCCGCTACGAGCAGCTAACTCAAGATGGCTTGTCAGCTTATTCAACGCCTGTTCGTCGACAGTAGCTTGTTCTACCAACCAGCCGGACTCCATATCAACTAAGGCCAACGCACCACGCTTATGACATGTTTTAATTAACAAACGAGCATATGCTGTTAGGGATTTATCACTTGAGTTAAAACGGCAGTCATTCAATTGTGATGACATTTGCTGTTCAGCAGCCTTAGTTTTTGTATCGAGATCACCGCAGCTGAGTGCCACGATATTGGAGCGTAATTCATATAAGATCTCATCCATTTCAAATGCAGCTGCTATTGTTTCAATGCCACAGGTACACTTGATTGCTCCCGGTTGTAAACAAAACCGTGCTTCTACAAAAGCAAACACACTTGCCCACCATCGAGCTTCCAAGTGATTTTCTATACGTGGAATATAAAAATGCGGTGCGAACCCATTACTCAATAACTGGCGATAATTGCTATAAAAATACACACAGAAATCAAATAAGGCAGCAGGAATAGCGTTACCATCATATTCAACATGTTGCAGATAAAGATCTAGGTGACTCACTTTGCATGTAAAAGCACTAACCTTATTGCCTAATGGCTCCTCAACGTTACTGTCTAAACTACGACTAACTAAACTTCTTAAATATGTATGAGCTTGGATAATTTCATTCCAACTTTGACCGTCGCCAAACTCTCCAGTCTTACCTTGCGCACCTGAGGTGCTAGTTATGCTAATAGGCGATCCCAATTCAACCCGTCGATCTTGCAGCTCCTCAGAAATAGAACGGATCTGCCAATCACCATTACGAATGGCTGTAGTCTCAGCCAAGAAATCCAAACTTGCTTCTGATGCCGCATGTTGATGCTTGTGTTTTCGAAGCGTAAGCAACTGTTTCACTTGCGGAGCAAACTGTTTACTAAGCCCTTTGAGCAAGCACTTAACGCCATCGGTTAATAGCGCTTGCTGGCTAGGGCCTGCATCTCGACTAAAGACCAAACTACTCACAGACGTTTGTGTTGATTGCTCAGCTCGGCTTATCGCATTAGCTTTAGGTGGCGTAATTGTGTCTGCTTCATATAACTCTGCTGCTAACTGTGTCATTTATATCTCCTAAAACTAAACAGTCTTCAACATAACTACGCATCAAATAACGCAGCGGTACGAGATCATCATGAATTACTCTCAATACATCTAAAAACTGGTTTTAGACGATTAAAGGTACCAACCTGCGGTTATTTGTGTTTTAGCGAATGTTGATTTACCACAAAAACTACGGATTAAAAGAATGAGTTGCAAGTTTGCAGCAAACAGCAAAAACCAAAAAAGCAGCACTAAACCTAGCTATTACCAGTTAAAAACAACTCAAGATAAACAATTCAATACTTTGATTAATAAGAGATTAATTAAAAAGCAAAAGGTAAGAGCTACATTGTGAGAAAAATTAGTCTGACAAATTGACCAAGGATGCTGCATTGAACTTGCTTTCGTTATAAAATAACACGCTGCAACATTTTGTTTACAACACTTATTTGAGTACCAATAATGACGCTTTGGCAGCTTTGTTTACAACTAACGAACAAGTAAGCCACTAAAAACAATTAAAAACAGCAAGTTAAAAGTATTGAAAGCAACCCAGAATTTAAACAACCGTTTAAATCTTACCTTAACGTAAAAGTAAGTTAACTTGTGTACATAGCAAGATAAAAAGGCAGTGATAATAGATGACTAAAATTCAAAAAAACATTGGTTAAACAGCAATTTATTTTCAATTTAATTAATAAATCGGGATTTTTTGCGGTTCACTAAGCAATTCTGCGACTAAGACTCTAGTAAATTAACTAAGGATTGTTGCGGCTATATTAATGCCTGATAAAAGTACGTTTGAACATATAATACCAATCAGTACAAGAATTTGATCAACTCAGAGCGGTTTTTGGCAAACTAATTCAAGGCGAATAGCTGCAATAATGGTTATTCCCTTATAAAGCTAATCAACGCAGAAGTAGGCAGCCAAAAACGCTCCAGAATGGCGAGTTTTAGCGATTCTGATGCTGTGTTAACGACCTTGAACGTAGAGCACGCTCGTTGCCTTGCCTCAAAACCGCTAAACTCTCGCTGAGTGACTAAATGTTTATACTGATTGGTATAATCCCACCACGAAATATAAACAAGCAAGAGGCACACATTATGGTTACGGCTTGTTAGCGAGCGAACACATATTGATCTGAACTGCTGTACAGAAAGCTAAAAGAAGTGAGTAATTGGCGTTAGCAAGCATATAAGAGGTAGGCTTTGCTCATCTATAATAGGCATCCAAAAGGCTGTACGCTATAAAACAGTTAAGCTTGACCATTATGACATTTTTAGAGAAACAGCTAATTACTGCAATTAACTCAAGCCTAGTTGAATAGTCTCATTTTGACTTTGGCCTTGTTCTTCAAGCTCTTTACTGTATCGGGTAACTTGGTTGCGACCAGCATTTTTAGAGACATACAAAGCAATATCAGCCCGCTTTAAAATAGGATCTAGGCTTAAATCATCCACCATATTACTCGATACCCCAAAACTTGCACTCAAACTAAACTGATGGCCTGAGTATTTGGTTTCAATGGCTGCAATAGCCTTTTGGCAACGTTCTGCAATTTCAATGGCAGCTTCTTCATTTGAGTAAGGTAAAAACAGTGCAAACTCTTCACCGCCCATACGAGTAAAAATATCACCATCCCTAATGAGGGGCTTAACAACCGATATAACATGTTTTAGCGCCCAATCACCGGTTGCATGACCGAAACTATCATTGATCTTTTTAAAGTGATCTAAATCGAACAGTACCACTGAAAAGTGAGCCTCACGCAAACAGGTTTGTACAAACTCATTTTCTGCAAAATCTTGTCCGGCACCTCTGTTATAAACACCAGTTAGCCTATCGATTAAAGCGAGCTTACGGTAACGCAGTTTCTGCCTATGGCTAGAAAACAAAAATAACGATAGGAAAAATATGCTGCCAACGAGCATAGTGACTATCATAACGTTGTTGGCTTGAGCTGATTGATCCAACTCTTTTTGAGTTTCCATCAACTGACGCTCCTGATTAAGTAAGGCTATCTCGCGTGCCTGCTCTTGATGTTTAAACTTAGCGAGCTGATAGGCATTTGCTTTAGCTTTAGTATCATCAAGTAATTGGTTTTCATATTGTTGGTGCAATCCAAGATATTCATAAGCAAGTTTAAATTGGTTTGAATCCCTATAGAGCTGTGACAATACTTTCGATGCAATGGATTTATTTTGAATATGATTAGGTTCATCATTTAGCTTCATTGTCTTAGTCGCAAATAATTCCGCTTGCACATAATCACCTAAGCCAAAATAAGTTTGACTTAGCAATGCATTTACATGATTAATTTCAGTCTGAAAATTGAACTCTTGATACCCCTTTAAAACTGGCTCTAACAATTTTTTAGCCGACTGATAATCCTCTGTGTTGATAGCTACTGATGCTAAGCCTTTTTGAGACATTAGGCTAATAAGTGGCATTTGATTTGAGTCAGCAAAAATTCTGCTAGCAAGTAAACCTTTTTTAGCTCGAGAGTATTTAGCTTCAGATAGATCCGCGTAAGCACTCAACAACATTGCAATGCAATACTCCTGCGCATAATTATTCTGACTCAACTCCATCGCTTTTAAAGCAAACTCTCGTTGTTCTTCATAGGCATAAAGCTCGAGTGATAAATTGGAAAGGCGGATGTAAGCTCCTATTTTTATTTCAATATCTAAAACATTTTCTATCCGCTCTAAATTTGCAGTCATTAAATCTAAAACCTTAGGATATTGCTTAAGTGCAATATAATTAGTCGCTAGGTACTGATAAATAAGGATTTGGGTCACTTCATCTGGTTTTAAACTCTCAGATTTCTTTAAAAGAACAATTGCAGCTTCATACTCACCATTGTAAGTATGAAGCACTGATTGATACATCATCAACTTCGCACGTTCTTCTCTCTCAAGAGTTTGCCAATCATCTAATAGTTCGTTTATTAACGACTCTGATTGTTGAGGAGAGTTAGATAAAAATTGAGATATTCGGTTAAGCTTAACCTCGTTGCTATCCTCTTTTGCTACTGCAATAGGAGATATTGATAGTAACAAAAGAACAAAGAGGATAATTGGCATTTTAATTACTTTTTATTCGCATGAACGATAAGTAGTGTCTGTACATTTTTACCACCCGACAATGACTTAAGTTTGTCGTTACCACCCGACATTACCGCTTGGATCTCATCGTCAGTTAGACCATTTGCCTTCATTACGCCTTGAGGATCTTGCTTATACTCCTCTAATAGTTTTGCATCTGAACCTAATTTTTCGAAAAAATCATTAAACTTTGACATTTTTATTCCCTTAAATTGAATGGATTGGTTGGTGATTTATGCTCCGCCACAAAGTGACGATATTCTACTGTTAACAACTCGTTGTTTACTTAACCTAAATCGTCAGCTGTTATCCCAAGCTTGGCTAATATCTGGTGATTAAATTCAAGTTGCTTAGCTGGCGGAATTAACAGAGTGGTGATCGAGGATAACTGCGAAAATGGCAATTGTGCTAGCGAGATTCGTTCGATTCTTGGCGCTTGGGTAGGTAAATTGGGCGCCTCGTACAAAATAACTTCATGTTGCAACGGGTACCATTCATTTAGCTGCTCAACTAATACCTGTAGTCTATCTGACGAGGTATGGAACTCGGTTAAGGTGTGCTCACCAGCAATACCGATCTGCCAGAGTAATAGGTGAGTTGTGGGATCTGGTGTATGTTTATAGAACATAAACTGACTCGCCTCGAAGCTTTGATGTCCTGATCCCCCAGGATCGATCCCCACATCAGCCCATAGACATGCCTCTGCAGACATATTGCCTTTTTCAATTTGCAGCTCTTGAAAAATATTATCAGCTAACGCCGAATTTGACTTAAGCGCCTCCTCCAACGTATGCAAGCGTTGTTTGTAATCAACGCTATTCGCCATTGCCATTACAGAAAAAGCTGTAATGGCAATAAAGCATAGAAACTGTGCTGCGGCCCTAAGCATAAATTAAGATTAATTCATTGGATTGCTTACGATCATGAAAGATCTTACTTTAAGATTGTCACCCGACAATGACTTAAGCTTGTCGTTATCACCCGACATTACCACTTGGATCTCATCGTCAGTCAGACCATTTGCCTTCATCACGCCTTGAGGATCTTGCTTACTCTCTTCAAACAGTTTTGCATCTGAACCTAACTTTTCAAAAAAATCATTAAACTTTGACATTTTTATTCCCTTAAATTGAATGGATTGGTTGGTGATTTATACTCTGCCACAAAGTGACGATATTTTACTGTTAACAACTCGTTGTTTACTTAACCTAAGTCATCAGCTGTTATCCCAAGCTTGGCTAATATCTGATGATTAAATTCAAGTTGCTTAGCTGGCGGAATTAACAGAGTCGTGATCGAAGATAGCTGCGAAAATGGCAATTGTGCTAGCGAAACTCGTTCGATTCTTGGCAATTGGGTAGGTAAATTGGGCGCCTCGTACAAAATAACTTCATGTTGCAACGGGTACCATTCGTTTAGCTGCTCAACTAACACCTGTAGTCTATCTGACGAGGTATGGAACTCGGTTAAGGTGTGCTCACCTGCAATACCGATCTGCCATAGTAATAGGTGTGTTGTGGGATCAGGTGTATGTTTATAGAACATAAACTGACTCGCCTCGAAGCTTTGATGTCCTGATCCCCCAGGATCGATCCCCACATCAGCCCATAGACATGCCTCTGCAGAAATACCAGGCTCCATATGTGCATTGAAACCTTCTTCTTTCGCTTGGGCAATCGCAAAGTGAGATACACAAGCAAACACGCCCGGGTGACCATAAAGTGCACAGACCACTTTTTTACCTAAGCGTACTTGCTCCAAAATCGCTGCAACCATCTGCTTATAAGTATCGCGACGATTTTTCACCTCGCCATCTTGAGCATAATAAGGCTGGAGACTACGTACATCTGAGTTAAGCGTTTCAAGCCAGTGTTGAGCAAAGCCATCAGGAACCAAAGAGAATACTAGATCTGCATGTTCAATATAACTCTTGCTCAAGACACTTATTTGGCCGGCCAAATTAAGCCCTGTACCAACACAAACTAAAGTCCCTTTCTTATTTACCTTCATTGCTTTTATTGCCTATTTTTAATTATTTTTCAGTTTTAATACTTTGCATTAAGCAGCAAGTCTACGAGTGACGATATTGAAACTAACACAGGATCGCAACAACTGAAATACAAAAATACAAACAAATCAACACAATTAGAGTTCATCACTAGATCATTTTATCTATTCGCCAAAGCCAAGCGATTCAGCATACTGCCGGCCTCCCCCTTATTTCCCTGTATTCTGCCCATAAATAATTACAATACGTCCTGAACTAAATCGCACTTCAAGACTCAATACCCTTACCGACAGTGATTTGTATCCTGTAATTACTATATAGAATTATCACTCAAGCACACCTTAAACTAATTGCCCTTGTCATAAGGGGGACAGCTTGGGTATTATGACCGACAGATTTTGATGAAGTAGCGCATTCAATGACAATTAAAAAGAAAAGTCTTACCCTTTTGGGCGCTGCTGCGCTCTCGTTATCAATCAGTGGCTGTGGCGTTTTTGACTATTTGATCTATAAGCCTGATATTCCTCAGGGCAACTATATGGAAAAACAACAAGTCGAAAAACTACGTATCGACATGACCAAAGAGCAAGTTGAATACGTGCTAGGTCGTCCAGTGCTGCGTGACAGTTTCTCTGATGATACTTGGTATTATGTATACCACTATAAAAGCGGCCGCGACGCGAGTATTACTCACAAAGAACTCATTTTGAACTTCGATGGCGATAAGCTTGTTGAAGTTAAAGGCGATTACGAACTAAGCCCAGAGTTTAATACTCCGCTAGATCAGAGCCGTTTACCAGAAGTGAATACGCCTGAAGCCGATCCGCTTATTCCAGAGCAACGCCCGCAGGCAGAACCATTAGTTGAAGAGCAAAACACTCAACCAGAAACACTTTCAGAAAAGTTTGAGTAACAGCAAACGATTGTGAATATAAAAATGGCGAGCCACTGAGTGACTCGCCATTTTTGTATGACTATTAAAGCTTACTACCGGTGATTTTGTTAATCCGGCCATCTTCTTTAGCTTTTTCTGCACGTTTACGACGTACATCTTTTGGATCAGCAATGAGCGGCCGATAAATCTCTACCCTTTGCCCCGGTTGTAACACTTCATCATGTTTAACTAAGCGACTAAAAATACCGAGTTTAACCGTCTTTAAGTCAATTTCGGGGAAGTATCGCTGCATATCACTCAGCTTTACCGCTTCAATACAGGTTGTTTCTGGCGGCACATGTACCTGAATGAGCTTTTGCTGCTTAGGCAAGGCATAAATGACTTCAACTAGAAAACCATTTTGTTCTGTACTCATTTGTAAATCACCTTTGCTCGATTAGTGAATGCTGTCACCATCGACGCCATCAATTCTTTAAACACCTTACCAAAAGCAAGATCAGCAATTGAGCTTGAAAACTCAAAACTCAACTCAAACTCAACTTTACAGGCATCATCTGCAAGCTCAATAAACTTCCAATGACCGAATAGTTCCTTAAACGGACCATTTTCTAACTGCAATTGAATACTCTTTCCCGGTACAACCTGATTACGGGTAGTAAATGTCTTACTTATTCCCGCTTTAGCGACATCAACTGACGCAAGCATGGTTTTACCGTCAAACTCAATCACTTTGCCACCCACACAACCAGGTAAGAACTCTTTGTAAGACTCAACATCGTTAACTAAGTCATACATCTGCATCGCGCTAAAGCGAACTAAGACACTGCGAGAAATTTGCGGCATTGACGATAGATACTCGGTAAATTAAATTCGAAACCACGATTTTAGCATGAACACAAAAAAACGCATCTTTGATACAATAGACACGCATTAAGCGACTAAAAAGCAAACAAAGTCGCTTGATTTCAGTATAAATCATCTAATAAATTGATATCGCCAATTCCATATTTACCCGGCGTGAGTATAATGACTGTCCTATGGCTAAGAAAAACGCAAAAAATTCAAAAAACGATTCAGCGACTATCGCACGTAATAAACGTGCTAACTTCGACTATAAGTTTGAAGAGAAGCTAGAAGCCGGCCTATCTTTAATGGGATGGGAAGTAAAGTCTATTCGTATGGGCAAGGTCAACCTGTCTGAAAGTTACGTGTTCTTAAGAGAAGGCGAAGCTTTTTTATTTGGTTGTACTATTGCGCCACTCAATACAGCATCGACACACGTCGTTTGTGATCCTATGCGTTCGCGTAAGCTGCTATTGAAGCGTAAAGAGCTCGATAAACTGCAAGGTTTAGTTGACCGTAAAGGCTACTCAATTGTACCAATTTCAATGTATTGGCAAAAAGGTGCTTGGGTTAAAGTACAAATAGGTCTAGGTAAAGGTAAGAAAGATCACGATAAGCGTGAAGATACCAAAGACCGTGAATGGCAGATTGAAAAATCTCGAACCATGAAAAAGGCAGTTCAACAGTAAATTAGACTAATTAATTTACTCATAATGCTGGTATAACGAACAATCGATTAGTAATGCGTTTTTTATCCTTGTTAAATGATGACATCACGCGTTACAATCAAATTGTACTTGGGGGCGATTCTGGATTCGACAAGATTCTCGAAACCCTGGGAGCATGCCGAGGGGCGGTTGGCCTCGTAAAAAGCCGCACAGTTATAGTTGCAAACGACGATAACTACGCTCTAGCAGCTTAGGCTAGCTAGCCATCTTGCTCACGTTTCTCAAATGGGCAGAGTATTAAGATGGTCACCTTTACATTTGATAGCGAGGGAACCATGTTCAGGGGTGAACCGCGAAACAGTACTGGACTCGCCAGATACAATCCTGTCTTTCGGAGTGTATTTGGTTAACCAAAAGAGAGACTAAGCATGTAGCGCCTTGGATGTAGGCTTTTTGGACGCGGGTTCGAGCCCCGCCGCCTCCACCAAATAAAACAAAGGGTTAGCCGAAAGGCTAACCCTTTGTCACATCTGAATGGCGACAAATTGCCCACGCAGTTTCAAAAGTTGCCCACAAATGCCCTTTACCTTAGTTCGTTGCTGGTAAGCTTTACCCTCTTTTTTTTATTTCAGTTTTATTTTTATCTAACTTAATGTTTTTATTGTGTTTGATCACCTTTCTAATTTTTAGCCTTTCTTGTTAAAACCCCACGAAATCCAGCGAAAACCCAGCATCCATGCGGCTTTCAAGATTGCTTAGCCTCTCAGCGTTCCTGTATGGAACTGCAACACAGTGAAATAAACCGCGATCATTTCAGATCTTTGATCTATTAAAAGCCCTAGGAATGGCGCAGGCTGCGCCTATGAACTGCAATAATCTAAAACTGACATAAAAAATTTATAAAAAGCGCGCAGGAGAGGAGGATGTGTGCGGATTTCGTGGTGCGGATTCTCTGTGTGAATGGTTTTCGTGGGAAAACTGGGTGGTAACATCCGGGCGCGGGTTCGAGCCCCGTCAGCACAACATCCCACCAACACTAAGGTTAGCAATAACCTTCAAAGGCCGCTAAATCCTAACCAGGTGGATTTAGCGGCTTTTTTGTATCTGTAACTTTCTAAAAGTCACTTCTTCTACAAACAAAAGCCAAAAGCATATACTCAAACTATTCTGAAACATGAAGCATTAGATACTAGCCTTTATAACACAAACGCGATCTCTTCCTTGTTGTTTCGCTTGATATAGTGCTTTATCGGCTAAGGTTAATGCCTTTTTCAGCTCACTTTTATGATTAAAGTAAGCAACACCAACACTCATGGTTAGGTTTAGCTCTAAAGAGTTTACTATGAATAATTCCTTGGATATGACTTTCCTTAACCGTTCACATTGGGCTTTGGCTTCTGCAATTTTTATCGATGGCATGAGCAATATAAACTCTTCACCGCCACTTCTTGACAACACAAAGCTATCTGAAATGTGCATTCTACATAGATTAGCAAAACCGACTAAAACACCATCACCTACATCATGGCCATAGGTATCATTAATTCTCTTAAAGAAATCAATATCAAAAATAGCAACAGCGCCATATGTGACTGAACTATCAAGATGACTGATGCGGTGTTCAAAGCCCCGCCTATTAGACAAACCTGTTAAAAAATCAGTATAGGCTTCATTTTCTAGTATTAGCTTCTCTCTTTCACTGCCTTTATACTTTTTAAAGTACCTTATAGAAGGAGTAATAATTAATAAGAAAAACACTAACAATGAAATAAACACAAATACTTTAATATGCGAGCTAGACTGAGTTCTCGATATTATCAGCTCCCATTTTGTGTTAAAAACACTAACGCTAGCAGATAACTTTTCCCCTTCAAGCACTCCGTGAGAAGTGATAATTTTGTCGTAATCATTTTTACTATCTGGGTTATATCCCAATAAGTCATAGTCGGTAATGTCATAGCTTTTTAATACACGATCAATATTGTTAAGTATAGATTCTAAATAGACTACTGAAGATGTTAGCCCCCAAAGCTCGCTTCCATTTCGAATAGCTCTTCTCACAATAAAAGCTTGCTTATCATTTTGTACTAATTGTACTGGGCCTATTATTGCCACTTCACGGTTTAAAATGGCCTCTAGACTACCCAGTTTTCTGTTATGGTCGCTTAACACATCATGCCCAATGGCTTTCATATTATCCGCATAAGGATAGGCATAAGAGACCACACCATTCGGCAGTAATAATATTGAGTCGACGAACTCATAATCTTGCAGCAGCTTTTTTGCAATTCGATCAAGTTGATTATGAGTTAAGGTATGACCATCTGATACTTCAACCATTTCTTTTAGAACTTCAGATGAGATCAACGCGCCGTTAAAAATGGAGCCCATTACTTTATTTAACTCTGCAACCACTAAAAGTAAACGCTTCTCATCTTTATTTTTATCTAATGAATAAACAATAAGCTCAGTCACAAGTATTAATATCACTATAAAAATAAAAGCAAGAAATCTATTCAACATAACGGCTATCCATCAGAAAAACTAAATTAAGCTAATTTAGCTTATACAAAATTATCCTCCAGCTAGACAATATAAACATCATCTTAGTCAGACTTTAAGGAGCTGTGCATTATACGTACAGCATACTTTTTGTCGATATATATTTAAACAATGTAAGACCAATTAAAAATGTAACAAAATAAACATGTTACATATGCATCAACTTGGTAAATATAATTAATAAAAAATGTAATCAGTAAAGGAAAACACGTTTTCTCAATACCATCTAGCGTATATAAATAAGCTTAAAGTACTAAAATATTACAGTAACAATTAGTCGACTCCGTCTTATTCTATTAACACTAGATGAGTAGTAACCTTTAAAGTCCCCCGTTTCTAGAGTCTTTTTAATCGCTGCTTTTTAAGATTTTAGCGCACCAGTAAAATTGCATTAAAAATGCCTTTACCGATAATCAGACATAAAAAAACCTGCGTTAAGCAGGTTTCTTTATATCAATATTGCTTTTTACAAAGCGAATTGATTAGTTTTGCTTTCTAACAAACTTAGACTTAAGCATCATTTGGCCGTGACCATCAACTTTACAGTCAATATCGTGGTCAGCATCAACAAAGCGCTTAATAACTGCTTTAGTACCAACTTTAAGTACGATTGAAGTACCCTTAACCTTAAGATCTTTGATTAGCGTAACTTTATCTTCTTCAGCTAATAAGTTACCCACTGCATCTTTTAGAATAATCGCATCAGGATCAACGATAACTTCATTTGGATTCCATTCGTGAGCACACTCAGGACAAACTAAGTTTGTACCGTCTTCGTATACGTAGATAGACTCACATTTTGGGCATGGTGGGATAGCGCTCATGGCATTTTCTCTTTGAATGGGTAAATTGTTGGATAGCGCTTAATGCTCCCTTCTATGGGCATCAAACGATCCTCCTTTTAAAGACATATTATAATAAAAATTTGCCATAGCAGCTAGGTTCAAAGATCCGTCTTGTGAGACTGCATCATATTCAGCCTATTGCTATTTGATCTTGATAACAAAATAGCGCTTAGACAGCATATTATTTAGGCTGTTATAGACTATTTTAGTGAACTGAATCTTATTTACAGTTGCAATTGGTCACCAAGATCACAGCCAAACAGCAGAGCTTGATATTGCTCTCGCTTATATGCGATTAAATGAGTATCTGCGTAAGCTAAAGGCAACAATGACTGTGTACTTATAGCTGTTAATCACTTAATAAAATATCAAACAATGGTTTGCCCATACTGTTTTACAGAAATTCCGAATTGAGCTTTAAAGCGCTGACTAAATCGACTTTCAGATTGATAACCACAACGAACCGCCAGTTCCAGCTGAGTTAATGGTTTTTCATTTTGGGCATGGGCTGTTTGCATAATACTAATCGCATTTAGCATTCTTACCTCTGCGAGCAACTCTTTAAATGAGGTGCCTTCTTTACTTAGGTGACGCATAAAAGTCGCTTGACTCATAGCAAATCGGCCACAGGTATTTTCAATGCTGTGGTTGCTTGCAGGATCAATAGCAAGATAACGACTCACTTTTTGTCGCAGAGATAATTGACTGTGAGCAAACAGATGAGACAAACCTCCAGCTTCAAAAAGTTGTTGATAAAAACCGTCTAGATAATATTGCTGCGCCGCATTAGTTAATGGCTGCTCAGCCATAGCAATCAACTGAGACAGGGCAAAGTTAAGCTTACCATCCACCGCAATGCTTGGTGGCGTTAATAGCGGTTGCGGAGCTAAATCTGTTGCTGATAACTTCTCAAGAATCACAGCAGAGGGTAAAGATTTAAACGAAATCTGAATCGACTGAAATTGCTCTTGCCTAGGTTCATTGATAAAAGTCAGTGGTTGATTTTCTGCCGCTAGCAACCAGTTATGGCGATTAAAGGTAAGCGCCTCCCCTTGCCACTGCAGATGTTTAACCCCAGCAGTAACCGCAATGATGCTTGGCGCTAATACAGGCACATTGCGTAACGGTTGCGCCTTACGGCCAAAGTAACGATCAATTTTTATCAATGAACTCATTTGTAGTCAATGCCGCCCTAACGCACGTAAGTTGCGGTTAACACCGCTTTATCTATGGCCATTTTATTTAATGTAAATCCCACTACTGCTGGCGATATATCGCTAGGAAGATCTATCTTAGCTTGCGGTAATGCCCATACAGTAAATTGATAACGATGCATGCCATCACCTTCCGGTGGACAAACTCCACCATAACCAGGCTTACCATAGTCAGTTCTTGTTTCTAGGCCTATGTTAACTTTACCTGATGCACCTTGAGCAATCGACGTCACGTCAGCAGGAATGTTAAGCACTGTCCAATGCCACCAACCGCTGCCAGTAGGTGCATCTGGGTCAAAAGCGGTTATGGCAAAACTCTTAGTACCTTTAGGTGCATTTTTCCAAGAGAGTTGTGGTGATAAATTCCCCCCACTGCAGCCCATGCCGTTATATTCAAATTTCGATGACATCAACTGACCTTCATTGATATCAGTACTTGTTAGTTCTAATGCATAGCTGTGAGCAGAGAAGGCTAATAATGCAATTGATAAACCTATGTGTTTCATAATAAACCCTAAGCAGTTATTGGATGAACATCTAGTTTAATTAATCAACCACATAAAAATTAACAATAACTATCATAATAAATACCAATTAAGCTTATTATGATAGTTTTGGTTTGATAAGTATTAAACAAATTAACGCGTACTAAAGCCCTGCTGTTTTAAATATGCTTGCATAAAGGGTCTAGCTTCTTTATCTAGAGTTGCGCTTACCTGCTCAGACCAAGAGACTTGCTTATTATTACTACTCCTTGCAGCATAATAAGCACGTACATGCTGATCATATGTCTTAAGTTCTTCGCTATCTAACTGTTGATACTGCTCCTGATGCACCACAATGCTTAGTGGCAGCCGTGGCTTTATTTCTGGCTGTCTTGCCGGATAACCAAGGCACATGCCAAATAAAGGCACCACATGATTCGGTAAACTAAGCAATTCGGTTAGCTTACTAGGGTTATTGCGGATCCCACCAATGTATACCCCACCAAGCCCCATAGATTCAGCAGCTAAAAGCGCATTCTGCCCCATTAGACCAGTATCAATTGCACCGATTAATGTTTGTTCTGTAAAACCCAACTGTGCGTTAGGGCTTATCTGCTTATGACGGAAAAAATCTGCACAAAATACTAAGAACTCTGCAGCGGATGCGACATAAGCTTGACCACCAGCTAGCTGGGCTATTTGCGCGCGAGTTTCTGGATTAGTAATACGAATAATGCTGGTACATTGGATAAAACTAGAACTTGAGGCCGCATTTGCACAACTCAAGATAAGCTGTAATTTTTGTGGCTCAATTGGTTCAGTGGTGAACTGCCTAATAGATCTGTGCTGTAAAATAGTTTCTATCGTCTGGTTCATAACAAGCGGCCTTTATTAAACTTGAACTTATATCGTTACAGCCTACTTTTGAGCTCTAATCGTCGCAAGCAAATATATTAAATCACCAATTTACCACTCTATTTAAGCCCATATCGACACAGCCGTTATAAGCCGTGTCAACTAGCCTCAAGAGCACAAAAAAGCAACAAATGTTGCAAATGATTAACTAAAATTAAATGTGATTCATGTTTATTGACCACTTGCTACTACAGGAATAGGTTAATAAGCATATGGTGCAGAGATCACATTTTGCCATCTCCGTCAGCCATAACTATTCATGGAGTATTCTGATGAGAAATTTAGAACTATTTAGCACAGCGTCCATTGATCACTTAATGTGGTCACAAAAAGATTATTCAGCTAACCTCGACTCGCCAGCTCTTTCGATTTTTACCGACTTTGATCATAACCAGCCTATGGTTATCGACTCTTCAGCCAGTGCCGTAGACACGGCAGACATCATGGTTAAAACCCATGCTTTTATGCGTTTAGTTGTAGATAAAAGTAATCGCTTTTTAGGAATAATTACCCAGTATGAGTTATCTCATAGCAAAATGATGAAACTGGCTACAAAGAACTCGTGCAATATTAATGACCTACAAGTAACAGAACTCATGGTACCAAGAGATGCCTTGATGGCACTTGATTACCATCAAGTCGCTACCGCAAACGTAAGTGATGTGGTACGTGCCCTCCAAGAAAATGGCTTACATCACATGCTCGTCATCGATCATGAGCTGCACCATATTAGAGGCCTAATTGCAGCCAATGATGTGGCAAGAAAGCTAAATGTGCCGATTGACATCCATCAGCCACCGTCTTTTTCGCAAATATTCAAAGCTACCCGTTAAAAATTAACAGCCCCATCGATATACAAATCAATGGGGCTTTGAAAAGTAACTTTTAATTTATTGATTTACAACTAAGTAGCGGATCAACTCTGGTACAGTGAGTGCTTTAGAGTACAACCAACCTTGTTGTAGATGAACGCCTAACGAATTTAAAATATCGGCTTGCGATTGCGTTTCAACGCCTTCAGCTATTACCTTAATATTAAGCTCTTCTGCAATAGCCATATAAGACAACACTAACGACAGTTTATTACCGGGCTCGCCGAGCTGGCTAACAAACTGTTGATCGATTTTAAGGTAATCAAAATCTAAGTTTTGTAACCACAAGTTGCCGCCGTAACCGGTTCCCGCATCATCTAATTCAATTTTACAACCAAGTAACTGGCAAACATCAATAAATTGCTTAAGCTTGTCCCAATCAGATATCTGGATCCGCTCCGTTAATTCAAAACTCAAATAATTAACTGGGTAGCCTTGCTCTGCAAGTTCAAGCAAAAACTGATGCATGACTCCTTGCTCAATCTCTTTCGCGCTAATATTAATACTGCACCAAGCAATAGTTTGCTGCTTTAACAAACCTGTTAACTCATTAAGTGCCGTGAGCATGACCCAACGAGTTATGTCTGGCATTACTGGTGATAATTCCAAGTCACCAATAAAGTCCGCTGTATTGCGTATGCTACCATCGGCATTTCGCCACCTGAGCAAGACTTCCACACTAAACGTGCTCGCTTTATTAATATCAATAATTGGCTGATACACTAAAAAGAATTCATTTCTTTTCAAAGCCATTCTAAAGCTTCTGTTTAAATACAATTGTTTAGCAAGGCCACTCATTAAATAACCAAAAAATAGCATTAACCCTGAAGCTAGCATGGAGATTAAAAAGTAATTTAACCAAAGCCAGTTTTTAGCAATTGCATCAATCGAAAAGCAATAGCGAAGATTAGTCGTTGCCGAGTAAAATTTCATTGTCTCGGCATCAGATGCTCCGTCATCAATTCGCAGCAATTCACTACCATTGTTCAAATGCACACTTAAGCCATTTGACAGTGTCGCATAAGGCAAAATATCAGCCATGTTTTGCACCGCATCAACACTGACAAATAATTCAAAGTTATCAGATAGACGAGCTGCGTATATTGGCCACAGAGCATTGCTATTGTTATTGTTAGTTTGCTGATAAATATACAAACCACGTTCTGAAGACTCACCGACCTTAACGTATTTGGGTCCATAAATTTGAGTCGTCCCGATCGCCGAACATATAACTGATTCGCTGAGATATTTAACCCAAACCAGATCTTGCTCATTAGAAGTCAGAATATGGTCGGTAAGCACCTGGAGAACTTCAGCAGAACAGGCTTTAGCTTGTAATCCTCGTAACTCGTTTTGGATCGCCTTTAAGTTGTGATTAGCTTTAGTTAAGCCCTCGACATACAGATTATCGAACTTAACCACCTTCATAGAAAAGGTTCTGAATACCCGATAGTGCACTAAATAGTATGAGGCAACAGCACAAAACAACACCATGGCGATAATGAGCCAAGGAAACTGTTTGTTACTAGTCATGTTGTCAAATTTAAGCATTAAGCCTATGCCAGTTAAAATAGTTAATGTCTACCAAGCACAAAATAAGTGCTTGCGTGTAACTTCAGGCCTAAGGCCCGTAAAGTGTGCTTCATTAAATCATCTCAACTGGATCAGCAAAATTGATGCTGTCGCCAGACACTATATAAGCACTTGTTAATATTGAGTTTGGTAAATTACTGATATAAAAATATGACGTAAAAACCATCAATTCAAAGAGGGCGCGAATTTACGCCTGTTTAAAAGTTAGGTCAATATAATTTGGATGAAAATACGACAAATCAGCATTAATTTTGACGAATTGATGAATTTGAAAGAGATAAAGGGATAATTAAGTCGATTATATTTGCACCACTAAAAGCATTGCAGTTATGCTGACAGGGTTAGCTTTATAGATAAATTGCCTGAAATCATAAATAAACCTAACCACAGAGGAGTCAAAAATTGACCTTCTTATGCTCTCGGCTTGCTATCAAAACCGCTTGCGCTTTTACAACATTAGCCGTGTTTTATACGCCACAGTCTCTCGCCTCTCAATGGCATTTAAACTTTGATAATGATGTTGTTATTGGCCAAGACGGTGATTACTCCAATGGCTTTACCCTTGGCTGGCAATCTCTACCACAAACCAATTTCGATAATGCTGTCTGGTTATTTAACTGGCAAAGTGCACTAACTCTGCCTCTTACTGCCGGCAAAGACAAAACACAGTGGGGAGTAACAGGTTCTCAGAGAATGTGGACTCCCCTAGAAATAGAACATGACTATGCTCAACCTTACGATAGACCCTATGCGGGACTATTGGAGCTAGAAAGCTTTACCGGCCAGTTTAGTCAAAACTTAGCCCAAAAAAATTGGCTTAGTATAGGAGTCGTCGGCCCTGCTTCAGGGGCACAAACGATGCAGGAATTAGTACATAAAATTACTCCATCAACAACACCAAAAGGCTGGAAATACCAGATTGAAAATCAATTTACAGCGCAATTTGCTTACGAAATTGACACACTAATTAAACGCTGGGGGACACAGCAAAACAGCCAATGGGAAGTCAGCGCCCATAACTATAGCGCCGTAGGCAATTTCCGCTCTGAAAGTTACCTTGGTATGACATTGCGTTGGGGAGATGACTTAGCTTCCTCATTTGGTCAGCTTAGTAGTCACTCAGGACATTTAGGTCAATATAGTGCGACAGCGAATAAACACGGTAACTGGATTGTGTTTGCCCGCGCTCAAGCTGGCTACCGCTTTAACGATCTCACCATTGAAGGTGATTTGCCCTATGAGTCATATGTATCTATCAACCATTTGCAAGCACAAGCAAGTACCGGGGTGATCTGGGCTTTTCCGACTTGGTCAGTAAGTTGGAGCTTTAATGTTTACAGTAAAGAGTATCAATCAGACAATGACAACTGGCATGGTTACGGCGTCTTGAGTTATAGCCATACGCTATAACTCAGTCGCCGCAAACAAAGCACTAAAAGCTAAAGGCCCAACCTATTTGTGGGCCTTTTTCAATGAAGTCCATTTCATATTTCACCCCTTCCACTTCAGAATCATTGCCGATCTGCAAATAGCGATAGCCAATCCACACATTATGCAAATCACCAAAACGATATAAAGCCGATGCATTAAAACCATAGTCTCGGTCATTATCACCGTAAATTTTGGTATCGGCGCCGACAGATACGCCCCATGACTCTGTAAACCAATAACGATAAGTTGCACCCACCAGCCAATCAAACAAGTGCTCATCGGCAATAGGCACATTAGCGTTAATATTGATGATCCCCTCATCTTTAAGCGGTTTTATATTAAGATCGATTTTACTAAATACATGGCGTACGCCGGTGAATAAACGCAGCCCAGGAGCAACCTCATAACCCGCTAGAAAATCGTTCACAGCAAGGTGCATGTCAGTTTCAACATTATGACCCGGAGAGATAATCCCGCCAGTAATGGGACCGGTTAATCCTTCGGTATTACTGTCACTTTTAATCCTTAGGTAGTTAATCCGTAAACTGTATAGCCAATCTCCTTTTTGGGCGTATAACTCACCAATCACCCCAAAGTTAAGGTTGCTAATGATATCGTTGAAAGGCACATCGATATCAACTCGCTCTGTATCGGCGGTTATCGATCCAGATATATCCGGTGCCCAAACCATAGGAAAAGCAATTAAATAATTCCATTCATCATCCGTGGGTGAATCCGGGCCAACCTGATAAAAATCATCAGCTTGTGCCGCTGAATTAGCTAGCATTAAAAGCAATATCACAGTTAACTTTTTCACTGACTACACTCCTAATTTATTAACATCCATATTGGGTCGCTGATGCTTATTTAACCGAGTGTAATTGATTTTGCTCAAATGACCAACCTATTGATTTAAATAGACTGTTTTAATTATCTGGCCTAAATACATCCTCAATATTGCCTTCATATTGACTAAAGAGGCGGTTAACATAATAGGTTCAAGTAGCAACTAAATTTAGACAAATCAAACAAACAACCTTGATTTGCAAAATGCAAATCGAAGTAGTAAACCTAAAATATAAAAATGGTAACACACTGAAATAAAAGCACATTAATCATTGGCACAGCTTATGCTTTCACTGGATATATTATTAACGTGACAGTGAGAGATGCATTATGAAAATATCTAAAAACATTCCATTACGCTGCTCCCCTCTGCTTTTAAGCGTACTCATTTCAGCCAATGTCAGTGCATCCGATCCGTTTAGTGCCTGTCCTACTGAAGCCTTTGTGATCCAAAAACAATCCAACACGCCAAAAACCTATGGTGTTAACTTAGCAACCGGTAGTTACGTTGTACTGTCGAGTGATATGGGAACAGGTAACGGCTATAACGGTGTAGGTTTTAACTACCACGACAACTATCTCTACGGCTGGGATTACGCTTCAGGCTCACTGGGCCGAGCCGGTAACGATTATCAAATTGTCTCTCTCAGTGTTAACAAAGACTCCGCAGCCGCCACTGCTGGCAACTTTTACGTCGGTGATGTCGCCATTAGCGAAAATGTCTGGTATGGCTACCGCAAAGGTAAGGGCTTATTTAAAATTCCACTCGATAACCCTGCTAGCTATAACATGACCTTAGTACCCGGCAGTAAGGACAATGCAACTTATAACATTACCGACTTAGCCTTCCACCCCACTGATGGCTACATGTACAGTATTAGTAACGGTTCCACCGGTAAACTGCTTCGCATCGATCCTACTACAGCGGAAGCTACCAATTTAGGCACAGTGATTACCTCAACATCTGGTAACTTTATTTTCGGTGCACAGTTCTTTGACCCTGATGGTAACTTGTATGTCAGCAATAACAGCAACGGCAATATCTACAAAGTAAATGTTGATTCGGCTTCACCTAGTGCAGTGTTATTTGCCTACGGGCCTTCTTCATCAAGCAACGATGGCGCACGTTGTGCGTTAGCAGAAGTAGTGGTTGGTGATACCGTTGATTTTGGTGATGCACCCGATACCTACGGCACGTTATTAGCGTCAAACGGCGCACGACATACGATTAGTAATAACTTGTACCTTGGTAGCAGCGTCGATAACGAGTCCGATGGTTACGCCTCCCCCTTGTCTGATGATGCTAGTGATAACGCTGATGACGAAGATGGTATCTCGATGCCAACAGGGTTTGAGCTAGGCGAAAGTGCCATCTTGTTAGTAGAGGCTACCGGTGGTGATGGTTTCCTTAATGCGTGGTTTGATTGGGATCAAAGCGGCACCTTTGAGCTAGAAGAGCAGATCATTCTAGGTGAGCGTATTGACGATGGCCAAAATACCATTGCGATTGATGTGCCAAGCTGGGCAAAACCTGGACCTACCTGGGCACGTTTTCGCTTAAGTACCCAACGTGATATCACTTCAACTGGTGGTGTAGGCGATGGTGAGGTCGAGGATTATCCTGTAACCCTTACTGAAACCGGTGTCACGATTAACTACTACCCATCGTCATCGACCTTTACCACGTTAGCCTATGAAGACCTTTATCCAGATCAAGGTGACTTTGATATGAATGATGTCGTGGTGCAATTACGCATCATTGAGTATGTCAAAAACAACAAGGTCAGACGTATTGGATTTGAAGCGCAATTAGCTGCAATGGGCGCAGCGTATCACAACGGTTTTGCCGTTCACCTACCCGGTGTCAGTCGCAATAAAATCAAAGAGTCTTTAATTAGTTGGTCAATCGACAACATTGAGCAAACAGACTCGCCATTAGAAACTGAGCAAACCAATGCAGTATTTATATTTGCTCAAGATCTATCAGACTACGTCACCCTTGAACAAGGATGTGAGTACCTACGTACGGAAACAGGCTGTGAAACGGCATTCAGAACCACTTGGTCATTCGATATTCCGTTCGATAGCCCAGTTGATGAAAGTCTAGTACCAGCATTCCCATACGACCCGTTTATTTTCGCAACCCCTAATACCGATCACGGTTTAGCAGCGAAAAACGTCGTTGGTGCAAACCCTGGACGTCAGTTAGAGATCCATTTAAAGAACCAAGCACCTACAGACAAGTTCTCTACCAACTATTTTGGAGCGAGAGACGATGCCTCAAACCCTGGCGCTTCACAGTACTTCCAAGATGAAAATGGTATGGCTTGGGCGATTGAGATCCCTGTGACTTGGAAACATCCAAAAGAGAAAGAGCGTTTAGATAATGCCTACACCGAGTTTGTTGACTTTGCCGCAGATAGCACAGGTAACACGAACCCGACTTGGTATGAAAATGCCGATGAATCTCTAATCTTTAATAACTAATAGTGGAGCATATTATGAATACTCAACATAACGTCTTACTCAAGTATCCAATGGGATTGGTAGTATGTTTCAGCTTACTCGTCACCGCTTGTGGCGGAGGCGGTGATGAAGGTGGGGATGCCCCGGCAGCAACAGCACCAGTTGCAACCACGCCGCCACCAGCAACCACGACACCGGATCCTGATCCTGCTCCAGATCCAACATCGTTAGATGACCTAGTTGTTGATGCTGACAACAAACTGCAATCCTCTTATATGTTAACGGTGGATGTAGATAAAGGAACCAATGAGCGCGGCTACTTCTCTCTTTGTGATGACTTTAAAGCTAACGGCAGTGGATACAAGGTTAATTTCGACTCTTGTTTGTTTAGAGGTCCATTAACCGAAGGCAAACTATCTAAAGATATCAAAGTAGCCAACCACGAAAGTCAACTCATTGCAGTGATTTGGTTTTATGATGGTCAAGCGCCTCAATATACCAAGTGGCAATATAAACAAGATGCTGAAACCCAAGTTCTCACCATGAACTAGCTATCTAGAACTAGCAAAATAAGTTCAGGGGCTGGAGCCGTTAGCAGCCCCGTAAGAACTAATAAACCAGTTTAAATTGCAAACACTTAAATCAAATAAGTCACGCTAAAAGGAGGACGCAGTTCCACTAAAAACAACTATCAGTGAGCTAGGTAATACCGACCCAACTAACTCTCTGAGATTACACCATTAACCATTTTCATAGTTGAGCATATGACCACGCCTCGCAAGAGATAAAGCTGCAATATAAGCAAGCTGTGGTAAGTGATTAAGATTTAACAGCGGTGAACCTCTCCAGTCATCGCTGTCTTTTTTAGTCACCGTTATCATAATGAACACGAAACAATTCACCCGACACTAACAGCCATCATCAACGACTATATAGCTAGGCATAGCCCCTGCATATTCAGCCCCGTAATACATCAGATAACAGTTAGCAGCAAAACTCAGCCCTTTAGGAACGACCGCTAAGCCCTTATCATCGCTCACTCCCAGATAAATGCTGCGATAAACAGTACTCAAACGCTGGGTTATTCATGTTGCTATAGCCATCAAGTTCCACTTGAGTTTGACTAATCTGTTTACTGCAGCCAAATATAAAAATAAACATCAATACTAAAATGAGCGACGCAAATAGATATCTTTTCACTGATTTTCCTCCAATAAAAAAGCGCCCGTAGGCGCATTTTATTTAGGCGTTACAATTAGAAACGATAACCAACAGTAAACATCCAAGTGCCAAAGTCTTTATTTTCTATATCATTCTTGCCACGACCTAGGTTGACCGAACCTTTGTCATTATTGTTATAGCCACTAGCAGAATACTTCATGTCTCTTGAACCGTTTTGGAAGGTATAATGCAGGTTAAAGTTAAGGCCATTATCTAAGTAATAACCAACACCAACCATTGGGTGGACTTCAGTATTACTTGTGCCTTCCAACCCCATACCTGCTTTATTTAAAATACCACCTTGGTTGTATTCCTTTGCATCAAAACCGGCTGATGCACTGTATTTAGAAAAGTCAGCCCCCGCTTTAACGGCTAGATGGCCCGCACCGACTGCAAATTGATAGCCCACGTAAAGTGTGTGTGCTTTATATTTTTCTGTCGTATATACAGATGCGTCAAAACTGCGCCACACGGGTTCATTATCTCCATCAATATCATCAAAGCCAAAACTCTCATTATTGCCACGCTTATCTGTTTCGCCGGTATAGGTATAACCAACAATAAAGTCCTTATATCCAGCTTCTAAACCAACGGCAACATTGCTGCCCATTGCTTTATTTTTTGATGCGCCAACCATAGGGTTAATCGTAAAGTCACTTGCCATAGCGCTATGTGAAACAGTAATCGCAGAAATAGCTACAACAGAAGATAATGCGCAAGTAAGTAATGCTTTTTTCATGTCAAATTCTCTCTAAATTAAACCAAGGCGTCATGCCTGAGTTACCACGCTATCCTTTAAACGTGGCCATAATGATTTGTGAGGTTCTCCTCGCATCCTCAACACGCCTGCAAAACTTATTGATAGTCAGCGACGCCGTTAAGATGAGCACATGGTAAAGAGAGAGGTTTTACTAAACATCATTAAGAAAACTGGTAAACAATAGAAATGCCATAACAAAACCTGCCAACTAAAAAACAACACAATCTTGGCAGCAAAACAGATAATAACTTGGTCGCTATAGGAGCAAATAACGCCGCTTATTAAGCTGCGTGATACTTATATTGATATTAAAGCAAGTGAATCACTCACTAAGAGGCACAAAGCAAGTGGCGCTAGCCCTTAAATTAGCTTTGCAAAGCGGAATGGTAACTTTTAGTGAGAGTGTGAAGAATTAAAAGCACATTGTGGGGCCATCCTTGGCTAGAGAGTCCATGAAATACAGCTCAAATTACCCCATTAGCATCAGTTATTTGTCATTCACCTCCACGGCCAAGACCTTGTCTAAAATTGCTGGAACAAGCTGATTAAAAATCAACCTAGCCATTCTAATCGACTGCATTTCAGCAAAGCCTGAGTTCATCGCAATCACAGTTTGGCTCTCAGGTTCCATAATCAACACCTGTCCATGAATACCGACCATAGCCAGTACTTTATAGGTTTCTCCTGTGTGGCTAGGTAAATAAAGCGTACGAAACTGATCTTGATACCAACCTTTTGCCAAGCTCGCTTCTTTGCCTTGCTGCCATGCGTGACGCACTTGTTCATTGCCCTGCAGTAAAGAGTCGATAAAGGCTGCTGGAACAACTTGTTCTCCCGCTAAATTCTTGCCCTTATTCACCAATACCTGTCCGACTCGGGCGAGATCTCGAGTGCTAATATTCAGCCCACCAGAAGCCACTAATTCACCTTGTCGGTTAGCCATCCAACGTGCGGGTTGTTCAACACCTAATCTATGCCATAACTTATTAGCAAACACTTCCGCTAGCGGTTTACCCTGTACCCGCTCTACGACCTTAGCTAACACCTCGGTATTAATATCTAAATAGTCATACACCTTACCGATTGGACGATAATTTTCTAATTCATTGGCATAGTCCAATATGTTTTCAAACTCAGCATCGTTACTATGACCATTCCAGTCTTGCACCGCGCTCATACGTGGATCCCAACTTTTACCATCAGCTACAGCAACGCCTATGCCTGAACGCATATCGGCAACTTCTTGAACTGTGACATCCTCAAAACCACTTTGAGTTAACTCTGGCAAATAATGGATCAAGCGCTGACTCATATCTAACTTCCCTTCTGCTACAGAGATTGCTGCAAGAATCGCAACAAAAGATTTAGTCACCGACATTTGTAAATGGGTTTGATTGGCATCAAAACCATTAAAGAAGTGCTGATGTAACAACTGTCCCTTTTGCACAACGACCATGGAATGATTGTTAAGCCTATCCCTCAATAACACCTCAAGGCTATGCTCGCCATCTAGATCACTGGCGGTTAATTCAAGTAGATTAACTAACGAGCCTCGCCACGATTGAGCCCATGAGTGTTGAATGGGTAAAATTTCAATATGCGGCGTAAATTGATAGGCCTGTGGAAACGTCACAGCAGCATTGGCAGCTTGATCCCAATTCCTTTGGCTAACGTTATATTTAGCCGCTTTTGCAATGAACTGAGTATTTTCAGGTTTGAGCTCAAGCGTACTTGCAACACTACTCATGCCGAAAAAACACAAGCCCATTATTGAACAACCTAGTAATTTGTTCATATAACCTCTTATCTTAGACAGTAAAAAGTAAAATTCTTTGACGCAGTAAAAACCAATTAATGCTATCGACGGCTCTCGGTTTCAAATTCGAAACATACGTTGTCATTGTGGTCAAAGAACTCCGCTGAGGTGGTAATTCGGTGCGGTAATTTAGTGATCAAATAGGCATTGGCCACTGCTCTTGCGGTATTTTCACTGGTATCAGCAAATAGGCCGGTAGTGGTAAAACAACTCAGGATCTTGCTACTATTGCTATCGCGTGGCGTAGGAAACTTCATCCGTGTACCTTCATAAGTAAACTCTGGAGCAACTGTCGCGATAACCTCGTAGTTTTTCATCGCTTTAGCAGCACGATATGCATGTCCCATAGAACAACCGCTAATCAATGCCACAATTAATATCAGTGATAATGGTTTTTTCATCAGTTTTATCTCTAGTCTTGTAAATAAACTAAGACTGTCAAAACCAAGATCACTAAAAAACTAACTTACTCATAGTATTGGTTGGTAATGCTTGGCAATAAACTGAAACAAGGTAGTATTAGGTCATCGGAACGCAGATATGGAGCCGGGATGGCAACAAACCTTTCATCTAAAGCACAAGCAGAACTCGGTAGCCTTCTGGTCAATACGCCTGAACTGGTTAACCTGCTTGCAATGCTACCTAAAGAAAATCTTAATGATTATCCACTACTGCAAAAAGAGCTCAGTAGCAAACACCCTAACACTAAGAAATATAATAAAGCGCTAAAAGATAAGCTGTTTACCAAAGAAGAGTTTAGAGATCGTGTTTTTGCTCGGCTAGATATGTTTGCCTATGAAATGGCTGTGGCAATGAATACCGATTATCTCATCGAGCGTGTGAGTTTAATTGTTGGTGATGATATAAGTAAAATTGATGAACTCGATATCAATGAAATTGGCACAGACGTACTACAGCGTGTCCTAACAGACCTAAGTAGTGCTGTATGTAAAGAGATCCAGCCTAAAGCTGATCACCCCTTCCTCGCTGAACGCGGTAGAATCGATCATAAATTTTGGCGTCATGCCGATAAAGCTTATGCCGCTTATGTTGAAGGCTACAACACACAAGCAGCACTTGATGCTTGGTGTCAGCTCAATTTACACACTCGTTGCCCACAAAGTTTTATCCGCTGGCTTAAAGCCTACGGTAACCCAGCTGAAGTCGCCGAATGGATGAGTTATGTCAACTAAATAGACGCTCAAAAATAGCCACACCTCAGTGTGGCTTTTTATTTTAACCTAGCACTATAAACCTTTTGTGCATTTGTTTCGTAATCAATGTCAAACCAAGCGTTTAGCAAGGTAAATCATGCAACCGATAACACAGCAAATAGCAAACAAGACTAATGTGCTACAGCAAAAACAGTATTCAAATAGAAAACTGACTTATTCACTTTCGCTCATAGCGGTACTTTTGATTATGACAATGAATAATCCAAGCAAAGCGCAAGAGTATGCTTTAACACTTGAACAAACATCTGATTGGCGCCTAATTAACGACACAGTAATGGGAGGGATCTCAGCAAGCAAGCTGGATATCGACGAGGGTATAGCCAAGTTTTCTGGTACTTTATCGTTAGAGCAAAATGGCGGCTTCGCATCAACTCGCACAACACTATCACCCCCCATTGCGAGTAATGTTGCAATGATACGCTTACAAGTCAAAGGCGATGGCAGAGATTATCAACTAAGGCTAAGAACCGACAATCAATGGGACTCTTTTGCTTACTCGTGCCATTTTAGTACTAAAAAAGACAGCTGGATAACCCTGCAGCTCAAACCCAGTGACTTTACTGCCGTATATCGAGGCCGCCCTGTTGAGGCGCCCAAACTTAACTTCAACAATGTAAAACAGCTGGGATTTTTAGTGGCTGACAAGCAAGCCGGCCAATTCGAGCTATCGTTTAAAGCGATCCAGTTCATCAGCCAAGATTAAGGAAAATGTGATTGAGTATTACCATCAACAACGCTTTTGATTTTAGCCAAATTAAAGGCGTAATTTTTGATTTAGACGGTACCCTCGCCGACTCAAACCCAAATTTTGCGGGCTTAAGAGCGGAACTTGGCATTGCACCTCAAACCGATATTTTGGCCTATATCGAATCGATAACCGACCCAGTATTGGCCCAGCACACACAAAAAGTCGTTACTCGCTATGAGCTTGAAAGCTCCCACAATGCCCAATGGATTTCAGGTGCAAAGCAACTGATGACATTCTTTAAACAGCAGCAATTACCGCAAGCAATATTAACCCGTAATATGCCGCAAGCTGCCAAAATCACACTTGAAAACTTAGGCATTAAGGTTGGCGTTGATATTGACCCTTTACTGACTCGATTTGATGCCAAAGCCAAACCCGATCCCCAAGGTGTTGAGCTCATTTGCCAACAATGGCGTATCAAAACAGCTGAAATCCTGTTTATTGGCGACTACCTGTTTGATATACAAACGGCGAATAATGCAGGCAGTCTAAGTGTGCTTTACAGCCCAAGCCTAGTACCGGAATATGCTGCCAGTGCTAATATCGTCTGTGGCTGCTATCTCAGTCTAGTTGAGCACTTTAAACAACAACTGACGCAAATCACTGAATAACAAGCACTCCCGCTAAAGCAGCAAATACTATCTGTGAGAATGACCACAAATCTTGAGCGAATATGCAACTGATTGTGGTCTTATGCCTAAGTAATTGCTAAATTAAGTTGCAACAAAAATGCACTATTAACTTAATTTAAAATGGAGAACTTGATGATTGTATTAACCCCTTACTGGGCAACATCTGCGCTTTAACGGTTAATGTTAACTAAACATAAAACCTGTTTAGTTACTTTTTAAAATGTGCCACCAATAAAGCACTTTGCCCGGTAGTCGATAACTAGACCGGGAACTTACCTATTTTAAGTCTCCCCAGAATCAATATTCAGGCGCTTTGCGCTGGGGTTTATATGACCAAATTCAATCGTTTTAATCATTTAAAATCAAACTCGTTTACCCAAAAATCAGCTGTTATCAATACACCTGAACAACCGCAATCAGCAGCGACATTAACAAGTTTAAAGCAATTAGGCTGGAATGGATTTTTTCAGCAACAGCTTATAACTGAAGCAGCAGATTATGCCGGTATCGCACGAGTGAGCGCTCATCATCGCAGTCAATATCAGCTATTAACTGAAAGTGGCGAGTTAAGCTTAGCTATCCATCAAAATATGCCGGAAATGACGGTAGGCGACTGGGTACTGCTCGATAAGCAGCATCAGTTTGTATCCTTACTTGAGCGTCATTCACTGTTTAGTCGTAAAGCTGCGGGCTCCAAGGTGGAACAACAACTCATAGCTGCAAACCTAGATTGGGTCTTTATTGTTTCATCGCTTAATGATGACTTTAATGTTAACCGTATCGAGCGTTACTTAGCCCTAGTCAATGAGGCAAAAGTCACGCCAGTGATAGTGCTAACAAAAGTCGATTTATGCGATGACCTTAGCCCTTTTATTGCCGCGCTGCGAGAACTTGATGCCAAGCTGCTGATTGAAACAGTCAACGGTTTAGATAAGCAAAGCACTCAGGCGTTGAGCCACTATTGCAGCGAAGGAAAAACCGTCGCCTTTATTGGCTCATCAGGAGTCGGTAAATCGACCTTAGTAAACGCGCTGTTAGGTGAGTCAAGCCAGATCACATCAGCCATTCGCGAAGATGACAGCAAGGGCAGGCACACGACCACCAGCCGTTCACTGCATTTAACCCATAGCGGAGGTTTACTACTCGACACACCGGGTATGCGTGAATTACAACTTGCTGACTGTGAAGAGGGGCTAAACGAAACCTTTGCCGATGTCGTTGAGTATGCAAAACAATGCCGATTCGCTGACTGCCAGCACCTACATGAACCGGGCTGTGCGGTACAAGTTGCCATCTCAAATAATCAGTTAACTGAGCGACGCCTGCAAAGTTACCAAAAACTGATGCGTGAGCAAGCGCTAAATGGTGCAAGCATTGCTGAAAAACGCGCTAAAGATAAGAGCTTAAGCAAAATGTATAAGCGGGTTCAAAGTAACGCTCGAGTCAATAAACGAGGTTAACTTATTAACTAACTTAGCTGTTAACGACAAGGGGAATGCCCTTGTCGTTGACTATTCCCTTTCCCTTTTCCCGCTTAACCTATTCTCCCTGCAACTGCTACACACTTTTGCAGCCAAGCTGCGAGATCTGCCAACATTATTTTGAAAATAATTTCATTTAAGCGTACACGCGTAAGCTTATGAAATTTTTACCTTAAAAAACAAAAATTAAACACCGACGCATTAAAAATCCAAACAAGCGTTTAAATTTATCGTTTGAAAATTTGATCTATTACTCATTTTGTGACGTAATGTGAAGCATAAATTCTGGTCGGACGAGTAATAACTATGAGCATTAGAACTAAATTAAAAAAAATATTGCCAAGCATTTCTACTACAGAGCAAGAGGCACTCGATGCCGGTGATGTGTGGTTAGAAGGTTCGATTTACCAAGGTGTGCCAGACTTTGCAGCCCTACGTGATATTCCTGTTGCAACGCTTTCAGCCGATGAGCAAGCCTTCCTAGATGGACCCGTTGCCACCCTACTCGACATGGTTGATGATTTTGAGATCCAACGCAGCAAGCATCTGCCAGACAACATTCTCAATTTCTTAAAAGAACATAAATTCTTCTCATTAATTATTCCAAAATCTTTTGGTGGTCTTGAGTTTAGTCCTTATGCCAACTCAACCATCGTTGCCACAATCGCAGCCAAAAGTTCAGCCGTAGCCGTTACCGTAATGGTGCCAAACTCTCTTGGTCCCGGTGAGCTACTCATGCATTACGGTACATCAGAGCAGCAAAACTACTGGTTACCACGTCTAGCCAACGGGCAAGAGATCCCATGTTTCGCATTAACCAGCCCAGAGGCAGGTTCAGATGCCGGCGGCATTCCCGATATTGGTACTGTCACTATGGGTGAATACCAAGGTGAGCAAGTATTAGGTTTAAGTGTAACTTGGGACAAGCGCTACATCACCCTTGCTCCTATTGCCAGCGTATTAGGTCTAGCCTTTAAAGTTGAAGATCCTAACGGTCTACTCGGCGGTAAAGAACAACTTGGTATTACCTGTGCTCTTATTCCAAAATCGCACCCAGGTGTGCAGCTTGGCAATCGTCACGATCCTATGGGGATCCGTTTTTACAACGGTACTACCCGCGGCGAAAACGTATTTATCCCGATGGACTTTATCATTGGTGGCCAAAAGAATATTGGCCGTGGTTGGGCAATGCTAGTGGCTTGTCTTGGTGCAGGTCGCGGGATTTCACTGCCAGCGCTGGGCGTGTCAGTCAGCCAAGCATCACTAAAATCATCAGCAGAGTACGCCGCAGTGCGTGAGCAGTTTGGTTTATCAATTGGTAAGTTTGAAGGTATTCAGCAAAAGCTTGCCGATATTGCCGGTAAAACCTACCTACAAGAAGCGATGCGCGTGCTAACCACCGAAGGTCTTGGCCTTGGGCTGAAGCCATCTGTTGTTACCGCTATTGCGAAATACCATATGACAGAGCTTGGTCGTGATGTACTCGATTCTGCTATGGACATTCAAGCCGGTAAAGCGATTCAATGTGGTCCGCAAAATACCTTAGCTTCAGGTTACGTAGCGCAGCCTATTGCGATCACCGTTGAGGGCGCCAACATTCTTACCCGTAACCTAATGATTTTCGGTCAAGGTGTAATGCGTTGTCACCCATACTTGCAGTCTATGGTTGAGTCTATCCACTCAAATGAAAAAAGTGCTGACAAAGTCTTTAATGGCATCTTACGTAAAACGGTTGGTTACAGTGTGGGTAACAGCCTACGCGCCTTTAAGCTAGGTCTATTACCTTTTACTGCATCAGCGGCATCAACGCTTGCCGAAGTAAAACCTTACGAGCAATCAGTACACAAGCTAGCTTCTAAACTTGCGGTATATGCCGACTTCTCGTTACTGGTACTGGGCGGCAAGTTAAAACAAGCAGAGATGCTGTCAGCCCGTCTTGGTGATGTAATGAGCTACTTGTATGCTGCTATGGCATCTATTCGTTATTATGAGAAAAAGCTAACTGCTGCCGAGCAAAAACAAGCTGCGCCTTATTTCCATTACGCGACGCGTTGGGCGTTAGGCCAAGCAGAAAAAGCGTTACTAGACTTTTTAGATAACTTCCCATCTTCAGCGACACGTAAGTTTATGCGTTTAATTACGGTAACTTATTCAGCGAAGATGCCGAAAATCAACGATGATCTAGTACGTGAGTTAGCAGAGCAAGCGCAGCTTAATACCGAGTTTAAGCAGCATCTAACTCATCTGGTTAAGCCAACTGCTGGCGACGGTAACGACATTAACGAGCAAGCTTACCTTGCTAAAATGGAATGTTTACCGCTACTGGCTAAAGTTAAAAAAGCGATTCGCGCCAAAACATTTAAGCCAGGCGTTCGTTTTGCACTTACCTTAGATGCTGCACTTGAGGCAAAAGTCATTAGCGATACTGAGCATAAATTGCTGCAAGACTATAACCTTAAGCGTGAGCGTGCCATCCGCGTCGATGAGTTTGATTTTGACCTCAACCTGATCAGCGACCGAGCAGAGCTTAAAATCGCTAACTAGTTGCGAACTTTTAAATAAGAGCTAGATTAGAGTTCGATCGTCTTTTATAAAAAGGCTCAGTAAGCAGCTATAAACAGCCACTAAAAAACCACCGCAAGGTGGTTTTTTTAGCTTCGAAATAAGCTAATTGAATTTATGTTTTTGCTCGGTGGTATATGGCAGTGAGTTCTAAATTGACATTTCTGCGTGATTAATCGCCTACCGAGGGCATATGTGCAGACACTGCTGAAGCACGCCGCTAGTACGTCCATGTAGGCTCAACGAAAACATCCATGTTTTCGACGGCTTCAGCCGCATCTGCACTTGGTTAGACAAGCATTATTCTGTTGATTCGGAGTAATGGCTAATAAGGCTAGTTCATTATCTACCTCTTATTCGCTCCGACCCCTTTCTTTCAAAATCATTTTCACTACAACAAGTGTTGAGTAGCAGATGTGACCTTTACTAATAGAAAACCTAATATGGAAAGCTTATACATAGCCTTATCTTTTGATGACACACCCCACCTTTACACTAGCTGTACATATAAACAGTTATAATAAACATTGTGAATTTTTAGCATTATTTTGGTGTAAGAAGGAAAGCTATTTAGAGTTAACAACTGCTAAGTGGCTGTTTAAAAAACATTTCTTCCCAATAGTTAAATCAAATCACGTCACAAATAAGTAAATTCTGGTTTTTACCATCAGAAAAATCAGTGAACTTGCAGTAAACAAATCTTTAAACCATTGAATTAAAATGCATTTAAAGTTAGCTTGTTCGCATAGGATTAACTAAGCTGACTGTTCTTATTCGGAATTCAGCCTAATATACTGTTATGAGCTATCACATGGACGATGCACTAAGATTATTAATCAATCAATTTAATGAAGTTCAACTAAAAGCTGTTGCTATTTTAGAATCCGAGTTCGGCTGCCCTCGTCCTGACTCCAATATCGACTTCGTTACCAGGTGCGCGCCACATATAAGAAAAATGGGTTATGAATCTGGTGGCTATCGAATCAGACCGCATGGATATGGAATGGAAATCACCATCGATGGAAAAACTATAGACTTCGATTTTGGTGCAGCTGGCGAAATAAATGGCTTTGATGCGTGGCGCTTGTATCACTTTGTTAAAAGCAACAAGATCAAAACACATCTTAAGTCCGAAGAGGCCATTCAAGATTCTATCACTAAAGCCATATCATCTGGCTCAATCTATAAGTCTGATAGCCTTAACCACTACACAAACTCATAACAAAGTGCTTCAGCTGAATACATTGACCTACAGCGTGTGGAATAATAGAGGCAAAGTATAACGAGAATAACTCTATGAAATCAGACAACCTTTTCCCTATCAAAGACTTCAAAAATACTGTCTTTTTGAAGCCACTAATCGCTGAAAGCGAAGTGACTAATGTTCATGCCGGTGACTTTAGCTATTACAGTGACTTTGACGACCCAACAGAGTTCTTGACTAAAAATGTACTATATAACTTTGGTATTTCGGGTAACTCACTTCATATTGGTAAATTTTGTGCATTTGCTAATGGGGTTCAATTCATCATGCCTGATGCAAACCATGCAACTTCAGGTATCACAACGTATCCATTTGCTGTTTTCGGTGAAAAGTGGGCTGAAGCTCTGCCGTTAACAGAGTACCCATTTAAAGCATACAAAGACACTGTAATTGGCAATGATGTCTGGCTGGGTTATGACGTAACAATCATGCCCGGAGTAAACATCGGTCATGGGTCAATTATTGGTGCTAAATCAGTAGTTTCCACAGATATTCCCCCGTATAGTATTGCGGTAGGTAACCCTGCGAAAGTCGTTAAAACTCGGTTCAGTGAAACTGATCAAGATGTGCTTTTAAACCTAGCATGGTGGGACTGGGAAGTTGAGTTAATCGAGAAAGTAATGCCTATTCTAGTCAAAGGTGATGTTCCTAAAGTACTTGAATTTGCAAAACAAAATGGCTTGGTAGTATAAATTCAGCTAACAAAGCATTTAAGAGTGATTCCCAACGCTTGGCATTTTTCATTCCATCGTTGGTTTTTGTGTTTACGGTGGCGTGGTTAAGTTTCGTGGTAGCGTTGCTCACACCTTAATGCGGCGTTATATGAATAGGAAGGTTCAGTGGATTACGGTGATTGGGCATTAGAAGCTGGAATAGATGCAACTTCAAAAGCTCATACTATAAAGACATAAAGGGGTCGGAGCGAATTAACTGGTAAGATGAATCATCAGATGTCGCTGCGGCTGTGGGCTTCGGTTTCAGGGCCGCTCTTTGACATCCATGTCACCGCGGCATTTGTGAATCCATTCACATCAGATTAAACCGCAGAGCGGCCATGGATGGCTTTACAGCGTCCCACAGAAGTAGCGACATGTGAACTCAGCACTCAACGAGCCTTTCTCTATCGTAAATCCCCTATAGCCAGCGACATCTGTCGCTGGTAGTGCTTAGTTAAGATTGATATGAGTTAGCAACTAGCCCCATACTTACTAAGGTGTCACAATATTAAACACACCTTTGGGTTTATCTAAGGACGAAAAGAAGCTGACTAAATCAAGCTTACTGCCTTCGATTTCAAGCTCGTCAGAAAACAGCACCTCTTTGACGCCTGCTTTACCAATAATCAGATCGACAAATAGCTCGTGGCTAATATTTAACGTCGCGTTGGCATTAGCAGATTTTGGCGCGAGCTTATGATGTAATACTGAGTTTTTTAGCTCTAGCACATAGTTTTTATCAAGATCGGTGAAGTTGATATTAAGAATAAACTCTTCGCCGAACACTTCAGGCCCTATCACCCTTGATGCCATCGACTGCATAAAGTTTTCGACTGGTGATTGCAGCAAAATCTGTTTCATTGAGGCTAAATCAATTCCCACCTCTGGGCTGCCGTGTCTTAGCTCATAGGCAGCGCTTAAGTAAACATCACGCCACGGTGCAGATTCAGCCTGATAACCCAGCTGATCATAAATACTAGCGAGTAAAGCTTTGGCTTGTTTATGCTCAGGCTCGGCCACCACGAGGTGGTTTACCAGCTCTGCCGCCCAACGATACTCGCCAGTTGCAACCGCCTTATTCGCAGCTGTAATGATCTTGTCTGCGCCGCCCATTAACTCAACATATTTAACAGCTGATGCCGTTGCTGGCAATGGGTCTAGATTAACGGGATTAGCGTCGTACCAGCCTAAATAAGCTTGGTAAACAGCCTTGGCATTGTGCTTAACTGTGCCGTAATAACCACGACTTGCAAAGGTGTTCGACAGTGATGGCGGCATTTGAATTTGCTCGGCAATTTCAGCAGGCGTCAATCCAGCATTAAGCATGCGCACAGATTGGTCATGAATATACTTATACGTATCACGCTGCTTTTGTAAAAACTCATTCACCTCAGCTTGGCCCCAAATCGGCCAATGATGACTGCCAAAGTACACTTTGGTGTCTCGCTGCGCATTGAGCGCATCATCAATGGCTCTGCTCCAAACCAATGCGTCACGCACCTTAGCACCGCGCAAGGTATACAAATTGTGCATGTTTTTAGAGACTAGCTCAGCGCCGCAATATGCCTGCTGCTCTGGCAGGTAAAAAGTGAACTCAGCGGGCGCTTCTGAGCCTGATACGATTTGAAATTCAAAGGGGACGCCATCTATCTCCATCGCAGAGTCATGCTCGACCACCACATTTGGACTCAGAATGCCAAATTCACCAAAGGCTGGCTCTTTGCCTAAGCCAGAATCGATATGACCACGACTATTGCGCGGTAGCTGCTTGCCATACATATACATGGCGCGACGACTCATGGCGGTACCAGCCATGACATTTTCACTGGTCGCCTCATGCATAAAACCAGCAGGCGCAATGATATCAATCCCCTCATCCGGTGCTTGCTCAAATAAGCCTAAAGCCCCACCAAAATGGTCCATATGGCTGTGAGTAAATACAATCGCCGACACAGGTCGTTCGCCTAAAGTTTGATTTAAAAAGTTAAGTGCGGTTTTGGCAGTTTCAGCCGTGGTTAATGGATCAACAATAATCCAGCCACTGTCACCTACAATCGCCGTCATATTGGCTAAATCAAACCCTCGCAATTGATAAACGCCTTGAGTGACTTCAAATAAGCCATCAATATTATTTAAGCTGGCTTGTCGCCACAGACTTGGGTTAACACTGGCAGGCGCTTCGCCCTCAATAAAGTCATAGGCGGTTCTGTCCCAAATCACCTTGCCCGTATCATCAACCACTTTAAGCTCTGGCATGCTGGCGATAAAGCCGCGCTTGGCATCTTCAAAGTCTTGTACATCGTCAAATGGTAACCGACTACGCAGCGCTTGATTGGCTGCAATAGTATGTTCACTTGCTGGGGTAAAGCCTAAAGCATCAACCTCAGTTGCCTTAACCTCGGTAGCTACTTTGCTTAAATCAGGATCAGGTTGACAACCGGTTAGCAAGATTGTGGTTAGCGTGCCAAACAGGCCGAGTTTAATACTGTTATAGATTTTATTGTGATTGCGATTTTGGTGATGGTGGTGATCATGATTAAGCTTGCTTTGCTGGCATGGCTCACGCTGAATAAACTGAAATGTTGGCATAGTGAAGCGCTTTGGTAGTTAACAAGATAACACCAAGCTATTACATAAAATCAACAACGCGGTTATCATTTTTCGCCAATCTAGCGCAAACTCATGGTTTGTTGGCTAAGTTTTGCAGCCGAAATTGTGATGGACTCACCCCAAGCCAAGCGGTAAATGAGCGGCTGAAATTGCTCAAACAGCTGTAACCTAAGATGTTAGCTAACTCATTGATCACAACATTGGTATTAAGCAAATAGTGGCAAGCTAACTCTTGACGTTTAAGCTTAAGCAACGCTCTAAAACTGGTGCCTTCCTGTTGCAAATAGCGGCTTAAGCTGCGCTCACTGACGTTGTACATTTTAGCGATGCTTTGCGCCGTAGGCTCTTGCTCAAGTAGCATGACGTGAATGCCTTGACTGGTTTTTTGCCGCCATGTCAGTGCTTGCATCCCCTGTAAATATTGTCGCACCGCCGCTTCGCTATACTTAGCTTGCTGTGGATTTTTAGTCACTGTGGTTTGCTCTAGCATGACTCTATCCATCCACATGCAATTGGTGGCGGCATTCATTACCACTTCGCAGCCAAAATAGTCTTGCCAAAGGGATTTTAGCTTGTGGTCTGTGCGCATTAGCTCAACTTTGCACACAAACTGGTTATGGCCCAGCATCTGCTTGCCGTGCTGCATTAAACTACTAAAAAACGCATCAATGGCAAGCTCACTGATCTCAACGCCATTGAGTGGGGTGATGGTAAACCCCAGTCTTTGCGGGCTGCGCTGCAACTGAATATTGCCGCCATTACTCACCAGTGCCGAGTAAGCGGGTAGTAATTCAAAAGCTTCGGCTAAGGTGTTACAGCTAAGTAGCAAGGGACCTAAAAAATGAAAGTGTAATGGGTAAGCATAACGCCCAACCGTTAGGCCAAAGTCAACCGAGTCAGTCGCTTGCATGGCGCATTGCCATAGCTGAGTCATTTGCGCAATTTCAACTCGGCTATCAGGCTTAGCTTCAAGCATCTCTAAATTTAAGCCTACTTGGTTAAATATAGTTTTAGGCTCTATTCCCATCACCGCCAGTGCTCTGGCAATCGCCAACGTCCAAGCTGCAATGGTGGTGTATTGATTATTAGCAATTAACGATTGGGCTTTAGCGCTGGCAGCGATATTTGAACTTGTTTTAGGCGCTAGAGATAACACGCTATTGTTTACCATGGCGACGAATATGGCTGATCAAGCCTTGTTTATCAAACTCTAAGCTAATCACGCTTACACGATCGATATTAATCACTCGATACTGGCCTGCTGGTTTTAGCTTGCCCTTTTCAGCAATTTTTAGCATGACAACATTCGGGCCTGTCATCATTTGTAAGATCTGTACTTGATGCTCTAGTACTTCATCTTTTAATTTTTCAATTAAGCGCGCTTTTAATTTGGCCTTGTCTGCGGCAAAGGTCACCTGATATTGCACATATTCATCAATAAAATTATCTGATAAAAGGTCAATATAGTGCTCAACATCCTCTATCGTGCTATTAGGCTGTTGGCGCGCCTCTTTGGCTGCAACAAACGCTTGGCCTTTGTGCTTTAGCTGTGCATCAGTTAGGCTATCGAGGGCAAAACTCGTATTGGGTAACAAACTAAATAGCCATACCATTTTGACTAACCAAATCCAGCGAGTTTTCATTTGCGGCTGCACTCCTTTTATCAAATTTGGCTCAAAATGATGGCGTAGATGGCCCACTAACTAATACCTTATGCAACTAAATCTGCTCTTATAACCACTAATGCAGGTTAGCAGTTTTATGCTTACCCTGTCATCATTAATCAATATGCTTTACTGGTTATATAAAGCCATTTTGAACCAAAACAAAACGGCAACTGACACAAAATAAAAAAGCTCAAAGAAATACTTTGAGCTTTTACATTTATAGCTAATAAATCAGCTGGTTGAGGTTAATTCTCATAACCATAACGGGTCACTTCTGACCACTGCTTATCAACTTCTTGTTTAATAAATTGCTGCTTTTGCTGGTTAAGTTTATCGAGTTCAATACCAACCGCCTTATGAGCTGCCGCCTTAGTACTGATATCCGGGTACTCTACCTTGCTGATCTCAAACTTCTTCAAAATCTCAGCCAATGACGCTCGTGCATAATTCACCTGCTTAATCGCCATATCAAGTAACGCATTGCCCTCTTCTGGGTTATGGGCGTACAAGCCGTGCGATGCCATGGCAAAGTCCCAGCGCCACTGAGAATGACGGATCGCCATAATCGCATCGTTCATTAATGGCCAGGTTGCGCCAGCATCCCACGCCGCTTTCGCTTCGTAATGTGCCTTAACCAACAACCCTTCTACTTCACGAGCTTTGGCATCAATTTGTGCCTTGCTGCGCTCAAGCGACTTAACTATGGTCAATTCACTCTTATGGCAGTCCTGACATACTGTATCAAAATGATCTAACGCTTTGCTTATCTTGTGGCTAGTAAAGCTATTGCCCTTGGCATCGGTTTCTTGCGGCATGTGGCAAGTAATACAGGTTACCCCCGCTTCTGCATGTTTACTGCGGCTCCAGTGTTCAAATTCAGGATGACGCGCTTTTAATATTGGCGTACGTGAAATGGGATGGATCCACTCGTAAAAACGGCGGGTATCGTAGTACTTTTCAATATCATCAACTGTGTTGCCAAAAATCCATGGAATATTGACCTTGTCGCTGCGCTCAGGCTGGAAGTAATAGGTTACATGGCACTGACCACAAGTTTGCGCCCCCTGCATATTGGCATCTTGTTTATCAAATGGAATGTGCACTTTCGCCATGGCATCTTGTGCATGTGGCCGCGGCATCGCTAGCTCAGCTTTTCCGTCAACATGACAGTCTGTGCAATACACAACGCTATTCACTTCAGACCCTAATTCGGTGAAGTTTTTAGCAGAAAAACCTTCAACGCCAAGTTCTTTCATTAATCGTGTTGCATCGGGTGTTTTACAGGTCCAACAGCTTGCAGATAAGCCTTTTTCACCCTCTTTAGGCGGCACTCCTGTGCGCAGCGTATGCGTCACGTCCGCTACGGCAAAATGATGCCCGCGTGGGCTGTTATATTCTTTAGCAAACGAGGAGCCCGCCCATAAAATCACCGCAGCAGGATAACTTGCTAGCATATCTTCGCGCTCGGTTTGCTCGGAAGTTTGTTGCCAGCTTTGATATTGCACAGGAAACTCTTGTCGCAGCGCTGCATCGCGTTTTTGTTGTGCTTTAGCCGCTGAAGTTAACTGTGGTTTGTCATCAACCTCTGCAGACTCCGCCACTGCGCCCGCTGCTGGCCATAACAAGCCCATGGCAAATACACTGGCTAATTTCACACTCTTATGTTGCATCATTTTTCTCTATCAACCTTTATTATCTTTATTTCCAACATTGCTTTTATATCAATCTGACTTACTTACGTTATTTAACCGGGACGCCCATCAACACGCGGCTTAGATAATATTGCGGCATAGTTAATCACAAACATGGCAAACGCCAATGACCATAAACCTCCCGCCAACCACAACCAAGTTTGATATAGCTCAGGCACCCATATCGGCATCACAGCCCGTAATATTGCCGCTATTGGTAAACATGCAAAGGCAATAATCATATTTGGCCCTTGATAAATATTGCGGCTGGTATGGCCTAAAGAGACCCTTGAAATCATAGATAAGCAGATCCCCGCTAGCGTACCAATGGCAAACAGGTGCAATAAATGCCGATATGCCATCTCGTCATGGATATTCCAAGCCAATAAAAACAGAGTAATAGGCAACAATAAATAACTCAGTTGCAAAGACCACAACATAGGTTCGGCTAAGGTTTTGTGGGGGAACCAGCGTGACCAACGCACAAAATGCAGCGCCGCAGCGGCAAACAATAAAATCTGCTCGAGTAATGTAGGCATGAACTGCGCAATGGCTTGCGCGACCAATAACACCATAATCGCAATTAAGCTTTTATCTAGCACAGGAATGGGGTTAGGTTTAGTTTGTTTAATGCGAATTGCAGTAAAAAATGGGATAACTCGACCACCAACAATTGTGATCAATAAGCCAAGCCACCACAGCATGGCTTGCCAGATCTGTTGGCTCAAAGAGAAATCACGCTGACTTAGCGCATAATAACTCAACAGGTTAATACTCATTGCGACAAATAGCATGATAGGGAAACCAATATTATGCCATTGCTTTACTTTATAAATGCAGCGCCACAGCTTAATAGCGGTGAAGCTTAAAAACAGTGAGTCAAGTATTGCTGGTAACCACAGTGGGATCGATACAGGCAGTAGCAAAGTCAATCTTGCCAATAACCAACATGCAAAAGTCATTGCCAATGCCCAGCCTTTCATGCCGGGTTGATTAGTCCAAGTTTGCACTGAGGTAAGCAAAAATCCACACACAATTGCTAAAGCGAAGCCAAACAGCATTTCATGAGGATGCCACCACAGAGGCACCACCTTCACCCAAAAATCAGTTTGAAACAAGCTATATTGCGGGTAAAACCATGTGAGTAACCATAAGGGGACAAACAGCATAGCCACCGCCGCACCGCCCAAGAAGAACGGTCGAAAACCAAGACGAAAGATCGCCGGGATCTTTTCAGTCTCTTTAGGATCATCAATATTTAGCATAGTTCAAACCTTACACAAAACTTGCATTTAAAATACAACTTTAGATTATCTAAGTTATTCTTCGATAACAATGGAAATTAAAAACGATTGTGGCTTCTGTGAACTAGGTTGCTATCTCTCTGTTTTAACTTATATCTTTATAGGTAGACCGCCAGTTTAGTTGAGTTCAATCCACTCGCTCCTGCGATAAATCAATATAAAGCTGAATCAAAGCCAAGTAGGTTAAAACATCGGCAATATCATTTAAGTGTAGAACGAGTTACTGAGTTTATCTGCTTCATAAAATCACTGTTGCTAAGAGTAATACATTTTGAAAAACACTTAGCCTAGCTTGTTGTCTATGCTAGATTTAATAACAATTAATTCGATGACTCAGCGGACATAAAATGGCAACTACGGCTAAAAAAATCCTCGTATTGTATGCACACCCCTCACAAGAACGCTCAGAAATAAACAAACCGCTATTTGAGGCTACCAAGCAACACCCTAATGTCACCGCTGTGGATCTTTACGCTGAATACCCCACCTTCAGAATTAACATAGATAGAGAACAACAAAGACTTATCGAACACGATGTGGTTGTGTTTATGTTTCCACTGTATTGGTATTCAACTCCATCAATTTTAAAAGAGTGGCAAGACTTAGTGTTGGAGTACAACTTTGCTTATGGTGCAAAAGGTAATGCATTAGAGGGGAAAACCTTTTTGTGCGTACTCAGCGCAGGCGGCAGTGAAGCAGCCTATAAACACGATGGTTTTAACCACTTTACCTTAAGAGAACTATTGCGCCCGTTAGAGCAAACAGCCAACCTAACTGGGATGCGTTTTATCGCGCCCTTTGCCCTGTTTTGTGCGCGTAGCGCTTTTGAAGAAAATCGCGTTGATAGCCATGTAAATAGCTGGCTGAAAACCTTAACAGCCTTAAGTGAAGATAGAGTAGATATTGCTTTAGCCCAGTCACTTGAAAAGCTGAACGATCACCTAGAACAAGTCATCAGGGAGCGATAATGACAGCCTATTTTATTCAAGCATTTATCTATTTGTGCGCGGCCGTTATTGCGGTGCCTATCGCCAAACGATTGGGTTTAGGTTCAGTGCTCGGCTATCTCATTGCCGGGGTAGTCATTGGCCCAATCATCGGCTTGGTCGGCACTGAAACCAACACTCTGCAGCATTTTGCTGAGTTTGGGGTGGTAATGATGCTGTTTTTGGTGGGGTTAGAACTAGAACCGAGAATGCTCTGGGATATGCGCAATAAACTCATTGGCTTAGGCGGCCTGCAGGTTGGCGTGTCGACCTTAGTCGTGATGGGCATAGCGATGAGTTTTGATTATGGCTGGACCATAGCACTCACTGTGGGGATGATATTTTCACTTTCCTCTACCGCCATTGTGTTGCAAACCTTTAATGAAAAGAGCCTAACTAAAACAGAAGGCGGTAAAAATGCCTTTTCTGTGTTGCTGTTTCAAGATATCGCTGTGATCCCTATGTTGGCATTTATTCCTTTGCTTGCCCTTCCTGAGCTAGTTGAGAAAGCGCAAGCTGTGGCCCAAAGCGCAGCAGAACATCATGAAGAGATATCCTTAGTTGCCGGCCTACCCGGCTGGGCATACGCCATTGTTGTATTGCTAGCAATAGCCAGTTTGGTTGTGGGCGGTCACTTTCTAAGTCGACCACTATTTCGTTATGTAGCCAGTTCTGGGCTTAGAGAGATCTTTACTGCCACCGCATTAATGCTCGTTATCGGGATCGCCGCGTTAATGAGTCTGGTGGGCTTATCGCCAGCGCTAGGCACATTTTTAGCGGGAGTTGTATTGGCCAACAGTGAGTTTAGACACGAACTTGAATCTAATATCGAGCCTTTTAAAGGTCTGCTATTGGGGCTATTTTTCATCACTGTGGGAGCTGGCATCAACTTTGATGTGCTATTTGCTAATATCGCGCCGGTGTTAGCAATGACGATTGCAGTAATGCTAATCAAAGCAGTCGTTCTGCTCGTGCTGGCATTTATATTTAAAATTAAAGGTAGTGACCGCTGGTTATTTGCTTTGAGCTTAGCCCAAGCTGGTGAATTCGGTTTTGTGCTACTTAGCTACACAGTACAAAACCATGTGATCCCAACGGATCTTGCACAGTTGTTATCACTGGTGGTTGCACTGTCGATGTTCCTCACCCCGGGGCTGTTCATTCTATTCGATAAAGTTATTTTGCCGCGCTATGAGAAAACAGAAAATACCCGTGAGCCCGATGATATTGATGAAAAAGGCACAGTTATCATTGCTGGCGTAGGACGATTTGGTCAGATTGTTAACCGTCTATTAGTCACTAATGGCGTTAAAACTGTGGTACTTGACCATGAGGTACAGCAAGTAGAAAACCTAAGGAAAATTAATACCAAAAGCTATTATGGTGACGCAACACAGCCTGATTTACTCCATACCGCTGGCATAGATAAAGCCAAAATGCTGGTGGTTGCCATTGACGACCCAGAGCGAGCAGTGGGTCTTGTGGAGTATATCAAGCATAGCCACCCTCATGTGATAGTGATGGCACGCGCTTTTGACCGCCGCCACCTGTACCGCTTACGTAATGCTGGTGCAGATTTTATGGTGAGCGAAACTTTCCACTCGGCGCTCAACTTAGGTAAACATGCATTGATACGCTTAGGTGTGCACCCGTTTAAAGCTGAACAACAAAGAGCGACCTTCTATGAAACGGAAGTCACTCATAAAGATACCCTGTATCAAGCGTGGAAACAGGTCACCGAAGACGATAAGTACTTAGTCCATTATCGCGACATGTTTATTCAACTAGAAGAGACCTTAAGTGCAGCTATGAAAAATGAGCGTTATCGTAGCTTTTCTAAGTTAGAGCGTGGTTGGACACCACCGCCGAAAAATGACACGACTGAGTTCTCTCAATCAGAAACACCTGATTAAAATAACCAATAAAAAAGCCCCGGTAATCTTACCGGGGCTTTTAATTTGTGGGTTAAAGCGATTCGCTTTATAAAGGCTTATTAGCCTTTAAACTAAATTCATCTCTTGCACTTTCTCATGTGCAATTTCAGGTGTTGTCACAACTGGCTTAGAATGCAGATCGGCCTTAAGTTGCCCTTTACGATGCTTTAGTGCCGCATCGAGTTTTTTAGCTGCGCTGGTAATTGCTGGGTACATAACTGGATCTGTACCAGACGCGGAAATACTGCTTCCCTCATAATTGGTTCTAATTTCAACCTGGAACTCACCATGCTCTTTAGCAACGATGATATCTAATGCGATCAGGGTTGGAAAATGGCTCTCTATCTTCGAAAACTTCTCTTGGACATGCTGTCTTACAACGTCAGTTAAATCAACGTGGTGACCAGAAAGATTTATTTTCATAGGTTTTCCTTTTTACAATGATTTCACCTAATACACTTGGGTCTTTCGCTTTAAATTACAAGCTTTTATTAAAAATAATTTATGCTGCAATTGTTAAGCCTTGTTAAATTTTATCGCTACAGCCCAGTGTTTATCAGGTAAAACAATTTTTTTTATGTTGATAATTTTAATCAAGCCATTTTGTCGGTGTGATTAAAACATGAGCGAAAACTAGCTGCTATTGTGTACTTTGAAAATTAGCATACGTCAATATGAGCGCTATTGTTCCTCTACTAATTTAGCCAAAGTTGGCCACTTTAGCTTGATTTTCATCACTGTTTGGTTAAATAAATTTAAAATTTATTTGCATGTGATTTTCACATCAACCACTTACACTCACAAACAGCAACAAATAATCTGAGCTTGATCGCAACTCTCGAACGAAACCCAATGCCCTACATCTGCGACCTAACTCTCAAGTCTGGCACATTTACGCTCAAACGCGAATGAAAAGAGTTATCATTTAATAAAATTAATGTAAAATGCCGCCAATATTTTCTTACTCATAAACGAAGTCCTTAGGTGTGCCTCTCAGTGCAAACAATAAAAACTAAGTTACTGCAACGGATTGATCCAAATAGCCTCAATGTTGGCTTACGTGCATTTTCAGCTATTTTTGCTGGTTACCTGTTAGCTGCAACAGCCACAGGATTACTGGCCTTGGTACTGCCTCTGCCACCAGCGGAAAGTACATTAACCGCAACAATGCTGTCGTTTGCAATATATGCATGCTCAGGTATTTGGTCATTTAGCGTGAGCAATCCATGGCGCGCACTCACCGATCCCCTCTGTGTTAGCGGACTTTTTTATCTGCTTATTTTAGCAATAGGTTAAACAATGAAAGATTCATTTTTTCGCAGCATGACGTGGTTGCACACTTGGGTGGGCCTACTTGTATGCTGGGTATTACTGTTGATTTTTTTCGCTGGTACACTTAGCTACTATCGTTACGAAATGACGCTTTGGAGTAAACCTGAGTTACACAAAAACGTCTTTCAACAATATGACAGCAGCAAGATCGCTAGCGAACTTGACAAAGCACAGCGTTATTTAGCAGAACATGCTGCAGATGCTCGTGACTGGCGAGTGTACTTTCCTACCGACCGTAAGCCTTATGTTAGCTACGCTTGGCAAACTCAACCAGAAGAGGGCCAACGCCGCGGTAAGTTTGTTGAGCATGTTGCTCCTATTGATGGCGAACAGCTCATCACCGATGTGCGTGAATCAAAAGGCGGACATTTTTTCTATCGCTTGCATTTCGACCTACACTACCTACCCGCTAAAATTAGCCGCTGGATTGTCGGTTTTTGCACTATGTTCATGCTAGTTGCGCTCATTAGTGGCGTTGTCATCCATAAACGAATTTTTAAAGACTTCTTTAGCTTCAGACGTGGCAAAGGCAGCCGTTCATGGTTAGACGCTCACAATGTTAGTTCAGTGCTTGCGCTGCCTTACCATCTAATGATCACCTATACAGGTCTTGTGACCTTAATGATGATGTATATGCCATGGGGCGTTATGACTGCATTTGATGGCGATACAAAGTCATTTCGTCAACAACTCAATCCAAGTCGAGTACAGGTCAAACCTATTGGCGTTGAAGCCGAGTTGGTTACTCTAAGCACGCTAGTTCCACAAGTTAAACAGCTCTGGACTGACGATCCAATTAAGCAAGTTGTGATAAATAACCCCGGCGATCAAAATAGTAAGATTAACTTCTATCGTGATACTCAAGAAGCGGTTACTGATAGACGTACAGCAATCAGTTTTAACGGCGTAACTGGCGAATTAACGAGTCGCGGTATTGACCCTGACTCAGGAGCACAAAATACCCATGATGTGCTAATCGCTTTGCACACTGGTCGTTTCGCTGAGCATTGGCTACGTGCCCTGTTCTTTATCAGTGGCATTTTAGGCTGTGCGATGATCACAACTGGCACCTTATTATGGGCCGTTAAGATCCGCCAAAAGCAACAAAAGCAGATCAAGAAAGGCGCCAAAGCGAGTTTCGGTTTGCGTTTAGTTGAAGGGCTTAACCTGACTTTTATTAGCGGTTTACCGCTGGCAACTGCTGCATTTTTCTATGCCAACAGATTGTTGCCAACCGATGTTATCAATCGAGCCCAATGGGAAGTTAACTGCTTTTTTATCACGCTCGCTGCGGTCGGTGTTTTAGCCTGTGTTAATCGCAAAAAAGCGGCGTGGCGCTTCACTCTAGCATTAGGTGGTGTTGCCCTGTGCGCTATACCTCTGCTAAATGCAGTTACCTCTAATAGTAACTTAATTGACAATATCGCCTCTCATCAATGGCCGCTGGTAGGCTTTGATCTAATGTGCGTATTATTGGGTGCAGCATTATTTTTTGCTCGCGGGAAACTCAATACTAAACCCGTTGTCAGAGCTACAAAGACTGCATCAACCCGCAGTAATCTAAAGGGGAACGCCCCTGCTTCAACCGCGACTAAAGAGGGAGCATAAGCCGTGATTTTAAGTCTTTTAGGATTTAGCTATCTCGCATTCGGATTATTAGCCTTAGCCATGTTCTCACACTACCGTGACACATTTGCTAAAGCACCAAACCCAACACAAGCCAAAGCACTTTATATTGCAGGCTGGATTGGTATTGCCGGTACTTACTGGGGCTGTGTTGCGACTCAAGGTGCAGCCTATGGCAGCATTTTGTTTTTCGGTCTGCTGTCTTTTGCAGGCTTACTGGTGATTTTAATGCTCAGTTATCGTGCCAAGCTTTTGCCTTACTCAATGGCAATCAGCACATTGTTAAGCTCAGTATTAATGGCGATGAACCAGTACCAGTTCGTTTAACATTTATGAAAATCACAGTATAAGGAAAAGCCTTTTGCATTTTTGCAAAAGGCTTTTTTCGTTTACGGAACCTAATACCAATCAGTATAAGAAGTTGAGCTACTCAGAGCGCTTTTAGCAAACTAATTCAAGGCGAATAATTGCTATAAACACTCGGTTCAGCTTATGTACAGCTTTAACGCATCAAAACACGTTAGCATAAGATATTGATATTTTTGCCAACAAAATCAGAGGCACTATGCTTGTATCTCATGCTAACTCTACACTTAACTGCCAAACTCCAACAGCAAATGCAAAGGTACTAAATCAACCATTAGAGCAAGCAAATACTCAAGTTAAATCAGCCGCTCAAACAACAAGCCTCAGCGCCAATGCAAGTGTTCAGCTACAGCAAGATACTGTCACCCTAAGCGCCACAGCGCTGAGCTTGTCGGCTAATAGCACCTCAACAACAGATACAAACACGCCAAGCACCAAACCTGAGTTACCTCATAATGGCGATAAAGCCACTGCTTATGTCGAGTACAGAAAAGCAAAAATGCAATATCAGATCTACAGCGATATGGCTAACATTGCCACTGGCAGCGGTAATAGTGTTTCTCCAACAACCGCCTATTACCTGAGTAATAATGATCAAGCTCGGGCAGCTACAGTAGATGCAAAATCCCAGCAACAGCAGGTTTCGGCCATGCAAACCTATGCCGAAACAACTCAGGCTATCAATAACAGCTAACCTCTATTAATAGGACTGGCAGTTATCTAAGTTGGCTATCATTATTTTTAATAAAGCTTAAAAGCGCTGTTACAGCACAGGTTTAGCGTTGAATTAATGGCAGTTCCCTAATCACGCTTATTTGATTAATATCAACTCATTGGTATCAGTAAAAGAGTAGCCTGAGTCGCCTAGAGTGACCATTATAAGCTTCATTAACAATAAGAGTTCGCACTATGAGTTTCCATATTAACTTAAGTTGGCGCGCATCAGATGAGCCAGCTAATGAGCCAACACAATTTTGTCGAGACCATCAAATCAGCTATGGCAGTGGTCAACAAGCACAAGGCTCATCAGCACCTGAATATAACGGCTCGGCTGATAAAATTAACCCAGAGGAAAGCCTACTAGCAGCACTTTCTAGCTGCCATATGCTGACATTTTTGACCATTGCTCATTTAAAGCGTTTACCGATTATTTCTTATCAAGATAATGCCTATGCAGAGCTTGGCAAGAATTCGGCAGGCAAAGTCTTCGTCAGTAAAATTGTTTTAAGTCCAAAGATTGAGTTTGCAACAGAGGTCGAACAACAAGTACTAGACAAGATCCATGATAAGTCTCATAGCAACTGTTTTATCGCTAACAGCTTAAGCCCTGAGACCGTATTTGAAATTAATACCAATAAGTAACTGTTCAGATACAAAAAAGCTAGGTATACCAATTGGTGTACCTAGCTTTTTATTAACAGAATTGGTTAACCACTAGCCATCATTCTCGACAAAATCATCGGTAAAGTCAGTTTCCCAATACTTATAGCCTTGAACCGTAGCTTGAGCCGCAGCCCCCATCAAGTTAACTTGATACGTCTTCACACCAGAGACATCAACCGACTGGTTTGCCGAGGCCTGCTCACCGCTGCCTTCATATTCTGCACTGGCTTCAGCCTGAGCTTGGCCTTCGTAACCGGACTCTTTAAAGCGTGTTAGTGCCGAACGCTCAGTAAAGGCTTGCACGAATGCCATCTGCTTCCAACCAATTCCCGCACCCACACCACCAGTTGCAAAACGATAATATGAACGTTTACTCCCTTCATGTAGCACACAGATCCCACCACCTGTCGATAAGGCAAACAGGTAACTATTGCTACCGGTACACACCACGTAACCTACAGAGTTAGCCACCGCAGTTTTAGCCGCTGGATGCTCACTGTAGATCTCCTGCAATGCAGTCTGCGTCTCTTCTCTGGCGTGCATTTTCTTGGCTTCAGGCGTACTGCCTGTGGCGCAGCCTGCAAGTAAAACCGGCAACGCAATTAGGCCAAGTTTGAGGTTTTTAAGTTGAAACATGAAGTCACCCTTTTAAATGGATAGTTAGCAACGAGTACACTCGTAAATACTAATTTGAGCTATTTAACGTATAGCACAATAATTAAACTATTGAATATCAGGTATAATACCAATTCGTATAAGAAGTTGATCTACTCAGAGCGACCAAATCTTTATACTAATTGGTATAACATCCAAAACCTTAATGATTACTGGATAACATTAAAACTGTGCCGCTGTTAACTCGATTGCGTGCATCAGCCCACAAAAAAATTAAAGGCTATTGCGCTTTTTCAAGAACTTCCAATCACGAGTCTCTAAGAAAAAAGAGGCAAAAATCATATAAACTCCAACCAAAAACAACTGTAAGATCCGCAAGTAAAAATTAACCGCAACATCTTTATCAGTAGATGATGCCGTTGAACCGACCACCACAAGTAGCGCAGATAAGATCCCCGCATAAAGCGGCGCTTTTTCTGGGTTGGCATAAATTTTTTGTCCAAACAGCAGCGCAGCTAGCATCGACATACCAATGTAAAAAGGCAGTTCAGGTACGATAGTCATTAAGTTATAGAACACTATTGCCAGCGCCCCGCCAATACCATTGGTAATGAGTAAAAATAGGCTTACTTTAATGCTTTTGGCTCCGGCAGCTTGCAGCGACAATATGGCAATAAAGATCATTGTTAATAGTGCGCCAGATATTTCTAGAAAATAAAAGAAGCAGATAACTGGAAAGGCAATTATCAAGGCTCTAAATGCTTCATGGGTGCGCTCGTCATGACTCTGTACAGCCGGAGTTAATTGCTCTTTGTTTGGTGATAAATCGGGTAATAACGCATGTAGTAGCGCAAAAATAGCCACGGCAACCACCCCAGAAAAACTCAAACCAACCCCAACTAAAATGGCCGCCCCCGGTTGTAATAAGCTCAAATAAGGCAACAGTAGTGTGGCGACAATAAAGATAGTGGCAAAGAAATTCCAGCGCGGATCACTAAACAGGTAATAGCCCCAAAGCATCATCATCGCAAGTAGCGGCAACAACACCATAGGGTAATGAGTAGGCCCAAAGCTCACTAACCAAGCTAAGCCAATGGTACATATCATTGAGATGAGCAATTCATAAACTGTTTGCAACGTTGGCTCTTGTCTATCAACCAAAAACTTAGCGACAAAAACCGGCACAATAAAGGCAAGCGGCCAAGCAAAAATGGCAGAAATAGCAACGGCAAGGCCAATACCTAAAGTAAAGCGTAACACCCGCCTTGTGAAGATGGCGTCAGCCGACGCCACAACTGAGCGCTCTATGCTGCTATCACTATCTGACATAAGAGAACCAACTCACTAAGCGGATCCAGAACTTGCCAAATAGATTAATAATACTGCTATCGCTGGTATAAACGATAACGTCAGCTTGACCACCGACTCGCCTTAGTCCTACCGCTTCGTCTGCTGGTAATACTATGGTTACCGGAAAACGCTGTGATTGACGTAACCAACCCGTTTGACCAGAGACCTGAGCCAACTTACCTGTCTGCTCGCTTTGCCCCCAATCAATACCATAATCGATGCTACCCACTTTGGCTTTAAATACCTGCCCTGGCGCGTAATCAAGGGCAAACTCAACCTCATCTCCCGGACGCATATTACCTAGGCTGTTTTCACGAAAGTAAGCTTCGATCCATACATCTTCCGATGAAATGAACGTCATCACAGGTTGGCCAGCACTGGCATAAATACCCTCTTTTAACCTGAAGTTAGAGGCCACACCGTCAGTTGGTGCCGTAATTGAAGTGCGTGCAAAATCAAGCTGAGCTTTTTCAAGGCTCAACAACGCTGATTTAACATTGGTATTATTCTCACCTTCTGCACCTAAGCGCTCTTCAGCCTTAGCTAAGTCAGCTTTAGCGCTTGCCACCCCAGCTTCCGCCTTGGTGAGTTCTGCACGAGCGTTATCGGCATCGGCTTGTGACATCACCGCACGATCAACCATTTGGAAAATTCGCTTAGATTGAACTTGAGCATTTTTAAGATTCGCTTCGGCATTCACCACTTTCGCTTGGGCGGCTGCCACATTAGCAGTTTGCGCGCCAACATTTTGCCCCGCCTTTTTTAAAGATTGCTCCGCTTGATGCAGTGCAATTTCATAATCTTTAGGATTGATTTTAGCAAGCACATCACCTTGTTTAATCAAAACGTTAGGCTCCACTAAAATATCGATGATCTCACCAGATACCTGTGGACTAATCGGTACGACAAAACCGCGAATTCGGCCTAAATCGGTGGAAGGAATAAAACGGTCGGCGATGAGATGAAACACAAATAAACAACTGACAACCACTAAAATAATATTGGTTGCTTTACGAATTTTATTATTTTTACTCGGGCTTTGTTGCGGTGTACTCTCGCTCGCTTCATCATTAGCGATAACAGCTTTTTCTTCAGTCATACTCATCCCTTTAGTAACCGGTAGCACAGCCAGAAAATAGTGGCAAAAATCTAAGCTACTGCCCCTTACTCAATAACGGCTCACATTTATTTAGCTAGGCTATTTTTTTAATCAGTTTAGTACCTTGCACAGATAATGTTCAATCTTTTTTATCATATTAATTTTACACAAGATACTTGCTTGCAACACTGCCTAGATTTAACCCAGAGAAATAAAAAAGGCGTTATTAACTTTAAGTTAATAACGCCTTTTTATATTAAATTTAGCTAAAGTGAATTGTTCACTTTAGCTATCTTTTTAAGGGTAGTTAGAATGCTTTATGTGCGTCCTCAGCCATACCTTTTGTTGGCATCGGCTTTGGCACTAACTTTGGTGCAGGTTGCTGTTTAAGCGCCTGTTTAAGATAACTCACCGCTTTATCTAACTGTGCGTCAGTACCAGTAAAGGTTGCGTAAGGTAAGTTGTCGACCTCAATGTCAGGGCTAACACCACGACCTTCAATAATCCAGCTTCCATCCATCGCATATTGTGGATACTCAGCTACACGTGCCATACCTTTATCCGTTAATGAGTTACGGCCAGATAACCATACTCCTGCACCAGCCGTTTGCTTACCAATTAATGGGGCAATACCTAAGGTTTTTACCCCAGCCGAGAAGGTTTCACCATCTGAATAAGTTAACTGATCGGTTAATACCACTAATTGACCATTAAAGGTTTGCTGCATGTTACCTGATGGTGTGCCATGAGTTGGCGCCCAAAATGCCCAAGTTCGGCGCAGTAGCTTTTCGATGATCCAGCTATCAATATTACCACCGCGATTACGACGCACATCGATAATCAAACCGTCTTTATTAATGTTGGCGTAAAACTCACGGGCAAAACTTGCTATATCACCGCTACCCATCGCGTATAAGTGTAAATAACCAAATTGACCATTACTGTTTTTAGCCACTTGAGCACTATTATGCTGAACCCAGTCGGTATATCTGAGCTTTGCGTCTTTGGCAGGGCTAACCGGCTCAACTATAGTTTGGTGGGTTTTACTACCGCGCTTTAAGGTTAACAATACTTGCTTACCCTCTTGATTACGCAATAGCTTAGTCACGTCTGCAATATTGCCCAACGGTTTGGCATTTATTGCCACAATAATATCACCGACTTTGGCGTTAACCCCCATTTGCGCCAGTGGTGCTGCTTGAGCAGGTAACTCTGGATCGCCTTGAAAAATATGCTCAATCACCACACCAGCCTTAGTTTGCTCTAAACGAGCACCAAGACTCGCTGACTTAGCTTTGGCGGCATCTTTTGGCGCGTCACCTCCGCGTACCTGAGAATGCAGTGAGTCTAGCTCACCCATCATCTGTTTAAAGAGATCATTAAGCTCATGACGATCGGTTAATCTATCAACTAAAGGCTGATATTTTGCTTTAGTCGCTTGCCAGTCTATACCGCGCATGCTTTTGTCATAAAAAGAGTCACGGTGCATAAGCCATGCATCTTCAAACATTTGCTGCCACTCGGCCGCTGGGTCTATCGCTAATTGCCATAAATTGGTTTGAACATTGGCATTAGTCAGCTCTGTTGGCAATTTATCACCCGCATCAACGATAAGCATTTCACTGCCTTGCTTAGACTGTTTACGGATAAATAACTTGCTTGAGTCTTGAGATAATTGATATTCACCAACATCTTTAGCAAAAGTGTCAACTTTAGCTGCTAGCGGATCAAACTTAACCACTTTTAAGCTCGACTTGCCGCTGGTTGTGGTATCAAGCAGATAAAACTTATCATCAGCCATTTGCAGTGAGCTATAGTTACCTGCGGCCACTGGCACTTGCCATAAACGAGCTGCTAAGCCATCCCATTCCACTTCAGTCTCAACTTCATCGTCATCCGCTTTTTTAGGAGCAGACAATAGCTCATTTGGTTTTTGAAACGCGAAACGGGCATCTTCATTCAGTGCAATGGCAAATACCTGAGTACGCTTGTCAAACATTGGCCCTAAATTGCGATCCCCCCAAGGTGATGTCGGTGTCGCAACGAATTGACGATTTGATAAGAAGTATAGCCAGTCACCATCAGCGCTAAAGCTTGGCGAGAATGACTCATATTTGTCACTGGTTAATGACTCAGCACGTTTGTCATCTAGTGAGTACAACACGATTTGGGTGCGTGCTTGTCCCATTTCCGCTTTGGTTAATGCGATAAAGCGGCTATCACCAGACCAGACGATATCAGCATATGGCCCAAGCCCTTCACCTTGAGTGATAATTTTTTTATTGCTACCTTTTTTCAGATCCAACAGCCATACATTGCCGTCATAATCATCATGGGCAAGGTAACGGCCATCCGGTGACAAATGCAGATCCAGTCTTAAGGTTTTGCCGTCTTTAGTCAGCTGTTTTGCATTATCGCTACCATCAGCTGCAAAACGCCAGATCTCTTGCTCACCACTAGCATCGCTAATGCCATACACCCAAGCACCATCTTGGCTCATAATGGCATTACGTACACGGTTATGACCAGGTAAAGCAATTTCAACAAGACGTTGGCCATCAGTGGCTGCTATAGCAACATGACTACGGGCAGTAATCACCACTTTGTCAGCTTTTGGCGATAAATTAGTGGCAGTGGCGTATTTCATCGGCTCTTGTACCCAATGCTCACGCTTTTGAGCAAAGTCCGACACTAAGTCAATTTCCAGTGTTTGCTCTTTAGCGGATGCAATATCAAACAGCTTAATATCGGCGCCCTGCTGAAACACTATGCGCCCTTGATTTAAGCGTGCATTTCGAACTTGCCACTCTTTATACTCGGTATGCTGCTTTATATCGCTACCATCGGTTGCCATCGACCAGATGTTGTCATTACCATCGCTATCACTCACAAAGTACAAGCGATCGCCCCACAACATAGGCTGTCTTACAGAGCCTTGATGTTCTGCGGTTAACAGCGTTGCCTCTTGTTTGCTACCAAGTTTAAATTTCCACAATTCACCTTTGGCACCACCACGATACACCTTGGCATTATCACCTGTTGTTTGCAGGCCAAAACGAGTGAAATAAACATATTCACCTTTATCATCAATCGCCCCTTCAATGGCATCGGCTAAAGGCAAGTCTTCTGTGAGCAAGGTTTGTGGATCAACGGTTCTGAGTACCCAATAGTTTGCTGGACCAAACGCATTATCAGTGGCGTATAGCACTTTGCCATCAGCAGTCCACCCCTGCACTCGCACACGGCTGTTTTCAAAACTAACACGCTTAGCCTGCCCGCCAGTAATCGGGATAACATAAACCTCTGATGATCCTTCATAATTAGCAACGTAAGCGACAAACTGACCATCTTTTGAAATGGTTGCGCCAAGCTCTTCTGCCGGCAAGCTGGTTAAACGGCGAGCTTGAGTGTCTGATAGTGCTTGCGTCCAAAGATCCCCTTCAGCAGTAAACACTAAAGTCTGCTCGTTTAGCGCTGGCGCACGAAAATAGCCAGGCTTTAAAGTTGATTCAGAAGCGTGAGTTGAGGAAAGAGTCAAAGTTCCGAGGGCAAGCATACAGCATGCAAGTGAATGGCGAATTTTCATCTAGCTAGCAATCCTATTGTTATTATTCAGTTAATGCCTTAATCCGGGCAAAATCTTTCAGGCCAACAAGGTAGCAAACTTTTGATAAAGCATCAGCAAATTATTCACCATTAAGTATTAGCAAATATGTAATACCTACTTCTGCGTTGAATAACTTCACAAGGGAACAAGCATTCTTTATGTTATTCGCCTTGCATTAGTTTGCCAAAAACGCTCTGAGTAGCTCAACTTCTTATACTTATTGGGATAAATCCTTGCTCAAAAGAGCGTTAATGTTCAAATATGCAACTAAGCTAAATAAAGTGAATACCACAAGTTGCTCTGCAATTAAGCATACTGCAGTGCCTATAGATTCCTTCGATAACATTAACCTTACGAGGTTTACATGACAGCTGATTATATTCGCCCCTCAATCAAGGATGACCCTAAGGTACGCAACGCGCTAAACAGTATGCCAACAGACTGTGCGGATAGTTTTACAGAGCCGCAATTGCATGCCATTCGAGTCGCGTTAATTCAAAACCGCTGGCAAAAACACTTTGTCGATAATCGGGGAACCTTCTTTATCCCCTTTGTGGGTTGGCGCTTTTATTATGTATTACTGGTAGGCCGTAACAGACGAGCGCTAAGTCGTCAGGAAAAGAAATTAACACTCACCGCTTTTATTTTGTGTGTATTGAGCTTTTTAATAATCTCGTTACTACTTGGATTGTTATTGCTCTACTTACTTAAATCGGCATTGGGCATTGATCTATTCAAAGACACTTCACTAGGTATTTGGGATTGGTGGCAATCATTGTAGGTGGCGAGTAACAGCCTGCATTGGCAGGCTGTTACTCTTATACTGCTTGGTATTTGTGACGAGTATTAGTTATTTGACATTAGCGCTTTTTGTAATGCCTCGAAACGTGCGTGTTCAGGGCTTTGCTCATCGTTAACCTCAGGCCACTGCAAAGCAATTTGCTGCAATTGTATTTGGGCTTGCTGGATCTCTTTGTCCGCCAGCAACTGCTCTACTCTGTCTAGTTGCTCAGCTAAGCTCAATACACTAGCCTGCTTGCTCCTCTGGGCATTCGAAGCAGCAGGTGCGTTATTTGGTAACGCTCGCATCATTTGTGGCTGAGCATCCTCAACCTCTGGTGCAGACATCAGCATCGGCTCGCTTGGCTCGATACCGTCACCAGTGTTCGTTGAAGGGTTAATAACAAATAGCGTGACCACCAACATCACTGAAGCTGCCGAAGATAAAGGCAAACGATATCGCCGCCAGAAAGACTGACTTTGAGTGTTAACTTTAAGCTGACTTTGTGCCTCAACTTGCGCACGAGCTTGCGCTAAAATACGCTTGTCTATAGCCGTTGAAGGAACCTCGGTTGCTCCTTGTTGATATAAAGACGTAATTTCAGCTTCGATAGCTTCATGCTCTTTATCAGTCATGATTAGCTCCTTGCCACTTTAATTCAACACAGTCTTTTAAGCCCTTATAGGCATAACGGATCCGGCTTTTGGTCGCTTCTAACGTAGCCCCGGCAATATCTGCAATTATCGCTGCAGTAAAGCCCATTTCAACATTCAGTAAAAAAGCTTCTTTCTGTACCTGAGGTAAATCAGCAACGCAGCCCTTAAGCAGAGTGGCTTTTTGATTATCCATTAGCTGTGATTCAAGATTGTCATCTTGGTTAGCCAATTGTGCTTGGTGATCTTGTTCTGGCTCAAACACTTCCGTGAAGCTATTAACAGGCTTCACCGCTCTTAAATGATCAATAATTAAGTTATGGGCAATGCGATAAAGCCAAGTGGTAAACTTGGCGCTAGTCTCATAACTACTTGCCGCTTTTATCACTCGGCTCCAAGTGTCTTGATAGAGATCTTCAGCGAGCTGCTGATCATTGAGTTGTCTGACAAAGTAACGATATAGTGGCCCTTTATGCTTGAGATAAAGTACCTCAAAGGCGCGAGCATTACCTGCTGCATACTGCAACATCAAGGCTTGATCTGTATCGACTTGGGGATCGGCTGCTACCGAGGATAAAGGTGACGCCACAGAATCTTGTTTCACTATGTATACCTATCGTGCTCAGATGGATAATAGTCTGCATCGAGACTATAGATTTGTCTAGCATCGATAAGCTGAAGCGCTACTTGTGCCCCCAAGGAAAAGGCAAAAAAAATACCGCTAAGAATTAACTTAACGGTATTTCATCACTAACAGGCGAATATAGAATCGACCGGCTAACTTAAGCTAGTTTTGCTTGAAGTGCTGCGTCTTTAGCTTGAACAGCTTCAGCTGACTTAGCGCGCTCTTCTTTTACAGCTACAGCTAGTGCATCATCACCAACAGCTAGCATTTGCGCAGCTAGGTAACCTGCGTTTTTAGCACCAGCACTACCAATAGCAACTGTCGCTACCGGCACGCCACCAGGCATCATAACTGTTGATAGAAGTGCATCGTGGCCTTGTAATGGACCACAATCAACTGGTACACCAATTACAGGGCGAGTAGTGATACCAGCAACTGCGCCAGCTAGGTGAGCAGCAAGACCAGCGGCACAAATAAAGACTTTACAACCACGCGCTTCTGCATCAGTCACGTAAGCGTGAGTAGCAGCAGGCGTACGGTGCGCTGAAGTTACTTTAGCTTCAAATTCGATTTCGAACGTTTTAAGTACATCGAGGGTGGCTTGCATTGTAGGCAGATCTGAATCAGATCCCATTAATACTGCAACAAATGGTTTGCTCATTTTAAGTAAGTCCTTGAGTAGGGCGGTACATTATTATATTTGAGCGCATTATAAAGATATTTAGCGCATTTAGTAAACAGACTTCCCCCAAGCCTGCGCGGCAATTATCCCTAAGCTTTAACATAACTGCAAATAACTTATTCATACATATGTATAACAAATCGGCAAAATAGTGGATTAGCAGTTTTGCAAGCTATTTGGTTAATGATTATTGTTTGAATAACACCTTTTTCAGCAGTAAATAATGTCTGGGTATCATAAAAAAGTAACCTTATTCCTGTAAGGTTTTGAGAAGTAAACAACTTAGCAGATAAGCAACTTTGTAAGATTGGTTTTTTTTTCTTATTATGTGAGTACAGCAGTCATACAATGTTAGGCTGCTAAGCTTATGATTTAGCAAAGCGGCCTTGTTTCTCGGTGAGTTTACGAATAAGGATGTTCATGACGCCCATAAAAGACAGCTTAAAGAAAAAGAAAATTGACTCATTAGATCTAAAAACACACCTTGCGCTTTTAGGTGTACCTATGTTGTTATTGCTAATAGTATGGGCAATATTTTTTAGTATCAGTAAATCCCCGAACTCCATTGCTAACCTTATACTCGTCGCAATTATTTATCTTTTGGGCTACAGCCTAACCTACTACTTCCATCAAGGTCGACTAAACCGCTTATGGGAGCATCTTCAACAGGTCATTCATGTTAATGACACTACTTTTGAACTCGTCAATATCGCTAGCCAATATCAAAATGAGCGGGAGTTTCTTAATGCATTACTAAAAAAAGCGGTCAGCAGTATTAATGGCGCTGATATGGGATCAATTATAAAAGTAGACAGCCAAACAGGAGAGCTAGAATTCGAATCAACAATCGGCATTGATATCGATAAACTCAGAAGTGTGCAGTTGAACCTCACGCAATCTTTTGAATATAAGCTCACCAAAGGCAAATGCGATAGAGTCGTGGTGATTGACGATATGGCTGAGATCAACGCTCATAGTAGTCTATCTAAAGCTGAGCAGGATATATTTTTAAGCGCACCTTTACATCCTATCCGCTCAACGCTATCAAGCCCTATACATATCGATGGTTTACTTTACGGCATGCTTAACTTAGATAGTGCCAAAGCAAAAGCCTTTAGCCATTACGACAGAAATCTAGTAGCGATATTAACGCACGAAGCCGCTAACGCCATTGCGCTCTACCAAAAAACACGCCAGATACATCAGCTAGCCAACTATGACAGCCTTACCCAACTATACAACCGGCAACGATTTGAGCAAGGTGTAAAGCAATGGAAGATAAAACCCCATTTTGGGAGCTTCTTGGTGATTCTAGACTTAGATAATCTCAAAACAATAAACGATCACTACGGTCACCTTGCTGGTGACAGAGCTTTGCAAGCATTTGCGCAGGTGTTACAGCAAGCTTGGCATAGCAAACACCTTATTGCCCGCTACGGTGGCGATGAATTTATTGCCCTTTGTCATGGGCCTCAAGCACAAATCGAAGCTGAAATTCAGCAAATAAAACAAACCTTACAAGATAAAATGGCAACTGATGCGGCCGAAACACAACAAACAAATGTCACTCCGCTGATAAGCTTCAGTTATGGTATAGCCGACTACCAGGGCTTATTAGATGCCTCCTTTAAAGCTGCTGACAAAGCGCTTTACCAAAATAAACACTTAAAGCAGTCTTCTATAGAAAAGTAGCAAAGCTAATTGGTATAAACCTATTTTGCTACACACAGATCCGATTCAGTATTTTTTCTAACATTGCTGAGGTTTTTTTCTGCTCAAGTGCTTGCTGAGATATGCTTTTTAAACTGACGTGTACGTCTTGACTCAAGCGGGCGATTTCTGCCGCTCGGCCTTTAATACTCGAAGTCGCATTTTGCTGCTCTTCAATACTATGACGAATATTACTGGCTAAGTTATCCAGTTGATTAAAACTACTATCGATTTCACTAAATGCGGCAGTCACTCTATCGCACTGCAATAAACTCTCTTGACTCTCTTTTTGGGTTTCAGCAATCGCTGTCACAGCTTGGCTTGTTTTCGCTTGAAAACCCTCAACAATACTTTGAATTTCAACTGTCGACTCTTGAGTACGGTGAGCAAGAGCTCTAACTTCATCGGCAACAACCGCAAAGCCTCGACCTTGCTCGCCTGCTCTAGCAGCTTCAATAGCGGCATTCAGTGCGAGTAAATTGGTCTGCTCGGCAATACTTTTAATCACCTCAAGTACATTACCAATTGTATGACTATCTTGATGCAGCACATCTAGATCGCTGACTAACCCCTCAATGCCTTGGGTGAACCCCTTAATAAACTGTTGGTTTTTAAGTGCATCATTAGCGCCTAGATGCAGCAATTCATTTGCTTGAGTGGATGTAGACTTTAGCTCTGCAGCATTGCCTGTGAGCTCCTGTGCCGAACTATCTATTTCGTTGAGACTAATATTAATGTTTGCATTTTCTGTCACGCTCTTATCGACGGCTAATTCTGCTGTTGTCATCTGCTCAGACAGTTGCTCTGAGCCTTTTCTAAAGCTTTCTGCATCGTTACGGATCTTATCAAGTACATCTTTAAGCCCCTCAATAAAATCACATAAGTTATTTGAAATCTTTGCTAATTCATCGTTACTCTTGTCAATTATTCGAGCATCTGGTGCTTGTTCAGTACTCACCACTAAAGCCAAATAATGTCTCAATTTTTCCAATCGTAAACTCACTAACTGGCGGCATTGCCACCAAGTGACGGCAAACTGAATAATGGCCGAGCTCACTAACAAGAGTAATATCTCTGTTTTGCTAGCACTGCCCGGGAAAAACAACATTAAAACTAGCACCGTTACCAGAGAGACACCTAACATAGGTAATGTCAGTTTAAGTTGCAGTTTATTATCATAGCTCGCTTGCATATAAGTTCCGTCTATTTGCAGATTCTGCGGTTAGCAGAGTTAACATTTCGTCTACATACTATCGGTCATAATAGAAAAAGATTAACTAAAAATGCCAAAAAAAAGCCCCTGCAGTGCAGAGGCGTTTTTTGTCACTCATGTTAATCAGTTAACGATTAACCAAAGAAGAGTCTCCATAACCAAGATGAATCGAGATCTTCTTGGCACTGGCGATACTGAGCTGCATAGCGTTTAGAGCGCTCATCAACACGAGCTGCCACTTTAATCAACCATGGTTTCTGGTTATATGTTTTACGCTTATAACCGCCCCAACCTTCGTGATAATTTAAATATTGATTTCGGGCATCCCATTTAGATACACCATTTATCTTATGGGTTTTGTAGATAAACCATCCCATAAAGTCCATAGCATCATCAAAGTTACTGCGGCTTGACCATGAGTTACCCGTTTCTCTGACATAGTCATCCCATGTCATGGTTTTAGCTTGGGCATAACCATAAGCTGAACTTGCTCGGCCAATGGGAATAAAACCCAAAAAGTACTCCATAGGCGGCGCAGCATTATGCTTGAATGAACTTTCTTGATACATCATCGCCAAAGGCACATGCACAGGTACCCCCCATTTTTCACGGGTATTTTTAGCAGCGCTATACCATGAGCGATTTTCAGTATAGATAGAGCAAAGGTTCTCAGGATCTTTTGGTGGTGGAGTTGCACAGCCAGTTAACAAGCTAGCTAGAATAACAGTCGCAATTAATGCAGGCCATTTCATAAAAGGGGATACCAATAGACAGTGATAGCAAAATCATAGTGTCACATTGATAAGCCTCAGATGCAATTGAGGTTTGGTTAAATTGTGTTACTAATCAACAGAGCTAATCAATTACAACGGCTCAGGATACTCACACTCATAGGCTTCTTGTTGCCACACTTCAGGTTGCCAAAAACCTTTATCATTGCCGCGATATACTTTATCAACATTAAATTTTGCACCGATATGATAGCGTTGATTGGAGCTGACATTGACAGTTAACTCTTTTGGTGTGCGAGCGCTCAGTTTTACTTTCAAGCTGGGTGCATCAATCAATTCAGCAACAACAAAGGTATGTAATCCTGGTGTTAGGCGGTAATTGGGCTGAGAGATCACAGGCTTACCATCAAGGTGGGTTACCACAACACGGTAAATATCAGCTTGATGGTCTGGCTCTAAAAAGGTCGATACCATACCGCATTGGTTAGCGAGATCAGGTTGCGTTGCACAACCTGATAATAAAATAACCAACGCAGCAAGTGGGGCAACTCTTTTAGTGCCAGCAACCATTAGTGCTATACCTTAAAGTAGTCAGCTAAGAACTCGTCAAAGCTTACACTGACTTCAGCTTCAATTGCAGCTTGCTTGTCAAGCGAAGCTTTAGCATCTTGCTCGTAGCGTTGATTGACGGCGTCTGACAATGGGTACGCCTTTAGCTGTTGATGGTACTCTTCTGCTAATTGTAATACCCAATCACTGTGATCAATTTGCTCTTCCTTCAAACCTTTAATTATTTGGCCTGACAGGGTTTCATCTGGGTTATCAACTGCTTTATGCCATTTGGCTAGCGCGACTTGATAATCGCTTTGCTCGTCATCAAGAAGTTTAGCAATCTCTTTTAAACTAGCAAACAGTGAAGCTAACCAACTGCTTAAGCTAACTTCTTCACCGCCACGAGTAAGCATTAATCCCGGCTTACGTCCCTCTAGTACTACTGAGCTTAAGTTTGCTGAAATTTCTGCTTCTTCGGCTGCATCTGTCGCTGGCGAAGGCTGTAACAAACAGTTTAATAAGAATAGATCTAAGAATCGGATTTGCGATTTCTCGATCCCCACTGAACTATATGGGTTTACGTCTAATGCGCGAACCTCAATATATTCTACGCCAGCACGCGCCAGAGACTCTGACGGTTTTTCATTGCCTTTAGCAACACGTTTTGCACGTATTGGCGAATAAAATTCGTTTTCAATTTGCAAAATATTCGCGTTCAGCTGGCGATATTCACCATCGACTTTTACGCCAATTTTAGCAAAGTTAGCTGACGGCATGTTAATCGCCGACTTCATACCATCTAAGTAGCAAGCTAGACCGTTATAGCTAATGTTGAGGTTATCTTGCTCTTGGTTGGTATAACCTAAATCACTCATGCGTAAAGAGGTCGCATAAGGCAGATATAAAGTGCCATTGCCAATCACTTCAAACGGAAAGTTATTGGTCTTAGGATCTTGAATAAAAGTACTACAGAGCGCCGGCGATGCGCCAAATAAGTAGGGTAATACCCACACTAAACGGCGATAGTTACGAATAAGACCAAAATAAGACTCAGAGATAAAGTCTTCTAAGCTTAATGATTGATCAGAAAGCGCATAGAGCCTATCCCATAACTGATCTGATACTGAAAAGTTAAAGTGCACGCCAGAGATAATCTGCATCTGTGCGCCATATCGATAGGTTAAGCCTTTTCGGTATAAACGCTTCATTTGCCCTGTATTAGAGCTACCATAATCAGCAATAGGAATATCGCCTGCATCGCCTAAATAACAAGGCATGCTTACAGGCCATAAGCGTTGACCATTTAAATGACGGACACTGTATGCGTGAGTTAATGTCAGATCTTCGACTAATTCATCGATATCTTCAAAAACTGGGGTAATAAACTCAAGCAGAGATTCGCTATAATCAGTGGTGATCCGCGAGTGTGTTAAAGCAGAGCCTAGCGCCTTCGGATGTTTATCTTGGGCTAAGTGGCCTGATTTATCTATTCTTAACGCTTCACGCTCAATACCGCGCTGCATTGACTTTAACGCCTGACGACTTGCCGGGTCCGACAGTTTGCCTACTAATTCATTGAAAGATTTCAATATATTACTCTCTAGTACGTGACTCTAACTTAAATAGCATGTCAGTCAGACCCGCCATCGACAACTTAAATTTCAAGTCGTACTCAATTAGCGTTTATTTAACTGCCAACATAATAAACGGTGAGATGATGCCGCCTTATCGACACCATCTTCCGGATATATGGCCTATATCAAGCTTTTACAACTGTAAATTTTGAATTGGATAACCAAGTGTTGATAATTCAGGCTCTATTGCCGCACGATCACCAACGATCAAAATAACCATATCATCTAAGTTCAGTTGCTCTTTAGCCAATTGGTTCAATTCATTACGGCTGATTTGTTTGGTAATTTCAGTCTGTTGCTCACTGTAATTCTCATCCAGATCATAGCGTTGAATATTACGCATTAACCCTGCTTTTTGATAAGGCGTTTCATAATCAAGTGCTTTTGACTGTGAAATAGAACTCTTCATAAAATCGAGTTCTTTCTGAGTCATGCCCTCTTTCTGAAATGCATTAATCTCGTTAATAAACTCTACTAATGCTTCTTTAGTTACATCACTACGCACACTCGCTGTGGCTTGGTAGAATCCTTGTTCAGGGCCACCAGTAAAGTAGCTTCTCGCACCGTAGGTATAGCCTTTATCTTCGCGAAGATTAAGGTTAATTCGGCTATTAAATGCACCACCTAGAGGATAGTTCATCAAGTGTGATTTGAAGAATTCACCTGTGGCGTCGTACTTCAATCCACGCTTACCAATTTTTATCACTGATTGTGCCGCTTCAGGTTTATCTACAATATAAATTTTTGCTGCAGCAACCTCTGGTAATTTTGCTAAAGGAGGAAATGGTGTTGCAGCACCTTTCCAGTTAGAAAGCGTAGCAAGCTTTGTCAGCATTTGCGCTTCATTTAAATTACCTACAGCAACAATTTGAGCATTACCGGCGGTGTACTGTTTCTTATAAAAGGCTTTAACATCATCTAATGTCATTGCCGATACCGTTTCCAGTGTACCGCCGCTACTCACACCAAACGGACTGTCTTTACCGTATAAAAGCTCGCTAAACGCTGTCGTTGCTAAATAATTAGGTTCAGTAAGTTCACGCTGTAAATGTTGCAGCTTTTGCTGCTTTACTCGCTCAAAGTCAGCGGCTTTAAAACCGGGTTCAAATAGCTTTTCTTGCACAATCGCCATGGTTTTATCTAAATTTGCCGTTAACGCAGAAATGTGGATCTGGCTTTGATAACCACTGGCGCTAAAGTTGACATTACTGCCCAACATTTCCAGCGCTTGAGTTAACTCCTCCGCACTGCGCTTTTGGCTAGACTCGTTCATCATGGCTGCAGTCATACCAGCCAGACCAGCTTGTTCAACGCTAAGCAGTCTATGGCCACCATTAAGGTAAATCACAATTTCTACTGTCGGTGTCTCACTGGTTTCTGTACCAATAACCTCGATATTATTAGCCAGTTTACCTTGCCATAACTCAGGCATTGTTAACACAGGAGCAGGACCTGCCGCCGGAATAACACTGCGATCAAAAGATGAGACAATTTGTGGCTTAACTTCTAACCCTTCGACCGCAACAGAAGCAACTTTTTCTGTAGGTGGAGTAAAGTTATCTGCTTTAGCAATTAGCTGTAGTTGTCCTTGCGGCACCACACTCATCACCACCATAGGCTTGTCTTTAATGTACTTGTTAAACACCCGCATTACGTCTTCTTTAGTGACATTAGCGTAGCGCTTTAAATCATAACCTATCATGTCAGGGTTATTAGAGAAGGTTTCATTAAATGCTAAACTCGATACCTTGCCCTGCACGCTTTGCAAACCAAAAATAGTGCCCGCTTCGAAGTTAACTTTTACCTTCTCAAGATCTTCGTCGGTTACCCCCCGTTTTTCAAACTCAGCAATCGAATCATTCATTGCTTGTTCTATTTCAGCCAAGTTGCCACCACGAGCAGGGTTGGCTAACGCATACATAGAAAACTGACAGGCAAGCTCCTGACACGGGTGACTAACACCTGCCTGCACGGCAAGTCCGTCTTTAACTAAGTTTTTATAAAACAGAGATGTTTTACCGCCACCCAGAATATTTGCTAACAGATCTAAAGCGGCTTCATCTTCATGCCTTGCATAAACCGTTGGCATACCAATACGAAGTAAAGGCAAGTGTACTCTGTCTTCCATAGACAGATAACGAGTTTCATCAAGTGTCACTAGTTCCTTTACCGGCGCGGCAACTTCTGGTCCTGCTGGGATTTCACCAAAGTACTTGTTGATCCATGCTAAAGCTTGCATCTCATCGAAGTCACCGCCAATGGTTAAAGTGGCGTTGTTCGGCCCATACCAACGTTGGAAAAAGTGTTTCACATCTTCCACATCTGCACGTTCTAAATCTTCTGGCCAGCCAATAACGGGCCATGAGTATGGATGTCCTTGAGGATAAAATGCTTGATTAAATCGCTCGCCCATTCTGCCATAGGGACGATTATCAATACGTTGCGCGCGCTCGTTTTTAACGGTTTCGCGTTGAACTTCAAACTTCTCTTCGGTTAATGCCGGTAAGAAAAAACCCATGCGATCAGCTTCCAGCCATAGCATTTTCTCTAACTGGTTATTAGGTACCGTCTCAAAGTAGTTTGTTCTATCTGTGTTAGTGGTGCCGTTTAATGTGCCACCAGCTTCAGTGATAAGTTTAAAATGCTGTTCGTCAGCTACATTTTCAGAGCCTTGAAACATCATATGTTCAAAAAGGTGAGCAAAGCCAGAACGACCTTCGAGTTCGCGGCCAGAGCCTACATGGTAAGTCACATCGACATGGACTAATGGATCTGAGTGATCTTCATGCAAAATCACAGTTAAACCATTAGCCAATTGATACTTGCGATAAGGGATCCCGACTTGATCACTATTAAAAGCAACATTTTCAATTAACTTAACCCCTGCAGGTAAGCTAGACTCGTTCTGTTGTTGTCCTGCACAGCCCATTAATGCTGCGCTCACAGCCGCAGCTAATATCCATTTTTTCAATGACCTTCTCCTTTGCAACAGCTCGTTGTTTTCTGCTTTGCTTAATATTGCGCCTAGTATTACCCACATCAGAAAAAACAACCAGCAATGAAATTTAAATTAAACAATTAAAAAGCTATCTCTTTTGATAACATTTTTTATCTACATGCAACTGCAGTGTCGACAATCTAAAACGAACAAAATTTCATTATTCGGTGAATTAACTGATTTTTTTACACAACTGCAGACAAAAGCCTTACTATGTTGCAACAAAGTTAATTTTTAAAGTTATTAAAACAAACTTTAATATTACGATAAGTTATAACTAAATCGGTTTGTGATACAAGTAACACTCTCTATAGAATGAGATGTATTAGGTAACTAAATGTAAATCGCGATAGTGTTTATGGGTGATTATCGGCAGACTAGACTTTGCAATAAGCAAGCGCTCACCCACTCGGAAACATTTACAGAACAATAAAATATTTGGAATTTTGATAATGTGGCAAACAATTAAAAATATCCCTTTTTGGCAAAAAGTCCTTGCCGCCTTTATCTTAGGTGCGGGTGTCGGTGTTGTTTTTGGTGAATCAGCAACCGTACTAAAGCCATTGGGCGACCTATTTATTAGTGCAATTAAAATGTTGGTTGCACCGTTAATTTTCTGCGCCATTGTTGTCAGTATCACCTCTCTCGGATCTGAAGTTAGCCTCAAAAGGCTCAGCTTTAAAACCTTAGCCATGTTTATGTTTACCGGTACGATTGCCTCAATTATTGGCTTAACGATTGGCTCCGTGATTGACATGGGTGGCTCAATGGAGCTAGTTGCAACAGAAGTACGCGAGCGAAACGTTCCAGGGTTTGCCCAGGTTTTACTTGATATGATCCCTGTCAATCCATTCGCTTCTCTCGCTGAGGGCAAAGTTCTACAAATCATTATTTTTGCGGCGCTGATCGGTATCGCAATAAATAAAGTTGGCGACAAAGCTGAGCCACTAAAACGTACTATCGAAGCCGGTGCAGAAGTTATGTTCCAGTTAACTCGTATGGTATTACAGCTAACTCCTATCGGTGTTTTTGGATTGATGGCTTGGGTTGTTGGTGAATACGGATTATCAACATTATTACCATTGGGTAAATTTATTGGAGCGATATACATCGCAGCACTCATCCACATTATTTTTGTCTATGGCGGCTTAGTAAAATTTGCTGCAAAGCTCAGCCCTGTGCAGTTTTTCCGAAAAGCGATCCCTGCGCAAATAGTAGCATTTACCACAGCGTCGAGCTTTGGCACTTTACCTGCAAGCACCCGCTGTACAGAATCTATGGGCGTATCTAAGCGTTATGGTGCGTTTGTCTTACCATTAGGTGCAACTATGAACATGGACGGCTGCGGTGGTATTTATCCAGCGATTGCCGCAATATTTATTGCACAAATTTATGGCATTCCACTGGATATGACCGATTACCTGTTAATTGCGGTAACCGCTACGGTTGCCTCGGTAGGTACGGCAGGTGTTCCGGGAAGTGCAATGGTGATGCTAACTGTAACTTTGGGTGTTGTTGGTTTGCCACTAGAGGGTATCGCCTTTATCGCTGCAGTTGATCGCATCATCGATATGATCCGTACAGCAACTAACGTTACCGGTGACATGATGACAGCAGTAGTGATTGGCAAGTCTGAAGGTCAGCTTGATGAGCAGCAGTTTTATACTCAAGAGACTGAGCAAGTAGAGCAAGTTCGTAGCTAATACTGCATCGCAACTCAATAAAAAAGGCCGCACTCGCGGCCTTTTTACTTTATACTTTTCAATATTCTAGTAAAGATAAGTATGACAACGGAGCGCTTAGATATGACTAAACTTTTCATTTTGCCAATACTACTTTCACTGGCTTGGGCGCTCTTCCTAAACTACAACGGCATACCGTTAAAACAGGGCAAAAAAGGCTTTCTCTATATCATAGGCATAAGCCTGACCATTTTTTTTGCCCTCGCCTTTTTGCTTTGGCTAACCGCAGGGCAAAATGTCAAAGCGGTTTAACCTCATACATCAGCAGCCCAATCACCGCTTGCGACTTTGCTAAAAATAGTTATTTCCTAAAAAAAACCTGCCAAAAGGCAGGTTTTTTCAAATTAGTCTAACTTTAAGTTAACCAAGTACGGCAAGTAATACACCCGCAGCGACAGCACTACCAAGCACCCCGGCAACGTTTGGCCCCATAGCATGCATCAATAAGAAGTTTTGGTTATTCGATTCTAAACCGACTTTGTTAACTACTCGCGCCGCCATTGGCACTGCAGAGACCCCAGCCGCCCCAAGCAGTGGATTAATTTTACCACCTGATAGTTTGCTCATCAGTTTTGCCATCAGTACACCAGATGCTGTACCAATAGAAAACGCAACCGCACCAAGTACTAAAATACCTAAGGTTTCCATCTGTAAAAACTGCTCTGCAGACAACTTAGAACCTACGGCTAAGCCGAGGAAAATAGTGACTATGTTAATCAGCTCGTTTTGCGCAGTGCTTGATAATCTATCCACAACACCCGACTCACGCATTAAGTTACCGAGACAAAACATACCCACCAATGGTGTTGCTGCCGGAAGGAACAAAATCGTTAAACCAAGTACCATTAACGGGAAGATAATCTTCTCTGTTTTACTGACTTCACGCAGTTGCTCCATCTTAATTTGACGTTCAGATTCGGTCGTTAATAAGCGCATAATAGGCGGTTGAATTAACGGTACCAGTGCCATATAAGAATATGCAGCAACCGCAATAGCACCGAGTAACTCAGGCGCCAGTTTTGAGGCCAAGAAAATAGCTGTTGGCCCATCCGCTCCGCCAATAATCGCAATAGCTGCGGCATCGGTCATTGAGAAATCAAATCCTGGGATCCAATTTAGTGCAATCGCTCCAAGCAAAGTAGCGAAAATACCAAACTGAGCCGCGGCGCCTAAAAGTAACATTTTAGGGTTGGCAATTAGCGCCCCAAAATCGGTTAATGCTCCTACCCCCATAAAGATCAGCAGCGGAAAAATCCCTGTTTCAATACCAACATAATAGGCAAAATACAGTAAACCGCCCTCGTCAGTAAAACCGCCATTGGGGATATTAGCCAATATGGCGCCAAAGCCAATAGGTAAAAGTAATAATGGTTCAAATTTTTTCGCAATGGCTAAGTACAACAATATACAGCCAACAGCCATCATCAACAGCTGGCCGCCTTCAAAGTTAGCAATACCTGATTCAGCCCAAAATGCAATTAATCCTTCCATGGTGACTCCTAAGCTAATGCCAACAATTGGCTACCCACAGCTACTGCGTCACCTTCTTTCACCCAAACTTTAGAGATCACGCCATCAGCCTCGGCTCTGACTTCAGTCTCCATCTTCATCGCTTCGAGAATAATCACTACATCACCCTGTTTTACCGTATCACCTGGCGATACATGCACTTTAAAGATATTGCCTGATAGCGGGGCACTTTGTTCATGCTTAACTGCAGATAAATCAACAACTGGCGCAGCGGCAGCTGGAGCGGAAAATGGCACTACGTTCTCGGTAGGTGTAATTTGGCTAATATCACCACCCTCAGCAACTTCAACAACAAAACTTTGGCCTTGCACTGTAACGGTATAAGTTTCAGGTCCTTGTAGACTTGCCGCCTTCGCTTCCGCTTTTTTCGCCTCTTCTAGTGCTTTAGCAGCCACCTCAGGCTTTGGCTCAAATGCATCGGGATTATTACGGTTACTTAAGAATTTGAGTCCAATTTGTGGAAATAACGCATAAGTTAATACGTCATCATCAAGTTCTGTAGCAAGCTCAATACCATCAGCTTGTGCTTTTTGCTGTAACTCAGCTCGTAACTTTTCAAGTTCAGACTCAAGCAAGTCTGCAGGACGGCAGGAAATAGCCTCTGCTCCAGCTAATACTCGTTGCTGTAATTCAGCGTTCACTGGCGCAGGAGTCGCACCATACTCGCCTCTTAATACGCCTTCAGTTTCCTTAGTCATTGACTTGTATCGTTCGCCTGTTAGCACGTTAATGACAGATTGCGTACCAACGATCTGCGAAGTTGGAGTCACCAAAGGCAAATAACCTAAATCTTCACGTACACGCGGGATCTCTTCTAAAACTAAATCGAGCTTATCGCCTGCACCTTGCTCTTTTAACTGACTTTCCATGTTGGTCAACATGCCACCGGGTACTTGAGCATGTAAAATACGTGAGTCGATCCCCTTTAGCTCCCCCTCAAAAGCCGCATACTTTTTACGCACGACTCTAAAGTAAGCAGCGATCTCTTCAAGTAGCGCCATGTCATAGCCAGTTGCCCGTTCCGTACCTTCCACCATAGCAACTAAGGTTTCAGTTGCACTATGGCCATAAGTTTGGCTCATTGATGAAATAGCTGTATCAAGTACATCAATGCCCGCTTCAATCGCCTTTTGATAAGTCGCTGTGCTTAAGCCAGTTGTAGCGTGGCAGTGTAATGACAATACAAGATCTGTCTGGGACTTTATTTGGCTGATTAAATCATAAGCTTCAAACGGCTTTAGCAAGCCAGCCATATCTTTAATGCAAAGCGAATGACAACCCATGTCCTCAATTCGCTTAGCCATATCTACCCAAGTATCCAAGTTATGAACCGGACTTGTTGTATAAGACAGGGTACCTTGAGCATGACCACCGACTTCGATAACAGACTTAACTGCAGTCTCAAGATTGCGTACGTCATTCATTGCGTCGAATACACGGAAAACATCAACACCGTTTGTATGAGCTCGTTCAACGAAACGGTGGACTAAGTCGTCAGCATAGTGACGATAGCCTAATAGATTTTGACCACGCAAAAGCATTTGCTGTGGGGTATTCGGCATGACTTTTTTAAGTTCGCGAATACGCTCCCAAGGATCTTCACCTAAATAGCGAATACAAGAATCAAATGTAGCTCCTCCCCAAGACTCGATTGACCATAGGCCAACCTTATCCAATAAAGGTGCAATAGGTAACATATCTTCGGTACGCAAACGAGTAGCGAGAATGGATTGGTGTGCGTCTCTTAAGACTACATCAGTTAAAGCCAATGGCTTGCTCATACTAATACTCCCTACTTTTATAATACTTTTTTACGGTGTTGATGAATTGCCGCGGTGATAACCGCAGTCATTAATGGGCTCACGGAGCTATTCACAACCTCTTGTTGTGCCACCTGTGTTGACTTGACGGCTTGTGGTTTTGGCGCGAACTTCTTAGCAACTAAGTTCATTGCTAAAATAAGAAAACTTAGGAAAATAAATACTAATGCCATGCCTAGTACCATGATCCCTAGTGCGTCAAATAACTGCTCTGATATTGAAACCATCTAAATCCTCTCGTTGGCATCCTGTTGTAAAACACACCCAAATTAGCAATAAGTATTCACCGTTAATTCACAAATTATGCACTTTACGTAATTCGAATTAGTTATCGCATTATGCTCAAATGATGAACAACAGTAAAAAACAATAACTAATCTATAACAAAATAGCGAGCCATTTGTAAATTGGTCATACCATGAAAAACAACACAAAGCCTATATAGATGATAATTCAACAATAAAGTAGGGTTAAAAATCGATTATATTCAATATTTTTCGATAGCTAAGATTTTCTTTATAATCTAATTACATTTTTACAGGAAAATGAATTCAGGATTAAGAACAGCAAAAGCCAACATAGCTCACACAATATTTATGCAAACGTGTTTTGAAGCGGATTTTGGTGATTAGTGACAGTGATAGGCTTAAAAGAGAGAATAGTTCCCTCGAAGTTTACTATTAGATAACGATACACAGTTAACACGCTTTAACTACATAAGTAACCAAGTGTTACGCGGCTAATCGAGCCAAGTTCAAGCAAAATAAACTAAGTATCCACGGCTTTTAACCCAACTTAATGGCATTTAGTTGTAGGAAGCTTAGCTTAACTTACCTATATAACTTACAAACACTAGCAAAGCTCGAGATGTTAGACATTTGTTCACTCGGTTAGCATTTAGCGGTTTTGAGGCGTGGTTATCCTCGGACGTAACTCTTCCTCTTATAACCATATCGTCATTCGTCGCATCAGATCTGCATTGGCTTGAGCGTTTCATACGCTTAAATCCCTATTGAGTACAGGAACAAGTGTCTGATGTTTGCTCGGAACATATAAGACCATACGGCTTGCAGAGTAAAATGCGTTGTGAGGCTAGGGGCAAGCTGCGTTTCTTACTTCTGTATTGATTTTAATGTGGGAATAAGCAGCTATTCGCCTTGAATTAGTTTACCCAACACCGCTATGAGTAGAGCAAATTCTTATTGCGATTGGTATTTTTGTGAAGTCAAAGAGTAGCAAAACAGTGATATTTGCCATCAAGGTAGGGAAAATTTAGATACAAAAAAACCGCAACTAGTGCGGTTTATTTGTTTGAATGAATGGCGGAGAAGGAGGGATTCGAACCCTCGATGGGAGTTAAAGCCCATACTCCCTTAGCAGGGGAGCGCCTTCGGCCACTCGGCCACCTCTCCG
>NZ_KI912459.1:0-98314 GCF_000518605.1 Shewanella fidelis ATCC BAA-318 | reverse complement strand
ATGGCGGAGAAGGAGGGATTCGAACCCTCGATGGGAGTTAAAGCCCATACTCCCTTAGCAGGGGAGCGCCTTCGGCCACTCGGCCACCTCTCCGTTTCTTGGCGCACATATTACTGTCTGCCGAAAATAAGTCAAACCCTTTTTAAGAAACCCTACGCGTTTGAACTGTTTTTAAGCACCTTGTCTGTATAACAGTCTAACTTTACCATTAAAGTCACTTTTTAAGCGCCATAAAGCTAATATTTATCAGTCAAACAGAGGCAAACATACTTAAGATAAGCACTAATCACTTGCACATAAAAAATAATATTAAGCCTTTCGAGCGACAATATAATATCTTTTGGCTATTATATAATCGCCTTATTACCCGAAATACTCACACAGGCAAACATTTCAAATGCAATCGCTCGTTTACTTGCGAAACGGTTGATACAACCCATAGCAAAATACTTATCTATGGTAGCCACAAAAATCACTGCCAGTATTTTCGCTCTTTATCACAGTAAAACTTTAACCCTAAAAATAAAAAAGCCAGTTAATAATTAACTGGCTTCTAGAATTCTTGACTGATCCGTTTAGATCAAAAGTTACCGCCTTCTGATGGCGTACCTGACTTTTCAGATTGAATGCGTTGGTAAATCTCTTCACGATGTACAGAGACTTCTTTAGGTGCATTTACACCAATTCTCACTTGGTTACCTTTAACGCCTAATACAGTGACAGTTACTTCATCACCAATCATCAGTGTTTCACCAACACGACGAGTCAATATCAGCATTACTTTGCTCCTTTAGTTCCTAATTCTGCTTTAGACGGCACAATTCCGTTATATTTGTATTATAAGGTCAGCTTAGTACAAATTAACAGTTTTCTATTAGAAAAGCGTCAAATAATTACACCTTTTCGAGTATTAAATCACAGTTTCCAGCCTGAAACCTTTTTGAGCAGTTAAAGAACAACTTTTACTCATAACCTCCCCCCTCAAGCATTAACATTAAGCTACCACAAGTTAATACACCAACCAAACCTTACCGTCACATCTAAAGCAAAAAACAAACAAGAAATCACACCTGATTAAGAGTCGTATGCAGGATTTTTAACTAATCGACATTAAACAAAAAGCGTTTTGAAACCTAGTTACATGAGTATTGTTATAAAGCATCAAAACGCTATAGTGTTCAATATTAAATGACAGGCATAAAAAAACGTCCAATTAAGGACGTTTTTTAATTCAAAGGATTTCTTTAAGCCAGCTTAGCTGTGATCCAAGGTAGTACTTGCTCTAAAGCTGCGTCTAAGTTTTCTGGTTGACTGCCACCGGCTTGAGCCATATCTGGACGCCCACCGCCCTTACCGCCAACTTGAACTGCGATAGATGCCACAAGTTCACCCGCTTTTACTTTGCCAGTTAAGTCTTTAGTTACACCTACGATTAGGTTTACTTTCTCTTCACCGGCAATAGCTAATACGACAATACCAGATTGTAGTTTTTGCTTTAGCTCATCTTGCAGACCGCGAAGCGCACCAGCATCAACACCCTCGAGCTTTTTAACCAGTACTTTAGCGCCATTAACTTCAACCGCTTCACCAGCAAGATCCGCACTGGTCGCAGCAGCTAACTTATCCTTAAGCTGTGACAGCTCTTTTTCAAGTTGCTTAGTTTTATCAAGTTGCGCCTTAAGCTTAGCAACAACTGATGCACTATCACCTTTAAGTAACGCAGCTGCTTCTTCAAGCTCTGCTTGCTGCTTAGCTACATAAGCCATCGCTGCTGCACCTGTCACAGCTTCAATTCGACGAACACCAGCAGCAATACCGCCTTCTGAAGTGATCTTAAATAGACCAATATCACCTGTACGACCTACGTGAGTACCACCACATAACTCGATAGAGAAATCGCCCATAGTAACAACACGCACTTCAGAGTCATATTTCTCACCAAATAGTGCCATAGCACCTTTTTCTTTGGCAGTTTCGATGTCCATTACTTCCGCTGTCAATTCGTGATTGCGACGAATTTGCGTATTCACTAGCTCTTCAACTTCTTTTAGCTCTGAAGCTTTAACCCCTTCAAAGTGAGAGAAGTCAAAACGTAAACGTTCTGGATCAACTAACGAGCCTTTTTGGCTTACGTGTGTACCAAGTACTTGACGTAGTGCAGCATGTAGAAGGTGCGTTACAGAGTGATTCAGTTCAGTTCTGTGTCGCAGTTTCTTATCAACATTGGCAGTTAATACTTGGCCAACGTTAATTGAACCACTCACTAGACGCCCGATATGACCAATTGCTTGAGCATATTTCTGCGTGTCAGTTACAGTGAACTCAATACCTTCGGCACTCAATACACCTTTGTCGCCACACTGACCACCCGACTCACCATAAAATGGTGTGTTATCAAGAACGACGACTAATTCGTCACCAGCAACACCAGTATCAACAGACTCACCTGCTTTAAATATTGCAGTCACTGTTGCTTGGTTATTAAGCTCGGTGTAACCAGTAAAGCAACTTTGCTCATCAATTTTAAGACCTTCGTTATAGTCTGTTTCAAATTGACCCGCAGCTTGTGCGCGACTACGTTGCTCGGCCATTGCCGCTTCAAAACCAGCTTCATCTACAGTGATATCACGTTCACGACAAACGTCCGCAGTTAAATCAACAGGGAATCCATAGGTGTCATAAAGCTTAAATGCTGTTTCACCGTCTAGCACCTTTGCTGTTAGCTCATTAAGTGCAGCATCTAAAATACCTAAGCCGCGCTCAAGCGTACGAGCAAATTGCTCCTCTTCCGCTTTTAGTGACTTTTCAACAATCGCTTGGGTTGCAGTAAGATCTTTTGCTGCATCTGCGCCCATCACTTCAATCAGTGTTGGAACCAGCTTATAGAAGAAACTTTCTGTTGCACCGAGCTTGTTACCATGACGTACTGCACGGCGAATAATACGACGCAATACATAACCACGCCCTTCGTTTGATGGCATTACACCATCCGCAATTAAGAACGCACATGAACGAATATGGTCGGCAATTACGCGTAAAGATTTATTTTCTAAATCAGTTACACCTAAAATTTCTGCTGTTTTCTTAATTAGCGCTTGGAAAATATCGATTTCGTAGTTTGAGTGTACGCCTTGCATAATTGCTGCGATACGCTCAATACCCATGCCGGTATCAACAGAAGGCTTTGGCAGTGGTTTCATTTCGCCGTCAGCTTGACGGTTATATTGCATGAATACGATGTTCCAGATCTCAATAAAGCGATCGCCATCTTCTTCAGGTGTACCCGGACGGCCACCCCAGATATGATCGCCATGGTCATAGAAAATCTCTGTACATGGACCACAAGGACCGGTATCACCCATTTGCCAGAAGTTGTCAGATGCGTACGCAGCGCCTTTATTATCGCCAATGCGGATAATGTTTTCTGCTGCTACACCAATCTTCTTATTCCAAATTTCAAACGCTTCATCATCAGTTTCATAGATAGTGACGCATAAACGTTCAGTTGGTAGTTTGAGTTCTTCTGTCAGGAAGGTCCATGCAAACTTAATTGCTTCTTCTTTAAAGTAATCACCGAAGCTGAAGTTACCTAACATTTCAAAGAACGTATGATGACGCGCAGTGTAACCTACGTTATCTAAATCGTTATGTTTACCGCCTGCACGCACGCAACGCTGAGAAGAAGTTGCACGAGTATAGCTGCGCTTATCGGCACCCAAAAACACATCTTTAAACTGGTTCATACCCGCATTAGTAAAAAGTAACGTTGGATCGTTCGCTGGAACGAGAGAGCTACTATCTACGACCTGGTGACCATTAGTGCGGAAATATTCCAAAAAAGCACTTCGCAGTGCTGCAGTGGTTTGATACATGAAACCGTCCTGAATTAGGTTGTGCAAATAAGCCTGAAGGCTAACTGATAAATTTTGATGGATAGCATTATAAGCAGAGTCATGACTAACAACCAGCCCTGTTGATACAAAACTGCGTGTCTACTAAGAAATTATGCTGTCGCCAACAATAGATTTCTATATTTGCTGTTATTACGTAACTAAAGTGACCATAAAAAAATCGCGCTACACCATAAGTGCAGCGCGATTTTTCACAACGCAAGGCTTAGTTTAATAACCAACTATGATTAGAATACTTCGCCAGTTTCTAAGTCGATGTTGTCACCTGGAGTGTCGGCAGATGAATCAGTTGCAATCTTCTCACCACCTAACAACATAGCGCGTAACGTTGTCTCAATTTCGTCAGAGATAGCAGGGTTTTCGATTAAGTATTTACCTGCATTAGCACGACCTTGACCAATCTTATCACCCTTATAGCTGTACCAAGCGCCCGATTTTTCAATCAGTTTGTGCAATACACCTAGATCAACTAGCTCACCAGTGCTGTTAATACCTTGACCATAAAGAATTTGGAATTCAGCTTGTTTGAATGGTGCTGCAATCTTGTTCTTCACTACTTTTACGCGAGTTTCGTTACCAATCACTTCTTCACGATCTTTAATCGCACCAGTACGACGAATATCTAGACGAACAGAAGCGTAAAACTTAAGTGCGTTACCACCGGTTGTGGTTTCTGGGTTACCAAACATTACACCAATCTTCATACGGATTTGGTTAATGAAAATAAGCAAGGTATTTGACTGCTTAAGGTTACCCGCAAGCTTACGCATTGCTTGGCTCATCATACGAGCAGCTAGACCCATATGCGAATCACCAATTTCACCTTCAATTTCCGCTTTAGGTGTCAATGCAGCAACAGAGTCGACGATGATAACATCTACCGCACCACTACGAGTTAATGCATCACAGATCTCAAGGGCTTGTTCACCTGTATCTGGTTGTGAACAAAGAAGGTTATCAATATCCACACCTAGCTTTTTCGCGTAGATAGGGTCAAGCGCGTGTTCAGCATCGATAAACGCACAAGTTTTACCTTGCTTTTGTGCTGCTGCAATGACTTCTAAGGTTAGTGTTGTTTTACCAGAAGATTCTGGCCCGTAGATCTCTACAATACGACCCATAGGTAAACCACCAGCGCCTAAAGCCACATCCAAAGCAAGCGAACCAGTAGAGATAGTCTCAACATCCATTGAACGGTCTTCACCTAACTTCATGATTGAGCCTTTACCAAACTGCTTCTCAATCTGACCTAAAACAGCGTTCAGTGCCTTCTCTTTATTTGGATCTGTCTTCATTCCGGGTATCCTCTGGATCGCAGTGCTATACATGATTAGCACTGAATTATCATTTGGGTTATGGCTCAACAAGCCATGGCTAGCGCCTTAATATGAACCTAGTATACTGTACAATCATACAGTATCAAGTGCTGTGTAAAAATATTTTATTAAACTTTAATAATCAGACACTTAATTTAGCAAGGCAACTTTATACAGTAATTTATTCAGTAAACACTGTAAGAATTACGCCTAATCTAAGCAAAATATTGATAAGATTAGTGCCAATATTGTTTAGGGCGCTAGTAGACGCCGCAGTAAATAACAGGCAAAACAAATCGATGACCGCTATTGATCCGCAAGGCTTAGAAAAACACACCCCAATGATGCGTCAGTATCTCACCCTAAAAGCACAGCACCCTGATATGCTGCTCTTTTATCGTATGGGCGATTTCTATGAACTCTTTTATGAAGATGCCAAACTGGCTTCAGAGTTACTTGGGATCTCACTCACTGCTCGTGGTAAAAGTGGCGGCGACCCAATTCCTATGGCTGGTTTGCCTTATCATGCAGTTGAAGGTTACCTCGCCAAATTAGTTCAGTTACGCGTCTCTGTCGCGATTTGCGAGCAAGTTGGCGATCCAGCGACCTCCAAAGGCCCAGTTGAGCGTAAAGTGGTACGTATTGTCACTCCGGGTACCTTGACAGATGAAGCCCTATTACAAGAGCGGCAAGACAACCTGCTTGCAGCGCTTTATCAAGGGAAAACCGGTTACGGCTACGCCACTTTAGATGTAGCATCAGGCCGATTTGTCATCACTGAACTAGCCAATACCGAAGCACTTGAGGCTGAGTTACAGCGTACTAATCCAGCTGAACTGCTCTATAGCGAAGACTTTTCGCAAATGAGCTTAATTGCAGGAATGAGCGGTACGCGCCGCCGCCCCGAGTGGGAGTTTGATTACGACACCTGTCATCGCCTATTACTGAACCAGTTTGGTACCAAAGACTTAAAGGGTTTTGGTATTGAAGACGCTAGGCTATCGCTACAAGCAGCTGGCTGCTTGATGCAATACGTAAAAGATACCCAGCGCACAGCCCTGCCACATATCAATTCGATTGTGCGTTTTAATCAGTCAGACAGTATCGTGTTAGATGCAGCAACTCGCCGTAATCTTGAGCTAACAGTCAACCTGCAAGGCGGTCGTGAAAACACACTCGCTTCAGTACTTGATAATACAGTGACGCCTATGGGAAGTCGTATGCTACAGCGCTGGTTACATCAACCCCTGCGCGATCACGACATAATCAGAGCGAGACAAACATCCATTGCCGAATTACTAGAGACTGGCGATTTTGAAACCCTAGCTGACGATCTTAAAGCCCTTGGTGATATTGAACGTATTACAGCACGTATCGCACTACGTAATGCACGCCCACGTGATTTTGCGCGTTTACGACAAGCACTGGCTTTACTGCCGCAACTACAACAAACGTTAACTCGAGCGGATGCTGGCCATCTAAAATATCTATCTCAAGTCATAGGTGAATTCCCTGAAGAGTTGGATTTGCTCAGCCGTGCAGTTGTTGATAACCCTCCAATGCTCATTCGTGATGGCGGTGTTATTCAACAAGGTTACAATGCTGAGCTTGATGAGTGGCGTAAGTTAAGTGAAGGCGCAACCGACTATCTCAACGAGCTCGAAGCACGCGAGAAAGAGCAAACAGGTATTTCAACACTAAAAGTGGGCTATAACCGAGTCCATGGTTACTATATTGAAGTTAGCCGTCGCGAATCCGAACTGGTGCCATTAAGCTACCAACGCCGGCAAACACTGAAAAACACTGAACGCTATATCATTCCTGAGCTTAAAGAACACGAAGAAAAAGTGTTATCCAGCCAAGGCAAGGCATTAGCGCTTGAAAAACAATTGTGGGAACAGCTATTTGATCTGATTTTACCTAAGCTACATGAGCTACAAGACTTTGCCAAAGCCGCAGCAGAGCTTGATGTACTATGTAACTTCGCTGAGCGTGCTGAAAGCTTGAATTACCATTGTCCTGAGTTATCACTTAACCCGGGGATCCAGATTGAGGCCGGTCGTCACCCTGTTGTTGAGCAAGTCAGTCAAACTCCGTTTATCGCTAACCCGGTAACCCTAAACAATCAACGAAAAATGTTAGTTGTTACCGGTCCGAATATGGGCGGTAAGTCGACCTATATGCGCCAAGTTGCACTCATTACATTAATGGCACACATAGGTTGCTATGTGCCAGCCGAGCACGCTGTCATTGGCCCTGTTGATCGCATATTTACCCGTATTGGAGCATCAGATGACTTGGCATCTGGTCGCTCTACGTTCATGGTTGAGATGACTGAAACCGCTAATATCTTACATAATGCGACACCTAACAGCCTAGTGTTAATGGATGAAATTGGCCGTGGTACTTCTACTTACGATGGCCTTTCTCTTGCGTGGTCTGCTGCAGAATATTTAGCGAAGCACTTACAAGCGATGACTTTGTTTGCCACTCACTATTTTGAGCTCACTCAGCTACCAGAGCTATTATCTAACGTTGAAAATGTCCATTTAGATGCCGTTGAACATGGTGACAGCATTGTATTTATGCACGCGGTGCAAGAAGGTGCAGCTAGCAGAAGTTACGGTTTACAAGTAGCAGCACTTGCTGGCGTGCCAAACTGCGTAATTAGTGCTGCTAAACATAAACTACAGCAATTGGAAGCTCGTGAACATCATGCAGGTCAAACCGGAGAATACGCCCCGGTGCAACAAACAATAAGCTTCACAGCGCCTGCGCCGTCACCAGCTTTAGAAGCATTAAGTAAACTAAATCCTGATGAGCTAACCCCAAAACAGGCACTAGATTATTTATATAATCTTAAAAAGTTGACGCAATAGCGTCACTTAGACTCACTAAGGCATAAAAAAGCGCAGTTACCAGTAACTGCGCTTTTTCTTTTTATCATACGTAGGCTTTACGCTTTAAAAATTGCCTCAACCGAAAGACCTTGAGCGCCTAGCAAGTCTTTAAGACGTTTTAGGGCTTCCACTTGAATTTGGCGTACACGCTCACGAGTTAAGCCAATCTCTTTACCAACATTTTCTAATGTCGACGGCTCATAACCTAACAAACCAAATCGGCGTGCTAGCACTTCTCGCTGCTTTGTATTTAGCTCATCTAGCCACTTAACAACAGACTTGGACATGTCTTCATCTTGTACTTTATAGTCAGGACCGACATTGTCATCATCTGCTAGTACATCCAATAATGCTTTATCGCTCTCACCACCAAGCGGTGTATCAACCGAGGTAATTCTTTCGTTGAGTTTTAGCATCCGACTTACGTCAGCGCTTGGGAGGTCTAGTTGTTCAGCAATTTCTTCTGCTGTCGGCTCATGATCTAACTTATGCGCTAGCTCTCTAGCGGTACGTAAATAGACATTTAGCTCTTTAACAACATGGATAGGTAAACGAATAGTTCGGGTTTGATTCATTATCGCGCGCTCGATTGTCTGCCTAATCCACCAAGTAGCGTAGGTAGAAAATCGAAAGCCACGTTCAGGGTCAAACTTCTCAACGGCTCGAATTAAGCCCAAATTGCCTTCTTCAATAAGATCAAGTAGCGCTAAGCCACGATTATTGTATCGACGTGCAATTTTTACAACGAGTCTAAGATTACTTTCGATCATGCGGTTGCGTGATTTTTCACAACCTTTAAGGGATTTACGCGAAAAATACACCTCTTCCTCTGCACTGAGGAGCGGGGAAAATCCAATTTCACCAAGATACAGCTGAGTGGCATCTAGGTTTTTCTGAAGGTCATCTTGGACTTGTTGTTCTAATTCAGCCTCTTTAACATTTTGCTCATTAGTCAGCTCGTTAAACGAGTCGTTTTTTGTTTGCTCTGCAACAGCCGCATTTGTAGGTCTGCCCATAATATCTCTCCCAAATTTTCATCTAATTACTGCACTTCACTATCCTCCGATTTGCCAAATTTGGCGGCCTAAAAACTATTTTTTAGGCAAAAATTTAAGTGGGTTAACTGACTTTCCGTGATACCTAATTTCAAAATGCAGCATCACTTTATTAGTGCCGGTACTACCCATTGTCGCAATTGTTTGACCAACATTAACAACTTGCTTTTCTTTCACTAAGATCTTGTCAGCATGAGCATAAGCACTTAAGTAGTCATCGCTATGTTTAATGATCACTAAGTTGCCATAGCCTCGAAGCGCACTACCTGCATAAACGACTCTACCGTTCGCTGCAGCTTTGATAGCATCACCCCGGTTACCGGCGATCTTTATACCTTTATTTCCCTGCTCTTTGGCTGAGAATGTTCCAATCACTTTACCGTTTACAGGCCATAACCACTTACTCACCTTTTCAGGAAGCTCGGCTGGCTTGTGGATAACTCGGTTAGTATTTTGTTGATTGGTTGTTACAGAATACGCAGGCTTTTGACTTGGATCAAGCTGTTTTTTTGACCAATCTTTTTTACTACTTTCGACTGACGCAGTATTAGTTACCTGTTGTTTGTTATTGTTTTTACTCGTATTTACACTTGTTTTCGGTTTAACATGAGCTACTTTTTTGACCGGTTTGCTATTTGTAACAGTTTTTTTAGAGCTAAGACTCAATACTTGTCCAGGGTAGATGGTGTAAGGGTTTGGCAAACGGTTCACCTTGGCTAACTCTGCAAAATCTTTATTTGCGCCCCAAGCGATCGAATATAAAGTGTCACCCTTTTTAACTACGTACTTACTGCCGGTGAGCGAACCTCTACTAATTGATGGCGTCGAAGGCCCATTTAGTGATTCTACAGGTGCAGGCCTATCAGCTTGAAAACTACAGCCTGATAACAAGACAAGGATAATAAGAAAGCTAACTAAACGCATTATTAACACTGAGCTCCGGTAAGCAAAGTTACTCGTTGGTCATTAATAGTGACAACCATTATGCAAGTTCACCGTTTACAAGTGGAACAAAACGTACCATCTCAATTGCTTGTGAAGTAAATTTATCTGCAGCACGGGTTACTTTCATAAGCTGTTGGTTTGCTTCTCCTACAGGAATAAGCAATACGCCACCATCAGCCAATTGCGCGAGTAGCGCCTCTGGAATAGAACTCGCAGCCGCTGTCACCATGATTGCATCATATGGTCCCTTACTAGGCCATCCCTGCCAACCATCGCCATATTTAAAAGCAATATTATGTAGATCAAGCCGTTTTAGCCTCTGTCTAGCTTGGATCTGTAAGCTTTTAATCCGCTCAACGGTACAAAGTTGCGGTACAAGTTGTGCCAAAATTGCAGCTTGATAACCTGAGCCAGTACCTATCTCGAGTACCTTACTCGGAGCAGATTGCAACAAAATCTCCGTCATTTTGGCCACAATATAAGGTTGTGAAATGGTTTGCCCTTGGCCAATAGGAAGTGCGGTATCTTCATAAGCTTTATGCCCAAGGGCTGGCTCTAAGAACTGCTCTCTAGGGGTATTCGCTACAGCTTTTAATACTGATTCATTACGGATCCCAGCCTCATACAATCTTTTTGCGAGGTTCAATGCAGAAGTTGAGGCGACAAAAGTCATAAATCATTTTCCATAGTTTTAAAATAAACAGATTCAATACAAAGTAAAACGGCTGCATCTAAAAGCAGCCACTTTAAACAACTACAGCTTTCACACTATTAGTCAATATCGGCTAACCAGTCTTCCAAAGCATTAAGTTTCTCAAACGCTGTTAAGTCCACAGTTAACGGCGTAATTGATACATAACCATTAGCCACAGCAAAAAAGTCCGTTCCTTCACTGGCATCCTGTTCGTCACCAGGCGGGCCCAACCAGAAGATTTCTCTACCAGCAGGGTCTTGAGTCCTGACCATTCCCTCTGCTCTATGACGCGCCCCAAGACGAGTTATTTTTATGCCTTTTATTTCATCTAACGGCAGATCTGGCACATTAATATTAAGGATCTTATCTTGAGCTATCGGCCGCGCTTGTAAAGCTTTAACAATTTTTAGTGCAAAATGCGCAGCTGTTTCGTAGTGCTTCAGTTTGTGACCAACTAACGAAATTGCAATAGCTGGAAAACCTAAGAAACGGCCTTCCATTGCTGCTGCAACAGTGCCTGAATACAAGGTATCATCACCCATATTCGCGCCAGCATTAATGCCCGAAACCACCATATCCGGCTCTTGTTGATACAATTCTCGAATCGCCAGATGCACGCAATCTGTGGGTGTACCACTAACTGATACAAACCCATTATCTAACCTATTAATTCGTAGGGGATTGGTCAAGGTTAACGAGTTGCTAGCACCTGAACAATTTCTGTCAGGCCCCACAGTCAAGGTTTCAGCTATCTGACTTAAAGACCGCGTTAAAGCAGCAATGCCCTCAGCATTAACCCCATCATCATTACTGATCAAAATCTTCATGACTATACCTCGGTACGATTTTGTTCAGCGAGCATCTGCTTACGGGCTAGTTCTTTTACATCTTGATAGGCAAACAGTTCCCGCAGTACTGAAGTTGCATAAGAGCCTGATGGTAATGCAAACTTTAAGATAATGGTATCTCCATCTACTTGATATTGCAGATGCTGTGGTTCAAGTAACAATGCACGGCGCTCTTGATTTAGCCCTGCTTGCTCAAGCCCTTCTCTATCGACAGCGAACTGGGCTAATGCATCTGCCTCACATGTCGCAGCTTCACCTTGTGCCAACGGCAAACCACGCCCCCAAAGCGGCGCTGAAAGTTGAATATCCTTTTTCGCTAACCGTTCATTTAAGGTGTCATCCCATGTCTCTGCGATAAAGTAACTTTTACTGCCCGCAAGTAGTACGCAGTCACCTGACAATGTTGAAGTACCAAAAGTTGCTAAACGCGCTGAGCAGGCAAGATTAAATAGGTTAGAACGTACAGCTGATAAATACATGCTGCGTTTATTTCTGTCTTTGACTTTACGTCCAGTAAACATCTGACGACCAAAAACTAAATTTTTACCGTCATTACCAAAGCGCTGCTCACCAAAATAATTGGGAACCCCTTGCAGCTTCACTTTTTCAATTCGAGCAATAACATCATCAATATCACTAACCTTGCGCAAGGTTAAGGTAAAACGGTTACCAGCAAGCGCGCCAATGCGCAATTTCTTAGCATGCCGTGATGCACTCAATATTGTGATCTGCTCACTATTAAGTTGTTGCCAATCAGGCGTTTCTTTACCGGGAATACGCACACCAAACCATTGCTCTGTTACCGCATGCTTATCTTTTTGACCTGCGTAAGTCACCTCTTTCGGATGTACATGAGCGAAACCTGACAACATTTTAGCGACTTCTACAGTATTAAGCCCCTCTTTGCGTATGTGCAGTAAGTGATGCTCTCCTTCACCAGTAGGTGCAAATGGTAAAATTTCCTGTACTTGAAAATCACTGTTATGGGTACGTAGGTCGGCAGTAGATGTAGGTTTGCCGTATAAATAATGTAATTCGCTCATATCGCTTACTTGTCTCATTCATCTTTCTTGCTGCGCAACAATTAATTTGGGCAGGCTGTTTACACTTGCGATAAAGCGCTAGGCTTTTATCATCAACACCACAGCTTCAACTGCGATGCCTTCTTTTCTTCCGGTAAAACCCAACTTTTCAGTGGTTGTGGCTTTCACATTGATATCACTAATATCAGTCGCGAGATCGTCTGCAAGTACGGCTCTAATTGATTCGATATGCGGCGCCATTTTAGGGGCCTGTGCAATAACCGTCACATCTAGATTCGATACGATAAAGCCCATATCTGTTGCTAATTTATAGCAGTGTCTTAATAAAACTCTGCTGTCGGCACCTTTAAATTCAGGATCCGTATCAGGAAAATGCTTACCAATATCGCCTAGAGCCATCGCACCTAAAATAGCATCTGAAATTGCATGTAATACTACATCACCGTCAGAATGTGCTACTAATCCAACATCGTAAGGTACTTCTACTCCACCTAAAATCAGCGGCGGCTCACCGCCAAACTTATGCACATCAAATCCGTGACCAATTCTAATTTTCATTACATTACCTACCAGCTTTGCTTATCAGACTTAAGTCGCCTAAATTGAATTTTTAAGAAAAAGTGATGCCAGTTGCAAGTCATCTGGATGAGTGACTTTTATGTTATCAGCACGGCCCGTGACAACTGCAGGCATAATACCAGCCCATTCCATAGCAGAGGCTTCATCTGTAATTAGCGCGCCTGCTGCCAATGCCGCGGTTAAGTGACGGCTTAACTCTGCGACCGGAAAAAACTGTGGCGTTAACGCGTGCCATAACTGTTCTCGGCAAACGGTTTCAGTAATCACACCTTCACCACTAGTACGTTTCATAGTATCTCGTACAGGCGCTGCCAATATCGCACCTTGAGGAAACGTGGCAGCAGAAGCAATTAACTTATCAATGTCTTGATGGGTTAAACAGGGACGAGCAGCATCATGCACTAATGCCCACGCACCGCTATCAGCCAATTGCAACCCGGCTAGCACCGAATCCGCTCGCTCTTTGCCCCCGGTTACACATTGTAATTTAGGGTGTGACGCTTGGCTTAAATTAGCAAAATAATCATCTTGCGGATTCAACGCTACGATAACTTTATCTATTTGCGGGTGCGACAGAAGGCAATCTAATGTATGGCCTAAAATAGTCTGCTCATTTAATATCAAGTATTGCTTAGGAAGCTCAGCTCCCATGCGACTGCCTATCCCAGCAGCTGGGACAATGGCAATAATTTGTTCAGGGGTTTGGCTCATAAATGAGTTCCGTATAATGCAGGTATGTAACTAGCAATTAAAAGTGCATAGAGCTGCACTTGATTAAAACTTTAGTCGCTCGAGTTAATTTGAGTCACTCGGGCGCTCGCCGCCAACAACACGAAAGAATGTTTCGCCCTCTTTAACCATGCCAAGCTCATTGCGAGCACGCTCTTCTAGCGCTTCAGTACCACTGCGTAAATCGCTTATTTCTTCTCTTAGCACCTGATTTCTTGCAACGAGCTGCGCATTACTTTGTTGCTGTAATTTAATTTGCTCTTGTAAGTGAAAGGATTCGGCAAGGCTTTTTTCACCGAACCATAAGCGGTACTGCAGCATCGCAAGTAAAGCAATTAATACAAAAAGAAGGCGTTTCATGGTTCAAAATAGCAAGAAGTTGAGAATATTAAATAGATAGTACAACAAAAAAGGCCACCAAGTGGTGACCTTTTTAAGTTTATCGCGCTTTACGCTTGACCTTTGATCTCTTTAAGGCCGTTATATGGTGCTTTTTCACCTAACTGTTCTTCAATACGAAGTAGTTGGTTGTACTTAGCAACACGGTCACTGCGGCATAGTGAACCAGTCTTGATTTGGCCAGCTGAAGTCGCTACTGCTAGATCGGCAATCGTTGCATCTTCTGTTTCACCACTACGGTGTGAAATCACAACAGTGTAACCCGCTTCTTTCGCCATGCGAATTGCAGCCAATGTCTCAGTTAATGAACCAATTTGGTTAAACTTAATCAAGATTGAGTTAGCAATACCATTGTCGATACCACGCTTTAAGATCTTAGTGTTAGTTACGAATAGATCGTCACCAACAAGTTGGATCTTGTCGCCCATGATTTGTGTTTGGTAAGCCCAACCGTCCCAATCAGATTCGTCCAAACCATCTTCAATAGAAACGATTGGATACTGTTCAGTAAGTGACTTTAGGAAATCAGAGAAACCGTTCGCAGAGAATACTTTGCCTTCACCTGATAGATCGTATTGACCATCTTTGTAGAACTCAGATGCCGCACAGTCTAGTGCTAGTGTTACATCAGTACCTAATTGGTAGCCTGCTTTTTCTACAGCAACTTTGATGATAGCTAGTGCATCAGCATTTGAAGCCAAGTCTGGTGCAAAACCACCTTCATCACCAACTGAAGTGCTTAAGCCTTTTGCTTTTAACACGCCCTTGAGGCTGTGGAAGATTTCAGCACCCATGCGCAGTGCTTCACGGAAGTTCTTAGCGCCAACAGGCTGAACCATGAACTCTTGAATATCAACGTTGTTATCTGCGTGCTCACCGCCGTTAAGGATGTTCATCATAGGAACAGGCATTGAGTACTGACCAGGTGTACCATTTAGCTCAGCAATATGTGCATATAAAGGCATGCCTTTAAATGCTGCAGCAGCTTTAGCCGCAGCCAAAGACACAGCTAAAATCGCGTTAGCGCCTAACTTATCTTTGTTTTCTGTGCCATCTAGGTCAATCATGATTTGGTCAAGCGCAGCTTGTGCAGTTGCATCTTTGCCCATAAGTGCATCACGGATAAGACCATTGATGTTTTCAACCGCTTTAAGTACGCCTTTTCCTAAGTAACGTGCTTTATCGCCATCACGAAGTTCTAGTGCTTCACGGCTACCTGTTGATGCACCAGATGGTGCAGCAGCCATACCCATGAATCCGCCTTCTAAATGAACTTCAGCTTCAACAGTTGGGTTACCGCGAGAATCCATGATTTCGCGACCGATAATGTTAATAATCTTAGCCATAATGCCCTCGATTTAAGTTTTAAAGATAAATTTAAAGATAAAAGTAAAACGAAATTCTGTTCATCTAAACTTATGCAAAGAGGCAAGAGAACAAGTCAACTCAGAGTAAAAGCTGCGCTTTGAAAGGCGAATGAGCTTGAATGGTAATCCCTTTAAAGCTCATTGAACGCTGAACTCTTTCTAAGTGACAAATCCTTTATGCCAATCTGTATTGCAACACCACAAACAAAAAAACCGCCCCCATAGCATGGAAGCGGTTTTGGTGTGGATTAGTCTTCTAAATCACGGTTTTGGTAAGCAACAGCCGCTGCTACAAAACCTTCAAATAATGGTTGGCCATCACGTGGAGTTGAGGTGAACTCTGGGTGGAACTGACCAGCTACGAACCATGGGTGGTTTGGTAGCTCAATCATTTCAACTAGAGAACGGTCTGATGACAAGCCACTAAAGATTAAGCCAGCTTTCTCAAGACGCTCTTTGTAGTTGTTGTTCACTTCGTAACGATGACGGTGACGTTCAACACAAGTATTGCCTTTATATGCAGCAGCAGCTTTAGTACCTTCTTCTAGGTGACATAGTTGTGCACCAAGACGCATAGTACCACCAAGATCTGACTCTTCGTGACGCTCTTCTAGCTTACCGTCTTCATTGATCCACTCGGTGATCAAACCAACAACCGGGTGCGGTGTTTCAGGCATAAATTCAGTTGAATGTGCACCTTCTAAACCTGCAACGTGACGAGCGAACTCAATCAATGCTACTTGCATACCTAAACAGATACCGAAGTATGGCAGGTTGTTTTCACGAGCGTACTTAGCCGCCATGATCTTACCTTCAACACCACGCTCACCGAATCCGCCAGGAACTAAGATACCATCTAAACCTTGAAGCACTTCATCACCTTTAGCTTCAACGTTTTGTGAATCAATGTACTTGATGTTAACTGAAACGCGGTTAAATAAACCCGCATGCTTTAATGCTTCGTTAACTGACTTGTATGCATCAGGTAGTTCAATGTACTTACCAACCATACCAATGGTGATTTCACCCGTTGGGTTAGCTTCTTGGTAAATAACTTTTTCCCACTCAGAAAGATCTGCTTCTTTGCAATCGATACCAAAACGCTTAGTCACTAACTGATCTAAACCTTGCGCTTTCAATAACGCAGGGATCTTATAGATACTGTCTACGTCTTTTAATGAGATAACTGCACGTTCTTCGACGTTACAGAATAGCGAAATCTTCGCTTTTTCATTTGCAGGAATAGCGCGGTCGCCACGACATACTAAGACATCTGGAGCGATACCAATTGAACGCAGTTCTTTAACTGAGTGCTGTGTAGGCTTAGTTTTAACTTCACCAGCAGCACCTAGGAAAGGTACTAGCGTTAGATGCATAAATAGTGTTCTATCACGGCCAAGTTCAACACCTAGCTGACGGATAGACTCTAGGAAAGGTAGTGACTCAATATCACCTACCGTGCCACCGATTTCAACGATTGCAACATCATGACCTTCGCCACCAGCAAGAACTTTTTCTTTGATAGCATTAGTAATGTGCGGAATAACCTGAATGGTTGCACCTAAATAGTCACCACGACGCTCTTTACGAAGAACTTCTTCATAAATACGACCCGTAGTAAAGTTATTACGACGGTTCATCTTAGTACGGATGAAACGCTCATAGTGACCTAAGTCTAGATCTGTTTCAGCGCCGTCTTCTGTCACAAACACTTCACCGTGCTGTGTTGGACTCATGGTACCTGGATCGACGTTAATATATGGATCCAGCTTCATAATGGTTACGTTAAGGCCGCGAGCCTCTAATATTGCAGCCAAAGATGCTGCTGCAATGCCTTTACCTAGTGATGAAACCACGCCACCAGTAACGAAGATATACCTTGTAGTCATGCTGAACCTGAGAAAATGAGTTTGAGATATGTGCTTGTAAGAAAGCACTAGGACGGGGCAATATTATACCAAAGCAACATTGATTCGACAAACTACAATTAACTTAAAAGTTAAGTTATTTGTTTGCTTCATCCTGTTTTACCTTATCCCAGTAGCCATCAAGCTCTGCCAAAGAATGTTCTGTCATCGCTCGACCATCAGCTTGTGCATAAGCTTCAACGCCACGGAAACGTCTTTCAAACTTTTGATTTGCTTGTCTTAATGCTTGTTCTGGCTCAACTCCTAAATGCCGTGCAAGGTTTACCACAGCAAATAATAAGTCACCCATTTCATCTTGCACTTTTTTAGGCTCGATAGTTTCTTGCTGCACTTCATAAAGTACTTCATCTATCTCTTCATGAATTTTTGCCACCACAGGCTCAAGCTCTGCCCAGTCAAAGCCAACACGAGCAACGCGTTTTTGAATTTTTATCGAGCGTGACAAGGCTGGTAAACTAAGCGGGATATCATCAAGCACTGAGTTAAGCTGTCTTTTACTACGCTCCTCGGCTTTTAAAGCTTCCCAGTTTTGTTTAATCTCACTGGTGGTCGTTGCTGCTAGCCCATCAAATACATGAGGGTGACGCCGAGTGAGTTTGTTACAAATACGGCTGATTACCGCCTCAAAATCAAACAAGCCTTGCTCTTTACCTAGCTGACAATAAAACACCACCTGAAACAGCAAGTCGCCAAGTTCATCAGGCAGCTCATCTAATGCCATACGCTCAATAGTGTCTGCGACCTCATATGCTTCTTCTATTGTAAAAGGCACAATGCTTTTAAAGTCTTGCGCTTTATCCCATGGGCAACCGTTGTCAGGATCCCGTAGCTTTTCCATAATATTCAGCAATGGTGTTAGATCTGCTATTTGCTTACTCATCTCTTTTCCTTGTACCAATCAGCTCAACATAAAAACGGCAACCTAAAGTTGCCGTTGTTTTATTCTCAGAGCATTTTCACTAACTTCAATTCATTAAGTTAAAGTCTGCGTGCCTGCATCACACCATCGACTTGGTTTATCTTCGACAGTACCTTAGATAAACCTTCAAGGTTATATAGCTCAAGCTCTAACTCTATGATTGCTGTTTGCGTTTTCACATCGGAGGTTGAACTCATGGCCATCACATGAGTTTTCTCTGCAGCCAGCACAGAAGTTAAATCTCTCAATAATCCTGAGCGGTCATTAGCCACAATACTCAAACGGATCTTATAACCGCCGGAGTAGTTCTCCCCCCAAACTACGTCAACCGCACGTTCAGGTGAGGCGCGTAGTAACTCTTTGACTTGGTCACAGTCTGCCCGATGAACCGAGATCCCACGACCTTTAGTAATAAAGCCAAATATTTCATCACCCGGCACGGGTTGGCAGCACTTAGCAATGTGGCTCATTAAGTTACCTACACCACTGACTTCAACCTGCCCTTTACCTTTTTTAGTCGATTTACTCTGGCTTTTCTTAACTAAGTCTTCAACCGCAGCTTCGTCAGTCAGCTCTTTAGTACGCAAACGGCTCTGAACATGATTGACCACTTGATTTAGACGGATATCACCACCGCCGATGCCAGCGAGCAAATCATCCATGCTCACCAAATTAAAGCGTTCGACTGCTGATTGCGCGTCTTTTATGTTCAATTGACTTTTTGCCAGCTCAGTTTCCAGCATCTCTTTACCAGCAACAATATTTTTATCTCTGTCTTGTTGCTTAAACCAATGCAGAATTTTTGAGCGTGCACGCGAAGTACGAATATAGCCTAGGTTTGGGTTCAACCAATCTCGTTTAGGGTTTGGATGTTTAGAGGTAATAATCTCAATTCGCTGACCAGTTTCAACCTGATAAGTAAACTGCACAATACGACCATCCACCTTGGCACCAATACACTTATGGCCAACTTGTGAGTGAATATAGTAAGCAAAATCGAGTACCGTTGAGCCAAGTGGTAAATCGACGACTTCGCCGCTAGGGGTAAATACATAGACTCGGTCTTCAAATACCTGACTACGTACCTCATCGACTAGATTGCCACTTTCAGCAACATCTTCTTGCCACTGCAAGATTTTACGTAGCCAATTAATCTTTTCTTCATAGCCACTTTGTTTGCCGCTAGCGCTACCTTCTTTATATTTCCAGTGCGCCGCCACCCCAAGCTCTGCATCTTCATGCATCTGCTCAGTACGAATTTGAATTTCAACCGTTTTATCTTCAGGGCCAACAACCACAGTATGGATCGACTGATAGCCATTTGGCTTAGGGTTAGCCACGTAGTCATCAAACTCACGCGGAATATGATGCCAAAGCGTATGCACCACACCCAATGCGCCATAACAATCTTGCAGACGGTCGGTCACAATCCGCACCGCACGCACATCAAACAGCTCATCAAACTTGAGTTGCTTGCCCTTCATCTTTTTCCAGATGCTGTAGATATGCTTAGGTCTGCCATATACTTTTGCGCGGATTTGGTCTTTATCTAAGCGTGCTTGTAGTTGGCTAACAAAGTCATCGATAAAGGTTTCTCTATCAAGACGTTTACCATCAAGCTGTTTGGCGATGTCTTTATAGGTTTGTGGGTGCAAGTAGCGGAACGAGATATCTTCAAGTTCCCACTTTAACTGACCAATTCCTAAACGGTTTGCTAAAGGCGCGTAAATATCGGCAATTTCACGCGCAGTAAGCACTTTAACTTCTTCATCGGCATTTTTGATTTCGCGTAAAAGACAGATTCGTTCAGCAAGTTTAATCACTACGGCGCGAACATCTTCCACCATAGCCAATAACATCTTACGGATATTGTCGATTTGTGGCTCACCATTACGGGTTTGATTACCCATTTTCAATGCGCCGATGGCATTCATGGTTTCAACGCTAGAAACCAAAATCGATAACTTATCGCCAAAGCCTTCTTCGATGTCTTGTTTACTTATCAAATCCGCATCAAACACCACGAACAAGATCGCTGCTTGCAGGGTTTCAATATCCATATTTAACGGCGCAAGGATCTCTATCATCTCTCGTGCACGCTTCAAGACAGTAACGCTCGCCTCTTTCTTTTGACCCACGAGCAGTTCGACCTGTTCAATTAAGGACAAAAGAGTTTGAGCTTCAGAAGCATCACTAATATAACGTTGTACCCATTCTTCAATTTGAAAATCAGGATCGCTAAAATGTGCTTCACGAACAGATACCATCGATTTTACTTCCCTTACATACCCCAGACAGAAGCTAACAAATTATTAACCCCACCTTTTTAATTAATACGCTCTATATTCGCTATTCAGCAATTATTGTCAATCAACAAAAGCAGACAATTGCTACTTAAAACGCCGATAATGCCGAAGTTTGAATTGTATGAGTTATATTTAAACAAAAGGTTTCACTAAATGTATCTTTTTGTGTCTTTTTATTTAATTTTTAAGCTCAAACAGCGCCATCGATTCTAGATGATGGGTTTGTGGAAACATATCAATTAAACCAATTTTTTTAAGCTGATAACCCTGCTTTAAAATCACTTCACTGTCGCGAGCTAGGCTAGCAGGGTTGCAAGACACATATACTAACGCTTTTGGTTTTAGTTTGTTTAATGATTGCATACTTTCATATGCTCCCGCACGAGCAGGGTCAATCAACATCTTGTCGACTTTGCCTAGCCAAGGCTCTTTCGATAAATCGGCACTGAGATCCGCATGGTAAAACGACACGTTATCTAAACCGCTTTGCTTAGCGTTCAAACGCGCACGCTCAACCATTGCTGGAACACCTTCCACCCCAATGACTTCAGCACCATTTACTGCAAGCGGTAAACTGAAGTTACCAATACCACAAAACAGATCCAGCACTCGCTCACCCGCTTGAGGCGACAACCATGCTACCGCTTGGTTAACCATAGCTTGGTTTACCTTGCCATTGACTTGGATAAAGTTACCAGGAGAGAAGTCGAGCTTAACTTGGCTGCCATCGAAGCCATAATAAGGAAGCTCCCCCGCACCGTTTAAATGCTCACATTGGCCGTCATCATCTTGCAGTAATACGATAACCTGATGCTTAGTCGCAAACTCAACTAAACGCGCCTTATCTTTATCAGACAAAACTTTAGTGACGCGCAGCACAGCAAAGTTGCCATTATCTGCTTCAGTTAGCTCAACGTGGCCTAGGGCTTTTTTGCCACTTAATTGATTAAGCAAAAAAGCAAGTTCAGGGATAAGTGCAGACAACGGCTCCGCCAATACCGCACAGGACTGGATCTCAACCACCTTGCTACTACTACTTGCTCTAAAACCTAAACTAATATGTTTAGTGCTCTTGTCATACCAAGTTGCAAGCCTTGCTCGGCGGCGATAATGCCAAGGGCTATCAGTTAATGGCTGACAAATTTCACTCGCTTGAGTTTGCGCAAACTTTGCGACCAAATCGACTAAGGTATTTGCCTTATGCGTACGTTGAGCATCTAAGTTTAGGTGCTGCAAATCACAACCACCGCACTGTGCGAAGTGCGGGCAAGCAGCCTCGACACGCTCAGCTGATACCTTTTGTATCTTTAGTAGTTTTGCCCGAGCAAATTTCTTTTTTTGCTCAGTTAATTGCACCGAAACCGTTTCCCCGGGTAACGCACCATTAATAAAAACGATTTTGCCATCATGATGAGCAATACCCGCTCCAAGATGGTCAAGTTGAGTGACGTCTAGAGCCAGCTTTGACGATAATTGCTTAGATCTACTTGGTTTTGCTTTAAAAAATTGTGCCATTTTGCTCTCGAAATAGATAAAAAACTGGCCAAGACAGGTCAATATCTGGCAGTCTATCGAATACTCACACTATATTTAATGGTAACCCATACAAAGAATGAATGATGCCAAGAATATGACCAAATACAGCCTTAGATCATGGGTTCTGGTATTGGCGTTAGCCCCAACTATTTTAGTGGGTATTTTATTGGGTAGCTATTTTACCATAAATAGATTCTATGAACTCGAAGATACGCTCATAGAGCAAGCAAGCAAGCAATATTATCGAACCTTTAGCTATTGCTGCCGAAGTGGGTCTTGAAAGTAAAGATTTTGAAACCACCAAAAGGTTAATCACCTCAGCTCAGCTAAATAAAGCCTCGCTAGTGCAATTTATTGCTATCTTCGATGATGATAACCGCGTTGTAGTCACCTCTCATCACTATAAAAACCATGAGATAATGCGCTTTGGTAAACCGCTTGAATCAATGCTTCGTACAGAGCTTGAACAAGTGGGCGATAGCATGATTTTACGCAGCCCTATTTTTGCCAGTCAAAATGCGCAAGTTCAAGGCTTTGATTCTATTCAGCAATCCGCTTCCAATATCAATAGAATTGGTTATATTGCCATTTTAATCAACAAAGAGAATGCGTTACTGCAGCAACATAGGGCGGCTGTTGCGGCTTTCATCATTGTGTTAATTGGGGTGCAATTAAATCTATTTTTTACTTTTAGACTGGTAAAAAACGTTACCCAACCTATTACCGAAATGGTACGAGTAGTTGCCAAGATTCGTGAAGGTAAGCTAGACACGCGTTTAACCGGTAACCTTATCGGTGAGCTCGATTTACTCAAACGTGGCATTAACGCTATGGCCGGCTCATTGTCGGAATACCACGATGAAATGCAACAAAATATTGACCAAGCGACCTCAGACTTACGTGAAACCTTAGAGCAGATCGAGATCCAAAACGTCGAACTTGATATGGCTAAAAAGCGTGCTCAAGAGGCCAGTCGCATTAAATCTGAATTCTTAGCCAACATGTCGCACGAACTAAGAACACCGCTAAATGGTGTTATTGGTTTTGCCAAACAGTTACTGAAAACCCCATTACATTCGAGTCAACAAGACTACATTCGCACTATTGAACGTAGCGCCACCAACTTGCTCAGTATTATCAATGACATTCTCGACTTCTCAAAACTAGAAGCGGGTAAAATGGTACTTGAAAATATTCCATTTTCACTGCGAGAAACCATTGAAGAAACTGTAACCATGCTCTCCAGCGCCGCTCGCGATAAAGAGTTAGAGCTGGTTATCGATGTCGACTCACAGATCCCTGAGGACGTCACCGGCGATGCCATGCGCTTTAGCCAAATTATCACCAATCTTGTTGGTAATGCGATAAAATTCACTGACAAAGGAAGCGTACAATTAAAATTGCAACTTGAAGATATTAAAGACGGTAAAGTACATATCCGCTGTGAGGTTATTGATACAGGTATTGGTATAGATGAACAACAACAAGCCTCATTGTTCCAAGCATTTGGCCAAGCTGACTCTTCTATCTCTCGCCGCTTTGGCGGAACTGGCCTTGGTTTGGTGATAACGAAACGTCTTGTTAATCGTATGGGCGGACAAATCGGTTGTTACTCAACGCCTCAACAAGGCTCAACTTTCTGGTTATCTTTACCACTGAATATCAGTCAGTATCCAATTCACGATGCGTTACCTATGACCTCTCTTCAGGGGAAAACAATCTTATTGTTCGAACCTAACTCGCTCAGCCAGCAAACACTTAAACGCATGCTGCTACGTTGGGGCATGAAAGTAAGCTTGGTAAAAGATCTCGAGCAATTAGAAGCAGTTAACAATCAAGGCGATCTGGTCTTTGACTTCGCGTTATTTAGTTGTCGTGCGATTAACTTATCCGGCTCGCCAGCAAGAATTCTCAAACGGGTGAAACCAAATATCAATTACTTAATGTTAATTGCCGATTGCATTGAACAAGAAACCATTTTTTCGCAATTGCGTGCTTATATTGATAAACAACTGCCTATTCCTGTTGGTGAAAAACTGCTTTCAAAGTCTTTACTAGACCCTCACTCATCTACATTAAATGACAGTTTGTTGCCACTCACTCCCGCTGTGATGCCTGAAAAACTTGAGAACCTCAGCGTTCTGGCAGTTGATGATAATCCAGCTAACTTAAAGCTGATTGATACTTTATTAAGGGAGTTAGTTAGCCAAGTGCAAGTGGCTGATAATGGCGAGCTGGCTGTTAAACTTGCGCAAGAACGCAGCTATGATTTGATCTTTATGGATATTCAAATGCCTGGCACCGATGGCATTACCGCGACTAAAGAAATTAGGCGTAATTCGGTTAATCGCAATACACCTATTATTGCAGTAACGGCACATGCCATCGCTGAGGAAAGAGAGCGTATATCTAGCAGCGGCATGGATGGATATTTACCTAAACCGATAGATGAAGCGGCATTAAAAGGCGTTATCACCCGTTGGAAAACCAAACCTAAATTCACCCACTTTGATCAACGTACACTAAATTGGGACCTATGCTTGACCCAAGCGAATAACAAGCCAGACTTAGCATTAGATATGTTGAAAATGCTGTTAAAGTCGCTACCTGAGACCGTGGAGCATATCGAAACCGCATTGTCCCAAGCTGACAATGACAAAATGCTAGCTTGTATCCATAAGCTTCATGGCGCTTGTTGTTATTGTGGGGTGCCCAGCACACAGAAATTATGCAAAGAAATTGAATCAGCTTTAAAGCGCGGCGTCACAATTGATGACGTAGAACCTGAAATACTAGAGTTACTTGACGAGTTAACTAAGGTAGAATCTGCCGCTAATCAAGTGATCTCCCAGCTATCAGTGGATATATAAGATGACAAACAAACAGGGATTTTTTAAACGCCTAAAAGCATTAGAGTTACCTCAAAAAAAGCTTTTTGCGATTGCCCTATGCCAGCGAATGCTACCAAACTACCAGTTATTTTCTGAGGTATGCGAATTTGGCGATCCAAAAGTACTCGATACCTTACTAAACCTACTTTGGCAGTCTACGTACGATAACAAGCTAAAGCTCAATATTGATATTTACCTTCAGCGTCTCGAAGACAATACACCAGAACCCGCTGATTTTGATGTTTATGGTGTATACCCAGCAATGGACGCAGTTGTAGCTCTTACATCACTGATTAGCGCCCTGCAAAGTAAAGTTGAAGAAGACATTGTTAATATCAGCAAACTATCTTCAGCTACTGTAGCAAACTATATCGAAGCTACTTGCGAGCAAGAGTTTGCTAGTGAAGATGCATTAGATGACTACATCTTTGCTCATGAAGTGATGCAAGAAGAAAAAGAGATGCAAAACTCTCTTCTAGAAATCATTGAAGAAAACCCGCATATGAAAGCTGACTTCATAAAAGAGTTGCGCCGAGAAATCGTTGAAATTGGTGTATCTAATATCGGCATTGAAGCGAGTAAGTAACGAAGCAACTAAAAAGCGCATAAAATGATGCGCTTTTTAGTTATACCAATCAGTATAAACATTCAGTCACTCAGCGGAATTTAGCGGTTTTGAGGCAAAGTCATTAAGTCCTTCTCGGTAACTGCTCCTGCATTATTCTCGATTATCGCTCCGGCATTATTCTACCTTCGACCATCCATAGTCTCGTACCTCCTATATCCATATAGTCGTGCTTTTATGATATTCACTGCATCTGACCTCCATGGATGGAGGGAATGTCTTATGTATGTCTGGAACATACAAGACCATGCAGCTCGCAATGAGCGAAGAACATAGTTGAACTAGGTTCAAGCTCCCTTATTAAGAGTCACAGCATCAGAATCGCTAAAACTCGCCATTCTGGCGCGTTTTTGGCAGCCTACTTCTGAGTTGATCAAATTCTGTATTGATTGCTATTAATCATCCATCGAAAACAGCTTTTCCGCTTTAGATTGCATGAACTCGATAAACAGCTGAACTTTTAAAGGTTGATGACTGCGCTGATGGTACAAAATTGAGATCCGCCTTTTCTCACCAATCCACTCTGGTAATAATACCTTAAGGCTGCCGGCTTTAAGTTGTTTTTTCACAAATAACTCTGGGCCATACAGAATTCCAGCATTGGCCATAGTCGCTTCAACCGCACCGTGTAAGTCACTTAAGGTTAATTTAGCTTTACCATCATAATAAAATGATTCTCCATTCGGATGCTTTAGCGACCAATTATAAAGTGGCCAAACTTTTATCAAGTCGTGCTCTACTAATTCACTTGGATGAGTTAATGGCGGAGCCTTTTCAACATAATCAACTGAGGCAAAAAGCCCGTAATTAAGTACACCTAACGAGCTTGAGATCCAAGAAGAATCTGGCTGCGTCCCGCCCACAATGGCAACATCAACGCCTTCATCAATTAAGTCGATAACATTATTGTTCTGAACGATATGCAGTTGAATATCGGGATAGCATTCACAAAACTCATTCAGGGTTTTGATAAATATCATTGAAATAATCGACACAGGCGCAGCAATCCGTAAAGTCCCTTCGGGCTTATCAACTGTTGCACCGCTGATACTATCAAATTGGGAAATGATTGACTGATATTGCTGAAATAACGCTAAGCCCTCTTCGGTTAACCTGAGTTTACGGGTATTACGCATCAACAGTTGTTTATCTAATACCGTCTCTAGTTTAGTCAGCTTGCGACTCACTGTCGCAATAGGCATATCTAGCTCTTTTGCTGCTTGAGAAAAACTACCGGCATTAACTAGATGCACAAACTGATAGATCAGTTGTAACTCTAACCCAAAGTTGCTGCTCATTAATAATGACCTTAGTATCTAAACACGATTATTCAACCGCTCTACGACCTAAGCTCAATATTACACTAAAGTAGAATTATGATACTGTTTTAGCTCAATCATTTACTTGTTTCATTCTAGCGTTAAACGAAATAGAGCGGATATGCCTACGATATTAACCCCATTAGTTGCCGTATTCGGCATTATGCTATTAGGAACCTTAGTGCAAAAGAGTAAACTTTTGCCTGCGGAAACCGATCAAGTTCTAAATCAATATGTTTACTACATCGCTTTTCCGGCCATCATGTTAATTACGTTAGCGCAAACGCCAATCCAAGACATTTTCCACTGGGGTTATATATTCGGCTACAGCTTAGCAATGATTAGCTGTTATTTTTTAAGCTATTTTGCATCACAAGTAATGACTCCAAACCAAAGTGCTTGTGCCACCATGCGCGCACTTAATGCTACCTTCGGTAATACTGCCTTTATTGGCATTCCGTTAATGGCCATGCTGTTTCCATCAGAGCAAATTGCTTTAGCCGCTGCAGCTATTGCCAGCTTGCTGTCGGTATTTATGTTTGCCATTGCTCTTGTCTCACTCGAGATGAATGTTAATAAAGGTAAAGGTTCTGCGCCCAAAATCATTTTTCTAGCGTTAGTCAAAAACCCAATCGTTGTGGCAAGCTTGATAGGCATAGGGCTATCTGCTTTAAGTTTTGACCTACCACAGAGTCTGGCTTTGATGATTAGACAACTCGGCATGACCTCAAGCCCTTGTGCATTACTTGCTATCGGTATGGTATTAGCCAAATCAGGACAATATCAACGCTCTTCGCGTTTTATCAATATCAATCAGGCGCTAGAAATAAGTGCTATCAACCTAGTAAAACTCGTATTTCAGCCCGCGCTCACCTATGGATTAATGAAGTGGCTTAATGTTGAACCGCAATTAATTGCCATGGGTGTCATTTTAGCCGCATTACCAACTGCAGCGAGCGTTTACCTACTTGCACAGCGTTATCAAACTCAGGTAATTACTAGTGCACAGGGGATTTTATTAGGCACCCTGTTTACTTTTGCCAGCTTACCCTTATTAGCGCGTTTTTTGCTTTAGCCTAACTAACTCAACTGCAGCAAAAAACAATAAAAAGAACTAAGAAATCAACCTTTGATTAACGACTATAGTGCGAAATTGAATAGACAAATATTCAAGGCTTTAAATACATCAATAAATGCTAAAAATAGATTGGTCAAAAAGTAATTTGTAGATTATTATTCGCCACCTTTTTTTATTCACTGCTCAAAAAATGACAAAGCTTGTTGTTTTCCTGTTGTTCATCAACCTACTTTTTAGTTTTCCATTAGCACACTCTTTTGAACTAACTCCGGAAGACAAATCTTTCTTACAAAACAAAAAAACACTTGTAGTTGCTGTTCCTAGCACAGGTTTGCGAACTCACTGGAATAACTCATCGTCTGGTGAATCAGGGGTATATACCCACTACCTAAAAGAACTCGCTCAAGCTTTAAATGTCGCAATCGAATTTAAAAATTATAGCAGCTTAGATAGATTACTAAATGCGGTAGCATCGGGCGAAGCAGACCTATCTCTTGGCTTTATACCAACGGCAGAGCGAGAAAAACATCTGCTGTTTTCTGTACCTGTGTTTGCAAATTATCAGCTAAATTGGTTACGTAATTCTAGTTACCGCCATACTCCAGCTAATAATATGAATTGGGTGTGTGTGAAAGGTTCATTCTCTTGTGAAGCGACGGCTAATAATGGTTACCGAAAGCTAACTAAGGTTAAGACGTTAAAAAGCCTAATCCACCATCTTTCGACAGGTAAAGCTGACGGAGCTATTATACATTTTGGCTCCGTGCACCATTACTATCAAACTGCAGCCGCTGGGGATTGGTTGGGTGATATTGTATTTAACGAAAGCAGCCAGCCTATGCTGTCATCTTTTATAACGGCGAAAAATAATTCTCGGTTAATGGATATTCTCAATCAATACCAAAAGCAAACTCAGAATAACCATGTCATCAAACCTTTTAGCTTCGACAACTTAAGCATGCTTCAGAATGAGCTTGCTATTGAAGCTATCTATCAGCAATACAATAGAGAGACGATACGCTACACCATAGAAGATGATCTATATCCAGTCTCTTATATTGCAGAAGCGACAGGCCAGATCTCAGGTTATATCCACGATATAATCAAAATTTTTGCGTTAAAAACCGGTCTAAACTTTGAGTATGTTTACCCAAACGGCCAATCAATAGAAACAATTCTGGCTGATAAAAAAGTCGACTTCATTCCAGCTCCTTATCAGATCACAAAAGGTGAGTTATCTAACACCTTACGAACTAAGCCTTTCTACACGATTAACTGGTCGTATATTCGTACCACAAAAAACTACCAGCATGAAAAAATAGCAATTTTAGATCGCAGCAAAAAACTGTCCAAACATGAAGTATTTGGCTTTCTAAACGAGCCTATTATTTATAGTGACTTTTCTCTATTAAAAAACGATATTGAGCAAGGTGTGATCACTCATGCTTACATACCTAAAAGCATTGCAGATTACTACTTATACTATGGTGACAGCACCAGCTTTGAGCTAGTTGATAGCCAGAAAAAACAGCTACAAACTCTCATGGCGATTAGACTTAACCAAGACTCTATAGCGTTAAGAGATATGTTTAATATTGCCATTGCTATTACCACGCCAAATGAAGTCCAACTGGCCGTACAAAGCCACAAGCGTGTTCATACAGAGTATGTCGATGGTAGAAAACAAGCTAGAAGCACTATTATTATTTTGCTGCTTTTCTTTGTTGTGGTCGTTATCGCAGCTGTACTGTGGAACACCAAACTCAAAGGCTATTTACAAGAAGCACGCGCCAAAAGCCAAAAGTCAGATGAGAAAACCCAGTGGCTTATTAGCGTATTAAACAGCTTTCCAGGCATGGTGCTCATTTCAGATGCAGAGGGTAAGCCACTGCTTTCTAACAAAGCTTATAATGACTGCTTCAAAAGCTGCCTAGATAACAATTGTATAGAAAAACAAACAGCCTGCAGTTTCTTGGATGTGATTAATAGTATCAATCAAGAAGTTGCCAATAACGTAGTACATGTCGCCCTTAATGAATGCATTATTGGTGGTAAGTATTTTCGAGTCTCACGGGATGTGGTTAATCACAACGACGGTAACCAATATCACATTACTGTTTTTGCCGACTTTACCGAACTAAAACTTCGCAAAAATGAGTTAAAGCAGTCTCAACAGCAAGCGATTGAGGCCTTAAAAGCCAGAGAATCATTCTTAGCGATTATCAGCCACGAATTACGCACACCATTAGCTGCAATGATGGGCTTAATGGAGCTACTTAATCCTGAAATAAAGACGTCGAAAAATAAAGAGTTAATGCAAAATGCACTTGCATCTGCCGAACGATTAAAAGGTTTGGTTAACAACATTCTTGATTTCTCAAAAATGGAAGCAGACCAACTCCAGTTAGATAGCTATTCAAGCAACTTGTTTGAAGAGTTAGGTACAAGTTTTAGATTACATGAAGCATCTGCAAAACTAAAAAAAATCGACTTCATTATAGATTGGCAACCGACTCAATATTGCCACGCAGAGCTGGACTGGCTGCGTCTCAGTCAAATAATTAATAACCTGCTTGGTAATTCAGTAAAATTTACCCAATCTGGAACAATTAAGATACGCGTTAGTCATAACGATAATATGCTGCAGATTGCTATAGAAGACAGCGGCTGTGGTATGACTGAGGAACAGCTTAAAACCCTATTTCAGCCATTTACTCAAGCCGATGCCAGTATTAATAGAAAATATGGCGGCACAGGCTTAGGCATGTCTATTGTCCAACATTTAGTCCAACTCATGAACGGAGAAATATCTGTCTTAAGTGAGCAATATATTGGCACTCAGGTCTTTGTAAATATACCTGTAACCTTGACTACAATACGCGAACCTCTTGTTTCAGAGGCATATTGTAAAGATGAGAATGCACGCCAATGGTTAGCCGCTTGGGGAGTTAATGAGCCAGTCAGTCAACAGATTACCGAGATAACAGAAGTGAATGTTGAAGGGAGGAATCTGTATCCAGATCTGTTATTAAGGCAAGTGATTAAAGCAGATCACCAACTAGATGGTCAGGGATTAGATCCGAGACAACAGTATCAAGGCACAGTTCTGGTTGCAGATGATGACCCAATTAACCGCTTTTTATTTCAAAAGCAGTTAAGAAAGATAGGTGTCAAGGTTATCACAGTAAATGATGGCCTTGAGGCTTTGTTATACTTATCTTCCCATAGAAGTGAAATAGACTTACTTATCACAGATTGCCATATGCCAAACTTAAATGGCTATGAGTTAGTACGCCAATTACGCGCTAAACCTGAGTTTAAAAGCCTTACAATTGTTGGCTGCACTGCTGAGGACTCGCGTTTAGTTGCAGAAAAAGCTGCAAATGTTGGAATGAGCGAGGTTATATATAAGCCTTATACATTCAACGCACTATCCGAGTTAATTAGTCGCTATTGCTCAAAGCAAGAACAAGACGATAGCCAAGAACGCCTCAACTGGCTTAACGACTATAGCGATGAAGAACGACTAGAGCTATCAGCTATCGTAAGAGACTCTCTATTAGAAGATAAAGCACTCATTGCAAATAAGGCCGTTCCTTTGCCAGCCTTAGGCCACAGAATTAAGGGCGCCGCAAACGCGTTAGGACTGACACAACTGGCACAAGCTGCAGCTGAATGTGAAAATGTTGACCCTCACAATATTGCCGCGGCAATTGATAAGCTCAACATTGAAATTGATATTGTCGTTAACACTATTAACCAATGGCTAAGCAAACAAAGCCAATAACCTCAAATGTCGAAGCTTAACGTTAATCCATATTAGTGATAATGCTAACTTGCTTCTATTAAATTTTATAGATTTCGTATAGTGGCAGCCAAAACTGCCCACTTGTTTTTGGAACATACTTGCAATGCAATTATTTCAAACAATCAAAGTGTTAATCATAGACGATGCGCCTACCTTTCTATTTACTATCAAAAGTATGTTGGTAAAGCTAGGCTTCTTAGAGGCCAATATTTTCACATCTAAGTCAGCAAAAATGGCACTGGATCTTGCCAGCAATAAGTCATTTGATGTCGTCATCTGTGATTACAACTTTGGCACAGGTATGAACGGCAAACAACTATTTGAAGAGTTTAAACATCTCAATCTTTTGTCGGACAAATCGGTGTTTATTCTAGTCACCGGTGATAACACTGCTGCGACAGTAAGGCCTATTGTTGAGCTAAAGCCTGATGAGTATTTACTAAAACCATTTAATGCCATCACATTAAAACAGCGTTTATCGTTAGCAATCCGTCGCCGTGAAAAACTGGCTGCGCTTTATGCTGCTGAGCGACAGTTAGATGCCGAAAAAGGCCTACAACTATGCAGCGAAATCGCCCCTTTCCACCCTGAATTCTATTTCGTTATTGAGCGATTTAAAGCCTCGTTTTTGACCATACTAAAACGCCATGAACAAGCCAAAGCTGTTTATCAATCGACTTTGGAGAAAAAAGAACTGGATTGGGCCAAAGTGGGGTTAGCAAACTCGTTAGCCTGTTTAGGCCAAATAGAAGAAGCTGAAAAAATTATTAATCAGTTACTTACAAGTAAGCCAAACGACACTCAAGTTCGAACGGAAGCGGCTTATATAAAACTAAAAGACAGTGATATTCCTGCGGCAATCTCTCACTTAGAACTGGCAAGCCAGCTGGTGCCGGGTAACTCAGAGCGTGAGCTGATCATCGTTAATCTTTGCCTTTCAGTGGAGGACTACGATCAAGCGCTAGAGCGATACCGTTTATACTTAGAGATCAATAAAGAAACTTACCGTAATAACGACTTTAGCAAGCTAGGACTCGTTCGTGTCCTGCTATATCAAGCTCACACAGCACCAAACAAACTCGCTTTAATTGAAGAAGCTAAGCACCATATTCGAGCGCTAATGAATAGTAAAGATGAGTCGATCCTAAATGAAGTTGAAATGCTCAAAGCCCATATTTCAGTAGAGCTTGGCTTCTACCGATCGGCAATGAGCATCTTAAAGAGCTTACATAAAAAAGAGTGCTTTCATCACTTCTATGCCACATATCACTATGCTTGGCTCCTAAACGTCATGAGTGTCGAAAGTGAATTTAGTGAGGCAATTCAATGGTGCGGCCAAAACTTAAACTTGGAAGGCAATCAGATTATATTTTCCAGCAAAGTTTCAATGTTAGAAGGTTTGAAAAAGAACAATGAAACCAAGAAAAACTGGCTGAAACAAAAGTACCAAATTTTAAAAGACAACAATTTAGACCAGCGCAGTCTGCTGGAGCTCTATTTAGCAATTAACGAAACAGCTCCACTATTAAAAACCGTTTGCCTAAACATCATAAAAACTTTGGCTTACGTGTGGCCAAGACAATACGGGGTAACTCAGGTTACCGAGATAATTGAGCGCTGTGATAATGTCATCAGGCAACTGTACTCCGAGCAAGAGCTAGCCACTCTCGGTTACCAGCACTATTATCAGTCCGCCGTCGATACATGTAACAACAAATCAAAATAACCCAAAAGCCAAATGCCAGCGCATTTGGCTTTTTTGTCAGTCGTTATGTATCTAAACATTGAAAATACTTAATAAGTGCCGCCTAAACAACAGCTAAACACCTGAGCAACAACAAAACCAATCAAACCAAGTCAAAAACGAACTCCAAAAGGCTAGCCAATAGCTATGCTGTAATAAACCACTGTTTATAATTTAGCCTAACCATAAAATTGCTATGCAGCGCACATTAATTTGAATAGTCATATTTACTGTATAGAAAAACAGTATATACTGTGTAGTTATACAGTGTTTTGAAAAGGACATCACTATGCTTTGCCAACTCAGTATCAACAACTTTGCTATTGTGCGTTTTTTAGAACTCGATTTTAAAGCTGGCATGACCAGTATTACCGGTGAAACCGGCGCAGGTAAATCGATCGCTATCGATGCCCTCGGCCTATGTTTAGGTAATCGAGCCGACGCTAATGCAATTAGACCTGATGCGACAAAGGCCGAAGTAAGTGCCCGCTTTTTATTAAATGATACCCCTCAAGCCAAGCGCTGGCTTGAAGACAACGATCTTGATTTAGACGATGAATGCATACTCCGCCGCACCATTAGCAGTGATGGCCGTTCACGCGCCTATATCAATGGGAACCCAGTACCGTTAGCGCAAATAAAGTCTCTTGGTCAATTACTCATAGGTATTCATGGGCAGCATGCTCATCATGCCATGCTTAAAAGTGAGCACCAACTGACACTATTAGACAGCTATGCTAACCATAAAATGCTGCTCGAAAGCGTGAACTCTAGCTACCACAGGTGTAAAACCATTGAAAAGCAATTGCACTTAATGGAAACCTCTCAGCAAGAACGTTTAGCCCGTAAGCAATTGCTGCAATATCAAGTTGAAGAGCTCAATGAGTTTGCTATCAATGAAGGCGAGTTTGAGTCTATTGAAGCTGAGCATAAGAAACTAGCCAATAGCACAGCATTGATTGAACTTTGCCGCAGCCAGCTGCACATTTTGCAAGATAACGAAGAAGGCAGTGTCGAGTCATTACTAAACTCATCAATCGGCCAAGGGCAAGATCTTGAAAGCTATGATCCTGCATTTGGCAATGTGGTGAACATGCTTAATGACGCGCTTATTCAAGTTCAGGAAAGTACCAGCGAAATTGAACGTTACCTCGATGGTCTAGAGCTGGATCCTGAGTATTTTGCTCACTTAGAACAACGTCTATCGAAAACGATGCAACTTGCGCGCAAACATCAAGTCAGCGCCAGCGAGCTATATCAACATCATCAGAGTTTGCTAGAAGAACTTGAAGATTTAGGCTCTGATGACGATAAACTTGATGATATAAAAGAGCAGTTAAAAGCGAGTCGAGAAGCCTATCTGGTTCATGCTCGAAAGCTTAGCCAAAGCCGAAGCCGCTACGCAAAAGAGTTAGATAAGCAAGTAACGCAATCTATCCATGAATTAAATATGCCAAAAGGTAAATTCAATATTGCAGTGACTTTTAATGAGTCAATCACTACCCCAACAGGTTGTGACAGTATTGAGTTTTTAGTGTCGACTAACCCAGGCCAACCTTTGCAACCTATTGCTAAAGTCGCCTCTGGTGGTGAGCTTTCACGTATAGGCCTTGGTATTCAGGTAATAACGGCTAAAAAAGTCTCGACACCTACACTGATTTTCGATGAGGTCGATGTAGGGATCTCGGGGCCAACTGCAGCAGTTGTAGGCCGCATGCTTAGAAGCCTAGGTGAGTCAACGCAAGTTTTCTGTGTGACCCATTTACCCCAAGTTGCCGGCAATGGTCACCAACATATGTTTGTTAATAAAAGTAGTAAAGCGGGTAAGACTGAAACCTCTATGGTTGCGCTTGATAAAAACCAGCGCATTGAAGAGCTTGCAAGATTACTTGGTGGCGACACCATTACCAGTAACACCTTAGCAAATGCTAAAGAGTTACTACTAAGCTAGCTACACTAAATGAATAAGCGTAAAACAAAAATGCAGAGCTTTGGCTCTACACTTTTTTATTCAAACTCGCCAATTAAGCAAAGTAATGGGCTAATACCAATTAGTATAAGAACTTGCTCTACTCAGAGCGTTTTTGGCAAACTAATTCAAGGCGAATAATTGAAAGAATAGTTGCTCCCTTGTGAAGTTATAAAACAAAAATGCAGAGCTTTGGCTCTGCACTTTTTTATTCAAACTCGCCAATTAAGCAAAGTAATGGGCTAACCCTTGTAAACAGGCAAAGGCAAATACACCAGCCAGCACATCATCGATCATAATACCAATACCGCCATGCACTTTGGCATCAAGCCAGCGAATAGGCCATGGCTTTAAAATATCAAAAAAACGAAATAGTGCGAAGCCAATCACTAACCATTGCCAGCCAGCAGGAGCGGCAATCATAGTAATAAGTAGGCCTGCAACTTCGTCCCACACTATCGCACCATGGTCATGAACCCCCATATCTTTTGAGGCTTTATCGCAAATATAAAAGCCAGCCAAAACACTGATAATGGTTAACAATATGTACCAAGGCAGACTCAAAGGTGCCATCAATAAATACAATGGAATTGCGGCTAATGTGCCAAAAGTGCCCGGTGCTTTTGCAGCTAAACCAGAGCCAAAACCTAAGGCTAAAAAGTGGATCGGATTTTTTAGTGAAAGCTTAGCTAACACAGGATCTGTTGAAAGTAGCTTCATGACTAAAAGTGCTCAAAACCTAAGTTGCTAGGCTCAAATGGTTGATTATCTTGCAGCAGCTTTAATTGGCCACCTGTACAAATTTGACCGATTTGGGTAAAACGTACACCCGTTTCGACAAGTGCCATCTCTAATGCGCCTTTTTGTGATTCTGGAACAGTAAAGAGTAGTTCATAGTCTTCACCACCAGTTAAGGCATAACTAAGTGCCGTTTCAAGATCAACACTGCGCTTAAGCTCATCAGATAGCGGTAAACGCTCGACATTAATTACCGCACCAACCTGTGAGCCTTTAATGATGTGTTGTAGATCTGACATGATGCCGTCAGAAATATCAATGGCGCTAGATGCTAGCATACGTAAAGACTGCCCCGCGAGCACTCTTGGAGTTGGTCTATAGTGACGACCAATTAAGTAATCTCTATCAGTATTTTCTAGGTTAACCTTGCCGCGCAAAATATCTAAACCTAAGGCAGAATCGCCCAATGTTCCGGTAACATAAATCCAGTCGCCATTGTTAGCACCACTGCGAGTTAACCCGGTGTCCTGCGGTACTTGGCCGTTAATAGTCACAGTGATAGAGCGTGGGCCACGAGTGGTATCCCCGCCAATGAGTGCAACGCCGTAATACTCAGCAATTTCAAACAAGCCTTCACTAAAGTCAGCTAACCACTGCTCATCAACCTCTGGTAAAGTCAGCGCTAGCGTCATCCAAGCTGGTTCTGCGCCCATAGAAGCTAAATCAGAAAGGTTCACCGCCAAAGATTTATAGCCAAGCTCTTTAGCTGGCATATTGGGGAAAAAGTGCACATTTTCAACTAAGGTGTCACAAGAAATAGCAATTGACTTGTTAACCGCAGGCGTCACTATAGCGCAATCATCACCAATACCGATGGCAACATCTTTGCGCGACTGAGCTCGCCCAGTAAAGAAGCTTTCTATTAATTGAAATTCTTTCACAATATCGTTCACAAATAACAAAGAAAGGTTTAAAGAAGGTAGAGGTAAATTAAATCAGACCGATACTCTGGCAAAACAAAACTTGGGGGTTTTACCTAAAGTAAAAATGCGCGGACTGCTCTAACCTCCTTGTTGAACATAACAAAAACGGCATCCGAGGATGCCGTTTCAATTATTTATTGCGTGCTACCAGCTTATCAAGAATGCCGTTAACAAACTTATGACCATCTTCTGCGCCAAATGCTTTTGCTAGCTCGATAGCTTCGTTAATCGCTACCTTATAAGGCACATCCTTACGGAATGTCAGTTCATAAGCTGCGATACGTACAATCGCTTTTTCAACTGGATCCACTTCATCAAGTGGACGAGTCACGAACGGAGCAATTTGCTCATCCAATTGACTCTTCTTTGTTGCAACGCCGCCTAATAGCTCACGGAAGTAAGCGATATCAACGCCAGCAACATCTTGTTCAGTTAGAAACTCATGCTCAACATCAGCAATATTGTTACCACTTAGCTGCCATGAATAAATGGCCTGAACGGCTAAACGGCGGGCCTTACGGCGCTCTGAAGGCTTCATTAAATTGTCCTAAATTACAGCTGTTCTTCAAGTGCTTGCAGAACGTTAACCATTTCTAGCAGACCAAGAGCAGCTTCGCCACCTTTGTTACCTGCTTTAGTACCAGAGCGTTCAATAGCTTGCTCAATGGTATCAGTGGTTAACACGCCGAATGAAACAGGAAGATCAAACTCAAGCGCTACCTGAGCTAAACCTTTATTACATTCGCCTGCAACAAAATCGAAATGAGGTGTACCACCACGGATTACTGCACCTAGTGCAATGATACCGTCAAATTTTCCGCTAGCCGCAACACGGCGAGCAGCAAGTGGCAGTTCAACAGCGCCAGGCACACGGATCACAGTGATATTTTCATCTGCAACTTGGCCAAAACGCTTAAGAGTGTCTACCGCGCCATCGAGTAAACTATCAACAACAAAGCTGTTAAAACGTGAAACTACGATCGCAACTTTGGCGTTTTTCGATTCGATATTACCTTGAACTACGTTCATTTATCTTACCTAAATTAGCTTAATTACCCTACATAGGGACGGAAGAGGCGGTATGATACCACAGCACTTCGCGCTGATCTCTATGCAATTAATAAGAAAAGTGTGAATTTAAGCCTCAAGCTAATAATTAGCCTGAGGCGGTTTTTTATTCTGCTATATAATCAGTCACTTCTAAGCCGAAGCCAGAAAGAGAATGATAACGCTTTGGTGAACTCAATAGGCGCATTGTAGTTACACCTATATCAGCTAAAATTTGTGAGCCAACACCAACTTGACGCGAAGTGCCCTTCCAAGGTGCAGCGGTCGGCGCACTGCCATTATCTTCCGCTTCAAAAGCTTTAACCTTAGCTAGAATGTCGCTGCTGTGTTCTTGATTGCCCAGTAAAACCAGTACACCGCCTTCGTTGCTAATACGCTCCATTGCCTTTTCTAGTGGCCAACTACGCTGCTGATCGCGCTCTGAATGTAATAGATCATTAAAGGTATTTTGTAGGTGAACACGTACCAATGTGTTATCGGTAATCTCACCTTTAACCAATACATAATGTAGTTGGTTATCAATGGTGTCACGGTAAGTCAGCATCTCAAACTCACCAAAGCGAGTTGGTAGTTTGCATTTAGCTTCTCTTACAACACTGGTTTCTTTAGTGTTACGGTATTCAATTAGATCGGCAATCGTGCCCATCTTTAAACCATGCTTTTCAGCAAAGATTTCAAGATCTGGACGACGCGCCATAGTGCCGTCGTCATTCAAAATTTCAACAATCACTGATGACGGCTCAAAACCTGCTAAACGAGCTAAGTCACAGCCTGCTTCAGTGTGGCCGGCACGGATCAGAACCCCACCTTCTTGCGCCATTAAAGGGAAAATATGACCAGGTTGTACGATATCAGATGGCTTAGCATCTTTACCTACTGCAGCAAGCACTGTTACTGCGCGGTCTTGGGCTGAAATACCAGTAGTCACACCCTCGGCCGCTTCGATAGAAACGGTAAAGTTGGTTGAGAATTGCGCGTTATTATTGGTCACCATTAGCGGCAGATTTAATTGCTGACAACGCGCTTTAGTCATTGTTTGACAAATTAGACCACGGCCAAATGTCGCCATAAAGTTAATCGCTGCTGGCGTCACCATGTCAGCAGCCATGATTAGGTCGCCTTCATTTTCTCTGTCTTCATCGTCCATCAAGATCACCATCTTGCCTTGACGAATATCCTCGATGATCTCTTCTATACTATGTAACGCCATGTTCAGACCTTTATTTTTTGTTACTGCAATAAGCGGCTTAAATTGAGGTCACCGCTCCTATTGAGTATGTAAATTAATGTTTATTCTTTATCTATTGCTCTTCAATAAGCTGCTTAAATCAAATTTAATCGCCAAGCAGCCCTTAAGCCAGTGTTTATCTTAAAAACCCTGAGCGAGCTAACAGTTCCATTGTGACTTCAGATTTAGGTGCAGCATCTGCTTGCTGACTACCGTAAGTCATCAAACGCTCTAAGTGTCTGGCTATCAAGTCCACTTCGATATTAACGCTATCACCCGCTTTTAAATCAACTAATGTGGTTTCACCTGCGGTATGCGGCACAATTGTTAATCTAAACTTATGCCCTTGCACTTCGTTTACCGTTAAACTCACACCGTCGATAGTAATCGAGCCTTTATGAGCAATATAACGTCCTAGCTCTTGTGGTGGTGATAACCAAAATTCAATAGCTTGACCACGTAGCTGTCTATTCTCTACTAGGGCAATACCGTCTACATGCCCACTGACCATATGACCACCAAGACGCGTTGTTGGTGTCACTGCTTTTTCAAGGTTAACCGCTTTACCCACTTGATAATGAGAGAAACCCGTCAAACTGACGGTTTCAGCAGAAATATCTGCGACATAACCGTCGCTCATGAGTTCAACAACGGTTAAACACACACCGTTGGTCGCAATACTGTCGCCTAGCTTGACATCAGATAAGTCTAATTTGCCGCTGGCGACGGTTAAACGAATATCATCACCGCGACGTTCCACTTTTCTCAAGTGGCCAACAGATTCAATAATTCCAGTAAACATAAACTAATTACTCACTCTTAACGTTAAGCGGGTGTCTTTGCCCACTTTACGCTCATCGATTAGGGTGATCTGTGGGATCTCTGCCATAGTTTGAAAATCATCTAAAGCCAATAGGTTTCGGCCTTGCCCACCAAGGATCTTTAACGCTTGATACAGCACAATTTCGTCGGCTAAACCTTGATTCACCACCGCCCCAGCTAAGGTTGCCCCTGCTTCGATGAGTACTGAGTTACAGGTTTTACCCAGTAAACCTAGCAACAGCGTTAAATCTATACGGCCATCATGGGTTGGCAAAATCTGCTGCGATACATGTTCAGGCCACGCAGCTTGCACCTCTTCCGGGTAAGGTTTAGCACTTACCAATAATACAGGGGTTGCTTGCTTAAATAAGTTTAGCTCAGCGCCAAGACGCGCATTGGTATCGACTACCACGCGCAATGGCTGATGAATTTCTGCAGGGGCAATTTGATTTGCCAGTGAGCCTAACTCACTATGGCGCACATTTAAACTAGGGTTATCCGCAATAATGGTTTCAACCCCAGTTACAATTGCACAATGACGAGCTCTAAGGCGCTGCACATCACTACGAGCCTCAGGTCCGGTGATCCATTTAGACACACCATTTGATAACGCGGTTTTACCATCTAGGCTAGCAGCAAGCTTAACCGTAACCCAAGGTACGCCCTGCTCCATGCGCTTTAAAAAGCCCAAATTGACCTGTTTTGCTTCTTCGGTCATTAAGCCGACGTCAACTTTAATACCTGCATCACGCAGCATAGCAATGCCACGACCAGATACTTCAGGGTTAGGGTCTGGTACCGCGATAACGACTCGGCTGACACCGTGTTCAATAAGGGCTTTAGCACAAGGTGGAGTACGGCCATAATGACTGCAAGGCTCAAGCGTCACATAAGCAGTGGCGCCTTTAGCATCTGTGCCCGCCATGTTTAGCGCATATACTTCAGCGTGAGGACCACCAGCACGAATGTGATAACCTTCACCAACAATTTCGCCGTCTTTAACGATTACGCTACCAACACTAGGATTTGGGCGCGTGGTGTACATCCCTTTTTGAGCCAACTCAATGGCAAGGCTCATCATTTGGCTGTCTTCAATAGACCACATAATGGCTGCAATTCCGATTTATAGATTGATAAAGGGCTAAGTTTCCACTTAGCCCTAATTATGTCATTTACTTTTGTAGTTTAGCGATGGCTTCACCAAACTCTGAAACGTCTTCAAAAGCACGATAAACTGACGCAAAACGAATGTAGGCCACTTTATCTAAGTTAACCAACTGTTCCATCATCAAGTTACCAATCATTTCAGATTTTACTTCACGCTCACCTGTCGCGCGTAAAGTTGATTTTATCTTACTTAATGCCTGCTCAATTTGGTCCATAGACACAGGTCTTTTCTCAACGGCTCTTAACATGCCACCGCGCAGTTTTTCTTCATCGAATGGCTGACGGCTACCGTCTTGTTTTACCACTCGAGGCATAACGAGTTCAGCGCCTTCAAAAGTAGTAAAACGTTCATGACATTGAACACACTCTCTACGTCGACGCACCTGATGGCCGTCTGCGACTAAGCGCGAATCAATCACTTTTGTGTCAGTTGCGCTGCAAAATGGACAATGCATTTAGCCTCCGCTTAGAAGTTAATGGATTTCACTCGCTAGGTAGTAATCAACCTTAGCAAATAGACCCGAATAAGAAGTATGTTCGAATAAACAAAAATGGCCGCATAAATGCGGCCATAGGAGTCTAACTGATTTAACGCTTAAGGTTAACCGTAAACAGGGAACTTAGCGCACAATTCCAGAACCTGACCCTTAACGCGCTCGCTAACGGCTAGATCGGTAATGTCGTCTAAGATGTCACACATCCAGTTAGTCAGTAACACAGACTCTTCTTCACCAAAACCACGACGAGTGATTGCAGGAGAACCAATACGTAGACCAGAGGTCACGAATGGAGAGCGTGGATCATTTGGAACTGAGTTTTTGTTCACAGTGATGTTAGCGTTACCTAGTGCAGCGTCAGCATCTTTACCTGTGATATCTTTGCTGATCAAATCAAGCAAGAATAGGTGGTTATCTGTACCGCCAGAAACAACATCATAACCACGTTCGATGAACGTACGCGCCATAGCTTTAGCGTTAACCACGACTTGCTCTTGGTATGTTGTAAACTCTGGATCTAATGCTTCTTTAAATGCAACCGCTTTAGCAGCAATAACATGCATTAGTGGACCACCTTGGCCGCCTGGGAATACCGCTGAGTTTAGCTTCTTGTAAATATCTTCATCATTACAAGCTGAAAGGATCAAACCACCACGCGGGCCAGCAAGCGTCTTGTGAGTTGTCGTAGTTACAACGTGAGCGTGTGGCATTGGTGTTGGATAGATACCAGCAGCAACAAGACCAGCTACGTGTGCCATATCAACAAATAGGTAAGCACCTACTTTATCAGCGATTTCGCGGAACTTACCCCAGTCGATAATGCCTGAGTAAGCACTGAAACCTGCAATGATCATTTTAGGCTTATGTTCTAGCGCTAAACGCTCAACTTCAGCGTAATCAATCTTACCTGTTGTTTCATCGATACCGTACTGAACTGAATTGTATAGCTTACCAGAGAAGCTTACATGTGAACCGTGAGTTAAGTGGCCACCGTGCGCAAGGCTCATACCTAGAACAGTATCACCACCTTGTAGTAGCGCCATAAATACGGCTGCGTTAGCTTGTGAACCAGAGTGTGGCTGCACGTTTGCATATGTTGCACCGAATAGCTCTTTTGCACGAGAAATCGCAAGTTCTTCAACGATATCAACATGCTCACAACCACCGTAATAACGCTTACCAGGGTAACCTTCAGCGTACTTATTCGTTAGCTGTGTACCTTGGGCTTCAATCACGCGAGGACTAGTGTAGTTTTCTGAAGCAATGAGTTCGATGTGCTCTTCTTGACGACGGGTTTCATCTTCAATTGCTGCAAATAGTTGTGGATCGTAATCCGCGATATTCATATCTTTTTTCAGCATTACTCACTCCAGCTGTAAAATTCTTCTAGTAGGGTTGCGCGGTATTCTACAGCGCATTTGATCACAATCCCAGCATTTGCATCATGAAATTACTTGCATTTATAAATGAGTGAGTTTTGTAAAAAGAACGAATCAGCCTAAAACAACCAAGTCTCAGCATTGGTTTATACTCGGTTAATTCAGATTTTAATTCTGCAATGAACCAAGTAGAATTAGGCCCATTCAACAAAGAACAAATACCATTAAAGAGAAATAGTATGGCTCAATTTGTATATAGCATGCTTAGAGTGGGCAAAATTGTTCCGCCTAAGAAGCAAATTCTTAAAGACATCTCATTAAGCTTTTTCCCTGGCGCAAAAATCGGTGTTTTGGGTCTAAACGGCTCAGGTAAATCAACCCTTCTACGCATTATGGCCGGCCTAGACACCGAAATTGAAGGTGAAGCGCGCCCAATGCAAGATCTTAAAATTGGTTACTTACCACAGGAACCAAAACTCGATCCGAATCAAACTGTACGTGAAGCCGTTGAAGAAGCGGTTGCTGAAGCGAAAAACGCATTAGTACGTTTAGATGAAGTATATGCACTTTACGCTGAGCCAGATGCAGACTTTGATGCACTTGCTAAAGAACAAGGTGAGCTAGAAGCCATTATCCAATCTCAAGATGCACATAACCTAGATGTGATGTTAGATCGTGCCGCTAACGCACTGCGTCTACCAGATTGGGATGAAAAGATTGAAGTGTTATCGGGTGGTGAGCGTCGCCGTGTCGCGATCTGTCGTTTGCTGCTTGAAAAACCAGACATGCTATTACTCGACGAACCAACTAACCACTTAGACGCTGAATCTGTTGCCTGGTTAGAACGCTTCTTACAAGAGTACACAGGTACTGTTGTGGCCATTACCCACGATAGATATTTCCTCGATAACGCAGCTGGCTGGATTTTAGAGCTTGACCGTGGTGAAGGTATTCCGTGGGAAGGTAACTACTCTTCTTGGCTTGAACAAAAAGATGCACGTTTACAGCAAGAGTCAGCAGCTGAAAGCGCACGCCAAAAAACCATTGCCAAAGAACTTGAGTGGGTACGCCAAGGCACTAAAGGTCGTCAGTCTAAAGGTAAGGCGCGTATGGCTCGCTTTGAAGAGTTAAATACTAACGACTACCAAAAGCGTAACGAAACTAACGAGCTATTTATTCCACCAGGACCACGTCTAGGTGACAAGGTTATTGAAGTAAACAACCTAACTAAGTCTTACGGTGACCGCGTATTAATTGACGACTTAAGCTTCTCAGTACCTAAGGGCGCAATCGTCGGTATTATCGGTGCTAACGGTGCAGGTAAATCAACACTATTCAAGATGATTTCAGGCGCAGAGCAACCAGATAGCGGTAGCGTAGAGCTCGGTGACTCAGTGCAAATTGCATCGGTTGAGCAGTTCCGTGACTCAATGAATGATAAAAACACGGTTTGGGAAGAGATCTCTGGTGGTCAAGATATCATGCGTATCAATAACACAGAAATTCCAAGCCGTGCCTATGTTGGCCGCTTTAACTTCCGTGGTGGTGATCAGCAAAAGATAATCGGTACCTTATCAGGTGGTGAACGTAACCGTGTACATTTAGCTAAGCTACTACAAGCTGGCGGTAACGTACTGCTTCTCGACGAACCAACCAACGATTTGGACGTTGAAACACTACGTGCACTAGAAGAAGCGCTGCTTGAGTTCCCGGGCTGTGCCATGGTGATCTCTCACGACCGTTGGTTCCTCGATAGAATTGCAACCCACATCTTAGACTACCGTGATGAAGGTAAAGTTAACTTCTACGAAGGTAACTACACTGAATACTCGACATGGTTAAAAGAAACCATGGGGACAGATGTTATTGAGCCGCACCGCTTAAAATACAAGCGCATGGTTAAATAACGATTTAACTCTGTGTAAGGGCCTAGAGCAATACTGTTCTAGGCCCTTTTTTTATCTGCGCAACATAACTGTTTATGTCAATTTCCAACCTCAGTGTCAAAATTTCGTCAGATATAGCCACAATCTATTTGTAAACCCTTATTAAGTTAAGTAACATGCGTGCAACTCAATAATTTGCAACAATTTAGCAACCCTAAAGTCACAATCCAAATGGACTGATTGTTAGTAGTTTTGATTAATTTAAATGGAGTTTTCAGTGAAGTACGGTTCTGTAGCCTTAACACTTTTATGCTTATTTTCAGCCAATTCGTTTGCCAATCTCAAGGTAATCACTCCCTCAGAACAAGCCAGTTTAAATGAAATTGAACAGCAATATAGTATTGATGCTGAACTGATAAAGGTGAATGACAAGTTCTCCAAACTAAATAAGCGCTACTATGACTTACAAGAATTAAAAGAAAATATTGCCGCCAATGAAGTTGCATACAATGAGTTGATCGCACAGCTTCCTAATAAAATTCTCGCCAAAGCCAACTTGGCTCAGTTTTATAGTCAAATCGAAACTAACGTTAATTCAACCGCCAACTTAACTCAAAAATCTAAAATTGATGCAGCGGCCATTGAACGCCAACGAGTCATAGTTCAGCAAGAATATGAAATTGTCGATAAACAGCGCTTAGATAAGAGTCAGCAACTGTTCAAATTGAAAACTGACATTATTAATCGACTTCTAGCGGATCTGTCTAAGTCATCAAGCAACTATAAGGTAAACCTTGATGGTTCTACCCAGTGCTCAAAATACCAATCAATTACTGATTGCTTAAAAAAGTCAAAATCTGAAATTTTATCTAGCACTCGCAATGACTCACCATTTTTAAATGACAAAAGCGTACTACTGTCATATGACGTCACTGATGCCAGCATGAATATGCAAGGCAAATTAGACTATAAAGTCGCAATGAGCTTTAAACCCTCGTATAACAGTAAAATCGATACTGTTCTTAATGAAAAGCTGGGCTTACGTTCGGCAATGATAACCTTAGTCAGTAACGTTAAAGCAGACTGGTATATTAATGGTATTAAAGTCGGTACAGGCACTAAGCTGTTCCATGAAGTTCCTTTAGGTAAACACGGTATTCTTGCTTCTTACCAAAATAGTGACAAATCTAGCATTGAAAAAATTGAGGGGAACGGTGTATTTAGCTATAACTTCAATCAACACACCTCAGCGGTAAACACTAACAAAGCCAGCAATAGCGTAGAACGCCTATCTCCTGTTGCTCATAAGTCTGAGCCAAGAAACAGCAAAACCAAGGCTAAGTTTACGCTGCTTGCAGACAACACAACCATTCCAACACCGAGCCCAAAAAAACAAGAAACCGATAAAAAACAAGATTACGAATATTTCATAGGCGTACCCGCAGCAACGCCACAGCAAAATAGTGACTTTAGCAGCGAGCGCTTGCGTTAAGTGACTAGCAAGTTATTGCTGAACCATTCACTGGTTCAGCAATTTTTTTAGCAAAAATATAATTTATTTTATCTAAGCTGTTAGCGATTAAATTGGACTCTGACGTCCCTCTATATGTATGCTAACCGAATAAAATAACAACAATAAGTGCTGCTCACATGGATGATAAGCTACCGCAAGACAAGATAGCACAACAGCAAATTTCAACTCAAAAGCCACCGGCCAAAGCGTTTTTAAATAGCATTAATCACTTTCGTGGTATCGCAATTATTTTTATTGTAATGGCCCATTGTTACCGCCCAGCAGGCTGGCAAATTGAAACCTTTGCCGACAAAGCTTGGTTTAACTTAATGATGAATGGCACGGTATTTTTCGTGTTTATCTCCGGCTTTCTGTTTCATCATGTTTTCTATCATCGTTGGGATTACAAAAAGTACATGAAGAACAAAAGCAAATTTGTTTTTCTGCCCTACTTGCTATTGTCTTTACCTTGGATTGTCTGGCACTTAACTGTTGGCACCGACCCCATGATGCATCAACAAATGGCTGATATATCTGCACCCGCAGCAGCTGCAAGCTGGTATGTCATCACAGGGCGCACTTTAACCGCATATTGGTATATTCCTATGGGAATGATGCTATTTGCTCTGTCGCCATGGGTTATGTATTTAATCAGAAAGCAACAAGTACTCTACTACGCTATTCCACTGCTGTTGATTGCGATTATGATCCATCGACCGATCTCCAATTTAAATGCAATCCAGTCTTTAGTTTACTTTTTACCTGTATACCTGCTCGGTGTTTGGGGATCTGACCACCGAGATAAACTGTTTGCTTTTATCGATAGATATTGGCTCGCTATGCTATTTGCAGCTATCGCTCTAGCCCTTATTCAAGCACAATTCTTTGGTGCAGGGACACTCAACAAAGCACCTTTTGAAATGACAGTTCCCGATTTAATGCTGCCACAAAAGCTGCTACTGACTTTAGTGATCTTGGCGATTTTAAATAAATTTGAGCATATTTCGATTATGCCATTACAAAAATTAGCAGAAGTCAGTTTCGCGATTTACTTTATTCATCCGTGGCTCACCACCCCATGGTGGATGGTTTACGACAGTCCCGACTTGTTCGGCATTGCTAATAACGGCAATATTTTCACCACACTAATGGTTACATTAACTGTGGTAGCCATCTCTTATGTTATCGCCATTATTATTAAGAAATGTCTTAACAAACGCAGTCGCTATCTTATAGGCTGGTAATTCAACAATTAACTTTATAAAACAACAATAATAAGTGATCTATTATGCTAAAACTTTGGCTCTCTACACTGTTGCTTTGCAGCCTGTGTTTACCAGTAAGTGCTAACAATCAACCTGCCTATCAATTTGATGGCCCCTATGTATTTACCGACCCTAGCGCGCAGCCTGACGAAACGCATTCTGCTTACTGGATATGTAATGCGCAGCTCAAGCATAACTACGCCAATGGGCAACAACTCACACGTCCGACTGACTGCGGTCAATTACCACAACCGTTATTAAGTGATACTGTAAAACAAGTCATGCCTGACAGCTTTCAAGGGGTTAAAAACATCGTTGCATTGAGTGATGTTCACGGACAGTACGATGTACTTATCACTCTTTTGAAGAATCAAAATATTATTGATGACAACAATAATTGGGCTTTTGGTACTGGCCATATGGTGATCACCGGTGACATGTTTGATCGCGGCGATAAAATTAATGAAGTACTCTGGTTCATCTATCAATTAGATAGGCAAGCAAAAGCGGCTGGAGGCATGCTACACCTGCTTATGGGCAATCATGAGCAAATGGTATTAGGCGGCGATCTTCGCTACGTACATCAACGTTATGATTTAGCTAGCCAACTGCTTGAGCGCAGCAACGATGCACTCTATGGAGAAGATACCGAAATAGGCCAATGGCTCCGCAGTAAACACACTTTAGTAAAAATTAATGATGTGCTTTATATGCATGGCGGTATTAGCAGCGAATGGCTAGATCGTAAATTAACAATTAAACAAGCCAATAAGATATTTCGCGACAACATCGGCCGCCCAAAGCGCGAACTTAAGCAAGATGAATTGTTAAACTTCCTGTTTTACGGCAATGGGCCAACTTGGTATCGTGGTTATTTCAAACAGGGTTTTACTGAGTCCGAACTCGATCGTATTCTTGCTTATTTCGATGTCAAGCATATTACCGTTGGCCACACCTCGCAGACTCAAGTGTTAGGGCTATTTAATAATAAGCTAATCGCGATCGATAGCAGCATAAAGCTAGGCAAACAAGGGGAGTTACTGTTAATTGACAACGGTGAACTGCTCCGTGGCTTATTTAATGGTGAACGCGAGCCGTTATAATCCACAAAAGTCCCCGTTAACATTTAGCTTAATTTGGCTTACACAATTAACAGCAAAGAGTGGTAGCTAACACTACCGCTCTTGGCTCCTTACTTAATCCCCTATAGCAACTAAAACGGCTTTATTCGTTTGCTCAAACTAAAGCTAAATGTGTAAAAACTCATGCCCAAATGAGCTAAGCCAATTTCAACTTGATCCAATAATGAAAACAGCGATAAAAACAAGTTAAAACTGTTAAGAGACTATTTAAAAATGGTAAAACGTTAACTTCTAATTTTCTTTACTTTACATTGCTTTACCGTACAAAGCTGGATTTTTATCTACAATAATCCCAACTTTGGCTGTGTTAAGTAATCATTCATGAAACCGTCTTATTTTCTTGTCCCTTTAATTTTGGTTGTTGTAGGAGCTGTTTCCTACAGTAAGTTCTCAGAAGCTAAGCGCTCTGATGACAAAGAGCGTGCCGTGCGAACCGTACCTGTGGTCACCGGCATAGTAGATCAGCATGAACTTTCACAGTCACTAGCCCTAATCGGCAAGCTCGACGCTGAACAATCAGTCTTCATCGCGCCACAAATTGCTGGCAAAATTAAATCGGTACTGGTCAATACAGATCAAGATATACAGCAAGGACAAATTTTAGTGCAGCTTGATGATGCAAAAGCCCAAGCATCACTTGCAGAAGCTGCAGCCTACCTTGCTGATGAAAAAAGAAAACTAAAAGAGTTCCAAAAATTAATCGCACAAAATGCGATCACCAAAACTGAAATTGATGCACAAAAAGCCAGTGTTGACATGGCCGCAGCGCGTTTAGCCGCCGCGCAAGCCGATCTTGATTACCACTATTTAAGTGCCCCATTTGCTGGCACTGCGGGCCTAATTGATTTTAGCCAAGGAAAAATGGTTACCGCAGGCAGTGAACTGTTAACTCTCGATGACTTATCCAGCATGCGTCTTGATCTGCAAGTACCTGAAAACTACTTATCACAGCTAAGTATTGGTATGTCTGTTAGCGCCACAAGTCGCGCTTGGCCAGAGCAAGAGTTTATCGGCAAAGTGATCGCCATAGACTCACGGGTTAATCAAGACACGTTAAACCTAAGAGTGCGCGTGCAATTTAGCAATCCAAAGCATCAACTAAAACCGGGTATGCTTATGTCTGCAACCATGCTATTCCCTAGCGTTGCAGAGCCAGTGCTCCCAGTTCAAGCTCTTGAATACTCCGGCACTAACCGTTTTGTTTATGTCATCGACGCTGACAATATCGCCAAGCGCACTAAAGTGACATTGGGCGCTCGCATCAACGATGAAGTGCTAATTACTGAAGGGATTAACGTTGGCGACAAAGTCGTGATCCAAGGCTTAGTGAATATGCGCGATGGTTTGCGTGTGGATGATCTTGCTAACAGCGCGCTGGCGAGTGGTAAAAAAGATCAAGCGACAAGAGGAAACATCTAAATGTGGTTGTCTGATGTTTCAGTAAAGCGGCCTGTCGTCGCCATCGTACTAAGCCTGCTACTGTGCGTATTTGGCATGGTGTCATTCAGTAAGCTTGCAGTGCGCGAAATGCCTGATGTAGAAAGCCCTGTCGTCACGGTAATGACAACCTATTCAGGTGCTTCGGCCACAATTATGGAAAGCCAGATCACCACCACGCTGGAGTCTGAGCTGACAGGTATTAGCGGTGTTGACCAAATCGAATCGGTTACCCGTAATGGTATGTCACGTATTACCGTAACTTTCCTCATTGGCTGGGATCTAACAGAAGGTGTCAGCGATGTGCGAGATGCGGTAGCTAGAGCTCAGCGTCGTCTACCCGACGAAGCGGACGATCCTGTTGTATCGAAAGATAACGGCACAGGCGAGCCTTCCGTTTATGTCAACTTAAGCTCGTCCATCATGGATAGAACCCAGCTGACAGATTATGCTGAACGTGTATTAGAAGACAGATTCAGCCTTATTTCTGGGGTCAGTAGCGTTGATATTTCTGGTGGCTTATACAAGGTGATGTATGTCCAGCTAAAGCCTGAACTTATGGCTGGCCGTAATATTACCACCTCAGATATCGTAAGCGTGCTCAACAAAGAAAACGTTGAAACACCCGGTGGCCAAGTCCGTAACGACACCACAGTCATGGCGGTAAGGACCGCGCGTCTATATCAAAGCCCTGAAGATTTTAAATATCTAGTACTGCGCACAGAAAGTGATGGCTCACAAGTCTATTTAAAAGACGTTGCGAATGTATTTATTGGTGCTGAAAACGAAAACTCGACCTTTAAAAGTGACGGTGTGGTCAATATCAGCCTAGGTATTGTTGCGCAATCAGATGCTAACCCGTTAGAAGTTGCCCAAGACGTGCACAAAGAGGTCGATCTTATTCAAGACTTCTTACCTGATGGCACCAACTTAATTGTCGATTACGACTCCACTGTATTTATCGATCGCTCAATTGATGAAGTCTTTAGTACCTTAGCCGTTACCGCATTACTGGTGATATTGGTGCTATATATCTTCATTGGTCAAGCCAGAGCAACCTTGATCCCAGCGGTAACGGTTCCAGTATCACTGATCTCCGCATTTATTGCCGCCAATGTGTTTGGTTACTCGATTAACCTACTCACACTAATGGCACTGATCTTATCAATCGGTCTGGTCGTTGATGACGCTATCGTGGTGGTTGAGAACATTTTCCACCATATAGAAAAAGGCGAACCACCATTACTTGCAGCCTATAACGGTGCCCGAGAAGTAGGCTTTGCGGTAATGGCAACGACAGCTGTTCTGGTGATGGTATTTTTACCTATCTCATTTATGGAAGGCATGGTTGGCCTACTGTTTACCGAATTTTCGGTCATGCTAGCGGTTTCAGTGCTATTTTCATCACTGATAGCACTGACTTTAACACCGGTTCTTGGCAGTAAAATTCTTAAGGCAAACGTAAAACCTAATCGCTTTAACCTCATCGTCGATAGCGCCTTTAATCGCTTAGAAAATGGCTATCGTAAAATGGTAACTAAGGCCGTTAGTCTGCGTTTAGCAGCGCCTCTGGTTATCATAGCTTGTGTAGTTGGCAGTGGCTGGTTACTGCAACAGGTACCTGCTCAACTTGCGCCGACGGAAGATCGCGGCGTGATCTTCGCCTTTATTAAAGGCGCTGAGGGCACCAGTTATAACCGCATGGCTGCCAACATGGAAATCGTTGAAGATAAACTTATGCCGCTATTAGGCCAAGGCGTGGTTAAGTCATTTAGCATTCAAGCGCCAGCGTTTGGTGGCCGCGCGGGTGATCAAACGGGTTTTGTTATCATTCAATTAGAAGATTGGAATGACAGAACCGTGAACGCCCAACAAGCTTTAGCTGTCGTGGCCAAAGCGCTAAAAGGCATTCCAGATGTAATGGTACGCCCATTGCTACCTGGCTTTAGAGGCGGCTCTAGTGAGCCAGTACAATTTGTGCTTGGTGGTTCGGATTATCAAGAGCTTTTCAAATGGGCAACAATGCTTGAAGAAGAAGCACTATACAGCCCGATTTTTGATAGCCCAGAAATTGACTACAAAGAGACCTCTCCAGAGCTTGTTGTGACTGTAGATAAAGAACGTGCAGCCCAGCTTGGGATCAGTGTTGCCGAAGTCTCTGAAACCTTAGAGATCATGCTTGGTGGCCGCAGTGAAACCACCTTTGTTGAACGCGGTGAAGAGTATGATGTTTATCTACGCGGTGATGAAGACAGCTTCAATAACGTGGCAGATCTAAGCCAAATCTATATGCGCTCAAACAAAGGGGAACTGATCACCCTAGACACCATTACTCACATTGAGGAAGTGGCATCAGCGCTGAAACTTAGCCATAACAACAAGCAAAAGTCGATCACCTTAAAAGCCAACTTAGGTGAAGGCTATACCTTAGGTGAAGCGCTAGATTTCTTAGATCAAAAAGCAATTGAAATGCTACCAAGCGATATTACCGTTGCTTACACAGGCGAATCCAAGGACTTTAAAGAAAACCAAAGCAGTATCTTTATTGTGTTTGGTCTAGCCTTACTGGTGGCATACTTAGTATTAGCCGCGCAGTTTGAAAGCTTTATCAACCCATTAGTGGTGATGTTTACTGTACCTATGGGAGTATTCGGCGGCTTCTTAGGTTTATACCTAACCGGCCAAGGACTGAATATTTATAGCCAGATCGGCATGATCATGCTTATTGGTATGGTGACCAAGAACGGTATTCTTATTGTTGAGTTTGCTAACCAACTGCGTGATAAAGGCCTTGAAATTGAGCAAGCGATTATTGATGCCTCAACCCGTCGTTTGCGTCCAATTTTGATGACGGCATTCACTACCTTAATCGGTGCTATTCCGCTAATTTTATCAACTGGCGCAGGCTCTGAAAGTCGTATCTCTGTTGGTACTGTCGTGTTCTTTGGTATGGCTTTTGCCACCTTTGTAACTCTACTCGTTATCCCAGCCATGTACCGCTTGATCTCGGTTGCAACTAAGTCGCCAGGTTTTGTTGAGTCACAGCTGGATAAAGCGATTGCAGAGCATAAAAAGCTCACTTCACCATCATCTTAACTATTTTGACTTGATGATTAATAGATAACTAGCAATTATCTTACTCACTAATAAGGAGCGCATATTCACAATATGCGCTCCTTTTTGTTTATCCTTAACAAGCTAAAAATACGCAGCAAAGCTTGATATTGATTCTATACTTATACTCATTGGTATTAAGGCTGCAAAATATACGGCCACCCAGCAAACGCTTTATTAGTACAAAGAGGTCACGCTTATGGATGAAACTGACTTTACCCGCAACAATCGTAATGGCTATAACAATTGCTCAACCATTGATAACGATGGCCAAATCTACGACACAGTGCATATTGACGGCCAATTTATTGTTGAAAGACGCTGTGGCGGTGACAACAGAGTTGATCACAAAATCAAAGCTTACGATAGACGTCAATCCCCACAAAACTACCTGCCTGATATTGATATCTATATTTAATTACTGTGCATAATAACCCTGAGCAGAAATATTGGGCAGAACGGTCAACTTTATCTGCTCCCTACCATACTGAAACGCAGCAATAGCCCGGCGAGACGGTTTAGTACTGCCCAGTATAATAATGATGTGATAACCTGATTATCAATTGCTATTCCCTTTACCTAAGTCAATGAGCTAACTTTGAAAAAAATTGCCCTTTTTGTTGATGTGCAAAATATCTACTACACCTGTCGCCAAGCCTACGGCAAGCAGTTTAACTATCGAAAACTGTGGCAACACTTAGGCTATGAGGGCGATATTGTGCAAGCGACGGCTTATGCTATTCATCGTGGCGATGATGGCCAACTCAAGTTTCAAGACGCCTTAAAACACATAGGGTTTGCAGTCAAACTAAAGCCCTTTATCCAGCGCAGTGATGGTTCCGCCAAAGGCGATTGGGATGTTGGGATCACCATAGATATTATGGAAGCGGCCGGTGAGGTAGACACTATTATCTTGCTATCAGGCGACGGTGACTTTGATTTATTAATGCAAAAAATTCAGCAAAAACATGGCGTTGAAACTCAGGTTTATGGCGTGCCTAGCTTAACCGCAAAGTCGCTAATTGACTCTGTTAACCAGTTCCATGAAATCGACTATAGCTTGTTGCTTTAGTTTTTTTGTGCAAATTTCATAGGCGTTATTAACAAGGCTTGTTTCATTACGAGAAAACCTTCACCCCACCATACTTGTCCCTACCAAAAAGCTTTTTCCTAGTTTATTTCACTGCTTATTCTTCACTTGCGGGCACTTTTAACATTAACGATGTAATTTGTGTCATAAAATTACAAAATTAGTAATGTAGATCCACTTTTCGGCTTATTTTTAGCGAAGCCGTCGCTTTATTTGAGCTAGATCACACCTTTAAATAGCTAGTGTTGGTACTTTAATTACCAGAAAAGATAACAACTTTTAACATTTAAGCGTAATAGGTGAATCTTATGGCTGCTAAATTTTTTATCCCATCTGTCAATATCTTAGGACAAAATGCTGTTACCGAAGCTATCGGTGACATTAAGTCACTAGGCTTTAAAAAAGCATTAATTGTTACAGACAAGCCGTTAGTTGAAATAGGCCTTGTAGCGCAAGTCGTCGATAAACTAGCAAGTAATGAGATAAACGCCGTAGTATTTGACGGTGTGCAACCAAACCCAACCGTAGGTAACGTTGAAGCAGGCCTTGAGATCTTAACCGCCAACAACTGTGACTTTGTTATTTCTCTAGGCGGTGGTTCACCTCATGATTGCGCTAAAGGTATTGCACTCGTGGCGACAAACGGCGGCAGCATCAAAGACTACGAAGGCTTAGATGTATCAGTAAAACCTCAGCTGCCACTGGTTGCAATCAACACCACAGCAGGTACCGCCAGTGAGATGACACGTTTTTGTATCATTACAGATGAAGAACGTCACATCAAAATGGCAATCGTAGATAAGAACACCACCCCGATTTTATCAGTTAATGATCCTGAGCTTATGCTTCTTAAGCCAGCAGGGCTAACTGCAGCTACCGGTATGGACGCGCTTACTCACGCAATTGAAGCTTATGTTTCTATTGCAGCTAACCCGATCACTGACGCTTGTGCGATTAAGGCGATAGAACTGATTAAGGGCAACCTAGTCGAAGCGGTTCACAATGGCCAAAGCATTGAAGCCCGTGACCAAATGGCCTACGCCCAGTTCCTCGCTGGTATGGCATTTAACAACGCAAGCCTTGGTTATGTACATGCAATGGCGCATCAACTTGGTGGCTTCTACGACCTACCGCACGGTGTATGTAACGCGCTATTACTGCCACACGTGCAAGCTTATAATGCACAGGTTGTACCGGGTCGTCTAAAAGATGTAGCAAAAGCCATGGGCGTTGATGTTGCAGCATTAAATGACGAGCAAGGCGCGCAAGCTGCAATCGAAGCGATTAAGCAATTGTCTGTTGCGGTGAACATTCCAGCAACTCTAACAGAGCTTGGGGTTAAGGCTGAGGATATTCCAACACTAGCAGACAATGCGCTTAAAGATGCTTGTGGATTGACTAACCCTAAGCAAGCAACTCACGAAGAGATCTGCCAGATCTTCACTAACGCGCTATAACTTAGCCACTATGGTTTAAAAAATGCCCGCTGTATGCGGGCATTTTTATAGCTTATGTATATAAAAGCTAATTGTTAGTAATTAAGGCAGCCTGCAGCGATACAAACGGATACACATTTGCTATAATCCTGCTGTTCGCTTTTTCCCTGCAAAAGTTAAAGCAAGCTTTGAAACCCACTCCTCGGAGTGGGTTTCTTCTTTCTAGGCTCAAGTCCGATAGCGAGATCCAATGAGTCCAGCTATACCTCCCCAAAAAAATAGCCAGACCTATTAAGTAAAGATCTAGCTATCTTGTTTATCGGTAACAGTATTTAACGCTTATGCGTCTTTCGTGTCCGGCTGCGGCTTTATGCCTTTAGCTTTCTCACGCATCTTTTGCATAATCACATAAAATATCGGCACTAAAAGGGTACCAACAATAGTGGCTGCTAACATACCGCCAAACACAGAATAGCCTAAGGCGCGACGACTGCCCGCACCTGCGCCCGATGCCACAACTAAAGGTAACACCCCTAACAGAAATGAAAATGCTGTCATTAACACCGCTCGGAAACGCAATCTAGCTGCAGTTTCAGCGGCTTCAATAATGCTCTTACCCTCTTCGCGCAGCTGTTTAGCAAATTCCACAATCAAAATCGCATTCTTACAAGCAAGGCCAATAAGCAGTACTAAACCGATTTGTGCATATAAGTTAAGATCTGAGCCCACCAGCAAGATATTTAAAAACGCACCTAATACCGCAATAGGCACAGCTAAAATAACCGCAAATGGGATAGTCCAACTCTCATACTGAGCCACAAGGAATAAGTAAGTAAACACTAACGCCAATGAGAAAATCAGCGGTGCTAAGTTACCCGCTTTAATCTCTTGATAGGTTTGCCCTGTCCACTCAAAGGTATAGCCAGTAGGCAATGACTCATTGGCCGCACGCTCCATAGCAGCAATGGCATCACCTGAACTATAGCCAGGAGCAGGGAAACCATTAATGGTCGTTGAGCTGAACATGTTGTAATTGTTCATCACATCGGGGCCAAGTATTGGGGTTACTGTGACTAGCGTACTCAGCGGCACCATTTCGCCAGTACTTGAGCGCACATAGAATCTAGAAATATCTTGGTCTGAATCTCTAAAATCGCCCTCAGCTTGCAAAATAACCCTAAAGACCTTACCAAAACGGTTAAAGTCGTTAACGTACATTGAGCCAAGCATAGTTTGCATCGTCGAGAAGATTTCATTTAACGATATACCAAGCGCCTTGGCTTTATCCCTATCAACGTCGACAAACATTTGTGGCACATCGGCGCGGAAATTACTGAATGCCATTGCAATTTCAGGTTGCTCGTTGGCCTTCATGATCAGCGCGCGCATCACAGACGCTAACTCTTGCGGCGTTCGCCCTTGGGTATCTTGCAGCACAAACTCAAAGCCGCCTACGCTACCCACACCGGGAATTGGCGGCAAAGAGAATGCCATGGCTTTCACCGCAGGGTTAGCCGCATACTTGGCCTGCAGTTTTGCCACAATGGCTGACTCAACCATATCCGGCGATTCACGTTCGCTCCATGTTGAAAGTGTCACAATCATCAAACCACCATTTGATGACACAGAGCCAGTTAAGATACTAAAACCGCTAGCATGAATCACATTCTCAACTCCTGGTTCAGCTAAGGTAAGCTCAACCAAGTCGCGCATGACATCTTCAGTACGGTTTAGTGATGCACCATCAGGAAGTTGAATATCAACCATAAAGGCTTTTTTGTCTTCCATAGGCACAAAACCTGACGGCAAAATCTTAGCGACACCACCGGTGAGTAAAATTAAACAGCCATAAACCACACCAACGAGTAGCAGTTTGCGGGTAAGCGAAGAAACCAACTTCATATACTTACCCGTAAATCGCTCGAAGTGGCGGTTAAAAGCTGCGTGGAAGCCTTTGGTATGTGTCTTTGGCACTCGCAGCAATGAGGCACATAACGCCGGACTTAAGGTTAATGCATTGATTGAGGAAATTAATACCGCAATACAGATTGTTACCGAGAACTGAGCGTACATTTGACCAGTGATCCCCGGCATCACCGCCGTTGGTGCGAATACCGCAAGCAACACCAAGGTAGTCGCGATAATTGGCCCTGTTACCTCTTTCATCGCCTTGGATGTCGCTTCTTTAGGTGATAAACCTTCATCTTGCATTAGGCGAGTCACGTTCTCGACCACAACAATGGCATCATCCACCACAATACCAATTGCCAAAATAAGCGCGAACAGAGAAACCGTATTAATGCTCATACCGAAAGCGAGCAAGAAGGCAAACGTACCGATAAGTGACACAGGTATTGCAATGCCGGGTACTAAGGTTGAACGTGCATCTTGCAAGAAGATAAACACTACAAATACAACCAGAGCAATAGAGATAAATAGCGTTTGCACAACTTCATTGATTGAGGTTTCAACAAACTCAGTGGTGTCATAAAGCACTTCGTACTCAAGATCATTAGGAAAGCGCTCAGATAGCTTTTCCATCTCCGCTTTAATCGCATTGCCGACCTCTAATGCATTGGCATCAGGCGACTGATAAATGGCGATAATTGCAGACGGTTTGTTATTTAGCTTACCTTGCGCATCATAGGTTTGCGAGCCAAGCTCGACTCGGGCTACATCACCCACCACCACTTTAGAGCCGTCGTTATTGGCACGGATCATCACGTCGTGAAACTCTTGCGGATCTTTTAAACGACCTTTAGTTTGTAGGGTGTACTGAAACTGTTGATCAGGATCCACAGGTGCAGCGCCAATACGTCCGGCTGCCACTTGAATATTTTGCTCTTGTAGCGCCCCGATAACATCGGTTGCCGTCACACCAAGGCTAGCCATCTTATCGGGGTCGAGCCAGATCCGCATCGCATAATCTAACGCACCAATCACTTGTACTTTAGACACACCGTATTGACGCGCCAAAGCATCTTTTACATTTAAGCCGGCGTAGTTAGTAATAAACAACGAGTCGAAGGTTTCTTCAGGTGAAACTAAGTTGACTACCATCAACATGTTAGGGCTTTGCTTCTCAACCTTAACCCCTTGACGTTTTACCTCCTCAGGCAGTCTAGGCATAGCCTGTTGCACCCGGTTTTGTACTTTAACCTGTGCCATATCCGCATCGGTACCCACCTCAAAAGTCACATTGAGCGAGTAACTACCGTCGTTAGCGCTTTTTGACTCCATATAGAGCATGCCTTCCACGCCATTGACTTCCGCCTCTAAAGGCTGGGCAATGGTGTCTTTAACAATATCGGCACTGGCCCCAGAATAACTGGTCGACACACTCACTTGCGGCGGCGCGATCTCAGGGAACTCTGCCACTGACAATACCGGGATCGCAATTAAACCAACAAGGGTTAAAACAGTTGAGATAACAAAGGCGAACTTGGGCCTATTAATAAAAAACTCACTAATCATGGTAGCCCCCAGTCAGTGTTGAAACGAGTTTGCAATGATGGCGATATTGGCGTTGCAAATTGACCAAATAAGATTTGTTCATGACTACAACTCCTATTTAGACTCGTCTTCTTTAAAAGGAACCACTTCTTGCTCTACTGGGTTAACTTTGATCCCCGGACGAATTTTTTGTAGGCCTTCAACCACAATACGCTCGCCATCTTCTAGCCCTTTTAATACACGCCACTCAACACCAAAACGATCCCCAAGCTCAACCACACGTTTTTGTACTTCATCTTCTGCATTAAGCACCATCACAAAGCGACCTTGTTGATCTTCCTGCACCGCAGCTTGAGGGATCAATAACGCTGTTTCTTTAATTGGTGATTCAACAATTAGGGTGACAAATAGGCCCGGTAGCATTAGTTTGTTGTTGTTTTTAAAGCTTGCACGTACCGGCAAAGTACCAGTAGCAGCATCGACTCGGTTGCCAACAAAATCGATAAAACCTATCTCATCAAACATAGTGCCGTTAGGTAAGCGAAGGCGCATAACAATATCGCTGATTTTAACTTCGCGTTCTTCTGCTTTTGAGAAGTTTTGCTGGGCAGTAATCAACCCCTTTTCAGGCACTTGGAAGTTAACCCACATAGGTTGTAACTGTACTAAGCTCGCCATCTCAGACTGCGGCGTAATAATGTCACCCGTACTGACTTTGGCATTACTTATACGGCCAGATATTGGCGCATAAACCTTGGTATAGCTCAGCTGCAACTCTGCTGCTTGCACAGCTGCTTCGGCTTGAACAACACCAGCAGCAGTGGTCAATTTACGGCTGGTTAGCTCATCCATATCTTGGGCGCTTATCATGCCATCAGGTAACAAGCGGCGACCACGCTCCCAGTTCATCACCGCCACATCTCGAGAAGCTATGGCTTGTTTTAGCACAGCATTTTGCTGCGCCAGTTCAGCTTTAAAAGCGGCAGGATCGATTTCAAACAGCAAGTCGCCAGCGGTGACATCGTCGCCTTCAACAAAATGACGTTTTAATAGCTGACCTTGAATTTGCGATTTAATCACCACATCTTCAGATGCTCGGGTACGGCCGACAATTTCAGTTTTAGGAATAATATCTTGAGTATGAGCAACATTAACAATCACGCTTGGTAACATGGCTTGCTGTGGCTTAGGAGCCTCACCGCAGCCAAACATAATTGTGCTACCGAGTACGATAATCCACGCCGTAATTTTTGAAACGGTTGAGCTAGCCATCCGAGCCTCCATAGAAATAGGATATGTGCTTTATTTTTATGCAGAAAGTATATGCTTAAGAATCAGTAAAAGAAACGTTTTAACAACATATATCCAACCGAAATGTAATCTATCAATAGCTAAACTAACTCAATGAATATATTGGCGAATCAAGATCTGCTCGAATAGTTGCTAATTAACTGTTGCTTTATTAGCCAAAGGCGCTGCAAATTGAACTTGTTCGGCAAAAGTGGGAGGTCAAGCAAGGTTATTCAACAAAGTGTCGTGGTAAACAATAACTACAGCAACTAGAGTGTTAACTGAACGCTATAATGTAGCGTGACAAATGTGATCAATATTTAGTTAGCTCAACTTGCTCGAACTACACAGAAAGTACGCTCACACCACGCAAGTGGTTGACCATGATAAAAAACGATGCCTAAGATGGCATTAGTCACAGCGAACAGGTAGGTAATTTATGACAGCAATCTCTCATGTATACAACTACACAGTCCGATGCCCTCACATTAAGGATCCCGCTCACCCAACCAGCTGGCGTAACCATATTGAGCTTAATCGCTCGTGTGAAATCGCATTAGACAGAATTACTAAGTGGCACAATCATTCTGGTAATCGACTATTTGAACATGACGGATTTGTTGTCAGAGAATGCGAGCAGGAAAAAGCTTACTTTGCGATGCAAAATGACCGTCTCAAAGATGACAAGCACGCACTGGTGACTTTCAAAGTATTTATGGATAACAAAACCAAAGATACATCAGTACAAGAGATCATGGAGCATGTTATCGAGGACTATAAGTCTCGCTTAAGCAAACTCTAAATATATCACGGCATGCTCGAGTTCATATAAGCATGCCGTTTTATTTCTAGCGCATAAACTGAGTCAGATCACACTTCTTACTTTCTAACTAAATTTTAGTTCAGTTCCTCAGCGTCATTCAGGCGTGTAAACCCAAGATAAAATGAACTTGGTAAAACTTTAAACCATTAAAATACAAAAACTTAAAAACAAAGAGTAAAGTTAATACCCCTCCTAATGCAATTTAAGCTCTAAATTGCCGTTTTTCACGCCTACTGCTACACTTTTTTAGCAAACTTGTAGAGCTGATTTTCAAGCCTTGCACAAGCTCAAAATCGCAATTTTATATTCAGTCTACGTAAGTTAAACCTATATTTAATTTACTCTTTTACCTAATTTAAGGATTATAGAACTCATGCATGAAATGGCTAATATTGTCATCGTAGGTGGTGGTGCTGGTGGTATGGAGATCGCAACTAAACTCGGTCACCAACTTGGCCGCAAAGGCAAAGCCAGAGTCACACTGATTGATTGTGCCGAAAGCCATATTTGGAAACCCCTTCTGCATGAAGTTGCCACTGGTGCACTCGATATTGGTATCGATGCTATTAGTTATCGTGGCCACGCTGCGGCACACGGTTATCACTTTCAGCAAGGTGCGATGACTGACATCGATAGAGAAGCTAAACAAGTGATTTTAGCGCCTATTAATGACGCCAAAGGCAATGAGCTACTGCCTGCCCGCCGCATCGATTACGACTACCTAGTGATTGCAATCGGTAGCATCGCCAACGACTTTAATATTACTGGTGTGCGTGAGCACTGCGTATTTTTAGATAGCACTGAACAAGCCATGGAAATTCGCAGCATGTTACTGAACAAGTTCATGCGTTATGCCAGTGACAATCAACTAGCCGATAAAATTAAAATTGCTGTAGTAGGCGCAGGGGCAACTGGCGTTGAGATGTCGGCAGAGATGCACCACGCAGTAGACCAGCTACGTGGCTTTGGTTACAAAATCGATAGCAGCTTACTTGAAATCACTCTAATTGAAGCCGACGAGCGCATTCTACCTAAGGTAGAAAAAGCCGAGATCTCAGCATCTGTTGCCAAAGAGCTCACCGCGATTGGCGTTAACGTGATGACCAATACCCGCATTAACCAAGTTACTGAAGAAGGCTTGCATACCTCTGAAGACGAATTTATTCCATCAGATATGGTGATTTGGTCTACAGGGGTAAAAGCACCCGACTTTTTAAAAGAGATTGGCGGCCTAGAGAGCAATCACATTAACCAAGTGATGGTAAATCAAAATATGCAAACCACCCGTGACCCTGCGATTTTTGCCATTGGTGACTGTGCAGCTTGTCCACAAGAAGATGGCAGCTGGGTACCACCACGTGGTCAATCAGCCCGTCAAATGGCACTGATGACGGCAGACAACATCAAGTTGTTGTTAGATGGCAAGCCAGCATCAAACAACTACGTATATAAAGATTTAGGTGCGTTAGTGAACCTATCTAAGTTCCACACTGTAGGTAACTTGATGTCATTCATTGGCGGCGGCGTCATGGTTGAAGGTAAGATTGCGCGTTTTGTTTACACCTCACTATACCGCAGACACTTAATTGAGCTACACGGCCCAATTAAAGGCACCTTGTTGATGTTCGCTAAAGGCATTAGCCGCATCGTACACCCTCATTTAAAGCTGCACTAAATTAGCACAAAGTTAGACTACGTCTAACAACTAAGGTCGCGGCGCTTCGCCCGCACCCGAGCCAAGGGGGAAAGCGCTTGTCCCCCTTAGCAAACCCTCTAATGGATCGTGGGATTAGGAAATGCATAGGGGTCACTTAAATTCTACTCCCCCACAAATAATCCAATTAAGTGTTCAACTGCCAACGAACATTAATGGCAATGCAAATATCGTTAAATGAATAACTTTTGGATACTTGTAGCTAAATATGCCTACTAATGTTGCTATTGCTGCTGCAAACAAGTAGGGGGAAGCAAGTTTAAAAAACTCATTTTCAAAGTTAAAAGAATTTGCATAGTAGAAAGTAAGCAAGGCAAATACTACAAAACAGATTACAGCTGTAACTCTCCTTTCCCCTTTACTGTAATCAGAATTTTTTTTACTCAATTTATATGGCATGGCTTAGTTAACTCCATTTAACGCCCCATTAAAATTTTGAGCAACGCGACCACCAAACCTAGACCATAGCACCTTAAAACAAAAAGCAACTATGGAATAGAACTGCCGCGTGTCGGGTATGACTCTTAAATCCTTGTATGGATTACAAGCCACCAGCCAAGTCTAAATAATTTCCCGTAGAGAATGAGGACTTTTCAGACGCAAGCCAGTAGATTGCTTCGGCTACTTCTTCAGGAGTGCCACCACGTTGTAAAGGAATCATGCTCTTGAGTCGTTCTACCCTTTCTGGCTCACCACCATCAGCATGCATTTCTGTATGGATGAGCCCAGGGCGAACACAATTAACTCTAATTCCCTCAGCAGCCACTTCTAGTGATAATCCTTTCGTCAGCGTATCAATCGCTCCTTTAGATGCAGCATAATCAATATACTCATTTGGTGAGCCCGAGCGAGAAGCACCCGATGAAACATTCACAATCACACCTCCCTTTCCTCCATGATGAGTAGACATTCGCTTAACAGCCTCACGGCAACAAAGAAAATAGCTAGTCACATTATTGGTTAAGATGGTATTGATTCGATCGGCAGTCATATCTTCCAAGCGAGATTGTGGGTGAAGAATGCCTGCATTATTGACCAGCACTGACAAGCTACCGAGTTCATTGTCAATTCTCGCGAACAGCCTTGATATATCAGCCTCACTTGAAACATCGGCTTGAACCGCAATACACTGACCACCAGTCAATCTAATTTCATCAGCGAGTGCTTCGGCCGCAACCGAATTGGACTTGTAATTGACGCAAACAGCGTAACCATTGGCAGCAAAAAGTTTTGAAGTCGCAGCACCTATCCCTCGACCACCACCAGTTACTAAAACTACCTTTGAATCTATCATTAACTATCCCTGTATGATTAACTTGAAATACCCCTCGCTTAACAGGAAAACATTGATTGGCTATCGTCCGAGCCAATCAATGTTTGTCGTTGTTGAAGCGATTCTTGTAAGTAATTTTTACATGGTTCTCTGAAACTCTCTTGCATTTTCGCCAAAAGAGAGCATTTTCAATGCTGTGGCTTGTTTATCTTTATATATCACTTGCAACCTCGCTTCAGTAAATGCTTTAAAAACAATAACGTCTTTATCAATCAGCTCTATTTCAAAAGCAGGATCATCTAAATACTGATAAAAAAGTTTGCCATTTTTTTGAAAAAGGTTGCGCTTACCATACGTCCCTATAATTTGGTCGATGTCATTCTGACTTGGCTGGTATTGGTTGGATTTAGCTTTTACTAACGGATAGACCCATTGATGTAAACTAAGGTTACTACTCTTACTATTGATTAAGAGGTTAAGTACCTCTGCATAAGCTACATTTAGCGCATTATCGCTGCTCGTTTCTATATTTGGTTTTACCCCTTTTCTTTCCCAATTATCTTTTGTTCTAGGGTCAACAGGTCGTGAAGTTGGTAACGTGAGAATATAATCGTTATTTACTATTTCAGCACTTCTAGCGTGAGCAGCACCTGCAGTAACCTCTCCAACAATGGTTGCTCTAGTCAAACTCTGCATAGCATAGCTAAAGCTTTCAGCAGCAGATGCAGAATTACTGCTGGTGAGGATATAAAGTGGAGTATCTTTAAACCTAGGACCAGGTACATATGGCGAAGTCCAATCTTGCGTTTGAGTTAACACACCATTTTCACGGCTTTCAAAAGTTGATAAATGGACTGTATCTAGGTCAAAGAAGTAACTTGCTAGGGAAGTCACCATAAATGGGCTACCACCAAAATTGTTCCTTAAATCAATGATTATGCCATCCGAATGCTGTAAAAACTTCATCGCATTTTCAAGTGTTTCACCACCTAAATGACTATCAGAGAACATTCTTATGTCAAGGTAACCAATATTGCCTTCAAGCAACTCAACTTTCCTAAAACCATAGTTGTCTGTCGGAGTCTCCATGACGCGACTATCTGCAAGCGCCTCAGTTTGTACCGACGAACGATAGGCTTTCAATTCACTAACCCATTGTGGGTCATAGACCACAGAGAGATGTTTATCATTTGCAATCTTGTTTAATTCCAAAGTCATAAATTCAGCAATATCTTCAGAGGACTTTTGACGTTCACAACCAGATAAAAGTGCTTGCGAACGCATTAGCTGAGCTAACGTTGTTGCTGTGTTTTCAATGACGTAATTATGTTCAAGTTGTTTGGCAATAATTTGTGATACATCACGACAATCTGCGGCGCTGACATAATTGCATAGAACAAGTGAGCTAACGATGAGGGATTTAAAAACTTTATTCTTCATATTCTTCCTGAAATTTTAATTGTTACTTCCTATAACGCCCAACCACACCAAAAGGGGTTAAAAGATTCCCCACACGCTAAATAAAATTGCTAACAGCTTATTATCCTGCATCTTGGATAAATCCTTGCTTTTTATTAATTGATATCAAAACTAGCAACGTAACACATTGATGTAAAGTCGTTTATCTGGAAGATGTTAAAAAATTGAATTTTCCATATCGCAAAGCGATACCGAAAATTTATCGAACATAAACGGGTCAGGAATAGATAATTAACGAGCCTTACAGCCATAACTCCGAATCACCAGAATTGTGCTTGTTTAACCTAGTGCAGATGCGGCTGAAGCCGTCGAAAACATGGATGTTTTCGTTGAGCCTACACGGAAGTACTTGAGGCGAGCTTCGGCAGTATCTGCACATACGCCCGCTGCAGGCGATTGATAAATAAGGAACTAGAAGTTCAAACAGTCTACTTGGTAGCACCAACCTAAATTAATGTATTCAGCCTTCATTTCAAGGCGACTCTCCCCGCGTTGCAGGCGATTGATAACTATAAAGATAAAACGCAACACTCACTACCATATAACACCGAACACAAACAAAAATATAACCAGCCTTTATTGGAAAGCTAGCCTAATAACGTGACCCCCTACCCTAGCGCAGCATAGAAATTGCTGGCAATATGCCCGCTATCTAATAAGAAATGGAATATCATTCAGTGAAACAGTTAGCTTTAATTAGCGCACTTTTGTGCAGCTTGGCGATTAGCGGTTGCGCCGACTTAAAAGAAGCCGGTCGTCAAATTGGCAGTACCACTAAAGAAGTCACCACAGATATTGGCCATGCGACCCGAGATACCACTCGCGCAATCGGCCACGCTTCAAGAGATGCGGTTAATTCAGTAAAACAAGACTTAAGCGAAGACTAGCTAACGAGCAGGTTTTACTAGCACTAAAAATAAACAAAGGCTCACTATTGAGCCTTTGTTTTATGTGACGCTTAATCTATTACACACTATTAGCCACTATTACCTATTAAGCCGCATTGGCACGCATTCCGTGCTCAGCAGGCTGGCCTTTCTCATTCACATGTACAAACACAATTTTGTCGATACTAACAATAGGCATCTGAGTTAACTTATTACGCACCTTGCAGCAAACCGTAATCGAAGTGGCTCCGGCACTTATCAACTCTAAACCAAACTCGATGACATCCCCCTGCTTAGCTGGTGCCATGAAATTAACTTCCGACATTAACTTTGTTACATGGCGCTGGCTCTTCATTTGGCAGCCAGCAAAGATGGCCGCCTCCTCATCAATCCAACTTAACAATTGTCCACCAAATAGAAAGTTGGCCGGATTTAGATGCTCTGGCTTAATAAAACGACGACTGTAATATTTCATTATCTACACCTCAAAAGTTAAATACTCAATTAGTGGTAGCAAATAAAATACCAATCAAACATTGTCATAAAAATCATACAGTTAAAACAAAGAACTAATCCCTTCAGCTCCCCTCTCGCACTCATTTGGTGCTGCTGTGCGCTATTTACTCGCTTAATGAGCTGTAATCAGGCCTGTTTTAATACCGCAATAAAACCGACATAAATTCGACTCAATAACGTCACGCAATTACCTGACAATCTGTTCGCCACACGGAACCTTATATAAACCTAACTAATTTACGGTGACAATAGTGAATAATATCAAAAGAATAGCTGTGATGATCTCTTGTAGTCTCGCAACTGTCGCGGCAAATGCATCTGTTTTACCCAGCACGCAAACAGACAGCCAATGGTTTAAAAATAGTGCCCAGCTCGTCAGCGATAAAACAAATCAAACAACAGCAACAAAGGCTAAAAACGTTATCCTATTTGTAGGTGATGGTATGGGAGTATCAACCCTTACTGCCGCGCGCATTTTTGAGGGACAACAGCAAGCAGGTAATCAAGGCGGTGAAGAAAACTTTTTAAGCTTCGAGCAATTCCCTAAAACGGCTTTAGTCAAAACCTACAATACCAACCAGCAAACACCTGACTCAGCTGGCACCATGACAGCCATGGTGACAGGAGTAAAATCAAAAGCCGGTGTTTTATCTGTATCAGATACCAGCTTACGAGCCAACTGCCTATCATCAAAAGGCAATGAGCTGATCACTTTAGTCGATTTAGCCAACGCTAAGGGCTTATCAACGGGTGTAGTAAGCACTGCACGCCTAACTCACGCGACCCCAGCTGCCAGTTATGCACGTTCACCTGAGCGTAACTGGGAAGCCGACTCAAACCTACCACAAGAAGCTGTAACCAATGAGTGTAAAGATATTGCTTACCAACTTGTGATGCGCGATGAAGCCGATGCTCTTACCGTTGCGCTTGGTGGCGGTCGCCGTAACTTTATTCCTAATGATGTCACTGACGGTGAAGGCAAATCGGGGCGTCGTACAGACGGTGTCGATTTAACCCAAGCATGGACAGAGAACCACAGCAATGCCGCATATGTATGGGATAAAGCTGGTTTTGATGCGATTGATGTCGATACTACCGATCATCTGCTTGGCTTATTTAACTCATCTCATATGGAATATGAAGCAGATCGATTAGACGATACTGCAGGCGAGCCTTCATTGACTGAAATGACGGCAAAATCCATTGAGCTGCTAAACAAGAATGAACAGGGCTATCTGTTAATTGTTGAGTCTGGCCGTATTGACCACGCTCACCATGCTGGTAATGCATACCGCGCCATGATGGATACCGTTGAACTGTCAAACGCAGTACGCACTGCAGTAGAGAATACCAACCCTGAAGAAACCCTCATTATGGTCACAGCTGATCACAGCCATGTATTTACCATCGCTGGTTACCCAAAGCGCGGTAACCCAATTCTTGGTTTAGTTCACGGTATCGACGGCAATGTTTCAATCGCTAAAGATGGCAAGCCATACACGACTGTCGGCTACACCAATGGCCCCGGCGCAGTAGTTGGCGTACGTGATGATTTAAGCTCTGTTGATACGCAAGATAAAGAGTTTAAGCAGCAAGCACTTATTCCAACAAGCAGCGAAACTCACGCTGGTGAAGATATTACTTTGCATGCCACGGGCCCCGGCTCTGATCTGGTGCAAGGGGTTATCGAGCAAAACGTTATTTACCACATCATCAATCAAGCACAAGCACTTGGTGGCAGCAAATACTAATCGATGGGTACAAGTGTACCAAATCATGTTTGGCGCAACAGATATTGCGCCTGCAACCGTACCCATTTATGGAGTTTTAAAATGAACAAGAAATTACTCGTATTATCTGTTTCTGCAATGCTGGGACTTGCCGCTTGTAGTGACGATGGTGATAAAGGTGAAACCGGCGATAGCGGCAAAGACTGGACGGCCGTAAACCAATGGTATGTTGACGGACAATCTCGCGTAGCTAAGGCACAAGAGATGACGGTTAATAATGAAGCTGGTGCAGCAAAAAATATCATTCTATTTGTTGGCGACGGTATGGGCGTATCAACGGTCACCGCGGCACGCATTTTAGAGGGGCAACTTAACGGCCAAACTGGTGAAGAAAACTCGCTTTCGTTTGAAACCCTGCCTTATGTTGGTCTAGCAAAAACCTATAACGTTGACGGCCAAACCCCAGATTCTGCAGGCACCATGACAGCGATGGTCACTGGAGTTAAAACCGATGTCGGTGTGATTGGTCAGGCTGAAGGCGTGACTCGTGGCAACTGCGCATCTACCGAAGGCCAAAACTTAGTCACATCATTAGAGCTTGCCGCCATGGCGGGGTTATCTACAGGTGTGGTATCTACAGCACGTATCACCCATGCAACACCGGCTGCAACCTATGCGCACGTGCCTGAGCGTAACTGGGAAAACGATGCCGATCTACCAGAAGAAGCCGTGACCAATGGCTGTACCGATATTGCCTCTCAGCTATTGGCATTTGATTATGGCTCAGGTTTAAACGTAGTAATGGGTGGCGGTCGTCGCTCGTTTATCCCAACCTCTGTCACCGATCCTGAAGGTAAGTCTGGCCGACGTTTAGATAACCGCGATTTAACTAATGAGTGGTTAACTAAGTATGAAAACTCAGCTTATGTTGCTGATAGAGATCAGTTTTTAGCGTTAGATCCGATGACAACTGACCATGCGCTTGGGCTGTTTAACTCATCTCACATGGAGTATGAATTAGACCGCAGTACAGATGGTGTTAACGGTGAACCTTCGCTTGCTGAAATGACAGCCAAATCCATCGATATTTTACAGAAAAACGATAAAGGCTTTGTACTCATTGTTGAAGCTGGTCGAATTGATCATGCTCACCATGCGGGTAACGCTGCTCGCGCTTTACACGACACCATTGCTTTATCTGAGGCAGTACGTGTCGCCATGGAAAAAACATCGGCTGACGATACCCTGTTAATGGTGACTGCCGATCACAGCCATGTATTTACCATTGCAGGCTACCCAACTCGCGGCAACCCAATTCTTGGCCTAGTTAAAGGTAATGGCTCAGACGGTCAACCTGCGATAACCAATGCAACTGATGCTAATGGCATGCCTTATACCACAGTGGGTTATACCAATGGTCGTGGTTACGCCAATTTAGCCACCGGTGGTGATGAGCGCTATGGCTTTGAAGTCGCACCAGGTCGCTTTGACCTCAACTATGTCGATACTCAAAGTGCGGGCTTCCACCAAGAAGCGCTAGTTCCGCTGAGCAGTGAAACTCACGCAGGTGAGGATGTTGGCATCTTTGCTCGCGGCCCGGGTTCACACCTTGTTCAAGGCACTGTTGAGCAAAACCACTTGTTCCACGTAATGAATCATGCCGGCAACCTTGTGAACAAGGCTGAAGCTGCGCAATAAAAAGGATAGGAGCTAGCTTAAGCTAGCTCCATTTTTACAAAAAAATTGGTCATATCATCATTTTGAAAATGGATATGACCCTGTTTATTCATGCAAAACTTAGGCATGTGCCATTTTTGCTGTAGGAGTTAACATGCTAGTTTCATCCATTGGCCAATTATGGCGCTCACAACATCTTTTCTCTAAAGCGGCGTTCAACGCTGTACTTGGCCTCAGCTTATTTGCAGGCGTCGCCGTTAATGCCAGTGCGACAAGCTGTGAACAGCTAAACTCTGCCAGCATAAGCTCTAGCAACATAAGACCCCAACATCTAAGTGCCACTTACTCAGTCACCACCAGCCAAGGTGAGCAGAAACGTTTTACTTTGCTGCGCAACGCCGAGCAAGTCATTTATCAACATAATGATGTGAGTTTTGAGTTGTGGAATAAACAAGGTGAATACGTGCGTTACTTCCCTAAACAACAACGCTCTATTTCATACCGTAAAGGCGACTTACTATCGTTAAATATGCAGTTTGATTACCAGCAGTTATCGCAGCTTATTGCGCCAAAAACGTTACAACAGCTGACTTTGGTCAGTGCCCAGCAAGCTACGCAGCAGGAAACAGGCGCTATCGACTTAACCTGCTTGCAAGCTAAGCACTACCGCAATGAACAGCATCAACACCAGCAGCTGCAACTGACATGGTTGCCAGAATTAGCGCTACCAGCCACGATGACCATGGTGCAAGACGGGCAACAGCTCAAGTTTCAGTTAGTCGCGTTAACGCCGCTTAGCTCAACCCAATTTGCAGAGCATACCGCTAACTACCGCGATATGGATTTTGCCGATGTGGGTGATAATGAGTCAGACCCTTTTATCGCTCAAATGATCCACCAAGGCTTTATTCAGCATGGTAGCTCTGGCTTTTACGATAGCCAGGGTAATGCACTATCAACAGGAGCCGCGGGCCACCAGCATTAACGTTATTCTCCCTAAACGTAAAATTACTAAGAGCGTAAAAACAAAAAACCTAGGCAAGAGCCTAGGTTTTTATGTATGAGTCATATGTGATAACTATGGCGACTAGCCGCGACTTAATAAGCCCTTAAGTTCACTGATAAAGCGAACAATATCGGCTCTTGAGATATCAGCATGAGTAACCAAACGAATGGTTTTACCCGGACTAACTAAAATGCCTTTTGCTTTTAAATCGATAGCTAACGTTTTGACATTAATGTCATCACTCACCTGAGCAAATACCATATTGGTTTGCACTTGCGACATATCAACACTAAAGCCATCAATATTGGCCAATTCATTCGCTAAAAACGCTGCGTTGTCATGATCTTCCGCTAAGCGCTCAACTTGTTCTGTTAATGCCAATGTTGCTGCTGAAGCCAAAATACCAGCTTGACGCATACCGCCGCCTAACACTTTACGCCAGCGTCTTGCTTTGGTAATTAAGCGCTCGTCACCTAGTAATAGTGAACCAACTGGTGCACATAAACCTTTGGATAAACAGATTGAAACCGAGTCAAAATACTGGGTAATTTCTGTCATCGGAATATTCTGTGCAACAGCTGCGTTAGCAACGCGGGCACCGTCAAGGTGGATTTTTAAGCCACGCTCAAATGCCAGTGCTTGTGCTTGCGCTAAGTAGGTTTGCGGTACCACTTTACCGCCAATGGTATTTTCAAGGCTTAATAAACGTGTACGAGCAAAATGAATATCGTCAGGCTTAATTGCCGCTTCAATATCACTGAGTAAAATACTGCCATCAGATTGGTTAGTTAGCGGTTGTGGTTGAATACTGCCTAATACTGCCGCCCCGCCGCCTTCAAACTTATAGTTGTGTGCTTGCTGACCGCACAAGTATTCGTCACCGCGCTCACAATGTGCCATCAGTGCCAGTAAGTTAGCTTGAGTACCTGAAGAGGTGAATAGCGCATTGTCATAACCAAACATTTCTGCGGCCATATCTTCAAGGTAATTAACACTTGGATCATCGCCATAAACATCATCGCCAACTTCTGCCTGGCTAATGGCGCTGCGCATTGCAGCTGTTGGCTTAGTGACCGTATCACTGCGAAAATCAATCATTGTGAACCTTAAGTCTGTAGAAATAACAAATAGTGGCCAATATTACTGTGCTGCGTTAAGAACTGCCAGCAAAAAGCAAAACTTTACAAACTGCAATAAACAGGGCGAATAACACAACTTTGCAACATATCTCAAAAATCCAACAATCATGAGTAAAATTGAAACGTAAAACTAATAGCAAACAAGCCAAGCCACCCTAGAATATGAGACATAAGTCACACCTAAAAATAAATTCATTAGAAAAAGTAATGCAATAATCTAGCTTTTATCATTGTATTTAAGCGCTAAAAACAGGCAAAATCGTCTCCTTTTTATTTCACTCGTGCAAATCATGTTAGAAGTTAAAATTATCAGTTTTTTATGGCTTATCGGCATATTGGCCGAAGCTATGACTGGCGCGCTGGCTGCTGGAAAAAAACAGATGGATCTGTTTGGCGTAGTGATTATAGGTTGTGTCACCGCAATCGGCGGCGGAACCTTGCGCGATATCTTGCTGGGCAACTATCCATTAATCTGGATTGAGAACGTCCATTACCTTATTGCTATCGCAGCGGCGTCATTACTCACGGTAATGATTGCACCCGTTATGCGTCATTTATCTAAGCTGTTTTTAGCCATTGACGCAGTAGGTCTAGCGGTATTTTCAATTATTGGTGCTCAGAAAACCCTGACTTTAGGTTTTAGTCCAGAGATCGCCATTGTAATGGGCGTAGTCACTGGGGTATTTGGTGGTGTGATCCGCGATATTTTATGTAATCAAGTACCGCTGATTTTTAAGAAAGAACTCTATGCGCTAGTGGCGCTATTAACAGCTGCTGCATATGTCGCGATGAAGTTTAATGGCGTACCAGAGTGGATTAACTTAACGATTTCATTAACCTTTGGCTTTAGTTTCAGAATGCTCGCCATTCGCTATAAATGGTCTATGCCAAAGTTTGATTATCAGTATCAATCTGACAATGCGCATTAAAAGAAAGGTCGGCATATGCCGACCTTTTTATTGCCTAAACAATACCTGATTAAGCTGCTGGAGTTTCTTTTACATAAAGATCCATTTGTGGGTACGGAATACCAATACCAGCTTCATCAAGTGCGACCTTGATTTGCTCTAGAATTTCAAAATGAGCTGGCCAGTAGTCAGAACCTTTAACCCATGGACGCACGACAAAGTTAACTGATGAATCAGCAAGCTCTGCCACTGCTACCGTGTAAGCGGGATCTTTTAGCACATACTGGCTATTGTCTAAAATTGAGGTAAGAACCTTTTTAGTTTCAGCAAGGTTCGCATCGTATGACACACCAATCACTAAATCTAAACGACGAGTTTCCATTGTTGAATAGTTAATAATCGTGCCATCCATCATTGCCGAGTTTGGCGCAATAATCACTTTGTTATCTGGAGTCAGTAACTTGGTAGAGAAAATGGTGATCTCATTAACCGTACCGGCAATGCCAGCCGCTTCAATGTAATCACCAACGCGGCATGGTCTAAATAGCACCATCAATACTCCAGCAGCAAAGTTAGATAGTGAGCCTTGTAGCGCTAAACCAACCGCTAAACCGGCGGCACCAATCACAGCAACTAATGATGCGGTTTGCACACCAATTTGCCCAAGCGTAGCCACAATGGTGAATACAAATACTAATGCCCACGCAATGTTAGCAACAAATGAGGTAACGGTATTATCAACTTTGCGTTTTTCTAGCAGTTTAGTGGTGAGGTTTTTAGCAACATTGGATAAGAATTTACCAATGATAAAAATGATAATGGCAAACACTATCTTCATGCCATAGGTGACAATTAACTCTGGCGCATAGTCCATTAAATCTTGCAAGTGATCCATGTGTATTCTCCCTTAAATTTAAACTTATTGAACATTAACTAAAAATTCAACGCGCCGGTTTATCTCTCGACCATGCGCAGTTTGATTACTCGCAACGGGATCTGTGCTTCCCATACCTTTAATTTGCAGCCTGTTTGCAGCAAGACCAAATTGCTGTACTAAAACTCTTTTCACCTCTTGCGCTCGCTCAACAGACAGCTGTTGGTTAAACGTCGCCTCACCCACTGAATCTGTATGTCCTACAACAACTAAAGGCACATTGTTTGCCTTAAGCCAACGAGACAAGGTTTGTAAACTGGGTTGTTGTGATATCAATACTTGTGCTTTAGCAAATTCAAACCTAACAGCAATTGTTGATATCTCGCTACAACTGCGAGGAAATAATCCACCAGTATTGCTATTAAAACAAAGCAAGGGCATCACACTTAAGCTATGTTTTTGCGCTAGTATTCGTTGATTTTCACTACAGCCACTGGCATCAACCGTTTTATTGTTAACGGTATTTGCACAGGCATCTTTTAAATCGGGTACACCATCAAGATCTGCATCTGGCCATGGTTTTATCTGTGCTTCGCTTGCACATAATGGACTTATCATCAAACCAATAACAACTAGCATCATCTTCATTGTTCGCCCCCTCGTACGCCACAATTCCCCTGTAGGCTTGGTAAAAACTGAAGTAGATAAACTAATCTAAGCGTAAACAGGCCGTTTTGAACCAGCAGGACGTTAACCGCAACATTTTACCCTCAAAAAACCTAAAAACACAGCCAAATAATTAACTTATGCATTACAAGCATAGCTGATATCTATTCATTTTCGATTTTTAGCCCCGCCATCACCAATAAGCACTCGAGTAATTGAGCTATGCCGCTGTTTGTTTACACAAAAAAGCCGCTGTTACTCATACTGTAACAGCGGCTTTTTATGTTGGTTCAGATTGATGCTCAGCTTCGATTATGAAGCCAATTTCAATTTGCTGCGAACGTTGTCATAACACCAGTTAAAAGCAACAGCATAAAAGAAAAAGAAGATTAAGAAAGCCGCCTCAAGTGCTAACGACTGTAACAAGGTGATCTCTAAGAACCAAGCCACTACCGGTACGGTAATAAAAATGATCCCGCCCTCAAATCCTAGAGTATGACCAATACGAGTCATCAAACTACGGTTAAGTCGATCTGCACCAAACTGCTTGTCAAACCAAAGGTTATAAAAGTAATTCCACACCACGGTATACAAACTTAAGCCAACTCCAACCGCTAGCATTGAGCTCGCCTCTTTCCCGGAAAACATACTCGCAGCAGGCACGATGATGGCAAGGGCAATCGCTTCAAAAAGTACCGCATGAATAATTCTGTCTTTAAATGTCATAACAAATCGCTCTACAGTTAAGTTGCAGTCATTATCATCTTTAACTACGATAGATAAAAATTAGATACCATCGCTTTTACTGATATGTTATCCATTGAACAGCTCTATTCATTTGTTACCACGGTTGAAACCGGATCGTTTTCTGCTGCTGCAAGAAAACTTGGCAAAGTGCAATCAGCGATAAGCCAGCACATCATCAATTTAGAGATCGATACTAACCAAGCTCTATTTGACAGAAGCAGCCGTTACCCCACGCTCACCAAGGCAGGAGAACAATTACTGCCCCAAGCTAAAGCGGTTATCGCCCAGCACCAACGCTTGAATCTACAAGTGCTGGCGTTAGACAAGCAAGATGAGCTAAAACTGACTCTCGCTGTTGATGAGGCAATCCCCTATAACCAGTTCACCGCACTGTTAAAAAGCTTATCAAGCCAATATCCGCAGCTTGAGATTGAGCTATTGTGTGCATCGAGTATGGATATTATTCATCTGGTTGATAACAAACGCGCGAACTTTGGGATTGTATTTAGCGAACTCACTTACCCTGAAAGCATAGATTTTGAGTCTCTCGGCACTGTGCAGTTTGAGCTTTTAGTCAGCCCTGAGCATCCTCTGGCGCGAGAAACCTCTTCACATATCGATGTACTGAGATTGCATCGCCAATTGCTGATTGGCTCTAAAGGTAATCATCAAGGTTGGTTCAACACGCCACACTCTCCTGATGTTTGGCATGCCGATAACTATTACATGTTATTTGAGCTGGCTAAAGCAGGCTTTGGCTGGGCCTTATTGCCACTTCACCTTTGTGAAGAAGCGTTAGCTAACCAACAACTTTGCAAGCTTAAGATTGATTTCGAGCAACTTGGTTGGCAGGCTAACGTTGATGTGATTCAGCACAAAAGTCGCTGTGAAAATGAATTTAATAAACAAGTTAGAGCGTTAATGCGTGGCTTGTTGCATAAATAAAGTTTAAAGGGATCATAATGGAAATCTGTACAGCCGCAGCTTTAACAGCATTGCTCAGCAATAAACAGCAATGCGCAAACCTCAAAGAGCTTGAATTGAGAGGGCGAGAAATTAACAGTCTACCTGCCGAGATCGCCAACTTAAGCTCACTCGAAAAGTTGCGTTTATCAGGAACCGAAGTCCTCGAGCTGCCCAAAGAGCTAGGACAATTAGCAAAGTTAACTAAGCTTGAACTTGATATGTCTGGCACAAAGCGACTTCCTGCAGAAATCGGCAATCTAGTCTGTTTAGACACTCTTAGTATTGACTATCCAGCCATGACAACACTACCAACGCAAATTACTGCGCTACCTAATTTAAAACGATTAGATTTTACCAGTTGTGAAAACGATGCTTTACCAGAACAGATCTGGCAGATTACATCCCTCGAAAAGCTCAATCTATCTAGCACATGTGATGAGATTGAAACCTTATCTGCAGAGATAGGTAATTTAATTAATTTAAAGCAATTAATCCTAAATGGCTGCTGTTTGCAGGAGTTGCCAATAGAGATAGGCAAACTCGCGTCCTTAGAAACGCTAGATTTATCAGATAATGTCTGCCTCAATCAGTTACCAACAGAAATCGGCGACTTGAGCCAGTTAAAAGAGCTAAACCTATACTGCTGTGAGCTTGAGGTATTACCTAAAGAGATCGGCAAGCTCACTAACTTACTAAAGCTAGATTTAAGCTACTCCTTGCTAACCGAGTTGCCTGATGAAATAGAAAACTTAACCGCGTTGCAGTCTCTTGGTTTAAGGGATTTACAGTTAACTAATATACCCAAGTCACTAGCTCATTTTGCCTAGATAAGTTTCTATGGATAAAAAAAACGGCCTACTGGCCGTTTTTATTTATATGCTTAAAAGCTATTTGCCTTCAGGCTTTGGTGGATAATTTAGCAGTAATGCACCAATCGCTTCATTAACAACTTCTACACGCTCTTCAGGAGTATCTTTGTCGCGTACTGTATCTGCAACTGAACCTCTCCAAATAAGCTTGCCTGTTTTGGCGTTAACAAGATCTAAAATCAAGGTACCCACTTCATATTCACGCACTGTGGTTTGCGTATGGCCTACGCCACCAGCCCAGCCCCAACCAGGGCCATAATATGGGTTGTAGCCGTAGTTAGTATTGAAAGTATCTACGTTTATTTTCTTATCAACTTTAGTGAGGTAATTAACTAACACATCAGCAGAAGCGGCATCACTTGGCGTTAAGCCTTTAAGTTGTAGTTGATCATCGACTGCCTTACGCACACGTTGATCCATTAAGCCATCTAAATGATAAGTTGCATCATCAGTTTTCTTCTCTACCCATGCGTAGGTTTTCACTTCATCAAAGTTAACCCCAGGATCATAATCCGAGCTTGTCTTAAGTGAGCTACACGCACTTAATGCTAATGCAGCAATAATCACTAATAACTTATTCATGTTCTCTCCAACAATAATCTTTTATATTTTGACCGCTTAATATTCAGCTTACAGAGCAATTTATTAATCTACAACTCAATTTTAGTAAATCTCCATCTCGTTAAGCTTGACTTAAGGAAGCGCCTAAATGATAATCATTATCAATTAATTTATTGAGACTATCATTATGTTTTGGTTTATAGCCGCGTTTGTTATTGCCACAGTTGTATTTATTATCACTCCGGAAAAAGTCACTAGTCACCAGAGCACAAAAGTATCTACGGTTGATAAGCTAAGCCAACACTCTTTGGTTATCTTACCTGTGATAGTCCTGAGCTGGATTATCATTGCTATTGCTAGCGCACCTGTGACTCATTTTGCCGGAACTGCCATTGGCTTTGTGTTGACTTCGTGTGCTATCGCACTGCCAAGTACTCATAAATATATCGCCTTGTTAGCAAGTCTCACCTTTGCCTCATTACTGATAGAGCTAGCACTTTATTTGTAACACTTATACCAATAAAGATAGTGAGTCAGGTTAATTGTCAGCCTGACTCCATTTACATAAGTTTCTCCTCACAGCCCTCTCCCTTAACCTTAGTAACTTTGCTAAACTGCCGATATAAGTTTATTAACGACCACATATATGAAATCTGATCCAAACGTATCTTTAGTTTATAGCACTGATGTTGGCCGTATAGCGCCTGAAAAACAAACTCAAACGGCGCCAGAAGGCGACGGTATCGTTAGAATTCATAAAGACAGCAAAGGCCGTAAGGGTAAAGGTGTATCTGTTATTAAGGGCTTAGGTCTACAAGAGAAAGAGCTTAAAGCCCTAGCGCAGAAACTTAAAAAGCAATGTGGCTGTGGCGGTACAGTTAAAGAGTTCAATATTGAAGTGCAAACGGATAATCGAGAGCAAATCAAAACCTTGCTCGAAAAGCTTAATTACACTGTAAAATTAGCAGGTGGTTAGTACAAGCTGATATGGAAAAGCCGATGGACAGTTTACAAAATCACTTTCTAATTGCCATGCCATCTTTGCAAGATACCTACTTTGAACGTTCGCTAATCTATATTTGCGAACACGATGAGAAAGGCGCGATGGGGATCGTCGTTAATAAACCAAGCGGCATCATTGTCGACGAATTGCTGCAACAAATGGAGCTTGCTGAAGAGCCAATGCCTGTGACCTCTTTAGCTGGAGAGGTTTTACTCGGTGGGCCAGTTAACCCTGAGCGTGGCTTTGTGCTACATAGCACTCAGACTTGCTGGAATAACAGTGATGCAATTACAGATGATGTCATGCTCACCACCTCGCAAGATATTCTTGCCAGTCTAGGCTCTGATAATGCACCAGAAAAGTTTTTAATTGCACTCGGTTATGCCGGTTGGACTCGCGGTCAGCTTGAGCAAGAGCTCATTGAAAACACTTGGCTGTCGATTCCTGCAACAACTGAACTGCTATTTGATATTGACCATGCTGAGCGCTGGCAACAAGCGACTCAATCCCTTGGTTTTGATATTTGGCAACTATCCAACCTTGCCGGCCACGCATAAACACTACTCGCAATATCGAGCTAAATAGGAACAAATTAACATGGGCGATAGAAGCGTCTTAGGCTTTGATTACGGCACTAAAAGTATTGGTATTGCCATAGGCCAAGAGATCACCGCAACAGCAAGACCTTTACTGTCAATAAAGGCTGTTGACGGTATTCCAAAATGGGAAGAGATTGGTGCACTTATCAGTGAGTGGAAGCCGGATCTAATTGTTGTTGGCTTGCCACTGAACATGGATGGCACAGAACAAGAGATGACTCAAAGAGCCCGCAAGTTCGCCAATCGCTTAAGTGGCCGCTTTGGTGTAAAAGTAGCAACTCAAGATGAGCGTTTGACCACAGCTGATGCCAAAGCACGACTATTTGAAATGGGCGGTTATAAAGCACTGACCAAAGGCCAAGTCGATGCCATGTCGGCAGTATTGATTGTTGAAAGTTACTTTGAAAATCAATACGGCGAGTAAATTAATACCAATATAAAAAGGGAGGCTTAGCCTCCCTTTTTACTTGCTGTAACTTAATTAAATATGTGGCTTAACAATATTCGCCATCATCTTAATGTGCGCATCATCGTCATTTAGCGCGGCAATATAACGGTAGCTTTCACCACCCGCCTCTTCAAAAATCTCACGGTTTTCACCGGCAATCTCTTCAAGTGTTTCTAAACAATCAGCACTAAAAGCAGGACAAACAACAGCAATATCTTTAATGCCCTCTTTAGGCAACGACTCCATCGTTGCGTCTGTGTATGGCGTTAACCATTTAGCTTTACCAAAACGCGACTGAAAAGTAGTGATGTACTGATCTTCTTTTAGCCCGAGCTTAGCAACCACCAGCTTAGTGGTTTTCATACAAAAGCAATAATAGGGATCGCCCAAGTGTAAATTACGCTCCGGCATGCCATGATACGACAATACCAATTTTTGCGGTTGACCATTAGTTTCAAAGTCTTTGGCAATCGATGCAGCTAACGCATCAATAAAGTCAGGGTTATCATGGTATGTATTGATAAAGTGCAAAGCAGGCAGATAACGCCAACTAGTTAGCTCTTTAGCTATAGCGTCAAAAGCTGATGCAGTGGTTGGTGCCGCGTATTGTGGATATAACGGCAGCACCACGAGTTTGTCGATACCATCTTGATGCATACGTTTTAGTGTAGAAGAGACTGATGGCTCGCCATAGCGCATACAAAACTCAACCGATACCTCTTCACCAGCTTGTTTAAAATAGCTGTGCAACTTTTGTGTTTGACGCCGCGTAATATCCATTAATGGCGAGCCTTGCTCGGTCCATACCTGTTTATACAGTGCCGCTGATTTTGCTGGACGTACACGCAGAATAATCCCATGTAAAATCATCATCCAAATGAGCTTTGGGATCTCAACAACTCGAGGATCAGCTAAAAACTCGGCAAGGTAGCGCCTAACAGCTGGCGCTGTAGGCTCGTCTGGGGTGCCTAAGTTAACCAGTAACACACCGGTTTTACCACGTTTCTTATGACCAATCTCTTTGGTTAACCCTGAAAACTTAGCCAAGATAACTCCTTAAGGTTCAAAATATTATCTGCAGATACGTTGAAACTAAAATAAAGATCACTGCCAACGCTTAACTAAAAGACAGGCAGTACCAAGTACTGCCTGTGAATTATTTGCGAGCTATACAATTAATCTAGGTTGAGGGTAACACCATCCATTGAACTGCTACTGGTAGGGTCTGAACTTTGCAACTTAATCATTAAGCGCAGATCATTTGGCGAATCAGCATGATGCAGCGCATCGGCGTAGCTGATTTCACCATCGGTATACAGCTTTAATAGCGCTTGGTCGAAAGTCTGCATACCTTGTTCATTCGATTTAGCCATAGCCTCTTTAAGCGAATGCAGCTCATTTTTAGCAATCAAGCTAGCTACACGAGGCGTATTAATTAATACCTCAATCGCAGCGCGTCTGCCAGTACCGTCGCTTTTAGGTACCAGTTGCTGCGCTACAATACCGCGTAAATTTAATGACAGATCAAACAATAGCTGATGATGCTTACTCTCTGGCACTAAATGCATAATACGATCGAGTGCTTGGTTAGCATTGTTTGCGTGCAAGGTCGCCATACATAAGTGGCCCGTCTCGGCAAATGACAGGGCAAACTCCATGGTTTCTTGGCTGCGGATCTCACCAATCAAGATAACATCTGGCGCCTGACGCAGTGAGCTTTTTAAAGCGGCATCGAACGACTCGGTATCAACTCCAACTTCACGTTGGGTAATAATGCTTTGTCTGTGGTCATGCACAAATTCCACAGGATCTTCAATGGTGAGGATATGGCCGCGAGCATGGTTATTACGATAACCAACCAAAGCTGCCAATGAGGTTGATTTACCCGTTCCGGTACCACCAACCATGATCACCAAGCCACGCTTACTCATCACCAAATCTTTAAGAATTGGCGGCAACATTAAGTCATCAACATCAGGAATTTGAGTTTCAATGCGACGCATAACACAGCCTGGTGACTCACGCTGCCAAAACGCACTGACACGAAAACGCCCATAATCTTTCGCTGAAAACGCAAAGTTACACTCACGCGACTCATGAAATTCTTGCTTTTGTGCGTCGGTCATCAATGACTCAACAAAGGCTAACGATTGGGCTGGTGTGAACGGGTTTTCACCAAGCTGACGCAATTCTCCATCAATTTTAGCGCTGGGAGGAAAGCCAGCGGTAATAAATAGATCAGAGGCTTTACGCTCAATCATGACCTTTAAAAAAGGAGTAACATCCATAGGTTAACGAGTCCCTGTTAAAAGTTAGCTTGCTTATTTGAGCTTTTAGCCATCGCGTCTTCTCGTGAGATCTGGCCGCGATTGACTAGGTTTTGTAAACATTGATCTAGCGTTTGCATGCCATGGGCCATACCGGTTTGGATCGCCGAATACATCTGCGCCACTTTGTCTTCACGAATAAGGTTACGAATAGCTGGAGTGCCCATCATAATTTCATGAGCAGCGACACGCCCACCACCGACTTTCTTAATCAGTGTCTGGGAGATAACCGCTTGAAGCGATTCTGACAACATGGTTCTGACCATGCCCTTTTCACCTTCAGGGAATACATCGACCACACGGTCAATGGTTTTAGCGGCAGAGGTGGTATGCAAGGTACCAAATACCAAGTGACCGGTTTCAGCAGCCGTCATAGCTAACCGGATGGTTTCCAAGTCTCGCATCTCACCGACTAAGATGACATCGGGATCTTCACGTAATGCACTACGAAGCGCGGCATTAAAACTATGGGTATGACGGTGCACTTCACGCTGGTTAATCAGACAGTGCTTGTTTTGATGCACAAATTCTATCGGATCTTCAATGGTAAGAATGTGGTCATGGCGATTCTCATTCACATAGTCAATCATTGCGGCCAAAGTGGTACTTTTACCTGAGCCTGTCGGCCCGGTAACTAAAACTAAGCCGCGGGGAAAGCTAGCGATTTTTTTAAAGATCTCTGGTGCGCCTAACTGCTCTAAGCTTAATATGTCGCTCGGAATGGTACGAAATACTGCAGCAGCGCCACGGGCTTGGTTAAAAGCGTTAACACGAAAACGCGCAAGGCCCGGTACTTCAAACGAGAAATCGATTTCTAAATGCTCTTCATAATCCTTACGCTGCTTATCATTCATGATGTCATAGACTAAGCTATGCACGCCTTGATGATCTAAAGCGGGTAAGTTTATCTTTCTCACTTCACCATCAACGCGGATCATGGGAGAAACACCTGCAGAAAGGTGTAGATCTGACGCATTGTGTTTTACACTAAAGGCTAGTAACTCTGTGATTTCCATAGTTTGGGATATCCATTCAACCAAAAACTTACAAGATGACAACAATAACAGACAGACTCGCAATCGCCCAGCATCGAATCACCCAAGCGGCGCAAAATGCCTCACGTCGACCACAAGATGTACAACTTTTAGCGGTTAGTAAAACTAAGCCGAATGAATACATCATAGAAGCTTATCAAGCTGGCCAACGCCGCTTCGGTGAAAATTATGTTCAAGAGGGTGAAACAAAGATTAATGCGTTAAGCCAAGACTATCCCGATATTGAATGGCATTTCATTGGACCGTTACAATCAAATAAAACCAAAGTCGTTGCTAGTCTGTTTGATTGGATGCATACGGTTGATAGAGAAAAAATCGCCCAACGTTTAAATGATCAGCGCCCTGACGGTAAGCCTGCGCTCAATATCTGTATTCAAGTCAATATCAGTTTAGAAGAGAGTAAGTCTGGTGCTTTAGCGGCTGACGTGCTCGAGCTTGCTGACAAAGTCGCTTTGCTACCCAACATAAAACTGCGCGGTTTAATGGCGATTCCATCTGCCGATGTTGATGAACAAACCGCCAGTGCCGAACTCGCAGCTCTTCAGGCACTATTTAATCAGCTTGCAGAGCGTCATAGCAGCGTTGATACCTTATCTGTCGGAATGAGTAACGACCTAGAACTAGCTGTAAACCATGGCTCAACCATGGTGCGGATCGGAAGCGCCATTTTTGGTGAACGCGATTATTCAAAAGCTTAATTAAATTTAACGGCTAGACGCTAATCGCATGCTATACAATACCTTGTAATTAGCGCTTGTCGCCCAAATATCTAAAGTAGCAAAATACTAACTAAAACAAACGAGATCTTCATGACACAACAAAAAGTATGCTTTATCGGCGCAGGTAATATGACCCGCAGTATCGTAAGCGGCCTTGTAAAAAGTGGCTATAACCCAGCACTTATTGAAGCCACTAATCCTAGCCAGCCAAAGCTTGATGCCATGGCTAGCGACTTTGGTATTAATGTGTCGAACAATAATGTGAATGCTGCGCAAAACGCTGATGTTATCGTACTCGGTGTTAAACCACACTTTATGCAAGTTGTTGGTGAAGAACTTAGCGGTTTAGATTTATCAAACAAATTGATTATTACTATTGCTGCTGGTGTTACTGCCAAGCGTTATAGTGATTTTTTTAAGCAAGAGATCAAACTAATACGCACTATGCCTAATACTCCAACACAAATAGGTGTAGGCTTAACAGGCCTTTATGCTGGAGATGATATTTCGGCTGAGCAAAAAGCCATTTGCGAAACTTTAATGGCCACCGGTGGTGAAGTTGTTTGGGTTGATACTGAAGATGATTTAAACCAAGTTATCGCCCTCGCTGGCAGCTCCCCAGCCTATTTCTTCCTATTTTTAGAATCTATGGTAGAAAGTGCGGTCAAAGCAGGTATGCCAGAAGATGCTGCCCGCGAAATGGCACAACAAGCAGCTCTAGGTGCAGCCTTGATGGCTAAGCAAAATCCTGAGCTAAGCCTAGCTCAACTTAGAAACAATGTGACTTCAAAAGGTGGCACAACTGCTCAGGCAATTGAAACCTTTGAGAAAGGTGACTTGCGTAGTTTGGTCGATAGCGCTATGAATAACTGCATCGCCCGTGCACAAGAAATGGCAAAGCAATACTAATTTAACTTGAACAAGTAGAGTAAACAGATGAATGCATTTAGTTTTCTGGTAAGTACGGTATTTGATTTATACCTAATGGTTGTGGTGTTACGTATTTGGCTACAACTGGCTAGAGCCGATTTTTATAATCCATTTAGCCAGTTTATTGTAAAAGCGACCCACCCGATTGTTGGACCAATGCGCCGTGTGATCCCATCTTTCGGTAGCTTTGATACCGCATCGTTTATATTAGCCATCACAGTTGTTGTGCTGAAGTTTGTTATTCTAAGTTTAATGGCTGGTGCAGCGATTAATGTTCCAACCTTATTACTTGTCTCTATTGTTTCGGTTATCAAAGAAGCAGGCGTACTGCTGTTCTGGATGCTGATCTTACGCGCGATTTTGAGCTGGGTAAGTCAAGGCAATAACCCGATAGAAATGGTGATGGGCCAACTAACTGAGCCATTACTCGCGCCAATACGCCGAATCTTACCTCCTATGGGTGGCTTGGATTTATCACTGCTGGTGATGATGATTATCCTTAACTTCCTCAATATTCTATTGGCACAATACGTACCATTTTGGGCTAGCGTATAGTGGTTGCAGCACAAATGCAGCAGGGAAACCTGCTGCTTCAACTCTATATTCAGCCCAAAGCAAGTCGTGACCAAATTGTTGGTCTGCACGGTGAAGAGATTAAAATTGCCATCACAGCACCACCTGTTGACGGCAAAGCTAACGCCCATTTAACTAAATATTTATCCAAATCATTCAAGGTGCCTAAAGGCGATATTGAGATCCTTAAAGGCCAGATGGGACGCCACAAACAGGTACGAATTATCGCACCTAAGTTAATCCCAGCTGAAGTACAAAACCTTTTGTAACCTTGTAGATGAATAAGGCATTCGCGGCAACAAAGCTCTATACTGTTAACAAGATATCATTTCAAGGAAGCTAATATGATCCGCTCGCTCACCACTATGCTTGTGCTACTTTTGTGTTTAAGTAGTAACGCGTTTGCAGAACAGAAAGAAAAAGTGGGTAACTTTGATATCCATTACGTTGCCCTCAGCAGTACCTTTTTAACACCGAGTATTGCCAAGTCATATGGCATTAAGCGCAGTAGCTATACTGGCATTATCAATATCGCTGTGCTTGATACCAGTGTTGAAGGTAACCCTGCGGTTCCTGTGGAATTGTCTGGCGTTGCCAATAACTTGCTCGATGCCAGAATCGATTTAAAGTTTAGAGAGATCCGCGAAGGTGACGCTATTTATTACATAGCGGAAGTTCCTTACCGAGATGATCAAGAAATCAACTTTAAAATCGCGGTTAAATACGACAAAAAGCTCAATACTACGTTAACTTTCAAGCAGAAGTTTTACGTAGAATAATCGCTGTAACTCATTTAAATAGGGGCTTGATGCCCCTTTTTTATTAGCTATCTACTACCGAAACCCAATTATCTCGGCTATCATTGCCGCCATTATTTTCAGACTCCCTCTAAAGGCCTCACATGAATCAAATCGTCCTAGCTAGCGGTAACAAAGGCAAACTTAAAGAATTTTCGCAATTGATGGCAGGTTTCGGCGTTGAGATCTTAGCTCAGAGCGAATTTAATGTAGTTGAAGTGCCTGAAACCGGTACTACCTTCGTTGAGAATGCGATCATCAAAGCGAGACATGCAGCAGAAGTTACTGGCCATGCAGCCATCGCTGATGACTCAGGGCTTGAAGTTGACTTTTTACAAGGCGCACCTGGCATTTATTCAGCTCGTTACGCCGGAGAAGGCGCTAAAGATGAGCAAAACTACACTAAGTTATTAACCGCGCTTGAAGGCCAGAGTGAGCGTAGCGCACGTTTTCAATGTGTGTTGGTTTATATGCGCCATGCAAAAGATCCAACCCCAATCATTTGCCAAGCTTCATGGGAAGGCCGCATTGCGAATGCTGCTCAAGGAGAAAATGGCCATGGCTACGATCCTATCTTTATTCCAGCAGAGCATGAATGCTCAGCTGCAGAGATAAGCTCTGATGAAAAGAACAAATTGAGCCATCGTGGTAAAGCGCTAGTGCTACTCATCGATGCTATGAAGCAACAAGGTATTTTAAAATAATGCTAACCCTGCCACCGTTAAGTCTTTATATACATATTCCTTGGTGCGTACAAAAGTGCCCATATTGTGATTTTAACTCCCATGGCCAACATGGAGAGCTACCACAAACTGAATATGTCGACGCACTCATTAACGATCTCAAACAAGATCTGCATTATGTGCAAGGCCGCGAGCTACACACTATCTTTATCGGTGGCGGTACCCCTTCATTATTTGACGCTAAACAGATTGGCCGCTTACTAACAGAAGTCGATGCGCTCATTCCCTTTAGCGACAACATCGAAATCACAATGGAAGCCAATCCAGGCACTTTAGAACACGACGACTTTGCCGCTTATTGCCAAGCTGGTGTCACGCGTTTATCCATTGGGGTGCAAAGTTTTGCAACTGAAAAGCTCAATTTACTTGGGCGTATTCATGATAAATGCGAAGCACAGGTTGCGGCACAAAAAGCGCAAGTATCAGGTTACCAAAGCTTTAATTTAGACTTAATGCACGGTCTACCAAACCAAAGCTTTGAAGAGGCAATGGCCGATATCGAGACTGCAGCAGAGCTCGCTCCACCGCACCTATCTTGGTATCAGCTGACCATAGAACCCAATACCCTATTCCACTCTAAGCCGCCTCAGCTGCCTGATGATGAGAATCTATGGCAGATCTATGAGCAAGGGCAAAAGCGTTTGGCTGAACTTGGCTATCAACAGTACGAGATCTCAGCTTACGCCAAAGAAGGTTATCAGTGCCGCCATAATCTCAACTATTGGCAATTCGGTGATTACCTAGGAATAGGCTGCGGTGCCCATGGCAAGATCACCCTAGTCGATGACGATAAAATTATACGAACAGTAAAAATAAAACACCCTAAAGGCTACTTAGCTGCAGATAACTATAGCTATGAAACAACTGAAGTTGAGCTAGAAGACAGACCATTAGAGTACTTAATGAATCGTCTACGCTTAATGAGCCCTATTCCCAAGCTTGAGTTTGAACAGCGTACTGGTCTTAAGCGCGATACCATTAGTGAAGGAATAAAACAGGCCTGCGTCAAAGGATTAATGACTGATTCGGATGAACATTGGCAGCTTACTAGCAAAGGTCAGCTTTTCGTCAATGAGCTACTGTCACAATTCCTATAATATTTTGTGAATCACACCCACGGCTCAATGATTGCTTAAGTATTTGAATTTATTAGTCGATAATACAAGCAATCTTCAGCTAGAAATATTTAGTAACACTTAGATCAAAAAATTAACTGCAGGCTTCTTTAGGATAACAATCATAATTCTAAGGAAGCCTAAAAAATGTCTATAAAAACAAATATTAGCTTAATTACCCTCTCGCTCTCATTAGCGCTTAGCACTAGTGCAAATGCCGCCCCTACTTCTATAGCCCAATTAAGTCCAAGTGAGAGTGTTGCTCACAAGGCACAAAGTGAATCAGAAAAAGCCAACGCCCTGTTTGAAAGCATTTTTATGGAAAATGTCATGGCGAGCCCTATTTCACAAACCCATTTAGGGATCAAAACTGATTACGATAAATGGGATGAAATGAGCGATGCCGCTGACGACGCAGCTCTCGCGCGCGATAAAAAGCACCTTGCTCAACTACAGCAGATAGACACGAGTAAACTCGACAGACAAACACTTCTCAGCTATCAACTACTCACTCAAAAGCTCGAACAGAGCATTGCAGATGATAAATGGCGTTACCACAACTACCCAGTTAATCAAATGTACGGCGGCCATTCACAAATCGCATCGTTTTTAATTAACCAACACCAAATTGGTAGCGTTGCAGATGCAAAGGCTTATATCAGCCGCTTACAAGGTGTGCCTAAACGTTTATCACAACTACAAACAGCATTAGAGATCCGCGAAAACAAAGGCATTATCGCGCCAAAGTTTGTGTTCCCGTATGTGATTAACGACAGTAAGAATATTATTAGCGGTGCGCCATTTAACAATAGCGCTAACAGTGACGACAGTGCTCTATGGAGCGATTTTAAGCGTAAAGTTGCCAAGTTAGAAATTAGTGATAGCGACAAAGATAGCCTGCTTAGAGAGGCTAAAGCTGCACTGATTAACGATGTTAAACCGGCTTACGACAAACTCATTGCCTATATGACGAAACTGGAAACCAAAGCCGATACCCGCGATGGCGCTTGGAAGTTTCCTCAAGGTGATACTTTTTACAATAACGCCCTTGCTCGCACCACGACAACCGACATGACTGCCACTGAGATCCACGAACTTGGACTAGCAGAAGTTGCCCGTATTCACAGTGAAATGCGCGCGATTATGAAAAAGGTTAATTTTGAAGGCTCTTTAAATGAGTTTTTTAAATTTATGCGTGAAGATGAGCAGTTCTACTACGCTAATACCACCGAAGGCCGCCAAGATTATTTAAACGAAGCGACAGCACTTATTGATACCATGAGTAGCAGACTCGATGAAGTATTTAAAATCAAACCTAAAGCACCAATGATTGTTAAACAGGTTGAAGCCTTTAGAGAAAAATCTGCAGGCAAAGCTTTTTATAGTAATCCATCACCTGATGGCAGTCGTCCGGGCACCTATTACGCCAACCTCTACGACATGAAAGCCATGCCAAAATACCAAATGGAGGCACTAGCCTACCATGAAGGAACACCTGGGCATCATATGCAAATCGCGATTGCTCAAGAGCTAGAAGGTATTCCGAAGTTCCGTAAGTTTGGTGGTTACACTGCATATATCGAGGGTTGGGGACTATATAGCGAATATTTCCCTAAAGAGATGGGTATGTACTCAGATCCTTACTCTGACTTTGGCCGACTCGCAATGGAGTTATGGCGTGCATGTCGTCTAGTGGTCGATACTGGTATTCACGCTAAAAAGTGGACTCGAGAAGAATCAATCGAATACTACGTATCTAACACTCCAAATGCCAAGTCTGACGCAGTGAAAATGGTTGAACGTCATATTGTGATGCCATCACAAGCAACGGCCTACAAAGTAGGAATGATTAAGCTACTAGCCTTAAGAGATAAGGCACAGCAGGCCCTTGGTGATAAGTTTGATATTCGTGATTTCCACACTATCGTACTGAAAAACGGACCGGTACCGCTTGATGTGCTTGAAAGTGAAATTGATCTTTGGATAGAGCAAAGCAGCTAGCTCAACACTTTTTAGCAAAAAGCCTCGCTAACCACAAGTTAGCGAGGCTTTTTGCTAAATGCACGCGGATTGTTCCAAATACGAAACAAGCTTTAAAGATTCTAATGCTTAACCCCAGAAAGAAAAATACCCCAGTCAAAGCTGGGGTAAAACCAAAATTAGGATGATGGTTTTAAGGCTGACATTGTTTTAGTTCGTAAACCGCTGTCAGCATTGAATCAAAACTGCTTATAGCGGCTCTGTAAACGCAATAAAGAGGGGTCATTCTCTATTACAGTTTAGGACTCAGAGCATTTGAATCAACTGCAGGCAATTGTATTAAATTGAGAACAAACTGCAATAGGCATGATGTATACTTGTTTAACTAAGCCTATTTCAGACTTAGCTAAACAGGTATTCAAAATATGATAAGATATTGAATTTTAATACGATAAGTCTTAGCTACTTTAGCTAAGGTTTACATTGTCTTCATCATAAAACAATGTTTCCCCATTTTACTTACGTTTTGCATACAACTCTTTTAATGGCGTGTCCCAATATGGCGGTGTACCAATATGATCTTTGATAAAATCAATAAAGGCACTGACTTTAGGCGCCAAATGCTTACGTCTTGGATATACCGCTTGTAATGGTAAGTGATGCGTTAACTGCCAGTCTTCTAAAATAGGGACTAATGTGCCCTTTTCTAGCTCATCTTCAAGCAAGTAACTGGCAAGATAAACCACACCTAAGCCGCTGACTGCTGCCGATTTTAATGCTGGAGCATTATCGACTCTGAAATTACCGGTTACGCCAATTTCGCAGTAATCATCGCCTTGTTTAAACTGCCAAATGCTGTGCTCATGCCACTCACCTTGATACACCAAACAGTTATGATCAACTAACTGCTCTGGACGACTAGGCACACCGTGCTTTTCAACATAGGAAGGTGACGCTGCCAATAAGAACTGACACTTCATTAATGGTCTAGCAACCATGCCTAACGGTAGTTGCTCTGACATCGTCAATAGTAGATCTAAGCCTTCGCTAACCACATCAACTTTATGATCAAGTAGGCTAACCTGTAACTCTAACTCTGGATGTTTTGCCATAAACTCTGGCAAGGCTGGAATAATATGCATTGTACCGAAAGACTGCGAAATACCGACTTTCAATACACCCCGAGTTGCATCATTAAGATTATGAACGCTGGCAACGGCTTGATCAGCATCTCTTAACAACTCTTCACCTTGAGCATAAAGTAATTGCCCGGCTTCAGTTAAACTCAAGCTACGGGTTGTACGTTGGATCAATTGAACACCAAGTTTATGCTCTAAATCCGCTACTTGGGTACTTACTTTAGACTTTGAAATGCCTAATTTTCTCGCCGCAGAGCTAAAACTGCCCGCCCGAGCCACGTGGGTGAAAATTGCGATTGGTTCTAAAAGTTCTAACATGTAAATCGCCTTAAGGTGTTTACGACAGTAATAGTACTTCCATCGCTAAGACATGCTGTTTTATTTATAAAAAACAATATCTTAAGTGAATATATGTACGCTAGAGTAGGTTTTTTATTATGTAACCAATTAATGGTTTTTGCTTTTATTTTTAGAAGTATACCAAAAAAACGCCATAACTCATCAAATATGTCGCTTGTGGGGCTGACTAATGGGCAGGATTTATATGATTAACATAGAAAAGCCCCTGCACAAAGAGGGGATGCAGGGGGCGTTGCAAGACAGTTGAAGCAACAGTTTAATACCTGTCGGTATTAGTCCAGTAGAGGCAATGTCAGTCAGTTAATTTACTCAAGTAATGTCTTGCTTCCAGTTTCAAGTAAAGGATAATTCGCTAATTCAGGCACTGCCGAACGCAACTGTTTTTCTAACACTATAAGTGATTTGAAATTGTTACACAGCACTTCACCACGAGCCTCAAGATCATCTGCTTGCTGCTCAATTTGCATTTCAATCTCTTCGCCTACAGAGTCCATTTTCGCAGAAAATGATGCCATCTTTTGCTCAAAACTATCACCGTCACCCGACATCATTTGTGCACCTAACGACATCATCATGCTACCAAGAGAGTTTTGAATAAGCTGCTCCATCTCCTTTTCGAACTCTTCACCAAATGCATCTTCAAGTGATGACTCTGTTGCGCCTAAATAAAAAGTGTCGCCATGTTGATAGGCTACTTTCTCAATACGCTCTTCGAGACCCGCCATCATTTCATCAATTTGTGCACCAGCACTGTCACCTAATAATGGAGTGAGCGCTAGGCTAACTGCCGTAGACGCTATCGATACGGCATCATTAACAACAGCAATCACCTCAGGAACTTGGCCAGAAACACTTTCAGAGTATCGGCTTACTAACGCTTGCTGCTCTTTGTTCAAATTAACCTGCTGGCCATTTACAAATAGTTGGTCCATTTCGATACGGTATTTCTCATCACCAACTTCACTAATAATCAGCTTTTTAGGCTCAACCGTAACATCGTAATTTAGTAAAACTTCGCATTCTTTAGCGTCATAGTGAGAGTCGTGTGCTGCAACAGCTTGAACGCTTGTCGCAGATAATAGTACAGCAGAGATCCCTACAGAAGTTAGTAACTTTTTCATTGCATCAGTCCTTTAGAGCTTTATAAATATTCGTTGAGCAAGATAAAGCACAACCTGTGCCAAAGTTGCAAACCTTTGTTTAGGCTGAATATTTATATTAAAGAAAGAAGATTTCGAACCAATTGATATTGAGGAAGAATGTAATATTTAGCTAATTAAGCTAACAATTAGCCAAATATTACATTTGTGCCAACGAGCACTTGAGAGTAACGACTTAGGTATTAGTTAGAATATTGAGCGACCTAAAGTTTGGCTTAGCGCTTCTAAAATAGCGGTACCCGCGAGTGAGTTACCGTTAGGATCAAGCTCTGGTGACCATACACAAACAGACATATCACCAGGGATCACTGCAATAATGCCGCCGCCAACACCGCTTTTACCGGGCATACCAACTCGATAGGCAAACTCACCTGCTCCGTCATACAAACCAGAAGTTGCCAGTAATGCATTAAGCTGCCGAGTTTGCACCGGACTAATTAGCTGCTTACCAGCAAGGCTTTTGCCTGAATTTGCCAAATAAAACATAGCCCGAGATAGATCGGCACAACTCATACGTAATGAACAATAATGAAAATAGCTATGCAGAACAGTATCAACATCATTGTTAAAGTTACCGAATGACTTCATCAAGTATGCAATTGCAGCATTTCGCGCACTGTGTTGATATTCTGATGCCGCCACAACTTTGTCGTAGCCTACCCTATGGTTTTCGCTTAAGCCTCGGACAATTTCGAGCATTCTGTGCTTAGGAGCGCCCAATCGACTTTGGAGTAAGTCGGCAATAATTAATGCACCAGCATTAATAAACGGGTTACGCGGTACGCCTTTTTCTAGCTCAACTTGGACTAAAGAGTTGAAAGAGTGCCCTGATGGCTCTTTACCCACTCGAGACCAAATTTCATCTTCTTCATACAGCATTAGCGCTAAAGTAAGGCTAAATACTTTAGATATACTCTGAATTGAAAAGGGCTCGAGATAATCTCCAGCCCCTATGGTGACACCATCAGCTGTTGTCACCGCAATACCTAACTTATTAGCATCGACTTGGGCAAGTGCTGGAATATAATCAGCTACTTTGCCCTGTCCTAGAAGAGGCCGAACGCTTTCGACAATCTCTTCAAGCAATGCCAACTCAGGCATTAGCCCCACCAAATATCGTAAAGCTCACCGACTTCTAGATTTGATACAGGTTGTGCGTCGAAGAAAGCTTTCACCGCTGCACGGTTTTCTTCTGTACACTTACCAATCGCCTGAGTTGCGATAATGCCTTCCCACTCTTTATGGCCACCACCGTGGTAACCTAGCGCAGCAGGCTCAATCACTTCATCAATAAACTGATCAACGATTGCATCAATCTGCTCTTCTGTAACTGAGTCATTGAAAGTCCAGTTAACATCAAAACCAAACTCTTGAAACTCATCTACGCGTAGTTTTTTACGTAAGCGACGGCTACGATTTGCTGCCATGGTTGTTCTCCTAAATAACTTATTTTTAAAGTTTATATTTTGCTGAACGCTTAGATGCGCTCAAACATCAGATCCCAAACACCATGACCTAAACGGTGGCCACGCGCTTCGAATTTTGTAAGCGGACGATGATCAGGACGCTCTACTACATCACCTGTTGCAGATTGGTTTTTATAACCAGGCGCTGCATTCATCACTTCTAACATGTGTTCGCTGTAGTTTTCCCAATCAGTTGCTAAATGGAATACCCCACCGACTTTAAGCTTACTGCGGATCAATTCAGCAAAAGGTGCTTGCACGATACGACGCTTATGGTGGCGTTTCTTATGCCAAGGATCTGGGAAAAAAAGTTGTACACGTGACAAACTACCGTCAGCAATACTATTTTCAAGTACTTCAATAGCATCATGGTGATAAACACGCAGGTTAGTTACACCCGCCTCTGCAGCTTCTGCTAAACAAGCGCCAACACCAGGCTTATGCACTTCAATACCAATGAAGTTTAACTCTGGTGCAGCTTTTGCCATTTCAACCAATGACGCGCCCATACCAAAACCAATTTCTAAAACTGTATCGGCTTCACGACCAAATACTTCAACTAGGTCAATAGCATCAGGAGTGTAATCAAGACCCATGATCGGCCATTGTTGCTCCATTGCTTGAGCTTGGCCTTTGGTTAGGCGGCCCTCACGCAATACAAAGCTTCTGACTTTACGAAGGTATTTACCTTCTTCATTGAATTCAGCGGTTGTTACGTCGCTCATTTTGCCCTCGCTTAAGGCTGCGCTAGCATTAGACAGCTATTATTAAAAAAGAAAGGCATTATCCAAAGTTAAACCTTGAGTGCAAGCCTTATTGTGGCAAAATTATACCAAGAATCTCAGTTTGTGCGAGTAGTGCATTTGCTTAGCCTAAAATTAGCTGCTTTTAAAACTGATAACCATTCACTTTCTAGCAGATAAAGCGGCTATCTCGCCTTGTTTAAGCGCCCGCCTAACGTTACACTGCGCCGATGAAAACTACAGCTACTTTTTCGACTCGCATAATTCAATGGTACGACAACTTTGGTCGTAAACAGCTTCCTTGGCAGCAAAACAAAACCCCATATAAAGTATGGATTTCAGAAATCATGCTGCAGCAAACCCAAGTTGCAACAGTTATCCCTTACTTTGAAAAATTTATTGCCCGTTTTCCTGATATTGAAACCTTAGCTAAAGCCGAACAAGACGAAGTTCTACACCACTGGACCGGTCTTGGTTACTATGCAAGGGCGCGTAATCTGCATAAAGCAGCGCAAACGATGCTAGAAAAATTCGACGGTGAGTTCCCTACTGACTTTGATGAGGTTTTAGCGCTACCGGGTATAGGCCGCTCAACCGCTGGTGCAGTGCTATCACTTTCTCTTGGGCTCAACTTTGCTATTCTTGATGGTAATGTAAAACGAGTGCTTGCTCGTCATGGCGCTATTGAAGGCTGGCCGGGCAAGAAAGCGGTTGAGCAGAGTCTGTGGCAAATGACAGAAGAACTCACTCCCGCTAAAGATATTCAAAAGTATAACCAAGCAATGATGGATATTGGTGCTACTGTTTGTACCCGCTCAAAACCCAACTGCGCAGCTTGCCCAGTTGCTATTGACTGTAAAGCACAACTTAGTGGCCGACAAACTGAGTTTCCTGGTAAAAAACCTAAAAAAGCGATCCCAGAAAAGTCAGCGTGGTTGCTAGTTTTAGAGCAAGACCAACATGTTCATTTAGAAAAACGCCCGCCTGCAGGTATTTGGGGCGGTCTGTGGTGCTTTCCGCAGTTTGATACCAGAAAAGAACTTGATACTTATATAGTAGATAAACAACTAAAGGTGAATTCACAACAAGACCTGCTAGGTTTTAGGCATACATTTAGCCACTTTCACCTTGATATACAACCCGTACTGGTGCGGGTTAGTGAATTTAGCGATAACCAGATCATGGAACAAGCCGCGACGGTCTGGTATAACTTACCTCATCCACCTAAAGTTGGCTTAGCTGCTGCAACAGAGCGAGTATTAGCCGACTTAGGTTCAGTATTAAATAAGGAGTAATCATGGCTCGCACAGTAAACTGCGTGTATTTGAACAAAGAGGCTGAAGGCCTCGCTTTTCAGCTTTACCCAGGCGATTTAGGTAAACGTATTTTCGACAATGTGAGTAAAGAAGCTTGGGCACTATGGCAATCAAAGCAAACTATGCTTATCAACGAAAAGAAATTAAACATGATGAACGTTGATGACCGTAAGTTTCTTGAAGAGCAGATGGTCAACTTCTTATTTGAAGGCAAAGACGTTGAAATTGAAGGCTACGTGCCACAAAAAGACGACGAATAATGGGTCTTTCTTAAAGACTAGCTAAAAAGACGCCGTTTACAGCAAATGTAAGCGGCGTCTTTCTATTTACAAGCTTGGATAAAAGCAATTTCACAGCTATTTTGATGGTTATTGAACAGAGAACGATCAACAGAAACGATTTATGGCTTATTGATAATCACCTTGAACATAAACTAGCCGAACAACCGAAATTAACAAAAAAAGCCCTTGCAGGATTTTTTGAGTCGCTATAAGATACGCGCACTCCAAACGAGACGGGCTCTAGAGCCAACAAGTTTGTAGTAGCAAATCTAAGATTTACTTAACGTAATACTTAGTTGCCCGAATAG
>NZ_JADX01000005.1 GCF_000518605.1 Shewanella fidelis ATCC BAA-318 | reverse complement strand
TTCGAATAACTTAATCTCTGTGAGTGTCCACACAGATTTGCTTGTCATATTGTTAAAGAGCGTTGCCAGCTTGGTGTTCTTGCGAACCGCTTCAAGTGGCTAGGGCTGCGTATTCTACACTTCCCGTTGTTGGCGTCAAGCGTTTATTTTAAGAAGTTTTTCAAGCGTTGATTTCTTGTTCACTCTCGTAAAAAGAAGTCACTACATGAAGCTCTTAAACCGCTTGTCACCAGAGCTTAATTTCCAAAGGATTTAAACTCTCTAACACTGCTGCAAGTCCCGTGCTATCTAGCGTTTCGCTGGGTAGTTGGCCTGCTGTGCCGTGTCAGTGGATGCGCATTATAGGGATATCTCAGATCGGCGCAAGCCCCTTTTTTAATAAAATTAGCTTTTTCGAATCAACAGAGTATTAATGCAACAAACTGCTGCACAATGCATCCGTTCGCGCAAAAAAACACCCACGTTTATCAGTATTGATGGAAGTTGTAACTATAAAATTAAAACCTGAATTGGCACTATATGCGCTAGCTGAGCGATGCTTATATGTTTTCCACACAACGAACTTCAAATCTAGCCACTATATTTATACAGATAACCATCACTCCGTTAGTCCAGCTTTGCAGGTTGCCTTTACTGAGTTATGTTAGAAGTTAATCAAGTTTAAGGGTTATGTCAGTCAGTTATTTATTTCCACTAAGGACAGCAGATGTTAAACACCACAAACAAGCTTTGCCATAAGCTAACCATACTTGCATCTAGTTTACTTGTGGCCTTAGCTTGTATCGCTACAGCTAGTGCTAACACAATTTACACTTGGGTGGATAGTAACGGCGTAACCCATTATAGCCAGCAGCCGCCATCACAAACTGAGTCGACGACCAGTAAAACTGCAACAAATAAGCTCTACAGTGAAGATATCGAGCCTAAACCCATAGGTACAGTTGCGCCGTTAAAACCACTCCCCCAAAACAAACAAGCCTCTGAGCTAGAGAAAAAGGCTGCCGCGATTCATCTTGCTGATAAACAACAAGCTCAGCAGGTTTGCGAAAATGCTAAGCATAACCTCAAGGTACTAACCACTCATACAAAGTTGAATAAGAAGAATAATGAAACAGGAGAAGTTATGGCGATGACTGAAGAACAACGGCAAGCTTCAATTGCAGAACAAAATGAACGAATTAGATTGTTTTGCAAAACCTAGTCCTGCGTATGCGTTATTTTGTTTGAACTGTAAGATAAAAATGCGAAATGAATAATAGAATAGAAATGACATACAGACTCAGTTTGAGTCTGTATGTATATCAGATAAAGTAATAAAGATTACTTGCCTGCCTGTAGGTTGTACATAGAGCGTGGCACTCCGTCCTCACAGGCTCTTTGGCCCGCATCCCAACCAGAATCAAAACGGCTTAGACCATCCAGCGCTGTATCCTTTTTAACTGAATCATATAGCTCAGTTTGTTGACGCTTCATGACATAAGCATTTTTACAACCACGGTAATAACCATAATGATAAAGGCTTTCATATTCCATGTTTCCTTCACCAATATAAGGCGCTGAAGTTTGTTCTTTCTCATAGTTAGAACTTGAACAGCCAACCACAACGAATGAAGCCAATGCAATTACGGCTAATTGTTTTTTCATGAAGTTCTACTCCGTGTCTGTAATCAAAATAAAATGAATAATAAACTTACACTGCATATTGTAGTAGCACGTAAGCCTAAGGTCATCAATTTAAGCATTATTTATCAGCTCGATAGCAGCTGTTCTTTTATCGAGCTAATTGATAAATGTCGCAATAAACAAGCTGCCATTGTTCAAATATACATCACGCAGCGCGACTTTAAACCCTTTATAAACAATTCTTACAAATATCGAATCAGCTTTTAAGTCATTGGATATGCCATAAAAAATGGCCTCAGGGAATTGAGGCCATTTGTTTTATTTATTATAAGCGCTGAACTATCGCCACAGAACCGTTTTTATTGGCTAAATACCAATACATCGTTCTCTACTGAAACTGTTATTGCTTTTCCTGGCAATAGCTGACCACTTAAAATTTGTTGCGCCAACGGGTTTTCAATCTCCTGCTGTAACGCTCTTTTTAGCGGTCTAGCACCATACACTGGATCAAAACCAGCGCGTGCAATTAGCGCTAACGCTTCGTCAGAGATAGCTAAGCTGTAATCTTTATCTGCAAGACGCTTTTGCAAGCCTTCGATCTGAATACCAGCAATATGAGCGATGTTTGTCTCATCTAACGGGTGGAATACCACAGCTTCATCAACACGGTTTAAAAACTCTGGTCTAAAGTGCTGAGTCACTACCTGCATTACATCTGATTTCATTTCATCATAACTTTGGTTACCGAAGCCCATCTGGATCAGATCTGAGCCTAAGTTTGAAGTCATAATTACCACTGTGTTTCTAAAATCGACCGTGCGACCTTGACCATCGGTTAAACGGCCATCATCTAACACCTGCAATAAGATATTAAATACATCTGGGTGCGCCTTTTCGACTTCATCAAGCAATATCACAGAGTATGGTTTACGCCTTACCGCTTCAGTTAAGTAACCGCCCTCTTCATAACCAACATAGCCCGGAGGTGCACCGACAAGGCGCGACACCGCATGTTTCTCCATAAACTCTGACATATCGATGCGCACAAGTGCCGATTCAGTATCAAATAGGAACTTAGCAAGCGATTTACACAATTCCGTTTTACCGACGCCAGTTGGGCCTAAAAACAAGAATGAACCTATCGGGCGATTTGGATCTGCGAGTCCAGCTCGGCTACGACGAATCGCATTTGAGACCGAATTAACCGCTTCATTTTGACCGATAACTCGCTCATGCAAAGCATCTTCCATTTTAAGCAGTTTATCGCGTTCACCTTCAAGCATCTTAGATACTGGAATACCTGTGGCTTTTGACAACACTTCTGCAATTTCAATATCTGTGACTTTATTCCGTAGCAATGTCATATCTTGCATTTCTGCTTGCGCAGCAAGATCGAGCTGCTTTTCAAGCTCGGGAATACGACCATATTGCAACTCTGACATACGGGTTAAGTCGCCAGCTCGACGGGCAACTTCTAAATCCATCCGCGCTTGTTCAAGATCAGCCTTAATATGCTGAGTTCCCGCAAGTGCTGCCTTTTCGGTGTGCCAAATCTCATTCAGTTCAGCCGCTTTGGCTTCAACTTCTTTAAGCTCAGTACGTAATGTATCTAAGCGACGTAAACTTGCTTCATCAGCCTCTTTACTTAATGCCTGCTCTTCAAGCTTTAACTGAATAGCACGGCGCTCAAGTCTGTCTAGAGACTCAGGCTTAGAGTCAATCTGAATGCGGATACTAGATGCCGCTTCGTCAATTAAGTCGATTGCTTTATCTGGTAACTTTCGATCGGAAATATAACGGTGCGACATACTCGCTGCAGCCACAATTGCCGGATCGGTAATTTCAACATGATGATGCAACTCATAGCGCTCTTTAAGACCACGTAAAATTGCAATGGTATCTTCAACACTTGGTTCATCAACCAGTACTTTTTGGAAGCGACGTTCTAGTGCAGCATCTTTCTCAATGTACTGACGATATTCGTCTAACGTTGTTGCGCCAACACAGTGTAAGTCACCGCGAGCAAGTGCCGGTTTTAGCATGTTACCTGCATCCATCGCACCGTCAGACTTACCCGCGCCTACCATGGTATGCAACTCATCAATGAAAAGGATCACTTGCCCCTCTTCTTGAGAAAGCTCATTGAGCACGGCTTTTAAACGCTCTTCAAACTCACCACGGTATTTAGCACCTGCCACTAATGCGCCCATATCTAACGATAATACGCGCTTGTTTTTAATCCCTTCAGGTACTTCATTGTTGATAATCCGCTGCGCTAAGCCTTCAACAATTGCAGTTTTACCAACACCCGGCTCACCAATCAGCACAGGGTTATTTTTACTACGGCGTTGTAATACTTGAATAGTGCGGCGAATTTCGTCGTCACGACCAATTACAGGATCAAGTTTGCCCTGTTCGGCGCGCTCAGTTAAATCAACGGTGAACTTTTTAAGTGCTTGGCGTTGATCTTCGGCATTGGGATCATCAACATTTTGCCCGTTGCGTACTTGGTCAATGGTCGACTCCATTAACTCTTTGGTCGCACCGGACTGCTTTAATGCTTGTGCGAGTGAGTCGTTGCCTTCAAGCGCAGCTAACACGAATAGCTCACTAGAGATAAATTTGTCTTTACGTTTTTGCGCTAATTTGTCGCACAAATTAAGTAAGCGAATTAACGCTTGCGATAACTGAACATCACCGCCAGTACCTTCGACTTGTGGGCGTTGCTCTAAATCTTGGCTCAACAGCGAGCGTAATGTGCTTACCTGAATACCCGCTTGGGTCAATAATGGATGAATTGAACCACCATCTTGATTCAGTAATGCCATCATCAAATGTGATGGTTCAATAAATTGATGATCTCGGCCTAACGCCAATGACTGAGCATCCGAGATGGCAATCTGGAATTTATTGGTCATACGATCTAATCGCATATATCCTCCGATAACTCATAAATATAGGTGACTTAAAGGCAATGGAAGTTGCATATCTGCTTCGAGAAACCGAATTGGATAGCATTGATACCGCTTTAGAAACAATATCAATCCATTCGCACTTCTATTCACATAAGAAAAGATGATTCAGTAGATACAGAATCTTTGTTACTTAAAAGATGGGGGCTATTTGAACAATATCAAGTCGAGGGTAAGCAATAAAGTTAGCGATTGAGCCAAATAAATGATGCCATTCGACCTGTAACGCCATCACGCCGATAAGAAAAAAACTCGTTCGCTTCAGCAACAGTGCAACGACGATCAGCATACACGCGCTTTACACCGAGTTGAGTTAATCTAAATGTTGCAAGGGCTTGAATATCAGCCATGTATTTTTGTTCACCTTGTTTATTAAGGTGTTCGCTAAAAAACTGACTGGTTTGCGGATGTTTTGCTTCAAAAAGGGCTTTAACTTCAGGGCCAACCTCAAACGCAGTTGGTCCAATTGCAGGACCGAGATAAGCCACTAACTGATTTGGCTTATGGCTAAACTTAGCCACAGCAACTTCAATAATACCATCGCATAAGCCACGCCAACCGGCATGCACAGCAGCCACTTCAGTACCATTTTCATCACACAGTAAAACAGGCAAACAATCAGCTGTCATTACCACGCATACTTGCTCATTGCTTTGGGTATAGCTGCCATCAGCATTAATGACCTGGCTATTGTCAGCTTCAACGACATCAATACTATGTGTCTGCTCAAGCCAAGCGGGTTGTGCAGGTAGATTAAGTTGTTGCTCAATCAGCTTACGGTTAGCCAACACCTTTTCAGGTGTATCGCCAACGTGCAGACCTAGATTTAGGCTGGCATAAGGCGGCAAACTAGTACCACCTTTACGCGTAGAAAAGGCAAGGTTTACTCCTGCAGGAATAAACCAAGCTTGGTGTTCACTATCGCGACTCATTAAAAACCTGTTGGGTTTTCTTCAGTGTCTTTACGCAGTGCTTTAGTTAGCTTCACCATGTCATCAGGGATCGGCGCCTGCCAACTCATGATTTCACAAGTAAATGGATGTGCTAACTCTAGGCGTACCGCATGTAGCGCTTGACGCTTAAAGCCCATGTAGGTATCGAAGAAATCAGGCGCAGCACCTTTTGGCGGACGCGGACGGCCAGCGTAAACCGGATCACCAACTAATACATGACCAATGTGTGCCATGTGCACGCGGATCTGGTGAGTACGACCTGACTCTAGACGCAATCTTAAACGAGTATGCGCTCTGAACTTTTCCGCTACGCGGTAATGGGTCATGGCTGGCTTACCATTATAAACCACAGCCATATGAGTACGTTTAGTTGGATGACGGTCAATTGGCTCGTCAACCGTACCACCAGAAATCAGCGTCCCAGTCACAATCGCTTCGTACTCACGAGTAATATCGCGTGCTTGTAGCGCTGCCACTAAATGGGTTTGTGCTTCTACCGTTTTCGCCACTACCATTAGGCCCGTGGTGTCTTTATCTAAACGATGCACAATACCGGCGCGTGGCACTAACTCAATACCAGGGCAATGATGCAATAACGCATTCATTAGCGTACCGCTTTGGTTACCGGCACCAGGGTGCACAACTAAGCCCGCTTGTTTATTAATCACCAAAATATGGTCATCTTCATAAACGATATCTAAGTCAATCGCTTCAGCTTCAGCTTTGGTCTCTTCTTCAAGCGTGGCACCAATTGTCACGACTTGACCTTCAAGAACCTTCACTCTTGGCTTGTCAGAAACTTCGCCATCAATAAAGACTGAACCGGCTAAAATCCACTCTTTAATGCGTGTGCGCGAGTAATCCGGGAACAATTCAGCCAATGTCTGGTCTAATCTTTGCCCGGTTTGTGTTGCTGTGATCTCGCTTTTTAGATTAATCTCTTGTGTCATATGAACCGTACCCACTTTTCTGGGTCCAAAAATGTTTACTATCTGTTACAATCGGATTGTTTCTATTTTATCGTGAAATGGAAAAATTCTTAACAATAACTTTAAAAGAATCGAATTCAAGTATGCATAAAATTGCCAAAAGTGTCGCTGTAGTCCTAATCACACTTGCAGCTACGGCCTGTAGTAGTAAACAGGGCGAAGACCCTGCGATGACAAAAAGCTCACCAGAAGTACTGTACTCTCAGGCTAGAACCTCAATGGAACTAGGGAATTACAGTAAAGCTGTGCGTTCTTTAGAAGCCTTGGACTCGCGCTTTCCCTTTGGTCCGCACAAAACTCAAGTGCAGCTTGACCTAATTTATGCCTATTACAAACTTGACGATCCAGCGTCAGGCATTGCGAATATCGATCGTTTTATTCGCTTAAACCCAACTCATAAAGATATTGATTATGTTTACTACATGCGCGGCTTAGTCAATATGCAGTCTGATCGATACCTATTTCACGATATGCTAAATATCGATCGTTCTGACCGCGATCCAAAAGCTGCGCAAGATGCATTTAAAGATTTCGATAGACTTATTAAGTCTTATCCAAACAGTAAGTATGCAGCAGATGCCCAAAAACGCATGCAGCACCTAAAAAATAGGTTGGCACTTTACTCGATCAAGGTAGCTGAATACTACATAAAAATGAATGCTTGGAGTGCAGCAGCTGTACGCGCCCAGTCAGTTTTAGAGACCTACCCAGGTACACCATCGGCAGAGAAAGCACTTGAAATCATGTCTACCGCCTATGGCGAGTTAGGACAAGAAAAGCTTAAAGATCATGCACTCATGGTTATGAAGGCTAATTTTCCAAACAATAAATTAGTCGCGAATTAAGCTTAACAACCTGCATATTTGACAATCAAAATAGGCCTCATATGAGGCCTATATTTTTTGTACAAAACTTGATTAAGGTTGTACTTATCTACGATGTAACGATTATATTCATCATGGTCGTTAAATCCATCATTGCTGATCCGCCTTCAATTTCACAGACATCGCCTTTGATTTTTCCACTAGCCACCATAAGTAAAGTACTGGCAGCATTAACACATCAAAACCCCAAGCAAATATCACTACTAAACAAGACAGCAAACTCAATTGGCTTATAGGCGCAAACTCCGACAGCAAACCGATAGAAAAACCCATCGCTATTGTCAAAGTAGTAAAGCTGATCACAGGTAATACTTGTTGCAGACTTAACCATAAACTGTCTGCGCTAGCGCGAACAATGCCTTTATTTTCCGAATTAAACCGCAATGGATGTGTGTTAGGCAGCTTAAGCATTAGATGCAAAGTATCATCAACAATAATGCCAAGCATCATAGCTAGCACTACCGCTGTGCCTAAACTGATAAAGCCACCGTTTAACTGCCATAGCGCAAACACCCAAAGCAAGGGTAAAAAGTTAAGCAGCAGCCCTATAACACCATAAATCAGTGAACCTTTTAAAACACTCAATAATACAGCTAAAGCGATTAATGCAGCTGCAAACGAAAGCAACATATTATTGGCGTTATCAACACTTAAATGAGCAAACAGTAGGTTGCTCCCCAGCGATTGACTAACACCGACATTGAGATTTTGTGCTGCTAACCAAGCATCGACTTTACGCTCAAACCTAATCAACTCTTTTGCAGTCATTGGTTGTAGGTACAAGGTCACTAAACTGGCACGCTTATCCTTTGCCAGTTCACTGGCAAGCCCCAACTGGTTTACGTTATTTTGCGATAGCAATTGCCTAAATTGAGTTTGACCGATCCCCGCAGCTTTTATCCAATCGCCTATATGCTGCACCTTTATCACTTCAGGCTGCTTTTTTAAATAACGGCTAAATTTATAGATAAAGCTGATTTCAGTTTTATCTATCTGGCTATCGCGTAAGCTACTAACCACGTAATGTTGCAAGTTAATCCCTGAAAAATACTGCGCCATTTTTTGGCTCGATAAACTAAAAGGGGTTGAAGATTCAAAGTAGCTTAAAGGGTCATCATTCAATGTTAACTTGCTGACACTGACCAGCGCCAAAGCACTCAACAACAAAATGCCGCCAATTACAGCTTTAGGCTGACGCGCATTGTATTTAGCAACATCAACTACCTTATCAAAATTCAGTATTTGGCTTGATGTTGGAGTAGAAAATTTGGCGAAGAAAATTAAGCTAGTTAAACATAGTAGATAGTTACATAGCACCGCAAAAGCAACCAAGATCCCAAAGCTTTGGATCGGTGGAGAAGGACTCAGGGTTAACAGGCTGAAGCCAAATATAGTGGTAATACTGGAATAAAATAGTGGTGCTTGATTTACCTTAACAGTGTATCGCAAAGCTTCAGCCACACTAACACCTGCGGTTAACTGACTACGCCAGCCAAAATATAGGTGTGAGCCATAAGCTAAACCTAAGGTCACTATAATCACAGGTATAAACGCGCTAATAGCAGCTAGCGTCAGCTTAAACCAAGCGGCCACCCCTAGGGTCAATAACAAGGTGATTACGTTATTCAAGGTTAGCGCCAACACCCAAGCCTTTTGCCGAATAAACAGCAGTGCCATTAGGAAGATAATTCCCAGCAAAGCAGGAGCAAACCAACTAAGATCATGTATTAATACTTTAGCGTATTGCCAATTTAACGCATGAGTACCGTTAAAATGCACTCGAACGTTAAGCGGTTGCCAATAAGCATGACTCGTATTATCGAGCTTTGTTAGTAGCGCATTGAGCCACAGGCTTTGCGTAGCAAAATCTGACACCTTACTACTATCCAGTTGCAACTGCAGTAATATGGCGTGCCCATCCGCCGACAACACCGAGGATAATCTAGGGTGAGCTTTGTAAGATAAGATTTTTTCTGTTTTTGCCATCCCCAACACAAATTGGCTATAGCCACTAACACTGCTGATATTTGGGTCGTTATTTAGCATGACTAAAAACGCTTTCAGTGCTTGCTGTTCATTGCTATCACGCCAGTCATTGTCGCTTTCAAGTAGCATCCACAACTTATCGTGACGTTCAAATTGCTCTGTCATGCTATTAAGTGCGGTTAAACGCGGATCTGATCCTACAAAGTAATCGCTAAAATCAACATCAAGCTGTAAGCGGTTATACCCACTCAACGCAAACACCAATAAACAGCCTATCACTGCAAACATCGCAACTGGATGACGCTGAACCTTCCAGATAATACTTATTTGGCGCAGCACTTCTTTCTCCCTTTCCTGCCTATTTCTTAAAACCCAATAACCTGCATGACTAACAACAAAACTCTCGTAAACTTTGGATCAGTTAATCGTTATTATCTTTGGTTGCTCATAACTAACGCTAAACGATTATTTATTCAACGCTCAAGCAAAAAAAATCATCTTTTTGTAAAAATGGGTTGACTCAAATCGGTAAAAGCCTTTTAATAGCGCCCGTTGCCCGAATAGCTCAGTCGGTAGAGCAGAGGATTGAAAATCCTCGTGTCCCTGGTTCGATTCCGGGTTCGGGCACCAATATTTAGTTTAGGTGTCTAGCAACAACTAAACCGGCAACAAGGCAAATTAAGACCTTAAGTTGCAATAAAAAAACCTCGCATAGCGAGGTTTTTTTATGCCTAAAATTTAATGCCAATCAATACGATCCTTAGCAAATTAAAAAGCCCCGAGAAAACTCGAGGCCTCTTTTTAGTTTTTTGGTTTTAAGCTCTAAACCTTAAACTTACTCACAGCATCTTGTAAAAACTCTGCTCGCTCGCGTACATCTTCAGTAGCACTTGAGTTTTGTGTGGCCACATCGGCAGTCTCCTGAGCAATATCACGGATCACCACCACGTTTTGATTCACTTCTGCAGCCACCATACTTTGCTCTTCAATTGCGGCAGCTATTTGCGTGCTCATATCAAGAATATTAGTGACATCACTATTGATCTGCTGCAATAGCGTACCTGCCGATGCCGCTTGCTCAGCACTCTCATTGCCTTGGTCGCGACTCGCTTGCATTAAACTAACAATCGAGTGAGTTCGCGCCTGCAATGTTTGTATAATCGCGGCAATTTCTTCAGTCGACTCTTGAGTGCGCATTGCTAAACTACGTACTTCATCGGCAACAACAGCAAAACCACGACCTTGTTCTCCAGCTCTTGCCGCTTCAATCGCTGCATTCAGTGCCAACAAATTAGTTTGCTCGGCAATACCACGGATCACATCAAGTACGCTACCAATGGTTTCACTGTCTTTTTCTAACTCAGCGACGACACTCGCCGACTGATTGATTTGTTGCGCTAATAGCTCAATTCTTTCAATCGTATGCTCTACCCCTGTTTGACCTGATTGAGCATTATCATGAGTCATACTGGCTTTATCCGCTGCTAACTCAGTATTTTTGGCAATTTCGTCAATAGTCGCGCCCATTTCAGTAATTGCTGTTGCCACCATATCTGTTTCATTTAACTGGTTTTCAGCACCTTGAGATGCCTTAGCCACGTTAGAGGACAGTTCTTGGCAAGATTGATTCATGGTCTCTACAGACTGGGTTACTTGATGAATAAGCTGTTGGAAGCTTGCGACCATGCTATTAAAGTGACTCGCAATTTGCCCCAATTCATCATTAGTTGATTCATCACAGCGCATAGCCAAATCTTTGTTTACTTCGATATGCGTAATGACCTCTGTGATCCGCTTTACTGGTTCTATAATGCTGCGAATAATCGTTAAGGTGGCAAATACCAATACCAATGCAATCAAAACCGCTATCGATAGCCCTACTACAAATGCTGAATTTTGCTTTTCAGTAATCGTATTTAGCGCGAGTGACTCCAGCTGCTTTAACGCGGTTTCTGTCGTGGCGACAGCTTTACGCAACTGCCCCAGCTCTCCTTCAGATATACTTAATCCAAGCTGCTGCTCTTTACTTACGAGGGCTTTGAAATCTGCATCATATTGCTTTATTAATTTACTCACTTGCAGCTTTGATTCTGCCGCCAGTTGTGAGCTTAATAACAAACTATTGAACTTATCTAAATTGGCGTCAAATTTAGCCATATAGCTTAAATTGCGTCTGAGCATGAAATCTTTTTCTGCTCGTCTTAATTGCAGCATCTGCACCATAAGCTTTGGCTCATTATAGCGATTAACAACCTCTTCCACTTGGTGTACTGCATCACGCAAAGTGCCATATAATCCAGTCTTAGGTGTTAAACCTATTTGCTGACTCAAACTCGTCACTTGTGCAAAAGTATCACTGTAACTTGCTAAAGACTGCTCAAATTGACTCAAACTAGTTGTGGCAATATCGTACTTATCAAAATCACTTTCTAGTTGCACTACAAGCGCTTTCACTTGTTGTTGATTTTCTTGATGCTGGCTAACATATCTCACATCGTTTCTTGATAAAAAATCCTTTTCATCTTTACGTAAACTCAGTATTTCATTTTTTAACGTTGCGATACGCAGCGATGTTCCTGCAAGCTCGCTTTGTACTTGACTAAAATACACTTGAAGGCCAAACATAGCAGCTAATGCTGCAATCGATACCCCTGCACTAAGCAGCAATTTATCCCTAATTAGCATGTTACATCTCTTTTTATAATTGGCTTATATCGCTTTAAACATACGACTTTGCATGTTTATAAAACCTGTATCGTTATTATCGACCAATTTTACAATACATTTAGATACAAAAAAGCCTCTTTAGTGTAAACAAACGGCAACAATCATCTGCTAGGAATAAAATTTGACATAGATCACAAAACAAGTTGACCTAAGCATAACCTTGGGAATAGTATAAAATATACCAATATGGAGGTTACATGTTTGTCATCAATGCAGAATCGGTCCACCAGTCTCTTAATTTTCCAGATTTAATCAACGCGCTAGCAGAAACATTTTCACGTCCAGCAGGGACGCCGCAACGACGAGTATTTGAATTAGATAATTCAGCTGAACATCACGACGCCTTTGCGGTGCTACCTTCATGGAATGAGCAATCAATTGCCGTTAAAGCCTTCACTTACTTTCCTGACAACCCTAAAAAGTCACCACACCTTTCCAGCCTCTACTCCAAAATAATGCTATTTAACCGAGCAACTGGTGAACCCCAAGCACTTGTCGACGGCACCAGCGTAACCTTTTGGCGCACGGCCGCTATTTCAGCACTAGGTAGCCGCTATTTGTCTCGGGAAAATTCAAGCAACTTGCTCGTTTGCGGCACAGGTAATCTGGCTCACTTTATGGCTCTTGCACATGCTAGTGTTCGGCCAATCAAGCAGATTACTGTGTGGGGCCGCAGCGAAGTCAAAGCGCAACAAACTATTGAACGGATCAGAAATCAGCGCCCTGATATTGAAGTGATGCTTTGTACCGATCTCGAACAAAGTGTACGTCACGCTGATATAATTAGCTGCGCAACCGGATCTGCTACGCCACTATTTAAAGGCGAATGGGTACAACCTGGAACCCATACCGATTTTGTCGGCAATCATAATCACGATAAGCGTGAGTTTGACAGCCAACTCATTACAATGGGGTCGGTTTTTGTTGATTCAAAAGTCAATGTGTTTGCTGAAGCTGGCGAGCTACTCATTCCAGAAAAAGAAGGCGTTTTTGCACTAAGCCAAGTCAAAGGTGAATTAAGTCAACTTTGTAAAGCAGAAATTAACGGCCGTAATAGCGAAGATGAAATCACTATTTTTAAAACTGTTGGAACCGCACTTGCTGATCTTGTTGGTGCTCAACTGGTATTTGCAAAATTGAGCTAATCAATAACCTCTATAAATAAAGCTGTGGCTGCTACAGCTTTATTTAACTCCCCTCATTTCCAACCTTCAGCATGCTATTGCAGCTGCCACGAAAATAATTTCTATTGCATTTAAACCTTTTTAACGTTTGGCTATGTCTTATAGATATCTAACGTGCACAAGGAAATGCCAGTGACTGCGACAAAACAGGTATTGGAGTTAAGTCAACTTCAAGAACCTGAGCTAATAAATAGTGCCAAGCAAGGTGATAAACACGCTTTTAAACAGTTATACCAACTGCACCACCAGCGAGTGTATGCACTTTGCCTAAGGCTCACTGGCCAAGTATCACTGGCTGAAGAAGCCACCCAAGACTGCTTTGTACGGCTTTGGCAAAAACTGCCGCAGTTTCGTGGAGAAAGTCAATTTAGCACTTGGCTACACACACTTACTGTTAATCAAGCATTATCGAGCGTTAAAAAGCAGCGTAGTTTTTGGGCGCGCTTCGTGAGTAACGACATAGATATCAATCAAATCACAGATGAGTACGAAGACTTAGATAAAATTTTGCTGAAATTACCAGAAAGAGCCCGCATCGTATTTGTATTACATGCTCTTGAAGGTTACAAACATGAAGAGATCGCCAGCTTGATGGCGATCTCAGCAGGAACCAGTAAAGCGCAATACCACCGCGCGCAAAAATTGCTACAACAGCTAATGAGCCAACATTCGCTGAACAAGGTCAAGATCAGCCCCGCTGATAATGGAGGCCAGCATGGATAACTCAAGTAATAACAAGCTAGATCCCCAACTTGTAGAGCTAATCGAGCAAGCGCCAAAAGCAATAAAGCCGCAACAAGATCTTTGGCAAGGCATCGAAAAGCAACTCGATAAAACCGATTTTCAACAGCTAAATCTCAAAAGTAATCGCCCCCAACATTGGCGCCGTCTCGCCATTGCTTGCATGCTGCTATTAACAACCCTACTGGCTAACAATATGTGGCAAAGCCATTTGCGCTCAACAACGGATCCAGGTTTGTTATTAACACTCGCGGATATTCGTAAACAGCACTTGCAACAAGTCGAGCAACTTAGCCTACAGCAGCATGTTAATTGGCAAGGCACTCGATTAGGCGACCCGCTCGAGAAAGGAATTGAGCAGTTACGCCAAGCGGCTGAGCAGCTCTACCACGCTTTACAACAATCCCCCCATGACAAGGAACTATGGCAACTGTGGCTATGGACTCACGCAAAAGAAATTGAGTTATTGCAACAAGGTCAATCGCTGCCAACAACGCCACCATCTCAAGGAGCTTTAATATGATCGATAGATTTCTAAAAACCTTTGCTATTAGCGCATTATTGTTTAGTTATGCCAGCTTTGCAGCTGAGGCCGTTGACCAACAGCAAAATGTACAGAGCGAGCCTAACGTTAAAGTGAAAGTTCAGCGTGGTAAGGTCACATTCGAGTCTTGGGACAAAAACCAAATCTCAGTAACAGGTACCTTAGATGAACTTAGCCAAGGCTTTATTTTCAATGTTGAAGGTAACAAAGTCACTATTGAAGACAAACTGCCACGACAATATAACGGGCGCAATAAAGACGGCTCCGCCCTTACAATTACGCTACCTAAACAGCTTAAATTACAAGTCGAGGGCGTGTCGGCCGATTACGCGCTCGATTCATTAATCGGTAAGCTCGAGATCAGCTCTGTCAGTGGCAATATCAAAGCCAACAACCTGCAGCAAAATGCTTCATTGCAAACCGTATCGGGTGACATTTTAACCAGGGGTTTGAACGGTGATATAAATTTACAAACCGTATCTGGTGATATTAAAGATACCCAAAGTCAGGGCAAGGTTAACTACCAACTTGTAAGTGGTGAACTCACCGCCGATACTCAAGCCAGTAAAGTTTCTGTAGAGTCAGTATCCGGCGATGCGGCGATCGTTCTAGCCGAGGCGGATAGCTTAAACGTTAAGACGGTCAGCGGCGATCTTGAGCTTTCAGTTAATAACTTAACGAGCAGCGCAACCCTTGGAAGTGTCAGCGGAGATATCGATATTAAACTGCTAACAGCAACCGATATCATGGTCGATATCAATGGCGGCCCTGGTGGTAAAATAATTAATCAGCTGACCGATGATCCTGTCACAAAAGGCAAATATTCCCCACAAAGCTATTTAAGATTTCAAACAGGTAATGGCAATGCTGAACTAACGGTTTCAACCATAAGTGGTAAGGTTGAATTAACTAAATAACTCCCTTGCAGATAATCATGCTCTATATGCATACGGCGTAAGCAGTTGCATATAGGGCGCTTATCATTGCCCACTAATCAAAAATAGCCATTTAACTAATCTACCGAGCCCGACAACATCAACTGTAAAAAACGTTTCGCTGCAATACTGGTTTGAGTGCGCAACATCACCACACTAAAACATACGTCTAACTGCGGCATATCTTGCGGCGTGAATATGTGCAACTCGCTTCTGATACTTTCATCCAATAATGCAACCTGAGGCGTTAAGGCTAACATTTGAGAGTGTTGAATCGCGCCGATGATTGGTGGAAAAGCGTCGTAATGCAATAGACCAGAAAAGTCACTGCGATACTGAAAAAACAGATCACCAAACATATCGAGAACCCCAGCAGGTAAGTTCCTCGGAATAGCCAAAGGAAATCGTCTTATATCTGCTAATGTTAACGTTGGCTTACTCGCTAAAGGATGATCTTTTCTTGCACAAAATACCGCATTATAAGAGGGTAAATTAAAACTCTGTATTAACGCCTCATTACCTATCTCTTCGCCTTTAACATCGGTAACCAACAAGGATAGCTTTCCTTGCAATAACTTAGTTAAATTGTGCTGCCATGTGCCTTCTGATAGCTCAACGTGTACATCGGGGAAGCGGTCAATAAAACGGCCGATTGTTGGGCCTAAAATGGTATTTGCAGGCACCGGGCTTGCACCTATAGCTAGATGACCACTGCTTTTCCCCTGCAAATACTGCAGCTCTTTTCTCAGGGTATCAACCCCTTGAATAATCTCCTCACTATGACTTAAAACTAACTCTCCCGATGCCGTTAATGACATCGTTTGATGGCCACGGTTTAATAACTCCGTGCCTAATAAGTCTTCTAGTCGTTGAATGCTTCGGCTAAGAGAGGGCTGGGCCAAGTTCAATCGTTGCGCTGCCTTTTGATAATTTCCCTCTTGAGCCAACACGGTAAAGTTTCTCAAATGCCTAAATTCAATCATGATTCATCCCAAACCATCAATTAACAAAGCAACAACATACAGATGTTAAAATTTGTGAACAAGCCAGCCGGTGTTACAACTTGTATCAAAACCAAGGCAAAAGATACATAAAACCCATCAACACAAGTCATTGTTATAAAAGATTATTAGTTAAGAACAAACTAAACTGCATACAAAATACGCATAGCTTTATACGCATAACGCATTAGCTCTAAATGGTCATCTCTCGTTAAAAAAACAAAGCAAAACTAACAATTTTGCAACAATAAATAATAAGGAATGAACCATGAAACTCAAAAAAATTAGCATAGTAACGCTCGCAGCGTTGTATGCTACGGGCTTAGGGACACTAGTCGCTAACCCCCTATCAATAGATAGCAAAAATGGTGGAAATGAAGACCTTATCGGTATCAAGCTAACGCCAGAGCAAATCGAACAATATAAGAATAAACCAAAGCACCCTGGTGTAGAGCAAGTCAATCGTCCGGGCCAAGTTGGCATGAACGTCCATCGTGCAGCCAAAGGCAGCAGCCATAAAGCCCCTTTCGCGTGGGAAGATGAAATTGAAGGTGATCACACTTACATCATTCAGTTAATGGATTCTCCCATTGCCCTTTACCAAGGTGAGCGTCCTGAGTTTGCTGCAACTTCACCGCGCAGTAACCAGCCTGATATGCGCAGTAAAGAACGCTTTGGTACACTCGATGTTAAAAGTGATGCCGTTAAAAAGTATCGCAATTACCTCACTGAAGCCCAAGATCTCACCGCAAGCCAAATCAGAACTGTCGCGCCTCGTGCGGAAATAAAGCGCCGATTTAATGTAGCCTTAAACGGTATGACCATGGTGCTAAGTCAGCAAGAAGCTGCAAAAGTTGCTGAATTACCCGGGGTAAAAGCCGTGACTCGTGCCAAAGAGTACAAACTCTTTACCGATGTCGGACCTAAGCACATAGGAGCGGATTTAATTTGGCAGGGAAATGGTGTACCTAACAGTGTAGAAATGCGTGGTGAAGGTATTGTTGCTGGTATTATTGATACCGGTATTAACTCTGATCACCCATCATTTGCCGCAGTCTCGGGTGACGGCTATGTGCACACAAACCCACTAGGCGAAGGTAATTTTGTTGGTGATTGTGTTGACTACCCGAACATGTGTAACAGTAAACTCATTGGTGTACGTTCATACGATATCATTACTGACACATTTAAAGATCCAATTTTCCAGCCAGATGTGCCTGAATGGGAAGCTGACTACAAACGCGCTCCAAATGGCGAAGACTATAACGGCCATGGCTCTCATACTGCTGGCACAGTTGCAGGTAACGTTTTACATAATGTCGCCTTCCAGCTAGCTGGTATGGAAGAAAAGTCAGATGGCTTTGACACCCCACTTGTTTTCCCAGAGATCTCTGGTGTCGCCCCTCGCGCGAATATTATTGCCTATCAAGTGTGTTATCCAGGTGGTGGGTCATTTGGCGAAACCTACGGAGGTTGCCCGGGCGATGCATTGGTTGCCGCAATTGAAGATGCAATTATTGATGGTGTTGACGTAATCAACTTCTCTATTGGTGGACTTGAGTCACTACCTTGGTACGACGCAATCGAAATGGCGTTTCTATCGGCCCGTGAAGCCGGTATTTCTGTGGCTGCCTCTGCCGGTAACTGGGGACAATATGGCCCATCTTACATTGACCATGTATCGCCATGGTTGACCTCTGTTGCAGCGAGTACTCATGGCCGTCAAATTGAACCTATAGCAGGTCGAATTAGCGACTATGTTGGTGACAATGCACCTGATGATATTGAAGGCTACGGCATTACAGGTGATTTCACTGGTAACTTAGTTAATGCTGCTGACTATGGCGATGGCCTCTGTTTAGAGCCATTTGCTGAAGGTACCTTTGAAAGCGATGATATTGTTCTATGTAAGCGCGGTGACATTGCTCGAGTACAAAAAGGGATTAACGTCGCCGAAGGTGGCGCCGGTGCAGTTATTTTGTATAACGCTATCTCTTGGGATGATGGTCAAGGTGGTAATACGTTGAACTTAAACCCGTTCCCTATTCCTGGTATGCATATTGATATGGCATCAGGTAATGCATTAGTGGATTGGGTAGCAAATTCAACTACAGCACCGCAAATCAGCATTTATGCATCTGAACTGACCGCTGCTGAGCGAGAAGCTGATGTACTGGCCAACTTCTCATCTCGCGGACCAAGCACAACCAACCCTAACACTATGGTTCCAAACGTTTCTGCGCCGGGTGTAGATGTATTTGCTGCCTACGCGGATGAAATGCCATTTAGTCTTTATCCTGCGCCTAGCGATTATGTTGCCATTAGTGGCACCTCAATGTCAGGTCCTCATGTTGCGGGTGCACTAGCCTTATTAACACAAGCACATCCTCAGTGGTCACCAGCTATGATCCAGTCTGCATTAATGATGACTGCGCAATCAGGTAAAGCTTATAACAATGACTATCCACCAGCACTAGAAACCGCCAACTTCCATCAAATGGGTAGTGGTGTCATCAATGTAGCTAGAGCGGTAAAAGCTGGTCTGGTAATGGATGAGAATGGCGACAACTATCGCGCAGCTAATCCAATGGAAGGCGGCGACGTTACCGCACTGAATGTGCCGTACTTGGTTAATACAGAGTGCCAAAGCACCTGCACATGGATGCGAACCTTCACTGCCACCCAAGATGGTGAGTGGACAGTTGATACTGAAGTCATGGATATGGACGGTGCACCATTTTTAGAGCTTGAAGTCCATCCAAAAACTTTCTCAGTAAAAGCGGGCGAAACCCAAAGCATTATGGTAACGGCAAAAGTACTTGATGTAACGACGGTTAACTCAAGCTCTGCTGCATTAGACTTGTTTGGTAAAGTTCATCTTCAAGCGAGCGATAATGCCGTTCCTAAGCAATATCTGCCGGTTATTGCAAGCTTTAAGGGATCGAACCTACCTGAAATCGTATCAGGCCTTATCCATCGCGATAACGGTACGTTATTAACTCCAGATCTCATGACTAAAGAGATCGCTGAACTGAATGTTAAAGTTCATGGTTTAACCGCAGGTAATGTTGTTGAAAGTCAATTGAGTGCTGCTTATATCGACTTTGAAGATCCTCAAACAATAGCCGATAACCCAGGTATTAACGTTCACTTCTTCGATGTACCAGAAGGAACTGCTCGCATAGTTTGGGAGCAAGTGTCGCAAGATAAAGCTGCCGCTACATCATTAGATATCGGTATGGATCTCAATGAAAATGGTCTAGTTGAATGGTACGACGAAGCTATCTGTTATTCGTTTACCGATGTACAAGACTACTGTGCAATTAATAATCCTATGCCTGGTCGCTATTGGGCAATGTTAGGTAACTTCAAACGTCCATGGGGTGATGAAGAAGACACATTAGATAGCATCACTACCAGCCTTGCGGTTATTCCAAGCACAGACAATGGCGATCTAAGCGTTACTGGCCCACAAACAACTAATGGTATTGATCCTTACAACTTAGCCATGAACTGGTCACTAGATGGTGCAAGCAAAGGTGAGCGTTTTTACGGTTTAGTTGAAGTAGGAAACAGCGCTGATAATGTAGGCAACCTAGGTAAGATGGCGCTCAACTTAGTGCATGCGGGTGACGATGTAATGATTAGCACGAGTCAGCAGCAAGCTAAAGAGGGCGACATAGTTCAAGTTAACGTTCAAATGGCACCAAATATGGTTGGTTTAGAGCGTGACGTGAATATGCATTTAGCCCTTCCTGAAGGCTTACAGCTTATCGAAGACAGCGTTATGGCAAGCAGCAGCAATCAAGATTTAGCAGATGCACTTAGCGTTGATGGTAATCAAATTAGCTTAGCGACTATGCAGCAGGCTAGTAATGCTCAAGCACGCGAATATCAGTTCACTACCAGTGAAAACGATCTAACTTGTCGTGTTCCTGTAGGCTCTAACCCTTACTATTTAGACCTATACGATGAAGCTTATATCGAGCCTGAATTTGCAATCGCTGGTCGAGCAAATGAAACCATTACCGTTCCACTAAGTCTCTTTGGTATCGATAGGATCCCGCTATATAACAATAACCCTGATTATATGGAAAAGGACACATTAACTATCTCACCAGCAGGCTTTATCCAGCTTGATAGCATGCCTCTGTTCTGGCCACTGCACTTCCCTATGGAAGAACAGTTCTTCCCAGATACAGTTATTGCGCCACTTTGGCGAGGCGACGGTCTAATTGTCCCTGAATTCAATATGGAAACAGAAGCATATGACGGTGTGTCACTAGCCACAACGACTGACGGTCGATACCTTATCGTTGAGTGGGATAACATGCGCCAAGAGTTTGCCTTTGGCGTCAACTTTGACCCAGATTATGATGCTCGCTATAGCTTTGAGCTAATTGCATCTACCGAGTTAAATTTTGCCGCTGGTGAGCATGAGTTTATTTTTGCTTACGACAAAATGACTGGTGCTAAATCGCACTTAGGCTCAATTGGTCTACATGGCTTCCATGGTCCTCGAGGCACCTTTGGCCCCGCTTATGGCTACATAGGTGATGGTTATGCGTTCAACGATGTCGATGAGAAGGTATCTGAAGGTCTGGTTGTTTGTGCTAACTACTTTGGCCCAGAGCAATCAGCAATTGAACTGTCATTCTCTGCCCGTGTTAGCGCAGCAGCTGTAGGTCAAGATATACAAATCTCTGTAGATAGTGACTACACAGGTAGCGATAGCATCACCACCACATCTTCACTTAATGTGCCATCAAACCTAGCGATTGGTTCACTAAGTGATATGAGTGTTGATGAAAACGATAGCATTAGCTTTGAAGTCATGATTCAAGATAAAGAAAATACCGCGAATGGTATTCAAGTATCAGCTGATCACGTAACAGCTACGGTTGAAGGTAACATGGTGACATTAACTCCTGAAACTGATTGGTATGGCGAAACCGTTGTAAGCGTAACCGCTCACGATTTAGCGTTTCCAAATGATGCAGTTACTACCAGCTTTAAGCTAATGGTGAACTCTGATGGTGTAGAACCGACACCGCCACCAACCACAACAACGCCTGACGTTATTGAGCCTGAAAGCGATTCAAGTGGTGGTAGCTTAGGCTTCTTAAGCTTGGCGCTACTTGGTTTACTTGCTGCAGGTAGAAGGAAGCAACAATAACTCAATTCCTTAGCACTTTTAGGTTAAGTACATACCGTTTTCACAACGCTTAACCTTATTTTTGGCCCTCAGATTGAGGGCCTTTTTTTCAGTAAGATACTTATTTTACTGATTTAATCTCTGCTTCAGTTAAATAGCGCCATTCACCTAATTCAAGCTCAGTGTCTAGCTCAATCGCACCAATACTCTCACGATGTAACTTAGTCACTTTATTGCCAACAGCTGCGAGCATACGTTTGACTTGGTGGTATTTGCCTTCAGTAATGGTCAAGCGTGCTTGGTTAGCCCCCAAGATCTCTAAAACCGCTGGCTTAGTTAAGCCATCTTCATTATTTAACTGCACACCATCTGCAAACTGCTGGATCAAGTCTTGTGTTAATGGATCGGCAGTTTCTAACAAGTAACGTTTAGCGCATTCTCGTTTCGGCGAGGTAATTTTATGCGACCATTGGCCATCAGTAGTGATCAGAACAAGACCTGTCGTATCCGCATCCAAACGGCCGGCAATATGCAAATCCTCAGGGCGGATAACATCCAACAAACTGATCACTGATTGATACTCTTCATCGATAGTCGAACAAATGGTATCAACTGGCTTATTTAGCATAATAAAACGCGGACCAATAATGCTAAGCAGCTCGCCTTCAAGGCGGATCTCATGCTCATCAGTGACTTTAAAACCCGAGTTTTTAATCACTTCACCATTGCATGTCACATCACCACGATGAAGCGCTTTTTTGGCAGAAACACGAGTGTGAGACGTTGACTCACAAATAAATTTATCTAAACGCACAGGCAAAACTCAGCTTATATAACCATAATGGCCGCCATTATGAGGCCAGTGCGACTAAAGGGCAAAGTTTTGCTTACTTTGCCTATAAACAAACAACATGCTTTTGCAGCAAGCCTTTGAGCTACCATCGATAACAAGCTGTTCTACAAACCTAAAAACCAGTAGACGACTTTTTCGTAAAAGTGATTTGCCTAAATAGCAATTAGTTACAAACTGGCGCTTGTTCGAAGTACGCCAAAAACATTAACATAAGTAACCGTTTGTATAGCTACAGCCATAAAGCAGTCGGTACTTAAAGCGCAACAATATAGCGCTCTGCTAGTCGTAATAGATAAAACCGACTAGACACAATAACAACAATTGACGATACAGACTAAAGGAAGAACAAATGAAAAAAGTACTCGTTGGGGGCTTCTGCGCTTCCCTTATCGTTGGCCTTAGTGCATGTAATAGTGAACCAACCGAGGTCAAGGCACCTGAGGCAAGCAAAACAGAAACGGCAGTCGCTGTAGAGCAAGCACTGACCTCAGGTATTGATTTTGCTAATTTCGATAAATCAGTTCGCCCTCAAGATAACTTTTACGAATACGTAAACGGTACTTGGATTAAAAACACCGTCATTCCAAGCGATCGCACCAGCTCTGGTGCCTTTTATGATCTACGTGAAAAATCTCGTGATGACGTAAAAGTCATTATTGAAGAAGTTGCAGCAATGCCTAACCTAAAAGATGGCAGTGACGAGCAAAAAGTGGCGGCTTTATATAATTCATTTATGGATGTAGACACCCTTAATAAGCTTGGCGTAACTCCTATTGCTAGTGAACTTGAAAAAGTTAATGCGATTAAATCAAAAGACGAACTCGTTACCTACTTTGCCCGCAGTCAAATTCAAGGCGGCGGTACGCCAATGGCATTCTATATTAACGTTGATGCCAAAGACTCAAGCCGATACGCCACCCATATTTGGCAATATGGCTTAAGCTTGCCAGAAAAAGACTACTACCTAAATCAAGATGAGCGCTTTGTGAAAATCCGTAAAGCCTACCTTGAGCACATTGAAAAGATGTACACCTTAGCTGGTTTGCCAAATCCAAAAGAGAGTGCGGCAGCTGTTTTGGCGCTCGAGACCGAAATTGCGAAAAAGCACTGGGATGTGGTTGAAACCCGTGATAGCACTAAGACTTACAACAAATACCAAATCAAAGATCTACCAACGCTAGCCCCAGATATTAACTGGGACGGTTACTTAGCAACTCTTGGTGCCGACAAGCAAGCTGATATTATCATCAACCAGCCGAGCTATATCCAAGGGTTAAACCAGGTGATTAAAGACACAGATCTGGACACTTGGAAAACCTACATGCAGTGGCATGTATTAACTCACGCAGCCAGCAGCCTAAGTGAAGAGATTGATAACGAAAACTTCGATTTCTTTGCCAAGACCCTTAATGGTCAGCAAGAGCAAGAGCCACGCTGGAAGCGCGGTGTGTCAACGGTAAATAGCTTGCTAGGCGAAGTGGTTGGTAAAGTGTACGTTAAACGTCACTTTAAGCCGGAAGCTAAAGAACGTATGCAAGTTTTAGTTGAAAACTTACGTAGCGCCTATGGCGACAGCATTGAATCTCTAGAGTGGATGAGCGCTGACACAAAAGTAGCGGCTAAAGATAAGCTAGCTAAGTTCGATCCAAAAATTGGCTACCCAGATCGCTGGGAAGATTACAGCAAGCTTACCATTAAAGCTGATGACCTGTATGGCAACAATGTTCGAGCCAGTGAGCTTAGCCATGCTAAAGAGCTAGAAAAGCTAGGTAGCCCAATCCGTAAATGGGAATGGCACATGACGCCACAAACCGTCAACGCTTACTACAACCCAACCATGAACGAAATTGTGTTCCCAGCCGCAATTTTGCAGCCACCATTCTTTAATATGCAAGCTGATGATGCCGTTAACTATGGTGGTATTGGTGCGGTTATTGGTCATGAAATGGGTCATGGTTTTGACGACCAAGGCGCTAAGTTTGACGGTGAAGGCAATATGCGCGACTGGTGGACAGAGCAAGACTTAACTGAATTTGCCGCCCGCGGTAAAGCGCTAGTTGACCAGTACAATGGTTACGCTGTATTTGACGATTTAAACGTTAATGGCGAGCTTACTTTGGGTGAAAACATCGGTGATCTTTCTGGTGTCACAATCGCTTATCGTGCCTATAAAAAATCACTTAATGGTAAACCTGCACCTGTGATTGATGGCTTAACCGGCGATCAGCGTTTCTTCATTGGTTTTACCCAAATCTGGCGTGCAAAAATCAAAGAAGAGTCAATGCGCAATCGCGTAGCAACTGATCCGCATTCACCAGCAGAGTTCCGTGCCGTTGGTGCATTATCAAATATGCCTGAGTTCTATAGCACTTACGATGTTAAACCGGGCGATGCGATGTATATCGCCCCTGAAAAACGCGTCAAAATTTGGTAATTGAATGCTAAGTCCTAAGTCCTAAGTCCTAGGTCCTAGGTCCTAGGTTCTAGGTTCTAGGTTCTAGGTTCTAGGTTCTAGGTTCTCAAAATTAAAAGTTAAAAGCCGTTGATGCCACATTTCATCAACGGCTTTTTTTATTGTGAACTGTATTAAGGGTCACACTATGAACAAATGTTAATTTGCCATTCAGCCTAGCTTAAGCAATATCAAGTTAGATTACAGTCACAGCCACAAAATAGGACTGCTATGAACCGGATATTACGGACATTTTTCATCTTCTTACTGTTACTGTCGACCCGTACCGCTTTTGCTCACACCGTTGAACATCAGCAAAGCGATAGCAAAGATAACGGCAGTTACTGCTCCAAGCTCGCGCTGTCTAAAAACCTCGATGGCCTTACCGCAATTCAATCAATGCAGTATCAAGTGCCACGCCAAACCAGCAGCAATCTCGACGCCCTTTATAGCCAAGCTAACGATGCGCAACAAGAACTAGCGTTGTTACTTAACATTATCAGCGAAGGTTCACAGACTCAGTCTGTATTGGCTGATATCAAAAGCCGCGAAAGAGCGACTGCCAAAGTGCAAAACAAGCTCAATAACGATGCCAGTCAACTTACCGACCTAGTGCGAGCAAGCATTGTTAGCCATGATATTCATAACCTAATGCAAGCATTTGAGTTACTCAAAACAAGCAGCCAACTTGTTCAAGTTAAAAACCGTTTTGCCACGCCCAAAGAGTCTGGCTATCGCGACTTAAACCTATTAGTCAAATTACCAAAATCACAAATGATTGCCGAAGTGCAGCTGCACCTAGCCGACATTGCAGAAATCAAAAGTGGCGCCGAACACCAAGTTTACCAGCAGGTACAATCAATACAGGCCGCAGCTGATAAACAACAACGTGTTTTAAGTGAAATTGAAACAGCAAAAATCACCCAGCTACGTCAAGAGTCACACAAGCTATACCATAAAGCATGGCTTAAATATAAGCGTAATGACCAAGCTAACATGATCAGTGCCGCAGCTTAGTGATACTGCAAAGCAAAATCTACAGGAGCCTACTAGGCTCCTTTTTTATCCATCAGCAAACTTAGCGAGCAACAGCATAGTTACCGCTCATCGTTAGCCAAGCTGTTGGCGCAAATTAATTGTTCAACCTGCCCTTATTGGTGATTTACGTATATACTCCGCCACAATAGTTAAACCACCTAAGCACCGCTAACAGCATATGAACGATATCATTGAGCAACTCCGAGATATGAGCGAAACGGTTCCCGTACCGTTAGAGCTAGCAACTTTTGAGCAAATTGTTGAAGTAGAAGAAGAAATTCTAATTCAGCTTCCTATGGAGCTAAAAGAATACTTACTTTATGCCAGTGACGTTATTTGTGGCAGCTTAGAACCAGTAACAGCAAGCGACCCAAACTCACACACTTATCTACCTGAAGTTGCAGCTTATGCATGGTCAATTGGCCTACCACGTGAGTTCGTGCCAATTTGTCAGCAAGGCGATAGCTTTTTCTTCATCAGTCAAGAAGGTCAAATTCAACTTTGGCAAGAGGATGAGATCTATGAAGATGAGTCTTGGGAGTCATTCTGGGATTGGGCCGAAGAAGTATGGATGCGCAGCTAATCGCTATTACGCCATACCGCAATATTATTTAAGGAAACAACATGTCTAAAGAACTTGGCCTCAATGCCATTGAAATGCAGTACTTACGTCACTCTCTAGCACTAACCACTGCACAAGTTGCAGAAATTGGCAAAGTCACTGAAGCTGATGTTATCGCTTGGGAAGCCGGTGAAAAACCAGCTCACATGCCAGTACAGAAGAAGCTAATGGAAATTGACGAAGCTATCGAAATGCAAGTACTCAACACTTGTGATGGCATCGAAGAGCTATTTAAAACTGAGCCTAAACGCACGCTAAGCTTTGTGGTTTATCCAACTCAAGCACTATATGCTCAGTACAACCCAGAATTTTTAGGCACATTGCCACTTGCAGAGTTATATAACGTTTCTGCTTACCGTATTAAGAAAGAGTGCAAACTCATGCTAGAAGTTGACGTGGTACTTGTGCCATTAGACTTTGAATCATACAAAGCATTCCGCGATAAAGAAGGCTTAAAAGAAAGCCGTGAAAACCGCGCGCTTTGGGCTAAAACTCAGCTTTAAGTGTTAGGTCCTAGGTTCTAGGTTCTAGGTTCTAGGTTCTACATTAAAAAAGCATCCATCTATTTAGCATAGTGGATGCTTTTTTATTTACCGAGTGAAGAGAATTATTCCAGCTTACCCTCTTCTTTCGCCAAACCTTTAATCATAGCTGGACGTGCCGTTATGCGGTCGCGATAAGCTGCCAGCCTCGGTGGAATTTCTTGCTCAAAGCGAGTCGCCCACAGTAATGTGTGCCCCAATAAAATATCAGCAACAGTAAACTGTTCTCCCAGTAAAAACTCACTATCTGGTAACCATTGTTCAGCTATGGCAGCAGCCTTATCAAACTCCCACTTAGCAATGGGTAACATTGCTGCTAGTCGCTGCTCTTCAGGCAAAGCAAACTTGTGCTTGCCCATACTCCATAATGGCTGCTCAAGCTCACTGATAATGTAGCTCACCCACTTATGGTGCAGTGCAGAGTCATGAGTTCCTCCCCTAGGAAGCAACTTCCCCGCGCCATACTTTTCTGCGAGATACAGTACAATCGCTGCAGACTCTGTAATGGCATAGCCCTCATCAACTAATGCAGGTACCTTGCCACAAGGATTAACCGCTAGAAATGCAGGGTCACGACCATCGCCATTAGCAAAATTAATGTGCTGATACTGCCAATCAAGACCTAGTTCCTCTAACGTCCACGACACGCGTAACGAGCGGCTGCGTGGAATGCCATATAACTTAATCATCTGCATTTCCTCTTCGTCAATATCTTAAACAAACCACCAGCCAACTAACCTACGCCTAGTCGCCGACAATAGAAAGCATCAGAGTGTTTCAAAATAATATGCCTTTAAATTAAGCATAATATTGCTTAGGTTAGTGACTAACAATATTAGACAAAGCTGTCGATACAAGGATAACGGAATAAAACACATAAGGAATTAACGTGGAAAACAATCAAGAGCGCATCATTAAACAAGCCCTTTTCGCCGACAATCTAAGTCGATATTGGCTAACACCGCTGACAATCATACTGATATTGTCTATCGTGGGGATCCCGTTACTACTGCTGTGGCTGCCACTTGGTAGCTATTTTATCCAACGCTATATCAACAATATGAGCACTGAGCTCACCAGTAAAAAATTAGTCGTTCGCAAAGGTATTTTTACCCGTACAGAAAATACCGTCCCCCTAGACAAAATCACCGATATGGCGCTTATTCAGGGCCCACTGATGCGCTTTTTCAAACTGCACAAGCTCACTATTGAAACTGCAGGGCAGTCAGGAAATGGTGCCTTACTCAGTCTCACTGGCATTGTTGATGTCGAAGAGTTTAGAAGTTTAGTGCTTGAGCAAAAAGAAAAGCTTAACCAAGCTAAGCCAAACAACAATCAAGATGAAAATAATGATGCTAGTGTTATCAGTATTTTGCAGCAAATATCTGCTACGCTCGAACGTATTGAAGCCAATACTAACCATAATAAAAACGACTAACTCCAATCAATATGAATCAACAAAGTGTGACGCTCACTAACCAAAAAATGAATCTATCACGACTTTTTAGCGGCATAGGCCCTGGACTACTGATGGCTGCTGCCGCCATTGGCGCATCCCATTTAGTCGCATCAACCCGCGCAGGAGCCGAATTTGGCTGGCAACTTGCTTGGCTGATTTTGGCGGTAAATCTGGTCAAATACCCCTTTTTTGCCGCAGGCGCTCGTTATACTGCAGCAACCGGTGAAAACCTATTACAAGGCTATTTAAAGCAAGGACGTAAGTACTTAATCGTCTTCACTCTACTCAATAGTATTGCCGCGGTAGCAAGTACAGCTGGGGTAGCAATGCTGACCGCAGCCATGTTGACTCAATTTGTCGCATTACCCATCGATGTGCTGGCGCTACTCGTACTGCTATCAAGCGTGATTATTTTGATTCTGGGTCACTATGCTCTACTCGATAAAATCACTAAAGTGATCATGTTAGCACTCACGTTAACCACCTTAATCGCTGTTGCCCTTGCCTTTAATGCGCCAAGTTTTATGGATAGCGACATGGTCAGCAAGTCACCGTGGCAATGGGCTTATGTGGGCTTTTTAGTGGCGATGATGGGCTGGATGCCAGCACCAATTGAAGTCAGTGCGTGGAACTCACTCTGGTTGATTGAAAAGCAAAAGCTACAACCAATTAGTAAGCAGCAAGCCTTATTTGATTTTAACTTTGGTTACCTTATGACAGCACTGCTCGCTGTCGTATTCCTCGCCTTAGGCGCATTAGTGATGCATGGTAGTGGCGAGCAGTTTTCAGCCTCAGGTGTGAAATTTGCCAGTCAACTGATCAGTCTTTATAGCCAAGTGATGGGCAGTGAAACCCGCTACCTGATTGGCGCCGTTGCCTTTCTGTGTATATTCAGTACCACAGTCACCGTGATTGACGGTTATAGTCGCACCTTAAATATGGGCTGGCAGCTACTGACTAACCAAGTAGACAGCGAGCGAAGACTTAACCTCGTCATGCTAACAGTATCTATTTTAGGGCTGTCTATCATATTGTTTTTTAAAGGTGCTCTACTTCCATTGCTCGAATTTGTTATGATCCTCGCCTTTATGACAACAGTGGTATTTGCTTGGCTTAACTATAAGTTGATGATCAGCACAGCACTTTTACCAGCAGATAGGTATGGTAGCGCCATGCGAGCGCTCTCATGGTTTGGCTTAATTTATCTCATCAGCTTTGCCGCGCTCTTTATCTATTGGATGCTGACAAAATAACAACAACAACGGACACCTACACTTTTACATGCACTTTATAACAAAAACACTAATAGGCTCAGTGATTGCAGGCTGCTGCCTGTGGGCTGCTAACAAAGCCAGTGCTAACCGAGCGATAAATAACAATATTGCTCAGCAGCTGCCGACTATCATTACCCAAAGCCAGCGCCCTTTTAATGGGGTGATCATGGTAAAACAAGATAACCAAGCAGTATTTACCTATATTTCCGGTGATAACATTAGCAGTCGCACCAGTTTCTTAATTGGCTCATTATCAAAACAGATCACCGCCAGCCTGATTTTAAAAGCGGTCGATGAAGGACTTATCGATTTAAACAACAGCGTTAGCCACTACCTATTGAAAGACGGCAATAAACCACGTGCTTATGTTCCACCAAGCGTGACTGTGTCGCAATTACTTAGCCACACATCAGGCTTAGTCAACTTAGGTGAGCCACCGCAGTTCAAACCTGGCAGTCAATTTCAATACTCAAATTATGGTTATGCCTTGCTCGGCGACATACTGCAAGTGGTTTACCAGCAACCAATTGAGCAACTAGTTAACCAACTAGCAGAGCAATATGAACTCAACGGCTTATATGCACAAACTGGTGATATTAATAACATTAAAAGCGCTCATGCTGATTTCATCAATGGTAATCGCGAAACCTTTACCACTGATGCCAAAGGCCGCAGCACATCGCAATTAACGCCGGTAGAACTTAACATTGATCAGCCTATGATTGCCTTTGGCGGCATGGCGGCATCAGCTGACGCCTACAGCCGTTTTCAAGACACGCTTTATAACGGCAAACTGCTAAGCTCAAACAGTTTGGCACTAATGACAGCCCCCCAAGCAACACGTGAGCATAGATGGGGCGTATTAGAATATGGTTACGGCACCCAAATCAGTCGCGATGAGCAGCTAATAGAATACAGCCACAGTGGCTACATTCCCGGTTATGTCAGCCTAGCTGTGTACTACCCGCAAGCAAAAGTCAGCTTAGTGATCTTAGAAAACACCTCGTGGGATCTCAATAATATTCAACGCACCTTTGGCTTACATGATGATATTCGCCATAGCCTTCGTAGCAGACTTATCGCCCTTGAAAACCGCCGGTTGCAAAGCTTTATCAAGCTGGAGTTAACGCGGTTGAAAATGCGATGACCGCGAATAATACAGCCCTAAAAGCAGCACAGTAATCGCTCATTTACTGCTAACTTCTGTTATACTTGCGCCCGATGACCGCGCAGCCGCGCGGTCCGATAGTTAGAAGACATCAAATCTATGATTAACAATGATATTTTACGTAAAGTTCGTTATATCCTCGACTTAAGCAATGCAAAAATGATCCGCATTTTTGCTAAAACTAAGCACGAAGTGACCCAAGAGCAGATCATTAACATGCTTAAAAAAGAGCATGAAGAAGGTTATGCGCCGTTAAATGACAAAAACATGTGTCGCTTTTTAGACGGTTTAGTGATTTACAAGCGCGGCCTAAAGCCCGGTACAGAAGCACCTGAGCCAGTATCTCAGTTGACGAATAACCTTATCTTCAAAAAGCTAAGAGTCGCATTTGAACTACGTGAAGACGATATCATTGAAGCACTAGAGCTTGCTGACTTCAACATGAGCAAGTCAGAACTTGGCGCACTATTTAGAAAGCCGGGACACAAGCATTACAAACCGTGTGGCGACCAAGTATTACGTAACTTCTTGATGGGCTTATCAATCAAGCACCGTCCTGAAAACGCTAACTAATTCTGCTGAGAATGAGTGAAAGCGCGCGATAAACAAAGCACTGCCAATGGCGGTGCTTTTTTTAAAGAACCTAGAACCTTTTTCCCCAATCTCAAAAAAATCCACCGACAAAACACAACAAAAATCACACTTTGTGTTAGTCTTCCGTGATTAGCGTCATCTATCCCACAATAACAACGAAAAGGTTTCCAATGGACGATAACAAACGCCCCCTCTATCTTCCTTTTGCCGGTCCAGCCATTTTAGAAGCCCCTTTGATCAACAAAGGCAGTGCATTCACTGAAGAAGAAAGGATCTTCTTTAATCTTGAAGGCCTACTACCCCATGTTATTGAGACAATTGAAGAGCAAGCGTCACGCGCTTACGACCAATATAAAAACTTCAGCAACGATCTCGATAAACATATCTATCTACGTAATATTCAAGATACCAACGAGACCTTGTACTACCGCCTAGTACAAAATCATATTACCGAAATGATGCCGATCATCTATACCCCAACTGTCGGTATGGCTTGTGAGCGTTTCTCAAAAGATTATCGCCGTAATCGTGGCCTGTTTATCTCTTACGCCAATAAAGATCGCATCGACGACATTCTCAATAACTCAACCCGTCAAAAAGTAAAAATCATCGTAGTAACTGATGGTGAGCGCATCTTAGGTCTAGGTGACCAGGGGATCGGCGGCATGGGGATCCCAATTGGTAAGCTATCTTTGTACACCAGCTGTGGCGGTATTAGTCCAGCTTACACCCTGCCAATTACTTTAGACGTGGGTACCGATAACCCGCATTTATTAGAAGATCCTATGTATATGGGCATGCGTAGCCCACGTATTGGCGGTGAAGAATACACCGAATTTGTTGAAGCCTTTATGCAAGCTGTTAGTCGCCGCTGGCCAGATGCGCTAATTCAATTTGAAGATTTTGCGCAAAAGAACGCCATGCCGCTGCTTGAGCGTTATAAAGATCAATACTGCTGCTTTAACGATGACATTCAAGGTACAGCGGCCGTCACTGTTGGCTCGTTGCTTGCCGCTTGTAAAGCCGCGAAAACCAAACTAAGCGAACAGCGAATCACCTTCTTAGGTGCAGGTTCTGCAGGTTGCGGTATTGCCGAAGCTATCGTGGCGCAAATGGTGTCTGAAGGGATAAGCGAACAGCAAGCTCGCAAGCAAGTGTTTATGGTAGACCGCTGGGGTATGTTGCAATCAAACATGCCTAACTTGTTACCATTCCAGCAAAAGCTAGCACAAAACTGCGACGATATTGCGGGCTGGGACAACTTTAGCGACAACATCTCGCTACTTGATGTGGTTAATAACGCCAAACCAACGGTATTAATTGGTGTATCAGGCGCACCGGGTCTATTTACCGAAGAGATCATTAAAGCGATGCACAGCCATTGCAAGCGCCCTATAGTGTTCCCACTGTCAAACCCAACTAGCCGCGTTGAAGCCACACCAAAAGATATTCTACATTGGACTCAAGGCCAAGCACTTGTGGCAACCGGTAGCCCATTCGAGCCAGTTGTCGTTGACGATGTCACTTATGAAATCGCCCAGTGCAACAACAGCTATATCTTCCCAGGTATTGGCCTAGGTGTATTAGCTTCTGGCTCAAAGCGTGTTAGCGACGCTATGTTAATGGCATCAAGCCGTGCACTAGCAGAGTGTTCACCATTGGCGATAGACGGTGAAGGTTCACTATTGCCTAAGCTTGAAGACATCCATAAGGTCAGTAAGCATATTGCTTTTGCGGTAGCGAGAACGGCAATTGAAGAAGGTCACGCTCAGCCTATTAGCAATGAGCAGCTAACTTATGCAATTGACGATAACTTCTGGATGGCAGAGTATCGTCGGTATAAACGAACTTCGTTCTAGTTCTGAACGTTAGTATTCGCAACGTTCATTAGCGAAGTTGAAATCAAAAGCAGTCATATTTGGCTGCTTTTTTGTTTTTAGGTTTTGGGATTATCTGATAGTTGGTTTGCAGTCAGGCTTTGCCTGACTTTTAAGTTAGACTTCGTCTAACAACTAAAGTCGTGAGCTTCCAGCTCACACACGGGCAAGAGGGGAACAACAGCTTTCCCCTCTTGCATCACCCCAGCCGCCCCGACGAAGTTGTCACCCTCGTACTTATTCGAAATAATCTAACGCTTCCGATGGGGCATCCTGCCCCGCGAAAGCTATGCCCACATCCGTGTGGGCATCACGGTTATTTCTTCAACGTACTTCGGCAACTTCGATGGGAAATAGGTGTTATCTGTAAGTGTCGTAGCTTACTTTTGCCCCAAAATCATTTTCACAGATAAAAGTGACTAGTAGCACTAGCTCAATCTATTGCTAGTAGAAAACCTAATATGAAAGCTAATGCATAGTCTCACCTTTACACTAGCTGTACATATAAACAGTTATAATGAGCATTGTGAATTTACAGCATTATTTTGGTGTAAGAAGGAAAGCGATTTAAAGTTAACAACTACTAAGTAACTGTTTAAAAACATTTCTTCCCAATAGTTAAATCAAATCACGTCACAAATAAGTAAATTCTGGTTTTTACCATCAGAAAAGTCAGTAAAATCGCAGAAAGGTGTTTTTTAAGGTATTGATTTTAAATGCATTTAGCGTTAGATTGTTCGCATAAGATTAACTAGGCTGACTGTTCTTATTCGGAATTCAGCCTAATATACTGTTATAACTCACGGGAGATTACGTGCTAGTTTGGGACGAAACGGATGTACTGGCTGTTCTTGAGGTTGAGCCAGAAGTGGAAGCCGATGGAATTTGGCACAAATACACCGTAAGCAAAGGAAGCATCACGCTCGCCCTAACCATCTATCAATATGATGGCGATGTCCGGTTTGAGCTATTTAGCGAAGAAAGTGAGCGCGCCTTATTCTCAATGCAGCTAATCGATTGTGCTGGTGTAGCAAGAAAATATGAGCGGTCTCAAGAATATCTAGAGTTTGCCCCCGCACAGTGTTTTGGTACAAGTAGATATGACGGGGAATCATCAATTCCATATGGTGTCCGGATTTCTGTAAAGCCAAGTATCAATGTGTCACTGTATGGGTAAGGTTATAACAAACAAAGGCAGCCGACGCATAAATGCGCGGCTGCTTTGAGCGTTAACCATACAAAGGAAGTATCGTGTCAGACTCAAAGAAAGAAAAAACACAACACGAAAAAGTTCTAGAACTAAAAGCAAGAAAAGCAAATAACGAAAAGTCTATTGAACTGTTTCGCTTTCGATGGTGGATTTTTGCACTTGCAACAGTTTTAGGTGCGTGTGCATTGTATTACGAGATAGTCGTAAAAGGAGAGACTAAACTAACCTTTGTTGAAGCTATTCCTCCTATTGTTTTAGGAGCCGCTGGCGGTGCTGTTATCTATGCTCTTTTTGTTGGTTATATTACCTTAATATTTAGCATGATAAACAACAAGCTAGACATCCAGCTAGCTAAGGAAGGTGCCGAAGAGTTACAGGAGCAAATCGAAGAAAACTTCTTTACTAAGCTGGTACAAATCAACTTTAAGTATATTGATCAGTACTACCTTCAAACGCAAGAGCAAGCAAACAAGAGCTTTAGATTGAGCATGTTTGCCTGTTTGGCTGGGTTATTAATTATTGTTGTAGGTATAGTCATGATGTTCCGTGGGCAAACTGATCCCGCTTATGTGACAACGGCTACCGGACTCCTTAGTGAGTTTATCGCTGCTGTGTTTTTCTACCTCTACAACAAAACAATCGTCAAGATGAGTGAGTATCATCAGAAGTTAGTCATTACACAAAATATAAGCCTTGCTTTGAAAATTGCTGAGGAACTTCCACAAGATGAACGTACTGAATCACAAAAAGAGCTTATTAAACAACTGACTACAAACGTCAATGAATATTTGAGTTTAGGGTCTAGTATGGTTAACAAGTCAAGTAAGGCGGACGCTGAAAGCGCCGCTTCTTGAAGCGTTACCGCATACCTGATTGTCATAGCTTTCCTAAGGCCAAGAGTATTTTCAGAGCTTAAGCTCGAACCAGTTTCTGTCCATTAATGAGCTAGGACTTTAACCATTACTCCATATGCCAAAGAATGTGCTTGTCTAACCTAGTGTAGATGCGGCTGTGACCGTCCATGTTCTGGTGAGAGATAACGAAGTTATCAAGCTCTCGAACGAGAGGCAGGATGCCGAACTGGCTTTTTAGCATGGATGCTATTCGTCATGGTCGAGCTTCCATGGCCAATTCAGTTCCATACTGAATTTGGCATTTCCTCCATCCATGGAGGTCAGATGGACTTGCTACGTGTCACGGCAGTATCTGCACATACGCTGGCCGCAGGCCATTTGAACCACAGTTGCTGGCAGATACTCTCCACCTTAAGAGCTCCCCCTTCCGAAGAAAATATAGAAAATTAGCTTATCTACACCCAAAATAAAAAGGCTACGGGGAAACTCCCATAGCCTTTTGAAATAGCCTTTTTAATTAAACTTTTTGCAGAAGCTAAACCAAACTACTTGCCTTCAATCACAGCCTTGATGCTATTAAGCATCGAACGGTCAGTTCGTGCTTTCTTCAATTTACGCACACTTTCTTTCAGTGATGCATCTGACAGACGAGTGAAAATACCGTTGTACTCTTTCTCAGCTATCTCATCTTCAGTATCTGCCATTTCAGCAATATCTTGTGCCACGCGGCTTAACTGAAACCATGCGTTAGCAATGTAAAATCCATGAAAATCTTCTTTTGGCAAAAGCGCTTTCGCACTAGCAGGCAATGCATCCCAACCTGAGTTGAATTTAAGGTCGGTATCTTCAATTAGCTCATTACAAAGGTTTGCATAAGCTTCAAATAAGTTCTCAGGAATTTGATCCATTGGCATAACCGTGTTGCACACATTAAGTGCCACTTGCTCGGCGCGCGCTTTGTAAGCTTGAGTTACTTCTGTCATCTTTATCTCTCTCAACATTAGCGCTGGGTATAGCACTCTTTGGGCGCTATTTTAACCTCGCTTTCGTCGCATTACGACTAAAACTCACCACAGCAAAAAACATGCATACTAGTTAACAGACTTAATTACACTAGAGCTAATCTACCCTCGCTAAAAAACGAGTAAAGCGACTTCAGATTGTCTATACACAAAAAGGTTTTTAAAATACTCTTTTAATCAATAAAATTAACACCTTAAAAATCAATATAATTTATACGATTTGGTGTATGCTTGCGTTTAGTAATTTATGACTGCAGTTTTTAGAGTCTACTCAATGGCCAAATTCAATCCGTTTATTAAGCTAATCACTTTACTCATCACGCTATCATTTAGCTCTGTTAGCAATGCGACTTTAAGTAATAATGCTGAGGCCGATGCCCTATTTACTCGCATTGATAATGGCGAAGCCGTGTATGACAATGAGTTGTATCTCAACTTACTCAACCAGATTGAGCCACTAATCGCTAAAAATGATGTAAATAGACAGCTCAGATTAGCGCGTGCTCGCTGCTGGTCACATAATATTTTTGAGCCAGGACAAATTGCTAAAGCACTCGATTTTGCAAAGCATGCGCTCACTCATCCACAGCTCTCTAGTTACCCAAACCATAAGCTGGGTTTAGAGTTATGCCAAACTTGGTATGCCGAACGTGATGGTGATGTTGAGTCAGCACTAAATGGTTACAACAACATACTGCGCAAAGCTTATGCGCTAGAAGATCTACGCTTAGTAGCCGATAGCCGAGCGATGCGTGGTTATCTGCATTCATTTCAAGGTAACTTTAGCCAAGCGTTAGAAGATCTCATTAGTGCACAATCCCTATACGACAATCTCGACCTACCTATTTTTGTTGAAATAAACCTTTATGAAATCGCTAAAGCCTATCGTCGTTTTGGTGATCAAAAGAGTGCGATTCGTTACTTTAGAAAACTAGAACAGATAAAGCGTAAAAATAACAATTTTGACTCGGCCAACACCATGCTTGCTTCAATAGCGATTGCCGAAGAAGAATTAGGTAATTTACACAAATCTAAAGCTCTATTTGAACAAAGCTACCAATACTGGCAGAAGAAAGGCGATGACAGTTTAAAAGCGACTGTGGCAGTAAATATCGCAGGTACCTTGATTAAACTGGGCGAATTCAAACAAGCCAAAAAATACTTAGCAGAAGCCGAGCCGATTATTTTAGAAAATGATCCAGGTTTTTATAGTTACATGCACCTGTTCTATGCCCAAATATACCTAGCAGAAAAACAATTAGAGCAAGCCCACAACAGCGTAGCACTGTCACGCGCCGCATTTTCAAGTCTAAAAAATGCCAGCGGCTTGGCGCAATTACTGCAAATTGAAACCCAAATTTTCCGTGAACAAGGATTATGGCAGCGAGCATTTAACAGTCAAAGTGCTTATATCGAGATCCACAACCAGCTCGATGACAAGTTATTATCTAGCTATACCACTGAAATGCGTACCCGTTTTAATACTGAACAGATTGAAAATGAGAACCGCCACCTAATTGAAAATCAACAACTGAGAGAGCTTGAGCTAACAATGCTTGAGCAAAACAAATTACAACAAGGAATAATTATTGCGCTTGGTGGCTTATTAATCGTCATTATTTCGCTATTTGCCTATAAACAGTCGCAAAAGAACAAGTTGCTATCGGCACTTGCACTCACTGACGACTTAACTCAACTCCCTAATCGTCGCTATATCTATAACAAGGCTCAACGTTGTTTTGAAGAAGCCCTTATCTACGAAAGGCCGCTGTCATTTATCGCTTTTGACGCCGACTATTTCAAACGAGTAAACGATACCTATGGTCATGAAGTCGGCGACAATACATTAAAGTTCTTAGCAGACTCTTGCCGAGCAGTACTCGGAACAAAATACATTGCAGCCCGTGTTGGCGGTGAAGAGTTTTTAGTTGTGCTTCCAAATACCGACAAAGCACAAGCCATTAACGTTGCCGAAGAGTTAGTTCAGCGCATCCGCAATGCTAACTTTAGTAGCTTTCCCGAAGGTTTTTCAATCACCATCAGCGCCGGAGTCTCCAGTATAGAGGTAACCGACAATAAACTGTTACCTCTACTAAAAAGAGCTGATGACGCGCTTTATAACGCAAAACATCAAGGTCGTGATCAAGTAAAAAGTCTATAATCAAGCGCTGCCAAGCAGCGCTTTTAACAACTAAATAGAGCAAAAGGCTTGGTAAAAAACACCAATAACATGCATTTTTTCAGCATGTTTCATGCATAAATCATTACACAAGTGTATATTGCGTTGTTAAAAGCTATCCTTTTAAAGAAAAGATAGTGTATGCTTAGTTATGAATATCAACGACTTCATAACCGTTAATCAATGCAAAAGCCATTATTTTTAGCAAAGGTTTTCTTCATCGCTAGCTTGCTGTTAACCAGCAACTTAAGCTTTGCTGACGCTGAAAATAACCAAAAAGCAGACGCTATTTTTAAAGCCATTGATAATGGCATTGCTATTAACGATCACCAGCAGTACCTAAGCTACATTAATGAGTTGGATTCGTTAATTGCACCTAATGATGCATGGCGTCAACTGCGTAAAGATCGCGCTCGCTGCTGGTCATTCGATATCTATAAAGAGGGTCAAGTCGCTGTCGCGCTAGCTTTTGCAGAAAAGGCGTTAACCAATCCATTATTAGCACAATATCCAAGTCACAAACTTGATTTAATGCTATGTAAGACTTGGTATGTAGAACAAAGTGGTGACGTTGATGCTGCACTAAAAGGCTACAATAAAGCGATAAATGATGCCTACATATTAGAGGATCTGCGTCTTGTAGCCGATGCCCGTAGTATGCGCGGCTACCTTCACTCTTATCAAGGCAACTTTACCCACGCACTTGAAGATTTAATCACAGCGCAATCCATGTACCAAAACCTTAACCTTCCTGCTTGGGAAGAGTTAAATCTGTATGAAATTGCTAATGCTTATCGGCGCTTAGGCGATCAAACCAGTGCCATTCGATACTTTAAACAGCTGCACCGCAGCAAAATTGCTAGCCAAAACTTTGATGTCGCCAATACCATCTCGGTTTCTATTGCCATCGCCGAAGAAGAACTAGGCCAATTAGATCGCGCCAAAGCACGCTTTAATGAGGCTTATCTCTACTGGGGCGAGAAAGGTGAGCATATGGCGCAAGCAACTGTCGCAGTAAATATGGCTGGTACCTTAATTAAGTTAGCTGAGTTTAAACAGGCGCAACGCTATATTGATAGTGCAGTGGAGTATATTTCGCCTTCAGATGAAGGCTTTTATGCCTTTTTACACTTATTTCAGGCGCAAATTTACCTCAACGAAAACAAATTAGAAGCTGCTCATACTAGCGTAGAAAAGGCCAGAAGCGCCTTTATGCGGGTTAAAAACATAACAGGGTTAGCGCAGTTACAACAATTAGAAAGTGATATTTTTGTCAAACAAAATGACTGGCAACAAGCCTATCAATCGCTTAACGAATACGTAAATCTGCATAATGAGCTCGACAAAAAACTGTTATCGACTCATACAACAGAGATGCGGACTCGTTTCAACGCCGACCAAATTGAGCAAGAAAACAAGCACCTTATTGAAAACCAGCAACTCAGAGATATTGAGCTGGCGATGTTAGAGCAAAACAAGCTGCAACAGTGGATCATTATTTTACTTGGCGGTTTAATTTTACTGATCATTTCAATTTTTGCTTATAAGCAAAACCAAAAGAATAAGTTGTTATCAACACTGGCTTTAACCGATGACTTAACCCAACTGCCAAACCGGCGTTATATTTACGACAAAGCAGAACAGCTCACTGAGCAAGCAAAAAATACACAAACCCCATTTAGTGTTATCAGCTTTGACGCCGATAACTTCAAAGCGATAAATGATAATTTCGGCCATGAAGTTGGCGATCTTGCCCTTAAACTCTTAGCCAAAACTTGCCGAAATGTACTTAGCTCAGAGCAAGAAGCTGCGCGTGTAGGTGGAGAAGAGTTTTTGATCATCTTACCTAATACCGACAAAGCTCAAGCCTACAAACTTGCCCGAACATTAGTGCAACAGGTAAGTAATACTGATTTTAAAAGCTTTCCACCAGGGTTTACGCTAACCATTAGTGCTGGTGTTGCGGGCTTAAAAACTGACGATAACTTAGCCAGCTTACTTAAACAGGCTGATCATGCCCTTTACCAAGCCAAGGCCAATGGTCGTAATCAAGCGCAAATGAGTTAATCACGTATACCTATTACCAATCAGTATAAGAAGTTGATCTACTCAGAGCGTTTTTGGCAAACTAATTCAAGGCGAATAACTGAAATAATGGTTGTTCCCTTGTGAAGTTATTCAACGCAGAAGTAGGCAGCCAAAAACGCCCAGAATGGCGAGCAAATCTTTATACTGATTGGTATAACTGCTATCATTAGCGGTTAATCTAAGCCGCTAATTTATCTATGTCAGACTCATCTTCACACCTTGCTCCACTTACCAGCTTAACAGCCAGCCAACTTGGCGAATTAGCCCTGAAAATTAAATCTTGGGGCCAAGAGCTAGGCTTTGCACAAGTGGGTATTTGCGATACCGATCTCAGCGATGAAGAACCTAAACTGCAGCAGTGGTTAGATAAGGGATATCATGGTGAAATGAGCTATATGGCAAATCATGGCATGATGCGCGCTCGACCTCAGGAGTTACATCCGGGCACGCTACGGGTGATCTCAGCTCGAATGAACTACCTGCCGCCACAAGCTGGCTTTGCAATGAATCTCAACGATCCTAACCTTGGCTACATCTCTCGCTACGCCGGTGGACGCGATTACCATAAACTGATGCGTAATCGCCTGAAGAAGCTTGGCGATAAAATTGAAGCAGAACTCGCGCTCTTAGGGATCTGCAAGCCAAATTCACGCCCTTTCGTTGATTCAGCACCGATCCTCGAACGTCCTCTTGCCGATAAAGCTGGCCTTGGTTGGACTGGAAAACACAGTTTGCTACTCAATCAAGATGTGGGTAGCTGGTTCTTTCTCGGGGAGCTACTCATCGATCTGCCATTGCCGGTAGATATCCCTGTCGCAGAGGGCTGTAATACCTGCGTTGCCTGTATAAAATCTTGCCCAACCAATGCGATTGTTGAGCCCTACATAGTTGATGGTAGCCGCTGTATCTCTTATCTCACTATTGAGCTACAAGGGGCGATCCCCGTTGAGTTTAGGCAAGCAATAGGCAATCGTATATATGGCTGCGATGACTGCCAATTGGTATGCCCTGTTAATAGTAAGGCGCCCTTAACTGAAGAGAGTGACTTCCATACGCGAGCGCAACTCAAACAACCGCAATTGCTCGAACTATTTGCTTGGAGTGAAACGGAATTTTTAAAGCTAACTGAAGGTAGTCCTATTCGCCGTATTGGTCATGCCCGCTGGCTTAGAAACATTGCTGTCGCGCTAGGTAATGCACCTTATAACGAAGCGATTATCCAGGCGCTAGTTGCGCGCAAGCAATCTGACGAAGTGGATATCATGGTGCTTGAACATATCGACTGGGCGCTGTCTCAACAGCATGATAAACAAACAAGCAATGAACACGGTCTGCCCCAAGATGTTAGCCGTAAAACTCAGCGGGTGATCCGCAGCGTTGAGAAAGGCATGCCACGCGACGCTTAGTTAATCATATGGGGGCAAATTGCCCCCATTTATAAGCCCTACGCTTTAGGATCAAGCGTGAAACCAACTTTAATCGTTACCTGCCAATGCGCCACCATGCCCTCTTCTAAGTGCCCACGAGTTTCAACAACCTGAAACCAACGTAAGTGCTTTAGCGATTCATTGGCGGTAGCAATGGCATTTTTTATCGCTTCGTCTGAACTAATTGGCGACGATCCTGTTAGTTCGATGATCTTATAGGTATGACTCATAGTGACTCCAACAGTGTGCAAATAATGATGTTAATCAGTATAGAACAACATCTGTTTTAGTCAGGTTTAGTCCATGCATTTTAGTCAGTATTACGCCAGCAACATTCGCCACCACATACCAGGCAAGCTGGTAAAACCACTGGTGTAATAGCTCAGCTGACCATCTTTAATCACCATAAGCGTGGGTGTCACTTGCACCGACCATTGCTTAGCTATTTCACCATGAGGATCGTTAATTACCGCAAACTCATAGTCTTTGTGTTTTAAATAGCGCTGCAGTTTTTCATAAACTCCTGATGTCATCGCCACGCTTACCACTGGATAGCTATCAGCAAGTATGTTGACCGAAGGGCTAACAAAACTACACACCGGACACCAAGTTCCCCAAAAATACAACAATACCGGCTGCTCATGACTCATAGCCAATAGATCTATTTGTTCGCCCTGCAGCGTTGTTGCTTGAATATTAGGTAAGTTGGTTTTAGGTATGTCGCGACCACGCCATATATCTAACGCGGCAGAAAATAGCGTTAATAGCAGCAACATCAATAGCAGTTGTTTTAACCAACCAAGTAACTTTTTAGCGAAAGGTTGCCGCTGGTGCTTTTCAGCCTGCGGCTGGGAATTATTTTTTGCCATTTTGCGCCTCTAATGCCAGTTCAACCTGCTGCTTTAATTGCTCAAACGGCACAAGACCAGCGATTATTTGATCACCAATCACCATGCTTGGTGTGCCGCCAATACGCAGCGTTCGCATTAGATCTAAGTTATCAGACACAGCGTCAGCAACTCTGCTATCAGTGTTATTGAGCCATTGAGTGGTGCCTGTCATACTCGCCACTTTAGCAATCGCTTGGCTATCTAACCTGCGTGGCGCAGACATTAAGGTATCTTTTACCTTCAAGTATTTCTCAGGTTCATTGAGCCAAACCGTTTGAGCAAAGTCTACCGCATCGACTGCACTTTGCCCTTGCAGAGGCACCATTTTGATAATGATTTTAAGCTGTGGAAACGCTGCCATTAATTTATCTAATTCAGGTTCTAACTGTTTACAATAAGGGCAGTTAAAATCGGTAAAATACACCATAGTGATGTCGCCGTTTTCTGCGCCTTTCCACGGATCAGTTGGCGTGGCAAATAATGCTTGTTGATTGGCGGCGATAATTTGCTCAACCCCAGCTTGCTGTTGCATCATCTCGCGAGTTTGTAGAGCAATAAACGCTTCTTTTAGCAACTCTGGATCGTTAATTAGCATCTCTTTGACTATCGCTTTAACCTCTTGCTGCTGTGCTGCTGACAAGCTCGCATCGTTAGCGCTAACAAACTGACTTGTGGCTAACTGACTACCGAGAAAGCCTATGGCGGTTAGGCTAAGTAATCCGATAAAGGTCAAAGCCGTCTTCTTGCTAAAACCGGTTAATTTGGCAGTTATTAATTCATTTTTGTTTATTGATTTTTTCATTTGGTTTGTCATAAAAGTCTCACTCGAGCCGCTATTGCCACTCAAAAAGTAGGGTAGCAGCCCTGTTTAAACTCAAGGCTGCAATAGATATGCGATAAGGCGTCTAAGCCGTACAGCCACTGTTAGAACTTAGCCGATGCGGTATTAATCGCATTAATGACATCAGTGCTTGATAAGATCACTGGCAGCTCTATGCCATCGGGCGCGCTCGGGCCATACACCACATTAAATGGCACCCCAAATCGATTATGGCTTTGCAGATAGTCGGTAATCGGCTTCGATGGTTTAGTCCAATCCCCTACCATCAATACCATCTCATCGGCTTTAAGCTGGCTATAAACCGGATCTTGCAGGATCACCCCAACCTTGTTGGCTTTACAGGTAATACACCAGTCAGCAGTTACATCGACAAATACGGTTTTACCCGCAGCGACTTGCTTGGCTATCTCAGGCTCATTAAGCGTTTGCCAATCAAGATCGGTAGGCAGCGGCTGCGCCCATCTATCAGAAGTTGCAAACGCAGCAATAGCAAAAGCAGCAATACCAATACTGATGCTGGCAATTACTGCAGCTTTACCCTGTATTTTGGCCATAACAACTAAAAATACTAAGATTAAAGCAGCTGCAGTAGCCCACAAAAAGCTAGCCGCAACAAAGTTAGTTAGCAGGCTGATAAGCCACAAACTGGTTAATAACAGCAAGCCTGAGAACACGATTTTGACCACGTTCATCCAGCGACCCGGTTTCGGGAAGTAACTCGCTATTTGCGGAAATGCAGCAACTAACAACCAAGGCAACGCCATACCTAACGCCAGTGCGCTAAAAATAACAAATAAGCTCAATACGTCGGCACCGAGTGCAAAGGCAACAGCTGTGCCCAGGAAAGGCGCGCTACACGGAGTCGCCAATAAGGTAGCAAACATACCTTGTAAAAAATGACCTTTGTGATCATTACCGCCTGTCGTTGCCAGCTTAGTTTGCAGGCTTGATGGCAAATTAATTTCAAATGCCCCCAGCATATTTAGGGCAAACACAGAGGTCACCACAGCCATAAAACCGATAAACCAAGGGTTTTGGAACTGCACGCCCCAGCCTATCGCTTGGCCGGTAAATTTAAGCACTAGAATAAAGCCGGCTAAGATCCAAAACGAAACTAAAATCCCCAAAGCTGAAGCGATAAATTGTTTACGGATTTGGCTTTTCTGTAGGTTTGGCGCTGCTATCACAGAGCTAAGTTTCATGCCAAGGACAGGCAATACACATGGCATTACGTTAAGAATTAAACCGCCGAGTAGCGCTACCAGCAAGATCTGTAGTAAAGATGAAGCGCTAGCTTGTACTGTGGTTGCTGTCACGTCGGCGCGATACTCTGCAGATTTATCATGGCCAATAACAGTAAGGTTAAGTGATTTACCAATTAACTCTGGATCGCCCAACCAGCTTGATGCATCAAACACTACGCGCAATTTATTAGCCGCGGAATCTGTTTCAAAACGCTCAAAACGCACAAACTTAAATGTGGTATCTGGCTCGCCATCAATAATGAATTTAGGCATTACCCAGCCATTACCATCCATCTCAATTTGTAGCTGTTTAGCCGCTGCGTCCCAGCCAATATCCAGGCTCGCATTCGTGCTTTTTTGCGGCACTAAGGATTGCGCTTTATTGTAGGCAAACATCGCATCGACATCGCCCGTCATGGTGTCAGGATTAATATCGAGGTTAATTTCATAGTCTGTTAATACGCACACATTGGTGCAAGACGACAGCGTAAACTTCCCCTGCAAATGGGTCGGTTTATTGGCATCATCCACTTTAACTGAGATCGGGAATGTCGCTTGATTGTGATAACCAAACGTTTGTAAGCCAAGTAACGAAAACTGCTCAGGTGCAGGCCATTGCCAGTCCACTTCCTCAAGGTTAGTTGAGCCGCTCCAGTCGATACTAGGCGCAATACCGCCCTCACCAGGGCTACGCCAATAAGTTTTCCAGTCACCATCAAGTTGCACCTCTAATACGCCAGGCAAGGTGTTGGTTGCTTCATCTAACTCACCAGTAAGCATAAATTTAACTTTCACTGGTGGGTGATTTGGGTTCTCTAGCCATCCGGTTGATTGAGCGATAGCTATTGCACTATTACTAATTGCTAATAAGGCTAACAAAATCAAAAATATTGATTTAAGAAACTTCAATTGACTCTCCTACACACTGAAAATAGTGAACATTTAATTGATATTTTGTCATCGCGCTATGCTCCATAATCACTTTATAAACCGCCCCGTAAACTTCTCCTTTGAAGCTTGAATTAATGCGTAGTATCCAGGTACAAAAAATGAGCCTATAAGCAATACACTCAATAAGCCGCCAACAAGGGTTAAACCAATATTTTGTAATCCCACCGCGCCAGCACCTGTTGCAAAAAGTAATGGAGCGATACCTAAAATAAACGACCATGACGTCATATTTACCGCCCTAAACCGAGCTCTGCCACCTTCCGCTGCTGCCTCTATAATTGACGCGCCAGCTTCGCGTTTAAGCTTTGAAAATTCAACAATGAGAATCGCGTTTTTGGCCGCCATCGCAATCAATAAAACCAAACCTATCTGAGCATATAAACTTAAAGACAGTCCGCCCAATCTAAGCGCTAACATTCCCCCAAAGATTGCCGTCGGCACCACGAGAATAATCGCAAAAGGTAAAGTCCAACTTTCATATTGAGCAACGAGCAATAAGTAAATAAATATCAATGCTAAACCAAAGGCGTATATCGCCATATTCCCAGCCAGTCGCTCTTGATAAGACAAACCACTCCACTCGTAGGTATATCCTTGTGGGAGCACCTCTGCAGCCACTCTTTCCATAGCTTGCATAGCATCCCCGGTTGAAAAGCCTGAACTTGCTTGACCTTGGATAATTGCGCCACTGTACTTGTTGTAACGCCAAATAATATCCGGCGCTAACATGGGGCTAATCGACACCAGAGTACTCAATGGGATCATCTCTCCACTTACACTACGCACCTGATAGCGAGCAATATCCTTAATTGATTCTCTAAATGCACCATCTGCTTGTAAGGTCACCTTAAAAGACTTGCCGAACTGCGAAAAATCATTGATATAGAGCGATCCTAAGTTGACTTGCAAGGTAAGGAATAACTCCGACAATGGCACGCCTAATTGTTTCGCTTTTAGTCTATCGATGTCTAAATAGTAGTGAGGTACATTGGCTCTAAAAGCGCTAAATACGCCACTGAGTTCCTCTTGCGCATTAGCCTGTTTTATTAATGTTTGCATAACCTTATCTAGCTCGGCTTTATCACGGCCTAAGGTATCTTGAAGCGCAAACTCAAATCCAGTTCCAGAGCCTATACCGGGTATCGTTGGTGGGCCATAGCTAATGATTTTAGCCTCTGGCAAATCATGTTTTGCCCACTCTGCAACTCGAGCAATAATGTCATCAACACCATGATCTCCATCCATCTTTGCCCTTTCATCCCAATGGGCTAAGCTGACAAACAAACTCGCTGCATTGGACTGCATCGAACCAGACAAGCCTGAGTAGCCCGATGACGATGCAATATTTCGCACCCCAGGCTCGGATTTTAGAAAGGTTTCTACCTTATTAATCACAGCTTCAGTGCGGCTCAAGCTTGCGCCATCGGGTAGTATTGCATTAACAAAAAAGATCCCTTTATCTTCTTTGGGGACAAAGCTGGTCGAACTCGATTGACCTAAGTAACCCAAAGCGAGCAATGCTGCAAAAGACAAAGCAATTAACAGCGCCCCCTTACGGATAAAAATCAGCGTAATTCGGCTATATTTTGCTGTAACGTGCTCAAAGAAACGATTAAAAGCGAGATACCATTTGGGGTAATGTTGTGCACCGGGTTTAAGTAGCAATGAACATAAAACAGGGCTTAATGTAAGCGCCACTATCGCAGACAATATCAATGAAAAAATTAATGTCATCGCAAACTGTTGATACATAATTCCAGTTACACCAGGCAGTAGAGTGACCGGAATAAAAACCGCTAATAGCACCAATGTCGAAGTGATTATTGGTCCAGTAACTTGTTGCATCGCCTTTTCAATCGCGGCTTTACCCGTTAGTTTAGGATAATTGACTAAGTTAACTTCAACATTTTCAATCACCAAAATCGCATTATCGACCACAATGCCTATCGCGAGTATTAACCCAAATAAGGTCACGGTATTAATACCAAAACCAGCGACTAACATGAAAGCAAAGCTACCAACAATTGAAATTGGAATCGCAATCAAGGGGACTAATGTCGCCCTTATGGATCCTAAAAAGAGATAAGTGACTAATACAACCAAAGTTACGGCGAACACTAAAGTCCATAACATGCCCTTTATCGACTCCGTCACAAACAATGTGGTATCAACTTGAGTGTTATAAATCATCCCTTCAGGCATTAACGCTTCCATTTCTTTTAATGCTGATTTTACCGCATCGGCAACTTCAATCGCGTTAGCACCTGGGAGCGTGGTAACTTGGATCTGTGCTGACGGCTTACCATCACTAATCCCTGCCCCTACATAATCTTCTTGGCCTAATGCCACTTCAGCAACATCTTTAAGGTAAACAGTTTGCCCAGTAACATTAGCGCGTAAGATAACGTTTTCAAACTCTTCAACAGTTGATAAACGCCCCTGAGTCAGTAATGAATACTGTAACTCGATAGGCGCATTATTCGGCCTTGCCCCAACGCTCCCAAGTGGCGCTTGAATATTTTGCTCAAGCAGTGCTTGTTGTACATCAGCCGCCGTAATATTAAGGTGAGCCATCTTGTCTGGGTTAAGCCATAAACGCATACTCAAGAATCGGTTACCGTATAGTATTGACTCCGAAATACCTTTAATTCGAGTCAATTTATCGGTTACTTGTAAAGCAACAAAGCTCGATAACACCTGCTCACTTATCTGACCATCGGTAGATGTAAAGTCGATCATGATAAGAATATCGGGTGAATACTTTTTTACACTTAAACCATTCGCTAACACATCGCTAGGTAACAAAGGCTCGGCGAGTGCAAGGCGATTTTGCAGATTAACTTGAGCGATATTAGGGTCGGTGCCCACTTCAAAAGTAACCGATAAACGATAAGAGCCATCATTACTGCTTTTTGAACTCATATAGATCATATCTTCAACGCCGTTAATGGCGTCTTCAATCGGCCTAGCAATCGTCTCTTCAACCACTTCAGCACTGGCACCGCGCATTGATGCCGTCACTTGCACTTGCGGTGGAGTGATCACCGGAAACTGCGACACAGCTAGGTTAGGGATAGCAATAATCCCAGCTAAAGTAATAATCAAGCTCAGTACTATCGCAAATTTTGGTCTATCTAAAAAAAACTGACTTATCATTTGCTTGCCACCGTTATCAGGGGCAAATAACTATCAGCTAACGACTCCTTTACCTTGGTTCCTACTGTGACTTTTTGTAAGCCATGGGTTATCACTCTCTCGCCAAGAGCAACGCCACTGTTGACAATAATGTGAGACTTAACTTGCTCACTAACAACAATATCTCGGCGCTCCACCGTATCATTCGCGCCAATAACAAAAATATAAAAACCTGATAAGTCTTGCTGCAACGCGCGTTGCGGGATCAATAGTACCGGCTCGCTTTGGCTATCAGTCACAGTCAATTCGACATATTGACCGGGTAGTAACTTCCCCTGTTTATTATCAAACTCTGCTCGTACCGCAACCGTGCCAGACGCGCGATCAACTCGGTTACCGATATAGCTTATCTTGCCCGTCTCAGAGAAATGATCACCCGTAATAAACTGTAAACTCACCAAAGGTAAGTCTGCATTTGCGGCCTTTATTTTATTTCTCGCTTGCCAAAAACGGGTTTCACTGACTTGAAAGCTGACGTCCATTGGCGATACGCTAACTAAATCAGCCAGCGCAGGACTAGTTGGTGATACTAATTCCCCCAGCGCAGACTTACTGTTACTTATTTTTCCTGAAAATGGCGCACGTATTTGCGTAAAGCCAAGCTCTGCCTGAGCAAGCTTGATTTGTGACTTTGCGGATTTAACCTCCGCTAAAGCAAGTAACTGCTCCGCGAGTAAACGATCGACTTCAGCTTTACTAATGGATGCTTGAGGCAATAATGATAAACCTCTTTTATAGTCCAACTTAGCAACATGCAAATTGGCTTCTGCACTCGCGAGCAATGACTTTGCATGAGATAACTTTGCTTGATAACGAGTATCATCAAGGGAGAACAAAAGCTGCCCCTGAGTAACAAGCTCACCTTCTTGAAAGTGTTTATCAACTAAATAACCACTGACTTGCGCCTTTAAGCCCACATCTTCTTTTGCAATCACCCGTGCCTTTATTTGAAACTGATGTTGATGTTGATGCTCAAGAACACTTGTCGCCTTCACCTCAATAGCGAGACTGTCAACACTCCCACGATCCTTTAATAGCTCTGTATCTGTGCTTTCGGCAGCGTTCAGCGCGACTGCAACCATAGGCGTTACAACAGTGGCTGTTAGCAACATTTTATTTAAATTCAAATCTACCTCTTCTCTCGCCAAGAGCGAGCTTGCATACGTGCTTTTTCAAAAGCAACTCAATGTATGCATTAACCAATTATTGGGTTAGATACGCTGTAAAACAGCATATAGAGAGGGCTATCGCCAAAACAAGAATGTAAAACTCAGACAGGATTAGCTAACAAAATTCAATGTAAAACATCAATATTTAGCGACTAATATGTCTATCTGAATACCATTCCGGCTATAAGTGAAACTAAAGCTTAGTGGTCCAAAATTGCCCCCCAAAAGCCTTAACCCTCTTTAACAGAAGAAAGGTTTTATTCTTGAAAACGGCACAAAGAAAGGTGTATTCGTCGGGGGTTGGGTAGTACAGGAATATCAATCAGTCGCTGTAATAAACGCGATGACGGGGGGAGAAAAGGACAGATAAACAGCAACGCCAATAATGGCATTACAGGAAGCTCATCAATGCAAACTCTTAATGATTTTTCAGATAATTCGCACTGCTTAACTTTAGCGTCTTGGGCAACATTTACATCACTCAAAACGGCAAAACTGGCACTATCATTTACGCTAATTTCAGCACTCTTTGCTGAAATTATTTGAGAAAAAGCACTAAATACACCGCTATTTTGCGCTAAGCACAAAAGGACCAACATAGTAAAAACTATCATGGACCAGTGTTTAGTTGCTTTTGTTAGTCGCAAATAAGAGATAATTAACTCCGCTATTCTTGTGAATATTCGTTAAATAATGCATTCAGCTAAGGCGTACTAAGCATAAGACCGGACTTTTACAAAAATAGTTCATCACTCAGTAAAACTTTTAAACTGACAGCTTAAAAAACACACAGATAAATTATTAAAAATGTTAAACCCTTCGGTGTATTTATGCCTGCCACAATGAAGATGACAGACACAATCCTTGTGCAATTTCAGTTAATTTAGCTTGCTGTTGTTCGCCCTTCCAGTACTGCTTAACACTGCAGCCGAATAGATGAAAATAAGACTTCATAAAAAAACACTAAACCTTGATTGAATATTGTATACCACTTCATGTTAAGATGAACAAAATTCAGAGTTAGTACCCATCTGAATGACATATAACAAAAACAGATCGCTGGGCGTCTGGACGTCTAGAAGTTTATTGTGTTAGCCTAAGGATTCGCAATCTAAACGAATTCAAGCGCAACATGAGCGGATTTCATGTGAGGATATAATGATAGAGCTTAGACATTTACGTACCTTAGTTGCCCTAAAAGAAAGCGGCAGCCTCGCTGGGGCTGCTAAGAAACGCTTCGTCACTCAGTCGGCATTGTCGCATCAAATTAAAGAGTTAGAGACTCGAATCAACTCCGCAATCTTTGTGCGCAAAAGTAAGCCGCTTTCATTTACTCAAGAAGGTGCCCGCCTACTAAATTTGGCAGAAGATATTTTGCCGAAAGTAATTGAAACTGAGTTTGACTTAAAAAAAGGATTAGAAGACGGCGATAATCATTTAGGCGTTGGTATCGAATGTCATAGCTGTTTTCGTTGGTTAATGCCGGTCATCGAGCAATTCCGTCAGCAATATCCACAAGCGGATCTCGACTTATCAAGCCGCCACCTTTTCGACTCACTCAATGCACTAGAGCAAGGTGAGTTAGATGTGGTATTGACCTCAGATCCCGTGCCCGGTCAAGAAATTGCTTATCAACACCTGTTCGATTTCGAAGTGAGATTGGTGGTTGCTAGTGATCACCCGCTGGCAGATCAACCATTCGTTACCCCGCAACAATTAGCGGAGTTACCTATCCTCAGCTATCCAGTATCACTTGAACGTTTAGATATTTACCGTCACTTCTTAGAGCCTGCCGGTGTCAAAGCTGGCCCGCAAGTGACCTGTGATTTAACCATGATGCTATTGCAGCGCATCGCTTGTAAAGACGGTATTGCCGCACTGCCTAATTGGTCAATTAGCGAGGCCCATGGACTCAGCTTAACTAGCATAAGACTAGGCAAAGAAGGTTTGAAACGCCCATTATTTGGCGCATATCGTCGTAACGGTGCCAATGCTCGTTTAGCACAACACTGGTTAGAGTTAGTTGCAGCAGAGGGATTAGCTAAGCAGAAAATTAACTAGCTTAACTATTGAAAACTAAAAAGCCTGCAAATGCAGGCTTTTTAGTCAGACGCTCATATCGGCTTAAGTAACAAGCCTCTTTTAGCCAGCACGCGTTTAAGTACTAAGCCTGGAGAATCTGCATTGTTGGTAGAGCGCAAGTTATGGGCAATCATAAACTCTGTTTGCAGCTCATCATCTAAACCTAATGAAGCAAATGCCTCTAATGTTAAGATCTGTTGTTGTCCTTCAATAACGGCTTTAAGTGCACTTATAGGATAAGATTCACCGCCTTCAGAGTTCAAATAAGCGAACGCCGTTAACGCAATGATTTCACCAAACACACTGAACAGAGCAAGTGTTTGTACTTCATCAGGGTTAATTTTAACATTATCTAATTGATACAACTGATCAACAGCATCAATTGCGATTGCTTCGTTTAATGACCAATAACCTTGCACTAGCTTTTTATATGGTTCTTGCAACTCATCTAAACGCTCTTTCAAATAAAAAGTAAACGCATAACGATAAATGTTTACTTGCCCTAAGCGTACAAGTGCATCTTTAAGGGAACGGTTTTTTGAAGCTTCTGGTGCTGCATGATCTGCGCTATTACTGCGCCAAAGCAAATGGGCCGATAAAGCAGGATCTGAAGAAACAATATCAATAACATTGCGAATATCACCATCCGCAATAATGGCTTTTTTCAACGGGATAAGGATCCCCCTACGCCCAATTACCTGCTCTTCATTGCTGATAATGGCGCGTACTTGAGTAAATACTTGCTGCTCAAGATCTGTCATTCGAAACGTTAAACCCTATTATTTTAATTAAATATATGCATTAATTTTCATGTAAATTAACCCATAATATGCCCGCATAGGTCAAGCCATAAACGCCAATAACTTAGTAAGTTTCAACTGTTTTATGTATATAAATTTTTCTAAGCTGACTAAATCTAACTTTCACGCCACACAAGATAGCGTAAAGCGCAATAATAAGCTTGAGATAAATTGAAGATACTCACAGATTTAAAGCGACATAAAGTATTGTTAAATTTAATTATTCAGTAATTATCACCTGCAAAATAGCATTAGCTAGAGCTAAATAACCTTGATCGTTTAAATGGATCATATCTGACTTCATCGCTGACGTTTTCAATAGGTTACTTAATGTATCTTCCAGCAAAACCAACTGATAATCTTTTGCTAACTCGGCATATATTGGCGAAGGTGATAAAAATAGACTTTTTTGCGGCACCGCAATTAATAATACTGGCACTTGATGTAATTGCGCCATCTCGATCATGCTTGCCAAATTGGCTTTAGTGGCGTCAACTGATTGGTTTCTTAAAAAGTCATTACCACCTTCAAGTAAGATGAGTAAGTCGGGAGAATGTAAACTCAATAATTTATCTAAACGAGCAGCGCCTTGTGTAGTAGTCTCACCCGATACGCCAGCATTAATCACCTCAAAGCCACTCAAATTAGCGAGCTGACTAGGGTAGTCTTGTCCTTTAGAGGCGCCAACACCATAAGTTAAACTATCACCAAAAGCGAGGATCCGTGCATTATCGGTTAGTGGTGGAATCGTTGGCTTAGAGCATGCTGTCACTAACAGCAATAACACCAAAACAAAAAAATGACCCAGTTGTTTGCGCATTTAGCATGCCTTTTGAATCGCATACTCAAAAAATAACACAAAAAAAGCCAGACACAAGGTCTGGCTTTCAATATCCGTTACCTTAAAAGGCTTGGTAGCTCACACTAAAGAAAAACTCTCTACCTGGGCTAAAATAGTTCTGATTTGAAATGATCTCTTCATCAAATAAGTTATTGGCTTTTAAACGAAAACTCCACGCATCATCTAACTGATAGCCAATACTCAAATCCACTTTATGAGTCGCCTCTAAGTAATCAGTACCGCTCACATAGCGTTTACCTTGGTAGTGATAATTTGCTAAAAAATCAAACTGTTGCCAATCATAGCTAAGCTGATAGTTGAACTCGTTTTCACTGCGACCAACTAATTCACCACCCGTTTGTTTATTTTCCGCATCAAGGTAAGTGTAAGCAACTTGGTGATCTAAACTGAACACACTAAAATTAGCTGAAAGCTCTACACCCTGAATTCTGGCTTCATTGATATTCGCAGGTTTCCAGATATCCCAACCAAAGTCATCTTTTTCTCCCGTAGGTGCCCAAGCGATAAGGTTATCAATACTGTTTTCAAATACGCTAACATAGGCACGAATATTGTCAGCCGTATAATGCAAAGTTAGATCATAACTCTCTGAAGTTTCAGAGATCAGATCTGGGTTCCCCGAGCCCGGCCAGTATAAATCATTAAAAGTCGGTGCTTTAAAGCCTGTTCCCGTTGACGCAACTAAACGCCATTGCTCATTAAATTGATAAGCAAGACTAGCGTTATAGGATACTTCACTATCGATATTCTCAACGTCGTCATAACGTACTGCAGCTTCAGCTAATAACTTGCTCCACTGCTTTTGCACTAACAAGTAAGCACCGAAAATATCACGTTCATCTTGGGCATAATCACCTTTAACCGCTTCGTTAGACCAATCAATACCACCGGTAAATGTCAGTTCATTTGCTGCTAAATATTGATTGCTCCAGTTAACTTGATCGCGCTTAGTTTCAAATTCTGAAACAGGTACATTGATGTCGTCACCACGAAAGTTCTCGTTATAGTCACGCGACTGGCTCAATGCTAATTTGCTGCTGAACTTATCATTGCTATATAGCGCCGCGAGGTTCCAAAGATAGTTAGCGTAATCAGACTCATCAGCAGAACCCGATGCATAAACATCGTCATACTGAGTATTACCTTTATCGTATTGGCCATTCCACTGTGCTTGCCAATTTTGATTAATTTGCTGAGCGCCTTTTAGCGAAATGGCATTACGCTTATAACCGTCATCATCATTTTCAACTGGCGCACCATTGTAAACATCATAGCCATCAGACTGTTCATGATTAACGGTCAACGTAGTGCTACCGTTACCATGCTCCATGCCCGTGCCAAATGAGCCACGAATATACTCATTAGTGCCATATTCTGCGCCAGCAAACCACTCACCACCTTTAAGTTGACGAGTAAAAATTTGAATCACACCGCCAATAGCATCACTGCCCCAAACCGAAGCACGAGGCCCTTTTAATACTTCAATACGCTCAATGTTTTCTGGTGAAAGACTATTAAAACTCACAGTACCTAATGTTGCTGAACCGACTTTAACTCCGTCAATAAGCACTAGCACATGGTTAGAATTACTGCCGCGGATACTAACTGAAGTCGCCTGACCTGCGCCGCCACTGCGTGAAATACTCACGCCCGGCAAAATCTCTAACACGTCAGCAACCGATTTAGGATTTAAACGTGCGATCTCTTCGCGCTCAATGCTATTAATCACTGTAAGTTGCTGCTCAGCACTTCTATCAAAGCGTGAACCAGTAACCGTAATAGTTTCGTCTACATTTGCAGTTGGGGTAGTTGCTTCTGCTGCTATTACTGAAAATGCAGATAAGCTCATTAGACTGCTCACAAGCAGTGCGATTTTTGATGGTTGTGTTCCCATTTACCTTTGACTCCTAAAAGGAAAACGGGGCAAAAACGTCACGGTGCCACGGTGCAAAATTTCATTTTGCGCCTTGAATCTGCCGCATTTCGAGATCTGCCCGCCGAAATCATCGAAATCACTTTACTGGCCGGTCTCCGGACTTAGGATCTGCGTTATTGTAATAACGCTCAAGTACAAGCTTTAAACGCCTTCCATTAAAGCGCGCTTGCCTCTCACCATTCACCGTTGCGGGGGCAGTGTCAGAATTTAACTGACTTCCCGATTATCCTCAGTTACAAGCGTAACCTTGGCACCAATAAGGTTGACTAACGTATTATTTTTATTTGCTGTTTCTATGCTTTATACACAGCTTAAACACCAAAGCTAAGAGGTATTCGCTTTAGTCTAGATAACATTCAATGACTGAGTATGTATTGCACCCAAAAGGGAATATTCCATCAATTGAGTGCGCGCATTATAGACGTCTATACGGTTAAATGTCTAACTTAACCTGAAGCAAATAGCAGACTTGTAGATAGGAAGTTGTTATAAGCTAGAATATTTATGTTAAAAGCAAATATAAAATTTAATCAAGTAGATAGATATACTAGTTACTGCACACTTAACGGTGTAATACTCGATAAAAATTCTCGATAGTTTTGCGACTTAAGTGGTGGATTAGCCTGAGTAAAGTTATCACCACGCACCGATTTATGAATTAAATACAGATCAGACTTACCTTTTACCGCCGTATAATGGCCTATCTCTCCTAAGCCATGATTCGCTTCATAGGCATTGGTGTTATCAATCGACTTAAGGTGTGAGTTAGGCATCTTAGTGCAGCCAATAATTGCTGTCGCGGTTTCATGACCATTTAATGGCTCACTCGGTAGACTTTCAAATACCATGTCACCTTGGCAACTCTCAAGATATACGTTAGCCATGGTTTGTAAAAAAACCTCAGGCTCAATATCTTCGGCCACCCCTTTAAAACCTTGAACACACACCATAGATGACCATGTTTGCAGTTCTTGATTAGCAGGTACGAACTCTGCAGAAAACATCGTGGCTTGCTGCTCTGAATGTGCGAGTTTCCAATTGGCCGGCAGGTTAAAATTGATGGTTTGATCAAAGATCACTAATTGTTGCGCAGATTGCTGCAACGGCAGTTCGCTAGCTAGATTGGGCTTATTGGTTACAGCCTGCTCGCCAACATCTTCATCAGCAGTAACTACTGCAGCGACCAGTAATATCGCAGTGCTAAAAACACCATATGTGATACGAGGTAAACGTGAAGTCATACCGATACAATCCTTGTTTGGGTACTTTCCTTACTTCCATTTTAAATGCGCTGAGCAAAAAGTGGTAATCAAAAGCTGATTTAGTTTTGTCACGACTAAATTAAAATAACATCAATATGAAAACAAGCTTTATTAACAACAACTTATGTACAAACCACAAAATCAGACCAAAGTTTAAGCAAAAATCACTTGTAGTTTATGATTACATTTGTAATCTTAATAATATATTACAACTGTAATCGTAAGTACAAGGAAGCGCTAAACATGAAAGAAATAAGCAATGCTGAACTTTCAGTGCTGAATATTTTATGGCAGTCATCTCCACAAAGTGCAGCAGAAGTCATCAGTCAGTTATGCCAAAGCCATGACTGGCATGAAAAAACAGTCAAGACCTTACTTAACCGCTTAGTAAAAAAGCAAGCTATAGGTTTTGAAAAGCAAGGTCGCAGTTACCTGTACTCACCACTGATAGATCAAAATGAATATCAACTCAAAGAAACAGAATCCTTTATCGAACGCTTATTCTCAGGCCGCATTGCCCCACTCGTCGCAGGCTTTGCTAAGCAAAACAAACTTAATGCGCAAGATGTTGCTGAGCTGCAGCAGTTAATTGATACATGGCAAAAGGAAAACAAGTCATGATGCTATGGATGGCCCAACAAACCATACTACTAAGCCTAATTTGCGTAGGTTTACTGATTTGCCACAAGCCGCTACAAAAATATTTAGGCTCACACCAGACTTATCACCTTTGGCTCGCAGTCCCTATTCTGTTACTTAGCTCAATAATTGTCGCTGCTATGCCAAACCTATTTGCAGCAGTTCAGTCTGAACAAATTGCTTATTACAGCGTTTTAGCAAGCAAAGTGATTCAAGCCAAAAACACAACAAACTATGGGTTATTTGCTAGCTATGTATGGCTTGGCGGAATTGCTATCATGCTTATTATGCTTGCGCTGCAGCTTGTATCAATCAAGGCTTTAGCACGCAGCGCGACAAAAGTAAGCAATCCATTTTCACGCCTAGCGACTTACGCTCATCCCAAAGTGCAATCACCGATGCTTATAGGCATTGTGAATCCAAAAATCATCTTGCCAGTAAACTTCAACCAACTTAATGCACAGGAGCAGCAAGCCATTATCAATCATGAACAATATCACCACAGCCGTGGCGATCTGTTATGCAACCTGCTGGCTTATGGCGTATTAAGCTTATTCTGGTTTAATCCAATTAGTTGGCTTGCTTATCAGCGTTATCGAGACGATCAAGAGCTAGCCTGCGATGCCTTTGTTACCCAGTCACTAAATCAACAACAAAAAATTAATTATAGCCAAGTGCTGTTGGCTTACTCACAGCAGGCCCAGCACGGCTTGCTTCACACTCACTATGGAAACAAAAACATACTCAAGGAACGTATTATGCAAATGAAAACACAGCAAAAAGGGCTAAGCAGATTGGCAGTATTTGGCTTAATAATGTTATTAGGCACGATTGGCTTACTGCTTAACCAACAGGTGCAAGCAGGAACAGCTAACAAAGCTGCAACCGTTTATCCAACTATGCGAATTGAGCCTAAATACCCAGCCGCAGCTATCGAAGCCAATCAAAACGGTTTTGTGCAACTCAAATTTGATATTACCCCAAGTGGCACAGTGAACAATGTCAGCGTGATAAAGTCATCGCCAAAGGGGTTATTCGATCAAGCAGCGATTAGCGCACTTAAGCAGTGGCAGTATCAAAGCTCAGCTAAGGGAGTTACGGGTTCAAAGGTACAATTAGATTTTGAAATTGAAGCCCCTAGCACAGATGTAGAGCGGATTAAGGTGACATCGAAATAAGGTTAACTCGTTTCGAAAACAGTGGGCTTAGGAAATCTAAGTCCACTGTAGATTTTGTTAATAGCAATCAGTACCAGAGTTAATCTCCGCACAACCTACTCGCACATCATAATCTTTAAAAATAATTTACAATTGATTATCATTCTCATTTACTTATTTTTCAATTAGGATGCTAACGTCTTTTACTATATGAGAAGTTAACAATGCATACTCTAATCAAGTTTGTCGCAGCAGCTCTGCTGCTCAGTATTTCAGGTTTTGCTAGCGCTAACACATGCCAACTCGATATTAATGCTACCGATGCAATGCAGTTCGACAAAAAGGAACTAACATTGCCAGCGGGCTGCACTGAAGTAACCTTAAACTTACACCACACAGGCACATTGCCAAAAAGTGCTATGGGGCATAACTGGGTGTTAACCGAAACCGCCAATATGTCAGCCGTTGCTAACGAAGGCATGGCCGCTGGCGCAGCAAACAGCTATGTCAAAGCGGATGATCCACGAGTACTGGCTCATACCGACATTATTGGCGGCGGCGAAAGCACTAGCATTACCTTTAGCACAGCCGATCTCGATCCAGCAAAACAGTACAGCTTCTTCTGCTCATTCCCTGGTCACTGGGCTATTATGCAAGGCCAGTTTGTCATTGCCTCATAGTTAACCAACGAGGTGCAAATATACTCCCCCAACTTGATTTGCACCTCGCTCAAGCATTTAACGGCAAAACCTACCTCAACCTAAGCAGCACGCCTTAGTAAAACCACACGCAAATTAACAATTAATTAACCTGCAAGACAATTTCTGCTATTGTCGTTTTCGCTATCAAAAGCAGCTTTATCTCGTTAGATCGCGAGTTTTAAAACAATAAATAAAGGCGCTATCAATGTCAGCTAAAACACCTACAGCAGTTACGCCACGCACCTTAAAAGTGCCAATAACCAACGTATATGCCATGGGCGGCTACTGTGCACAATTAAGATTTGGCGCTAATAAAACCCCTGCAAATCTGATTATTGATACTGGCAGCAGTACCTTAGTAGTGAGTGACAGTGATTATGATGACGAGCAAGACAGCTGTTTAGTGCCCACCAGCTTTGCTCAAGAAGTGTTATACGGTGTGGGAGGTTGGGACGGTCCAGTAGTGTATACCCGAGTCGGACTCAGAGAAGAAGATATCGATTTCAACCTCGCTGACGGTTATCAATTAGAGCCAAACCCTGACTCCCATGCCCCCATAGTACTAAATCAATGTCCGGTTGCCATTGTGTCGTCGATTAAGCAAGAGGGCACATTTTTACACGCCGATGGCATTCTTGGACTTGCTTATCATCAATTAAATAAAAGCTATAACCTCAAGGGCTATTTCGATAAATATCAAATCAGTCCAGCGCTCACTTACCCTTGGCCATTTGATACCCAAATTAGTATTTGCAGTAACGGCTATTATGCCCACTTAAATGCAAACCAAGTAGAAAACCAAGTCGAAAACAAGGCGGCTCACTCTGAGCAAAGTTGTGATAATCGCTTTACTAGCCACGATTTACGTCAGTTTAAAGCCTTTTTAAAACAGCAGCCCACTCAAGATATTATTCCCTACTTTACTGAGCTCACTCAGCATGGCTTAACCGCCAATAAGTTTGCGTTTTACAGTCGCCGCTCAAGTGTTCACTTTACTGCAGATAGTAACGCTGCCAGCTTTAGTGCAAAAAAGAGCGCTGATAAAGCTGAAAAAGCTGCACAACAAGCACACTTCGCACAATTAAACCAAGACCCGCTCAATCAGGGTTGGTTAATTATTGGTGGCGGAGAAGAACATACCGAGCTTTATCAAGGCGAGTTCACCACAATCTCTGTGGTAGAAGACAAGTATTACAACGTAAACCTCATCTCTATCCAAGTCGGCGACCAAACCGAAATCGACAGCCTACTCACCGAGGAAATAGAGAACAGCCTTGAGCCTGCAGAAAGCCTTGAGCCAGACGAAAGTATTGAGCCAGATAACAGCCTTGAGCGTGCAGAAAGCCCTGAGCCAGATAACAGCCCTGAGCCAATAGAAAGTACTGAGCATCTAGCAAGCCACGACCAAGCCCTGCTCTCAGCCATAGGCATGAACAAACAACTACGTGGCCGCAGTAACGCCATTATCGACACAGGTGTGTCAGGCATAGTGTTTACCAAACATTTATACAACGCCATGGTGGAACACTTCAGCGCGCTAAACCCCAAATTTGCAGCACTACTCAAGCCTTTTAGCGATATCGCCATGCAGTACCAAGGTATAGACATGAGCCAGTTAAACCTTGATGAATGGCCCACGCTCACCCTGCATTTTGTCGGCGAGCGTAATCACCATAGCCAACACACTCATAGCAGCGGTGATCATAGCAGTGACAACAAGCAAAACAGCCCAGAAAAAGTCAGCCTTCACATAAAGCCCGAGCACTACTGGCAAACCAACACCCCAGCCAAGGGCAAGGCCTGTTTTAAGATATTGTCACAGCTTGCAGGGTGGCCTAATCAGTCGCTACTTGGTTTACCGCTACTGAATGAACACTACGTGATTTTCGACCGCTCCGCCCATCAAACCGGCGTGATCCACTTCGCTAAACAACGTTAATTAGAGAGACACCATGGCTAGCTCAGCACACCAATTTGAAACCGAACGACTATCCATGCGCTTACTCGATGAGCGAGATAAAGACTTGTATTGCTCCTTGTATACCGATCCGGTTGTAATGAAAAACATCAGTCAGCCATTGAGCCCAGCAAAGGCAGAAAAATGCTTTCACACAACACTAAAACTCACTCAAAAGCCCATACCATTGCTATTTGTTTGGGTAATTTCAGAACTGGACACAGGTGAGCTATTAGGCATACAAAACATCAGCAAAGATAAACAAAACACTCAACAAGCAGAGTTTGGAATAATGCTTAGCCCTAAGGCTTATAGAAAGCACATTGCATTTGAGTCAATTGGTGCGCTTACTGAATACGGCTTACGACACCTAAAACTCAATAAAATGTATTCAATGTTTCTACCAGAGAACAAAGCAATTTTAAGAATTGCCCAGAAACTCAATTACTGCATAGATATAAATAACTTAGATCCAGCTACAGGCCAAGCTAGTTGCTATAAACAAAGTGACCATGCCATTGCAACATTCATAAACTCATAGAATAGCCACCAGACCAGAAACATAATATTTAAAATACCGCAACAAGCTGTTATCTTCTCTTTCTGAAAGGCCACTACACATACATAGCCTTGAGCTTTAGAGCGCCAGTTGAATATATAAATAATAAAGGGTAACCATGTCAGGTAGTTTAGCTTGTGTTGGAATAGGAATGACTTTAGGCGCACATATTTGCCCGTTAGCAAAAAGCTATATTGAACAGGCTGATGTGGTATTTTCTGGAATGTCTAACGGCATCGTTGAACTCTGGCTGCAAGAGATGCACCCCGATGTACGCTCGCTACAAGGCTTTTATCATCCCGGAAAATCTCGCCATATTACCTACCGCGAAATGGTCGATTCAATTATGACCGAAGTGCGCGCTGGCAAAAAAGTCGTCGGTGCATTTTATGGTCACCCTGGGGTATTCGCCCACGCACCACATAAATCAATCGAAGTAGCCAAGGCTGAGGGTTTTCAGGCTGTCATGGTACCGGGTATATCGGCAGAAGACTGCCTGATTGCCGATTTAGGCATCGACCCCGGCCAATATGGTTGCCAGCAGTTTGAAGCCAGTCAGTTTATGTTTTACCAGCGCCGCTTTGACCCCTCATGTTACCTAGTGCTGTGGCAAATCGGCCTAGCTGGTGATAAGAGCCTGACCAAGTTTGCTACGGGGGCTGCACACCGCCAAGTACTGATTGAACTGCTGAGTAAAGACTACCCACTTGAGCATCAAGTGATTTTATATGAAGCCGCCGTACTGCCAATAGACACAGTGCGTAAGCAAACCCTCCCCCTAGCAGAACTGGCCGATGCCGATATTTACATGCACACCACACTGGTTATTCCGCCAAGCCAAAAGATGCAACCTAATCAAGCGGTATTAGACCGCCTAGCGCAAGTAGAAGCTCAGCTGCTAGCAGAGCAAAATGATGTGCTTGCTTAAGCAAATAGTGAATGAATTAAATCAACAAGTTGATAAACAAGTAGATAAAGAAACGGATAAACAAAAGCTAAAAGGTCGGTCTCCGTAAGCAGGCAAGTCCTTCCTAAGAAAGAGAAAATAGAAAACCATAAACGACAATCAACAAGGAAATAGTATGTCAAACATCATTCAACTGCTGGAACGTATGGGCCAAGATGCAAGTCTGCAAACAGAAACTAACTTTGAGCAAGCGATAGCCGAATCAGCACTAACTGAATCATTAAAACAAGCGCTAATCAACAAAGATGATATTAGCCTTAAGCGCGAGCTAGATGTCTGCCCAGATGTTGTTTGTATTTTAATTCCTGCTGAAGATGAAGATGAAGAAACTGATGATAAAAAAGAAAAAGACGAAAATAACGAATCCACAACAATAAAATAGCCTAGCATTAAATGAGTGCAGTTAAATTTATTTGCCTATTTATTATCTTGTTTGGGATAATAAACATTACTTCAGCTAAAGAAGCTGACAGTTTCATTCCTAAGCTGATAGCTGCCGAAAAAATAAAAAGTAGTGATAGAGCAAAATTTACCGCCATGATTGAGGCTCTCTCTTTAAAGAGAGCCTCGCTAAGCGGTTACCCAAAAGATTATTTAGATTACCTAATCTCCTATAACCTCACGTTTAAGGGAAACTTTAAAAGCGCATTAACTATTTCAAAAAGATTACTTTCCGCTGAAATTGATAATGAAATTAGATACAAATCTGGTTTATTAATAGTAAATACGTATGCAATATCAAAAAACTGGTCTGAAGGTTTAGATGTTCTTCAGCAAACGTTAAGCCTCACACCAAAAATATCCTCACCTCAACTTATAGACCAAGGATTATTAGTATCTGCTATGTTCTATAATCAACTAGCTGAGTATAAAGTCGGGCTTAATTATTCCAATAGACTATTGGATAGGCCCTTAAATGGCCGCAACCTCTGCATCGCTCACAACTTAAAATTAGAATCCCAATTCAAACTGGGGCAGCTCAGTGAAGACTCACCACAAATAGTTCAAGGCTTACAAGCTTGCCAGCAGAGCAACGAAGTGGTGATGGAAAGCGCTATTTACAGCTATTTAGCTGAACTGCATTTAGATAATAACCAACCACTGCAAGCAATCGCCACGCTAGAAAAGCAGCTAGTTGCAATTGAGCAGACAAAATATGCGCCAGCTCTAGCTCGTTACTATTCATTATTAGCGCATGCTCACCATAAGAATAGTAACCAGCCTGAATCAGAAAGCTATGCGTTAAAAACACTCGAACAGTCTAAGGGAATTGGCTCTAATCGACCGTCTGTCACCGCTTATAACATCCTGTTTCAAATCGCTGAATCTCGTGGTGAGCACCAACAAGCTTTGGCATATCATCAAGAGTATGCCGCTGCCGACAAAGCTTATTTAGATGAAGTTAAAACCAAGCATCTCGCATTTCAGCTAGCGCAGCATCAGGCCACTGAGCAAAAAAACCAGATTAAATTGTTGGATGACCAAAACCGTTTACTGCGCTTGGAGCAAAAACTCAGCCGTAGTGAAACTGAAAATAACCGCTTGTTCATTTCACTGTTAGTGGTGTCGTTAATGTTATTGGTTGGCATGGTGTATAAGTCACGTACCACTCAAAAACGCTTAAAACTATTAGCTGAATATGACGCTCTTACAGGTGTGCATAACCGTGGCCACTTTACCCAATTAGCGCTAAGCGCCATTGACTACTGCAGCAAGAACAAGCAAGTGGCCAGCTGTATCTTGTTTGATTTAGATAAGTTTAAAAGCATTAACGACACCTACGGCCATGCAACGGGTGATTGGGTGTTAAAACAAGTCGCCAATGTGTGCCGGTCGCAATGCCGCAAGAACGACCTGTTTGCCCGCCTAGGCGGTGAAGAGTTTTGTATTTTCTTGCCTAGCTGCGATGTGGGCACCGCTGCACAATTGGCAGAGGAATACCGTAAGCTGATAGCAACTATTGACAGCAAAGACTCAGGCTTTGAGTTTGCGATTAGCGCAAGCTTTGGAGTAACAGACTTTAGCTTATCGGGGACTAACCTAGATAAAATGGTGGCCGACAGTGACCACGCTATGTATGTCTCGAAAAAGACTGGTCGCAATCGAGTGACCATATTCTCAGATGGTATTGCCGAGTTTAAACGCAATAAGCAGGCTAACAGTGCCATAAGCAACCAAGCCACTGAGGTAAGAGTATAACGCTTATCCTAAGACGGAAACGGTTGATAAAACAATAAGCCTGACATGATGTCAGGCTTATTTTTGCTCAACGCTTTAGCGCTATTTCAACTTACTTAGTGCTTCAACTAACGCAGCTTTTAACTCTGGGTTACGTAGCGCTTGTGCTTCCATATCGAAGTTATCGAAAAAGCTCGGAATAGACAGGGTTGCTTTAACATCTGCAGCAAAATAAGGCGCTGAACCTGATGCTGCGGCCAATACTGTTGCCGCACCGCCTGGGCCTGGTGAGGTTGCTAGCAATACCATTGGCTTGTTTTGGAACACTTTCATGTCGATACGCGACGTCCAGTCAAACAAGTTCTTGTAGGCCGCCGTGTATGAGCCATTATGTTCTGCGAATGAGATAATAATGGCATCGGCTTCACCTAATTTGGCAAAAAACTTTTGTGCTTGCTCAGGCTGGCCTAACGCTTCTTCGCGGTCTTGGCTAAAAAGCGGCATTTCGTAATCGTTAATATCGAGCAGTTCAACATCCGCGCCGTCAACAAGTGAGGCGGCATAGGCGGCAAGTTGCTGGTTAATTGATTTTGAGCTGCTGCTGGCTGCAAAGGCTAATAGTTTCATAATGGTCTCTCTTACTGTTATTGGGTGCTATTGCCAAACTCAACTTCAAGTTAAAGATTAACTTTTGAGCGACAACTCGATGTAGAGCAGTGTATATTGATGACGGATAAAGATTAATAACCTAAATAGATAATAACTATTTCCATATAACTGTTAATGGCAGACGGTTTTGACAATGAATACCCTATTTGATGGCATTGTGATTTTTGCACAAGTGGTGAAAAGCGGCGGTTTCTCTGCGGCCGCTGAAAGCTTGGGACACTCGACTTCATATGTGAGTAAAGAGATCAATAAACTTGAGGCTAGGCTTGGCGTGCGCCTACTAAACCGCACTACCCGCTCAATAGGCTTAACCCCTGAGGGCGAGGCTTATTATCAACAATGCTTGCAACTTATTAGCGATGCTGAACTGGCTGTTGGCCTTATAACCCAAGACAATGTCAGCCCTAAAGGGGTATTAAAGCTCAGTTGCCCTGTTGGTTTTGCCCAAAGTCATCTACAACCAATTATTGATGAATACCTAAAACGCTACCCAAATGTAAGCTTAGAGTTAGAACTCAGTGATAAACGTACCGATGTGATAGCCGATGGCTATGACTTAGCCATTCGTGCATCTGCCCATCTCGAAGAGTCGAGCCTAATTTGCCGTAAAATTTACACCAGCAAGGCTTACACTGTCGCGTCAGAAGAATATATCTCGCGCCATGGCAAGCCGCATCATCCCCGCGAATTAGCAACCCATAGCGGCATCTGTTATTCCAATTTAAAACAACCAAGTCGTTGGGAGTATGTCGATCAGCACGGTAAACCTTTCTTTGTCGATGTACGCCAAAAAGTGCTGTGCAATAACGGCGAAATGCAATTAGCTATGGTACTAGCAGGCCATGGTATTGCGCGTTTGCCCGGTTTTTATATGGAGCAAGCAATACAAGATAATCGCTTAGTTGTGTTATTTGAAAACTGCCCGAGTCATGAAATCGACGTGTACGTGGTTTACCCAAGCCGCAAACACTTATCTCCTAAGGTCAGGGCCTTTATTGACTTGGCGGCTGAACGTTTATCCGGCAAAGCCATTAAATAACATACTGAATTTTTGACGATATCAGTTTAAAGTTAACACTTAACAAACCTATAATATTTATACACTCTTGCTGACTCCGATTGATTAATCGCAACGCTTAACCACACTCGATAATTTAGGATGGAACCTGTGTTAAAAAAAGTCCTCGCAATGACCAGCTCAACCCAAATGATCGTCGCCATGTTTGTTGGTTTTGGCGTAGGTCTGTTCTTCGGTGAATCTGTAAGCTGGATGGGTACCATAGGCACCAGTGTGATCTTACTGATGCAGATGACGGTTCTGCCCTATATTGTGGTATCGCTTGTTGGCGGTATTGGTAAACTGGAAAAAAGCACCGCTAAGCTGATTTTTAGCCGCGCAGGTCTCATTATGTTACTGCTATGGCTACTTGCGATGGTGCTGGTTGCTTTAATGCCGTTGTCATTTCCTATTGTTGAATCTGCTTCGTTCTTCAGTACCAGTAGCATAGAGCCTGTTACTCCGATTGATTACTTTAAGCTGTATATTCCTTCCAATCCATTTGAGTCAATGGCCGACGGTTATGTGCCTGCTATGGTGGTATTTAGTATTGCCATGGGACTCGCGCTTATTGGTATGCAAGGCGAGCATAAACAGCAGATCCTCACCTTTATGCATACCAGCTCTGAGATTTTTTCGCGTATTACTCAAGGCTTAGTCAAAATCCTACCTATTGGTATTTTTGCTATGTCAGCTTCTGCCGCTGGCACCATGGGGGTTGATGAGTTTGCCAGCATGCAGGTGTATCTCATTAGCTACTTTGTATTGTGCTTACTACTGACTTTTTGGGTATTACCTTGGATTGTGGCATCACTCACGCCAGTGACATTTGCGCAGGCACTGCGCATTTCAAAGTCTAGCTTAGTGACCGCCTTTGCCACGGGTAATATTTTTATTGTCATTCCGGTAATTGTAGAAGAGTGTAAGCAGGTGATGCGCGAGCATAATGACCTATGTGAAGATGGCGCCACCTTAATTGAAATTTTAGTGCCAATCGCCTTTACCTTCCCCAATATTGGCAAACTCACGGTCATTTTATTTGTGTATTTTGCCGGCTGGTTTAATGGCACGCCGGTGGATATCAGCAATATTCCGTCCCTTTCTATTAGTGGCTTGCTAGCTTTATTTGGCAGCGTATATGTCGCAATTCCATTTATGTTAGATCTGGTAAAACTGCCTGCCGACCTATTCCAGCTATTTGTTATGTCGGGCTTTATTACCGGTAAATTTACCTCTATTGCCGCAGTAATGAACTTATTTGTACTCACTTTACTTACTGCCTCTTTATTTCAAAAATCGCTAAAAATGCGTCCACCGCAACTGCTAAAGATGAGTATTGGTATTGGTGCTAGCGTGGTGGCCACTATCTTGGTTTGTCGCATTGGTATGGGTATGTTTATCCATAGCCCTGAGATCACCAGTGGCGTGATCGCCAATATGCAAGTGGCAGATAAAGTGCCGACAAAAGTGAAAAGGCAGTTCCCTGTACTTGGGAAAACCCCAAGTACCCCAATACGCAGTGTGCAGTCCATTCGCGACGCCGGAACCCTAAGAGTGGGATACATTCCGAGTAACGTACCATTTAGTTACTACAATAATGCCGGCCAGCTAGTGGGGTTTGATACCGCAATGGCTAATAAATTGGCAGAAGATTTAAAAGTTAAGATTGAGTTTATTCCGTTTAAAAAAGACCAGCTGGCGGCATCGCTTAAAGCCGGATTCTTTGATATTGCAATGTCAGGATTGGCGATGGACATAGAGCAAATGGATGCGCTTAGCTATGCCAATCCGGTGCTTGAACTGAACATCGCTATTGCGACCCGCGACCACTTGGTTAACGACTTTAAGAGTAACGATAAGATCAAACAGATGCACAACATGACCGTAGCGTATGTTGAGCACAGTGATGCTATTGAAGATGCGAAAAAGATGGCACCAAATATTAAGTTCGTCAAAATCGAGGGCTATAAAGACTTTTTCAGGCAGAAACAAAATAAGTACGATGCAGTTGTGATTAGCGCTCAAGCTGGATCAGCTTGGACCTTGTTCTTCCCGGGCTATGGTATTGCGCTATTAGAAAATAAATCCCATTACCCAGTTGCCTATGCTGTAGCACAAAGTAACCAATCACTATTGAACTACATCAATAACTGGCAACGCTTGCGTAGGGTCGATGGCACTCAAGAGCAAATTTACGACTATTGGATGTTAGGTAAAGGCGCAGAAAAAGTTGAGCCACGTTGGTCTATTATTCGCGATGTACTGCACTGGGTTGATTAAGCCTAGATACTCATCGATTACTCTACGAGCAACACGCCCGCTATGTTAGCGGGCGTTGTTTATTGCTGGCGTTGGGGTGGCTAACAAGGAAACCTCATCGGCTGTTAAGTGGCGCCACAGCCCCACTTCAACATCTAGCTTTAACCCGCCTATTTGCTCACGGTGCAATCCATTAACTCGGTTACCAATCGCAGCGAACATACGCTTTACTTGATGGTATTTCCCCTCCGTAATGGTTAACAACACCTCCGTTGACGTTACCAACTCAAGCTTAGCCGGCTGAGTTAATGCCTTTTCATTTTGTAGTTGTAAACCACTGGCAAAGCTTGCAATTACATCAGCGGCATTATCAGGCGTGATAGGATCACGTAGCGTTACTCGGTAGGTTTTTTCACACAGTTTATCAGGGCGAATAATATCAAACGACCAGCGACCATCATCAGTTAATAACACTAAACCTGTGGTATCGGCATCGAGCCTGCCGACGATATGCAAGTCTTCGACCCGCTCTAGTTCAATGCAATTAAATAAGCTGGGGTAATCGCCATCCACGTTAGAGCTTAAGGTATGCATGGGTTTATACAGCATAATGTAACGTGACGGCCGCGCAATCAGCTTTTGTCCGTCTAAAGTTATGTGATTGCTTTCATGAACTTGAAAGCTGATATCAGTTACCAGTGCGTCATTAACGCAGATCTTACCAGCGTTAATGCACTCCCTCGCCTCAGCACGATTAAGCGCTGTGCTTTTACAGATAAATTTGTCTAAACGCATTTTTCAACTAACTAATGTAACTAACTAGGCAAAACCGTAAACTGGCTAGCAGCTGTTATTAACAGCTGCAGTTATCAGCACTAATTAACAACCGTCAGTAAAATAAGTCACTGTGTAACGGGTTGCAGATGTTCCACCTGTTCCACCTGGCTCGCTATATCGCAAATAACAAGCTTCTGCGTCTGCTGGGAGCGATTGCCCCGCCTCAAGGTTATAACCAATTTGCACTCGGCTAGAGTTGCTTGAGTTATTACAGCTACTACCAAAACAAACATCGATAGCATCATCAAGGTCAACCATGTCTAAAATGCCTAAACCACTTTCAGGCCAAGCTTCAGGGTAGCCATATTTTAGCTCAAAAATACCGGCTGGGATTTCAACATAAGGTGGGTTTGAATCTGAGCTGCGTGCTTGCTCAGCTGCACCTTCAATTTGCGCTTTCATGTAAGTTTCATCAGCTGCAAAAGTCATTGCTGCGCCAATGCCTTGTAACGCACTGATCTTACTGTCGCGAGACAAATTGATAAACTTAGGCGCTGCGGTAACCGCCAATATACCTAGAATAATAATCACCACCACCAACTCTATAAGGGTGAATCCATATTGTTTTTTCATCCAATTGTCCTTAAATTCTGTGCATACTTACTATCGTCAGCCCACAAAACCTAGCTTTAAACTTAACTAAAAATTGATCATAACGTGAGTCAAAGCCAAGCAACAGAACAAAATAACATGTCCTATGAGTTGATAGCCCAGTTTAAGCAATACAATCTGTTTATTATTCAAGGTTCAGCTATTAAGCGGCAGCGATTTCAGGCACAATAGCGACCTAAGTAAAAGCTTATAAAAAGCTGACGTATTTTGTCGTAAACGCTTAGGAACCTACAATGACGCAAATCACCCTACTAACTCCTGACGATTGGCACCTTCATTTTCGCGATGGCGATATGCTACAAGAAACCGTTCCAGCAACGGCGCGCTTGTTTCAACGCGCAATCGTAATGCCGAACCTGCTACCACCTGTAACTAATGCCCAAATGGTAACTGAGTATCGTGAGCGTATTCTAGCGGCGCGTCCAACAGGCTCTACTTTTGAACCGCTAATGACAATCTTCTTAACTAATAACACCACAGAGCAAGACATCATTGATGCTAAAGCTGCCGGTGTTGTTGCTGCTAAACTTTACCCTGCCGGTGCAACTACAAACTCTGACGCTGCAGTAAAAGCGCTAGATGCACTTTTCCCTGTCTTTGAAGCCATGGCTAAGCACGGTATGTTGTTATTGGTGCATGGTGAAGTGACTGAGTCACACATCGATATTTTCGACCGTGAAGCCATGTTTATCGAGCGCTACCTTGCGCGCATTGTCGCTTCTTTCCCTACCTTAAAAGTGGTGTTTGAACACATCACCACTAAAGATGCCGCAGACTTTGTCATGGATGCACCAGACACAGTTGCAGCGACTATCACTCCACAGCATTTACTGCTTAACCGTAATGACCTATTGGTTGGCGGCGTTCGCCCACATAACTTCTGCTTGCCAGTGCTTAAGCGCAGTACCCATCAAGAAGCACTGCGCGCAGTCGTTGCTACAGGTTCAAGTAAGTTCTTCTTAGGGACTGATTCTGCGCCGCACGAAAAACACCGTAAAGAGTCTGCTTGTGGCTGCGCAGGCTGTTACAGTGCATGGAGTGCATTAGAGCTTTACGCACAAGTATTTGATGACTTAGGCGCATTAGATAAGCTTGAAGGTTTTGCTAGTAAGCATGGTCCAGATTTTTATGGCCTACCGCGCAACACCAGCACCGTGACCCTAGTGAAAGAAAAGTGGACAGTGCCGAGCGAGATCATCTTGCCAAACGGTAACCCTATTGTGCCTTTCTTTGCCGGTGAAGAAGTGAACTGGAAAGTCAAAACAGCTTAAGCCTTAAGCTAAAATAGTTTAACAAGCCCGCTAATGCGGGCTTCTTTTATGGGAAATAGCAAAGCTATTCACGCCCTAGCGCCTCACCTAACGGCTCAAAATAGTTAATCAACGCATCGAAGATCTGCGCTCTATGCTCTAGTGTTGGGTAACCACCAGCATCAAATAGTGGTGACTTTAAGGTTTCATCAACCAAATAGGGATTAGTGATGTCGGCATACGACTCGATACACGACTCAAACGCCCGCGCCATTAACTCAGTTGGCCGAGAAAAGTACTGGCTGTTATGTTGTTTATCCAAGGCGATTGCGCGGTTGACATAATCATGACCATCTTCACCGTTTTCATTGAGCAATGCTACTTCAAAAACTCGCTCTAAGCGCTGATTCAGAGGATGCTTAATTGGCTTCACATCAGCAAGCCAACTGTGGCTGGCAAACGAGATCCCGTTAGGCGAAGTATGAAAAGATTTAGGGGCAATATAGTGATCAAATGCGTGCCAAAACTCATGTGCCAATGCGCCTGCACCCGCATTTTTAGCTAAGGCTAATTCACGTTTATGTGGCGCATAATGAGCTTGCACACCTTTTTGACCGCCACTACCAAAAGCTAAGTTTAAGGTTTCACGCAACCCCAGCGCTTTAGGTGGCAATTTTAAAATAAAGGCTAAGTCGGCTAACGAGTCAAAGATCAGGTTAGCAGCTTTATCGCGCTCTTCGTTTTCAACCCATTTACCCAAACGAATATGCCCAAGACCAAATACTTGCTTGATATCAACAAAACTCACTTGCTCATCAAAACGGTAATCAGGGCCGATGCGGCGATAGGATGTAGATTTTAACACTGATCCTTCCTACAAACTTTGAGGTTGATTAGATTAGTAATTCTTACGGTTCTTGCGCTGATTTGCGCCACTTTAACGGCGAAACACCTACGACTTGCTTAAAGGCTTTACTAAAAGCGCTTACATCGCTGTAGCCTAACACTTCTGACAATAAGGTGATATCGAGCTGACTTGATTGCAAATACCAACAAGCCGTACTCATCCTTACATCAGTTAATAATTGTTTAAAGGTTAAACCTTCGCTTGCTAACCGCCGCTGCAAGGTTCGACGATTCATATTGAGCATAGTCGCGACTTGATCAATATTAGCATCGTGTAACCCCATGGTTTGTAATATTAAAGTCTTAACCTTACGTTCGATATCGCCACCAAATTGGCTGATTAACTGATCTAAATAGAATTTAACCTGTTGCTTGTCTTGATAAGAGTTAGGCAACAATGGCTGTTCAAGATAACTAGAATCTAAAATTAGCCGATCGTTTTCCTGATTAAATACCACTGGGCATTCAAAATATTTACGATAAACGCTGCTATCGGAAATCTGGACGTGGGCAAACTCTAGTCTCTCCAACTGCAGAGGCTGACCTATCAAGGTTTTAACTAGACCTGCACACACTCCAAAAGATAGCTCTTTATACTGCTTCGCATAACTAATATCTTGATAAATCTGATAGCGCTCAATAAATATTGACTGTTCAAATTCTCGCAACATCCAATATTCACCATAACTATGCAACATCATATAACGCTGAGCATTAACCAACGCCTCACGCACAGTATGGCTTGCCTGAATAATTAAGCCTACCGAGCCCAACATTTCAAGACCCTGTTTTGCAGCCAAACGCAGGCCAAAGTCTTGGCAATTAAGCTCGTTAGATGCCAACTCCAATAAATTAATCATGCTGGCAAAAGCGATCATATTGTCCGGGTTACTAAGATCCCGTGGTCGCAACTCACACTGCAATAACAAGTTATGAGTGTCGCCACCAAGTTCGGTAACTAACGAGCTAAATCCCGATAGTGATGCACTACGAATTAAGTAATCTTGTTTCATCTATGCCCTCTCGCCTAGCCAACAACACCTTAACCACCATCAACGTTAGCAATGTTTAAATAATCATCAACTTGTCACCAAATAACAAGAATGAAAATTAGACAAGCCTTAATCTAAAAATATCGAATCGATAAACATAATAAAAACGATTAACAACATGGAGGGAGATTCTATGTCTGCATACGATACCATTATTAAAGGAGGCCGATACTTTGACGGCACGGGCGCGGCATCGTCGATTCAAAATGTCGCTATCAAAAATGGCAAAATAGTAAAAGTCTCAAGCCAAGCTTTAGACGAAACTGGCTGTAATCACATTATTGATGCTCAACAGAAATGGGTAATGCCCGGATTCATTGACACTCATACTCATTATGATGCCGAACTCATTGTTAGCCCTAGCCTGTCGGAATCTGTACGTCATGGCGTAACAACGGTACTTGTTGGCAGCTGCTCATTAAGCATGATCTGCAGTGAATATGAAGATGCCTCTGATATTTTTACCCGAGTAGAAACAGTGCCTCGAGAAAAAGTCCTGCCCATTTTAAAGCAACATAAAACATGGAGTACGCCTAAGCAGTGGGTCGAGTTTGCGCAGCAACATCCTCTAGGGCCTAACGTTGTCAGCATGCTTGGTCACAGTGATTTACGTGTTGGTGTAATGGGGTTAAGCCGCGCAACGGATCTAAATGTCACTCCCACCGAAATGGAAATGCGTAAGATGGAAAGCTTGCTTAAAGAGTCTCTCGATGTCGGCTTTTTGGGCTTATCAACCATGTGCCTAAAGTGGGACAAAATTGATGGCGACCGCGAGTGGTCAAAAAGCTTACCGAGTACCTACGCTAAATGGAAAGAAGTATCACGCCTAAACAACTTAGTTCGCGAGTACGACCGCGTGCATCAAGGTGCACCGAATGCGGCGGCAATACTACAAATAAACCAATATATGCGCGAATGTATGGGCATTTTTAAAAAGCGCCTAAAAACCACTTTGATTAGCCGTATGGATTTAAAAGGCAGTGTCTACTTGAGCAAAATCACCAATCTTGCCGCTAGAGTGACCAACTTCTTTAATGGCGACTTTCGCTGGCAAGTACTACCAACTCCTTTTACCGTGTATGCCGATGGTATTGATGTGGTGTTTTTTGAAGAGTTTGGTGCTGGTGAACTGGCGCTAGACTTAAAAGATAAAATTGCTCGTAATGAACTTTTAAAAGATGAAGCCTACCGCCGTGACTTTAGGAAGTTTTACGGCGAAAAGCTCAGTCCTCGCGTATGGCAGCGCGACTTTGGTGATGCCATTATCCTTGAATGCCCAGATCAATCTATCGTCGGCAAGAACTTCGCAGATGTTGCCGAGAGTAAGCAGATCCATGTAGTCGACTTGTTCCTCGACTTAGTCGTGCAATACGGTACTGATTTACGCTGGTACACCACGGTAGCTAACCACCGCAAGCACGTTCTAAAGAACATGGTTAAAGATAAAAAGTCTTTAATCACCTTCAGCGATGCCGGTGCGCATATACGCAATATGGCTTTTTATAACTTGCCGCTGCGCATGCTAAAACTGGTCAATGAAAGCATTAATGAAAGCCAAAGTCAGCAAGCTAAAAATAGCCAGGCAATCATGACAATGGAACAGGCTGTGTTTCGCATGACTGGCGATCAGGCGCAGTGGTTCAATATTGATGCTGGCCGAATTCGTGTTGGCGACAGAGCCGATGTCGTGGTGCTAAATCCTGCTAAATTTGATCAAAACCTCGAACAAGTCTGCTGGGCTGAAATGGAAAACTTTGGCTTGCAGCGCCTTGTTAATCGTAACCCAGGGCTAATAGAGCAAGTATTTATCAACGGTAAACTCGCCTGTGAACATGATCACGTGTCACCAGAGTTAGGAAGGAGCATGGACTTCGGAACTTATATTCCGGCGCACTAACTTGACCACTCTTAGACAAATTAATGCAGCCAGAAATGAGTAAATCTATTAATAATAGGGATATTTAAGATGATAAAAAAAATAAATAATTTCGTGATAGGGCTCTGTTTAGCCCTTGTTTCAATAAGTGGTTATGCCACCAATAAACCTAATATTGTCGTGATATTTGGTGATGATATTGGCTACGGTAATATCTCTGCTTACAACAACGGCATGCTTGGTTACCAAACACCCAATATCGACAGCATCGCTAATGAGGGAGCAATGCTGACGTCCTATTATGCAGAGCAATCCTGTACCGCTGGGCGCTCAGTATTTATTACCGGACAAATGCCGGTGCGCACAGGCTTAAGCAAAGTAGGATTACCCGGAACTAGCCAAGGCATACAACCACAAGATATAACATTGGCACAAACCCTAAAAGATCTCGGTTACGCAACCGGTCAATTTGGTAAAAATCATCTAGGAGATCGCGATGACATGCTCCCCACTAAACATGGCTTTGATGAATTTATGGGTAATCTTTACCACCTTAATGCCGAAGAGGAACCTGAAAATGCTGATTATCCAAAAGCTGCAGCATTTAAGCAGCGTTTTGGACCACGAGGTGTCATTCGCTCTTTTGCCGATGGAAAAATAGAAGATACCGGGCCACTTACCAGTAAACGTATGGAAACCGTTGATGATGAAACCTTAGCAGCAGCCAACGACTTTATGAGCAGGCAAGTAGATAAAAACAAGCCCTTTTTCTTATGGTATAACACCACTCGTATGCACAACTATACCCATGTCAGTGATAAAAACTCAGGGGTTACCGGTTTAGGAGATTACGCCGATGGCATGATTGAACACGATAACCATATCGGCAAATTACTAGCAAAGCTCAAGCAACTCGATATTGAAGACAATACCGTTGTGGTTTACACCACTGATAATGGCCCAATGAACGCAACATGGCCAGATGCTGCCACTAGTCCCTTTAGAGGTGAGAAAAATACTGGTTGGGAGGGTGGTTTTAGAGTTCCTGCATTTATCAAATGGCCCAACCATATAAAGCCTAACTCAAAGTTTAATGGCATTGTCTCTTCAGCAGACTGGTTTCCCACATTAATGAGTATTGCAGGCAATAACGATATTAAAAGCCAATTGCTATCGGGTTATAAAGCCAGTAATGGCAAGCAATACCGTAATCATCTGGACGGATATAATATGGTGGACTATTTGAGCCATAAAACCGACACAAGTCCAAGGCAACAGTTTTTCTATTGGTCTGATGATGGTGAACTACTCGCTATGCGCGATGGACGCTGGAAATTTCATTTCAAAATCCAAGAAAGCCAAGGCATTGCAGTATGGACTCAACCACAAAAAAACTTGAGGATACCCAAGCTATTTGATTTAACTATTGATCCTTATGAGAAAGGTGACCAAGGTTTTAGCTACGATGATTGGTGGTACAAGCGAGCGTTTGTGGCGATCCCCGCGCAAATTAAGGTCAAGCAAATGTTAGCGACCTTTAAGGAGTTTCCGCCTCGCCAAGTTCCCGGCAGCTTTACTGTGGATATTGACATGCAAGACTTGGTTAATATCTCTAAGCAAGCTAAGTAAACTTTAGCCTATTAAAGAAAAAACCATCAATAGGCTAGCGGTTTAGACACCCTAGCCTATTACTGCTAATAGACGGTATAATCGCAGCAATTAGTTTCAAACAGATTAGGCCTTATTATGGCGCGCACCGCAGCAGCATTACACATTTTAGTTAAGCACCAAACACTAGCTGAAGATATCATCAAGCAGCTCAATAAAGGCGCCAAGTTCGACGTACTTGCCAAGAAACACTCAACCTGCCCTTCGGGTAAAAAAGGCGGCAGCTTAGGTGAATTTAAAAAAGGTCAAATGGTACCGCAGTTTGATAAGGTTTGTTTTACTGGTGAGTTAATCACTCCGCATTTAGTAAAAACCAAGTTCGGCTGGCATGTGGTAAAAGTCCTGTATCGAACTTAGATCCTAGGACGCTACGCTTTAATGAAGGCTTGAGATCCTAGGACACTACGCTTCGAGGGCGGGCTTCGCCCTGCTAGGAAAATCAAAAACGTGACGGGCTAAAGCCCGACCTACAACAAACACTGTTTTCCCGGTTTTTCCTAGAACCTATGACCTTTCTTTTCCCCATCTTTTCCGTAAGCGCAGCGTTCCGTGAGTGACGCAGTCACGTTCGTAAGGCCGCAGGCCGTTCGGCTCTTACCGCCTTAGCTTTAAAAGAAGGCTCAAGATCCTAGGACGCTGCGCTCCGAGAACGGGCTGCGTCCTGCTAGGAAAATCAAAAACGTGACGGACTAAAGCCCGACCTACAACAATCACCGCTTCTCCCTGCTTTTAACTGGTTCTTTCCGTCTCGGCTTTAGTCGTCTTTGCTCTTCCTATGACCTGCTTTTCCTAGAACCTAGGACCTTTCTTTTCCCCATCTTTTCCGTGAGTGACGCAGTCACATTCGTAAGGCCGCAGGCCGTTCGGCTCTTAACGTCTTCGCTTTTCCTAGGTCCTAGAACCTTTCTTAGCTCTTCCTAGGACCTTCTTTTCCTAGGACCTAGGACCTTCTCTTAAACCTAGGAACTATCTTTCCCGTTTAAGCCGATAAAGATTACCGCTGTCGGTACTAAAATAGATATCCCCCTTTGGAGTGACCTCTATATCGCGAATGCGCTCACCCAATTTAGTCATTATGCGCTGCTCGCCAATGGCTTTATCGGTATCAGATAGGCTAACCACATTGATGTGGGTCAGCTTTAATGCCCCAGCCAGTAACTTACCTTTTAGTTCAGGGAATTTATCACCTCGATACAGCACTAAACTGCCAGGAGCAATAGATGGCACATACACTTTCACCGGCGGCTCCACGCCTTCTTTTAATTTACCCTCGCCTACACTTAGCGGCCCCCAATACTCTTTTCCGTGCGAGGTGATAGGCCAGCCATAATTGGCGCCACGCTTAATTAGATTAATTTCATCGCCGCCGCGAGGCCCATGTTCGATTGACCATAGCTTTTGTGTTGGCGCGTCGTAAACCAAACCTTGAGGATTACGGTGACCATAGCTCCAGATCTCATCTAGCACCGCCTTATCTGTAACAAATGGGTTGTCAGAAGGAGTGCTACCGTCAGGGTTGAGGCGTAAAATGGCACCAGCATGGGTAAGCGTATCTTGACCATTGTCGCGTACACCACGGTCGCCGATAGAAAAATAAACATGCTTATCATCGAATGCGATTCGGCTACCAAAGTGACGGCCTGTGTCAGAGCGAGAAGTACTAACAAATAGATCTTGCCAATCAGTTAGCTTGCCATTTTGATAGGTGGCTTTAGCCAGCGTCGTTGCCCCCTCGCCTTCAATGTCTTTGCTATAAGTAAGGTAAAGTGTGCTGGCTGCAAACGGCGATACTGCAATATCGAGTAAACCGCCTTGCCCTTGAGCCCAAACATTGTTGGGTTTAGCAATCACTTGCTGACTACCGGTTTTAAGGTTCACTTGCTTGAGCAATCCAGCTCTTTCACTGACTAACATGGTATTGTCATCAATATAGGCCAGCCCCCAAGGGATATTGAGTTCCGATGCCACTTTCTCTGCCTCAAATGCGTTAGCGCTGCCAACGAGCAACATACTTAATGCTATTAAGCTCATTCGCTTGGTCATTATCATCAGCTTCTCTCCCTAGTTGACTCTTTAAGTGAACATTATTTATACCATGCCCGATCCTATAAGCTAATAATATTCGACATAAAAAAACGCCTTATTCCGTTAAGAATAAGGCGCGTTTATTGTTCGCTTATTGCGGCTTATCGAATCGCCGAAATCAGATAATCAATCACCGCGGTTTCAGGTGTTGATTTATGTTTAAGCTCAAATAACGGTACTGGACGCTCTAACATATTACGCTCGACCATTTCACTGACAACTGGCATGTCTAATATGCCTGCCTTACCTGCCAATAAGTTATCTAGAGGCGTAGTTTTACTTAAGTTAACTATGTCTCTAAAGCCTTTTAAATACAGGAAGTCTTTAGTGAAACCACCGCCGCGATATACACGCGTGGTTAAGGTAAAGGCTTGCTCTGTCGTTTGGCCATATTCACGCTTTAAAGTCTCAAATGTCATCGAGAAGTCGCGCTGCTCTAGCATTAAGTTAACCGCTATCACTCGCATTGCTAGAATTTTCAAACGGTTTAGGGTCAAGTTGCCTGAGCAGTATTCACTGTAAATCGCCACGCCCTCTTGCGTATGGGTATTGCCCACTAAACCAAGTGACATTACGCGTAACTTTTGGCTACGGGCATTAACGGTTGTCAACATGTGCACGCCTAGCTCATGGTAAGCAAAAGCCACTAACTCTTTGCTAGTGAACATGGCATCTTTGTTGATCATCAAGCTACCACGGGCGCTATTGACCATCGCCTTTGCCACGATACGCGATGACTTTTCAACTTTACACTTAAGACCCCAGTCATCGGCATACTTTTGGAATGACTTAACCGCATAAGCTGCATCATAGATAGGCTCTTCATCATCGCCTTCAATGGCTGGTGCACGCAGTAAAAATTCCGCGTTTGCAATATCTTCTTTGTCTGGCTGGCCGTAATATTTCAATGAATTATAAACAAACTCATCTGTGCCTATCGAACAAAGTAGGTCAATTTTAGTCGCTAAGTTATCGATAACATGGCGGTAAAGTTGCTGAATATCGGCATCCATAATATTCGATACCGGTAGCTTATAAAGCTGTTCACGGAATTGATATGGATTAATGTTGAGCTGCTTGTAGCTAAACTCTGGCGCCACCGCGCCTTTACGTGCTAAAAACTTTTTACGCTCACTGGCGATATTAACCGGGTTAATATACTTCAGTGTGGCAACATTGCTGGCAAGCTTATACAAACTCTTATCTAGCGATAAAATCTCAGACGGTAAAGTCGATGACAATAGATCGACATTACGCACTGACTTGCGCTTACCAAAACGGCGCATAAAGTAGGCTGCAGTCTCAGAGATTGCTTGCTTAACTCCGCCTTTAAGTTCTTCTAATACTAATGGATATAGCTCACCCGTGGTTTCATCCATAAATACCTTTTTCACTTCAAGAGGTAATACTAAAGTGTGGTCAAAATGGGCGTTCACATGGGCAATTAAGTAACCTCGGCCTTGAAAAACTTCATCACGTGCAGCACGCACAGCAATGTTTGGTAGCTCAATTTTATTAAGCTGCTTTTCAAAGTTCTGACAAGCTGTTCCCCAACGTTCAATATCAATCTGGCTGGTACCGATATTAAAGGTTGGTGTGTCGGCTTCAATTTGCTGATAGTTAAACGAATGTACATCAAATACGATGCTGTTTTTAAACTGCTTTTCTAAACGCGCCACCAGCGCACTTAACACATTGTAGAACGACTCATGTTTAGCATGACTTTCGTTACGCTGTTTAGCGGTTAGTGGTTTTTTCCATGCTGTTTTATAGTGAGTTGAATGAGATTTAGGTCTATTCAAATCGTATTCATAGCGAGAGTCGTTACCTGTCAGTACGATAGGAAATGATGACAGCATATCGGCAGTAAACGGCGCCTCAGCAAAGCGACGCTCTTCATCAGTTAGGCGACAGTTGTTTTGCAGATCTTCACGTAAACGATGGCCGTTGTGGATAGCGGTACACACAAATGGTGAGTACTCATCAATTTTTACGGTAAATGCCCCGGCTTCCACTTCTGCGTGAAAACACTCGCCTTTATTTATTAATGCTATACATTCTTTTTCAGATAATTTGAGCATCTTCAATCGCCTTTCTAAATTCAGTTTTTCTGGTGCTTAACGCTTCTTTGGCTTGGATTACGCTTTCAATAAAATCGATAACTTTACGTTGTAGCTTTACGTTATTTAATTTATTAATTCGCATAATACCCCCGGGACTTTGCACGTTAACCTCAATCAACTTACCGTTGATCACATCAATACCGACAAAAAATAACCCATCACGCACTAGCTTAGGACCAATGTGCTTACACAGTGCTTTTTCTTGCTTGGTTAATACATGCTTAACCACACTGCCACCAGCATGAATATTGGAACGCACTTCACCGTCTGCAGGTACGCGCTTCATGGCACCAATTGGCTCACCATTTAACATAAGAATACGCACATCGCCTTCATCAGCGCCTTCAACATATTCTTGTAAAATAACGTAGTTTTCGCCTTTGCCACTGTTGATATAAAACTGTAGTAAAGAGTGAAAACTCTTTTGCGCCGCTTTCTCAACCAAGATAACCCCTTGACCACCAAAACCATCAAGCGGCTTCATAATCATCTTGTCTGTTTTTGATTCACGCAGCACTTTTTCTAGATACTCAGGTGTTTTAGACACATGAGTTACTGGAATAAAAGTATTTGCTGGATCGTCAAACGACGCCGTATAAAGCTTGTTGTTGGCGATACGTAAGCCATCAATATCGTTCATGATGAACACTTCATCACGTACAGAATCTAAAAAGTTTAGTGCAATCGGGTCTAACGGCGGGCTCGCACGCATAAAAATGCTATCAAAACCTGCTAAAGGCAGCTGCAGCTTCTTAAACTCAGCTTTTTTATAAAAAGACACGATGTTATTTGGCGTCTGCTGCTCTTTATTAAACACTTGGCAAAATGCACTGGCTTCTGAGTCGCGCATAGTCAAATTGCTAGTGGTTGCTATAGCAACGGTATGTCCCCTTAACACACACTCATGGATCAACCTCAGTGTGGTATCGGTTTCAGGTTTAATACTCGACCACGGGTACATCAAAAATAAAATATTCAATGGGATCTCTTTATCAAACGGAATGCTCTAAAGATCTTGGGCCTAGTGCTGGCTTGGGGAGGTGTAGAGTATTCAAAATAAATAACACAACAGGTTTAGTTCAGGTTATGAACAAACCAACAATGGCATCTATCTATCAATACAAGTTGTACTAGATATGGTTAAGCTAATTTACACCATAATTTGAAATTGGAATATAAAAAAATAACCACAAAATAAAATAATTTTAGTCACTTTAAAACCCGTGCATTAACAACAAACTAGCCTCGTATGTACTGTTTAAATTAGCCTAAACACCGCACTTGATAAAAAAATGCAGCCCTAAGCTGCATTTTTTTATGTTTACTAATAACTTGTGTTAACTAACCGGCTGCAAGCTAAGTGCTTGCTGCGATGGCGACTGACTGAGCTTTCGCACTATGTATAGCCCACTTATGATCATTAACAGCATAGCTATTTCAACGCCAACAATGCCATAAAACCCTTGCCGAGTAAGCTGGATGATTTCACTGGCAAACAAGTACCAATCCGCCGCTATTGTTGCGGTTAACACTAAGCAGCTCAGCATTATCATTTGAGTTAAGTAGCGTCGTTTATTGCTAATGCTATAACTCAACACTATTGCCATCACTAAAGTGAGGATAAAGCTGGCAATTAAGTAATCTGCTCGCGCTTGCATACCTGCGGGCAGCACACGCTCAACAAAGAAAGCCACGGTTGTTGCAACGATTAAACCGCCACAGCCCCCCAAAGTTAACCCTCGAACCAGACTTATCGTCCGTTGCGACACGTTTTGCTGCAATGTGCGTTTATCAAGCCACAACATGTTGCCGACAACGATCATGGCACAAATGGCAATGGAGAGAATAAAGTACACAACACGCACATCGACACCCGCAAAGTCGCCAAAATGTAAGGTCGCAATAATCTCTCTACCTTTACGGAAGACGTTGTAATTTTCAATGTCGGTTTTATTCAGCAATTCACCCGTTTTAACGCGATAGAAAAACTCATCTTTTTGCGAAAAGTGGGCTAAGTCATTACCGCGTAACTGAATAATCGCCGACTCATCTCCGTAATTATAAAAGATGACGTTCCTCAGATAGAAGTCTGGACGCTGCCTAGTTTGCTCAATGATCTCATAAGCCCTCGTCATATCGATACTTTGCTCAATCCTAGGTTCATCAAACAAGGTGAATCCCGCATCTTTAAATAATGTGTCTTGATCGCCTTGATAGATAAACACCACAAAAGCAATTTGGTAGACAATCGCCAAATTAAACACCAAGCCACTGATGGCATACATTAAGGTAAACGGCAGCGTCATCACGCCAACCACATTGTGTAGATCCAGTAACTGGTCGCGGCGGTTTTTATCGTTGCGATATAAGAAAAAGTGTTTGAATAACTTTTTAGCGTGAATGAACACGCCTGACACTAAAGCAAAAAAGAAAAACAGACTGATAATACCAATTAAGTAAGCGCCGCCAGGGAGGTTTAAGTCATAATGCAAACGGTATATGAAGTCTCCTAAGAAGAAATCGTCTCGATTGGCGACGCTAGCACCGCTATTAGGGTCAATAAGCAAAGAGACCACTTCGCCGTGCTCATCTTGTTTACCCTCTTCACGTACTAGATCGAGAAACACCTTATAGTACGGATCATGCTCAGACGGCATTTGCACCATAAGGTGCTCTTCATAATCAAAATCATGCTGTGCCAGCTTATCTTCGACTATTTGCTGTAACGGCACCTGGTTTTGCTCTAATGCTACCGGAAACTGCGGCACTACATCCCATTGTTTTACCTCTTCGTAAAACAGCGTCACTGCGCCTGCCCAAAAGATTAAAAACAACAAAGGTGAAATAATCACGCCTATCCAACTATGAGATTCAGTTAGATTCTTAACCCACTGGCTTTGCGGACTTTTTATTGCTCTTGCAGACATTGATTGTGTATTCATAGTGGTGACTGGTACCAAAAAAGAAGCGAATTGATAGCTACTGACAACAACAGAAATTTGCCACAGCGTAGGGCACTGGTTTTAGGGTTATTAAAACTATAGAAATACACCATTGCGGCAACCCAAATGCTAAAGCCAGCCAATAAACCAATGAGTAATTTAATATCAATCGCCAATGGAATGAGCAGATATAAACTCAGCATCATACTCACTGACAACAGCAAGCCACCGAGAAAAGCTGTGATTGTTTTTGGCCACATAGTTAGTGAATCCCCAACAGAAAAATACTTGGAAAAAACACTGCCCCAAGCGAGAAAACCAATATAGCTCGCTGCCGAATATGCGATGCAACAATCACTAACAACAGCCACATTGCCATCACAAGTAACAGGCTAATTAAGCTAGAAACCAGCCAGCCGTAGTGTTCTGCTAAGCCAGCCACAGCTAGGGAGAGCAATATAGTAATGCAAAAAACAACCGCCCTCTTGGGGTAAGCTGTTTTTACAAGCCTTTGTTTACTTGAGGATAAATAGCTAGCAAAGCATCCGCTCCACAATAAAAAAACACTAACAAAAATCATAAAACGACCAAAGTTAATACAAATGATAATAATTTGTATTAATTATCGTAAATAGGTTATCAGATTACAAGATGATTATGTTAGCATTGCCGCAATTAAAAATAACAACCATTATCATTCGGACGATAAAGCATGCGATCATCTAACTTAACCCCTATTGCCAGCGCAATTCGCTTTGGTTTACTTATTCCAGCCTCATTAACCTGTTTATCTGCTGCAGCAGATAATGCTAGCGATACCAGTGATATCGAACGGATCATGGTTACTGGCCAGAAAATAGCCCGTACAGTGCAAGAGACCACAACCAGTGTTGCAGTACTTACTGAGAAACAGTTAGAACAAGAAAACATTAATGATTTTCGCGATGTAATAATCAATACAGCTAATACTCAAGTGACTGGTAATCGTAGCTTTAGCATTCGTGGTATTGATGGCTTTAATGTGTCAGGTGGTGGCAATAGCTTTTTAGCCAGCGTTTATGTAGATGGGGCTCCTTTACCTGAGCGTATGATTTATGGCGGCGGCTTTTCAACTTGGGATGCTAAGCAAGTTGAAATATTACGCGGTCCACAATCGACGTTACAAGGTCGTAATGCGTTAGCTGGCGCTGTGATTATGACAACCCAAGCACCGACTCAAGATTGGCAAGGAAAGTACCAATTAACTGTCGGCGAATATGGACAACGAGAAATTGGCGTTGCCATAGGTGGTGGCCTTATTGAAGATGAGCTTTCATTCCGCTTTAGCGGTGAAAAGAAAGAGACTGACGGCTACATTGAAAACTTAGTCCGCAATGAGCCCGCCGACTTTCGTGACGACGGCACCTATCGATTAAAACTACTTTACCAACCATCAGCCTTACCTGAGTTTTCTGCTCAGCTTGGCTATACCCGCAGTAACAGTGATTATGGTCATACCGCAGTAGAAATAGCACAAGGTCAAAATCCCTTTGAGCACCGTTATGTTTACAATAACGATGAAAGAAAAGAGACTGTTGATGCCGACATACTGGTGTTGGAGCTAAATTACGACTTAAACGATTATTGGTCGTTAGGCTCATATACAACTTGGTCTAGTGTCGATACTCGCTTTACTTGGGATTCAGACTTTTTAGCGATTGAAGGCAGTCAATTTCCAGAAGATACAGGCAGTATTTCTAACTACAACAACACTACTGACTCACTAAGCCAAGAGCTAAGACTAACTTTTGAATACGATGACTTTAGCGGTGTTATTGGCGCTTATTACTTTAACACTGATGTCGATGACCACTCTAACGGCTTAAGTAACCTGAAACTAAACCGTTTAGGTCTCACCAGCGATATATTGCAAGCAAGGTACGGCCTGAGCCAACCTATTGCTGATTTAGTGGTTAGCCAATATGCCGAGTTTAACCCAGCTCACACAAGTGCGTTAACCTCGTCACAACAGACTATCTCAAGTTATGCGTTATTTGCTGATGCCGTTTGGAATATCACGGAAAAGTGGGATGTTTTTGCTGGTATTCGCTTCGACCATGAAAAGCAAGAAACTCAAAATGATGCGCAATACATCATCTTAAATGCAGATAAAATACCGGATCCAGCCAGCTATATTGGTACCCCTTATGAAGGCATAGCACCACTAATCGCCGGTATTAACCAGCAGTTTTATGATTTAGCTGCCAGCGCATCATCTGCAACACCTAAAATAGAAAATGACTTCAACACTATCCTACCTAAGCTAGGTTTTAGCTATCACTGGACAGAAGACTTAATCACGAGTTTTTCGTATCAAAAAGGCTACCGCTCAGGTGGTGTAGGTATTAACAACGCTCGTGGTGATGTGTTTGAGTACGACCCAGAATACACAGATAACTACGAGCTATCACTGCGTTCGACTTGGCTAGACGGTGATCTCGTTGCCAATGCTAACCTGTTTTATGTCGACTGGCGTGACCAACAAGTGAATGTACAACTCTCTCCTAACCGTTATGACAATGAAACCGTCAATGCAGGTCAATCAACTGTGCAAGGTTTTGAGCTTGAGCTGAACTACCAAGTCACTGACGAACTCACCTTATATGCTGCTGTGGGGCAGTCAAAGACCGAGTTTACTGATTTTATAATCACTATCCCGACGGAAACGACCCCAATCATTAATGACTTATCCGGTCGTCAATTCACTGCTCCAGAATGGACAGGTAATGTGGGTGCCACTTACACCGCTAACAATGGGATTTTTGCCAACGTCAATGCCAACTATGCCCAAAGTGCACCGGTTAAGGTTGATCCATATCGTGAAGGATACAAAGAGGGTGATGAGTTATTTGATCCATACAACGATAGCCGCACACTAGTGAATATGCAGCTTGGTTATGAGTGGCAAACAGTTGGGATTTATCTACAAGGTAACAACTTATTTGATGAAGAGTACATTACCAATAACTTTACCCGCACACCCGCATTAGGCGCGCCAAGACACTTCGCATTAACTTTACGTGGCGAGTTTAGTTTATAGCACTGTTTTTGTTTTAGTTAGCGAATAAAAAAGCCAACATCTGTTGGCTTTTTTATTAATTACCGATATTACCAAATACAAATCATGTATTTACGGCGTTACGATATTAAACCAGAACTCAAAGTTATCCAGCATAGCAAAGAAATCATCAAAGGCTTGCTCATTACCCGTAAGCTTCACTTTGCCCTCTGCAACCGCTTGGTCAAAGCTAAGCTGACCTAATTGAATTTCAGTTAAAGTCGCTTTAGTTAACGTTGCTGTCGCATCAGCTTTTTCAACTTGCTGATCACTATAATTCAGCACTGAGTTTTCCACCGTTAAGGTATAACGCTCATCAGTATCTTCAAAGTTAAGATTAAGTACTAGCTCCTTACCTTCAGCTTTTTCAGGTAAGATCCTCACGCCTAAATAATCAAATAGCATAGTTACTGGCATATTGGCGATAATATCTGGCGACGCAGTTTCTAAAGCTAAGCCTTTAGGTATGCCATTTCTTAACTCATACGCCCCTTGCAAATAAACAGAGCGCCATGGACCTGATTCAGCCTGATAACCTAACTGCTCATAACTATCGGCAAGTAAGTGCTTGGCCGCTTGGTTATTTGGATTAGCAAACACCACATATTTAAGCACTTCTGCTGTCCAGCGATATTCACCTTTATCAAAATCTTGCTGGGCTTTTTTCATTACCTCTGCTTCACCACCCATATAAGCCATCATCTTTTTAGAGACCATCTCTGGTGGTAGGTTATTTAGATCAGACGGATTACCTGTGTACCAGCCCATATAGCGCTGATAAACAGCACGGCTATTGTGTCTTAATGTACCGTAGTAGCCTCTTGTCGCCCAATTCTGCTCTAACGACTCAGGCAAGCTAATCATTTCTGAGATCTCTTCACCTGTGTAACCTTGGTTCATTAAGCGTACTGACTGGTCGTGGATATACTTATAAATATCACGCTGCTTTTTAAGGTAATCGATGATTTTTTCAGAGCCCCAAACCGGCCAATGATGCGACTGAAACTTAACATCGGCATCTTTGCCCCACATCTCAATCGTTTCATTTAAGTAACTAGCCCAAATCAGTGGGTCACGTACTTTAGCTCCACGTAGCGTCAATACGTTATGCATGGTATTAGTTGAGTTTTCAGCCATCCATAAAGCATTCATTGCCGGGAAGTAGGTATTCATTTCTGTCGGCGCTTCGGTTCCTGGGGTAAATTGGAACACCATCTCCACGCCATCAACCGTCATTTTCTGACCCGTTTTAGTGATATAGTCTGTCGGCGCAATTAAGCTACCGGTACCCGCTGAGGTTGTTTGGCCTAAACCACCATTGACCCCTCCCTGAGGATTACGTGGCAACATAGCACCATACATAAACACTGCTCGTCTGCCCATAACATTACCGGCAATGACATTTTCAGAGACTGCATGCTCAATAAAACCTTCAGAAGCAATGATTTTGACTTTGCCAGACTTTACATCTGCTTCATCAACAATACCGCGTACACCACCAAAGTGGTCCAGATGACTGTGACTATAAATCACTGCGGTAACTGGCAACTTTCCAAACTGTTTATCAACTAGCGCTTTAGCTGCGGCGGCAGTCTCTGGGGTGATCAGAGGATCGAATACAATCCAGCCTTTATCCCCGCGTACAAAGGTAATGTTAGATAAATCATATCCTCTAACTTGGTAAATACCGTCTCTAACTTCAAACAGCCCATACTCCATATTGAGCTGGGCATTACGCCATAAACTCGGATTCACTGTATCTGGGGCAGGACTATCGGCTGTGATATAGCGTTTATACTCCTCTAAGTCCCAAACTACATCACCGGCCTCATTTTTTATGGTCAGCACTTCTGGTTTCGCCAAAAAGCCGCGAGTTGCATTATCAAAATCCTCCTTATCTGCGAAAGGAAGCTGCTTGAGCACTTGCTCATTTGCGCTTTTGGTAAACTCAGTAGCAGGTTTTGATGCGACAAGTTCAGTACTGTCAGCAACTGTCGATGCCGCCGAGAGCAACATTCCTCCTAAACACAGTGCTGATAAGGCTGTTTTCCCCATATTTAATATCCTTATTAGAAGTTAATCATTTTATTTTGACGCTATTTAACAATAGTGGGCTTTAGCTATTCGTCAAACTTAGTTCATGGTTTATTAGTCACTTACGTCTTTGGTATGACAGGGAATATTGAATAATGAAAGCAAGCTTTTATAGCAGTGGAATAGCAATCAGCCGTCGCAAAGATGGATGTGGCGAGCATAAAAAAAGGCTGCTCATTGCAGCCCTTTTATTATCACTCGAGTGTGTTACTCGGTAATCGCTTTACGCTTGTTGTGAGCCATAATAAGCCCAACTAAACAAACAATACCTACAGCAATCCCCACTGGCTGGCTAAAGGATTGTGGTAAACCGAGTCCTATACCGGCGGTAACAATATAAGATACCGTGACACAGGTTCCGACAATAGCTGGAAGGCTAACAATCCAATGGAAGCTACCTCTATCAAACAAATACTTAGTTGCTAGCCACAAGACACTGGTCGACAGCAGCATGTTTGAGAATGCGAAATAGCGCCAAATTAATGAGAAATCAATTTTAGTCATAAAGTAAGCAATGATTAAAATTGGAATAGCTAACAATAAACGGTTGCGCAAACTTTGCGGAATTTTAAACGCATCGATAATGGTTAAACGCAGCGAGCGAAACGCAGTATCACCCGAGGTAATAGGGAAAATCGCTACCGCGATAATCGCCATAATGCCACCAGCAACACCTAAATATGTGCTAGCCACCTGATTCACCACCAAGCCCGGGCCACCTGCATCTAAAATACTTTTTAGCTCCACGTAACCACCAGGGAAAGCAGCAATACCCGCAGTTGCCCATACACAAGCAACAATACCTTCAGACATCATTGCCCCGTAATACACTGGACGCACATATTTTTCGTTAGTTAAGCAGCGTGCCATAATCGGCGCTTGAGTAGAATGAAAACCACTAATCGCACCACAAGTAATAGTAACAAACAGTAGCGGCCATACAGGTAACCCATCAGGGTTTGGCGCTAATAAGTCATTGTTGTAATGGCTATGATCAAAGTAGGCAAAGATGTCCCCCATCTCAGGCAATTGTGGCGCACTAATCAACAAAGCAACGGCAATAGATACCGTCATCACTATCATCAGTAAACCAAATAGCGGGTAAAGCTTAGTGATAATTTTATCGATAGGCAGCATAGTCGCTAAAAAGTAATAACCAAGGATAACCAACACCCAAAAGGTGTTGTTTGCCAATATGCTTCCTTCAAAGTAATCAAGGTTACTCAGCAGCCCAGCAGGGCTCATGATGAATACTACACCGACAAAAAACAGTAGCATGGCGGTAAATACCAGCATCACCCCTTTAAAGTAGATATTAAAGTAATGACCAGCAATTTCAGGCAGGCTTTTACCGTCTTCTTTAATGCTCAATACCCCAGAGAAGTAGTCATGCACCGCGCCGCCAATTATGTTACCCAGCACAATCCACACCAGTGCGATTGGGCCGTATAACGCGCCTAAGATTGGCCCGAAAATCGGCCCTACGCCAGCAACATTAAGAAATTGGATCAGATAAGCTCTAACAGGATGGACTTCAACATAGTCAACACCATCTTCAAATCGAGCTTGCGGAGTTTTTGCGTTTGGATCTATTCCAGCTTGACGTTCTACAAAGGGACTGTAGAACTTATATGCGAGCAGTAGTGCCGCGATACAAATTAAGAATATTAGCATTTTTATAATCATCCATATTTGTAGGGTAGATGTTGAGTATCGAGTGTTGTTCAGTTGCCCTTTGGGGTCAAGTAACAACTTGTTATACCAAGGTCGGGCTTGTAACGGGTTTTATCTATATCCGCTATAAACTTAACTCGAGCAGTATCACTTTTTAACCAGCATAAATGTGCGCATTTGGTCACAGCTTTAACACCCAGTAACAAACAAGCCAGCAACAAACCTATAAACTTTAAAACTTAAAAGCAATAAGCCACAAATAGTCACCCTGTATAATCAGCAGATTTCAGTTCGAGCAAAGCAAATAAAAAGCCAGCAATTCGCTGGCTTTTAGTGACTAAATAATTTTTAAGTTAAGGCTCCAACCATTACTGGTAACCACCTCTATTAGCGCTTTATGCAGTTCAGCATTACTAAAACGAACAAGGTTAGCACTGCTATCTAATAAAAACACTTGGCTAGAGACATAACCTGTTTGTGCACTCATATTAAATGAAATGCCCCCCGCACCTATTGCTGAGGCACTAGACACTAAATGGTCTTTAAACCTCACTAGGTGTTTATCTTCATCAAACCACAGCTTCATGTAATAAGCTTTGCTAATGTTTTGTGCCTGAAATAATGAAACAAATTGCGCATCCATATAAGGCGATGTCAGCACTAAACAGTCATCTTGATATTCTGCACTAAACAAACAACCTTTAACCTTTAAATGGGCAACTTGCTTAATGAGATCCGCTTTGGCTATCGATTGCTTATGTTTGGCTGGAAATAAAAACACCTTGCGTGACACAAAAATCATCAAAGGGAAGAAGCCAATGACAAAGACAATAACCAAGCCAATAATCGCAGACTCAGGTAAGAAAAAGATCTCTTTCATTACCAGTGCAATTGGAAAAGGTATGAGTAAATAACTAAAAATAATAGCAAACGAGGTGAAAAACTTCCCTATCATGATAACGCTCCCTGATAACCTATAACGACATCCGTGCTTTGAAGCTTATCGTTAATATAAATTGGTCCGTGAATTAATTTACTTTAAATAAACGGTACTTGGCAGCAAAACTGACTGATACCGGTATTATTGTAAATAGTACCCAATTAACCTGGAGCTAGCCTATACAATTTCCCCATAACAATACCAATGAATGACTACTGCAAACACTACGTAAGCCAAAAGACCTAGCGGATCTATTATCCACACTAAATGACACGGGATATTTACTTTTTCAATTCAACGCCTCGCATGTAAGCTTTATCTGCAAGGGCTAACATGGCGAGATCTTCTTTAGTGTCGCCGTAAGCAAAAATGCTGCTGTAGTCGGCTAACTTAAAGCGCTGAGTTATTTTATTCGCTTTAGCTTGGCAACTGCAGTCTCCTGCCACATAGTAACCACTGTAACGGCTACTGTTACTGGCCATTTCGCTGCAAATTAGTCCAAGCCCCATTGATTGACACCAAGGCTTAAGATAAAGATCCAGTGAAGCTGAAACAACAATGCACCTTGTCCCCTCTGCTTGATGGCGTTTCAGAATCGCTAACATTTCTGGACGCAGATAACGCGGAATCACCTCTTGGGCATACTTAAAACCGAGACCCTCAACCTGCTGTTGGTTTCGACCAACAAAAGCGCAGTAGCTAACTAATGGCCTCAGCTTACGAGCAGGAATAATACCAATCTTATAAAGCAGGTATAATGGTGACAAAAACAGACTACCTAGCACTAAGCGTGCAGGCGTTGCCGAGAAAAGAATAAATCGAGTAAACATGTCTTTATTGGTTAAGGTGCCATCAAAATCAAACAGAGCTAAGTTCACGCTTTTATTCACCTTATACTGCAATTTTAGCGGCCGATACTATAGCCTCTGCCTATCGTCAGGCAATCTCTTCTTCAATAATATCCACCAGCTTTAATTGTTCATCATGACCGAAAGGCGTTTTATCAGCATTAGAAACTAAAAACACATTTTCAGTACTTTCGCCTAAAGTACTTATTTTGGCTGAATGTATACTGAGGTTTTGTTCAGACAATAAATTACAGATCTGCTCTAAATACATAGGGTCATCCAAGGTATTTACTTTTAGCAGCGCGCGATTTTTCTTGGTTGTATGTAGAACGGTCACAACTGGCGGGTTATCGAAGTTCTTAAGTGCACGGTGCGGCAATAGCTTTCTTGGTTTATCTTTTTGGTCAATCGCACGGTAGATCCGTTTCACAATTTGCTCAAGCCTTGGCTCGTCATCGATCGGCTCATCTTTATGATCCAGCACCTTGATGATCTCCAGTACCTGACCGTTTTTAGTTTGCATCATCTGCGCATCTTTAACCTTTAGCTTAGAACTGGCTAAGGTTTTAAATAGATCCACAAATAACTTAGGTCTATCCTCTGTGTACACAAAAATACTGGTAAAACCGTTTTCGCTATTTTTACCAACAAGCACTCTGGTTGTACCCGGTTCCCCTTTCAGAATGCCATCAGTGATCTCAACAATATCTGCAACTGAATTGCCACTAAAGAAGTTATTCGGCAAGCTTTGCCAAAATCGAGAAAGGCGCTCAGGTTCAACCCCAATAGCAATTAGCTCAGCTTTAGCATCTGCTTGGTTTTCTCGAATGACGGTGCGCACCTCAAAGATATTCTCAATACCTTGCTTTAAGGTCTCTCGAATCGCCATATAAAGCTGAGTCAGCTGACTCTCTTGCCAATCATTCCAATAGCTCTCATTGGTTGCCATCATGTCTGCAATCGTAAACAAAAACAGCGCATTCAGCTTACCTTGGGAACCAATCAATTTCGCTAGATGCTTAATAACATCAGGGTCGTTGATATCTTGAGTTTGAATCGCGCTAATTAATACATCTTGATTGGCCACTAACCAATGGATCAAAGCAGTGGTTGAGCCTTTAAGTAAGTGCTCTTCGGCTAACTCTTTAGCTTGAATTGCGCTAAGCTCACTGTTTTCAATCGCTTGTTTACCCGACAAATGATGGCATAAAGTTGCAAACACTAACGCAAAGCGGTTAGCCAAATCTTGATAGACACTATAGGTAAGACTGTTTTTCTTATTCAAAGCAAAGCTATCTATATATTGAATTGCCTTAAAGGTATGCTCATCGACCGTAAACGCATTATGCATATCAAACTGCATCTGCCCTTCAATCGCGTGCCACTGTGAGCAATACGCAGCCAATACCCCATAGCGATGCATTAAACCTAGAGATTTTCGCAAACCTTTAGGATGCGCTAATATCGCCAAAAACTCTTCACGGCAACCTTGGTAATCTTGCAGCTCACCCAACAATCGACGTCGAGTTTGCCTCAGCAGCCTCAGGGTTTGCGGTGCTATTCCTATGATGTCGTCATGTTCAGCAATCAGCCTAAACATACGCATCACTTGGCGCTTATCAATAAAGGCTTGGGTAAACTTAACTTCAATTAAGCCATTACAAACACTGAAATACTTATCGAGCGATAATAGGTTTGCTCGCTCAGTTTCATTGAGGGTGTCGAGTTTAAAGGAGTCACAAATAATCTGATTCAACTCGCGGACTCGGGTCATCGCCCTAAATAGCTGGCGCATCATACGCTCGATTGCGAGCTGACTGTTGTCACCTTGACCAAACTGCATAAATTCGGCCACTGCAGCTTGATGCTCAAACAACAAAACATCTTGCGCAGACTGAGTAACACTGTGCAGCGCCCATCTTACACGACAGATAAAATCATAAGCTTCAAGCAACTCGTACACTTCATCTTGCTGTAAAAAACCAATGGTTTTCAGCGCATTGGCATTAGCCAGTGAGAAGTGTTTTTGCGCTATCCACATGATGGTGTGCACATCACGCAGCCCACCGGGGTTATTTTTTAAATTTGGCTCTAAATAGAGGGCCGTATTCTGCGCTTTATTATGCCTAAGATCTTGCTCTTCAATCTTAGCGTCATAAAAAGATAAACTGGTCCAAAGCTTATTTTGATAAAGCTGCTCTTTGATAGTTTGCGAATGCTTTTTGGCGCCAACAAGGCAACGAATATCAAGCAAGTTTGTGGCGATGGTGATATCGTTTGCTGCTGCGTCAATCGATTCAGATAAGGTTCTAACGGTTTGACCTATATCTAAGCCAAAGTCCCAAAGGCGGGTGAGAAAAAGTGATAGTTGTTCTTGCTGCTGCGGTGTTAATTCATGTTCAATAATAATCGCGAGATCTATATCAGATCTCGGGTGCAACGCCCTGCGACCATAACCGCCAACAGCATTGAGCGACATAGAGGTATTATGTAGTTGATAAGTTTTCCATAACGATACCAACATTTCGTCTATATGCTTAGCTCGCCTTTTTAAAAGTGACTGCACAGGTAAGGTTAAAAACTGTGAGTTAAGCTTATCGTCGAAAGTTTTGATATGAAACTTCAACTCCTCAAGAGAATTCAGTTCCAAGGTATTAGACATAATTAGGGCTCTTTAATCGCTAAACAACGGATTTACACTAGCTCGGTATTCCAATATTAACGTACCTGTTAGTATTAACAGCGGCCAAACTAGACGCTAAAAAAACACACTTGCCACAGACGTTAAGTGACATAACCATAACAATCACAAGACTTTTTTTCAACAAAACACACTATTTCAGCGGGTTGTGCCCGCTTGCTAGCTCAAGGACTTCTCATTATCACACAACAACTTTAGCTCAAGATATTATCCGCAAAATGTAAGTAAGCGTCTTGAATAATAACAAGTTAGCGACATACCTACTCGGTCTCTGCTAGAGTATTATGCAAGAGAAAATTAATGTTGGGGTTGTCGGTTTTAATTTAGCTACAACTAATAAAATCGATATCAAATTCATTACCTGTTTAAGGCCGTTGAATGAATCAAAAAGTTGTGTTTGTAAAAAGCTATTTCGCAAAAATAGCAACCGATAAAGGCGAACAGATGTGGGCTGCTAAGCCAAAAACATCAGAATTTGAGTACTCAACCTGTAAAATAGACAGCGAGCGCTTAAATAACGATTTACAACAAGCGATTACAACCTTAAATCAACAAGGGTTTAAGGTGGTGCAAATTACACCTGTCACCTCAGGAGACTTTGCCTTTAAAGAGCACTTTAGTGATCCACACCTGCTAGGTAATGGAGTCAGTACTGAAGGTGGCTACGGCTATGGCTTTTCCTACACAGACAGCCTAATAGTGTTAGCAGAACAAATTGCTGCACCTTTGTCTGCACCAAGCTCCATCTCAGAGTTGGCAACAAGTCGAGATAACGGCCTTGAGGCTGACACATCTATAGAAATTGATGACAATAAAGCTGATTAAACTGATGCTAAGCCCGCCTGTATTCGCACATAGCAAGCGGGTGTATGTATTATACATTTTGAAATAGCACTTCAAGGGTTAAAGTTAATACCGCTTGGTTAATACGCGCTGAAAACTCATCTTCTTTACTCCAGCGATACTCTGGAGTGATTGCGTAAAATAACCAATCTCGAATGAAACTTTGCCTGTAAGTCGCGCTAATACTGGCGTTTTTTACATAATGATAAGGCTCATCGACACCATAAATACTGGCTTGATAACTTAACGCCTGCTTATTGCTTATGTACTGATAAAGCTTAACACTTGAGCCGAACTCCCAGCCATTACCGCGCGACTCATATTGCGCAACTGCGCTCCAGCGGCCAACAAATGTTTCATTAAAAGCATGTTCGATATCGAACTCTGTCGACTCACCTGTTACCTTTTTTTCTTGGTATAGCTTTTGAGTTAAACGGGTGATGGTGTTGTCAGAAATAGGATAGGTATAACGCCATCTTGCTTCTAACTTGGGCTTTAAATTCGCCTTAATATTAAAGCTGACTCGCCCTTTGGCATACCAGTCGTAGCGCAGTCCAATATCCCTGTCATTGTTATCGTCAGGAGACTTTAAAAACGAGAAAGGATCATCCTCTCCGGTCGAGTCTAAAATTAGCTTTAAACGCTTGGTCGCCCCCGGCAGATGTAATCGGGCGTTTAGATTGGATCTGTACTTAAATCCCTCTTCTGCATAATAGGAAAAGTCGTTATACCAACGCACTATTGTGCCAGCCCGCGCATCATCTTCTATTCTATCGTCAACAAAAAAGCTATCGAACCAAATCGCAGGTTGGCAAAACTTAGTATTAAGATAATTAAACGCTTTATCGATTGCATCATCCATTTGCGAATGACTGAAGCAAGGATCGTCTAATTCAGCAGTTTCTTCGGCGGTTTCAGGAACGTGTTCTTTCTGTGACTTGCCATTATCGACGGGGGCAGAAGCATATGCCATAGAGCATGGCATTATAGTGATAAAGGCAATAATAAAAACACGATAACTAGGTTTAGCCAAGAATTCACTCAATGATAAGCCGTTAATTTAGCAAGAATAATATCACTAATTACATTTAACCAACACTATTAGCAATGCAGAAACAAGCTGCTTAGAAAAGTAGCGCCGCAATAAACGCATAAAAAAAGCAGGAAAAACTCGCGTTTCCTGCTTATAAAAGGGAGTAACGATATGAACCCTAATTCGGGCTTGGTGTACTCAATAAAAACTAACCTTTAATAGTTAGCTTGGAATGTTAACCATAATTTATCGGTATCATTTGAAAAACCATATCCAGCATCGGCGCCACTAAAACTTGCATACTTCACACCCAAGCTGTAATAGTCTGCAAACGGGTAAGTTGCAGCAACGCCCCACTCCTTACCCATATCGATGTCACCATAGTCAGATTCAAACATATGATATTTAGCAAGTAGCTTTAGTCCCGCTAATTTGGCCGTCACAATAAAGTGAGTATCGACTAAGCCGTTCTCCCAGTTACCTTTACCACCAAACAAAAACTTGTCTGTCCAACCGTTAAAAGCATGTAAGGTTGCCAAAGGAGTGATGAATCCAGCTTTGCCGTCATCTGAGCCTAATACTTCGTAACCAACTTTAGCGCCAAAAGCATCAAAATTAACGCCAGCACCTAACTTATAGTAAGAAGCACTATAACTAACTGGGTTATCGCCAGCTTCTGACTGCTGGGCAAACTCAGCTTCATAGCTCAGCTTTAGCGCATCAAGCTTAATATCACCTGTGGCACGGATACCGTAAGTGTCTGTAGAAAAAGCAGCGACATCAATATTATCAATGAGATAAGCGTAGCCAGATAACTTTGCAAACGCTAAGCCTTTATAGTTAATGTTAACTAAGTTGGTTTTATTTTCATGCTCTTCTTTACCCGAGCCTTCAGGGAAAATTCGGTTCACCTCAGCCACATAAGCGTAATAAGCAGTTAATCCCTTAATGGCTGTATTTTTCACAGACACCGCATCATAAGTTTGCTCATTTTGGCGAAAACCTACGCCACCAACAAAACGTTGGTTATCTAACAAAATACGTTGACGACCTAGTAAAGCAAGTGTTTCCGCTGGCGCTCTATAACCAATATAGCCTTGGTTAATCTGGGTATATTTGTAATCAGCAATGAGTGGTTCATCATCAGTTGAACGCACATCATCGACTTCAGCAACTGCAAATAGGTTATACAAATCGCCAGTTTGATAATTTAAACGAGTACGTAAGGTTGTTTGATTTTGTTGATCAACATTTGCAACATCGACATCTTCAAAACGCAAACGAAATTGCACTTTAACTGCAGAGTCATCGATAAATGCTTTTTTCAGCGGATCTGCGCTATTTGCCGTAGCGGTAGTTGAGGCTAAACAGGCTAATACTGCTAATGTGAGGGCATGAACTTTCATCTATTGTAATCCTTTTGTTTCATCATTTTCACATGCAGTTATATTTGCGAAACAAATGCATTAATTTGATCTAGAGCAAAATTACACTTTGATTACAAACTGGTATCAATATCTGTGACAAAGATCATCACCAAGTACTAATTTAGAGGTACACAAAAGTAGGTGTTAAGTTGTTTTTACTAATTTTATGAATACTAACTAAGACTAATAATGCCAATCTTATTGCATAAGATAATTGCTCTACCTCTGAATTAAAGCAGTCATTTCTTACACATTAACTTCACATCATAGCGAGTAAGCTGCATTAAAAATTAGCGCATTATAAGTTGCAACCTTTGCTTTACGGCTCGAGCAACTTCGCCGCTGTTAACCCCATCATCGATTCACATATTAACAACGACAACGTTTAAACTTGGTAATTTCAATATGACTCGCCATTACAGTTCGCTTTTAGCGCAAAGCACAGAACCTAAAAAGTTAACACCTTGGTTACCCCTGTCTATTATATTTATTGCGATTGTAAGCTGTTTTGCTATTGCAGCTACCGCACCTATTCCCGCTGAAAAGCCACAAACCAATAGCAGCATTAACGTTAATGTTATCTCTATTACAGCCAATGATTTTACGCCTAGCTATACCGCTTACGGCAACGTTATTGCAGATAATAAACTCACATTAAGTGCGCAAGTGGACGGTCAGCTGACTTACCTTAACGAAAATATGGTTGAGGGAGGAACCATAGGCTTAGATGAGCTCGTTTTTAAACAAGACGATGCCGATCTCAACGCCGTATTACTGCAAAGGCAAGCACAATGGCAAATAGCCCGAGCTCAACTCGCCCTTGAGCAAGGTGAGCAACGTATCGCCGCAAAAGACTACCAAATGATGCAGCAGGACTTTAAAGACAATGACTGGGAGATCGATCTCGATTTATTGTTACGCCAACCACAATTAAGCCAAGCCAAAGCTGAACTGAATATCGCCTACAATGCCTTAAAAATCGCTGAGCGTGACCTTGAACGCAGCAGCTGGATCAGCAAGCGCCACTATATTGTTGCAACTAAAAACGCGACCCAAGGCGACTACCTCAACAAAGGTGATGAAATTGCCTCATTAGTGGATATGAGCCAGCTTCGAGTGCCTTTGTATCTGCCGCGGGAGCTAACAAACCAACTGAGCTTAGGCCAAAGTATTCGCTTAACTCAACCTGATACCATGCAAAGTTTCGAGGCCACAATCAGTCATATCGTGCCTTTTTTAGATAGCAGCTCACAACTACAAAAAGTGTACGCTCATTATCAACCGAACTCGCACTCAGACTCACAATTCAGAGATGGATTAATAATTGGTGACTTTGTCAAAGCGACCATTGAGTTCCATCCCATAGCAAACACGATAAAGCTACCACTTGCAGCCATAGATAATGACAGTGTCTGGCTAGTAACCGCTGGCAACAACTTAGATAAAAAAGCGGTCAATATTGTTCATCAAGATGCTACGCACGCCATCATTAACAACGTATTTGCTCAAGATGAACGTATCGTCAGTAGCAAAATCCACAGACCGCAAGTCGGCCTTAACGTTAATATCGTGGAGCAGTTTTAATGACTGATTTATCAAAACCCGCTCAAGCTGAAAAAGCGCAACATCCTCGATCTATGTTTCAGCAATTACTCGCTTGGATGATAGACAACCCGGTTGCCGTTAATCTATTAACTTTAGTGCTTATTGTCGCTGGAATTTATCGTTTTAATGATATCGAACAACAAACATCCCCTGCCTTTAAAGTTGATGAAATTGCCATAGAAGCAAGCTTTCCTGGCGCCACGATAAAAGAGATTGAACAAAGCATCATTTTACCTATTGAACATCGTTTACAGCAGCACCCAAGCATTGAACGCATTCACGCGACAGCCATTGCCGGGGCAGCCAGCATCACGCTGAGTCTAAATGACGGCGTTGATGTCAATAGCATGCTTGCCGATATCAAAAATCAGCTCGACAGCATTAGCGGCTTACCCAGCGCGATGGAGCCACTGCAAATTAGCGTCGTTGAAGAATTAGAGCCATTGATTGAACTTGGTCTGTACGGCAATTTAACTGAAACCCAATTAAAAGCTGAAGCGATTAAACTCAAACAAGCCCTGCAGGCCGAGTTCGATATCGCTCAAGTCACTTTTGAGGGAGCCAGAGATAGTGAGGTTGTGATTGAAGTCAGCCAACAAAAGCTAATTCAGCATAAACTGACCTTGGCCCAAATCACCGATAAAGTGTCACAGTCAGTGCAAGACACCTCCGCAGGAAATATTAGCACCAACGCCGGAAATATCGTGATCCGCACCCTAGGTCGTAAACAGCAACTTGAGCAATTTCGTCGCATTAATATCTACTCATCAGCAACAGGTGCATCGCTTACTCTAGGGCAAATAGCCAATGTTCGCTGGGGCTTTTCACAGCAAGAACAACCATTTTTAGTGAATGGTCAACCGGCCATAATGCTAGTGCTTTATCAAAATGCCCAAGTTAAACCGGTGGCGCTAAGTACAGCCATAAAACAGTATTTAAACCAATATCAAGCACAGCTGCCTAACAGCAGCCAACTGATTGTACTGGATGATCAAGCCACAGCCTACCAAGCACGTACTAGTTTGTTATTAAACAATGGCTTAATCGGTATGGTTCTGGTCATTTTGGCACTATCGCTACTACTCGATGCCAGACTCGCTTTTTGGGTATGCATGGGCATACCTGTTACGTTATTGGGCAGCTTGGCGCTCATGCCGACACTGAATATTCCACTCAATATGGTAACCCTATTTGCGTTTATTATTACCCTAGGGATCTTGGTCGATGATGCGGTCATCGTGGCAGAGAATATCTTTCAAAAAGTTCAACAAGGTATGGAGATCACATCAGCACTGAAACTTGGCGTACAACAAATGGCGTTACCCGTATGCTTTTCAGTCATCACCAATATCATTGCCTTTGTGCCACTGTTATTTGTAAGCGGTGAGCTTGGAAATATGTACCAACCTATGGCTCTGCTTATCTTTGCTATTTTTGCAGTGTCACTAATAGAAGCGCTGTTTATTTTACCTTATCACTTAACACAACTTGCTAAACCAAGCAGGCTTACCCGAGTTGCTTTATTACAACAGCGTAGCTTTGCCCTATTTGAAAAACTACGCGATGTTCAATTTAAACAGATGCTCTACGCTGCACTAAAGCAGCCTTGGGTCGTTATTGTCAGCTTTATTGCAATCAATGCGCTGGTGTTTACTTGGGTAGGCTCTGGACGAGTTGATAGCAGCTTCGTGCCCAAAGTGGGATCAGAGCGAATTGATGTTGAAGTGGAATTTGTCGCCGGCAGCTCACTTGCAGACAAAAAACGTATTATGCAGCGCATTGAAATGGCCGGTATTGCTGCTTTTATTCAACTTGGAGAAGGCGGTAACTATAAGCATATTATGTTATCTATTGAAGACTCTGCAGCTTCTAGTACCTTTCAAATTCCAGCAGAAGAACAACGCCAATATAGCGCCAGAGAGTTTGTTGATAGCTGGCGCCAGCAAATAGGCGAAGTTGCCGGAGTTAAATCGCTTTTTTTTGATTTTGAAGTCGGTCCTGGAGGCGGCAAAGAATTAGTAATAGAGCTAGCGTCTGCCAACAAGCAAGCGTTAACTCAAGCCAGCTATGACTTAATGACCAAACTCGCGGCAATACACGGTGTTACCGATATTGACAGCGGTTTAATCGATGCACAGCGCGAATTTGTTCTTGATATTAATCAGCGCGGCTTGCAAATGGGCTTTAGCAGCCAAAGTTTAGGTGAGCTCGTTCGCAGCAGCTTATATGGCACAGAGGTGTACCGCCAAATTCAAAATAGTGAGGAGCTAAAAATCAGAGTCCTCAGGGACAAACAGGAGCAATTCAAAGTTAATCAGTTAGCTAATTTAATCGTTAGCGCACCTACAGGACAACAAGTCTTGCTTGGGCAGGTAGCTACAATTAAACCGCTATATTCTGCGACTAAGATTGAGCGCGTCGACGGTATAGAGCAAGTAGAAGTCAGTGCCAGCGTTATTCGCAGCCAAGCGAATATATCGCTAATAGTCGATAAAATAGCTGATGAGATCTTACCTGAGATCAGCACACGCTACCCCAAGGTGGCACTAGAGCTCGGCGGCAGCGCTCGCACAGAACGTAAGGTCAATGGCAACCTAGTTACAGGGACATTGCTGGCACTATTTCTGGTGTTCGCATTTCTAGCCATCTACTTTAAAAACAGTCTCGATGCTTTGCTGGTACTGAGTGTTATCCCATTATGTTTAGCGGCAGCCATGCTCGGTCATATCCTGCTTGGCTATAGTTTTAGCGTAATGAGCTTATTTGGCATGATTGCACTATCAGGTTTAGTGGTTAATGGCTCGTTTGTACTATTACTCGAAACCAAAAGGAATTTAACTCTCGGCCTGACAAGCTATGATGCCGTAATCCAAGCCAGCCTCGCACGATTTAGGCCAGTAGCAATTACCGCCATCACCACCGCAGTTGGCCTAGCACCTTTGTTATTTGAGACCTCAGTTCAAGCTCAATACCTAATCCCAATGGCGATTAGCTTAAGCTTTGGTACGTTATTTTCTATCGCAACCATATTAGTTTATTGCCCAGCCCTGTTTTATTTGGCTGAGCAATGGCGGGCAAAAAAATCGGTGAAAAATGACATTCAAGCGCTAGTTCTAAATTAAAAGAGCCTTTAAAAAACGAGGCTGTTAATCAATTAAAAATACAGCCTCTCTCATTTACCAAAGCAATATAAATTAGTCAGCATGATATTTTACGTTGGCAGCCCTTTAGATTAAGATCCTGCTGAAATACAGATGTTAATGGATTAATAATCAGTGGCTTCCCAACTATCAAACAACTATTATCTGACAATCGCAGGGGTAATAAGCTTTACCCTAGTAGCACTCAAAGCTGCAACAATATTACTTTTTCCGGAACAACTTTATTTTTTTGGCGTAGGCACGATCCCAACTGACTACGCCAACAATGCTTACCTTCAAGAGCAAAACCTAAGTTTTTGCCTGTTCTTGCTTGTTAGTTACGCCATTTTTGCTAGCTATTGCGTGATAACAGAAGTGACAAATATATCACTGCCTTTTATGGTTTCTGTTTTACTGCTGTTTGTACTGCTATCTATATTTTCTGCCGTGCTAACGCTAAGCACCCCACTAGTAGAACCAATCAGCACAGGTTACCGCCATTGGTCAATATGGATTATCAACTGCCTTGCTGAACTCAGTATCGCTATTTTAGCCCTTATAGGCATTAAAGGTTCATGGAAAAGCTTGACTACAAAAATCAATTACCCAAAAAATATTGTTATGGTTTGCGCCATAATCATTAGCTTTTGTATAACGCTATTCTACGTTCCTGATGGCTACAGTGACTGGAGCTTAGCCTTAATGAAGCAACATAAAGAGCTTCTAACTCAATTACCCTATGAACTGGATGTTCTTATTAGCATGTTTTGGTTTAGCCTCCCTAAATATGTCCTCTTATTTACTATATCAATTGCTCTATTGGCTAAGCTTGGATATGCTCGACACTTTGTTTACGCCCTGCTTTTAAGCTTTATCTTGCTGCAATTTGCCTTCAAACAACTACCGATAATCTCAACATTAGCCGTAGGCTCAACAACGAAAATAGGCCAAATTATTTTGCTTTCAAACAGCTTTGCAATTGGATTGCTTATCGTTATGGTTAGTTGTTTTTCAAAAACTCAAAACAAAAACTTTGCCACAGGAAAATTTAACCGTGAACGTTAAATTTTATTGACCTGTCTACAGGTGTAGGCTTGATACTCCACGCTGTCGTCAAGGTTAGGATGAAATATGTATACCGTTACTCAACTTGCAAAGCGTGCCAACATCTCTCGAACCACTTTGCTCTATTACGAGAAAGAGGGGCTGTTAAAACCAGCACTACGAGCAGAAAATGGCTATCGATATTATGGTGAAGCTGAAGCAAAAAAATTAGCCGCTATCGTATCCTATCGTGCATATGGATTATCGGTTGCCAATATTGCCACCTTGCTTAGTGACGACAATAAACTTGAACAACCATTGCTATTAAAACAGCATTTTAATCAGCTTGAGCAAGAGGTTGCCAAACTAAGACAACAGCAGCGGGCGATTGTTATTTTATTAAAAGCCCCAGAGTTATTGGAGAACGAAATGGTAAACAAGCAGCGTTGGGTAGAGATTATGGTCGAAGCGGGTTTCGATGAACAAGCCATGGTACGCTGGCATCAAACTTTCGAAAAGTTAGAGCCAGAAGAGCATCAAAGGTTTTTAGAATCCTTAAGTATAGAAGCTGACGAAATCAAACGCATTCGCGCTTTATAATGCGTAATCAATTGCAAACGCTTACCGCTGAGTAAGCGTTTTTTAGCTCGCAAATATTCCACAAGCTTGTGCTGTTTGCATTATTCGTTGTTAAGACGAAAATTTCAGCTTGTAATTAACCTAGCATTTAGCTTTACTTAACTCAGCTTAAAATTTGTTCATTCATTATTTAGGGGTAGATATGTTAGGCGAAGATCATTCACTTATTCATGAGTTTCCTGAGTACCAAGATAGCATTACTAAGCTTTGTCAAAATGATGAGGCGTTTGCAAAAGACACTAAACACTACAATGCACTGGATAAAGAGATCCGCATTCTAGAGCTAAAAGGTGCACCGATTGATGATGAAGCTATGCACAAATTAAAACACGATCGAGCGGTACTTAAAGATGCGTTATACCATCGCTTAAGCACTCAAGCGTAATTAATCAAAGTGTAAGCTATAAAAAGGGAGCAAAAGCTCCCTTTTTGTCATATTCAAATTAGCGAATACACTTAATTACCCTGAATAATAGTAGCGCTATTATTACTGCCTAATACATGTACAGAGGCATTATTATTCATGTCATACTGCATAACAGACACTAAATTACTTACTCCCCCTTCAACATATACATCAGCAATTTGCAATTCACCTGACTGCATTAACGAAATATCATTCTCAGAACCTAACCATGATTCTACAGATGCTTGGTTAAAATCACCTTGCTGTGAAATATCTACACTTGACTGCTCTTGCGCCGCATCGGCATACAGCCTATTTCCTTGACCTGTTTGCACTATAGTAAGGTGATTGTCTGCCCCTTTCGTTCCTGCGCCAACTAAACCTCCATAATTACTTGGAGTATTGCCACCTCCCATCACAAGGTTATCGCTGCCTTGCTGGGTAATTTCAACCGAACTTCCACTGCCTAAACGTGTACCTGCTGCTGCAAAGTTGCGCTCACCAGACTGATCAATAGTAATAGCGTTACCAAAGCTACCACTATCTTGATCGACAATCGCCGTATTTAGTTCACCCACCTGAGTAATTACTGCCAAGTCATTTTCACCCACCTGAGCGACAATCGCTTGGTTACCATTATTCAAAGAACTTCCGCTTTGCTCTAATACCAATTTATTCTCAACACCACTTTGATTAATTGTTGCGTTGTTTGATACATCAGCTTGATTTATATCAGCGCTTTGGCCATCACCTAGCTGAACCACAACTGTATTGTTAGCCTCTCCCTGTTGATTAAGTATCACTTGACCCAAATCACTCGTTTGCGTAACTGAAGCAGTTTGGTTTTCACCTTCTTGACTAACCGAAAGTTGGTTTTCATCACCCATTTGCACAGTTGTCACATTACTCAAAGAGCTACTTAACTGTAATACTGTAGCGAGGTTTTCATCCCCTACTTGGCCAATATTAACGCTGTTATCTAAACTATTTAGCGTTTGAGTTATTAATGCTTGATTGTCATCTCCCGACTGGGTAATTTCTGCAACATTGGTTTCGCTTGCCACAGCTGTTACGCTCGAAAAATACATTGCTGTAGAGACAAATACAGCTAACTGAGTATATTTCATATCCCTATTCCCTAACTGGACGGTAATCGGTTAACAACTAACTCTGTTAACCTGCTCAAAGAACATTAGTAATAAAACTTGTGCTCCAAAAAGGTATTCTGCAAGACACTCAATGACATCGATGCCACCTGTTAGTTATCAGAACCCAACCAAGATTATGCTGAGAGAATAGGTTGCTAGAATCCGCCCTAAGTATTAAGCCAATCAAGCCTAAGGTTGTATTGTGACAAGCTAAATAGACTTAACTACTAACCAAGTAGCCTATTTAAGAATAAAGCTAGCCACAAACAACACAAAATCAAATTACCAAGGCAAAAAAAAAGCCCACAAAGAGCAACATCAGCCCAACCTTTTGCAAACAATTATTTCAACAAGATACATTTACTGGTATCGTTGCGGCGCATATTTAGAAAGGACATCAAAATGCTGCAGAAAAATTCAAAGCTCACTCAAATCACTAAATCTTTTTCATTGGTAAAACTATTACCCATTGCCCTGTTAATCATTGCTATCTTTAATTCATATTTTATTGTGATCGAAGGTCATGTTGGGGTGGTAAAACGTTTTGGTGAAGCCAAAGATCAACAAAACCCAGGACTTCACTTTAAAATTCCTTTCATTGAAACCGTTGAAATGATTGAAGTTCGTACCCGCAAAAACGCGGAGAAAATGGCCTCAAGCACTAAAGAGCAGATGCCAGTTACCATTGAAGTCAGTGTCAACTGGACAGTAAATAAAGAAGCGGCGTTGGATCTATTTAAACGCTACGGTGGTCTAACTCAATTTGAGCAACGTATTCTTGACCCACGCTTTCGCTCAGCCACCAAAGACACTATCCCACAATTTGAAGCAGAACAGCTCATTCAAGACCGAGCAAGTGCGATTCAAGGCATCGAGCGCCGTTTAGCTGATGAAATGGAAGGCTTCCCTGTGGTCGTTGATAATATTCAGATTGAAAATATTATCTTGCCACAAAAATACATTAACTCGATTGAGATCAAGCAAACAGAAAAAAACCTCGCCGCCGCGGAGGAGCACAAGCTTGAGCGCCAACGCCTAGAAGCCCTACGTGCAGTAAACACAGCCGATGCACGCGCAAAAGGTATTTTGAAAGTGGCTGAAGCAGAAGCGCAATCAATTTTGCTTAAAGGTAAAGCCGAAGCGCAAGCCATTGAAGCAAAAGCTAAAGCACTTAAAAATAACCCGTTAATTGTAAAGCTAACGGAAGCACAAGCTTGGGACGGTAAATTGCCGACAACCATGATGGGCGACGGAGCAATGCCAATTATGGATCTTCGCGAGACAAGTAAGTAATGCATTGTACGTAATCAAATAAAAATGGAGCCTTTTGGCTCCATTTTTATTTCTCGATATGATCTTTCTCGATCGAGTTCAAGAAATTCAAATGCTTGCCCTACACAACTACAACTTTATGTTAGTTTGCCCGCCTTAACAAATACCAACTAATGATGTTGTTCACTAATAACCGGCACAGGACAAGGACTCAATGAGAGCATTAAAGTTAACTATCGCCATACTTAGCTCAAGCCTATTTAGTTTGGGAGGCTGTACGTTAACACCAGCACCTGAACTTATCAGTGAAGTAACGTTTACTGACCCTCAGTTTGCAAAATGCGTGCAGAAAACCGCGATAAAGAAGCTAGATAAAATCACCGAATTAAACTGCAATAGCCAAGGGATTAGCAATGTAAACGAAATACGCTTTATGCCTGCGCTAACGACATTGATTTTACTCGATAACCAGATAGCCCATATTGATATTAGCAAACTCGAACAATTAGAAAGACTTATAATTGCCGATAATCAGTTAACTGACATCGACCTCTCTAATAACCCCAAGCTTATTGCAATCAACTTATCGGGTAATAAACTCACTGAAATTGATGTCAGTAACAATCCTAAATTGAAGAGCCTATACGCTTATAAGTTACCGTTAACTAATATCGATGTTTCTCAGCAGACACAGCTTAGAGATCTTGGTTTAAGCCGCCATCAGCTAACCAATATTGACCTTTCAAACAACGCTGAATTACAAACATTGAACCTTTCAGTGGGTACGCTAACAGCTATAGACTTATCATATAATTCTAAGCTGAGTCACCTTAGCTTACCGAGTAATCAGCTGACAGAAATTAATCTTAATAATCAACCAGCTCTTAGCACGCTTTCGGTTAGAAATAATCAGCTCACACAACTCAATTTAAGCCATAATCCGCTGCTAACCAAAGTCAAAGCTGATTACAATCAAATCGATGAAATCACATTTGCTCCTAACTCGCCAATGCAAGAACTCGAGCTGAATAGCAATCATATTACCAGCTTAGATATTTCCTCTTTTACTAAGCTTGAAAAGCTCATTGCTTTCAATAACCCATTACAACAACTGAGCGTTAATCAAGCGAACTTACCATCAATCATCTCTATTGAAGGTACACCGGTGGATTTAGCCAACAAAAGCTCCCATAAGAAACAAGCGCTCTCAAACTTAGCCTCACCAAGAGTAAGTGTGATTGAAGCTGGCACCATCACTCAAAACGGCAGTCGATACGATCTTGCCGCAAGTCAGCTAGTCACACCAACCTTAGGGCAATACATCGGCTTTCGTTACTCAGTCACTCAGCCAAAAGACAGTAAAAATAATCAATTAGTTGCCAATCAAAATCAATTTCCAATCACTGTGCGCATGACCCACCCAGAAATAGTCGATCCCAAAAGCGGCAAAGGTTTTACGACTTCAAGTTGGACTGACACCATGTTTACTCATGATCGTAATTTGGCTATGTGGTATTTCGGTGAGCCTCATGAGTTAGTTAGCGGCCGTTGGACTTTAGAGATCCTTTACCGCGACTCAGTCGTCGCTAAAAAGTCGTTTATGCTGGTTAATATGGATAACAACCCTGTGTTAAAGGGTAAGCAACTAAAAGCCACTCAACAGGCACTAACACTGGAAAAACTGATCACTCATGGCGAATATTACCTATGCGAACAAGATAAGTATCAGCAGTGTTTTGGTTTTAACGATGCACAAAGCTGCACAAAGAGCATGCAACCTTTTAAATCTCAATGTTTAAAAGATGCTCTGATTATGATTAAGCAGCGTTCAGCAATACCGATGAATGAGCAACTGAGGGAGTTTTTCAGCCACTACACTGCTTGTATGGGCAGTGAGTACATTGCAACCTCTGAGCTAAACCCACAAGAAGTGGGCCAATGTCTAAGCCAGTAAATACTGCCCCCTTTCAAGCCCGCGAAAAGCGGGCTTGTTATTTAAGCAATTTGTTAACCTCATCACTGCTCTTTACACTTCTTTAATTGCAGTTGATATTGAGATTAATTATCATTCTCGAGGTTTTAAGCCAAGTATAAGCCACCAGCTATAAAGGTTATAAAAATCAATAACATTATAACTATAAGGTTAATCATGGCTTCGATAATTGGAGCAAAGTTAACTGTCTAAATTGCTTTGAGAATGTAAATATGAACGCAGTAGCTGCATTAAAATGGTTCCACAACTGGGTGGGCTTTTTCATTAGCATTACCATGCTAATCGTACTCACCACAGGTGTATATCTGGGCAGTGTCGATATGTATAAGCGCCTCGATGATAAGGGCCAGCAATATGCGCCGCTATCTATTGAGCAAAAAGCTCAGACTGTCGAAACACTATTTGAACGTTACCCAGAAATGAGCACGGTGCGCTTTCCAACAGAGCACACTCCCTATATACAAGCAGCAACTCGGGGTAAAACCATTGCCTTGGACAGTGAGCTCAATGAGCTGTCTGTAAGTTCATTTGGTGACATTCCAGGATACCGCACCATTTTCTGGCTACACCGTAACTTTTTACTTGAAGACTTTGGTGGTAAATACATTAACGCTTGGGCATCACTCCTTGGCGGCGCAGTAACATTAGTGGGTATTTACCTATGGTGGCGTGTACGTAAAGGCTTCAGACTAAAGCAAAGTATCCCAACTAACACCCGCTCTAGCAGCCTAGTAAAAAGCCATATCCAATTAGGTTTGTTTATCTCTGTACCGCTGTTTATCTTATGTATCAGTGGCTTTTTAATCACCTATAAAGGCTTATGGACTGGGGCATTAAAACAGCCTAAATCTGAAATCAGCTATCCAGTAAGCCAAGCTAGTAACTGGCAAAGCCAGCTACAAACGGCTCAAGACATATGGCCCGATGCCAATTTAGTTTCAGTAAGCAAACCACGAGTAAAAAAAGGCCAAGTGGTTACCGAGCTAAATTACAGCATTCGTTTTGATGACCACAGCGGTGTTTGGCTTCGTGAAGCTGACCGCATGACCATGAGCTTTGAAAAAGGCATAATCAAGGATGCCATCAAGCATAGCGATAGACCATTATCAGGTCAGGTAGCCAGCTTTGTTAGACCGCTGCATGATGCACTAAATATGCCATTTAGTTATGCGCTGTTTATTACTTCTGTGTCACTCATCGGCAGTATTATTTTGCTGTTCAGTGCAGTGACCTTCTACCGCAGAATCTTTAACAAGAGCAGCAAAAACCTCAATAAAGCGGCAACGGCTTAAACTGGTTAACTGTCAAAAAATAGCAGCCTTAGGGCTGCTATTTTTTTATCTCACCGCCAGTGCCATTAACGCTGTTTTATAAATAAAACCATTCAAAGTAGTCGTTTCAAACTTATTAACAATTCAAACATTGACATTTTATGCCGTTTCTACAAGATAGATGGGTTAAGAATCATAATAATATTCGTTTATAAACGATAAAAAATTGACAAGGAAGCAACAATAAAAATGAAAAAATCATTAATTGCAATCGCCTTAGCCACCACGTTTTTAGCGGGCTGTGGTACATCAGATGTAAATACAGAATCACAAACAGAAGTCACTAAAACGGCTAACAATAAAGCAGAGCTTGGTAGCTTTGGTATTGATCTCAGTGCCCGTAATGAAGCAATCAAACCTGGTGACGACTTCTTTATGTATGCTAGCGGCACATGGTACGACAACTATGAAATGCCTGCGGATAAAACCCGTTTTGGTGCCTTTACCGCACTCGCTGAACGCAGCGAAAAGCAAGTAAAAGAGATTATCGACGATATCGCTAGTCGTAGCGATCTTAACGAAGAAGAGCAGCTAATTGCTGATTTCTACCAAGCTTATATGGATACAGACACCATCAATAAGCTTGGTATTACGCCAATTCAAGGCATTCTTGATCAAATCAGTGCTATCAAATCAACTGACGATTTAACTAAAGTCTTTGGCTCTGCATGGCTAACCGGCGCTAGCTCACCAATTGCTGGTGGTATGTGGTTTAACCGCTTAGATCCAAACCAATATGAGATGTCTATTGGAGCGAGCGGATTAGGTTTACCAGATCGCTCATACTACCTTGAAGAAGCTGAACGTTTTGTCAAAATTCGTGAAGCCTACGTCGACCACATTAGCAAAATGCTCACTTTTGCAGGAGTTAAAGACGCTAAAGCTCGTGCAACCGCTATCCTTGCACTTGAAACCAAGATGGCAGAAGGTCAGTGGCCACGTGAAAAACGCCGCAACCGCGACTTAACGCTAAACCAAATTAAGCGTGCCGATCTTGCGAAAGAATATCCAGGTTTTGATTGGGATCTGTATTTCGCCCAAACGGGTTATCAAGTTCCACAGCTCAACATTTCTCAGCCAGATCCAGTAAAAGCAATGATTAAGTTAGTCAATACTGAATCATTAAACGTGTGGCAGGACTACCTCACTTTCCATACTGTGAAAAACAATGCAGGTTTACTGTCTGAAGATATCTATGCTGCAAGCTTCGATTTTTATGGCAAAACCTTAAGTGGTCAACAAGAGCCGCGTCCTCGCTGGAAGCGCGCAATCTCAGAAATGTCTGGCACTCAGTCGCTAGGTTTTGCCATTGGTAAAGTCTACGTAGCACGCTACTTCCCTGAGTCGTCTAAGCAGCAGATGGCAGAACTTGTTGAAAACCTACGTACAGCTATGGGTCAACGCATTGATGATCTAGACTGGATGGGCGCAGAAACCAAAGTCAATGCTCACGCTAAACTTGCCGCATTTAATCCAAAAATTGGTTACCCAGATGTATGGCAAGAGTTCGATGGTGTTGAGCTAAGCAATAACGATCTCGTTGGTAATATTCAAAACCTACGTAAGTTCTTTAACGCTGACAGTGTTGCTAAAGAGCTTAAGAAAACAGACCGTAATCGTTGGGGCATGACACCACAGCGCGTGAATGCATACTACAACAGCTCGTTTAACGAGATTGTATTCCCAGCTGCTATCTTGCAACCTCCATTCTTCGATCCTAATGCCGACCCTGCAGTAAACTACGGTGGTATTGGTGCGGTAATTGGCCACGAAATGGGTCACGGTTTTGACGACCAAGGTTCAAAATCTGACGCAAACGGCATCCAGCGTAACTGGTGGACTGATGCAGATCGTGCAGCATTTGAGGCCAAAGCCGACCAGCTTGCAGCTCAGTACAGCAAATATGAGCCGATCCCAGACAACTTCGTGAACGGCCGTAACAGCCTTGGCGAAAACATTGGTGACGTGGGCGGCCTAGCAATGGCATACCACGCATACAAGTTAAGCCTTAACGGTAAAGAAGCACCAGTGATTGACGGTGTGACTGGCGATCAACGTTTCTTCCTAGCCTGGGCACAGGTTTGGAAAGAAAAGCGTACTGAACAAAGCATGCTAAACCAGCTACGTGCAGGTACTCATGCGCCGGGCCGTTACCGTGCACAAGCACCACGTAACCACGATGCTTGGTACAAAGCATTTGACGTTAAGCCGGGTGATGACTTGTATCTTCCAGAAGAAGAGCGCGTGCGTATTTGGTAATAGCGAGACTCAGTTAAGTTCAGCTAACAATGCCAGTCAGATCGCTGACTGGCATTTTTTATTGTTAATCTTATATTTCTAAGCCATCTGAGTCAGATTAAATCGTTATATTCATAAAAAGGCGTAAGGGGTTTTAAAACCGATTTTCGACCCAATACTAATTGGTATTCATTAACAAAACCTAGCCAAGATTGACGCGCTAAAACCAATAGGACATGACATGACAAACCAATACACACCGGCAAAAGTTTGGACCATGGACAATGAAAATGGTGGCCAATGGGCCAGTATCAATCGTCCAGATTCAGGCGCTAGACATCAACAAGTATTACCCCAAGGCAAACAGCCATTACAGCTTCACTCATTAGCCACCCCTAACGGCCAAAAAGTCACGATAATGCTGGAAGAATTGCTCGCTAAAGGTGCCGCAGCAGAATACGACGCCTACACCATCAACATTGGTGAAGGCGATCAATTTGGCTCAGGTTTTGTCGATATTAATCCGAACTCAAAAATCCCCGCATTACTAGACAACTCAACAAATAAGCCAATTCGTGTATTTGAATCTGGCAATATTCTGTTATATCTAGCAGAAAAATTTGGTCATTTTTTACCGATAGAAATTAGCGCCAAAACCGAAGTGATGAACTGGTTATTTTGGCTACAAGGCTCAGCACCCTATCTTGGTGGCGGCTTTGGCCACTTCTATGCCTACGCACCAGAAAAATTTGAGTATCCAATTAATCGCTTTACCATGGAAGCTAAGCGCCAACTCGACGTGCTCGATAAGCAGCTTGCCAACAACCAATACATAGCTGGCGATGAATATAGTATTGCCGATATCGCCATTTGGCCTTGGTATGGCAGCCTAGTGCTAGGGAATTTGTACAATGCTGCAGAGTTCTTAGATGTCACTAGTTATAGCAACCTTTTACGCTGGGCTAAGCAAATCGAACAACGCCAAGCAGTGCAGCGTGGTCGTATCGTAAATCGAGTATGGGGCGAAGAGTGGGAGCAGCTTAGCGAGCGCCATAGTGCTGCAGATATCGATGCTGTATTAAATAAAAAGCCTTAAAACTAAGCCGCATATTAGATAACGCCAGTCTTTACTGGCGTTATGTTTTAAAAATAATCACTTAGCTTGCCCTCATACGGTTGTGAGATCCACAACAAACTTCCCCTGTTCACAATATGTTAATTTTCGCATCAGTGTTGATCTAAATGAAAAGTAACCTTTTTGTTGATTAGCATAAACGCATAAAACCAACCTGCTCAGTAAACTGACAAGGATGTATTCGTGACCACGACAGCCGAAGTAACCCACAGCCTCTCACCTCTTTCGAACGCGATTGTTGATAAAGCCATAGATAACGTCACTCGCAAGCTAATTGGTGGCGCGAGAAATAAAAACAACTCTCAAGCTGGCAGCCATAACCCCAGTCTAAAACGGTCTATATCCGACTCCCTTGCAGCCACCTCAGCAGAGGATGTCATGCAAGTTGCCAACAGAGGTGTAGCGTGGAAAGAGATGATAAGCAAGAGTTTATCCCATGGGATCTCATCGCTTGCTAGTATGCAATATGATGGTCAATTTACCGTAAAAAATGGTATCGCAGAGGGCCTACACCAAGTTCCGGGAAATCCTGGTGTGTATGTGGTATTTGATAAAAACAATACTGCCGTTTATGTAGGCGACAGCACTAACATTCGCAGTCGCTGGCACGCTGGCCACCTCAATGAAAATCGTCAAAAGCTCAATAATGGCCAACAATATAAGCTGTCAGAACAACTGACAGAAGGTTGTACCGTCAAGTTTATTTCCTGCGAGTCTAAAGAAACGGCTGCCGCAATCGAAGCTCACCTTATCAAGCAAGCACAACCAAGCGTTAATGCTCGCGAAGAGTTATTAAATGAACAGGGTACTCGTTCTAATATTGAAGCTAAAAAAATGAAAGACGCATCAGGCAGCACAGCTAGCCTTGCTGCTGGCGCGACTAAAGCCGCAATTGAAAATGCCGGTTGGAGTGTACTAGAAACCTTAATCACCACTTGCATAAAAGCACTTAAAGATGAGCTAGTTGATATTGTTTGCGGTGGGACATCCAAACTTAAACAGCGAATAAAACGCCTTTTTAACAAAATCTGGTCTGCAATTAGCCATATTATAAAAAATCCAGGCTCACTGCTTAAGGGGATCTTTGAGTTTATTGTTAATGCATTTTCAAGTGCAATCCGTAAGATCTACCAATTAGCGCGTAATATTTACGATCTAGGTTACGCTGCATGGCAACTATATAAAGGTAAGCAAGCCTTAAGCAAAGCTGAGCTTATCGAAAAAATATCTGAAACAATAATCACCAGCGGCTGCCTCGTTATTTGGGACGCGCTTGACCCAATCATAGAGGCTCATTTAACCGCCTTAATACCGCCAATGGCGCCTTACTCGCCTTATATAGCTGCAACGATATCTGCAATTGGCTTTGGTGTATCAAGTCATTACTTATCAGGTTTTGTACCACAAATTGTCGAAAAGATAGTTAACTACAACCCTATGCAACTGCAATCTCTTGAGCAGCAAAGAAATGCTTGTGAGCAATTGATCATTAATGCCGAAAAAGAACTCATCATGATAAATGGCCTAGAAGATTATATGCGTTCAACTAAGGCGTTAGTGACTGACTTAGACTGCCAGACCCAGCAATTAACTCAACATAAAACCATTGAAACGTTCAGCATTGAAGACAGATTGAACCGCCTATCTTTAGGAGTAAAAGCGTGACATTAGTAAAAGCCAAACAAGAGCTTATTGAAAGACAAGAGTATCAGGTGTTTTTTCAAGATTTTGAAAAAAATCTCACTCAACTTACCGAAGCTTTAAAAACCACTAAAGATGTGCAATCACTTGCCAACCAAATAAGCGAAAAAGGTTTTTGGAGTAATGCCTTTGGTAGCATTTCAGGCCGTAATGATAAAGATCTCGCTGCCATGGTTGAGAACCTAGGCGCCAGTTTAGAAGTCACGCAGAATATCTTAACCATAGTGCTTAAGGTGCAAAATATTAAAAATGGATTCTTAAAAGAGTTCCATCAAGCTTTAGTTGAAAAGATTGTAAAACTGAGCAAAGACGATCTGACACTTGATAGCAACCAAAAACAAGCAGCATTAGCAATCGTCAACAAAATTGAGCAACAAGTCAGTTATCAGCTTGCGCAGTCTCAACAAATTGAAAACCATGAACGCAAGCTAATGCAGCTTGATGATTTTGTTGAAATTAAAGACATTATCGATTCAGAGCAAAGTGCTAAAATCGCTCATCTAGATAAAACTTCGCAACAGATTATTGAAAGTGGTGATATTCGTCAGCAATTGATCGATGAGCTACAACAAAAAAGCGAAGCCAAACGTAAGAAAGATCTATCTCAAGATGAAAGTATCAGCCAACTGACTAAATTGGCTCAATTACTTAAAGATGATAATGAAGCTAAAAGCCGTAAAGATATCGCTCAAGACCATCTATTAGAAACCCTTACTCATCAAAAAGCACAACTTAGCCAGCAATATGAGCAAACTCGCTTGCAGCTAGCAACACAAGCCGAAACAATAATGGCTCTACAACAATCTACATCAACATTGTCAGAGCAGTTATCGACTAACCAGCAACTAGTTGAACAGCTAACCTCCAAGCTACAACAAGCCACTGAGCAGCTCGAGCAAACACAACAGCAACATATTGATTATGCAGCAATGCAACAATCTACCAGCGAGCGCCTAAAGCGCAGTTTGTTGCCCTTAATCGCCATGATAACTGCTGGTATTGCTATCTATCTGAATAGGTAACCTTAATAGCAAATCTGCTTACCATGAAGGCACAAGCTAAAATTAACTTGTGCCTTTTTAATCTGCTCAAACAATATGTTCAGAATAATATGAACATATTGCCCACTTAGCTATGGGCCTGGCTAAAGCTTTACCCTTTATAATTTCAGAATCAAATAGCCATATGTGAGATGTATAAGCTCTTCAAGTTAGCTGCAAAAGTAGAATTAAGTCGTTCTATTAGCAATAAGCTTGAGCGTATCGGTGGTCAACACCAAGCAAATGGTTATCGATAGAGAAAGGGCTGTGGTAAAGTGCTTGCCACACAAATATTTCCGCAGCGAGTCTAGTTTGCAGGCTTGGCTTAATCTTGAGCCACTACATGCCAAGATAAATAAAACAGAGCTAAACACAAGATGAAGATTAGAACAGAAACAGATAACGATGTTGGTGAAATCGCGGCGCTGACTTACCAAGCTTTTGAAAATCATCCGCATCATGAGCCAGGCGCCAAGCCTACTGAGCACTTAATTGTTGAGCGCTTACGTAACCAACATGCGCTGAGCTTGTCATTAGTCGCTGAAGATGAGAGCGGTATTATAGGTCACATCGCCTTCTCTGCAGTGATGATAAATGGCGAACCATGCAACTGGTTTGGTCTAGGACCTGTTTCGGTACAGCCTAATCGTCAAAATGAAGGTATAGGTAAAGCCCTGATCAATCAGGCTATGGCAATAATGCAGCAGCAAGGTGCTAACGGTGTCGTGTTGTTGGGCGAACCGCAATATTATGGCCGTTTCGGTTTTAAAGCTGACTCCAAGCTAACCTTAGCAGATGTGCCACCGGAGTACTTTTTAGTGAAAAGGCTTAATGACAACTCAGACAACGGCCAAGTGACTTATCACCCAGCCTTTTATGGATAAGCCTAAAACGCTCCAATTCACTAACGTAAAAAGCCTGCAGACGCAGGCTTTTTTACATTTAAGCTTAACTACCAATGCCACAACGGCTTAAACGTTTAATTACCTCTTCATGCTGCGGATATTGTTTAAGTAATGTTTCTTGGCTAAACAACTCAAAGTCATCAAAAGTAAAACCAGGAGACACCATGCAACCGACTAATGAAAAACCTGGCTTATTCATTGTGGAACCAAAAATACAGCCCTTTGGCACTAAAAACTGCGGACGTTCACCCGCAGCTAAGTCCAGCCCTAGCTGAGCTGTCGTCAACACGCCGTGCTCATCAATCATATAAATCGTTAATGACTCACCAGCATGGAAATACCACATTTCATCTGCAGTTAAACGATGAAAGTTCGACACCTCACCAGTACGTAATAAGAAATAAATGCTGGTCCAAAGTGCACGAGTGTCGTCAAAGTTTTGCTCTGAACGATAAGAAGAGCGGAAATAACCACCTTCAACATGCTGCTCTAACTCAAGATGTTCAATAAAATATTCAGCAGTTTGCATTGCAACGACCTTTTATACCGTTAGTTGGTTGTTCTATGTAGGGAATAAAACACTAATTTTACGGCAAATTAGCGACAATGAATGCGACTACGCTTAAATAATTCATCACGCTACTGTTATAGCTGCAACTATAAGCAAAAAATGTCTCTGTAGGAAAATAAAAAGCCAGAGCTATTTGCTCTGGCTTTAAGAGAGGTAATCCACTATCGCTATCGATTACTTGTTACGACGTCTAAAGAAAGCAAACGGTGCTAACACTAAAGCCAACCATGACATGCTACCGCCTGATGAGCCACCAGACTCCGGCTCAACAGGTGGTTGAGGCGCACTACCTTCACCGTTAATGGTGACAGTAACTTGCGCACTAACCTCCTCATCACCATCAGAAACCGTATAGCTAAATGTTTCTGTTGCTGTTTGGCCGTCATACAAATCATTAAATTGACCGTTAGGGCTATATGTCACTGTGCCATCGCTATTATTGACTACACTTCCTTTAATTGAACCGCTATCAATCGCTGTAACAGTTAATTGGTCGCCATCAATATCAGTATCGTTACCAATTACATCAATAGATACATCTGTTGATTTATCGGTCTCAGCTGTGTCAGCCTGAGCTTCTGGAGCGGTATTGGTTCCCACTACCGTAATGGTCACATCTGCACTGCTAACAGCACCTAACTCATCAACAATCGAATAAGTAAATGATTCTGTTTCTGTTTCATCTCGAGTTAACTCTGCAAATTGACCATTTGGATCATAACTGAAACTGCCATCACCATTGTCGGTCAATGTCCCTTTTAATGATTGCTGGAAGCCGCTAATGCTCAGGCTATGACCATCAGCATCACTGTCGTTACTCAGTGGTGTGAATGTTACGGTTTGATCTTCTGCAACAGATACCGTATCGGCATTAGCCGTTGGAGTCGTATTGACCTTAACCGTAATATCTATTTGCCCAGCAACAAAAGCGCCTTTGTTATCTGTCACTAAGTAAGTGAAACTATCAACAATACTTGAACCTTCAGCTTCATTATTAAATGCAGTACCCGGATCATAGGTTAGCGTATCACCATTTTGGCTCACCGAGCCTCTTAACCCTGAAGTATCAATGCTTTCGATAACTAAGCTGTCACCATCTGCATCCGTATCATTAAGCAACGGAGAAATATTAACGGTTTGTCCAACCCAAACTGAAGCGGCATCGGTATTAACTACCGGTGCATTGTTAGGTGGTACGTCAGTATTCAATGGCTCACCCGCACTAATACGGTAGCCACCAAACGTTGCAGCCGCATCTTCGTGCTTCACTTCAACAAAAATACTAGAGTCTAGATCTGCAGCCGCGATCTTATAGAATAAATAGTCAGTAGCTGACGGGTCTGTTGCTACAGTAATGTTTTCAACTATTTTGGTCGTTTCATCCGCTTTATAGATAGTCAATTGTGGCAACATATCTAGACTTAAGTCAGAAACACGAACGACTAAATCTTGCGTAGTATCAACATTAATAACCTGATACATATCAATATCGGCAGCATTATCGATAGCGCCATCAATACCTAAATTGTCAGCGGCTAAATCAACAGCATCTTGGAAGGTGTCGTTATTATCAGAGTTAGGTACATCCGTTACCACTAGTGAAGTCTTAGCAATACGGACAAAGTTTTCATCAATTGTCGGTAAGGCCTCTTCAACAGGCTCTGAACCATCGATCGCAGGTGTGAGTAGACCGGTACTGGTATATTGAGCTGTGTTACTTGCGTTATCAACCTTCACTTCAACTTGATAAATACCGTTTGCCGCATAAGGTGCAATCGCTGAGTAGATGCCATCTCCGGCCACCGCATCGCCATTAAGACCATCGTCTAACATTGGTAAATCAGACTGCTGATAATTAGGCGAAGTAATCGTCGCAACGACGTTAGCCCCAGTAATCAACTTATCTTTGGTCAACGCTGTCGTTAAAATCATTGGGCTTGGATACGCTACGGCATTACCAGCAAATCCTTCAACCGAAACCGTATAACTCCCCTCTAAGCTAGGTTCAGCAATAACGTTCACGCTTGCATCAACATTGTAAGCGCCTGTGCTATTAACCATCTCTAGTTGCCACTCGCCATATCCTGCGGTGGTGATCACGCTGTTCGGTACATTGACATTACAAGACTGGGTGTAGCCCACTTGATTACAATCAAAGGTCACCCCAGTAACCACTCCACCTTGGGGATCTTTTAGATTAAAAGTTAAGTCATTAGTATTGCCATTATGGTTTACAAAAATACTGATATTGTCTAAACCTGAGTCAATAGCAATGCTTTCTACTACAGTGCTGCCACTGGTAATTGCCTGAGATGACGAGATGATATTTTGGTTATCGGTCGCTATCGCATTAGCCTGCAAAAACGCATCTGTAATTTCTGCTAACGTGGTTGGTGACGAGAAATATTTACCACCTGTCGAGTTCGCTAAAGTGAGTAATGGCCCCGTTGGCGAAGCTGAGCCATAACCAAAGCTAAAAATTGGCACATTAGCATTTTGATAAGCAGCAATAACGCTGGATTCTGTATTACTTGAGCTATTGTCATCACCATCCGCTAATACAAATACAACGCCTGGAGCGCCGCTAGCTGAGTTAGTTTGGTAAGTTTCAAGGTTATCAAGCGCCAACTGACTGCCGTCATAAAGCGCTGTCAAACCATTAGCGCGAATGGCATCAATGCTATTTTTTATGGCTGGCTTTACGCTTGTGTCAGCATCAGGGATTTTTTGAATAGCAAAATCTTGCGTTGCTACATTAGAAAACGATACTAAACCGATTGCAGTTGTTCCTTCTGCCACTGCATCAACAAGGGTTCTAGCGGCTTGCTTAGCATTAGTTATTGGTGAACCACCCATACTACCTGAACGATCGATAACAACCTGCATATCAATGTCACCCTCAACCCAAACATAATCGAGCTGATCACGACAGGTCGCCTGCAAGTTTGGTAACTCCTCTTTAACAGGCGTTGCAGCGTCTGGAGCATTAGCAGCTAACGTCGTGAATCGAGTTCGATTAGGCTGAGCAGTTTTACGACCTGATTTAGGGTCATTGCTGGTGTCTTGTAACATCACTTCCCAGGCGCTTTTACCGTACACTCGCCCTTGCGCTGTTCGTGCTACATCACCAATATTGTTCGACGTTGAATGGTTAAGCCATTTCATATCGCCATTTTTAGCTTGCCATTGATTGCTCATGATAGAATCAGTGGCAACATCTGTACTTACAGGGCTACTGGTTCCACCAGAGGCTGAGTTGCCCTTATATTCATCAAACACACCATAAGCATAGTGCCCCCACTCATGTGCTAAGGTATAACCGGCACCAATAGGATCTTGCAGCATGTCATGATCATTTCCAGGGCCAGCGCCATTAGGGAACACATCGCCAAACCAAATATGCATACCATTAGCACCAAAACCGGAAGCGTTAGCGCGAGGCCATTCCCTTTCCCCCCAGATAATATCTGACTTTGAACGATGCTTATTCTGTCTAAATATGCTGACCTTACCTAGCTTATGTTCACCATTTGATTGCTCACAAATACCATCAGCAAAATGACCTAAGATTTCTTCATACTTCTGCTGCTCAGCCCCTTCTGGGTTATTATGCAGAGAAATAGTGATATCAAAGACAGCTTTTGTTGAATCATTCGTGCTGGCTTGAGTTGTTTGTAACTGCGCCGCTGGCACTATCTTCTTAACGTAATCCACAGATTCTGTATTAACGCGTGAAAGCCAACTATTTGCAGCCATAGCTGATGTTGAACCTAAAGCTAGACCTATGCATAAGGCGCTTTTACTCAAAGTAAATTGCTGTTTCATTCTATATCCTTTTAGAAAGTAACAATAATTGAAAGGTATGTTCTCCTTCACTCACAATCAGCTGTTTCTTACGTTGGAGTTGCAACATAAGCTCAGGAAATTGCGCACCAAATAGTGATAATGAAGTAAATTGGAATAAGCGCTCAAAGAGCTGATTACCAAGTAACATGACATCCGCTGGTAAATCAGAATGAACTTTCAAAACGATTACACCCGGTTCAATCGAAAATACCTTGTGTGCTTTGGCTAACACTGGGAAATCAACTGAACTCACGTTGCAATGGTTTACTTGTTGTCCTGTAACTTGATAGCGATATGCCACGCCTAAGTTGGCATTATTAATGGAGGCATGATCAAGACAGGGAACATTAAGAGGAACAAGCAGAGTCGATTGATGCGACAAAATGACCTGTTCAGAATCGAAATAAATTAACTCTGAATACTGATTATCTCGCTCAATCACAATTTGTGTTGTGTAGTAGCGTTTTATGTCTAATGGTGAATTATATAAATATACCACTTTCGCAAATGCAGCACTGCTTAAAGCAAAGCTTAACCAACATAAAACAGTAACAAATACTTTTCTCATCCTTGAAAGCTCATAAAATCATGTTACAAACAAAATAATAACAAACGCACAAGGTCCTTAACAAGCTTTAAATCAAACCTCTGTAAAAGATGATCTAAAACAACTGTATTTAAAGCAAAAATCTAAAGCCTTACTCCCTTATTTAATATTTAGATAAAATATAAAAAGCACAAAGCTGTAGTTAAAGAATCAGTTTCATGGTTAAAAAAAACATGAAAAACAAACATAAAACTATACTTTTAGGCTATTGGACTCAAAAATTGCATGAAAAGGGATAAAAGGATTGAATGCAATATACGCACAAGGGAAAAGTGTCTATTTTCAGAAGCTAAATCAATCCATTGATTTACAAATAGCGATTTTAAGCTCAATACCGATTTAAGGGCATAAACTTTTTAACGCCTTTGAAGCACGCATGAAGACTTATTTATTGTGCCTATCATCGATTTCATGGCTAAAGTTTGCTTGGAAAGTGCATCAAACTAGCAATTTCACCAATCAAACAATCCCCAGCCAAAAGATTGCTTTATGAAACCTCCATCCCGGCTCGTCCCCTCATTAACAGCCAATTACATTACGACAAGATCTGTTAGTTAAATTAATAAACCAAGCACATACACTCCACTAAAAACAACTAAAACTCCTAGTGATGTCTACCTAAGTTGAGTACATACAATGGCGTTAAATAGTGAGTGGTTTAGCCCTGAAACCTTCTCGCCGTTTACCAGCTTAAAACATGCATCACGCTTTTTTGGAGGTACTATGAACAGATCAATCTTGCCTATCGCACTTATTATCGGTTTATCAGGAGGCGTGCTTGCAAATAGTTCCCAACCCGATCCTTCCGATCTCACGGCTGTTAACTCATTTGCCTACGGCACAGTCGACAATGAAGGCAAGTTCAACAGCATGGTTGGCGTCGCGGGAGCTTACTCTGAAGGCAATAACTTTATGGGTCTAGTCGAGCACGCTGTAGCCACCAAAAACAATGAGTTTGGCCAAAAGGCGCAAAACTCGCGCCTACGCTACTTTCAAGTTTTAGACACTAATAGCAGATTACTACCGCAAACAGGCTTTTCAGTTGACTACATGAAGGGCTGGAAGAGTTCAGGTGACGATATCGGCACTGATATCGTTGCTGTTGGCGCTATCGCAAAAATGACTACGCCTTGGGAAGCCATTTCACTCTACCCGAATGTCGCGTATGTAAAAGGCGAAGCTTACCAAAGTTCAGCTAATCGTCTTGATTTAAGTGGTTATCAACTCAACCTGTTTGGATCTATTTCCCTTGGCGATCTTGGTAAATACCTGATAATTCAGCCTCAATTTATGCATCTTGATGGTGAACCTAACAATAGCTCAAGCGGTGAAAAGCTTTCAGCTAATATTTTTAAGGTAAAAACCGGCTTTGGCATGCCAATCAGTGAAAGCGGTCGATGGTGGGCAGAACTGAGTCATACCTATACTCGCAGCGACAGCCAGATAAACATTACAGGCACATCCATCAATGCAACGGATAATGACAATAAGTTTGAATTCGGGATCTCTTACTACTTTTAAGCAACTATCTAAAATAGGTATTAAAGATCAGCGCCCTATTTCCTCCCGTGGTAACAGCAGATACAGATACCTAAAAAACATGCATAAAAATGAGGGCGTTAACATGTTAACGCCCTCATTCCTTGAAGCCTTTAATCATTAGAGCTGAGTTGGCAAGCCTTAGTGCTGGCCTCTAACGCCGTCACGAACCATCTCTTTACCCGTCTCGTATACTTCATCAGTTATCCAACGAGCGTGCAAAAGCTTATGGTTAGCATCAAACACAGCAACAAAATGACGGCCATCTGCATTATTCGTTGCCATACCTACGCCTTCAACACCTTGAAGGCCTAAACCACCGGTTTCAACCGACACTAAAAAGCGTCTTAAATCATCTAGGTTATCGATTACATTCTGGTCGTTACTCATTTTCAAATCTCTTATTGCATTAGCTGCGCATGGCCCATAATTGGCTATGCATTTTATGGAGCGTACTTTACAGATCATAGCGTAAGATTAACAGCGCATCTTACTGCTCACTGAAGTTTAGGTTAACTGATTAAGCTGTTAATTTAAGCAACTACTTATTTAGTCTATTGCTTAGCTCACAATTCATAGCTTATTTTGTTCATTTTCAAAGTGCTCATGTAATACTCCCGCCAATAATGTCCCCTACATAAAAAAGATGGATACACAAAGATGTCTGAGATTAAATTTGCGGTTCTAGGCCAGTTTTTTCATTGCCCAATCAAAGGTGATTTTGAGTACGCAAAAAAAGCGTTAATTCAGGTTGATAATAACGGCACAATCGTATCGGTAATGACTGAAGCAGACGTTGAATTTCAAACTCAAGTCAGCTTTTTTTCAAGTAAAAGTAAGCTTATCGAACTCAGCTCAAGCCAGTATTTAATGCCGGGTATGGTTGATTTACATGTGCATGCACCGCAATTTCCCCAAGCTGGCAAAGGCTTAGACTTACCGCTTTACGATTGGCTACAAGATTATACTTTTCCATTAGAAGCTAAATTTGCTGACATGGATTTTACCAAGCAGATCTATCCAAGCCTAGTGAAGTCTCTGCTTGCTAACGGCACCACCAGCGCGGTGTACTTTGCAACCATTCATAAAGATAGCTCTGTAGAGCTAGCTCGCGAATGTTTAAAACAAGGTCAGCGTGGCTATGTCGGTAAAGTGAATATGGATGAAGCTAGTCAGTGCCCGCCTTTTTATATTGAACACTCAACTGCCGACGCGCTCAAAGACACAGAGCTATTCATTCAAGAGGTGATTGGCCTTGAGGGCAACCAACATCAGTTAGTGTCCCCCGTATTAACGCCACGCTTTGTACCAAGTTGCACTAGCGAAATGCTACAAGGCTTAGGCGAGCTTGCGCAAAAATACCAATGTCATGTACAAACCCACTGCTCTGAAAGTGACTGGGCACGTGATTACAGCCAGCAGATGTATGGCAAAACCGACGCAGAGATCTATCGTGATTTTGGCCTAATGACCAAAAGAACCATACTTGCGCACTCGATTTTCTTGACTGCTGCTGATCACGCAATCATTAAAGAAACCGGCGCCAGTATTGCCCACTGCCCGCTATCAAACATGTACTTTGCCAATGCAGCGATGCAGACCCGCGAGATTTTAGATAACGATTTAAAATGCGGCCTAGGCAGTGATTTAGCTGGCGCGCCAATCCCATCAATCTTCCACACTTGCCTAGATGCAGTCAATCACTCTCGCGTACGTGAAGACGGTACTTCAACTTACCTAGCAGCCGATAATCGCGGCGAAAGTGGCAGTCGTATCTCGTTCCTAGAGTCTTACTGGATGGCGACAGTCGGAGGCGGTAAGGCGATTGATGCCAAAGTAGGTTTGTTCCAAGTCGGCTATGAGTTTGATGCGCTAGTTGTTGATACTGCCGTTAGCGATAGTAATATCTTTATTATTGAAGAAATGGACAGCGATAAAGACAAGCTAGAAAAAATCATTACCCTTAATAATCGCCAAAACATCAGCAAGGTGTGGGTAAAAGGCCAGTTGGTAGTTAACAAATAAAACGCTTTTTATACTAACGAGTGTTTTATTATTCATAAAAAAAAGAAGGGCTTGCCCTTCTTTATTTATATTTCGATCTCCTACACAAAAAAGCCCACGATTAACATGAGACCTCCAGCTAAAATACTATATAAAGCTGGCGTCTTTAATTGTGGAAGTTGTAAGGTTATCACCACCCCACTGATAATACTAAAGCTCAAACTTGCCGCAAAAAGAACCGAAAACCATTTAAAGAATTGCCCTGCAAAACCTTTATGCACTATGAGTAATTGCAATAGTAAGTCATGCTCTTTCACCACAAGTTTTGCTGTATCGCCTGCATCAGGTTTAATTAAAATAACTTCTTGGCGAAAGCCATACCAGTCGTGATTACCATTTTCAAAATAGTAATCCTCTGGTAATGCTTTATGCGATTTATCTAACAAAAAACGGTTAACCAATGGCAGCGCTAACGCTTCGGTCTCAGGCCAACCGTCAGTTAAGGTTACTGAGTATTCATATTCCTTGTTAACGTCACCCTTTATATCAAACATATATAGTGTACCGGTAACTATATAAACTAGGGTTATCGGTAAGAAAAAACAGGCCAAATAAGCATGCAATTTCATCCATAATAATCTTGTCTTTGCTTTCATACTCGCCCCTTAAAGCAAAACGGTAAGCAATAGACATGCTTACCGTTGCTATTTTGAACTATTGTTTGCTCATCGCTGTTATAATGCGACTTTAAAACTGATAGCCGAGTGAAATACGAATATCACGACCCGCTTCATATAATCCTGCAACACCATCCCAGCCAGCAATGTGGTTGTAGTCTCCCACACTTGAATGATCTCTATATTGCTCATCAAATAGGTTTTGAACTGCTAGATTGATATTTAACGTTTCGTCATAAAAAGGGAGCCACTGTACGTATATATCGTGTACTTGATAACTTGGCTTATCGATGAATTGCGTCTGATCTATCCAACCAATTTCTACCCCACGCTGTAAAACCTCAATATCGTTTAACGAGCTAACATAATTAGCATTCCAGCCCATTTGAATGTTATCTGTAAGGGTATAATTAATATTTAATCCGAAGGTGTCGCCACGAGCATTAGCTAAGCCAATGTGCTCATAACCTTCAACGGTTTGTCCATTGAGTTCAGCATCATTATTGCTATAGCTGGCTTGTACGCGCCAATCTTCATAAGCAAATACGCCTCGTAATTCAAAACCTTTGGTTTCTAGCGTTCCGATATTTTCAAAATAAACGCCACGTCCAAGCTGATCGTAAATAACATTGTCGATATCAGACTGATAAACCGTTGCAGTTATTTGCCAATACTCATCATGGTAAGTTAAGCCAACCTCAGTGTTATCAACCTCCTCAGCTTTTAAATCTGGGTCAATTGAAGTCCAGCCAGGCGCTTGCTCTAAAGTAAAGGCATCTCCAACCTCTTTACCACGCATCGCTTGTGCATAACCAGCAGTTAAGCGCCAGTTCTCATGTAAGTCATAATTTAAGCCAATATTACCACTCACCCCGTCGCTATCAGTCGCACCAGTGTAGGTAACTTGCTCAAGAGAGTACTCGTCATAACGCAGGCCAAAACTCAACAATAATTGATTTGCAACTTGCCAATGATCTTGAATATAGATGCCTTTAACTTCGCCCTCTTCTTTGAACTTGCCAACCAATGGATCCCAAGCCCAGTCCTGCCAGACATCAGCTGGTGCTAGATACTGACTACTTACCTCATCTTTACGGTACTCAATACCATAGGTCAAAGCATGTTGCCCCAGTTGGCTAAGATTTCGAATATCAAACCCATAAGTGGTCATGTCAGCACCATATTTACCCCACCGGTCAAAACGGTCTTGCTCTACTGACGATTGAGTGTGATATAACGTGGTTTCTAAATTAACATAGTCGTTAGCTAACCATTGGTGGTTAACCACAAAGGTTTCACGCTCGGCATCCATTGGATAAAGTGTGTCCCCCTCTAGTGTTGGCCAATTTGGTCTAGCACCAAACTCTCCTTGCTCATTTCTATTCTCATAACTCATTGTCAAGCTTTGGTTGTCAGTCAGTTCGCCATTAAGCTTAACAAAACCTAACTTTTGCTTGGCAGAGGTGCCATAAAGTTCATTTCCATCACCATCCTCCATGTTGTTGCGATCAACATACACGTATGAACCTAGCAGACCCCAAGAATCAGTTAAACGACCATAAAATGTGCCACTACCTTTGTAACCATCGTTACTTAAGTAACCTGCTTTTAAACTGCCGCCAAAACGCTCATCAGAGTCGAGTAAGTCATCTATATTTTTAGTTTTAAAGCGAATAGCGCCACCAATGGCGCCAGCTCCGCTGGTTGCTTCCCCCGCCCCAGCTTGTACTTCAACTTCTTTCAGTAACTCAGGTTCAATTGCCACACGGCCAATATGATGAAATAGTGTGCCCGTTTGTGGTGCACCATCTACAGTGACATTAAATAAGGTATCTTCTAAACCGCGGATATATACTTTTTGGGCAATACCAAGTGAGCCACCAACAGATACTGATGGCACAAAACGGAAGATATCAGCCAAATCGTTTGCCTGATATTTTTCTAATTCTTCAGGGGTGATTTCAGTATTAGTTGTTTGCCCAACGACAACAACTGACTCAATGTCATCAAAATGCGTCGTAGAATCATCGGTATCAGCGGCATAAGCATTGCCAGCCCAAAGTGCTAAGCTGAGAGACACAACCAAAGGGTGGAGTTTTTTTCCTGACAGGTAGGGAGCCATAATTTATCCATAACGAGCCTAATTCGTAGTGAGAATTATTATCATATAGAGGTAAAAAAACAGCTCTTTTACAATTGTTACATTTACCGTCTTATTTAGACTGCTATTTAGGAATAATAATCGTCATGCGCAGGCCTACTACTTTGCCATTAATACACTCATTTTCAGCGTTAATTTGACCGCCTATTGCTGCAAGCTGTCTTTTGGCTAACGCTAGCCCTAAACCAAAACTACTTCCATCAGCTGTGCGTGATTTATCAACTCGAAAAAAAGGACTAAAGATTGCCGTTAGATACTGCTCAGGTACCCCCGGGCCTTGGTCAACAATATCAATCTGATAAGAACCGATCACAGCTTTCATCGTCACCCTAACCGCTTGCTGTGTTGGGGTGTAGCGCAATGCATTACGTAATACATTCTCTATCGCTTGACCTGCGGCGCGGTGGTTAGATGCTTCTACTATTGCACTATTTGGTAAATCGCTAATGAGCTGTCGGTCTGGAAACTCAAATTTGGCATCCTCAATTAACACATCTAATAGGTCTACTAGCTCAAGTGTCTCTTGGTTCAATCGCGGTTGCTCATTCTCAAGCCATGCGAGAATTAAGGTATCTTCAACGAGCCGCCGTATATGCTTCGACTCCCGGCTAATTCGATCTAGCACAGTAACGGCCACTTCGCCTTCTTTAACGCCTTCAAGGGCGATATCGAGCCGGGTTAAAGGAGTACGTAATTCATGGGATAAGTCGGCGATCAACTGCCGTTGACTGATAATTTGCTCGCCAATCCGCTGTGCCATATTGTCAAATGTCTGCGCCAGATCTGAAAACTCATCGCTACGATTGCCCATTAATGCTTTAGCACTGATATCGAACTGCCCTCGACTAAACTGGCCCGTTGCTAGTTGCAGTTGCAGCAAGGGCTTCATTATGTGGCGGTATAAAACAAAAGACAGTAAGGCCAATAAGATAGCCGGTAGAATAATCTGGAAGGTGATTTCAACTTGACGCCAGTTGTCCCCGGGGCGCATACGATTGGGTAATTGAATTAAGAAACTCACCTGTTGATTAGCAAAAGGTAACTCCATTATCGGATTTTCAGCAAAGTAGAGATGAACTTTCCAATCAACACTTCGGCCCAAGTTATAACCTTGACTAAACCTATTATTAAGTTCATCACCCGCTATAGGATTAACCTGATAACTGGCTACCGCAACCCAAGTATTTTCTTGCTGCTTTAACTCGCTCAACCATTGTTCTAAGTCTGCTTTATCGCCATTTCTATATAGGTTTTCCGCCGCTTTCCCCCAAGCCTTTAATGTTTGCTGATCTTCATAAGCTAATAAACTCATCCCCTCTTCAGTGCGTGACATAAATAGACTAATCACATAAAAAAGTGCCACTACACCAGTGGCAATGATCAAACATAATTTCCAAAAAAGTTTACGACTCATATTAAGCAATAACCTTTTCCGTGACTGGTTTGCAGACGCTCTCCAGACCAGTTTGCTTGAGTTAACTTACGCCTGACTCGACTTAGATGCATATCAAGGCTTCGATCATAAGCACCTATATTACGGTTAAGCACCCGTTGATAAAGGTAGGCCTTACTGAGCACTTCACCTCTGTGCTGTAGCAACTCCCATAATAATTTGAATTGAATTGGGGTAAACTCAAGTGATTGACCTGCGACGCTAACACTTTGAGCCCGGCTGTTTAATGATAAAGTATCTACCGATAACTCTTGTGTTTGAAAAGGTGGTTCTTGAGAGTAACTACGACGTAAAATAGCCTCGATACGTAAAATCAATTCTGCCGTACTAAATGGTTTAGCTACATAGTCGTCAGCACCTTGGCTAAAGCCTTGTACTCGTTCTTGTTCAGCTCCTTTGGCTGTCACCATAATGACCGGAGTTTGGCAGTTTTTCCGCAGTATTTTTAACAACGAGAATCCATCGCGAACTGGTAACATCACATCCAGTAAGATCAGCTGATACCTGCCCGTTGCCGCTTGTAACAGGCCTTGCTCGCCATCAAAACACTGTTCAACACCATAGCCCTTTTGTTGCAACATCACAGTGAGTTGATCATTTAAAACCCTATCATCTTCAACGACCAGTATATTAACCATTGCCATAACAAATTATTCACCAACGCAAAACAAAATGCTCAGTGTAATTTGTTGACGAGATCATTCAACTATCTTTACTTTTCTCGCAAACCATCAATGACACAAGCACCCAAAAATGAAAAAGGCTCAGAAGCATGCTTCTGAGCCTTTCGGTCTATCTATTTTTAGCCCTATAGACTAATGCCCATCAACAAAGGCAAACTTAATGATAAACAGCAATGCCACAATCGCCACTCCTGGGTGGATTTCACGCCAACGGTTAGTACCCGCTTTTAGCACGCAGTAAGTAATAAAGCCTGCCGCAACACCTTCGGTAATCGAGAAAGTAAACGGCATCATCACTGCTGTAATAAATGCTGGAGCAGACTCTGTTAGATCTTTACCGTCAATTTTAGCCAGCTCTGATGACATCAAAATGCCCACATAAACCAAGGCACCAGCAACTGCATAGCCGGGAACCATTGCCGCCAATGGCGAGAAGAAAATCACTAAAATAAACAATAGACCCGTTACAATCGCCGCTAGACCAGTACGACCACCAGCCGCAACACCTGCCGAGCTTTCAATGTAAGCAGTAACTGTTGATGTCCCCATATAAGCACCAACAACAGAAGTAGCAGAGTCCGTCATTAAGGCTTGTTTCATACGAGGGAAACGGCCACGCTTGTCAGTAAAACCACACTTCTCGGTCACACCAATCATAGTGCCTGAGCTATCAAATAAGCTCACAAGCGCAAATGAGAAAATAACGCCCATTAATGCCACATCAAGTGAACCCGCTAAGTCTAGCTCACCAAAGGTGTTACTAATACTTGGCGGCATAGAAACAATGCCTGTGTACTCAATATCGCCCATCAAAGCCGCAATCGCTGTTACAACTGCAATTGAAACCAACACAGCAGAATGAATACCACGTGATGCCAAAATAACAATAATAAAGAAACCTAATGCGCCTAATACGCACTCCAGTGAGCTTAAGTCACCCACAGTGATCATCGTTGCCGGACTTGCGACCACAATGCCCGCATTACTAAAGCCAACCATAGCGATAAGTAAACCAATACCGCTTGGAATACCAATACGTAAACACTTTGGAATGTTAGTTAAAATCCAAGAGCGGATCCCCAGCAACGACACGATAGCAAAACACACAGCCCCCCAAAAAATGGTGCCCATGCCTATTTGCCAGCTTACGCCCATGCCAACGACCACAGAAAAAGCAAAAAATGCGTTTAAGCCCATTGCTGGTGCTAATGCGATAGGCAAGTTAGCAATTAGCCCCATAGCGATACAGCCTATTGCACTGATCATACAGGTCACCACAAATACCTCACTGGCATCCATACCTGCTGCAGACAAAATCTGTGGGTTTACAAAAACGATATACACCATAGTCATAAAGGTAGTGATACCTGCAATGACCTCAGTCGACACACTGGTATTGTGGCTCGATAGTTTAAAAAAGCGCTCAAACAGACCTGATTTAACAGCTGCTGCGCTTGAGTTTTCTGCACTATTTGCAGCTTTTACATCGCTGTGCGGTGTATTACTTGGCGTACTCATAACTAGACTATTTCCATCTTAACTTCACTATTGCCACAGCAAAAATGGCTTATTTATCGCCATTTTTACGTTTGCGGCGCGCGCACATAGTCCCCAGAACAGTTGTTCTGAAGATAACGATTAAACAATTTCGATTTAGGTTCACGAAAGGGGCGTTATTGTAGTGCAGCCAAAGGGAGAAACATGAGTGATTCTGATCACATATCTATCTATTAGGCATATTAAGTTCACTCTTTAACTAAATAAATGCGCAACCTCTAAACTAGCTCGATATTTAATCTAAATGTTCGCGCTTATGCTCCGTAAAACAAAACACTCATCACAAAATGAAAATATATGGCATTGCCCGCTTAATTTCTGACGCCCTGAACTGAATATATAGGGAGGAGAAAAATAAAAGGTGAATTTAATGGCTTAAAAATCAGATTTATACCTCCAGTAGTACAGATTATATTTTTGTTTATTAAAGTGATTGAGAACAATAAAAATGACAACAAAGTTTGCTCGAAAATTTGCGATTGAAAAATTACAACAAGTACCAGTCTGGTGGGAAGAACTACTCATTAGGCTAAAGCCAAGTGGTGAGGAGCTCGGAGATACAGGACTTAGGCTAGCTGTACGCGATGGCTATCTCAACTTTTATCATCAAGGTCAAGCGATTGCAAAAGTAGGGTTCACTCAAAATAACCTGCTGCGCTCAGAACAACATGTAAAGTATGTATTTGAAAGCGCGACTAGCCAGAAATACACAAAGTTAGTCGGGGATAGCAATTGCATCACCAATCCAGACAATAATAAAGAATTTGCCCAATATCTCGGCAGTGAAACATTAGATTTATGGATAGCACGTTCGAAGAAACACAAGGGTGAAGAAAAAACCTTCGTAGAACAAGTTGTAGCCGCGAATGAAAATATTATAGACATGGAAATGGGCTTACCTGGTTCAGGCTTCCGCATTGACCTTGTAACTATTGAAGAAGACCAAGGGCAAGCTAAAATCGTTCTTTGGGAAGCAAAATTAACATCTGACACACGCTGTCGCTCAAGCATAGACCAACCTGAAGTTATTAATCAGGTTAGCAAATATCGAGCGTTTTTAACTGAAGAAAAAAACCAATTAGAAGTGATTAATGCTTATATTACTGCTTGTAAAGTTCAAACACATATTTGTCAGCTTGCCGGCAAACAGGTATCTAAAACCATTGAAGCTGTAGCCAAAGGTACATTACAGCTTGGTTTAGACACTGAGCCAAGGTTACTCTTTTTACATAATCCCAAAAACACTCAAAAAGATAGCTGGTTACCTCATCAGCAAAAACTTATTGATAACCAAATTAAGCTACAAGTCATGACTGCCGATAGCCATCGAACGCTTCTTTCGGCTGCTGAGCTAGAACAGTATCAAGCAAACCAACATCTGAATAATACTCAGATTCAGACCTCGATAACGATATTGCGCGGAGCCGATACTATTGGCGGTAGCTGCATTAAAATCAATCACGGTAATGACGCTATCGTATTAGATTATGGCGCGCCAATTATGGATAACGCAGGAGCATCAATTGATCCTGAATATATTGCTGAAGCATCAATTAGCAACGGGATCTTATTAGATATTCAACAACAAGATCTCAACCCGCCCCTAGCCTACATTTTATCTCATGCCCATCCCGACCATTATGGTTTGCTTGATACTTTACCTAACGATGCAAAGATCTACCTTTCTAATGGAAGCTATTCGATGATGCATATAGGCAACGTATTTTACCCTCAAGCGCTTAGATTTAATCAACTTGAGCGCTGCTCGCAATATTCACCGGGTAAACCATTCCAGATAGGACCATTCAAAATTACGGCTTATATGATGGACCATTCAGCATTTGGCGCGTGCGGCTTGCTTGTAGAAGTAAATAATAAACAAATCTTTTATAGCGGCGACTTTCGTGGCCACGGCCGTAAAGCCAAAGTAAATGACTATCTATATGCAAATGTAAACCAACCAGATGTCATGCTACTTGAAGGCACCACGCTAGATGATAGACACTCGCAACAATTCCCAACAGAATCGAGCGTTGAAGAAGAGTTTGTTCGTCTACTTTCACAAGAAAAGCGCCCAGCTTTCGTTAGCGCCTCTGGAAGTAACATAGATAGATTAGTCAGTTTATATAACGCTACAAAGCGTACAGGAAAAAAGCTGGTTATCGACCTTTACCAGCTATACTTACTCGATGCATTGAAAAAACATGCTCCAGGATTGCCTCCTCATAAGGACGATCATCTTAAAGTGATATTTCCTTATTCACAGCGCCAAGCAATAGAACAACAATTTGGCACGGATTTTCTTAAATATAGCAATCGCCATATTAACTTAGATAAGTTAACAGGCAGCGATTACGTATTTCGAATTTCAACATCACAAATGCCAAAGTTTATTGATCACTTTATTAAGCAAGATATTCAGCCACAACTTATTTACTCAATGTGGCTAGGCTACAAGGAAAAACAACCCAGCTTTAATTTGATGGAAGCAAAGTATCAATTGAAATGGCAATACGCTCACACCAGTGGACACGCCTACACAACTCATTTAAAAGCGTTTGCTGACTCAATAGACGCTAAATGCTTAGTGCCTGTGCACACTCTGCATCCTGAAAAATTTGTTGAGTACTTTAATAATGTAAAAGTCCTCAGCAATAACCAAAAGTTAAATATCTAACAAGTTTACCTAAGGTCGCTATGTTGGCAGGTTGGTTAGCATAGCGAGCCTCTCTAAATACAAAGTAGTTATTGAGATGATACCAGCCAAATGCTAGTGTCAGCCTCGAGCTTGTTTATATCCAAGGAACCAAAATGCTGAAAAAACTCCTCGCCAGTGTCGGTATTGGCAAAGCAACTGTTGATACTATTTTACTTGATGAACATTTACGTGCAGGCGACAGTTTCGCAATCGAAGTTGTCATTAAAGGCGGTGATGTTGAGCAGCAACTCAATGGACTGGAATTTGCCATTATGGCTGAAGCTAAAGCAGAGCAGCAAGTTGGCGATGAAGAAGTCAAATATAACAAAAGTATGGTACTGCAAAGCTGGCAACCAAGTTTAAATGTCACCATCCAACCGGGCGAAACAATAAAACATCAGTTCACTTTAGATCTACACCCAGAAGTGCCGGCTACCAGTCTATTTGGCCAACGTATTGCTAAAGTGTGGTTGCAAACGGGTTTAGATATTAAAAATGGTATCGATGGTAGCGACAAAGATCCGCTAATCATTGTGCCTTCAAACACTCAACTGGCTGTATTAGAATTTATTGAGAACAGCGGCTACCGTTTATTTAAGTCAGACATTGAAGCAGGTTTCGTACGTGGCCGAGATTTCAGCTCACACCTACCTTGTTATCAAGAGTATGAATTCAAACCTGAGTCTCGTTCTTTCTTTGGCGCTAGAGAGCTAGAAGTAACTTTTGTTGATAACGGCGCAGAAACAGGTGTTTTGATAGAAATTGATCGCGCATTTTCTGGTGATGGTTATCATAGCGTTTCAATTCCAAATCACTGTGATGACGTTGCTAGTGTGCGGCCCTATATTGAAAGATTACTGAGTTAATACCAATTGCTATAAATGCCCCCAAGAAGCCAGCACTCAGCGCTGGCTTTTTTGGATGAATATCTCCTGAACCAACAAAACCTGTTCAAAATTCAACCACCCAAAGCATATATATTTAGATTTTGCGCAGCGCAGCATATTTCACTAAATCCTTACCGAGTCTACCTCTCAACACCATAAAACCTGCTAGCCAGTTCAAATATAAATAAAGATTAATCTGATTTGACCATTTTTTGGTCTACAAGAGATATCCCACAGATAAATAAGTATGGCAGTATAGCTCACCCCCAAATAGGCATGACAATATAAAAATACCTCAACAAAAATAAAAACTTAGTAACAAAAACAAGGTTTTTTTATAACGCCTTTATCTATTTTGCTAGGAGTCATATGAATACAGTTTTTACTATTGGCGAACTAGAGTCGTTTCTAGTCGCGATTTTAGTGCTATTTATTGGCCATATGGTCAATCGCTATATTCCTATTTTAAAAAAATATAACATTCCCGAACCCATTGTTGGCGGGCTAATTATTGCAGCCGTGATCACTGCCCTGCACTTTAACAACATTACCGTTGCCTTTAGTTTGTCGATGCAAAACACCTTGATGCTGATGTTCTTCAGTACCGTAGGCTTAGCGGCAAATTATAAGCTTCTGCTGAAAGGTGGCAGTAAAGTATTTATTTTCTTAGGTGTCGCCTCACTGTTTATCGTGATCCAAAATATCGTTGGTGTCAGCTTAGCCAACCTATTAGGGCTTGAGTCCTTTATGGGATTAATCGCAGGTTCGATTACCCTATCGGGTGGGCATGGCACAGGTGCTGCTTGGGCTGATACCTTCCAAACAGAGTACGGAATTAGCACCCTTGAGTTTGCAATGGCGGCGGCAACATTTGGTTTAGTGATGGGCGGTATTATCGGTGGTCCTGTGGCCCAGCGCCTCATTAATAAAAATAACCTAGTTTCTAGCTATGGTATTGGCGGTAATCACCATACCGACCATCCTGATCTGGTTACTTATGATCAACTTGAAGAAGACAGAGTTACCGCGAAAAGTGTATTAGAAGTCCTATTTATTATGCTTTTATGTGTAGCCGGCGCTAAATGGACCAGCGCTTTAATTGAGATGGTCGGCGCAAGCTGGTTGAAAATGCCAGAGTTTGTTTACGCCCTGTTTATTGGTGTCATCATTACTAACTTCACCGAGCTGTCTCGTAGCTACAAAATTAACAGTGAATGTGTTGATGTGCTGGGTTCAGTTTCGCTGGCGCTGTTTTTATCTATGGCGCTCATGAACCTTAAACTATGGGAAATTTTTGACCTTGCTATCCCACTGTTAATCATCTTAATGATACAAACCGTGGTACTGGCGCTATTTGCCTACTTCGTGACATTCAAGATCATGGGCAGTAATTACGATGCCGCAGTTATGGCTGGTGGTCACTGTGGCTTTGGTTTAGGTGCGACACCAACAGCTGTAATGAACATGGGCGCTTTGGTTTCTAGAACTGGTCCATCGCCACAAGCCTTTATGGTTGTACCGATTGTAGGTGCCTTCTTTGTCGATATCGTTAACGCAATTATCCTAAAAGGTTTTATGATCTTTGTTGGTTAACCCAGATTATATAAGTAAAAAGCCAGCTAATTTAGCTGGCTTTTTTTATCTATTTTTATGCTGCTTTAGCAAGTTCTATCTTAGCCTGCTCAGCCTTAGCATAGCGCCTAGAGAGCTTTATATAGGTAATCAAAGACAGAAAAATAACTCCACCGCCAATCAGCTTTTGCAGCTCTAATGTTTCCCCCAGCACACTAATACTGAGCAATAAGGTCCAAACTGGCTCTAAAATCATTAATAATGCTGCGGTTTCCATGCTGACTTTATACTGGCCCATGGTTTGCAATAGATAACGCACAGAGGTCGCAGCAACGGTTGAAATCACAAACCACACAAGCAATTGATTAGAAAATTGCACCGCATCTGGCTCTGTATACAGGGTATATAACAAGCCCACTAAACCCACGACAAATAACTGCAAGCAGATAGATACTAAAGGCTTAAGCTTGCCGCTAATACGCTTATTCATCACAAAGTGTACCGACAATAATGCCGATGCAAGCAAGAACAATAACTGGCTCGACTCCATCTTCCAGCCATGAGTTAAGCTCATTAACATCATACCGCTAACACTTAATGGCAGTGCAACCCAAAAAGCCCGATTGGGCTTTACTTGAAACAGTAGCCAAGCGGTCAACGGTGCAATAATCATTGCAAGGCTCATGATAAATGCCCCCTCTGATAAGCCATCACTTATCGAGACCGCATAAATCCAAACCTGTAATGCCAAACCTAAAAATACCCCAACTCCGCAAGCTGATAACACTTGCTTGAAAGTGAGTTTAAGCAAACTTTTGTAGCAAAAAGGCACTAAAATCAGACTCGCGAGTATGAATCGGCTCGCAATAAACATTTCTCCTGCCATTGACTGTACAACCACTTTTGAGGCAATCCAGCCCATAGCCGCCAACAAGGTAGCGACAAAAAGATACAACACTCCGCGCATTCTGAGCACTCTTGAAAAGGAGGTGGATACGTTATTTTGATATGAAGAGAAGTAACAACATCAAAATAGACAGCATGAAAACAACATAGCAATCCACATGGGATTGCTATTGCTATAACTGACTATTTTAAATTAGGAGGCGCAACTAATGCTACTGATTATATTCACTGTAATCCGTTAAGCCTTTTTCGCCACCACCAAACAAGGTGGCTGGCTCATGAGCCGCAAGCGGTAAACCATGTTCAATACGGTAAGGTAAATCAGGGTTTGCTACAAATGGGCGACCAAAGCCAATCATATCTGCTAAACCATCAGCGACAGTTTGCGCCGCTTTATCTGCATCATATTTGCCAGCATAAATCAGTACCCCATCAAACGCTGCTCGTACTGCATGTTTAAATGCCTCAGGCGTTTCTGGTGCATCGTCCCAGTCCACTTCAGCAAGGTGTAAATAAACAATGTTATGTTTGTTCAGTAATGCCGCTGCTGCGGTATAAGTCTGCTCAGGCGTTGCATCTACAGTGCCATTGAGTGAGGTAAAAGGTGCTAAACGCACACCCACTTTATCGCTACCAATTGCATCAACCAAAGCACTAACCACTTCATCTAAAAAGCGTAAACGATTTTCGATACTGCCGCCGTACTCATCTGTGCGATTATTGGCTTCAGAATCAATAAACTGGTTAACTAGATAGCCGTTCGCAGCGTGGAGCTCAATACCATCAAAACCCGCCTCAACTGCATTTAATGCCGCTTGACGGTACTGACCAATCACCATGTTGATATCAGCTTTAGTCATTTCGCGCGGTTCAACGACTTCAACAAAACCCGGCTCATCGCTGCCATTATCGATAAATACTTTTACGCCTTCAGCTTTTAAAGCTGATGATGAAATTGGCTGTTCACCTCCAATATTATCTGGGTGAGTGACGCGGCCAACGTGCCACAACTGCGCAAAGATAACCCCACCTTTCGCATGTACAGCGTCAGTGGTTTTCTTCCAGCCTGCAATTTGTGATGCACTGTAAATTCCTGGTGTCCACGCATAGCCTTGGCCCATTGGCGAAATTTGAGTACCTTCGGCAACAATGAGACCTGCCGATGCACGCTGAGCATAATAAGTTGCCATCATGTCGTTAGCTTCATTACCCGGTTGAGTTGCACGTGAGCGCGTCATTGGTGGCATAACGATACGATTATTTAGTGTGTGGCGACCTAATTGTACTGGTTGAAATAATGCATTTTTCATTTTCAATTCCTCTTTGCTTCTACTCAGCCTAAAAGAACATAAGCCTGCTGTTAGCAGCTGAGTAGGAAAAAATATTGATGTGGGTAATGAACTCGTAACGATAAAGTATCGCAATCAACTAGCTAAGTTGGATCAGCTCAATTTGATAGCCATCAGGATCGGTAATAAAAGCAATATGAGTTGAGCCGCCTTTTACTGGGCCGGGTTCACGTGTCACGTTGCCACCAAGCGTTTTAATCTTGTTGCAAGCCGCATATATATCGTCAACACCTAGCGCTATATGACCAAAGGCACTGCCTTTATCATAACTGTTTGTATCCCAGTTATGGGTTAATTCAATGGTAGTGCCGCCCGCTTCAAAACCAACAAACACTAAGGTGTAGCGGTACTCGGTATTATCTGTTCTCTCAAGTACCTGCATACCCAGTACTTTGGTGTAAAACTCAATTGATTTGTCTAAATCAGCAACACGCAGCATAGTGTGTAGAAACTTCATAATCAGCCCCGATCTAAAATTCGCCATTATCGCTAATGCTCATGCAATCTGCTCATTAGCAACCAATCTATGTTCGCCATAGTAAGCCAATTAGATTGAGATAAATAATTATGATATTTTCTTATTATAATAATTTTTTGTTATTACAATTCATATAACTCGTAATGCGACGAACAAAAAAGCGAACCCTAAGGTTCGCCTTTTGATGATCACTGCTGCAAACTAAATTAGCTGACTCGCTGCCTACTAGCGCACAAGCCTATATTACTTAGCTGCCGCTTTTGCACGAGCACCATGCAACTTCTTGTAGCTTTCAATTAAACGTAAGTGTGGCTCAATACCTTCTAGCGCCATGCTCGTTTTGGTTAAGCCATAAAAACGCACTTCGCCGCTGACTGAGCCGACTACGTTTTGCATCACTTCCTCACCAAACATACGCTTGAAGTTATAGATGAAGTGCTCAAGATCTAGCTCCTCATCTAGCTCAACTTCAAGTACTGCGCTAATTGCTTGGTAGAACAAGCCGCGCTGTACCGTGTTGTCGTTGTATTGTAAAAAGTCACCCACTAGCTCTAGTGCTTCTTCTGCTGCGCCTAATGCTAGATAGATTAAGATCTTAAGCTCAATAATCGTTAGCTGACCCCATACTGTGTTTTCATCAAACACGATACCTATCAAGGTGCGAATATCGGTATAGTTATCTAGCTGACTTTCTTCTAAACGATTAACCAGATCCACTAACTCTTCATCAGATAATGAGTGTAGATTTAGAATATCTTCACGGTAATCAAGCGCTTTATTGGTGTTATCCCAAATCAAGTCATCAACTGGGTACACTTCAGAGAAATCTGGCACTAACATACGACAGGCTGATGCGCCTAGTTGGTCAAACTCGGCGGTATAAACCTCTTTGCCTAAATCAGCCAAAATCGCAAATAAACTATCAGCCTCTTCTGCGCTAGTACCTGAGAAATCCCACTCGCAGAATTCATAATCAGCATTGTTACTAAAGAAGCGCCATGAGATCACGCCTGTTGAATCAATGAAGTGATCAACAAAGTTTTCAGGTTCGGTCACAGCCATACTGTTAAAGGTCGGCTTTGGCACATCGTTTAAACCTTCAAAGCTACGGCCTTGCAATAGCTCGGTTAAGCTACGCTCTAATGCCACTTCAAAACTTGGATGGGCGCCAAATGAAGCAAAAACACCGCCAGTTTTCGGGTTCATCAATGTCACACACATCACAGGGAACTGACCGCCTAATGATGCATCTTTTACCACAACAGGGAAGCCTTGCTCTTCAAGACCATTAATACCCGCTAAAATGCTTGGGTACTTTTCAAGCACACTCATTGGCACTTCAGGCAGGACAATTTCTTGTTCGATAATTTGGCGTTTAATCGCGCGCTCAAAGATCTCCGATAAGCATTGAACCTGTGCTTCTTGGATGTTGTTACCCGCGCTCATACCATTACTTAAGAACAAGTTCTCAATTAGGTTTGATGGGAAGTAAACCGTTTCACCGTCTGAGTGACGGGTATAAGGAATGCTACAGATCCCACGGTCGATATTGCCAGAGTTAGTATCAATGAGGTTTGAACCCGCAAGCTCGCCATCTGGGTTGTAGATCTCAAGACAGTATTCATCAAGAATACCTGCAGGCAGAGAGTCATCGTCGGTTAACGCAAACCACTTTTCATTTGGGTAATGCACAAACTCACTATTAGCAATCTCTTCACCGAAGAACTGATCATTGTAGAAGAAGTTACAGTTTAAACGCTCGATAAACTCGCCCAATGCTGAACATAGTGCACTCTCTTTAGTCGCACCTTTACCATTGGTGAAACACATAGGTGATGCCGCATCACGAATATGTAGTGACCACACGTTTGGCACGATATTACGCCACGATGAGATCTCAATCTTCATACCAAGATCGGCAAGCATGCCAGTCATATTGGCTATGGTTTGCTCAAGTGGTAAGTCTTTGCCCAGAATAAAGGTACTGCTATCACTGTCGCTTTGTCCCATTAGCATTGCATTGGCGTCAGCATCTAGGTTTTCAACGGTTTCAATCTTAAATTCAGGACCTGTTTGTACCACTTTTTTCACGGTACAACGCTCGATTGAACGTAAGATACCTTGACGATCTTTATCAGAAATATCGTCTGGTAACTCTACGTTAATTTGGAAGATCTGATTATAGCGATCTTCTGGGTCGACGATATTGTTTTGCGACAGGCGAATATTCTCGGTCGAGATATCACGCGCTTTACAATACACCTTAATAAAGTAGGCCGCACACAAAGCCGATGACGCTAAGAAGTAATCGAAAGGACTTGGCGCTGAACCATCACCTTTATAGCGAATAGGCTGGTCGGCCGTAACGGTGAAGTCGTCAAACTTGGCTTCGAGTCTCAAGTTGTCGAGAAAGTTAACTTTGATTTCCATTGAATATGATTTCCACTTAATAGCGAGCGTCGCCCTTGGCTCAAAACGAGCCCTAAGGCCAGATAAACTTAATCAGGGAATTATCGGTGTTTTTGGCGCATTAGTCTTGGGTTAATTACACAAAAGCTCAGATTGGCCATAATGAAATGTAATAGCCGCCAGTCTAAATAGAACCAAGACGGCTACTGTAGAAAGGCCTAGCTTATTGATTCTTATCGGCTTCGCGTTTAACTAAGATAAAAGTCAGGTACATTTTAGTCGGCAGAGACAACACCATACCAAAGGCTACGCACACAGCGCTGATAATAATGCCTTTGACGCCCATAGCTTCAACAGTCTCATTAAAGTTATGTAGATAAATACCAGTAAGAATTAAACAAATACCCATACTGATACAGGTTTTAAGAATTAAGATGAGCTTTTTATCTGTAACTTGACTCTCTGACATTCACGCAGCTCCTTGCAATCAGCCTCTTGTCTTCAGCCTTTTAAACTGAACAATGTATGATTATGGAGCCATGGTGTTTTTTATACTGACCTAAGTCAAATTCAATTAAGCTAACGCTAATAAAGCCTGTATTGCCAAGCACTTTACGATGTATAAGCTAAGCTCAATGACCATCTACCGGAAGCGTAACTAGCGCTTTATCAGGTTTAGCATAACCCAAGCGCGCTAGGCGGCGAGTTTGATGGTAGCTATCAAGACCAGATACAGCCACTGAAGCTAACGCTTCAATATCTACATAGCCATCAGCTTTTAGCGCTGAGTCGGCGACAAAAATGCTAGTGATTTCACCAATCACTAACGTCGTGCCATTAATTGCTAACGGCAAAACCTCTCGCAGCTCAAGTGAGAATTTAAGCTGACTTTGAGCAACAAAAGGCGCCTCAATGCCGTCAACAAACTCCGCCGATAACCCCACTTTATCGAACTCAGACACTTCTGCGGCGTAACGTGCTGAAGTCTGATGTGCCTGACGATAGATATCAGCTGACACATGGTTAATGGTATAGCAGCCCATCTGTTCAATATTACTTAAGGTGTCGCGCGGCACACTATCAGGGCGAATAACCATACCCATCAATGCAGGGCTGGCACCGAGATGAAAACACGAGCTAACTATCGCCAGATTGTTATGCCCATCTTCACTTACGGTCGCGACTAAATTAGCGCTTTTAAATCCGGATAAACTATTAATTAAGCGTGCGCGCACACGTTGTTCCATCTGTTCAATATCGTCAACGCTGATATGTTTCATTATTTTATATCCCTACAAATTCTCTATATTGTTAAGCAAGTATTGCGCTCGCTGTAAAATCAATTGTTGTGTTTGCTCTGGCTTTTTCAACCAATTGGCGTAAACCATTCGCGTGCGCGGATTGCTTCTGAAATCCTCAAGATGCCGCTGCATAAAGTGCCAATACAAGGCATTTAAAGGACATGCATTTTCACTATGGGTCTGCTTCACCTTGTAGTGACAGTCGCTGCAATAATCACTCATTTTGTTGATATAGTTACCGCTCGCTGCATAGGCTTTAGAGCCCACAATACCGCCATCTGCAAACTGGCTCATACCGCGAGTATTGGGCATTTCAACCCATTCGATGGCATCGATATAAATCCCGAGATACCAAGCATCAACTTCATCAGGATTGATCCCTGCAATTAAGCAAAAATTACCAGTGACCATTAAGCGCTGAATATGGTGAGCGTAAGCGTAATCAAGTGACTGTTTGATGGCGTGCTGCATGCAGCTCATCTTGGTATCGCCATGCCAAAACCAACTTGGCAATTGACGCTCAGCCGCAAGATGATTCAGTCTGGCGTACTCAGGCATGTTGGCCCAGTACACGCCTCTTATAAACTCGCGCCAGCCCAAAATCTGTCGTACAAAACCCTCAATTTGCGCCAAGCTAATTGCGCCATCCGCCTGCTGATAACTCGCTATAGCTGTGTCGATAACATGTTGCGGACTGAGTATTTTGGCATTGAGCGCAAACGACAATCTTGAGTGGTACAAAGACCACTGCTTGTTATGCTGCGCTTGACTTTGCTCTGACTCGAGCGCTAATTGGCCGTTTGTACACTGGTTTGATGGAGCTAGTTTGCCGGTCATGGCATCTTGAAAGCGTCCAAAGTTAGCTAAACAGTGACGACAAAAGTATTGCAGCAATTCATTAGCTTGATGACGTGTGATAGGCCACAGTAGCGAACTATAAGCAAGGCCAATGGTTTTAATATTATGACGCTCAAGACGCGTTAAGATATCGCTGACATCGTTGCTGAAAAGCAGTGGCGCAGGCACAAACTCAAAATCAGCTACTTTAAGCTTTTGCCGATTATCAGCATCATAGTTCCATTGCCCCCCCGCTGGAGCATCTCCCTGCATTAACAGATTAAAGCGGCGGCGCATTTTGCGATAAAAATGCTCTAAGCGATGTTTTTTGCCTTTAGAAAAATAATCCTTAAGCTCGGCGTCTGATAAATAAAAATGCTCAGTTTCAAAGGCCATAACAGCAATAGAAAGCTGACAACAAAACCGTGATAGCTGCAGCCGTAATCGATACTCGTCGGGTAGCTGATAGTGAAACTCGCGAACCTGATATTGACTCATTAAGCCAGTTAACAAAGCAGGTAAATCTTGATATTTTGCGGTGTCATCTAAAGTTAACTGCAACACCCTGTGCCCAGCATTACGCAAGGCGATGGCAAATGCCTGCATCGCGGCAAAAAATGCGCATACTTTTTGCACATGATGTTTTACATAATCTGTTTCTTGTTTTAGCTCAACGAGCACATACAAGGTGTCATTATCTTGCTGTTGATACCAAGTATGTGCAGCATTGAGTTGATCGCCCAATATCAAGCGCAATCTTTTAGCAGGCTGCAGCTCACTCATGCCCTCTCCTTATCAGGCTCAGTGTTAATCGCTCTATTTTTCTGACCAGCACAGCGCTTAGAGCAATACTTAACTTGCTCCCAATCTTTGCGCCACTTTTTACGCCAATTAAACAGCCGTAAGCACACCACACATACTTTTGACTTAAGTTTTGCATGACTCAATTACGCCTCCGATTTAACAAGTGATATTTCAATTGCTATACCAATCAGACGCATCAACAGAATCTAACACTTGGCTGCAATCTTGCTCTCCCTGCCAAAACGCAATAAATTCCCCAGCAGGATCATATATCTCTGTTTGTTTTTGTAGATTAAAATGGCGACCGCCACGAGGATCAGCACCAACGCCAGCAATGTATTGCCAGTTGCCCCAATTTGATGCCACATCATAATCGACCAACTGCTGCTCAAAATAGGCGGCGCCATAACGCCAATCAAGACCTAGTTCATTAACAAAACAGCTTGCAACAATCTGCCTGGCTCTATTAGACATATAACCCGTCGCATTAAGCTGTTTCATACAAGCGTTGACCAACGGATATGGGGTACAGCCATTGCACCATTTGTTAAAACGCTCAGGAAAATAACTGGTTAACGGCGCTGTAGTAGCCAGCCCTTTAAACTGAAACAGTACTTTGCCTATACGCTGTGCCAACCAATGAAAGTACTCACGCCAAAGCAACTCAAACCCTATCCAATAACTTGACTCACTTGCACCTTGCTCTAATTCAAAATGTTTAAGTGCGCTCCATATTTGCCGAGCAGACAAATTTCCATGAGCAAGGTAAGGACTAAATTTGGTGGAAGTGTCAAAGCCAGCTAATGCATTACGAGTCGCTTTATAAGTATGTGGAAGTGCGGTTAAAAAATACTGAGTTAAATGCGCTTGCGCCGCTTGCTCGCCCGCTTTCAACAGGCTGCTCTGGTCAAGCTGCAAAGTTATATTCTTGGTATTTTCAAGTAACCAACTATGACTCACTTTAAACTGGGTTGATAAATCAGACAGTGCAATAGATTGCGGTAATACCGCAGGCCAAATATCTTGGGGAACATCCACAGTTAACAGAGATCTCTCGAGCTGGCGACGAAATTGAGAAAAGCTGTTAAAAACCTCGCCAAGAGAATAGATTTGTTGCTCAGAAAACAGGTTATTGCCCCAACTAGAAACAAACTCAACCTCAGTCGTTATCGCCGCCTGCTGGCATTGTCGTTCGAGTCGTCGCCAACATGCTTGAGCGTCATGATCTGCATATTGGTTGTATCCAACTAAACTAAAGTTTTGCTCTGCAATTAGCGTAGACAGTACGTTAAATGGATCGCCATATAAGATCTGTAACTGCAGACCATTTACTTGTAGCTGGCGCTGAAGATTAAACAGAGATTGAATGATGAAACTGAGTCGAAACTTGCCTAATGATGGCTGGTGGTAACGTTTAGCAATAAACTCTTGCGGATTAAAAATATAAACTAGAGCAAGTGAATCAGCCCGCTCAAGCACATGTTTAAGCGCAGGGTTATCAGCTAATCTAAGATCATTGGTGAAGCAAAAAAGTGCTTTTTTATGTTGAGACATTCTCTGCCTCCAGATAACAACTTGTATGCAAAAATACGCACAAACTGCAGCTAAGGTTCACCTTTTACTGCTAGCCTTAAACTACACAATTGGTTGCAGCTTATGAATGTTATCTTTGATTAAGCTGCCTAAAGCGTTGCTCGATAAGTGCATTGAAGTCGTTGTAGGTAAGGCGCTTTTGGTAGTCATAGGCAAAACGACCATGAAAAAATAGCGTCATCACCAGATCTTGGTAGCCCAAATAACAGGTATAGCCATCTACATCATGCCAAGCACTCAAACCATCAAGATAGTATTTTCCATCTCGATTGATCCCCTTTGTCAGCACATGATTAAATACCACTAAGTGTTTCGATAAAGACATAAAAAACTCACTATCAGCTAAATGAAAGAGCACAAGCTTTTGCTGAGCAAAAACTGAGTTAAACCTTGATACGTTGACAACAACGAACAAGTTTAAACAAAGCCACTCAAGTTAAGTTTTTCTGCCAAAAATTAGAGTCCAGCGAGATTGGCGTAATGAAACGAGTTAATCGAATCAACAAAACAATCACAAAAAGAATGAACAACTAACAAACAGAATTAGACAAAATAAAACCCCAGCAAACAATGTTAAAATCACAACAAACAGAGATTTATATCGCCAAATTAAAAGTTGGCAGCAATTATGTTTATTAGTGTTGATTTAGATCAATAAGCCCCTAGCGCTTTTCGGGTCATATAAAGGTGAGCTTGATCACACGCGTGCATTCTTTGTCTCAAGCCAAGCTCACACAAATAATAATGAAACCTAAATATAGATAAAGGTACCCTATGGAACTCCTACCAAATTGTTATACCGACTTATGTGTAAATGGAAAATGGTTTCACTATGATCACGGTGAAAGCTCAGTATTCATGCTTAACGGTAGCAAGCCACTCACATTTGAACTGGCATCGTTACCAACGACTGAAGATGAACTAGAACAGCACCTATCGCATATTGCTAGCAACTTAATCTAAGAGCCTATCAAGCTTGATAGCATTAGATGAATTTACCTGCGTCAACTTGAAATATTAGGCCTACACAGGCCTATTTATACCAATTAGTATAAAGATTTGGTCGCTCAGCAAGAATTTAACGGCACTGAGTAGCTCAACTTCCTATATTAATTAGTTCACTTCAGAGTTAGGCCTTTGGCTGAAAGTGCTGGTTTAGCTTGCTCAGCAACGGCATCACTAGATATGAAATTATCACCACTATCACTGCTACATTCGCCGCGACTTGTAACCACATATCCTCAGGTAAATGGGGGTTCATCCATTTCGGTATAAAGTAAACCAACGGCACTAACACTAAATAATTAATAAGGGCTATAACATGACGGTTTGGCTGTTTCATATAAGGCTCCTGTAAGCTTATAGGGGGCGCTAAATAGCCGCGACTTAAGCGTTGTTATGCCTAACGACAATTAACTCCGCTTGAGTATTTGCGATCAGGTTAACTTGCTCTGTTCTTATTAAGTCACCGTCTTTAGCTTGGTAAGTCTGTTCGTTATCACTAAGCTCTATTTGACCAGCGGTAACATAAATTAAGCTTTGTTGTTGGAAGTCGAGTGACTCGCCTTTATCTAATCTGGCAATATCAATGACGGTTTTGCTATCAAACGTTGCCGTTTGCGCCTTATCACCACCATAGATCCGGGTTATCCCCTGAGGCTTGAGTACATAATGCTTATAGCCCGCAGCTTGACCAGCCTCATCAGGTAACACCCAAAGCTGTAATAAACGATTTTGATTATTGTCAGGATTAATTTCATTATGAGAAAACCCCTCGCCTCCAGCTCGTTGTACCTGAACCTCTCCAGCCACGAGATCTTGGCCATGCTCTAACGAACCTTGGTGCTTAACCCGCCCGCTCATCATCACCGAGATCACGTCAATCTCATGATGGGAGTGCATCTGGGTTTCACCGAATGGCTTATAAACTGCATCAGCAAGAAACACAAAGTTACCTAAGCCTTCTGCGGTATGAGATGGCTTACGCTCACCAAAAACACGTGTGTCTGTGATGAGTCTATGCTCAATTAAACCTGCGAAACCACCTAAAGGAATTGAATCTCTGTTTAGTACTTCCATGTTATACCACCTTAATTTAATTAATATTTATACTGTTTTTCTGCGTTAAATAAATAATAAGCTGGCTGAATTGTTTGATAAATAGTGATAAGTTGGTATCACTATTTCATTTATAACAACAATATAATGAGTTATGACTTAAACGATATGTTGGCTTTTTTGCAGGTAGTTGAAAGCGGTAGTTTTACCTTAGCCGCAGATCAGCTTGGGATCCCAAAAGCTAATTTAAGCCGCAAAGTCTCGCGTTTAGAGACTGGATTAGGTATCACCTTGCTTGAACGCTCTACTCGTTCGCAACATTTAACCGAAGCGGGTAAACGATTTTTAGTACACTGCAAACGTGTACACGAGGAACGGGAACTTGCTACCGCCTCAGTATCAGAGTTATTGCATCAGTATAAAGGTGACTTAAAAATTGGTGCATCCATTGCCACTGGTCAGCAAGTGTTACGACCGGCTCTGACAAGCTTTATGCGTCAGTATCCAGAACTAAACCTGCAACTGAGTTTGATAAATCGACGAGTCGATTTCATCGAAGAGGGTTTTGATGTGGTGATCCGTATTGGTCAGCTAGACGACTCAAATTTAATTGCCAAAAAACTTGGTCATATTCGCCGCCACTTCTATGCAAGCCCAAAATACTTAGCCAATAATACTCAACTAATTGATCTTGCTTCACTGGCAGAACATCAATTATTAGTTATCAATCCAACCAATAATGATCCACGTCTAGCTGTGATTTCAGATAAGGGAGAGCAGCAGCTTATTAAGCAAAAGCCACGCTTACTTGTTAATGACTATGCCATGCTCGAACAGGCTATCATTGATGGTTTAGGCGTAGGAGTATTACCAGACTACCTATGCAAAACAGCCATCGAGACAGGAAAACTTGTGCAAGTACTACCGCAATGGGGGTTAAAAGGTGTTGATGTTTATGCGCTATACCCTAAAAGTCGCGGCAAAATCCCTAAAGTTAAAGCATTTATTGAATTTGTAACTAAGCTCTATGCCGATACGCTAAGGCCTATCAGTTCAAGTTAGTACTCGCTGGCTACCAAGAGTCAGCTGCAAATCTAGCGGCTCTGGCCTCGCTCAAACTGCACTCTGTCAAATGCATTAGCTCTGCCAAGGTAATATTGGGGTTTGCTGAGATTAAACGAGTTAACTTTGCTGGTAGCGGCTCTAACTTATCTGCGTGAGTAAGCAGCGCGGTATCGATTTTTTTAATTAGATAGCTCAATTTATCTGGGTTGAACGTTAGCTTATCTGCAGCATTGATCTGCGAAGAGTTTAAGCATGATGCCTTCAGCTGTGCGCTAAGTTGCTGCACTGCAAACGGCACTCCAGTTAACGCCCAGTTGCGCGAACGACGCACACGCTTTAACTCACAGTGACAATGCTTAGCTAGGCATTGCGCATATTTTATCGGCTCACGCCCTACTCTGTGGATCAATGAAGGCAGTGCAATACTAATGTTGTCGCTCATTGTTTACCTGCCATAGATATAAGTTCAAACTAGCTACACACTTGGTTACGGCCTTTCTTCTTAGCCTTATACAAGGCTTGATCTGAACGCTTCATGGTTTGCTCAAAAGTCTCACCATTTTCATGCTCAGCAACCCCTATGGATATAGTAACACTAACGGTTTTATATTGATTGCGGCTCTGCTCTTTGCTTCGTGTTGCTCTAGACTGTGTCTTACGTTTTTCATCACGCAGCACAATATCATAATCCTCAACCGCTTCTCGCACAGCTTCAAGATGCGCTAATACCGCAGACACATCTTTTCGGGAAAAGATGATAGTGAACTCCTCACCACCATATCGAAAGGCTTTGCCACCGCCACGAACTGCAGCGATCTTGCTAGCAACCAGTTTTAATACTTGATCACCAACATCATGACCATAGGTATCGTTAAACTTCTTAAAGTGATCAATATCGACCATAGCAACACTGTACTTGCGCCCTAACGACAGCACTAAATTGAATAATGCTCGGCGCGATGCCAGCCCAGTTAACTCGTCTCGATAAGCTAAGAAATAAGAGTCACTCAGTACCGTTAATATATACAGCGCAGCCAGTAGGGTCATTGATACTGATAGTGTCACTAACTCAGGTGCAAGAAAGTGTGCTCCCCATAAAACCAAACTAATAAAGATTGAGGTATGAACTAAGTTTGCTCGCCATAAGCTAAGGATCCAAACTAATGAGACGCACAAATACAAAGGCAATAACACTCGAAAGTTAATCTGGCCATTCGCGGGCAAATAGTCATTCAACTGCTGTTGGTACTCGGCATTAAACCACACCCAGGCAAACCCAGCAGCCATACACAAAGTAATGCCAACTAAGCGCACAAAAAAGTGCGGAGACCATACGCCCCTATCTTTGATAAAGGCAAACCAGCTGATCACTAAACCACCGCCTAGCAGTATTTGTTGCCAATATTGTTGCTGTTCTGCGCCGCTGGCAAGTTTGGTGCTGTAGAAATAGTATCCCAGTAGCAATAGCGCCAAATACCCTAGGCGGCTGCGATTAAACTGCAATGCGATAATGATGGCTGCACTCAACAGCCAATAGGGAAGTTGATCGATGATCTGCTGCCACTGCTGCAAATTCACTTGATAGAAAGAGATGGCTCCCAATGCTCCAGCCACAAACAAAACCGGCAACAGGAAATAGCGACAACTATGGTAAAAAGCAGACAAAGTAGACCTCAATATAAACCGAATTAAATGCATAACACCGCATAGCAGTGCTAAATATTCAGCTCAACACCCCTTGTCGATTTTGGGATGAGTTAACAGCAGTAATTTGTAACCCTATAGTAAGACGACATTTTTAGCACAAGATGAAATGCAGTTCACTATAAGTCGCGATTTATAGTAAATAATTGCTAGCAGGTGATAACCGCTAAAGCCTTGATATAAATGTCAGCTAAGGAGTTTTCACTTCTGCCTACAAGCAGCTAACCTTAATGTCATTCGCCGTATTATTAACGATTGGCTTTGCCTGTAGGAGTTATGGTGAAAATCACTCTGCTCATATTGCTACTTCTCAGCTTATTTCTATGCACGATACCTTGCTTGGCTAACACTAGTTTTGAATTGGCTTACGGAGTTGTTCCTACGAAAAAAAGTAGCATGCAGCAAGGTGATAGCTGGCGGCTATCTTATGCACAAGATCTCACTCATTTTGATGAGTTTTTACAGCGGTATAATTTAGATTTAAGGCTGGAAGCCTCTATGCAACGCTGGCAAGGCATTAACAACCGTCATAATCATGTCGTCAGTATTAATCCAATATTCCAGTATTTGTGGGACAGCCAACCTATATCAATATTTATTGAGTTCGGCATTGGTGCGGCCTATTTTGAGAATAGTCATTACCTCGACCGTAACTTAGGTTCACATTGGCTATTTGAAGATAAATTAGCCATAGGCGTAGTGCTCAGTAATAAGCACCGTATCGGGCTATTTATCATGCACTACTCTAATGCCGACCTCGCAAGCCATAATGACGGAGCTGACTCGATAGGCTTAAGCTATGGTTACATCTGGTAACTGATGATCTGTAAGTATTCCTGATAAACAAAAATGCCCTTGGCTAAGTGCGTAACTCCTATGCTCCAAGGGCATATTTCACTAAAAACTTACTGGCCTAATAGTTGCGCTGGTGCCTGATAGCTAATGTGCTGGTGGAATCGCACAATGAGATCTTCCCGAGATTTGTCAAACTCAAACTCAGAGATAAAGCCTTTCAAGGCTTCCTCAACTCGATTTAAATAGCGACCTAAGCCACCATCTTTCGAGTCTTTAACTTCTGCGGCAATAGTAAAGCTAACCATATCCACTAGGCGACTACCGTCCCAATGACGCACATATTGCTGCTCTTCCACATGAGGATCGAAGCCCAGCATTTGCACTTCATCAGTACCATCAACTTGGTCATATTTGCTATTACGGATCAATGGCGTCAAACCATTAGCAACCATAGCAACCTGCTTTAGCTGTTTAGCACTAGTGGCTGCAATAAAGCTATCTTCAAGTTTTTGATATAAAGGTGTGAAATCATCGGTATCGGCTGCGAGAAGCGCATTTTTCAGCTTACGTCCTAATGGTAGTTTCACCGTAACATAACAAAGTGAACCATGGCCTTCAGGTAACGGACACTCTCGAGCTTGGTAGCGATTGCTGATTGAGCGTAGCTTGTAACCGTAGCTTTCTTTATTGCCTTTCGCTTTAGCAAATAGGTCATAGGAAAGGTGCTGATGATCGCGGATCTTAACTTTAAGTTCTTTCTCCGGTAATAACGGCATCAGCGTTGATAAAAATGACTGCACCTTAATGTGGAAGTTTGCCGAATTACTGCGAATATCTTCGCCTGTCGCCAAAAATACGATTCTTATCTTACGGGCGCGATAGTCATCTTTTGTATGAAGTGTTTGGGCTTCATGAAACTTAGGATTATAGAAAAAAATAATCTGTTCAGCTGTCGGAAAGGCATAGGCTTCAGTATGAAAACGCACAACAGGAAGTTTATCGTTAGTGATCACATGAACATTATTAAGCTCATGCTGCTCTGCCAACTTAAAAATAGTGCGGCTTAAGGTTTGATAACAAGTTTTATAATCAGGGTAATGTGCTAAAAGAGCATCGGTTACTAGTATTTCTGCAGTGATATATTGATTACTGCGCACATCTTTAGGGATATATACTTTTTGCAGATGATTGAGGGCCATAAATACTCCTTGTAATAATTTACCTTGCATAGCTGACGCCCATTCTAGCGACCCACTATGACAAAAATCCTACGATACAACTCGCTTTTTTCTACTGGCTATATAGTACCCTTTGAATATGATTTGATTCTTAAATCCTTAATAAAAATAGGTGAATTAGTTAATTTTTAGCGCAGATGAATATCAATGAGAACAGGGGAAAACGACTGCTAAAAAAACAAAACCAGCAGCGAAAACAAGCAGTGTTTAATACAGAGCTCAACAGTGACAGCACGAGGAAGTCACTAATGAGCTCTAAAGTCGAAATTACTGGTTTTTAAGCAACACGAAAACGACGAATAATGTCAGATAAGTTAGTCGCTAGCTGACTTAATTCATGACTTGATTGCGATACTTGACTCGTCCCGTCACTGACTCGACTCGCAGCATCACTGATATTAATAATGTTTAAGCTTAGCTCTTCTGTTACTGCTGTTTGCTGCTCTGTCGCGCTGGCAACTTGAATAGCCATATCGTTGATTTGGGTAATCGCCATATTAATATCGGTAATAGCAACACTGGCGCTGTTTGCTTGCTCAACACTTTGCTTCATTTTATCTCGGCTCGAACTCATCGCATTCACTGCGCTTTGCGAGCGATTTTGTAACAGCTCAATAGTCGCCTTAATTTCATGAGCAGAACTTTGTGTACGGCTAGCTAAGGTACGAACCTCATCGGCAACCACAGCAAAACCACGGCCTTGCTCACCGGCTCGCGCCGCTTCAATAGCTGCATTTAATGCCAACAAATTAGTTTGATCAGTAATATCAGAGATCACTTCAACAATAACCGCTATCGAATCTGTGTCTTGCTGCAATTGCGCAATCACCTCACTGACCGCAGTGATTTCCGCTTCAGACTCATTAATCGCCTGCATTGTATTAGCCACCACTCGGCTGCCACTATCAGCAGCATTAACCGCAAGCAGAGCTTGCTCGGCAGTTTGGTTAGTATTACGCGCAATTTCGGTAATTGACGTTTGCAACTCAGTCATAGCCGTAGCGACTTGATCGACCTCATGTTGCTGCTGACCGACACCGTTAGCGGACTCACTAGCAATAGTGCTTACCTCTTCCACGGCAGCAGCTAGCTGAATCGATGCGGCACTAATTTGGGCAATCATATCCTGAAGTTGATTGCGCATCAGTAACAGCTCTGTCGCCATTTCATTAAACTCACGGCTATTAAATTGAGTCATGTCGATTGTCGCAGTGAGATCGCCCGCAGCTATGGTTGATAATGCGGCTTTGGTTGCATGCAGTGGTGAAAGTATACGTTTTAACAAAAAGATAGCTGAGCTGACTAATGCAAATATAAAGATAACTGCAACAATAATAGTGCTGTTATTTAATGAGATCATCGCCTTATCTGCTGCGCTCTTAGCTGCCATAACTTTAGCTGCTTGCTGCTTCATCAGCGCAAAAATAGCTTGCTCAACATTATTATAAATATGCCAAGCTTCCATCGAACTTAGCATCTGCCCTGCTGCTTCTGCACCTTGGTTACTATCACTACTTAGAAATTGTTTATGCAAACTGGCAAACTTGGCTATCGCTGGCTTTAGCTGATTAATCTGCCCCAGTGTTTCGCTACCAACAGTTTGTTGAGCCTTAACAATAATCTCATCAATATCGACTATCTGCTGATCAAGATAGTCACGGGATTCCTGACTCATAGGTGAGTTTTGTACGCGACGTAAGCTATAACCTAATTGCTCACGACGTAAACCAGATACCTTATTGAGTAACTGAGAGAGCTGCTCACTGGTTTGGTTCTCATGCTCTAAAGTATATATTTGTGCTTCTAGCTGCTTAGTGTGGTACTTGATAATCCCAAGAGACACAGCAAATATCATTAATAAACTGCTAAAAATAGTGATTAGTAATTGCTTGATGGAAATATTAGACATACTAAAACCGGTCGCGCCAATATTGGCATTTTAAAAAGGCTGAAATAGTATCAACTCAGGCAATATAAACTGTGACCAAACAAAGATAATTGCAGTATTAACATCTACAATTAGATCATTTCAAAGTTAATCATTTCCTACTTAACTAAAAACATAAATAGTTAATTTATATGTTATTAGCATACTTCTAGTAAATAGCTAAATTAGCTAATTCAACAAGACTTAATTAGTGGCAGATAAAAATAGAAATGCCTGCAATTAGCTCTCTGCACTCAATACTCTCAACGTAAACATACGCTGAGCGATTAAATCTTTACACTAATTGGTATAAAGCAATTACAAATTAAACCTATCAGTTTTACGGTTCTAATTGGCAGGGTGATGGGCATAAACCAAGGCTTGGGTTGATTTGCTGATCGCCCAAAGCTCTATCTTTTAGCTTAGTTAAATCACCCTTTATTTCTCCTCGATCTAGTCGATAAGGCACCACAGATTGCCATTGGCCTTGATTATTTCGCTCGGCAAAAACAAATTTAAAAGCTAAATTGCCATACATACCTAAGCGTAGATCTGTCACCAGCAACTGTTCTGCTTGCTGCTCAAAACGGATAAAACCATGAGTAAATGTCGCTAATGCCTGTAACAATTGTGGCTCATTTTCAAATGGCCAATGGCCACGTTGCTGCGCAATAAATTCAACTAGCGGCTTGTTATCAAGTACCGATGCCAACCCTTCCCAATATCGGTCACCGTCGATCACCACAATTCGCCACAACAAGGTATTAAAAGGCGTTGGCGTAATAAATACCTTGTCATCTGCGATACCTAAAGCATTGAGACTCGCTAAAGCACGCTGCTCTACATACACTTTTGCCGCTAAACTCCAGCTTAAATAAACAGATGAAATACACAGAGCGATTACGCAATAACGAGCTAACGACGCTTTACGCACCATTCCTATCCCCAATGCAATTAACAGCGGCAAAGTGTACAAAGGATCAATGATAAATATGCTCGACAACGAGAAGTAGCCAGCTATTGGCCATAATAATTGCGTGCCGTAACTGGTAAATGTATCAAGTAAAGGATGAGTAATTAAACATGCAGCCACCAGCAACCAAAGCCGAGCAAAAGACCAATCAGCTAAAGGCTTAAGTCGTTGCACTAAGCCCGCTAATATTAAAGAGAATGGCAATAAGATAAGTAATGAATGAGAAAATCCACGATGTTTAACGGTATTACTAATATCGTCACCGTAATCAATGAATACGTCTAAATCGGGCAAAGTACCAAGCAACGCACCAGCTAGCAATACTTTGCCATTACAGCGCTTTCCAGCAATTGCTCCCGCAACGGTCGCGCCAAGCGCCGCTTGAGTTATTGAATCCACAGCTTATCTCTTATTATTGTTGTTGAGTTACGCTTACATTAAGCCAAACAACAACCTTGTCTGCAACTGTTGGCTATTGCGCTACTGGGCGGCTAAAGCGGTACCGGCTCGCATGAGTGTTTAGCAACTTAGCATGGGTAAAATTATCAAGTTGATGAGCTGTTATTAAGGCTCTTAAGTTGTCAACATAGGCCTGACCACGGCTGGAATAATCAATTAAACCTTGGGTTAACTCATAACCTGATAGCTTATTTTTTTGACGCAAAACTTGTCTAAGTTGTCGCAGCTCACTGTAGGCTCTGGTGGTATTTAAATTATGGATATAGCTAGCAGTGCTTTGAAAAAGATTATCAAAAGCCGCCACTTTAACTTTACCATTCGGTGTAGTGAGAAACTTGCCGCCATGTTCAGACAGGTGTTCGCCATATAGATTATTACCAGCAACCGCAAAATAACTTGTCCCCCAACCACTTTCATCTATCGCTTGTGCCAACACCATACCACTAGGGATAACATCAACACGCAACAACAAAGTATTTATGGCATCATCAAGTTGCGCCTTTTGCTCTGCAGCAGAGCCTTGTAAGCTGTTATTTTGACTTAGCTCTGACTTAACAGCGTAATTTGCCAGTAGATCAGCAAACCATTTACGCTCAACTTGAGTCCACTGCTGCCAAGGTGTTGTAGACAAAGCCATTAGCCTTTGCCTTATCTGCAATATTTGCTGGTTAACGGCTTTAATCGTGGGTAATAACAAGCGAATAAACACCGACACCTTTTGCGCAACAGGCAGTGAATTTAAATCTGCAGGCAGATTTTCAACATAAATACGAGGCAGAAGCAGGCTATCTTCCGATAATTGATAGCCTTGCTTGGCAAATACAGCCTCAAGCTCTTTAGCGGAACCTAATGTAGTCACAGCAACATACTCAGAAGCTTGCGACATCTGTTTTGGCGGTAACGGCAGCCTCTGCTCAGGCGCTACATCTGCCCAAGCAAACGAAAGCGGGCTACTCATTAATAGCACTGCGGCTAAAGTTTTAATAAAAGACATCAATTCACCAATCACTTATTTGCTATTTGCTATTTGCTATTTGCTATTTGCTATTTGCTATTTGCCAAGGCTAACATGGATAACCCTATGCAATCACAGAAACAAAAAAGGCCGCTATTGCGACCTTTTAATTCTACATTGAGCTTACTTATAAAAAGCTTCAATGGTGCCTTTGATTGTCATCATCAGCGGTTGACCACGACGGTCAAGCGCTTTGTGAGATGGGACTTTTACCCAACCTTCACTGATGCAGTACTCTTCAACATCAAAGCGCTCTTTGCCGTTCACTTTAATACCGATATCGAACTCAAAAATCGCCTCAACATGGTGCGGGCTGCGCGGGTTAACTGAAAGGCGATCAGGTAAAGCTGGTTGTGCTGTAGTGTCAGACATAATTCTGGCCTATAGTAAAAAGGGCTATAAATAAAAAGTGCGCTATTGTAGGCAATACGCGACCTATGCTCAAGCTAAGAAATACATACGGCTTAGCAAATGATAACGTCATCCCAATGTGCGCCACTTAGCAAACTTGAAATACAGGCGCTAGCTAAGTAGTGCCCTCAATTGCTATTATCGGGATCACTAATTAACAATGTTAAACCATTAACTCACCTATCGCATCATATGGATAAATACCTCGAAAAATACGCAGTTGCTACCAAATCACTTTGCAACTCGTTTACCCAGCAAAACGCCTATATAGCACCTTTAGTTGCTGAAGATGTTGCTGCGTTAAAAACCATTGGCATGGATCCAAATATTTGGCGATTTGCACGATTTCCAAAAGATACAACCGATGCATTTGATAGCTATTTTGCTCGGGTATTGAGTGACAGTGACTGCCTGTTATTCACCGTAAAGTGTGGTTCAAGCCATGATGTTATCGGCTTTACCCGCCTTAAAAACATTGATGTTGTTGCAAAGAAAGCAGAAATTGGTACATGGCTTACGGGCGCTTATCAAGGTAAAGGGCTTAATCGCTTTATTAAACTGCAATTACTCGCCGTTGCCTTCGAGGTTTTACAACTTGATGAAGTCTACTGCTATGTTAGTGAAGATAATCAACCATCGATTAAGAGCCTACTGAAATTTGGCTTTGAAGTTGATGCAAGTAAACAACGTTTATCGCCGACTCGTAAATCAACTAAAGAGATCCCGCAGCACTATATCTTTATTACTGCAGCCAACTTTGCCACAGCCTCAAAGGCGGATAAGTAACTCCTCAAGTTGGTCTGTTCCACCAGTGGAACTAGGCCAACTAAAATAAAAATGTGACCAAGACAACACCCCGAAAAATCTAATCCAAACCCAAGGCTAAATATCTGACTTTTACTTATAAAACATTGACTTGTTTTTAATGAGCCATTAGTATCCGCCCCCAGCAAAAAACGGCCCGCTAGGGCACTTCCTATCTTTGTTTTTTGCCTTATCAGCTGATCTCGGTCAGTTGTTTCTCTATTTTTATAAAGTGAGAGACAACGACTTTTGAGAACAGCATGACCACAACAGTAACTCCCCATACCAACACAAGCTCTTGGCAGAACAAAGCGATTATCAGTGTCGCGTTTTTAATGGCCATGACCTCAGTAGGCCCTGGCTTTTTAACCCAGACTGCAGTATTTACCAATATCTATAAGGTTGATATGGCTTTTCCGGTTTTCGCCTCTATGTTTATCACTTTTGCCATTGTGATGAACCTATGGCGTATTGTCGGGGTATCAGGTCTTCGTATTCAAGATATCGCCAATAAAATTGCACCAGGGGCTGGGTATTTTATTGGAATATTGCTCGCTCTTGGTGCTGTCGCCTTTAACTTTGGTAACGTCAGTGGTGCAGCTCTAGGTTTAAATGTGCTGACAGGAATTGATACCACTTGGGGGGCTTTATTTACCGGTGTTGTCGGCTGCTTACTATTTGTGGTTCACAATGCATCCAAACGCATGGATCAGATGGCGCGCTACTTAGGTCTATTGATGATAATACTTATCGCTTATGTCGCTATGACAAGCCTGCCGCCTATGAGAGCAACATTAACGGCAGCGGTAATGCCAATGGATATTGGCAGCCTAATATTGCCGACACTCACCATAGTGGGTGGCGCTGTAGGTGGTTACTATACAGGCGCGCAAAGACTGGTTGATATTGGGTTACAAGGACAAAATAACATTAGCGCAATTAAATCTGCTGCATGGGCAGGGATCTCAATCGCAGTAGTGATCCGGGTTCTACTATTCTTAGCCGTATTTGGTGTTATTGCCGCTGGCGGTGTTTTAGATCCTAACAACCCAGCTGCCGATGCTTTCAAACAGGGTGCAGGCGAATTAGGTTACTTTATCTTTGGTTTAGTGCTATTCGTGGCCTCAATCACCTCAGTTGTGGGTAACTCTTATATGGCAGTATCGCTGGTAAAAACCTTATTCCCGGCCATTGAGCGTCATGAAAAAGCCTGTTGTATTGGCTTTATTGTTATTACCAGTGTCGGCACAATTTTAATGGACATGCCAATTCTGCTGTTAATGCTAGCAGGCTTAGTTAATAGCTTAATATTACCTATCGTACTGGCGTTTATGCTGGCCGCAACTCGTCGCCAAGACATTATTGGCGACTATAAGCATCCACTTTATTTATCCGTTATGGGCGTGCTCGTTGTATTGGGAATGGGCGTGGCAAGTTTCAGTAACGTCGGTAACTTCATCGCTAAATTTATTGCTAGCTAATTTTCAACAGCTGATAACTCTGGCGCGGAGTCATTCTAACCGCGCCTCTATCTACTTAATCGCACTAATGCCGCCTATAAAAGCTACACAGCCTTAACCCATCAATCAATTACTCCCCACCAAACACCGATGACAGCATAAAATGCTGCAACCAACATATTTGATTAACTCATAAACTAAAGTACTAGGCATAAACCAAGTATTACACCTGTATTGTTAACCCTGTTCACGTTAAAATGCGCAACAAAAGTAAAACCAAAATTTAACACATTGCGCATTACCCACCTCTATAGAAGTAATGATGTATAGCCCAAAGACCATTTAGCGCCCCAAGGAGTCGAGAAGTACCATGAAAGTCAGCCAGATAATTTTAGCCATCATCGCCTGGGGACTTGCTACTCCAGCCTTTGCAGCCGATGCAGGATTAGACCTCACCCAGTCAGGTGTTGGCTATGCAGCATTAATCATCTTTTTTCTGGCTTATTGCTTAGTCATGGGAGAAGAGTACTTACAGTTACGTAAATCTAAACCTGTATTACTCGCCGCGGGAATCATCTGGCTAATGATAGGCTTTGCCTATCAACAGCAAGGGCAAATTGAGGTAGCAAAGCAAGCGTTGGAGCACAACTTACTCGAGTATTCTGAATTATTGTTATTCTTACTCGTCGCTATGACCTATATCAGCGCTATGGAGGAAAGACGCCTATTTGACAGCCTGCAGGCGTGGATGGTCAGTAAAGGCTTTAACTTTAGAACTCTATTTTGGCTAACGGGCTTCCTGTCTTTTGTTATTTCACCAATTGCTGACAACCTCACTACCGCGCTGCTAATGTGCGCTGTAGTAATGAAGGTTGGCGGTGATAACTTAAAGTTCATCAATATTGCCTGTATTAATATTGTCGTTGCAGCCAATGCTGGCGGCGCCTTTAGTCCTTTTGGTGACATCACTACCTTGATGGTATGGCAAGCAGGTTTAGTCAGTTTTATCGAGTTTAGCGATCTGCTTATCCCATCTATGGTTAACTATATTATTCCTGCTGTCATCATGTCGTTTTTTGTACCAAAAACTAAGCCAAACTGTGCCAATGAAAAGGTCGAACTAAAACGTGGCGCTAAGCGCATTATGGCTTTGTTCATCTTCACCATTGCGACTGCTGTTAGCTTCCACGCATTAGTACACTTCCCACCGGTTATCGGCATGATGATGGGCTTAGGCTACTTGCAGTTCTTTGGCTTTTACCTACGCAAAACTCTGCCACGTTCACTAGAAAGAAAGAAAGCGGTAGCTATGGCTAATAAAGATGAAGCAGCCCTAAAACGTTTAGGCTCTGTTGTGCCATTTGACGTATTTAAACGTGTATCACACGCAGAGTGGGACACCTTACTGTTTTTCTACGGCGTAGTAATGTGTGTTGGTGGCCTAAGTTTATTGGGTTACTTAGGCATGGTATCTGATGTGATGTACAACCAATGGGACCCTGTTTGGGCTAACGTCATGGTCGGCATTCTCTCAGCAATTGTCGATAATATTCCTGTGATGTTTGCGGTACTCACCATGCAACCAGAGCTCAGCTTAGGCAACTGGTTATTGGTAACCTTAACCGCTGGCGTTGGCGGCAGCATGCTATCTATCGGCTCTGCGGCAGGTGTGGCACTTATGGGCGCCGCCCACGGTAAGTACACCTTCTTTGGTCACCTCAAGTGGATGCCGGTTATCGCTCTAGGTTATGCGGCAAGTATTGCTTGCCACCTATGGTTAAACGGTGATTTGTTCTAATCATCGACTTTGGAAACAAACAAAAAAGCTCGGCCTAAGCCGAGCTTTTATCAGCCCTTCTCATTCGTAAATATCCCTCTCACTCAAAGCTTTAAACTCATACAACCAACTAGCTCGATATCGCTTTACTGTGGCATATCTTTAGCATGCATTTGTAAATATTTCAGTAAGGTCCGCTCTTCTGTCGGTGTGAGTGAGTTATAAACCTTCATCGACTTTAATGTGTCTATCCACTGATTTGCAGATAAAAATTCTGGAGCAGTTACAGCATGACAAGCACTACATGTTTCGTTATACATACCTTTCGCATATTGCCAAATAGACTCCATATTCGGCTGTAGATAGCTCTGTGTGATCCAAGCTGTTATTTCAACTTGTTGCCATTGCATCCCTGTAAGCGGATCGACCTTTTCCTGAATAAGCTTCTCCGTTGCTTTAGCGGACTCTTTCAACTTAGCAACATTGATAAACTTGCCAAGCTCTTGGTTAATAATGCCACTTTGGGCAGACTTTTCATGCCAGCCAACAAGTTTAACCTGCAGCATGTTATTTTTAGTTGCTAGCACTGTTACACCAGATGCAGGCAAGAGTATTCCTTCAATGGAGCTATGCTCATTCGCGTCACTATAGAGCTTTTTCTCAGTTAATGTGTAAAGTGTGGTGGCTGACGGCGCGATAGCCGAATTGGCTTTTAACTGTGTAAACACTTCATGAAACTTCTCACTCACAATAGGCAATTGATGCGCGATACCTTTATGGCATTCAATACAGTTCATGTTTTTCGCTGCTGCGCCTGTCATAGCTGCAGCTGCAGCAGGTGATTGCTTAGCATGATCCATGGCATCATAAGTGTGACAACTTTTACAGGGCGCAGAGTTAGTGTCTGCCATCATTTTCCAAACATCTTCTGCCATCTTTTGCCTGTGCTGCTCAAACTTTAACGGCGTATCGATATCACCAGAAATATACTCGCTATAGATATCACCTAATCCGCCAATCTTAGCTTTAAGAAAGTCTATCGGATTATCTTCCGGAATATGGCAATCACGACACTCAGCTCTAACTCCTGCCGCATTTTTAAAATGAATACTATTTTTATATTCGTTGTAATTCTCATCCATTGAGTGACAGGAAACACAAAACTCAGTCGAAGAGCTATATTCAATCGACTCATGAAATACAAATACACTAACAAGAGTCATTACAACAGCAACCAGTGCAATAGTAAAAACAGAGTACTTCGTACTAGGTTTTGTAAAAAAATGCCAAGCTCTCTTCATATTGAAATTCCATTGTTAATCCGTGTCAGCTTTTTATCTTGAACTACAATAATGATAGTTAAAGTTTAAAAAACAGACACAAGAATCCCCGGTTAGCTGACTAATGCCTTATTCGCACAGTCATGATTTAAGAGAGACTAAAGCGGGTTTGTATGCACTTGAATTGGGAATAGAACATGGCACTATCAAGACGTAACTTTTTAAAAGCATCATTAGCTTCAGCTTTCGCAGCCCAAGGGCTGACTTTATTCCCCGCGAGCAAAGTCTTTGCTGATGATACTCAAGTTATTCATCATGCCTCTCATTATGGCCCATTCAAAGCCATTGTTAAAAATGGCAAACTCATTGGAATTCAACCCATCAATGATATTGATGAATTTCCTACAGAGATGCTAACTAAAGGTATTTTAGGCCGAACCTATAGCGACACTCGTGTTATGTATCCTATGGTGCGTAAATCCTTTTATGACAATCCATTAGGCGACCACAAACCACACCTGCGTGGTAAAGAGCCTTTTGTACGAGTTGATTGGAAAACAGCTATTGCACTCACCTCATACGCCATCGCAAAAACTATTCAAGAACACGGTAATGAAGCTATTTTTAGCTCTTCATACGGAGGATGGTCACATTCAGGGCTAATGAGGCCACAAACTTTACAAGGACGATTCTTTAATCTTATCGGGGGACAAAGCAGCTGCAGCGGGGATTATTCAGCTGGTGCATCAGAAGTGATTTTACCCCACATAATTGGCGACTTAGAAGTTTACTCACCTCAGACGGCTTGGGAGGTTATCGAGCATAATACTCAAGTCTTTATCTTTGTCGGTTGCGACCCTTTTAAGACCAATCGTATTGAGTTTACCGTTGCAGATCATCAAATGCATCAGCATTGGCTAGCCTTTGCTAAAAAGGGCATCAAGTTTATCTCTATCAACCCGCAGAAAACCTATTCAGATGCTCAACTCGGTAGCGATGTGATCCATATACGCCCCGGCACAGATACAGCCCTATTTACGGCCATGTCCTATCACTTATATAGCAGCAACCAACATGATCAAGCCTACATAGATAAATACACAGTAGGCTTTGATAAATACCTTGCCTACTTAGACGGTAGTGAAGACGGCATAAAGAAAACTCCGGAGTGGGCTGCAGCTATTACAGGGTTAACCAGTAAACAAATTATTGAACTGGCCGAACTGATGGTAACCAAGCGTACTCAAATTGCTGCGGGCTGGTCATTGCAGCGAGCCGACCATGGCGAGATGATCCACTGGGCAATCATTAACTTCACAGCCATGGCGGGTAAAATTGGTAAACCTGGAGTGGGGTGCGGCTTCAGCTGGCATTATGGCTGTGGCGGGATGCCTCAATCTGGTATGCGCATGCCTATCGGGTTATCACAAGGCCGAAATCCGGTCTCCAAGACGGTTCCCGTGGTGTTAATTTCAGAAATGCTCAATAACCCTGGTAAAGCCTTTAGCCGTGACGGCAGCCCAAAAACTTTCCCCGATACTAAGTTAATTTATAATTCTGGCAATAACTTAATGTCCCATCAACAGAACACCAATGAATTAATTAAAGCCTTAGAAAAAGTCGATACAGTAATTTGCCAAGATCCATGGTGGTGCGCCTCTTCTCGCTATGCCGATATCGTACTCCCCTCAACCACAACGCTTGAGCGTAACGACATAAGTTCTGGTGGCACCTATAGCAATAATAAAATTTACGCGATGAAGCAGGTGATTGAACCTGTGGGCGAAAGCTTAGATGACTATGAAATTTTCTCACGACTTGCATTTATGTTTAATGTGCATGACCAGTACACTGGCGGCAAAACCATGATGGAGCATTTGCGTCACTCCTATGAAAACTCCGACGGCCCCGATGACTTTGATACCTTCTGGAATAACGGCATCAGCCATTTAGCTACGCCAAAAACGGCGGATGCTTATGTTCGGCATGCTGAATTCTATCAAGACCCTAACAAGCACCCTCTACACACACCTTCTGGCAAAATTGAACTGTATAGCTCAACGATTGACGCCTTTAACATCGCAGATTGTCCCGGCATGCCGAAATGGATGGCTCCCTTTGAGTGGCTAGGCAATGCAAAAGATGGACAAGTTCAAGTGCTCAGCCCACACCCTTGGATGCGACTTCATTCACAAATGGCTAATACGGAAGTCAATTCTAATGAGTCATTAACAGGTCGACAAATCGCCATGCTCAATGCTGCAGACGCAAAAGAAAGGCGCATTAAAGAGGGCGATATTATCGAGGTATATAATGATCGCGGTACCACTCTGTGTGGAGCAAAAATCATCGCCGATTGCATGCCTGGAGTGATTTACATTCATGAAGGAGCTTGGTTACAGCTTGATGATAAAGGCCGCTGTAACTCAGGCTCCATCAATATGCTCACCTCAAGCAAGCCTTGTAGTGGCCTTAGTCAAGCGACAAGTGCTAATACTTGCTTAGCGTATTTCAAAAAATGTACCGACCCATTATCAGAAAATCTTGCTTATACTCCCCCAAAAATAATAACCGCCCAAAATCCAATTGATGTATGGAGCCTCCAGCTTGGCACACGCCTTAAAGCGGTTAGCGGTAATAAAAAAGGTACCCAGTCAAAAGGTGAAACACTCTTCTATGGTAGCTGTAGCTTATGTCATGCCTCACCACACCCAGATGAGTACACCATTAATCAATGGAAAGGGATCACCAAAAGTATGTTTCCACGCTCAGGACTCAATGCAGCCGATCAAAAACTGGTGCTGGAGTTTTTAAATAAACACGCTAAGAAGTAGCAATTGCCATCCCATTAAACAAAAAAGCTCGGCCTAAGCCGAGCTTTTATTATTAGCTCTCAGTATTAAAACTGTAGATAAAGATTAGCGGGTTAGATAACACTGAATAAACTGGGTTATTGCCACCATATCGGCAACCGCAATAAACTCATCAGTGGTATGAACTTTAGCCATACCGGTAGATAAGTTCACCGTTTTTAAGCCATTAGCGTTAAAGATATTGGCATCAGATCCGCCCCCCGTAGGCTTAGTCACGGCATCAATACCTATTGCGGCAAAAGTGTCTTTGATTGCTAACACATGCGCGTCATCATCTGCGATATGGTAGGCGTTGTAAGAGCGAGTCGACTCGATTTCGATACTGGCGCCATGCTTAGCGGCTGCAGCTTCAAAGGTCGACACCATATGATTAACTTGCTTTGCTAACTTGTCGTCGTTAAGTGAGCGAGCTTCGGCTTCTAAGTAGAGCTCTGGCATCACAATATTCGTTGCTTGACCACCCGTTACCACACCAATGTTCGCGGTAGTTTCATCATCAATGCGGCTAAGTTGCATATTGCTGATAGCATCCGCGGCAACCGTTAATGCGCTGATCCCTGCTTCTGGCTCAAGTCCTGCGTGAGCAGGTTTGCCTTTAATGGTTACCTTTAGGCTTTGCTGACCAGGTGCAGTGGTAATGATAGTGCCAATAGGCCCACCAGAATCAAGTACGATTGCTTGTTTAGACTCTATCTTACTTATGTCGAAATTTTTAGCGCCATGCATACCGCGCTCTTCATAAACAGTAAACGCCACTTCAAGGGTTTTGTGGGCTTGGCCGCTCTCTTGAATACTGCGCACCGCTTCCATTACCGCAGCAATACCAGATTTATCATCACCACCTAAAATGGTATCGCCTTTTGAGCGGATAATACCGTCTTCAATAATTGGCTCAATATTATTACCAGGAGTAACCGTATCCATATGGCTACTAAAAGCAATACTACCCGGTAATGATCCTGCTAATTTGCCATAAATATTAAAACCATTGGTAATATCACCCGGTACTTCCAGCTTAGTGATCTCAAAACCTAGCTGACCTAGCTGCTCAGTAAGCGTCTCTGCAACGGCTTTTTCATTACCAGATTCACTGTCAATTTTGACCAGTGAGATAAACTGTTCAACGAGTCTTTGTTGATTGATATTTGTCATCTGTGTGCGACTTTTGTTATGCAAAATAGGTGGTCATCATAAACCTAAGCCCTAGGCGGGATCGCGGGGCTATATCAAAGAAACGCAACAAATCGCAGCAAAATCGAAACCTAAAAGCACCTTAGATAGCTTATATATTGATTTATCATTGTTCTGCATAGAGAATAACGACTAGTTAAGCGGTTTATTCAATGATATAGATTTAGGAGATTCAATTCGATGATGACAAAGTGGGCAACACGTTTTTTACAGATGGCTGAGCTCGTTGCATCTTGGAGTAAAGATCCATCAACTCAGGTAGGTGCGGTGATCACCGAAAACAATCGTATCGTTTCCCTTGGGTTCAATGGTTACCCTCACGGCGTGTCTGATAGTGCCGAAACCGATAACCGCGAAATGAAGCTACTCAAAACTCTACACGCTGAAGAAAACGCAATTCTTTATGCTAAGCGTGATTTAAGCAGTTGCGAGATCTGGGTAACCCACTTCCCTTGCCCTAACTGCGCCGCAAAAATCATCCAAACTGGTTTAAGCACTGTTCATAGCCCAATGCCAAGCGCAGATTTTCAATCGCGCTGGGGTGATAAAATTAAGATCAGCGAAGATATGTTTAACCAAGCAGGCGTTAAAATTGATTGGATGCAGGCTTAGTCATTTAGCAATACAGTAAGATAACTTACAAGATTGTAACTGGGTGGCTAAATAGTCATTTGGCCACCCACAATATCAAGATTTACTGAGCAATGCTCAACGCATCAAAAGGTTGACCAGGTGGATTCGAATACATGGTGCGCAATACTCTTTCAGCATTATTGTTAAATGCTGCGCCATCACCAAATCCATCAAAGTGATTACTCATACCAAGCGCGTGCGCTAACTCGTGAAGAGTTACCTCATTACTGGCAACATTTGTACAACTTGTTTCAGGTGTAGCGCTGCCACTGTCTAGGTTAATCCAGCTAAACGTGTTCCCTACAGGTTGATTGATACCATAATCTAAACCCACACTGTGATTGACAATGCTGTTCATCATTGGACCAGTCGATACTGTACCTGAACTGCACTCATCTAAAGCTGTGCCTTGACTCCAGATAAAGCCCCATTTAGTCTCAACACTAGAATAATCAATATTGTAGATATTGCTAATATCTAGATTGATCACGCCTTTTCTATCAAATAGCTTATAACCGACTAATTCCTCTGCCTTATTCATTGCATAAGTAAAACGTGGGTCTTCGCTATTTAGAAAATATACCGGAATAAGTTCACCTTCACGCCAGCGAGTTAAATTTGGATTTTCGTCTGGCTCACTGCCATCTTCAAAACAATACAAGCTATTACAAGTAGCCCATGTCAGATCCATCTGTCCCCAAGCATTAGAAACATTTTGAGAACATAAACCGCCTTCAGCTAAATTTGTACACTTAACGGTTTCAGCAATGATTGAATCCGATAAAGGGGAGTCGCTGTCACTACCGCCACAACCAACTAAAACAGCACTACCGAAAATCAATGGGAGTAAAGATTTCATGAAGTCAAAATTCCTAAACTTATCAAAAGACACTTCAATGCCCACCTAAAAACAATAATTAGGTGTAAGCTACTAAATTAAAGAAAGAAAACTTTGAAATTATATGATGTAAATCAATGAAACATTCTAACTAAATAAGATTAATTATAAGCTTGTCACATATTATTTATTAAGTTAGCACAAACCTGTTCAATAATTGATTTCTATATACTTATTTTCATATATTTAATTTAATAACGTTACAATTATTAATCAATTAATAGTATTGCCATAAGGCTGTCACTAAGTTTGGAGAAAGATAATGAGTGAGTACTTTTTTGCCGTTGAGAACATGAACATTCCTTTTTATGACTTTCCCGACGAGTTCTCCGGCACAGTACCGACCAATATGTTCACTCAGCCAGCACAACCTGTCCCCTTAGTCATAAAATTTACCGGTGATGATGTAAATCAACTGGCAGATATCTTTTTAGTACCAGGACTGAGTATTAAGCAGTCGTTATTCCAACAATTAGAATTTAACGATATCTATGCCACAAACTGGGTTCAAGTAAACTTGTTTGATCAAGGCCAGCACCTTTATCAGATGCTACAAGTTGAAAACGAGATAAAAGCTATCGATCGCGAGCAAAGTGAATTCGACTTTTATGATGAGTTCAATGGCGGTGAGTTTATTTCAGGAATGAACAAGCTAGTATTAAACCAAGACCTGTTACAGCAAATACCACTGCAACAACGACTTATTTTTCGTGATATCGGCTGGAAAGACCAACTGTTTTTCCATAAAAGTATTGTTGACGCAATTATGCAGCACCAACCAAAGGGGATAGAGTTTATTGCTGCTGATGGCTATAACGAATTTGGCTAACCCATCTGTCACCTGCTCTTTATTCTGCAACAAAAAAGCCCCGTTAATAACGGGGCTTACTGTTTTGGGACAAACGATTAATTAGAACTGCGCTTTAACCCAAACCATGCGGTGGTCTGAAGAAACATCTTTGCCATTACCATACTTACCGATACGCTTATCGTTAAATAGCATACGCCCGTCTTGGTAAGAAGCTTGCCAGTAAACACCTGAATCAACGATGTTTAGTGACGCTGAAGGAATAGCGTGGTCAGCGTTTATACCGCCATATGGATTATGGAATTCAGCAGTAATCCGATTCGGATATGGGTGAGCTGAATTACGATCAGCAGCATACTCCGCAGCGCCGTAACTAGTTGGGTACAAGTCACCGTTAGTCACGTTTTGGTTAACTACAGGGTCTGCATGCAATGCTGCCATCACTTCAGTAAAGCCGTCACCTGCGCCAGTAGCCGCATCAAGGTTTTGGTCGCCAACAATAACAAAGTGTGCACCGTCTTTTAGTGCGCCCTTGTTACCGGCGTCGTCATAAAAATCTTGAGCATTGGTTACATAGTTATGCCAGAACTCAACTTCAGCTGCATTTTGCAGCTTGTTCTTACCGGTATCAAATACTGGTGGTGTTGGGTGAGACATAAGAATGTGGATGGTTTCAGTACCGTCTTTCGTCGGCACTAAAATAGGTGCGTCAACATGGTTTTTAGAAGACAGTGTCATTTGCTGCCATTCTTCATCTGTATACCAGTTTTCACCGTCTAGTAGTGGGTTCTCAGCACCTTCAAGATCTTTCCATTTAAAGTTTTGGAAAGTACGAGTGTTCTTAGTATCGATTTCATACTTAGACATTAACGCGAATGCGTAGCGACCATGGTATTCACCATGACCCCAAGAGTCACCAGCATACGCAGGAGTGCCGATGTCTTCTTTAGTTGCGATATAGCCATCGTTGTTTAAGTCAAAACCACTAAGCAAACCTGTGTTAGTACCATAGCTTTCAGCAAATGGGTATTCGATTGGTTCTAGGTTAGCTTCACCACCCGCACCATCAAGACTTTGTGCAACTGAAAGGTAGTTTTCTTGGAAGCCTTTAAGTGCTGATAAATCTTCACCAGTACCATCGTTGTTGTATTCACCCATCATTAACACATCTGGGCGAGTCTTTTGGATAATAGCAGCCACGTTACGAATTTGAATCACTTTTTCAGCGGTTGCTTTATCAGCATCTTCCATCGCATCGCGATCTTCTAGGTAAGCTTCAACTAACGTAGTTTGCTCTGCAGAGGTCAGTGCCATTTCAGCAACTAAGTCTTCAAAGGTAAGGCGATCAAAAGAAAGGTTATAAGTGGCAATTTTTACTTCAGTATGGTCTACATACTTTACATCGTCATCATTACAACCGGTAAGAAGTGCAACACCTACAGCCAAAGCTGCAGCAGTTTTTAATAGTTTCATATATGACCCATCTTTAATTATTTATTATATGTAGCCCAATTAATTTGAGCTTAGGGCGGAGTCTATACAGGTGTATAAGAAAAGAAAGTACTGTCATGCCTTTTTGTGACCACCGACATAAATGGTTACATCTAAAAACCAGAACCAAACAAAATCAAACAGTTTGATAACAACTGGAAGGGTTAGATAGTGAGTCTACACTTTGGGTTATTTCGTGTTCACAAATGGTTAAGTTTCGGTACAGCATACTGCCGCTATATTGATTGTCAGATTAGGATGATTAAGCCGAGGTGATAGATGATGCAACTACCCCGAAAATTAGCGCAAAAAGCAAAATTACTCGCTACATTGACCTGTGGCTTAATGCTGTCATTTAATCCCGCCTTCGGCTCAAGCAATACCGCGGTTACCGCTAAACTGGTAAAGTCTAAAGCACAAGACAACTTATTAATTTGCCAATATCAAACCGTCTCAGCGAGTCATTTTCAGGTGTTTGATAAACTACTCGACAATGAGCATACCTGTCCAAGTAACCTATTAGTCGCCCCGGAGCCTATGGTTAGCCAAGCAGAAGCAGCTCAGCTCAAGCAGCTTTTCTCTCAGCAATACGAATCGCATCTACCTCACTAAAATAACCTTACTCCACTGGCTTACAGCCTTGATTTATAGCAATCAAGGCTCCATTGATATTCAATTTGTAATGCCATTTATTGCAGCATTATTCACTTTACAACTCTCTCAATAACGGCTTGAACCAACTAAAGCAATGGCTTGATTATTTATACTCTTGATTTATAAGTCATTCTGTTAGGTTATAGTATTTTCGTTAACTCTAATTTACACCTAAAAAAGCCAACATCAAATCTACTAGAATTATCCCACTTAAACAGTTGTTCCCACTAAAATAACCTGCCATCACTGAATCTTTACTCTAATCGTAGCTAAATGTTTACGCTATTTTTCGCATTCACAAAAAATAACCCTACAAAAGCTAAGTTATTGATATTTAGTTTGACTGCAGCAATTTCTCACGCTTAGTTATATGCAAGTAATGTGAATAATTAATTACTCACATTGCTTGTAAGACATGTAAATACACGGCTCCTGTTACGTGTTAAGTTGTCGCGTTTTCACAGCGAGCTTCACACAATGTGAAGGTACACAATGAAAACAATAAATAAACAAAAACTCCCGCTGGTATCAGCATTTACCCTCAGTCTTGTCGCTACAGCAGTGAGCGCTCAAGTGCAAACCTTGCCGGAACCAAGCGTTGACCAAAATCAGGCGCAGCGCTTTATTGTGCAGATGACAGATCGCAGTATCTTGAGCTTGCAGCAATCAAAGTTATCGCCAGCAGCGATTACTCAGGCAAAGGTTAATTTAATGCAAAACACAGCCGCTTCAATCAGTGCTGATGTTGTTCTATCACTGCCCGAGGTCAATTCAATGGCCGTTATGCTCGATACTGAGCAATATAAAAGTTTGTCTAATAACCCAAATGTTGCTTTGATTGAGGTTGACCCGAAACGATACTTAATGGCAGAGACATCTCCCTACGGTATTGGCATGGTGCAAGCTAATTTGGTCTCTGATAGCCAAACAGCTAATCGTAAAGTATGTATCACAGATACTGGTTACGATTTAGGTCACGTCGATTTACCAAGCTCAGGTGTGACTGGCGATGATGGTTACGGTAGCAATAACACCGGCAATTGGTATAACGATGGCAATGGTCACGGTACCCATGTGGCAGGCACCATCGCCGCAATTGGCGGCAATAATCAAGGTGTAGTTGGGGTCAATCCATCAGGATTGGTTGGCTTACATATCGTTAAAGTCTTCAACGACAGTGGCAGTTGGGCTTATGGCTCTGACTTAGTTGCTGCAGTTAATCAATGTGTAAATGCCGGAGCTGATATCATTAGTATGAGTTTAGGCGGTGGTGGCTCATCGTCAGCTGAGCGTCAAGCATTTGCCAACGCAGCAAATCAAGGTGTACTCAGTATCGCTGCCGCAGGTAACGACGGTAACAGCAAAATGTCATACCCGGCTTCCTATGACGAAGTTATGTCTGTCGCAGCTGTAGACAGTTCTGGCAATAAGGCCTCATTCTCTCAATATAACTCCCAAGTCGAAATTGCGGCACCTGGTGTTGATGTGAATTCAACATGGAATGATGGCGGCTATAAAGCTATCAGCGGCACCTCAATGGCCACACCACATGTAGCAGGTGTTGCAGCACTGGTGTGGAGCCATTTTCCTAGCTGCTCTCCAACAGAGATCCGCGCAGCACTCAATGCTACAGCTGAAGATCGCGGCAGTAGCGGCCGTGATACCTCCTACGGCTATGGTATTGTCAAAGCTAAAGCTGCTTACGATTACCTGCAAAACAGCAGTTGTGGCGGTGGTAGTGTTGAAGATAGCGCTCCAACAGCGAACTTTAATATTTCAGTCAATGGCAGTACTGTTAGCTTTACTGATGCTTCCACCGATGACAAAGGTATTAGCAGTTACTATTGGGATTTTGGCGATCAAACCAGCTCAACTCAAGCAAATCCAGTGCACACTTACAACAGCAATGGTGACTTTAATGTCAGCCTAACAGTGACTGACACGGCTAACCAAAGTAATACTCGTTCAACTAGCGTCACTATTGGTAGTAATGGTGGTAATGGCTGTGATGGCGTCAACGCTTGGGATGCAGCAACCGCTTACTCAATCGGCGATCTTGTTTCCTATAATTCAGGAAAATATGAAGCCACTTGGTGGTCAACTGGCGCTCGCCCTGATGTTTATACCAATGTGTGGGCAGACCGAGGCCAGTGTAGCGGAAGCGGCGAAACCCCAAATCAGCCACCAGTTGCTAGCTTTACTGCATCTGTTTCTGGTTTAACAGTAAGTTTCTCTAGTCAGGCCGCTGATGACAACGCTGTCGTGAAGCATGCATGGCAGTTTGGTGATGGTGCTACCTCTAATCAAACCAATCCAGTACACACGTTTAGTACTGCTGGAAACTACCAAGTCAGCTTAACCGTTGAAGATGCTCAAGGTCTAAGCCACACCCAAGTGCAAACAATTACAGTGAATGACGCGGTTCAAGGTTGTAGCGGCTTAAGTAATTGGTCAGCAGATACAGCTTATACGGCTGGAGCACAAGTGGCTTACAACAATGTGAAATACACAGCTAATTGGTGGACTCGAAACCAAAACCCTGAGCAAAACTCAGGACAATGGGCGGTGTGGAGTAACAACGGACGTTGTAACTAAATCTCTATCTCAACTCAAACATTGGCTATAACGCAATGCGCATAATAGCCAATAAAAGCTCAGACTGGTGCTACTAGTCTGAGCTTTTCTATCCTGCTAAGAAAAGGCTGTAGAAGACAATGCTAAATCAATTAAGTACCACATAACCACGATTAGTCATGCAGTTCTTGATCACCATATTTTGCTCATTCGTATAAGCCGCTTGATTATTGCGTCTCTCTCTACCTTTAGACAGTACGCCTACACCTAAACCAATTGCTGCGCCTTGTTTGGCACCATCAGTACCTGATCCTCCGGCTATCGCCTTACCTGCCGAGCCAATTGCCGCGCCTTTTGCTGCACTGCCTATGGCACTGCCTTCAGTTTGCTGTTTTTGTACTTGTGTTGATAACTCAGTACATTGGTGCAAATCATATACATAGTCTTTCTCGTCTACACCCGTCTTATCAACGATAATATTGGCAAATACACTCATTGGCGCGAACAATACACTTAACAGTAATAAATGACGTTTCATTAATTTTCCTCTCTGTGCAGACCATAAGCTTCAAAGTTAAGTTTAGCTAAAAGCTGCGTACCTAATGTCAAACTTGTTGCAGTAATAATAGCCAACCTAAGCTGTCTGTTAGATGAACAGAAATTAATTTAAGCAGAAATTGAAACCTTATTTTTATCGCGGTGACATTCCAAATATATCTCTAGCAAAAACATGCTTTATCTAACGAGTTCACCAAGTGTTTGAACGCCCTCTAGGCCCTGCATTTAAACACTACGCATTACACGTGAGTTATGCCCGAACTAAGCTTCTTAAAAACTGATAAGGCATAAAAAAGGCAGCATATTTGCTGCCTTTCACTCTGTTTAGCTTAGCTGTCGATTTACAGCGATAATCTCAATAGGTCATGCTCAGCGGCCACAGCGTTAGCCACGGCAAGCAACCTAGTTTTAATTTCCCGTTCTATACCTGTGCCACTTTTAAGTAAATCATCAACTGCAATATAGGCTTCGGTGTGCAAAGTCTTTGCTTCAAACAGATAAGCATAACCACCAGCAACAACCCAACTTGAGCTATCCGTCTCTTTCATTTGCTGAGCCATGGCATCAGTTAAACTGCGGACTAAACTAAAATTAAATTGCAAAACATGTGCTTCATTGCTGTACCAATCAGCTTTTAATGCCTGAAAGTTGAGCCACATTTCAAGCTCAGCAAGTAACGGCTTCAAAGAGTCTGAAAAGTTACCCGCTGCGCTAATTGTCATTGGAAATTGCTGCATGGGATGCTTATCCTTGGTTATCTATAACCATATAAAGTTGAACACTCACCACGATAAAGTAGAAGTTAATCTTGGCAAAAAATATACCTCAGTTGCTGCCAGTCACTATTATCGCCATGCAGTGCCTTGCTCGGAATACTGAATATACAGCTACCATAATCGCAATAAAGATAACTTAAAATGGCAATATGCTCCGCAGGTAAGTAGGGTTGTTCAATACAGGAGCCATCTTGGTTAAACACAAGCTGAGTCCGCTCCGATACCTGTGGCATTAAGCCACTATCATAATCACAATCGGTATAAAGCTCAGGATCAATTACAGTCCCGATATTCTCTAGCGCTAACGCTATTTGCTCAGGATCATCAGGCAGCTGTTTATATGGCCGCCAACATAATGGATAAGCTCCCGCTTTACGACATTCAATACCAAAGTTTGATGGGGCAAACATATCACCTATCATCACTTTATCAGTCGCTTCTTGCCAATCAAGAGCTTGTAATTCAGCGTCGCTCCAGTATATCGCTTGGCACTGTCCTTGCGGCTCTTCGCCATCTTCAGGCTGCGGCATATAAACCTGTAACAAGCCTGCTGTTGGTAAGCGATGATTAAGTAAATCAGGCTCGGTATTATTCAACTCTGAAAAGTTGATTTGGCAAACAAACTTCAAGCTAGGATCTGACTGAATAAGCTCAAGTTGTTTTAAGTTAGCGCTGTCAATGTCAGGCGTAGCGCTTGGTAACCAAGGCGCACCTGTTATTCGACTTTGAAACGGATTGTCATACTCTGCCGCGAGCATATGAAAACCAACATTTAGCTCATTAAATTGCGCTTCTAACAAAGCAAGCTGTTGTAGCTCTTGTTGTTTGTCGGCAAATGCCTGCTGATAATATTGGCAATTCGATTGGAATGGATTAGTGAGTTCTGCGGCTTCAAGTTTTGCCAATAGCATTAAATAAGGCTCTGCTAAACGTTGTTTTTCAGCAAGTTCACTCATATCACACCAAACTGATGGCATTAGTTCATCTAATTTGTCCATCATATTGTTGGCTTTAGTGAGCTGAAAACACCCTGCAGGTAAATCGAGATCATAAGGGTAAAGGTAAGCTTCTTTATTCACCGTAAACTGCGGCAAATTTAACAGCCATGCCACAGCTGCCGTACTTGGAAACGGCTTAGCCAAAATATACCCTAATGCTGTGCGCCCATTAGCATCTAGCTCATGCAGATCTTGCCCTTTATCAAGCAAGTGCTGCAATGCCGGCTGATACTCAGCAAAATGCTGATCTGACTTTATTTTTTTGAACAGCCAAAACCACTCTTTTAACATACCAATCCTTGAACTGCCGTTAATTGTGCTAGCCTAAATGAAGCTTTATAAACATTCACAATAGGCGACGGTTGCACCTTCTTGCTTAATAACTTCATCACCTTGGATCACCAAGCCAAAGCCGTGTTCTTCATCCCAAGCACACTCAAAAATAATACCAAGCGTATCTTTTTCAGGGTTTAGCAACACAAAAGCAGACACTTGCATTAGCTTAAAAATATCACCGGCGCGCATATCAGCTTCTGTCACTTCACCAACAAGAGTGGGGTAAGACTCCTCTTCGTCAAACACATCCAAGAACTCTGACTCTTCAAGCAATTCTTGGTAGTGCTGCTGAACATAATCGCAGACGATGGCATAAATACGCTTTTGGTTATCAAAAAACCATTGGCCTAAGCTGTCAGCTAGGCTTAAATCCTCTTGAGTGAGAAAGCCTATGTTGCCGTAGGCTTTAAAATCATGCCAAGCATTAAGATCGGTTGTTGCTTCATGAAACTCTGCACCCGGTTTCCAAGTAATATTGACTTCTTTCATCATGAGCTCGCAAAAATATGGATTATATTCAAAGTGATGCCACATTAATGTGGCGTCATGGTAGAAATCAATACTTATCTAAAACCCTTTACTTTATATGGCTACTTTTTATGCAACACTTTAACCCTAAACCGATTGATTTTGGCGTTTGCTATTTACGCTTATAGCAACTTACACTGAGTAGCATAAACTGCGACAAACTTAATAACGATGTAAGGAAGTTTTATGTCTCATCCCTATGATTTATTCACATTGGATAACGGTGCCAAGTTAATTTTCACTCCATGTCCGGGCACTAAAGATGCGAGCCTTACTGAGGCAGTTGCCAGCTTAAAACAAGCCGGTGCTACGGCTGTGATTTCGACGGTTACCGCAGAGGAAATGATTAAGTTAAATGTGCCGACCTTGGGTAGCGAAATCCAAATCCAAGAGCTAGCTTGGTTTGCACTGCCGATTGAAGATGACTGTGCACCAGCAGCTGATTTCGATGCGGCATTTGCCAATGCTAAGCAACAAATTTTGTCGCTGATAGCAGACAAAAATACCGTTGCGATTCATTGTCGCGGGGGCTCTGGCCGCACAGGCCTAGTAGCAGCTATTATCATGTTAGAACTCGGACAACCTTGGCCAGAGATTAAATCACGTATTCAGGCTTTACGCCCCAAAGCCTTAGTTGTGCAAGCGCACCTCGATTATCTTGCCAAGCATTACTCTATAAACTAAAGCTCAGCCTTATGGGCATCTTATGAAGTATTAAGATGCCCATCAATTTCTTGACGCAATACATCTTAAGATAAATCAATTGCTTTATTCTCAACGCTTAAAGCTCAAAAAATCCACAGCGCAAAATCTCTTAGCTAGATGATTCATTTGTTTAAACACTTAACGATTTATTAAATTAGCGTTTTAAAAACTACGTTAAAACCGAAAGTTAATAAAACTTTCATTGCTAATATACGCTATTTATAAACATCTTCCTTGCATGCAACCACGAGTCAACACACATCTCTAGCCTCAGCACAAACAGTGAATTCAAGCCGGCAACACAAAGTCAAAATTCCGACTTAAGTCAATAACTTAACACAATTAAACTAGTTTGATTCTTATTTATTCTATCGAGCTTTAAGTCATTAAAAACTGAGTGTATTGCAGGTCTCTAGCTGATATCTTCGCCGTGAATGTGTTTCCTATATTAGCTATTCATATGGCTATTTATCCAGCGTGTTTAATGATGTCTTTAGCGCTATAGGTAACGCATTTTTTATCTATCACAAATTGAGTTGTTATACCGAGCTAACAATTAGCAGCAAGTTATAACTCTCATCTTGAATAATTAATCCACCTATCGACTCCGATAAGTGAATAAAAGAAGAACTAAGCCTTGATAAAAATAAATAAAATAACTGTCGCATTGACCAGTGTTATGTTCAGTGGCTACTTGTATGCCGCCGACGCAACACTAACATCGAATATCATTACTTTTGTTCCGGGAGAAACAAAAGTTCAAAATGGCGATATGGTTGCTTTTAATGGCGAATGCTTTATTGCCAAAAACAATCCGGGTGTTTGGGAAACACCACAAGCTGGCTCATGGTTTTGGGACGCGAGCGAGTGCTCGGGTGATCCAGCACCTGAACCAGAGCCCGATCCTGAGCCTGAACCGGGTGAAATCATCGCTTTCATTCCAGGACAGACCAAGGTTAACAATGGCGATATCGTCTCTTACGCCAACCAGTGCTTTATTGCCAAGAACAATCCAGGCGTATGGGAAACACCAAGCGCTGATTCATGGTTTTGGACGCTAACTGAATGTTCAAGCGAACCGGGTGAGCCTGAACCGACAGAAGTTGCTATTTTATCCCCTGTCGCCGGTCAAGTACTCACTCTTGATACTGCAACCACGATCCAAGCCAAGGTAGTTGGTAAGCTAGCAGCCAAAGTTGAGTTTTGGGTAAACAACCAAAAGCTAGCGCAACAAGCTGTTAGTTCAAACCAAACCTTGTACTCACATAACTGGACACCGACTGCAGCGGGTAGCGCGACGGTTAAGATCTTTGTATTCGATAAAAACAACCAAAAAATCGAACAACAATCTGTTGCTGTGACCGTAAAAGATGAGACAGAAGAAGACTTTACTGCACCAGCAGTAAGATTCATTGCCCCTAACAATGGCGCAATTTTTGATGAAACAGACACAGTTGCTATTTCAGTTAATGCCACCGACGTTGATGACGACTTAACTAAACTGGTCATTAAAGCTAACAACGCGCAGATCTGTTCGTTTAATGCAACCAATGCAGCGACTTATGCCTGTAACTGGCAGCCTACTCAAGCAGGCAGAGTTAACCTAAAAGCCATTGCTAGCGATGCAGAAGGACTTTCTTCAACGGTGAGTGTAAATATCACAGTTGAAGCGGAACAAGAGTTCACCGCGCCAGAGGTAAAATTCATCACCCCTAGTCATGGTGCAAGCTTTTATGACACCGAAAGCGTTGCGATTTCTGTTAATGCCACCGATGTTGATGACGACTTAGCAACACTGGTGATTAAAGCCAATAATAAACAGATCTGCTCATTTGATGCGGCTCAAAGCCAAGTATTTAGCTGTCATTGGCAACCAACGCAGCTAGGTAGCATCGGGCTAAAAGCGATTGCTACTGATGCTGAAGGCCTTAGTGCTACCAGCAATGTCAGTATCAGCATTAAAGAAGAGATTATCGATCCACCAGTTACGCCACCAGGTGGACTGTGTGCTGACTTTAATGTTTACCCAGACTGGCCCCGTGGCGACCATGCAGCTGGTGGCGACATAGTGGTGCATAACAATATCGCCTACTCTGCAGTTTACTGGACCCAAACCGTTCCAGGAAGCGACGGTTCATGGGCGCTACACTTAAACTGTGATGGTACCGAGCCGGGCACTGCACCGCTACTTTCGCTACCTAATCCAATGGATCCGGTACGCCTTGAAGTTGCAGGTTGGCCAAATACTTTAGTGGTAGCAAGTCCTTCAACAACACCCCCGGTAAGTTTGCGTTTTGAAACCAGCAACAGCGCTGATATTAAAGATGTAAACAAGTTAACAGCCAGCTTTGTATCGATCATGGAGCAAGCTGCACAAGTTGAGGCTGCATCAATCATTATCAGCAGCGACCTGCTTGATAAAGCGACTCAAGATAACGCACTAGCAACCAGTGCAATTGCAGTTAAAGATGCGCTAATTAAGGCGATGGATATCACCGGCAACCGTATTGATCTTGATGAGATCAACGCACTGAGCAACGATCTAAAAGGCTGGGCGCAAGCGCATCAGCTAATTATTGCTACGCTTGCTCCACAAGCGACTTACGGTTGGTCATTAACCATTGGTGATTTTGCTTTCGATGCTCACTCAGGTCGCCAATCAGTTTGGGATGAAGCGTCGGTATTTACCGCTGATCTACTCAACAAACTTGAGCTATACAAAGCTGATGCAGCCAACAAGGCGGACTTTGTTGCTTTCACCAAATCGGCAGCTACTCAGGCGCTATCAAGCGAGCAATGGCACAACGCATTAGAGTACGTTAAGCAAGTCACTGACTTTGTCGATACCCCAGCAATGCTAAACCAGATCCCTACAACGCAAGCTGCAAATTACTTTATGGGTGACCACACAAGTAAACCGCAACTGCGTAAGGCAGCATTCAGCAACGTATTTGCCATTTTGTTTAACCAAGACTCTGAGCAGTTAAGCAGTAAAATTGAGCAATACCAAACTGCAAAAATGCCGCTGTACTATGTGGGTGAAACCACTGAAAGCGGCAATCTAACAGTGATTGAAGCTTTAAACCGTGAATTAGCCGATGCTGAAGATGCGATGAACAACAGCGCATTCCTGTACGAGACGCCACAATCACAGTGGATCCCGTCAACGGTTTATAAATGGGCTGACTTTATGGATGGCCTAAATGCCATGCATAACATAGGTGTTGCGGGTAATAAGTTCTGGCTACTTGATGAAAATGCAGATGATGCAACCAACATCAAATATGCCAAAGTCGCTATTGCCGCTTTCTTAGCACAAAGTATGCAAGAAACCATTCGCTACAATGCCTGTGACGAAAACAACTGGTCAGAAATCAAATATGGCGCACCAGCCGACTACCCAATGTCGGCAAGTTGTGGTCAGCTAGGGCAAAAATATGCTGACTACGGTGTTAACCCAGATTCAGGTTTAGATCATGCTTACTCTTGTCCACGTGATAACAAGATGGAAGTCAGCGCGTTAACCCATGCGAAGTGGTACGGTGCTCCTGCGCCAGTATTCGCTGCACCTGATGCGGTACTGGAAGAACGCGGTTTACTGGTTAACGGCAGTGTTGGTCGCTGGACTAACAATGGCCATTGTAATGATGTACCGAGCGCAGTAGATACCTCAAAGCAAGTGTGGGAACGTGACGAATGTAAGGTTTACGTTGACCAAAAAGCCGGTAAGTTTATTTGGGACGGCAGCAGCCAAGAAAGTGTTGAAGGTTGTGGTTGGTGGGGCCGTGGTGTAATTCAAACCACAGGTCGCCAAAACTTCGGTACCCTAAACCACTACTTAGGTCGTTCACACGTAGACCCAGCCACCATTGGCCAAACCATTGATGGTGTAACAGTTGAAGCACCACCAGCAAATCCACTCTATGCCGAGCTAGATTTCTGTTCAAACCCAGGGTTAATTTGTAGCTCTGAAGAGAACCGTGAAATCAAGTGGATTGCAGGTCTGTTCTACTGGGTCACCTCAGTACAGGCTTACCCAGATGAAAGCGGCCAATACGGTAACTGGAACTACCACAACGAACTGAAAAAGTATGTTGAAGGTGGTATGAAAGGCACTGAATTTATTGATGATGTATCAGGTATCGTTAACCGCGGTTGCCCAGCCCTAACCTGTTCAACTGGTGAAGTGCACAACGTTAAAGAGCGTCGTGAAAACTTTAAGTTGGTACTTGAGCAACTTGGTTTAACACCACAATAAGCTCAATTTCCATAGTTAAAATTAAAGCCAGTTTGCATAAGCAGACTGGCTTTTTTATCGGCGGTGTTACTCGCTTTTAGCCTTCTCACAAGAGTCACTGCGACAAAGTGAGTAATTACGCCAATGTGCAGCGACTAGAAATAAGCTTGCTGCTAGTGTTGCCAGTTTCTCACCGACTTCACCCAAAAAGTCATGACCATAAATCGCGCTAACGCTCAGCCCCACAATACCCACAACAGCCAATGCTAACACCTTAGTGTCTTTATGGTTTGAGCAGCCCATTAACACCGCAATCGAGCTAGTTGGGATCACCAGCCACACCATCAGCATATGATAGAAATGATCACCAACAGGCAGAGCGAGTAACGAAGGAAATAACACCAATAATAATGGCGTAGCGATACAGTGTAGTGCACATAATGCAGAGCCGGTAATAGCAAGACGGTCGAGTAAAAGTTGTGCAGGCTTATTCATATCCATTCCTAAGGTTTGTGACAATTACTACTCACAATAAAAGTGAGCCCATAATGCAGCGTCAATAACCTACCACCAAACAATATTAGCAAACAATTAATTAATGCATTTATAGCAGAAATTTACATACTCGAATGCTAATCAACGTCTCTAAACCATTGCAATAAAAATAAATCTCACCCACAAAGTTAAATTAAGTTTAATTTAACACAAATAAATTAAACTTAATTTAATTCAGCGCGAAATTAAACCTCCCAGAGAGCTACTATTTAGGAACATGAGATGAGACGTCATACATTGTTATTTGCATTATTTACAACAAGTTTAGTTGCCTGCAGTAGCTCTGATGAAAGTGGTACGCTACCAGAGCAACCCGAACACCTACCTGAGCCTCCAGCAGAGACTGTTCCCCCAACTGATGATACTCCAGACTGGGGAATAGGCACTGAGTGCCATCAATGGCATATCATTGAACAAGCAGAGCAAGATGGAAAAACTATCTGGAGCTTTAAAAATAATTTGGGCGTTCCTTTCAATGCCTGTAGTGATGACCTTATAGAGGTTCATCAAAACCAAGATGGCACCATTGCAAAAGCTGTCTATGAAAACCACAGCTACCCAGGCAGTAAAATGAGAGCTGAAGTAGATTTTGATGTCAGCCTTTATGATGAGCACCCTTTGAACTACCGCTTAAGTACTTTTAATAGTAAAGCAAGCTGTCTACAAAGCATTAATAATATAGAAGTTTATTTCAATACATGGATACGCATTGAGCCATCACACTACCCAAGCTGCATCACAGATGATAACCAAATGGAGTTCCTATTAGATTGGGATGAAACAAAAGCCAAACAAATGCCCTATTTTTACCGCCAAAACAATGTCAAGCTTGCTTTAGATATTTCGACCGGACAGCAATAACGACTATTAACAAAATAAAGCTATAGGCTACCTCGCCCTATAGCTTTATTTGTATAATAAAACTGAACTAATATAGTCGTATAAATAACAAATGACTAAAGAGTGCACTATGAGGCCTAGACCGACACAAGAAGAGATTCTGACGGTATTAATCACAGCAACAAACAATTATAGCCCTAAGATAAAGAAAACAGATCTAGCAGAAAGGATCGGCGTCTCTTTTCCTACTCTAACGAAACTGTATAGCAATAATGCCGAACTTACTCTAAATACTTTTTGGGCTTGGTGCGATGTAGTAAGAATTGAACCTGAAGATGTTTATTTTAAGGCTCGTACCGATAAAATGCTCAATCACGACCCTGCCGATCTCCTAGTTGGAGAAATACTACAAAGACTCCCTCCAGAGTTAAAATCTAGCGCAAGACAACTATTAATCGACATCGCGAAAGCTTTTAATCAACAACCATAGCCAGCGATGTACATGACTACGAGTACAACATTAACTTTCCGCCTTTAATACCTCTGCTAATATTTATAAGTCATCGTAGAAATCTTGTTCTTCTTGGGCACTGGCAAAACCCGGGCTAACGCGAGGCTCACCCAACCGTAGCTGACGTGCTTGCCCTTTTTCGAGGCACTCTCTTCTAAAAGCTGAGTGCGAACTGCGACTATAAGTAAAGGTTAAAGCAGTAGTTGGCTGGACAGTTAACAGCTCAGTTTGCAGCTCACTTTTTAACTGCGCAGCTTGCTCGCCCAAACTGCTCCCCATGAATGGTGTCGCATCTACAATTGGCATGACTAAGCCAGCCTCTTGCTCATCCCACTGGTCAGTATTCGGAAAAACTAAGGTTTGAAATAGCGATAACACAGCGTTAAAACCTTGCTCACAGTCTGCATCAATCAGCATAGCTTGCTCTGAGAAACGGCCTTTAACTTGCGCAACAAAGGACTGATATTGTTCAGGGTGCTGCTGCAGATACTCACCAAGACTTGGCAATACAGGCTCGTCTAAACAGCTATCGTAACTGCAGTAAAAACCTAATCGAGCGGCTGGGTTATCGCAATACACATAGGCTTTAACTAAATCTGCCGACCAGCCCTCTCGCGCCAACAGAGCATGTAAAAAGCACAGATAAAACTGTAGTAGTTGAATATCCCACTCTGGAATAATAAAGCGCGACAATAAGTAACTGTACTTAGGCTTATGCCACGCCAGTAAAAACAGGGCATCAATACCGAATATTGTTTCACTGTCACGCCACATATCGCCGCTATCGTTGAGTCTACGAGCAAAGCCAATCATTGACTCAGCTGTAGCGACAACATCAGCCTCTAATTGAGGAAAGCCAATTGCCAAGGCAAACAGAATGATTTCTGAGATAAAAATCTCGTCACCGTCTTCAATATACTCTTGCTGCCAGCTAGCGTAATCCAATACCGTATTGAGCTGTTCATCGTGCGTGTCGGTATACATGCCAGCAAAGGTTTGCTCATTTAGTAATGGCGCATCACTGACTTGCAAGCGGCGAATATTACCCGCTTGCAGCACTTTGAACTCAACATCAAGATAGGGATAACAATCACCGAAAAGCACATCATTACAATCAAGTAACTGGCGGTATTCACTCAACGCCGCAGCAATGCTTTTAGGATCGGCAGGATCGAACAAAATGACGTTATGCCGTTGCCCATAAGGTACTAGAGGAAGTTTCATTTCTAAGCCTTTTTTATTCTACTGTCAGCGATTATAAATCCTATCGATACTAAAAACGTTGCTTAAATCGAAAACAATCAATAAGACCAAACATAATCCCAGAGCAAACCAGAAACTTCATAGGCAAAAATACAATAACTCAAAAAATAAGCTGCTCTTCAACAGAAGCAAAGCAGGGTCTAGTCTGAAACTCCCCTAAAAAGCAAAACATGAGGCTCATACATATAAGCTGAATAAACTGGCTTTATTCAATTAATTAACAGAACCCTACATTTAACTTTAATGATTATGGAAGACAGCAACATGAATATTTTCAATAAAAACACTTATTTAAATAATACAATTTTTGCTTTAATGTTAGTAAGCGTGCTTTTACCCAGCATAATAGGTAAAGCAGCTTTAGCCGCAATAAAATACGCCCCCCCAACAGAAGCCATCCCAGTTCTTAAGATAACTACTCATAGAACACCTTTGACAGATGAAAATAAGATTTATGCGAATGGCCTCATGCAGTCACCTTTAGCGATTGAATATAAACTGGGGCCTGATTTTATTAACCCCCAATTTTTAATCAAAGAAAGATATACTCATAATTTACTGCCTTTTGATGGCTGGGATGTTGAACATGAGTTCAATAGACTCCCCCACTTTATAAGCAATGTTGGCGGAAAAGTAAGAAAAGGAAAAAATCCCCCTAAACGAACCAACCCTGTCAGGATATTTTATGTGACTAATAATACAGGTCATCCCGATAAGATAGATGTCTGTGTAGAGCTAACGGTTATTAATAAAACCACCCTAAGTGAGATAACTCGTGATACATGCGATAGTAGAGATAAGAAAGATAACGCGGTGACAATCCAAACACTCATACCTACTAAGTATCAGGCGGCAGATTTTTCTTTAACTCAAAAAAATAGTGAAGCAAGAGATAAATTAGGCAAAAAACTTTACATTAGATATTACGAATTAACATCAAAAAACTCAAATAAGTTCACATTAGCAAACCCAAAACGATTAAATATCAGAAAGCCAAACCCCAATGGCGATGTATACTCAATGCCAAGTGTAGCAACAATGCGCGTATCAGAAAACGACCGCCTTTTTTATATTGAAGCTCTTAAAAACGAAGTAAAAAACTATACCCCTCTTTACAGTGTAAAAAATATAACTAACTTCAGATTAAATACTAAAAGCTCCGCAAAAGTTAAACCAATAGTCAAATTTGCAGCTATGTACGGAAAAGAGTTTCCTAACAATGTTTGGCCCTCATCAAAGAAAAGACAATTAGCAAACTCAATGACTATACGAGTAATTGATACATACGGTAACCCTGCCGATTTAAATTTAACCATAAGTAATTGGTACTTATATTTTGGAAACAAACTAATATGGTAGTCATTTGACTTGCAGTGAGGGGAAAACTTACCCTCACTTATCTTGTTCTTCGTAGTCAGCTAAGATGTAAATTACTCAAAAATCAGCAAAAAGCCCCTTTTAACTGTTATTGTAATTATATCTCTATACAAAATAATTTTCTCAATAGCACAGAAAACCCTGCCGAATAGATATTAAACACATATACCTATAGCAATAATAATGACCATTAACAAAACAAGAAAGCTAAGCTTAGCAGTGTAGCTCTATGATTAACCTTCCATATCGCTTATGTGAATATTGAACGCATGTTGTATTTACTAAAAAATACATTAGTGCTAGCTTGTATTTCGAACAGGATGTTTAACTACAGAAATAAGGACATTATCATGAGAAACCATATTCATGTATTAGCCGTTATTTTTTGCTTACTCATGGCTCCTGCATTTGCAGTTACAGCTGAAACAACCAACATTGAGCATATTCAGTTTCACAATGACAATGCTGAAAACCTATTAATAAGCAGTCATCCAAATAACCCTATAAGCTATACAGCTGAAGATACAACCTATATAACCAGTTTGTTTCGTACTATCAGTAAGATCCCAGATCAGCAACAGCGTATAAAAGAAACCGCAGACTTGTTGGCTTTTCTATCACAGAAATACCAGTTATCCACCCAAGCAAACTGGAAAGATCACGTCATAAAAATTCACTACACGACAGCAGATAGCGGCTCGCTACACAGAGTATCTAAAGGCTTAAATAGAAAAGAATTTGATATTTTGCTCAAGCAATTTTTACAACAGGAAAACAATAAAAGCTCAACCATGACAAGCATATAGCTATAACAAGGCTAGAGCTATTGGTACAATTAATAGCGTTGAGATTATGGGCGTACTTTGATGGAGGAACAAAAAGAAAAGCAACCGACCTACTTCGAGCTTGCACTTTAGCCCATAGAGTATTGTCATTGCCTTAATCAATATTCCATTTTATTTCAGAGGATGAGAGTCAACTGATTTCACGCCGCCATTTATACTATTAGTACTCGCCTTTAAAACATAAGTGACATCTGCAGCGACTTCTTGTGTAAAAGCATTGGCGTTTAACCTTGATAAACCTACAAAGTATAAATTATCGGTTTCACTATTTATTATATCAGTGCCAAATAACGAAATAGCATAGCCAACGGATAGCGCATTATAGCCTCTGGTGCCATTTACGATTACTTTTATCGATTCATCATAACCATTGCCCAGCTTTAAGGTAAGGTTATATTTATCAGTGACTCTAGATAAAAACAGGTTAACAAAGCTAAGTTTGTCATCCACACTATTTAATTGATTATAGGTTTGCTTATATCTTTTTACTAAATCTCGGATCTCAGCTCTATTTGAATCTAAAGCCTTGTCATAACTCGATTTAACATCAACACTATGTATATTGTACCTTTCAAGAAACAGTTCTGTATAACCAGTTTTGGTAGTACAAGCATCTATCGCAATATCATACTTTGAAGCACATTCTGAATTAACTTTTTCCTGTGACATTGCATGCTGTGAAAACATACAACCGCTAAGTATAAAAGCGTATATAACGCTATGATTAACCATAACTTTAGTCCCTTTAAATATCACGAATATGTTGTCCTTAACACTCCCTCAAACTAAACAAGCCCCCTTTTCTTGTCAACACTGCAAGAGCTTTATGCTAAATAGCTTTAAAAAAGCCTAGTGAGTGTATTTCTAAGGCGGGACTAATAGGGAAAAGTCACCTCCTACTTCAGCAATACCTGAAGTAGAAGGCAAGTATGGTTTTTGTTATTACCACAGCTTCAGTTGTGGACGAAGCAAGCGGTTCAAGCCATGGATCATTAAAATCATTGACCCTTTAAGCGGACCGTGTAGCGATATAATGTGTCTACGGTAAAGCGATGCGTAAACAAAACGTGCAGGACAGCCCACTAGCTGTAAACCACCGTGGAAGAACGAGAACATATTACCAACAGTATTGAAGTGCGCTAGGTTAACAAAGCTACCTAAATCTTTGTAAACGTAACGATCCAACTTAGCATTCGGATCTTTCAACAAGCGAGTCAGGTTAGTACCTATCATCAATGCTACCTGTCTAGCAGTTTGGCCTCTCGGTGGTAAAAAACTACCGTCTTCTTGGGGAATACTCGCACAATCACCAAAGGTAAAGATCCGATCATCCGACAAAGTACGCCCAGTATCGGCAGCCATCAACTGGTTGGCACGATTAACTTCTAAGCCCAGTGTCGCTAACACTTCTGGCGCTTTAACACCAGCAGCCCAAACAATTAAGTCAGCCTCAATTAACTGGCCATCTTTAGTGGTTAAACCTTGTTTGGTGACTTCGGTCACCATAGTGCTTGTGCTAACCTTAACGCCCAGCTCTAACAATTTATCGTGTACCGATTGGCGAAGATCTGACTTAGGTAACGCAGGCATTACAGAGTCTGATGCTTCGACTATCGTTAAATCTAGTAAGTCTTGCTCTAACTTGTATCCGTATTTACGTAAGGTCTGGGTCATATGATGCAGCTCTGCCGCCATCTCAACACCCGTTGCCCCCGCGCCAACAATAGCCACTTTCATCTTACCTTGGCGCTGACCACTAGCGTGCTGCATAAATTGATCTTGAATACGTTCACGTAGGATCATCGCTTGCTCGGTCAGATCTAGCGTAAAGGCATGCTCTTTCACTCCAGGAATACCGAAGTCATTGCTAATTGCACCAATGCCAATGACCAGATAATCGTAGTCTAGACGACGCTCATCTAAAATCAGGCGACCATCAGCACTATAAAGTGGTGCTAGAATAATTTGTCGATTTTCGCGATCGATGCCGGTTAGTGCACCACGCTGATAAAGGTAGCCTTTATTAGCACCATGTACTTGATAATCAACAGCGTTAGTCCCTTCATCTAAACTACCTGTAGCGAGTTCATGTAAAAGTGGTTTCCAAATATGATGGTTAGCAATATCCACTAATGTGATTTCAGCTTTACCCTTTTTTCCTAGAGTTTTACCCAGTTTGGTGATTAACTCCATACCGCCAGCACCACCGCCGACGACGACTATCTTTTTCATAATTTGCTCCGATTTAAAGCAGCGCTGTTGCTTATATGATTGAATTTAATCACCTATTGCTAACACGCTTGAAAGCTCTCGCTTGTAATTTTTAATCGCCTCTAAGATGACTTAGTGGCTAAGTAATGGTGGGGTTGCAGTCATTTATCTAAGCTAAAATTGGCTATATTTTTGTAGCCGCTGAAAGCCGCTAACAAGCAACAGGCCACCAACGTCCATATTGCGGTGTGTAATAGTTCCTTTGTGTAATAATTACGTTGTGCGCTAATTGCATTGTGTAATAGTTGCGTTGTGCAATGGCGGCGCTAAATTTTAGTTTGATACGGCTGGGGTTTTCATAAGGCCGACTGCGATATAAGCTTAAGTAGGATCACAACCACTTAGCGTGGAAACGTAAATGCGCTTCAATATAGCTAGCAATAAAGTAGTAGCTATGATCGTAACCTAGGTGCTGATTCAGCGTCAGCGGATAACCAGAAGCCTCAGCAGCATTCAGCAATGCTTGCGGTTGTAACTGTTCAGGCAAAAAGTCATCTGACAGACCTTGGTCAACTAACGCAGGTAGTTGCAGTGAACCAGCAGACGCAGCCATTAGCGCGCAACTATCATATTGCTGCCATGCTGTTTTATCGCCACCTAAGTAAGCACTAAATGCTTTTTGGCCCCACGGCACTTGGCTTGGGTTAACAATTGGACTAAATGCTGATACCGAGCGATAACGTTGAGGATTACGCAGCGCAATCATTAACGCACCATGCCCGCCCATGGAATGACCACTAATGGCACGCACATCAGTAACCGGAAACTCTGCTTCAATCAAGGCTGGCAGTTCATTTACCACATAATCGTACATGTGGAAGTGCTTATCCCATGGCGCTTGAGTCGCATTGACATAAAAACCTGCCCCTTGACCCAAATCGTAAGCTTCATCATTAGCAACCTCGTCTCCACGCGGGCTTGTGTCCGGTGCAACGATAGCGATACCTAATTCAGCAGCAATACTCTGAGCCCCCGCTTTTTGCATAAAGTTTTCGTCAGTGCAAGTCAGACCCGATAACCAATACAGCACCGGCACTTTTTGAGTTTCAGCCTGTGGTGGCAGATAAATAGCAAAGCGCATATTACAGTTCAATACAGTGCTGCTGTGCTGATATTGCTTATGCCAGCCGCCAAAGCTTTTGTTGCTAGAAAGATGACTTAACATTGACATAATAACTCCCAGAAAAACTAAGCTGGAACTCGAACCTGCAAGCTCCAGCTTGTGCAATTTGCTTAAGCGATAGAAAACGTCTCAAGCAAATTGCGTTGGTCGCTCAGCTACAACTGCTGAGCAACACCTTTTAATGCTTACTTAGCGGTTCATATGTAGAACGGTACGGATTGACTTACCTTGATGCATAAGTTCGAAGGCTTCATTCACTTCCTGCAAGCTCATGGTATGAGTAATAAAGTCATCCAATTTAAACTCGCCATTCATGTAGCGTTCTACATATTCAGGTAATTCAGAACGACCTTTAACACCACCAAATGCAGAACCTTTCCATACTCGACCAGTAACCAATTGGAATGGACGGGTAGCAATCTCTTGCCCAGCACCAGCAACACCAATAATTACCGACTCGCCCCAACCTTTGTGACAACACTCTAAAGCGCTACGCATCAGGTGCACGTTACCCACACACTCGAACGAGAAGTCCACACCACCGTCAGTCATCTCTACAATCACATCTTGGATTGGCTTATCGTAGTCTTTAGGGTTAACACAATCAGTAGCACCCAATTTACGGGCTAGATCGTATTTTTCAGGGTTGATATCAATCGCAATGATTCGACCAGCACCCGCCATCTGCGCACCGATAATCGCAGACAAACCAATGCCACCTAAACCAAATACAGCAACGGTATCGCCTTTCTTAACATCCGCAGTATTGGTCACCGCGCCCATACCCGTAGTTACACCACAGCCCAGTAGACATACCTCTTCAAGTGGCGCTTCTTTGTTGATCTTTGCAAGTGAGATCTCTGGCAGTACCGTATATTCACTGAAAGTTGAACAACCCATATAGTGGAAAATTTGCTGACCATTAACAGTAAAGCGGGTTGTACCGTCTGGCATCAGACCTTTACCTTGAGTTTCACGGATTTTCTGACACAGGTTAGTTTTACCTGACTTACAGAATTTGCACTCACCACACTCTGGCGTATATAGCGGGATCACGTGGTCACCGACCTGAACGCTAGTCACCCCTTCGCCGATTGACTCAACAATACCGCCACCTTCGTGACCTAAAATTGAAGGAAAGATCCCTTCTGGATCATCACCAGACAAAGTGAAAGCGTCGGTGTGGCAAACACCTGTTGCCATCACTTTTATACGTACTTCACCGGCTTTTGGTGGTGCAACAGTAACAGTTTCTTCTTTCAGCGGCTGACCAGCAGCCCAGGCTACCATTGCTTTACAAGTAATTGGTTGTGCAGTCATTATTCACTTCCTTTAAATTAAATAAGCTCTATAAGATTTGGCATGGGAAGCACTGTGACTCCCCTCTGCAGATGCCGACAATTATATTGGTTAAATTAATAGTGATAATCCCCTATTTAGGTAAATGATTATTACCAAGGTGTAATAGTTATAGCATTTCAGATTTTGCTTAAATTTCTATGATTGAGTATAGGCACTAACCAGAAAGTTTCACAAAGTCATCTAAATTAGTTTTTATTGAAAGAAAAAAAGAGGGTTAAAAAGGTGAGGGTAAGTACACTAAAACCCGGCCAGCGGTATGCGAACTGAAGACTCTAGTCAAAGCTAACTCTAACCAAAGTTAACTCCAGTCAATGAAGACTGGAGTCAATGAATCGAGAGTTCCAAGCTAATGATTGCACTTTTAGGACGGGGCGAACAAAACAAAAACAACCTCCAACTTCAGCAATAGTTAAAGCTTAGTAAGAGGTCTACAAACACGCCATTAACGATGGCTGTCTATGGTTGGTTCCCCTTTAATGTCAATTAAAGAATAAAACAAAGTTAATATTATTATACACTTAAGCTCAGAAGTTAAACGAAAAGAAGCATAACATTCTGCAGACCTAAAGACTTAGCAACACCATTAACCACACTCACCAACCGCCCCTTAATCGCCAGATCTATCCCCACACCAGCTTCAAACAAGTCAGCAACCGCAATAAACGCCGTGGTCTTTAAGCTCGTGCTGTCGTGGCAATAAGCGTAACCATCCTCGACTATCCACTTTTCATTACTAGACGCCGCAGCGTTTCCACTCTTTTCACTAACAGCCAGCCCTTTATCTTCCAAGCACCTAACCAAGGTAAAGTTGAAAACCAAGATACAGGCTTCCTCACAATACCAATCTGCCTTTAAGGCTTGAAAGTTGAGCCACATTTCCAGCCCAAACAATAACGGCTTAAGCGAACTAGAAGAGTTGAGATATAACTATAGAGTTTGCTAGTTCCGACTCTCTATGAAACTAGTACAGATATAGCAGCATAGTGATGCTTAATACTCTCCCCTTGAAGATCACACCAACTTCCCCTCGGAATCTTTCGCTTCTCAGAAAATTTCGTCGGGGCGCTGGGGGATTTCCAAAAGGGGAACAAGCGCTTTTCCCCTTTTGGTCGGGTGTGGGCGAAGCGCCACGACTTTAGTGGCCGTAGGCCATAAAAAGCCCAATAAAAACGCACCACAAAGGGTGCTTTCCAAATAATTGCATTGCTGCCAGTGTAGAGCTTAATCTACAGGGCTCGAAGTGGTTGCCACAACTCTTTCGACTGCTTCAGCGCTGAGAGCAACGAGTAATATTTCACTTTATACGGCCATTGATTTGATGGATGCCAAAAGTCGACAAAGTAATAGCCTTCGGTTTGATACAACCATTCGGCAGACTTTGTTGGTTTACCTAACTTAGGCGCAATTAGTGGGTAGGTCGCACCGCAAATGATCAGATCTGGGTTAATAGCTTTGATTTGTTCAAGTAATAAATCCCAATCACTATCAACATATTTCGATAGATCATCTACCGCAGATGAGCTTTGACCAGCACTCTTTTTGATATTGATAATAGCGCAGCTTTGAAAGGCCTCTTCGACCTTGGGATCTGATTTGTAACCTTCATCAAATGATTGAACTTCACCAGTAACGATAAGCTTATTAATGCCATCAAGCCAGTGCGCTACAGACCACCACATCGGCTTACCTAGTTCTTTTAACGTTTTAGAAGCTAGGTATTCATTTAGCGCCCATTCTTGTTCGGTTTCAGTTGAACTTTCATAAGCCTCTTTCATCAAAAACAGCACTTTAACAGGTGCTTTTTCCCAAAGGTCTTTGTTAAGAATCCCGTCTTCAATGAAAAACTTCTCCTTGTGCAGTTCACGCTTCCGCCATGAAATAAAATCCATTTCTTACTCCTTTATAATTGTGTTCCTTACAATAGGGGTTTTAAAACCTCCTCAGGGTGATAAAAATCAAATTATTTTACTTTTAATCTAAAATTCATACCCTTAAAAACAAAAAAGCGAACCAATCGGTTCGCTTTTTCAATTCTTTAACCACCAGAAACCACCAAACTCACAGTTTCCATAATTGCGTCGCTGGCGAAGCTAATGCTAGGCGAACCGAAGGCTCTAGCCCGGAGTTGACTCCAGTCAATGAGGACTGGAGACGAGGTTCAACGCCGCAGTAGCAAGCCCAAGCAGCAATTATTCGTAGTCAGATACAGGTGCACAACTACACATTAGGTTGCGGTCACCAAACACATCATCAATACGGTTAACCGTTGGCCAGAACTTATTCGCCTTAACCGCTGCAGTTGGGAACACAGCTTCTTCACGGCTATATGGACGCTCATCAAATGCAGGGTCCATAATGTCAGCCATGGTGTGCGGTGCGTTGTGCAGAGGGTTGTTATCCACTGGCCACTCACCTGCTTCTACCTTAGCGATTTCGCCGCGGATAGACACCATTGCCTCGATGAATCTGTCTAGCTCAACTTTAGACTCTGACTCTGTCGGCTCAATCATTAGCGTACCTGCAACAGGGAAGCTCATGGTTGGCGCGTGGAAGCCGTAGTCGTTTAGACGCTTAGCAATATCCATCTCAGTCACGCCAGATGCTTCTTTAAGCGGACGTAAATCAATGATGCACTCGTGCGCTACACGGTCGTTACGGCCTGTGTATAGCACTGGGTAATGGGCTGATAGCTTCTTCATCACGTAGTTAGCGTTTAGTAGCGCCACTTGTGTTGACTGACGTAGGCCTTTTTTACCTAACAGCTTAATGTACATCCAAGTAATTGGCAGAATGCCTGCGCTACCAAATGGTGCTGCAGATACTGCGCCGTTGTTGTCTGACTCTAAACCGTGCTTGATAACACTGTGGCCAGATAGGAACGGAGCAAGGTGCTTTTTAACACCAATTGGGCCCATACCTGGTCCGCCGCCGCCATGTGGAATAGCGAACGTTTTGTGTAGGTTAAGGTGCGATACGTCTGCGCCAATAAAGCCCGGTGATGTTAGGCCAACCTGTGCGTTCATGTTTGCGCCATCAAGGTAAACTTGACCGCCGTGCTGATGTACCACTTCACAGATCTCTGCGATGCTTTCTTCGTATACACCGTGAGTCGATGGGTAAGTCACCATGATGCAAGATAGGTTATCAGCCACTTCAGCCGCTTTCGCACGTAGGTCTTCCATGTCGATGTTACCGGCCTTGTCACAGGCAGTAACCACAATCTTCATGCCTGCAAGCTGCGCCGATGCAGGGTTAGTGCCATGGGCTGATTGCGGGATTAGACACACATTACGGTGCGCGTCGCCGCGAGACTCGTGGTATTGCTTAATTGCTAACAAACCTGCGTATTCACCTTGTGCACCCGAGTTTGGCTGCAGTGATACTGCATCGTAGCCGGTGATTTCAACTAACCATGCTGATAGCTCTTCAAGTAACTGAGCGTAACCTTGCGCTTGCTCTGTTGGGCAGAACGGGTGCATGTTACCAAATTCAGGCCAAGAAACCGGCGCCATCTCAGTTGCCGCGTTTAGCTTCATGGTGCATGAACCAAGAGAAATCATCGAGTGGTTTAGGGCAAGATCTTTGCTTTCTAAACGCTTGATGTAACGCATCATCTCTGTTTCGCTTTGGTAGCGATTAAAGGTTGGGTGCGTCAAAATCGCATCGGTACGTAGTAGTTCAGATGGGATTGACTGGCTGCCGTTAGCAATGATTTCGCTATCAAGTGCAGCAACATCTAGGCCATGGCCTGCGCCAAGGATCACATCAAATAGCTCTGCAACATCACCGCGAGTAGTGGTTTCAGCTAAGCTCAAGCCCACAATACCGTCGTTGTCGATACGTAGGTTTAGGCCAGCTTCTACTGCGCGCGCTTTAACCGCTGCAACATCTAAGCCTTTAATTGAAAGGGTATCAAACCAAGTACTGTTCACTAGCTCTACGCCTTTTGCAGTCAAACCAGCTGCAACGATATCGGTTAGGCGGTGAATGCGCTCTGCAATCGTTTTAAGACCTTGTGGACCATGGAATACTGCATAGAAAGATGCCATGTTGGCCAGCAGCACCTGTGCAGTACAAATGTTTGAGTTCGCTTTTTCGCGGCGAATATGCTGCTCGCGAGTTTGCATTGCCATACGCAGTGCACGGTTGCCACGAGTGTCTTGTGATACACCAATAATACGACCCGGTAGTGAACGCTTGTGCGCATCACGCGTCACAAAGAAAGCAGCGTGTGGACCACCAAAGCCCATTGGTACACCAAAGCGCTGAGAGTTACCAAATACAACGTCTGCGCCCATTGAGCCCGGCGACTTTAGCATGACTAGCGACATGATATCGGCCGCGACTGAAACTAATGCTTTTTTCTCGTGCAGCTTGGCAAATAGCTCGCTGTGATCAACGATTTCACCGTGAACGTTAGTGTATTGGAACAAGGCACCAAATAGCTCGTAGTTAACGGCATCTTCAGCAGGGCCTACGATAACTTCAAAACCAAAACATTCAGCGCGGGTTTTCACTACGTCGATAGTTTGTGGGAATACATCATCAGCGACAAAGTAGATGTTGGCTTTTTTTGCTTTAGATACACGCTTAGACAGAGCCATTGCTTCAGCAGCTGCTGTTGCTTCATCAAGCAGTGACGCAGAAGCTAAGTCTAGACCGGTTAAATCCATCGACATTTGCTGGAAGTTCAAAATCGCTTCAAGACGGCCTTGGGCGATTTCTGGCTGGTATGGTGTGTACGCGGTGTACCAACCCGGATTTTCTAGTACGTTGCGCTGAATAACGCTTGGTACTTCAGTGCCGTGGTAGCCCATACCAATGTAGCTTTTGAATACTTGGTTTTTTTGCGCAATTTTGCGGATATAGGCTAGGCCTTCTGCTTCGCCACATGAATCACCAACCGCTAAGTCACGGTTTAATAAAATAGCACCCGGCACAATCTGTGCGGTTAAATCCTCTAATGACTCAGCGCCAACAAAGTTAAGCATCTCTTGTTGCTGCTCTGCACCTGGGCCAATGTGGCGACGAAGAAATAATTCGTGCTGCTCTAGTTGTGTAAGGGTTTCTGTGGTCATGGGTAACCTAGTTCCTATTTGCCAGTATCCTACCTGTAGGGGGGAGGAGCTACCGGTCTCTTTAGTTTAGAATTCGATTTTTGGCAGTATTTGCTTGTGTAATTTCTGCCTTTTGCTGCTATTTCCCTGACTTTTACAAGGGTATAGCCCATATAACGAACAAAGCCCCACTCAGCGATGAGTTGGGGCTTTGTTAGTCATCGACGCTTATTCTTCGTCGATAACCGCTTGATAACCTTCGGCATCAAGCAAGTTGTCTAGTTCAGCAAGGTCGTTTGGCATCACGCGGAAGAACCAACCGTCACCGAATGCGTCGCTGTTTACTAGCTCTGGAGAATCTTCCAGTGCTTCGTTTACTGCAACAACTTCGCCTGATAGTGGTGCGTAGATATCTGATGCCGCTTTTACAGACTCTGCTACTGCGCAGTCTTCACCCGCGCTAACATCATCGCCTACTTCTGGTAGCTCAACGAACACCATGTCACCCAAAAGCTCTTGAGCGTGCTCACTGATACCGACTGTGTAGCTACCGTCTTCTTCTTTACGGATCCACTCGTGAGAAGAAGCATATTTAAGTTCAGCTGGGATATTGCTCATTGGTCTAAATCCTTATTCGATGTTCTAATTCTGTATTTAATAAGACGTTACACTGACTTGCCTAATAAGGCTTATATCAATTTTTGCACCTTTTTTACATCATAAGTGCAGTGATTTCATCTACTTTTTGACGTTTGCCACATTGATTTAGTTCAACAAGGCAAATCGATTATTTTTACGCTTTATTAAGTGTTAGCTAAAAATAGATGAAATCGTCAATTTTGCTCTATCTTACATGCCACGACTACATTTTATATTCGCGGTATCACAAACGGTTTAAACAAACCTTTTTCTGAGCTAATCAAACTCAGTAGCCATTATATGGTGGGGTTAGCCGATAGTTGCTTTGGATTCTAGGAGAAAGCGCGCAGTTGATAAGCATCAATGAGCACTTTCGACAACGAAGCCAATGCAAATAGCTATAACCCCACCAATATAAACAAGCCTTTTTTCTGAGCTAAATACGCAGCAATTTAGTGCTAATTTTAGGAGCCAGCGCGCAGTTGATAAGCATCAACGAGCACTGGCGACAACAAAGTAGGACTAAATAGCCAGTATTAAGCCAGAAAAATTAGAATGCTTGTTTACCGTTGCGTACAAACGACGGTGCAATAACTTTTACCGGTACACGCTTTTTACGCATTTCTACTTCAGCCACATCACCAATGGTATTAGGTACGCGCGCCATTGCGATTGAATAACCTAATGTTGGTGAGAATGTACCACTAGTAATCGTACCTTGTTGCTCAACACCATCACAATCGGTAAAGAATACCGCCATGCCGTGACGGATAACGCCTTTAGCATCCATGATTAAGCCTACAAGCTTGTCTGTGCCTTCTGCTTTAATCTTTTCTAGCGCTTGGCGACCGTTAAAGTCACGATCACTTGGCTCCCATGCAACTGTCCAGCCCATGTTAGCGGCGAGTGGGTTCACGCTTTCGTCCATATCTAGGCCGTAAAGGTTCATGCCAGCTTCTAGACGTAGTGTGTCACGTGCACCTAAGCCACATGGGCGAATGCCTGCTTCTAGGAATGCTTGCCATAGTGCTTCGGCCTCAGCTTCTGGCACGATAACTTCATAGCCAGTTTCACCTGTGTAACCGGTAGTGGCAATAAACAGTGAACCAGACTGCACACCAAAGAATGGCTTCATGCCTTCAACTGCTGCATTTTGCTCTGCATTGAATACTGTTGCTGCTTTTGCTTTAGCGTTAGGGCCTTGTACCGCGATCATCGCCAGCTCTGGACGCTCAGTCACTTCAACACTAAAGCCTTGAACTTGTTCGTTGATCCACGCGAGATCTTTTTCGCGGGTAGCTGAGTTAACCACAATGCGGTACTCAGTATCTGATAGGTAATAAGTAATAAGGTCGTCGATTACGCCGCCGTTATGGTCAAGCATACCGCCGTAAAGCGCCTTACCTGGCACTTTAAGTTTAGCGACATCGTTGGCTAGCAACTTACGTAAAAAGGCACAAGCGTCATCACCAATCACATCAACCACTGTCATGTGAGATACGTCGAACATACCTGCGTCTTGACGAACCGCGTGGTGCTCTTCGATTTGTGAACCATAGTTAAGTGGCATATCCCAACCGTGGAAGTCTACCATCTTACCGTTTGATTCTAGATGCTTGTTAAAAAGTACAGTTTTGTTAGCCATTTTTATCCCTTCTTTGGGGTCTTTTAGTCTGCTGCTGATGCCGGCACATATAGGCTGTGCTTGTGTAAGGTAGTGGCACCAGATTTATGTCCTCGCATTAAAATGCGGCGAAATTATACCTTGAGTCGTCACTTTGTATACAAAAGAATTTTCTAATCCGAACAGTTTTGGCATTAGTTTTTCTTATTGCAAAATTGTTAAAACAACCACAAACATTCAACCTAGCTAAAAGCAAAATAAACAAATACATGAAATAAAAGGCTTATTTAGCTGTACATGAAATTTGATCATGATTAATTTTGGTTACGACGACAAAGCTTAGGCAGGTTGTTCTTGTTACCTAGCGCCTGTTGAATAAACAGTGTTTTCAATGGCGCAAAATTGTCGACGAAATTTAAGCCAATATCACGGATCGCTTTGGTCACCGGATTAGTACCTTGGAATAAGCGCTTAAAGCCTTCCATTGCGGTGATCATTTCTAGTGCTTCCGCTTTACGCCAGCGCTCTAAATCGCGTAGGTGTTTGTAGTCACCAATGTCTTTACCTTGCTGTTTTAGCTCGCTCACCGCTTCAACAATGGCCGCAGCATCAAGGAAGCCTAAGTTAACCCCTTGGCCTGCTAACGGGTGGATCGTATGTGCCGCATCGCCAGCCAATACTAAACGTGGTCGTGCAAAGTGACGCGCATATCGCATACGTAACGGGAACGACTGACGATCACTTTCTAGGCTGCACATACCTAAACGGCCATCAAAAGCAGCGGTTAATGCACGCTCAAAGGCAACGTTATCTAGTGCTAACAATTGCTCAGCTTTTTGTGGTGACACTGACCAAACAATCGAGCTGAGGTTAGTTTCATACAACGGCAGAAACGCTAATGGCCCTTCGGCGTCGAATACTTGTCTGGCGGTTTCGCCATGAGGTAACTCGGTACGGATAGTGGCGACTATCGCATGGTGGTTATAGTCCCAGAATGTCATTGGGATTTTACATTGCTCGCGTACCCAAGAGTTGGCACCATCGGCAGCAACCACTAATGCCGCGCTCACATTGTCGCCATTATCTAAGGTTAACCATGCTTCGCGTTCGCCAAAGGCAATCCGCTCTAAACGGGTGTTTTCAATATAAGTCAGCTCGCTTAGCTCACCTGCTCGCTCGGCCAACGCAAAAGCAATGGCGTCATTTTCGATAATCGAACCTAAATGAGTTTCACTCAGTGAGTGGGCGTCAAAATCAATTTTACCTAGGCTGTCTTTGTCCCAAACTTGCATCTTTTGGTAAGGGCTCACTCTCGATGCAGCCAAGTATGGCCAAGCACCTAAGTTGGTGATCAGTTGTTGACTGGCCTTGTTAATCGCGCTCACCCTAAGTTTAGGTGCACCCGATACAGCTTGAGTTTGTCCGGCATCAATCACCACGACTTTAATGCCTTCCATCGCTAAACCTATGGCTGTGGCAAGGCCTACCATGCCTCCACCAACAACTGCGACATCATAAGTTTGTGTGCTTAACATCTTTTACCCTTACTCAAAAATGGCGAATTACGCCAACACATGCTTTTGATCTGACTAACAAGCGTTATTGTGCATGCTTACTGTTAATTTGACTTTAAATACGGTGAATTGGCTGCTGACGATTAACCTTTATGCCAACCCATCGCTCGGCGCGCCACCGGTGCCTTTAATGGTGGAAACCATGACAACAAGCGTAAGCCTAGGTTACGCCCTATCACCAGCGGCCAGTAATCATTTGAAAAGCCACGTACTAAGAATTCGATATTGTTCATGGTGCTTTGTCTGTCGGCTTTGCGCCGTTCAAGATAGGCATGAGTCACTACCGCACTGCCAATATCATGCCCTTCAGGGTTAGTAAGTACTTGCTTTAGTACATCTAGCACACATACCACATCACGTAGACCTAAGTTAAAACCTTGGCCTGCAATTGGGTGTAGCGTTTGCGCAGCATTGCCTAAAAAGATAGTACGCTGATATATCGGTCTTGCCATGTACGACAACATTAACGGATAACTGAAACGTTCACCGACATCGGTAAAACGCCCTGCTCGATAACCAAAAGCCTGCTGCAGCTCGCTAATAAACTCTGCTTTAGGCGCCTTTAATAAACGCTCGGCATTAGTCGGATCTAACGCCCACACCATAGATAAACGTGACTCACCTTGGCTGGTTGCCATTGGCAACAAGGCCAGTGGGCCAGTTTGGGTAAAGCGTTCATAAGCCCAGCCGTGATGCGGTTGCTCTACTTGAATATTGGCAATAATTGCAGTTTGATTAAAGTCGACTTGTTCAAGCGGCTGTTTAAAAGCTTGACGTACTTTAGAGTTAACCCCATCAGCCGCAATAAGTAATTTAGCTGCGATCTGTTGCCCATCATCTAACGTCAATAGCTGTGAATCTATGCCTGCAACAACATTTTGTAACTTAGCCGGACAATAAAGTGCCACATCACTTTGTTCAAGTAGGCTAAATAACTTTTTACCCACCGCCTCCAGTTCAACCACTTTTCCAAGATAAGGCAGGTGAAATGACTCGCGATTAAGCTCTGTCATACCAAAATTACCGCGCTCGGAGATATGGATATTGTGAATAGGCTCAGCCAGCGGATCTAAATGCTGCCACAAGCCCAACTGTTTAAGTTCAAAAATAGAACCATGAGAAATAGCAATTGAACGGGCGTCAAAGCCGGGATGCTCGCGACTTGGCTTGTGTGCTTCAATCAGGGCAATTGTTATTGGCTTACTGCCAGCCTGCTGCTTTGCCAGCTCAGCTAAGCCAAGCGCTAAGGTTGCCCCCGCCATCGCACCGCCAACAATGGCGATATCGACATGATTAATTTCTGTGGTACTTGCTACATCAGCGTGTTGGTTAAGGTTCGCCATGCAATGTATTGTCCAATAACAAAATAAGTTAGCTGTTGCTGATACAAAAACCGCCATGCAGCAACAGCGATGGCGGTAATTAATTCAAACTGGTGTTAGTGCATTACACCCACGTCAATAGGCTCGTTGTCATCAACTTCAGGGCCAAATTCCGCATAGCACATTAATGCTGCCATGCGAGTGAACTCCATCAGTTCAATCAATGCTGCTTCTGATTCTTCATCTTCGGCAACATCAAATTCAACTTGGGCGATTTCAGATAAGTCTTGGATCACTTCACGCACATCTAAAGGCGCTTGATTTAATTTAGGCTGAATAATCGCAATGCCGGTTAAAAAGCTCTGTACCCAAAGCGATAACGCTTCAACACGTTTAGACAGCGACTCTTCTTCTTGTGGTAGCATAGGGCTAAAGCCAAAGTCGGTATCTGACAAACGAGTTACTGCATCTTCGTACAGATCATTAATCAGACTTTGTAGCTCTTTTGGCAGTGCTTGGCCGTCGTTCATCAGCTCAAGTAGAGGCTGAGTCCAACCTGAAGGTTTTTGCTCTACACCACCGCAGATCAATCCGACCAGTGCGCCGTGAACTTCAACTGGGTGCTGACCAACTTCAGCGTCATTAAGTGCTGCGAGTAATTTATCCATCTGCAACGTAGGTAGGCTAGCCATAAAGAGTTTCCAATCACAAAATTTACTGACTTCATGCTAGCAGAAGTGCGGGTGCCGACCAAGAGTCGGCGCCATAAAGTCGGCAAAACTTTGTGCTATAAACCACAAATGCTGCATTCCTAAGCAAACAGAACCATGACCGCATGGCAAACATACTTAACTTAAACTGAGTTGAGACTTAATATTAGCCTGTGATTGACTAAGAAAAGCCCTTAACCGCTCTATGTTTGTACGCCAATGGCGATCTAAACAACAATTAATCTAAACTGCGCGAGTTTGCGCGTTTATCGTGTTGCACTTTAGCATTGAGACCGATATAGTCCGCTAAAGTACATGGTTAAAGGATTCTTTTCGAAATGAGTAGCAAGGCGATTGATATCACTCTTTTGGGTCGTACCTACTCTATTGCTTGTCCTGAGGGGCGAGAAGCTGCGCTTAGGCATGTGGCTAATAATCTCGAAAAGCAATTAACCTCGCTTAAAGCACGTACTAACAATATTAGCCGTGAAGAAATTGCCATTATGGCAGCATTGAATATCGGTTATGAGCTGTTAGAAGAACAGCAAAAGAATCAAGAATATATTAAGCAAATGGATGAAAAAATCGGTTTGCTGCAGTCAACACTTGAAGTCGCGCTGGTTGATCGCGCTACAAAAGCTGACTAAAAATAGCTATAATCGCAGTTGCTTTATTAGCACTGAAAACAGTTTTATCGTAAGCCCATTTTAGTCACCCGACTGGTTTACGAACACAAGTTTTGTTCCCTGGGGTATTCGCTAGCTGGTAATGTCCCTGTGCCGATACTTACAAACCCAGGGTGAATGTTTTACTGACATTGTGCAAGCTCGGCTCGTATCGAGAAGCCTTAGGAGGTACTCATTTACCCGCCTTGAACCTACGGTTCAAGGGCTACACCGGCGGTCGGTATTCCGGGGAACATCTAACTTTTACATTAAGCCATCTCAACCGAGGTGGCTTTTTTGTACCTAAGTATTGGTTACACCGACCTGCCGGACTTTCTATGAACAGACTGCGGGGAACATCTAATTACAAAACCACTTTGTTGATGACAGAGTGGTTTTTTTGTACCTACGCATTGGTTATACCGACCTGTCGGACTCTCAGTCAAAACATTGAGGGGAACATCTAATTACAAAACCATCGTTAGCAATAATGATGGTTTTTTTGTATCTACGCATAAGATATACCGACCTGTCGGACTCTCAGCCAAAACATTGAGGGGAACATCTAACTTTTACATTAAGCCATCTCAACCGAGGTGGCTTTTTTGTACCTAAGTATTGGTTACACCGACCTGCCGGACTTTCTATGAACAGACTGCGGGGAACATCTAATTACAAAACCACTTTGTTGATGACAGAGTGGTTTTTTTGTACCTACGCATTGGTTATACCGACCTGTCGGACTCTCAGTCAAAACATTGAGGGGAACATCTAATTACAAAACCATCGTTAGCAATAATGATGGTTTTTTTGTATCTACGCATAAGATGTACCGACCTGTCGGACTTTCTATGAACAGACTGCGGGGAACACCTAATTACAAAGCCACTTTGTTGATGACAGAGTGGCTTTTTTGTATCTAAGTATTGGTTATACCGACCTGTCGGACTCTTGATAAAAAAGTTGTTTTACTCGGCAGAAGCTAGCCTTAATCAACATCGACAAATCAACATAGACAGCTCAACAACCTAAAACGGTATAAAGTCAGCTACAGCAATATGGTTCTGTCAAAATATCAAACACAATATCTTGGATCTGACGCTCACTGTTCCTCTCTTCTTTACAGTAAAAATAGACAGCATTGACTAGAGATATTTTCAGCTCAGGTATTTTACCTGTGTATAGCTTCCAGCTATTCAAACTCTCTCTAATTTTTCTTTCAGGTGTTATTGCAATGTGGTTAGCAAGATCACTATTTAGCCTATTACAATCATAACTTTGCTTTACATCATACGGGATCGCAAATAAATGGAAGCTCACGCTATAGACAAGTAAGTTTATTAGTACTTTTCCCATTGTCAGCCCCTAAACAATTACACTTAAAAAGTGAGAGCATGTAATAACGTATTAAATGTTCTCAAAAAATATATTTGCTTATTGTGAGTATCGACTTGATGAGCAGCACTTTACAATGGCGCTAATTACTTGATATTGAGTCAGATTTGCCTAGTTAGTATTCTGTCCCCCCTGTTTAACAGCGATTAACTAACAGACAATTTATAACTAATCCCTGTAGCCAATATATTGATAAATAGTAATTTTTTACAGTTACCCTCTTTGCATACACCACATTATGTAAAATTTGCATACAAAACCCTCGCCGTTACTTTGACGCACTATGGGTTACACTCTTTGTGCTTTCGGGCTGAAAATAGACGCCATTCCACCTCCCATCTGGCAAAGGCAAAAACATTCACGCTGCACTTAGCCATTTACCGAACGATATGATTCTTAATGACAAGAATAGAAGTTAACTAACCTTTGAAAATACTTTTATATTAGAAACTTAAGTTTAGTATTTTAGTCTAGACGCTAAACTTTCTCGATACTCTGCTTGTTCCAAAATATCAAAAACAATATCTTTAACCTGACGCTCAGCATTTCTTTCCTCCTCACACAAAATGTAAACGACGTTGACTAGTGGTATTTCTAAGGCTGGGATCTCCCCTCTATGCTCTTCCCAATTGTTCAGACTTGTTCTAATTTCCCTCTCAGGTGCTGTAGCAAGCTGATTCTCAAGGTGACCATTTAAACTTTCGCAGTCATAGCCCCGATTTACACCATATGGAGTCGCATACAAGTTAAAACTCAAGTAATAAAAAATAACAAGTAATAGTATTCTTTTCATAAAAGTCCTCTATCGTAATGAAGTAAAACAAGTAGACACTCAACATAAATTCGAACGGTATAATCACATCGCGTATGAATAACGAACAACCACAAGACTACACAGGTGTATACCTGCCAGACAATATCTTGCTTTTATTCTTTTGAAGAAGGTCACACACTCTAGCCAAATTACTGACGAAATTGATTATTTTGACAGTTATCCTCTATGCATATGTCACATTATGTAAAATTTGCATAGCTCAAAATTAATTCAATCTTAATTTTATCAATCGCTTACGTTAAAACGCCTTATAAGCAGCGTTGTACTGAAGCTTCATTTCGAGTATAAAGCTCGAATAATTAATAACTTGTGTTTTAGGGACTATGACAAGTTGCATACAAAACCCTCGCCGTTACTTTGCGGTACTACTTATTACACTCTTAGCGCTTTCTGGTTGTAAATCGACGCCATCAGCCCCTCCGGCACCGGCAAAAATCATTCCTGCGGCACTTAGCCATTTACCAAGCGACGTCAAAGTCGATGGCCAAGACATGCTTGATATTCAGCTAGCTTTAGCTGATCGCAACTTGTATATGGCGGAAAACGGCCACATTAAAATGATATCAATTAAGCAGTGTCCGCTTGATATTTCGGCTCACCGTGGTGATTTTCGTTATCCGGAAAGTAGCAGTACTGCAATTGCAGCTGCACTTATCGATAACTACAACAGTGTTGAAATTGATGTCATGCAGCTTAAAGACGGCACTTGGGTTAATCACCACGATAGCCAAACTGGCCGCGCTACGGTTTATTACACTGGTGAGCGCTTTAAACTTGAACGTATGAGCCGTAAGCAATATGCCAATTTAAAGTTGCGTGCTAAGGGCTCAAATGAGCTTTTAGACATCCGCCCTATTACGGCTTATGAGGCTTTTACCGCCTTTGCAGCTTACCGAGGCGCTGGCCAACTGCTCAACGTAGAAATAAAGTCTGAGGCCAATGGACAAGAGCTAGCTGAACTGGACAATATGCTACGCCATACCGTAGGCATAGGTGGCTATTATTTTTCGTCGTCAGACATGGATATGCTTGAAAAACTGCGTGGGATTAATCCTTATACCTACCTAGGATTTGTACAAGGAGCACACCCAACCAGCGTCGATAAAGTCGCAGCCGATCTGCGCCGTGGTGCACGTAACGACGACTACTACCAAGACAATCAGAATATTATCGAATTTGCAGGCAAGTATGGCACCAAGCGCTATCGCTCGCGTTATAAAAACTACGCTTCATCTGCTGGGATCAAAAAGATCAACGATAAATTAGGCAGTAACTCAGGCTTACATTTAGATATTCGTAGTTTTATGCAAAACCCAAGCGTGTTAAATAGTGCTCATCGCTACGGTATGAAAGTGTATAGCTACAGTATCAATGGCACTGACTATCACCAATCACAGCTTACACGCTTGTCTAAAGCGAAACTGCCTGATGGCGTAATTGTCGATAATACTCCCTATAAAATTTGCCAAAAACTATTTAAGGCTGCGATCCCTAAAAAGCGCTATCAACCACTGACTGCGGCTGGCAAATATATTGCTTCACTGCCAAGTGATGCTGACTTTGACCGCCTCAATGAAATGCTGGGTTATCAACAAGAAGGCTATTATATCTCGTTAAATTCTGGCCTTAAGTCTATTGCAAGTGCCAAGACTAAAACCCAAAAAGCCACCCGTAAGATCGCTAACACTGATGCCTTTGGTTTTCCAATCATTGTTGATGAAGAGATCGATACAACTAACAGCAAAACCATTATTTTAACCCTACCAAGTAGCAACAATGACTGATAGAAAAAACAGCCCATTTGCCACCGGCTTACTCAAATCTGCACCAACCCAAACAAAAATGGCTGCTGCAGAAAAAGAGTTACAGAAGGTAAAAAAACAGCAGCAATCAAGCGCGGCTAAGCAGCAAAAACAACAAAAAGTCGAGCAACAAATCGCCACCACGGGGAAACCATTTTGGTGGTTGATGACGATGTTCGTCTGCTCTGTGATTTATCTATTTCCAGAAGCGGTATTTAATGCCGCATTAACTGAGGTGGCTGGCGGGCGTAACTCTAGTCATGAAGATCTACGTGCTGTTGAGTTATTTGGCCGTACCATTAGTGGTATTGGTGTAACCTTATTGCTGGCTGACATGTTATTAAGCGGCAGACGCGTTGCTAAAGTGGGTCGCGCTTTAGGCTATTTTTGCTTAATTGCCATCATAGTGTGGCCAACAGTATTTTTTGGTCAAAAGTGGTTAGTTGACCGTTTTATTATTGATGCATCTAGCGCAGCCGAGCGCCAACAGGCCTATATCTCACAAGTGTTGCGCAGCGCCTTAATTGAGAAATCAATTCAGTTTGAAGGTATTCATTACGATCCAGATACGGATCATAGCGGCACAGAAAAAACCTTTCTGTCGGTATTTGGTGGCCTAGTGTATGCCGATGACAAGCTAGTTGATGATCTGTCGCAGAAAAAGCGCATGATCATGGAAAAGTTTGTTCGCGATAGAGCCATGTCTAATTTTGCTAGCCACTATCAGGACTACGACAACTTCCGACAAACCCTGCGCGGAAAGTACCAAGAGTATGCCAACGGCTCTGCCAAATATAATCGAGCAATCGACAGTTCTCCTGAACGCGCCGATGAATATTGGTTAGATACCCAAAACCAAATTAAACAAGGTTGGGAAAAGTACCAAAAAGGTGTCACCGCCTATGAAGCCCGAGTTGAATCACGCGCGCAAAAAATTGCACCAAAGATTTATGACTACTTCGAGCGTCGCAGTAAATGCGGGGAGAGAAAAAAAGGCAGCAGTCGTGACCGCTGTTATGAACGCTTACAAGAGAACTACGACCGCGAAATCAAAAAGCTAAGCGTCCCTTATATTCCAGCTAATGATTGGTTAATTCGTGAAGAGGTGACCACCACAGAGAACGTCGGTAATTCTATTATTGCCGGTGTGATGACTTTTGGTCTTTTCACCGCGATGCAAGCGGTTGATGCCGCAACGGGCGGCGATGCGGGCTTTAAAGACCACCGTATGGTCTATACCAATGACGTCAATCATTATAAAAATGTGTTGATGGTAAAAATGGAACCTGACTTTATCAAAGAATCTGGCGGCTACCCGTTAGGTATTAACTCTTTGCATACGTTTAGAGTACATGAGTTAACCAGTGTAAAGGTCAACAAGAAGCTTAAACAAAAAGGCTTAAGTTTACCTACCACTTGGTCTATTACCGATCGATTAACTTTTGACAAAGCTGTTGCCAGCAAAGTCCGCCAGCAAGCTGATATTGAATGGCGTAAAAACATGCGCGCAAAAAATATGGATATGCCACCAAACCTAAATTGGTCGCGGTTCCAGCGTCATCATGAAATTCAGCAACGCATTGCTAAGCGCATGGGTGAGTTATATGTTAGCCCAACCCTAGCTGACTGGAATAATCGCCAATTCAAAAAGTATATTATTGAGCCAAATATTCAACGTAAGACCACTGAATACCTGAATATTTTAGAAGCTCAGCAAGCTGAGTTTGCTAATGGTGGTGTGTTTGAGTCGACTGGAAAATCTGCGCTACGCGCAACCATTATTCCGCCTATATCTATGTCAATTAGCTTGGCGCTAGTGCTATTAACCGTGCTTAAACTGCCAATGAAGCTACTAGAGCTTATACAAGCTAAACAGGCTAAACCTAAGGATAGCAAGGCAAATAAACCTTATCTAAAACCGGCAATCACAGTGAGCTTAATCGCAGCGATTTTTGTCGTGCCTTTATCTGTAGGTGGCAACAAATACACCATGGAAGACTCGGCCATGAACTACTTCTTCGAACAAATGGAGAAGAATGATTCAGCCAGTATTTCATACGCCTTAAAATGGTTGTTGGTCACTCAGCCGCTAGTGCAACCAATAGGCGCATCTATCGATAACGCCTTGAGCATGACCCAAGGATTCCATGCGATCAGTGGGCCGCTAGACCGATTCGATCTAGCCGTTTTACCGGAACACGATGAGGTGGTAACGGCGAAATCCACAACCGCAAAACCAAGCCTAAAGCTGCCATTAACCATTAACACTAATGTGAATAATGCCAGAATTTCGGTGATGAATATTAAGCCTAAATACAAGGCTGGCATGCAACTTCCTCCGGGTGGCTATGACATCAAAGTCAGTGCACCTGGTTATCAAGCTGTGCGCCAATGGGTGTATTTAAAAGCGGATCAAACCCAATTTACTATCAACCTTTAACCTGTGATTTTATAGGATACATCACATGAGCAAATTGCAGCAGTTTCAAGATTTTATTAGAAGCAATGGCGAAGAAATTACGGGCGTGAGTGTACCAGTCGTTCTCAGTAACGAGCAGGCCAAAAATGCACAACTAAAATTCAAGTTTGGCTGGCGAATCGAGATTGGCGTAAGTCGTCATACCCATGGCGGTAGCCGTCCATCTGGTATTTATTGTGGTAGCTCATCTCAAGCAAGTTCTGATGCCCACAGAGCGGCTGAAGAATATGTGAGTGGCCGCGACCCACTGTTCAATGAACGCTTTTTAAAGATCCTTAAACCTGATGTTTCTGAGAAGTTCTTGATCAAAAACACCAGTTTACGCTCGGCACCAAATGCTTACGTCGGCGGAGATACTTGTAGTAACTGTCGTGGCTCTGGCTGCGTAAGATGTAGTAGCTGTAATGGCCGTGGTAAACAAGATTGCTACTCTTGTGGTGGTCGTGGCCGTATCAGTGTCAGTAAATACGACAGCTACAGTGAACGTACCGTTTACACCACAGAATCATGCTCAAGCTGTTGGGGTAGCGGTAATCGCACATGTAATAGCTGTTCAGGCAGCGGTAACGTCACTTGCGGCACTTGTTCTGGTAGCGGTATGTTGTACTGTAGCTTCACTATTGATGGTGATGCTAAGCGCAGCACTAAGTGGTACTACACCAATAACGACTACCATGAATGGACTGGCGAATTCGTTAAGCGCACAGGACTAAACGTAGTGCATTGCCTTAACAATATCACCGAGATTGATGTTGAAGGCGATCTTGATGGTTGTACCTTTGTTTACGGTTTTACCGCAGTATTACCAACACTGCAATTTACTGGCACGATTGACAAAGTCGACACTAAAATGTGCTTCGCTGGTAAGCAGTATCTTACTCACGACGCCGGCGGAATTTACGACCCTGCTGTGTGGCAAATAGCGCAAAAGCTAGGGGCTGGCAGCAAAAGTGATGACGTTAAAGCACTGGCAACACCTGCGGTTAAAGACATTATTGAGGCCAAAGAAACCAAGAGCCGTATCGCGTTACTTGACGAAAACTGGGTTTCTAGTGATATCAAAGATGCTGTGGGTGCCAATTACGACAGCTTAGTTGGCCAGCTTAAGAAGGATAGCATCAAAGGCATTATCCCTAAGATGATGGCGGCATTAGCCAAGTACACTTACTTATTCTTTACCTTAGCAATTTTGATTGCGTTGTTCTTTCCAGAGTTTGCTAAAGATGCGCCGGGTAGAATGGGGATCATGGAGTATCCACAATGGGTTATTGCAGTTCTCACTGCCGACTTTGCCCTATTTGGTATCCATCCTTTGGCTAATTACGCTATGGCGTTAGGCTTATTTATTGCTAGCTATCAATTGGTTAAACGTTGTTATTGGAAAAATATCGGTAAAGCAAAAACTTATGCTTTGGCATTAGGCATAACTTTACTGTTACCTCATATTTGCCTGAGCTTATATTACAATACACAGAACGCAATGTACTTAGGGCCTTCATTCGCTGAGGGCTTAGCTGGCGGTGCGATTTTTGTTGGCTTATATCTACTGGTTTTAGGTGTGAGCTGGCCGAAGAAATGGTACTTCAAGCCGTTAGGTCTCATTGCTGCAGTTGCGCTATATCTCGCGATTCAGTTTGTATTTGCCATGCTTAATGGTGCAATGGGAACTGTACCTGCTGATGAAAACTACTTTAGAGGATTAGGCCAAATTATCGGCTCAGCGCTAATCTACATTAAGTATAATTTTGTTGAGATTGGTTTATTAGCAGTGTTGTTCAGTTACTTCTTAACCCGCCGCCGTTTTTGGCTTAATGCCAAAACAGCTGTAGCAGACTACAACAGCCCAGTTTTGCTTAAGTCGATGAATATGGAACGCTAGTTACTATAGCCGTGGGATATTGACGTTACTACTTGTAACACTTAAAAGCAGGCCAATTACATTATGAAGGCCTGCTTTTTTTATCTATAAACTTCGAGTCAATCTTTACTGAAAAACAAATAAAGGTAATACGCCGTGTAACCCAAAGTCACTACGCTCACTATCCCCCACTCATACCACGCAATCTGTTGCCCTACCAATAGTTCATACCCCACGTTACACCAGAGCACGAATATCAAGATCATTGGAGAAAGAGCACCTGCCAACACAAAAACCCCCTAAATGATTTATTAGCAAATAATTCGGCTCACCTAACTACGCCCAAAATTTACTAAATTTTTTCCTCACACTATTCGCAGCCTCATTTGCCACCAAAGTTACATCATTCCCAGCATCGTAAACTTTATTGCTAACATGATTTATAACCTCACTAACAGCTTGGTTTTGGGCGCACTTGTTAAACTCTTTTGCACCAAAATGTTTACCTATAGAAGCCCCTGCAGCAGCCCCAACAACCGTTCCAGGCCCAGATACAATAGACCCCATAACAGCCCCAACTTTAGCTCCCATCAAAGCCCCACCAACCGAGCCTGCAATTTCTGCTTTCTTTGCCTCTGCACTGTTATTTTTACCTGAGATAATGCCTTCTCGTAAGTTTCGATCTACTTCAGAATTAAAGCCATCGACGTAACCTAATCCTTCACGCCATTTCGCCATAGCCACAATGAGCAACTCAGGTTCATAGCCTCTATTAAGCAATTCACTAAATATACCTAGAACAATATCCATACCAAATGTTTGATACATATTGCGTAACTCTATATAAATTGGGTCATCAGCCAATTGGGCTCCTACAGAATCTCGAACAAACTTCCCGAGCGGATTTATCATTGAGCCTACAACTCCAGCCACATCAGCTGTTAGTGAGGTTCGATCCCTTTCAATGATCCCCTCAACAAAACTACAACCTTGCTTGAACTGCTTATCATTAAGCATAATAAACTGGTGTATATTGGTGCCCAGTTCTATACACACTGCTTCGCATAGACTCTGCGGCCCAATAACTATCTGCTCAACAAGGTCACTTTCTGACATCGCCAAAACATTTCTAAGGTGCAAATCTAAAATAGTAAATGCTTCTGCTTCTATTCGTTGAATTTGATCCATTGTTATCTCTTCCGACCGCCACATAACCAACTGAAGATAAAGGTAATTTGAAAACTAGTTATTCATAAAGTTAAGAATTGAATCCGTTAAATTGTCATTTGCTTCAAAATCACCAATATAACTTGCTTCTAAACCACCTTGGTTATCATAGTGATTAACACCAAATGCAGTATCAACGGTATGGCCTGAGAACTGTCCGTTAGCATTATACCGATCAACACCTCCAAACACATTTGGACGTGTAAAGCCATCGAACTGTCCGTTAGAGTCAAAGTGATTTACACCACCAAATACATTCTCTGTATCATGCCCAGCAAAAGCACCATGAGCATCGGTAAATGACACGCTATTCCCCAATGGGTTTGTCATACCATTCCCAATAAAAGAGCCATTTTCAAACATACTGACGCGCCCTGGAAACTGATTGGTTAGCTTTATCATTTTTCACCTCCAACTCAAAAAATAGCCAACAAAGCATACACATGTATACACCATTGTTCAACGATAAATGCCTACTAACCAATAACGACTAACACTTTTGCTAAGATAAGCAAGCCAAGATAAACTGCTTGAGTCTTGATTTGGAACTCGTCTCTTATGCCACAGCAACCACCGCCCCTGTATTCAACGGCTACTCTTATTCAATCTTGTAGAAAAGAGCTTAGACAGCAGATCCGTCAGGCACGGCGCTCTCTCAAAGAAGAACAACAAACTCATTATGCACAAACAGCTGCCAAGCTCGCTGTTGCACACTTATGCCAATTAAAAGCTCGTCGTGTCGCTGTTTATTTAACTAACGATGGTGAGTTAGATACCAAGCCACTTATTGAAGCGCTATGGCAGGCTGGGATTGAGGTGTATTTACCTAGATTGCATCCGTTTAGCGTTGGTAACTTAATATTTTTACGTTACGACCAAACCACCCAATTACAACAGAACTCGCTTAACATTTGGGAGCCAAAGCTGGACATAACCCAAATGATATTAGCCCACGAGCTTGATGTGGTGATCACGCCGTTAGTCGCTTTTGATAAACAAGGAAATCGTATGGGGATGGGCGGCGGCTATTACGACCGCACCTTAGCAAATTGGCAAACGGTAGGCAGACCAATGCCTATAGGTTATGCCCATGATTGCCAGCAAGTTGATTCCCTACCTTGTGAGCATTGGGATGTGCCATTGCCTGTCATAGTGAGCCCCAGTGCAATATATGAATATCACGCTAGAGATTAGCCGCTAGCTGCGGCTACACCTGCCAGTTAATTAACGGCTCACCACGTGCTTGTAACAGCTGGTTAATTTGCGAGAAATGCTGACAACCAAAAAATCCTCGGTAGGCTGATAACGGCGATGGATGTGGCCCGGAAATCACTTTATGCTGCGGCGCATTAATGCCTTTGCCTTTTTTAATTGCATGAGCACCCCAAAGTACAAATATGATAGGTTGTGGCTGCTGGTTTAATAACTCAAGTGCATTGGCAGTAAAGGTTTCCCAACCAGACTTAGCGTGAGAATGCGCCTTCCCCTGCTCAACGGTTAATACCGTATTAAGCATCAATATTCCTTGCTCGGCCCAACGACTTAAATTGCCATGTTGTGGAATAGTAAAGCCATCAATATCGCTAGCAAGCTCTTTATACATATTCACCAACGACGGCGGTGTTTTCACCCCATGTTTTACTGAAAAACATAGGCCATGGGCTTGGTTGGGGCCGTGGTACGGATCTTGACCAATTAGTACCACTCTAACTTTGTCTAAGGGGGTGGCATCAAATGCAGCAAAGACTTGATCCTCTGGCGGATAAATCACTTTGCCCGCAGCGCGCTCAGCACTAACAAATTGCTGCAGGTTTTGAAAGTAATCCTGCTGTTGTTGTTCAGCGATAAAATCAGACCAAGTAGTGACTGTCATTTGTGTTTTCTCAAGATAGCGATAAGTGTTGGCAAACCTAAGCTTGCCCAATAAGGCGCTAGCTTAAAATGTCTGGGCGAGTCTTGCAATCCAGTCGATACAACTGATTTTAACTGGCAATACTTTCGTGGTTAACAACGAGCAAATTATGCTATTTTTTACAACAAAAGCATGAGGTTAACCAAAGCAAGTAACACCTACTTCAACCTTTAACCATTTATATTAAAACTTGTCAGTGGTAATATAGCTGTTTGTTACAATCCTCGGACCATTAAGCCATGCAATTTCCTGCGCCATTTTCTGCAAAACATACTCAACCGCAAGCAGGTTTTACCCTGATTGAACTGGTCGTTGTTATTATTGTTTTGGGAATTTTAGCCGTAATTGCCGCGCCAAAGTTTTTAAACTTGTCTGAGGATGCGCAAGTGGCGCAAGTCAAAAATACTGGCGGTGCGTTTAAATCTGGCATTAACTTAGCTCGCTCAGTTTGGGCGGTAAAAGTGGGCAGTGGCCCAGCCGAAAACTTACCAGTATATGGCGAGTCAGATGATGCTCATGTTGATTTTAATGCTAATGGCTGGCCTGCTCAGCATTACTTTACCGATGATGAACCCTCACCTCAGCTTGATAATGTTGAAGACTGTATCTCGGTGTGGCAAATCATCTTCCAAAACGATGAGCCTACGGTTTCCGATGCTGCTAAAGCAGATGAGACCGACTACAAGGCGACTTATAATTCCCCAGCGGCATGCACTTATCAATACTCAGATAATACCAATTTATCAATCAGTTACGACTCCAATAACGGCAGCGTTGTAGTCGATTCCGATCCAAGCAGCTAATATCTCTCTAAGCTACTGCTAATATTGAATTTAACTATATTGCTAGTTAGGATGGAGCCTAGCACTCGAGAATAGGGACTTGTTCATGCCAAGAAAAAATAAATCTTTAGGTTTTACCCTGATAGAAATGGTGGTGGTCATCATTATCTTAGGGATCTTGGCAATTATCGCTGCGCCCAAATTCATTAATTTAAAGCAAGACGCGCAAATATCTACAGTAGAAGCAACAGGTGCCGCCTTCAAAGGTGGAATTAGCTTGGCTAACGTAAAATGGGCTTCTAAAGGTGGAGCTGGCCCAGTTGATAATTTACAAGTTTTTGGCGATGGCACTAACGGTCAACTGGATATCAACCAGTGGGGCTTTCCTGCACAAAACTACCCACCTTTTGAGTCAAGTCCTCGACTAAATAATGTCAATGATTGCATGTCTGTTTGGCGCACCATAATGCAAGAACCTCCGGTGGTGACTAGCAACCCTAATACTGATAGTGCAGAGTATTTTGCCACCTATATTAGCCCTGACCAATGCCGCTATTTCTATCTGCCAGAGCAAACTATGTCTATCTACTATGATTCACGCGATGGCAGCGTGATCACCGATTCAGATCCCAATAGTTAACAACAAGGGTTCATTAACGCGGCATTTAAGTTAGAATCGAAACACTATCCTAGATAAGAAAGAGCAGAAGCAAGATGTCAGAAGCAAAAAAAGAAACCACTATTTTTGAACTAGCCGATCAATTCATTGCATTGGCAAACGAACTTGCAGGCAAAGAGCAAGATGTTGGTAAAGTTGGCACAGCGATGCGTTTTGCTGCTGCTCGCTTTAATGCTTTTGAAGCAGCCATCAAGTCAACTGATCTTGCAGCTGAAAAAGCTAACGCACTAGCATGGTTTACCGATGAGTACAAAGCCATGCTTGATGACAACCTTGAAGATCATATTAAAAACCCAGTGCAATCTCGTGAAGCAGAGCCTGAGCCTGCGAAAGATGACGCTGTGCAGGTGTTTAACTCTTAAGCTAAATAACCTATTGCTATGATCAAAAACGCCATCATTAATGATGGCGTTTTTTGTTGCTAACAAGCCAAACTTACAGCGTCACTATTACTCTCACCGCCAACAAAATTAGCACCACACCAGAGAGCTTATCGATCAATGCCGATTTTTCTCTCAGCTTTGGCAATACTGCTGAATGAGACAAAATTAATGCAATGAGTGTATACCACAATCCATCAATGATTAGCGGTGTGAGCACAATTAACGCCTTACCTGTCATGTTGTCAGCCACCATCACAAACTGGCTAAACAGCGCTAAAAAGAACAACATGATTTTAGGGTTAAACAGTGAAATAGCTAAACCGTCTCGTGCAGCTGACAGCGCATCAGTTGACTCTCCTGCGGCTAACTTATCAGACATGCCACCTTTAGAGCGCAGCGCTTGGATCCCCATATAAGCAAGATAAAGCGCGCCAATTATCGCAATACCGTTAAATACCATAGGCGCTTGCTTGAGTAATACTGCTAAACCTAGCAATGTAAGCAGTGCATACACACCAATGCCTATTGAGTGTGCCCAAGCACAGATAATCCCTTTGCCGCGACCACCGCCTAAAGTATGGCGCACCACCATAGCCAAACTCGGGCCCGGCGACATGGCGCCCAAGCAGCAAATTGCTAGCAAACCTAGCCAAGCGCTAAATGTCATAATATTCCTTAACTATACTCTAGCCAGCGGCCAGTAAAAATTGGCCATAATATACATGATTGTGCCCCTTGCTGACCAACTCGCTGTGCCACTAAAAGCTTAAAAACAGGTAATACGGGCTCAATTAAACAGCAGCGTTTGCTTTTAGTTATTCAGCAAGTGACTGCCACTCAGGTTATTTTCATTTAACTGATGCACAATAGTGTTAGCGTGGCGTAATGCGGCTCAAAAACAGCATCATTAAATTTCGACAACTAGCAACAGCGATTAGAATAACTTTCGGAGATTAGATGGACACGATTTCAATTAGCATCGCTATATTTTTCACCTTGCTTTGCTTAAGTATTACTTCTCTTATCTGGCTAAAAGTGAAAGGCCGAATTATTCCCAATGGTGTAATCGTGGTCTTAGGCTTTATGGCAATGTGTGTCGGTGGTGTATTTGCATTTATTAACTTCGGCGAAGATTATGACGCCTACAAAAAACTGCATTGGCAAACCCTGACTCCTTCTCAGATCCAACCTTTAGTCGATGAAGGCTACACCGTATTTGTTGATGTAACGGCAGATTGGTGCAACATCTGCTACGCCAACAAAGTCGGGGTTACTCACAGAGAAAAAATTGTTAACGCGCTTGCTGATGACAAAATCATTTTAATGCTCGGCGATTGGACTGAGCCCAATGCTGTTGTAGAAAGCTACATGCGTACCCAAGGCCGTGGCGGCACACCCTACAATAAAATATACGGCCCGGGCGCACCGCAAGGGATTATCCTACCCACTCAGCTGACGATGGAGTCGGTGCTATTAGGCTTACAAAAAGCTAAAGGGTAAAAGTTTTAATAAAATCCCCAATTAAACTCACCTGAGGTCACGAAATAACGTGACCTCATTTTGTTCATTATGACTTTTACGTATACTAAAGTTATTCTCTCTTGTGTATTAGGCTGTTTATGTCAGGCATAAACCTCAAAGACAAAACCAACCATGATAATTTTTTACCTGAAAATCAGTTAATTCTTAATGCGGTAAGCGAAGGGATCTATGGCTTTGATCTTGAGGGCAACGCCGTATTCATTAACCCTGCTGCCGAGCGAATGACAGGTTGGCGTTCAGCCGAGCTATTAGGCAAGAACATCCATGATTGTCATCATCATAGCCACAGTGATGGAAGCCACTACCATAAAGATGATTGTCCTATTTACAACACGTTAAAAGATGGACTGGCTCGTGAAATCTCTCACGAAGTGTTCTGGCGCAAAGATGGCACCAGCTTTCCTGTACATTACACATCGACTGCGGTTTATAAAGATGGCGCCATGATTGGTGTAGTCGCGATATTTCGCGATATTAGTATTCAAAAGCAAACAGAAAAGTCGTTACGCCAAGCGCTAGAGCAGGTTCAGGCATTGTCTGAAAAGCTCTCTTTTGAAAATCAATACTTACAACTTGAGTTAGCCGATCGCACTGGCGATGTTGAGATATCGGGCAGTAGCGAACCTATAAATCAATTAATTCAACAGATTAAGCTGGTATCTAACACAGAAAGTACCGTATTAATCAGTGGCGAAAATGGCACAGGTAAAGAACTAGTTGCTCGTAATTTGCATCGCTTAAGCAACCGCGCTGATAAACCTTTAATTAGCGTCAACTGTGCGGCTTTTTCAAGCGCACTGCTAGAAAGTGAACTATTTGGCCATGAAAAAGGTGCCTACACTGGCGCGACGAGTCGCCGCAAAGGCCGCTTTGAACTTGCCCATCAAGGCACACTATTTTTAGATGAGGTCGCAGAGCTTAGCTTAGAAGCACAATCTAAACTATTACGAGTGATCCAAGAGCAAGAGTTTGAGCGAGTAGGCAGCAGCCAGACGATTAAGGTCGACATACGCCTCATCACCGCAACTCACCACGATTTACGCAAACGGGTTGAGCAAGGCTTGTTTCGAATGGATCTCTACTACCGGTTAAATGTATTCCCTATTGTGGTACCGCCACTAAGAGAACGCTTAAGTGATATTCCTGAATTGGTTAGTCATCTTATTGAAGATCTTAACCGTAAGCTTGGCAAAAAGATCACTCAAGTTAGCCACAAAGGCATGCAAAAGTTAATGCAAAACAGCTGGCCTGGTAATGTGCGGGAACTGCAAAATGTACTCGAACGTGAGATGATTTTAGCCCATGGACCTGTGCTAGAGTTTCGTCAACTCACGCTAACAGAGCCTGTAGAAAGCCACGCTCAAGCGGCAACGGATCAAACCTTACAACAAGTTGAACGTCAACACATCGTTAATATTTTAAAGCAAACTCAGTGGCGGATTTCAGGCAGCAATGGGGCAGCTGCAGTACTAGGGTTACCGCCTAGTACCCTACGTTCAAGAATGAAAAAGCTGGCAATTAGTCGACCAATTTAGTGGGTTATCAATAAGTACTGAGCAAATTACAACCACGGCTAACCCTATCCCGCGCTGCACGCCATCGTATGCTGCACTTCAATTAAGTACAGCGTACGACAATTAAACGCAGCGCATAACGTTTAATAGCCCTCATCCGCCTTTTATAGGCTCTATTCTCTATTACCTCTTCGCTATTATTAGTTATTGTGTGCGGCTGACTCATTACAATCAAAAAACAAGAGTCACGAAATAACGCCAAGTCACGATATATCACCACCCAACTTATACTACAACCCAATAAAAGCCTTTAAAATCAGTAATTAACAAACACTCTATTTTGGCCTAAGCCTTGCTAAGAACCTGATAAGAATATTGTTTGCAGTTACCAGCGTAGCTGTATTTCCAATAATGGTTCACTAGAGAAGTCTTATGCCAAACAAGAACTTAAACAATTTGCTAGACAGTGCCCAAACAGCGCAGCGGTTCATCCCTGTGAAAAACCTATCGCCTGATACATCGAGTGGTAAAATTCATATCCGCGAACAAAAAGGCCAATTACAACAACTTAGAACTGGCATCAATGGCCTTTTTCTAGCGCTGTTCTTTCTGCTGCCCTTTATCTCTTATGAAGGACGCCAAGCGATTTTATTTGATTTAAGTCAGCAGCAATTTATCTTTTTTGGCACCACCTTGTGGCCACAAGACTTCACGATTTTGGCTTGGGTGTTTATTGCCGCAGCATTTTTACTGTTTTTTATCACCGTATTTTGGGGGCGTATTTGGTGTGGTTATCTATGCCCGCAAACAAGCTGGTCGTTTATATATGTCTGGATCGAAACTCGTATTGAAGGCAACCGCAATAAGCGTTATGCATTAGATAAAGCCCCTTGGAGCGCCGACAAACTGAAAAAGCGCCTATTAAAACACATTGCATGGGCTACCATCGCGCTATTTACCGGCTGCGGATTCATTGCCTACTTTGTGCCTGCGCGCGATTTATATCTGGATATTTTTAGCTTTGGTGCCAGCTTTTGGGTAACTGCTTGGGTATGGTTTTTTGCCATATGCACCTATCTTAATGCTGGTTGGATGCGTGAGCAGATGTGTCTACATTGCTGCCCTTATGCGCGTTTTCAATCGGCAATGTTTGATGCTAATACTAAAACTGTTACTTATGACGCCAGCCGCGGCGAAACTCGTGGCCCACGTAAGCGTAATGAGCCTAGCTCACTCGGTGACTGTGTAGACTGTAACTTATGTGTTGAAGTTTGCCCTACTGGCATAGATATTCGTAATGGCCTGCAATATGAGTGTATTAACTGCGGTGCCTGCGTTGATGCCTGTAACCAAACCATGAATAAGTTTGGTTACCCTGCAAACCTTATCAGCTATACCAGTGAAAACTCGCTTGCAGGAAAAGCAGAGCCTTTTTATGAATCATACAAATTTTTGGCATACGGCATTGCTGCGCTAATTATGGTCAGTGTGATAGCTGTGGACATTTACAATCGCAATAGCATCGAGCTCAATGTATTACGCGACAGACAAAGCCTGTATCGTGAAACTGTTGATGACAATATTGAGAACAGTTTTACCCTAAAAATCCGTAATAAAACCCAACAAACACGGCTTTACCGGATCTATGTTTCAGGCAGTAATGCCTACCAATTAGTGGGGGAAGTCAACTTAACCATTAAGCCAGGAGAGCAGTTAGATTACCCAGTTACGGTATTAGCAAAGCCAGAGCTGTTAGCTGGTACTCGCAATGAAATTACCTTCACCGTTGCCGAGCAGCATAACTATAGCCAGATCTCTCAACAATCGAGCTTTTTTGCACCGATTTAACTTTTAAAAGAAAGAACTAGGTCGCTTCGCTGCGAGGGACGACTTCGTCCAGCTAGGAATATCAAAAGCCTGACGGGCTAAAGCACAACCTACAAAGTAAAATTAAAACCGCTTTCCCGTCTTTGCTTTTCCTAGGTCCTAGGTCCTAGGTCCTAGGTCCTAGGTTTTAGGTTTTAGGTTTTAGGTCCTAGGTTTAGGTCCTTTCTTTGGCTTCCCTTGCTCGTATACCTTCCGACTCTATATCTAATTTCAACCTAGCCCATTGACCTTTGCCCATAAATCACACTAATCTAAACACCTGTTTGATTTTATAATAACCATAACGATTAATCATGAACATTGTATAAAGGGGACTTTAATGGCTTACGATTCAGACTCAACCCTCGACCTCTCTCGCTACGCATCACTTATCGATCTGATTGAACTTGCCAGTGCCCGCTACGGCGATAAAGCCGCTTACTCCTGTTTAGGTAAAGAAACCAGTTTTAACGAGATTAATGAATACTCACGCCAATTTGCCGCTTACCTACAACAAGAAACCAACTTAGTTCAGGGCGATAGAATTGCTATTCAGCTCCCCAACATCACCCAATTTGTAATCGCCGCTTATGGCGCGATAAAGGCAGGCATGGTGTTAGTTAACACTAATCCTTTATACACCCAACGTGAATTAATCCATCAGTTTAATGACTCTGGCGCGAAGGCCTTAGTCGTACTATCTGACTTATTGCCGACTTTAACTGAAGTGGTCGAACAGACGCCTATTGAAACCGTCATTTCTACCCATGCAATGGACTTAATTACGCCGCAACCCCAGCCTGAAGTGCCATTTGCCACAGTGACATTTAACGATGTGTTAGCACAGGGTAGCAAACATGATTATGTCCCCGTGATCAGTGTGCTCGGACAGATCGCCGCATTGCAATACACCGGTGGAACCACTGGGCTCTCAAAAGGTGCCATGCTGACTCACGGTAACTTAATTGCTAACGCCATGCAGATAAAATCACGCCTAGGTAGCAAAATTGTCGAAGGCGAAGAGATCTTTGTCGCCCCCCTACCTGTGTACCATATCTATGCCTTTATGGTGAATTTAGTGCTTTATTACGAGCGTGGCGGCTGCTCGGTACTTATTCCAAACCCAAGGGATATTTCAGGTTTAATCGCCACCCTTGGTCAATATCCATTTACTGGCTTTGCTGGGTTAAACACCTTGTTTGTGGGCTTGTGCCACCAGCCTGCATTTCAAGCGCTGGATTTTAGTCATTTAAAAGTGACCATTTCAGGGGGAACTGCGCTGACACAAGCTGCTGCCTCGATTTGGCAGCAAACGACCGGCTGCACCATTTCAGAAGGTTACGGGTTATCCGAAACCTCTCCAGTGGTATCGCTCAACTCTCCGGGGCTTGAACAACTCGGCACTATTGGTAAGCCAGTGATTGCTACTCAAGTAAAAATTCTCGATATGGACGATAACGAAGTCGCTATCGGCGAGACTGGCGAACTAGCAGTATTTGGTCCGCAAGTGATGCTAGGTTATTGGAATAATCAAGCTGAAACCGACAAAGTCATGACCCAAGATGGCTACTTTAAAACCGGCGATATCGCCATTGCGACCGAAGATGGTTTCCATAAAATTGTCGACCGTAAAAAAGACATGATTATCGTCTCAGGCTTTAACGTTTATCCTAATGAGGTAGAAGATGTACTTGCCAATCATGACAGCATTTTAGAGTGTGCAGTCGTTGGAGTCAGCGATGAACGCAGTGGTGAAGCAGTCAAAGCGGTAATCGTATTAACTGATCCCAATAGTGATACCGCGAAAGCCCAAGCTGATATTGAGCAATATTGCCGCGAGCAACTTACCGCTTATAAAGTGCCAAAGATTATCGAGTTTGTTAATGCCTTGCCAAAGTCGACCGTCGGCAAGATTTTAAGACGCGAGCTGCGTAATACCAACTAGTAAAATATCCCTAATATAAAAGGAGCCAATGGCTCCTTTTATAATTTATAACAGTTGATTGAGCTAACTTTGCGCTACCCAAATAATCTGCTCAGTCGCAAAGCCAAGTTTTTTAGCTTGCTCAATAAACTGCTGCTTTAGCGCGTCATCAACGGTCGGAGTACGCGATAAAAACCACAAATATTCACGGTTGTAACTGGTGATAAAAGCATATTGATAATCTTGATTATCAAGTTCATACACCACATAAGCACCATAAAATGGACCGAAGAAAGATACTTTTAGATGGCCAATATCTGGGCTATCAACAAAATAAGCTTTGCCCTCTGCTTCATCCCAAGCCTGCTCTGCAACAGAAAAGCCACGGTTAACCACTTTTACACCACCATCATTGCGCATCGAATAGGTGGCGGTAACTTGATTCAAGCCACGCTCAAAGCTGTGATCTAATCTTGCTATTTCATACCAAGTCCCTAAGTAGCGCGGTAACTCAAAGCCTTTAACCGGCTCAATACCGTTTGGCAAGCTGGTACAGGCCGATAACAATAATAAACATGCAATAGTGATTAAGCGCATAGCGTTTCTCTCTTATTGTGATGAAATACATAGGCTAAGATTGAGTAAACTCATAAACCTATGCTTAATACCAATTGGTATAACTATACGCTTAAGATGCTGTTTTAGTTTACTCTTATTTGTCATCGGTTAATAACTGCAAACTGGCAAACTCTCTATATAACTCACTGCTTTGCATTAATTCAGCATGAGTGCCGCTGCCTACCACTTGGCCTTTATCTAATACTAAAATGCGGTCGGCATTGATCACCGTTGCCAGCCTGTGGGCAATAATCAAAGTCGTTTTACCTACCATTAAACTATCGAGCGCCTGCTTAACCTTTTGCTCACTAACGGCATCGAGTGCACTGGTTGCTTCATCTAATAACAAAATAGGTCTATCTGCTAAAATTGCGCGAGCAATAGCAATCCGCTGTTTTTGCCCACCAGACAAACGTACGCCGCGTTCGCCTAAATAGGTTTGATAACCGTCACTAAACTCTGTAATAAACTCATCGGCTTTAGCAGCAATACAAGCTTGCTTTACATCGTCTTCGCTGGCTTCAATGCGACCATAACGCACATTTTCAAGCACGCTTGTGGCAAAAATAACTGACTCTTGCGGCACTAATGCATACTGCTGTCGCAAAGTTTGTGGGCTGAGTTTGGCAATATCAACGCCATCAAGCTCAATGGAACCGCTATCAAGTACATAAAAGCGTTGTAGCAATTCAAACAAGGTACTTTTACCCGCACCACTCGCACCAACCAGTGCTACGCGCTCGCCGGGGTTGATATGGATATTTAAACCGCGAATAACTTCGTTATTATTAGCAACGCTTGCATGGCTGTTATCTGGCTCAGGGCTCTCTACTGGCTCTGGGCTGTGAATTGGCTCAGGGCTGTCTACTAGCTCAAGGCTGTTCCCATCAGAAAGCTCTGTTGCTCGGCTGGTGTCATCGAATTTGCTATAACTAAAACGTACGTCTTTAAGCTCAAGCTCGCCGCGTACCGCTGATGTTAACTTAAGCGGATTTTCAACAATAGGGATATCAATTGGTGTTTCAATTAGCTCTATTAAACGTTCGGTTGCGCCTGCTGCGCGCTGAATTTCGCCAATGACTTCACTAATGGTTGCCACTGAGCCTGCCACCATCACGGCATAGAACATAAAGGCAGACAGCTCACCGGCAGTTATCGCCCCGCTCATTACATCGTGCGCACCAACCCAAACAACTACCGCAATAGCTAGAATACTTAAAAACATCACTAGCGAAATAAGAATTGAGCGATACTTTATTCGCCCTTTTGCAGCATCCATTACCGCTTCGACACGATGATTAAACAGCGCACGGTCTTGCTCTTCATGGCAATAGGCTTGCACAGTGTGGATCTCATGTAGCGTTTCATCTACGTAAGCCCCTAAATCCCCGACCTTGTCTTGGCTTTTGCGGCTCAAATCACGCACTTTACGACCAAAAAAGAATATCGGCCCCAACACCATTGGCACCGCGAGTAATACTAAGCCTGTCATTTTAAAGCTAGTGATCGCCATCATTACTATGCCACCAATCACTGTTACGCCGGCACGCAGTGCCATCGACAAACTTGAACCCACCACAGATTGCAGTAACGTTGAGTCGGCAGTAAATCGCGAAATCACCTCTCCGGTTCTTAGCTTGGCGTAAAATCCGGGGGAAAGTTTTAATAAGTGGTCATAGACTTTTAATCTAATATCGGCACTGACTCGCTCGCCTAACCAAGTCATTAAATAGAATCGACAAAATATCGCGCTGCTGCTTAGCGCTGTGATAGCAATAACCAACATGATTATTTCATTGAGGCGTGAACCATTATCTTTTAAGAATCCTTCATCGACCATAAGCCTTACCCCTTGGCCTAAAGACAGCCAAGCGAGCGAACCGATGAACAAAAAGATAATCGCGGTGATAACTTTGCCGCGGTAGGGTTTTAAAAACGCACCAATCCAAGGTAATACGGCACGTTTACTCACGTGGGGTTGAACAGGCTTAGCCCGTTCCGCCATAGACTTTGCAGCTTGCGGCTGACCCTTAGCCACTGAAGAAGCGTTTTGATCCAATGCAATATCCTTAACCACTAAGGTTAAAATGAAAACAACAGCAGAATAACAAAACCCGCGCAAGGCGGGCATTGTTTATTGAATTTTTACTGAATCAGTAAAACAGACAGCGGCTTAGCTCGCGTTTTCTGCAAGCTCAGCTTTTGGTGTGCCATGGTGACCATCACGCTTCCAATCAACATCTAATAGCTCAGCTCCCGATAAACTAAATGCTTGGCCAAACCCCTTCACATAAAGGCCATGATGTGGGTTTAACTTAAACAGATTGAAATCGCCTAAGCCAGCTAAGTTATCAATCATTTCACCAAAACGCTTAGATAACGCTGCAACGCCTTTAGTAAAGGTTTCACTGTCGCGATCAACTAACTCTGCAGTCGCGTCAAAGGTTAAACGCTTACGCGCAAATACACTTTTAGCCTCTGACTCATCTTCTAATAGCATTACAGATAAATCTTTAGATTGTTTGAGGTTAGTACCATGACGTGCAAGTTCACTTACTAGTATATAAAAACCATCATCGGCTAAAGCAAAAGGTGCATAACTTGCATTAGGCACACCATCTGCATCTTTGGTTGCCAATTGCAACGTTGAGCGCTCAGCTTTAAACGCTTCAATCTCTGGCAGTAATTTATCTCGTAGTCTTTGCTCTTTATCGTTAGTCATTGCTCTACTCTCTTATTCTAAATACTTATTTAATTTTGCGTTCCACTTAGGCATAAAAGCCTAAGTTCTTTATGCCACCTCTGAGTTAACGCTTTGCTTTAACTCAGTAAAGCGCGCAACTTGCTCAGGTAATAAAACACGCTTTTTGTCGCGGCCAAGATAGACTTTAAATACCACTTCACCCTGTGGGCCAAAGAAGTTAATTGAATGGCTTTCAGTGCCTCTAAATGGCTTACTTATCAAGGCTATTGCGCTAATAACATCTAACTTCAAATGGCCATGCAGACCATCACCTTTAGTGATCAAGTTGTAATATCCGTGAGCGTACTTACCTTTTGGAAAGCTACCTTTAAACTCAAAAATACTGCCTGATGCCGAGACAATCGTGGTCATATTGCCCCACTCAGGTAACTCTTCTAGCAGGGCGTCTTTTTGCTCCAATGGCAGTATTGCCACTTGCTCTGCAGGCAAAGCTGATACGACTTCAAACTCGCTAATATTAAGTTCTTCGGCAATCTGACTAGGCATAGCTGCAGGATTGGCTTGTAAGTGCTGACGAATTTGTTCAACTGAAACTGACATGGAATATCTCCAATTAACTAAAGACTAATTAATTTAACGACAAAGAGGTCAATTCACTTGATGACGCGTGAATTGACCTCGGTTTAATTTAGCTTGCTAAATTCACCAATAACATGGCTCAAATTAGAAGCTATAGCGCGCTGACAACTTGAAGTTCCTGCCTTGTTCATACAAGGTTTGCCACGCTTGGCGATATTCCTCATCACCGATATTTTCAACTGCAAAATCAACTCGTAAACCTTCAAATGTGCCCATGGCTGGTTCCCATGCCACGTATACATCCCAAAGCTTGTATGAGTCATATTGGTTTAAATTGTCTACCGGAAGCTGATCTTGTTCAGCTACATAGCTAAAGCGCGTACCCAGCTTCATATCACCTTCCATAATGGCTTGTGACAGATCGATAGCGAGTTTCTTAGCTGGAATATTAGATAGGTATTCGCCAGTTGCTTTGTCTTTACCTTCCGTTTGACCGTAGTTCACTGTTAGGCGAGTTTGCTCATAACGATAACGAGTACTGAACTCAAAGCCGGTTAACTTAGCTTCATCAACGTTATTCCAAGAGGTGGTTTGCTCAAATCCAGGGATCCCCATTAATGGGTCTGAAACTGACTGTTCAATAAAATCATCAACGTCATTTCTGAACACGTTTAGCGTGATAGCAAGCTCGTCATTACCCGCAAGATTAGCAAAACGAAGATCCGCTTTAATCTCTTTGTTTTCAGCTTGCTCAGCTTTCAAATCTGGGTTGATTTCGAAGGTATTACACAGGCCATTTGGCAAAAAGCCAGGGATTGCAGGAATGCAGTAATGGGTACCTGTTGAATACATCTCTTCCATGCTTGGTGCGCGGAATGCTTGATCATAACGTGCACTTAATGTTAGCCAGTCAGTGGTTTGCCACACTAAACCAACAGAGGGTGAAAACGCATTATCATCTGAAGATTGATTGAGGTTATTACTCTCATTTTTGAACGCGTCATAACGTACTGCGGCATCAACAGCTAAGCTGTCTGTCAATTCGATATCTGCGCGTGTATAAGCACCCCAGACAGTAGTTTCACCATCAATATCATCAGGACGTTCGCCGGCTTGGCCACTATCATCACGTACGGTTTTGATTGAATCTTTATAGCCATCAACACCGTATGTTAGTACCGTATTGCCCAGTGTTGAGCTGTTATTTAAGCTAAAACCTAAGGTTTCATACTCTGTAGTATCAAACTTGTTTTTAGTCACGCGATCTTCATCGTAATTCGTGCCGTTCCAGTAGAGTGTGGCGTTTAAATCGAGTAACGCATTATCTGTTGGGCTTAAGCTGTAATCTAAAGTCACATTTTGATCTTCAGTTTTACGCTTAACCAGTGGTACAGAACTCCCCACATTAGTCGCCGGATTACTTGGCACTAGCTCGTCAATATTTGAAAAGCGCGCAGATAACTGTAAGCGTTGGTCATCAGTTGGCTCCCAACCAAATTTCGCTAAACCGCTTGTACCTTCTGAAGCACTGTTTTCAAGCGTTTGATCATTACCAATTTTGATGTTGTTGCTATCGTAGTAACTGCCGTTAACCAACCAATCAACACTACCTGCAGAGTCTGTTTCTGATAATCCGTAAATCGCACCGCTGGTTTTAATGCGATCACCATTTGATTCATAACCTTGCTTTAAGTAGCCACCAAAAGTGTCATCTTCTTCTAAAAAGTCAGCAGCAGACTTGGTATTTTGTGCCACCACACCACCAATTGCGCCACTGCCCCATAAACTACTCGCAGGGCCACGCACGACTTCTACTGAGCTCAGTAACTCAGGGTCCATAAAGTAAGTACCACGATGACCGGAATTTGTGTTTTGACGTGCACCATCAATTGTTTGCAGCACGCGTTGACCACCTAAACCTCGAATTTCAACACCTTGAGAGGATGCACGCGGACCATTGCTAACATTGATGTTAGCTTCATTTTTAAGCGCCTGCGCTACCGATGATGGTTGTGACTCTTGCAACTGCTCTTCATCTACCACAGCAACACTGCGGCTTGTTTCAGATGCTTTTTCGCTTACGCGAGTAGCCGTAACCAGTACTTCATCAAACTCGGTAACTTGCTGCTCATTGGCTTGCTGCGTTTGTGCTGCATATGCACTAGAGCTAAGAGCCATCGCAATTGCGATTACAACAGGCTTCTTGATCATTATTTCAATCCTCAAGGTCAGTATGGATAGCGTCTCGTTTTACCTCGATACAGTTCATCAGAGACAAAAACCAAAGTTAAAAACGCGACTGCCATTTTTTATTTTTTGCACTGTACCTGAGATTGAATAATGGATCAAATGAAAATCATTATCATTTGCGATCTCATTCAAGCTGGTATATCTTAAGGGGAGTTAAAAAGAAGATGCGAACCTAACTAATTGTAAAGAATGTAAATAAGCTTCTTACCTTAAAATCATCAACAGTTTGATTAGTTTAAGGTTAACTAGTTGGGCGCTACTTTCGGTTCATTTTCCAGACTTTGTTGGTAAGAGATTTCGGCATGACACCTAAACGTTATTTTGCTTTTGGTTGTTTAACAGTGTTAATCCAAGGTGCAGTTTTAGCTTCACAGAATTCAGAAGCAGAACTGTCAATGAATGCTGGTAGCGCAATGGGCTCAAATAATGCCGTTAGCGTGTCTATCGCTATGCAGGCTAGCCAAGCTGCACAGCCTGCCCCCACAACACCAGAACCAATAAAAGTACCTAAAAAACAAGTTGAAAAGCCCGCTGCTAAAGCTGAACCTGTAAAACCAACACCGAAAAAAACCAAGTCAACTAAGGTCAACACTCCGCCTAAGGCAACTCAAATTGCTAAGCAACAACCTCAGCAAGAGACCAAGCCTATCAACCAGCCAACAGCTGAAGACACGATTGCAAAAGAAGTTGACCAGACAACATCAGAGTTAGCGCAAGCTCAGTCGCACGATCAAGCACAACTTGATGCAAAACAGGGCGTGACTCAGCAATCAATCACGCTTTCAAGACCGACCTTTGCTGTGCCACCAAGTCAGCCTCACTATCCCAAAAAAGCCCGTAAACGCGGCTTTCAAGGGACGGCGACTATTGAGGTGATGTTCAACCAACTTGGCGAGCAATTATCACTAACTTTAGTTGACAGTTCAGGCTATAGCTTGCTCGACAAAGCAGCGCTAAATGCAGTGGAGAAATGGCAATTTGCAGCGCCATCACCACAGACAGCCTATGCATATACCGTGAGGGTCCCAGTGAAATTTGCACTGAACTAAAGTTGCAAACCGTTATTTTACAAAGAGCTAAGCAAGGCTAAAAAGCCAATTAAAAATTGGGGTTATCGGGAATGTAATACCCAGAGCAAATTTCGCTCAACAGCAAGCTGCGTTTAAGGGACAACGCAACAAACACATTTTATATAAACCGTTAATGCGATAGGTAAGTATCGTCAAGGAAACACCATGTCTCAGCCCTTATATCAGCAACTCATCGAGCAACTAGGCTACCTTGCTTGGCCGCTATTTATCTGCGCTTTTATAAGCTTAATGATCATTCTAGAACGCTTAGCACTGATGCTGTACGAACTGCCTAAGCGTGATAAATGGTTAACCCAGCTACGTCAACAAGCTCGCAGTGCAACACCTGAGCAAAGACAAGAATTAATGAGTCAAATAAGCCAAGGCCACAGCATGCTTTCGAAAGGCACAGCTTTATTGCTAAGTCATGCCGAGCAATCAAGAACGATGCGTGAAGAGATCGTCTCACTATGGCTGGTGAAGCAAAAAAACAAACTACTATCAGGGCTGAAGATTTTACATATTATTGGGGTGATCACTCCCTTATTAGGCCTACTCGGTACTGTACTAGGTCTAATTGAGATGTTTGATCAACTCGGTTTATCAGATGGTCCGGTAACACCTTCACAGCTCGCCTCAGGTTTAGGCCTTGCCATGAATACCACCGCTGCGGGTCTGATTATTGCGGTTCCAGCTATCACACTTGCGCACCTATTTACGCTGTGGGCTGAAAGACGCTGCAATAAATTGGCCCATGCACTAAACCTGCTCAACCTATGGTTAGACGGCTTTGATCAAGCACTAAGTATTGGTAGTGACTCCCCTGCTCAACTTTGTAGTAAAGCTGCCACCTGTAAAGAAGCCAGCTGTCGTAGCGAAACTGAGCCGCAGCTAACTCAAGCAACTGGGGCTACCTCATGATAAACGCAGGCAATGACCAAAGCAGTCCGAGCTTTGGCTTAGATCTTACGCCACTAATTGACATTATTTTTATCGTACTGGTGTTTCTCCTGCTCACGGCTAACACCCAGTTACTTAGCTTGCCTGTTGATGTCCCTACAGAGGCAGACTCCAACCTAAGCGCTGTTTCACAAGAGAAGCATATTGCAATAAATGTGTTAGTTAACGAGCCGCACTGGGCGCTTGACGGAAAAAGTTATGCTGATTTTGATGAGTTTGAAGCTGCTTTTTCAAACAGTTTTAAAGCAAACCCTAAAGCAAAAGTGATTATTGCGGCTGATAAAACCGCACCAGTACAACCTTTAATGACGGTATTGGCAGCGTTGCAAAGGCAAAACATCAGCAACACTCAAATTTTAATGGAGCCCTGATGCTGCTAGAGGTTAGTTCTTCTCAAGATTAGTTCGGCTAAAAATTGCACCTGTTGTTGCTATTGATATTCAACTTTGATTAGCGAAATACCCCGCTAATTTTATTAATGAGTTTTGATTATTTTGGAGTTACCCATGCTTGGTAAAAAGATTTTTAATAACAAATTATTGGCTAGCGTTACCCTGTTATCTTCACTGGCATTTAGCCAGACAGTTCTTGCTCATGCAGACCATGAACATGCAGCCCCACGAGTGGTCAGTGCCGGCGCAGGAGTGACTGAATTAGTATTAGCTTTAGATGCTGGCAATGAGTTAGTCGCGGTAGACTCCACCAGCCAACTGCCTAAAGGCTATGACAAAGTTGAAAAATTAGGTTACCACCGCATGCTAAGCGCTGAAGGAATTTTGGCACTATCGCCAAACCTAGTGCTTGGAACAGATGCCATGGGACCTAAAGCGACCCTTGATGTATTAAATGGTGCTAACGTCAATGTTATCCAACTACCTGATGCACATACCCAGCCGCAGTTACTGAGTAATATTGACGAAATGGGCAAACTGCTTAACCGTGAAAAGCAAGCACAAGCCCTACAAAACCAAGTAAAACAATCATTTGTTCAAATCGAGCAAAAGCAGCAACAAATTGCTAAACAAGGCGATGCGCCTAAGGTGCTATTTTTATTATTGCAAGCAGATAGACCTGCACGCGTAGGTGGTGATGATACTGCTGCAGATATCATTATTAAACTTGCCGGCGGTAAAAATATCGCAGGGTTTAGCGGTTATAAATCAGTATCACAAGAAGGCATTTTATCACTACAGCCCGACGTTATTTTGATCTCAAATCGCTCTGACAAAGCCATTGAAAACCCAGTCGCTGATGTACTTAAGCAAATGCCGTTACTTGAACATACTCCAGCAGGTAAAAACCAACAGATCCAATCACTCAAGCCTCAAGCTCTATTAGGTGGCTTAGGCTTAAGTGCCATCGAAGCGGCTGACCAGCTTGCCAGTGATTTTATTAACGTCAAACAGTACTAGTTATAAAGCTTAGGAATACAAATGGATAATCGTCGTTGGCTTTGGCCCAGTTTACTCGCCGCTTTGGTGATAACGAGCCTGATGTCTGTCAGCATAGGTCCACTACAAATTAGCCCCACAGTCAGTTTTCATGCTGTGATGAACTGGCTTACACCGCTAGACATAGGTAGTGTCGCCCCCCACGAGCAACTGGTGATCAATAATGTGCGCTTACCGCGCACGTTATTAGCGCTTGCCGTAGGTGCCGTGCTCGCCCAATGTGGCGCTGTCATGCAGGGCTTATTTAGAAACCCTCTTGCAGATCCTGGCATTATTGGCGTCTCTTCAGGTGCGGCTCTTGGGGCTGCGATCTGCATTGTACTTATTCCCCAAGGTGGAGAGTACATGGTGGCGCTTAGCGCATTTATCGCCGGCCTTGTGACCACCTTAGTTGTCTACCGCTTAGCAAGTAGTCCTAGTGGCACCTCGGTAGTATTGCTGCTACTTGCAGGTGTGGCAATTGCAGCCCTAGCAGGCGCAGGTATTGGCTTACTGACATATATGGCCGATGACATGGCCCTTAGGGATCTGACCTTGTGGCAACTCGGCTCAATTGCTGGCGCACAATGGCATTACGTCATTTTAAGCTTAATCGCGCTAGCCTTAGTCAGCTGGCAGTTTAATCGCAGTGCCAAAGCACTTAATGCGCTGTTACTTGGTGAAGCTGAAGCTCGTCACCTAGGGCTTGATGTCGATAAACTCAAGCTTAGGCTAATCGTGTTGTGTGCTATTGGTGTCGGTATTTCCGTAGCGGCTACCGGCATTATTGGTTTTATTGGCCTTGTTGTGCCGCATCTGGTTCGCATGATGGTGGGGCCTGATCACAAGCAATTATTACCACTTAGTGCCATGTTAGGCGCTGCGCTATTAGCATTGGCTGATATCGGTGCACGCTCCCTCGTGGCGCCATCGGAACTGCCTGTCGGTTTGGTCACCGCTTTGCTTGGTGCTCCCTTCTTTATTGTGTTGCTGCTAAAACAGCGCCACCGCTTGGTTTAAGGTCATCATTATGCAGACAGACTCATTAACACCCGCCCTTGAAGTCAACCGTTTATCAGTACGCATCGGCCATAAGCCTGTGTTAACCGATATCAACCTAAAACTACAGCCTGGGCAAGTTACCGCACTGCTCGGCCCTAATGGAGCGGGCAAGTCGACCCTGCTTAAAAGTTTTTGCCAAGAAGTCGCCTTAGATGCTGGTGAAATAAAAGTTTACGGTAAAAATGTCAATAGCTGGGATCGTCAGCTACTGGCTAAGTCCCTAGCTGTTTTACCACAACATGCATCACTGACCTTCCCTTTTAAAGTCAGAGAAGTAGTGGAGATGGGACTCTACCCGTTAACCCTAAATCAGCAACAAGGTAAAAGACTTGTAGATGAGCAATTAGAACAAGTGGCACTGGCCCATTTGAAAGAGCGCAGTTATCCAACGCTTTCTGGAGGCGAGAAGCAGCGAGTGCAACTGGCTCGAGTATTAACTCAACTCGCACAATCTGAAAGACCACCTATTTTACTGTTAGATGAACCCACTTCTGCACTGGATTTGGCACAGCAGCACCGCGTATTAGCCTTAGCACGCAGCCTTGCTCATGAACAAAACTATGCTGTCATTGTGGTATTGCATGATCTAAACCAAGCATCACGCTACGCCGACAGATTAGTCGTACTCGAAAATGGCTGTATTGTTAGTGACGGTAAACCAAGTGACACCTTAACGCCAGAAACTATCAGACAAGTTTGGCATTACGATCCTGTTGTCGTAATGGAGCCGGGTAAACAAACACCGCTGTTGTTTTAAAGCAGCGCTAGTATATAAAGCGCTCATATTCTTGAGCGCTTTATATTCAAAATGACTTTAATGGTTCAATCGCCTTAAAAATGAGGCTTAATGGTCCTTTGATCGCCGCAATATCTAAGCTCTGTGGAGTTGTGTTACAGCGGGAAGCCAATGCAAACCCATGTAAGTAGTCCACTAATAAACATAAAATATCAGTTTGCAATGCTCCATCTAAATCAAGCGGCTTCAATATCATCTCAAAACGGCTCACAAATACCTCAGCAGGCCCAGTAGATTGCATTGATAACAAGGTTTCCAATAAACCTGAATACTGCTGTAATAAGTTGAGATAGCTACTACTTAATGCCATTAAAGCTTGCTGCCAATCATCCTCTATATTTGGCTGGTAGATCTCGTTCACTAAAGATATTGTAATCGCCTCAAGCAAAGCATCTTTGTTTTTAAAGTAATAATAAATCGCCATCGCATCCACCGATAGTGCACTGGCTAATGCTCGAATACTTGGCATTTTGCCACTGCTTAACATCAAACTCTTAGCCTTAGTAATTATCGCTTGTTGGCTCAATTGTTCAGCGTGACTTGCTGGTCGACCGCGCTTCTTTTGCTTGACAGTCATAAATTACTCTCGTTAAAATCCACCTTTTTCTACAGTGTAGAATAAAGTTTATTTTGCTACTTTACAAGTTGCTGCTTAGCTTAATTAAGCGCTGAAAATCTCAACACTCATAGCCAGACTAGAGTGACTGTTAACGCCAGTATTTCACTAAGGGATCATAATGACCAATATCGTGTATATCGCCACTAGCCTTGACGGCTTTATTGCAGACAAAAATAATCAAGTCGATTGGTTACATGACATTCCTAATCCTGATGGCTCAGATCTTGGCTTTAGTGAGTTTATGTCACGTATTGATGCGTTAGTGATGGGACGCAATACCCTAGAAATAGTGCTAAGTTTTGGCATTGACTGGCCCTATAGTAAACCCGTGTTTGTGCTAAGCAATACCTTGACCAAGGTACCAGATGGACTTGAAGATAAAGTGTTTTTAGTCAATGGTTCACTACCCGAGATTGTCCAGCAACTCAATAATCAAGGATATAACCAGCTTTATATTGATGGTGGTAAAACGATTCAAGGCTTCTTGCAGCATGATTTAATTGATGAGTTAATTATTACCACAATTCCAGTCATACTCGGTGGCGGGATTCCATTATTTGGCGAGTTAACAACGCCGCTTAAATTTAAGCACGTTAAAGCCAAGCGCCTCGTTGACTGTTTAGTGCAAAATAGCTTTGTTAGACAAAGGTAAACTGCGAGTGTGAAACGAAAATTAGCAGTAATGAGCAGAGTAAACTATGAATAGCGTGATTATCGTTTTAGGGGCACCAAATGACGACCAAGGTAACCTGTCAGAAATTGCGCAATCTCGCTGCCAAGAAGCGCTGAGAATACATAAGACTCAGCCACAGAGTAAATTGCTAATGACGGGCGGTTTTGGTGCATTCAATCAGACTGATATGCCCCATGCTTATTACTGCCAGCGCTACTTGATGTCCCTAGGTGTACCCGCTGATACCTTTACCAACATCGCCCTCAGCCGCTTCACGTTTGAAGATGCCACACTCGCTAAACCTATCGTGGAGCAGCATGGTTTTAGTCACATTACCTTAATCACCTCTGAGTTTCATATGCCCCGTGCAAAGCTTATCTTCAGCGCACTATTTGCCAATTACCAGCTAAGCTACTACGCGACAACCTCGCCTGTTTCACCTCAAAAAATGCGACAACTTCAAGCCCATGAACTAACCGTTATGGACAGAGAACGAGCTAATATAAGCAACTATTTTGCTTAGTCGATTTGCCATGTGCTTGGTTTACGCCAGCTAAGTAACCCAGAAACATAGCAGCGACACAATACAGCCTTAATCTAGCGCCATCTTTACATTGCAAAGAATGAAACATTGATCCATCGCACCAAATTTACAGTTGATAATAATTATCATTATCAAAATAACTCTGTAGATTGAGATAATCATGATTTTAACGCCAACCATGACAGGAATTACTAGCCCTGACCCATTGCAACATGCATTCAAAGTTAAGAGCGCTCCCCACGCTGGTCGAAGCGGCAGCCGCCCTGTTTTGCTTCAACCTCCGCAATGGCAACAATGGTGGCAGCAGCCTAGCCAAGCAACTGAACGTGCTCTGTATATCCATATTCCGTTTTGCCGTAAGCGCTGCACTTTCTGCAACTTCTTTGAAAATGGCACCAACACTCAGCGGATCAACCGCTATATGCAACGCTTAACTGAGCAACTAAAAATAGCCGCCGATACGGAGTTGGCGCAAAGCCGGCCCTTTAATACCGTATATGTTGGTGGTGGCACGCCCACGGATATCAGTAGTGATGAAATAAAACGGCTTGGTGAAGCTATAAGTCGCTTTCCACTTATCGACAATGCAGAGGTGACATTAGAAGGCAGACTCAACGGTTTTGACGATGATAAGTGGCATAACGCCACCGAAAATGGCTTCAACCGCTTTTCATTCGGAGTGCAAAGCTTTGATACTCAAGTTCGCCAAGCAGCTGGGCGCTTTGATGATAAAGAATATCTGCTTACAAGACTTAACCAACTCAGCCAGCACCCAAGCGCCAGTATTGTTATCGACCTTATTTTTGGATTGCCGGGACAAACCATGGAGATCTGGCAGCAAGACTTGCAAGCTGTTATCGACAGCGGTGTACACGGTATTGATCTCTACCAGCTAATTGGTTTGAGCGGCACCCGCATTGATCATGCACGGGAAAAAGGCAAAGTCTTAGGCACGGCTTTAAGTGAATATCAAGCAGACAGTCAAGCTAGAGCCAACATGTATGCCACAGGCGCAAATCACTTTGAATCATTAAATTGGCAACGACTTTCAAGCTGTCATTGGCGCAGAGATAGCCGAGAACGCAGTGTGTATAACAGTCTGGCCAAAAGCGGTATCGAAATATTACCTTTTGGGGCAGGTGCAGGCGGCTGTATTCATGGTCATGGTTGTATGAATGGCCGTGACTTAAAGCAGTGGCATTTGACACATGATGAGGCAGACGCTGCTGGTACATTAACCGCCCCAGTACAAGTGCCAGGTATGCTCATGAGCCCCAACCCGGCAGCTAAGTTAGATGCTATCTTCAAACGCGGGCTAGACAGTGGACGACTCGATTTAAACTTATTAGCAAAGGATATGACGCTGCATTTGATGCCTTTATTTAAAGCTTGGCAAACCAATGGGTTAGCTAAACTCGAAACAAGCAGCCTTACACTCACTTTGGCTGGACGTTTCTGGAACGTCAATATGCAAACCGGTTTATTTGAATTCCTGAGCGAAAATCCATTTGTCGCGTCACAAGATCCAGCTGCACAATCGATAGCAAGCTAACCATGACCCAGAGATGCGCACTGCACAACGCTTAGTAGAGCTGATATAGTGCGCTTATTCTTAGTTAACAATTAAAGTCGATGGCAACTCGTAGTAATAAAAAAGTCGCTACTCAAAGCGCAGCTGCTAAACAGCCAATTTCCGATGAAACCAAAGCGGAAGCAATGAAAATGGCAAAAGCTACTCAAAAACCCAATCAAACCAAAGAGCAAACTAAACTGATCGCCCAAGGTATTGAGAAAGGCATTGCTGAATATAAAAAATTGCAAAAAGGCAAAGCAAGAGAACGTGATAAAGCACGTAAACAGGAATCTAAGGCCAAAGCTCGCGAGGCCAATATTGCTGCTCAAGACCACAGAAATATAGAGGAAAGAGCATCCAGCCCATACCTGCCATGGGGATTACTCACATTAAGCTGGATTGGTTTTATCACTTATATACTTGTTTCAAAGTAATCTTTCAGCCCCCTATCTATCTGCTTCTTCCTGCCAACATGAGAGTCATTAAAGTTTAACTTATCGAAGTTATTCTATGACTTTCATAATCAAATCATTGTTTAGTATTTAAAAATATAGCTAAAGCTGATATAAGTTTCAGTCTAAAAACACGATGAGAAATCCATTCATATTTTGTCATAAGTTGTCTTATCTCATTCATTGATGCCCTCATCACTATTCACATTCACTAACTATACTTACCTTAATCAAAAAGTATCGATTAGCCGGAGCACACAGCTATGACTGAGCAATGTCCCCCAAAAGAACAGGTTCGCACCAAAAAAGATGAGCTTAAAGCTGTAGGCTTTATCATCTTCATTCTATTTCCAGCATTAGCCGCTACGTTTGTCAGCGTATACGGTTTAATCATTTGGATATCGCTTACATTTAGTGGCGTTGCGTCTCACTAATTTCAATTACATTTTAAAATTTATTACGAGGATGCCGTTATGAGATGGTTACTTAACATCTGGCGCACACTAACTAAACCAGCTAAATACTTAACCTTAGGAAGTGTCAGTGTATCTGCTTTTCTAATGGGTATTATCTTCTGGGGCGGTTTTAACACAGCACTTGAAGCGACTAACACAGAAGAGTTCTGTATTAGCTGTCACAGCATGGAAAGCAAGCCTTACCAGGAGCTACAGCAAACAGTGCACTTTTCAAACCACTCAGGTGTTCGTGCAACATGTCCAGACTGTCACGTACCACATGACTATGGCCGTAAAATTGCGCGTAAATTAGAAGCTTCTCACGACGTATACGGTTGGTTATTCAATACCGTCAACACGCCAGAGAAGTTTGAAGCTAAGCGTCTTGAAATGGCAAGCCGTGAATGGAAACGTTTTGACCGTGATAAATCAGCAGCATGTAAAAACTGTCACCAATATGAGTCTATGGACTGGGACAGCATGTCTAAACTAGCCGTTAAGCAAATGAAGCGTGCAGCAGAATTAGACCAAAGCTGTGTTGATTGCCACAAAGGTATTGCACACAAGCTACCAGAAATGGGCACCGCCCGTGCACCAGAACTGATTGCAGAAGTAGGCCGTGGAGTTAGCGGTGTACAAGTGGGTCAAACTTACTTCACAGCACTAACTAAGCCTTTATTCTTCAACGAAAAAACTGATGTTGAAGCGGGTACACTTAACATTGCAACTAAAGTGAAAGTGCTAGAAGTAAAAGGCACTCGAGCTAAGATTGGTATCACTGGTTGGAGAAAGAAAATCGGTGCTGGTCGCGTGATCTACTATGACTTTGGCTTAAACATTCTTTCAGCTCAACTTTCTAAAGATGCAGCACTTGAAGAAGGTGTGATAAAGACTTTCGAAGAGAAAGAAGATCCAATGACAGGCCTAAAATGGCAACGTGTTGAAGCAGATATCTGGACAGATACAGACTACTTGCTAACTGATCTGCAACCACTATGGGACTATGCTCGTAGCACATACAGCACAGCTTGTAGCGTATGTCACACTCAGCCAGCTGAAGCGCACTTTGATGCCAACACATGGCCAGGTATGTTCCAAGGCATGATCGCATTCGTCAACATGGATCAAGATACACAGGCTTTGGTGCAAAAGTATTTACAAGAGCATTCATCAACTTTCGATAAGTCAGCTCACTAATAGGACATAGCGTAATGAACAGAAGAGACTTTCTAAAAGGCTTAGTAGGAACATCTTATGTCGTACTGAGCGGCTCATCGGTACTTGCGCCATTAAACGCGTTAGCGGCATCTGGTGCTGACGCATCTGATGGCTGGTTAACTACAGGTTCGCACTTCGGTGCGTTCAAAATGAAGCGTAAAAATGGCGTGATTTCAGAGGTTAAGCCTTTTGACACTGATATGTATCCAACGGATATGATCAACGGTATTAAAGGCTTAGTTTATAACCCATCACGCGTTCGTTACCCAATGGTTCGCTTAGACTTTCTATTAAAAGGTCACCAAAGCGATACCACTCAACGCGGTGACTTCCGCTTTGTACGTGTGACATGGGATAAGGCACTGCGCCTATTTAAAGATTCACTTGATGAGATCCAAACTAAATACGGTCCATCAGGTCTACACGCAGGGCAAACAGGTTGGCGTGCAACAGGTCAGTTGCACTCAAGTACTAGCCACATGCAACGCGCTGTAGGCATGCACGGTAACTTTGTGAAAAAAGTTGGCGACTACTCAACTGGTGCAGGGCAAACGATTTTGCCTTACATCTTAGGTTCTACCGAAGTTTACGCTCAAGGTACTTCTTGGTCGTTAATTCTGGAACATTCTAAAACCATTATTTTATGGTCAAATGATCCGTACAAGAACCTACAAGTCGGCTGGAACGCAGAAACACACGAGTCTTACGCTTACCTTGCTCAATTAAAAGAGAAAGTAGCCAAAGGCGAAATTCGTGTGATCAGCATCGATCCTGTCGTCACGAAAACACAGCAATACCTAGGTTGTGAGCAACTTTACATTAATCCGCAAACCGACGTAGCGCTAATGCTAGGTATTGCTCACGAAATGGTAGAAAAGAACCTTCATGATACTAAATTTATCGAAGGTTATAGTTTAGGTTTCGACAAGTTCTTACCTTACATCAAAGGTCAAACTGACGGTGTTGAGAAAACACCTGAATGGGCCGCTAAAATCACTGGTGTTTCAGCTGAAATCATCCGTGATCTTGCTAAGGTTATGACTAAAGATCGCACACAAATGTTGATGGGCTGGTGTATTCAGCGTCAGCAACATGGTGAGCAGCCTTATTGGATGGCAGCTGTACTTGCAACCATGATTGGCCAAATTGGTCTACCGGGCGGCGGTATTAGCTATGGTCACCACTACTCAAGTATTGGTGTACCGTCTTCAGGAGCTGCAGCGCCAGGTGCGTTCCCACGTAACCTTGACGAAGGCCAAAAGCCAATTTTTGATAGTAACGACTTTAAAGGTGCAAGCAACACGATCCCGGTTGCGCGCTGGATTGACGCAATCCTTGAGCCAGGTAAAACCATTGACTCAAACGGCACTAAAGTTACCTATCCAGACATTAAGATGATGGTATTCTCGGGCAACAACCCATGGAACCATCACCAAGACCGTAACCGCATGAAAAAAGCGTTCCATAAGCTTGAGTGCATCGTGTCTATCGATATGAACTGGACGGCGACTTGTCGCTTCTCTGACATCGTATTACCTGCATGTACGACGTTCGAGCGTAACGACATTGACATCTATGGTGCCTATGCTAACCGTGGTTTGTTAGCGATGCAGAAAATGGTTGAGCCATTGTATGAAAGCTTGTCAGACTTCGAGATCTTTACTCGCTTTGCAGCACTACTTGGCAAAGAGAAAGAATACACTCGCGGCATGACAGAGCGTGACTGGTTAGTGAAGCTATACAACGACTGTAAAGCTGCTAACGCTGGCCAATTTGAAATGCCTGAGTTCGATGAATTCTGGAAAGCGGGTTACGTTTACTTTGGTGAAGGTAAGCCTTGGGTTCGTCATGCGGCATTCAGAGATGATCCAGAGATCAACCCACTTGGTACGCCTTCTGGTTTGATTGAGATCTACAGCCGTAAGATTGCTCACTACGAATATGATGACTGCCCAGGCCACCCAACTTGGATGGAAAAAGCAGAGCGTAGTCATGGTGGACCAGGTTCAGACAAGCACCCAATTTGGATGCAGTCTTGCCACCCAGATAAGCGTTTGCATTCACAAATGTGTGAATCGGAAGAGTTCCGTGAAACTTACACGGTAAATGGTCGTGAGCCTGTATACCTCAACCCTGAAGATGCTAAAAAACGTGGCATTAAATCAGGTGACGTTGTACGCGTATTTAACGACCGTGGTCAGCTGTTAGCAGGTGCTGTGGTATCAGATAAATTCCCACAAGGGGTTATCCGTATCCAAGAAGGTGCTTGGTACGGTCCTGTTGGCGAAGATGGTAGCAAAGAAGGCGGTGCAAAAATTGGTGCAATCTGTAGTTATGGTGATCCAAATACCTTAACTATGGACATTGGTACCTCTAAACTTGCACAGGCTTGTTCTGCTTATACTTGCCTTGTTGACTACGAAAAGTATCAGGGTAAAGTACCTGCAGTAAGTTCATTTAGCGGCCCGGTTGAGATTGCATTATGATAAAAGATGCTGTGAACACAGAGACAGTTGAAGTTAACCCAGTAGATCAGGTTAGAAGTACGATTTATCAATTACTTTCGTCATTATTTGCCAAAGAAATTGATCATAAAACGCTACACGATTTAACCAGTGATCAAGCCAAACAATTTTGGGCGCAACTGGGTAGCGAGGCTGAATTTAAAGCTGACGTAGATGTATTAGTCGCTGAGCTTGCAAAGCTTAACACTGATAAAGCTTTATTAGAGCTTGCCGCTGATTATTGCGGTCTGTTCTTAGTCGGCACTAAATACAGCGCATCACCATACGCAAGCCTTTACTTAAGTGATAAGCCTGCTAAGAAAGGTGATGAACCACTGCTCTTTGGTGAACAGCATCAGCAGATGACTCAGTTTTTAAAACAGAGTCAGCTGCAAGTACAAAGTGAGTTTCCTGAGCCTGCTGATCACATTGCAGTGATCTTGGCCTATGTTGCTCACCTTTGTACTCATAGCGATGAAACCGAGCAGCTCAGCTTTATTAACGCTAACTTAGCTAACTGGCTTGGCAATTTTGTGACCAAAGTGACTGAGGTTGATACGGGTAACTTTTACCAAGCCTTAGTTCGCCTCACTCACGCTTGGGTGAAGTCTGACGCTGAGTGGCTTGAGTCAGAGCTTAACTAAGCAGCATGCATCAATAAGAAATGCCGACTATGATTATCTTAGTCGGCATTTTTTGTTTTAGAGCGATAACCAATATCGCGTTTATACAACAGTTTCCCCTCCCCGATAACACTTAGGTCAGCTCCTATGAACATTCAACATAATTCAAAATCTACAAAAAATGCAGGCTTTACTCTAATAGAGCTTGTTGTAGTCATCATTGTATTAGGGGTTTTGGCTGTCATCGCAGCCCCCAAATTTATTAACTTAAAGTCAGATGCTAACCGCGCTGCAATCAAAAGCGCTGTAGGCTCGATAAAATCTTCAGTATCACTTTTTAAATCTAAAACACTTACTTCTGGAAACAACCTAACCGATGTGGTGACTTTCTCGGAGATCACTGGCAGTAATCATCAGCCATGGGCTGCAACGGCAACCGGAACAGGATTTAATGCAGGCTATGCGACACCGCCAGAAATATTTAAAGCAGCTGGACTGGATGTCAATGATTGGCGCTACCGCATTTATGTAGAAAACGGCAGCTACGCAGTTGCTGCAGCGCCTAAAAGTATCTTAGATATTGCTCAGCCGACAGCAAGCCAAGTTAAAGCAACTAACTGCTATTTTAACTACCATTGGCAAACTGCTGGTACACCCACAATCACCGATATCGATACAGGTTGCTAGCTAACTGAGTTCAAATAAATACGCAAATCGGCCGCTTTAAAAGTTTGTTTCGCTTTAAAGCGGCTAATCTTGCTGGCTAATCCACAATTGTAACGCCGCAATTGAGTCTTTTCTTAGTGCGCTTAATGCTTGCTGCTCTTGCGTTTGATATTCGCTTTGAGTTAAGCCCTTTAATTCAAGCTGTTTGCATTTTAATGACAAGGCATGCAGGCCAATATTAGCGCAACTGCCTTTTAGTGCATGCAAAATATGCTTCACATCAGCATCTGCCTGCATCAGCCCTGTAAAGTGCACCTCACTGCTTTGTTCAAAAATAGCTGCGAGCTCTTTTACTGTCTCTAAGCCGAGGTAATTCAAATCTTGTTCAAGTTGGCCAATATCTAATAGTGTTGGTGATTCTTGAACCACGCTTGATACTTGTGGAGCTGGTATAGCTGGATCGGCGTCTATACCAGAAGGCTCTTTACTGGCTAAAGGTTCTTTACTGGCTAAAGGTTCTTTACTGGCTAAAGGTTCTTTACTAGCTAAAGGTTCTTTACTAGCTAAAGGCTCTGCATTCCCTAACCAGTTAGATAGGGCTTGCATATCAAGGGGTTTCATCAATACTAAGTTAAAACCTTTAGCTTGATAATGCTGCATATCATCAGCCTGTAACTGTGCAGTAAAGGCGGCAATCTCTAATTGATGCCCCGCTTGTTGATTCACTTGTTGTAGTTCCTCGAGCAACTCAACTCCTGAACCATCACCCAATTGAATATCAAGCATCACCGCATCAAACTGCTGCGCTTTTTCTACCGTATAAAGTAACCGCGCCGCTTCACAGCTTTTCGCCAGTTCCGAGCTGTGGCCTAAGTGAGCCAAAAAGCCTTGAGCAACCATGGCATTGATTTTGTTATCTTCAATCACGAGAACATGTTTGGCTGCCGCTACCTTGGTGTGAGTTTGTTGCTCAATATCAGGGCAGTCACAAATCACCAGCGGTAAACTAAAGCCAAAACAGCTGCCCTTACCTACCTCACTCTCGACCCATACGCCAACATCGCTGAGCATAACGTCTGACGCTAATACCTGACTATTGCAGTAGTTACTCACATCACTGTTCATTAGCTCAACCAGCTGCTTACTAATCGCCAGTCCCAAACCGGTACCACGATCTCGGCCTTTGCTCGATTCATTACTATAAGCTTTAAACAGCTTTTTCATTGCCGCGGCATCAATCCCCACACCGGTATCTTGTACCCTAAATAACAGCTGCTTTCCCTGTGCCTCCACAATGAGTTCAACCCTACCTTGAGGAGTAAACTTAATCGCATTACCTAACAGATTAAGCAGTACTTGGCGTAATTTAGGGCCATCAATATATACCCACTTAGGTAAGTTTTCATGGCTTGATCTAAGAGTAAGCCCCGCAAGACCAGCCCCTGCAAGCATAATCGCCACAACTTGATCTAACAGTTCATTGATATCCACTGCTCTTGGTTCATTGGCAAGTTTTCGCTGCTCAAGTCGCGAAAAATCGAGGATATCGTTCAATACCGTTTGCAGTAGCGTTCCGCTGTACTGGGATAAGGCAAGCATCTGCTGCTGGGCTGGAGGTAAATTGGAGTGGCCAAGTAAGGTTAATGTCCCCAATAAGCCATTTAACGGCGTGCGGATCTCATGGCTCATGGTTGCTAAGAATAGCGATTTAGCTTGGTTAGCTTGCTCTGCCATTTCACGAGCTAATTCATGGCCTTTAGACTCTTTGTCTAGCTGAATATTGGCTTCTGCAAGTTCCTGAGTTCGCTCTTCAACTTTAACCTCAAGCGCTTGCTTATGCTCAAATAGCTCAGCAGCAGTATCACGCAGCTCCGCTTGAAGCTTTTGGTTATGGTCCGTTTTTTGTTTGAAAGCTTTAATAGCGCTTGCCATAGCTGCCAACTCATCATCACCTTGGGTATCAATGGTGACTGCAGTATTACCTAAACTTAGTTGTGCAAGCGCCTTAGTGGCGGCATCAAGCTTTAGCGCGATGCCTTTATAAATCACTTTATAAACCACCACAAAGATCACCAAAAACATCAGCAAACCAGTGACCCAAAGCCCTGCTTTAGACCAGCTCAACTGCTTTAAATACTCATGTCTGGCGTTTTCAGCTTCAAGGCGCTGAAACTGCATTGCCGTTGACACTATGTCATTCAACTCATCGAGCTTATCGGTGATCTGCTGCAACTGTAGTTCCTGCGCTCGATTATACTGAGTATACTCTTGCTGTAGCGCTACGCTCTCCGGTAACTTTTGCAACACGCTAAATTGCTGTGAAAGCGCATTAGCTCGATTAGGATCGCCGATTATTTTAGTTAGACTGGTTAGCGAAGATAAGTAACGAACCTCGACATCACCCACAGCCCTTGCAAACTTATCTTGTTGGATAAATCCTGAGTCTTTAGCCACTTGACTCGCAACTGAATTTGACGGGATATCGTAAATAACTTGAGTCGAACTGCTGCCTATATCACCGAGTAGTGAATATATCCCAGATTCAAGCTCTGGTGACTGAAACATCTGCCCTATCAAAGCAATGTTGTGGACTATCTTTAATGCTCGATTAAGCCGCTCTTGAGTATCTAAATCGCGCTCTATTAATGTATCTAGCAATTGCGCTGTTTTCTCTGCCCCAACCGCATCTGGGTATGCCAAACTCAATTTCGATAAAATGCCAGAGTCAACAATAGCTAACTCCGCGAGCAATAATTTAGTACTTTTGTTCGCGGCATCAACTAATGCTTGACCTCGCTGCTGCAGATCTCGACTGACAGCAATACGGCGGCCAACTTGCTCACCTAACTTGGAAACATCAACAATAATTTCAGATGCGCTTTGCTCAAGACTGAAGTCAAAGTTAACTTCTAACTGCTTAAGAATTTTAATCTCACCCAGCATGGTAGCGCTTTCTATAGATAACTTGCGCCCAATAAGCTGACGTTGCGACTCATCTTCTGTCAGCCCAAGTTGCTTAGCATTTTCCGCTAATGCACTGCTCGATAGCGCTAACTGACTAGCCGCTTCTGATGCTGGTAACGCACGATTATATAAATACTTATCAGCTTCTTGCAGACCACGTAAGCTAATGCTCCCTAAGGTCACCAATAGCAATAATAAAGAGCCCAACAAGCCAAACGCCAACATCAGTCGGCCAATTAAGCTTTTGCGTGATAAAGACAATTTCGGCAACGGGGAATTAGGCAAAAACAATACGCTCACTGCTATCTATTAAACTGATACAATACTATACCAATTGCATTAAAGAATTAATCAATTCAACAGAGCTAGACGTTTCAATTAAGCTCTATGATGAAGCATAGGAGTTCTCTGCATGATAAAGCTTCTGCAACAGCGCTTGTTATTTTTAGGCTTACTAATTGTAAGCCCGCTGATGAATGCTGCAGATAATACAGCTTGGTCGCTAGAACAGCGTGAGCCTTTTGCTCGCACTATCCAGCAAAGCAAAGCTATATCGCTTCAGCCGTTACATACCGCTAACCAAGCTTGGCGGCTATGTGTACTGGTTCCACATTTGAAAGACACCTACTGGACCGGCATCAATTACGGTCTAGTTGAGCAAGCTAAAGCGCTCAATATAGAGTTAGCATTATTTGAAGCCGGCAGTTACTACGGCTTAGATAAGCAGCTTAGCCAGCTCGATAACTGTATAAAACAAGACTATGATGCCATCATTATCGGCAGTGTTAGTCCTAACCTCCTCAGAGATTATGGTCAACCAATAACCAAACCTGTTGTCGCACTGGTTAACCGCCTTAGCCATGAAAAAGTCAACACGCGCATTGGCGTCAATTGGTATCAAATGGGTGTCAATGCAGCCAAGCATATTTTGCAACAATCTAACAAGCCAATAAAAATCGCATTGTTAACAGGCCCCGATAAGCTTGGTGGTAGCGACTCTGTTGAGCAAGGGCTTATTGATACGTTAAAAGATAGCCCGGCGACTATCAGTGCCATTCATCATGCAGACAATAATCGCAACTTATATAGAGATGAGTTAGAAGCGTTATTAGATAAGCAAACACCTGACTATATTCTTGGCAGTGCTGTCGCGGTTGAGGCTGGTGTCAGTATTCTGAGGCAGTACCAACTCACAGATAGAGTGAAGCTCGTCAGCAGCTATCTCTCTCCTGCCGTTTTAAGAGGAATTTATCGCGGTAAGGTAGAGTTCAGTAACGATGACCAAGTGGTATTGCAAGGTAAGCTTGCTGTTGATATCACGGTAAGAGAACTGCAAGGCGCTAAGGCTTTTGGCGATATAGCCCCCAAGATTCAAAGTCTTTATCCCAAGCACATTAACAGCAATGTGCTTGAAACCAGTTTGCCTCCAGCAGACTATTACCCGATTTACCGGGTAAATACCGACCAAGCTGATCCTAGCGAGTAAGCCTTAGTCTTTAACCTTAGCGGCAAACAGGTAGCCTTCACCGTGGACGGTAACGAATAAGTCACTGGATAACTTGTTACGCAATCGGCGGATAATCACATCAATTGTGCGATCATTTACATCTTGATTGCGGTGACTGGTTTGCATCATCAAGCGTTCACGGGACAGCACCTGTTGCGGGTGTAATGAAAATGCAGTTAACAGCTCAAACTCGGCTTTGGTTAGCTTGATCTGTTCACCATTGCGGCTCAACTGGCGACTATTAAGCTCTAATACATAGTCATTAAACGCAATAATGTTGTCATTGGGATCTTCTTGCTCTGCACTATCGGCTACCGCTTTTTTCACTAATGACATACGCCAAAGTAAATTCTTCACTCTGACTAATAACTCTCTAAGCTCGAAAGGCTTAGTCACATAGTCATCGGCGCCCATCTCAAGACCAACAATTTTATCTATGGTTTCATCTCGCCCTGTCACCAAGATGATCCCAACATGACTTTTACTGCGTAATTCACGAGCAAGACTGAGGCCATCAACGCCCGGCAAATTGATATCAAGCATCACCAAATCTATGTGCTGACGATTAAACTCATGCCACATCTGGTCGCCATCTTGAGCTTCAAGAACTTCATAGCCCTCTTTCTCAAAATAACCTTTTAACCTAGCTCTGATAACTGCTTCGTCATCGACAACCAGTACCCGGTATGCCATATATCACTCCAACCTTAAGGCGCCTTTATCTATAAAAGTGTCTGCATTTACGCGGCACATAATATACACAAGTTAGCACGTAAAGCGAGCAGTTAGGCGTGCAAGTAATAAATCACCGTAAAGTCAAAGGGATATATTAATACCAATTAGTATAAAGATTTGGTCGCTCAGCGAGAACTTAGCGGCTCTGAGCGAATCAACCTTTTATACTAATTGATATAAAGCGACTAGGCACAAAAAAGCCAACTAAAAAGTTGGCTTTCAACAACGCTTGATTGCTAGCAGTTAGAAACTCTTGCTGACGCCGAATACAACACGGTCATCGAAGATCTCGGTTTGAGTACCGTATACTAAGTGAGACTCGTCAACTGAACTGCCGTGGTAACGTAGATCGAATGTTAGTCCAACGTAGTTAGCTTCAACGCCTAAGTTCCAGTGTGTCCAACCTTCAGCGCCCTCACCATCAAGATCTTGATAGCCAAATGAGCCAGATAGTTTCACGCCGTTATTGAAATCATAGCTTGGGTGAATCGCATAGTTAACACCTTGCCAACCATCAACACCAAACCAATCATCTAATGTAGGTGTCACTTCTAACTGAATGTTTGCTTGGCCAAACTGCTTAGCGACACGCACCCATAATTCTGTGTAATTTGAGTAAGAAGCACCAGGATAAAGATATGAAAAAACCATGACATCGTAAGTAAAGCCGCTGTCACCAAAAGCACCCGCTTTACCTATGTAAGGAGCAGTAACAATTTCAAGGTTTGGATCTGCAAATTTAATGTTTGATGCAAATACACCAGTGTACCAACCGTCATCATTTGCCCAGCCTAATGTACCTTGTACCACAGGTACGTCGCCATCCATAGTTTCAGATTCACCACGGAAAACATAATCAGTTGCAAATTTTACATTACCACTAATTTGACCACCCAACAGCTCATTGTCGTCAGCTGCGAAAGCTGATCCCATACTTGCCATTGCTAAGCTGCCTAGCATAATTGCATGTGTAAACTTCATAATCATCATCCCAATATTTTCGATCTAAGTTATTAAACTAAATAGCTAACTTAAGTGTTGAATCAATCTAAACCAAAACGATGTTTAGCTTATACTAATTTAGCTTAACACCTAAGCTTTCAATCTAAGTTTCATCTAATCTTTTATCTAAATTGGGTAAAGCTTACTCTCAAGTTATTAACAAACTTGAGAGTAAATATGAATTAAAAAACCAACAATATGAAAAGATATGAATAACGAAGCAGAACCCGTAACTAGCTTGCCTTACTAACAAGTAAACGCTTTAGCTCATCAATTTGCAGCTTTAGCTCAGCAACATCGGCTGCACTCGCTGGTTTATCCTGTTCACTTTCAACAACTTCTTCTCCGCGCATCGTAGCGGTTTCTTGAGTCATCACATCAAGTACAGCTCCCACCATCATATTTAAAAATACAAATGCGGTTAAAAAGATAAAGCTGAGATAGTAGATCCAGCTCAAAGGATACACCGCCATGGTTTCATACATAATTGAGGTCCATGACTCAAATGTAGAGATGCGAAATAGCGTTAACATGGCAACCGAGACATCTCCCCAGAGAAAGTCGTTCACATCGGCAAAGAACATGCTGCCAATCGCGCCATAAATATAGAAAATCACAAACATCAATAACGCTATATAACCCATGCGTGGGATCGCTTTTAACAGCGCATTCACCAACATTCGAAGCTCTGGGATCATAGACACTAGACGCAGCACTCTAAAAATACGCAGTAAACGCGCTAGCAAGATTGCTGAGCCGCCAGCAGGAATGAGACTGCCAATGACAATAATGGTGTCGAATATATTCCAGCCATTGCTGAAAAAGCGCTTAGGACCATCACTGGCTAAGAAACGGATCACAATTTCAATGGCAAAAAATACCGTAATGCCGATATCTAACAACGCTAAGCTTTGTTCCATCCAACCGGGTAAATGGTAGGTATGCGCGCCAATCGATAGTGCTGACACCACAATAACGAAAATAATAAAGCCTTGAAAAAACTTACTATTGTCAATTTTTTTTAGTTTTGACTGTAAGCCTGAAACATTCGCAAGCACGCCGTGCTCCTATAAATATTAAAATTAAACAACACAGATAAAACCGCAAGATTTTAAAGACCGCGCAGTTTAATAAGCAAGGCTTAATTTTGTGTTAAATGCACTAGCGGGGAAGCAATAATAACAAAGCTCCCCAACATAGAACCGCAACTAGCATGGCGGGAGGATTGGCTTGGAAATATAAGCTAAAAAGCAGTTCGCTAACAATTAGGTTAACTCAGCAATTATTTGCTGCAAATGAGCCTCAACCCAATCACGATTAATCGCCCCCCAGTGGTTAATTTGATAGTAACCGGCATTATTACGCTCACCGTCTTGCACAAACTCGCATTCAATAGCGAGATCGCTCAATACTGCAATGGCATCTTGTAAAGTTCGTCGCGGCATATTGGTAAGCTTGTGCAGTGACAGCAAGTTATGCCTGTCATTATCAATTAGATAGGCTATATATATCTTACGTAAAAAAGCTTTCTGTTGTTTAGAGCCGTTAAAGTTAACATTCATATCTTTTTAGTATTAGTTATTGTTATTAAAAGAGTTCCCCATAAGCTACGCGATTGAACATAAATAACAAGCGACAATTCAAGTATTACAACACAATATGTTGCCAAATATGTCTCGCTATAGCGGTAACCTCTGCCATGCTGATATAGTAAATTCTAAAGAAACCATAACTAACTGCGGTGACACATGAGCGAAAACAGGGACATTAAGTTTACTCACAGTAAACTAGAGCAAGAGGCTCAACAGCAAGTGAATCCAAAGCAAAGTCAAGCGGCGCCAGAGTTCAGCTCTGAGCCAGTAAACAGCCCTGAGCCAGTAAGCAGCCCTGAGCTAGTAAAGAGCTCTGAGGCAAAAAATAACCTTGAGCATCCGCCCCAAACTGAATCGCAACCAGAGCCAACTCTCGCTAATCATCAACCGATAAACCATCAAGAGTGGCAAGGCTTCGATCAAGTTCCACTCGAACCCGTGCACGCAAACCACTACACCCAAGTGAATACCGAGAGCCTGATATTTAGCTGTTTATTATTGGTTGTCGCTTCATTAGTGATTATTCTTCCCGGTGATTTCTATCCAGCAAAAGTGCTCGGTGTCAGCCTAGCTGCGCTATTAATTATTAGTGTGGTGAGCTATGTGCGCTATCTGCATGCTAAATCACTGGCTTATGCCGTTTGTGAGCATGAGTTGATCATGCAGCAAGGTTTTTGGTGGGTAAAGCGCACCTCTTTGCCTTATTCAAGATTACAACACGTTAGCCTCAGCCATGGCCCACTCGAGCGCCACTTCAACTTAGCGACGCTAAAATGTTTTAGTGCCGGTAGCGGTAGCGCCGAAATCGAATTACCAGGAATTGAACAGCAAACTGCTGAAAATCTGCGCCAACATCTGCTAAACCAAGCTGCAAAAGCGAACCCTACAGCCGCCCCCGAAGCGACAGACTCTACACCTGAGCAACAAATAACAGCCTTGACTCAAACACCAATGAAGGAGAATCGTCATGACGACAGCTAAATTCTCCCAATGGTCACCGCTTTCCCCGTGGTCAATTATTAGCTTTACTTTACTTACAGCCAAACAGTTACTCAGCAGTGGCTACGCGATTATTCCGGTGGTATATACCGGCTGGAAGCAAGGTTTTAATAGCCCTTGGGTGATTGTTGCTATTGTTGCAGTCATTGGCGTTATCTTGCTATTTAGTGTGCTTAATTGGCTCAAGTTTCGTTTCAAAATTGCCAGCGACAAACTCATTATTCGCCACGGAATTATCTTTAAAAAAGCCGACGAACTGCCATTTACCAAAATCCAAAACGTGCGTTTAGAGCAGCCATTGTATTTTCGCCCTATGGGGCTTTATCGGTTAATCGTCGAAACAGCAGGGTCTAAAGAAAATGAAGCAGAGTTATCAGCATTAACCTATAAAGATGCGCTGAGTCTAAAAAAACAGTTAATGGCCGAACATGATGCACTGTTCACCCAAACAGACGGCATTAACAATCAAGATGTGAGTGACAGTCATTCTAAACAGGTTCACACCCTCAGCCGCAAGAATATCAGCGAGTTGGTATTATTTGGCCTTTACCAAAATAATGCCATTTGGTTGGCTGTGATTTTAGGCCCTATTTTTGGCCAGCTAGATTGGGAGTCCGTTGAAAGCCTGCAATTAGTACAAGCCTTTTTGACTTGGTACGATAACAATATTGCTGTGAGTATTTTGCTACAGCTAGTATTTGCCTCGTTAGCCTTAATCTTGTTTTACCTGCTATTTTCAATTTTATCGATTGTATCTGCAGTGTTGAAGTACTTCCCTTATAAGCTGAGTCGTAGTGGTAATACCTTGCATCGTACAGGGGGAATTATTGCCAAGCAAAATGACGCTCTTGCGATTAAACGAATTCAAGTCATTAAGTTTTATCAACCCCTTGTTGGTCGTTTACTCAAGCTGTGGACCTTGTACTTTAAGCAAGTCAAAGGCCATGAAGTTGAAAATCGGGGCAATACCAATATGTTGATCCCGAGTATGACGCGAACAGAAATTAGTAGCCTGCTACCTGAGCTAAAAGGCATTGAAGCCAGCGCAACTGTGTTACCCACTGATTATCAACGCATCCACATGGGTTGGTTTTGGCGCCGCGGCTTACTGCCTTTTATCGTCCCAGCGGTGAACAGCTATTTTTTAGGTCTCAATGTTATTACCGATATTATGTGGTTAGCAGCCGGGCTATTCAGCTTGGGGATTTACCTTAAGTATCGCCAGTATGGCTATGTCATTGAAGGGGATGATCTATGGTTCCATTCAGGCCTTCTCGGTCACAGTTGGCAGCTCATCGCATTAACTAAGGTGCAGCATGTTGCTATTAGCCAATCTCCTAACCAACAACGTAGCGGTTTAGCAAACCTTGAAATTGGCCTTGCGAGTGGTACAGTTAAACTGCCTTATATTTCAGTCAATGCGGCGCGAGACATTGCAGAACGCTCCCTTGCGCTTATTCATAACGATCACCGAAACTGGATATAGCTATGAACACAACAACCTCACTAGAGCAAGCTTTCACCCCAGATATGATTATTCATTTTTGGTTTGAAGAAATTGAACCTAAACAGTGGTGGATTAAAGATCCTGAGTTTGATCAGCTTATTGCTGAGCGATTTGGCAAATTACTTGAACAAGCAATACAAGGTGAATTATACCATTGGCGCGCCAGCCCTAAGGGACGTCTGGCTGAAATTATTGTACTTGACCAATTTAGCCGCAATATTCACCGCGATACCCCACAAGCATTTGCAGCCGATGCTATTGCGCTGGTCTTGGCCCAAGAAGCTGTAGCGGTCAACGCCGACTCAGAGCTTAAAGCGAAACAAGTTCCGTTTTTGTTTATGCCTTATATGCATAGCGAGTCAAAAGCAATTCATGAAGTGGCAGTCAGGCTATTTAACCGCGAAGCGGCACAAGGGAATTTACAGTTTGAAATAAAGCACAAAGCCATTATCGACCAGTTTGGTCGCTACCCGCACCGCAATCAAATTTTAGGTCGTGAGTCGACAGCTGAAGAAATTGCATTTTTACAGCAGCCAGACTCAAGCTTCTAATACCAATAAAAAGCCAGCTATGTCGATAAGAGTTAGCTGGCTTTATGTCATAAGGTTTGGCTATTTCACTACCAATACTGGGCACTTAGCTTTATTGGCTAGGCCTTCGGCAATATTTGGATTGAGTAAGTGAGAAATACCTTGATGGCCGTGACTGGCGATAACAATCATACCAATCTCACCCACTTTTGATTCAGCCAAAAGTTGATCTAAAGTATCGCCTTTACGCACCACAGTTTGCACTGTTAAACCTTGGTTTAACTCTTGTAGCATCTGTGACTTTAGTTTTTCTAGGTTACCTTCTGCTGCAGCTTCAATTTGACGATCTAACTGCTGAGCAGATTCCATTGCGATACCATAATGGTACTCGCTCAATGGCTCACTCATCACATGCACAAGTCTTACCCCCACGCCATATAGGTTGGCCATCTCGATGGCATAACTCATTGCGTGGGACGCTGTTTCAGAAAAGTCGGTTGGACACAAAATTTGTCGGGTACGCATAAACTCTCCTCAACCAAGCCCGTTTTAGCTTGGTTGCTAAATATTAACCAGCAACTACTAACCCAATAAAATCATTTCATTAAAACGCGTAACTATATTGCGCTTTATTTCACGACTAAAACCGGACATTCAGCACGATTTGCAACACTCTCCGCCACATTTGTATGTAAAAAATGGGCAAGTCCTGTGCGGCCATGGCTAGCAATAACAATCATCCCCGCTTCAGACACTTCAGCCTCTTTAAGGATCTGCTCTGTGGCACTACCATGACGAATAACCGATTCAACTGACAATTCACTCTTTAATTCAGCCAGTAACGCACGCATATTCTCTGCTGCACTGTCCTCCATGCTCTGCGCGAGCTCTTCAGGTGTCACCACCAACATCTGGTAGTTATCAACCCCTATTGGCTGCTCAATCACATGTACAATTCTTAGGCCTACATGATAAAAGTTTGCCATTTCAATTGCGTACCTAAGCGCATGTGAAGCAGTTTCAGAAAAGTCTGTTGGGCATAAAATTTGACGTGTACGCATAGCTAACTCCTCCAAACATTAACCTACTACTAAGATAAAACCACAAACTTGTGCCAGCATGAATTGAAGCTGAAAATGGCGCTAATACCAATTAGTGTAAAGCAAGCCTGCTCAATCTCTAAGATTAGTCATTAAGCCAGTCGCGCGCCTGTTTTTTATTATCAAAAAACTTAGCGTCATAGGGCGTAAACCAGTCAGCAATTTTTGCCATCCACTCCTGTAACTTACCTTCACCCACTATGGCTATTTTTTTAAATGCTTTACCGTGCTCAATGCCAATTTTTAAATCGTCCCACGCTGCACGTAACTCCCAGCCATCTAGCTCTGAAATATCTGCTAGGACATTTATCTCTGGTTTATCCACGCCAGCTATTGCCGCTTCAAGCATAGGTACCATGTATTGATAATCTTCATGGGTAAGCTTACCAACGGCAACAAACGTCATATAAAACTCATTCCCACTGCGCTCAATTCCAACAGATATTCCATGTACATTGCTGCTCATTTTTAATCCTTAGTTAACTAAGTACCTACTCTAATTTTAGAGTGCTGGCGATTATTGAATTTGATCTTGGTCACATCTTTTATGGGTATTTGCGCTTTAATAAAAACTTCATTATAGTGAAAACTGACTAATCAGTCGGTCAATAACCAAGCATCAGTGGAGCTCACTTAATGAATATGCATATCGACAATCAAACGGCACAACCCCTCACGCAAGTGTTGTTAAAAATGCGCAGCAGTTACCTTAATGAACCCGCCGCTAAATACGATGCTAGAGTAGAGCATTTGCAAAGCTTAAAGGCCGCACTATTAACGTATCAACAGCAACTCGTTGAAGCATTAAACCGTGACTACGGCAATCGTTCAGTCGATGACAGCATGATCTCAGATATCATGCCTTGCATTAACAATATTAATTACAGCCTAAAACACTTAAAAAAATGGATGAAACCGAGCTCACGCCATGCAGGTCTATTGCTCGCACCAGCTAAAGTTAAAGTACATTACCAACCACTAGGTGTGGTGGGTATTATCGTGCCATGGAACTTCCCAATCATGCTATCTGTAGGGCCACTTATCACTGCGCTTGCAGCCGGTAACCGCGCGATGATTAAACTGTCTGAGTTCACACCTGAGACCAATCAGGTTATTAAAACCATGCTTAGTAGCATTTTTGATGACACCCACGTTGTCTGTATTGAAGGTGAAGCTGAAGTTGCGGCAGAGTTTTCAGCATTACCCTTTGATCACCTACTGTTCACTGGGTCGACTACAGTTGGTCGCCATGTTATGCGCGCAGCAGCTGACAACCTAACTCCAGTGACACTCGAGCTAGGTGGTAAATCCCCTGTCATTATTGCCGATGATATCGCGATGGATATTGCTGTTGAACGCATGATTTACGGTAAATGCCTTAACGCAGGACAGATCTGTGTCGCCCCTGATTATGTTCTCGTTCCTCGTGCAAAACTCGATAATTTTATTCAGGCTTATAAAGCCAAGTTCACTCGTATGTACGGTAGTAAGGTTAGTGACAACCCAGATTATGGCAGCGTGATTAATCAGCGCCAATTTGATCGTATAATGCAAGTGCTAGAGGATGCCAAAAGCAAAGGTGCGCAAATCACTAGCGCCAATGGCGAAGCAATTAATAGCGTTAAGCGCAAGGTGCCAACACAACTCATTGAGCAAACCTCTGATGATATGTTACTGCTACAGGATGAGATTTTTGGCCCCTTGTTACCAGTGATCCCTTACGATGACATCAATGAAGCTATCGCCTACGTTAATCAGCGCCCTCGCCCACTCGCTCTCTACTTAATGAGCTTTGATAGCAAGATACAACAACAAGTGCTAACTCATACTCACTCTGGCGGAGTGTGCATTAATGAAACTGTATTCCATGTAGCAGCTGATGACGCACCGTTCGGTGGTATAGGTCCATCGGGAATGGGGCACTATCACGGTAAAGAGGGCTTTTTAACCCTAAGCCATGCCAAAACCGTGCTCAGCCGTGGAAAGTACCTCAATACTGGCAAATTGGTACACCCACCGTACGGTAGCTTTATTCAACGTATATTAATGAAGTTCTTCTTACGCTAGTAAACTAACCTAAACCGGACACGATATTGAAATGAGTCGTCTCGATAAAAAGCAAGCGCTGTTAAACACAGCGCTAACACTCTTTGTTAGCCAGGGGTTTCATGCAACCTCAACCGCCTCTATTGCCAAACAAGCAGGGGTGGCAACTGGCACGCTATTCCATCACTTTTCGTCAAAAGATGAATTAATGAAACAGCTGTTTCTCACAATCAAACAGGAATTTGCCGATGCAATAAAAGCGCAGCTCAGTCAACAGGGCGACTTAAAAGCTGACACTAAGCATTTATGGCAAGTCGCGATAGATTGGGCAATAGCCAACCCACTCAAACAAGAATTTTTCCAGCAGTACTCTATGTCTCCTTCAATCCCCACTGCGATTCGTCAACAAGCCATGAACGATATTCTCAGTTTTATGGGGGAATTGATTTTACAGGGGCAAAAAACGGGCGAACTTGCAGATTATCCACTATCCTTGATGCAAGAGAGTTGTCATGGTCAGTACTTGGCAGCCACTCGATATTTTCTTGACCACCCAGATATGTGGCAAGATGAAGCACATAAACAGGCAAGCTTTTCGATGTTTTGGAATGCAATGAAAGCCTAGTTTAGCAATAGCAAACTCATGGATGAGCCTTGTAGTCGCTATTGCCTTGTAGCTGTGATATTCAAAGGAGTGAATATGTTAAGAATGAAAACCGAATGCGAGCAATGTAAAACTAAACTGGCGCGTAAATCTGTCGCCTATATCTGCTCATTCGAATGTACCTATTGCAAAAGCTGCAGTGAAAAACTGCACTTTAGCTGCAAAAATTGCCAAGGCGCATTGGTACTTAGACCTCCAAGGTTAATTGAGCCTTTTAAGGTCCCTGCATCAGAACTTAAAAACACTCTGTTTAGTTAAACAACAGCGAAGACACTAAAGCCAGCACTCATGCTGGCTTTTTAATCGGTTGCTGACTGCGGTAACCATACACTAACACACAAGCCTTTATTTTCACGGTTATGTAAACTGATTCTACCGTCGTGCGCTTCGATGATCTCTCGGCATAACGGCAAGCCTAAGCCGGTTCCCGACTGTTTAGTGGAATAAAAAGGTAATAGAGCTTGGCGTAAAACATCTGCTGACATCCCAGAACCAGCGTCATTAATCTCAATACATATACCTTGAGTTTGTTCCGAAAATACTGAGTCTTTAACTTCTAAACTGACTTCACTTAAATCAGAACCAGATTCATGCGCATTTTTAAGCAAGTTGAGTAATACCTGCTCCATCTGGATCAGATCAAAACTGGCATGAGTTTCTGGTAAATCCCCCAATAACTTAAATTGGTAATGTTGTTTTAATTGCGCAATTAAGCTGTGCCAATCCACTTTAGACTTCGTTGGCAGAGGCAATTTAGCAAAGCGAGCATAATTAAAAATAAACTGACTCAAGTGACTTGTCCTATCTTCGATTGTATCGAAAATAAGCTTGAGCTTGGGATCATCTAACTCTTTGGTGATCATGCGTCCAGAATTTACCATAGAGGCAATTGGTGCCACTGAGTTATTGAGCTCATGACTTATAATCCGAATGACCTTTTTCCATACTGCCACCTCTTGACGATTGAGCTCCCTCGTCATCTGTTTAAGCAATATAAGATGATGAAACTGGCCATTTAACAAAAATTGGCCGCGAGAAAGATGCCAAGTTTGCCCTTCGTCATCTGAACTCTCGGTCAACGAAAACAAACCATCTTTGGGATTATTGACTGCATTTGCAAGCTCTGGCGAGGCTTCATCGAGCAACTGAGCTAAACTCATGCCTTCAATTCTGAGTCCGTCATGAAATAAGTGTCGCGCGGCATCATTTGCGTAAATAATCCGTTGGCTATCATCGAGTAATAACATCACATTAGGCGAACTCTGGATCACCTTATCGAGTAATAACTCTCGCTGATAAATATACTGGCGCTCTTTACGTAGGCTTTCCGCTGAGTCATTAAATAAACTTGCTAAAGCATGCAACTGTTTATCACCAGTAACAGGCAGGCTGACACTAAAATCATTATCTTTAAAGTTAAGTAAACCTACTTCCAACGCCATCAGGCTGCTAGCTAAGCCACGGCTGGCAATATAGCTTAGGCATGCCGTCAGCAATAACGCCAAAACAAATAAGCTAGCAAACAGCCAAGCGTCATTAGCAAGCATTTGTTGTACCTGTGCAGATGCAAGCCATACCAAACAAGTAAATGCCAATATCAGGCCTGCAGCACAGGCCAACACAGAACTCACAATTAACTTAGCCCTTAATGAAACCTTAATAGCGCTGCTCCTGTTTACTTATCAATTTGATATTTTTGCATACGCCGATAAAGCGCTTGCCGACTCAAGCCCAATGACTTTGCGACCCTAGCGATAACCCCTTGATGCCGCTCTAATGCCGCCACTATTTCGGCTTTTTCATCAACAGCAGACTCACTGTCCTCATTTACGCTTGTACGACTTTGGCTTGAAGCTTGATGCTCACTAGTTCTTTCAATCGGAGTCTGAGCCGCCACTAATGCTTGTTCAGTCACTAAGCCAAAATCAGTACTAGTCAATTCGGCGCTTTGAGCCAAAATGGCAGCTCGCTTACAGGCATTTTCAAGCTCGCGGACATTACCAGGCCAAGGATGAGATAGCAGTGCCTGTTGCGTTTGTTTTGGCAACGTAAAGTCAGCACCAATAAAGTGCTCAACGAGGGGCAAAATATCATCTTTACGCTCATTTAATGAAGGCAAAGCAAGCTCAATCACATTAAGACGATAGAAGAGATCTTCTCGAAAGGTTCCAGCCTGAATATCTTCAGCCAGATCAGCATTTGTCGCGCTGATCACTCGCACATTCACGCTGCGAGTTTGGTGGCTACCTAAACGTTCAAACTCACCGGTTTGCAATACTCGGAGTAATTTTACTTGACCTGACAGCGGTAAATTACCTATTTCATCTAAAAATAGCGTACCACCATCGGCGGCCTCAAAACGGCCAATTCTAGCCTTAGTTGCGCCGGTAAATGCCCCTGCTTCTGCGCCAAATAATTCAGCTTCGAGTAAGTCAATTGGCAGTGCACCGATATTCACTTTAATTAAAGGTCTGTTTTTTAGCGTCGAGTTAGCATGAATGATATCGGCAAGCTTATCTTTACCAGCCCCGTTAGGCCCAGTGATCAACACAGATACATCTGATTTGGCGATCTGCAATGCTAAATCAACACAGCGCTGCATCGCGCCGCTATTGAAAATCATGCCACATAAATCAGCATCTTTAATTGCCGCCATACGCTGAGTTTCAACTCGACTTAATTGGGCATTTTGTTTTGACAATCGATGCAATGAAATAAGATTACTAATGCTATTTAGTAACTTAGCATCATCCCATGGCTTGCCCATGTAGTCAGCTGCGCCCTCTTTAACTAGCTCTACCGCCAGCTCAAGCTGAGTCCAAGCTGTTAGCAAAATAATAGGAAGATCCGGTTGCTGCTGCCTAAAAGCATAAAACAGTCGTTTGCCCTCTTCACCAGAGGTGGTGTCTTGGGTGAAGTTCATATCTTGCACCACCAAAGCCACATCGTGTAACTGCACGAGCTCAAGGGCGACTTCGGGAGATAAGCAGGTTAAGGTCTGATAGCCATTAAGCTCTAACATTAAAGATAGTGCGTCACACACAGCCTGGTTGTCATCGACAATTAAGATGGTATCCATAACTTTTTTATTATTATTCCTTTAATGTATTTTTAGCTCAACGACTTACAAACCTCTGAAAGCCCATGAGATAGCTTTCGTAAACCCAAGCTGTAATAACCTGCTATAAAGCTACCCGAAAGCCAACCAGAGTGAAAGAGCGACTCTGAATTGGCTTTACTTAGTAGCAATAGTCTTACCGGCTAAACTTTTACCCACCAACCTGACAAAGCAAATTTGCTCGCTAGTCCCTTAAACACTACGGGTGGCTGTTGCCGGTGATATTTTTGCGGCTTTTTGCGCAGGAAAAATCACTGCGAAAGTAGTCAATACCAGTAAACCAGCAACTGTCGCTATGGGATAGAACAATTCCAGCTTAGGTAAGCTATATAGCGCCATTAGCTGCTGACCAAGTTGTACAGCAATTAATCCACCAATCACACCACCAGTGATACATATCAGGTAATTTTCAACTAAAAAGAAACTAACAATATCTCGTTTCTTAGCGCCTAATGCACGTCTAGTACCGATTTGCTTAGTGCGACGCTCAATATTAAACATCACCATTCCCGCAAGACCGAGGGAAGTGATAAGCAGTAATAAAACCACCATCATCGAAAGTACAGTCGCCATTAGCTCATGATCACGATATACAATATTGCGGTGTTCACTGATAGTGGTAAAGCCGCGTACGACTCGGTTAGGGTTTTCTTTATGTAGTGCAGCAGGAATGGCTTCTTTCAGCCCGACAATAGCCTCTTCATCGGCGCGTACTAATATTCGATTAAATGCAGCCGCGAGTTCAACATTAATAATCATGCCGCGTTCTAGGTTATTGTTATCGACCCAAGCACCTTGTAAACGCTCAACCACCCCGATAATTTTCATCGGTTGATTACCTATTTCACCGCGATACATCACTTTACCAATCGGTGATTCATCGCCGAATGTTTCTTGTGCATAAGCCTTAGAAACAATCAGCAAACTGGCTAATTCAGATCCTCCGGTTAGCACTTCATCGGGATAAAAATTACGGCCTTCAATAAGTTTTAAACCGAGTGTTGCGATCATTTGTTCATCACCGTAATAAAGCGGAGCGTTCGCAGCATCAACACGATCCTCTTTACTGGTACCATATGAAAAGTTAGAAGCCCAGCCGCCACCACTCAGCGGTGTCATGCTACTGACGGTTGCGGCTTTAACCCCCTCAAGATTACGAATAATCTCAATATCACGCTTAGTTTGACTGACTGGATCCATCCCATCGTCGAAATTGTAAATATCAAGATCAAATACTTCTGACTCGGCAATCCCTGATTCACGGCTCATTAAACTGACACGTTCAGTGATAATAAAACTGGCATTAGCCACAATCGCGACTGACAATATAATCTGTACTAATAATAAAATTGGCCCGCTTTTACTGCGCATCAACATGCTAATTATGGGTCTTATTTGCAACATAGTAAGCTCCTTTCTCACTCTGTAACTTATTGGCTCTTAAGGTAAATGCTTGGGTTAGTACTGCAGATCCGCCACGCTGGATACAGACCTGCAATAATCGCTGCGCTAACCGCTATCATTGGAGCAATAAGCCACATACTTTGATCTAGCTGAGCTAAAGACTGTTCTAAATCAAACTTAGACGATAAGACATACAGCGCGCCCCAAGCCCAGAGTAGTCCGAGTGCTCCTCCACAAAAGCCGATGACCCCGACTTCAACAATATGCTGCGAGAAAATTTGTAGCCGACTGGCACCAATGGCGCGTCTAACCCCCACCTCAGGTGCTCGTTTTAAAAATTTAGCAAGTAGCAGTCCCAGCATATTGACTAAACACACCACTAAGAACAAAACGCTTAAACCAACCAACACTTTATTGTCTTCAGGCACCACGTTATGTTCTTTAAGCCATTTATCAACGTCACTAATATCGCCATGCGCCTCAGGGTGTTTAAAGCGACCTAAACGCTGTTGCTGCTCAACATAACGCGATAGCCACTCTTGATATTCCTGCTGTTTAGCCGGTGTATCGAGTTCAACCCAATATTGATTCCAGTGCATTTCCGATGCGAGCTTATCGCTATAAGTTCGTATGTCTTCATGACGCCAACTGTTGTTATTGCCCCAACTTTCATACTCTTCAATCGGTGCCAACGAAAACGGCACAAATATCTGCTCTGAATCATTAAAGGCACCATTATTTACGTCGTAATATTTCGGGCTTGGGTTCCACTGTGCTGTGACTCCAACGACTTGATAAGGTTTACGGTTAAGTAATATGCTTTTACCTACACTGTTAACGCCGCCAAACGCCTTTTGGTTGATCTCTTCACTAATAACAACTTTATAGCCCCCTTCACTATCGACTTGTTTATCCCAAGGGCCACCATAAACAAAGGGCACTTCAAATAACCCAAAGAAATCACTATCTATTACTCTCACGCCTTCAAGGATCGGGGAGAAATTAGGATCTTCTGTTTGCACCGCAAGACCAGTTCTGAACATGGCTGTTTGCCTAACTGGAATCGTCGACTTTCTTAAGTTATAGGCATCTTGATAAGTAATTTGTGGAGTGAGCCTCTCCCAAGTATCGTTATCTTGACTCATTAACCGCAGCGCAAATAACTGCGATGAACGCTCTCCTGCAGGATTGATTGACGCCATTTTGTAAACGTTTAAGGTTGTAATGGTAATGCCGATCCCAATCGAAATAGCTAACACCATAAGTAACGATAAAAACGGCGTTTTTTTAATGCTGCGCCAAGCCAGATCTAAATAGTAAAAAAACATATGCTCTCCTTAGCTTGGTCTTAGGCAACTGATGCAGCATCTGCTATAGACTGTGTTTTCCCGCGATTCTCGCCAGCTTGATACATAGAAAAATCACACACTTGGCCGTCAACGATTTGAATATTTCGCTGGGCGCGGCGAGCTAAATCAGCATCATGGGTGACCATAATAATAGTGGTGCCAGCTTTATTAATATCCTCTAATAACTCCATCACCTGACGTGCCATTAAACTATCTAAGTTACCCGTTGGCTCATCTGCGAGTAAGAAACGAGGTTCACCAGCTAACGCCCTAGCGATGGCGACACGCTGCTGTTGTCCACCCGATAACTGAGTCGGAAGGTGTTTCATTCTCGCCGCCAAACCAACTTGTTCTAATGCTCGCTCAACCCGCACTTTTCGCTCTTTAGCATTAAAGCCTCGATAACGCAGCGGTACTTCAACGTTTTCCGCTAAGTTAAGATCTGAAATAAGATTAAACCCCTGAAAAATGAAACCTATCTTTTCATTTCGAATGGCGGCACTTTTGTTATCGCTTAGATTTGAAATATTGACCCCATCAAGAAAATAATCACCATGGTTGAAGCCTTCAAGCAGGCCTGCAATGTTCAAAAAGGTGGTTTTACCTGAGCCAGAAGGTCCAGTGACAGCAACAAACTCCCCCTCATTGACTGCTAAATTGAAATCTCGTAATGCGTGGGTTTCCACTAAATCAGTTTTAAATACTTTGCTGATATTTTTCATTGATAACATGGTTTATATTCCCTTAATTCTGTTCGTCCAAATTTACGTCCAATCGTCATCTTTACTTAAATTCAGTTTATTCGAGCCGCTGTATTACTGGTTTATCGCGGCTAATAACAACTCAATCGCCCTAATAATTAGCTGCTTAACATCACCACAAGACACCTCTAAAACACTGCCTAGGCTCACAGATGTTTCACTGCCAATTTCAATCAAATTCAAACCAATGAACATCCAATCACCCGTTCTTTCAGTTGCAACTTGCACCGCTATCACAAGCAGCAACAATACGGCTGCAGTGATAATTTGTTGCTTGTTTAGTCTGTTATTAATCATGGTCGCTTCCTTATCTGACTAGCGGACTAATACCTGTTCAGCTTTATTAAAAGGTTCGATACTTGATGTCACCCAAACATCCCCAACCTCACCGCCTTGAATCACTTCAATGTGACTCATACTACGAGCGCCTAACTGAATAGCGGTTTTCTCCGCAATATCATCGTGCATCACATATACCTGTTGACCACCGCCACTGGTCACAAATGCGCCGCGTTTTACCATCAACACGTTTGGACGGTGCTCTAATAACACTCTTGCTGATAGGCGCTGATTTTGGCGTAACTGCAAGCTATCGCTTTGTTCAAAGCGCACTCTTGCAGTGACTTCCCGATTACGCACCTCTGGAGAAATTGAGGCCAACTCTCCCATTACCATGACCGAGCCAAAACTCAACTCAACAGCCATGCCAATACCAAGCTCATCAGCATAAGATTCAGGTACTGCAAGCTCAGCTTCAAACGCACTTAAATCAACCACAGTGAGTATCGGCTGGCTCTGCGCAATTCGCGCTTTTTGCTCCGTAAGCCAGTTACCAATAATGCCTGCTACTGGCGCCTTAATATTGAGCGCTGCGACTTGACGTTCTAGCTCGTTAACAACCAACGCCTGACGTTGCACTTCCAACGCAGTATTTTTAAGCTCAAAGCTCAGGGTATCTTTCATCAACTGCGCTTCTTGGCCTGCATGAGCAAATAGCAACTTAGCTTTTTGTAAATCATCTTTACTCTTTTCAAAATCAATCTTACTGATCAATTTAGACTCAATTAGCTGATCCCCACGGCGACTTTCTCGATCTGCAGCTTCGAGATCGACCTTTGCCATATCTAAGGTTTGTTGAGCTTTAAGCTGCTGACGACGGGCATCTAAACGCGCTCTCTCTAATGAGCTTCTCATACCTTCCAGCAATGCTTGCTGCTGCTTAAGATTATTCGTGAGCTTGTGACTCTCAATACTGGCGACGATATCTCCTTGCGCAACTGTGTCACCTGGCTTAGCAATTAAAGTGACGGAGCCTTGCTCAGGGCTGTACAAAACTGGGGCATTGGCAGCAACTATTTTGCCTGTAGTTGGAATATCTCGAACCAAAGTCCCCCGCTCTAGCGTCGCAAACCTTAGTTCAGAACGTTTAATTGATGTGGCGATTGAGTCGCTATCCATGCTCGACCAAACAAGACCAGAAACCAGTAACGCCACTATGCCAAATATAGCTGGCAGCTTGAGCTTACTTGAGGTATTTGCTTGCTTAATAATGTCTTGTCCGCTGGTATCTTGAATCATCTTCTTTCCCTAAAGTGTCCGCTGCAGCATTAAGCGTTTTCGATAGGCCTATTAATACAAGCACTGTGCCATAAATTAGAAGAGAGAAAATAAACAAATAAAACCAACAAGATAACTAAATCAAAAACAATCAGGTTAGTTAAGAGTGTCCGTTAGTAACACTTAAAAGTGTCCGATTATGTTTAAAAGTGTCCGCTTAAAACCTAAGTGTCCGTTACTTGTCCATCGAGTAATCACAACAAAATCATCAGTATCTACAACTTGGCATTAACAACGATATTTCAGTTTCAACACGATATTTAAAGATCAGCTTTAACGATATTTCGTGGTTGATAGATCTTGCTCCAACTTATTCCGTCTAATCCCGCTATTTCTCGCCTTGGCATGCTAACTGCTCTTTTAGGACTAATTAAAAATAAATCAAAAGCAACATAGCTTTAGTAAAAATAGAAATAGGGAAAATGATATGAATAAGAAACTGTTAGCCTTGCTAATTCCATCCATGTTAATGGCGGGCTCTGCGCAAGCAGTTGAAATCTACAATGACCAAACTAATAGCATCAACATGATGGGTTGGTTAGGTTTTGCAGCCATCAATGACACCCACGACACCGCCGTTGTTGATAATTTCTCACGTGTGGGCTTCCGCTTTGACCGCCAAGAGAAAAATGGCTGGCGCAGCTTTGCTCACACTGAGTGGGGCATCAATATGGTCACGAGTGATGACTCACTCAATTACACTGGCGGCCAGCTAGGCGCTGAAAAAAGCTCAGACTTCCTATTTAATCGTCTAGGCTACGTCGGATTAGCAAATGACAAATGGGGTAGCCTAACCTTTGGTAAGCAATGGGGTGCATACTACGATGTGGCATACACGACCGACGTGCTCAACGTATACACAGGTTACTCTGTAGGTGCTTACACCTTTGGTGATGGTGGCCTTACTGGTGCTGGTCGTGCAGATTCAGCCTTTATCTACCGTAACTCATTCGGCAAGCTGAGCTTCGCGTTACAATACGCAGCAAAACAAAATGGTGATGTAGCGCTATATGATAAAGATGGCATGCCAATCAACGATGGTTCACATGTTGATTTCGACACTAGCTATGGTGCCAACATTGCTTATCACTTCACTGATAAATTTAAGATCTTAGCAGGCATTAACCGTGGTGACTTTAAAGGTGAGCTAGCGGGTGAAAGAGTTGACGATACTAATGAAATCATCGGTATCGGTGCCCAATACGGCTCGTTCTACCAATATGCGCCAAATCGCGAAGCTGATGGTTTCTATGTTGGTTTCAACGCTCATAAGAGTAAGCAAAATGAATTAGTAGGTGGTGAGCTATACGACTCTACTGGCGGTGAATTTTTGATTGCTTATCAATATGAAAACGGCTTTGTACCTAGCTTCTTGTTGTCTTACCAAGATTTAGATACCGACAAGACAACTGAAATTCAAGGAGACTGGACACGTCAGTTTGCGGTATTAGGTCTGCATTATCGTTACAGCAACGACACAGTTATGTTTGCCGAAGCTAAAATCGACTTTAGTGAAATGGACGATAAGAGCTATGAAGATCTACAAGACAATAGCTACTCTATCGGTATTCGCTATTTCTTCTAACTCACTAAATGACTCAAACGCGCTCATCCCTTTACAGCGCGTTTGAGTATTAAAAAACTCATCCCCTAAAAGCCATTGAGTCCTCATCATTCTTAATGGCCGTTGTAACATCAGTCCCTGCAATAAAAAACACTTCCTCGGAAGTGTTTTTTTATTGGTTTATAGACACGTATTTTGATTAACACAAACCCAATTTTTTCATTCTGCTCTTCAAGGTATTTGGATTCACATCAAGCAGTTCAGCCGCGCCACCAGGGCCATAAAGCTTACCGCCAGTGATACGCATCGCATGATTGATGTACTTACTGATCATAGTATCAAGTGGTACCAATTTATCGCTGGCATGACTAGGGTCGACAATAATGGTTTGCCCGCTTTGGGTCGGCACTTCTTCTTTAGCTGCCGCAGTTAATAAGTCAAAGCTAAGCGGCCCCGATGGATTTTGAATAATTGCCCGCTCCAGTACATTTATCAATTCACGTACGTTACCCGGCCAAGCATAATTATTAAGCACTGCTAATTGCTCTGGCATCACCCTAGGTAATTTTTCTAAATTGAATTTAGCAGCTAAGGTTTCAATGAAGTGTTGTACCAGCAGCGGAATATCACTGCGACGTTGGCGTAATGATGGAATATCAATAGGAAAAACCGCGAGTCGATACCAAAGATCTTCACGGAAGGTTTTTTCATGCACCATGGCCTGCAAGTTTCTATGAGTGGCCGCAATGACTCGAATATCGAGATCGACACTTTCAAAGCCACCCACTCGGGTAATAGTGCTATTTTGTAATACTCGTAATAAGCGCACTTGTGCAGATAGCGGCAACTCGCCTATTTCATCAAGAAAAATAGTGCCACCATTAGCCTGCTCAAAATAACCAGCCTTACGATTTTCAGCGCCAGTAAAAGCGCCCTTCTCGTAACCAAACAACTCAGAGTCAATCAGAGTTTCAGGAATTGCGCCGCAGTTAACTTTTATAAATGGCTTACCTGCACGGTTAGACTTGGCGTGAATAGCGTTAGCAATGACCTCTTTACCGCAACCGGTTTCTCCCTGCATTAACACGCTGGTATTCAACCCTGCAATGGCGTCAACCTGCACCATCACTTTCTTTAAACCACCTTCAGAGCCAACAACACCATCGGCAGAAAATACGCCTCGTCTGAGGTTATCATTTTCCTGACTCAACACTTGATTGGCTTTAAGTAGGTTTCTACCACGTAAAGTAAAGGCGGTAATTAGCGATAATGTATCCTTGTGGGGTTCAATAAGATCCGCATGCAAAGGCTTAAATTGTCCGGAGGTTTTAGAATAAAAGCCCACAACACCAAGGTGAGTGTTACTGCTGATCATTCGCAACAAGATCACAGATGAGATCTCTGGGATTACCTGCGGCGCGACAAAGTGAGTCACTTGATCATGTTTGATGTCATTAATGATCCGAATAACTGGACGGTCGTTTTGCTGCAAAACCTCAGCCATATCAGTAGAGATTTTTACCTGTTTATCAAGTGCTACCGCTTGTTGCTCGTTAACATGAGATAGGAATTGAATATCACCATGCTCAGGCCGATAGATATTGAGGAAAATACCGTCAATCGGTAAGTGCTGCTTGATAAACTCATAATAACGCTGCAGAGCAACTTCGAGAGATAAACTACTACATAAGCAATGAGTCGCTTGATAATAAAATTGTTCTTTCATTGAAATCTCGAGTTAATCACGAAGTTTCATGATGGTAAATCATTGCATATATAGGATCTGTGCCCCTGTTCATAAATTAATGTAAACAGAGGCTAAATTAATAGCCAAAGCTATTCGTCTAGCTTATTAACGCCCAAGGTAAAAGCTTAATAAGGCCACCTACTCTACAACTATAGTTGATTCTGTGAGTTCAGCGGTAATATATAAAAATATGTGAATTAGTCTAAATAATTTTAGCATCTGTGATGCTGTCACATCCAAATTACGACGCAATACTAAATAGCAAAACTTCTTATATTTATCGCGATTAATTTAAAACTAAATCAGAGTTCACAAATATATAGTGCAGCACAACAACAAACGACTTAAAGCACGTAGAATTGAATTACCGACTAACTACTAAAGAGTGAAAAAGCCCAGTGCCAAAGGGAGATAGCCATACTCTTCGCTCAACAACAAAGGAATAAGCGAGATAACAATAAGGCTGATATGCCACACTCGTCATTAAGGTTGTTTCAAGTTTATATATCACTGCTGCTGACTCATTTATAATCGGTAAGCCACACATGGCTCAATTTAACACCCCGTATTTCAAGCAGAGAAAACTAACCATTGGCAACAGTGATAAGCATCACAAATAAATATTTATAAAAACATATAAAAATGGGCAATTACCAATCTAAAACAGTAAGCAACTAATAATAGTGAATGTACAACTTATTATTGAGCCACTACTTAAACATAATATTAGTTGTTAGATTTTCACACTTTTTGCTAATGATATCTCAAGATAACCACGAAATATCAAGGCTGCCAACCATGATATTTCGTGATTTTATGTTCCTGCTCATAAATAAACAGCATTCAAGTCGCAATTGAACAGTTGGCATAGTCGCTGCAGCTTTACCTGTATCAAATCGGGCACAGATAGCTCGGATAGCCAAATAAAATACAGATAGGGAACCAAGAGATGAACGACAAAGAACAAGTTAGTCTAGGCAGACGCCAGCTTTTAAAAGGCGGCGCAGCTATGGCGGTTGCCGGGCTAGGAAGTAGCGTAGCCTTGTCAGCTAATGCCGCATGCGTACCACAAGCAGATGCTAAGTTTGACGAAGTTGTTGATGTGATCGTAGTAGGTAGTGGCTTTGCGGGAATGTCTGCCGCACTTCAAGCCAGAGAGAACGGCTCTAGCGTAATGATTATCGACAAAATGCCGGTATTTGGTGGTAACTCAACCATCAATGGCGGTGCAATGGCGGTTGCTGGTTCTCCACTGCAAAAGAAAGAGGGTATTGAGGATTCTGTTGATGTTATGGTTGCTGACATGCTTGAGGCTGGCCGTGGCATGAACGATGTCGAAATGCTAAAGCTAGTGTGTAATGGTACTTCAGAATCTTGTGATTGGTTGATTAACCACGGCGTTGAATGGAAGCCTTTCGTGCAACATTTTGGTGGTCACTCTATTCCACGCGTGCTACAAACCGTGCAAAGCTCTGGTGCTGGTATCATTCGTCCATTAATTAAAGTGGCGAAAAAGAACGGTATCGAGATGCGTAACCAAGCCAAACTTGAAGGCTTTATTAAAGATGAAAATGGCCGTGTGATCGGTATTGATGTACGCCAAGGTTATTACTTCCCTAAAGAGCGTACCGGCAAGATGATTAAAATTGGTGCCCGTAAAGGGGTGATCATGGCTACTGGCGGCTTTGGTAACGACATTGAATACCGTCAAATGCAGCAGCCTGAATACACGAATCAGTTGGACTCAACTAACCATCCAGGCGCAACATCTGAAGCACTAAAACAGATGATGCTACTGGGCGCAAACCCAATCCATTTAGATCAAATTCAATTAGGCCCGTGGGCATCACCAGATGAAAAGGGCTTTGGTACCGCATCTCAGTTCAACACCATCGCAACTTACCCAAGCGGTATTGTGGTTGATGTGCGCACCGGTGAGCGTTTCTTCAACGAACTTGCTGACCGTAAAGCACGTGCAGATGCCATTATGACCCGCCGCGATGACCAAGGTAATCCTGTATACCCAATCGGCTTTACTAACGCCGAAGGGGCAAAAGATGCACAAACGTTAGATTGGGGTCTGAAGTACAACGTCATTAAGAAAGCCGACACCCTAGAAGAACTTGCAAAAATCTACAACATGCCAGCAAAAGCGCTAATTGCTCAAGTTGAGCGCTGGAATGAATCTGTGACTAACGGCAATGACAGCGAGTTTGGTCGCCCTATGCAAAAAGCGATGTTACTCGATAAAGGCCCTTGGTATGGCGTGCGTATGTGGCCAAAAGTGCACTACTGCATGGGCGGCGTAAGAGTAAACACCGCATCTGAAGTGTTACACCTAGTGACCAATAAACCTATCCCAGGTCTGTACGCTGCCGGCGAAGCCACTGGCGGTATTCACGGTGCAAGTCGCTTGGGCGCATGTGCCGTAGCCGAAGGTGTAGTAACTGGCCGTAATGCTGGCCGCCACTGTGCAGAAAACCAAGCTGTGACCTTAAAACTTGCTTAATAAATCGCTACTAAATTTAATAAAAAATTATAGGAATGATGAATATGAAAACCACTAAAAATGTTGCCTTAACAACTCTTGCTTTAGCCCTTAGTGCTGGTCAAGCAATGGCTGCCGATACTGTTGTACTAGACGGTAAAAGTTTGACACAAGAGCAAGCATGGCAAATTGCAGATGGCGCTAAAGTTAAAATTGCTGCTCAATCTGCAACCGCACTAGTTAAGGCTCATGAACTACTGATGGAAGCTGCACGTTTAGGCAAGCCTGTATACGGTCTAACTGTGGGTGTGGGCTTAAACAAAGACCACAAACTATTTGATGCCAATGGCGAACTTAGCCCTGAAGTAATGAAGGCATCAAAGTCATTTAACTACAGCACACTGCGCGCTCACAGCGCGGGTGTAGGTGAAGCGATGCCAGTTAAATTAACTCGTGTTGCTCTCGCAGTTCGTCTAAATACCATTTTATCTGGCCACACTGGTGTACAGCCTTACGTTGCTGATTTATATCAGGCCTATTTAAACAACGACATCACGCCAATCATTCCATCTAAAGGCACGGTTGGCGAAGCTGATATTTTACTATCATCACATGTTGGTCTAGCCATGATTGGCGAGTGGGACGTGATCTACAAAGGCGAGCGCATGAACAGCGCGCTAGCAATGAAAAAAGCCGGCATTAAAGCACTTGATCCTGTAGGCAAAGATGCATTGTCGATTCTGTCAAACAACTCAGTTGGTGTTGCCTACGCAATGCAAGGCTACCGCGATGCTAAACACCTACTAGAAGTATCACCAACGGTATTTAGCTTAAGTCTTGAAGGCCTAAACGGTAACGTTTCGCCATTCTTGCCGCAAACGAACGACATTCGTCCATTCCCATACTTGAAAGAAGCCACCAGCGAGATCCGTAACGATCTATCTGGCAGCTACTTATGGGATGCAAACCCAGAGCGTCCACTACAAGATCCATTAAGCTATCGCACCACTGCATACACTTTTGCTAGTGCATACAAAGCGCTTGCCGATCTTGATCAAGTAATTGATATTCAAATTAACCACTCAGACGACAACCCAGGTGTTATCGTAGGTGCAGGTATTGATTACGGTAACAACTCTCAAGTATCAAAGTACTTAGTTGAAGGCAAAGGCGGTGTGTTCCCAACCACTAACTTTGAGCCGCTACCGGTTGCACTTGCTGTGCAGCAGCTAAGCATTGCCCTAACCCATGTATCACACAACAGTGCGATGCGTACTATTCATCTATCAGATGACCACTTTACACATCTACCGCGTTTCCTAAGCGCACCGGGTAACAATGGCCATGCTTTTGGTGCAATTCAAAAGACATTTGTTGATATGCAAGTACGTAACAAAGCCTTGGCTAATCCAGTATCGTTCGACGGTATTGCCATTGCCGGTAACATTGAAGATACCTTCACTAACCTAAAACTAGCGTCAGAAAGACTAATTCAAATCGTTGATAACACAAACGTGATGTACGGTCTTGAGTTAATGCATTCAACCCAAGCAATCGACCTACGCAAACTAGCTAACGATAAGCTAAAACAAGGCGAAGCAACTAAAGCCATGTACCAAGCATTCCGTAAGCAAGTGCCATTTGTTGAAATCGACCGTCCATTTACACCAGACATTAAGGCATCAACCGCATTTATCGCCCAGTACTAACTGTTAGTACTAAGAGTAAGCACTAAACATAGATTTTACTCAGCTAAAACACTTTTGCTCTTGCTCAGCGTTACCAATACCGCTCCCTTTGGTAAGGCTGAGCAAGCCGCAATTGTGCCCTAAAGCCATAAAAGCAAGATGTTATACAAGTTATCGGGCGCTACGCCCAACAAGGATTAAAGATGTTAAAAGTATTATCGACTATCTGCATGCTAATGTTGATAGCTATCCCAAACGCTAATGCAATGAAGATTAAAGACTATCACCAAGAGATCATGACTGGTGATAACGGTAAAGTTGAATGTAGCGCGTGTCACGGTGATGCAAAGCGTAAAACCATTCCTGAGGCCAGCGCATGTGAAAGCTGCCATGGCAGTGTTGAAGATATTGCAGAGCAAACTAAACGTCCTGCTGGTGCTGGCCATGATGTTGAGCCTAACCCACACGATAGCCTACATTACGGTACTGACTTACCTTGTACTTACTGCCATATGGAGCACAAAGAAAGCAAGGTTTACTGTAACCAGTGTCATGAGTTTGAATACCCAGACATGAAGCGATAAGTTCGAAGATTTACCAACCAAAGCCACGCTAGTATGTAGCGTGGCTTTTTTCTAGGACGCTCAGCCCTTTGTTTGCTTTTCCTAGAGCCTAAGCCCTAGCACCTTTCTTTACCTTTCCTAGGGCCTTTTTTTACTTTTCCTAGAACCTAGAACCTAGAACCTAGGACCTTTCTTTAGCTTTCCAAAACCTAGCACCATTCTTTACCTTTCCTAGCACCATTCTTTACCTTTCCTAGGGCCTTTCTTTGCTTTTCCTAGGGCCTAGGACCTAGAACCTAGGACCTAGAACCTTTCTTTAGCTTTCCTAAGACCTTGTTTAAACCGCCTGCCAAAACACGGTAAATGAAGCAAAAATCGCCACAAACCAAGACAGTGAGCGTAAAGTACCTTGATCCATTAAATACAATAGCTGATACGCAACACGAGCGATAACATGCACAATCGCTGCAGTTTCGGCAACAGCATTCACTTTATCTGTAGCAATAACAGCTAATACCGACAGACCAAAAATAAGCAAAGACTCAAACGCATTTTGATGACCCGCTACAGCACGCGCACCAAAGCCAGTAAGCTTAGATTGCTGCTCACGTGGATGGTTGTTGTCATATCCCCCCAATTTCGCCATGGCAACAGCCACCGGCCCTTTAGCCGCATAAGGCAGCAACATGGCAATAAACAAACAGATAAGTAATGTGGTCATGGTAAATCCTTTTGTTATTATTTTTCGCTAGTGCAAGCAATTGATTGTAATACCTATGTGCACCACTTAAACATGAAAAGACGCCACAGGTAAAGCCCTTGTGGCGTCCACTTTGCAGCTGACGGCTGCGATTATTCGGCAACCGCCTTTTTCATCTGCAAACCAATAAAGATAAAGCTAAGCCCTTCAAATAGAAAAGAAACCCCAATAAAAACACCCAAAATAGACAATGAAAACTCTGGATTGCCCATCAGACTAAAAAAGTAACCCGCTATCAGCGTCGAAATTAAGCCGCTCACCACAATCCAGCGCCACCCCGCTAAATTACTGCGACTATTAAAACCGAAAAACATTCGTGTAACGCCATTAAACAGCATAATGGTAATCATCATAATCGTAATGGTGAATAAGCCGACATAGGGCTCAGCGATAATCATGATGCCACCAATAAGATAAAACAGCGCGCTAATCACATACCAGAAATTGGATTTCCACTTCGGAATACTAAAGATATGATAAAGCTGTACTATGCCAAGCACTAAGAAAATAGCGCCTATAATCGCGGTGATCGTCACCCCCACAGCAACCGGCAAACTAATGGCAAAAATGCCACCTAGCGTAACCACAGCCCCAACCATTACAAACCACTTCCAACCTTTACTTAGCATCGCATTGACAGGATTATTCATCAGTTTTCCCCTATGTTATCCGTTTCTAAGTATTGGTCAGCATTAGCAATATAACTAGGTTAGATGGTTTTTTTGTTAACACAAATAATGGCAAGCGCTAAAACATAAGATTCTAAAGCTGATTAGCTAGCAGACTAGGTAGACGCGATAAACCTTACAAGGTTTATCGCCAGTAGAAATGAGTACTAACGCGCTTTATCTAACGCATCGCATAATGCTTCAACACCGAGCAGAGCTCTTGGTGCTGCACGGTGAAGTAAATCGGCATTAAGCTGATAGATATGCTGGTTTTTAACCGCTGGAATTTCTGGCCACTCACTCCAGTTTATTCCGATGATGTTGCCCTCATCTTGGCTTTGTAAAATCACCTGTGGATGTTTTAATACCACGGTTTCTAGACTCACCTGCGGATAATCACTTGCCGCATCAACAAATACATTATCGCCATGACACACAGAAATGATCTGCTGGATCCAACTGCTTTTAGCCACAGTACGCAGTGGGGTAGACCACAATTGATAAAATACCTTTACCTCTGGCTTAGCAAAATTATCATTACGCAGTTGTACTAACTTAGCCCGATAACCATCAGCCGCTTGCTTAGCTTGAGCTTGATTACCAGTCAGTTCACCTAACGCTTCAAGCTCATCCGCAACCGCCTCTAATGTCTTAGGGTTACTATCAAACACCTTAAAACCTAACTCTTTAATCCGCTGAATATCTTCAAGCTTATTACCACTAGCCCAAACCACAACGAGATCGGGCTCTAGCTCCAAAATACGTTCAATCTGCACGCCGTGGTATCCACCTATACGGGGAATATCCCGTGCCGCCTCAGGAAAGTCAGCATATTCAGTGGTTGCCACAATAGAGTCTCCAGCACCAATGGCATACAGCATCTCCACTGAGTGTGGTGACAACGCAACAATGCGCTTCGCTGGCTCAGCTGCAAAACTCGACATAGATACCGAGGCAAACAGACTTAACGCTATCAATAACTTATATAAGATGTTCATAAAATCCTTTTAAAACAGGCTATAGCTGACTAAGACTCGCCACAGGAGTCTAGGTTATAACAAAGCCAACATATCGGGTTGCATAGCTTGACATAAGCCCGTTTGAAGTTCCAATAACCACCAGATTACTTTGATATAAAATATCAATTCACACTGATATTAAGGAGTACTAATAACTCCTATAACTAATTTGCTAAGCCAATATTGCCAACAGATGTTGTTTATCACGATTAGCATAGATAAATGCCGAGACCTTGCCCCGGCACTGACTAACTTAAATTGATATTACAGTTGGGTTTGAGCTAATTGTACCAAGCGCTCAACACTACTGAGGTTTTCTTTCAACCCGTGAGTATCGGGCGCTAATCGATACGCCTTGGTTAACGCTAACAAGGCTCGATCATAGGCTTTGATATCTAATAAAATTTGGGCTTGCAAAGTCAAAGCGCGCACAGCACTGGTTTCAATGTCTGCTGCTCTTGCTAGTAAAATCTGCGCTTGCTGCTGATTACTTGATCTAAGTAAAAGCGCTTGCTGAATATAAGCTTCACCATTTAACGGGTTTGCCTTTACAGCTTTTGCAAAAGCACTCGCGGCATTAGCATCCCGCTGAAAAGTTAGTTCCGCACGACCAAGCAACATCCACAGCTCGCTCTGCAAAGACTGATTAGCGGCAGGATTAGAGAGTAAGCTGCTTGCTAGCTGCTTTACTTGCTTGGCCTGCCCCATAATTAACAAGTAATCGAGCGCCGCCACTATTTGTTTAGGCTCCGGCAGTGTCTCTTGATTAACCAAGCTTGTTAACGTTTGATTAGCTGAACCAAATGCACCGACTTTTAGATACATTTGGGCCAACTGCCAACGAATATTATTTGTTTGGGAGCTCGTTTTGCCGTTCAAGCTAAGCGCAAGCTGCAAACTATTAATCGCGGCAATATCTTCACCTCTATGCTGAGCTATATTCGCTCGAACCAGTAATAACTCTGCATCCATTGTTTGCTGAGATAGAAGAGTTTGCAAAATACTCTCTGCACTAGACCATTCTTGCAATGCAATATTTACCTGCAACAAGCCTTTCAGATAACTATTATTTAAGCCATCTAGCACTATTGCTTGTTGATAAGCAGCTTTAGCGGCCAAATATACTTGCTGCTTGAGGTAACCATAGGCCAACATGCCATATAAACTCGCTGAAGCTTGGCGTTTAATAGCCGCCTGCAACAAGGGTCTAGCCATATCAAACTCACCTTGCTGAGTATAGATACCAGCTAGAACACTCTGTGCCCGAGTAAAATCGGGCAAGGCAGCTAAAGCTTGATTTAATGAACTCACTGCAGATTTGGTTTGATTTTGCTGCAACTCAATTGTCGCCAGAGTATATAGTAAAGCTGCATTTGTTGGTTTGTGCTCACCAAGCCCTTGCCTAAGTTCAATACTCGCGGCCTGTAAATCTTGCAACTCAAGTAATCGAGTGACTTGCTTTAAGACCTGTTGACCAGACACATTCACCTGAGGTTCATGCATTCCAATAGGAGCAGTGGAAAAAGATGGCACAGGTAAAGGTACACTAAGGTTAACACTGGCCTCTGCATGCATAGTGCTAAATACTGCTAATAGCGTTAGCGATAAAACAAATAATTTCTTTATATTTAACATTAAACTTTGATCCTTACTGGCCAATAAAACTCGGCTTTTACCTTTTCCCCATGCCTCATTGGCGCTGTAAAGTATGCTTGCTTAGCAATTTTGCTCGCTACCACCGTTAGCTGAGGGTATTGCAGTTCCGGCGTACCGACCAACTCTACCTTGCCTGTCTCATGAATAATTACATGTAACATGAGCTGCAATTCGGTCACCCCTTGTGCTGCAATATCACTTGGTAGGCGAGCATTAATTCGATTAATCAAGCGAGGTGCCTGATCAAGTTGCTCCAGCCCAAAAGTAGCTATTTCATCTAAAGCCTGACTTTGCCCAACAACAAAGTCCGGCAATAAATCTTGCGGCTTGCCAAAATCCGAACTTGGTTCGATGACTCTAGGCAACTCCGCCTCTATTGGGTTGACTTGTAAACTGGTACCCGTCGCATGTTGTGGCAATAGCAATTGTGGAGCGCTGCTGACACTTGATTGTATTTGCGTTTTTGGAGGAGGTGGCGGTGGCGTTAATTTAGCGATATTAACTTCCCGCACAATTAGAGTCGTTGATGCGGCTTGCGGCGCGTTTCTTAACCCTTGCATAAAAATCAGTAACAGCACCATTGCAAGCGCGACTAAGGTGTTAAATAACGGCCGAGGTAAACAATTTAATAGCTTCGTCATCTTCTTTAACCTTGTTTGCTTGCGACGCTAACACTGGCTGATGAAGCTAATTTACAGGCATCGATCAATGACACCAGTATGCCAGCCTCAACTAATTTGTCAGCTTGGATCACCACAGGTTTATCGGGCATCTGCCGCAATAAAGGAGCGACTCCTGCTAAACCAATTTGTGCGCCACCGTGCCATACTTCACCACTTGCAGTTAAGGCTATTAACACGCTGCGCTCAGCTACTTGCGTAGCACTCGTTGCTTGAGGTCTTTCAATCTCAACTCCGGTTTCCCTGACAAATACCGCAGAAACAATAAAGAAAATCAACAAAATGAAAACCACATCTAGCAAGGGAGATATATCCACTGCCAAAGCTTTATCCTGTTGTTGAGTGACAATAACTTTACGCCTTCTCATCAGGCTTGCTCCAGTTTCAATTTACAATGTTGCTGTCCGAGCAAAAGCAAAATCCATGCAGGTATGGCCACAGCTAACCCCACCTCTGTCGTAATCAAAGCTTGTGCCATACCTTGAGTAATATTTCCGCTTTGACCACTTGCCAGAATTTCAAAGCTTCCGAGCAATCCATGAACTGTACCTAACAAGCCCATTAATGGAGCAACACTTACCCAAGCCATTAATTGTGCACATTTATGCTGGCGACACTGCCAGCAGCAATAGCTACCAGAACAACGAAACTGGCTGAGTAAATCAGCCAGTTGCCAATACAGCGTCGCCGCAAAAACCAATAAAAGCAGCAATACCGGGCCATTTGCCTGATACCAATTAGCGATTAGCTCAAACAAATTAACGATCTCCAAGCTGGCATAAGAGCCCTGCATCAGCTTCAAGTTGACTCAGTACCCCCTGATGCTTACGACTCAACCATGCATGTAATAGCAAGGCAGGAATCGCTACCACCAAGCCTAATTCTGTGGTGACTAAAGCTTCTGAAATACCTCCTGAAAGCACACTCGAATCTTGATTACCAAACAGGTTCATCATTTCAAAAGTTTGAATCATGCCTCCCACAGTTCCCAATAAACCCATTAACGGTGCTACAGCTGCAGTTGCAGCAATCAACGCCATTCCTTTTTCTTGCTTAGCTTTAATCGTCAGCAAATATTGATGCAAGTAGTCAGCCATAGCATCGCTACCGCAACCTTGATGCTGCTCCGCCTTTGCAACTAACAGTGCTTGCCAACCGTCAGCGAGGGGCAATACTCCATCAGCAAGGTAACGACTAATCAAACCACAATCAGGTTTTGGCTGCCCACGCAATTGCCATGCTTTGAATACTGCAACAGCAAAAGCCAAAAGGCCCATCGCTAAGATTGGAAAAACCCAAAAACCACCTTGATTAATCCGTTCATACCAAGACTTGTGATTAGCCTCAATCGTAATGGCTCGGTTACCCGTTATATCCACTGGCAGAGAACGAGGGAAAGTCTCATCAACAGTTAGAGTTAAACTAATTTCTGCAACCTTATGTTTATCTGCCCCCTGCATATTTAAAATGCTCAATTGATTATCATGATGCAGATAACCTAAAGGGCCTAACCGTAAAATTTGCCCCGTGACTAGAGCGCCATTACTGGCAATGGCTTTACCAGGGTGCCAACTCGGCGCTAATTTGCCGCCAATACTTGTAAGTTCACCATGAACCAAAGCTAATGGTGAGCCTTGTTGATTAGCTGAATGACGCATCAATAAATTGAAAATGTATCGATTTTGTTCTTGCCACTGACTTAGGCGCTGTTCCATTGCTTGCACACTAAGATAAGCATCATCTTGCGCTCGAGTTTGACCGAGCAATTGCTGACGTAATTCAATTAGCTCCACTTCAAGCGAAGAAAGCTCATTTAGTATTGGCTGACGTGACTTAGATACTTGTGCAACTTGTCGCTGATACTGCAGCTCCGCTTGATTAACTTCTTTAATAAGCTTTGCTTCATAGCTCGCCATATCAAAAGCTTGGGCAGCAACAGAAAAAACCAGCAGCAACCAAACCCCAATGTGGCTGAGCATCACGCTACTCTTTTTCATGCAGCCCTCCCTGAGCAAACAGCGGTAACGTAACTAAGCTGGCCTTTTGCTGCTGTAAATAAATAGCAAACGTCTGGTTAATCTCCTCTTGTGCATCATCATTAACTTGCCAATGCCAAGTATCCGTTGTCGTTTTTCCTGCAGGCATTCCCATTCCTACATGTGAACCGTCAGGTAAACGAAATAATGCTTTAGCTAAACCTAAGTACAACACCTCAGCTTGCCAATCTTGGCCATTTAGCTTCAATATTTGCTTATCTAAGGTAAAAGTTTGATCAAAACTATTCGTGGCCTCAAGCAAATGCACAAGTGCGGTTAGTCTTTGTGCTAATTCAGCTTTTTCGTTAGTTAATTGGCGGTACTCTTGTAGCTGAGAACGCTTAAGAGGCTCTGGTAATAATGGCCAGCTTTGCGTAAAACTTGCTACACCTTGAGTCAGCAAAGTCTGATATTCAACTGTGGTTTGCTCTGCCTTTGCCTGCTCTTTTGCCAAAGATTGACGTCGCAATACGGCATCGTCACTTTGTGCCCCGGCACTATGTAACTTAAGTTGCAACAGCTGCCTTTCAGCTTGATAGTTCGCTTTAAGCTGCAGCAAACTCGCCTGCTCTTTTTGCCAATTAAAACTTAACTCTGCACTCGCTTTATCAAGAGCAAGTTTTTTTGCCATCAATTGATCGGTACGCTGCAACTGCTCACTGCGTTGTAAGGAAGAAGACTCAGCTCGCACAGGGGCGGTTAAAAAAACTAATAGTAAGAGCATGTATATTAACAAGTTACACTGCATGCTTGCTCCTCCACTGAAGGCTTGCTTTTTGCTGCATACGGAGTTAAATCTAAGTGCCGCTCAAACAAGGGATACAATGCCGTTTGATGAGAAACCATCATTAATGTAGATTGTGGTAACTGAGATTGAAGCAGACCTATCATTGCGATAGCCGTTTCTTCATCTAAACTGCTTGTAGCTTCATCTAGAATCAGAGTGTCTGGCTTGCCGATCAAAGCTCTTGCTAAACTCAACTTTTGCTGTTCGCCTCCTGACAACTTTTGTTGCCATTCCGCTTCGATATCCAGTTGCGAAGTTAATTCAGCCAGACCTACTTTTTGTAGTGTTTCTATAAGAAACTCATCAGTTAACATTGGCTTATTAGTACTTCCTGTTACGCTATCTGTCGTTTCAGTTTCTCTCGGGTAAAGTAAGCAGTCTCGCAGACTACCTGTTGGTAAATATGGCCGCTGAGGTAACAAAAGAGTGTGCCCTTGTGGTTGAGAGAGTTCGCCATGATAAAAAGGCCAAATTCCGGCAATAGTACGCAACAGCGTTGATTTGCCTAACCCGCTGACTCCAGAGATAAATAATTTAGATTCAGGCGCTAAACTTAAATCTATATTGCAAACTAGCGGCTCACCGTTAGGTTTTTCTATGCTTAAGTTTTGCCAACACAAATTAGTTTTGCGCTGTACCCTGGCAATAGGTGCTAAGTTCCCCATCGCTTCAGTAAACTGTCCTAAACGCGTTACTGTTGCACTCCAACGAGTAAGGTTTTGATATTTATGAACGAACCAGCTAAAGCCGGAATACACTTTCATAAAAGCCATACGAACTTGGAATAAGCCACCAATAGTGATGGTTTTGGCCATCAGTGCAGGAATACCTGCAAATAGCGGTACCATCATGGCAACCTTATGATAAGCATTAATCACAAAACCCAGCTTTTTCTCTCGGCTCATTAACGCATACCAGTTACCTGTGATATCCGCAAAACTCTGCTTTAACTGACGCTGCTCGCAAGCTTCGCCATTTAATAAAGCAATTTGTTCAGCGGCGTCACGCTTACGCAGTAACAATGCACGAAAATTTGCCTCTTTTCGCTGCTGTTGAAAGTTAAGTCCGTGTAACTGGCGACCAAAGAAGTGGGTCACTGCAGTGCCAATAATTGAATAAATTAAAGCAACCCAAAATAGGTAACCCGCAATATGTATGGTTTCCCCTTGCCACTCGAACCCTAGATTGCCCGATAAATCCCATAATATTTGGGTAAAAGCGATCAATACTGCTATAGCTTGAATACCACCAACAAACAGCTCAACCGAATCTTCTGTGAGTATTCTGGCATCTTCTGCAATACGTTGATCAGGGTTATCAGGCTCGCTACCCAACGTCATACGATAATATGTTTTGTCGCGCATCCAACTTGAAATTAGCTGCTCGGTTAACCAACTTCGCCAACGTATAACTACCAACTGTTGCAACCATTTTCCATAAACCATCAACACGACGGTTAATGCAATAATGCCGCAAAACTCAAGCATAAGAGGGTAAATAGCATCAATATCCACGGCAGCTAAAGCATCATAAAAATGCTTATTCCACTCGTTGAGCCAAACAGTGGCCTCCACTACGCTTAGTAATGCAGCCACACTTAGAAACAGCAAAACCCAGCTAAACCAATGAGCAGGGTTCATCCAATAAGGTTTGGCCAAAGACCAAAATTGTTTTAACAGCAACATTTATATGCTCCAACCCGGCATTGCTGCCGGGTCAAATTTCGAGTTAAAGAGTACTTATATGGTTTCAGGAAGTAGTCTGGCATCGATAGTATTGGGCTTTTCGAGCACAGCTTTAGCAAAGGCATTCAGTTCTGCTACTGTCACTTGATCTAGCCAGTCCAAATAAGCATCGCGCTTACTTTCAAACTTGTTGTACTTAGCGTTGTCTGTGAGCCAAGTAAGACGTTGACGATCAGTGATCATTTCAGGTGCTAAAGCGGATTTATGCTGTTGCTTTATCTGAGTTAGCTCCTGCGGTGTTATACCTTCAGCGAGTGCTTTAGCTATCACCTCATCAGCTTGCAGTTTAAGTTCATCACCTCGCCCCGGTTGATGACTGTAGCTCAACATTCCACTCGCTTGTTGGCGTTCTCTTTCTAAACGAATACCAAAGCGAAGGCTATATACACCTCCCGATGCCTCACGTAACTGTTCACGTAATCGAGTTGATATAATACGACTGACTAAACCCGCTTTATTATTGGCATCATCACTGAATGGCATAGGCACATTAAATAGCACACTCGTTAATGCAACCGGTTCGCTGCCAGCCTCGATTCGCACTTGGTGATGCCCTTCTGTCACCTTAGGTAAAACGATTTCGGTATAACTTTCACCGGCAGGCAAATGCCCGATATAACGAGCTGCCATATCAATAACCTGTTCAGGTTTAGCATCACCGACAACGACTAATTGATGGTCAGCTGCGCCAGTAAATATCTTTTTCCAAGCATTAAGCATGTCCTGACTACTAATGTGCTTTAACTCTTCTTTAGTAAGCTGCAGTGTCATCGGGTTATCTTTATAGCGAATATTATCGATTGCTTGATTAAAAATGCCATCTGGCGAAACATTGCGATTATCTATCCCACGCTCAATGATTAGCTGGCGAGATGCCCAAATAGTGTCATCAATTTGCGGAGCGGTGATACGCTTATTAAGGTTCTGCATCCATGTTTCTAACGAATGCATATCGGTACTTCCAAAGATGATATGCTCATCTTGAGTAATAAAAGCTGATTGACGCATTTGATTACCGGCATTCGCGGCACTCATTTCAGTAGCAGTTAAGCCGCCATAACCAAATAGCCCTAAGTTTTGCGCTGATAACTGCGCTGCACGCTGCTCTGTCTTAGCAAGATGCTCGGTACCACCATTACCTTGCCATTTAAGCATTAACTGATTTTCGGTTTCATCACTTGGCACAAACCAGACGCTGGCTCCGTTCGCAAAAGTCCAAACATGAGTGTCACCATGCTGTTGATAACTAGTATATCGAGCTGGCTCGGGGACTTTATCAAATAAGCTCTTTTGTGCTTTATTTTGATTGTCTACCGCAGGAGGATTAGCTAATGCATGTTGCCATAGCTGCGTCACTTCAGATTCTGTTGGCAGTAATTCAGCATGCTCCGGGTTCACTTGTACTATCGCAACTGGCGCTCGACTCGACAACATATTGCTAAAATATTGATTAACCTGCGTTAGAGAAAACTGATTGATTAGTTGCTGGGTCGCAACAAACTTCGCATTAGGGTCAACTAAAGGCTCATGGGTGCGCAATTGACTAAAAAGCGCCATTAATAAACGACTATTGCTAGAGTTTTGCTGTGCTTCAGCCATTTGCCGATAACGCTGTACAATATTGGCTTTAGCAACAGCTAAATCTGCTTCACTAAAACCGTGAGCCTTAAAGGCACTAACATTGGCAAAAAGCTCACTATAAGCTTGTCTATAGTGCCTATCTTGTAATATCGCAATTATTCGATTGTTGTTATAACCTGTAGCCAGTGGTTGTGACGCTGCAACCATGCGGCTAATATAATCACTTTCAACTTGGTAGCTTTCTGTCATACGTTTGGTGAACATTGCCATTGCAAGATCATTAAGTAACTCTTGCTGCAAGGTGCCCAAAGTATTTGGTGATGCCTGTTCACCACGGAAACTCACCGAAACCACTTCTGTAGTGATCTCTGGATCTTCAATAACGGCCAGTTTTAATTGCTTAGACAGCGGCACCTTAGTGCTGCTACGTTGAGGTAGTTCAGCTGAAGGAATTGGTGCAAAGTAGTGATTAAGCTTAGCTTCAACTGCGGCTTTATTAGTTTTACCAACAACCACTAAGGTCATATTATTTGGGTGGTACCAAGTTTCCCAAAAGGCTTTTATTCGGCTCGCATCAACGTGTCGAACAAGCTCCATATCTCCAATAGGTTCACGCTCACCATGACGACTGCCTGCAAGTAAAATCTTACGGTTTTCTTGGCCTAAACGCGCCATCATATGGCGACCACTTCGCCATTCTTCTTCAACAACAGGGCGCTCTTTTTCCAGTTCCTCGTTATTAAACTCTATTGCAAAAGCTTGTTGCGATAGCATATGAAACGCTTCGTCCAGCATTTGTTCGCTATTATTGGGGAGATGTAAAAAATAAGATGTGGTGTTGTACTCTGTCATGGCATTGACATCACGACCAAATACCATACCTAAAGACTCCTGATGCTCAATAATTTCATTAGCAGGAAAATCTTTAGTACCGTTAAATGCCATATGCTCAACTAAATGAGCAATACCTTGTTGATCATCATCTTCATCAAGAGAGCCAGCATGTACAATTAATTGTAGTGATACTCGCTCACCAGACTGCTCGTTTTCCGCAACAATGTAATTCATACCATTTGCAAGCTGGCCACGCTGAATACCAGCACGCTCAGCCAATACGTTTTGCACTTGAGGTGCGCTATTCCCAGTAGTAATTAAATTAGCTGAATTGTCTGTCGCACAGCCACCAAGTAACACTGAGCTAACCATGACAGCAAGAGAAAGTTTTTTCATAAAATATCCAAATAAGCATTGCGAGCCAGTTACAACTGGCTCGCCAGAATAAACAATTAATATTTCAAGGTGAGTGCTAGCCAGACTTCACGGCCTTTGTTGTAATAGCTACTGGTATTATCTTTGCCATTAACATTGGTACCATAACTGGTGATTTCAGCATGACTATCAAGTAAGTTAGTTACGCTTAACTCAACACTTGCATGATGTTGAATTAAAGCCTCTGGACTCCAGCGAACGCTAGTATCCCAAGTGATTAACGATTCCATCTTCGCGGTATCAATCGCTTTAACATTAATGATTTCGCCGTCTATATTGGCCTGTTCCATTCCCATGAATTGCGTCAAATTTCGACCATCTTCAAAGTTAATCAAGTTACTCCAAGTTACCCCCCAACTTTCCCAGGTCATGGTCGTCCCTAAACGTGCTTCCCATGGAGAACTAAAGCCTGAGGTATCCATATCATTGCTACGCATAAGCTGACCATCAAACATAACCCAAGTGTTTTCATAACCTGAGTTCAAGTCATTCACATCATCATAGTTAGCCGATAAGTTTCCACTTCCTGAGCGATTCTCATAAGTGACATTTAAGAAAGCATCTAACCTTGCGCCTACTGCTTGCCATGCCTGAGTGTTATGGATATTTAAGGCGAATATTTGGCTTTCACTTTCTACATTGTTAAGCACTTCATCACCTGAGATAGATAAACCAGCCTTTTGCTGACGTAACATATAGCTAGGATTAATGCTTAAACCTGCTACTTCGTACTGCCAATTAAGGCTCAATTCATCAGAGTAAGGCACATCCGCAGTGTTAAGCTCGACAGCAGCCACTGGAGGGCGGGCAGTACAGCTATAATCAGCAAGGCTATTACTGCTGTAATCCCCATTAATAGGCATACATACGCTGTATTTAGTCTCTAAAGATTTCGCAGCTTGACGCAGTTCCCAGCCTAATTGATCATTTGAGTAGTAACGGTTTACTCCAAGCGTTAAGCGGTTCATCTGCTCTTGGTCAAAATCCCAACTAACATTAAGTCGGGGAGCAAATACCGTCTTATCAAACTGAGCGAGTTGTTCTGCACGAGCACCGAGGTTTAAAGTCAATTGATCCCAAGTCATTTGGTTATTGGCGAACAGTGCATAACGCTGGCTATCGACTTCCACTGTACCTTTCTGATAATGAGACCAGTTGGATATCGACTTTTTCCCCCTTACATCCATATAATTGAAAGCGCTAAAATCACTGTGGCGCTCTTGCTTAGCATTTTGACTAATGAACTCAGCTCCCATCATCAACTGATGACGGCTATTACCTATATACATAGGCGTAAATTCAAATAATGATTTTACTTGCCAAGTATCTTGCACCTGACTTAAATCACCATAGCCACCGGTATTCTCGCGCAGCATTGCACCATCAACTGGCATCACAATGTTAGTACGAAAATAGTCTGCTTCAGATTGGCGGTTATCTTCTAGTTGGTCATAAGCGAATGTTGTTTGCCAAGTGCCCGATTGAAAATTCCCCGATAACTTAATCGTTCCGCCTAAGCCCAAATGCTCGTTACTGGAATCACTATTGGCTTGAGCTGCATCCTGATTTACCGAGTCATTCAAAAAGTCTTTACTGACAAATTTTGAATAACGAAGGTCAGACTGTAATTGCCATTGACCTAAATCCAGTTCATGGGTGACAAATAGATTATCAATCGACTGACCATAATCACTGGTCACGCCATTATTGCTCAGTGGGATCTCTGAATCTTTACGACTATAGTTCACAGCGAGTTTTTGATTTTCTGTAATCGCGCCACTCACGTGCAAAGTGTGAAAACGTTTTTGATAATTTGGCTGATAACGACCATCGCCAAAGCTGCCATCAGCAAAGCCTTTATCTTTCGCAGAAGTTTCAGGTTCTGCATTCCAGTCGCTATCAGTCATTCGGTACTGGTATTCAGCTTGAAATTCGTCTTTTGCTTTACGTAGTTCAACATTAACCACGCCCCCCGTAAAACCGCCGTACTCAGGGTTAATGTTTTTATCCAACACCTCAACTTCTTCCATCAAAGCTGTATCAACATAATAGCCTGAGGGATGACCACTGCTCAGCGTACCTGAATTACCTTTATTTGAAGCTGCGGTAGTGATGTTATTAGTGCTCACACCACCAATCATGTATTGAGTTTGATGAGGTCTGGCACCAGCAATAGATATCTGTTCTGGCGTTAAATCACCACCACGCATGCCGGATAAACCGGTATCAACGCCAACACTCGATTCACGAGCGAGTAACGAAGATAAGTCGGTATTCCCTACTGGAGTATTAGTAATTTCAGTACGTTCAATGCTGATGTTTGTATCTGAGTCATTATGTACTGCTTGGGTTTCAGCTAATTGTGGTACAGCCTCGCCTGCTGAAACATTCCCCCCCGAAAGAGCAATAAATATACTTACTGCCAACATTTTAGGGCGAAGCTTGCTTTGCGTATTCATCCTTAATCTACCTACTCAAAAATTTAGTGGCTGGATTCTGGATTACCCATAAACACAAATAAAGATCTAAATGAGAATGATTATCATTTTTGTGATCAATTGCATATTCTTTATCTGTTTCTTAATCGAAAATAACAAATAAATAACACCTGTGATGATACGAAAATGCCTATTAAGTTCTTTTACAATATTTAAATTGCATACGAAATCAGCAGGCTTACACATTAGCGCCAAAACAACAGCTATAAATTGAGATTAGTAGAAATGAAACATTTAGCAGGCCAACTCGTTTACTTTGTAGACAGTTAACTCATAACAACGTTATTAATCCGTTAATTTGCACAGCAGATGAAACAAGCGGTTTTTGTAGATATTCATTGTGTTACTATTCGCGATAAAAGCTCAATATAATTAATAACATTTCATAATCGACTCTAGCTTTTCCCATAAAAGACCACTCCAAGGGCAATAGCTCATTTAAAGCCGTTGGATAAGAATGTTAGTTGCAACATTGAAATGCCGTTAACACCCAACAATACAACTAAAAACCAAGCAACAGAGAACATAGCAATGCAGTTATTCTCCCTACTTTATTTTAAGCGCAGCCCACTTCCCCTTACGATAACGGCCGCTTTAATGACATTCTCTGGTTGCGCCATACAGGTATCCCCTGAACAGGCACTCGATGATGAGATCAAAGAGTATCGCCAAATCGACACTCCAACTGAGCAGCAAACACAAACCCTAAAAAAACAACTCGAAGAGTCTGAATCTCGAAGCCCTTGGGCAACGGCAAGCCTTGCTAATCTGTACAACAACACTGAAGCTAGCCAACAAGATAAGACACAAGTCTTGCCTCTGTATGAGCAAGCGTTTGAGGAAGGTTACCTCTCTGCAGAATCTATGGCCTACGTAGCTAATCAACACTTAACCGGTGGGCTACCTAATGCAGATAAAATCAAAGGCTATCATTATCTTCGCAAGGCGGCGAACTTGAATAATGAGTGGGCTCAAACTCAAGTTGCCAACCTATTTTTAGATGGCAATGATGATCTGCAAATACCATTTATTCCTAAAACATCGATACTCTACATCCCAGAAGATCATGTTGATTTTAAAGCTTGGTATTGCCTTTCAACATTCAATTACCGCATGGATAAAACCTGCGTTGAAAAGATTCTTTTACCCAATGCCAATGCTCAAAATCCTTACGCGCTGCTTGGGGCTGCGATTGCTTACGAAAACGGCTGGCATGTCGCAAAAGATCAAGCTAAGGCTATAGGCTACTATCGACAGGCAGCCGAAATTGGCGTACCGAACAGCAAACAGTATCTGGGCGAACTTTTGTTAGCTGCAAACGAGCCAAACCAGCAAGCTGAAGGTGTATCACTGTACGAGCAGCTCATTAGTTCTGACTCTGCATTAGCCTCTGGTTTACGCACTGAATTGGCAACGTATTATTTCCAGCACAAACAGTATCGAAAAGCGTTGGCTTTAGCGCAATCTGCCGGCGCGAATGCTGAGGCTTACTACCAACTTTATCAGCAGTATGCCAACGGTTTAGGTGTTACAAGAAATAGAGCCAAGGCTGAAGCTTATCTGCAGCGTGCAGCTGTCAGTGGTCATCCTGATGCAATGTTCACTCACTATTCTGCGGCTAAACTCGAGAAAAATGAACGTGTACGCCTTATCAAAATGGCAGCAGAAATGGGCAGCATCGAGGCTTCAGTGTGGATGGCAAAGCAAGCCAAATCTGTAGCGGATGAAGACAACTACCTATTCTGGTTAAAAGAATCGGCCATTGAAGGCGACATAGATTCACAAATTGAACTGGCGCAATATTACCAAACTCATTTTTCAAAGTTAGCTTATGCAGGTATTTGGTATCAACGTGCTGCGGATCAAGGCAGTAAACAAGCAAAGCGCTGGTTAGCCGAACACCGTTATCTGTCACTCAAGCTAACCTCGGGCAAACTGTTAAAAGATGGCTCTTTTATTCTGCCTAAAGACTATAGGCTGATTTTTGATGGCAGCGATCAATACCTGCAAGCTAATATCGAACAAGTTTGGCCAAGCCATTGCGGCTGGGTGATCCAGCGAGCGTCCGGCGAGGCAACGGTGGCGGTTCATCAATCAAAACCATGGTGTGAACCTAGTGATCAAGAGCTCGAACTCATGTACGAGCATGGGGTTAACAAGGTCGTCCATAATAATGGTGCCACAGCGGTACTACTCAACAATGGCCAAGTCATCACTTGGGGAGGCAGACAAATTGGCGGCTACCTAATTGAAGAAGCTCAATGGCATGAAGATCAAGCCGAGAACTGGCAAGAATTACTCGCCCCCTATCGCGCTATGCAACAAGGTGTGGTTGATATAGCAGCGCTAGAAGGTGGCTTTAGCGCGTTAACTAAAAGTGGCGATATTTGGCAGTGGGGTGTCAACGGTAAAGCAACTCACATCGAAGGCCAATATCGTCAATTACTCGGTGGATACAACAATATTGATGTTTGTGGCCTAACCACTGACGATACCCTAAACTGTTGGACACAACATGCACCGGAGAAAATCAAACCTGTGGTGAAAGGTGTGACATCAGCATATGCTACCCCATTCTCAAGAGGCGGCTATGGTTTTGGCATAGTAGGTATGCGTGGCGGTGAGTTCGAGGGCATGCTAACAAGTTGGTCTGTCTATTACAGCAATATCAAACACGACCGTCAGATAGAGAACAACAAAGAGATCTTAAAGCATAATTGGCACAACCTACGCCAAGATAAAGCAGGTAATATTCTGGCGACAAACGAAAATGGAGATGTCGCCCTACTCTATTACTCGGGCGCTACACGCTTTGGCGGTTTTAGCTATCAACCCCATCTAAAATAGCGCCTAAATACATTTAGAAACCATCCACTGTTTGGGCTGCTTATGGTAGCCCAAACATCATGAATATTTCACAGAATTTGAGGTTGTGGCTAGGCGGTCAAATTTTTGAGAGCAGTAATTTATGATTGATTTTAAATATGATTATTTGAGCTTATTTTTAAACGCATTACTTAATGCTTTGTTTATAATCGTTGGAACATATTTATTATTAAATCAAGACACTATACTCGAAGACCAGTTTGGAAGAGCTTTTATATTAATGTTGATGGCTCCCATCTTTACTTTACTGTTAATTAATCTACTAATAAAGGCATATAAGACACCTAAAAAGATAGTAATTGATTTTAACTTGGGCTTTTTGGCTTTTGAAGAGCACGCAATAGATTTAAACGACTTGAATTGTATCGACTTCATATACAAGCGTAAACGAATCTTCTTGATGGTTGAAAATAAAAAGGGAGAGATTATTTTAAACACCAAAGCTAATTATTGGTGCAACAAATCGATAGATGACATAAAAGAAGTTGCAGCTAAATTTGAAATCGCATCCGTTTATTATAGATAAATGTCTTAGCAGGTAGTTGATCTATACAGAGCACCACGCTAGAAGCGAGCAGCCCATAAAATAATCTCTGCCACTACCGAAAACTAGCTCCGCCGTAGGCGGTTTTGTTCCCTACGAAGTAAGAGGTTAACGAACATAGGGACGGTTCCGAACCGTCCCTATTTTTTCAATTGTGAAGTTACTTACCAGGAGCACCCAACTTTTTAAAGTAGGTATCTTCAGTTTTAAATTTATATGCAGCCTTACCACTTTTAAACGGATATCGTTTTGTTATTGGGGGTTCTTACAGACAGTCTCTGTGCTTCCTGAACAATCAATTACAGTTACCGTTCCACGAGGCACAATTTTGGTTGTTGCTCCTCTAACTGCCAACCCGTAAGCTTTAAACGCCGAGTGAAGTGATTGCCATGAAGTTAGTGATAAACCACCTACATTTAACCTTTTGGGAAACGGATTATCTGATTGCAAGTCTATTTGATTGCCTTTAGCGTCAATCACTTTAGTAAACTTATAGTGCAATTTATCATTCATATCAATAAAATCAATCTCTGCATAAGCTGTTGAATTATCTGAAAACTTAAACACCATAGCTGGTGCGTTAAACACTAAGCCATTCGACGCTAATTTTGTTGCAGAACTAAGATATAAAATAGCATCATGAAGAATAGTTCTGCTTATGGGTAACGAATTAAAATGGTTAACAACCTTTGTCTCCATATACGATGCTCCAATAAGTTCGTATCCATTTTCAACTACTTCTTTTGGTATTTCGATTGTGGCCCTAAACATTGACTTTTTTAATTCAATTGAAGCTGATGCGAAGTCAATGAAATTATTTACTTCAGAATTAGTAAGATTAACCTTATCCGCTTCTAAAGTTGTTTCCAGCCAACAATCTTGAATGAACCCACCTTCACCGTCAGGCTCTCTTCCATTTGGGTCACATACCGTTCTAGAGTTTTTATAAACTCTATATTTTCTGATTTCAAAAGAGTTAATATTCATTACATTAATGAAAACGGTTTGTCTATGTATTGCATTATCTTTTGCCGCTTGTTTAAAGTCTGCTTCACTAACACAGCTTTCACATTCAACATGATAATTATTCGTTGCGAACGTCAATGTAGAAATTGGTGCTATGACTAAAAACAAAAATGTAGGTAGTAATTTCATCTAAAACTCCTTTTTATAGATATTTACTGCCTAATAACTAAGCAATGTATAATCTATATCTAATCTAATTTAGAATGAAAAGATACTACTTTTTAAGCACAATCGAGAGCATAAAAAAGTAATTAGAAACAAGCCACCCAAATAGAAACAAGCAATAGAAACAAGCCCCCCATTGTTAATCAATAACATAGCGACCTTTTTGGATGTCAGCAAGTGACCTCACCTAAGTGATTAACGGTCGGCTTAGGGAGTGTTTGAATTAGAAAAATCTGTGGCCTTTAGCGAACTTATTGGTTAATACATCACCTTTAAACAACTTATGCCATTGTATAACCACTTCAAGGTCACTCCAATGGTTTACCGTGGCAATATCAATGTGTAACACCACATGCAGATGATTAGACATCACAGCATAAGCGGCTACATCAATAGCAAACACATCGGTAAGTTCAATAAGGAGTGATTCTACCCAACCACGTCTGTGGTCATAGTTGTTACCTGTATATTTATCATCACCACATAAGAAAGCGCGGCGAACCACGCGGCTACAGCAATGATAATAAGGGGTGTCTTCAAGGCTAATTTGGCTTCTACAAGGACGCGGCATCATAACCTCCCTGTTTAATGCTCAAATCAAGCATAGTAAGAAGTCGCGATTGATGCCATTAACTATGGGTGTCTCTGTACCTCTGTTACGCCCCAACACCTGATTTTAACCGTGCTTGGTGTATCCGGTAATTTTTCCTGCAACTGCGTTGTTTGTAACATTACTAGATCATCAGATCTTAAAAGCCTTCATATCTCCTTTGAATTGATCCCAGTCACCTCTCCTAAAGGCTGAAATAGCTTTTTGAGAGTCGTCCCCATCATGGAATCCCGTGAGCGTAATACCTAGCTTAAATAGTACTATATAGCCATAGAACTCATAGGGATCGCCATCTCTCTGGCAAAGAGTATCAAATAGGTCGTCTTTCCAATTTAGTGTCAGATCGTTAACTTGAAACCGACCAAAAATCTGCGGCAATAGAGTGCCTTCACGCACATGCTTGCTATTCGCATCGTACCGAACAATAAGTTCATCGTAATGGTATTCCAATTCATTTTCGTTATTAGTACGAATACTCACTGGCTTTCCGAGTTGAATAACAACCTCAGTTTCAGACATGCCGAATTTAACTGGACCAAATGATTTATAAGCTTCGATCTTCATTACACCTATCCTATTTATTAAGCATGCCTTGTGATTTTGCATAGTCCAGCATTTGACCCATAGCTTGATTGTACTTGGTTCGACTTCCAGAACCCTCAAGTGAAAGAAGCAAGCCATTGTTAATCAATAACATAATGACCTTTCGGGATGTCAGCAAGTGACTTAACCTGAGTAAGTAACGGTCAGCTTAGGAAGTGTTTGAATTAGCAAAACTTGATGGGATTTCAGTACATTCAGCTTATATTTGCCGATTTAAAGTCAGCACTTTCTCAGCCCATGAGCATACGACTCTTTCTAAAAACCGATTCAACGCTAGAAATAAGCTTCTTAGTTAATCATCATGGATATTTCACAGCATTTGAAGTTGTGGCTAAGCCGTCAAATTTTTCCAGCTCCTGAACATATGCTTTATATATGATGGAGTGGAAAAATGCAGACAATAACGCCACAACAAAGAAGGCGAAGAAAGAAAATGGCGTCATGAAGAAACGAAGTACAAGGCGCCCCGCAGCGAACAACGAAGACATACCTTTAGGTAGGCGAGTTGTGAGCGAGGACGTAACGCAGTAATTCGCTTCTGCAATAGCCATTATTTAGTAATCGAAGCCGGGCTGGGCTTTAACTCCAGCCTCAAAAGCATGCTTAATTGGCTGCACCTCGCTCACAGTATCTGCAAGCTCCACGATAGCCCTATGGCAGGCTCTGCCCGTTACTATCACATGCTGCATTGGCGGTCGGTTCTTTAGCGCTGCAATCACCCGCTCAACCTCTAGATAGTGATAACTCACCATATAAGTCAGCTCATCGAGCATAACTAAATCGATACTGTCATCTTGCAGTAGTTTTTCGGTGGCTTCCCATGCTTTAACGGCGGCAGCAGTGTCTTTTTCACGGTCTTGGGTTTCCCAAGTAAAGCCGGTGCCCATAACATGAAATTCAACACCAGCACCTTCAAGTAATGTGCGCTCACCACAGTCCCAGTTACCTTTAATAAACTGCACTACAGCCGCTTTTTTACCGTGACCAACCGCCCGTGCAACCGTACCAAAACCTGAGGTCGATTTGCCTTTGCCGTTACCAGTTAATACCAGCAAAATACCTTTTTCTTCTTGAGCGCGAGCGATCTTAGCATCTACACCCTCTTTGATCCGTTGTTGACGGGCTTTATGACGCTCTGCTTTTACTTCATCTGTCGATCTATTATCAGTCATCATTCCGTTCCTATTTTTGTCCCTGAAAATCGGTTTTATAAAACTCACATACACTAAATTGTTTGAATTACAAACAGCCAATTTGCCTCAATTCAATAACAAACCAATAGCAAATTCAGACAAGTTAAAACTCGCTCAAACTCAATGTTGGCGAGGGTTTGAGCAACTTGAATTATGATGAATGCGTATCATATTTTAATTGTTTAGTTACCACTCAACTAACGTTTAACTTTCACCCACAATGGCTACTTTTAATTCGTTACAATAATAGTGACTTAAATGGTTATTTAGCTTGGATCCCAGATCTTGTTAACAAGATCGAGATCTAGGTGTTGCGCTAACACATCAGCTAATCGATCTAATTGCTGCTCGCGTACTTGATTAACATCGACAATTTCTGCGTCTTGCATTCCAGCCCATTTTAAGATCAATTGGCACGCCGCTGGTGAATCAAATAGCCCATGTACATAAGTCCCGAGTATTTTGCCATCGTTCGATAACATACCTTCTGCTGCTGATGTTTGCTCTGGCTTTTCAGTGAGAGACTGCTCTGCCACAGCTTTACCCTGCAAAGAGGTTGATTTACAGCGCAATTGCAGCGGCTGAGCTAACGCCATTAATGAGCGTGAGCGACCACAATGGATCTCGTAACCTGCAACCGTAGCTGTCTCACCAAGTAGGTTTAAACTCCCTTCGACTTGCTGCAATATCTTATGAGTCGTTAACTCTGTTGCTAGCGGTAATAAGCCCAGTCCTTCGCTGTTCCCCGGTGTATCTTCGACCCCTTGAGGATCATCTATAATCATCCCAAGCATTTGGTAACCACCACAAATTCCCAACACTTTACCGCCATAGCGCAGATGCTTTTCAATGGCATTATCCCAGCCTTGCTGACGAATAAAATCAAGATCGGCGCGAACATTTTTACTGCCCGGAATAATGATTAAATCAGCTGCAGGCAATGGACTTGCCGTGTTATTTGAATTTTGTGCCTGAGACTGTAGCGACACATAATTAAACTCAATTTGCGGATGCAACCTTAACGGATCAAAATCGGTATGATTACTAATTCGTGGCAACACAAGTACTAATACTTTAAGCTTGGTTTCTGCTGATTTGTCAGGCGCGGCAATTAATGCATCTTCTGCATCTAAGTGTAGATCTTGTAAATAAGGCAACACGCCTAACACTGGCTTTTGAGTATAGTTTTCTAGCCAATCCAAGCCGCCTTGAAGCAAACTTATATCACCGCGAAAACGATTTATCACAAAGCCTTTTACCCGTGCTTGTTCTGTTTCGCTCAATAGTGCAAGCGTACCGACTAAGTGGGCGAATACCCCGCCTTTGTCGATATCAGCAATGATAATTACCGGACAATCGACTTCCTCAGCAAAGCCCATATTGGCAATATCACCTTCACGTAGATTGATTTCAGCAGGGCTACCCGCCCCTTCCACCAGCAGCATGTCGTAATCGTCGGTTAAACGCTGGTAGGACTGTTTTACCGCTGTCATCGCTTTAACACGATAGCCTTGAGCATTTTTACCAAAGTAATCTTCAGCTTCCATTTGCATCAATGCTTTGCCATGGACGATGACTTGCGAGCCGGTATCGGAACTCGGCTTTAATAAAATGGGGTTAAAGTCGATTTGTGGCTCTAGCTTGCAGGCTACAGCCTGTAAGGCTTGTGCGCGGCCTATCTCGCCGCCATCAATCGTAACCGCACTATTAAGGGCCATGTTTTGTGGTTTGAATGGTGCAACCTTAACGCCTTGACGCACAAACAGACGGCACAGACCAGCGACTAGGGTGCTTTTGCCCGCATCGGATGTGGTGCCTTGTACCATGAGCACTTTGCATTTTGCTATGGCTTGATTGTTATGAGATGTCGACATCTTCTGTTTCTTTAACCTTTTAAATGCAGGGGCAAACCTGCTGTCACTAAAGTGACTTTATCTGCAATTGCTGCAATATCTTGGTGTAGCCAACCCGCCTCATCAACAAAGCGGCGGCTAACCTCCCCCATAGGTACTATGCCGCAGCCAACTTCGTTACTCACCAAAATTAGCGTGCCAGTATGCTGAGCTAAAGCCTTTAAAAACTCACTTTTTACTTGCTGCCAATTGTTATTAGCGTGAAAAAGTTGATTACTCAGCCACAGCGTTAAACAGTCCACCAATATCACGCTATCATTAGTAGAATGCAGCTCTATAGCTTGAGTTAGCTCAAGCGGACACTCTATGGTTTTCCAGGCTATCGCATCTGTTTGTCGCTGAGCTTGATGGTGTAAAATCCGCTGCTGCATCTCGCTATCTAGCGCTTCGGCGGTAGCAAAATATAAGCAAGGTTTTACTGAGTCTGCAGCCGTCATATGGTGCAATACCTGCGACTCGGCGTAACTGCTTTTACCACTGCGCGCGCCGCCTAACACAAAATGGATCACCAGCTTACTCCCAATATCAACAACAGTAGATAGCAAGCTAATTCAGATCCTTGCTGCGCAGCGCCTAGTGTGTCACCGGTATAACCGCCAATCTGCTTTCTAAACAACCTCACAAAGCCATAGCGCACAATGACTAATGCAGCGATCAATACTATGGCTTGCATCATGCTCACAAGCAGTAGCACAAGTACGCCTGTCGCCAATAAAATCGATAACTCATTCACCCCTTGCTGCTGGGCAAGAGGCTTGCTTTTGCTGGTGTCTGTATCACTAACGTAGTTTTCAGAGAAGATAAAACTTGCCGCCACCACTCGGCTCAAACAATGGCCTAATAGCAGAGCTAAACTAACACTACTAGGATCAAATAGTGCCAACTCGGTAAGTAGCTGCCATTTAAGTAGCAAAGCTAACACCAGTGCCAATGCACCATAACTACCAAGGCGAGAGTCTTTCATGATGTTGAGTTTAGCTTCTACCGTCCAACCTCCACCTAAGCCATCGGCGGTATCAGCAAGGCCATCTTCATGAAAACCACCTGTGACCAATACGCTGGTGATCATCGCCAGCACTATCGCAATCGCAGGCGAAACCCAATACAGCATTAAGGTGTAAACCGTCGCGCTAATAGCCCCAACTAATAAACCGACTAAGCCGAAGTAACGGCTGGCTTTGTTAAGCTTATCTGCATCTACTTCAATCCATTTTGGCATCGGGATACGGGTAAAAAAGCCCATCGCGATAAAAAACAAGTTGAGCTGTTTGTGCCACTGACTCATCGAAACCGCCTTAGATCTCTATGCCTGCATCTTCAAAGCTGGCCATTTGATTATAAAAGTTAGTCGCGGCCTGAATAAGCGGTAACGCTAACGCTGCGCCAGTGCCCTCGCCTAGCTTCATGCCAAGTTTTAATAGCGGTTTAGCTTGTAGAAACTCAAGCATCAAGTAATGGCCTTTCTCATCAGACTGATGAGCAAAAATCATATAGCCACGCACGTTTGGATTAATTTTAACTGCCGCCAATGCCGCTGCCGAAGCAATAAAGCCGTCAACAACAATAAGCATGTTACGCTCTGCAGCCGCTAACATAGCGCCGGTCATCTGCACAATTTCAAAGCCACCAACACAAGCCAGCACCTGCATTGGGTCGTTCAACTCGCTGTGGTGTAATAACAACGCTTGTTCAACTAACATTTTTTTGCGCTTATAGGTCGCGGCATCAATACCTGTGCCACGGCCTACACAGTCTTCACCTTTAATTCCTGTCAATGCAGACATCATCACCGCTGCCGATGTGGTATTACCAATGCCCATTTCACCTAAGGCAATTAAGTTACAACCATTTTGATGGTGCAAATCAACTCGAGCTCTAGCCATCTCAAAGCCTTGTTTTACGGCGCCTAAAGTCATAGCAGCACGTTTGTGAATTGGCCCAGTGCCTGCGCCTAAACGCTGATTAATCACACCTTCAACGTTGTCTAATGGCTTTAAAATACCGCAATCAATGACCTCTAAATCAAAGCCCACTTGGCGAGTAAATACATTGATCGCGGCACCGCCATTCATAAAGTTAACGACCATTTGTGTAGTCACTTCACTTGGCGCTATAGACACGCCAGAGTCAGCGATACCATGGTCAGCTGCAAACACCATCATCTTAGGATTACAGATCTGCGGTTTATCTTTACCTAATACTCGAGCAATTTGCAGCGCTAAGGTTTCTAAATCTCCTAAGGCACCTAGCGGCTTAGTTTTGCTGTCTATCTTATGTTGAATCTGTTTATCAAATTCAGTATTAACTGGTTTTATCTCAAACATCTTTAATCCCTTGACCACTCAACTTGGGTGCTATTGCTAAATACGCTTGGCACTGCGACTAGCTAAAATAAACAAAAAGAAAATACTGCCCATGACAGAGGTAATAATCCCCACAGGTAGCTCTTGGTAACTCAATAAGGTTCGCGCGAGTACATCGACCCAGACCATAAATAATCCCCCGACTAGCGCAGTTAACAATAGGGGATAACGCCCTGGAAACAGCAAACGCACAGTGTGCGGCACCATTAGCCCGATAAAGCCAATACCGCCACAGTTAGCGACTAGAATCGCGGTAATAAGCGAACACAGCAGTAACATGTTTAAGCGTAAATGACTGACATTAATTCCTAAGGTATGGGCGGTTTCATCACCGGCACGCATGGCGACAATTTGGCGTTTATTAAGCAAAATTATCAGCATGGCAATCAGTACTACCGCTGCGGGTAACCATAAGCCTTGCCAACTGGCTTTAGCAAAGCTGCCTAAGGTCCAAAACAGCACTGATGCTGCGGCTTGTGGACTGGAGAAATACAGCATTAAACTGGCCATAGCGCCAAACATAAATGAAATCGCGACCCCAGAGAGCAACATACGCTCCACCTGAGTACTTAGGTTACGGCCACATAAGCCTAAAACCATGACAACTGAAATGCTGGCGCCAATAAACGCTCCCACAGGTAAACTTAACCACAACACACTTTGGCTAAATAGGGTCAGCACCACCACAGCGCCAAACGAGGCCCCAGATGAAATACCAAATAAGTAGGGGTCGGCTAATGGATTACGAGTCACCGTTTGCAGCACGCTACCAGCAATAGAAAGTCCCGCACCCGCTATAAATGCGAGTAATACCCTTGGTAACCGCAGTTCCCAAATAATACGCTCACGCACGCCAAGTGATTCACCAATACTAAAGAGCTTATGGCTCAATACACTAAAAACATCGACCACACTGATTGTTGCCGCACCAAAACTGGTCGCAGCAAAAGGCGTGAGTATCGTTAAGCCCATAAGCAGGCTATAGAGCAGGTATTCAACTAATCGACGCTGAGGGTTAAAAACCTTACTTGCTGTGCTCATCAACACCTCCAACATCTGCTGCATTTGGAGTTTGATAGCCGTAGAAATAACTGATCAATGGATTGCCGTGTTGCGGGTGCGGTTTTATTTCACAGCACACATCAAACACCTCAGCGATTCTCTGCTCGGTTAATACTGTTTTTGGAGTGCCTTTTGCCACACAATGACCATCGTTGAGAAGCAAAAGCTCATCACACAGGGCGCTCGCAAGGTTCAAGTCATGAATAGAGGTGATCACGGTAATATTTAGGGTTCGCAGTAGCTCCAAAGTCTGGATCTGATAACGAATATCTAAATGATTAGTTGGCTCGTCAAGAATAAGTAATTTAGGTCGCTGTACTATCGCACGAGCAATCAGTGCGCGCTGCTTTTCACCACCAGATAAACTCTCATAGGCTTGATTGGCTTTATCTTGCAACCCCACCTTGAGCAGCGCTTTGGTTACCTCTTCGCGGTCGCGTTTACTGGTAAAATCAAATGCGCCTTTGTGGGGAGTTAAGCCTAATGCGATAAGCTGAGAAGTGGTCATTTCAAAATGGTGTGGTGTGTCTTGCAAGACCACCGCAACTTGACGAGCAAACATCTTGGCTGACAAGGTGCTAATCTGCTCACCAAATAACTCTATCGTGCCGCTAGTTGGGGTAATAAAGCGATATAGACAGCGCAGTAAACTCGACTTCCCTGCACCATTAGGACCAATAATGCCCAGCATTTTGCCTTCAGCTAAGCTGAAGTCGACCGCCGACAAAATGGCTTTACCTGCGAGTTGCCAGCTTAAATTATTGACCAGCAAAACATGGTTGTCCTGCTGATTCAGCGCTGGGCTAGGCTTAACATTAGCCATAATGAGCAGCCGCCCAAACAATAGATTTCATTTAATTATCTCCCTCGAGTCGCCCGCTCGAGTCAACGTGCATCACTGCACTTTGGGTTATCAATACCGATTTAGATAAACCATATTCGATTAAGCTAGGCAGGTATCTGACTTGAAAGCGAGCATAATGCCGCCATCATACAGTTGCGGGTACAGTCCGGACTAAACTCAGTAAACCACTGGCCTCCGGTTCCCTTTATGCTGTTAAGCACCTAACTTGATTAGTACTTTCGGCTAACTGTTATTAGCGAAAATAGTGTAATTTCCATATTTTAGCATTATCACCGCAAGGCTAACATCACCTTTGCTAGCATGAATTATGCTTATAAAACTGAATTGAGCTATTTGGTCACGCTAAGCTATATCAATAGCCTTTATCCCCAATGCACACTCAAATGTTGCTCCTGCTCATGGTGCAGTACATCAATGCAAACTTTGGCCGCATAAGGCAGCTTTAACGATGTATAAAACCCTACACACTGAGTTGCGCCTAGGGCTTTACTGAGCAAATGGCGTATCACTCCGCCGTGGCTAACAACCACTATCTGCTTACCTCTATGCTGGAGTAACATATCCTGCCAAGCTTGTTCAATTCGTTGTTCAAAAGCTTGCATCGACTCTCCATTTGGCGGCGTAGCTAACCACGGGTTCGCCCAATAGTTATCTAATGCTTGGGCATGACGCTGATATAAAGCATCAAATGTTTGCCCGTCCCAATCGCCAAAGTTAAGCTCTTTAAAGCCCGGCTCAATAAATAGCGCTAGCTGCTTTGATTCAGCAAACGCTTTTGCTGGTATTGCACAGCGGAGCAGCGGCGAGCTTAATACCACTAACTGTGTTGCAGCCAATTTTGGCACTGCCGTTAAAAGCAACTCAGAAAATGCCTGTTGCATCTGCAACTTACCTTGTTCACTCAGGCAAACATCTACCTGACCGCGCAAAATGTCGCCACCTTCACATTGACCATGGCGCAGTAAGATAACGCGTGTGGTTTGCATGCTATTAATATACCTTCAATATTAATCAATAACTTATGATAATTAACCCGCTTTTAATGCTGAAAAACTATCATGCTTTAGCACTTGCACTTTTGAATAAGCCTTGGGTATTATGGACGTCTATACGTATAAATGTCCAAATAAATAAAATGTCGTTTAAATCAACAGACGATTTAAGCCAAAATAACGGGCATGATGCACAAGCATAAAATACAAGAATAATCATTTGCGAACAGGTAGGAAATAACGATGGCAAGTAGTACCCCAACACATGCCTTGAGCGCAGTTGCACACACTCAAGACACTGCCGAAAAGGTTTTAGCTGTACTTACCCAAAAGCTTAAGGATGGGATCCTAATTCTTGATGGTGCCATGGGCACAATGATCCAAGACCGCAAATTTGAAGAGGTTGATTTTCGTGGTGAGCAGTTTAAAGACTGGCATTGCGACGTAAAAGGCAACAACGATATGTTGGTGCTAACTCAGCCTGAGTCGATTAAACAGATCCACAAAGACTACCTGCTCGCTGGCTCAGACATTATTGAGACCAACACTTTCAATGCGACCCGCATTGCCATGGCCGACTACGATATGCAAGCGCACTCCGCTGCCATCAACTTTGCTGGCGCCCGCCTTGCCCGTGAAGCAGCCAATGAAGTTGAAGCTGAAACCGGCCGCCAGTGTTTTGTTGCTGGGGTACTGGGGCCAACCAACCGTACTTGCTCAATTAGCCCCGATGTGAATGATCCCGGCTTTCGTAATATTACCTTTGATCAATTAGTTGAAGCCTACATTGAATCTATCAATGCCTTGGTCGCTGGCGGCAGCGACATCATCATGGTGGAAACCATTTTCGACACCTTAAACGCTAAGGCTGCACTATTTGCCATCGAAACCGTATTTGATGAGCAAGGCTTCCGTTTACCCATCATGATCTCTGGCACCATTACAGATGCCTCTGGCCGTACCCTTACCGGACAAACAACTGAAGCGTTTTATAACTCATTGCGCCATGTTAAACCGCTGTCAATCGGTCTTAACTGTGCGCTAGGGCCAACAGAGTTGCGCCCCTATGTTGAAGAGTTATCAAAAATTGCAGAGTGCTATGTGTCAGCACACCCTAACGCTGGTTTACCAAATGAGTTTGGTGGTTATGATGAAACACCTGAGCAGATGGCTGAAGTCATTGGCGAGTGGGCTCAAGAAGGCTTTTTAAACATTATTGGTGGTTGCTGCGGTACCACGCCTGATCATATCCGCGTTATTCGTGAAGCCGTGATTAAACACTCTGCTCGTGCGTTACCAGATCTACCAGTAGCTTGCCGCCTGTCTGGTCTTGAGCCACTGACCATAGATGAGAACTCGCTATTTTTAAACGTAGGTGAGCGTACCAACGTCACCGGTTCAGCTAAGTTCTTGCGCCTTATTAAAACAGGCGAATATGAAGAAGCGCTGTCAGTTGCACGCGATCAAGTCGAGAATGGTGCACAGATCATCGATATCAACATGGATGAAGGCATGCTCGATGGTGTTGAGGTGATGCAAAAGTTTCTCAACTTAATAGCCTCTGAGCCAGACATCTCCCGTGTACCAATTATGATCGACTCCTCTAAATGGGAAGTGATTGAAGCAGGGCTTAAGTGTATTCAAGGTAAAGGTATCGTTAACTCTATCTCGCTTAAAGAGGGCGAAGACAAGTTTATCGAACAGGCCAAACTGGTTAAGCGTTATGGCGCTGCGGCTATTATCATGGCCTTTGATGAAATAGGCCAAGCAGACACTAAAGCGCGTAAGGTGGAGATCTGTACTCGCGCCTATAATGTGCTGGTTGATAAAGTCGGCTTCCCGCCAGAAGATATTATTTTTGACCCGAATATCTTTGCTATCGCCACAGGTATTGATGAGCACGATAACTACGCGGTTGACTTTATTGAGGCAACCCGTGAGATCAAGCAAACCTTGCCGCACGCAATGATTTCAGGCGGTGTGTCGAATGTGTCATTCTCGTTCCGCGGTAATAACCCTGTGCGTGAAGCCATTCATGCTGTATTCCTATATCACGCCATTCAAGCGGGTATGGACATGGGCATTGTTAACGCTGGCCAGTTAGCCATTTATGATGATATCGACCCAGAGCTAAAAGCCCATGTTGAAGCGATTGTGCAGAACTTGCCTTGCACTGTAGCCGATACCAATAACACCGAATTGCTATTAGAAGTTGCTGAAAAATTCCGTGGTGATGGTAATCAAGCAGCCAAAAAAGAAGATTTAGAGTGGCGCACTAAGCCCGTCAATGAGCGCTTAGCCCATGCGCTGGTTAAAGGCATCACCGAGTTTATTGATGAAGATACTGAAGAGGCACGCCAACAAGCTAGCCGTCCGCTAGATGTGATTGAAGGTCCGTTGATGGACGGCATGAACATAGTCGGCGATCTCTTTGGCTCTGGCAAAATGTTCCTGCCGCAGGTGGTTAAGTCAGCACGGGTAATGAAAAAAGCCGTGGCTTACTTAAATCCCTTTATAGAACTTGAGAAAGTCGAAGGTCAATCTAACGGTAAAGTGTTGATGGTTACCGTAAAAGGCGATGTACATGACATAGGTAAAAACATTGTTGGCGTTGTACTGGCTTGTAACGGTTACGAGGTCATTGATTTAGGTGTAATGGTACCGGTAGAGAAAATCATCGAAGTCGCCAAAGCTGAAAACGTCGATATTATCGGTATGTCAGGCTTAATCACCCCAAGCCTTGATGAAATGGTGCATAACGTAAAAAGCTTCCACAAAGCAGGCTTAACCATTCCATCAATTATTGGCGGCGCGACTTGCTCAAAAATCCATACCGCTGTGAAAATCGCACCGCATTCACCTGAAGGGGCGATTTATATTGCCGACGCCTCACGCGCAGTGCCTATGGTATCTAAGTTAATTAATAATGAAACTCGTCAAGCAACAATCGATGAAGCGTATGCCGAATACGATATGATGCGTGAAAAGCGTTTGTCGCAAACCAAGCGCAAGCAGATCACTACGATTGAGGCTGCCCGTGAAAATCGCTGCCAGCACGACTGGCAAAATTACACGCCTTTTGTGCCAAATCAACTTGGTCGCCAAGTGTTTGATGACTATCCGTTGGAAGATTTAGTTGATCGTATCGACTGGACACCATTTTTCAGAAGCTGGGAGCTGCACGGGCATTTCCCACGTATTTTAGAAGATGAAGTGGTAGGTGAAGAAGCACGTAAGCTATATCACGATGGTAAAGCCATGCTTGATAAAATCATCAATGAAAAGTGGCTTACCGCTAAGGGCGTGATCGGGCTATTCCCAGCCAATAGCGTCAACCACGACGATATAGAGCTCTATACAGATGAAACTCGTAGCACAGTTGAAATGACAACCCATCACCTGCGGATGCAGATTGAGCGCGTAGGTAACGACAACTTCTGTTTAGCTGATTTTGTCGCACCTAAAGATAGCGGCGTTGCTGACTATATGGGCGGTTTTGCGGTAACTGCCGGCCATGGTATTGATGAACATGTAGCACGCTTTGAAGCCGACCATGATGACTACAGCGCGATTATGCTTAAGTGCTTAGCAGACCGCTTAGCTGAGGCCTTTGCTGAACGTATGCATGAACGTGTACGTAAAGAGTTTTGGGGCTACGCCAGTGACGAAAACCTCGATAACGAAGCGCTCATTCGTGAGAAATACAAAGGTATTCGCCCAGCACCGGGCTATCCTGCTTGCCCAGATCATACCGAGAAAGGCTTACTATGGGACTTGTTAAAGCCTGATGAAACCATTGGCCTTAACATCACCGAAAGCTACGCGATGTTCCCAACGGCCGCAGTATCGGGTTGGTACTTTGCCCACCCTAAATCGCGCTACTTTGGAGTAACCAACATTGGTCGCGACCAAGTCGAAGATTATGCAGCCCGTAAAGGCATGAGCATTGAAGAGACTGAGCGTTGGTTGATGCCAGTGTTGGACTATGATCCGCAATAATTCGCTCGTGAGTAACATACTCAATTGACATAAGCTCGCGGTATTAGTTTGCCAACTACTACCGCGATGACTAAGTTAACTCTTACTGCTATAAGCTAGATGCGGATTTTGTTGGCAGTCACTGTTGTTATCGGTATCTGTGAGTGACTGTTGGCGACGCAAAATGTACTCCATTAGATAGTGTGCATCTTTCCACACCCCGCCAAGGGTTGCTGAGCCACGGGTATATAACCAAGGTAATCCGATAAAAAATAACCCATCGAGATCAGCACTCACGCCACGATAGTTACTCGGATAATTCATTTCATCAAATGAAATGCCCTCAATCCAAAAAAAGTTCGGCTTAAAACCTGTGGCCCAAACAATATTCTTAATACTGTTCACGCTGCCTTTTTGAAAAGTAATGCTATTAGCATCTGCTGATAAGGTGCGCCCCATATGGATCACATTATCTTTTGCTAGCAATGCTTTCACATCTGTACCAATCACAGGCTGCACGCCTTTGCTAAGCCACTTACCAATTCTGCTATAACGATTCACCGTTAAAAAACCAATCTTACTAAACCACCACCAGAGCGTTTTACCTAAAAACGTCTGTGGAATAGCTGCAATTTTATCGCTACCAGAAAAGTAAACTTTACGTCCGCTATCAGCAATTTCAGATAAGATTTGTACCCCGGAATCACCTGCGCCCACTACTAAACAATCCCCCTGTTGTAGCTGCTCAGGATTTTTGTAGTTTTCACTGTGGATCTGATTGATCTCGTCGGCAATATCGATATGGCAAGGTGGCGTATACGGTGTATGAAATGGCCCGGTAGCTATAATCACTTGCTTGGCTTGGTAACTAGCCGTGGCACTTTTGATCTCAAAGATGCCATTCACTTTGTTTACAGAGGTAATTTTTTGATTAAATTCAATGGGTATCGCAAACTTTTCAACATAAGCTTTTAAATAGTCAGCAACTTCATATTTGTTCGGATAGTAACCCTTAGGGAAAGGAAACGGCATGCCCGGCAAATGGTTAAACTCTGTCGGGGTAAATAGCTTTAATGAATCCCAACGCTTCAACCAAGGCGCGCCCACCTGTTCATTGGCATCTAACACTAAGTAATCTTGATTATTCTTGGCCAAGTTATAGGCCATCGCCAAACCAGACTGCCCCGCCCCAATAATGATAAATTGTTTCATAATATCCAATTGCATAACTGTTATTTTTATTATGTTGAGCATGATAACAGAACATGGGCCTAGAACCTGATTTAGACAAAAATTACTCAATAGACTAACTGTAAAGTTCAGCTAAATTAGCTTACAAGCTACTGATATGCTGACTACGATTAACAGCGAATTTAGCAGAGAGTTATTCAAGTTAGGCTCCCAGCGCTATATCTCTCTAAATTGTGCTAGTTTCATGCATATTTTGTATTAGGGGGCATAGCATTAATTTCGGTTCTGCTCTGGTATTATTTGTTATTAAGCACTTTCGCAATTAGTTAAATGAGTGCTAAAATTATCCGTTAACACTTCGTATAATCTCAATGATATGGTTTGAGAGTTTCTACCAAGAGCCCTAAACTCTTGATTATGAAGACTTTACTTTATAAACACTAAACTAACTAGCTGGTCAGTTTTCATTGTTGTCTACAATGGGAAGTTGTCAGTCTTGGTTGGTATAACGACTAATAAAGGAGAGCTTCATGAATTTTCTACAGCTACCTAAAATCGATCTTCATTGCCACCTAGACGGCAGCGTACGTCCACAAACTGTTATTGACCTTGCAACCATCCAAGGTACTGCAATTCCTAGCAATAACGTCGACGACATTAAAGCGCTGATGGTGGCACCCGAGTCTTGCCCGAATCTGAATGAATACCTCACCCGCTTTGCTTTGCCTGTATCGGTAATGCAAACAGAAGCGGCGTTAGAGCGGATCTCATTTGAGCTTTTTGAAGACGCAGCAAAAGAAAACGTGAAGTACCTAGAAGTCCGTTTTGGCCCACAGTTACATCGTCAACAAGGCCTTAACTTTGAGCAGATCATTGGCAGCGTTGTCAAAGGTATGCGCAGAGCTGAAGCCCAATATGACATTAAGGGTAACTACATCCTATCCATTATCAAGGTGCTACCTAAAGATGACATCAATGATGTCATTGATGCTGGTGCTAAGTTCCTCGATAAAGGGGTTGTTGCATTCGACTTAGCAGCAAGTGAAGAACCTGGCTTTTGCCATGAATATATTCCTTACGCTAAGTACGCCCTTGAAAAAGGCTACCGCATAACGATTCATGCCGGTGAGCAAGGTGTAGGACAAAACGTATATGACGCTATCGCGTTACTAGGTGCTGAACGTATTGGCCACGGTATTCATATAAATAACCACCAACAAGCCTATGACTTAGTGCGCTCTGAAGCGGTTGCGCTAGAAACCTGCCCAAGCAGTAACGTGCAGACTAAAGCAGTTGAAAGCCTAGCAAGCCACCCATTTGGTGACTTTTACCGTGATGGCTTATTGGTTACCATTAATACCGATAACCGCACCGTATCAGACACCACCATGACCAAAGAGCTACAACTCGCGGTTGAAAAGTTTAACTTAACTGAACAAGACTACTTTAAGATCTACCAAATTAGTGCAGAGAACTCGTTTGCATCTGATGAAGTAAAACAGCATCTTTTAACGTTTATTGGTTAATTTGCGTCATAGCTAGTCGACTTAAAGATAGCGAGTGCGAATATGCATTCGCTATCTCACTCTGAAATCCCCTACAAACAGTCAATTCAACCATAAATATTGCGAGATATAGATCGCAAATTGCTTAATTACTCATCGCTAAAACGTATTCTTGCTATAGAATGCCGCACCCCAATTTACTGGTCACTCTCATTGCAAACTGCAGCATCTACCGCCCTTTATACCGATCTATCAAGTTACTACAATTTAATGTGTGCTGAAATCGACTACTCAGCGCAAAGTGAATGTATTCGTAGACTACATCAAATCTTTGGTAATGGCGGCAACGCGCACCTAGATCTTGCCTGTGGCACAGGGCCACATGTAAGACATTTCATCGACAATGGCTATCAAAGCCAAGGTTTGGACATTAATCAGCCTATGCTTGATATTGCTAAGCTGCATTGTCCTGAAGCCGAATTTAGCCGCCAAGATATGGCTAACTTTACGGTTGAACAGCCACAAGATCTGATCACCTGCTTTTTATATTCAATTCACTACAACGATGGTATTGCAAAGCTCAAGCAGTGTATTGCTAACGTACATAGTGCATTAGCTGATGGCGGCGTATTTTGCTTTAACGCAGTAGAAAAGCAGATGATCATCAATGACTCCTTTGCCAAGTTTCAATTGGAGCATGAAGATAGTCAGTTTACGTTTAGTTCTGGTTGGGATTACTGTGGTGAAGGCGATAAACAATCATTAATCGTCAACATAGAAAAAACCAATCAAGACCAAAGCCTGTCTTGGCAAGATGAACATCCTATGGTCGCCGTTAGTTTTGAGCACTTACAACAATTACTTGCTCCCTACTTCAACGTCACCATGTTTGAGCATGACTATGAAAAAATCTTACCTTGGAATGGCAAGTCAGGTAACGCCATTTTTAGCTGCGTAAAGATTTAACTTTTAGAAAGATATACGGGCTTTAGCCGCTAAGCTGTTATGTTCAAGTTTTCCCTGTGAGTCAGCAGGGAAACGCCAACGTGAAACAGTTAGCGCTAATCCTGTTTGATATATTATCAACGGCCATTTTCACGCATATTTTTCTTTTCTAACTCCAGCTTTTGATTAATTAACTCTGTTAGCTGAGCTGATAAAGCACCGATTTGCGACTCAAGCGCTTTGCGTTTTTCTGCGGCGACTTCGGTATTATCCCCCTCTAAAGCCTGTAAAGCTTGGCGGAGCTCATCAAGTTGCTTTTTTAACATCGCAATGATCTCATCAATTTTTTGTTTTGCTTGCTCGTCCTGCGACTCCACCGCCGTCGCTTTGCTTTGGGCAACGCTTTGATCATCATGTAACTCTTTGCCTAAGCTAGAAGCCAGTGCAGCCCTTGCCGATTCAGAGATGGAGACTTTGTCTTGGTTTTCACTTTGTATTGGCCGTTGTGAGCCCTCAGCTAGCTCACTACTTTTAATGCTCGGTAATGATTGATTACGTTCAGCAACAAAGGCCTTGCTGTTATTTACACTCAATAGTTCCATAAAACCCCTCGCCAATTCGCTATTATTTGTATGCAGTAAAATAAACAGCTCAAGTCTCTGCCATGACACAAGCTTTAACACCAGAGACTCAAATGAAACAACTTGTAACCATTACTATCGACAACCTAGCCAATCACCTTAGCAGAAAGGGGCGAAAACGTGATCTCGCTCCAGTACCGCAAGCTAAGTAGACATTATTGCAAATAACGTTCGCTTACTTTTTAAGTAATTCAAAGCCATCACAAATCAGCATTTTTATGCAAGTTGAAATAACATTCAAAAGTTAAGTAGCAAAGATGATGCAGCAAGGTTAACCGCTAGTTAACACGCAGCAATTTAGCTCAATAAAAACACACTTAAACATTGTCAGATTGAATTTTTAATCATTTTTACTGAATAACTATTGATTTAATTTAGTCGTAGTTTATAGTCGTCCCCAGTTAAGTAATTTGATTAAGAGAATGAAAAATGAAGCAGTCAATGACAGGTTTAGTGAGTTTAGGGTTAGCTAGCGTTTTATTACTCGCAGGCTGCGGTAAAAGCGATGATGTACTCGTTGTTGGCACCAATGCCACCTTCCCACCTTTTGAGTATGTTGGCGGCGCAAGCGGTGATGAGATCCAAGGTTTTGATATTGAACTGGCTAAACAAATTGCCAAAGATGCAGGCAAAACCTTAAAAGTCGAAAACATGAATTTCGACTCACTTATCGTGGCACTTAATGCAGGTAAAATCGACTTTATCGCATCGGGTATGACCATTACTCCAGAGCGACAAGCCAGCGTTGACTTCTCAACACCATACTACGAAGCAACCCAGCTAGTATTAGTAAATAAAGACAACACCAGTATCAATAGTATCGACGATTTAAAAGGTAAACATATTGCCGTACAGCTTGGTTCAACTGGTGACATCATGGCCAAGACTTATAGTCAAAAAGTGACCGCGTTTAATACCGGCTTTGAAGCGGTTATGGAGCTTAAAAACAACAAGGTCGACTTAGTGCTTTTTGACAGTGAGCCTGCAATGAGCTTTTTGAATAAAAATCCACAATTAAAGATGGTAGAACTGGATTTTGATGCTGAATTTTATGGCCTAGCTGTGCCTAAAGGTAAAACCGAATTACTCAACAGCATTAACGCAACACTGACCTCAATGAAAAGCAATGGTGCATACGATGCGCTTGTCACCAAGTACATGAAGTGAGCCTGCGATGATTGATGCGATAACTACCTCTTTATTTACCCCAATTGGTGAAGATGGCTTAATCGGGATTTACCTCATTTTAAATGGTTTGAAAGTGACCTTAATCGTGACCTTCTTCGCCATGATAATGGGTTCTATCCTTGGGGTTGCCACTACCTTGATGAAGATGTCATCAAAATGGTACTTAAGTTGGCCAGCTAACCTATACGTTAGCGTGATCCGCGGTACGCCAGTTGTTGTACAGTTAGTGATCCTTTACTTCATTGTACTGGCCTCACTCGATGTAGATAAAATCACAGCAGCGATTATCGCCTTTGGCCTTAACAGTGGCGCTTATATTTCTGAAATCATTCGCGCTGGTATTCAAGCCGTTGATAAAGGTCAAATGGAAGCCGCACGTTCACTTGGTTTATCGCACTGGTCAACGATGAAAGAGGTGATTTTACCTCAAGCGATTAAGAATATTCTGCCATCGCTAGGTAACGAGTTTATCGTGTTACTCAAAGAGACGGCTGTAATTGGCTTTATTGGCGGCGTTGATTTGATGCGTGCAGGCGAAATAATCCGTAGCCGCACATTTGAAGACAGCGTACCGTTATTTACCTGTGCTCTGATTTACTTATTACTGACGTATATCTTTACCTTTATGCTTTCTAAATTTGAAACGAGGCTGAAACAAAGTGATTAAAATAAATAACTTACATAAAAGCTTTGGCGACAACCAAGTATTAAAAGGCATTAGCGAACAGATAAATAAAGGCGAAGTTGTCAGTGTTATTGGGCCTTCAGGCAGTGGTAAAAGTACCTTTCTACGTTGCATCAATTTGTTAGAGCAGCCAACGGCAGGTGACATTTTAATTGATGACCAATCGATTACCGCTGCTGACGCTTGTGTAGACAAGCTCAGACAAAAAGTGGGAATGGTGTTTCAAAACTTTAATTTATTTCCTCATAAAACAGTGAAACAAAATATCACCCTAGCCCCCGTAAAATTAGGGGTAATGAACCAGCAAGAAGCGGACGAAGAAGCCGATAAATTGCTAACTCAAGTGGGTTTAAAGAACAAAGCTGACGCTTATCCATCAAGCTTATCTGGCGGCCAAAAACAGCGGGTAGCAATAGCAAGAGCCTTAGCGATGAAGCCTGATTTAATGCTATTTGACGAGCCAACATCTGCGCTCGATCCAGAAATGGTTGGCGATGTACTTGATGTGATGAAGTCGCTAGCACAAGATGGCATGACCATGGTTATTGTTACCCATGAAATGGGGTTTGCTCGGGATGTATCTGACAGAGTTATCTTTATGGATGGCGGCTATATTGTCGAGCAGGGTGATCCTGAAGCGCTGTTTAGCCACCCAAAAGAGGCCAGAACTCAGGAGTTTTTAAGTAAAGTATTAAGGTAATATTGTGCCACTATGGTATTCGCAACATAGTGGCATTTCATTACACAGACTCAGTGCAGCAAAAACGGCTGCACTTAGTGGAGAGTACGAGTCGTACTTGGTGTTTGCATTAATGCTTCTAACGCTTTTTGATGTCCCTGAGCCGCAGCCTCTAGATACCACTTTTGTGCAATGTCTGAGTTTTGTGGCTCACTTTTATCCGACTCATAGATAGTGCCCAGCACATACTGCGACTCCGCATCGCCTTGATTAGCGGCTGCCGTATACCAAGTTATCGCTTCCGGTATGTTTTGAGCCACACCATCGCCCTGTTCAAATATGACCCCAAGGCTGTACTGTGCATCTACAACACCTTGTTCAGCCGCTTGCAAATACCAGCGGATCGCTTTCGCTTTGTCTATTTTAGTCCCTTGGCCTTGCTCAAACATAGAAGCCAAATAAAGCTGTGCTTTAGCATGCCCCGCATTAGCAGCTTTCTGGTACCAAACAAAAGCACTTTGCTTGTTAACCGCAACGCCTTGGCCAAAATCATAAGCAGAACCGATATAAAATAAAGAGGCAACATGCCCTTGAGCAGCGGCTTTCATATACCAAGTAAATGCCTGCTGCTTATCTTCTTCCACTCCAACACCAAAGGTCAGCATTCTGGCAATGTCATACTGAGCTTCATCAAGACCTTTATCTGCCGCTTTTTTTATCCAATAAAAAGCTTGCGGATAATGTTGCTGAGTCGAGTGAAAAATCATTCCGATAGCATAAAGCGCATCAACATGTTCTTGCGCAGCCGCTTGATAGTACCAATGCAATGCTTGTTGTCTATCTTCTGCCACACCAAGACCATAGTCATAAAAAGTACCAAGGGTATATTGAGCGTCAGCATAGCCTTGTTGTGCCGCTTTTTGGTACCACTCAACGGCTTTCTGTTTATCCTTCAATGTACCGTTCCCAAAGTCATAAAAGCGTGCAAGCTGGTATTGTGCGTAAACATCACCTCGCTCAGCTGCCTCGCGGTAGCTAACAAGCTCTGTATTTTTATCAGAGCTTACGCAGCCTGCCTGAAGCACAGCTAGTAATAAAACCCAATACCTCATCATGATTGTTAATCGCCAAGAGTCACACACAAATTCAATCGCGCCATCATGCAGCTTTTCTCAACTTGGTTCAATTAAACTTCAGTGCCTTGTGAGGAAACTAAAATGATTGAAAACTCATCTCAAATTTCGATTGCAAACATGGGTTAACACCCACCACTTGGCACTCGACGCGGCAAGCGTGATCTCGGTGCGATTTCAAACTGGTTTATTTTCATTTTGTGAGCTACGCACCTATTTTTCAGCGAACACTTGTACACATAATGACGAATCAGCCATTTTGATTATTGGAGTCTGTAATGCCAACCATAGATTGCCCACAGTGCAACCATAAGATTGACCTTAATGCAGTAGCTTGCCCTCAATGTCATGCAGCGCAAGGCTTTGATTCCCTATCAGGTGTTGACCCTGATATGCGCATTAAAAATCAAAAATTGGCTATTTGGTTTAGTTTGTTGTTAGGTGGGCTTGGCCTGCATAAATTCTATTTAGGTCAGCACCTTAAAGGCAGTTTATATTTAGCCTTTAGCTGGACACTTGTACCTATGGTTGTCGGCTGGGTTGATGCCTTCCGCACGCTTAAGATGACACCATTTCATTTCGAGCAACGTTACTGCAAGCGGGTATCACAAGGGTTTTAGACACGAAGTATATTCAGCTCTATCAGAGCGAGTTCAAAAGACAAAAAAGACAGCCTATGCTGTCTTTTTAATGTAAGCCTCAATAATATAATATTAATTAAAGCTCGAATTCTAAACGCATATAATTAGTTTCATAATCAAGTACACTAATCTCGTTATCTGCCATAGCACGTCTTTCTAATAATAACTTACGCCACTGAGCAAGAGACTTTTCAGCCCCATAACCTCTAATACCTATCTGCAATCTAGCTGAATAAAGTGAATCAAATTTAGCATCCAAGTCTGCTGGTAACTTAAGATCAGGCATACTTCCTGCGGCACCGCCCCAAATCGTCCAATCTGCATCGCCGCTATCTGTTTCCCCCAACAACGTCATATGGGTTAAAGCGACTTCTCCAACTCCGCTAAAATCATACTGATAAGGCCCCTCTCCAGTCGAAATCTCGTTGAATAATCGATAAACAGCATCCGAAAATTCATTTGCCGGCTGCCAAAGCATGATTGGAGAAGTTGTCCCCTCTGCTGTAACTAGATGTCGTGCAGAGCTATAACTATCAGCAATTACATTTCCTATATACTCTTGACCGTATCGTGCAGGCCAAACATAACTCTTATACGTCAATGTCGGATAAACAAAAACTAAATCATCCTGGCTGTAGTTACGCCAACCGTCAAACGACAGCGCATATAAAATCCTCGCGTCATATGGATTCACATAGTCAACGGCTACGCCTTGGTGAGTAAAGTCATCTAGACTCAATGTATATTCGGTTTTATCAGCTAAATCGATACTGCCAGCTAGGCTACTTTGGCCATCTGCAGCAATCAATTGCACATCCATCAGCCCCGTCCCTTCACACCACTCTCTTGATGGAGAGCTTGCAAAAGGCGTTAAATCATAACGATAACTCCCCAAATATAGTTGGCTATCAGGCGCATCGGCAATCAAAGCCTGAACCGGAAACTCAACCTGCTTACAATTACAACCAACTAGATCATTGTCATCTCTAAAGTAAAAAGCCCCCAGCTCTCCGGCCTCAACTTCCACTTCTGAATTTACAATAAGTGTTGTCTGCTCTTTAAAACTGTAGCGACTTTCTCCACTAATAGTTAAGTGTCTAGCATTACCCGGCCAATCAGCGGTCAGCGCACCGTTACTATCAGTCACGTATTGAGCAATAATGTCACCGGCATTATTATGCACAAACACATCAACACCCGCTTTTGGCTTTTCAATTCCACACCAATTAGTTGAAACCGTGTTTAAAGTAATTTGCGAAAGATTGCCGCCAGATGAACCACCGTTGCCCGCGGGTTCAGATGAGTCATCACCTCCGCCACCACAAGCAGTTAAAACCAAGGTAGATAATGCAGTTAACGTCCATTTTTTTACCGTCATATTTTCTTCCTGAATATGTATAAACTAAGTCATCATTTACCTAGTTTTGAATCTAAAGCCTGTTACTAGCTCATTAAAAATGATAGAAATTCCACATCTCTAGAAACGCACAAGTATGTTGCGTAATTGTTCTAAAACGAGAGCCAAAGTAACTTTTTACTGTTCCAGTGTCTATGGTTGAGGATGAGTTTTTTTTAACAACATTATTTAAGCAGATGGTAATTTAACGACTTGTACTTACTATTAAATTCATCACGACTTGAGCCTTATTAAGTAACACTTGAGACACCTAAATGAGACTTAAAAAGTGATTTTGAGTTAGGACAACTTCCATAGAGAGGCAAAATAATCTCGCCTAAAGGGCTAAAACAACCTAGTTAGTGCTCTTTGGCAATATCACATCAATTAAAGTGCGTGTCTTAAGCGGCACGACTGCAGCGTATGGGAAAACTAAATAAAGTTCTGTTTTCCAAGTAAATGGCTTCAAAATACTCACGAGTTGTCCACTGGCTAGCTCTTTAGCAACAACAAAATCAAGACTAGTCGTTACCCCAAAACCATTACATGCATATTGTGCCAACATCGACTCGCTCATTGACGCAAAAGCCGGAGTTATCGGCACATTAAACTGCTTACCATCTTGCTTAAACGACCAATTAAGGCCTGTTAAACAATGGCTGTAATGCAAACACTTATGGGTTGTTAGTTCATTAGGGTGTGTCGGTATTCCAGCAGTGTTTAAATATTCAGGCGACGCAACGACATAAGTATCAATATCACGGATTTTACGGCACAAATAACTGCTGTCTTCGAGCTTGCCGATACGAAAAGCAATATCAACGCCCTCTTTTACTAAATCGCCTAAGTTGTCATCAAACACGATATCCAATAGCAGCTCAGGATGGTTGACATGCAGCAACTGTAGACTCTGAGCAATACCATTATCGTGCTTGAGAATACTCGGCATTTTAATGACTAAACGTCCGCTGACCACCCGCTGCTTTTCATCAATGTAGTCTTTAACTTGAGCTACTTCGTTAAAAATTGACTGACATTTTTGATACAGGAACTTGCCCTCTTCAGTTAAATCTAGCGCGCGTGTGGTACGAATAATAAGTTGGCTATGTAAACTCGACTCAAGCTGTTTGATATGCTTGCTGATCACAGAGTGGGTTAAGCACAGCTCATCGGCCGCAGCGTTAAAAGAACCATGTCGAGCCACCGCATAAAAGCTAGTTAACAGATTAAGATTAAAGCTAGGTTTCATTAGAGCATATTGCACTTAGAGAACATGGCATCATTCTAACTCAGTAAACGACTATTCATGCTTTCTTGGAAAGAATATTGTTCAATATGTGAAATTGTTAAAACTGTAGTGCTGGTAAATGATGAATAAACAATAACTAGGATATTCATCATGACTATAACCCCCCTAACACCGCAAACCTCTGCCAAAATCGATTGTGAAATTGCTGATATCAGTCTTGCACCACAGGGCAGAAAACGGATTGACTGGGCTCGTGCCCATATGCCCATTATGCGCAATATCATTGCTCGCTTTGAAAAAGAGCAGCCTTTTAAAGGCTTAACTATTGGTATCTGTTTACACGTAGAAGCAAAAACTGGGGTTTGGCTAGAAGCATTGACAAAAGGCGGTGCAACCGTGGCTATCACCGGCTCTCCGGGTACTACCCAAGATGAAACGGTAGCTGCTATTGTTGAAGATTATGGCGTGCATGTTTATAGCCAGCGCAATGAAACTTTTGCCGATCACTTAAGGTACTGCCAAAAAGTTCTCGACCACCAGCCCGATATTATTTCTGATAACGGCGCAGACTTACATGAACTGCTGTTTACCCTGCCACAAAACCAGCATTTAATTACCAGCTTACTGGGCGCAACTGAAGAAACCACCACTGGTGCTAACCGCCTACGTGAAGACTTTAAATCCGATAAATTCGCCACTTTGATTATTAACGACACTCAAGCAAAACGAATTATCGAAAATCGTTATGGCGTCGGTTCATCGGTCGTTGATGGCATCATGCGCGCTACCAACGTGATGTTACATGGCAAAAAGGTAGTGGTTATTGGCTATGGGTATTGCGGTAGTGGCACAGCACAAAGACTCAGAGGTATGGGCGCCCATGTGACTGTGGTTGAACAAAACCCACTCACCAGATTAGAAGCCCACATGGAAGGCTTTTATACCGCCTCACTTGAAGATGCGTTGCCAAATGCAGATATGGTGATCACCATTACCGGTCGCGACAATGTACTCGATAAACAACATTTTGAGTTAATGGCCGACAATGTGATTATTGCCAATGCTGGGCATTTTCAACGTGAAATCAACCTGCCAGCATTAGCTCAACTTGCCGATTCAACAGATCCCATTCGCCAGCACGTAAAAGGGTATCGCGTTAACGGCAAAACCCTATTTGTGTTATCTGATGCCAATTTAGTTAACCTTGCTGCAGGAGATGGCAACCCCATTGAAATAATGGATCTAGGTCTTGCTCTGCAGTCATTAAGCCTCGAACGAATTGCGCTAAACGCGAAATCCCTAACACCAACACCGCAGCCTGTACCTTATGATATCGAACTCGATGTCGCCGCCCTAGCCTGCCAATATTGGATCAACCACTAGTGCTTAATACCAAGTCGTTTACGCTAAGCTAATTCGCTTTACAGGCAGCCAAAATACCGCTGCCTTTTAGTGCAATCTCTTACTCAACAACATCGTTCGCCATTAGCTATCTGCTGCTATCCATTTAATTTGAGCCTATTTTTATTTGATGCCCTCATCAATCTCACCGAAAATCTCCCTGACCTTAGCCATTTATGCCACTAATTTCGCCTTTTATAGTGCCGTCATTGCTTGCTAACAATTAAGTATTAGCAAATGTTACCCAAATGTAGACAAACGTTTAAATGACTGGTTAACTAACCCAACATGTCTTTGTGTATTTGGTAAAAGCATTTTGGGTATTTATGCTTAAGACTTAGCAATAAATATATGTTTTACAATCAAAATAAAGGCATTGGACATAATAAAAGTATTCACCGGCAATGATTGGTGGAACAACAAATAAAAGGATCTTTCAATGCGCCTAAATAAGTTAGTACTCGCTTTAGGGGTAGCTTCAACTGTAACGTTAGTAGGTTGTGGCTATGATGAAACCGACAACAGTGACTCATTATTTGTGCCTGACCCGGCTCCTGAGGTCATTCCACCGCTGCAAGCATTTGCTCCTGATGGAAAGCTTAATGCACAAATCCGCCGTACCAGTTTTGGTGTGCCACACATCAAGGCCGATAACCTTGAAAGCTTAGGCTTTGGTAGTGGTTACGCTCAAGCTCAAGACAATCTATGTATCCTCGCCGATGGCTTTATTAAAGCTAATTCTGAACGTTCAATGTACTTTGGCCCGCATGCCTCAATCGACTTCACCACCGGCTTACCGACCGCTGAAGATAATGGCAACTTAATCTCTGACTTTGCCTATAAAGCCCTTAAAATTCGTGAAAAAGCTGAGCAACAATATCCAAGCTTTAGTTATAACTCTCGCGCCTTGATGGAAGGCTTTAGTGCCGGTTATAACCAATATTTAGCCGATCTAGAAGCTGGCACACAAAACGGCGACCCATTTTGTGCGGGTCAGCCTTGGGTGAAGCCAATTGATGGAGTCGATGTAGCCAACTATTTATTCTCAATTGCATTACTTCCGGGCGCAGCTAATTTCCTTGATCTGATTTTTTACGCTAACCCAGGTGATGGTCAAGAGTATCTACCACGCATTATCGGTCCGGCACCAACTCAGGCTGCAACCGAGGCTCAAACTGCCTTTATCAATGATGTGAACAACAAATTTGTGGCTTTCCAAAATGCCATTACAACTCCAGAAACCAACCCTAGAGATCTCGGTTCAAACGGCTGGGGCTTAGGTAAAGACAAAACCGAAAATGGTAAAGGTATGGTGTTGGGTAATCCGCACTTCCCTCACACTGGTAACCTACGCTTTTGGCAGTCTCACCTAACAATTCCAGGTCATATTGATGTAATGGGCGGCTCATTAGTGGGTATGCCAGGCGCGATTAATATTGGCTTCAACAAAGATGTCGCTTGGACCCATACTTTCTCAACCGCTGAACATTTTGTACTTTACAACCTTGAACTCGTTAGTGGCGATCGCATGCAGTACCTATTTGATGGTGAAGTAATGCCGATCACTAAAGAAACGGTACAGATCTTAGTTAATGGCGGTCCTGCTGGCATGTTAGTGGCGGAAAAAGATATCTACACCACTGCAAAAGGTCCAATCGCTGAAGCACCAGCAACCCAAGCACCATTTGGTTGGGATGATGGCCAAGCCTTTATGTTGCAAGATGCCAATATGGCTAATAAAGACCCTATCGATCACTGGCTCGCAATGAACCGAGCCACTAATAAAGATGAGTTTCAGCAAGCCTTTAAAGACTTTGACGGGGTGATTTTTAATAACACCATGTATGCCGACAAAGAAGGTAATGCCTTCTATATTGATGACTCGACAGTACCGGGTTTATCAGGTATTGCCATTAGCTTACTGAAAACCAACCCAGATATTATTGCTGCTCGCCAGCAAGCTGGCTTTACCATTTTGCCGGGTAATACCTCAATGTTTGCCTACGACAAGCCATTGGCTTATGAGTACGCGCCTAAGCTTGAACGTACTGACTTTGTGCAAAACTCTAATAATTCATTCTGGTCAACTAACCTTGAAGCGCCACTTGAGGGTTACTCTGCTATGTACGGGCCAGAGCGTGGTCAACAATCACTGCGCACCCGCATGGCATTGAAGCTAATGGCAGAAGCTGGCGGCGAAGATGGCAAGTTTAATCTTGAAGAGTTAGAAGCAGCAGCCCTTGGCAATGATATCTATCTTGATAGCCTCATCTTTGATGATTTGATCGCCCAGTGTGAAGCTCAAGCTGATACACCAGTGATGGTTAGTCCTAGCCAATCTAAAGATATCAGTGCCGCCTGTGCCGCTCTAAAACAATGGAATGGTAAGCAAGATAACGACAGCATTGGTGGCGCATTAATCCGTGAATTTGCACACCAATTTGATCAAAACAGTATGTTAAGCGTGCCATTTGATTATCAACAAGCTGCAACAACTCCAAATACTTTAGCAACTGACGGCAGCGCACTGGTAGCCCTAGCCAAAGCAGCATTAAACCTTGAAGCAGCAGGTTTCGCTGTTGATGCCGCTATGGGGACAGTGCAATTTGTTGAGAAATCACTGCCAGATGGCATGCCATCAGGTAACAAGCAACCATGGCCGGGAACTCATAACGCTGAAGGTGGCTTTAACGTGTTTTCAACTAGCCTAAGCGGTGACGATACTCTAGTACCACAGCATAGCTACGCTGCGGTTATGGACGCTGTAACTGGCAAGCCACTAGCATCAGGTTTATCAGAGCAAGGTTATGCCATTCGTTATGGTTCAAGCTGGATGATGGCGGTAAGCTTTACAGATACTGGTCCAGTTGCGAAAGGGATTTTGACCTATTCACAATCGACCAATAGATTAAGCCCATATTTTAACGATCAAACTGAACGTTACTCTAGCAGCAAGCAATTCCGCCCATTCCTGTTTAATGAAAGCGATATTGCTGCAGCAGTAGAGTCGACCATTGAGCTTAGCGCACAAAAAGGTGAGTAACAGCTTAACCGTTAGCGGTCTACTTTTGCTTGCGCAGCGCTAAACTAATAGCGCTGCCGCAATACAAAATAGTCAATCCACAAAGCAGTCGTTCAGGCTGCTTTTTTTATGTCTTACATTCAAAAATACTTATCAATAAAACCATTAATTTTCAAAAACTTAATTAAATGTAAATCCTTGATTTAATCTTGTTTCAAGTACATGATTCAAACAAAGTGCCAACAGAGCACTAACAAGGAGGGCTACATGCGTAATCAACTTTGGTTTTTAATTGTAATTATTGCACTCGGTTTGCTGTTGTCGATACATAGCCAAGCCAAGATACAAACCTCAGTGCAAAGCGAAATCAAAGCAACTGCGGCAAATAAAATTATTGAACTGAATAAATATCTTGGTGGTGCAGAGGGCAAGCTCAATAATAAGCCCGCACTAAACTTTAAGTTCACCAACGCCAGTGGCAGCCCAGAAAACACCTGCAGTATTATCACCACAGATAATTATCTTAGGCATTCAAAAAATCGACTAGAAAACATTAACCTCAGCGAGTCTAATTTTTATTTTGACTGTCAATGGAACGGCACTTATTACTTTCTATCCAATCGATACCGTACCTATGCAGAGGTCATTATTAAGCAACCCGATAGTCAGTTTCCAATGTCGATGCATATTGAAGCTAAGTTGGTCAGCTTAACTGGAGAGCGAGTTGAAATTATTAGCGGTGATATTTCACTCCGACGAAAGCCTAGATAATAAGCAAAAAAACCACAAAAAATCAGCACAGCACAATTATTACTCAGCGATATAAATAAGCAATACATCAACAAGCCATTGATAATTAAGTCTTATCAAATAAAATACTCAACGATAACAAACCATATACTTGGTCAATTGCAGTACGTTTCGTCTAATAATCGTGCAAGACTTAGCGACCAATACCAATTAGTATAAAGATTTGGTCGCTCTGAGTAGCTCAACTTCTTATATTAATTGGTATAAATGTGACTCGCCCGCCAATAAACCATCAAGTTAATCCACATTTGAAGGCAGCTATGCAATATTAGCGCGCCGCAGAATCCAGACTGGATAACTGGTCACTTTATAACACTAATATTACCCTCAACACTCGCAATATTGAGGTCGGACTGCGCGCACTTACACATGACTTTTTGACAACTTTAAGTGTACACAAAATGACTAACACCAACAGCAATGTACTGTTGATCTCGGGTCACCCAGATCTACAACGCTCAATTGCTAATAGCGAAATTCTTAAACTGCTAGCTAGCACTAGCCAGATTAAGATCCATAAACTTGATCAGGCCTGTCAAGGCTTCCAAGTTGATGTTGCCGCTGAACAAGCCTTGCTCACTCAGGCCGATATTATTGTTTTCCAGTTTCCTCTTTACTGGTCAACTTATCCGGCATTGATGAAGCTTTGGTTTGATGAGGTATTTACCTACAACTTCGCCTTTGGCCCTAACGGCGACAAGCTGAAAGGCAAGAAGGTTCTACTATCGATTACCTGTGGTGCGACTGAAAACTCATATCAACCAGGTGAATTCAACTTTTTACCTCTTGAGCAATATTTGCAGGCTGCAATGCACCCTGTAAAAGCCGCGCAAATGGACATTATCGATAGTGTTATCACCTTTGAAATGAACTCTACTCCTGACGAAGGTGGCGATCAGAATAGCGTGATTCAATTAGCTCAACAGCATGTAGAGCGTTTAACCCATTTAATTAATCAACTGAACTAATTAAGTTCAGTAATAGGTCTTCAATTATGTTGCAATCTTTACTAGGTATCGCAGCCCTGCTGCTTGTAGGCTACCTTTTCTGTAATGCGAAAAAACAAGTTAACTGGCGCACTGTTGGCGGCGCACTGATTATCCAGTTAATTATCGCCGGCTTTGTGTTAGCAACTAGCTTTGGTGCTAGCGTTTTATTGGCACTATCAAACGGGGTGGCGAATGTACTAGGCTTTGCAGCCAAAGGCATTAGTTTTGTGTTTGGTAACTTGGTCACTTTCCAAGTTGAAAACTTAGGCTTTATTTTCGCTTTCCAAGTACTACCTGCGATTATCTTTACTGCATCACTAGTCAGTTTACTGCACTACATGGGCATTATGGGCTTTGTAGTTAAAGTGCTAGGTGGTGGTCTACAAAAGCTAATTGGTTCATCAAAAGCAGAATCAATGAATGCCATTGCTAACACTGTGTGTGGTCAAACTGAAGCGCCACTATTTGTAAAACCTTGGCACCCTCACCTAACTAAGTCAGAGATCTTTGCCATCATGGTTGGTGGTCTAGCATCTATTGCTGGCTCAGTTCTAGCAGGCCTTGCAGGTATGGGCGTTGAAGTACGTTACCTTGTTATGGCGTGTTTTATGAGTGCTCCTGCAGGCCTACTATTTGCTAAGTTAATGATCCCTGAAACTGAGCAACCAGTAAACGACGTACCGGCACTGCCTGACGAAGAAAAGCCATCGAACTTTATTGATGCGATTGCAAAAGGCGCTATTGCGGGTATGCAGATTGCTGCGGTTGTAGGTGCGATTTTGATTGCCTGTATCGGCTTAATGGCCATGTTAAACAGCATGATCGGCTGGGCTGGCGGACTGTTCGGCTTTAAAGATGTCACTCTTGAACTATTAATGGGTTATGCGTTTTCACCTATCGCTTGGTTAATTGGTGTACCTTGGGACGAAACCATTGTTGCCGGTAACTTTATTGCGCAAAAGCTAGTGCTTAACGAGTTTGTGGCTTACGCAGGCTTTGCACCATACATCTCTGGCGAAACAGTCGTTGCTGCTACTGGCGAAGTAATGTCACCAAAATCAGTAGCGATCATCACTGTTGCACTATGTGGCTTTGCTAATATCGGCTCTGTATCTATGGTTGTAGCGGCGCTAAGCACCATGATCCCAAACAAGTCTAGCTACATTGCATCTGTTGGTATGAAAGTACTATTAGCAGCAACACTAGCAAACTTGCTATCAGCTACTGTTGTGGGTTTATTTATGTCTTTCTAAGCTAACAAGCTGAAAGATAAACTCATTGATGAATGCTTAGCTTTGGGCAACCAGCGCTAAGCATTTTTTTAGCCCTCTTTAATACAGATGATATATTTCTGTCCCTGCAAATCTCGCACAAACTAGATAAAACTCTCTTAATCTTTGTAAGTTTTTAAAGCTGCTTGTTTGTTAATTGTTGTTAACTGATAGTTATTTAAGCTGTTGATAAGCTATAAGTTTATTAGTTGTACATTCGTAGTGAACCTTGAGCTAGGATGCGCGTCAAATACGTAAAGACGTATCCTTACATTTAGGAATTTGACAATGACTCCACAAGAACAAGAACTGATTCAAAACGTAGCTAACAAGCTAAAAGCTAGCCCAAACAAACCAAAAGATGCTGAAGCAGAAAGCTTAATCAACCAAGAGATCGGTTCACAACAAGATATCGTTTACAAGTTAACTCAAGCGGTACTTGTACAAGAGATGGCACTAAAAGAGATGAAGTCTAAAAACGACTTCCTAGAGTCTCAAGTTGAGCACTTTAGAAAAGAATCTGAGCGTGGTGCATTAAGCCGTATGATGGGTGGCAAAACACCTCCACCAGTTGCGCCGCAACCAGTTAACCAACCAAGTGCTTTTGGTAGCTTTATGCAAACCGCAGCGGGTGTTGCTGCCGGTATGGTCGCAGGTAACTTAATTAGCAATGCACTATTTGGTGATGAAGCCCCAGCAACTGCAGAGGCAGCACCTGAAGTTGCTCCAGAAGTAGCTCCAGAAGTAGCTCCAGAAGCAGAAGCGCCAACAGAAACGGCAGCGACTGAAGACACAGGTTCAAGCTTTTTAGATGGTAACTCTGACTTTGCCTCTGAATATGCAAGCGAAGACACTTTTGCTAACACAGGTTTTGGTGGTGACGAAAGCTTTGGTGGCTTTGATGACGCTGGCTTTGGCGATGGCGGTTTCGGTGACTTTGGTGGCGACGACGAAGAGTTTTAATCTCGCCTAGTCACAACCAGCATCACAATTAAGCATGCAAAAAATAATGGCGGCAGAACTTAAGCTTCAGTCGCCATTTTTTATAGGCATTATACCAAGCTCCCTCCCTTCTCTAATCTACCTCAAGCCCCAGCTTGGCTTCAGCTTGCCACTGAATTAATAGACTCTTAATGCAATTGATATAATCTGCAACAGCCTTTTGATATTGATATCCTTTTTGTAATATTCGCGGCTATACTAGCTTCGCCAGTTACAAACTGGCTAAAACACTAATAAAAAACTCAACAAATTGCTCCTAAGGAGAACCACTCGTGAAGAAAGCCGGGATCCTGTTACTTTCTATGCTAATGCCAATGGCAAGTGCATATGCAGAATCAACTAAACCCCTTTCGGTTGATGTGCTGTGGCAACTAAACCGTATAGGCAGTCCAATTATTTCACCAGATGGTGACAAAGTCGTTGCCCCCGTCACCCAATATGATGTGCCTGAAGACAAAGGCTCAACTCAGCTTTGGTTGTTTGATACAGACGGTGATAGCCAACAAGCACTTACAGCCAAAGGTATGCGCGCCAGCGAAGCAACTTTTTCACCAGACGGCAAAACCTTAGCGTTTATCAGTAAACGTGATGATGATAAAGCTGGTCAAGTTTACCTATTACCAATGGATGGTCCAGGCGAAGCGCAAAAGCTGACCGATGTACCTGGTGGCGTATATGGTATGAAATGGGTCGGTAAACATATCTACTTTATTAGCCGTATTTTCCCGGGCAAAAACTGGCAACAAATGGCTGAACAGTTAAAAGCAGATAAAGACACTAAAGTCTCAGCCCATCAGTGGACTGAACTGCCTTACTCAAGCTTTGACCACTGGATTGATGAAGACCGTCAAGCGCACGTATTCCGTATCCCAGCCAAGGGCGGCGAAATTGAAGCGATCACGCAACCGTTAAAGCACCAGTTACCTCGCTCATCACAAAGCGCATCAAGCTATGATATTGCGCCAAACGAGCAGTGGATTGCCTTTACAGCCAACGGTTGGGATAAAGCAAAGAAGACCCGCGAAGTGGATCCAAAAATTGACATCTTCTTAGCTAAAATCGGTAGCGGTAAAGCTGAAAACTTAACCCCAGATAACGAAGCGCCAAACAGTAATCCGCAGTTTAGCCCTAACGGCAAAACCTTAGCTTTTACTCAGCAATTGATCCACGGCTTTTACGCCGATACCTCGCGCCTCGTGTTAATGGACATGAAAAAGCGTCAACCAAAAGTGATTAACGACACTTGGGATCGCTCGATATCACGCTTTGGCTGGACCAAAGACAGCAAAGGTTTTTATGCGGCTATTGATGATGCCGCCACTAGCCGCATTTATCATATCAATGCTAAAAACGGCAAAGTAAAAGCCATTACTAAAGACACTAACTTTGGTAAGCCGGTGATGGCTGAGGATGGCACTATCGTTGCGACTAACGACAGCTTCCTATATCCAGCTCGCTTGGTAACGATTAATCCACGCAATGGCAAAACCAGCCGTCTAGATAGTTTTAACGACGACATTCTTGCTGATGTTGATATGGGCACTTACGAGTCGGTAACCTACAAAGGCTATAACGATCAAGACATTCAGATGTGGGTTCACTACCCTCCTGGATTTGACCGCAGTAAAAAGTACCCGCTAATGATGCTTATTCACGGTGGTCCACATAACGCCATTTCTGATGGTTTCCACTACCGCTGGAACGCGCAGACCTTTGCCTCTTGGGGCTATGTGACAGCATGGCCTAACTTCCACGGTTCAAGCGGCTTTGGTCAAGAGTTTGCTGACAGTATCAACCCTGACTGGAAAAACAAGTCACTAGAAGATGTACTAAAAGCGGCGGACTGGTTTGAGCAAAAAGACTGGATCGACAGCGAGCGTATGGTTGCTGGCGGCGCGAGTTACGGCGGTTACTTAACCTCAATTATTCTTGGGCAAGAGCATCCATTTAATGCGCTACTGATCCATGCAGCGGTATACAACATGTACTCGCAAATGGCGGCAGACTTCTCGGTACACAGCACTCGTTTTGGTAATTACTGGGAAAAACCTGAGATCTACAAGTCAATTTCTCCGCACTACTTTGCAGAGAACTTTAACACCCCAACATTAGTTATCCACGGTCAGCTTGATTACCGCGTGCCAGTTGGTCAAGGTTTTGAGCTATTCCGTACCCTACAAACCCGTGGCGTTGAGTCAAAGATGATCTACTTCCCTGATGAGAATCACTGGATCATGAAGCCAAACAACTCTATCTATTGGTATAACCAAGTAGAAGATTGGATGACTCGCTTTGCTGAGCCAGGCGGACGTTAATCCATTTAAAATAAGCTATTAGCTACACAAAAAAGGCTGCCAATTGGCAGCCTTTTCTATTATCTAAATCGACTTATTTAGTCACGCTAACATCATACCACTTAAGATCATCATAGTTATCCCAAGTGATAATACCGTCGCTATTACGCACTAACACTCTGAAGTTGAACTGGTCGACCGCATCTTCATCTTTAAAGGTATAATCTACCTCACATGCGCCCCAGTCACTAACTAAGCTATCTAACGTGCTATGGTTACCCGCCTTTTCAAAGCGACATTCAACCACATCATTTTGTGGATCGCTATACAGCGCCTTTAGCTGATAAGTTTGGCCCACTCGAGCCATCACATCAGTCGCGGTCACACCATTAATCAATAAGCTATCAACCATTGCAGGCTTTAACTTAGTATCAAGTGGAATTTTAATTACCACCTCTTCACTCTCAACTAAATAGTCACTATAGGTGATATATTGGATCTCATAAATATACTGAGGGTATGCGCTATCGGCTTCAAACAGAAGGCTATCTCCTTTTGGTAGAGGCGCAGTGCTATCTTTTCGACCTACAATATGAAACTCAGCCACACGCTCATCGGGCCCAGTGACTTCAACATCTATCTGTACGCTGCCATCAATAGCAATCGGTTGCTGCACTTCAACTAGCATGTAAGTTGAATCTGGTGGATTATCGAAAACCTCATCACCAACAGTGACGGTTTCCACCTCTAGCGCTTCTGATTCAACATAATCCGCCATTAAAAAGCTAATATAAGCCTCGACATCGGTTATGCCATCGAAACCAAAGAAACCATCATCATTGCTCAGCTGAGCCACAACTGATATCGAATACTCTTCGCTGTCTTTTTCAGTAATGGTGTATTGATAATGATAGACACCGCTTCCCGTTATCACTTGCTCAGAGCCCGGCCTTAAACCAACCTCAAATTTACCGGTTACAGGGCGATTGTTAGGATCTTCTACGGTAACTTCAACCGAAACGGTATCACCAACGGTATACTCAGTTTCAATATCATTTGACCACCAAGAAAACTGTTGCCACAAGCCTGTTAATGTCTGCTCATTATTGACATTAACTTGGGTAATAATCGGATCTTGGTGCATTCTGAACGCACCAATCGAGTCATCAAACTCTTCAATTTCAACAATAGTGCGAGTCCAGATATTAGAACCATCTAGGGCGACATCGTCAGCTTTTAAGGTGTAACTACCAGTTGGAATACGCTCAAATGAGAACTTACCATTGTCATCAGTAGTCGTTTCAAACTCACCATATTTTCCTTGCAGCAATACTTTAACGCCAGCAAGGGATACACCATCGCTATCGGTATAAGAAAAGTCTGGCTTGCCGTCGCCATCAATATCAATTAATCGATCAGCCACCATGTCGCCATCAACGTCAATGTTGAGATCGCTAATACCATCAAAGTTATTATCGATATTCACATCCGCCGCAGCATCACAGTTCATATCAACGTTCAGGTAAATCCCCTCACGAGATGTTAGTGTGTTTAACTCAGCTAACTTGTCGCCGTTAAGGTCGATATTGTAATAAAGGTTACCTTTGTCATCGGTTAGGTTGGTGTCAGCAACACCGTCTTGATCATAATCTTGATTGTACAAGTTTTCTGCTATCAAGCTGTTATAGGTGTCACCGCATACATGCCATGTGGCTAGCTCTGCTTCACCTTGCTCACCATTTTCAGCACTGTAATTGGTACCACGACGCGAGTTGACTCTCGCAAGCGCCTTATCATCAAACAAATAGGCATCAGCAACTACAGATCCCAACACTTGGCCGCCAGATTGCTCTGACTCACTCCCACCACCGCCACACGCGGTTAATGCACTTACTGCAAACGAAACAAATAGCGCTTTTTTCATCATGACTCGTATTTACTCGTAAAACCTTACTGACATCGCCTTAGCAAAGAGCGAGGATTACCTATAACAACTTTATTTAAATTAGTTAATTAGGATGCAAATACCTTGCTCTCCTAAAATCGGCGCGAGATTATAAACGCAAGCAATCAAATAAGGGAGACAATTTTTAGCGGGTAAAGAGACCCTAGGTTTTGCTGATAGGAAAATCGTAGTTACTTGCTTCAATCTGTAGCATTAATCCAAAACGGCCTCGCCCTGCCAAGATTTCTGTCTGTGTTATCACAAATTTCCAGACCGTCATAAAATTGATTGGCTAAATAACTGATCTGGTTAAAGTGATCAGGTATTCTGCAGTGAAAATCTAGTAGTTATCCCAATTCCCTCGGGATCAATCCAATGTTTACAGGACAGCAGTATGGACACATTTAGCCAGCTACAAGTTATCGAGTTTAACCGCCACAGCACGGCCAGCATCAAGCAAGCCTTACAAACCTATCAAGCTAAGCTAGAAGCACATCAAGCCTTTGATAAAAGCGGTCGATTCAACTTGATGTTTATGGATAACAGCAGCGGCACAACTGAACACTTGCAACTAGAGATGCTACAAGACACGCAGCCAACAATGGATGCACTTGGGTTAAACCCGGATGGTGGTCACTTGAGTAGCTATGTTGTCAGTGATGAACGTCAACTGCATCTGTCTGAGACCTTATTATTTGCCCTAGCCCTTGAGCATAACTCACTCACCCCACAGCTACGTAAGACTGCACAAGCCATGGTTAACCATGCCCGCTTTGAAAACGACACCAGTGACATGTGGCTTGATGATACGCGAGTATTCGGCGCAGAACCGCTATATATGATGGCGGCAAAAGACGCTAATGACGCCGTTTATTTAGCGCAGTTTTTTATTCCGTACTGGGATGATGAGCATGCAGTTGGCTATGGCGATATGCTGTTAAGCCTACTCAGAAAACATGGTTGGTGTGAGGCAATGATCAACGCCTTTATCTGGTGTGATAATCATAGCTTTAGGTTCGCTTTTTACGGCAGTGATTGGGAGCAACCGGCGCCAAGATACCAACCTCTTGGTGATTACTTAAAAGCTAATCCAGATAAATATCCGCGTTTTATTGAGCTGATTAAGCAACGCTTTCATGCCCAGCCCGCACTGGTTTATAGCGAGCATGACTCACTGGAAGAACAAAAACCAATCCTCAACTTATATATCACCTTAATCGCCGAATGTTGTGGTCAAGATAGTGAAGAAATGAACTGTGAGCTAGCCGAGCATTTCATTCATGATAGTCTTGAAAATGAAGCCATTAACTTACAAAACCAACTAAAGCAGGAGCTTAACGGCAAGCTCTGTTGTTATGCAGGCAGTATTGCCTACCAACGAAAGCAACGAATTGAGCGCGCAGAACGTAAAGAAGCACGCGACAAGTACCTAGGCGGACTGAAGATGGTCAGCGAGTTTATGTTGAGCCTTGAAAATAGCCACGCGCTACTGGCTTACATATCTACTGGCGAAAATCCGCAGATCCTTGATGATATTGAATGCTTTAACATCGTCCCACATAGTGAAAAGCACGCATTAACCTTTTTTGAAGCAATCCAAGAGTCTTGCTGGGATATGGACGACTTTGACCATGTACGCGATAACTTCCATGAAGTGATGGAGCTCCTAGCAAAAGATTTGCTGCAAGATAATGATGAGGACATGGACGAAGCAGAAATCAATGGCTTTATCAGCCGAGTCAATCCCAAGCCCGAAAATGTAACATTGGCATCGGCTAACAGTCAGCCTGAAAGCCAAGTACGCAGTGCGCAAACCCTATTACGATTTGTCGACATTTTCTACCGCTTCTTTGGCCAACAAGCCTTTAATGACGAAATGTGCGACCTGCTAACCGGTGAGACAGAGTATCAAGCCATTATCAGTGTTGATGATTACTACGCTCGCTACATGCCAGCTGGTGCCGAACAAAAATCAACTAATGGAGTTAGTAGAGCAGAACAAAAATCATTAGAAAGCTTACTCGATGAATTTTGTGACATTGGCTATAGCCAGATCTCTGCAGAAATGCTCGAACAAGCTGACGAACTATTTGCCAATCGCGCCTGCTTAAACTGCCAAGACTGGCCTGAAGATGAGTTAGGTATCGACGCACTATGTGCTTACCTATTACTTAAAGATAAACAGCAAAATTGCGATGATGAATACACTCAAGCCTTGCAGCACAAACTCAATGGCATATTTGAGCGTGCTGTAAACTTGATGCTCGAAAATGCCGATATCTTAGAAGATGGTCCTTTCACCGAAAAAGGCCTCAATGATACAGAGCTACAACAGCTAAAAGCTTATTTTACCGATCCTCATCCTGAGCTTGATCAACAACAAATAATAGCGCTATTAAACCAATACCTTTATAGCGAAAATATCTGTCGTCAGGCATCTTTATACTTCCCTAAAATTAGTCCACAGCAAAAAAGCTATAGCTTCTTAGATGACCGTGATGATGACTACCAACGGGTGATCCTAAGTTGCTTATGGCTAAAGCAACTCGACATCCCTGAAGCCATTAATGCTGAGCGCATTTGGCAACTGCTGATCACCATGGCACCGATCAGAGTTGTGCATGTTATTGCTAAAGCCTTTAGCGAACATAGCCGCAAGTTGAGATTTGAGTCAGCTGTCGATGAGCGCAACTTTTTCGATATGTTAAACAACCATGGCATAGATAAAGCCTTTACCTTGGCCTATCAAGTTGAGCAATTTAGCGCTAGCTCATCTCGCACTGAAGATTACGTAAACTTAGTCGAGTTAATAGGTGCTTTAACCACTGAAAAACCAATAGATCCAATAGCACAGGAAAACGCTAAGGCGTTATTACGCGGATTAGATTATAGCTATCAACCCATAAAGCTCGATTTTCATAAGCATGTAGCAATGGCTTTCCCAAGTATGCCTTTTGCTCTCGATAACCAGCTAAAGCAATGTCTAGCCGACTTTATTAAGCTTAATCAAAACTCATGGGAAGAGGTGGTTGCCAGCAAGTTTAGCGACAATGTGATCTTTTCTGACTTTGTCACCGACGAGGCTGAGCTGCCTAAAAAGTTACGCTTTCAGGTCAAATTGCATCCTAACGCCGATATCAGCCAAAGCCGTAAGAACGATAGAATGGATTGGATCTACACAGAGATCTTACAGCAGGTTGGCGATGAACTACTGGTGTTAGTGGCAGACAAAGACGCGTTTAAAGACGGTAATTTTTACGTTGGCGGTCAAATTGTGATCCTCGATGACAAGGTCGATGCCCAAACCGTGATTGACGCAGTCAAAAACCTACCTACTCCAGAAGAACGCCAAAACCAAGTTAACCAAAACCTATGGGCCTATCTTCACGGCGAGCTAGATTATGCAGAGTTTGCACCGCAATTTAACCAGTATGTTAGCTATGAAACCACAGTCAACCTAAAAGAGTATCGTAGCCATGCACTGAGCCAATATGTATGGCTGCTGGACGATGAGCGTTGCGGTCGCTTAGTTAAGTTGCTAGCAAATCACAGTTATCGTGCTTACAAAGTGATTACAGACGGGCTAGTCACAGGTTACGTAGACATGCTTGCCCTACAAGGCAAGATGGACTTAGCGACTCGCTTAGAGTGCGATGAAGATGATTATGAACAAGCCGCTTATCAAGCTCTGCTTGATTGGCTGTTTAGCCATAAGGTAAAGCCTGAACTCCTGTTGCTATATATGATCAAACACTATCAACCATGTATGGGGCAGTACATTATCGCCATGGCGCAACGCGATGAAATTAAACCTTTGCTGCCATTTTTGCGTATTGATTCTAAAGCTGAGTTGGTCGATATTTTAGCTAAGCAAGCAGGCGGAAATGAGTTTATGACATTGTTCGCCAAAGAAAAGTCTCGCAAGATCCGTGATCGAGTCGAGGCTGCACAAAATTAAAGCGTGCCCGTATCGCAACTAGGTAGTTTAGTACTTAAATTAGTCAGCAAAATGGGCTAAATTTTTGATAAACCATCAAAAGTAAGGAAGGACATATGTTAATCGCTATTATTGCTAGTATCGTTTGCTTTGCCGCTTTTGTCGGGTTGCTGCAAGGCACCCACCACCTCTATATTGCGTATGCTGATAATGAAGTCGCGCTATATGGTGTTGCCGCATTAATATGCTTAATGTGGGCGTGCTTGATTGGTGGTTTTGTCAGCTTAGCTTTTCCAACACTTAAAAAGTGGTGGCAAAAGCAAGCTTAAATGATACTTGAGTTAACTCTTGTAAGGCTCTTTACAAGGTTGCAGATAACTTAGCATATCTCCTTGCAACTCACGGTGATTGTCAACGATTTGCAACTCTGTGTTGACCGAGATAAGTTTCACCTTGGCGCAATTGGCAATATCTGCGCTCACCCGAAGCCATACTGGCATCATGTTAAGTGGGTTAATAAATGAGTATTGACCCGCTTTATGAACCGCTAAATTTGTCCAGCGCGTACAAGTAGCATACTGCTTTTGGCTTGGGTTAAACGCGAATGGGATCGCGCCGTTAGCCATAAAGGCACGAGTCTGAGCAATCACATCATCATGATTTTCCACCGCTTGTGAAAGTGTTAAATAAAAAGCTGCTCTCTCAAAGCTCTGAGTCGGTGAAGTTCCTCCCGGTGCCGTAAATATCGGAGTTGCGATAGCTGGCTTAGTTTTGCCCCATAAATATTGCCAATAAGTCAAAATTGCTAATTGAGTTGGGTAATCAGGTTCATTGGTGACAATTTGATTCTCTTTACCTGCATATACGGACAATTTCCCTTTTTTAATCTCAATGACAACAGAGCGACCTGCCGCGTCTGACACCGCTAGATGTATCTTATCTTGACGTAACTCCCTCGCTCCCGCCCCTTCAGGGATCTTCTCTCTGATTAACTGTAAGCTATTACTTTCGGCATACTTTATTACCTGAGTGACATTCTTAAAGCAGTCTAAAATATACTGAGGCCAACGCAATATACTGATATTACTATGTTTGTCTTGATAATTGGGTTTACCATAAGTGGCTGGCGTATCATACAATACGTTGACAACTAACCCTTCAGCATTCATCCCATCTACAGTTGCAAATCCTTGCTCCTCATCCCCCATCATAGTGACAACACTGGCAAACTTAGATTGCCAATTGAAAATCATACTGGGGTCTAACTGCAATTTACTCGCCTTTGCCAAACTTAATCCTTGCTTGTGCAACCCTTTGGGAAATTGAAATAGATTGGCTTCTATTGGCCTAAACCAGTTCATGTTACGCCCGGTGACAGGATAATCATTATTAAGGTTATTCAACACTCTCAGACACATATCAACTCCCTATAGCTCCATTATAAAAATTAACATTTGCGATCCATTGATATTACAATAACATATAGGTATCACAATGAAGTGGACTGAGTACTAAAATGGATAACATCGAGCTAAACAACACAGCTCAATTACGAAGAGCGGTTCTCATCGGCATGTGTACGCTTTTAGGGGGACTAAGCTTACTACTGGCACTTATCAACCTTGTTATCTCACCAAAGTGGATTTTACTCGGTTATGTAGAGCTATTTTACGCACTATTTTCATTTAGCCTTGCTTGGCAAGCATATAAACATAGCCACAAGTTTTGGCTGGTAAACCTCTACCTATACGTACTTACGGCGATTGTGATTTACGCAGTGACACTGTCTGAAACGATTAACTCTGTCGTTTGTTGGGCGCTTATTTTACCGACTGTGTTTTATCTGCTACTCGGAAAAAAACTCGCTAACATTCCTACCGTTATTCTATTAACAGCGACTACCAGCGCCATTATCAACAAATATGGCTTAGTTGTGAGTCCGCTATTCGTCAATTTTGTATTTAGCTACCTACTTGTTTGGGTAATATCGCATATTTATGAAAGTAATCGTGCTGCTTCAGAGCAAAAGCTGCAAAAACTGGCTTTACAAGATCCACTCACAGCAAGTTTCAATCGGTTAGCCTTAACTCGCTACTTTGAGCAATTGCACTCATCTCGTGCATTCAAGCATATTGGCACTGAACAGCACCTACTGATTTTAGATATAGACTTTTTTAAGCAGGTTAATGATGAATATGGCCATGAAGCTGGCGATCTTGTATTACAAGAGTGTGCCAATATCATTAGCCGTATCGCAGGTAATCAACGTACATTTAGAATTGGCGGTGAAGAATTTTGCGTTGTGATAGAAAACAAACTCAAAGATGAAGCACTTTCGATTGCAGAATCGATTAGAACTCAAGTTGCTCGACACCAATTTAATATTACGCAACAAAAAGAGATCAAAATTACTGTCAGCATTGGCCTAACTCAATATCAATCCGGTATGGCTTTGTCCAATGTGTTACGCCAAGCGGATCAACGTTTATATCGCGCTAAGAATGCTGGCCGCGACCAAGTGATATTTGATAGTGAACCTCTCGTCAGCTCTGCGTAAAAACGACTACATGCCTTGAAAGTAAACTATTCGAACCTAAAAAAGGGAAGCTAGCGCTTCCCTTTGAATAGGCATTCGTACTAATGCAGTTTCATTCTTGGACGTACCACTCGCATCACTTTTTCTGCGCACCACAAAGCGATCGTCTTAAACGTACCGTGGATCGCCTGCTGATGCATACGATAGAGTGAGATATACACTAAACGTGCAATCTTGCCCTCAACAAACATACTGCTTTTAGTTAGGTTGCCCATCAAGCTACCGACAGTACTGTAACGTGACAAGTTAACCAACGAGCCGTGGTCAACGTAAACATAATCAACTAGCGGCTCACCTTTAAGCTCATTAAGAATGTTCTTTTCAACACACTCTGCCATTTGATGTGCCGACTGTGCTCGCGGTGGCACAAAGCTACCATCGGCTTGCTGACAGGCACAGCAATCACCGATAACGTAAATATCGTCGCTTACTGTACTTAGCAAGTTAGGCTTAACCATGATTTGGTTAGCACGGTTTAGCTCAAATAATCCGATATCTTTGATAAAATCAGCGGCTTTCACACCAGCGGCCCACAACATAATGTTGGCTTCAATCAAATTGCCTTCAGAGGTTACAAAACCTGCTGCAGTCGCTTCGCTAATACGGGTATTTTCCATAACATTTACACCAAGCTTACTGAGTTCAATTCTTGCTGAAGTCGCAATACGCTCAGGCAGCGCTGGCAAAATTCGCTCGCCAGCTTCAATTAGGTGAATATTGAGTTTATCTGCCGTCATCTTACTCAAGCCGTAGACCTTAAGCATATCTGTGACATGGTAAAGCTCAGCCGATAACTCCACGCCTGTCGCGCCACCGCCGACAATCGCAATATTAAGCTCATTAATGGTTTCTGACTGATGTACTCGAGTAAAGCTGTCTAGCAATGCATTATGGAAGCGGTTTGCTTGTTGATGTGAGTCGAGAAAAAAGCAGTTTTCTTTAACGCCTGGCGTATTAAAGTCATTGCTTACGCTACCCACTGCGATAACCAGTTTATCGTATTGAATTTGGCGCTCAGGCAACATAACTTTGCCAGATTCATCGACAATCGCAGCCACTGAAATCGACTGGGTTGCTTCATCTAAACCGCAAAATGTCCCTAATTGAAATTGATAACCGTGTTTTGCTGCATGGGCTGAGTACACCACGCCATCAAGCGCTGAATCGAGCGAACCTGTAGCAACCTCATGCAGTAACGGCTTCCAAATATGAGTACGATTTTTGTCGACCAAAATTATTTGAGCTAGGTTCTTCTTACCTAATTTATGCCCTAATTGGGTCGCCAATTCCAAACCACCAGCACCACCACCAACAATCACAATTTTTGGATTTGCCGATTTCATTATTTGATTCCTCACAAGGCGCGACTACATTGCTCACTTAATGGCTCAATAGCGCTAAACACTAATTTAAGTTTCACTTCTTTAACGCTCATATGTTGACGCAAAACATGAGCTAAGTCACGTTGAATAAATTCGTTTTTTTTGACAAATAACAGTTGATTTAACCAGTAACAAGACAACTTGCAACACTTTAATCAGGCTTTATTCACACAAACATCGAGTTAAATACTAAAAAAAGCAACAAGCCGCTGCCAGGTGCTTAAAGCCAACTTAACTCCGTGTGTAAGTTAGCGGCCAACACAAGGTAATGACTCATTAAAAAATGCAAGCTAGATCAAAATTCATTCAAGATAAGCTAGCACTAACGCAAACAAAGCACTAATTTAGCCGCCCTTTTAAATCACAGTATTAATATATGAATCGCAAATCCCTTCTAGCTGGCCTAATGGTGGTCGCAAGCATGCTGGCTGTTAGCAATGTCGCTAAGGCTGATGAACAAATTACTTTAGGTCGCACTATTTTATTAAGCGGTGGTGATCACGGTGCCAAAATTCCTCTACTAATTTGTCGAAAAACAGATGCTATCCGTGTAAAAGCTGAGCGCGATCTGCACTTAGAAAGAATTAAAGTGACCTTTAACAACGGCAATACCAAGACCATTCACTTTCACCGTGATCTTAAAGAAGACCAATACACTGACTGGAGAGGGTTTGGCTACCGTCGTTGTGTGAAAAAACTCGAAGTCTTCGGTAACTCAGATGGCTCAAAAGCCGGCGTGAAAGTACTAGGGCGTAAAAAGTAATCGCGTTAAAACAGAAATGACCACATAAAATGTGGTCATTTACTATTCACTTCAAGTTCAATGCTAATTGGCTTGCTGCTGGCATTCACTCAGTAACTGCTGGAAATGTGCTCCTAGATCTTGGCTCGCAAACTCTTCACTTGCCGTGGCCATTTGCTCAATGTGCGCTAAGCCTTTTTCGATGCCTTGATCAGCAATAATTTGCTTAGCATAAGCCGCCGCATCTGCGCCTTTTTGCAGCAAACTCGACATATTCTCTAGGCTAAAGTCCTGCTCCAGCAAACCTTCAAGCTCGCTCATTAACTCTGCGATTTTCGCTGATTCAACTAACGCGCCCTCAACATTAACGAGTTCACCTAGCGGATCCATCTCTAGCTTACCCGCAACACAAGCGGCAACACTGCCCGCTGCGGCGCCTTTGGCTACAGCATCAATACCTTGGCTGCGGATCTGCTCAATAACTTGCTGCAATTGTTCATCTTTAGCAAGCCAAGCTTGCTCTAATTGTTGCTTTTCATCGCCACCGAAATAACCACAACCACTTAGACCTAATGCTACAACGGCCGGAACAACTGTCTTTAACTGCATATTAATACTCCAAAAAACAAAGGCTAATAAGCCATTGCGGCTAGTATACCTAGATAATTATCTAGCGACTTTTAAACTTAGTTAATCTTGATAGTTGCCGATTATTTAAACCGTTTCCTGAGGTTTAACGTAGTGCAAAAAAACCACAAGGAGCGGCATATGAATCAATCTCAAATGGTAACGACGGCAACCCACGCAGATCCTCAAGCAAAAATCATTGGTATCGCAGATGCAACTCATTATTTAGTTGGCTGTATTGATATAAATAATAATTTTACTCAGCTCAACGAAGAGACAAGTGTTCAATGCGTAAACTCCCTTGCGCAAGCTAAGCAACTACTGCGCAGCCATCAATACCAAGTCGCTGAACTAGAGTATCAAACCGCATACGATGAAATGTGTGGTTTACCCTACAGCGGTAACTATAAAGAAACCATTAGGCTTTAATTTGAAAACACAGATCGCTCGGACTTACTCAGCTAGTCTTTGTGTTTCATATATTGCTTAGGCGATTTGCCGAGTGTCTTTTTAAAAAACGTAATGAAAGCACTGACAGATTCATAACCAAGATCTTCGGCGATACGCTGCACTGTTTCGCCGACGGCGAGCTTTTGCAGCGCCAATACAATATGTAATTGGCCTCGCCAACGACCAAACGTAAGACCAATCTCATTTTTAACTAAACGAGAGAGGGTTCGCTCACTCATGGCATATTCACTTGCCCATTGCGATACTGTTCGCCTGTCTTCAGGGGCTGATAACAAGCGCTGCGCAATCATGTTTAACCTAGGTTCAATTGGTAATGGGAAATCAAAATGCTCCCTAGGCATGAGTCGCAATTGATCGATCAATACATCCACCAGCTTATCAGCGACACTGTGTTTGCTATAATTTTGCTCAAGCGTTGTGAGGTGGGCGATTAGCTCTCTGAGTAATGGTGTAATAGACAGAGTACAGCTCGAAGCTGGCATACCTTCGATACTCGGATCAACAAATAGCATACACACATTGGCGTCTTTAGAGACTAAGTTACTATGGGGCACCTGACTTGGGATCCACACAGCACAGTTAGGCGGCACCATCCAGATCGCATCCGCAATCTTACATTTTACGTAACCATTAAGCGCCAGCACTAACTGACACTTACGGTGGCGATGAAATGGTGTTTCTGCATACTCTTCTTCAGCAATTAACCGAGTAGCCACCACGGCTTGTGGGTAATCATCAGAATCAAAACCTGGCATCGAAGCGAGAATAGACTGCATACCTTGACCGTTTTTAGCAACAATAAGTCACTATAGCTCAATTCAGCAATCTATTAGAAGCGTAAGCTAGCACGCTTTTATAAATACTTAGGAGCTGGTAATGACGTTAAAGTCCTCTTCTCCCATTGCAAGCAAAGCATTATTAGTTCTCGGCATATTGTTAATTGCAATTAGCTTGCGCAGCCCTATCACTGGAGTTGGGCCATTACTCGATGCTATTAGCAACGAGTTACACTTATCTGCAACTCAAGCCGGTATGCTAACGACATTACCGCTATTAGTTTTTGCTTTTTTCTCACCAGTAGCCTCTAAAATCGGTACTAAGCGTGGTTTAGAACAAGCATTGATGCTGGCGCTATTATTTATCGTTGCTGGTTTATTGGTGCGCTCAGCAGGTAATGCGCTCGGACTATATGTTGGCACAACGGTGATTGCTGCAGGTATCGCCATTGCGAATGTGCTACTACCAAGTTTAGTCAAACGCGACTTTCCGACACACATTGCTATAGTCACTTCAATTTATGTATTAATGATGGGAGCAGGCTCAGCCATAAGCGCTGGTTTAGCCATTCCTCTAAGCGATTTAGCAAGCCAGTTTTCAGTGAGTTTTATTCCTAGCTGGGCATTTTCATTAGGCTGCTTATTGCTGTTTCCTATCATCGCGATTTTGCTATGGTTACCGCAAATGAGTCATCACAATGTGCCAACCAAAGACACTGAACAAGTGGATAGTCATAGTTACCTATGGCGCGAGGCAAGTGCTTGGCACATCACGCTATTTTTGGCATTAAACTCTTTCTTGATGTACATATTTATCAGTTGGTTACCCACTATTTTAGTCGACAATGGTTATAGCCATCATCAAGCTGGAGTGGTTCATGGCGTATTACAACTATTTACTGCGGTGCCAGCCTTGGTGCTCATCCCTTTTATGAGCAAACTCAAAGACAAACGTCTACTGAGCTTCAGCCTTACTTTTATGGCATTTATCGCAATCATTGGCCTTATCGTCATGCCACATATGGCAATGTTATGGGCAGTACTCTTTGGTTTTGGCGCTGGCGGTGGCTTTATTGTGGCACTAACACTCATTAGCCTGCGAACCTCAACAGCCAAACAAGCCGCAGCGCTATCAGGTATGGCGCAATTTTCAGGCTATCTTGTTGCTGCGACCGGGCCGATGATTATGGGCGAGTTACATGAACAAACGGCTAGCTGGCAATTACCTTTAATGATCTGCGCGATATGCAGTTTATTCTGGGGCGGATTTGCTTGGCTTGCAGCAAAAGATGAGGTTATCCTCTCTGGCAGAAAACCAATATCGTTAACAACATCTGAAAGTATCTCGTAAACTTGATACTTTTAAATCAATGAAAAAAGGAAGCCTCGGCTTCCTTTTTAACATTAATTCTGCAGTTAAAAACTATACATCACTGAGACACCAATATTACGAGGGTCAACAACAGCTGCGTAACCATGGTCATAGCCACGTCCCGGTGGTTCTTTAACCGTTAGCGCTTTTTCATCGAATAAGTTGTTTACAAAGGCACTGATGCGCCATTGATCTGTTTGGTAATCAATATTTAAACGACTAACAACGTAATCTCCGGCAACCCGTTCAGGCGTGTTGGCAATGTCGGCATAATATTCATCAACATAATTACCAGATATGCCAAAGGTCAATTCATCGTTAAACCAATATTTCAGTCCTAAATTAGCCGTAAAGTTCGGCGCTGAATTTAGCTCATTACCAATAATATCGCCGTAACTCGGATCGGCCTGTTTGATCTCTGACTCTAGCCAACCAGCCCCCGATACCAGTTGCCAATCACTGCCTAGCATAGCGATAAACTCAAGCTCTAAACCATAGGTGACGGCTTTATCAATATTAGTGATCCGTCTTAAGCTATTCGACGCTTGATAGCCGTCATAGTCGTTGTAGAACAAGTTTGCATTTAAACTCACGTTGCTATTATCAAAGCTGCTACGCGAGCTTAATTCATAAGTATCAACAGACTCTTCATCGTAATAGTAGTAATCCCCACCACCCGGAGTTAGTGCTAATGCACCGCCACCAGCGTTGTACCCCTGACGACCACTTAGGGCTAGCGTTGTGCTATCGCTAAGGGCGTATTGCAGGACCAGTTTTGGTAATGCCACGGTTTTGGCTTTGTCCAAAATTTCATCTACGCTGCTACCACGAAACTGCATCGCAAAATTTCGAGTTTGTTCATCGCGCATAACACGACCACCAGCTGTTAACCACCATTTATCGGCCAATGCAAACGTCAGCTCACCGTAAATTGAAGACGAAGTACTGCTGTCATCACCACCGTAACTAAAACCGCCAACGCTGCTAAAATCTTGCTTACGCTTATAATAAGCAAGACCAATGAAGCCATTGAAATCTCGGTCAGTTAAACCAAAACTATATTTACCATCAACGGTATAGCTTGTGTCTTTCATTGCTACAGTTGCCTCATCTGTCGCAACTGGCTCGTACGAATCAAAACCCCAGTCGTAATCCATATAAGCAACTAATAGATCCAACGCGTGATCAGCGCTTAACTGGTAATCGAAATGAACCGAATGGGTATTGGATTTGGTTTTTATGTAACGCTGGAAAATAGGCTCATATGCCCAAGGATCATCACCTTTAAAATAGTTACGCCCTGAGTCACCTTTTTCATCGTTATAAGCAAAACTGTACTTTACGCTTAAATCTTCAAGACCTGCTGGTTGCCACAACAACTTACCACGCCAACGATTGGTATTTAGCTCATTTTGATCAAATGTTTTTGGATTGCTAGGGTAAACTTCACCTTTGTTATAAGTGTTACCTGTAACATTTTGTCCGGTAATACGAAAAGCTAGCTGCTCCTCAAGAATAGGCCCTGATAACATCACCGCGCTATCTACAAAGCTATCTTGATCGCGATAACCTATACGCGCAGCACCTTGCCAGTCAAAGGTGGGATCGGCAGTTTTGATAAACACAGTACCGCCAATACTATTGCGGCCATTAATGGTTGACTGTGGGCCACGAAATACTTCAATTTGTTCGATATCCCACAGACCTGTATCACCTGTCAGATCGGCAACAAAAGGCTCTGCAACACCATCAACCAGAGTAGAAACCCTCGCTTTGGCACCACCGGTAAAAGAGTTAAAGCCGGTAGCACTACCGTTACCAGTCACACCACGAACGTCAGGAACAGCCCCGGTAGTCACAACGATGTTAGGTACCTCAGATAAAGCCGCTGAAATAGATTGATACTGACCGCTATCTAAGGTCTCTTTATCAATAATCGCCACTGATGAAGTGGTGTCTTTTAGGCTACGTTCAACCTTTTCACCATACACAGTGATCACTTCAATATCTGACTGCGACTCAGCCTCTACAGCATGCGCTGCAGAGAATATCGGACTGCAAAGGATTGCCGTGACAACAAGACTTCTTTTAAACACCCTTAGTTCCATGGGTTACCTCTAGTTACAAGTAATTAAAACCAGCATCAATTTGTTGCGGCAGCAATTTACAGTAAATGATAATCAATCGCAATTGATAGTGATTCACATTTACATTACTCTTTACACAAAGTTGCAATATTCATTTCGGAGGAACAAATGGAACTGTTTCAATTCACAGCACTACTGCTAACGCTTATCGGTGCACTACTCATTTACAGCACCAGTAAACATCAACGGCTGTTTAGACGACCTCAGCCTAAGGTATTAGCTTGGCTCGGAAGCTGTTTGTGGTTATTTGCATTTTTCAGCTGGTATCAATTACTCACGCCTACAGCAGCTGTATTCACTTGGTTATTTACCGCCATGACGCTATTAATTTGTGTGCCGCTATCAACACTGTTTCAAGATCGAGAAGAAGGTTAATGGTTAGGTTACTTCAGCAAGACAAGATCCAGCCTCATTGGTGGCGTAAAAGCATCATAGCCCTATTGCTTGGATTAACATTTTCGTATGGTGTGGTCGCCACTTTTGCTTGGTTTGGTCCAGGCGGCATCGATGCCCCAGTGAAAGTACAATTTAATATGTGGCTCATTAGCTTTATCTGGCTTCCCATTTTGGCCTTTAGCTTTCTATTTCGCACGGCTAAAACTGCATTGATTTGTATGCTCGGTGCTAACAGCGTTATCTATCTATTATTTTTTGTTTTTTGGTGGTTTAAATGAAAATTCGCCCAGATGTATTGCGAACCTATCAATCAATTCACACATGGACAGGGATCACCACAGGGCTTCTATTGTTTATTGCCTTTTTTGCCGGTGCTCTCACCATGTTTAAACCCCAAATAGAGCAATGGGCAACACCGCCTCAACAGCATTTAAGCCCAATTGACCACACAGACCTTGATCAATTGATCCAAACTTCTTTCAAACAGTTCGATAAGGCCACTGAGGGTTTTACGATTCATTTCGATCATAAATCTTCACCCATGACTTGGTATGAAAAAGGCGGCGGTAGAGGATTTAGACTAGACGACAGTTTACGTCATGCCACACTAAATGATGATGGTAGCCTTACAACACAACTGAGTGGTAGTAACGAGCTTGGAGAGCTAATTGACCACCTGCACCGTACAGCAGGGATCCCTGGCACTGTTGGCCATGAAGATCTTGGGGTGCTTATTTTAGGTTTAGCTGCGCTACTTTATTTTATCGCGTTGATCTCTGGGGTCATTATCTTGTTGCCAACATTAGTCAAAAGTTTATTCGCCCTCAGACAACACAAAGGCGCTAACCGCTTTTGGCTTGACAGCCACAATCTGGTTGGTGTCATCAGCCTACCATTTCATATCATTATTGCTTGGACAGTGGTGGTTTTTGCTTTCCACGATCCGTTTTACGGTGGCCTACGACTTGTATACGGTGAGCAAACCATGTTTGAGCCGATGCCAAAGTCTGAAACCGCTTATTCAATTGAGCAGTTACCCTCGATAAATACCCATATCGAACGAGTTAATCAGCTAGCGAGTGATTATCAGATCAAAACTATGGAGTACGCCAAACTCAACAGCGTTTCTCCATCTCTTGCCGCCGAAGTGGTGGCGAATGACAGAGTGATGCGTGGCGGTTATAGCGACTTTGTGTTTATTAACCCTTATACGCTCGACGTATTGTTTACCACTGTTAATCAAGCTGAAAACGGCATTTACGGTGAAATCGTCAATAGCTTCTTTGGCCTACACTTCGGCAACTATGGTGGCGGGCTTACTCGCTGGGTTTACTTTAGCTTAGGCTTGCTTGGTGCATTCCTGTTTTATAGCGGTAACCTGCTTTGGTTAGAGAAACGCCGCCAAAAACAGCAACAGCAAAGTCGTAGCGTCGGCGTTATGTCATCGTTAACAATAGGAGTGTGCTTAGGCTCATTACTCGGCGTGAGTTGTGCAATGTTAGCAACTAAATGGTTATATTTACTCACAGAGCAAATTAACCACTCATATTTGGTCTGTTACTACGTCGCCTTCTTCGCAGCCATCGTCTATAGCTTTGCAAGGGGGGCTGCAATTGCCGCAATCCACTTGTTACAGCTGCTGGCTTTAAGCTGTTTACTGATCCCGTTGAGCTCTTTAATCGCCATACTGGCCCCAAGCTTAAATACATGGACACCTGCTGACTTTAATAGCGGCTTAATCGAGTTTATGGCGTTAGTTTTTGCAGTGGCCTTTTACTCTGCCGCCCGCAAAGCAAAGCGCAGAGCCTATCAAGGAGAGCCAAATAGTATTTGGTTTATCGCCCCTAAAACTACCGCAAAGCTGGTAGCGAATGAGGCTTGATTAACCTTAAGTCTAGCCGCTTTATTTAAGCGGCTAGAGGCTTATGTCGTATCAGCCTCACCAAAAAGTGATGCACTAGCCAAATCATCAAAGAGGTAACAATAACTGCCACCACAATAGAACTGAAGCGATAACAGATAGAAAAGAAGGCATCTTGTTGCTCAGGTACAAAACTACTGGTTAACGGTACCGTAAGCGCCGACATTGCAGAAAAGCCAATTCCAGCTTTCACCCCGCCAATCGCCAACCAGCGACAAAATACTGCTGCCGCAATGGCATAGCCCAACAAAAACAAAATCATATTGTTCGCTAGGCTATATAGCGTCAGCTGTAACATCATTCCCGCTAAACAGCCTAAAAACGTGCCTAAGATCCGAATTTTTGCCACCGCCATTGAACCAATAAATGTCATCGGCGCGAGTACAATAAAGATCGAGGACTGTGCCGATAATGAATCATTAAGGTCGGCCACTTGAAACAAAATAAATGCCGCCATAGCGATTATCCAACCAAGCGCAGCCTGACGCATCATGCCGATATCATCTTTACGTTGATTATCAATCTGGGTTTTCACTTCACGAGGCGGAGCTAGGCTAGCACTAGGCGGTTTGTCGCAGGGCGCAGGAAACAGATAAAACGCCAGCGCAACTATCGGCCCGGTAACCAATGCCGAGGCAATTAGTCCCATCACAAAGTCTTCTAAATCAAAGGCTGAGAAACTAGCAAAATTGAGTAAGATAGAGCCCATTAACAATCCAATATAGCCAAACAGATAACTGGATTTATGTGTCATAGCAATACACTTAAGCAGCAAAAAAATAGCGACAACTAAGGTCATCAGCAGCGGATAGGGCTGAAAAAAGCCCACGATAAAGCTAACCTGCAAGCAAACCCAAGTCACAGCCACGATTAATTGCACTATGATGCCGCTGTTCCAGCGTTCAAGCTGAGTTAGCACAAACATCGGCAGTAATGCGGCGAACATGCCATTTGACCAACCAAACACTAAGGTGACAGCTAATCCCAGCACCGCACCAAACCAGATCCTTTGGGTTTTCTTTAATGTCGCAATTTGCACGGCTAGACTCCCACTAGTAAATATAATGCAGCAAACCTACAATCTTAATCTGGCATTTAGCCAACCAAGCCCAAAAGCTATCAGCGCTTGAGTAAATCACCACTGTCGCGCGAGAACCAATAAATAACGGCTGCGGCAATGGGGACTGGCTAGCTAAGTTGATCCTTACCCGCTGCGCATCACGCACCCAACGATTACTGACTTCAACATGAGTTAACTGTCCATTCGGGCTCTGCTGAGCCGCAGCTACACCAAAGTCGCGGCTTTGCACATCTAAGGGGAATACCTTGCCAGGAAACGCATCGAATGCGACTAATGCCTTTGAGTGTTTATCGATCCTCGCGACCGCTTTTTCACGAAAATCTGCCGCCACCCAAAGAGAGTTGATAGGAATAAAAGTCAGTAATGGCTGATTAGCGTTAGCACTACTGCCGACTTCTAACTGTAAGTTAGTGACCACGCCGTCACTAGGCGCGACAACTTGTGTATGAGACAAATCAAGCTCTGCTTGTTGTAAATTATTCTGCGCTGTAAGTACCGCACTGCTCTGTCCCGGTGTATTACCTAACTGCACTTTTAGCGCTCGCAGCTCTTGCTGAGCAGCGCGTAAATTAGCACTGGCCGCACTATTACTTGCTAGCGCATTATCCAACATAGACAGTGAAACTAACTTCTGTTTTGCCAGCTTACTCACACGCCTGTATTCGCTATGAGCATTATCAAAAGCGGCTTGATTGGTCGCTACTTTAGCCTCAGCTGCGGCAACCTTGGCATACATTGCATCTTCTTGCTCGTGCGCTTGTTCCAATGCCAATTGTGCTTTTTCTACCGCTAAAACATATTTACGTTTATCTATGCTGAATAGCTTATCGCCCTTTTTTAGACTTTGGTTATTACTCACCTGAACAGCTGTGACGTTGCCACTCACTTCAGGGGCAATTTGAATCACATAGCCCTGCACTCGACTTTCTGTGGTCAACGGGGCATAACGATCGGCCACCACGATATAGCCAACTAAAATAACAAATAAAATAATGAGGCTTTGCATCCAACGACGAAAAGCATGTTCAGCGGTTTGCATCAATTAATCCAAGGTCAATCTGAGGGGCGACTATTATAGATATTGCTAATTAGATTAAATAGAATGACAAATAGCACACTTACGACCTATTGGTAGGACAATGAAGCTAAACTTAGATGATCTACACCTATTTGTATTAACGGTTCAGCATGGCGGGATCAGCGCAGCGGCAAAGCAACATTCACTGCAGCGCTCTAAGGTGAGTCGGCGCTTACAAGAGTTAGAAAAGGCCCTTGGTTGTCAGCTACTTATTAGAACGACTCGTCAAATTGAGTTAACCGAAAACGGCCGACTGTTGTATCAGCAAGTCAATCAACAACTAACTGAGGTCGTCCAAGCAGCTAAGCTCCTAAGCAATCAGCAAAAATCATTACAGGGTGTATTAAGAGTCGCGGTGCCAGCAGCATTGATCACTTCCAATATGTTTGCTCAATTATTAGAAAGCTATTTGGAGCAATTTCCAGATGTTTTACTCGAAGTGCTCCACTGCCAAGAAAGCATCGATCTCAAAAGAGAAAATGTTGATATACAGATTTTGCCTAATGGAGTAGAAGTGCAAAATGAAGACTACGTGCAGCAAACACTGTTACGCTTTCCTAGTTCTCTAGTTGCCTCGGACGAGTATCTGCAAAGTCATCCGCATATAAATCAACTCAGTGACTTGGCAAAGCATACGCTGATGGTAAGTCGTTATAACCAAGCCTCTCTGCCAGACAATTTAACCTTAAGACTGTGCTCCGATGATCTGCGTTTAATTCAACATATGGCTACTACAGCAAAAGGGGTAGCGTTACTGCCTGCTATCTTAGTTAAAGATGCACTAAAGTCTGGCGAGTTAAGCCAAGTCTTGGTCAATGAGCCATTACCTGAAATTAAACTGACACTGATCTACCCTTCTAAGCAGTTTTTACCAGAGAAAACTCGCGCGTTAATAACCTTGCTTAGAGACTCTTTTAGTGAGAGCAAAATAAACTAAAAGGGCTGCACTTTCGTGCAGCCCTTTTCATTAAACTTGACTAACTGACTGGTGGTTTACGCTAAGATCAAGAACCCAACAAAGGTTATTGCCGCTGCAATCAGTGCATACGGTAACTGAGTCACCGCATGGCTAACCAGGTTACACCCTGAGCCTTGGGCTGCTAATACCGTAGAGTCGGAGTAGAAACACGCTTGGCTACCAAATGAAGATGCCGATAACAACGCACCAATCACTAATGGAATATTAGCATCTACCGCTTGTGCTAATGGCATCACAATTGGAATTGAAACCGCAAAAATCCCCCAGCTCGAACCTGTTGCAAATGCCAAAATAGACATGCTTAAGAATACAACCGCTGGTAACAACTGTGGGGTCATAAACGGGCTTAAACTATCAATCACATATTGTGGCAAGCCTAATTTGTCACACACATCTTTAAAGATAAATGCTGCGATAACAGTGCCAATAGCCGGTAGCATACTCTTAAAGCCATCGATCATCTGATCCATCATTTCTGATAGCGGCATTAACTTTTGCACGCCATAGTAAGGCAGAGTGATCGCCAAAGTCGCTAACAAACCTTTTAGTACATCAATATCAAAGTACACGGTAAAGCCGACCAATAATAAAATTGGTACGAAAAAGTTATGTAACTTGCCGCCGTTATCAGCTTGCTTAAACTCATCTTCAATCGCTTTCAGTGCATACTCATCTGAAGTTTGAACTTCATCTAGGTCCACTTGCTTAATAGCAGGCTTACCTTCAGCAGCAGCAATTTGCGCTTTTTTCATTGGCCCAAATGCCGGGACAATACCAAAAATAACCAACAGCACCATAGCAACCGCTAACCAAGCGTATAGCATATAAGGGATAGCTTGCATGTAAACAGCGATACCTTGGCCTTGACCTGCAATGCCGTTATCCACTAACAGACCGCCGAAAAATACTGCCCAAGTTGATAATGGAACTAAAACGCACACAGGGGCTGCAGTTGAATCAACCACATAAGCAAGCATCTCACGCGACACTTTAAACTTATCTGTAACGCGTTTCATGGTTGAGCCAACCGTTAACGCGTTTAAGTAGTCATCAATAAAAATGATGGCGCCCAAAATAAAAGTCATAAATAGCGATGACTTTTGACCATTAGCAAACTTTAGCGCATAACGACCAAAAGCCATTGAGCCGCCAGTACGAACTAGCAACGCAATTAAGGCACCAAAGCCACCACAAACTAAAATTAACCAACCAATAGTTTCATCGGTCATTACAGATAGAGAGGTATCAGCAAAATTAGTCAGTAAATTTTCTGGCTCATACATAGCCAAACCAACTAATGCACCGATAACTAAAGAGAGAATTGGGCGGCGTAGCACAATTGCTAACACCAAAACCACCACTGGTGGAATAAGACTTAATGCTGTCGGTTCAGACATGCGTTAACGTCCTTATAAATAAAGTGCCAAAATGGCAATTAATCACCAAACTCACGCAATCATTTGCGAAGTTTAATTGCTGCTCTACTGTTGAGATACCTGCCGATACCTTGAATTTTACGGGCGAATTTTAGTGCCCTAGTAAAAACATCGCGCAGAAAATAATCCCCATTTGCCCCTGAGTCAATAATAAATATCCCTCAGGGTTGAATTATTATAAAACTTATCCTGATAACACTTAAAAGCCGATGATTATCATCAACTAAAAATGACCTAACTCAAACATCATTTCTAAAAGTTTTTGAGAAAAAATCATTAAAAAATCGGCAAACAGTATAGTTAACAAGCTACAGGCAAACTTATTTATTCATCCTCATCCACTTTAGAAATAAACATACGTTTTAGGTCTTTATTCCATAACTGAATAATTTTGCGGTTTTTTGCTTTATTCCAAAAACACTTTCCGAGCAAAATAATGCCTGCTCCTTCAAAGTCTCTTCTATCTGATAAACCGAAACGCTGTTTTAGCTCTGCAGCAATACCATCTATCGGAATGCCGACATCTTTACTGTCAGCAGGGTTAAGCCAGAGTCCCTCTTTATCTGTATGTGAAATGGTACCCCAATACATACGTGGTGCACCTTTTTCGGTTGGCTCTGCATCAGCAAAATTGACGAATAGATTTTTGGCTCGCCAGCGATATTTACTGTCGGTGTAAACCCAAAGATCTGAGGTTGCAAGCTCGCTTCCACGCAACAAGCTATGCAAAATTTTTTCCAGACCAGTATTGGCGATGCGCTTATCAGGCATCTGCTTATCGTTTTGCACTTCTGGTGCTTTACTATTTTGTGCCGATAAATCACCAATACTCTCCTTTGCAGGATTATCCAACTCTCGCTGTTCTAGCTGATCAACTGCAGTTGTTGATGGCTTAGTTTTAGCACAACGCTCAGTTGTTGCAGCTCTAGGCTTAAGCCTTGGTTGGCGATTAAAATCAATCACCATAGAATCACTATCAACAATGAGCTGATTCACTTCTATTGCATGCGCCTCTTCCCGCTCTTTGGCTGCAGAAGGTCTAAATTCAGCACAGTCAGCTTTATGATAGCGAGAGCCAAAACAGGCAGCTTTTCCATCTTTAGAGGCTTTCCGGTAATAAGCCTTTCCCCCACAGGCAGGGCAGACTAATGCTTGACGAAAGCGTTCGATATCAATTTCACTCAGTTTTTGGAACCTAAATACCGAATAGGTAATAGGAGCTGCTTCATCAATTAAACATATTGCGTCTAGCATGGTAACCACCTAAATTTAATTACATTTTCATCATAGTGAATATCCTGAAGCACAACAAGCATGCCATGAATGAAAGCGAGTCTAGATAGGCTTTAGCCAAATATTTCGACTTTTATCGAAATTATTTGTTGACTATTTTTTTGATAGGTCTATTATTTGCCCAACTTCGTTATTTCGACAATTCCAGAAATAACAAACAAAAGTATTGAGGTAAAGATTATGAGCCCTGAAATAATGGCAATGGCCAAAGACACTGCCGGCATGTTTTTATTCTTAGCAGCTGAGCTAACCCTACTATTCATTGCGATTAGTTATATTGTTGGCTTACTACAGGAGTACATTCCGCCAGAAAAGATCCAATCAATTTTGAGTTCTAAAAAAGGCAAAGGCTACGTCATAGCTGCGCTACTAGGCTCTATTACGCCTTTTTGCTCATGTTCAACAATTCCTTTCTTAAAAGGCTTGTTACGTGCAAAAGCGGGTTTTGGTCCTATGATGGTGTTCTTGTTCTCAAGCCCATTGCTAAATCCAATTATTATCGGTCTGTTTATTGTGACCTTTGGCTTTAAAGTTGCTTTGTTCTATTTCTTAGTTGCCATGGTGGTATCGGTTACCGCGGGATATGTATTAGAGAAACTTGGTTTTGAACGCTATGTAAAACCTGAAGCTTATGAAGCTGCAGAAAGTTCAAGTTGTGGCACTAGCTGTGGCGATACACCAAAGGCTGAAGCAAAACCAGCCAGCAGTTGCTGTACGCCAAAGCAAGAGGCTGCACCTGTAGCTAGCACAAGTTGCTGCACACCAAAGCAAGAGCCGGCGCCTGTGACAAACACAAACTGCTGTACAGCTGCAGTTGAGACAGTTAACAGCTGTGGTACTGCTAGCGCTTGCGGCACAACCACTACAGTAAAACAAGATAACCGTTGGATGCGTGTATGGCGTTCAACTTGGAAGGACTTTAAACAAGTTCTGCCTTACTTAATGATTGGTATTTTGCTTGGATCGTTTATCTATGGCTTTATTCCGACTGATTTGATCGCCAAGTATGCAGGTGAAGGCACTTGGTATGCGATTCCGATTGCAGCTGTCATTGGTATCCCGCTTTACATTCGCGCAGAAGCGGTGATCCCACTAAGCTCAGCCCTAGTCGCAAAAGGCATGGCATTGGGCTCAGTAATGGCGCTAATTATTGGTAGTGCAGGCGCTAGTTTAACCGAAGTGATTTTGCTTAAATCTATCTTTAAGAATCAGATGATTGCTGCATTCTTAGCGGTGATTTTAGGCATGGCAATCGCAGCTGGTTACTTGTATACGCTCATCTTCTAATCGCGTTTTGTTGAAAAAAAACACATAAAACGATCGCAGTAGATAGCAACTCACGTATAATCGCCCCGTTTGATTTAGTCACCACTAAATTGAATGGGGCTTTTATTTATCCCCAAACCAACTTAGATAATACTTAAATCCATTTGGAGAGACATGATGGCAAAACAGCATCAATCATCCACAATCGAGCATGAAGCTGGGCGTGGAACAATTAAAGATAACGCCTTAAAGGCAATCGTCACCAGTCCACTATTTCGAAGCCGAACAGAAAGGCCGAAGAAGGGTAAAGGGTCATATAACCGCAAACAACAAAAGGGGCAAGGGCTTAAGGGCATTGCCCCTTTTGACTATTTCAGTGACAGTCTCTTCAATGACCATCTCGAACTTATCGCTCAACCTCATTAGCTTGCTCTACAACCTAAAAATCTCCTCCCTGCTTTCAGCATTACTCACTATCCAAATTTGGCTAAAGGTTTAATTGAATAAATCTCACCATTAGCCGGTAATTATTTAGCAGCAACTTATTGACTATATTGCGCAACAATTAGACTATTGAGGCTTCGATTACTGACGTTTAAGCACCCATGACAACTTTACTTAACTCAAATTCGTTAACACATTGCCAAACACTGCGATTAAATCGCTGTGTTACTTGGCTATGTTTATTAGCGGAGAGGTAAGAGTCATCTAGTCAGTGCTCGATTCCATACCGCAAAGTAAACAGTGCGGTATGCCTCTCCATCCGCCTTGCTACTTTTCGGTGTAACTGCAACAGCCTGTCACAATCACAGTGAATGAGCATATACATAGCTGCTGTTTATGAAAGCAAATAGCAAGGAGGTTAAGATGTTTACAGCCGCGTTACCTAAATTAGTCCCCATCGCATTTATCGCTGTGGTGATCATATGGTCTACAACACCTTTAGGGATAGTGTGGAGCAGCGAAACTGTGCCCCCCACTCTGGCTGTATTATTACGTATGCTGATTGCACTGGTATTAGGCATTGCTATTTTATTATGCGCTCGCATTAGACTCCCCTTCACTGCTGTTGCCCTAAGGCTCTACGCTTTCTCGGCAATTGGCATTGTCGGTGGCATGTCACTTGGCTATTTCGCGGCGCAATATATCGCTTCAGGTATCATGTCGCTGATCTTTGGTTTATCACCACTTATATCAGGGCTCATTGCCCAACGCCTACTCAATGAAGCTAAATTCACAATGATGCGAATATTGGCATTTGTTTTGGCATTTATTGGTCTTGGAGTTGTATGTTCAGCAAAATTATCAATAGGCGATGACGGCTGGAAAGGCTTAGTGCTGGTGTTTATTGCCATGGTACTTTTTAGTCTCAGTGGCGTATTAATAAAAACAGTAAAAATCAATATTCACCCCTTAGCCAGCACCGTGGGGGCGCTGCTCATTTCAACTCCTCTATTTGCATTGTTATGGTTAATCTTTGACGGCAACCTGAATATTGAAAGCTGGCAATTACGCTCTATCGCCGCCATCGTATACTTAGGCGTGTTTGGCTCGCTAATTGGCTTTATTGCTTACTTTTATATTTTGCAGCATCTCAATGCCAGCACAGTTGCCCTCGTTACCTTAATCACGCCAGTATTTGCGCTCATATTAGGTGCGGTGCTGAATCAGGAGGTTGTCGGTCTATCGTTAATCGTTGGGGCGAGCTTTGTTGTAGGCGGGCTTAGCTTGTATCAATTTGGTGATGCTCTCTTACAACGCTTTAGCTCAGGGCAAAAATCCGCCCTTAATTAAATCGCAATATTGACTAGCCTAACTTCAAAGCAGATGGCGAGCATGTCACTCGCCGTCAACTTTGAAGCTTAGCTAAAGCTTACTGATAAGTTTTGCCGTTATGTTTTAGCCAGCCACCAATATGTCGACCAGCCGGATCATGGTGCGTCCAATGTACAACACCACCACGATGATTCCACTCGTATTCGCCAAAGAATGTCACAGTATCGCCAACCTTCAATTCAGGGAGTCTAGGCGCTAAATCGATATTGTGCGCCACCAGAATGGTTTGCCCATGGGGTAATTGCAAAATAAACTTCTGATGCCGACTACCTTTATTATCGTCGGGTAAAATACGGCTAACGACTCCCGTACCTTGAACCTGTTGATCACTTCGTTGCTGCTCATAAGCTTGTTGTAGCGTTAAGTTAGCTGCGAGTACGCTATTAGAAGCAAAGCTGGCAATAGCGAGCGCCACTAACATCAGCATTATGCGAATAAGCACACCTCTTACCGTCTTATTATGCTCACTATCAGCAGCTTTACCTTGAACATTGCTTGCTCCATCAGCAGTTAGTGTTGTTTGCGCTGCTAGCGGCTCAATCTCGGCACTTTCGGCTCTCAGCCTGCCACGGCTATCTTCACTAAGCTCAAAGGTTACAGTATCGCCGATAAGCGGCCTACGCTGCTTATTTTGCAGTGCAGATATATGGATAAACACCTCGGTGTTAGCCTCAGATCCTAGCTGAATAAATCCAAACCCTTTAGCATCGTTCCATCGAACTAATTGGCCTTTATCGCGCATTGATTGACTCCTTTATCGGGCTCTTGGTATTGATAGGTAAATGATTTAAGCAAAAGTCACTGTCAACTTTAACAATCTAACTCAGTTAACCTTTGGATTAACGATTTAGGCCATAAGTTTTTATAAGGCGTTATTTGCTCAATAAGCCCATGTAAAATATCTAGCGCCACTAAAGCATCTGCCGCGGCATATTGCACTTGTAACTCTGTTAATGGCTCAGATATTGGTCTTGACCAATCAGATAAGGTTACTTTTTTACTCTTAGGCAACTTTAAGCCAAGTACTGTAGCTGTCATTTGCTGGGTACCGAGTTGTTTTGGTGCACCAAGTTGATTAAGCAACCAGTTAAGATCCAGTATATGGCTAATACTAATATTAAAATCACGCTTCATTGCATTGATATCACTGCGCAAGCCAATCCCCACCTTCAACTGTTTGTCATCATTTAAAACAGAATTAAGCGCCGCAATAAAAGGCTGTTTATTTTCGGCCTGCATCCTAAACAGATAACAGTGAGTTGCCGTAGCAATTTGGATCAAAGAGATAGGGTTAGTATTACGCTTACCTTTTTCAAAGGTTGGCGCCGTTTCAGTATCAAAACCCAACCAGCGCTGCTCACTAATATCTTCGATCGCAGCCGCTAATGAAGTTAATGTCACTACCTCAACTTGGCGTAACAGGCCATTTTGCAAAGGCGAAACATTCTGAATTTGCATAATATTGAAATCATCAAGACCCGCTAACTCATGGTTATCTATTCGCGTAATCAACTGACTTCGCATTTGCAACCAAGCCAGAGACTCTTGATTGTGATCATTAGTAATTTCGGTAAAAAAAGCCTTTTCAGCAGCCTGCATTGCAGCAAAATAGGCGGCTGCATTATTGCCTAACTCGCGTCTAATGGTCGCGGATTTATCCGCGCTGAGAGCAAACTTAAATAGACTCATGACATAACCTTATTTTTAATTGACTCACTGTGTCACCCACATCAAGCCTAAGCCTCGCTCAACTGCTTGGGTAATATTGGTTTTAAATCGCTGATAACCTAGCCACAGCTGTTGGTACTCGGTTTCTTGCACTTGGTAATCTGGGTTATGGATAAATAACCAAGCATCAAACCTCTGCCGTAGCGTTTGCTCATTTAAATCTGCCAGCAGTCGTTGTAACGCTGGTAATGACTGGGCTTCAAAAGCGAATGACTCATTGTTAGCATCCATTTTGATTGCGTCGTGATCGTTAATATCGAGCCAAGTTTGAAACACACTACCCGCCCCTTTAACCCGCGCCTCTGTATTATTGAGAATATAATGATGCTGCTCGACATTACGGTGGTCTACCTCAGGGCCAATCATAACGATACTTGCTGACGGCCAGTCTTTAGGGATAGCTTGCTCAATACCGCCCTTTAATATTGCTATAACTTTGGCCAATAATGTTTGATTTATATGAGCGAGTTCGGGGGCTTTCCCCTGCAGATAGGCATCCACTGCATATGGATTAGCTTTTAAAAATCGAATGTGTTCATTCGGCAACAAAAACATATTAAAGCGCAGTGCCATTGATTTCCCCAGTAGTGTAATTCGTAATCTAAGTAACAGTTGAATTTTATACCTTGTATCAATTGGATAGTATGATTAAAAAAATGCGAGCATACTCGCTCGCATTTATGCACTACCGCTTGCGATTATCAATCGCTAATTTGGCCAAAACGTCCCATTTGATAATCTTCTACAGCTTGGCGGATCTCCGCTTGGGTATTCATCACAAATGGTCCCATATGTACCACAGATTCATTAATTGCTTGACCAGATAACAGGAGTAAACCAGCACCTTGTTCCTCAGCATCCAACTGTAACAGTGCCTGACTATCTAACACCAATAGTTGCCCTGCTTGGTAGCTTTCATATTGGCTGTCAAAGCCAAGGTATTGTTTTAAGCTACCGCTATAAATATAGACACCCACAAACTGACGTTCATCGCTACTCTCGCCAAGATTAAGTGTTAACTTGGCATTTTCCAACAATGTCACATCGGCAATTCTGGCACGGCCAGCAAGCTGCGCTAAAGGTGATACTAAGTCCTGATTAGCAAACTGCCAACGACCAGCTAACGCTTTAAAGTAAACACCTGAGTCAACCGCCTCTGGCAAAACAAGCTCACCTGAATCTTGGTATCGCGCTGGGCGCATTTTGTCTTTTGCAGGCATATTCAACCAGATTTGAAAACCATGTAGGCCTGCATCTGTATCGGCCAAAGGCATCTCTGAATGAACCACCCCGCTACCGGTACTCATCCACTGTACATCACCGGCACGAATTGCCTTCACATTGCCTAACTGATCTCTATGTTCAAAACCACCTTTTAAAATATAGGTGAAAGTCTCAATCCCACGATGGGGATGCGGTGGAAAGCCACCGATAAAGTCAGACTTATCATCTGATTTGATCTCGTCAATCATTAAGAAAGGGTCAAAACCCAGTTTATTGAAATCGGCGACTCGGCGAATATTTACCCCATCACCGTCCATTGTTTTGTGGGCTTGATGTTGGCTAAGAAGTTTCATGATTTAAGCCTTATTGATTACCATACCCCAAGCCTAACAATGAACAATTAGAATAAATAACGCAAAATTGTACAAATTACATTCTAAAAAGTAGAACTATTGAGGGTAGATAAAGTCATTCGCTTATCAATAATGAGCTCTGAAACTAGAGGTAACTTGAAACACTCCATAATAACGCCTTGCTAAACAGCAGCGATCCTCTAAAAACTTGATTAATCGACCAATAAAAGATCAAGATGCGTCTTATTTTAAATGACTGTTGCACATTGGTATGGCCTGAGCGTCGCGCCAATAATTTTAAGTGCTAGAACTATGCCTGTAACGATCATTCAGTTTTTCCCAAGTACTTGACGAAAGTCGAAGTTGCTTAAACATCACCACAACAAATTAATTAACAAAATCGCAGCATCTGATATATTAAAATCTATAAGCCACGCAGGTAAAACTGCTGAATCATGTATGCCTAACATTTTGTATAAATATAGATTTGTTTATATGTTGGAGGTTAATTTTGACAATATCCTTTTCACCCACTCTCGACTGGGATGCACTGAAAAATCAGTATAAAAAAGATAACAGAATAAAAATACAAAACGTTTGGCTTCCAGAAGATGCCGATAAGATAAATCATTGCTTAACGCATAAAACGCAATTTTCTCATGCTTATACCCAAAATGGTCAGCCATTAGTATCTACAGATGATGAACTCAGAGCAATGACGAGCAGCGCCCAACGAGCTTTATTTAAAAATCTTTATCAAGATGCATCAAAAGGAATAGGGTTTTGGTATGGTCGTCACATGGTTAGCCCTTCAAGTCCTGCATTATTAAATAGTATAAAAAATTACCTAAACTCAGATACTCTACTTGATAATATTCGCTACATTTCAGATAGAAAGGACATAAAATTAGCTAGTGCACAAGGGACACGGTATACCTCTGGCAGTTTCCTGACTAGACATAGAGATGTCGTTGAAAAAGAAGGTAGAATTTTAGCTTTTGTCTTAGGCTTTACGCCTAAATGGCATCCTGACTGGGGTGGGCTACTGCAGTTTTACCAAGACGATGGTACGCCAAGGGATGCATGGACGCCAGAGTTTAACACTATGACATTATTTGACGTCAAACATGTTCATTCGGTTACCCATGTACCTCCCTTTTGCCCCTCGCAGCGTTTATCTATAACAGGTTGGTTTCGTTCACGTTAATTAAAAAAGCAAAGCGTACTTATAATAAGTGCGCTTTTGCAAAACGCTATAAACCTTTTTTGAACTGCGGGTCGTCTAATACCAAAACGTTAGATTCAAAAGGGGGATATCACAATAGTTTGAACATTTCGATCCACATAGCTTTTTGTATGCGCACGATTAAAATCATAAAATTACTGCATATATAAGTATTTGCTTCGCTCAATTATAGATTTTATCTATAAGCTGCCAACTTCACACCTTTTAGTAACAAGGCTAGCACTATAGGCTTGAATGATTAATATTTAGCGTCCCACCAGCTACATCAATGAGTGATTTGACACCATGACGGATACCGCTTTTGCCCGCGTAAAACACGCCTTTATTAATGCTATCTGGGCTACGCTTGCCAGTGTTTCACTTGGGCTAGCATTCAAAATATGGCTGGCGCAATGGGTCGCTAAAAGCGATTTGGCGCTATACCATACAGTGGTAGATATCATTTCAATGTCACTTATCTTGTTAAGTGGTTTTCGCGCCTCTATGGTGGTCAGCTTTTCACAAACCAAGAATGATGCTGATATTACCAACATTTTCCGCTATTCACTGATCACTATGGTGTTATTTACTTGGGGGTTAGTGCTGCCTTATATCAAGCACCAACTCAATATTGATGTCGAGTACATTCAGTTAGTCGGCGTGATTTTGGGAATGGGCTTTAAAGTTTATTTTACCAATCAGATCGGCATGTACCGTCTTTATGACATCGCCAATAAAACCACTTGGCTTGAACCTTTAGTGCAAGTGTTGCTGTTTTTAACTTGCTATTACGCCTTTGAACAAACACCTCTTGCATCGCTGTTTTACAGTTTAATCTTATCTAACTTTAGCGTTGCCGCCTTTATGTTTATTCAACGCAGAAAACAGATCGCTACAACTCCGTTAGCCCCAGTGCAACTTGATACTGATATGCGTAATTTTGTTAAAAAAAGCGTAATGTCATCTTTGGAAGTTGGCGCAAGCATTTTAATGGTCTACATCACGGTATTACTTACTATTGGCTATTTTACTATCGATGAATTGGGCGACTTTCAGGTGGTTGTGCGCCCGATGTTGGCATACTTTACTATGTTGTTTGTGTTTCCGGTTTACCGCTATATTTTGCCTGAATTGGCGCAATGTATTCGTGGGGAACAGCATCAACAAGTAGTATTAATTCGCCGCTGGTTTATAAAACTCAGTTTAGCAATAAGTATAAGCCTGCTCATTATATTGCTACTTTTTAGCAAAAATATCGTCAGTTTTGTTTTTCCTGAAGCTTACGCTCAAGCAGCACCAATTTTGATGCACTTCGCGCTATTTTTTATTTTTATGATGCTCAATGCATTCCAAGTGGCGTATATCAAAGCCCATGGTTTATTTATGCAAAGCCTATTGATCCGTATTCTTGGCGTCGTCACCCTAGTGCTCATGTTTTACATTTTACGGCTACATACAGACAATGTCGTTGCAGTGATCCTTGCACTTGGGTTTGGTTATGTCAGCATGTTTATCGCCTCTAGTATTTTGGAGCGAAAACTAATCAAACAGCACAGGGCAGAACCGAGCTAAGTATTAAGATTACAAGCTTTTTTGATTCTATAGTGTAAGCCTGCCAACAAACCTCCTCTCTTTAGCAGTTCAACGCCCACTCTTTGTGGGCGTTGAACATTTCCATTTTAGCCAAGATATCTAGCTAAATTATAAAATGTAAAAAATATGTTTATTTTTTGATCTGAAAAAATTTTGGCTGCGTAGTGTTTGTCGAAATCAAACATCAAGGAATAATCCACATGACTTTTACAACCCCATTAACTCGATACTTTACTGTTGCGGCCATATCAGTGCTGGGTCTAACCGCGTGTAGTGATGATGACGACAATAACCAAACCAGCGTCCCACCTGTTGAGGTCGCCGAAGCAGAAATACGAGTGATTCATGCTGGTAGTGACGCTCCATTAGTCAATGTATTGGCCAATGGCGGCAGCTTTGTCGATGATGTTGACTATGCCATGTCTAGCGGCTTAGCGACTGTAACCGCCGGTAGCTACGCAGTTGCTGTTGACGCTCAACTTGCAGATGGCACCACAACCACAGTACTTAGCACTGACTTAAATGCTGCAGAAGACATGGAGTATACAGCTGTAGCGCTTGGTAGTGTCGCTGATAACACCCTAATGTTGAAGCTGATTGAAAACCCAGAGCAAGATATTGCCGATAATTATGCCCGTGTTCAGGTATTACACGCCTCACCCGCCGTCGGCTTGGTTGATGTGTATGTCACAGAGCCTGGTGCAGATATTAGTATGATGGAACCAACATTGTCAGCCAACTACATGGATGCGAGCCCGCAGCTCGAAGTTCCGGCTGCTGATTATCAGATCCGCATCGCAGCTGCAGGAAGCAAAACGGTAGTATTTGACTCTGGTACTGTGCCTCTGGCTGATGAGGGTGATTATTTTATATCTGCCATTCCGAATACTTGGACAGGCAGTTCACCTGTCGCGCTATTAGTTGCACTTCCTGAGGGACAGTTACTGCTAAATGATATCAACAGCGGCAGTGATATTCGTGTCGTCCATGCAGTAGCAGACGCGCCAGTTGTGGACGTGTTCTTAGATGCTAGCAGCACAGCCGCAATCAGCGACTTAATGTTTAAAGGTATCGCGGGTTACGTCAACATCGCCGAGGGTGAACACACTGCAACTGTCGCAGCCAGTGCGGACAATAGCGTTGTCGTCATCGACAAAGCGCCGTTTGAATTAGATCTTGGCGCAAGTTACTCAATATTTGCTACCGGCTCGCTGACTGACAACATGATTGAACCTTGGGTTATTATGGAACAACCTCGCAGCGTGGCTACCGAAGCCAAACTCACAGTTTCTCATACCGCTTACTCAGCACCTGAAGTTGATGTGTATTTAACTGCCACAAGTGATATATCAGACGCCACACCAGTGCTTACTGACGTTCCGTTTAGGGCGAGCTCAGGCAGTTTAAGTGTACCTGCTGGAGACTATGTGGTGAGTGTAACGGTTGCTGACACAAAAACCGTGGCCATTGGTCCATTACCCATCTCTCTTAAAAATGGTGGTGTTTATGGCGTTGCAGCGGTAGATAGTACAACCAGTGGCGCATTCGACGTCATTCTTTTAGATGATTTCGTCATGGCGAAATAATCAATCCAAATACTAGGCCTTCCCAGCAAGTATTGCGACCGTTGTGGCTAGCGGTCGCATTTTTATATGTTGGCAAAAGTTGCAATGCTTAATACCCTGAACGTTAAAAAGTTCCCGGTTGCGGTATTTTTAAAGTCAGATTGTGAAGCTTGGCAAAATTTAAAATGAAAACTGCTGTTTCCGCTTAAAATCACGTGATAGGTCACACTCTAGCGCATGTATTAACGACCGAATTCAGTCATAATTAAGCAATTGGTTTTATTCTTAACAACAATGTAATTTGCTGTAACGGATGAATAATATTTGTATTATTCGTTATCGCTTGACTACTTATTAGACGTCACTTAGAGGACAAAAGTTTGATTAAACATATTGCTTTAGCGTTAACACTAGCCGTTGCTCCATTGAGCAGCTTTGCCGCACAATTTGTTGAAGGTAAGCACTTCACAGTTGTGTCAAATAAAGCACCAAGCACTGAGCCTAAGCTAACTGAATTTTATTCTTTCTATTGTGGCAACTGCTTCAATATGGAAAAAATGTACATGGCTGACATCAAAGCTAACTTAAACAAAAAGATTGCCTTTGACACCAAGCACGTAGATTTTGCTAACACTGAAATCAATACTGAAGTCATGCGCTCGCTTGCAGTTATTCAAACAATGGAAAACAAAAAGCCGATTACTGACGCTATGTTTAAAGTGATCCAAGGTGAAAATGGCGAGAAGCATGACCATAGTGCACCAGGCCACAAACATGAAGAGCCAATCAAAAGCCGTGATGACATCAAAGCCGTATTCGCTAAGTTTGGCGTAGATTCAGCACAATATGACAAGATTGCAGACAGCAAAGAGACTGATGCTAAGTTAGCACTATGGCGCTCTCAGCAACGTGAATTTAGAGTACAAAGCGTACCTTCATTCATCGTGAATGATAAATACCAAATCAACATGGGTGCTATCCGTACTTTAGGTGAGCTAATTGACCTAATGAACTACCTAGCATTAGAGCATAAGTAAACTAACATTTTCATTTGCTAGCAAACCACAAGTTACCAAGTGGTTTATCCCGAAAAAGGCGCTATTAGCGCCTTTTTTGTTGTCACAATCACTCAAACTAGCTAGGTGTAACTACACTCTTGAGTAGCTTCTGCCAATGGTTTAAAACAGCATGCCACACTTGTAAGCAACCATGACGTTGCTCAGCTGTAACCTGCAATGATTCACCATTAATCACTTGCTTAATTGCTGTTTCAATTCCAGTAACCGATAGTTCTTCCAGCAAAATGTATGCGCTAGCTTGAGTATGAAGAGTTTCAGTTTTTTGCTCTGTAGGCGCTTGCGACGCAGGCGATGATGCTAAAGCTGATAACTGATCTGCTAAACCATCAACATTGGCTGCAATAACCGCTTTACCAGCAGCAATAGCCTCAATGCAAGTTAAGCCAAATGGCTCCCATCGTGACGGGATGATCACCAGATCTCCACTGGCTAAAAACTGCGGGACATCTTGCACTTCACCAACAAATTCAACATGACTCAGCCCCTTTGCCAGCATTGCCAGTTCAGCTCGAGCTTCGCCTTCACCGGCAATAGATAGCTTAACCTGTTCTGGCGGCAATTTAGCCATAGCCTTTACTAAGAGATCAAATCCCTTTTGCTGGCTTAGGCGGCCATAGGCCAATAGTTTTAACGGCTTAGTTATGGGCTTATGGGGCAACAATGCAAAAGCCCCCAATTCCTTCCCTTGTCCAACTAATGCCAATTTGTTTTTTGCGACAATATTTAGCTCAAGCAACCAGTCTCGTTGAGATTGAGACACCAACAGCACCTTATTCATTAAGGCATAAGTGAGTTTTAGCATCAGCGCAAAACGGCTAGGAACCTGCACACAATGACACACAAACTCGCGGCTATAATGATGCTCTTGATAAAGAATAGGTGTGCCAATGTTGGCAAGCTTTAACGCTAAAAAAGCCGGCAGTTTTCGCCAACTCGCAGCAGCGTGTACAACAATTGCGTCAGCATGATAGCGCTTGAACAGGCAAAAATTGAATTGACGGTAGATAAGCTTAAAACTAAACAAGTATTGCAACTTAGAGGACGCAAGGCTTTCTAGCGCTAAATTAACGCCACCAAGCTTAGTATCATCGATTAGGTGCACTATTGTTGGCCGCAAAGCAACTCCTTAACTTAATACCAATCAGTCTTCTAAGTTAAAGAAACTACGGCCAATTTGAAAGGATTGTTTTAATTAATAATATTGCTGCTTAGTTACGGATAAAATCAAGTAAGTGCAAACAAGCAAAGATAGCGTGCAGTACGATGAAACCGATAAAACCGTGGGCAGCATCAATATGATAGCCTCGCCACATCAATGCGGCGCTTGTACCTTGAGTCGCAAACCACAATAAACCGGTTACGCCTACGGCGGCAAACAGCAACATGCCAATGCCTTCGGTAATGCTAAATAAGCCCCGACCACCAGCAATAGGTAACTTGCCTTTAGTTAATCCAACTAAATCACTCTTAAATTGCGAAAAATCACCAACAAGCCAAGGAAAATATTGGCGCCATTTACCTTTTAAGCAAGTGGTAATAAGAAAGCTAATCGACAGAAACGCACCGACCAAGCCAAGATAAACGTGGCTTGTATCCCAAATACTAGCGTTAAGCCGTAAACTACGGCCAATCATGATCCAACTACTGGTAAAAATAAGATATGCAGAGGTGAGAATGATCAAAACATGCTGCAAATCGATATATTTTCTCGCCAAGCGTTTAAACATAGATTGCGCCATAGATTCAGCCTTTTACTGTTTAAGCCGTGAGTTGGTTAATGTTTGCTGCATAGGCATCAACTTTTTGCCAATCCGTATATTCAACATTGGTATCGGCAGCTGTCGGCCCTTTAGTGATCCACATAATAAAGCGAATGATGTTTCTATCCATCACCCCATAACTTGGGTAATTTAAGTTACCACCAAACACCTCAGCCAGCTTAGGTTTCCACACCGACTTTTCAAGGAAAGCTAACATGTATGGATTGGTTTCTGCAGTATTTTTCAATGGTTTGCGAGCTACAAGGCTCACAGAGAAAAAGCTACTTGGCTTTTGCTCTAGTATTGCTTGATTCGCTTCAATAAAGTCATAAACAGCGGGATTATGTTTACCATGGCGAATGCTGGCACCGATAATGATTTTATCAAATTGCGCTAAATCGACCTTATCTGCAATATTTACCGCTGTTACACTATTACCCGCAGCAGTCAATTGGTCTTCTAAATAAGCACTAATCTTGCGCGTCTGGCCATGTACACTTGAATAAACAATCACAATTTTGCTCACCAGACATCTCCGTAAATATTGAGGTTAAATCGAATAACTTTAGTAAATAAATCATAGGTTATTTAGTTAAAAGATTACATGAAACAGATCACGAGGTAGCGGGGAATAATCCAAATTAGCTTTATCTACTTCACAAAAATAACAGCGGGACTCCTCAAAAGAGGTAGTCCCGCTGTTATTGGGTTAACCGAACTTATATCAGTTATTCATATTTTGCTTACAGTGACATCAAAAAATCAATAACTTGAGCGCGTTCATCGGCAGTTAATGCCATAAAATCTTGCTGGCTTTTCTCGGCTTCGCCCCCATGCCATAAAATCGCTTCCTCTATTGTTGCCGCACGTCCATCATGTAAGAAACCTGCTTGTGGGTTTACTGTCTGGGTTAAACCTATGCCCCAAAGTGGTCGAGTGCGCCATTCATTGCCACTGGCTAAGAAGTCAGGTCTACCATCAGCAAGCTCATCTCCCATATCGTGTAACAACATATCGCTAAATGGATAGATCGTTTGGCGTTTATGGCTATCACTCATGCTAACTCCGCCAATACTCCCTTCAGCCTTAGTCACAAAGCTTGGTGTATGGCAGCCAGTGCAATTTAGCTGGGTAAATAAACGCGCACCTTCACGTACGTTAGGATCATCAATATTGCGCCTTGCGGGCACCGCTAGCGTTTCAACATAAAACACCACTGAATCACTAAATGCGGCATCTGCTTCTGGCTCACCGTCGACACCAGAGCCTGTATCAACAAAGCCTGTACGGCTCAAGTAAGCGTCATGTAACGCAGTACCCGCGATACTTTCCTCTGGAAATAATGGGTTGGTGATACCAATATCGCCTCGCAATGCCCCAAGAGATTGAACCCTGACACTTGGCGTATTGGCTTTCCAGCCAAAGCGACCAAGCGACACAGGATAATCCTCACCTGCTTGTGCCTTTACCGCATCAAAAACATAGTTTGCTCTACCTGAAATGCCATCTTTATTGGCATCATTCTCATCCACGTTGGCAACAATATCCGCCTCAGGAATCGCCTCAAGTAAACCTAAGCCAAATACGGGCATACCATTACGAAGCCCCATAAGTACATTATCTTGCAGTAAATTTGAGGTGACGTTACTACTACTTTTAGTTTCTCCTGGTGCATCGTAGGGGTTTTCTACCTCAAATACCGGCTTCTTTAAGGTAACACTCGCGCCATCGTTGTAATTGATGACCTTAGTTTCATAAGAAAGATAGACATCGGCCTGACCAATAAATGGGTTTTGCTGCCAGTCATCACGTGCTTGCAATACTCCACGATGAAACAGCTGACCACCAAAATCAGGTACAGGGATTGGTGCACAGTAATCATTAGCTAGCGAACCTTGTGTACAAGGCTCATCTGCCGCCAAACTAATACGTAAAAATATGCCCGCGTCAGAGCCTAACTTTACGCGAGTTTGCCCATTAGGAACCTGCGGCGTTGAGTTGCGTCCATCTCGCTGATGGCAAGAGTTACAATCCGCATTATTAAAAACAGGACCTAAGCCGTCGAGATCTGGATGGGCAGAGTTAGGCGCCGTAGTAAAGGCAGTTTCAAAGCTTAAATCACCATCTAAATGCAAGCTGAGTTCCTCGGCATTTAAGTTTGGTGCAGGGGTAGAGAAACCATGGCCAGATTCGGACGCATCAAAGGTTGTGGTATCACCGCCACTGGCTTTTATATCAGTATAAGCTGGGTAAACTTTCTCTTCAGGCTTTACCGTTTCATCATCACCACTGCCACCACATGCACTCAAGCTTGTGATCCCAATAATAACGAGTGTATGAACTAGACTTTGCTTTAAATTGATAGTCGGCCGTTCTAATTTTGATCTGTTATTGAGTTTAATTGCCATATGTTGTTCCACACACTATTTCAAAATAAACCGTGTCTCACTTAACTTTGTAAACTTTAACCCTTTGATAGATAAGGTTATTAAATGAGAAAAAAGGAGGTCCATTTGACCTCCTTAATTATTGGTCGTTAGATGTTCCAATCTTTTAATAGTGGTAATACATCTGACTCTAAACTTGTCTGTAATGTCGACAGAGAATCAACCGCCGTTTGAATACGTACTCGGCCATCGGTATCGCTAATCGCTTGACGGAATGGCATATCATTGTCGCCCTCAATCGCTTGGATTTTGCTAATAGCATCATCAATTTCTGCTTTTACGCGGGTCGCAAGTTCAGGGTTTGCAGCATTAACAAAGTCGATAATTCCTTGCTTATCAGCATTGCCCTCAAACTCACCAAGATAGATATTACGCACCCCAATAATGTTATCGCTAAAGTCCGTTAACGAGTTCCACGAGTATTGCGACTCAACTTTTGAGGTATCCGCTTTATCAATAGTGTCTCCAAACGGATCTGCAATTTTGCCGTTACCTACCTCATCAACGATACCAATCATGCCGTTAACAAGCTCTTCGATCACACCAACTTGCGAACTGTAAAAAGTGTTATCGTCAGTACCGGAATTTTTTAATAGCTCGCCATAGGCTTTACCATTTTGACCATCATGACTTACTAGCCAAGCGTCATCGAGCTCTTTGGTGTAATCACGAAATACCTCGGCTAGCCCCATTAAGTAGTCACGTTCGCTTGCCGTGAGCTCTGAAATATCTTTAGTGTTATCAGCTACGCCATCGCCAAATAATAGGTACTCCATAGTATGGAATCCCTGTACATCATCATTCCAACCTTTAATCGTTTCAGCGTCAAAACCACTGTTATTGGCAAGCACTGTGGTTAAGTCAGTCGTATTTAGTGGCCAGCTATCAAGATGCGGATCAATATCCAGTGAATCTACCGGACCAAAAATATGCGACTCACCTTGCTCCCAAGGTTGGCGCGCCGCTTTCCAAGCTTGCTGGGCTGCTAATAAGTTAGCTTGAGTTGGTGTATTAACTAAAGTTTGAGTCGCTTGCAACATGGCTTCACCGGTCGCAGCAAGATTTGAATAACCAGCAACAATCACATCATCGGTCAGGTTAGTGATCATTTCGTTCGCATCAAAATTAAAGCCTGTTTCAGGCTCTACGGTAGGCGTATTGTCAGAGCCCGAGCCTCCACAAGCTGAAAGTGCAGTAATAAGAGCAATAGCAAGCGCAGAATGAGTAAAGTGTTTCATAAAAAACTCCATTTATTTATATCTTTGTTTAAAGTGAAAATTGGTAACCAACGCCTAAAGCGAAAAAGTGAGTGTCAGGAATTGCCGAAACAGCAACTTGATGCACTCCCGCTTCTGCTTTAATGACAATTTCAGGGATAGGGAAATAGTTAATACCGCCACTAATCCAAGTGTTTTCGTATCGCTTGGTCGCTACACCGGTTTCCACTTCTTTTAATGGGTTGGAGTAATCGATATTGGCAAAAACCGTTACAGGAATAGCGGTGAACTGGCCTAAATCCACACCAGCCTCAACAAAGAAAGCCTCTGATTTAGAGCCCACTTGTGCGAAGTTACCGGGTTTAAGCCCTGGCGTTGTTTTATTTGCCTGAGTAATGGCATCGCTATCACTTAAGGTGCCGTAAAGATATTGACCACGTAAGATCCATGGTCCTTCAACAAAGGCGCCGGCAATCGACAAGATTTCAACCGTGCCATCTGCGCTTAATTTATTGGTTTTATGGCGATTACCACTGGTATTTCCGTAATAATAAGAAGCACCAATTGCGCTGCCAGTTTTAAAGTTGCCATAGTCAAGGCGTACCACATAGGCGAGATCATCGGCATTAACATGCTCGAAGCGTTTTTGGTGACCAGATGCGACCCAGTCATAACTGCGGAAATATTCAGAGTTTAGGCCACTCACAACTTGGGCTTGATAGTTGAAGTTGGCAAGCTCACCAAAGATCCCAATACCATTTTCATTCCATACAGCGGGTAACATTGCCGCTTCACTCTTATGGCGTTGCACCGTAAGGTATTGACTAGGTTTATGCAGAGTACTACTTAAGCCAACTGGCAAATGAATATTACCGAATTTAACCCCAAAAGCATCGCTTGGACGATAACGGATCTCGGCTTTTTCAATCATCACCTCGCCGCCCGCTTCTACTTCTGCTTCAAACTCACCAAACTCATCAAAACCATCATATTCTAACGATGTACCTGTACCGCCATGCTCATATTCAATTTCAACTTCCATGTCCCACTGGTCGTTAAACTGATAACCAAACTCAGTCACAATCCGCTCTAGATCAAAACGACTACGACGTTCTGGACTGGTGTCTTGAACATTGTCAAAATATTCATCACTGGTATAAATCACGCTGCCATAGGACTTAAATGAAAACTTATCCCAAGGACTAGTTTGACTCTCTTTAAACGACTTCAGCTCATTTACAGCGGCTTGCTCCGCTTGGCTTGCAGCTAAAGCTTGTTGCTCTTGCTGCTGTGCTAACTGTTGTAATTGCGCTTTTAAAGCGGTGAGTTCTGCTTCCTGCTTAGCTATCGCGGCTGCTAATGCTTCAGGATCGCTTGCTGATACCGCACTGTTACTAAACGCGCAGGCAATAGCTAACGCTAGCATGTTCAGCTTGGCATGCTTTGAAATGGACTTCATAAACGTCTCTCATTTTGATTCTGCGCTGCAAGCCAACTAATAAAGTTCTGAGAATAAAGCAAAATATCTACTTTCAGGCGCTCTCTTTACTTTACCAACAACTTAAACAGCTCCCCCTAAATTCGCAGACAAACTACACTTAATGAGAATAATTTACATTACCATTTACATATAACTTACATTTAGCACTAACGTTCAACTTAAGTATCAGCAGCGAAATAGGTAAGTAAGACTGGCTGACAAGCCAAAATTATGAAGTAGAGGGTAGTGTCAAGCGAGTAACTAAACTCGGCTAAGATGCAAACAAACTCATTCTTACAGCAACAATATTCTGTTTAATAAGTGTCTTATCTAATAATCACAGCAGACTCATGTATACTGCCTGCTCGCCGAAATCTGTAAAATTAACCACTACTGTCGATAAATTTTGGCTGTAGCTGATGGGGAACCCAATGAGAAACGAACCACAAAAACTCTTGTTATGGATGACGTTTATCATGTCTTTGGTGTTCGCTGTTTGGCAGGCATTGCTCAACAACTTTGTCATTGAACGCGCACAGTTTACTGGCGCTGAAATTGGTATTTTACAAAGCCTACGTGAAGTTCCGGGGTTCTTAGCTTTTACAGCCATTTTTGTTTTACTGCTGATCCGCGAGCAAGCCTTCGCGTTATTGTCGCTGGCAATATTATGTATCGGTGTGGCGATTACTGGTTTTTTTCCGCAGGTATTGGGCCTTTATATCACCACAGTGTTAATGTCTGTCGGCTTCCATTATTTTGAAACGGTGAATCAATCTCTCACCCTACAATGGGTTGAAAAAAAAGACACAGCTGCATTTATGGGTAAAGCATTAGCTTGGCGCAGTGCGGCTGCGCTCGGTGGATATGCCAGTATTTGGCTCATTATGAGCTGGCTAAAACTCGATTATCAGTGGATGTATGCCATTATCGGCACTCTCGGCTTATTGATGGTACTGAGCATAAGTTATTACTTCCCTAACTTTAACCAAGGCGAGATGCAGCACAAAAAAATTATCCTCAGAAAGCGCTATTGGCTCTACTATTTACTGACTTTCTTCTCAGGGGCAAGACGACAAATCTTTATGGTATTTGCCGGCTTTATGATGGTTGAAAAGTTTGGTTACAGCATCACCCAAATCACCTCACTCTTTCTCATCAACTATGTAGTGAACTTGCTATTTGCACCGACTATTGGTCGTTTTATTGGTCGTATTGGTGAACGTAATGCATTAACTATTGAATATGTTGGCCTTATTGCGGTATTTGTCAGTTACGCCCTAGTCGAACAAGCCCAATTAGCCGCGGCACTATATGTTATTGATCATCTATTGTTTGCTATGGCTATTGCTATGAAAACCTATTTTCAGAAAATAGCCGACCCGAAAGATATTGCAGCCACGATGTCGGTGAGCTTTACCATTAACCACATAGCAGCAGTTGTGATCCCAGCATTACTCGGTTTCTTATGGCTAACATCACCACAATGGGTATTTTATATCGGTGCTGGTTTTGCGTGTTGTTCACTGATTTTGGCGTTAAATGTGCCACGCCATCCGGAACAAGGCATTGAGGTTGCTTACTTTGGTAAAGTGACCAGCAATACAACGAGTTAACGACTATTAAGAATAAGTGGATAAGGTCGATAAGCTTTAATACCAATCAGTATAAATACGCCGTAATGAGTAACTCTTTAGTTAGCTGAGGCGCAATGACAATAATTGATAATGGTGAGTAGAACCATGGTTGAAACAGCAATAGACTGCGCAGCAACGCATACATCAAAAGATAATAAAGCCACCGATGCTTCTGCTCGTAAAAAGGCATTACTACTTGGCAAAATGCTCGGCTTAGCCAGCGAGCATGACTACCGTGCCAGCAGTGCATCTATTGCTGAACGGGCTGCTTTTAGGGCGCAAAAACAAGCGTGTCAGTATCAAGAAAACCTTGAAACCATCTACAAAATAGCTATCAGCCACACCCCGTCAGATGTCACAGGCGTAGATCTCGATCCCGATTGGGCACATCAATTTTTTCAGTTAGCAGAGCAGATCCATAACCGCAAAATGCAGGAGTTATGGGGACGTATTTTAGCGCATGAAATTACTACCCCAGGTCACTTTAGCCTACGTACATTAAGTACCCTTAAACAGCTCACCCATAAAGAGGCACAAGTCTTCGAAAAAGCTTTAAGTATGTCAGTATTGGTTAATAATGAAACGCGACTAAAACTGATTATTGGCTTTAAGCATGCGGGGGGCTTTGGGCAACTATTTAAAAAAGCCACTTCAACAAATATTGGTCTATCGCAGTTTGGCCTACCATATTCAAATATATTGACCTTAGTAGACGCCGGCTTACTGCACCGCAGCGAACTAGAAACAGGGCTCTTAAGCAGCAAAACACCGATCAACTTTATGGTCGGTGACGCCAAACTCAAGTTAACTCCTAAAAGTGGTCAACTATTTTTTAGCTATTACCGCTTTACGCCAATAGGCGATGAACTGGCGCAACTGATCCATTTCAGTACCGACAAAAACTATCTCAAAGCGATGAAGGCGCTATTCTCACACGACTTTAAAATTGATTAACTTCGCTCAATGCGCATAAAAAGGGCTGCGTAGATGCAGCCCTAATTCTTAAACTACTGCCTTTAATTTCTCTGAATCTATCACTTGTATCGCGGCTAAGTAGTCAAGTAGCGCTCGTACCTGATTAGCTAAATCGCCTTTACTGGTATCTATAGTAAGTTCTGCAGCTGTAGGCACTTCGTAAGGAGCGGAGATCCCAGTAAAATCTTTAATTTCACCAGCACGGGCCTTACTGTATAAGCCTTTTGGATCGCGCGCTTCACATACTTCTATTGGTGTAGAAACATGCACTTCAATAAACTGGCCAGCTTCAAATAATGCTCTAACGCGCTCACGCTCTTCTCGGGTAGGAGAGATAAATGCAGACAGTACAACTAGGCCTGCATCGACCATTAGTTTCGCCACTTCCCCAACACGACGCAGATTCTCATCACGATCTTCACTACTAAAGCCAAGATCTTTGCATAAACCATGACGAACATTATCACCATCAAGTAGATAGGTATGAAATCCCGCATCAAATAGCGCACGCTCTAATGCCCCAGCTAAAGTTGACTTACCTGAACCTGAAAGTCCGGTAAACCATAACAAAATAGGGTTTTGCCCTTTTTGCTCTGCACGCGATTGCTGATCGATACTATGTTGGTGCCAAACAATATCAGACATAAAAACTCCCAAAAATCTTCTCTATAAATACAAGCTATAAAGTTTGCTAAGTTGAATATCAAAAAGACCTACATCTCTTGCATGTTCAACCCAGCTTCGCGTTCACTAAAAAGGAAAAAATACTGGAACCAATAACAATACGATGGCGGAATAAAGTAGTGACAAAGGCAGACCAACTCTGACAAAGTCACTGAATCGGTAATTACCCGCGTTATATACCATCAAGTTAGTTTGATAACCGTAAGGCGATATAAAGCTCGCGCTTGCACCAAAAACAACCGCTAAAATAAAGGGTCTGGTATCGACGCCGTAACTCATGGCAATGGCATAAGCAACAGGGAACGACAGTGCCGCAGCGGCATTATTGGTAATCAATTCTGTCAGTAATAACGTCATTAGATAGACAGCGACAAAAGCAGCAAACACGCCGTAACCATTTATTGAGCCAAGAATAAAATTAGCAATATCATCAGCAAGACCTGTTGATAGCATCAAATTGGCTAAACTCAATGCACTGCCGACAATCACCACCAGCTCAAACGGAAAGCGTCGCTTAAGCTCAGAAATACTCACCGCACCAATTGCGATATAGCTCATTAACAGTAAAATCAGCCCTTTAACTAAAGGGATTGCACCTGTTAGGCTAGCTAAAATAGTAAGCAAAAAGCCACCAAGCACAAATTGGCTACGGCGATGATCGAGCCTAACACTTAAATCTAAACCACTCACCGCTGCAAATTCTGAGGCTAATTTCGTATTACGACTAAAGCTGTCACCGGGTGTGATCAGTAATACATCGCCAGCTTGCAGCTCAATATCACCTAAGCCGCCTTTTAACGGATGATTCCCTCGTCTAATAGCCAATACCGCACCGTCAAATTTTTCTCTAAAAGTCGACTGTTTTAACGATCGGCCCACTAAACTAGAGCTTGGTGCTAACACAGCTTCAATCAAATTCTGGCCTTTGGCTTGCTGTTTACCAAACCACTCTAAACCATCAAATTGATGTAACAATTCAACTGACTCTACTGCACCACTAAAGCGCAAAACGTCTTCACTCTGCAGCACCAAATGTGGTGGCACGGGACAAATGCGAATACCGCTACGCTCAAGCTCTACAAGGTATAATTTCTTCAGTGCGCGTAAGCGGTTATCTTGCACACTGTGACCAATTAATAATGATTCTTTGGCGACACGCGCCTCGAGTAGATAAGGCAAAGTTTCATCACTACTCTCTTCACGTCTGTCAGGCAACCAGTTAGCTAATAACACTAATAAGCCAACGCCAGAGGCCACTATGACAACACCTATCATTGAAAACTCAAAGAAGCCCAGCGGCACCAGTCCGGCATTTTCAACAAAAGAGTTAACAATTAGATTAGTTGAGGTACCAATTAAGGTGAGTGTGCCACCTAAAATCGCCGCATAAGAAAGTGGCAACAGTAACTTAGCCGGCGCATGAGCTTGGTTTCTTCTGACCACACCGATTAAAGACGCAACAACGGCTGTGTTATTGGTAAAAGAAGATAATAACGCTGTTGAAAGTCCTAGTTTCGCCATGGTTGAGGCTAGTGAGCCACGCCCAACCATTTGACTCAACTTGCCTAATAAAGATGTTTTCTCTAATGCACCTGTCGACATGATCAACAACACTAAGGTGACTAAACTGGCATTGGTAAAGCTTGCAAGTGCCGTTTCAAGTTCTACCATGCCAAGCAAATAAGTCGTTAACGAAGCGACAAAAAACAATGCAGCAGGTGTCCATAGCCCCGCCATTAAGGCGGCGACTAAGGCAAATAATATGCACGATAACACCCACAAATCAGTCATGGTTAGCGTTCAACCTTGCTGATATCGATTGCTTGCCAGTGAGGGTATTGCTTACGAATAAGCGCATTGAGCTCTAACTCAAAATCACTGTATTGCTGCGTGTTGCTCTGATTGCGTGAACTGGTAACCGCCATAACAGCTGCTACAGTTGCATTAGATAGGCGATCGATAAGGATCATACCACCTGTATCACGTACTAAGTTATATGGGTCAATCGCAATTGACTCATTCAATTCAAGTGTTACCCGCGCCATATCGTTCAAACCAATACTATCGCTTTGATTGCGCTCAAGCGTGTTTATATCAACTACATAGTCAACTTTAGTTACGCTAGCCTGTAGCTTTTTACCCGCCACTTTTAAGTCGTAAAGCTGGCCAATCTGTAATGGCTTTTCATCCATCCATGCAATATCAGCAATCAATTGATTAGCAAGCTCCGGCGCATTATCAAGCTGTGATAGCAAATCGCCTCTTGAAATATCAATCTCATCTTCAAGAGTCAAAGTAACCGCTTGCCCTGCAATCGCTTGCTGAAGATCGCCATCAAAAGTCACTATGCGCGCAACCTTGCTACGCTTGCCCGAAGGCAACGCCACTAACTCATCACCCACATTAATCACGCCAGAAGCTAGCGTGCCTGAAAAACCTCTAAAATCAAGATCTGGACGCTGAACATATTGCACTGGGAAGCGTACTGGAAGCTCTGTTAACTCACGGCGAGTATCTATGGTTTCAAGTAGATGGAGTAACGTGCCGCCATCATACCAAGGCGTATGTTCACTGCTATCTACAATATTGTCACCTTTTAACGCAGAGAGTGGTACATAGCGAATATCCAAATCACCTAATTGCTCTGCAAACTGGGCAAACTCTGCTTGAATGTCGTTAAAGACTTTTTCATCAAAATCCAGTAAGTCCATCTTATTAACTGCAACCACAAAATGACGGATCCCGAGCTGCGATGCAATAAATGCATGGCGACGGGTTTGAGTTTGCACACCATATCGCGCATCGACCAAGATAACCGCTAAATCACAAGTTGAAGCACCCGTTGCCATGTTACGAGTATATTGCTCGTGACCAGGCGTATCTGCAATGATGAATTTACGCTTATCACTAGAGAAGTAACGGTAAGCGACATCAATGGTAATCCCCTGCTCACGTTCCGCTTGTAAGCCATCGACAAGTAGCGCTAAATCAACTTCTTCACCTGTCGTGCCAAGCTTAGCGCTGTCGCTTTTCAGGCTCGCCAATTGGTCTTCATAAATTTGGGCGCTGTCATGTAATAAACGCCCGATTAACGTACTTTTACCGTCATCGACGCTGCCGCACGTTAAAAAGCGCAACAGGCCTTTATTTTGCTGTAATGATAGGTACTCTTTAACACCTAAATCTTCAAGTTCTGCCGCCAGTCGTGCGTTATTCGTTACTGCTTGATTCATAATGATCCCTTAGAATTCCGTTGCCAACTCCCTCACGGGATATTAGAAATAGCCTTGACGCTTTTTAAGCTCCATAGATGCACTTTGATCTGCATCGATAAGACGTCCTTGACGCTCACTTGAGCGGGTCAGCAACATCTCTTCAATAATCTTTTCTAGCGTGTCTGCTGTTGAGTGCATCGCGCCAGTTAACGGGTAGCATCCTAAAGTTCTAAAGCGCACTAACTCTTGCTTTGGTTGCTCGCCTTCAGCCAACGGCATTCTGTCGTCATCAACCATAATCATCATGCCGTCACGCTCAACAACCGGACGCTCTTTGGCAAAATACAGCGGCACCAACTTAATATCTTCTTGATAGATGTATTGCCAAATATCGAGTTCAGTCCAATTTGAAAGTGGGAAAACACGGATACTCTCGCCTTTATTGACCGCACCGTTATAGGTACGCCATAACTCTGGACGCTGGTTTTTAGGGTCCCAAGTGTGGTGTTTATCGCGGAACGAATACACCCGCTCTTTAGCACGAGATTTCTCTTCATCGCGACGTGCACCGCCAAAAGCCGCATCAAAACCGTATTTATTCAGCGCCTGCTTTAAACCTTGGGTTTTCATGATATCTGTATGCTTTGCGCTGCCATGATCAAACGGATTAATTCCCAGCTCTAGTCCTTCAGGGTTTTTATGCACTAGCAGATCAAAACCAAACTCTTTGGCTTGTGCGTCGCGAAACGCAATCATCTCTTTAAACTTCCAATCGGTATCGACATGCAGCAAGGGAAAAGGAATTTTTCCCGGATAAAAAGCCTTGCGAGCGAGATGAAGCATTACAGAGGAGTCCTTACCGATGGAATACATCATCACAGGATTATCAAACTCAGCTGCCACTTCGCGAATAATTTGAATGCTCTCAGCTTCCAGTTGTTGCAAATGGCTTAACTCTTTTGCGCCCATGCTAGTTCTCCGTATTCTTCAATCAATTATTTATTTAAGTTGTGCGGCTAACTCAGGGTTATTGAGTTGGCTATTATTCGTAATATTCGGGGTGAACCAATTTAAGCTACCAGCAAGCTCTACAACCTCACCGATCACCATCAATGCAGGCATCACCAGCTCCGGGTTATTGGCCAGTTCATCCAAGTTTTGTAGGCTGCCAATAAAGGTTTGCTGCGCCGATGTAGTGGCTTTAGACACGATAGCCACAGGTGTTGCTGCCGAGCGGCCGGCATCGAGCAAACCTTGTTTAATAATTTCGGCATTAAGGATCCCCATGTAAACCACTAAGGTATTGTTTGGGTTCGCATAAGCTTGCCAATCCATAGGGCGACTTTCTAACTTGCAGTGCCCAGTGATAAAGCTGACACCTTGGGCATAATCTCTATGAGTCAACGGGATCCCCGCATAAGCCGCTGTACCACTCGCAGCAGTGATCCCAGGGATCACTTCAAAATCGACACCTGCTGCCACAATAGTTTCTAGCTCTTCACCACCACGGCCAAATATAAACGGATCGCCTCCCTTTAGACGCACCACGTTTTTACGGGTGAATGCTTTTGTGACTAACAGTTGGTTTATCTCGCTTTGCGCAGCACTGTGCTTACCCGCCCTTTTACCCACTGCAATTTTTTCAGCATGTTTTGGAATAAGTGCGAGGATCTCTTCACTAACCAAGGCGTCATATAACACTGCATCAGCATTTTGCAGCACGCGATATGCTTTCACAGTTAGTAGATCAACATCACCTGGCCCGGCACCTATTAGCCAGACTTTTCCTTTGGCTGCTTGACCAGGTAAAGTAACAATCTCCATAACCCTTCCTCACTCATATTCGTTACGCTGAAATATAGCGGCCTCCTTATTCCATAATAAATAGAAAATTATTACCTTTTATAACTTTTTGTTATTTACGTTTAAGCAACTGACCTCTTAAAAGACAAAGAAACAAAACTAAATCATTGTAATAGTTAAACTTAAATACTCATTGCTGAATATTTTTTTCGCTGAAGCCAGCGTATTAATGTCTTTTTAGCACTAAGTTATCGCATTTCAATCTAGTCAGAACCGCAACAGTACTCGATGTCATTTAAGTTAAACCATCAATCAAAAATGTTATTAACATGCATATTTGCTGTTAATAGTATCAACGCCTAGGTAGAATCTTCAAAAACAATAAAGCGGTAACTTAATAAAACTTTGGGGAATGTTATGCACAAACTCGCTGCACTATTGTTAACAACCAGCTTGAGTTGCGCTTTTGGCTTACAAGCGCAAACTAAACCAGAAACAACAGAAAGCGATATCGAAGTGTCGCCTAAGAAAAAGCAATCACTCGTTGATGAGCGGATATCTGAAGAGAAAGCAACCGGTGATCTGCCATATGTAATCACCCCGCACAAAGTCAATTACATTCTGCCTGTTACCTATAGTGAATCGCCTAATATGGCGCCTTTTGAAGATGAAGCCGCAGAGCATCCATTTACCTTAGATAACATGGAGGCCAAGTTTCAAATTAGTTTTAAATTTCCACTTTGGCACAATGTATTTGGTGATAATGGACATCTGTTTGCGGCCTATACTAACCAATCTTATTGGCAGGTCTATAACAAAGATATCTCTTCACCTTTTAGAGAAACTAATCATGAACCAGAAGTCTTTCTGGTATTCACTAACGACTGGCAACTTGGGCCACTAACCAACTCTTTTTGGGGCGTGGGCGCTGTGCATCAATCAAACGGTCAGTCAGGTTCACGTTCTCGTAGTTGGAATCGCTTGTATGGCATGATGGTTTTCGACAACGGCCCCTTTGCACTAGAGGCTAAAGCATGGTGGCGTATTCCTGAAGATGAAAAAGAAACACCAGAGTCGCCAAGGGGCGATGATAATCCAGATATTAATGACTATATGGGCAACATTGAGCTTACCGGCGTATATGGACTCGACGAGCATAGATTTACATTAATGCTGCGAAATTTCGTACAGCAGCCAAGTCATGGTGCGGTGGAATTTACTTGGAGCTACCCTATTTTAGGCAACTTACGTCTATATACTCAGTACTTTAATGGCTACGGTGAAAGTTTAATCGACTACAATGTACGTAATCAACGAATAGGTATCGGGGTTTCTATTAACGACATCTTATAGTCGACAATTCCGGCTCGATATCAAAAACGTCTAAAGTAGGCTTAAACAGATTTCTTTAAGCCTACCTTTACAAGGATGGTTATGACTTTGAGCTATAAGGGTATATTTAACGTTTTTCTCCTACTTATCTGTATTAGCGCAATGCTACTCAGTTACCTTTCCTTTGCTCCAACTAACGTCAGCAGCCAATTAAACTATCATCAATATCAACAAGATATAAAACAACTTCTACAAGAAATAGATCAGCATTCATCCTTTGCAGCCCTCGCACCAAAACAACAAGTAAAAATCAATCAAATTGCCGCTAGGTTTTTAGAACAATCCCAAGGTTTTACTAGCCAAAAACAACTTCAGGGTCAACTTCAACACCTACTTAGCCAGCTGAATGATCCGGCAGCAAAGGTTCAGTTGCCCCATAAAACGGTATTAGACACGCTTCCAGTGAACTTACATTTCGATGGGCAATATTGGTTAGCATTTACACTTGAAGGAGAATTCATAGACGCCGATTTCCCTTTCCTTTCTCATATTGATGGCTTGCCCATAAGCCGCTGGCTACAAGCAAGTGAAGGCTACCTTGCAGGCTCATTAAAACAGTCGACAATAGCTCAAGCGCAATGGTTAACTCACCTATCTCAACTGAGAGTCGAGATAGGTTTACAGCACAGTGATCAGGCATTACTAACCTTATCCGATGGCGAAAGCCACATACAAAGATCACTCGCTTTAGTCGCCAGCGCTAAAATGCCAAAAGCTCAGCAGCCAAATCAAGAGCTGATTTTACGTCTGCCTGCAAACGTCAATGAGACTAACATAGCCACACTTAACCAGCATCTATCCCGCCAACGAGAATCCGACTCCCCTAACGCGTTAATTATCGATATTCGTGCGATAAAGAAACCACAACCACAGCTGATGGCTTGGTTAAACAAACATGTTAACCAAACAGACTCTCTTCGCTCAACAACCCTTGCTGTTATGCAATACAAGCGATTTGCCCATGCTCGAGCCGATCGTATTGCAAGCCAATATATTCCAATAACTGACTTAGCGTTTTTTGAGCAAACGACACTGAAAAACCGAGGTTTCGACAATCAGTTAAATCCCAATAAAGCTTTTAGTCACTATCTTGTTCGACGCTACAGCCCAGCAAGCATAACTCCCAGCTCTATCACATCAGAACAAGTCCCCTTATTTCTCCATGTAGACTCCAGCTGCGAACAAGAGTGTGAGTGGATAGCCTTAGCATCTAAGCATTGGCCTCAGGTAGCCTTAATTGGCGAAACCACGTCAGGTAATCTGGGGCCGTTATATAAATTGACCCTGCCCAACAGCGGTATTCAAATTCAATTTAGTGCAGGATTAACTTATACCCCTGATGGACAGCTTTTTTCAGGAGTAGGTTTAGCACCAGAGATCCCATTAAATCAACAAACTAGCCTGCAAGCAGCCAAACAAACTAAGTCTTTACATGATATTCAACAAGTATTTAAATCCAGAGGCTTACACTTAACGCTAATAGGTAACCATTTAGTGAGCAAACCAGATATCAGCCTCAATTCAGAAATACAGTCTGATAAACGCAACGGAAAGCTCAGTTCATTACAAAAGCCTTTTGGCTAACAAACTCAGCTCCATCGCCTTCATAATCTAAAACTCAATTTATCAATACATATTGCTATTAATAGATGACGTTTTTAAAACAAATTATCGATTCATTCAGTTATCCGCAGCACAAAAAACAACCTTAAACCTATTTTTATTTAACTTCCACATATAACAATTGGAAATAAATAATTAAAAGTTTCACATATTTTGTAATCAACACCCCACATCAAAAATTAATAATATATTAATAACTCTTTTAATCATGATTTAGTTATTTTTTTGACGACAGCAATTAAAAACAAAACCCCATCCTTCTCTACAATTAAAGCGGTATTAATAAAAATTAAATTTATTATGTCAATATTAATGAAGCAAAGGCAAAGGGTGTCAAAAAAAGTGGTGTCAAAACAACGATAAACTGTCAACAAATAGAGTATTGACGCTTGATTAATAAAACCTGTAGTTTTCACAACCAGTTAACAGGTCAAACTGATACTTCAGTGAGTATTGGTAGCTTAAGTAAATGTGTTAACTGTGATTGGGCATAAATTAAAACGTAATAATTGCAGAAACATTCGCTTATGAGTTGTTAAGTAACTCGTTCCTGAATTTTAAACGCAATATAAAACTGTATTTATCCTGCTTTAAATAAAAACACTAAATTAAGAACAAAACTAATAACAATATCGTTTTAATTAATGATTAGTTTAAAACAATTGAAATAGGAAAGTGAGCATATGAAAAGAAGCTTATTAAGTATCACTATCACCTCTGCATTGATGATGCTATCCAGTTCACCTGTACAAGCTCATGGCTGGTCTGAATACCCAGCAGCAAGGCAACAAGTTTGTTACAGCGAAGGTAATATTTGGAGTGGTACACCGCCGACTCAAGGCTGCGCACAAGCAAAAGCTATTTCGGGAACTTACCCTTTTGTACAACGCAATGAGTTTTCAATTAATGTTCCTGATTATAACAATATGCAAGCTGTTAAAAACGCTGTTCCTGATGGCTCATTGTGCTATGCCAATGATCCACAAAAGCGAGGAATGGGAACCGCAACAGACCAATGGACACGTACGTCGGTAAATGCAGGAACGTTTGAATATGTATTCAACGCAACGGCACCTCATAATCCATCATTTTGGCAGTTTTACCTAACTAAGCCAGATGCTGACTTATCAAAAGCACTGGCATGGGACGATCTTGAACTCATTCAAGAAGAAGGCGATATTGCCGTCGTCAATGGCAAATATAAAATGGATGTCACCATTCCAAACGATAGAGTTGGGGAAGCTATTTTATTTGTACGCTGGCAGCGTGCAGATCCTGTAGGGGAAGGCTTTTATAACTGTAGTGACATCAACATCGTCAATGATGATGTGGTGGTGCCTCCCGTTGATCCAACACCAGATCCTGTAGGCCCTTATTTAGTGCAGGGTAGCAACTTTATTCCACAATCTGTTGAGCTAAACTCTGCGACTATTGGCGATACCGTACACTACAAAGTATTCAATAAGAACGGAGAAGAGCATTCTTCATTTTCCATTAATATCAATGCAGATAATCAGAACGATTGGGACCGATTATTAGCTTCAAAAGTCAATGGTTGGTACGAATCAAATCACCAAGGCAATGTATTCATCGGCCGTTGGCATGAAGAGATGAATCATTATATGTACTTTAAAAATGACCTACACGGTAATTATTTCAACTCAAAAGATTCACGTGCTTCAGGGCAATTTAGCATTACAACTGAAGTAAACCCAATTACCGCGGTTATTTCACCAAACGTGTTAAAGCCATTAGATAACGCCACAGTGATACACGGTGACCATGTTATTTTGCAGCATAGTGAAAGTGAGGGTGAATCAATCGACGTACAGTGGTTGCAAACTAGCGGCACACCATTACAAACCACTTTAGGTCCAAACAATGAGCTAATCATTGAGACTGCTGATATTCCTGAAACACGACAGGAATTCACATTTAAATTAGTCATTAGTAATGCCGACGCAACAGACGAAGAAGTTTATTCATTCGTTGTTGTTCCTGCAACAACAGAGCCTGAAACGCCTGTTGATCCGAGTGAACCAGAAGTCAGTACATGGAATGTAAACCAAGTATATCGAGCAAATGATGTTGTTACCCATAATGGTAAAACGTGGACAGCACAATGGGAAACCCGAGGTGAAGAGCCCGGCACAACTGGCCAGTGGGGAGTTTGGCGATAAAAAGTTTGCACTCTACACACCATGGGCAAACTCGTAATCAAGTTAGTTAGCGTCTTAGCGATGGAAATATGATGAATAAACGCTATCGCTAATTCTCTTGCACTTTATTGAAATGATAGACAGCTTATGCTGTCTATCTTTTTAAACAATCGTTTTGCCCTTTTAGTCGATATCACATCATAAAAGGACTCACTATGTTATCTAAATTCCCGACTTCACCAACTTCAAAACCGTTAACTATTTCGTTAAGTCATGCTTGTTTCAAAAACACCTACCTAGCTACGGTCATTGCAACGCTATTGACCTCAGCTGCGAGCTATAGCACAACAGTGACAGCTGAAGCCTTGCCGTCCACAAGCTCGCTACTGGTATTTAATAATAATGATTTTCCTAGTGACTTAGAGGGAAGCCTAGCGGCGTCAGTCTCCTTTGCGCAAAGCCAGATTATTCCTTCAAAGCATGGAGTTGAAGGCGATATCCAGCCACATCTTATCGCTCAGCGTGCCTCGCTACTCATGGTCAAACCAAAACAAACAGACCTAAATACAGCGATACCCATGTATGTAACAGCCATTGATAAGCAAGGGCGTAACCTTGGAACAATGAAACTTGCCCCTCCGGCTAATCTGCCAACTACCGTGTACGCAACAGGGAATGTATTACCAAGCGAAGTAGACTTCACACCAATGCCAGGCAACTCTGCGGTGTTAAATACATCCACGACAATAAATCAGTTGAATGACCCAAGCGCAGCACTGTTATTCGCCACGCTCGAGTCAAATGAACTCGTCGAGATCAACACTGCTGATTATATTTGGACCAAAAATATCTATTTACCCAACAGCGATGCATTAAGTGGGAAAGTGGTTAAAATTAGCTCCAAAGCCGGTTACGCATCAACAATACATTACGGTGAGCGCACTGCTTCTATATCTCGCCATCAGTCACTAACATTTAAATGCATCAACGGTCAGTGGTTCCAAGAAAGTGACTTAATAAACAATACCCTAACCTATGCGGAAAACACTTGGAGCCTCAAAATTCCAGCCAACTGGATCCAGCCAGGATTCAAAATGCAGTTCAGTCATGGAGAGCTTTCAGGCGAGTTAACCGACGTAAAGGTCGGCGCACCTTCTGAGCTACTTTTACATACCATTGATATCGGTATGCTGACAGCACCTCGTGGCGAATTTGACTTTGCAACAGATCCCACTGCTCAACGCGAGTACTTCCAAACTCTTCCCGTTAGCCGCATGACAGTAAGCCAATATGAGACAGTTTATCTAGCGGAAGTCATGCTGCCAGATGGCACATTACTGACTGATTTCGATCCTAGCACTGGCGATTGGCACAGCGGAACAATGCGTCAAAGAATAGGCAAAGAGTTGATTTCTATTGGTATTAACAATGCCAACTATGGCATTAATAGCAGTGCCGGTATAGGGGTAGATGCGCATCCATACTCGGTTTCTCAGCTAACTGCCCATAATAGCCGAGGCAATTATCAAAACGGTATTGTCACCCATGGCGGCTCAGGTGGCGGTGGTATGGTCACTCTCGACTCATCTTTAGGGAATGAATTTAGTCACGAAGTTGGCCACAACTTTGGTATTGGTCATTATCCTGGTGGCTTTAACGGTTCAATTCATCGTCCTGCTGACGCAATCAATTCCACTTGGGGATGGGACAGCGAACTGAATAAATTTATTCCTAATATGTACAGCAAAATAACGGATGGAAGTGCTTGTCGCAAAGGCGAATGCCAAGCGCCTTTTGAAGGCCGAAAATATGGCTCTGATGCCATGGCTGGCGGTAAGCCGATGTCATCAGCCAACCGTTTTACACTCTACACGCCCTACACGGCAGCGCATATCCAACAAAATCTAGAATCAAAAGCCGTGTTTTCAAGTGACTCAGCAACCGGTTTTAGGCTATGGAATGCTGAAACACACACGATGGAACCCTATCAACACAGAGTCAACGATGGCGAGCAAATTAATGCATCGATAAGCGAGCTATCAGAGCAATACCTAAGCCAATTAGTTAACCAATATGATCAAGTAACGATTGCTATGTCTAATGGTAATTGGGCCAAGTATATTGATATACCTAAAGCATCGATTAGTAACATAGGCAAAACGATTAGCTTTAACCATAAAGCAGGTTACGATAGTCATCTCAATATTAATGATGACAGCTTTATCATCGCTACTGGCTTCAATACGTCATATACTTCAGATGGTATCACTTGGAATGAATCTAACGCCCCAGATCTAACGATAGCCAAAGTACCAACAGCATTTGGAGTGCCTGTCACGACTCTTGTGGGCTATTACGATCCTGAAGGGATCCTACCTAGCTATATTTACCCTGCATTACATGGCTCATATGGTTTCACCTACAACGATGACAGTGGCCATATATCTCAAAACAGCTGTCAATTACAGGTAGAAACAAGCAGTGGTCAACGGCTAGCCTATAAACTGGCTAATAGCCGCAGAAATGACACTGTAATGAACAAGTTTCATATCAACATCGCAGAAGATGCTGTACCACAAAGTGCTACTGTTCGATGCAACTCAAATTCGTTAGCTTCACGACAAATTGAACCAACAAAAAGTCCTTTGTCGTATACCGTAAACGGAGATGGCAATACATACTACAAGTGGGGAGATAATGAACGATTCGGTAATATTGGAGATCTATTTATATTCGATAACCCTAAGACCGGTGACAAAGAACTATTTATGCTAACGGGGCTAGGTGATGATCTGCGTTACTGGTACTTCCCTTCTAACAAAGGTAATAACAAGTTTTGGACCTATATTTCTGATATTGAATAATGTTAAAGCCTAAATAAAACCTCCTCTCCTTGAGTGATGAAAATCAGCAGACACAAAACAAGTCACTCGAGGAGAGCATTCCCCAGATTTAGCTCTAGTCACCTCTTTCTCTAGAAAATTGTCACCTTTTTCCATGATATTTGCGTAATTCATTCCATCATCCAAGTAACTGAGGTATAAGGGCGCTATGAAAACCCCAAAACGACTCCAACCTCTGGTTGATGAAGGACTCATTGACGAAGTAATTCGTCCATTAATGAGCGGCAAAGAAGCCGATGTATACATAGTAAGATGTGGTGATGACATCCGTTGCGCCAAAATCTATAAAGAAGCTGATAAACGTAGCTTTAAAAAAGCGGTCGAATACAGAGAAGGCCGTAAAAGCCGTAACTCACGCCGCGCTAGAGCCATGGAAAAAGGCTCTAATTATGGCCGCAAAGAACAGGAACAAGCTTGGCAAAGTGCCGAAGTAGACGCGCTTTTCAAACTGGCTTATGCAGGCGTTAGAGTACCGACACCTTATGGCTGTTTTGATGGCGTGCTGCTTATGGAGCTAATCACTGATGAGGCTGGCTATGTCGCCCCGCGACTCAATGATGTCACGCTTACACCAGAAGTCGCTATCTCTCATCATGCTATGGTGATGAAAGATGTACAACGCATGCTATGCGCAGGTCTTATCCACGGTGATTTGTCAGAGTTTAACGTACTATTAGATGATAACGGCCCAGTAATTATTGATTTGCCCCAAGCGGTTGATGCCGCAGCGAACAATAATGCCAAACGTATGCTTTTGCGTGATGTGAATAATATGACACAGTACTATGGTCAGTTTGCCCCATCATTGCTTAAGACTAAGTACGCACAAGAGATGTGGCTAAAATTTGAGTCAGGCAAATTAACACCTGATACCGAGCTGACTGGCGATTTTGTTGAAAGCGAACATACTGCAGATATCGATGCAGTCTTGGCTGAGATCCAAGCTGCATTTGAAGAACAACAACTACGAAAAGCCCGCATTGAAGGTCAAGCAGAGACTGAAGATTAGTTTTTCAAGCATGAAATAAAAAAGCCCCGCCAGTTAGCAACTGCGGGGCTTGTATACCAATGCCTATTCTGACTTTGCTGTTTGGCTGTTATTGTCAGCTTTCTCAACATTTAATTCGCCCAATGCTGCTGCAATATCTTCAGCCGCTGTTTTGGCGTTAATGTCTTCATCAATCTTTAGAATTTTACCATCTTTGCCAATGTAAAAAGTGACACGATTGGCTACACGCATGATATTGAGCACATCATAGGCTTTTGCCGTTTCTTTCGTTGGGTCGCTTAGCATAGGGAAATCAGCTTTTTGCTCACGGGCAAAAGCTTGGTTGTCTTCTAAATCATCAACACTTGCCATCATATAAACGGCGTTGTACTCGCGGATCAAGTGTCCCTTTTCTACAAGCGACTTACATTCTAAAGTACAGCCTCGAGTGTTTGCCATTGGGTACCAAGCCAACACCAAGTTTTGTTTTCCCTTGTAGTCACTCAATTGATAGAAATGACCATCAGTTGCCTGTAATTTAAAGTTTGGTGCAACATCACCTACTTTTAAATCAGTAGCCTGAGCCGTAAATGACAGACAAAAAAGTGCTGTTAGTGTCAGTTTTGAAAGCAGTTTAATCATGGTTATATACCTATCCCTTTTAAATAGTTCCGTTTACTTAGCTAAGCTCATCAGTAAGCGATGCCAGCGTAAATCGTTAGTTAACTTGTGATACGCAGCTCGCCGACAAAAGATCATTTTTAGTTGTCGATACTAATCCACTAAAGCCTCAAATGCTAAATCATAGGCTTTACCTAAATCTACAGTCGTAGGTTTAGCAGGTTTTAGTGCACCACAGCGTTTATCAGTTGCTCTAAGAGTTGCAGGGTGAACAAACTCAATATCAACCCCAATACAGGCTAAGATTGCGCCTTCCATTAAAAATGTTCCTGCGCCACCAGCGCCTTGGCCAGAGGTCGCCCGTCGGTTAAGTACAACTTTAGCAACATGATGCTCGCTGATATAAGCTTGCAACTGAGCAATAAATTGCTGCACATCGCCTTGCTGCGGATTCTTAAGCAAGCTGAACTTATTCACTTTAGGGGCAATCAGCTCATGCTCACCACGGTAGCCTGACAACGTCACCACTCTCACTTCGTTTGCTTTTAAAAATAAACCACTTACAACTTGCGACGCCATGTTCACTCCAACGCTTGATTCAACTAAAAAAACGCCAGCCCCAATGGACTGGCGAATAAAACTAATTGGTATAAGCCATTATGGCATACGCCGCTTATTTAGATGAGCGAGAATTAGCATGGACATCAATCTCAACCCCTTCCGGCTTAAAGTCGATACTGAACTTCGTTCGCATATCGTAGTGTTTCATCGCCTCTAATTCTTCAGGGATCGGCTCACCTGTCATCTCAACAAAAGTTATCAATGGGTCGATCAATTTCATATAGTCAGTAGACATCATAAACAACCCATTGTTTTGTAAAGACTCATTTTGCAGATCATTAGCTATCGCCGCCCCTTTATCACCTGAAAACAACACTAAATGCTGACCCTTTAATGCCAGCTTAGGTGCAATATTCATTTCAGCAGGAATAGGTAATATCGATGACAACTCAATTGCATCGCCATTTTCAGGCAACTGAACATTAGCCAGTTCAGGCATAAATGACTTAGCCATATTGAACAAAATCGCTGGGTTATCAGCAGACAAACTAACCACCGCATCTAAGCTTTCAAGCTGTGGCGAATTCACATCATCACTAATTTTATAATCAACCAGTGATACGCCTAAGCCCTTAACCCCATTTGCCATACCTGTAAACATGCCTAGCATCGCTGGGCTTTGCTGGCTCATCTGCATTTGCATTGCCGCAAGAGGTTCACATTGGTATTCAGGAGTTAGCATATCGTCCCAAATGGTCGTTAAAGCCGGTACCATTTGGTTTATATCAACACCCAAACCTATATTAAATACTGTATTGTCAATATCTTGAGTGTAAGCAGGTAAGAAACCTCGTAACTTTTGATAAGCATCGAGTAGCACTTTATTGTTACCTTCAATGACAGTTCTAAAGCCTAACTCGGTGATATTGTCTGTCACTCTTAGCTCATCATAGCCTGCTACTGTGCGTGGCCAATTGCTGGCAATTGCTGCAAACTCAGCACGACAAGCTGGGGTTTTAAGATAGTCGATAGGATCTTCACCCATGATCCCATAAAGCTTCGATAACTGACCCGCTAGCTGATTACCATCAGTACTTGTTAACCCCGTGACTATCTCTTGGTGGTTTATGTAACTCACACCTTCATTAGTAAAGCCATGTTTATTAATAATGTTTTCAATAATCTTTGCATCAACAATAGAGTTATCAACTGGCGTTACACCAAGTGCATTTTCAAGTACGCTGGCATCAAGGAATGAAGTACTAAGTGTTGTAGTAAAGATGCCGTCACGCACTGCAAACACTAAACTTATCTGCTGTTGCTCTTCAGGATCAGTAAGCAAGTAGCTGCGGTACTCAGCGCCTTTCAAGTTACCTAAAGTGTGCGCCAAACCACTTTCCGCTTCAGCTTTATCAAGAAGCGCCCATATTGCGTCGGCATCTTCGACTTCAACTTTTAGTACAGGCATAGCACCAAGGCTATACAGGTAACTACGGATATTATCAGCCAGACCAAAGGTTTTAGTGAAAGTATCACCGTCTTTCATTGCTGCTGTATATGACTTAAAAAGGCTGACAAAAAACTGCGCCCGTTCATCGGGCTCATTTTCAAGTTCGCTAAGTGCCTCTGGTGGATACTGGCGGTAGGCCTCTGAAAGAGAGTTGATATAAGACTTAATTGGGAATGGTTGCAACTGAGCAGAAAAAACTGGGGTATCTGCTGGTACATAACTTAGTACAACATCATCGCTCGTCGACAATGGTGCCGATTGCTGGCTATACCAATATCCACCAGCACCGGCAGCGACAACTGCTGCAGCGATAAGCATCTTATTCATTCAAAACTCCATTTAATTTTAATCCAATAAATGCGTGAATACGCAAAAACGAACTCAATAGTACAACATTGTTAATACACAATTCCAACCTTGCCCTGCTTTACGTAAAACCAGGGGACATCGGCATAGTTGTATGAAATGAAAAAGGGAAAATGTATGCAGCCCAAAATGTGATAGCAGATACTAAACTCGACACAAACAAAAACCCCAGGTAACTCTTTACTTCGGAGCTACCTGGGGATAGTTCGCTTGATAAGCTAGCGCCAGCAAGCCAATCAAAGTGTTCGATTTTAGCGTCGAGTTACTGCCAAAATATGACGCTATACAATCAAACTTGGTTTATTCGATACTGACAGCTCTGCTTATAGTTTTTAGCTAATCAAGAATGTGTAACTTAATCAGTGGAAGACTAAAAACCGTTGAGTCAAATTAACTCTAAGTGCAGAACAGCTTCTTAAAACCATCTACGGGAATGCTCAACTATAGCCTAAATAAAACCACTGTGCATAACTCTGTGAGTAATAATGTACAAAATTAAACAAAATTTAATACTAAAGGCTTAAAACCATTTAATTACATAACCTTACAAGCAATCATAGTTTTTACTGCTCTATCATTTCAAGAAGTTTCAAGTAGTACATCAGTACAACTTAAACAAAGTGAGCACGGCTAGATTAGGTGCTCACTTATACTACTAAATATCAAAATGTAATCCGCACTCACGTTTTAAGCCATTAAAGCGTGTTTGCTCTTCTGTCATCCCTAACTCAAGTGGTTTACTCGAGTGCGTATCGCCGACAGAAACATAACCATGATCCCATAACGGATGATAAGGCAGCTCAAACTCGGTTAAATACTCATGGACTTGCTTATTGCTCCAATCAATTATCGGCAAGATTTTATAGCGTTGGCCATGAATCGCTAACACAGGTAAATCTTCACGCGTGCTTGACTGTGAGCGTCTAAGTCCCGCAAACCAAGTGCCAACCTGTTGCTCGTTTAAGGCTCGCTGCATCGGCTCGACTTTATTGATCTGGTTATATTTATCCAACCCATCAATATCCTGCTCCCACAACTTACCGAAACGCGCTTCTTGCCAAGCTGAACTAAACGGCGACGAATACACTTTAAGATTTAAACTTAGGCGCTCTGTTAATTCATCAATAAATTGGTAAGTCTCACTGAACAAATAGCCAGTATCTGTGAGCAATACAGGGATATCAGCTTTTTCACGACTAACCATATGCAACATCACCGCAGCTTGTATACCAAAGCTGGATGAGAGGGCATGGTTACCCGGTAGATACTGCAATGCCCACTTGACTCGCTCAACCGGAGTTAATGCTTCCAAATAAGCATTAACTCGGGCTAATTCTGCTTGTTGCTCCACTTTAGGCGCGTCCAACAAGGCTTGCAGCTCATCAGCAGTTATCACTGACTCAAAAGTATTAGCCATGAAAATCCTTAGCCGCATCATTAACTGCGGCAACTACACCACTGCGTACAGTGTAATTACCAAAAGTTTCACCCTCTTCTCGTTCTTCTACATAACGCGCAAACAGAGCATCAAGTTCCGCGAGGATCTCCGCTTCTTGGATATTCTCACGATACAGTTTGTTTAAACGAGTACCTTCAAAACTAGCGCCTAAATACAAGTTATAACGCCCCGGCGCTTTACCTACTAAACCGATTTCAGCAGCAAATGGACGAGCACAACCATTAGGACAACCCGTCATGCGGATCACTATGCCTTGATCTAAAAAGCCATGCTTCTCTTGTAGCGCTTCAACTTTAGTCAAAAAGTCAGGGAAGTAACGCTCAGCCTCAGCCATTGCCAACGCACAAGTAGGCAGTGCCACACAAGCAATCGAGTGACCACGGGTTTCAGTAATTAGCTTACCCAATAAGCCATGCTGCCGAGCTATCGACTCAACTTGCTCTTTATCAGCAGCGGCGACACCAGCAATAATAATATTTTGGTTTGAGGTCATACGGAAATCACCTTTATGGATCTTAGCAATTTCTCGTAAACCTGTTTGCAATGGCTGCCCCGGCAAGTCTTTAACACGACCACCTTCGATGAATAAGGTTAAGTGCCAGTTATCATCAACGCCTTGTTTCCAACCATAACGATCGCCACGATCACCAATGACCACATCTCGCTTAGGTTCAAATTTGATCCCCGTACGTGCTTCAACCTCAGCTTTAAACTTATCGAAACCATGTTTAACTATGGTGTATTTCAAGCGCGATAGTTTGCGATTTTCACGGTTACCCCAGTCACGCTGGATCGTCATTACCGCTTCAGCAAACTTCAAAGTATCTTCAGCCTTGATATAACCAAAATCATCAGCTAAACGCGGGAAAGTCGCCACTTCACCATGAGTAGAACCCATGCCACCACCAGCAACCATATTAAAGCCAATCAGCTCATCACCATCGGCCACGGCAATAAATCCTAAATCATTGGTGTAAACGTCAACGTCGTTATCTGGCGGCACTGCCACCGCCATTTTAAATTTACGTGGCAGATAGGTTTTACCGTAAACCGGTTCCACTTCTTCACCTTCAGTCGTGACCAGCTTTTCATCGTCTAACCAGATCTCGGCGTAAGCTTTGGTATGTGGCAACATGTTATCTGACAACTGCTTAGCGTAGGCATAAGCTTGTTGATGCAGCTTAGACTCAACCGGATTTGGGTTACACATAACATTACGGTTCACATCACCACATGCTGCAATCGAGTCTAGCGCCTCACGGTCTAAATCTTGAATAATGGTTTTCAAGTTACGCTTTGGAATACCGTGGTATTGAAACGTTTGACGTGTCGTTAAACGAATACTGTTCGAGCTAGTTAAATTAGAGGCAATTTCATCAACCGCAAGCCACTGCTGTGGAGTACAAACACCACCAGCCACACGGGCGCGTAACATAAAGCTGTATAAAGGCTCCAACTTTTGCTCTTTACGTTCATTACGTAAATCACGGTCATCTTGCTGATAAAAACCATGAAACTTAATCAATTGCTGATCACCTTCGCTAAAAGCACCGGTCACCGCGGTATCCAAGCCTTCTTGAATGGTACCGCGCAGGTAATCACTATCGGTTTTTAAATATTCGTTTACTGCTAACTTTTGCTCACTCATAGCAAGGTACTCTCTTAAATTCTTTTTGTTTTGCGCCCGCTTTGCATGGCGTCACTCATCATTGCGCTATCGCTATAGATTGTTATTAATAGACGTCTTTTTGGTAACGCTTCGCCGCTCTTAACTCTTCTAAAAACTCTGCAGCTTGTTCTGGGGTCTTGTTACCAAACTTAACTGCTACATCAAGCAGAGCTTGGTGCACATCTTTAGCCATGCGCTCAGCGTCACCACAAATATAGAAATGCGCGCCCTCTTCTAGCCACTGCCACAGTTGCTCACCTTGCTCGGCAATCTTGTGTTGCACATAAATCTTGTGGTCTTGATCGCGAGAGAAAGCCAGATCAATACGTGATAATTCACCGCTTTGCAGATACTGCTGCCATTCAGTTTGATATAGGAAATCTTGCTCAAAATGCGGGTTACCAAAGAACAGCCATGTTTTACCTGCAGCACCTTGAGCAGCACGCTCTTGCATAAAGGCTCTAAATGGCGCAACTCCGGTACCGGGGCCAACCATAATCACTGGCGTGTCAGGGTTTTCAGGTAAGCGGAAGTGATTATTTGGCTCAACATACACTTGCACTTCTTGGCCTTCTTCTGCACTCGCAAGGAACCTAGATGCCCCACCAAAGCGCGAAACGCCGTCACGCTCTTCTTCCACAAGTGCTACCGTCAGGTGTACTTCAGACTCAACTTCAGCTTGGCTCGATGCAATAGAGTACAATCTTGGCGTAATACCGCGCAGTAAGCCAACGAACTGTTCCGCAGTGACTTTTGCAGGATATAGCTTAACTAAATCAGCAACTTGATGATTATTAATAAACTCACGAGTCAATGCCTTGTCGGCACTTAAACTGAGTAATTCAGCGTCTTGGCTCAGCTCAGCCCAACCACTCACTAATCCCGGATAAAGCTGTGTTAGCTCTTTTTTATTGGTGAGCGCATCACGCAAGGTTAATGACTCTTTCGCCACTGTCATTTGCTCGTTTTCATCAAGTGATAAAGCGGTGATCAACTCAGACACCAGTTCATTAGAGTTGCTAAACCATACACCTAACGCATCACCCGCTTGGTAATGAATACCTGATTCACCTAGCTCAATTTCCACATGGCGGACATCTCGGTCAGAATCTCGTCCCGTGAGTTTTTGGCTGACTAGCAGTTCAGCTGTATAAGGTTTTTGCTTGGTGAAACTTGATGTTACTGTTTGGCTGCTGGCAATAGACACCACACTCGCCCCAGCACTTTGCACTAATGGCTTAACTGCTTCTAATACATCGGCCTGCCACTGCTCGGCTTGTTCTTGGTAATCAACATCACACTCAACAATTGGGGCAATGGCTTTTGCGCCTAATGCACTTAGACGAGAGTCAAAGTCTTTCCCTGTTTGGCAGAAAAACTCGTAGCTTGAGTCACCAAGCGCCAACACTGAATAGTTTAAGTTATCCAGTTTAGGGGCACGTTTAGAGTTTAAAAACTTATGTAGTTCAATCGCATCATCTGGTGCATCGCCCTCACCGTGAGTACTGACAACCAGCAACAATAAACTTTCTTGTTTCAACTGGCGCGTTTTGTAATCACCCATCGAAGTAAGGTTCACGGCATAGCCTTGAGCCTGAGCTTTCTCTGCCAGTTCAGTAGCGACACCACGACCATTGCCGGTTTGGCTACCATAAAGAATGGTAATAACTTGCTCTGTACCCGCCTCATTGCTACCAGCAACTTGTGGTACGCCTGTCACGCCTTGTTCAGACGTTGCAGCAAGGTAGCCGCTAACCCAAGCAAGTTGAACGGCACTCAGCTCTGCAGTGAGCTGCTTTAACTTGTCCACTTGACCAGCAGAAAGCGGTGAAGCGAGTGATGAAAGCTCTTTTAACAACATGGAAACGGCCCTGTATCAGTGTAATGTCGCTCAGCTTAGCCCCTCACTAGATAAAGAAAAAAGAATAAAAGATAATTTTTAATTCAATTTAGGAATATACAAAGCTCAAAAATTAAGCTACAAAAGTAAATGACTAATCAACAAATCCGTTTGCTGTAGGGTTTGTCAGCGCAAACTTTCATGCAAAAGTGTGGAGTAGTGCAAACTTTTTAGTCTGACCAGTCCAGAAAACAGGATATTGAAAAATATGCACTTGTGTCTGGATTTAGAGTCGCCACAATAAGCACCCTGACAAATTAATGACATCTGTTCATACGAATGTCCTCAACTGAGAGGTTTACCTTTGTGAAGCTAGGTCTACCGAAAGAAAGTCATGCTAGTGAAAGTCGCGTTGCGATTATTCCAGCCAATGTGACTCGACTGCTTAAAAATAACTTACAAGTTCTTGTTGAAAGTGGCGCCGGCAACAATGCTGGTTTTACTGATGAAGATTATATTCAAGCTGGCGCAACCATAGTCAGCCGCCAACAAGTACTCAGTGACGCAGATATCATCACAGTTGTGAACGCTAAAGATGCACAGCTTGCAGAGTTATCAGCAGTCATCAAACCTCAGCAAATTGTCATCGGCATGATGGATCCACTTGCGCATCCTGAAAACGCTCAAACAATAGCTGCAACTGGCGCAACTGCAATAGCACTTGAGTTGGTACCGCGTATTACTCGTGCACAGAGCATGGATATTTTGTCTTCTATGGCAACCATCGCTGGTTACAAAGCAGTATTACTTGCTGCTCACAAAGCACCACGTTTATTCCCTATGATGATGACAGCAGCAGGCACATTAAAACCTGCCCGCGCCTTTATCATGGGTGTCGGTGTTGCAGGCTTACAAGCATGTGCTACCGCCAAACGATTAGGTGCAGTGGTTGAGGCTTACGATATTCGCCCAGCTGCGCGTGAACAGATTATTTCTGTTGGCGCTAAACCGGTAGAGCTTGATCTTGAAGCCGAAAACACTGAAACCAAAGGCGGTTACGCGGCTGAACAATCTGATGACTTCTTAAAGCGTCAGCAACAAGCTATGGCCAATGTCCTTGCCCAACAAGATATTGTTATCACCACCGCAGCAATTCCGGGACGCAAAGCGCCTATCTTAATCACCAAAGAGATGGTTGATAGCATGAAGCCCGGCACCATTATTGTCGATTTAGCGGCAGAAACTGGCGGTAACTGTGAGCTAACACAGCTAGATAAAGAAGTTGTGCATAATGGCGTGACCATTCTTGGGCCATCAAATGTTCCAGGAACAGCCGCAACCCATGCCAGCCAAATGTATGGCACTAATATTGAAAACCTACTCAAACTATTAGTCACTAAAGACGGCGAGCTTAATCTTGATTTTGAAGATGAGATCATTAAAGACACTGTGGTTGCCTATCAAGGTGACGTCAGCAGTGCTCGTCTGCGCGAACTGCTCGGTCTAGAACCACTGGCAGACTCAGCATCTGTAGCAACAGCACCGGAGGCAAAATAATGGAAATCTTACTGCTTATAACCCTCTTTGTGGTCGCAGTGTTCTTAGGTGTCGAGATGATCACCAAAGTGCCACCAACGCTGCACACCCCATTAATGTCAGGTTCAAATGCGATCTCAGGGATCTCATTAGTCGGCGCATTACTATCAGCAGGCTCTGGCGCAGGTATTTGGGTCAATGTATTAGGCTTTATCGCCGTAGTACTGGCCACCATTAACGTTGTCGGTGGTTACATGGTAACTAACCGCATGCTAGCTATGTTTAAAAGGAAATAAGCCACTATGAGTATGACGATTATTTACCTCGCCTACTTGGTGGCAGCAAGCCTATTTATATTAGGTATCAAAGGGCTAACTAAGCCTAGAACTGCGGTTCGCGGTAACCAGCTTTCAGCATTGGGTATGTTTATCGCTGTGGTTGTAACCCTATTCGATCAAAACATTTTAAGCTACGAGTGGATTATTGCTGGCGTATTGTTAGGTGGCGCGATTGGTGCTGTGATGGCAACCAAGATCCAAGTGACCTCAATGCCGCAAATGGTGGCTATGCTAAACGGTTTTGGTGGCGGTGCTTCGCTATTTATCGCCCTAGCAAACTTCCTTGACCCAAGCTCAGCAACTCACACTGTTGCACTTATCTCTATTGCTGCCACAGTAATTATTGGTGCGGTAACGTTATCAGGTTCATTTGTGGCGTTCGCTAAGCTACAAGAACTGATCTCAGGTAACCCGATTAAAGTTCCGGGCAACAAAATCCTCAATGGAATCTTGCTTATCAGCGCTATTGGCCTTGGTATTGCGATAGTGCTAGATCCAAGCAACATCAACCTGATCTACGCATTGGTTGCAGTATCGCTAGTGCTTGGCTTACTGCTAGTAGTGCCAATTGGCGGCGCCGATATGCCAGTTGTAATCGCCCTACTGAACTCATATTCAGGTATTGCAGCAGCAACAACAGGTTTCATCACAGGTAACACGGTACTCATTGTATCGGGTTCACTTGTTGGTGCATCAGGGATCATCTTGACGCAAATCATGTGTAAAGCCATGAACCGTTCACTGTTTAACGTACTCTTTGGCGTCATGGCTGAAGGTGGTGACACGGTCGATGCCGACGAAGTTTACGCAGGTAAAGTAACCTCTTCTTCACCTGAAGAAGTTGCCATGCTGCTAGAAACTGCTGAGCGCGTGGTCATTGTACCGGGTTATGGCTTAGCAATGGCACAAGCCCAGCATGCAGTGCGTGAGTTAGCCTCAGTAATGGAAGCCCGCGGTACAGAAGTGCTATACGCGATCCACCCCGTTGCAGGTCGTATGCCGGGTCACATGAACGTGTTGTTAGCCGAGGCTGAAGTGCCGTACGAGCAGTTGATTGAGATGGATGAGATCAACCCACAGTTCGAACAAACAGACGTGGCGATTGTAATTGGTGCCAACGACGTAACCAACCCTATGGCTCGTGAAGATAAAGGTAGCCCAATTTACGGCATGCCAATTCTAAACGTTGATAAAGCTAAAACCGTCGTGGTAGTTAAACGCTCTCTTAGCCCAGGCTTTGCTGGTTTACCTAACCCACTATTTGCATTAGATAACTCACTAATGCTATTTGGTGACGGTAAGAAAGCCATTGTTGAATTGACCCAAAGCTTAAAAGAAGCAGATTAAGTATCTGTCTCCAGCTTAAAAGGTCGCTAATGCGGCCTTTTTTATTTCAATTCGCTAAAACTAGCCACTTTCTTCTGATGTTTAATACCCGCTTAACCTATTATTGTTAAAATTATGTGCTTGATGGTTAAAAAGCAGTACTCTTATCTATAGTCCTCTGCGCTAACATGAAAATAATATGACACTAAAATTAGCTCCAATTGTCTGTATTGGTTTGCTGTTGCCGTTTGCAAAATTACAAGCCGCCCAAGACCAAAGCAAAAACCCAATGCCGCCACCTAAGGTTGAGTTAGCTGAAGCAAGCGTTAGCCAGTGGCCTAATAACTGGGGCATAGGGATCGGTGTTCGCCGCGGTGATATTCCCTATGCGACCGAGCAAGATGAGGTTTACGATACTTTACCCCTGATCTACTTTGAAAATGACTACTTCTATATTAATGGTATGGAAGCCGCAGGGCATATTTGGAAAAACGACAACCACCAAGTCAACCTATACACCCGCTTTCGCTTTGTTGATATTCCCAAAGAACTACAAAATGAATCACAGTCACAAGCCTTTGATTTTGGTCTACAGTACCGTTTTGTTAAAGATGACTGGGATTTTGATTTAGCCTTCTTATCAGATTCTAATAAACGCAGTTACGGCTATAGTCGCACTCAATATCATTGGCAGTCAGGTGACTGGACGCTAAAACCTTATGCTGAGTTTCAGTGGAAAAGCGCCGACTTTAACGACTATTACTACGGCTTAGATAGGTACGATGTTGGCGGCGGCATTGCCTTTAATGCCGGAGTAAAAGCCCGTTACCACGTTGCCAGTAACTTATACCTGCTCGGCCAATTTGGCGTGGGTCGCCTTGAAGATGATGTTTACCAACTACCAAGCATCAATAACCGCTTTCAATATGAATCATTCTTAGGTTTCGGCTTTTACCCTGAACCAGATAAAAAACAATACTCAGCACAAGCTGTTACAGCAAAACCAAAAGCAGGCAGTGAGTATCTGCGTATCGCACATGGCTGGGCAACGCCCTCTAATCTCAATGCGATCTTAAAGTGGCAAACCAAAACCGATCCCTACAATAACCAATTCACTTCAGCATTTTACGGTACACAGCTAACCGACAGCCTGTTCACCTTGCCGATTGATCTATACCTTACCCCCGGACTCGTTTGGCATTATAGCTCTGAGGTTCAAGATGATATCGCCGAAGCTGTTATTGCCATTAAAGCCTATTACACTTTTGAGCTTGGGCCACGCTTTAGGTTAGGTGTGGCTGAAGGGTTATCTTATGTCAGCAGTGTGACCCATATTGAAGGCTCTGAGTTAGATCTAAAAGGCTATAAACCCTCTAAATTACTCAACTATTTAGATTTCTCATTGGATGTCAATCTAGGTGATATTTTTAATTCAGCAAAGCTCGATAACATGTGGCTAGGCTATAGTATTCACCACCGCTCAGGGATCTTTGAATCCAGTTCAGCCTTTGGCCGCATCAGCGGTGGCAGTAACTACCAAAGTGTTTACCTGCAGTGGCACTTTTAATGGTATTGAGCAGAAATACAAAAAGGCCGCAATTGCGGCCTTTTTCATCACTAATCCTAACTTGCGACTTTATACTAACGCGCGACTTTGAGCTCTTGCGAATTCAGTATGGCAAGCATAGGGTTGGCTTGCATCACTTTGCTTTTTAGCGCGAAACCTATCGCAAGACCTGCAACAAAGCCAGCAATATGCGCCCAATAAGCCACACCACCGCCACCGATATAAGCGCCAAACAGGTTCATCGCTAACCAAATAGCAAAGAATGCCATTGGCGATAGTTTTTTCTGATACACAATAAACATAAAGGTCAAACTTGCGTGCCTAAACCAAAGTAGATACATACCAAACAAACCGGCAATCGCTCCACTTGCCCCCACCATATAGATGGAAGAACTCGGCTCAGAAATAATGTGCCCAGCAGCCGCGGCAAAACCACAAATCAAATACAGCCCTAAAAAGCGGCTATGACCAAGCGCATCTTCAAGGTTGTCGCCAACCACATACAAGAAGTACATATTGCCAATTAAATGCATCCAGCCACCATGCATAAACATATGGCTCACTAAACCGGTAATATGCTGCCCCTGCATTAAATCAACAGGCTTCAGTGCAAAGGTTTCGTAAATCCACTCTGTTGCGTTTGGCTGCAGTACCGTAGCTAAGAAAATCAAGGTATTAATTAAAATTAAACTATAGGTAACCCAAGGCGTTGTCTTAGGTTTTAAGTTGTACTCCATTGGCATCTGCATTAAAAACTGGAATAGCCATGTCTTCACATTTACTTTTTTATCCAGTTGCTCCAAAGCAGATTGAATTTGCGGTGACTGCACCACTTTTTCACGCTCATGATCATCAATCCAAACTCCTGTACAAGTGATACAAAAATCCACCTCTACCTGAAAATTATCCATCAAATGATATTGGTGTAAGCGTGTTTCACAATGGCTGCACTTTCGGTGTGACATGCCTTTATGGGCACCCAATTCACTTTCAATGCCTACGTTATCATTGCCATTATCTGCCGCCGATAAAGCCGCATTTAACTCACCGCTATCAAACCATATCCCACCACAATCAGTACAGCTATCTACCTCTTGACCATGGAAGTAAAACACGCGCATTTTATCGCTAGCGCACCCCGGACATTTCATACTCATCAATCTTCCCTATTCGACAGTTATGCCATTCTGTTTCAGTTCTAATGCTAAAGACTGAAAATTTTTCTCAAGCTTAGGCATGGTTTCCGTTCTCATTTTTTGAGTTAACTCTTTTAGCTGTTTAGCCCCGTACTTTGACCCATAAAACCTGCCCTCAATTTTGCTCACAATATCTTCTGAAGCATTATAAAAACGCCGAGTTTCAGTGAGGATAGTGGTAGGGGTTTCAAGGGCATTTGGAGAGTAGCGCATATTCTCCCAAACAAACGTACCAATATTTGGTCGTATATGTTTAAGCTCATACGGGTTACTGGAGCCTTTGGTTAACGTGTCAGCATAAGCTTCAAGCATATTAATATTGTCCGTCACTTCATCATACAAAGCGTGACGTAAATAATAGTTATTTTGCTTGTTACTTAACTCATCGAATTTAATTGCCTGACTAAGACCTTCTTGAGCTGCTAAGTAAACGCCAACGACTGTGGCTACGATCATAAAGATCTGACTAACCCAAAAGCTGGTTTTGACCAACTCCTGGTTATCTAGTTTGGGGAAACGCTTCACCGGCTCTGCGGCGGGTGGCGTTTTTGTGGGAACTTCCATTTCCTACACGACTCCTTCTATTGCTACACTACATTCCTTCATGGATTATTAGCGACAACATCAAATGAATGAGTTGCCTTGATAATAAACTAACGGTTTGAGCGAATTGATAATATCAACCAATCCGAAAGGAGAAGTTTACAGCGATAAAAGATGAGTTTCTAGGGTGTTATGTAAGTTCAATAGCGTTGTTGAAGCATAAGTGAAAATAGATGGCTCACAGTGAAGCACAGTAACAGGGCTCCTCAACCTAAGACTTCACCTTCAGCCACTCCACAAAGCACAAGCGCACTTTGACCTACTAAAGCATTCACCAGCAAACGACCTTGATCGCCCATTTTTTCAAAAGCGGTTTCACTGGCTAAAGAGATAGCTTGGTAACGATTAACATTAATTTGCTGTGAGCCACACAAAGAAAAGAATAAGCGAATAATAGCCCTGAAGTTGGCTTGAGTTAATGATTCCTTCCAGGTGGTTTGTAATGACTGAACCGACGAGAAGTCCAAACGCTCAATAAAAATATCAGCAATTCGGCTATCTAAGCGGGTTAAAAAGTCGCTTTTACGTGGGAAGTGATGGCTAATTCCAGTACGGCTAATGCCCGTTGCGTCAGATAAAGTGGAATACGACATTGAATCATAACCAAGCTCCAAAATCTGCTTCATTGCTTCATCTAGGATTTGCTGTACCGTCTGCTTAGTTTGAACTTTTGATCGCTTTGCCATAACCACACTTAATCAGAGTCACCATAGGATGACTGTAACAAATGCCCAGAGCAAATGCCTTAGCATAGAAAGATTATTTATGGCTTGTTCAGCTGATATTCAGCAAAAAACAACGCTGATTAGATTAGCAATACCTGACTACATTAGTCATAGTAATTGAAAGTCGCCTCAGCATTCATTTGCTGCTGTGCCAACCATTTAGTCGCTTCATCTTGCCCCATCAAGGCAATCAATGTCGGCTTTAAATACTGACCCAGTTTAGGTTTACGCCAATACATATAACCGGGTAATGGCTGCACTGTTCCCGCACCAAAAGTACGCTGGCTCAAACTTGAAAACTCATCAAGGCTGTCTTGATCATGTAATGTTAGCCTTTTAGAAACATCAGCATAAAACAGATTAAAGCTGGAAAAATCGCGCAGTTGCTCGAGAGAATACAACTCAAAAACCTGGGCTAATATAGGCACAGACCAATGGGACATAAACTCACTGTCGTTCATCATTGCAATATTGCGCCTATGATATTGCTGCCACGCAAGCTCCAAGCTATTGGTCTCAATCGCAATCCGCCACAGCAAATAAAGATCCGCCAACCACTCGTGTTGATATTGGCTTTGTATGACCTCGCCTTGAGCACTCAGCGCATCAATCGCATAAAGATGCCCTAACTCATGCCAGTATGTCAGTATTGCTTGTTGTTTTAACGGTAGCGAGAAATGGCCTACGCCCCAATTGATAGTTTGTTGGCTAGGTAACTGGTTAAAATCGGTAAGGATGATCCCGGCAACATCACCATGGTGTACAGGTAACACCATAGCACCACGGCGACCAAGTAACTCACTGTAATATTCAGCAGGCAGTGGCAGTAACTTATTGGCAGACCTAGGTAACTGGGCTAGGCAAAGTGGTAACTGTTTTAGCGGACACACCAAAGCTTGTTTTGAGGCAATATCTGTCCAAAAAAAACCGTTATCTAAGCGTTTATGTAAGCGTTGCTCTAAGCTAACAACATCAAGGTTAATAGGCTTAACCGCAACCGAAGTCGCGGCTATAACGCCAGCACAAATAACCCCTAGCAGGCTCATGCTGATAACTTATCGCAGGCCAGCCACTATTGATTAGCCATGATATTTTCAATAATTGCCGTAGTTGAAATGCCATCTTCAAAGCCTAAGACTTTGACTTGGCCACCCGCAGCCATCACTTCTTGACCACCAGCAATATCTTCAACTTTGTAGTCGCCACCTTTTACTAACAAGTCAGGCAATAAACGACCAATGACTCGTTGCGGAGTATCTTCACTAAACGGCACCACCCAATCTACTGAAGCCAGTGCAGCCAATACTGTCATACGGCGATCTTCAGAGTTAACAGGGCGGCCTTCACCTTTTAAGCGTTTAACTGATGCATCGGTATTAACCGCCACAATCAAACGATCACCTAAAGCACGCGCTTGCTGTAAATAGCTCACATGGCCTGCATGCAAAATATCAAAACAGCCGTTAGTCATGACGACACGTTCGCCGCGCAGTTTGGCTTGCTCAAGTGCATAGGCTAATTGGTCTTCACTGACAACACCAAAGCCAGACTCGCCATGATTCACTGACAACGCTTCGATAAGCTCTAAACGCGTCACCGTAGAGGTGCCGAGTTTACCCACAACAATACCTGCCGCAGTGTTAGCAATCGCACAGGCTTGAGCTAAATCACTGCCAGCCGCAATGGCTGTCGCTAATGCTGAAATTACGGTATCCCCTGCTCCCGTCACATCGTAAACTTCACGGGCCACGGTAGGAATATGCAGCTCAGGTTGCTCGCGGGTGATCAGAGTCATGCCTTTTTCAGAGCGAGTCACCAACATAGCATTAAAGTCATACGCTTCAAGCAGACCTTGCGCCTTAGCTACCAAGTCAGCCTCAGACTCAACCTTGCCAACAACCAGCTCAAACTCACTCATATTAGGTGTAAGCAAGTAAGCGCCACGGTATTTAGCAAAGTCAGTGCCTTTAGGGTCAACAAGTACCTTAACCCCTTTAGCATTAGCCGCTTCAATAAAGCTTTGTGGTGAGATAAGTGCGCCTTTAGCGTAGTCAGACAACACTGCTACATCGACATTATCTAAACTTGCTAAGCTTTGGTTGAGTAACGCATCACTTTCAGCTTGCGAATAGCTTTCTTCAAAATCTAAACGCAATAGCTGCTGATTACGCGACATCACCCGCAGTTTAGTAATGGTTGGCTTACCCGCCACCTTATGCCAATTTGGCTCAACCCCAAGGGTTTGAATACCAAGGGTTAAAGCATCGGCAGTTTCATCAGTACCCACAATGCCTGCAAGGCTAGCAGCGCCGCCCAGAGTAGCAATATTAATGGCAACGTTAGCCGCTCCACCAGGTCGGTCTTCAAGTTGCTCGACTTTGACTACAGGAACTGGCGCTTCTGGAGAAATGCGCGCAGTAGGCCCAGCCCAGTAACGATCTAACATCACGTCACCTACAACGAGAACCTTGGCTTTTTCAAATGCTGGCAGAGAAATTTTCATAACGTCTTATCTTTCACAAAATTTAATAGTGATTGTACCTAATTTTACGCGAATTTGAGTTAGAATAATGAGTAATTTTTCAATGGATTCGAGAATTACGTGGTAGAAAAAGCTCAATTTTCATCTCACCTTTATCATCCTAAGTACTGGCTATTATGGTTAGGCGTTGGATTCATGCGGCTGACACAAATGCTACCGCTAGCGATTCAAATGAAGCTAGGTTCAGGACTTGGCAGACTCGCCATGAAGCTGGTTGGCAGCCGAGTCAAAACCGCGAGACGAAATCTCGAGCTGTGTTTCCCCGATATGCCTGAGGCTGAAATACAGCAACTACTAAAACAGAACTTTGAAGAGACCGGCAAAGCAGTATTCGATACCGCCAACGCATGGTGGTGGTCTGATGAAAAAATTCAAAAGCACATGACCATAAAAGGCAAAGAGCATGTGGAGCAAACACTCGCTAATGGCCAAGGCGTGATTTTGTTTGCCGTGCACTGTCTACCACTAGAAATGGGCGCACGTATTTTTGGTCAGTTTCAGCCCGGAGTGGGTGTTTACCGCCCCCATAACAACCCCTTAATGGAATATCTGCAGGTCAAAGGTCGCCTGCGTTCAAACAAGGCCTTAGTCCCCAAGCGTGATTTACGCCAAATGGTACGCAGCCTGCGTGAACCCAATGTGATCTGGTATACCGCAGACCAAGATTTTGGTCGCTCAAGCGCCATTTTTATTCCTTTCTTTAATGTCCCCGATGCCGCCACCATTACTGGTGCAACTACCCTCGCCAAATTAGGCAAAGCTAAGGTGTTACCTTTTTTCGTTGAACGTAATAGCGATGACACTGGTTACAATATTGAGATCCAACCAGCGCTAGAGAACTTCCCCGGCGAGAATGAAGTAGAAGACGCGAAACGCGGTAATAAGATTATTGAGCAAACCATTAGTCGTAATATGTCACAGTATATGTGGTTGCACAGACGCTTTAAGACTCGGCCAAATAAAGAGGATGCGTCGTTGTATCGGTAACACTTGGTTACCAAGCTGAGATTGAGTTTGGAGTTAGACTTCGTCTTACAATTAAGGTTATGAGCAGCCAACTCACACACGACCAAGAGGGGAGCAACAGCAATCTCCCTCTTGGTCATTTCTTTCATAAAGAGCCATCTACATACTTCAGCAACTTCGAACGGGGAAGGTGTGATACCAATCAGATAAAGACTTTGTATTATTTGAATTAAAGATAGCTAATCACCAACGTGAGCGAGGTGTCAATTTTACCTCCGGTAGTGTTTTCAGTATGTAAATTACTGCTAAAACTGAGTTTGTAGTCATCGTCCGTCGTTTGGGCATTTAATCTATATCCATCTTTTAGGTTGACATCATCTCCTTCAATATCTGTAAAGGTAATATAGGCGCCATTAGCGCAGTCATCGTCATCACAGTTATATAGTCGAGTACCATTGAGACTAATTCTTCCCAGTGATGAAGTGAAAGACAACTCTGCACTATTTTTAAACTCAGTTAAGGTATCACCAGAACAATCGGTTAACCAAACATCAAATGGTTTACTAATGACTTCATCGCCTCGCGCAATCCCACTACCAAAATCGATGGTCTGGTTAAATTGAGCCATTGTGCAAGAAGGGGCGTCGAGCGTTGGGTTGGTAAACACTAGCCTGAATAAGTCATGTCTCAAGCTCTTATTAGTTATCATGCTCGTTATTGGCATATTAGGAAGTGTCTGAGCCCCTCCCGCTATATCGCCTATACGAACCAGCTCGGCTAAGGGAGAGTAACTTGCTGTTTCATTGCCATCCCACCATTGAATTCTAATGATGTTATTCGGTTCAAATATCGTGGTGTAACATTTTTTCGCCTGCCCATCTTTTCGATAGAAACGAATACCTATTCCCTGTATGCCAGGAATGCGGCAAACGGTATTATCATTGTTTGGGCTAGGTGCAGTGCTCCATCCACCTTCAGCATGAGGTCCAAGGAAGAGGATATCATTAGGACTGCCTGATACCGTACATCTAAAATTCCATGCTCCACCTTCCATTTCTATTGTGGTTAATACTGATCCCATGGGAGTCGTCGGGTCAATATTGCTGTTTTGGATCACCGCGTGTAGGTCGAAGTCTCCACCGGAGCCCGTTACGCCGCAACGATGGTGCCCTAGTGCTTTTGGTAAGGCATGGGCTTTAAATGTGGTCATAGTTAAGCTGCTGACTAAAAATAGACTTGCGAACACGGAGATGACCTGAAGAACGGGTAGAAGGTTGTTTATCTTTTTACTGCTCGGATTTGAGGTTTTTAAGTTAATTTTCCCTTTCATGACGTCACCTTATTCCACTTAAGTTTATAGAGTTTACTCGTAAGCAGGGAAGGACAGTAACATACAAAATATTCAAGCAGGATTAAAACTTATTATATACTGTTAAGGATATTGATAATGGTATTAATAAGGACTTACAGGCATTAAACGTTATTGAGCGCTAAACGTTATTGAGCGCTAAACGTTATTGAACATTGCGCCCCTTAACATTTGAGATGAGACAAGCGACATAAAGGGTTGGAATAAGCATTTTAGTATTAATATAGCATTAATAATTAATACCTCTTAAATCCATTTTACCCATGAGGTTTATTATTAAGCTTTCACTTTGAACTTTAATTAAACTGAGGCGTTAACCGTTTTATTATATGTTAGTGATACAAACTCGATACGTTAGCGACACCTTAGCCTTGTCAAGCCATATTCGTCACAATTATAGAACCTTTTATAGTTAAAGGTAATGCTTAATAATTGTTAATACACTTTTATTTGAGTTGAATAAGTTTACCGCCCTAGTATTCAACTACCTCTTACCCGCTCTTACTTTAAGGCTCTAATGTTACGCTAACCTTATAAGTATTTAACTATTGTAAGCACATAAATTAATTGGATTAACAGTTTGAAACTGAGTGCTTTTACTAATAGCGATTAGCTTTTACTAATGCAATAAATAAGGAGATTTAGAATGATGAACCATGTACTAAAAGCGATGTGTCTTGCAACCTTGTTACCTTTAACTGCGATTGCAGCTGATGACATGACACCTTGGTATGTTGGTGGTGGTGTAGGGGTTAATAACTATCAACCAAACTGCGATCAAAAAACGATGAAAAGCTGTGGCGAAGATGATCCTTATGCTTGGGATATTTTTGCTGGCTATTTGTTTCATGATTATTTTGGCGTTGAGCTTGGTTACCGTCAACTTGGTCGAGCAGAGTGGGTAGATTATTCAAACAAACTAAATGATGTTGGCGCTAAAGGGATGAGTCTTGGAGGAATTGGATTTTGGCCGTTAACCGAAGACTGGAGTTTGTCTACAGAGGTTGGTCTGCTTAACTACCATATTTCTAATAACAAGCAATATGGTAGCGAGTATTACAGCGATAGTGGTATTGCACCGTATATAGGGGCGGGAGTAGGTTATGACATTAGTGAAAACTTAATGCTTCAAGTTAAATATCGTCGTTATGAAAACTTAGATGAAGATAAGTGGAAAACCTTAGCAATGGAAAGTAACTACTGGGGCCTAGCGCTGCGTTATCGTTTTGGCACCCAATCAAAAACTGTAGTGACGACGATGGACGACGATGGTGATCAGGTACCGAACAATTTAGATCATTGCATAAATACGCCTTCCAATCATAAAGTTGATCATCATGGTTGCACCGTTTATAAAAACATCGAAGAAAGCTTTAATATTGAAGCTAAGTTTGCCAATAACTCTGCGGTAGTACAGTCTTCTGCGTATAGAGATATTAAAAAATTAGCAGTACACATGAAGCAAAATCCTAATACCAAAGTTACTATTTCAGGGCATGCTTCTAATATAGGCAGTTCACAGTACAACATGGAGCTTTCAGAGAAACGTGCAGAGGCTGTGGCGAGAGTTTTAACTGCTGAATATGGGATTGCAAAAAGTAGAGTTTCATACAAAGGTTATGGAAATACCCAACCATTAGTTAAAGGTAGCTCTATGGAAGCAAATACTGCAAACCGCCGAATTGAAGCGCAAGTAATTGGCACTAAAAAGATTGCAGTACTGAAGTAAGCGTTTTACAAATTTAAAATCATTTGCCCACAATATTCATTGTGGGCAAATATTAAAACCGCCTAGCTTTGTTGGCTAATATGCGACTGCTAAATTTCCCGATCGACTGTACTGAAGTTAGTTTATCTACGCCGTAAACTCGGTTTTATCACTTTAATGGAAAAGGGGTTGTTATCCTTACTCTTTTTGAAAGCAGTGAATGGCTCGAATACGAGCTGTTTTTATTATTTGTAGTCGTTTTGCTATTGACTGCATTTGGGTTTAAGTATCGTTATAAGAAAACTGTTTCTTGGATTTTATTATCATTAACCTTTACTACAATTTTGAGTTTAGTTCTAAGCCGTTATCAAACGTTGCCATTTTACAATATTGAAAGTCGCCATCAAATAGAAGTCGTAAATGGTATTTTTCGGATCGGAGAATATACGTTTGCGAATGAGACGGCTAATGGTGTTGACTATCGCAAAATATACTTAGATGATAGAGGCATTAAAGTCTATAACTCAAGCTATATGTACAATAGGCGATGTTATCGTGGTTTTTACCGTTCTAATAGCATCCCTAACAATAGTCTATTACGCTTACAAATATACTGGTTTACTCAAACGGTAAAACATAAAAATAGACAGTTTAAACTTTCATCTCCTTGTATATTAAAAATTGAGTCAAGCATGCATACAGAAAATTATTAGCTATTTAGACTAATTTATCATGTCATCAGTATAAGGTTGGTTGTTGTAGTCTCGATTTTTAACAACATATGCTGTTGAAGAGAAAAGGAGCGAGTAACTATATATGGAATGTTATTTTAAAACACAATGTCGATATCAATCTGAATATTGTCCTCATAATAAAATAAAAGTGGGGGAACAGTGTCATTATATTCATATTGGGCGAAATATTATCAAGCGTGATAAGAGACTTTTTGCAGTCGAAATTTTGAACCACCCCTTTGATCTGATACGTAAACATGAGTTAAATGATCATGGTTCGCCATTCTCTTCTTTTGTATATAATTCAATGTTGATTGAATTAGCCAGTAAAATAAATCAAATTCAAGACTTTGATAAACAATTTTATTTTATAAAATTTGAAAGAAAGTACTTATTAGATAACTTTATCATAGCTGGTCTACTTGAGTTAAACAAAGTGTTAAAAGCTAAAAAAAGTGAACTGGTTCTTGAACTTAATGGATCGACATTAGAAGAAAGCGCTGAATTATGTGATTATACGACTGAGGCGGAATATCGCGTAAAAGACAGTAATGTGTTAATTGCATTGGGCAGCTTTCAATATGACTCTTGTGTGACTATAGATGATACAAAACATGATTTTGTTAAGTTAGATATGAAACATGTCAATAAAATGAAAGACCACAAAGGCTTTATAGACTGGTTGTATTTTGTGAGTAGCTTAGGCATTAAGTTAATAGCAGAAAAAATAGAAAACGATGAAGATTTTCATTTCGCGTTATCACTACCTTTTGAGTATTTTCAATTTGAGCTCCTTCATAATTCTGTGTCACGCCAGCAAAGCTTATAGCTCGATATAGTCGTCTAAACACTCATTAAGGCTTTTTGATTTTTAAAAGCAACCTACTTAATTGGGTTAGTCATTTGATGAACGATACAATGCTGACCGCGGTATTTGGTCTAGATAGCCTCAATTGCTTCTGGTGAAGCCCTTGAAGCCATCAATAAAATCGATAAGGCACCCTTTCACACCTCGATTTTTGAGCTAAGCCAGTACGCTTAACCAGTCATGTGCGCCCTCTTGCTCTGATACCTACAAACCTAACAGTCTTTCTTACCTTAGATGTTTGACGCCAAAATAGTTTAAATTGCTTTACCAATATAAGATCCATTTTATTTGATTTTGTAGCGAATGACATCAAACCAAACTATGGGTAGACGACTTATAAATCTTCCGTCAAATAGGTTTGATATTTCTTTGATTAATTACGGTTCAAAGGTGCCAGCTGATCCTTTAATGCTTTTTAGTGGTACGGTTAGCTTCAAATAATTTGTTGGGCGGCTCTCTAAGCATACGAGATTATGATGCTCAAGTTGGTGAAGCTTATGCGATCGTAAAGACATTAAACAGTCCTGACTACTGGGCGAAACTCATTTTACCTGTTTAAGAGTTGAGCACTAAAGAATTGAACGCTAAAGAAACTTTGCGAACTAATATAATTCTTGGTGTTTTCAAGAGTAAAAACATGGTTACCCTATATTTTTTATTCAGCCTCTTGCCAAGAGCTGCATCTATCCTATAGTGGGCTCAACACCCAATGCTATTTTATCTTGAGCAATATGGTAATACTGACATCAATGATACCTCCTGTCGCGGCCTCTGTATCTATAAATGCATCAAACTGAAACTCAAACGGGATCATTGGATTAACAAAGTCTTGATTGCTTAACGCATAATCGCTGCCTGCACCTTCTCCAGCAATAATAGAGTTACCTTGCCAATCTTTAAGCCTAATAAACACATTTTCAGCACACTCCTCTCTGTCACAATTACCAATACGTCCATCCAGAGTTACTTCAGCATTATTAGGAATAAAGCTTAACGTCGCTTTAGTTTTAAACTCTTCAACATCTTCTTTGTTAGGGCAGCCATCAAGGTAAATGCTAAATGGCTGTATTGCCGCATTATCTTCCTTTTCTAATAGGCCTAAATCAAAGGTTTCATTTAGCGGTCTTAAACTACAGGAGCCTTCAGACACCTTAAATACCCAACCACTATCAATAATGCGCTTGTAACCAGCCTGTTCATGAGCCGTCCAACGGGATGAACCATCACTATATTTACCAAACGCCGCCAGGTTCTGCGCTCGTTCAATCCAATAAGTACCTGGATTAATTTCTCCAATTACCACCAAATCAGCAAGTGGTTGGTCACCATAACTGACTGACCAAGAGGTAAAATACCGATAAAGATCTTTAATGAGTAGATCAGTGTTAGTGCTCGGTTTAGTATAACTGCCTGGTACGCTCTGCCCACAAGGAAGAGGTTTACCATTAGGGTTATATACACGCATACCCACTCCCGGGAACTCAGGAATAACACAGACTGTAGGATCCCCTCCCGGAGCAACAGTCGCATAATGCGCCGTGGTCATGTAATACTTATAATTACCACCAGTATCTACACAAGTAGCGGATAAAGTTGATGTCGTAATTGTTGTTAAAACCCCACCTACGGGCGGTAAATCAGATAGTAAAAAGTCGCTTTTTGTCACTTGTACGTGTGCGTCTTGGCCTGCATCACTGCAACGATACGGTCCTCCCGTTACTCTTGCGTTAGCATTCACGACATAAACGATCAATAAAACTCCCACCTTCAAAAAGAACCAAATCCATTTCATCATTCCCATATTTCCCATATGCTGTCCCTAGGCCTCTTTTTAGTGGCCCCTTTTAAATAAAGCTAAACAACTGTTAAGTCTCAACTTGAAATCAAGCTTACATCTGACAAAACACATAATAAAAATGAAATGTTATTAACAGTTTTAATACGGGGCTAAAGATATCTTTAAAAACAAAAAACTAAGAAATTGAGCATAATTTAAGATTAGACGCACCAAAATAATAGCGTTCTCTAAAAAGCTAAAATGATTAAATCTTGATTTGTTGAGTGAGTTATTACGAAGCGATGTGGAGTTTGTTAGCTATGTTTGTTCACGACTAATAATATGTATGACTAATAAACTGTTTTCTATCAATTTTTCTGGTTATATTTAACCAGATACTGAAAATATCATAGTCGGCGTAGAGAGCATGCAATGCTAGTGTTAGTGTTAGTGTTGAGTCGCAGATTAATATTACTTCGCGCCTCCCCAAAACGAGGTTTACAGCAGAAAACACATTAATAAAGAGTCCTTATATAAGTTTTGCGGTGGATAAAAAAAACGTGAGTAAAACCCACGTTTTTTTATTGCCTGTAACCCTTCTAATAGACCTGTTACTGGATAGAATAGCGATACAATCGATTAGCGCCGTAATCATCAATAAAGTTAATTTCAACCTCTTCATTTACCAGTGCGTTAGCGCCAATATCAATAGCTTCTTTTGCCATTGGTGGGACCAAACCAGTTTTTGACACTGGTAACATATTGCCACCCAATGATGCGGTATCAATAGTAAAGTAAAAAGGCGTTGGATTATTAATATGCAGCTGCTTGCCATCCTCCGATAGTGAAACAGTTACCGCTTTTTCAGCATGGCGGCGTTCCTCTGCAATAGAGTCTGGCCGCACAAACACCTTAATTTTTGTACGAATAGCAAAAGCAACTTGATTAGCTTCAATAGCATTAGCCCCCTTTTTAGCCTTCGGCGGGATCTCTTGCACATTCAAGTAATACAATTGCTCCATGTCACCGCCACCAGATAAACTCATCACCTTAAGATTAAGACTACTATCGCCAGCTAACTTAGCGAATGAGGGAGAAATAACCAAAGCATGCCCAGGATTATCTCCACTTTGAGTTTCAGCCCACGCCTGCATAGCATAAGCAGTGTCACCGTGGTTGGTAACTTTTATCATTTGAGTATCTTGGGGCGTAACGATTAAACGCGTCCCCCCCAAAGTAAATCCAGCATGGGCTTGCTCCGCAAATAACAATAAAAAAACACTAAAAAAAATCAATAATGATTTCAATTTACAACACATAACAACTCTCCGGCATCAACAAATCCAGCTAAAAAATCTTCAACTTCTGGTTTAAAAGTAAATTTGTAGTGGCAACTATTATTAGAAAAACTCACAACAGAATGACTATCTATATCAATGAGCTTTATCGGTAAGAAAATATCGCCATAAGCCCCCACATAATACTCAGCTCCTTCATATTCAAAGTGTGAACCAAAACCAAGTGTTTCTTGGTTTTGCCCGTACAAGGTTGCCTTTAAATATAAAATCCGATTAGCTTCGAGCTCAACACCAGATAAACGAGCACTTAACGGACGAAGTCGGGCCGTTTGCTGACTTAACTCAATCCGCCCCTTCCCTTGCGCTTGTGCTCCCGCCGCAGGCATAAACGTCAACGACTGAGGTTGAAAGTTACCGTTCAAGGGAACAATCGCTTTGCCATTGCCATCAACTGTGACGCCATTAATTTCAACATCATCACCTAATGCGCCAGTAACCTTTACTAGTGCTTGCGTTCTCGCCATATTAGCACCCAGCACGAAACTCTCACCGTCATTAACTATGGTGCCAGAAAGCCCACCACTCCATGAATTCATATCAGGTGAATAAAAGCCTGAAAGATAGCTTTGCGCATAACGGCCTGTATAAAAAGCACTTGCCGAAATATTCTGCTGCTCGCTGCCTAATTGATGAGTTGCCGAAGCGCTATAACTTAAGCGATCAAATGAGCGAGAAAAGCCAACACCGACGTTCTCTTGAGAACCATTTGAATCGTACCGCGCAGACGCAGTGCCACTACCTTTATCAAAAACATCACTTAACAGCATATTAATCGAAAGGAAAATATTGGTATTGGCCCTACCCGAAGGGTTAAATGTTCGCGATGCACTGATCGAATAATTCATCCCCCACAAATCCCCCCCATAACCTAAAGTATAATTGGTCGTTCTTTCACTTGAATGCCAATACTCATCGCTATTAAAGCTAAGCGACAAACTGTTATCTAAATAAGGGAGTCGAGTAGTAAAAGAGGCCAAATAGCGGTTTTTAATTTTTTGGCCGCGATAATTATTATAGGCTTTGTGTTCCATCGCCTCTGAGAAACTGAAATAGTTTTCAGTAGAGTAGCGATAACCCGCCAACTGCAAGTTAGCCATTTGGTTAACGTATTTTGAATAGGTCACACTAACACTATGGCCTAACTCTGAGCCGCTTTCGTCGCTCTGAAACAGAGAGCTCGAAATATTGGCTCCCAATGCACCAAATTGACCTAGGGAAAATGCCGAGCCTATTGTGGTACTGGCATAATCTTCAGCAATCAGCGCTCCGACTGATGGTGTACCCCATGTAAAACCTTGAGCGTAGTCGGCTTGCAAAAAATAGGCGTCAATGTCTTTAACGCCCGAACGAGGCTCATACATACCCAAATTAATCTGATAATCATAAGCGTCAGGGGTTAATAGGCCTGGTACAAAGGTATTTTCAAAATAACTGATTTGCTCTGTACCGTCTTGCTCTTGCACCACGATACGTAATCTTTGGTTCGATAAACCTGATAGGTTATCAATAGTAAATGGACCGGCAGCAACAGACTTTGTCTGCAACAGTCTTTCACCTTGATACACATAAACTGTGGCATTGGTATTCGCCACCCCATTAATGTGCGGAGTATAATAGCGTTGTTGTCGAGATTTTAAGCCATCAACACTCTTTAATGAGGCACCTTTAAAGGCAAAACCTTCAATATATTGCCCATTTAAGTTGAGCTGACCAGCGGTAAGCTCAGATTCTAATCCGGGTAAGACCTTTGATAGAGAAAACTGATCAAACTTAACACTTTCGTCAAATAGATCACTGGAATACATGCTGGCATTAATTAAGTAATCATCCCCAAACGTCCACATTAACTTGCCATTGAATGGCGCAGTATGTTCAACATCACCGTCACGGTTATACCCCACCACTTTAGCGTTATACATCATTCTTAAAGCAGGTAAACCCGTATTAAACGGCAAGTTGGTTTCGGCACTTTCAACTAAATAACGCTCATTTGCCCAAAGTGATAACAAACCGCCTCGTTTACTCATTTGCACATTGTACAAACTACCGCTGTAACCAGGAGTAACACCTTTGCTCAGTTCATCAAGCAGCTTACTTTTAACCCTTAAAGCAAACTTAGCAGTCAACTCTGTGGGTAACATCAATTTGCCACTTTCTTCTACAAGATAATAACTCCCCAACGACTCATTATTTAGCTGCACCGCATATATCCCAGTCAGCGGCTTTAGCACCTCTTTAAGGTCAACCCCGTTATCGCTACCAAATATAAACGTAGTATTAAACTCAGCTTCCTGTTCGTACTCCACCTCTTGTTCGTACTCAATTTCACGATCTAACTCTAAATCATCACGCAGCTCTGCAGAATAGGCTTCCTCTATGGCAAAGCCATATCCAAGCAACGCCAACACGCATATTATTGTAGAAGAGAGTTTAATCATCCTGACTACCTTTCAAATAATCAGTATCTGTATTAAACACAGATACTGATTTAATTTGACCTACTTGTACGCCACAATAAAATTCGCAGTTCCTTTGATAGGACCTGGGTTTACAGTTGCTGCAACAGCATATGGCTGAACAATAAATTTTACTTCGCCAGTGTCGTCATCAAAGTTAGCTCCTTCTAAAAGAGAGATAGTGCCTTGATTCAAAACGGCGTCACCATTAGCAAGTAAAATCTGAACACCAACATTCGTATTAACTGTATTACCGTCAGTGATAACATTTGAGTTAACAGCATCTGTGTACATAGCGCTTAAAGTAACATCAGCACCTGAAAGAAAATGATCTGTTGCTGCGAGGGCTGGAGAACAAGTAGCTGGATCTGGAATCAACGAAACATCTAGTGGCCCCTGATCCGTTGTATCTGCAGCACCAAAAGGCCCCGCAGAACCTGCTAGATAAGAATCGACATCTGTCTTAAGATAATCACCGACATAAACAATCCCATCAGATGACACTACACCATTTGTAGCAATTTGGATGTCACAAGTAGTATTTGTAATAGAGCCCGCAAAGTGAATCGTTCCAGAATTAGCCGAAGCGTTAGCGCTCAATAAACATGTAGAGGCCAGAGATAAACTTACAATTAGTTGTTTTAGTTTCATTATGAAATCCTTTTTATTTGCCGTTGTTCCTCTTTTTTGTTTACCAAAAAAAAGTAAACATATACGGCATCAATGTGTGTTGGGTTAGCACGTACAAAATTTTGATTTACTGCTACTTATTTTCATTTTCACAAGCTGAATTAATATTCCTGCTTATAAAAATGCATTCTACTGAATCATTTCTACTAAACTTACCTCACCTAAATATCAGTACGACTAAAGAGAGATGTATTCTCAAGCCTTTAAAAGCAAGTTAGTAAGAACCAAATAGAAAACCAAAGTTAACAAACCAAATTTTGTACGCCTTATTGTGTAGCCAACTCAAATCCCACATCAAATTAACAGTTATGAATTAACAAAAAATCATTTCAGATTAAAGAAACACTTACCACGATTAAAATACTTAACAAATAAAACACCCAAATAATAAAACAGAGGCAAACAAACCGGTTTAGCAATAAGTAATTCATATAAAAACAGGCGGATAAAGCTGAAGAACACCCCCTGAAGCGTTCAAGAGGTATACAATTTGATGTAAAAGCATCTAAAAAAATGTAAAACCACAAGGATAAAGCTGGCAATAAACAGGAAGTAGTGGAGGTATATGCTAAATTATTAGTATCGTCCCCCTTTTTAAACAGATAACTAACAAACGGACACGCCTACACTCGCATTCGCCCAAATACAAAAAAAAACACAAATCAAGCAACAACTTACAAAACAAAGACTTTGCTATTAATTATATTATTAATAAATATAACCCAATATTGGCAACTTATTAATCACAATTAATAAACTTTACGTTGTCAAAAAACCGCAAGACTATAACACTATATGCAACAAAAGTCGTTATGTACGTCTACAGAGCCCTCTACCTAACTATCACGTGTTATAGCGACAAAGAGACCTTTATTAAGGACGCACTATTAATATGTCTTACAGCTCCAATCTACAACTTAAAATTATTGATTCTTCCATGATGTTAATTATTGAGGATATTAATGTCGATAATGCGACTATAAAAAAAGAGGGAGAAATCAAACTTTCTCGTTCTGAGTACCTTATCGTAAAAATATTACTTAATAACCATGGTTTCCCTATCCGCCGAAACTCATTAATTGAAGCAGGGTGGCCTGGTCGCTACGTAACAGGTAGCTCACTTAATGTTGTTATTCGTTCTCTAAGAGAGAAGCTAAAAAAAGTCGACCCTTACTTAAATATTCACACCATACCTTCTATTGGTTATTCAATAGAGCTCTCAGATAAAATACAGTATATAGAAAATGAGCAAACGACAGATGACAAAATTGAAGTAGAATACAATGAGATTGATAATAAGACATTAGAGATAAGTGAGGGCGTTTGCCCCATCACTAAAACTCAATGTGATAAGATCACCAATTGTACCATTATTCATGGTTGTCATAAATCTAGAACTTATGCTGATAGGCTTAAAAATGATGACGATGGACTAAAAATACAGCTTTATATTGCAACCCTTGTGGTGATCATATTTATGTTGGTCGTTTTTTTCTATAAAAGCTGAACTAACAATCCAGACTATATAAGACAACCCCTATAAGGCATAAATTTCATCGCTGATAACGTAAATAAGCTCCGCCCTTAACCTTATGAAATGCGGCTTAAAGTGCCGCTTCACTTCATCGGCAAGCATCACCTTTGCTAAATCTCAGCTTTCTTTCACTAAAAGCCAAACTGGCCTAAGTGTATTGCAGGATCATATTACTGTTATTGAAGATAAGGTCAGTATACAGCTTTCAAAGCTATCACTTTTAAAGCCTCAAAAAGTCACATTCACAGACGACTTCATCTAACTTTCTACAGCACATCCAATTTACTCAATAACAACACAAGGACGCTTCCAAACCACCTTTGCACGAGATATTTCTGAAATAACGCTATTGATTAGTGCTTTTCCTCCAGGAAAAGGAAGATAGATCCCTACAACCCTTGGTTGTACGATCGTGCCTTCTTCATACAGCAAGGCTTTAATTGAGGCTACCGAGGTAATAGCATTTTGGGCGGTTGTTCGATTCAACTCACTCTGTATAGGTAAAGCTGCAGCAATAGCCTGACCATTTACACCTAATGTTTGCACTGTTAATGATCCTTTTAGATCTTTAGACTCGGCACTTACACCTATTGCGCCTAATCCTGAAATGTTCGCCCCACTGTCTACCCCATTGATATCTGCAGTCGCTCTTAATCCGATCCCTACATATACCGGTAAACTAAAATATTGGTAGTCAATAGAGTGGGGGTTTTCACTGGTCACTGTATATACGTCTGAACCGATCAGATATTCACTATATTTGTCATGTACTGGCAAAAAAAGATTGATGGCCTTTCTTTGCCCAGTGGCGTAAACCTGTGCTTCTCGCTTAATCCAAATATCAACATTAGTCGTATCGGCATTAATATAATCAACCGTCATACGGTAAGAGTCTGCCTTTGCGCTAATTTTTGCAGGGCCATAAGTTACCGACCCATCTAAGTAGAAAGTTTCAACCGTTGTTCTTACGGCGTTATCAGGCAATGATGCCAACAAGGCCTTTGATGAAACATTGGCAGTATCGACACTTTCAGCTACCGAGAACGGGTTCGGACTAGTACAGGAGTTTTCAGGGTTTGTTGTAACAGACAATGGGTCTACGGGTATATATGTGTAACCAGACAATTTTTCTGCGGGAGATTGCTTAAACAGCGAGGCACAACTTGCAAGTAATATGAGTGGAATACAAAACCAAATTCTTTTCATCATAATAAAGAGTCCTTTCTTAATATTACTGATTTGGTATTACTGAATTTTGTAAATGTTAACCAACTGGCTGTGTATCATTTCCTCTTTTCATTACTTCAAAAGTAGTTTGCTAAACAAAACTATTGATATAGGCAATCTTCCCACCTCTAAACCAAAATTCAATAAAGCCTTTCATATCAATGAACTGCTCATCTAAAGCTGGAGTATCAACAGAGTTCAATATAACGTCATACTCTATATCAACAATCACTTTAGATGATGAAAATGTCCAAGCTACAATCGTCATTCGCCTCGCAACAAAGTCACAAATAATAGATTCTGCTTGGCTTTTAAAAGCAGCCTTACCAAGTGCATGGGTATCTATGCTATCTAAAAAACTATTAGTGTACACAATTTCATCATGTAGATGCTCGAGCATTCTCTCCGGATCTAAACTGTTATAGGCATGAATGTAATCTTCAATGATTGTCTTTCGCTGTTGATTTATATCGCTATCTTTCATCATAGTTTCCACCTTAGCGACCTACTCTAAGTTAGATTGACCAAATAAGTACCCTTGGAAACCTGAGATGGGAAGACTACTCAATAATACAAACTCTTCTTCGTTTTCAATTCTCTCAATAATTAATTTTAAATTTCGATTTTCAAGCATACTCTCTACAGTCGCTCTAAACACTTCTAAGCGAGAGTCTACGCAATAATTAATATCATGTTTTATCCATTGAACAGGATTTTCAATCTTAATAATGCCGTATATTCCTGCGGCCACTTCGTTACGTCGAAAATCATCTTGCCACCAAATATAATCATCTGCGGCCATAAGCACATTATTGTGCTTCAAAAATAGCAAGCCTTTCATCACTTCAGGGCATGAATAACAATGATTTCTTTCGGTAATTTCCATAACGAGTTGAATATTATGGTTAGATAAAAACCTGTTAGTATCACATATCTCATTCAACAGAGTCATATCACACAGATTGTTACGCTCAAGGTTAACAAAAACAGACTGGGTATCGATTTGCTTATACCTTTCTCGAATAAAGTCTAATTGTCGCTTAACTAACCCTGCAGAAAATGACCAACTACTAGAAACCAAATATTCACTTGTTTCTTCAGGTTTCTGCTTATGCTGGCTGCGATCTATTAATACCTCAAAACCTATTACCTTACGCTTTCGATTCACAATAGGCTCAAGCTTAAACCCAGTATCATTCAATTTGTGCTGTATATGATCGCTCGGTGGCAACTTAGAGAAGCGTTCGTACAGATAGCCACAAGCTAATCCTCCATTTACTTGGATAATTTGTTGCGTATTTTTATTCAACACTATGAGCCTCCCTTCAAATATTGTAACTAACATCCCTCTTAGTTAAGTACTATAGGGGGGAGGCAACAAAACCTTAAATGAATACTTATTATTAAATTTAACAACAACCAAACAAAATAATACGAGTAGGAACCTGTCTCAGTATGAAATAGAAAAAACAAAATATATTAATCTCTTACCTAAACATTTCATCGCCTAAATTTTACACTCAAATTAATTTAAACTACTCATTTTTAATAAAACATTAACAAGGTAATAAGTGTTATCTGTTATATATCCTGATATATCCTGGGTTCCATTTCCCTTCCAAATAAAAATACAAAGAATTTTATAAAAACGACAATGAGTCGCTATAAGACAATAAAGTCATATAAACGCATTAATTAACTTACTATCTCTGTTGCATCATAAACATCAATTAAAATTAAAATAGATCAAAAAAATCATAACGTTTAACGTAAAAATAGAACTACATCCGCTCGCTAGATGTTGAAATTTAATACAGAAACTTGCCTGATAAAGCTCAAAGCACTAGAATGTCGCGCCAAACCAACATATGTAGCTACAATTATGTTAACCAAAGTGATTTTCAACAAGCAAACAAGAAAATTAACCAATGAATTAACAAAAGAAAGTAGCGTAAATCTACTGTCACTTTCTGAAGCTAAAATACTTGAATCATTGATTGAAGAGAATGCTGGCTGTAGTCGAGAAGCCTTGTTAGCTGTCGCTTGGCAAGGAAGGGTTGTCACTGGCACATCGCTAAATGTAGCCATAAACAACATACGCAAGCTGACTAAAGAAGTAGGCGGACCGAACCCAATCGACGCTATTCGAGGATTTGGTTACAAACTTTCTGAACAGATAGTATTTACATTAAATGATGCAACAGCCAATATTCAAGCAGAAAAGCCACTGAATAAACAAACAAAAAACGAAGTTAATAAACAGTCTATTCTCACTATATACCGTGAAAGGCTGCCTCTATTACTTGTCAACATAGGCTTGTTAATAGTGATCATTAATCTCATAAAACTGTATTTTAAACTATGACTCTATTGAAGAAAATATTCTGGTTTCAGCTAGCGCTTATCGTGTTGTTGCTCGCTCCTATTGTGTATAGAACAATGTCGACTGAAACCACTGCCATAGTTGAATTTGATAACTATAAAGTAAAATGGGTCTTCGATAAGAACCGTTTTTTCGCGATATCAACAAACCGCGTGGGCACACTTGATACCATTAAAGGTAACTCTATTAAAATATCTGATAAGCACTATGTTTTATATAACATTGACTATAAAACAATTCCTGAAAGCTTACATGCCGAGAAGTTCAATTGGCTTACCGCTTTGGATATTACTGTAAATGGAAAAGATGTGACTATTGCACTATCTCCTAGTGATTTAGTTATTAAAGGAAAACTGACAGATGTTGCCAGTAAAGTTGGCCTATTTAATCAAGACTACTACAGCAATAGAAATGAATTCAGCTTAAATTAAACTAACCATATTTAAATATTTATTAGCCCTACTTATAAACATTATTAATATTTTTTATAAGTAAGGCCGTTGCCCACTAAAAAACAAATCTCTATTAACTAGCAAATTTTATATTAAAGGTATTCAACTACAAGGGTTAAACTGGTGTCTATTTTTCCTGCTGTAGTGTTTTCTGTGTGCAAATGAGCGTTAAAGCTAATTCGGTTGGGTATGCCATTAATCTGTGCATTAAAATTATAACCGCCATGTAAGTTCACATTATCACCTTCAAGATCGGTAAAAGTGATGTAAGCACCATCAGCGCAATCAGTGTCATCGCAATTAGCTAACTCTGTACCAAACATATTGATTCTAGACGAGGCAAAACTCAGCTTAGCGCTAGCCTTAAAATCAATAAGCTCTTGACCATCACAGCCCACCAACCAAATATCAAAAGGCTTAGTGTACACCTCTGCGCCTCTAGCCCGCTCTCCAAAATCAATGGTCTGATTATGCCCAGCCATAAAGCAACTTGCCGCCTCAAAGGTGGCATGGACAAATTCCAAATCCCAAAGGGTATTACTTCCGTTATATTGCAGCTTCTCCTTACCTCTAACATATATATTAAAAACAGGCAGAGTATAGGTTCCTGCGGGTATAGTGCCCACTCGAACTATCTCAGCAAACACACCAGAATAAGTTTTGTTGGTAATACTACCATTTGCGATAGTAATTAGACGATTAGGTGGCAGGTGCGCTCCATTGCCACAAGGTACAGTGCCACCAGACTCATTAAAAAATCTCACCCCCATGCCCGAACCGTTAAGCTCTGGAAGTAAGCACACACTAGGATCACCCGACCAAGCTGGGGCAAATGTTGTGGGAAAACCTATTAACCATTGCCCAGATGTTATTGAAGCACTGGGGTAATCATAATCACGGTTGCAATAAAAGTTCCATTGTCCTCCAAGTGGCATAATTGTAGAAACTACTCCTCCTATTGGTGTATTAACTGATACTTAGCTGTTTTGTAGCTCAGCAACTAGAGTCCATTGGCCTCTAGGGCCATCGGTTGCACAACGATATATAGATTGCCAATTTGGATTAGAAGGAATGCTTGCGTAAGCTGTGATGTTAAACCCTAAATAAACTAGGGCTGTAAAAGCTAGCAACACACCTAATTTAGACTTAAATATTCGCTGTTTTAATAATCCCATACTGCCCTTCCTTGATAGTAGAAATAACTTGGCTAAGTGATTATCCCATTTAAACTTTGCTCCTAGGTATTAAAGCTTATTAAAAGCTATTAAGAACATTAAACCTGGCAATAAACGCATGATATTAAAAGGCTAAACATCAAAAGCGTTACATTGCGCACTCGCTAATTATTGTTACCAGTCATTAGCTGTGGACTCTGCATCATCAGGTGAATAACAAAAATAGATAGCCAACGAGTGGCTGTGGAATAGCGCCGATTAAGCTGATATAACTGAGGTTGTTGGTTAATACGAACAAGCTGTTAAAAAAGGAATTGAGACTAAATTGATGCGACTAATGATCTGCTGCATGCTTGTGTTATACGCCGCCTCTTTGCCTGTCAGCGCAAAGGATGCAGATAAGCCAATGAGCTGTACCCTCGCTTCGCTGGCGCAGCCGCTTTACGATATTGAACAGCAAATTGAATATCGGCAACTCGATAACGGCCTGCAAGTGCGTACCTTAGCACTGGAAAATACCCAAGCCGTATCAATCGCCAGCCAGTTTGATGTGGGCTCACGTAATGAAACCAAAGGTCAAACCGGCTACGCCCACCTGTTTGAGCATATGCTTTTTAAAGGTAGTCAGCATGCTCCGGGCGACAGCTACAGCCAAACCATGAGCGCCTTAAGTGGCCAGTTTAATGCCAGTACTTTTTTTGATTTCACCAACTACTACCTGACCATTCCCTCACAAGCGCTCGAACTAAGTTTATGGCTTGAAGCTGATCGCTTTCGCTACCCGATGCTGAATCAAACTACGGTAAGCAATCAGCAAGGCGCAGTACTCGAAGAGATGGCCACCACCATTGATAATCAGCCCTACGTGCGTAAAGCAATGGAATTTTTACTGGCGCAAGTTGAAGGTACTCCATACGGTCACGCAGTTATCGGCAGCGTGACCGATGTAAAAGCAGCAACCCCAGAGAGTTTAAATGCCTTTCATCAACGTTATTACCGCCCTGATGCAATGCAGCTGAGCTTGGTGGGGGATATTCCACCACAAACTCAAACATGGATTGATAACCAGTTTGGCGACTGGCAAGCGCCAAACAGCAAGCTTAGCCAACTTAATGATCTCGAAATTGAAGCAAAACCAGTACACGGTGAGATTATTGATGAACGCGGGCCGTGGCCTGCTGTTTTACTGGCTTGGCACACCGCTGGCACAGGCTCTGCCGATGCTGCTGCACTAACTTTACTTGAGGCCTATCTGTTTCAAAACAAAAGCAGCTTGCTAAGGGCCACAAGCCTTAACGATCCTGAGCAACTGTTGAGTTACTCCATTCCACTGACAATGACTCACCATGGCGTGACTAATTTACTGTTAGTACCACGAGCGCGTACGTCACTTGATAAATTAACAGCAAATACTGAGGCCTTAATTGCTCATGTCGCCAATGGTGAAATAACCGAGCAGCAAGTTTGCCAACTTAAACAGATCTGGCTTAACCAAGCTTTAGCACGACTAGATTCGCCCTCGGCGTTATCACGATACCTGTCGGCCAGCGAAGCTCGCGATAAGATGCAACCATTAACAGGCCCTTGGCAGCGGATTAACGCGGTAACAGCTGCCGACTTACAGCGGGTTAGCCAACAATATTTTGTCGGTAAAACTGTGCGCCTTGACCTATTGCCACCTTGGTATATTCGCGCCACAAAATCGATTTTAGAGTTCTTGCCTAAAGATCTATCAGATAGCCTTGAAGAGAGCGTAATGTAATGCCAGCCATCTTAAAACTCACGGCCAATGCTAGGCTACTAAGCTGCAACAGCCCCATGAGATATCGCTTAGTTGGTGGGCTTTTACTTAGCATGCTTGTTAGCCTTGTTGGCTGTCAGCAAACCCAAATAGTATTTACGCCAATTGCAGAGCCGAGCTTACCTGAATTCAAGCCACTACAAGGTGCGCCAAGCATTCCACAATTGGTTCAACCTACTGCCGAACAATTATTGTTAGCACACGCATCGGCAACCCAGTTAAGCGCAAACTTAACGCTGTATCCAGTTGAAGACAGAACATCAGCACTCAATCACATGGTTCTAGTGGCTTATAGCCAACAGCCTATGGCGAATATAGATGTATTAGTACAAGCTTTTAGAGACAAAGCCCTATTGCTAGCCCAGCAATCAACGCTTGCCTGCAGCGAAAATTTACGTGTTAGTGCGAGCATGCACAGTGTTAGCCTAAGTATCGACTGCCCAGATAGTGCTGTGCAGGCAAGTGAGTTATTGATGCAATTTTGGCGGCCAGATAGCTTTAGCCAACTTGATATAGCCAATGTTCGTCGTCAGCTTAAGCTAGGCAAGCATATTAATGCCTATAGCGGTGCTGAAATTGATGAGTTGTGGGCGAAGATTATTCTTGGCGAGCAGCATATCTATAACCAAGCCCTCAATGATGAATCTCTGGCAGATACGCTAGATTTAGCCAAACTCAATCAGATTAAACAGCAAATTATTAACCAATCACAGTGGGCGCTACTGACCAACCAGAGTTTAAGCCAAGATAAGCAATTTATCGCCAGCTGGCGTCAAGCTGCTAGCACCTTTACAGAGCAAGGCGCTCAGCCTGCGACTATGGCAACATCAACAACCGCAAAGAGCATGGTCAGCGCCAGTAATACTGAGAAAACCATTGTCATAATTGATGCCCCAGGCAGTGTGCAGACCCAAGTTCGTATAGGCTACCCGTTAGATGCCAGCTTGCAAAATGACGCGAGCCAAGATTGCCAAATACTCGCAAGCTGGCTTGGGCGCAGCTTTTCAGGCCGTTTATATTACGATTTACGTGAAGTCCGTGGTTTAACCTATGGTATTTATGGTCGCTGCTTTGATAACCCACTATCGCGCACACTTAAGTTTTATGGCAGCACTAAGCTTGAGCATACAGGCGCCTTTATTACTGGCGTGCTTGATCACCTAGAGCTCGCCACGGAGTCAAGCGCATCAGATGCTGAACTGAGTGCATTAAAAACCTACCTCAACAGCCAAAAAATATTGCGCCAAGCCAGCCACTACGCCATTGAAGCCGACACAATTAAACAACTTATTCGTGGCAAGAATATCAAGCAACTGCAAGCGCAAAATCAACGACTCGATGCACTTACCCCAGCGCAATTACAAACCATTGCCCAAAATGTATTTTTAAACACGCCGTATATTGTTATTCGTGGTGATAAAGCCAAAATTGCCGTCGATTTAGCGCAAAAACTACCGAACTGGAAACTGGTGAGTGCAGCTGATGGGAACTAAGCAAAAACCTTGCGAGTTTGATTGCATTTTGCGCTTAACTGTCACTATTTAAGCGATTGCACGGCAGAGACAAAAATAAGCTTAAATCAATTTAAGTTGTTGGCCGCTGCGGTCGCATTAGTTTGCAAAACTGGGTTTCTTTTTAAGGATCTGAAATGCAAGCTAGCATGACAAAATTTGCCATTGATGATGGTTCTACTAACGTAAAAATCAGCTGGATTGACAACGGCGAAGTGCGCAGTGTGACTTCACCCAACTCTTTTCGCAAAGACTGGAAAAGCGCCGCTTTATTAAATGATCGTAAGGTATTTAACTACCAAGTTGCCTCCACAAAATATACTTATGATGCCACCTCCGATAAGGCCTTATCCACGACTCATGTCGCCTTTCAATATGACGATTTAAACCTGCTATCTGTGCATCATGCTTTATTGCAAACTGGCGTCAAGCCTGGGCCGGTAAGTATCTTAGTCACCCTGCCTATCACTGAATATTACCGCGCTGACGATTGCCAAAAGAACGAAGAAAACATCGCCCGTAAAAAAGCTAACTTAATGCGCGAAATCAGCCTTAATAAAGGCGAGCTGTTTACGATTGTTGATGTAGAAGTACTACCAGAGAGCTTACCTGCAGTACTGACCACCTTGATGGACTCTGGTGTGAATGAGTTTACCAAGTCTTTAGTTATCGACTGTGGCGGAACCACCTTAGATATGGGCGTGATTATTGGTGAGTTCGACGATGTGTCGGCGGTTTATGGCAATGCTGAAATTGGGGTATCTATGGTGACTAACGCTGCCAGAAAAGCCTTATCTGCCGCCGATAGCGACGCAAGTTACTTAGTGGCTAACGAGCTGATTAAGCGCCGTCATAATCGTGAATTTGTCGAAGAAGTCATTAACGATATCAGCAAAGTCGATTGGGTTCTTGAGCGAATCGAAGACAAAATTACCGAGCTGGGCGCGGCGGTTGCTTATGAAGCTAAAACCTTTATGCGTAATCCAAACCGCATCTATTTAGTTGGCGGTGGCGCCATGCTCATTGAAACCGCCATTCGTAATGCTTACCCATCATTGGGCGACAAAATCGTGATGATAAAAGCGCCTCAAGAAGCACTATCAAGAGAGATTTGCTGCTACCACGCTGCCGATACACAAGCCGAAGCTGTTTAAGGTTATTTATGCGTATTAGATTTAATGTGGGACTCGAACCTGAATTCTATGATTCTCACGGTTATGCCATTGAGTGCCTTAGACGTTGGCAGCAAAAAGAAAAGTCTCGCAATGATGCCTCTGATATTGTGCTGCAACGGCGAATTCAATTTCACCGCGACTTGTACTTGTCTGGGCTTTTTTTGTATGAGCTAGCGCCGCAGCTGCCTACTATGTTAACCCAAATGCTGCTGCCCGACAGCGTTAGTGAGCGAACACTAACCAACCTATTCAGCTCTGCCGGCCTAGCTTTAGCGCCACCAGCAGAAACAGGCTTATCTGAGCAGCAGTGGAGCAAGCTTACTGACATGCTTGCCGAGATAAAGCAGACAACAGATGTACCAGCAACAGCGCCTAGCGATATAAAGCAAAGCACCAGTAACTTAAACGCTATTGAGCTGCAACTACAACAGCTACAGCAACTTGTGCAGCAAGGACAAGAGCAGCTAAGCAGTATGCTAAATCACCAGTCTGAAGCGCAAACAAGTCAAACCGATTTAGAGCTAACCGCTCAGCTTAATCAGTTGCAACAAGGGCAACAGCAGTTAATGGCGCAGATAACCAGCCTATCAAACCAAGTTAATCAGGGATTGGGTCATCAACAAGGCAATAGCCAAGATACGACTTTAGCGCCAAGCTTAGCCACCCAACTTGAACGCGCAAGCAGAGTGAAAGCCAAAGGCCTTTGGTAGCCTAGCTTTTAACTGCATTGCTGTGTAACAGCTTCAGCTAATGGCAGCGCATATTACTGCCTGCCATTAAAAATCAGCCCGCCTTGCCGGTAAAGTTTGACCTCAAAGCTACTGCTAACAATCAGCATGCGGCATAATAGCGCTAAGCACATAACTGAGTGGTAATAATGGAAAACGAGCAAGACAGCTACATGACTGAAGAAACCCTGATTGAAACAGTCGAAAATCAGATCGCAGACGGCGAGCCGAAAAAGGTTAAAGAGACCTTGATGCGCTTGGTCATGACAGGGACTCCCCGTGAGGAAGCTATTCAATGGATGGCTTGCGCCTTAGCCATTGAAGTGAGCGATGTGATGCTAAACGGTGCTTCGTTCAATGAACAGCGCTACAACCAGCATTTAGACGCATTGCCAAATTTAGATTGGATGGAAGATTGATCGTTAGCTTATCTCGGCTATTAATTGGCGCTGCAGTCGCCATGTTGCTTGGGCTTTCTGTTACAGAAAGCTCAGCTCAAATAACTGAGATCACTGATATAACTGAGCCTAAGGCACCAACAAAGGGAGAATTGATCGTGAGCCAACCGCATATACTCACATTAAAAGATGTATCTTTCGATAAAGAGCAAGGCAGCATTGATGCCTATAAGGGCAAGTATCAGCACATTATCATCCCCGACAATTTTGCGGGCATTGCTGTTACAGAGATCTCTGATTACGCCTTTTCAGACGTAGAAGACATTGACGAAGATGCCGTCCCAGCAAATCAGCTTATCAGCGTGGTTCTTCCGGACACTATCACCTATATCGGCGAAGGTGCCTTTCAACGTAACGCCTTAACAAAAATTGCCATCCCAAACGCGGTTACTCGCATTGATTACTCAGCCTTTGCTGAAAACGCACTTACCAGCGTTGATATCCCAGATTCTGTGGTTGAAATTGTCGAAGGTGCATTTCGTGATAACGCTATTGAGCAGCTCACTCTCGGTAAGTCGGTGTCGATTATTGAGGACTATGCCTTCGCTAACAACGCCATTAACAAGTTAATCCTGCCAAGCTCATTGACCGAGATTGGCAATGAAGCCTTTGCTAACAACGCTATCACTCAGGTGTTAATTAGTAAAAACATCACCTATATCGGCTTTGACGCTTTTGTTGGCAACCCACTAATTGGTCGACCAATAAGACACTTTGGTAAGAAAAAGCCCCCAAGAGAGCTGACTGAGGAAGAGTGGCTCGAAGCGCTTGGTGACTTGTAAACCTCCCAATGTGCACAATTAAAACTTAAAGTATTTGATTGCGCCAAACAACGTTGTGAGCTTGCTGCTCACAACGTTTACAAGAGAAAATAACTCCCCTGTTATATCAACCGCAATAACGTCAAATTAATCGTATTCAGCAACGAGCATGACTTTCTTTAACTGTGGCTGGTAAAACACCATAAACTCACCGGCAAAGCCCAAGTACTCACTTTCTCTAACCAAGTAAGCTTCATCTTTAAAGCTGCCTATGAAGGTATATTCTTTATTGTCTTTCTCATCCACATAAACGATATCGCGGGTGCTCATATGTTCAAATTCAGGATGATTAAGGCTGCAGGTCACTTCATAGTAATGATCCAGTTCTGGGTTCTTTGCCAGTTCATTATATAAACATGAAGCCCAATTCTGACCGAATCTAGGTTGGCCGCCTAAAGTGATTAATGGCGACTTTTTGCCACGACGCATTAAACACTTATTGGTAGCAAATTCATCTTGCGCTTGCTGATAGTTGTCTAAGTACTCGTCTTGCTCTTCTAACGTATCATCACTGGCGTACTCATCGTCTAAGCACCAGCCTTGTTGCTCATCGACATATGAATAGGTGATAGGGCCATAATCGCCATCGGGGATCCCCTGTAAATTAGGTAGTGCTATGAGCACTTCATCGTCAATGTTTGCATCAAACATATTGAATGATAACAGTCCAATAGGGATTAGTTTTTCACGGTCAAAAGTCACTGACTCAGCCGTTGGAAATGCACGATAACCTGCTTCATCATTGAAAATATCGGTTTCAGCTACACTCAATTTAGTCTCTTTAATTACAAACGCCATATTTAACAACACATTCCTTTTATTATTAATAGGTTAATCTATAAGCCTGCTATAACTTACCAGCAGCGATTACTCGATTATTGGCGTCAGTATACGCTTTTATTAAGCTAAATTGGTTTACTCAAGTGTAGCTAAATCACGCTTTGAAAAATTAAATTGAGATTGATAAATGTGATGGTCTTAAGGGCAACGTTTTGAATGAAAGACTTCGGCCACTTCGACAGGAAATAAGTGTTTCAGTCAGTCTAAGAGAGAGGCTAAGGTTGTAGCAATGGCTAAGGCGAGTAAAGCTATAGCCAAGCGCTATTCATCAATACCAGCTTTTTAAGTAATTAGTTCGCGCTTTGGTCATTTCAATCTCACACTCCATGCGCGCCTCGTTGCGTTGGCTACCGCCACTTTGGAGTACATAAAATGCATCACAATTTGATTCTTTAAACTTAAGCCAACTGCGTTGACTACTAAGTAAGCTTTGCTTCAATTCAGCAGCGTCCACAAGTGTTCTTTCTGGCAGCTCTCCTGACTTTATCCGGTTATTGATACTCTTATAAACATCGTTTAGTTCTTTATCCGCTGCAGCAAAACTTGCTTGCAACCCACATAAAGATTCAGAAAACTGGCAATCTTCATCAACACCCTGAGCAAAAAGCTGAAACGATGTAAAACTTAACAACAAAGCCAGAAATTTAGTCACTTAATCACTCCTATTGATCCGCAGATCCCCAGCGCTAACAAATAAACCAAGAAGAGGGCGCAATCGCTTTCCCCCACGACTTTAGTTTATTAGTCGAAGTCTAACTTAGAAGTTAGGCGCAGCCTGACAAAACTCAGTTTTTAGACCAAGTCTAAATCAACATCGCAATCATACTACCCACGGTAGCTGCGGCTTTTACATACTGACGGACTGAATACGATGCCTCGCCATTCTCATCTATGTCTTCAGGCTTATCTAAGCCCAATGTGCCGAACAGAAATGACTCGATATCATTGCCTTCTTCGTCATCGCTTTTATCCGCACTAGCATCGACCTTATCAGCCTTAACTAATTTATCTGCTTCAGACACCTGCTCAGCAGTTTGCTCTGTCTTTGCTGTCGAGGCTGGCGTTTTAGCTGCAGCTTGCTCGGCCGCCAGCTTATCTTGTGCGGCTGTTGATAGCGTTACTGAGGTGCTATCACCTGTATTAGGTAGTGGCTTACTGGCAGACTGATTGTCAACAAGAGTTGTTGCTGAACTGCTTGTTGTTTGCTGCGCGGATAAGTCTTTGGTTTTAGGGCTAATGTTCGCCCCAGCAGTCATGTTATTTTGGTTGGCTGCACTGCAAATCGATGTCATCTAACGATCCCCAAGTGAGTCCCAGTAAAACCTTGGGACATATAGCGCTGATATTAAGCAGTTTTTAACTATCTACAAAGCAGTATCTGCTGAAAACATGATACAAAACGTATCAAAGATGACAATTAATCTATTTCTGTATTAGTGGCATTTAAAACTTGTAAGTCAAATAATTAACCAAGCAGAATAACGTCGACAATATTAAAATTGGTAACGGCGGCTATGTACCCATAGGGGCTCAAAATGCTGGCCTTGCATATAAATAATATCGATCTGCAGTTGAGTTAAGCGCTCGAACAAACCGATAAAATCTGCACCGGCGTGGCTCTTGGTTAAATTGGTTGTGTATAACGATAGCTGACTGTTACTGGCAAACTGGCTAGCAAATACTGCAAGCGCTTGCTGATGCTCCAATAAATAGTGCTGATCTATCCAGCGACCGCCTAAGTAAATGGCCGCGCTAGACGCTTTAGCAATTATAGTTAGATTTGAATAAAGCGGCTCTGCTGCCAGCGCCTGATTTATCTGCTCAAATGGCTCTTGATGATCATCTAAAATTAGTAGATGAATATCTCCCGTCATTTGCGCGAGCAGATCGACAACATCCTCCGCTGAGCTATCAATAATCACCAAGTTACTCTCTTGCTCTGTGCTGACTAGCCCACTTTGTTCAATGCTCAAGTTTGCGGTAGCTGCACTTCTTTCAAGGGCTTGGGCGCTATTAACACACAAAAGTAAGCACAACAAAACAATCCAATATAGCGGGATCTCTTTGATCAATTCTGCGCAAGTCGATTTAGCTGAGATATGGGGTTGCTGCAAATTGAACTGTTTAGGCTGACGCTTAAAAGACAGTGTTTCCCAAAATAGACTCATCAAACTTAGCCCGGTGAGGCTGTCATTAAAGGTGCTGTAAGCAGATTGCGCCTTTTTGCAGTGATGTGGGTTCATAAGCAACTCCTATGGCATTCGCTGAAACCTTAGCCGTAGCGATGGATATTAGTGTTGTTTGCAAACAACAAACCAAGTTGCCAGAGCCTGAGCCCGACCTTAGAGGTTAAACATGATCACCCGTATTTTTGGACGTTATCTCAGTCGGTTAGACTTTTATAACTTGCTAGCGCAATCAACACTGTTAAAGAGGCGCCTGCTTGATAACCGTGCTGAGGAGCTAAACTGACGATTTTGCAAAGCAGATTGCAATGCAGCTAACAAAAAGCCCCTTTGCAAATACAAAAGGGCTTTTACGCAAGCTTACGCTGCAACTGAGCTTTCTTAAATAGCCTTAGGGAAACGCAGTTACTCTGCCAATACCTCGGCGTAAATCGCCTCCACCTGCTCAGTGTATGGTTTAACATCAGCTATAGGTAACACTGACTTTTTCTGTTGCAGGGTCAATCTATGGCTTTCATCACGCAGATGACAATAAGCTTGGGTCAGCGCTTGAGCACTGGCTAGTGGCAGTAGTTCAAGTTCGGCCAGATCGGCAAAGATCCGCACATTATCCGACCAAAATGATAGGCGTTTATGCTGGTGACTGTTAGCCAGCACAAGGTATTGAGCGATAAACTCAATGTCGGCAATACCACCACTACTCTGTTTAAGATCGAACATATCTTGATCGACTTTTAACAGATGATCGCGCATCTTAATTCGCATATCTCGTACATCTTTAGCCAGCGCCGTTTTATCCCGTGGGCTTTGTAATACTTCGGATCTTAGCTCGTTAAAGCGAATAGATAAGGCACTATCGCCAAACATGAAGCGTGCACGCACCAGTGCTTGATGCTCCCATGTCCAAGCTTCATCACGTTGGTATTCACCAAAGTTTTCAATCTCGCTGACCAATAATCCAGATGCGCCGGAGGGTCTTAAGCGCATATCCACTTCATAAAGTTCGCCTGAGTTAGTGCGGGTTGAGAAAAAGTGCAGGACTCGCTGAGCCAACTTTAGATAAAAATGACCAATATCAATCGGTCTATCGCCGTTGGTTTGCCCTGCTTGACGACCATTATGCAAAAAGACTAAATCAAGATCGGAACCATAGCCAAGCTCAATACCACCCGCTTTTCCGTAACCTACGACCGCAAAGCCCATCTCGTTATTAGTTAAATAGTCTGGCACGCCATGGCGAGCACTCACCTGCGCCCATGCTTGATGCACAACTTGCTCAATAATGGCTTCAGCTAAGAAAGTTAAATGATCGCTCACCTCCATCACAGGGAGCACGCCAGTAACGTCTGCCGCTGCAATTTTTAACTGTTGCGAGAGCTTAAATTGGCGCAGTGCTTCCATCTGCTGCTCTAAATCATCTTCAGGCACTCGTAGCAAGTATTGACGTAACTCGCTGCCGTAGTCATCAAGCGAGGTGGTATCATACAACTGCGCCGGATCAATCAGCTCATCAAGCAGCATTGGGAACTTAGCTAACTGCTGCGCAATCCAAGGGCTGGCAAGACATAAACTCACTAGCTGCTGACGTGCACCTGGGTTTTCGCATAGCAACTCTAGATAAGTTGTACGGGTCAGAATTTGATCTAGCACTTTAGAGACCTGATCAAACGCTTTAGAAGGGTGTGCGATATTGGTAAATTCGCACAACAACTTAGGCATCAACTTGTCTAATGTCTCTCGACCACGGGGGCCAATAGTGCGCCTAACCACAGTGTCATGCCAGCTGTTAAGCAGTGGCCAAAGTCGATCATCTTCTATGCCCTGCTCTTCTAAAATCGCTTGGGCATGATCATCTTCATAGGCATTCCACAGTTGTTGAGTCCAAGTTTCAGTTTGCTCTTCTTCATTATTACCGCCAACCGTTTCACCGAAGTGACGGTGGATCTGACTCATGGCTGTGGCGATCTGTTCACGTAGATCCATTTCGGTATCGGCATTAAGAACGTAACATAAACGCTGCCAATCAAGCGCTTCACTTGGTAAGGTTTGGGTTTGCTCGTCGTTAATTGCCTGTAGTAAGTTCTCTACTCGGCGTAATAATAAGTAGCTGTTTTTCAGCTCATCCACCGCCAGATAATCAAGCTGACCAAGCTCTAGTAAGGTTGCTAGTGATGCAAACAAGCTTTGGGTGCGCAGTGCTGGCTCGCGGCCACCACGAATAAGCTGAAAGCTCTGCACGATAAACTCAACTTCACGGATCCCACCTGCGCCAAGCTTTATATTATCGGTAAGCTTACGGCGGCGCACTTCTTGTGAAATCAGCCCCTTCATTTTTCGCAGTGACTCTATCGCTGAAAAATCTAAATAACGTCGGTATACAAACGGGCGTAATAGCGCATGTAACTCATCTGATTCTGCAGTCCACGGGCCTAACACCCGCGCTTTAACCATGGCATAACGCTCCCAGTCTCGACCTTGCTCTTGGTAATAATCTTCAAGGCCGCTAAAACTGACCACTAATGGGCCGCTTTCACCATAAGGGCGCAGGCGCATATCCACTCGATACACAAAGCCGTCGACGGTCACTTGATGTAACAGGTTAACTAGGCGCTGCCCCATACGGATAAAAAACTGCTGATTTTCTAGTGAGCGTCTGCCGCCTTGGGTTTCGCCATGTTCTGGAAAGGTAAAAATGAGGTCGATATCGGAAGAAAAATTAAGCTCACGGCCGCCAAGTTTACCCATACCTAATATCAGCAGCTTTTGTGGATTGCCATTGCGATCGCTTGGTGTGCCGAGCGAGGCGCACATCTCGCGGTACAACCAATCTCGGCCAGCAATCACTAGCGCTTCTGCCAGTGCTGATAAATCTAGGAGTGATTCTTTAAGTTCGCTGTTATCAGCAAAGTCACGCCAAGCGATACATACCATCTGTTTATTACGGTATTGGCGAAGCACTCGCTTAGCAACTTCTTCATCGGTAACTGGTGCCAATAGCTCAGCCAGTTCTTTATCAAATACTTGGCGATCAAGCTGCTGTAGGTTTTGACTAAATAACTCAGGGATCCACTGACTATGGCGGCATAACTGGGTAGCAATAAAGTCACTTAAGCCAAAAATAAGTTTTAATTGTTGCTGCTGCTCGGCGGTTAACGACTCAATGATCTCTGCCGCACTGTCTTGCAGCCTTTGCCAATATCGATCTGCGGTCGCCGCCATTTGCGTGCTGATCAGCTTATTACTCTGTGTCGCCGTGCGCATAATAATCCCTAACAATTTAGTACATCGACATATTATGTCGTTAATGATATAGATAGAGCGTAATAAAGGTGAGCATTTTTTATCTCGAATGTTGAACATTTAGATAATTTGACTAAATCAAGGTGTTATAAACAGGATCCTTGCTTTTTTTATGCTCTAATAGGCAATACTATACTAATTACAGTCAAGCCAAATAATTTCTGTTGCGAATTCAATGTTTCAGGCAGTTATTGCGCTGTATAACCCGAGCAAGCATTTTGGCTATATTGGTATTTGGTGCTTAACTGTGTGCCACTACAAGTAACATAACCGATTTTGGAGAGACTATGGCAGGAATGCTAATGCGCGTTCTCACCGTCATACTGGTATTCATGCTCGCTGGATGCGGCGATGATAGACCAGATCAGATTGCTAAGTATCAACAGCTGACCCAGCAGCGCCTAGATACCCTTAGCAATATGCTGAATGACGGTCAGGTACGTAATGCGAATTTGCTAAAACAATACGTACAAGTATTAGAAAAGCAAAAGCCGGATCTAAGCCCTTTGCTAAATGAGTTAGCCACCGACGCCACCAATCGTGGGCCGATGTTTACCTCCTTGACTCGGCGCTTAAGCGATAGCCAAAACCCTGCTAACTATGTCGATCTCGATCAGCAATTAGCTGAAGTCGAAAACCTCTATCAAGCGGCCGATCCGAGTCTTTTTAACGACATGTTGTCTGATCCGCTCAATGTGGTCGCAGACATGTCGGACGGCACACTCGCAAGGGTCAACTCCATTAGCCGTGAAGCTGCAGCCCTAGCTAATGGCGCAGAAGATTTTGGCGCTGGTAGCCAGTTAGTGGGTAACCCTGCTTACGGTAGTTGGCAAACCGGCTCTAACGGTATGTCGTTTTGGGCATGGTATGGCATGTATTCTATGTTCTCTAATCTCACCCGTGGGCCAATCGGCTATGACAGGTGGTCAAGCCGTCGTAACTATAGTTATTACAACGATGTGGGCCGTTATCGTTATACCTCACCTAAGCAAGCACGCGCCCAAACCCAAACCTATGAGCGCGCGAAAAAGCAGTTTAATGCCCAAGGTAAAAAGTTTGATAGCCCGTATGCCAAGTCGCGTACTGGCTCAACCAGTCTTTCAAGACAAAGTAGCAGTACCCCAAAAGCTAGTTCAACAGGACGCACTGCGAGTAGCAAGAGCAAGTTCCGCTCAAACTACTCTAAGGACAGCAGCTTCCGTAATTCCAGCAGTCGTACTACTCGCGGTGTTCGCCGAGGCAAATAATTAAGGAACTTTTATGACATTTTTAGATAACTACGGCCTCACTGAAGAGCTACTGATTATTCTGGCTATCGACATTGCCATTGCTGTATTACTGCTAACCTTGATGCGCTATTTGCAAGGCTGGACGGTAAAAGTTAATAGCCGCCATGAGTTGGCTGAGAACGACAACTTTGCTTTTGGTATTAGTACTGCCGGCGCGGTGATGGCGTTGGGTATCGTATTAACTGGTGCGATCACCGGTGAAGCGGCAGAGTCTTATCTAGTCGAAGCCATCGGCATGACGGCTTATGGTCTATTTGGCCTGGTGCTGATCAAGCTCGGACGCTTTTTACATGACAAAATAGCCCTCAATAACATAGATAAAAACGCCTTAATCATTAAGGGCAATGTATCGGTCGCCATTGTCGATGGTGTTGCTGCAATTGCTACTGCAATTATTATCCGTTCGGTACTGTTATGGGCTGAAGATCTCACCATCTACACCTTTATCGCTATCTTTAGTGCCTTTGCGATTTCACAGCTGATGCTAGTGCTACTTACCCGCGCTCGTGAAAACCGCTACGCTAAGCGCAATCAAGGTGCATCAATGCAAGAGGCGTTAGCACAGGGCCATACCGCACTGGCTATTCGTCACAGTGGTTACATGCTAGCAATGGCGTTTAGCTTTAATGCTGCCAGCCACTTTATTATTTTCAATCCTGAAGCCTATATAGCGAATCTAATTGGCTGGTTGATCTTCTCTGTAGTAATGCTGGTCTCTTTATCGCTATTGATCACTTTGATCAAAAAGCTGGTACTGGCCAATATCAACTTATGTGAAGAGGTTGAGCAGCAACACAATATTGGTTTGGCTGCAGTTGAAGTGGCGATTAGCGTCTCTATTGCGATTATCCTCGCCGCATTAATGGCTTAATGGTTCTAAGGGAGCATTCATCATGCTCCCTTTCATTTTAGTGCCATTCTTTTTTATGACTTTCTAAACAACAGATACTCAATGCAAACCGACTCTCATAACGCTATCAGCAGCAACGACACTCAGCTACAGCAAACACACCATAGCGCTAATCCCACCATCGAAAACGGCAAACTCGGTTTGTTTGATGACATATTACTGCTGGGGATCATGGCGGTACTCGCTGGCTGCGGACTTATCTATGAATACCTATTATCCCATTATGCAGGGCGTATTTTAGGTGCGTTAGAAGCCGCAATTTACACCATGATTGGCCTGATGATTGTCTCGATGGGACTAGGGGCATTTGCTGCGCGTAAGATTCGCTGCGCTTTTACTGGCTTTGCGGTACTGGAACTGTGTGTGGCGTTATGTGGCTCACTCGCGATTTTGATCACCGCCGCAGTCATTGGCTTCGGCCAGCAGCTACCGCTGATTGTTGCAAACACTTTAGGCTTACCAGCTGATCAGCTGCCCGATGGCGGCTTTATTGGCACGCTGCAAAAACTGGCCGAGTACTTGCCATATGTATGGGGGGTCTTACTCGGTTTAATGATAGGTATGGAAATTCCGCTTATCGCCCGCGTACGTCAAGCTATGTCTGAAGCCCACCTGATGCACAATGCCGGCACCATTTATGGCGCAGACTATATTGGTGCTGGTATCGGTGCGGCAATTTGGGTTGGCTTTATGCTGGCAATTGATATTCAACTTGCAGCCGCATTAACTGCTAGCTTTAACTTGCTGGCCGGCTTTATTTTTATCTGGCGTTTTTGGCATCAAATTCGCCATGTGAAATTGCTACTAGTGGGACATTTCATCGCTACGGGCATTTTAGTGCTACTGGCACTACATGGCCCATCTTGGGAGCAAAACTTTAATAACCTTTTGTATAAAGACAAGGTGATTTATGCCAAGGCCACTCGCTTTCAGCAGTTAACCTTTACTGAACGTCTGCGTGGCAACGGCTTAGGACCAGTTCATTCACTGTATATAAATGGTCGGTTACAGTTTTCTAGTAGTGACGAGCATATTTATCACTCGTTTTTAGTTCACCCTACTCTGGCTGCAAGTGCCCGCCATGACAAAGTGCTGATCATTGGTGGCGGCGATGGCTTAGGGCTTACCCAAGTGCTGCAATGGCAGCCTAAACAAGTGGTGTTGATGGATCTCGATGAAGAACTGGTTGAGCTATTTAAAAACCCTGCTAGCGATATGCCTGAGCACTTAAGTGATGCGTTACTCGCGCTTAACCAAAATGCACTAAATGATCCTCGAGTACAGATCATGTATGACGATGCTTTTAATGGCGTGGATAAGCTATTAGCTACAGAGCAAAAGTTCGATGCCATTATCGTCGACTTACCGGATCCGAGCCATCCAGACTTAAACAAGCTTTATTCTGATGCTTTCTATTTAAAGCTCAAGGAACTAATGAGTAATGACGCTGCCTTAACCATACAGTCGACGTCACCTTACCATGCGCCGAATGCCTTTATCTCTATCGCTAATACGTTAGAGTTAGCAGGGTTTAATGTCGACCAATACCACCACAATGTGCCAAGTTTTGGTGAATGGGGTTGGTCCATTGCCACCTTAGGTGGTAAAAGTGCACGAAATAGATTAAACAATATGCAGCAGTTACCTGTGAATGATCCTTGGTTAACCCCCGGATTGATCCATGCTGCTTTTGAGTTTCCAGGGAGTTTTTACCAAAATAAATCCCAAATCAAGCCCAATGTTTTAGGTTCAAGCCAGCTGTATCAATACCATCAGCAGGCTTGGTTAGAAAATCAGTAGAGTTTATTTTTGAATCGTAAAGATAGCCCTTGACATATTATGTCGCAGTGTTATCTTTAATCACAGACATAATATGTCAATAAGGACAAATATGAATATCCACACAATTGCCAACCACCTAAATGAACTTGGCGACAGCAGCCAAACAGGCTTTCAATTTGACTGTTATCCAATTGCTGGTGACGTAGAAGTCTTACAAGTTAACGTTGTTGGTCGTGAAGAGATCCCGGTATTTGTATCGGTCACGGACAACCAAATCCTCTGCATCAGCTACTTATGGGGCGAGGATGAAGTGAATCAAGAACGCCGCGCAGAAATGTTTGAGACCATGTTAGAGCTCAACATTCCAATGCCACTGTCATCATTTGCCAAAATTGATGATAAGTATGTGGTTTATGGTGCGCTGTCAGTGCAATCAAGCATGCAAGAAATTGAGCAGGAGCTATCTGTTCTTTCTGATAACTGTCTCGAAGTAATCGACGAACTCGCCGATTACCTGAACTAAAGGAGCCATATTATGGGCATTCTAAACAAAATTCTTACGGCATTTCGTGGCGGTGCTACTGAAGTTGGCCAAAGCATCGTAGATGCAAACTCAACACGTATTTTTGAACAAGAGATCCGTGATGCAGAAAAACACCTCACTAAAGCTAAGCGCGACTTAACTGAAGTGATGGCAAAAGAGATGCAAGCGAGCCGCGAAGTGGATCGTCTAAAGCGCTCTGTTGCTGAACATGAAGGCTATGCGACTCAAGCTCTTGAAAAGGGCAATGAAGCGCTAGCACTTGAAGTGGCTGAAAAGATTGCTGAACTAGACCAAGAGCTTAGTGAGCAACAAGCCGCAAACGAAAGCTTTGCTTCTCATGCGACTCGCCTAAAAGAGCTTGTACGCAAAACAGAGCGTCAGGTAGCCGATTACCAACGCCAGCTAACTATGGTGAAAACCACTGAAAGCGTGCAAAAAGCAACAGCAACTATTACTGACTCATTTGCAGGTAGCAACTCTAAGCTACTGAATGCAAAAGATTCATTAGAGCGCATTAAGGCTCGTCAGCAATCATTTGATGACCGCCTAAAAGCCTCTGAAACGTTAGCTGAAGAGAACAGCGATAAAGCGCTACACGACAAACTTGCCGCAGCTGGTATTGGCGAGCAAAAGTCGAATGCTAATGCAGTACTTGATCGCATTAAAGCCCGTAAAGGCTAAAGGAGACTGGCGTGGGATTTCTAAGCAGCCTATTTGGCAAAAAAGAAGCGCCTAAACGTCAACTCGATCATCCATCTAAACTCAATAAGGGAGACATGATCTCCCTTGATGACAGTTTCGCCTTGCCACCACAACTACGTGGCCAGCAATTGCGTGTTGAAGCGGTTAATACTTACGAGTATCAACGCAAGCAACAAACTGAATGGGTGTTAAAAGGTCACGGTAACGACACCATCTTTCTCAGCCTAGATGAAGATGATGAAACTTACCTTGGCCTCTCGATTAAACTTAATCGAGGCCTAGTTGAAGCACTATTCGATTTAGATCAGTTTAGTGAGATCTTCGAAGAGTCAGGTAAAGCACAGCTAACCACCAATACATTGACTGCCGATTTACAAGATTATGAGCAGTGGTTATCGCCTCATTATCATCAAGTAAGCGCAGCAGATTTTGGTTATTTCCATCGCCAAGATTACCGTGGTCAACGACCACCACAAGACGCAGATGGTGCGACAGGTGATGCCTTTGAAGCCTATCAACTGCTCGATGATGATGAAGATAAAGCCATTGACGTCGAAGTTTATGAAGGCGGCGACACAGATGTAATGTTAACCATCTACCGTCCGCTGTCTGATATCCGAGACTACTGGCCCGGCGCATAAATAAATGGTTCTAAAACAATTGTTTTAGAACCATTTTTGTTTCCACTCCGATGAGTGGTAGCATGGGGCATATTCCGTTCGCTCGATAACGGATAAGTAAATTTTAGGTACCGCACGCATGACCAAACAAAAAAATCCCTTACCAGCACAGTGGCAACAAAACCAAAAAGCCGCCAAAGCAACCCAAATTGCATTTGATATGGATGAGAAGTTCCAATATGCAATCCGTAAGGCAGCACTCGATGCTGGCGTGAGCCCTTCTGATCAGATAAGAGAAATCCTTGGACTTAGCGTAACAAAGCGCCCAAAACGTCCACGGCTTACTGTATCGTTAAGCCCGAGTGATTATGAAATTTTAGCTGAAAAATACCAGCTTTCTGCAGAGCAACAACTCGAAATTAAAAAGCACGTATTAGACGATTTGATTCAATTTAGCGCTGAAAAGTAGCGCCAAAAGCTGCTACTTTGTTCAGGAATTGCAGCAAAAATGACGGACCGCGATAATGGCAAATACTAAGCGCTGGTTAATACAACCCGATACACCTCCTACACCGTTGCAATTAGCGATGATGTTATTGTCTCTGCTATCGGTAATTTTAGTACTGGTGATTACTTTTGGCCGTATTGAAGGCGAAACCCGGCGCTTACTGTTTTTTATCGACACCTGTATTTGTATGGTGTTTATGTCGAACTTCTTTTATGAGCTGTTTAAAGCCAATAAAAAGACTGAATACCTAAAGCATCACTGGATTGACTTTGTTGCTAGTGTTCCCGCCATTGAAGCTCTGCGTATGGCGCGACTATTTCAAATATTACGTGTTGTAAGGCTAATCCGTACAACACGGTCACTGATTGTTCCCATGCTCAAGCAGCGCCGCCAAGCAACGGTGGCGAGTTTGCTGGTTGCGTTAGTCACCATTTTAACTTTTGCTTCAGTGCTAGTGCTTATCGTAGAAAGTGGCGTTGAAGGGGCTAACATTGACACTGCTGAAAGCGCTATTTGGTGGGCATTGGTGACCATTTCCACCGTAGGTTATGGTGATTACTATCCGGTTACAACTGCCGGACACATTATTGGCGGTGTAGTGATTGTTTGTGGTGTAAGCTTTTTCGGGGTGATCTCAGGCTATATGGCATCTGTATTCGTTGCGCCGGATGAAGCTGAAAAACTTGATAGTCACGCCGAAGAAATTCGCTGCGAACTCAATAACAGTTTAATGCGTATGGAGGCCAACCAGCAAAAGCTATTGGCGGAAATCGATGAGTTAAAACAGACCATCGAAGAACAACTAGAAGATAAAATTGACGACAAGCTTGAGCGCAAACTTGAAAATAGATTAAAGCCAGACAAATAATAAAAAGCCCACATTCTGTGGGCTTTTTATTGACTAACGCCAATATGGCTCGTTTTTTAGTGCGCTGTGACGAGAAAACTCCATTGCTTGTACTAAGCTTTGCTCTTTGTTTTCTAGCCACTGACTAATGTCTAAGTAGGCTGTTTCACTAATACTCTTTAATTGGCGATATGCCGCCAGAGTTCTAATACCCAAGGCTAAGTCTTGCCATGGTGCTCTAAATATATCGCGCGACTTTTCAGGGTATAGTCCGCCGTATGCAACGCCAACAAAAATACTATCGTCGAGCGCCTTAGCCACGGCAAGGTAATCAGAACTGCTTAAATCATTTTGTTGCGGCATTACCGCCAAAATCTTCTGCCATGAATTTTCCTGCATCTGATCGGCAAAATCCTGCAACTCTAACTCTTTATCGATCACAACCGTACCATCAATAAGCTGAGTTAACAGATCCACCAAATGTACTTGTAGTCTGCCATAGCAAATTTCAGCAATTAATAGCTCGACTTGCTGAGCCACATCCAGTTGCTGCAGTTTATCTACCGCGACATCAACCAGAGCTTGGTGCTGTGGCAATTTAGCCACTAGCGCGGCATCTTCATCAATAATGCCAAATAAGCTAAGTGCTTCTTCAATAAAATTAAGTCTGTGTTCGATGGCGTCAAAATCGGTTTGGAATGATGTTTCCAATAAACCAAACTGCTTTAGCGTATTTTTCAGTAAACGAGTGCAAGCGCGTAAGCGATAACTCAGCATAGGTAAAGCTAGCTGTTCTTGCTCAGGATCAAGTATAAGCGCTTCAATCGTCTGCCAACGGTCTAACCCAAGGGTCAACAAATTGATAGCCACTTGCTTTAAGCTCTGCTGCGGCTCAATCTCAATAAAAGTCAGGGCATCTATAACCTCAGGTTTATATTGTCCTGCCAATCGATAGCCACGTTGCGCTTTACTGGCCTTGCCTAAACGCACAGGGATCTCACGGCTGACCATTCCTGCTAAGGTTAATAACGCACTGGTATCACCGGCTAATAATTCAAACTCAAGTTCGCAAATAGGATCAACGGCTTGGTCAACTCTTATCTCGCCGATATCTAACGCGACCTCAACTAAACTATCTTCAACAAAGATATGCCAACGTTGGCGGGTGAAATCGGTATTAAACAAGCAGTACAAATTTGCTTGAATTTGCTCCTGTTTGACCCCTTCCGGCCAAATTTCTTTAGGAAATAAATTTAATTGCGGGAAATTTTGATCTACATCAACGTTGTATTCAGGTCGTGAATGAATTCCACCAACCACCTGCCCTTTGGTCTTAATTGTTTGCTCTAACTGCTGATTAACCCCTCTAATTCGCAGTCCCATATCGAGTTTTCTTAAGGCTAAGTCAGGGGTGTCAAAGTAGCCATTTGTTAGAGTCTCTTCACCTTTAGCATCACAATTAGGTAGGTTATCTAGCAGTTTTATAAGGCTTTTCTTGTTTTGTTCATCAAAGAAAAGTTTAAGTTCTATCTCAGCTTCCATCGATGTATTATTCACCTTGTCATCAAAAATTAATCAATCTGTCATCAAAGTTACACACTGTAATATTTCTGCAATAATATCCCCGTAGGATGCGCTTTGCAGTTAGGATATAACTAGCTAGAATAAAAAACTGTCTATTTAAATCGTAAAACACAGTTTTAATACGCGGCCGCTTGAGTTAACATGCGCCCGCTTTTTCCAATAGTGGAATAACCAAAATAGGTACACGGCAATGCCAGTAAACTCTATTTTAGGCGTGTTTGCAAAATCGCCAATTAAGCCTCTTCAAGAGCATATCGACAAAGTATACGACTGTGCGTCATTACTTGTCCCATTTTTTGAAGCTACTGTCGCAGGAGACTGGGACAAAGCCGTTCAACTACGTAAGCAAATTAGCCTTACAGAGCAACAAGCTGACTCACTTAAGCGTGAGATCCGTTTAACTCTGCCGGGCGGCTTGTTTATGCCTGTTGAGCGTACTGACTTACTGGAGCTATTAACCCAGCAAGATAAAATTGCTAACAAAGCAAAAGACATTTCTGGTCGTGTTATCGGCCGACAACTTGAGCTGCCGCAAGCTATTCAAGATCCATTTATTGCTTATTTACAGCGCTGTATTGATGCAGTGTCACTGTCTAAAGAAGCAATTAACGAGCTTGACGATCTGTTAGAGACAGGTTTCAGAGGTCGTGAAGTGGACCTTGTTGCGAAAATGATTGGTGAACTCGATTCAATCGAAGAAGATACTGATGATTTGCAGATTAAGATCCGTAGACAGCTTTATGCTATCGAATCTGAATTAAACCCTGTAGATGTAATGTTCCTCTACAAGATAATTGAGTGGGTTGGTGACTTGGCAGATCTTGCTGAACGAGTCGGTTCTCGCTTAGAGCTAATGTTAGCTCGCGTCTAATCAAAAGATTATCAAGGTAACAACATGGTTGATGTATTAGTCACCAACGGCCCATGGCTTATTGGTATTGCGGCTGTATTTGGATTTTTAATGGCATGGGGTATTGGCGCAAACGACGTAGCCAATGCAATGGGAACCTCTGTAGGTTCAAATGCTATTACAATTAAACAAGCGATTATTATCGCTATGATCTTTGAGTTCGCAGGTGCGTATCTTGCCGGTGGTGAAGTAACCAGCACGATCCGTAAAGGCATTATCGACTCAGCTTACTTTATTGATTCACCGGAACTGCTGGTTTACGGCATGATCTCAGCTCTACTTGCTGCGGGTATCTGGTTAATCGTGGCTTCAGCACTAGGCTGGCCTGTTTCTACAACTCACTCAATTGTTGGCGCTATCGTAGGTTTCGCTGCTGTGGGTGTAGGTACAGACGCAGTGGCTTGGGGTAAAGTAGGCGGTATCGTTGGCTCTTGGGTCGTTACACCTGCAATATCTGGTTTTATCGCCTTCATGATATTCCAAAGTGTTCAAAAACTCATTTTCAACACTGATAACCCACTAGAAAACGCTAAGCGTTACGTTCCTTTCTACATGGCACTAGCTGGCTTTGTAATGTCACTAGTGACAATCAAGAAAGGTCTGAAGCACGTAGGGCTGCACTTCACTAACTTTGAAGCTTACGCACTTGCTGTTGTACTAGCTGTTCTAGTTGGTATTGGTGGTATGCTTGCGATTAAGCGTCTTAAAATGGACAGCAAAGCAGACCGTCAAACTCAGTTCGGTAACGTTGAGAAAGTATTTGCTATCTTAATGGTTGTTACTGCATGTTGTATGGCATTTGCTCACGGCTCTAACGACGTAGCTAACGCGATTGGCCCTCTAGCAGCTGTTGTGTCAGTTGTTGAAAGTGGTGGTCAAATTAACAATACTGCGCCACTCGTTTGGTGGATCCTACCACTAGGTGCTATCGGTATTGTTATGGGTCTAGCTATCTTTGGTCAGCGTGTAATGCAAACCATTGGTAAGAACATTACTCACCTAACACCAAGCCGTGGTTTTGCTGCTGAGCTTGCTGCTGCATCTACTGTTGTTATTGCATCTGGTACAGGTCTACCTATCTCGACTACACAAACACTTGTTGGTGCAGTTCTAGGTGTGGGTATGGCACGTGGTATTGCTGCAATTAACATTGGTGTTGTACGTAATATCGTAGTTTCTTGGGTTGTTACTCTTCCAGCTGGTGCTGGTCTTTCAATCATGTTCTTCTTCATGATTAAAGGTATTTTTAACTAATACCCAAACACGTTAGGTCTATTAGAACCGCGTGATAGTGAGGGAAGTTTGATATTTTTTGTATCAAACTTCCCTTTTGCGTTTTATCCGCCTTTTTGCTACTTGCATTACCCCCTTTAAATCCCTAGCATGTGGGCTAAATTTCGTTGATGAGAATAAATCAGTGTTGAGAATTCTAGTTATTGTGGCCATGATGCTACTTTCTCCTTCTTTACTTGCGGCAAATCAAACACGCTACATCTCTGATGATGTTTATATCTACCTTCATGGTGGACCAGGAACGCAATTCCGCATATTGGGTAGTGTTGAAGCTGGCCAGCAGGTAACCTCTTTAGAAGAAACCCAAGGTGATTACAGCAAAATCATTGATCACAAAGGTCGTGAAGGCTGGATCCAATCAAAGATGCTAAGCAAGTCAACCAGCTTGCGAGTGCAACTTCCAGCTATTCAGGCAGAACTTGAACAAACTAAAGCTAAGCTTGAGTCGGCTTTAGAGAGTAGTGATAACAATGCAGCTGAGCTAAGTCAGGTAAAATCTCAACTTGCTGCTGCAGAGAAAACGCTTGCAAGTGCCAGTCTAGAACGTGACAACGCAAAAGCTGCATTAGCTAATATGCAAAAAAATGAGCGCTTTGAAATGTGGAAGCAAGGCGGCTTTATTGCAGCCGGTGGTTTGCTGTTAGGTATCATCTTAGTTTACCTACCTAGACCACAGCGTAAACCAAAGAATCGCTGGTAAGCGAGAACTTACGGCTACGCCCTAAAGTGTTATTTAAAGCCTGCGTGATTAACGCGGGCTTTTTTATTTTAAATGCAAAATTAGCTCATAAATATAAAGCTACTCTTTTGATGCCTACCTAGCGCTAGCGGCAACACTAATCGCTGTAATCAACAGTGTGAATGCTAAGATTCAATCAAAACTTCGTTTTATTAACATTATAGCAACGCCATATATATCAAGGCCTGCAGCACTTTTGAGCAGGCAAAAATCAAACACAAATCACATCGGACGTCACAAAGGTGTCCCTCGTCACATTTTGTATGTATAATCGCCGCGAGAAAGCCTTAGATTGTATACAAAAGAAAAACAATCAAGGCTCATCGATATAATTATTCAAGCAATTTGCCCATATGGCCTAGATGGAAGTGATTAATATGTTCAAAGCGAGTGAAGTACTAACTGGGCGTTATGACTCAGCCGATCTCAACGAACTGTTCCAAGCGATCAGCGATAACTATATTGTCGATGAAGAACAATATTTATCTGATTTGATCAAATTGGTTCCTTCGAGCAATGAAGAGCTTAACCGTGTCACCAACCGTGCACATGAGCTGGTAAATAAAGTTCGTCAATATGACAAAAAAGGCCTTATGGTCGGTATTGACGCCTTCCTGCAGCAATATAGTTTAGATACCCAAGAAGGCATTATATTAATGTGTCTTGCAGAAGCTTTATTGCGTATTCCAGATTCAGATACCGCTGACGCGTTAATCGAAGATAAGCTATCTGGTGCCAAATGGGATGAGCATTTAAAAAAGAGTAATTCTATTCTGGTTAACGCCTCAACTTGGGGATTAATGTTAACCGGTAAAGTGGTCAAACTTGACCATGATATTGACGGCAAACCAAGTAGCCTGCTTAACCGCCTTATCAATAAAGTGGGTGAGCCGGTGATCAGACAATCTATGCTTGCTGCGATGAAGATCATGGGTAAGCAGTTTGTTTTAGGCCGCACGATAAAAGAAGCATTAAAAAACAGTGTCGATAAGCGTAAGATGGGTTATACCCACAGTTACGACATGCTCGGTGAAGCCGCATTAACCAAAAAAGATGCGCAAAAGTACTTTGAAGACTACTCAAACGCTATTGCGGCATTAGGTGCTCAAGAGTACGACACCACAAAAGCGATTAGACCGACTATCTCAATTAAGCTTTCAGCACTGCACCCTCGTTATGAAGTCGCTAACGAAGATAGAACCTTAACCGAGCTATACGACACCTTAACTCGTCTTGTGCAGCAAGCACGCAGCTTAAACGTTGGCGTGTCGATTGATGCTGAGGAGATGGACAGACTCGAACTATCATTAAAGCTGTTCCAAAAACTGTATAACTCAGATGTAGCAAAAGGCTGGGGGCTGCTAGGTATCGTAGTACAGGCCTACTCTAAGCGCGCACTACCGGTTTTATGCTGGTTAACTCGCCTTGCTAAAGATCAGGGCGATGAGATCCCGGTGCGCTTGGTAAAAGGTGCTTACTGGGATAGCGAACTGAAATGGTCACAAGAAAACGGTGAAAGCGGTTATCCGCTATACACACGTAAAGCAGGTACTGACGTTTCATACCTTGCCTGTGCCCGTTACTTGTTATCTGATACCACTCGCGGTGCTATTTACCCGCAGTTTGCGAGCCATAATGCGCAAACTATTGCTAGCATTACCGATATGGCTGGCGATCGTAACTATGAATTCCAGCGCTTACACGGTATGGGCGAAGAGTTATATGACACGCTTTTAGCTGAAAGTGGTGTGAAAAATGTCCGTATCTATGCTCCTGTTGGTGCACATAAAGATCTACTACCTTACCTAGTTAGACGCTTATTAGAAAATGGCGCTAACACTTCTTTTGTACATAAGTTAGTCGATCTTAATACACCAATTGAATCTTTGGTCACCCACCCGCTAAGAACGCTTAAAGACTACAAAACCTTAGCCAACAACCGCATTGTATTACCTGAAAATATTTTTGGCCCAGAGCGTAAAAACTCACAAGGGATAAACCTCAATATCATTTCAGAATCTACGCCGTTTTTCCAAGGTCTAGATAAATACAAAACGACGACTTGGACTGCTGGACCTCTAGTCAATGGCGAAACCCTTAGCGGTGAAACAAAAGACGTTGTTAGCCCATTCAATACTAACTTAGTGGTCGGTAAAATTGCCTTTGCCGATGAGCAAGCAGTTGAACTTGCGCTTTCAAGTGCTGAGGCAGCCTTCCCTGCTTGGTGCAATACCCCAGTGGAAGTGCGTACTGAAGCACTACTAAAACTTGCCGATCTTCTAGAAGAAAATCGCGAAGAGCTTATCGCTTTGTGTACTCGAGAAGCGGGTAAGAGTATGCAAGACGGCATTGATGAAGTTCGTGAAGCCGTTGATTTCTGCCGCTACTATGCTGTCAATGCCAGAAAAATGATGGCTAAACCTGAACTGCTACCGGGCCCAACAGGTGAACGCAACGAACTATATCTTGAAGGCCGTGGTATCTTTGTTTGTATTAGCCCATGGAACTTCCCGCTCGCTATCTTCCTAGGCCAAGTGACTGCTGCGCTAGCAGTCGGTAACACAGTTGTAGCTAAACCTGCAGAGCAAACTTCAATCGTTGGCTACCGCGCCACTCAGCTTGCACATGAGGCAGGTATTCCTAAGGAAGTGTTACAGTTCTTACCTGGCACAGGTGCAACTGTTGGTGCAGCGATCACTTCTGATGAACGTATCGGTGGTGTCTGTTTTACCGGCTCAACTGCGACAGCAAAATTGATTAACCGCACACTGGCAATGCGTGAAGGTCCAATCATCCCGCTAATCGCCGAAACCGGTGGTCAAAACGCCATGGTCGTCGACTCAACTTCACAGCCAGAGCAAGTGGTTAATGATGTTGTTTCATCATCATTCACCAGTGCAGGTCAACGCTGTTCGGCACTGCGGGTGTTATTCCTTCAGGAAGATATTGCCGAGCGAGTCATTGATATCATGCAAGGTGCCATGGATGAGCTGACCATAGGTAGCCCGCACTTCTATAAAACAGATGTTGGCCCGGTAATTGATGCCGCAGCAGCCGCTAACTTGAATGCCCATATCGAGCACCTCAAACAAGTCGGTAAGCTTATTAAGCAAGTAGAGCTACCTGAAGGTACTGAGCATGGTCATTTCGTTGCGCCTACCGCAGTAGAAATTGACTCAATTAAAGTGCTAGAAAAAGAACACTTTGGCCCTATTTTGCATGTGATCCGCTATAAGTCATCAGAGCTTGAGCATGTGATTAAAGAGATCAATTCAACCAACTTTGGTTTAACCTTAGGCATTCATAGCCGTAATGAAAGCCATGCACTTAAATTGGCTGACAAGATCCGTGCAGGTAACGTGTATATTAACCGTAACCAGATTGGTGCCGTGGTTGGTGTACAGCCATTTGGTGGTCAAGGCTTATCGGGTACAGGTCCTAAAGCTGGCGGTCCGCACTACCTAACCCGCTTTATTACTGAAAAGACTCACACCAATAATATTACTGCTATTGGTGGTAATGCGACCCTATTGTCTTTAGGTGATAGCGACGAGTAGCAAATGCGATAGCAATTAAAAAGCCGGTGGTTATATCACCGGCTTTTTTATATTTAGCACAAACTTAAACATGCTTATTTAATATACATGCAATCACAATCAACATAATACACAACTGAATAGCCCACAGTTTATTGAGATTGTATATTATTTGAGATAACTCTCCCAACTATTAAACAATATATATACTAAAAACTCTTTATTGCTCTATAATGCAGCGGTTTTTTCAAACGCTACGTTGCACTAAGCCTTTATTTTTTTACAGCCATAATTGGCGAGTAAAACTAATTTTATCAGTGATAAAGAAAATGAATCTTACAATAAAGAACAAGATCCAACTGGCAGTACTCATTATCATTATCGTGATTAGTACTACCTTAGCAGGTATATCCACTCGCCAACTCACTCAAGATACAGAGATCGCCATTGCCGATCGCTTTCGACTGCATGCTGAGGCTGTAAGCAATAATATTTTTAGCTGGCTTGAAGACAAACGCCGAATCATTATCGCCAATGAAGACAGAATTAGTCGCGGTCACGATAGTGACAGAGAGTTACTTTTAACCCTTAACGGCGGTGGCTTTATTGATGTTTATGCCGGCTTCGACACCGGCGATATTATCTCAGGCGATAAGACCCAACCATGGCCAGAGGATTACGATCCCCGTACTCGTCCTTGGTATAAGCTGGCTTATAACAGCAATGAGATGATTGCCACACCGCCATACATTGATATTACTGGCGCACCAGTAGTGACCTTAGCTCAGCGTTTTAACGGTGTTATGAATGGTGTACTTGCAGCAGACTTAAGCATTAGCTACATCACTGAGCAAATTAATAACCTCAATATTGATAATGCAGGTTTTGCGTTTTTACTTGATGAAAACAATAAGATTTTAGCCTTTCGCGATAGCAGCTATGCCCAACAAGATGCAACTCGCCTAGCAAAATCGCTCACCCCAGCTTATATGGATAGCCTACTTAACCAAGGTGAAATCACCACGATTAAGTGGCACGACGGCAGTGACAAACTGCTACGCCTCACCAACTTACAAGGCACTAAGTGGACTTTAGGTATCGTTGAAGATAGATCGTTAGCTTATGCCGCCATTGAGCAACAAGTACTGCAATCATTATCGGTTGTTGCGGTATTAGCATTGCTCATTTTAATCTTGGCCTCATTGACCGTTAACCATATGTTCAAACCACTGCAGCAACTGACCAGTGCCATTGAAACATTATCAAAAGGCAATGGTGATTTGACTCAACGTTTTTCAGCACGTAAGCAAGATGAAATCGGCTTACTTGAAACGCATATGAACCGCTTTTTAGAAAGCTTACAGTTAATGGTTAAGGCTATTTCAGCCGATACCGAGCAATTGATTAAACAGATTAATGAATCTTCTGACATTGCAGCAAAAGCCAGTGCTGGCGTGAACGGCCAACATCAAGATGTTGATCAGATAGCGACAGCTATTCATGAAATGTCTGCAACCGCTAGCGAAGTGGCAAACCATGCAGAGATGACCGCCAATGCAGCACAAATTTCAACTCAAGCCTGTATTGAAGGCAGCGATGTTATCAGTAAAAACAGCGAATCTATTGAGCAGTTATCAATGCAACTTGGTGACGCATCAATGGTGGTATCAGCACTAGAGAAGAATGCAACTGACATTAACCAGATCCTATCGACGATTCAAGCCATTGCCGAGCAAACAAACCTGCTGGCGCTAAACGCGGCGATTGAAGCTGCGCGAGCTGGTGAACAAGGTCGTGGCTTTGCAGTAGTCGCCGATGAAGTACGTGTACTGAGTCACCGAACTCAAGACTCTACCGAAGAGATCAGAACCATGATCGCCACCTTGCAGCAAAATAGCCAGCAAGCGGTATCATCTATGGCTTCAAGCACCGATATTGCAAAATCCAGTGTTGAATTTGCTAATCAAGCTAAGCAGAGCTTAGCGAGTATCACTAGCTCTATTACTGAAATCAATGATATGGCAACACAAATTGCAAGCGCAGCAGAAGAGCAACGCGCGGTATCAGAAGATATCAGTCGTAACACCCAAGCCATTAACGATACCTCTAATGAGCTGGCTTATCAGACACAAGAAGTTAGCGACAATGCACAAATGATGCTACGTACATCAGGTGAGCTCAACGATCGCGTATCACGCTTCAAAATTTAACCCAGACCTACAAAAGTAGAAGCCCCTTTAGCAAAAGGGGCTTTTAGTCGCTTTCTAACCTACTTACGCTACTAACTAAAAGTACAAAATGAACCTTACCATCAAGCAAAAGATCCAAGTTGCCGTTTTACTTATTATCTTGACGATAACAGTAACCCTAGCGTTTATTTCTACAAATCAACTGCAAAACAATACTGAACAAGCGATTGCAGATCGTTTCAATTTACAAGCCGAATCTGTCAGCAGTAATATTTTTAGCTGGTTAGAAAGTAAGAAAAATATCATCAATGCCAGTGAGACACGCATAAGCCAAGGCATTAGCGATGCAGCACAACTAGAGCTCGGCATTGAATCTGGTGGCTTTATTAACTTGTATATGGGCTTGGAGACCGGATTAGTCATTTCTGGCGATAAGAATGTGAATATACCAGCTGATTTCGATGGTCGCACTCGGCCTTGGTATCAAGATGCATTTAATGCTGCTCAGATTATTACCACCTTGCCTTATGTCGATCTTTCAGGTGATACCGTTGTCACCTTAGCAAAACGCTTTCACGGCGAACTTAACGGTGTGCTTGCAGCAGACTTAAGTATTGCTTACATCACCAAGCAGATCAGCGAGCTGAATATCGATAACGCCGGCTTTGCGTTCTTACTTGACGAAAATAATAACATTCTGGCATTTCGCGACAGCAACTACGCCCAGCAAAACGCCAGCCGTTTAGCGAACCAACTAACGTCGACAAAGATTGCCGCACTGCGTAATAGTGGCGAGTTAGTGACAATAGAGTGGCACGACAGAAGCGACAAACTGCTGCGCTTAACCCCGTTACAAGGCACAGCCTGGACTCTGGGTGTGGTTGAAGATAAAGCCTTGGCCTATGAAGCCATTGAAGAGCAAGTACTGCAATCGATCTTCGCTGTGGCGGTGTTGGCATTGATCATCTTGATCATCGCTTCTTTAGTCGTAAATAGTATGTTTAAACCACTACAACAACTCACTAAAGCTATCGAAACCTTATCTAATGGTCACGGTGATTTGACCCAACGCTTTGCCGCAGATCGCACCGATGAGATTGGTGAGCTTGAGCGCCATATGAATCGCTTTATCGAAAGTTTACAGCAAATGATTAAAGCAATTTCTAACGATACCGAACAACTGATCAAACAGATCCATGACTCATCAGATATTGCCGCCCAAGCTAGCAATGGTGTCAATGCACAGCATCAAGATGTAGACCAAATTGCTACTGCAATTCATGAAATGTCAGCTACGGCTAGTGAAGTGGCAAACCATGCAGAAATGACCGCCAATGCAGCACAGGTATCAACCCAAGCCTGTATTGAAGGTAATGATGTGATCAGCAAAAATAGCGAGTCAATTGAACAGCTTTCAATGCAACTTGGTGACGCTTCACAAGTTGTTGCAGCCCTAGAAGCCAATGTCACGCAAATCAATACTATTTTATCAACAATCCAAGCCATTGCAGAACAAACCAACTTGCTTGCACTCAATGCTGCGATTGAGGCTGCACGTGCCGGCGAGCAAGGCCGTGGTTTTGCTGTCGTTGCCGATGAAGTAAGAGTGCTTAGCCATCGCACTCAGGACTCTACCGAAGAGATCCGCAACATGATCACGACCTTGCAGCAAAACAGCCAGCAGGCCGTAGCCTCAATGCAATCAAGTACCGAAATTGCCGATAACAGTGTTGAATTAGCGGAGCAAGCAAAACAGAGCTTAGTGCGGATCACCGAATCAATTACCGAGATCACTGACATGGCAACCCAAATTGCCAGTGCCGCAGAAGAACAGCGCGCCGTTTCTGATGATATTAGCCGTAACACTCAGGGGATCAGTGAAACTTCACATCAGTTGTCAGCCCAGACCCAAGAGGTGAGTGATAACGCCCAAGTTATGTTAAGTACCTCTAATGATTTAAATGAACGCGTGTCCCGCTTTACCATTTAGATATTAAAAAAGCCCAGTCAGTGACTGGGCTTTTTCGTATCGTGATTTTAAGGCTAGCCTAAACGCTTAAATAGACTCGCGTAATAGCTATCGTTCGCGAGCAAGTCTGTATGACTGCCGCTAACACGGATCACGCCCTGCTCCATCAAATGAATGCAATCCATTTTGTTCATTGCCGTTAAACGATGGCTGATCATCAACATGGTTTTATCAGTCGCAAATTCAAATAGTAACCGTAAGATCTCGCGCTCAGTGCGCTTATCTAGTCCCTCTGTTGGCTCGTCAAGAAGTAGGATAGGCGCATCTCTAAGTAGTGCTCGCGCCACACCAATACGACGCTGCTCACCGCCTGATAGCTGACGACCGCCCTCTCCTAACCAAGTATCTAACGGCTTATCACCTTGCAGTAAGCTTTCTAGACCGACTTTGTTAAGTACCGCAATCAGTTTGTCATCATCTTTACGCGTAAAACCTGTAATGGCCAAAGCCAAATTATCCCGCAGTGTGCCGCTAAACAGATAAATCCGCTGACTCACTACCGACATTGATTGTCGCAATTGTTGCTCACTGTATAGTCCAGCATCTTTATCATCGATACTGACTTTGCCTTGAGTAGGTAACCACTCTCGAGTCAGTAGTGATAACAGACTCGACTTACCGCAACCTGTTTGCCCAAGTAACGCCACCTTTTGTCCTGCTGCGATTTCAAGATTGAGGCCGTTAAGCACTTGGTGTTGCTCATTGTAAGCAAAATCAATATTACTGAAGCTAATCTTGCCCGCTGTAACATCACTGCATGGATCATTTGCAAAGGTTACACTAGGTGCTTGCTCAACCACTTCATTGAGTCGTGTCGCTGCAGCAGTGCACGCTGATAGATGCTGAAACGCCCCAGCTAACGGCATCATCATTTCAATGGTTGCCATAGTTAAAAAGACTATCATCGCCAATCTTGGCCCCGGCGGCACCGCTGTACCTACCCCAGACGCCGCCAGATATAGCATTAGCAACACCGCAAAACCATGACATAAAATCAAGCAAGCTTGGCTAAGTGCTGTTACACGGTTCATGGCATTTTGACTGCTTATCATTGCAGTTTGTGCTTGCTCTAAGCGTGCTCTATAGGCCTGCTGTGCACCAAATAAAGTCAGCTCTGCTTGTCCTTGAATATACTCAAGTAATTGCACTCTAAGCACACGTTTTGTTTCTAACTGTGTCATTCCCGGCTTTCGGCCAAGAAAGTAAAAAGTCGTTGGCAATAAAACCCATATCGCTAACAAGACGCTACAAAGTATACGTGCAAGCTCAGGGTCAAAATGACCAACAAAAAAGTACAGCGCTAACGTCATCAACAAAGATGCCGCTAGCGGGGTAATTAGGCGTAAATACAGATGATCTAAAGTGTCGATATCTGCAACTAAGCGATTAAGTAAGTCGCCTTGACGCACGCCTTGAAGGTTTTTAGCACTGAGCGGCAATAACTTATTCCATACCCAACAGCGCAGATCGGTTAGTAAGCTAAAGGTGGCCTCATGGGTAGCAAGCCGCTCACCATATCGGCTTGCGGTACGGACGATTGATAAAAAACGCACGCCACCAGCAGGGGTAAAGTAGTTAAATGTTTGCGCCGTTAAAACGCTTAATCCAGCTACTGCAGTAGCAGATAAAAACCAGCCAGATAACGACAACAAGCCAATACCGGCCATCAAAGTGGTCACACTTAAGAACAAGCCAATAAACATCATAAACCATTGGCTTTTGAAGCGTTTAATATAAGGAAATAGCGCTTTCATTAGTTATCTCCTGTTACTGGTTCGCTCGCATCAATATCAAACTCACTGACACTGTTTGCTTCATCAAGCATCTGTTTGAAGGTACCAGACTGTGTAAGTAAGGCTTGATAACTACCTTGCTGTACCAGTGCTCCCTTATCGATAACTAAGATTTTATCCATTGCGCTCAAATTCTCGAGTCTGTGAGTCACCATGATGCATGCCTTGCCAATTGTGGCTTCTGTTAGCGTAGCCTGCACCGCTTGCTCACTTAAACTGTCTAAACTTGCGGTTGGTTCATCAAGAACAAATAATTGCGCTTGTTGCGCTAACGCCCGAGCAAGCGCAATGCGTTGCGCCTGACCTACAGACAGCCCAGCTGTTTGTTCTTGAATAGGATAATCAAGCCCTTGTGCTTGCTGCTCTGCAAGCTCTACGATTTGCGCTTTGCTTAGTAATGACAAAATCTCACTATCAGTCAGCTCTCGCCCCATCGCGACATTCTCTCTTAAGCTGCCATGGAATAACTGCGGTTCTTGGCCTAACCAAGCTATATGCTTACGCCAATCACTAAGTGATAACTGTTTAAGCTCAGTCCCGTTTATCAGTAACTGACCTTGATAAGGTAAAAAACCTAACAAGGCATTGAGCAAACTGGTTTTACCGGCACCGCTCGGACCGACAACAGCAACGTGTTCATGGGCGCCGACTTCAAAGCTAATCGGCCCTAACAGTAAGCTGCCATCTAAGCTATAAACCGATAGGTCTTTGGCTTCAATCTGTATATCGCCATTAACTTGTTTATCACCACCCAGTTGCTCACTAGGGTGATCAAGTAATGTCATTAACTCTTCTGCAGCGCCAATGGCCTGAGCTTTAGCATGATAATGCGTGCCCATATCACGCAATGGCTGGTAAAACTCTGGCGCTAAAATCAACACAAACAAGCCCGTGAATAAGCTAATTGGTGCGCCATAATGGCCAAAGTCGAGATGGTGTAAATAACTAAAACCAAAGTACACTGCCATAACGGCAATCGATACAGCGGCAAAAAATTCAAGCACTGCAGAACTTAAAAACGCCATACGTAACACAGCCATGGTGCGCTCTCGAAACTCCTCTGACGCCTTTTTTATCACTCTGGCTTCTTTCTCGCCCTGATCAAATAATTTCAGCGTCGACAAGCCTTTGAGCCTATCCATAAAGTGACCACTTAACCGTGCTAAAGCACTAAAGTTTTTACGGTTGGCGTCAGCGGCCCCCATGCCAACCAAAATCATAAACATTGGGATAAGCGGTGCCGTGGCTAATAAAATCAAGCCAGCCGCCCAGTTAATCGGGAAAACAGCAACTAAGATAATCAGTGGAATAAAACCCGCCAATACAACTTGCGGTAGATAACGAGCGTAAAAGTCTTGCAGATCTTCCACTTGCTCAAGCACGATACTGGCCCAACTTCCAGCAGGTTTACCTTTAATAAACGCAGGCCCTAACTGGGCGAGTTTATCGAGAACCGCTGCGCGCATCTGTATTCTGAGCTTAGCCCCCGCTTGAAAACTTGCTCGCTCTCGAGCAAACGCCAGTACACCGCGCACCACAGTTAATATCAACAGGGCCCAGAAGTGGTCAATAAAGTCACTCTTCGGTAGCTCATCAATGATGATCCCTTGCAGTACAGTGGCGATTAACCATGCCTGACACATCAAACTAAGCCCTATTAACACCCCGAAAAAAACCGACAGATTCAGATAAAAGCCACATGCTTTTTTCTGCAGCTTTAACCATTTAGTGAGTTTTTTTTCTACTGTTTTATCCATGTTATTCCAGATTAACTACAACAAGAAGGAGAGTTAAATGCGTTGCATCTAACTTGAGCAAAAAGCATGTTTTAAAGACTTTATCGACTGACGTAAGTTCAATCTATTTAGCTTATGTAACACCATGAAAACACCATGCAATACCTCAGTATCGCAGGCATTAATCGCAGAATAAAACAGCAATGCATTAATTGTTATCAGACTCACAAAAATTGAGCTAGATCAATAAATCAGTGTTCACAAAATAAACAAGCCTAACTATGTAGGACATAAAAAAACCGCAACAAGCTAGGCTTATTGCGGTTTTTGAGTTTATTTAGCTATCGCTTAAACAAATTAGCTTACGAGAGAAGATTAACCTTCTGAGTCAGACTCGTAATCTAGGTTATCTTCATCAAAGTCGTAGCCTGAATTTTTACTTGGGCGTGCGCTACGCCATGCATCAGCGGCAAGCTCTTTTGCTTCAGCAGCTTCGTTGCGTTCTTCACGTGCCTTAGCTTTACGCTCGTTACGCTTAATCAAGTTTTCTAAGAATGACTTAAGCTCGGTTTCGCTCCATGCTTGTGCCTGCGCTTCAGTTTCGAAACCTTTCTTAGCTTTAGAAACTACGATCTTTCTTGCAGTTTGACGACGAGTGATTTGGCCAGTCCAAGTTGCCCCTTCGGCAACTACGCGAAAATCATACTTCTTAGTTTGTGTCATGTTACTTTTTATCCTAACAATAATGCTAATACTTGAACCAAACAGCCTGTCTGTTTACAGCGCCCAGTAATAAAAGCGTCTGGAAACAACTTGTGGTTCAATCAATACGCAAGACCAACACCCTAAGTATCACTCTCACGTTCATAATTCTGTTACTAAATCGCGAAGTAAGGATCACCTAAATCACTACACGATTTACTCCATTTCCAAAATCAGTTCACACAGCTTGCAGTGCAGATTATAACCTAGCATGGCATCTCTGCCTTGCTGGCTGGTTACCCAATGCCGTACTTCCCATGGGGGACGATGACGAACATGCTGCGAATGACCGCAAGACAAATTAGCAACCCAATGATCTTCATCATCTTTATGATAACTAACGATAGCTTGTTGCATGGCAAACCGCCGATTTAGGCCGTAATGTACCTAGATTTTGCTGGTAAAAATTGGAAGATGAACTTTCAGGGGCGCGAGATTAACACGTGCAGCGCTGAAACAACATCTTTTAATCGACTAAAATTCACACAATCGATAGATTTTTACTAAATTTGTCAATTTATGCCGTTAACAGTTATCACTTCACACTGTTTGGTGCTGACTCAGTACCCATGTTTGCCGTTGTACTGACAAAATAGCGCGTTCGAGTCAATTTGATTATTTAGCAACTGATTGTTTAATAATTAGCGCTTTTTAAGTAGATGCTGTAAGCTGCACGGCCGCCAGCATCAGCAGGCCCCCTTAAACCGCTGCCAGTCGCACTTTAACGCCTATTTCGCAGCCGAAATGAGACCTATCTATGAGTTTTGCCTCACTGGGCCTATCAGCCCAAATTTTGAAAGCCGTTGCCAACAAAGGTTATAACACTCCTTCGCCAATCCAAGCACAAGCTATTCCGGCTGTGTTAGAAGGTAAAGATGTCATGGCCGCCGCACAAACCGGTACCGGTAAAACAGCTGGCTTTACCTTGCCACTGTTAGAACGACTTTCAAAAGGCAATAAAGCGACTGCAAAACAGGTGCGCGCTTTGGTTCTAACACCAACACGCGAGCTTGCTGCTCAAGTCGGCGAAAGCGTAGATACATACGGTAAACATCTACCGTTAAAGTCAGCCGTTGTATTTGGTGGTGTCGGTATTGGCCCGCAAATTACTAAACTTAATCGCGGTGTTGATATTTTAGTGGCAACACCTGGTCGCCTACTTGACCTATATAATCAACGCGCTTTGAGCTTTAATCAGCTTGAAGTGCTGGTACTTGATGAAGCAGACCGCATGCTAGATATGGGCTTTATTCACGACATCAAAAAAGTGTTAGCCATATTGCCAGCAAAACGCCAAAACCTTATGTTTTCGGCAACTTTTTCCGATGAGATCCGTCAGCTTGCGAAAGGTTTAGTCAATAATCCTGTGGAGATCTCTGTCACGCCACGCAACGCTACAGCCAACACAGTAAAACAGTGGATCTGCCCTGTAGATAAAGGGCAAAAAGCTGCGGTATTGGTAAAACTGATTAAACAAAATAACTGGCAACAAGTGCTGGTATTTAGCCGCACCAAACACGGAGCTAACCGTCTCGCTAAAAATCTAGAGGCTAAAGACATTACTGCAGCCGCGATCCATGGCAACAAGAGTCAAGGCGCAAGAACACGAGCCCTAGCTGACTTTAAGAGCGGTGCCGTAAGAGTACTGGTTGCTACTGATATTGCAGCTCGCGGCCTTGATATTGACCAACTGCCGCAAGTGGTTAACTTCGATCTTCCCAATGTTCCTGAAGATTATGTACATCGTATTGGCCGTACCGGTCGTGCTGGCGCATCTGGCCATGCTGTATCATTGGTAAGTGATGAAGAAATTAAGCTACTGCGCGATATTGAGCTGTTGATTAAGCAAAACCTAGAACGCCGTATCATTGAAGGTTATGAGCCGAGCTACAAACTGCTAGAAACAGATTTAACCCCTAAGTCTCACGGCCAAAATAAAGGTCCACGCAATAACAACCGTGGCAATGGGCGCTCACGCAATCCAAATAAAGATTCAAACTCTGCAGCCAGCAATAAGCCTGCTCATGCGCGTCGCCAAGCTAATACTCAAGATAGCAAACAACACACTAGAGCTAAAAGCGCTCACAACGATGGCCAGCGCCGCGGTGAAATGACTACAGGCCACCAGCCAAGCGCCGATGCACAACCAAGCAAGCCAAGGCGTCAACGCCGCCCAAGCGCTAATAACACGGGTTCAAGTTCTAACAGTGCAGAACGCAACCAAGGTAAGCCAACGGCTCAACGTCGCTCTCAGGTTAATCGCAACAGAAATGCTCACGCTAACCGAGCAGCTAACAAACCAAGCAATAGTAACCAATAACGATTGAATGCCTATTGGATATCAAGGCTGCAGCTTTTGCTATCCCGGCATTGGTTTAAGTCATTGGCATAAGTGTTCCAGACACAAATACCAAGACGAACCATCCATGGGTCTTGGCATAAGTGTTCCAGACACAAATACCAAGACGAACCATCCATGGGTCTTGGCATAAGTGTTCCAGACACAAAAAAGCAGCGCCTTGGCGCTGCTTTTTATTATTACAATAGTCGTTTAACGCAATTCCCAAGCGCGGTATGAACGGCCCTTCAGCTTACCATTGGTAATTTTATTGAGCGCCTTCTTGGCCACTTTACGGTTAACTGCAACATAAGCGCGGATATCGGTAATTTTGATCTTACCGACTTCACTACCCTGAATGCCGTTTTCACCGGTTAGTGCGCCTAAAATATCACCCGGACGTAATTTTTGCTTTTTACCGCCATCAATTTGCAGTGTGGTCATTACTGGCTGAACAGGAAAAGTCCCCAGCAAACTTTCAGGTGGCAGTGCTTCATTCACAATATCGCGCTCTAAATAATCTTCCAAAAGTGCAATCTTGTAGCCATCTTCATCATTGTAAAAAGTGTGTGCTGAGCCTTTGCTACCCGCGCGGCCAGTACGACCGATACGGTGAATATGTACCTCAGTATCATAAGCCACGTGGTAATTAATCACTGCATCTAAGGCATCAATATCCAGACCACGGGCGGCAACATCGGTTGCGACCATGATAGATACACTCTTATTAGCAAACTGCAATAAGGTCACATCGCGATCACGCTGCTCAAGATCGCCATGTAATGCCACTACACTAAAGCCGTCATTTCGCAGCTGCGCAGCCACATCTTTGGTTTCACGCTTGGTATTACAAAATACCACGGCACTTTCAGGACGATACTGTAGTAACAAGAGTTTTAGCCCTCGCATACGATCGTTATTATTACCGACTTGATAAAAGTGCTGCTCAATACTGCTGGTCGCATGGGTTGAAGCCACTTTAACCATTACAGGCTTGAACATAATTTTATCCGCAATCGACTGGATCTGTTCAGGGAAAGTCGCACTAAACAAAAGGGTCTGACGCTCAATAGGCATCCGCTCCATAATACCTTCAAGTTCAACTTGGAAGCCCATCTCTAACATGCGATCGGCTTCATCAAGCACCAGCGTATTAACGTTTTCAAGATCTAAGCGACCGCGATCGAGATGATCAATAATACGACCCGGTGTACCCACAATAATATGTGCGCCGTGTTCTAGCGAGCCAATTTGCGGTCCCATCGGCACGCCACCACATAGGGTTAACACTTTAATGTTATGAATGCCCCGTGCAAGAGTACGGATCTCTTTAGCAACTTGGTCGGCAAGCTCGCGCGTTGGGCATAAGACTAAAGATTGAATACGGAAACGTTTAACATCTAGCTTATGCAGCAAGCCCAAACCAAAGGCAGCAGTCTTACCTGATCCCGTCTTACCTTGACCGATAACATCTTCACCATTAAGGATCGCTGGTAAGCTTTGCGCTTGAATAGGGGTCATGGTGTCATAACCCATGGTCTTGAGGTTATCTAACAGCTCAGTCTTAAGGTTAAGGCTTGAGAATGGCGCTTGAGCATCGGTATTTTGGACTGTTTGAGTCAAAGTATCTTTCCTAAGTATTCACTGCTGTTCAGGGCGGTTTCCCCTATAGGACTCAATACCTTGCTAAGGCTCATCAAATCTTGTGCTGCAGTGATAAAATCATGGTGACAGGGCGCTAAATTATCGAGATTAGGGGCTGTCGTTTGCTATCGGTATAAATTATAGCGCGCTATTGTAGCAGTTATTCTTTTAGTTGCAGCATGCTCAATAAAGGATAACCAATAAATAGTTGGTCTACGCCAAAGCTTGCCAGCAACTCCTCCATAATTTAAAGCTGACATAACAACCAGTAATCTACGAAAGCATAGCTCACACTGCGATTACAAGTTCTCACCGCGCAGCGTTGCGCCTAAGCGCGCTACCCACCAATCTACGGCGTCTCTTGCATCGTCGGTTGAGTCAATCATGGTGCTAAAATCTTTACTCCCCGCTTTACGATCTATCACAGCCACAATAGGCTTACCTGTTGTGGCATCACTAATCATCAACTCAATAGTCGCACTGCCGACATTGGTATGCTCACCAGTTACGACTTTAGATATGCTAGAAATCCCTAAACCGAAAGGCAAAATACTACTGGTAACAGCTAAAATCGGATTTGGGGTTTCAATATTGGTTAATGCAACGCTTACCCTCAGTGTTTTCGCTCCTTCGTCAGTGCGATTTGCTTGCTCAAGCTCCGTCTGAGTAATGACATTAAATCGCTGACTAGCTTTAAGTTTTATTTGGCTAATTAGATAATCCGATACTGCAACAATATCTGTGTCATCTAGATTGTCGTAACGGGTTTTATCATCGAGCACCAGCCAAGCTTGGTCGACAATGATGTTGTCGTACTCATCTAAAATGACATTAAGATCGTTCACACTGTTGATTTTTGGCTGCGCCCAAACCAAGTCACTGCCACCAACAGGTCCTGGACGAAAGTCATCAAATGTCGTGAACATTTGTGAGTTACGGTAATCTTGAATGCTGCCACAGCCCGTCAAAAACAGGGCCAAACTCAGCAGAAGTATGCGGGGGATAATCATGATTTTGCTCACCTTTCAAATAAGCCAGCCTTATCGCTAGCAAATGGTGAGCAAATTTTACCCTAACATTCAAATAAGATACAGCAAAATACACAGCTGTACACTTCTGGTAATGCTTGGTATCTATTCGGTGGTTTAATCTGGCGTAAATACACCAATCACTGCACCAGTGGCTTTTTTCGCTACTTTAGCCTCTGTTTGCTGCTCTCGATAATCGCAATCAACACATTCAACGGTTTCAATACCGTTTTCTTTAAACAATACGATTGACTCTTTTGTATGGCACTTTGGGCATTTAGCCCCTGCAACAAAACGCTTTTTCACTTTTTTAGTTGTTATTGTCATGATGTAAATTCCTATCTTCGTATCAGCACATTTTGCCATAAAAGTTAACCAATGACCGCAGTTTTATGGCGTACACCATAGAAGTGGCCATAGGTTCTGGGCTATTATCTGTTCCCACTATTTGCTACTTCTCTGACTTTAAGCCAACTTCAATGATCACCATCACTCAAGCTCAACTCATTCGTGGCTCGAAAACCTTGCTCGATGAAACCTCGTTAACTGTTTATCCAGGGCATAAAGTCGGTTTAGTCGGCGCCAATGGTTGCGGAAAGTCTTCTCTACTGGCTTTAATCATGGGCAAAATCAGCCTAGATAAAGGCGAGTTCAGCATGCCAAGCGGCTGGCAAATTGCCACGGTTGCTCAGGAAACCCCAGCGCTAGAAGTTTCAGCCATTGAATATGTTATTGATGGTGATGCTGAATATCGCGAATTAGAAGCTCAGCTACATACAGCTCAAGAGGCAGATGACGGTCATAATATTGCATTGCTTCACGGCAAAATTGATGCAATTGGCGGCTATACTATTCGTTCACGTGCTGCCAGCTTGCTAGCTGGTTTAGGCTTTAGCGAGCAAGAACAAAGCAACCCAGTAAAGAGCTTTTCTGGTGGTTGGCGTATGCGCCTTAACTTGGCCCAAGCACTATTATGTCGCTCAGATTTATTGTTACTCGATGAACCAACCAACCACCTAGACTTAGATACCATGTATTGGTTAGAAGGTTGGATAAAAGCTTACCAAGGAACCTTAATTCTGATCAGCCACGACCGAGACTTTATCGACGGTATTGTTGATGAAATCGTTCATGTTGAAAACACTAAGCTTAACTACTACAAGGGTAACTATACCTCATTTGAGCGTATTCGAGCTGAGCGTATGGCGCAGCAACAAGTTGCCTTTGAGCGTCAACAAAAAGAGCGTGCCCATATGCAATCTTTTGTTGATCGCTTCCGCTACAAAGCCAGTAAGGCTAAGCAAGCACAAAGCCGCTTAAAGGCCCTTGAACGAATGACTGAGTTGTTACCTTCTCAGGCCGATAGTCCGTTTTCAATGGCCTTTAGAGAACCTGAAGCCCTACCGAATCCACTTGTTACCATGGAGCAAGTCTCTATCGGTTATGGCGAAACTGAAATTCTTAAAAAAGTGCACTTAAACTTAGTGCCGGGCGCTCGTATCGGCTTACTTGGCCGCAATGGTGCCGGTAAGTCTACTTTAGTAAAACTACTTTCTGGCGAGCTATCGCCAATGCAAGGTAAGTATGAAACTAACCCAGGGCTCAACATTGGTTACTTTGCTCAGCATCAGTTGGAGTTTTTAAGTTTAGATGACTCGCCGCTGCAACATTTAGTGCGCCTTGCACCTAACGCTAGAGAGCAAGAGTTACGTAACTTCTTAGGCGGTTACGGCTTTAATGGTGATATGGCTCTATCGCCAGTAAGACCTTTCTCTGGTGGTGAAAAAGCCCGTTTAGTGCTGGCATTACTTGTGTGGCAACGCCCTAATCTATTGCTTCTCGATGAACCAACTAACCACTTAGACTTAGAGATGCGTCATGCACTGACCATGGCCTTGCAAACCTTTGAAGGTGCAATGATTATCGTATCCCACGATAGGCACTTATTGCGATTAAGCTGCAGCGACTACTACTTAGTCGATCAAGGCGAAGTTAAAAGCTTTGAAGGTGATCTTGATGATTATCATCAGTGGCTACTCGATGCTGCTAAAGCGGCTGCAAAGGTAGAGGAAGCCCCTGATAGCAGCAAACCTGTGCAAGACAAGAAACTACAAAAGCGCTTAGAAGCAGAGCTTAGACAAAAACTATCACCACTTAAAAAGGTGCAAACTAAGCTCGAAAAAGAACAGCAAAAAGCCAACGACCGCTTGAAAGAGCTGGAAGATATGCTTGCAGATACTAGCCTGTATGATGCAGATAATAAGGCTAAGCTAACTCAAGTACTTGCAGAGCGAACCACGCTGACCCAAAGCTTAGAAGAAAGCGAAATGGAGTGGCTTGAAATTCAAGAACAGATCGAAGATATTGAACAAAGCGTACGCGCTGAAGTCTGATAAAAAAAATAAGGGAAGCTAAGCTTCCCTTTTTGTTCGTTTTTCAAAATAGGATAATTCGCCTATGACATTTGCGGGTAGTTTAAATCCCAGCTTTTATCAAAGCCTTTGGCAAGATTGCGATAGCATTTATATGCAACATCAAAGCAACTGCCTAACACTGCAGGATAACTATCAAGTAAACGTTAACCTGCTGCTACTTGCTATTTGGCTCGACAGCCATCATCAATTACTCGACTCATCAAATTGGCAGCAACTGCAACAGATTTTGTTACAGTGGGAACAAAAGCTGTTACTACCCTATCGTAAATTAAGAAGATTAAGTAAAGCGGCTCTCGAGCAAGCAGAATATCAACAGATGCTCGATGTCGAGCTTATGCTAGAGCGAAAGTCTCAGGCAAAAATTCTGCGCAACCTAAAATCGATGGCATTAAACGAAGTGAGTTCAGCTGAGCCTGAGAGCAATATTGGCCGCTATTTAGCACTATTTAATCTTGATAGCCAAGACTACCCAAACTTAGGGCAGTGATAAAAAGGCGAGCTATGCTCGCCTTTATAAAACACCATTTAAGCCGTTAGCTTTTCTGCTAGGCGAGTCGCATTTCTAGCTGTGATACCGTAAATAGATAGCTGCGGATTAGCGCCTAAGCTGGTTGGAAATATTGAACCGTCCATGACCGACAAATTATCGAAGTAATGGGACTCACCGAAACTGTTTACCATAGATAACTTAAGATCTTCTCCCATAGCGCAGCCCCCCATCACATGCGCTGACGCGACTACGGTCTTTAACGGTGCTAACTCCATCTCTGCAATGGCTTTTTTAGCTTGCTGCCAACTTGATAAATACGGCATACCTTCGCTGATCGGTAATACTTGCTCGGCACCTGCGGCAAACTGCAACTCAGCCATACTGGCATATGCCCGTCTCGCGGCACGCCAAAATGCATCTGTAAGCGGATAATCTAAGGTACTGCCGTGATCTGTGAGCCTCACTTGCCCACCTTGACTATTTTCATGATAGCCGTCGCGCACCAGAGCAATTGTCACTTGAAGCTGATTAAACTTTTCCATTAACTGCGCATGACTTTGGCCGTAACCTATGGTCTTTGACGCAATTAATACCGGATGAATAGGTGGCACTTCTAATTTATAGCCCAGCTCACCGTCGGCACCATCTTGCCAAACAAACTCATCAGAATAGATAGATTGTGGCGCGCCACTGTGGCCGTTAATCGGATCAGAAAATACCGCACCGCTCAATAAAGTTGGATGTAAAAAGGTACGCTTACCAATTATTTCATGGGGATCTGGCAGCTTAGACCGCAACATAATCGTTGGCGTATGAATGGCGCCTGCCGCTAAGATGTAGTGCTTGGCCTTAAACATGAGCTCCACTCCCAGTGGTCTCATATTACCATCGACGGTTTGCGCCTTAACGGCAAAGATTTTATCTTTATGGTGTTCCAACTTGACCACTTGAGCTTGGCTGACCAAAGTAGCCCCCGCTTCCAGTGCCGAAGGGATAGTTGTCACTAGCATAGATTGCTTGGCATTCACTGGACAGCCCATGCCACAATAGCCAGTATTCCAACAGCCCGCCACATTGCGCTTTATCACTGTGTATTCCCAGCCGAGCTGCTCACAGCCTTGTTTTAACGCTTGGTTATTACGGTTAGGCGCATAAGCCCATTCACTAATATTGAGGCGCTGCTCCATTTTATCGAACCAAGGTTCAAGCTCAGCTTTAGATAACCCTTGTACCGATTTCGCTTGCGCCCAATACTCAAGAGCTGGCTCAGGTGTACGAATAGATGTGGTCCAGTTGACAGTTGTAGAGCCGCCTACTGCGCGCCCCTGAAAAATACCTATCGCTTTATCGGTCGTTTTCATACCTGCTGCTTGTTGATATAAGTCAGGATATGCACGACGCTCTTCCATATTGAAATCACTGGAAGATTTAAGCGGCCCTCCCTCAACGATAATCACAGATAGACCAGCTTGTGTAAGGATCTCAGCCGCAACACCGCCACCAGCACCACTGCCAACAATAACAACGTCGGCTTCCAATGTTTGGTTCTCAGTTAAGCTAGCTGCATTTAGATGCGCCCAACCTGAATCGATTCCCGCTTTAACCGGATCCTTAATTGCCATAGTTGACCGCCTCATCAGCAATAAAATTGAGTTTGCATTGCATTAGTTCATATCCTCAAGAAAACTCGGTTTAGCGTAATGCAAACGACTCCAATGCTCTGGGCTAGCATAATAACTGGCCATGACTATTTCACGTAAACCTTGGTAAGCAGTGACCATAAGATCGAGGTAACTTGAACGCCAACTTTGCAGCATATCAACTAATTCGGCTTGATTGCGCATCATTAAAGGGGTGACACTGCCTGTGAGTATAAGTAATCCGAGACGTCCCTCGAGCATCTCTAATAGCTGCTCAATCTCAGCTTTCGTATCGAGTGGGAGAATTGAAATCGTGTGTTCAATGGTGTCTAAAGTACGATTTATCGCATCACGTTTTAACGCGGCAACATCTGGTAAAGCCCCATCAAGAAATACAGGCACTAATACGCTAAATAGCAACCTATGCTTGCTATCTTGTTGCCTGTTCACGCTAATATCACTTGTAGAATAATAGTTTACCCCAAGCGCTAGACAGGCCGTTCCCGCTAATGCGGTTGTGATAAAAGTACGTCGTTCCATCGCGTCCTCTATTGCTTTTTATTGCGTCGCTAAAACACGCTAACTTGTTTCTCACCCTAGCTTTTTTAAGGCACTTACAACTGGAAACAAAGTCGATAAAATTCCAGATTTAATTTCATGTTACACTCTGCTGACAATAACAATTAAACACACGTTTTAATTTTCAGCAATAGCCAAATTATTATGAGCCAACAATTTTCGCCACCTTGGTGGGCTAAAAACCCCCATGTGCAAACAATCCTTCCCGTACTGACTAAAGTGGACAGACCAGCCTTGCGGCGCGAACGTATAGAGCTGGCAGATGGCGATTTTATCGATCTCGACTGGCAAGGTATTCCACAGCCCAATCAAGCCATTTTAGTTATTATTCATGGCTTAGAAGGCAGTGCAGAATCTCATTATGCCAGACGGATCCTCGCTGCGAGTAAAGCCCTAGGTTTGTGTAGCGTGGTGCACCATCATCGCAGCTGTTCTGGCGAGCTCAACCGTCTTGCCCGTGGCTACCATAGTGGCGACACCGCCGATCTACAAACCACTCTTGAGCATCTAAAAGCAAATTACCCGCATAATCGCTTGCTGGCCGTTGGCTATAGCCTAGGCGGCAATGTGTTAGTGAAGTACCAAGGTGAGCAGCAAGACCAAAGCTTAATTGATAAAGCGGTGGCGATTTCCGCACCGCTACAACTAGGCTCTTGCGCTAATCGATTAGAGAAAGGCTTTTCTAAAGTTTATCAAAGCTATCTTATCAAACAATTACAACAAAAAATGCGTGGCAAGGTGGCTAAGCCAGAACTGAAGCCCTTAATGCCCATTAGCAAACAGGATATTGATAGTCTTACAACCTTTTATGCCTTCGATGACAAAGTGACCGCGCCATTACATGGCTTTGACGGTGTTGATGACTACTATACTCGCGCCAGCGGTATGCCATATTTAAACCGAATTGCTAAACCAACACTAGTGATCCACGCCAAAGACGATCCTTTTATGACACCTGCTGTTATCCCCGCACAAGATCAGCTCTCAGAACATGTACAATATGAACTGCACGAGAATGGCGGCCATGTCGGTTTTATTAACGGCGGCAGCCCTTGGCGACCTAAGTATTATCTAGAGCAACGTATCTTGTCTTTTTTAACGTCATTGGAAGCAGCTGTATGTTAGTCCCTTATGAATCCCTCACCCAGCTTTCGAGCGATACATTTAATAATCTGATCAAAGAGTATCTTATTAGCCAAGTTGAAGATGGCAGTTTTTCAGGCGAAGGCAAACACAGCATGGAAAGAGCAATTGATCAATGCAAAGCGGCACTAAAACAAGGAATGCTGGTTGTCGAATACAGCGAAGAAGATGAGTCGATTGGTATTCGCCGAAAAGAAGATATTGTTATTCAAGAAAATCAACAGGACGACTGGTAATAACATAAAGCGCGGAACTTGGCTTGGGCATAGATTGACCTAAGCCTAGTGAAGCCGTATAAATGAACATTATTAGCACACGCTTCTTACCTGAATCACATTAATCCGTCATTAGTCGAACCGTGTACAGGTGATAGTTAACTATCTTTTGGGTAAATACATGTCAGCGAAACATCCAATCATTGCAGTCACAGGCTCTTCAGGAGCAGGAACCACGACCACAACGACTGCTTTCAACCATATTTTTAGGCAACTGGGTATCAACGCAGCGATTGTTGAAGGTGATAGCTTTCACCACTATACCCGTCCTGAAATGGCAGTGATGATCCGTAAAGAAAAGACAGAGAATCGTAATATTAGTTACTTTGGCCCTGAAGCAAATGACTTTAATCGCCTCGAACAGTGCTTTAGTGATTATGGCAACACTGGCCAAGGTGAAACCCGCTCCTATTTGCACACCTTTGATGAAGCCGTTCCTTTTAACCAAATGCCAGGTACATTTACCCAATGGCACCCACTGCCTGAAAATACCGATATGCTGTATTATGAGGGACTTCATGGCGGGGTAGTGACTGACGACTGTAATGTGGCTCAACACGTTGACTTGCTGATAGGTATGGTGCCTATCGTTAACCTTGAGTGGATCCAGAAAATCATTCGCGATACCTCAGAGCGTGGCCATAGCCGTGAGAAAGTAATGGACTCCATTGTGCGCAGTATGGATGATTATATTAACCATATGACGCCGCAGTTCTCTCGCACCCATATCAACTTTCAGCGAGTGCCAACGGTTGATACCTCAAACCCTTTTAGCGCTAAAAGTATTCCCAGCTTAGACGAAAGCTTCGTAGTTATTCGCTTTCGTGGTATCAACAATGTCGACTTTCCATATTATCTCAGCATGATCCAAGGCTCGTTTATGTCTCGAGTTAATACCTTGGTTGTCCCTGGCGGTAAAATGTCATTAGCAATGGAGCTGATTTTAACGCCTTTAGTAAAAGACTTAATGGACAAGCGTACTCAGTTAATTTCACCAGAAAACGAATAAATCAGGGCTAATTTAGCCAGCGTTAAGATTTGTTTAAGCCTGTTTATGTAGACTTTAGTCATCGGGATTTCAGGCGAAAGAACGATAAGTTAGCATTCCCTTGGAAGTGAATTCCCCCATCTTGATCTGTTTGTTTCCTTGGGATTGCTAGCTGACCTCATACAGTACAAAAGTGAATTCCACATCCATGCTTGATCTGTTTGTTTCCTTGGGATTGCTAGCTGACCTTATCTACTAGCAAAACACCGCAAAAGTGAATTCCACATTCATGCTTGATCTGTTTGTTTCCTTGGGATTGCTAGCTGACCTTACCTACTAGCAAAACACCACAAAAGTGAATTCCACATCCACGCTTGATCTGTTTGTTTCCTTGGGATTGCTAGCTGACCTATCTAAAATTTTATTCAAACAATCCACAGAAGCTATAATCAAGCATCACTACAAAGTGAACTCCACATCCATGCTTGATCCGTTTGTTTCCTTGGGATTGCTAGCTGACCTTACCTACTAGCAAAACACCACAAAAGTGAATTCCGCACCCACGCTTGATCTGCTTATTTCCTTGGGATTGCTAGCTGACCTATCTTTGCAATATCACAGCATTTACTTCTATTAAATATTCCCTCTCCTGAGTAGCGACAAAGTGAACTCCACATCCACGCTTGATCCGTTTGTTTCCTTGGGATTGCTAGCTGACCTATCTTTGCAATATCACAGCATTTACTTCTATTAAATATTCCCTCTCCTGAGTAGCGACAAAGTGAACTCCACATCCACGCTTGATCCGTTTGTTTCCTTGGGATTGCTAGCTGACCTATCTTTGCAATATCACAGCATTTACTTCTATTAAATATTCCCTCTCCTGAGTAGCGACAAAGTGAACTCCGCATACATGCTTGAGTTAGCTTGCCGTTTTTATTCGAGCCAATGTGGCAAAATCGACCACAAAAAAGCCCCTCAATTGAGGGGCATTTTGTATTTCAGATCTGTTTTAAAACTATGAGTTCAAGAGCTAGTTCGAAAATAACGGCAGAATTTCACGGTAAGGCTCATAATTCTGATAACTTTTTAAACGCTGTTTAAACTCTGCTGATTTGCTTTTGTCAGCGCTTAATTTTAACGCTTCTATCGCTTTTTGTTGTGTTGATATTGCCGCGTCAAAATCACCGATTTCAGCGTATGCTGCTGCAAGGTTATCTAAGATAGTAGGGTCTTGATTATCGGCTTCAAGTAACGCTAAAGACAACTCTAAAGCTTTATCGCCATTACGATACTGTGCTTCTGGACAGGTGGCTAATATCCACGCTACATTCCCTAGCGAAGCTTGATCGCCTACGGCATTGAATTGCTCGACAGCTTTACCGCAGTTTCGCTCAACGCCTTCGCCCCCTGCAGCATAGATAAAACCAAGTCTAAAGTTAGCCCATTTATTTCCTTGCTTACTTAACTCGCTATACCATTGCTCCGCAGTTGATAAATTACGTTCAATAAGACTGCCTTCAAATGCGAGATCTGCCATGGTTTGTTGGGCTTTAACATGACCGGCACTGGCTGCTGCCGTCATCCACTTAACCCCGAGTTGTCTATTTTGTTCGATATAACGACCTGACAAATACATCAGGCCCAATAAGTACTGTGCATCAGCATCACCCTGCCCAGCCTTAAGCTGAATGTGCGCAGAGCGACTAGCTTCTGCAGCACCTTTAGGTTGAGGAATAGAAAAAGCGTTCGCTGCTTGGCTAAAGGCTAAACAAAGGACAACTGCACTACTTAAAATCCAAGGTCTATAACTCACAACTGCCTCCAAACACTTAAAAAAGTAAGCAAAATATCGCTTACTACAGGGTAAATACGTTATTTTTGTTTTAGCCAAGTTAGCCAGAAAACATCCAAAATGTCGAGCGTAAATGCTTCACTATTGGTATTGAGAATCATTATTATTGACAAAGTTCAAAATTATGCATATTAAATACACTCATAATTAAGCCGCTATAATCACTAAAACTAACAGGGCTTTAAACAAGATGTGATGCACGCCTAATTGTTAACGCAACAATGACCCTTAGTAGCGGATTCAGTTGACATATATCACTAATGTATCAGAATACACTATATATAAATGGTTATTCACCTTTAGACTTAAGTCGAACTAAACTAAGACTTCTATCAAGGTTTTAATAGCTTAATTGACGTAAGATACTTAATTAGCATATTCTTACTTTTAATGTAAATCAGCCGAGGAACATAGGCATGGCTCTGATTGGAAAGCCAAAACCAGATCCGACTTTGGAATGGTTTTTATCACACTGTCACATTCATAAATATCCAGCCAAAAGTACTTTGATCCACGCTGGTGAAGACTCAGATACCCTTTACTACATCGTTAAAGGCTCTGTAGCAGTCTTGATTAAAGACGAAGAAGGTAAAGAGATGATTCTTTCTTACCTAAATCAAGGCGACTTTATTGGTGAGCTTGGCCTATTCGAAGAACAAGCTGAACGTACAGCTTGGGTTCGCGCTAAGCAAGCTTGTGAAATTGCTGAAATTTCTTACAAGAAGTTCAAGCAGTTAATCCAAGTTAACCCAGAAATCTTGATGAAGCTTTCTTCTCAGATGGCTTACCGTCTACACAGCACAAGCCAAAAAGTAGGCGACTTAGCTTTCTTAGACGTTGCTGGAAGAATTGCACAAACATTACTACACCTTGCTAAGCAACCTGATGCGATGACACATCCTGATGGCATGCAAATCAAGATCACTCGTCAAGAGATTGGTCAGATTGTTGGTTGTTCTCGTGAGACCGTAGGCCGTATCTTAAAAATGCTTGAAGAACAAAACCTTATTCAAGCACACGGTAAAACTATCGTAGTTTACGGAACCCGATAAGCCAGTATTAAGCTCGGTTTAAGACAGCTTCTATAAAGTGGCCTGAGATTATCTCAGGCCATTTTTTTATTAGGAGTTCAGCGTGAAAATAGCATTTTACTTATGCCTTTTGACTGCAACGCTACACCTGCCTACAGCATTGGCTAATCAAAAAGTTGAAGTCCAACATTACGAAGCGCAGGACTTGGTCAATAGCGGTAAAATCCTATCTCTCGATGTCACTCTAGCCAGCATTCAAGCTATGTGTCATGGCAAACTCATTGATGCACACCTATATCAAGAGCAAGCTGATTGGCGTTATGAAATCCAGATCCGTACTAACAGTGGCTTGTTGGTTGAGCTATTACTTGATGCTCGTACAGGGCAACTCGCCCAACCCACACGCCTTCCTAGCAGTTGTACTCCAGAAACCCTGTAATAATAACGTTAAAAATCAAATCTAATTGCACCATAGACGCATTTTTGAGTTACCATGAATTTATGATGTAAATCACCAGTTTGTTTACACAACAGTATTGAGAGCATTCTATGAAATTACTTCTTGTTGAAGACAACACCTTATTAGTTGAAGAACTCGTTAAACAGCTTAAACAAGCTGGTTATGTTACCGATACAACCGACAAGGTCAGTGAAGCTGATTATCTCATTAAAGAAACCAATTATGATTGCGTCATCTTAGATATCGGCCTGCCAGACGGTAATGGCTTAGAACTGCTAGAGAAATGGCGTGAACAAGGCATCAATACGCCAGTCATTATGCTAACAGCGCGCAGCCAGTGGCATGAAAAGGTTGAAGGCTTTAACTCTGGAGCCGATGATTACCTAGGTAAACCATTCCACACTCAAGAACTACTGGTACGCATTCAAGCACTTATTCAACGTGCACATGGCAAAGCCAATACGCCTAACAAACAGCTGACCTATGCAGGTGTATCTCTAGATGAGAGTCAACAGTCGGTTACTGTAGGGGAACAAACATTTGAGCTAACTGCGATGGAGTTTAGATTACTTAAGATCTTCTTGATGTCGCCTAAAAAGCTGCTTTCTAAAGCGCAGCTTACCGATAAACTGTACCAATTTGATGATGAAAAAGAGAGTAATGTCGTCGAAGTGTACGTCACACACCTGCGTAAAAAGCTTGGCAAGACTGCCATTGAAACTCGCCGCGGACAAGGGTATATCTTCCACGGTCTAGTAGAATGATTTCGATAAGAACCAAACTAAGCCTGTGGTTAACAGGCTTAGTTGTCATCGCTACAGCCATTGGCATTATCTTTTTCGAGTCAATGCTGCGCCAAGCATTTCACGACTCCATCATCGCTCGTCTACAAGAAGATCTTCAGCAAGTTCTGCTTGCTACCCATTTGGATGACGGCAGCTTTAGAATTGACGAAAACCAATTATCCAGCTTTTATCGTCCTGTTTATTCTGGCCGCTACTATCAACTCGACTTACCAGAACAAGAGCTAAGGTCACGCTCGCTTTGGGATCAACGCTTAGAAGTTGAAGATCTTGAAAAAGGTGAAACCCGCGCTTGGCAAACCAAGGGCCCGCAAAACCACGATATTCAGTTACTTTCTATTGGTCTAAAATCGGAAACATCAGGCCTGAGCGCGACTTTAACCGTAGCGCAAGATTTAAGTATTGGTCGTAAGGTCTTTACTGAAGTATATGGCACCAAGTTTTTGGTTAACTTAGCCATGTTACTGGCAATGATCATGGGGATTTTCTTAGTTCTGAGACAATCCTTTAAACCAGTCAATCAAATGAAAGACACCTTAGCAAAATTACGTGAAGGCGAAATCTCATCATTTGATCTGACTTCAATCCCACTCGAATTACAGCCACTTGCTAAAAACTATAACGAGTTATTAGCCTACTCCAGCAAGCAGATTGAACGTAGCCGCAATAACTTAGGTAATTTAAGTCATGGCCTTAAAACACCATTGGCAGTGATGCAACAACAGGTTGAAGCGCTTTACTTGAAAGAACCTGAGTCAGCTGAAGCCTTACAAAAACAGCTGGATTTAGTCCACAAAATGATTGAGCGCAAACTGGCTGCAGCAAGAATAACCGGCGACATGCTGCCCGCAGCACAAATGCAGCTGCCTAAAGATATTGAAGACTTAGCTCAAACCTTAAATAAAGTGCATAGAACTAAATCCATCCATTGCCGCTTTGATATTCCTGCTGGTATCACTCGACTACCAATGCATCGCGAAGATGGCATGGAGTTATTAGGTAACTTGCTAGATAACGCCTATAAGTGGGCCAGCTCAGAAATTCGCATCTGTATTAGTAACCATAACCAGCAGCTAAAACTCAGCATTGAGGATGATGGCCCCGGTGTTGAAACAGAGCAATTGGCGATGCTAACTCACAGGGGGAAACGCCTAGATGAGGCGACTATGGGGCATGGTTTAGGCTTATCGATTGTGAAAGACATTGCCGAGCAGTACAAAATCGAACTTAAGTTTGAACACAGTCAAAGCCTTCCCGGCTTAAAAGTAACGCTATTGTTCTAAAAATAAAAAAACCGGAATTGCTTCCGGTTTTTTTATGTCCAAGATTAACCTGTGACTAGTTAACGTTGGTGCTTTCAAAAATCTTATCCGCAGAGGCTGCGACAAAGCCTGTATAAAGCTCACCGTCTGGTTTGGCATAACGTAAAGCAAACTCATAAAAACAGCTTGGGATCTCAACCACTGCGTCAGAGAAGCTAACAGGGATTTTATCTGCCATAGTTGATGATTGCTCTAGTAATACTTCAGGTGTCCCTTTCACTTCACCACCTGAAGCGTTCAAGACAAAGCCGGCAGCTTTCAGGGCATCATTCACTTCAAAGATGGTCTCATAACCCGGTAGATGGTTAATTGAAACAGTAAAGTGATTAGCGCGATAACCAAATGCCGCAACCCAAGCAGCGTATTCGCTTTCGGCTAATAGTGCTTGATACGTATTGCTGTCTAACTGCCAGTGACGACCAGAATACAAGAAGTTATCAGCGGTGGTTGCCGCTGCGTCGATTTGCTCAATTAAGCCATGTACCGTTGCCTGCAGCTCATCACTAAACTCTTCAACTAATAATTCTGAAATAAACACTTTTGGTTGCGTGCTATCAGGGTGCTCAAAGTGCTTAGCATTAAGCTTTTTAGCTTCAAACTTATAGTCACCACATGCAACATAGCCTAAAGACTCGAAATGTGCGGCTAATACTTCAAGATTAACCTTGGCAATATTAAAGGTACGCAATGCAATGTGATCATTGATGATGGCATCGCCTTTCGACAATAACTGATGAACTTTTGCCGCAGATGGGGTCATTTCAATATAGTCTTGCCAAAGTGCTTCAAATAGCGCGTTTACATTCGTGTGCATGTTTAACTCCTTTAAGCCAGCGTGCTTGCCTATATATTGTTAGTTGAATTGGCGCACGTGGCGGTACACGTTTTAAAAATACTGCTTGCTTGTTGGGTACTGCTTTATAAACAAAAGGGAAGCGCCCCGAGCACTTCCCTTTTGAATCACTTCCCTTAGTTTAAATACTCAAACCAGGGCTTAATGTTGCTGGTAAGCTCACCGCGTCAGCTTCAACTGATGCCACTGGGTAAGCACAATAGTCTGCGGCATAAAACGCGCTTGCTCTGTGATTACCTGATGCACCTACACCACCAAATGGTGCAGCACCTGATGCGCCTGTGATCTGCTTATTCCAGTTAACGATACCAGCACGAATACGTGCTAGGAAATAGTCATAATCTTCGCGGCTGTCTGCCAAGATCCCTGCAGATAAACCATAGCGCGTCGCATTAGCCAGCTTAATGGCTTGATCAAAATCGCTATAACGTACCACTTGCAATAATGGACCAAAGTACTCTTCATCAGGTAGCTCAATCACATCAGTTACATCAACAAGACCTGGCGATACTAAGCCTGTACCGGCCTCAAGATGGGTTAGTTCAACTAACACGCTAGCGCCTAAATTAACTAAGTTACGCTGCGCTTCAACCATACCTTTAGCTGCTGCTTCTGAGATCATAGAGCCCATAAATGGCTGCGGCTGCGCATTCCATGGCGCCACTTTGATCTGCTTAACCGCAGCAACAAGTTGCTCAAGTAATGCATCACCTGCCGCGCCTTTCTCAACATAGAGACGACGTGCACAAGTACAACGCTGGCCAGCTGAAATATAAGCGGACTGAATGATATCGTGCACCGCAGCTTTTGTATCTGCCACGTCTTTGATGATTAGTGGGTTATTGCCACCCATCTCAAGAGCTAGAATCTTACCGGGATCGCCAGCATATTGCTGATGCAAGATATGACCCGTACGTGAGCTACCAGTGAAGAATAGCCCGTCGATTTGCGGGTGTGCTGCGAGTGCTTTACCGGTTTCAACTTCACCTTGCACTAGGTTAATTACGCCTTTTGGCAGGCCAGCTTGTTGCCATAGCTTGAGCATGAGTTCAGCTACTTTAGGTGTAAGTTCTGATGGCTTAAACACGACAGTGTTACCCGCAAGCAATGCAGGAACTATGTGACCATTAGGTAAGTGACCAGGGAAATTGTATGGACCAAACACTGCCACAACGCCGTGAGGTTTATGACGCAAAACGGCACGTCCTGCTGGTGTATCGTTTTCAGTCGTGCCTGTACGCTTGTTATAAGCAGCAACAGACAGACCGATTTTACCTATCATTGCACCGGCTTCAGTCGCGGTTTCCCACTGGGGTTTACCGGTTTCTTGTGCTATCACTTCAGCCATTTCAGCTTTATTTGCTTCAAGTTGGTCGCGGTAGGCCTCAACGATTGCTAAGCGTGCTTCAAAGCCCAGCATAAACCAATCAAATTGTGCGTTACGCGCTGCATCTACCGCTGTAGATACCTGCTCTGGAGTGGCAGTTTTACCTGTCCAAATTACTTGTTGATTAGCTGGGTTAATTGAGGTCACATCATGACCTAATCCTGCTACCCACTTACCTTCAATAAATTGTGTCATTTTCTATCCCTACATTGGCAATACGCGGATCTGACCACCGTCTTTGACCATTAAGGCCGCTGCGGTTTTGGCATCTAAGATCACATCGTCGCTTTCGTCAGTTACCGCAAGATCAACAGCTGTTGCACGGTAATTCTCTAGTTCAGTATTGGAAACAATATAGCTTGTTGCATCACTTGGTATGTCACCAATCGTCACGGTAAGCAAACGGCTTTCACGTACCGAGCGAATATCATTTAAGTGGCACTCAACTGTTGGGCCAGCATCAAAAATATCCACATAGCCACGGCATCTAAAGCCCTCGGCTTGCAGTAAGTTGAGCGCCGGACGAGTATTGGTATGTACTTCACCAATCACTTTTTGTGCTTCTTTTGGTAACAAGCAAACATAGACAGCATTTTTAGGCATCATCTCAGCCATAAACGCCTTTTGGCTTAAGCCGGAAAGGTAATCCGCACGCACAAAGTCAATGCCTAAGAAGTGCTCTTGCAACCAGCCATAAAACGGCGAATTGCCTTGTTCGTCACTTTCACCGCGCATTTCGGCAATCACGGTTTCACCAAAACGATGGGCGTGCTGAGCTAAAAACAGAAAACGACTTCTTGAAAGCATGCGGCCATTATTATTTTTACGGTAACTGCTGCGTAAAAATAGCGTACAAAGCTCTGCTGCACCTGTGTAGTCATGACATAGCGTTAATGTTTCTACTTCATTACGCACATCAATCTGCTCTGAATGATAAACCTCTGTGCCTAAACGATAGTGGTAAAACGCATCAACCATACCTACCGCGGCTTCGATACCACAAGTACCGACAACCTCACCGGTTTCGGTATCTTCTAGCACCATCAGGTAGCCTTCATCAAACGGGGTATCAACTTGCTTAGTAAATGACTCTTCTACTCGAGCAATCTTGCTTCTCAGTAGTTCTTCATTCACTGGTAAAGATGTAAATCCGTGGCCAGATTCTTGGGCTATTTGGTATAGCGCTTGATAATCAGTTGAACGGATTGGACGTATAATTAGCATCTAGGAGTCTCCTCGCTATCACTTGCCGTTTGACTCTGCCTGTAAAAGCAACTTCAAACGTGCAAGCTATCCTAAAGACAAAAAAGGAGCGTTACCTTAGGTAACACTCCGTTTGCCTATTTAGGCTTCGACAACTTTAGCTACTGCACGCTCAAAACGTGCTAGACCTTCTGCAATGTCTGCTTCAGGAATCACAAGAGATGGTGTAAAACGAACAACATTTGCACCAGCAACTAGGCTCATAACGCCTTCGTTAATACCCGCAACGAGGAACTCTTTAGCACGGCCTTGGAATTTCTCATTCATTACCGCACCAATCAACAAGCCTTGACCGCGCACTTCAGAGAACACGTCATATTTTTCGTTGATCTTAGTTAAGCCGTCACGTAGTAACTGCTCACGTACTTTCACACCGTTAAGTACTTCTGGAGTGTTAACCACATCCAGTACTGCATTACCAATAGCACATGCAAGTGGGTTACCACCGTAAGTTGAACCATGAGTACCAATTTTAAGGTGATCGGCAATCTCTTTGGTGGTAAGCATTGCAGCGATTGGGAAGCCACCGCCGAGCGCTTTTGCTGTAGTCAATACATCAGGTACTACATCGCCACGCATATATGCGTATAGTTCACCTAAACGACCAACACCTGTTTGCACTTCATCAAATACAAGCAGTGCGTTGTGCTTATCACATAGTGCACGAACCGCTTTTAGAAACTCTGGTTCGGCGTCGATAATACCGCCTTCACCTTGTAGTGGCTCCATCATTACGGCACAGGTCTTATCTGAAATTACCGCTTCTAGTGCAGCAATATCGTTAAATGGTACGTGAGTGATGCTTTGTGGCTTAGGACCAAAACCGTCAGAATAGGCAGCTTGGCCACCCACACTTACGGTAAAGAAAGTACGACCATGGAATGCTTTATCGAACGCAATAATCTGATCTTTTTCTGCACCAAATTTGTCCATTGCATAACGGCGAACTAATTTAAGTGCTGCTTCATTGGCTTCTGCGCCAGAGTTAGCAAAGTAAACGCGATCGGCAAAAGTCGCATCAACAAGCTTGGTCGCCAGTTCAAGCGCTGGCTCGTTGGTCATAACATTAGAAAGGTGCCAAAGTTTTTCGCTTTGTGCTTTTAACGCACCAACTAGGGCTGGGTGACAATGACCTAAACAGTTAACCGCAATACCACCGGCGAAGTCGATGTACTCTTTACCTTCTTGATCCCAAACTCGACTACCTTCACCGCGAACTGGAATAACCGCTGAAGGCGCATAGTTAGGCACCATTACTTCGTCAAATTGGGCACGTGTAAGATTCATATTAACGCTCATTCCTTCTCATCCTTCTAATAATCGACTTTTTACAAGCCGTATTCCCGCGTAATGTTTTTATGTTTCTGTAGGTAACATGGCGGTTGTTTGTCTAATCAAGAAGACATTATTAGCTAAAATGTGATCAAAATACCAGTTTTTAACAAACTCAAAGTGAGCTGAGTCTGTAAACACTGCATAAAGATTTGAGTTTTAGAATTAACAAAGCAGATATAGCGGGGCTTTAAGCATAAATAGTCATAAAAAAGTTATTTAACGCCCTGTTTTGCTAGTTATTCACGAATAGTGAATAACTAAAAAGGCAAATAACGCTTAAATGACCACAGTTTTATGTAGAAATGATGACTTAACATAGCAGAAACATAGGCAGCTAGCGCCAACAATAATTGTATATTATTTAACTGCCACTTTATTGAATAAACGTAAACTTAGACCTGACTGCATAAAACTTGCGAACTGCACTCAAACAACTAACAAACAATGGCACTACGCTGATAAAAACAGCGAGTTTAATAAGCAACAAATATCTATTTAGCAACAAACAAATTACATGGTTAGTCTTTGATCCCCCAGTGCTGTCATAGCGACGAAATCAGTAACCAAGAAAATAGCCTTGCTAGGGTTAAAAAAGAGGTAATTTACTAAAGTTCTGTGCACTTAACCTAATCAGCTCTTGTTCGGATAATTGATAGTAGTCGAACATCACTCGGCGCTCAGCAACAGTGATCTTATTGACCTCTTGCAGTAAATAGACTTTTGCAAAACAGTTTGCGCGTTCAATCAAGGCTGAGTCTTCATCAAGATCAGCATATTTAAGATGAGTATCGATAGCTTTAAAGGTTTTAGCCATACGACTCTGCTTAAAATCTAACAACTCCAGTAGCTGCCAATTAAGCGCATGACTATGGGCTAATACTTGCTGATAGACATCATTAGCAGGAAACTCTGTCGCCATTACCGCATCGTAAAGCGCTTTATCGCCACTCGCGCTAGCTTCTCTTAACCAATTGCCCCACATATCGTCAAACTCTTTACCGCACTGCTTAACAACACTGACGGTGCCGAGCTGACTCATCAAACTGCAGCTATAAAGAAAAGCGCTAGGCTTATTGTGTAACTTGGCTAAGGTTTGCGCTGCAATTGCTGCTACCACGGTATAACGCCACAATTTACGACTTAACCAAAGCATTTGTGTTTGACCACGAGGCATTAAATTACGCAGACAAAAGTAAGGGATCAGTGCCTGTAAATTTTCGATACCAATATAGTTGAGTACTAACTTAATATCGGTGACTTGCACGTCTGATGATTTTGGTCGCCTATGCCTAAAACTTGAGCTATTTAGCATATTAATTAGATCGCGCTCTAGCCAAGGCAAAGACTCCACCAAGGGACGAATACGAGCTAAATCCACATGCTCTGCGTAGAGGTACTCCAATAACGCTACCTGTTTTTGATCTAGCTTTGATGTAGCCAATACTTGAGCAGGAGAAGATAGTTGGTGATCGATATTTGCATTAACCCCAGCGATAAGCTGTGCAGAGACAGCATCGAATACCGCCTTGGCTTCATTCTGCTTTGCTAGACGTGCGCGAATAGCCTCACGTTCAACGGCAAGCTTATTGGCATCGCTGTCTAAGCCTGAATTGATATCATCAGCCATAACAGCGTGTTTCTCTTTACCGATAATCAACCGTTTTAACAGGCGCTGCTCTACATCAATAATTTTCGCTGGTTTAACTCCACCAGCAACTGAAATCGCCACTAATTAATCTTCTCCTACAAAATCTAAGCTTAGTTTGCCTATTCTAGGCGTTAATTTTCTTTAGTCATAGCAATAAAAAAGGCTTCGTAATGAAGCCTTTTTTATCTATCAAAGAATTATTTAAGCTCTTGCTCAAATAATTTATGAATACGACGATATTCATCTAACCAACTTGAAGGCTGGCGGAAGCCATGTGGCTCAACCGGATAAATTGCCGTTTCAAACATTGGCTTTTCAAGTTCAATTAGACGTTGTACCAGACGCACGCTATCTTGGAAAAATACGTTATCGTCTAACACACCACTCATGATAAGCAATGGTTTTTGCAAGCCGTCAGCATGTTCAATCGGCGAGCTACGCTCATAAGCGATTGGATCGACATCAGGGGTATTCAAGATATTTGAGGTATATGGTGCGTTGTAATGCGCCCAATCTGTCACCGGACGCAGCGCTGCGCCAGCTTGGAATAACTCAGGCTCATTAAACAGTGCCATAAAGGTCAAGAAGCCGCCGTAAGAGCCACCATAAGTGCCTACCTTACCCGCATCAACATTGACGTTAGCCGCCATCCAGTTAACACCATCTTTAAGATCCTGCACTTCCGGTGTGCCCATTTGACGGTACACTGCTGTACGCCAATCTCGGCCATAGCCTTTTGAACCACGGAAATCCATATCCATCACCACATAGCCTTGCTGAGCCAGTAAGTTATGGAACATAAACTCTCTGAAGTAACCTGAGAAGCCGTAATGTGCATTTTGCAGATAACCTGCGCCATGGTTAAAGATCACTGCAGGATATTTATCAGCGTTGTCTTTACTGTAACCTTGCGGCAAATAGACACGAGCATAAACGTTACCCGCACCATGGGTTGAAGGTACGGCGACAACTTCTGGTGCTTGCCACGCATAGTTTTTAAACGCATCGCTAGTGAAGTTAGTTAGCTGCTTTAACTCACCACCAATTGGCTGCACAAATAGTTCTGCGGGCTGAATACGGGTCGATGCATTTAATAATAGCGCGCTGCCATCTGGGCTTAAGCTGTAATCAAGTTGACCTTGCCATTGGGTTAATTGCTCATCTTTACCTGTGGCAATTTCAACTCGATAGACGTTATCAATGCCTGGATGGGTCTTGTTAGCCTTGTAGTAAATATACTGAGCTTTTGGGCCTAAGGTGATATCACTCACCACAAACTGACCTTGAGTAAGCGCCTTTGGCTTTTTACCTTGTTGCTTTAAGTAAAGCTGAGAAAAGCCAGTTTCTTCAGATAGGAAATAGATGCTGTCGCTATTCGGTAGCCAGCCATATTGATTAAAGGTGTAGTTGATCCAAGCGTCGTCATGTAGGCGATGCTGAGTGGTTAAGCTGCCCTTATCTAAATTAACGGTAGCAATCCAACGGTCTTTGTTATCAACCGCTTCAAGCATTACCGCAACACTATCACCTGCTTCTGACCATTGAATCGCACTTTGTGTCCAGCCCCAGTCTTGCATTAACTGGATGTTACGCGGAGCTTTTTCACTCTTATAACTTTCACCTTTAGCTTTGGCATTCTCAGCTTTTACCGCAGCTAATACATCTTCATCAAAGCCTGTTAAGCCCTCAATGGTGATATCTTTTTTACTATGGTTAGTTAAATCGAGTAGTACTAAACGCTCGCCGGGGTTGTTATCTTCAGCTACGCGAGCACGTGCAGGTACCGCATCAACATAACCATCTTTACCTAAGTAATTTGGCATAATGTCGTGCTCACCACGCCAGCTGTAGCTCTTATCTTTAAGTGCCACAATCACATAGCGACCATTAGGAGACAGGCTTAGATTAGTCACGACCTCTTTATCGCCCAAATACCATGTCTTAGCCGACATAGTTGGATCTGCTTTGGCAAGCTCAGCCTTATAGTCTTGTTTGGCTTTAGCATTATCATGTTGCATCGCAACATACTGGATGAGTCGGTGCTGCTGCTTAGCAAGATAGCTTGATGGATCTTTTACACCTGCAGGCTCAGCCGCCATTTTGATGTTAGCGATCTCTTCCACCAACCCTGAGTCTTGGTGAATTTTAAAAATATTATCACCCTGCCAATATGCTATATCACCATTAGTTAAAAAGCGTACCCCATCTACAGCAGTATTGAGACGAGTAAGCTGAGTTATCTTGCCGTTGTTTAAATCTTTAACAAACAGGTTGCCTTGATAGATATAAGCTTTGCGTGTTTTGTCATTGTTTAATACGCCACGGCGCTGATCAGCCGTATGAAGCTGATTTAGTGCTAACTCACTCGCTGCCGTGCTAGTTATCGCTTGCTGATAATAGGTTTTAGTTGGCGCACCATGTGCTTGCCTAGCAAAGTAGATCGATTGACCATCATCACTCCAGTAGGCACCTTGAGCAAATAAGCCCATCCAATCCGGATTGGCCATAATTTGGTTTAAGGTTAATGCTTGATCGACTTGTGGTGGTGCCGATAGAGCCACTTGAGTGGTTTGACTCGCTACCTGATTAGTAGCCAGAACTTGATCTGTAGAGTTATTGGTTGTGCTACAACCGGCTAAAACTGCCAATGAAAGTGCACTTAAGCTGACATGACGAATCACGCTTTTCATATCCATCCCTATTATTATTGGTATTTTTGCGGACTTTTATACCACACTTTGGCAACGGGATTATCTGAAAAAGCGGTAAAATTTGTAACAGATGATAGGTTTTTCGCTGATATTGCTAAAACTTGCTAACAGTTCAAGCCACAAGATTAACTGTATTAAGGCGGTTAAGCTTGAGCCTAGGCAGATTCATCGCCATGCACTCATGGCCATATACTGCGGCTAGAATCGTCAAACCATTATATTTACTATAAAGCAGCAGAACCCTAGCCCATCACACATTGAGCAATTAGCGTATCTTAATGAAATTTGCTAATAAATCATGACCTTGCTGAGTCAAAATAGATTCTGGGTGAAACTGCACGCCGTAGATCTTTTTCGCAGGCATACTCATCGCCATGATCTCACGGCCATGTAACGCGTCGTCATACCATGCATCAAGTACAAAGCCCTCAGGTACCTTATCCACCAGCAGAGAGTGATAGCGTGTGACAGTAAGTGGGTTAGCTAAACCACTAAATAAACCGCTATTGTTATGGGTTATTGCGCTAGTTTTGCCATGCATTACCCGCTTGGCGCGGATCACATTAGCACCAAACACTTGGGCAATCGCCTGATGACCTAAACAAACGCCGAGGATCGGCAACTTACCAGCAAAATGGTTAATTATCGCCAACGACAGACCGGCCTCATTAGGTGAGCAGGGGCCGGGGGAAATAACTAAATGATCTGGTGCCAGAGACTCTATCTCTGCGAGGGTGATTTCATCATTGCGCTTAACCAGAATATCTTGACCAAGCTGCTGAAAATACTGCACCAAATTAAAAGTAAATGAGTCGTAATTGTCGATCATTAAGATCATAAAGATCTAAAAACCTATGCTGCTGGCGTTATTTTTCTAACGAATAGCTTATTGCCTTGCTAGACCAATAACACTCAATATGGATGATTTGGGCGCAGATGCTATCACAGCCATCCGCTTTGATCATCTGAGTTTCTCGTCAAACAGCACTAAGCTAGATAACCTTTGATTAAAAGCATCTGCGATCGTGGCAAACCCTGGTGTTTGCGCAAGCTTTCTGTAGCTCGCCTGCGCCTCAGGCCACAAGCCATCTAGCCAGTAACTTTGCCCTATTAATAATAAAGCCTGCCCTTGAAGTTGATTTCGATGCTGACGAGCATGTTTTATCTGCGCGGCACTGCCTAATGGTAACGCTTGCAAACCTACTTTAGCCCACGCAAGACGCGCCTTGTCGCCCTGTTTTAATCCTGCAAACAACTGCCCTTGAAGTAGGTAAAAGTCATCATGCAGCTGGTTTTGGCTTGTGATATCAAAGGCCGCTAACATATCTAACGCTTGTTGATAGCGCCCTGACAGCCAAGTATATTGCGCGCAAGCAAAATTCGCTGCGCTAAACTCTGCGTGACTTGCTTTAGGATTAACTAACCTGCTGCAGCTTGCAGCTAAGTTGTAAGCTTTAATCTGCGCCAATAGCCCGGTGCTATCTGCTGCACCGCCGGTATTATCTACCAGCAAGCTTTCCGCAATATCATTGGCTACAGCAGCTTCAACAAGCTGGTTGAGTCCAAGCTCACTGCGCATTAATACTTGCCAAGCAGTGCGATTCACAGGCTCTAATGTTAGCCATTGCTCAGCACTAGCTTTAGCTGCTTGCCACTGCTCTAAACCCAATTGACTGTAACTAATCAGCGGCCACCAATGTGGCTTAACCTGTTTGATGTCCTGGCGAAGCAGCTCTGTTAATACCGCTTTATATTGCGCGAGTTGATAATACGCGTAGCCGCGCATATAGCGCACCTGTGCCGCAATAGGTTGGTCAACATTTGCAAGGTTAACGCCTGCTAAACTGGTTATTGCAGCTTCAAATTGTTCAAACTGTAATTGTGCATGGGCGAGATTAATCGCGATATTGTCATTATTTGGGTAAAGCTTATACCCGCGTTGCCAGCAACCAAGCGACTCTGCTTCAGCTTCGGTATCAGCAATGGTTTTACAGGCATATTGAAATACCGTCGGGTGCGGGGTTGCTTGCTCTAGTAGCGGCTGCATTATTGTTAGCGCAGCCCGATAGTCGTGACGTTCTAACAAGCTACTCGCTTTATTAAGTAAGTTAGATTCAAAGCGATTTAGGGCTCGTTCTTGCTTCGCAGCCCACTCCTGTGCATGACAGTTTAAGCTAACGAAAGCGCCTGTGAGCGTAAGCAATAATGCTATTTTTTGAATGCGCTGCATGGTTAGCTCACTTTAAAGTTAATCGGTACGTCCACAAAAACTTTAACCGCTTCGCCCGCTAATATTGCGGGTTTGAAACGCCATTTGCGTGCAGCCTCAATGGCTGATTGATCAAATACTTGTTGCGGTTCTGCCTCTAACACCTCTGCCTGACTCACAACGCCATCGGCCTCCACAATCAGCCTCAGTAAGACTTTGCCGCCTTGTTTAAATTTACGACCAGCTACAGGCATTTTCGGCTGAATATAGCGAAGTAACTCAGGGGCTTTATCAACATCTTTAATCCCAGCAATAACCGGTGCAATGCTAGGTAAACTTAAGCCATTTAATGTCGGAGTTGCCATAACTGGCACTTGCAGCGGCATATCAGCAACAGTTGGCATAATCGGCATACTGGTTGAAACCGGCGTTACCGCACTTGCGGTTACTGGTTTTGACTGTACTTTTTCAGGTTCAGATTGACGCGGGTTATCAGGCGGTAATAAGGGCAATGGTTGTGGCTCAAGCTGCTGACTCAACAACCCTACTACTTGGCTTTGATTTAAACTATTGGGTAAATAGTAACAAAGTAAAATCGTTGCCATTAACGATAACATAAGCCTTACGGACTTAACCCCAACAGCTTTCAATTGCACCGTAGCCATTATTGGATCTCTGACGCTACAGAACTAAAACTAATGCCTGCCTGTTTAGCGATATCGAGTACTTTAATTGTTACTCCGGTTGGGCAGTTGGTATCGGCGACCACCAAGAGTTTGGCTTTTGGCGTTTGAGTCGCAATTTGCTGTAGCTTCCCCGGTAGATAGTAAATATCGATCTCTTTCGACTCAAAGTAAACGCGACCTGTCGTGTCGAGCGTAACCACAATTGGACTGCCATCCACGCTCGTTGCCGTGCTGGCTTGAGGACGCTTGATCTCAACTGATGCTTGCTGCACAAAGTTGGTCGACACAATAAAGAAAATCAGCAAAATAAACACCACATCCAGCATGGGTGTCATATTGATTTCAGGATCTTTATCTTGTCTAAATCGATCGCTAAGCATTAGTGGCTCCTGCTAATAAATTAGTATCGACACGATTCAATTTTCGTTGCCAAAAAAAGGCTAAAATGGCACCAGTTAACCCGACAAATAAACCTGTTTGTGTGGTCACCATTGCCATGGAGATCCCCGCTGAGATCACCGCAGGATCGTGAAAACCATAATTAGCACCCGCATCAAACATGGCGATCATTCCGCTCACTGTACCGAGTAAACCAAGTAGCGGTGCCACCATAGCCAGCAATTTAACCCCTTGAAGATCGCCATACTGCTGCGCTTGAGCTTGTCTCAATGCTAACAAACGCAAGCGCTGATTAAGCCAATCACACTCGGTTGTTAGGCCAGTTTTATCCAAATCTGAACTAGGCTCTTTAAATAAAGCGCGACTCACTAACCACAACATCCATAAACAGCAGATAAATAGCGGCCACATTACTATGCCACCAAGCTCAATAAAGCCTAAAACAGCATTAAGAAAATGCGCTAGTGATGCTATAACACTACTTTGAACCATAGCCAGCCCCTTGCTCAAGATTGAGTGCTAGTAACAAGGCTGATTGCTGCTCCATATTCAAACTTAACGCTTGAGCGCGGCGCTTTAGCGGGTAATGCAGCAACAATAAAGGCAGTGCCACCAGCAAGCCTGCTTGAGTAGTAATAAGTGCTTTACTGATCCCTTGCGACAGCAACTTAGGATCGCTATTACCAAATTCAGTAAGTGATTGGAAAGTTTCAATCATGCCGGAAACCGTTCCCAACAAACCTAGCATCGGCGCCATTGCAGCAAGTAGCGCAATAAAGCCAAGCCCTCGTTCAAATTGCGTCATCTGTCTCAACATCAACTGCTTCAGTCGCTGATCCATTGCGTCAACACTACTCCCCTCAACAATGGCATCGGCTAGTACTTTCGCTGCGGGAACTCGAGACACACTCTGTAGTTGCTGCTTAATTTGTTGCAGATCTGCTTTAGTACTAGCATCGTTTTCAAGCTGAGCTAATGGGCGCCAATACAGTAAAACAACCGCACGCCAGAGGGCTATCAGTAAGCCAAACGCTGCCAAAATAAGAATAGGCCACAACACTTCGCCACCATCTTTTACCCATTGGCCAAGACTTTGCTTTTGCGCCAAGCTTGGCAACATGCGACCTTGACTTAAATCCATTGCCAATAGTTGAGTTTCACCATCTATCCACGTTTTGAGTCGCTGGCTAACATCACTATCAACAGGTGTAATAGCGGTTGGCAGTTTGTCAGTAAAAGCAATTAAGCTCGGTAAATCAGTGTCAGTTACCGCCATTAAGCCACCAATGACAAATAGCTCTTGGGTGCTAACACTGCCATCTGCTTGGCTTATTGCTGCTGAAGTACGGGCAACTTGTGCGGTCATTTGCATATCGTCAACAGCGTAATCTACAAGCTCATTAAGCTGCTTCAGGCTTGGAAAGCTTGAGTTAGCCTTAGCAACAGTTAAGCTTTGCTGTCGTTGGTCTTCAATTAAGCTGGTAGGACTTTGCTGCCATTGCTGCGATAAGCTACTCAGCGCTTTTTGATAAGCCCCTTGAACCAGCTGCATATCATCAACAGCGAGTTGATAACTGCTAGTCAATTGCTGCTTTTGCTGATTAAGCTCGACTAATTGCTCATTTAATGCTGCCAGTTGTGCGCGTTTACTGGCTAATCTTGTGCTTAACGCTTGTTGGTTGGATTTGACCTCGTCAATCTCTTGCTTTAATTGAAGCTCCCAAGCGCTATTTTGCTGACGGATATCAGCCACTCGGTTATCGATTTGAGTCTTTTGCTGCTGATAATGACCGGCAGTTTTGTTCACTGTAATGTCTGCAGCAACTGGGCCTTGGGCAAAAACCTGAGCAGAAGCACTCAAAAGTAAAATGGCGATCACAGCTCTCATTGATCTTGTCCTCCTAGTGGAAGATTGACAATCTGCGCCACCTGCTTATTAGCAGTAATTGCCATTGCTACTTTAATGTCACCTTGTTGATCAACAGGTAGGGGCCGCCACTGGCGAGACTCATTATCAAACCAACCTAGATGCTGCTCATCAGGGGTGATATAAAACCAAGACAAACGTCCTAGTCGCAATAAGTTAACCTGCACAGGTTGCTCATCGATTGCGATAACCTCCTGAGTTAACTGCTGACCATAACCATAAGCAACCTCTATGGTCATCACATCGAGTAAGCGCCTAAAACGCTCGGCCAATGGCAGATCATGGCTATCCATTGCAGTGCGTAAAAATGCTAGGCGACGCTTACGCTCATCAAAGTCAAACGGAAGATCGCTGCTCACTTGACGCTCTAACATGGCATACCAGATCTCAAGCTGTGGCTCGAGCTCCTGCTTTAATGCCGTTATTGTGGCAATGTCTTGCTGCAACTGAGCAACCTCTGCTTGCAAGGAGGCTAAATATCTTTGCTGTTTTTGCAGCTGATACTCAGTCCAGTAAAGCTCACCTAAGTCTTGCTGCTGCTGCGACAAAGACTGTGCTTTTTGTTGTTGCCATGCCGCCGCCTCTTCACCAAGCTGCACTGCTTGCATAACAGGTTGTTGTATTTGTTCTCGCCAGCGCTCTGCTAAATAACTGCTGGAATCAATCGCAGCTGCCGTCGCATTCGCGTTGAAAGGCAATACACTACATGCGACCAATAAACTGATAGAAACTCGAGCTAGCATTTGCGGCCCCCTTTTTTGATTGAACGACGCCAAAACACCAACCCTTGTAACAGTAAACTCAGCAGCAATAGGCAGTAACAGATAAAGAAATAGTTAATGAGTGGGTTATGTACCGCTAGCACCTTAACTTGCACGCCTTTTGCCTGCTGTTGATACGGCACACGAAAATCCGTCACCGTGATATACAGATCGTCCCAGTTGAATGGACGCAGGAAACCAGCATGACCACTGACGGTTTGCTCGCCATTGCTTACCTTAAAATAAGCATTGTTTATGCGCGGATCGAATACCTCTACGCTACGACGAGTGATACGGCCAGCAGGGCTAAAACCTTTTTCATCTTCAGTGATTTGGCTGGCATCGTTACGATAATCAACTTTGACTAACTCAATTTGATAGCGTCCACTGTTAAAGCGCTCTCCTTGATGCAGTACAACGCTGTCGTGACCATGAATAAACACTAAGTCGACACCATGAAAGATGAATACTAACAAGGTCAGAATATGGATCGGCAGCATCATGATCCGTGGGCTGCGCCAGCGCTTATGACGCCAAGTTGGTAACAGATCGCGCCAAGAACAAAGTGCAGTGTTTAACCCAAGTAGAAACATCAAACCAAATAGGCCAGCAAGCCAACTTGCCACAATAGGCGCGTTCACTAAACTCTGCATCCACTGCGACATAGGCAGATCATTAAGTGAGCGTAATACTTGTCGATAGGCATCTTGCTCACTCATGGAAACGCCTAGCGCAAACCACACAGATAGCAGCACCAGTAATACAAAGGCTAGCCGCATTGAAAACAACCAATTCATCGTCATGACAGGCGATACCCCAACATCAATACACAAATAAAGCCAAGCACCGAAGCCTTGCCTAATGCCAGCGCTTTGCCATTGGCAAACCAAGCTTTGGGTAGGTGAAACACTAAGATAAATAACAGGTAAGTCAGCGCCGAGAAAAAGAAGTGTCCACTCCAACTCCAACTGCGCCCCCAGCCGATAAACGCCCAATAGCTCCCTGCAATTTCGCCGCCAAGAAACGCCGTACCCGCAAGTAAACTTAGAAGATGGCTATGACTTTCTAAGCGCAGATCACGAGCAAAAGCATGGATTAAGTAACCGACACAAGCAGCGATAGCTAAACCAAGTGCAATGGGTCTAGAAAGGAAAAACAGCTGCGCCCAAAGGGAGGTCAGCATGGCACTATCGCCCATTGGCGGCTCAAGGGTTTTACTATAGATAAGTAGCAATAGCGCAAAGCCGCTTACTATCCATGCATAGCGAGCCTGCAAAACATTACGGATAGGTAAAATGCACGCCGCTAACGAGCCAACAATGGCTGTGACCACTAAATATGTAGTCACGCTGCTACCAGGAAATAGCAAGCTATTAGCATTAATTAAGGTCAGTGCCGTCACCGCCAACGCGAACATGACCACACTAGCAAGACGCGCAGCGATAAAGCGCTGTTCAAGTGTAGTCGTTTGATTCAAGCTGACATCTTTCATTGGCTTTGCTCACTTACAAAGGCTGCAGTCTCTGCGTTGATAAACTGCATAAGCTTTTGAGGTAAATGCGCATCTTCGATATCGATAACTTCAGGGTTATGCAGCGACCAATGGCGACAAACTTGCTCAATCAAGTTTGGCCGCACCACCCAGATATGGCGGCTATTGGCCACTGCAAGTAGTGGCGCAATTTGCTTACCAAAGCCTTGACCACCAAGCTCCATCGGGCCAATTTCATCGACTATACAGATATCGCCTTGGTTAAAATTATTATGATCAAGGGCTTGTAAACCAAGGGCCAACCCGGCTTCAGTAAAACTAAAGCGAGTGCCGGTTTTCTTATCCAACACGCCTGTGCGATGGCCAAATAGACAACGCTCACCTGTGGCGATATCAACGATGTCGCTACTAAAACGGCGACCATCTTTCATTACACCGGGGCAAAGCATGCCTTTTAATTTAATCTGCTGCTGTTGGCACTGCTTAATAAGTGCTGCTAAAGCGGTGGTTTTTCCGCTACCGCTTTCACCAGTTACAATCAGCACTTTGCTGAGGCTCAAGCCTAATACGTTTTGCGGCATAAAAAACTCCTGCGAGGCAACTTGATAGCTGGCAGTAGCCAAACCATATAGTCGACTGATATTTTTACTGGTCATTACAGCGCTGCGCTCGCCATAATCCAATACCTTGCCGTGCTCCAACAGCAGTACTTTGTCTGCGTATAACTGAGCCAGATTTGGATCATGCAAAATCGCAATCACTGCGGTGTTAGATTCAACACAACTGCGTTTGACCTGAGAAAGAATTTGAAATTTATTGCGATAATCAAGGTGGTTAGTCGGCTCATCGAGTAGCAATAGCTGCTCACTCTGAAACAAGGCTCTGGCGAGCAAAACCAGTTGACGCTCTCCACCTGATAAGCGGTTATAGTCCGCCTTAGCTAAACCGCCGACATCAAGCAACTGCATAACTCTTTTAGCGTCATGAATGTCTTGCTCTGATGGTGATTCAAAAGTTGATAAAAACGGCGTCCGCCCCATTACCACCATTTCAAGGGCAGTAAAAGCAAAGGCGGTCTCTTGTTGCTGCGGCACTAAAGCCATCTGCTGTGCTATTTCTGCACGAGTCATATTGTTTAACGGCTGACCATTCAGCTTAACTCGCCCTTGGCTTGGTTGATTTAAACCACACAGACAATTCATTAGTGTCGTTTTACCCGCACCATTAGCGCCTAGAACGGCTAAAAACTCGCCAGCAGCCAGCTCAAAGCTGACATCTTGTAATAGTTGCTTACCCGCAACAGCAAAGCTCACATTCTCAACCGCTAACATTAATAGGCGCCTCCCTGACGAAAACGAAACAGTAAGAAGGCAAATAAAGGCGCACCAACCAATGAAGTGACAATGCCAATGGGGATCTCCATGCTAAAGCTCGCCCTAGCAACACTATCTGCTAGTAGCAAAAACATCGCGCCCACAGCAGTCGATAACGGGATTAAGCGCATATTGTTAGCGCCTGTGAAGGTGCGCACCATATGTGGCACTACTAGGCCTATCCATGCGACAGAGCCTACAGTTGCAACACATGAAGCCACAATAAATGAACTAATTACTATCAGCACCATACGCAGCCTTGCAGGCTCAGCCCCAAGGCTGCGGCATTGATGGTCACCTAAGCAGAGCACGTTGAGGCGATAACGCAGTGTATGGATAAGTCCATAACCTAAAGCCACAGGCACTATAAGTTGCGCGACCGTGCTCCAGCTGCTTACCGACAAAGAGCCCATTAACCAAAATACAATCGCAGGTAACTCGCCATAGGGATCGGCTAAGGCTTTTAACATGGTCAAGCCAGCACCAAATATCGAACCAACAATAATGCCGGTCATAATCATTAGTAGTAGGCTGTTGCTACCAAAGCGCTTTGCCATGAACATAGCTGCACAAGCAGCGGCGAGTCCGCAAGCAAAAGCTAATAACTGCACCATCAACCAACTGCTTCCAGGCAGGATCAACCCCATAGCTGCGCCAAACATGCAGCCTGAAGCTACGCCTAAAATATCCGGTGATACCAGCGGGTTACGAAATACCCCTTGATAAACAGCGCCAGATACGGCAAGACCTGCACCTACGATCAGAGCTGTCAATAAACGCGGAAAGCGAATAAGCAGAATAACCCTTTCTTCTTGGGTTAAGTTATCTGGCACTTGCCCTGTAAGTAATAAGCTACTTAATACGGACGGCAGCTTTTGAATAGCGCTAACTAAATCGCTTGGGTTAATCGAGAAGCGCCCAGCACAAATACCGATTAAACCAACCACAATGGCAATACCAAGCCATTGCACTGGTTGTAGCGCGCGTGTTTTTGCTACAAACATTGGCTCATCTCTTGCAGCGGCGAAAGGCAAGCATCACCAAAGGCCACTTGATAGTAGTGAGCGATTTCGGCTTCTACGTCTATGTTTTTAAATCGTTGCGGATAGGCCTTAGTTGCAAGATACAGCGCACCTGCCATTGCCATCGGCGATGGCATATCCCAAAAACTGCCTTTAGGGATGTTGATTTGCGGTAGCTCTGCAATTTGCGTCATCAGTGACTTTTTAAGTTGCTCATCAACTTTGGTTGAATCATTGGATTCGCGCACTAGCAGTTGCGGCTGCCAAAGTAGTAACTGCTCTGCATTCACTTTAGGGTAAAAGCCCGGTACCCCGGTTGCGACATTTTTAAGACCTGCAACGGCCATTAGCTGATGTTGAAACATCTGCTCACTGGCGGTACGGTATAGATCAGAACTATTGGCGTAATATGCACTTAGGCGTTGATCATCACTTAGCCCTTTCAACCCCGTTTCAATAATCTCAGCTAAACGTTGATTTTCAGCTGCTATCTTGGCCGCCTTGTCTTCTGTTCCTGTTGCTTTTGCTAATAACGACAACACAACTTCACTATCTTTAAAGCTTTCAGGCTGAATAACTAAGCAAGCAATACCTAATGAGGTCAGACGGTCTGCCAATCTATAGCCATCTTTTTTACCAAAAACTAAAACCAGATCCGGCTTTAATGCGACGATAGTTTCTAAGCTAGTTCCTGCTGAGCGGCTGCCGATCACTAAAGGATCTCGTTCACCTAAAATACGATTGATAAATGGCGAATGCTTGGTACTACCACCAATACCGACCAATTGATCTTCAAGACCAAGGCTTAGAGAGAAAAGGTTTGCAGGGGTAAACGTCGTCACAATGCGCGAGGCCGGCTTTTCAAGCACAACCTCACGGCCTTGTTGATCGATCAAGTGTATCGGCGCCGCCGATACACTTGAAAGACCACAAAGGAGAATGACAACAGCACTAAATAGTCTGTTTAACATTCCAATTCCTTAGAAGCGGTACTTTACGCCAACTTCATAAGAACGACCTTCGTTTGGCTGGCCGTATCCTTCGTAGTGCGACTCATCAAGTAGGTTATTAAGGTTCACATAAGCAGAAAGCTGCGGTGTGATTGCCTTTTTAATACCCATATCGATAGTTAAAGTATCAGACTCCCACTCTTGTGAGCGTTCATCGATTAGGATATCAGTGCGATAACGAACACGTAGGTTGCTATCAATATCTAACCAAGGCTGGTACCAGTTAACAATCGCAGTAACTGAATCTTTTGGAATATCACGGAAATAATCATAGTCGCGGTTTTCGCTCTTATTACGTGCGTGAGTATAAGTGTAATCAAGTGATAAACTGATGTTTTCGGTCAGCTGACTTAAGGTGCTGATCTCAATACCGTAAAACTCTGACTTACCAATGTTTTGGTAAACTTCAAGATCCCAACCTGGATCATTCGGATCCGGTAGATAGGTTTCAACAATTTTGTCACTGATATCGTGATAGAACAGACCCACATCTATGCTATTTAACAAACTATGGCTAAAGTCATTTTTCCAGCCTAAGGTGTAACTCGTATTACGTTCAGGCTTTAGATCGTGACGTGCACCAGTATCGTCAAACATCTCGGTGAAAGTGGCAAAACGTGTTTTTTGCGCGATAGAACCGTAAACAAGCCCGGCATTATCAAAGGTGTAGCTCATACCTAGCATAGGATCTAAGGTATCTGAGCCATCTTCACCCGGTGTTGCATCATTACCACGGTCTTCAACAATCGTTTGCTTATGCCAAGCAATACCTGCCACTACATTTAGCGCACCAAAGGTCATAGTATCTTCGGCTGCAACACTGATGGTATCAAGCTGAGAGCGCTCATAACCGTGAGAACGGTCTACATCTACGTAGGCAACATTCTTCTTTTTGTGCACATCATTTTTGTAGTTAACAGACAGGCTTAAGCTATTCCAGTCTGCTAATGCCATATCAGTGAATAAAGCGCCACCGGCAGTGTAGTCACTGTAGCTACTGGTTGCTAATTTAAGGTCTTTGTCAGGATTATCATATGAATCGTAGCTGTCGTTATGCATGTGGTAATAACCTAATGCACGCACTGTTAGCCAATCATTTACGCGGTGTAAACCACTTAGATCCATACCTGTATCTTTGTACTCTGAAATATCAGCAAAGCTACTAAAATCACTAAACACTTTGTTATAGCGAGTGTTGTATGGCAGCTCACGATCAGAGTCTAGGCTAAATACGCTGGCAAAAAGTTCTGTACTTTCATTAGCATAGCCACCACGTACCCAAATATTAGTCGATTCGTAAGCTGAATTTTCGCGCTCCCCACCATCTTCAACCACCATCTGCTTAGGTAGATCGCCAAACTTATCTTTAATATCAGAAAGAACTGGCTCAAAGTCATTCGACATACGCATCGCATCACGACCGCGGTGATCAACTGAAGCAAATAAGCTAAAACCATTTTTACCTAGACTGATTGAACCAGCCTGGTGGTTTTGCCCCATTTGACCAAATGAAGCGTTAATGTCACCACTAACACCTTCTTGGCCTTTCTTAGTGATAATGTTAACCACACCGCCCATGCCATTTGGGCCGTAAAGCACTGAAGATGCGCCTTTTACCACATCAATTTTAGCAATGATGTTAGCTGGAATTTGGTTAAGATCTAACTGACCATAGTTAGTTTCGTAATATGGCACACCGTCAAGTAAAATAAGCACTTTATCTTGCTCAAAGCCCTGAATAGTCAGGAACTTCTCACCTTTACTTGACTGAGCAACATGTACACCAGGTACATAATCCAAAGCATCGGCCGCAGTTTTTGCGCCAATCAGTTCGATCTGCTCTGCAGTCATAGTGTTATTGATAGCGATATCTTTAACACCGGTTTGCTCTGATACGACAATTTCACCAAGTGAAAACACGTCATTAGCTTCGTTAGCCAGTACAGCTTGGCTTGATAGTAGGCCGCTGATGATAATTGCGATTTTAGTATTTCTTGTTCTGATCACCTAAGACTCCGATCTGCTCGTTGTAGTGGCCAAGCTAACTTCTGTGGAATGTTATTTAGCCAAAAATTCGCGCGTATCTTAGACTTATTCTGCGGTTGCGAGTTATTACAAAGCTGAACTCTAGACAGTCATCACCTAATAAAAAACCAATTACGACATAGCGACATATAATTACAAAGCAAAAGAGACAAATAGTCACAAAGGGACAGATTGACTAGTATAGTTTGTCTATGGGAAGTACTACCAATTGGTATCATCTGATCATAGTGTGGGAAATTAAGTGATTAAGTTATTAAATTTCAGGTACAAAAAAGCCAGTCAATAGACTGGCTTTCAATTATCCAATAAGCTAATGCGACTTACTTAACTAACGTAAGATGACCGCGACGCTTAGGCTCTTTGGCTTCTGACTCAGTAGTCGCGGTTTCAGCAACCGGTTCTTTCACTACAGAAAGGCCTGATTCATCTTGGATATCATCTTCAAGCTGATAAGCTTCTTCTAACTCAAAGACAGTACCTGCACCATTCTCTCTAGCGTAGATAGCAACTATCGAAGCCATAGGTAATAGTACCTGTTGAGGAACGCCACCAAAACGCGCGCTGAACTCAATAAACTCGTTAGTGATCTGCAGGCCACCTACAGCACTTTCAGTAATATTAAGCACAATTTGACCATCTTTAACATATTGTTGTGGTACTTGTGTGCCAGGCACATAAGCATCTACAACAACATGGGGCGTTAATTGGTTATCCATCAACCAATCATAATAAGCCCGTAGCAAGTATGGACGGTTCGGGGTTAGCGCTTTCATTAGATACCCATGCGCATTTCGCGCTCAGTCTCAGTCAAAGATGCTTTAAATGATTCACGATCAAATAGACGTGTCATATAAGCTTTAATATCTTTCGCTGTACGGCTATCAAGCTCAATGCCTAGCACAGGTAAACGCCACAATAGCGGGCCTAAGTAGCAATCAGCTAAGCCAAACTCTTCACTCATGAAGTAAGGCACTTCACCGAAGATTGGTGCAATAGCAGTCAAGCCTTCTTGAAGCTCTTTACGAGCAGCATCAGCACGATCACCTTTACGGATACGATCTACAAGTGCATACCAGTCTTCTTCAATACGGTGCATCCATAGACGTGTTTGACCACGTGAAACCGGATAAACAGGCATTAGTGGAGGATGAGGAAAACGCTCATCTAGGTATTCCATAATGATACGAGAGTTATAAAGTACTAGCTCTCTATCTACCAAAGTTGGCACTGTGTTATACGGGTTAAGCTCGATCAAGTCTTCAGGGATCTCATTTGGATCAACTTGCAGAACATCAACAGTTACCCCTTTTTCAGCAAGCACGATACGTACTTGATGGCTATAAAGGTCGTCTGCACCTGAATACAGGGTCATGATTGAGCGTTTATTGGCAGCAACAGCCATTGATACCCTCCGGGATTCACAAGTAAAAAGCAAAAAATGCAAACGTAAACGAGGAGCAAGGCTCCCCGTTTACAATTTGCGGATAATACATTCTAACCTTTATTGTAGGTTAGTGTACATCTTTCCAGTACTCTTTCTTTAAGAGGTAGGCCACAATAAAGAAAATAAATAGGAAACCTAGCACCCACCAACCTAGTCTTTCACGCTCTAGTTTAATAGGGTCACCCGAGTATACTAAGAAGCCTGTGATATCACGAACCACTTGGTCATACTCTTCGGCAGATAACGCGCCACCTGTGGCAACGATAGTTCCATCTTCTTGTTTAACTGGAAGACCTTGTAGGCCTTCTAGTACATGCGGCATACCAACCATTGGGAAAATAGTATTATTCACACCAAATGGACGGCTTTCATCTTTATAAAAACCATGTAGGTATGAGTAAATCCAATCTTCACCACGTACGCGAGCTACCAGAGTCAGATCCGGTGGTGCAGCACCAAACCATTTAGCAGCATCGGCATCAGGAATGGCATTTTCCATCAACTCACCGATTTTAGCGCCTTCAGGTAGATACTTGGCACGCATCTCATCAATAGGGATATTTAAATCCTCAGCGACACGACCATAACGCTGGTATTGAGTACTATGACAACCGGCACAGTTCTCTTGGAACAGCCCTAAGCCACGCTGTAATGATTCAGTATCATTCAGATCAATGTTGGCTTCTTGAAGTGGTGCACCACCACCGGCTGCGATAGCCAGTGTTGGGACCAATGCAACTAATGCGATTAATAATTTTTTCATTAGTGTGTCAACCTCTCTGGTACAGGCTTAGTCTTTTCATTCTTACTGTAAATCCATAGGAATAAGAAGAAACCAAAGTAAGTTATCGTGAAGATACGTGCAGCGATTGTTAAAGCTGGCGTCGCTGGAACCGCACCTAGGTAACCTAGTACTAAGAATGAAACAGCAAACTGACTGATGTTTAACTTGTGAGTCAGGCTGCGGTAACGGATTGACTTAACGTTACAACGGTCTAGCCATGGCAAGATAAACAATACACCAATCGCCAAGCCCATGCCTATTACGCCCATTAACTTATCAGGAATAGCACGTAGGATTGCGTAAAACGGTGTGAAGTACCAAACCGGTGCAATATGCTCTGGTGTCTTCATTGGGTTAGCCGCTTCAAAGTTTGGCTTCTCAAGGAAGTAACCGCCACCTTCAGGCATAAAGAACAATACGTAACAGAAAACAATTAGGAAGCCAGCGACGCCCATAATGTCTTTTACTGTGTAGTAAGGGTGGAATGGAATGCCATCTTTTGGCCAGCCATTTTCATCCTTGTTCTTTTTGATTTCGATCCCGTCAGGGTTATTTGAACCCACTTCATGTAGTGCGATTAGGTGCAAGAACACCAAAACAACAAGTACTAGAGGCAGTGCAATAACATGCAAAGCAAAGAAGCGGTTTAGGGTTGCGCCTGAAACGACGAAGTCACCACGGATCCACAATGTCAGGTCATCACCAATAACCGGGATTGCACCAAACAATGAAATAATTACCTGTGCGCCCCAGTAAGACATTTGTCCCCAAGGTAGCAAGTATCCCATAAATGCTTCAGCCATCAACACGAGGAAGATGAGCATACCGAACAGCCAAAGCAGTTCTCTCGGCTTTTGGTATGAACCGTAAATAAGACCGCGGAACATATGCAGGTAAATAACCACAAAGAAGGCCGAGGCCCCGGTGGAGTGCATATATCTAAGCAACCAGCCATACTCAACATCACGCATGATGTATTCGATAGATGCAAATGCACCTTCAGCTGTTGGCACATAGTTCATGGTTAGCCAAATACCAGTCAGTAATTGGTTAACCAGTACTAACATGGCTAATGAGCCAAAAAAGTACCAAAAGTTAAAGTTAGATGGTGTCGCATATTGACCAACATGACGGTTGTAGGTTGCCGTCATGGGAATGCGTTCATCAATCCAGTTAACGATATTCTTAACCATTACGCTGCTCCTTTATCAACACCAATAAGCACAGTGCTATCATCAAGATATTGATGTGGTGGGATAACCAAGTTTAATGGTGCTGGAACACCTTGGAACACGCGACCAGCCATATCAAACTTAGAACCGTGACAAGGACAGAAGAAGCCAGAAGCGACACCTTCTACTTGCTCACCAAAGGTGTCAGGTAGGTAAGTTGGAGAACAACCAAGATGAGTACATAGGCCAACGGCTATGAAAAACTCAGCCTTAATTGAACGTACGGTATTCTGTGCATATGCAGGCTGCTGTGGTTCTACAGAGTCTGGATCGCGAAGTTGGCCATCAATTGCTGGCAGACCATCTAAGATCTCCTGCGTACGGCGAACAACCCATACAGGTTTACCACGCCATTCAACTCGAATAAGTTGACCTGGCTCAATTTTACTAATATTTACTTCTACCGGCGCACCTGCTGCTTTAGCTTTGGCACTCGGATTCCATGACTTTATAAACGGAACCGCTACAGCTGCGGCACCTGCACCACCAACTACGGCGGTTGCTGCGGTCAGAAATCTGCGACGTCCGGTATCGACTGGCGCATTGCTCATCCACTTGTCTCCAGAGAGTGTTGGAATTTTTGTTTTATCTGTCTTCTTCTAAGTTGAATCGAACTTAAATTGGATCCTAAACTTGAAGCGCGGCTCATTATAGCCAAAAATTAGAACCAGATCATAGTTAAAACGCTCAACTTAGTTAACTATGTTGCTTTTAGTGCTACTTTTGCATAAAAAGCCCGCATCAGAACCAACATAAACGTTAAAAATCAGTAGCAGAACATTGCAAAATATTTCATTCATTGTTCGCTAAATTAGCAACTTAGCTAAAGTTAATCATTTTTTTACTGCCTATAACGCAATAGTTGACTTAATAGGTAGGAATTAAAGTTAGTAATTCTTTGCACAAAAAAAAGGCCTAACTTAGCGTTAGGCCTTTTGTAAAACTGTATCTTGTTCTGACTATTTGCCAGACGAGCTATTCATATATCTGAAGAACTCACTTTCTGGCTCAAGTACCATTACGTCGTTCTTGCCTGCGAAGCTTGCTTTGTAAGCATCTAGACTACGCATAAAGCTAAAGAACTCAGGATCTTTTGTGTATGCGTCAGCATAAATCTTAGCCGCTTCTGCATCACCTTCACCTCGAGTAGTCAGTGCTTTACGCTCAGCTTCTGCGGTTTGAATAGTCACGCTAGCATCAGTCTTAGCACGGATAATTTCCGCTTGCTCTTGACCTTGAGCACGATGCTCTTTAGCCACAGCCTGACGCTCTGCACGCATACGCTGATAGATACTAGAACTTACGTTAGCCGGTAAGTTGATTTGCTTAACGCGTACATCAACCACTTCAACACCTAAGTCTTCTGCGCTCTCTGCGGCATTTTTAAGTGCATCAGATTGCAGCTCGTCACGACTACCAGAAACAATTTCTTTAATCGTACGGCGACCGAACTCTGTACGAAGATCGTTGTTAATTTTACGCTGTAGCAAAGTTTCTGCGTTAGCCTTAATACCGCCATTGGTAGAAAGGTAGTAACGTTCGAAATCTTTAATACGCCACTTAACGTACGAATCAACCATCAAATCTTTCTTTTCAGAGGTAACAAAGCGGTCAGCTGCACCATCTAGCGTCTGCACCCTTGCATCCATAAACTTAATTTTATCAAGCATAGGGATTTTAAAATGAAGGCCTGGATCGTATACACGAGTCACACCATCATCTTTAAGCACTTTACCAAATCGAGAAACGATTGCGCGTTCGCCTTCATTTACGACCAAAATTGAAGTCAAAGAGATAGCAATCAGGATTGCTACAATAATCGCTGTAAATCTACCCATTGCTTAGTTCCTCCCCAACGAACGTTCACCACGTAATGGACGACCATCTAGTGGCATGCTGCTGTTGTTGTGAGTGGTACTATTTACTGACACAACAGGCGCTTCTGGTTTGGTTTTAGCACTTACAGACTTATTCGATTGATTGTTTTGCATCAACTTATCTAAAGGTAAATACATCAAGTTGCCGCTATTCTTAGCATCGATGAGTACTTTACTTGTACCACTCATCACATCTTGCATAGTATCGAAATACATACGCTCACGTGTGACTTCTGGCGCTTGCTTGTACTCAGGTAGTAACTGTTCGAAACGAGCCACTTTACCTTTAGCTTCTAAGATAACTCTTTGCTTATAAGCAATTGCTTGCTGGTCCATACGTTGCACAGTACCACGAACCTTTGGTTCTAACTGGCGAGAGTATGCTTCAGCTTCACGAATAAAGCGTTGTTCATCTTCTTGTGCTGCAATAGCGTCATCAAAGGCGTCTTTCACCTCTTCTGGCGGACGAGCTGGTAAGAAGTTAACGTCAACAACCGTAATACCTAAGCCGTATGGCTTGATAATACGTTCGATTTCATCCCAAGTATCACGACGAATTTTATCTCGACCTGTAGTCAAAATATCATCCATAGTGTTATGGCCAATCACGTATCTAAGTGCACTGTCAGTTGCTTCTCGCAAGCTGGCGTCAGCATCAACTACACTGTAAAGATAATCTTTAGCGTTGCTTACACGGTATTGCACATCGAGTTGCACAAGCACAACGTTTTCATCCGCTGTTAACATGCTACCAGATGCTGGAATAGATCGTACGGTTTGCACGTTTACCGGTGTGACTTCATCAATAAAAGTCGCCTTCCATTGAAGACCTGGATCCACTTCACCGATATATTCACCGAAACGCAATGCAACACCCTTTTCCGCTTCTTTCACTGTGTAGAAACCTGAAAGTCCCCACACAACAACAGCGATAACTAAAACAATAACTAAGCTGGCACCGCTTACGCTACCACCTGAACCATTGCCTTTACCGCCAAAGCGTTTCGAGATATTACGAAAAACTTCATCTAAATCTGGTGGTCCTTTATCATTACCACCCTTATTTCCCCAAGGGTCTTGTCCCTTGTTACCGGGCTCGTTCCAAGCCATTTAGTACTCCATAAGTGTATGAAATAAACGAGATTACTAAAATACTTAATTATGCGACGACTGGGTCGACGACAAAAGTCTCAATTTCACCTTGGCTCTGTTTTACTAACCGGCGCCAGTCGGCATCCAGTAAGCGAACAGAAATCATACAGTTCCCCAGATCGTCATACTCTTTCTGCTGTATTACATCCAGTTTATAAAACTGGCCGAGATAATGCCCCGCCGAAGCTGGGATTTGCAAGGTTAGCTCTTGAACCGCTTTACCAACGAGTTGATTAATCGCTTCTTCAACTAATTCCAAGCCTTTTTGCTGCTGAGCAGAAACCCAGACTCTAATCGGTGTCCCCTCATCATCGTAGTCGATGCGAGGTTTTACCTCATCCAATAGATCGATTTTATTGCAAACGATCAACTGTGGAATTTCATCGGCATCGATCTCTTTGAGCACCTTTTGCACTTGCTCAAAGTTATCCCCCATATTTTCATCTGCACTATCAACAACATGCAATAACAAATCTGCTTGTCGCGTCTCTTGCAGCGTTGCTTTAAAAGCAGCAACTAGATCATGGGGTAAATGCCTAATAAACCCTACCGTATCAGCCAATACGATATCACCATCAGGTAGGTTTAATTTACGTAACGTTGGATCCAACGTTGCAAACAGCTGATCTGCAGCGTACACATCAGATGATGTTAAGCTATTAAACAGCGTCGATTTGCCAGCATTAGTATAGCCAACTAATGACACTGTAGACATCTCACTTCGCTGTCTAGCTCTACGACTTTGATCGCGCTGTTTATCTACTTTTGCTAAACGGCGGTTAATGGTACTAATCCGGCCTCGCAATAAACGTCTATCCGTTTCTAGCTGAGTTTCACCCGGACCTCGCAGACCAATACCGCCTTTTTGACGTTCTAAATGTGTCCAGCCTCTGATCAGGCGCGTTGACATGTGGCGCAATTGCGCTAGCTCCACCTGCAATTTACCTTCAAATGTTCGCGCTCGTTGAGCGAAAATATCTAAGATCAAAGTTGTTCTGTCGAGCACTCTGCACTGACATAGCTGCTCAAGATTTCGCTCTTGAGCTGGACTTAATGCGTGATTAAAAATCACCACATTGGCATCAGTAGCCGCAACCATCGCAGCCAATTCTTCAGCCTTGCCTGATCCTAAGAAAAATTTACGATCAGGTGAACGACGACTTGCCGAGATCACTCCTATTGACTGAGCACCTGCCGAGTCGACTAGCAACTTAAGTTCGTCTAAATCTTCTCGGTTGTTATCATCAGTAAAGTCGATATGGACAAGTACCGCTTTCTCTCCCGCCTCATAACGATCAAACAAAAAGCAATCTCCTTAGCAAAATTACTTATCGTCGCCATCGTCATGCTGAGCGTTATAGCCAGCTTGAGCGTTTGTCGCTTGGTGGTTACTCACGTTAAATGGACGTGAAGGTACCACTGTTGAAATGGCATGCTTGTAAACCATTTGGCTCACTGTATTTTTAAGCAAAATAACAAACTGATCGAAAGATTCAACTTGCCCTTGTAGCTTGATGCCGTTAACTAGATAAATAGATACTGGAACGCGTTCACGACGCAATGCGTTCAAAAACGGGTCTTGTAAAGATTGCCCCTTTGCCATTTCTAATTTCCTTTTTAATTAAAATTAATAGTTATTCTTAATAGACTAAAACTGATATCTTTTGTTTTAGTATTATACAGCTACAGCTAATAAGCTAGCGACTATATCGCATTACTGTAGCAAGATTATTTTCAGCTCCGCTTTCCAGCCAAATTAAATCAGGCCAGCCACGTAACCATGTTAATTGACGCTTAGCCAATTGCCTAGTAGCAACAATAGCTTTTTCAACCATAGTTTCATAGTCAATTTCACCATCGAGATATTGCCAGCATTGACGATATCCTACACAGCGCATAGATGGCAGATCCAAATGCAAGTCACCTCGGGCCTTTAGTTGCTCAACTTCAGCAGTAAACCCTTGTGCCAACATGGTTTTAAATCGTTTTTCTATAGCCCTATGTAACACCTTTCTATCACTTGGTGCAATCGCAAATTGCACTGCTTGGTAAGGGAATGCATCAGATTTTGTTTTTGTCAGCTCGGTTAACGACTGACCTGAGATACGATAAACCTCTAATGCTCTCGCTAAACGCTGCGGATCATTAGGATGGATCCGCTCAGCAGAAACAGGATCAATTACTCGCAATTGATCGTGCATAGCTTGCCAACCTAGGGTTTCAGCTTCATCAGCAATCTGTTTTCTAATGGTCTCATCCGCTGCAGGAAGTGGCGATAAACCTTCAAGCAACGCTTTGAAATACATCATGGTACCGCCAACAAGTAACGGGGTTTTACCACGACTCAGAATATCTTCTATTTGCGCTAACGCATCACGTCGAAAGTCTGCCGCTGAATAGCTCTGTATTGGATCAATAATATCAATGAGTTTATGTGGTGCAGCAGCTTGCTCTGCCGCATCAGGCTTGGCAGTACCTATATCCATCTCTTTATAGATCAATGCTGAATCTACCGAGATAATTTCACAGTCGTACTGCTTTACAAGCTCAATCGCTAATGCGGTTTTCCCTGAGGCGGTTGGCCCCATTAAAGTAATAACCTTTTGTGACTTTTTATCGCTCACTGTGATTTTCTTTTATCCATTGCTCCCAAGGTAATTCTTGGGATTGACCATAAAGCTCATGTTGCGCTTCTTCAGGCAACACATTAAACGCTGTCCAAACTTCCTTGGCAGAAGTAAAGCGATTAGCGCTTTGCTGCGAAAGCCACTTAACTAGGGCTTCATCGCTCGGTGATTCAAATTTGAACCACTGTAATAATTCAGGGATTAAACTAGCCAATTGGCTATCCCTTAGATATGGGGGCACTTTCTTAATTATCAACTGCCCAAGACGAATAGATAGCTCTATACCTAACTTACGCAGTAATTGTTCTCTCTCAGTAATAAGCAGTTGCCAATCTTCATCGGCCGCAACTGCTACTGGCATCAGCAAGGGTTGGCCTACTATACCTTGGGCAAGTTTAGCGGCTATTTCAGCCTTTAATACCGCATTACTTACCGTAGTAATTTTCAGCAAAGAGATTTTATCTTCTTTGGCTAATAACCAGTATTCACCAGCAATAATGACCGGCATACCAGCAAGCTCACTATTTGCAGCTAATGTACCAGCTTGCTTACCACTAGTATGGCCACCATTGGCATGACTTTGCTGACCATATTGTGCATTTGCAGCGCTATTTTGCTGATAAGCTTGTGTTGTTAGTAGCTCTCCATAAGCCTTAATACTGCTTTGAGAAGGTAACTCTGTACGCGCAGTCGATTTGAGCGGACTGCGGTAACTATTTGAACTTGATGCTCCAGTATACTCTCGCTGGCTTCTCAGTGATTGACTATCACGCACCTCTGACGAGTTAAAATCTGCATTAGCAGGTTGTTGATGCTGATTATATTCTTCTGGCTGATGTTCTGTTTTATAGGGCGCAGAAGTGTGCCCACTTACAGCACCGCGTGTAACAGCCTGCTGCTCAGCCCATGCTTCTTCATTATCAGTACTAGGCAGCACCTGTGTAGACTGTGACATTGCAGACTGCAGAGCTTGTAAAATAAAGTCATGCACGTAGCGACTCTGATGAAAACGCACCTCATGCTTAGCTGGATGCACGTTAACATCGACCTGATGCGGATCAAGCTCCAACATCAATACATAGCCAGGTGATATACCTTCGGCAAACTGTGCAAACGCTTGACGTACCGCATGGTTGACCAAACGATCTTTAACTAAACGACCATTAACATAAAAATACTGAGTGTCACTGTAACCGTCAGCAGCGTTTGGTGACTGCAAATAACCACTCAGTTTTAAGTCGTTGTGCTCACATTCGATTCGCAAGCATGTCTCAGCGAAAGCTTTACCACAAACAGAACCTAAGCGCTGAACATATTGAGTTTCAGTATTAGCAGGTCGATAGTTTCGTACTGTTTTACCGTTATTTTTCAAGGTGAAGTGAATATCACGCCTAGCCAACGCTATACGTTTTAGCCATTCATCAATGTGAGTGAATTCGGTTTTGTCACTTTTTAAAAAGCGTCGTCTAGCTGGTGTGTTAAAAAATAGATCAACGGCTTCTACTGTTGAACCGACAGGGTGCGCTGCTGGTAACACCTTAACTGCCATTTCAGAACCTTCAGCGTGAGCCTGCCAAGCTTCTGTTTGATCTGCTGTACGCGAGGTCAATATCAAACGAGAAACAGAGCTAATACTTGCTAAAGCTTCGCCACGAAAGCCGAAACTTAAAATTGCTTCTAGATCATCAAGTGACTTAACTTTCGACGTAGCGTGTCTAGACAATGCCAAACAGAGATCTTCTTTCGGGATCCCTGAGCCATTGTCACGAATACGGATCAACTTAGCACCGCCTTTCTCAATCTCGATATCGATACGCGTGGCACCTGCATCGAGACTATTTTCAACAAGCTCTTTGATCACTGATGCTGGACGTTCAACAACTTCTCCGGCTGCGATCTGGTTTGCTAGTTGTGGCGGTAACTTTTCAATAGCCATGTTTTACTACCCGCTTAAGCCCTAGGAATAATCAGCTTTTGACCGATTCGAATATTATTTGATTTGAGGTTATTCGCTTGCTTTAGCTTGCTAACCGAGATCCGATAACGTTGAGCAATTACAGACAAAGATTCGCCACTTCGTACTTTATGTTCAACACTACTCTTGCTTGCCAATAGCGAATTGACAGGTGGGTTTTGCTCAAAGTACTTCAGCACCCCTTTATGAATCGCATTAGCCACATTATTTTGGTGATCTCGCTGTGATAATAAACGCTCTTCAGTTGGGTTCGAAATAAAACCAGTTTCAACCAAAATGGACGGAATATCAGGCGATTTAAGCACCGCAAAACTCGCTGACTCAGGCTTATGTTTATGCAGCTTAGTTACACGCCCTAAGTTCGATAACACGTCACCAGCAATGTTATGGCTAATCGCCATGGAGCGATCCATCGACATATCCAACAAGGTCATCGCAAGATACTGTTCATTATCAGTATTTTGAATAATTTCTCCGGCGCCACCAAGTAACTCTGAGTGTTTCTCTTTTTGCTCTAGCCAACGACCGATTTCACTGTTTGCTCTGCGCATAGACAATACCCACACTGAAGCGCCGCGAGGCTGCGGTGAGGTAAATGCATCTGCGTGAATAGAAATCAGCAAGTCAGCCTTACTATTTCGGGCAATTTCAGAACGTTTATTAAGATTAACAAAATAGTCACCAGTCCGCGTCATCACTGCACGCATCCCTGGAGTTGCATTAATCTTTTTCGCTACTTTTTTCGAGATTTCGAGAACTAACTTCTTTTCATAAATTCCCGTAGGACCAATAGAGCCTGGATCTTCACCACCGTGACCAGCATCAATGGCAATGACAACGTCTCTTAATTTCGTCGTCACTTTTGGTTTGCTAACTGTTGGTTGCTTGGCTTTAGCTGCGCCGCCACTATCAAGATCAACAACCAAACGGTTACCGTAAGGCGCAGTGGGTGGCAGTGCAAATAAACTAGGCTTAATAGGTTTATTTAAATCGATAACTAAACGAAGCGTGCCCTTTTCGGGAGGTGTACTTTTACGTACCTTTTTAACCAACTTACTGTTATTTTTGATTTTACTTAGATCGACTTTAGTCGAAGACTTCTTCAAATCAACGACCAAGCGATGCGGATTAGTTAAGGTAAAATAGCTGTAATCAGGCGACTGACTTAGGTCAAATACGATACGAGTCGATTGCGGCGCAGCCCAAATCCTTACGCTATCGAGCTTATTAGCTGCGTACGCAAAAGATGAGCTTACAAAACTAACTAAAAGTATAAATAATTTAAATATATTACTGTTTATTATCATTATTATTTAAAGCCGCTAATATTTTTTCACCTGCAGACGAAAGTGCTTTTAACTCTACTTCTCGTTCAGTATTAACATATTTAATATGGATATGTATATCAGCAGCCGGTAATAAACCATGGCCGCGATCTGGCCATTCAACAATGCACAAGCTGCGATCAGTAAAGTAATCGCGGATCCCCATAAACTCTAACTCTTCAGGATCATACAAACGGTAAAGGTCAAAGTGATACACATCTAAACCATGCAACTCATATGGTTCTACCAATGTATAAGTCGGACTTTTTACTGCACCTTCATGGCCTAAACTTTGGATCAAGCCACGGCTAAATGTGGTTTTTCCTGCGCCTAAGTCACCACTTAAGTATATAGTTAATGGCGGAGTAATTAGCGCGGCAAGCTCGGTTCCTAGCGCTACAGTCGCTTGTTCATTTTTTAAATTTAATATCATTGATTGCGTGTTCATTCCGACTCGAAAAGCACTCTGGCGTCATTGCTGGTAGAGTGCCGTACTTTAACCTAATCGCCTAGATTTCTAAACTAGATTTGATTAACTAACTGGCGAATATAGGGCATTAAATCACTCGCTAACATGCCACGTTCACCCTCTTTTGCAGCAATGTCAGCAGCTTCTCCATGAATAATAACGCCTAAATAAGCTGCCTCAAAGTGAGCAAAGCCCTGCGCCATAAGGCCGCCAATAATCCCCGCAAGCACATCACCACAGCCACCACTGGCTAAGCCCGGATTACCAACAGCAGCCACAACACATCTATGCTGATCACAAATAATTGTTCCTGCGCCTTTCAGTACGACCACACCACCGTACTTTTGTTGCAACTGTTTAGCAGCTTTATATCTGTCTCGTTCGACTTCCGTGATTGATATATCTAATAATCTCGCGGCTTCTCCAGGGTGTGGAGTTAACACCCAGTCTTTTCCTGTCATCGGCATGCTTTTTAACTGGTTCAAACCATCAGCATCTATAACACAAGGTTTATCAGTTAAATCAACAGCTTTAAGTAAATTATAACCCCAGTCATTGCTGCCTAAACCAGGACCTATAACGAGCACTGAAGCCCAACCCAGTTTTAGGTAGACCTCCATATCAACTAACTCACAACCCCAAAACATTAATTCTGGTCGAGTTGCACTAACAATAAACTGATGTTCGGGTCTCGATATAACTGTGACAAGTCCTGCACCGCTGCGTAAACAGCCTTCTGCGGCAAGACGTACAGCTCCAGCCATGCCATAATCACCACCTATGATGGATACTTTACCGTGACTGCCTTTGTGTGCATCTCTTCTGCGAGGTTTAAATGCTCCCTTAAGCGTGCCCTTTGTCACTTGCGATATACTTGGGGCTGGCAAAAACTCACTAAGTCCGAGATCTGCAAACTTTATTACTGGGCTACAATGGCGAGCTTTTCCAGTTAACAGGCCTTGTTTGATACCACCAAAAGTGAGTGTCAAATCAGCTTCGACCGCAACCGCCTCGTAGCTGCCACTATCAGGATCAACCCCTGATGGCACATCTAAACTTAGCACCCAAGCAGGGCTTTGATTGACAGCTTCAATAACCTGAACATATTCCGCTGACAGTTCACCACGAATACCAGTACCTAATAAACCATCAACTATGATGTGCGCTTTGGTAATATTGGCAGTATTAAACTCGCAAATAACACCACCAACCTGATGAAATCGTTCAATAGCTAATCGCAACTCGTTACTTGGGGTTAGACTCTCGCTAGCTTGCAGTTGTACATCTACCCCAGCCTCTATTAGTAGTGCTGCAGTAACAAATGCATCAGCGCCATTATTACCACGACCCGCAAGTACAAGAACTTCTGTTGATCCATCTAGTCGCTCATGCAATGCAGTAAAAGCTGCCTGCGCCGCTTTTTCTACAAGCTGAAATAAACTTAATTTAGTATTAGCGACTGCATCAACTTCTGCTTGCCTGACTTGCTCACTAAGATACAACGCTGTCGAAATTGGGTTGCGCTCACTCATTCTCTCAGCTCCTAATTTTTAGCCTAAAGGTACTGTAATAGCTTATAAGTCATCGATTAAGTACAAATGAAACGACCTTGCCGCAGATTGGCTTAAATGTGATCTAGGCCAATTATAGTCAAATAAAACCCATCAGCCTTGCGACAAAAAAGGCACCTTTCGGTGCCTTAGTGCCAGCAAATTCAGTAAATCTAAATATCATCCATACGGATACTACTATGTACAAGACGTTGCTGCTGAGTTCTTTTGGCTTTGACAAGATCCTCTAAAGCACCTTTGGTTTCTTGCGTAGCAGAAGAGCCAGCCGTCTTCTCGATAAGATCAATTAACAAATTATCTAATACTAAATGCTGCTCCAGAACATCATCCTCTGTCATATTGGCAGGTAAATTCAATCTCTGACATCTAGCTATAAAGTCTTCAAATACAATGTCTTTATACCAAGTATCTAGCACTTTCTTTGGGGCATCATCAATATAGTTCTCTAACTTCTCAGCAGCTTCTCGCTCATGTTGCTGAAAATACTCCAGCATTAACTTCACTCTAGAAGAGTCTGCTTGAGTATGTAGTCGTCCATATAACTTCGCCATCTCTATGCGGCATGACACAACATAGTCTAAAAGTTCACTCAATTGTTGAATTCGCATCTATCACTCCCTAGATAGCCTGTTCGAATAGGCTGCTGAAATATTACTCTTGATTGATTATGGTATGAAAAAGCGTCCATAAATTTGAGCAGTATCAAGTTTTAGCCCTAGTAGAACCATTTAGTTTAGCGTTTGATAAAGAAACACTACATTGATCACAAGATAAAAACAGGTTAGGAGAAGATGGGAGCGAGCTTTTAATTGTATAAAAAGTGGGTTCGAAACAAACAACCGATGACTTATACCTTCCTAAGGTATCGTCCTTTTGCTCTCATAAAGAGTCAACTGAGCTAATGTCACATATGCATCTAAAGCTTTGATTTATTTAATTTGGAGTTTGTTCAAGGGTTTATATAGAGGAAGATTGGAGCGAGTTTTTGATTTTATAATGAGTGGGTTCGAACCGACCGCTTATAGAAATAGGCTATACCTTGGCAAAAAAA
>NZ_JADX01000004.1:284884-561595 GCF_000518605.1 Shewanella fidelis ATCC BAA-318 | reverse complement strand
AATGCAACGACGTTTGTCGCATACCTATTTTCTCTGCCGTTTGCTCTAACGCAGAAATGCAGTCATCACAAATAGGGTGACGTTTCGCGAACTCAAGCAATGGCGGAATAGTCAGACTTAAACTTTGAAAAGCAGAACTTCGTACCTCATCACTTACCGAGCGATCGTCAGATAGACTTTGAATCTCTTGATGAGCATTTTTTAAGTAATGTAGCGCAGCCTCTGTTTTGTCTTGGCACTCGAACAAATGCGCTAAGTTATGCATCGCCGCGACCCATCCAAATAGCAGCTCCCTATCGCTAACTTGGTGCGACCACTGACTCTCTATCATTGCCACAGCTCGCTGATAACAATACTGTGCATCCATCCAAGCAGCCTCTTTAAAGTGTTGATTACCAGAGTTCATAAGTTGTTGCCAATTTTCCATTTCACCACCAATGCAATAACACAAGATTTAAAACGATATGAATGACAACCTAGTTGCGACTGTTTCGCCGCCGCTATCATCCATCACCATTCATCTAAGAGTTCTAGATGATAATGATTATCAATTACATTAGCATGAGTGATAAATTCGCTCAAATGCCAAACCGATAATTTACGTATGTAAAGAACTCAGCTGAAATGAAAGAGACACCCTGGATCGTTTTGGAATAGATATTAGCTGCAAAACACCTGCGAAACAGGTTTGAAAATAGAAGCAGCTGCAGGCGTTGCAGCTATCAATGAGGAGGAACTAACAGAAAAAATACTATTAGAGCGTTAATGTCATAAATACACTATAGGGATCGGTTTTATAATCGGCAAAAGGCTCGCATTCTATAAAGCCAAATTGCTCGTATAATCTTTTAGCTGGCAAAAAAGCAGCCATTGCCCCCGTTTCTAAACTTAATTTTTTATAACCACGATTTCTGGCTTCAGCGATAATATGATTAAGCAACATTTGTGCGACCCCCTGTCGGAGAAACTGACTTGCAGTGCGCATCGACTTTATCTCACCATGGGTCAAGTCCAATTCTTTTAACGCACCGCAACCAGCCAACTGTTCGGCTTGAAAACTGACTTGCTGTTGATTGTTTTGCCATACGCTCCAAAATGTTACCTCTTTGGCTGCAAGCCCAGAGACGTCAAGTGCGTGTACACTTTCAGGTGGCGAATGTAATGCCATATCTTTATGGTGCTCAGCAAGCAATGACAGCACAAGAGGGTGTTGCAATTGCCCTAATAATATTTCCATAATCCCCCGAGTTAACTAAATAAATTGCACTTAATGTGACCTGATACTTTAAAATACCTCTATAGTGCCATCAAGCAAAGAAAGTCCCCTTTTAAGGCAACCGTTAAACAATAAACTGACTATTGCCCTACTTCTCATCTTATTTATAAGCCTTTTTCACTAACGCTAAACACCGTGGTATATTAGCGCCCATATTTCATTAGGTTGTTAAAAAGGTCATTTCATGAAAATCGGCATTATCGGCGCTATGGAGCCAGAAGTTGCGCATTTAGTTGCGTCAATGACAAACCCAAGCTCTAACACCATCGCAGGTATCGAGTTTGTTGCGGGTCAATTAGCAGGTAAAGAAGTGATTGTCACTCGCTCTGGTATCGGCAAAGTTACAGCCAGTATCGCAACAACACTGCTTATCGAAAAGTACGCTCCAGATGCCATCATCAACACTGGCTCTGCAGGTGGTTTTGTTGACGATTTAGCCATTGGCGATATCGTTATTTCATCAGAAGTGCGTCACCACGATGTTGATGTTACCGCTTTCGGTTATGAAATTGGTCAAATGGCACAACAGCCTGCTGCGTTTATTCCTGATGCAAACTTAGTTAGCGCTGCGCAAAAAGCTGTTGCAAGTCTTGGTGAAGTAAAAACCATTGAAGGCTTAATCTGTACCGGCGATAGCTTTATTTGTGATCCTATGCGTACCAAGACGATGTTGGAAAACTTCCCAACTATGGCGGCATGTGAAATGGAAGGCGCGGCAATTGCACAAGTATGTCATCAATTTGGTGTACCTTTTGTGGTTATCCGCTCACTGTCTGACAATGCTAACAACGACTCGCCAGTTGATTTCGATGAGTACATTGTTAAAGCAGGGCATCACTCGGCATTAATGGTTATTGCGCTACTTGAACAACTTTAAGCTAAACAGCTTTAGTCGTTTCATAAAGTAGAATAAAACAAGGATAGCGCGGCAATATGGTTCCAGAGTTTACTAAAATCTTTTCCCAAGATAGTCAGCTTTACACTGGAGCCTTAGTGCTTTTAGTGTCAGTTTTACTGGCACGCATCGCCCCTTTGCCACGCAACCTTCAACCACTTGAATGGCTATCTCAAGTCGCCAAAAACCTCAGTGTTAAAGTCAATCATACTCGCCGAGCCAGCTCGCAGCAGTTAATAGCTGGCACTTTAGCAATGTTGCTGCTTATTGTTCCTTTCTGGGCGTTAATTAGCTTTTTTGTTGAACTAGCTGAGTTTCCTTGGTTTTTTGAAGCTATTGTTATTTACCTTTGCTTACAAGACGATCACTTTCGTTATATCGCTAATGAAGTCGTCATATCAATTAAGCGTGATAATAAAGTCCGCGCTCGCAGTTTATTAGCACCTTGGCTTAACCGCTCTACACAGTCACTATCAAGCGTGGGCTTATGTAAGGCAACAATTGAACGACTTTCAACGACCTCCATTTATGGTACCGTATCGGCTATTTTGTTTTACTCAATTGGCGGCATTCCTTTATTTATTGTGGCTAGAATGCTTAAACAGCTTGAGTTTTGCTGGCCTATTTATAATCCACAGTACCGTCACTTTGGCATGCCTGTTTACGCGTTAAGCACGGTTATCCACTTTATTCCGGCTAAATTATGGTCACTAAGCCTTGCCATTCAAGGGGGGCCACAAAGCTTAGCAGCAATGTTTAACCCTAAAGTGAATGGTGTGCCGATGAACGAATATCAAACCTGTGAAGTTGTTGCCTGTGCGCTTAAGATTGAACTTGGTGGGCCAGTCAAATTTAACGACCTCAAAGTCAATATGTCAAAACTCAATTATGGCTGTCATCCCCAAGAGAATGATGTACAAAGAGCGCTAAAAATCAACTCAATCGCCTTTAGTTTATGGGCGCTGGGGATCATTGTGCTACCGGGGATCTGGGCCGCATTAAGGGTTATCCAAAGTTAGCTGAAGCAAAACTCATGTAGCCTATTTCAGTTATCATCAATAAGTCGACTAGCTGCAGTGTGAATATTATTTAAGTTTACTCAATTCTCGGCGCTTATTTGCTCACAAGAATGTCACTATCTTGTATAAATTGTTGGCATTGGTATCATCCCTTATACACTATGTTATCTCGGTTTAAGGCAGATCCTTTTGTTCGATAATATTCACGTTTCTCTGACAACGCCCGCGTTACTTTTTCCAGCAATCTCATTGCTGTTGTTAGCCTATACTAACCGCTTCTTTTCGTTAGCCGCACTGATCCGCAACCTAAGTGCAGATGGTAAACCCATTCAAAGCGATCAAATTAAAAACTTGCGTCAACGCATTAGCATTATCAGACGTATGCAAGAGTCTGGGGTTCTCAGTTTTGCACTTTGCGTGTTATGCATGATTTTTATCTACATAGGTTTTAATAAAACAGGCTCATTTATCTTCGGTTGTAGCCTGCTATTACTGCTGTACTCTCTGCTATTATCCGTTATCGAAATTCGCATTTCAGTTGATGCACTAAATATTCACCTTGAAGAGATGGATAAATGATCGATTGGATCTATTTTTTTGACCTTTGCGGTACTGCTGTGTTTGCCCTATCTGGTGCACTTGCCGCTGGTCGACATAAGATGGATCCTTTTGGTGTATTAGTTCTCGCCTCGGTCACCGCTATTGGCGGAGGTAGTATTCGTGATGCGTTATTAGGCACCACGCCTGTATTTTGGATCCAAGATCCCAACTACATTATTGTTATTTTAGCCACTGTAATACTGAGCTTTGTTTTTATCCGTAAGCCTAAGCGCGTGCCACGTTATATTCTTCCTGTAGCTGATGCTTTTGGTTTGGCATTGTTCACAGTTATTGGTGCAGAAAAAGCATTAAACCTTGGTTTAGACGGTATGACAGCGGTAGTCATGGGATTGATCACTGGTGTTGGTGGCGGCATTATTCGTGATTTATTGTGTCAACAAGTCCCTATGGTGCTACGCACGGAGATCTACGCAACCGCATCGATTGTCGGTGGCATAAGCTATACCATTAGCCTTTATTGGGGCGCAGCCGATATGTTTGCCTTATTATTTGCAATGAGTACCGCTCTCATGATTAGATTAGCTGCGATTCGTTGGCACCTTTCCTTACCTGCTTTTGATTTAAAGACACCGCGATAATGAAATTAGGATTTGTTAGTTTACTATTTTTGCTTATGAGTTTGCCTGCTAGCGCCAACATTGGCGATATGCCAAAAGAGCAGCAACTTGCAATAAAATATATCCAAGCCCTCACCCATCAAGACTATACCGGCTTGAGTCGTTTCTATAATCGAGAAAGCGTGTTTAACGACAGAACAGCTGGTCGAAAATATACTGGCAAGCGTCATATCCTTCAGTTTTTAAAACGTGCCCACCGTGGCGTGCTTGAATACAACTTTAATATTGAACATATGTTCAATACAGGCTCATTAGTGGTGTTAATAGGAAATTATCGTTATAAAGGCCCCGGAGAGTTATTTGGCAAACCAGGCAGAATTATTGATATCGCCATTCCTGGAGTCACAACATTAAAGTTAGATATGACCCACGAACGAGTAACTGAACATCAAGACTTAATCGACTACCAAACCATGGCTGATCAACTCGCAGTTCAATAGTGCTAGGCTAGATAAGCAAAACAGCGGCCATAGATCACATTTAGTCCAATTCAATGGAAACTTTTTAGTAATCGTCAGTCAAAGTAATAAGAACTTTGTAAGCTGTAGGTTGTTATGAGAGTTATCAATGTTATTCGCGCTTTTATACTACTATCACCACTGACGTTAAGTCCTGCATTCGCAATTGAGCAGCCCATAGTCGTGTCTTTCGCCGATCAGCCTATCAATACCTTTAACCAGCAGCTAAAACAAGCTCAGCAACAGCATCGAGACTGGAGTCAACAACCTGAATCAATTTCTAAGCACTATGCAGGGGCTAATTTTCGCGTTGCGAAGGTAAAGCAGTACCAAGGTAAAGTGTTGACTTACAATGTTAGCGCAGGTAATAGCAAGCATCCTAAAATGCTACTGATCCTGTCAATGCAAAAACAGCGTAATAATTGGAAGCTAGATGGCGCCAGATTGACCTGGAAATGCAAAAACGGCCAGCATTTTAGTACTGACCGTTGTTCAATTAACGATTAACAAGCTGATGGCTTGTTAATCTTACTAGCATAAAAGCAGATTAAACTAGCGTAATTTTAGCGAACTTGCGCTTGCCAACTTGGAATACGCCTGAAGTACCAGCAGTTAATTGTAGACGAGTGTCTTCAATCTTATCGCCATCAATCTTAGCTGCGCCTTGTTTGATCATGCGCATTGCATCAGATGTCGAGCTTACCAGTCCTGCTTCTTTTAATAAGTTTGCAATAGCGATACCTTCACCAGCAGCAATCTCTAACTCTTGAATGTCATCAGGGATATTGCCTTTCTGGAAGCGGCTAATAAACTCTTGATGCGCAGCTTCTGCAGCGGCATCATCGTGGAAGCGTGCGATGATCTCTTTTGCTAAAGCAATTTTTACATCACGAGGGTTGGCCCCAGCTTCAACGTCAGCTTTAAACTGTTCGATTTCGGTCAATGGACGGAAAGATAACAGCTCAAAGTAGCGCCACATTAACACGTCTGAAATAGACATGATTTTACCAAACATCTCACCTGCAGGCTCACTCACACCAATGTAGTTGTGGGCCGACTTAGACATTTTCTTAACGCCATCTAAACCTTCAAGTAGTGGCATCATGATAACCGTTTGCGGCTTTTGACCAGCAGACTTCTGTAGCTCACGACCCATTAATAGGTTGAACTTCTGATCTGTACCACCCAATTCAACGTCAGCTTCTAGTGCAACTGAGTCATAGCCCTGTAGTAACGGGTACATAAACTCATGGATGGCAATGGCTTGACCTGAACCGTAACGCTTTTTAAAGTCGTCACGCTCCATCATACGCGCCACGGTTTGTTGCGACGCTAGGCGGATCATGCCCGCAGCACCTAATGGCTCTAACCATGAAGAGTTAAATTCAATACGTGTCTTAGCTGGATCTAAGATTTTAAACACCTGCTCTTTATAAGTTTCAGCGTTGGCTAAAACCTGTTCGCGCGTCAGCGGTGGACGAGTGCTGTTCTTACCACTTGGATCACCAACCATACCGGTGAAGTCACCAATCAAGAAAATCACTTCATGGCCTAGCTCTTGGAAGGTACGCATCTTGTTTAAGATTACCGTATGACCAAGGTGAATATCAGGAGCTGTTGGGTCTGCGCCAAGTTTAATTTTTAACGGACGACCTTCTTTTAACTTCTCCAGCAAGTCCGCCTCGAGTAATATCTCGTCGGTGCCACGTTTTATTTCTGCTAATGCTTGCTCTAAATCAGCCATTTTGGCGCTTACTCCTGGGAGCCTAATCAAAAAAATATGGGCACTAATGTTACTTGTTAGCAAGCACAAATGAAAGTGTGTAAACTAAAGGGATCACTAAGAAAGAGTTAATTTGGTATCAAGGTCAATGGGAAAGGTTATAACTTTATTTAAATTACTGCCAAAATTACATCAAATGCTCTTATGCGGTTTAGTTTTTGTCACGTTAATTATTATCTTTATGCCGTCAGAAGAAGTACAGGCATCAAAACAAACCCCTTCTGCAAACGGAGAATATGAGGTTAATACACGTTATGACGTTCCATTAGCCTTTAGAGAACCCACTCCACCATCCGCGACATTAAGCGGATCAACACCCGAACAACGCAACCGTAAGCAGCAACTCGCCCCGAGTGCGGCTAAAGACAGCGTTACAGTCACGGAAACAGCTGTTAAACCAGAGCCACCCGCGCCCAAACTTAACGAAAAGCGCTTTCAAGTAAAAAGCGGTGATACTTTAGCAGCGCTTTTTGAACGTGCCGGCTTAACAGCCAAAGACGTTTATGATGTCACTCAGTTACCAAAGGCGAAAAAAAACCTGCTTAAAATTATGCCAGGAGATAATCTCGTCATCGCAAAAAGTGAAGATGGTAAGCTGGTTCAACTTAGGTATCACCTCGATAAAATTACCACACTTATTGTTGATAATGGCCCTGAGGGTTATAAAGAATCAATTGTTAAAAAAACCGTAGAAGCCCGCTCAAAATTCGCCAGTGCAACCATTGAAAATAACTTCTGGAATGCTGGCGTAAACGCAGGCCTAACACCAAATCAGATCATGCAGCTGGCAACGATTTTTGGTTGGGATATCGACTTTGCTTTAGATCTGCGCAAAGGTGACGAGTTCTCAATGATCTTTGAGGAAGAGTTTGCCGATGGTGAATTTTTGAAAAACGGCAATATTCTCGCAGCAGAGTTTATTAACCAAGGCGACCGCTATACGGCCGTGCGCTATAAAGACGGCAGTTATTACTCAGAAGATGGCCGCAGCATGCGTAAGGCTTTCCTGCGCTCACCCGTTGATTTTAAGTATGTTAGCTCGAGTTTTAATCCACGACGATTACACCCTGTAACAGGTCAAGTAAAAGCCCATCGTGGAGTGGATTATGTTGCTGCAGTTGGTACACCAATTAAAGCTGCTGGTAATGGTCGAGTCATTAAATCAAGCTACAACCAATACAATGGTAATTATGTGTTTATTAAGCACAATGATACTTACACCACCAAATACCTACACCTGACCAAGCGCAAAGTAAAAACAGGTCAATCTGTTAAGCAAGGGCAAATTATTGGCACCCTAGGTTCTACAGGGCGAGTCACAGGGCCACACTTACATTATGAGTTCATTGTTAACGGCGTACACAGAAATCCGCGCACAGTTAAATTGCCAAAATCGGATCCTATCGCCAAAAAGGAAAAAGCCCAGTTCGCTCAGCTAAGCAAAACCATGATGGCAGAGCTCGCTCAGCATAAACAAGTTGCGATTGCAGCGCACTAGCGCTGCCCGCTTTCCCATGTATTGTTGCTAACAAGCGCATTAAATAGGTCTGAAACTATGCAAAACAGTTATTATGTAGGCTTAATGTCTGGCACCAGTATGGATGGTATCGACGCTGTATTAGTGAGTTTTGACGGTGATATACCAACATTAATAGCCTCTCACACAGAAGCACTACCACAAGCATTACTTTCGAGCTTACAAAAGCTTTGCCTACCCGGGAACGATGAAATCAATCGACTTGGCCATTTAGACCGAAGCATGGGGATCTTATTTGGCAAAGCAACCAATGCCCTGCTAGCCAAGGCTAAAGTCGATAAGTCACAGGTTGTTGCTATTGGTAGCCACGGCCAAACAGTGCGACATATGCCTAATCTAGACATGGGGTTTACTCTGCAAATTGGCGATCCAAACACCATCGCCGTTGAAACAGGTATTAACGTAATTGCTGACTTTAGGCGCAAAGATGTTGCCCTAGGTGGTCAAGGTGCCCCTCTCGTCCCGGCCTTTCACCAGCACGTATTTGCCAGCCCAGATCACCAGCGCATCATTTTAAATATTGGTGGCATAGCTAATATCACCTATTTACCGGGCAACAGTGATGCCGTAACAGGCTTTGACACAGGTCCAGGCAATGGCTTAAGTGACGCTTGGATCCAGCACCAACTCGGTCAGCCTTTCGATAAAGCGGGCGCCTGGGCGAAGTCGGGCACAACCGATCAAAAAATGCTAAAGCATTTACTATCTCACCCTTACTTTGCACTTTCAGCTCCCAAGAGCACAGGTAGAGAGCTGTTTAATCAAGCTTGGGCGGAACAACAACTATCCGAATTTGGTTACCTCAATGAGGCCGATATCCAATCGACTTTATTAGATTTGACCTGTTATAGCATTGCAAACGACGCGCTAAAATTGGTAGAGAATGGCGAAATGTATGTGTGCGGTGGCGGTGCCTATAACGATGAGTTAATGTACCGATTACGCAAGTTATTGCCTAATTATAAAGTGGTGACGACAGCAGAACTTGGTATGGATCCGCAATGGGTTGAAGGCATTGCTTTTGCTTGGTTAGCCATGCGCTATCACTTAGGGTTACCCGGCAATCTGCCAGCTGTGACAGGCGCATCAAGAGAAGCCGTACTTGGCTCCTTCTACCCTGCTGCGTAAGCTAGGTTAATACAACAGCTTGTGCTGTAGCTTTATCACATCACGTTTATAGTTTTGCGATAAGGTCATCAGCAAGCTGTTGCCATTAGCAATATAGGTCATTGACCCCGAACGCGGAATACTCCCCGGTGGCAGCTTTAAAATAGGTGTGATCAAACCAGTATTGAAACGCCAAAAGTTAATCAATTGGTAACCTTGACGGTTTTGCCTAAAATACACGCCTTTATCATTCGCCACCCAGTTATACCCTTCACCAAAATGGTTCGCACTTATCAGTTCAGTGACTGAATCTGGATTTGCTAACGACAACACCCATAAACCACCTTTTCCAAGCTGAGTAAACACTAACTTATCGTCATTAATCATCTTACCTAAACGCATATTTACCGGGCTAATCACCTTAGGCAGACGATTATCAAGATAGAACTCGGTGATGCCATCTTTACTGCGTGCTAACACCATCTCATCATTCCAGCCCCAACTTGGACGATTATGATCTAAATATGGTGTAGCCAAGATACTTATATTGGCAGTTTGCATATCCAATACATGTATTTTATTGCCTTCGTTCTTATCATCCGGCGCTAAGAAGGCCACTTTACTGCCATCATGTGACCAACTTGGATAGGCTACTCGGCGTTTAAGATCGGTATGCTGTCGGCGCTGCTTACCCTCTATATCGCTCGTCCAAATTTCATTGAATCCGGTTTCATTAGATACATAGACAATGCGCTTAGCTTGCTCTGAATAATCAGGGTTTCGGTAGCTATATTCGACCTCTAATAGCGGGAATGTGGCTGTCGGGATAGATTGCTCTAATGCAAATGAGGCAACGCTATAGTCACGCATGTAATTTGAGTACACCAGCTCATCACTATTTGGGATTGAGCGTGGGTAGCTCATCCCTTCAACCTCTAATGGCATCACTTTAATATCATCAATACCAACGATATAGCCATTACGCACCCCGGAGTTTTCTGTACTAAAGATCAGCCGTTCACTGTCTTGGTGCCAACTCAAACCACGTATATCTTCAAGACCAAAGGTTAAACGTTTTTCGGCTCCGGTCTCTATATTAACGATAAATATGTCCTCTGAAATATTACCAAAGCGCCGAGCAATCGCCAGCCATTGGCCATCGGGACTAAAAGCAAGATCTCTATCGCGATAGCTGCAGCCTTCACTGCAGGATAAGCGTTGTGGGCTTGGGTCGGCTTCACGCAAAGATAACTCATATAAGCCTGAACCAGCGCCTTCTGAGCCGTCCCAGATGTATACCAAACGGCTACTATCAGGCGCGATATCAATCGCTGAGCTATAGCTATAACACTCAGCCAACCGACTAGCTTCATTACTGGCTAAATCTAACTTAGTTAAATAGCATTTATTTTCGCTGCGATGTTCAGAACCGTAATAAAGACTTCCACCATCAGGGCTCCAAATAGCTCTTATTTCTGAGCTTTTGGTAGAGGTTAAACGCTTAGGTGTTTCTGTCGGATTTTGTAGATCTTTAAGATATAAACTGGAATATCGATTACTGCCTCTACTGCCATACACTAACCAGCGGCCATCAGGCGAAACAGCCGGATAAAGCTCTGATCCCGCTGCGGTTGTTAGATTTTGTTTCAGCGTTGGTACATAGCGAATGCTATCTTGATAGAGGTGGTAACCCCACATGGCTATCACCAGTAGAAGCGCAACGAAACCGCCAAATTGTAATCTGCGATTAAACACAGTTAAGCGGGATATTTTCAGTTCAGCCTGTTGAAAAAGGTCAAGGTCATCGACTAAGTCCGCTTGGTTAAATTCAGGCTCAAGTTGCAAGCGATAACCGGTTTTACGTACGGTCTCAATAAGCTGCTTATCACTTACCCTGCTCAGTTGTTTACGTAAATGCCATATCGCGTTAGTTAACGCTTTACTACCAACATAGCTATTACCTTCCCAAATAGTGTCAATTAACTCCTCTCGAGTCACCACATTCGGATAATGACGCGCTAAATAACTTAATACCTCAATGAATTTTGGTTGAATTGAGACCTTTTCAATACTCTGGTTAGTATCAGTTATCTGATAAAAATTTAAGCTATTATCACTAGGATTAACCTCACAGCTACCTAGTCTAAACATCGCTTCTTTTCTAATTTCCACCATACAAACTCCACTTTAAACCACAGGCCTAATCCCTACATACCCCTGCAACCTCTTAAAAACAACATCTATTCAACATAGATAAACGTTTCAGCACCAGACAAAAATATACAATAACTAAATGAAAAATAAAACAATAGATATTAAATAGATTTATAAACAACATAGAAACGACTCTCATCCTGTTGCTGGTAAATAACAAAATAATTACAACTAACCTCAGTTGACAACCAACAGCATTGTAATTGGAACATCGACCATTTCTGCCCCTGGAATGAACCGGACTGAATCTGACCTTGTCGTGCGCAAACAAGATTTAGACGTAGACAAAATTATAAGAAAAGGACAGTAACCAAATGAAACCTAACATGAAGCTATCAGCGATAAGTTTAGCCGTTACTATGGCTGCACTTACCCCTACAACCTTGTTTGCGGCAGAGGCAGCAGATAAGTCAAATGCGAAAGAAGAAATTGAAAAGATTGAAGTAACGGGTTCACGTATTAAACGTGCTGATTTTGAAGGTGTCGCGCCAGTAACCGTGATTACTGCAGACGATATTGCCAATAGTGGCCTAAACTCAATTTCAGAAGTACTACAATCATCAGTCGCCAACAATGGTGGCTCATTAAATGGTGAAAGTGACGGTTACACCGATAGCGCAAGCTCTGTCAACTTACGCGGAATGGGCGCAAACCGTACCCTAGTATTAATTAACGGTCGTCGTCAGGCATCATTCCCGAGTGCCGCAGGTGGTACTTCTAACTTTGTTGATGTATCGGATATTCCGACCGCTGCCGTACAACGCATTGAAATCTTAACAGGTGGTGCATCAGCAATTTATGGTTCAGACGCCGTAGGTGGTGTAGTCAATATCATCTTAAAGCAAGAATTTGATGGGGCAAAAGTCGCAGCTAAGTATACCGACCCAACTCAAGGCGGTGGTGAGCAACTCGACCTATCTTACCTGCAAGGTTTTAATACTGATAAAAGCCAAACCTTGTTAATGCTTGAATATAAAAAAGTTGAGTCAATCCAAACTTATCAACGTGATGATCTATATAGCCCTGCATACTATGAAAATGAAGATGGCGAGCTAACGTGGGGCGCAGGACCATTTGGTGATGCCGCACCTTCTAGCTGGTCTTCAAGAATCACTGATTACAGTAAAGTTTATCACGGAGATAAATACGTCAATCTTAATGAGCAGCAATGTAGTGATCTGTTTGGCGACAAGGGCATTTACCGCCCAGATTACAAATACGGTTGTTACTATGACAAATACGCCGACCGTGGCCTACAGTCAGCTTATGATCGGGTTAACTTAGTACTGAATACTACTTACGAGTTAAACGATGACTGGCAGCTATACGGTATGATCAATGCTTCTTATAAAGAAGCCACTAAATATAAAGATGAAAAAGGTTTTGGTACTAGCATCTATCAAGATGAAGTGACCGGAGCACTAAGTTATGACAAGTACGAGTTTGAAGATGACAACCGTTTCTACCTTGCTCGTAGAATGGAAGAATACCCAGGACCGCGTACCTATGATACTCAAAACACTAAAGCAGCCATCTCATTTGGCGCTGACGGTACTATAGGTGATTATGAGCTAGATATCTCTTGGTCAAGCAGCTACAACAAGTATGAAAAACAAAACCATCACATGGTGAGCGCTGATGCACTGCTTGATATTGTTACCTTTGATCCAAACGATGCCGATCCTTCTAAATGGTATCCACATAATGAGCTAACCACAGAACAAGCAAATATGCTTATTGCTGACTCGACTAAAAACTCAGATTCAAGCATGCACCAGTTCCAAGCGGTATTTACCGGTGATCTAATGGAGCTATCAGCTGGTACTGTTGGTTTTGCAACAACCGCAGAATGGGCACGTGAAAGCTATGAAGATACTCTGGATGAAGTCACTTCAAGCGGTGGTTTAATCGGTATGGGTGGCACTGGTGGTAAAGGCGACCGTGACCGTGTTGCTGTTGCCGGTGAACTACAAGTTCCTTTATTAGCAAACTTGCCAGGAGTTAAATCGTTAGATTTGTCTGCAGCATTGCGTTACGACCAATACTTAGATGATTCAGATGTGGGTGGCGCAACTACGCCTCAAGTAGGTCTTTCATACCGTCCTATTGAAGAGGTTATGATACGCGCTAACTGGGGTAAGAGCTTTAGGGCACCAGATATGCACCGTCTGTATGCAGGGCGAACTATCGGATTTGGTGGCACCGATTATCCACACCCGACAATTCCAGGTGAGATTTACGAAGATGACTACCGCTCACTCACTCAAGGTAACTTAAACCTAGAAGAGGAGAAAGGTGAGTTCTGGAACCTAGGTCTTGTAGCCAATATCACAGATAACGCCGACATCACGGTTGACTGGTGGAACATTGAGCTTGAAGGCGCAGTGAAAACTATCTCTACTGATGAAATGTTAGCCGATGACTCATACTACCAAACAGGCAATTACAATAGCTGTGAAGAGATGGATGTGGTTGGTTACCTGACAGAGTATGACGATGACGGCATCGAAAATATTGCTTGTATGCGTAAAGGCCCTATCAACAGTGCCTATGAAGCATCTGAAGGTATCGACACTAGCTTTAATTATCAGTTCCCAGAAACCGCGATTGGTGACTTTAAATTTAAAGTTGCAGCCTCTTACCTAATCAAGAAAGAGTACCAAGAGCGTGTTGATAGTGACATTGAAGAGCAGACTGAAACCGATTACTTCCCTAAGTGGAAAGGTAACGCTAGCCTAAGCTGGAGCTATGATGATTTCAGAGCAACAATCGCTTATTACTATACTGGTGAAGCCAAAGGCATTGATCTGTTTGAATATGTTGACGCTAACGGTGATGATGTTGAGTCAATGGAAACCGATACCTTAGATCCATACCAAATCGTCAATATTACCCTTAGCTACTACGCACCATGGGATGGCAAATTTACTGCAGGTGTAAAAAACCTAACTGATGAAATGCCACCGCTATACGATGAGCGTAACGATAAGCACAACGACTGGCCTTTTTACGAGGACGACAACAGCAGTTACTCAGCAGTAGGTCGTAGCGTATTTATTGGCTACTCGCAGAAGTTTTAATCTGGTGTAAACCTCCAATCACCACCAGACGCTTAGCGCCCTCTCTGGGCGCTTTTTTCTACCGTTAGCGTTATTGTCAGGAGATAAGAATGTCTCGAAAATCGCTCTTAAAGTTTGCCCTGATAGCTATTTGCAGCCCGCTATTTATTAGCAACGCAATAAGCAGCACCTATAAACTACCTAGCCAGCCACTACAAAATGTCGTCGAACAGACTAAAAATGTAAGCACTCGCTTATCTCCTGATAAGCAATGGCTTGCGGTGCTTACACCAAGAACACACCTAACCATAAACAACTTAGCCGCCAATGAACGTAAACTAGCGGGCCTAAGAGTGTCTAAACAATCACTCACGCCAAGCCGTGTTAAATATAGTTACTCGGCTATCGAGTTAGTTAATCTAAATAACCCAACCACAAATATCCAACTACCACTAGCAAACAATATGCAGGTAGCAAACGTTAGCTTCTCTCCAGATAGCCGCTTTTTAAGTTATATTGGCTTAACTGAAATAGGCGCCAATCTTTATATTTATGATATCGCAAAAGATGCCACAACCCAGCTAAATACAGGCCGCTTAAATGCCACTTTAGGGCTAAAATATCTCTGGAAAAATAACAGCAAAGGCATCTTTACTAACCTAGCAATAGCCCATGACACCCAAGCAAAAGCAACACTTGCCATTGCACCAAACATCAGTCAAACCATAGGCAAAAAAGCACCACGACGTACCTATCAAGACCTATTAAAAAATCCCCAAGATGAAGCTGAATTTTCTGCACTCACCACCAGCCAACTAAGCTTAATTGACCTGCAAGGGAACTCTATCGCCATAGGTAAGCCTGCAATCAACATCAGCTATAGTTTATCGCCTGACGATAAATATCTGATAGTAAAACGAGTAAAAGCGCCCTTTTCTTATATGGTGAAATACTATGACTTTGCACAAAGTGTAGAATTATTTAGCACAAGCGGTGAGCACTTAACTACGCTTGCTCAATTAGAAAGCAGTGAATATCGTCCACCGGGCAGCGACTCTGTTAGAAAAGGTCCACGGCTCATCCATTGGCGCACAGACAAACCAAGCACTTTAGCGTTTGTAAAGGCTTTAGATAAAGGAGATAGCCGCTTAAAGACTGCTTTTCGCGATCAATTACTGCAACTAACTGCTCCTTTTAATCAGCCACCTACACCACTGACCAAAACCCCTTGGCGGATCAGTAAAGTTCAGTGGGGAGAGCTCAATACTGCAGTCATTACTGAGCGCCAATCAGATAAAAAACAGATGCGCGTCAGCCTATTAGATACGTCAGCTAATAGTAACCAACAGCTTTCACTTTGGTACCAAAAAGCGATTCGCGACACCTACAAAGATCCGGGCCGACTTTACCGCCAAACGATAGATATCAATGGTGAGCAGCTAGGCCGTGTGGTGAAACTGTATAATAATGGTTTTTTACATTACGGCTTAGGTGCCTCTCCCCAAGGCCTAAAGCCTTTTCTAAAGTCATTACCTATTGAGCAACATAAGCCACAAGTGCACAAGACTCAAACCTTGTGGTCATCTGCCAATGACAAACTTGAGAGCATCAAATACGTAGTAAACCTCGAACCCTTACAATTAATTATTAGCAGACAAACCGCTGATACCCCGCCTGAATTAGTGATGCTTGATACTCAATCGGGGCTAGAGCGTAGTTTATATAAAAATGATCAGCCGCTTCAGGCCTACAAAGGCATGACCAGACAACTGGTGAATTACACCCGTAATGATGGTCTGCCCTTATCAGGCATTTTGTACTTACCAGCAAACTATAATAAAGCCGATGGTCCACTTCCCGTTTTAATGTGGGCTTACCCTAGAGAGTACAAAAATGCTGAAGTGGCCAGCCAAGTGAATTACTCAGCTAATCAATATCAACACATCAGCAGCAAAGGTCCCGTGCCATTTGTCGCCAATGGTTATGCGATTTTTGACAAAGTTGCAATGCCAATAGTTGGTGAGGGTAATGAGAAACCCAATGACAGCTTTAGGGATCAACTTGTAGCCAATGCCAGTGCCGCCATCGACACCTTAGTTAAAATGGGGGTAGCGGATAGAGAACGTGTCGCCATTGGGGGACACTCTTACGGCGCATTTATGGTGGCAAATCTACTTGCGCATTCAGATCTGTTCGCAGCAGGAATTGCCCGAAGCGGCGCTTATAACCGCTCACTAACGCCATTTGGTTTTCAGCATGAAAAGCGCAACTTCTGGGAGGCGCCAAGCCTGTATCAACAAATATCACCTTTTACTCATGCCGATAAGATTGATGAACCTTTGTTATTAATGCATGGCGAAATGGATTCAAACTCTGGAACTTACCCTATGCAGTCAGCAAGACTATTCAAGGCCATTAGAGGATTAGGTGGACAAGCTAGACTAGTCACCTTTCCTTACGAAAGTCATAGCTACAAAGCCAAAGAGTCAATCATGCATATGCTTTGGGAGCAGGAAAATTGGCTTGAGCAATATCTAAAACAAGCCCCTTCAGCAAAAACGGATACCGCCTTTGGTCAGTCCGTTACCAATGACACACAAGTGACTTTCCATTAACAAACCGATAGTGGGCTTAAGTCTGAAATGATGGCGTCTTTAGGCGCCATCTGCTTAGTTGCTCAAACACTATCACCACAACCAATTCATATAATAAATGGAACTTAGCCCTATGACACATTCAACACGCTTTTCCCGTTTAGTGGCGCTCCAATCTAAACTGATATTTGGCGGACTCATTGCTAGCTTAACTGCAACTTACACTTTTGCTCAAAGCCATGATAACCATAGCAACTCAGCGCCTTTTGCTCCGGTTATTGCGACAGAGTACTTACCAAAGAACATCATCTACCTCATCGGTGACGGTATGGGACCGGCTTACACCACTGCCTACCGTTATTATGCTGACAATCCACAAACAAAATCAGTCGAAAAAACTATTTTTGACCAACTACTTGTTGGCATGTCAAGCACTTACCCTGATGACGATACCTATGTCACTGACTCTGCCGCAGCAGCAACCGCGTTAGCCACAAGCTACAAAAGTTATAATGGCGCGATAGCCGTTGATCATCAACATGGCGCATTGCCAACCATTTTCGAAATAGCCAAAGCACAAGGAAAAAATACGGCGATTATTGTGACATCGCAAATCAACCATGCCACGCCTGCAAGCTTTTTAGCCCACAATGAGAGCCGTCGTAATTACGACCAGATTGCCGATAGCTATCTCAGCAATCTGGTGCACAAGCGTCCTGTAGCAGACTTGATGTTAGGTGGCGGCACACAATATTTTGTCAGAGCAGATCGAGATTTGACGATTGAATTCCAAGAGTTTGGTTACCAGTATGCTGATCAACTAACAGAGCTAAATAGCATAGACAGCCTACCAGCCTTAGGCTTATTTGCACCTAAAGGGTTACCGGCAGCCATAGAGAGCAATGACCCGTTAAGACTCACAACTATGACAGCCAAAGCACTAGAGTTATTAAGCCAACAAGATGCGCCATTTATTGCCATGGTTGAAGCAAGTCAAATTGATTGGTGCGGTCACAGTAATGATATTGCTTGCGCAATGACTGAAATGCACGACTTTGCCAAGACGCTGGCGCTAGCTAAACGTTATGTCGACTCCCATCCCGATACACTACTTATTGCAACAGCCGATCACTCAACAGGCGGACTAACCCTTGGCAGAGATGGTACCTATCAATGGCAGGGTCAGCTACTGCATCAGGTGCACAGCTTACCTCGCAGTATTGCCAAATTGATAATGGAAACGCCAAACGTACTGAATGACTTAAATGCATTTAGTGTTTTTTTACGCCCGCATATCAGTATCGATATAGAAGATAGAAAACTAGATGGCTTGCGTAAAAAATTGAATTCTCGACTAGCTCAACATAAAGCTGAGCAAATCATCACCGACGATCTAAAGCAAGCTATTGATAAGTTGACCTATACAGGATGGACTACTGGTGGGCATGACGCAATCGATGTGCCTGTTTATGCCTACGGCAAAGGTGCACTGTACTTTAGAGGTCATAAAGACAATACCGAAATCGCGTCAACCTTAATTCAAATGGTACAAGACGAGCGTTATCGACAAACTCCAACACAATAATCAAATAAATAACGTTAATAAGTAGCTAGTTAATTTAATAGCTACTTAATTAGCATTTTATTGGAACTGGAGTATATTTAGCTTGTTGGGCAACAGCAGTAACATTGCCTTTTTTTACAGTTAGTGCGCCAAGCTCGTTAAAGCCACTAACCTATACTAGGAGCTGTTATATGAATATGACGCAAAAAATGACTGCTGAGTTTATTGGTACACTTTGGCTGGTATTAGGTGGTTGTGGCAGTGCAGTGCTAGCTGCAGCCTTTCCCGAAGTCGGTATCGGCTTACTTGGGGTTGCCTTCGCTTTTGGTTTAACGGTGCTGACAATGGCATTTGCTATTGGCCATATTTCCGGTTGCCATCTGAACCCTGCGGTCTCTATTGGGCTATGGGCCGGAGGACGTTTTCCCGCATCAGAGCTGGTGCCCTACATTATTGCTCAAGTTGCTGGTGGTATTGCTGGTGCAGGTATTTTATATCTCATAGCGTCTGGACAAGATGGCTTTAGCTTATCTGCAGGCTTTGCATCAAACGGCTACGGTGAGCATTCTCCCGGCGGTTACAGTTTAACTGCAGCGCTAATCTGTGAAGTCGTCATGACGATGTTTTTCTTAATTATCATTCTTGGGGCTACCGATGCTCGCGCCCCTAAAGGCTTTGCACCGATCGCGATAGGCCTTGGATTAACCCTTATTCACTTGATCAGTATTCCAGTAACAAACACCTCGGTAAACCCAGCCCGTAGTACAGGGCCTGCATTATTTGTTGGCGACTGGGCAACCTCCCAGTTATGGCTATTTTGGGTCGCACCTATTGTGGGAGCGATTATTGCGGGCGGCATTTACAAAATCTTTGATGCTAAAGAATAGGTAAAATAACAGAGCTGATTTAAGCTCTGTTTTCTTTTTCAATAGCCACCTAAATGTTATTATCCATCTCAATCGGCGCGCTTTGCTTATTTTCTAGGCTCGCCTCATTTACTATTAAGAGATGTACACCATGAGCAACAAAAGCAAAACACTTAAGCAACTCACTGAAATGACACCAGAAGCTCGCTACGACTACCTAGTTGAACAAGTGAAAGAACAGCAAACATTGTGGTCATTACAGGATTTAGATGGTTGTGTTATGTTGACCACTGAAGAGGAAGATTGCATTCCAATGTGGCCTACTGAAGAAGCTGCTGCATCATGGGCTGTTGATGACTGGGCTGATTGTCAAACTTTAGCTATCCCTGTTGACGAATGGTTAGAGCGTTGGGTGCCAGGAATGCAAGATGACGACTTATTCGTAGCAGTATTCCCAGTACAAGATGATTTAGGTGTAGTGATCCCACCTTACGAGCTAGAAGAGCGTTTAGTACCTAAAAAGCGTCACTAATCATTAAGCTCCTGTGATGGCGGGCGCTTTAGCTTGCCATCTTGATTTTTTATCTGCTCATAAAACTAAAAAGAGAATGAATAAGTGGATAGTGAAAAAACTGTACCCCCAGCTAAACCTGAAGCTAGCCCCACCTCGCTCGATCCCCAAACCGCTAAAACCAATAAAGAACCTGCTCCAGTAAAGATGCCTAAGCGCCTAATGCTGTTACTTGTGTTTTTAGTGATGATTTCTATCAGCGGGTTAATGGCTAAACAAGGTGTGCTTTTCTGTATCTTAACTCTGTTTATGGTGCTGGCTATTATTGGTAAACAAAAAGCAGGGTTATTGATGTTGAGAGTATATACCTCACTACAATTAATTATTGCTAGTGCATTGCCAATAATGCTGCAAGATCCTGATAACATGGTACCTTCAGAGCCGTCTAGCTATGGCATTGGTAGCTTTAGCATCCAGTTACCTGATTGGGTGGTGTTTGGTTTACTGATCATCATATCATTGGTGCAAGTTTGGATAGCCTTTACCCCAAAAGTCATTCGCTACTTTAGCCGAGCATTAAATCTAAATATCATGCGTTAACAGATATACTTCAGCAAAATGCAGATACAAAAAAGCCGTCAAAAGACGGCTTTTTTAATGGTTAACCACAAGTGGTTAAACAGAGAAACTTGCACCGCAGCCACAGGTCGTGGTTGCATTTGGGTTCTTAACAAAGAAGCGCGAACCTTCAAGGCCCGAGGTATAATCAACCTCACCACCAACAAGATATTGCAGGCTCATTGGGTCAACGACCAACTGAACACCTTGCTTTTCTACAGTAAAGTCGCCTTCGTTTACTTTCTCATCGAACGTAAAACCATATTGGAAGCCAGAGCAACCGCCGCCAGTCACATATACACGTAACTTTAGCGCGTCGTTTTCTTCCTCTTCAAGCAAGGTTTTTACTTTTGAAGCCGCCGCATCAGTAAAACGAATTGGCAAAGCATCTTCAGCTTGTTCAGTCATTACTACCTCTTACATCTGTTTGCTGCGCAGAATTATCTAATACCTGAGTGTTTTGTTCAAGTAATATGCCCTGCTCTTTTTCATCCACAAGTAAATCTTGTGCGTTATATTCCTGTTCAGTTTGCGACCCTTTGGTCCAGCGACTCGCAGGAACTATCACTTTTGCCTTCACTCTAGATAAGCTAAAGCCTTCAGGCAATGTAAATTCGCCATCTAAAATCTGAAAATATCTAAACTTGAACTTAAATGAGTCATCGGTCAAATCTGCTAGTTTAAGACTCACCGTTTTGCCATCTTGCAATCCAACTAACGTCACTTCACTGCGACCCGCTAATGAGCGTTTACGCTTTTCCAGTTGTGTCAGTACCAGTTTGATACGATATTGCCGCGGCTCAATACTCGGCGTCAATTCTAAACCATTAATGGCCACACCATCAGCACTATTTTCAGGCGCCATCACACTTCGGTAAAAAGCCAACTCACGGGCAAGCTCATTATTCTTAGCGTTTTGCTCAACAAACATAGCTTGCATGTTGTCATTCGCTTCACGTTCAAGGGCCAGCTCTATATTACGGGCTGCAAGGGTTTGTGCTTGCTCATGTAATTGAGCAATATATTGCTCTGATTTATCCACTTGTACCTTGGGTTTAGGCAAATAATGTTGCTTGGCAACATCATAACTTAAAGCACCTAAAACAAAGGCTACAATAACTAAAAGCAACAAATAAACACTCGAAGGCCTAATTTGTCGTTCAATCACTTGCATGCGATCGAGCCAACGATGATAATTTGACATTAAGTAACAGTCCCTTAATAAAAAAGCTCACATTGGCAAGCAATGTGGCCAACACGTTCTGGAAAACCCTGTGCACCCAGCAATAGAAAATAAGCGAGCGCAATTTCAAAAGTACTTTAATACTGAGCTTAAAGACATACTGTCTCAGTCTAAAGTCAGCGTGCAGCTATGTTTACTGGCACTGTTATTTGCACTCTTTGCTTCAGGTGTGATTCTACTTTTTCGACTACTTTTGGTTTGGTGCGATACCTTCACCAAAACCCAAGAGCTGAATTTTACGGATCTCATTGATGACTGGCGAGTATTATTACCGCTTTTAGGCTCATTTTTAATCTGGGGCGTCGCAAAAATGGGATCTCAGCGTTACAAACGCATGGGAATCGCTTATGTGATCCACAGAATGAAACTGCATTACGGCAAAATCCCACTCCAATCAGCGCCCGGTCAGTTCTTTCAAGCCCTATTTGCACTTGCAACCAACTTCTCTGTCGGTAGAGAGGGCCCCGCTATTCATTTAGGCGCTGTCAGTGCCAGCGTATTAGCTGAAAAATTTCATCTACCCGATAACAGTGTTCGGGTAATGTGCGCCAGTGGCATAGCGGCAGGTATTGCAGCGATTTTTAACGCGCCACTAGCAGCAGTTATATTCGTGTTTGAGGTGGTATTACGCGAATACAAAATTCACTACTTCTTTCCCATTATGTTATCAGCCATTTGCGGAGCATTAACCAGTCAAATGGTGTTTGGCGATGTCCATGAGTTTGAACAGATTGGTGCTGAGGTGATCCCATTAAGCCAATACCCGCTGCTGGCTATTTTCGGTATTATCTTAGGTTGTATCGCTGCATTTTTTAACACCAGCTTACTAAAAATCACAGCTATCGGACAAAAGTGGCCACTTATCAACAGACTACTATTAGCCGGCGCTGTAACGACCTTGGTCGGAATAATCCTACCGCCCGCGATAGGTAGCGGAGAGCTTGCCATTGCTGAAACAATTAACCAGCACCCAAGTATTCTATTCCTTTTAGCCATTTTAATTGGCAAAACCATCGCAACAATTGCGGCAATTGGCCTTGGGATCCCCGGTGGGTTAATTGGGCCGCTTTACGGTATTGGCGCATTACTCGGCACAATATTAGCTTTAATCAGTGCCATATTTTTCCCCAGTGTTGCCCCCTATATTGGTCTTTATACTATTATCGGCATGACTGGCATGATGGGCGTGTGTCTTAGTGCCCCACTCGCGGCACTTGTAGCATTAATTGAACTAACCAATAACGCCTCAATTATTTTACCCTCAATGTTTGTGGTTATTCCGGCGTTTCTCATTGCCCACCAAGGTTTTAATACTAAATCCATTTTCTTTAAGCAGTTGGAGATTATGGGATTAGGCTATAAGGTTGCCCCCGTTAATCTTGGCTTACAAAAGGTGGGAGTTCGTCACCTGATGGATAAACGCTTTGTTATTGTAAATGACAACGATGAGCTACTTTTAGAGGTACTTAAACGCGCTGAAGGACGTTCAGTTTTAGTTCGAAACAATAGCGGTGATATTGAAATGCTACAGCTACAACTGCAACGTCGTGATGAAGATAGCACGCTTACGCGCCACCCAGTACAAGGACTCCCTGATACGTGCACCTTAAATGAGGTATACCAACTACTGGCAAAAGAGCGTCGTGGAGAGGTCTATATTTATCAGCAAACGCCAGACAATATTGTCGGTGTTATAAATTGGATGGCACTACAAAAAGAGATCCGTTCAGGCCAAGTATAAATCGCTCAAGCCCATTATGTTTCGTTAGTTAGAGATGTTCATACGCAACTTCAAAGCATGGCTTAACCTAGCTTACGAAAACAATCACCAGCTAGCTGTAGCATCAGTAATAGCAGCAGATAAACAGTAGCAAACAAAAACGATAACAATGTACCGAGCCATAACCCTAATACTGGGTAAACAAAGCTAACTGAAAGTGTATAAATCATCAACGCGCCAAGCCCGTAGGGGTAATGCTTAATCACTGAGTGCACGCTAGCTGCACCGTAACTTAAGTGAATAATAATTAGAAACGGAAATAGCGTAATAGGAAAAGACGATAACACGCCAGCCCAACCAGTCCCCACCGTTTTGGCAATGCCCGTAATTAACAACACTATCGATGCTGCAGCAAGCGCCCTTAATAAACTCACCCTAAAAGTTAACGCCACTTTCGTATCAACTCTGGTATCGTCAATATGACGAAATAAAAACGCAAATAGGCAAATGCTCGCTAGCGTTATCATAAAACTTGCTGTCAAACTTAACCGGCTTAAATTCAATACATATGCCACTATTAAAAAGCCACTAATTGACATTAGTGCAGACATACTACAAATCTGCCAACGAGTATATTTATCGCCCTTTTCGAGCCACCTGCTAGCGTGATAATAGCAATAAGCCAACACCAAAGATGCCGAGAAGCCAGCCAGTGTAAAGGTCGCACTTTGCGCAGCAAACTCAATATCCATTTCTAGGCCAATATAAAATAAAGCTATTGCGCTCCCAAGAGGAAAACCTGATAACAAACCAGCCACTTTAGGGCTGACATTTTCCGCCACATAAGATAATCCCAGCACTGCAAAAATTGACACCAGTATTTTTGAAATGAATATCAGTTCAGGTATGACTTCGTTACTCGACATGATTGTTAATGCTCTGCATGTTTGCTTAAAAAAATGCCAAAATTAAACATATTAGTAAAATCGAGTCGACTTATTCCCCCAGTCTACCACCGTAAAAGTTTAACAAGACTAATGATTAACAAGTAAACATCACGTTCAAATTATCTACAGAACATAAGATAACAACTAAAATCCAGCATATTCAGTACGATAGCCTAATAATGCAACAACAAACACACCTCAAAATCATCAACACCAGTTATTAGAAAGCTTACAACCTCAATCGCATCAAACCTTTCTATTAAATAGTTCATTTCACAACTTTTTAGAACTTTTTACAGGCTAAAGGTCACATTTTTCTGTAATTTTACGAACTCAATCGCCTTCTTATGCAACAAAACGAAAAGATGCATCTGACGGCCTTGATAAAAAAACGTTGCAGGGTCGTGACTTGATATCGCCAGTATCAAGCTCTGTGCACTGAGATAGCGAATTCTTTTGCAGCCGCTATAGGCCAAACGTAAATAACATCACCCGATAAGGGCACCTAATGAGTGTATTAAAAAATAAAATAACAGCACTAGTCGTGGTTTCAGCTTCGATGATTGGCTTCAATAGCCAAGCACAAGCTGAGGACTATCAGAAGCTGCTCAACATGTGTATTGCATGTCATGGAGTCGACGGCAGTAATGAATTCGATTCAATCCCTAATTTGAAGGGGCAAAACGTGCAATACATGGTTGGACAATTAAAGAACTTTAAAGCAGAAACACGCCAAGATAAGACCATGAGCAAGGTCGCAAAGTTATTAACAGAAGAACAAATGCAAGCAATGGCGGTTTATTTCAATACTGGGAAGGAGCAAGACTAATGGCTATCGATAGACGTAAATTTTTAAAGGGCGCTGCGGCGACCTCTGTAACAGCCATGCTGCCTCTGAATTGGGCTTTTGCATCAAACCGTCCAGCAGGCATCGAGCCTATGGATGTTTCAGCAGTTAAGTGGAAGAACGTAGACGACTTACCAAGCCACTTTAAAGTACTAAACTCAAGCCCGCTTAACGCCTTTCCTCCAGAGCACTTACTTGCTCCAGTAAAAACTCCTGCTGACGTTGCCTTTATTCGCTGGAATGGTCAAATGCCAGAGTTCGATAAGATCGATCCTGATACGTGGGAATTCACTGTAGATGGTGAGTCAATCGAAACGCCAAAGACTTACACCATTGCTGAGCTAAAGAAAAAATTCAAAACCCACACTCAACAGTTAGTACTTGAATGTGGTGGTAACAGCCGTGAAAACTTCTATCCAAACGCAAAAGGTAACCAGTGGAGTAACACCGCAGTATTTTGTGCCGAGTGGACAGGCGTACTAATTAAAGACGTACTAGCAGACTGCGGTGTCAAGAGTGATGCAGTTTATACTGCTCACTACGGTGCAGATAAGCATATTAGTGGTAAAGGTGCAGCGATCTCTCGTGGTGTACCTATCGATGCGGCTATGAATGAAAACGGCATGATCGCTTGGGGCATGAACGGTGAAGATATTCCATACATGCACGGTTACCCATTACGTATCGTATTTGGTGGTCGTCCGGGCTCTGTTTCACAAAAATGTGCAACAGGCATGGGCGTTAGAGATCGCGTACACGATGGTAAGAAAATGGAAGCTCCAGCTTACCAAGTACCAAAATACCCAGTAGCGCCTGGTGAGAAAGTAGCAAACAAAGACTTTAAGATCATCGAGGAAATGATTGTTAAGTCGCTAATTACTGCGCCACAAACTGGCAGCGAAATGGCTTTAGGTAAAACACTTTCTGTAAGCGGCCATGCGTGGGCTGGTATGCGCGAAGTAGCTAAGGTTGAAGTGAGTTATGACTACGGTACAACTTGGACTACCGCTTCACTAACTAAACCTGTGAATCCTACAGCATGGCAGCAGTGGCAAGTTGATCTAAAACTACCACAGACTGGTTACTATGAAATTTGGGCCCGCGCGACTGATACTAAGGGCGATAGTCAGCCAATGGTTCAACCGCAATGGAACCCGAAAGGTTACCTATTTAATGGCTGTCACCGAGTGGCAGTAAGGGTCGTATAATGACAAAGACTCTATTTTCGCTAGGCTTACTTGCCTTAAGCAGCCTCTCGCCTGCTATGGCGGCTGATGCTGGAAAAAGCTACCCGATAGATCCTGAATCAGGTTTGATTATGGCACCGGGGTGGGAGATGGTGAACTATCAATGTAACGCCTGCCACACCACAGCTATCATTCCTCAAAACAAGGGTAACCGTGAAGTTTGGCGCGATACTATTCAATGGATGGTTGATACTCAAGGCTTATGGGATCTCTCAGATACTTGGGATCCTGTACTTGATTACCTTTCGACTTATTACGATGAAACTGGTATCGACATGAAGATCTTTAGACGTAAGCCTTTAGATAGCGAGCAAATGCCGCCAATGCCAACATCAACGAAGGAAGGTTAAGATGAGTAATAGCTTATTAAAACAAGTCTTAGCAACGAGCTTGATCTGGGCAACGTCTGTAAGCATTAGTTTAGCTCAAGCTGAGACAGATACTTCATTTAAAGATACACTTGCGGTTAAGGGCCTTAAGCTTGAAGCAAACGCGCTAAACTACCAAGCGGATGCAAGTAAAGGTGAAGCTCTCGCTAACCAACGTTGTATTGCTTGTCATGGTGATGCCATGCTTAAAATGATGACAACTTACCCCGACATCAAAGGCCAGAAAGCAGCTTACTTGTTTAAACAGTTAGTTGACTTTAAACGCGGTGATCGCAGTGATCCTCTCATGCAAGCTCAAGCAGGCATGCTGTCGGAAACTGAGATGAAAGATGTTGCTTACTACTACTCGACTCAGACTGCGTCTGACTTAAGTAAGTAGCACAATTAGCTAAGCAACCGCACTAAGAAGCCCAAATGCACTTGCAGTTGGGCTTTTTATTTCACCCCACCAGCAAAGTTTGCAGAATTCCTGCCAAGATTAGGTCTATAGATACAGATTAGGCTAAGTTTAAGCTAACTCCCCTTTATATTAGGACGCTTTATGCTTAAAAAGCCTCAAACTGTTTTTGCTCTAGCAGCACTTAGTGTGACACTTATTCTCTATGCTGCTAATTCACAATTTAACCCTGAAAGTGGCGCAAATCCGGTCACCCACAATGAGCAACACAATTCTAATAGTGAGCAAAAACAAACAATAAGCGAAAAGTCAGCAACAAGAATAAAGGCACAAGATCTGGCCACACCTGCTGGCTCAGCGAGTACACAGACTAGCTTCACTGCGGTTTCAGATGAACGTCCAACAAAAAAACCTAAAGATATGCGTGTCAACTCGCTCGATGAATTAATGGCGCTATTTGACTCTCTCAATTACAACACCCAAAGTTGGCAACAAGGCAACAGAGAGGTGCCAAGGCTGACTTTTGAATCAGTCAGTGAACGCTGGCAAAGGACCTCAAACCAAATTCCAGTACAACAAAAAAAGATGGTGTTCTTTCGTTTACTTGCGCCATTAATCCTTGTCGCTAACGAAAATATTTTACTCGAACGCAGACTTATCGCGGAGTCACCATTAGACGACGTATTACTGCAAAAGATCGCCTTTAAATACAAAGTCACCAAAGACGACAGTACTGCACTTACCGAGCAACAACGCAGAACACTATTAGAAGAAGTTGATATCCTGCCGCCGTCACTAGTACTGGCTCAAGCAGCTGAAGAGAGTGGCTGGGCAACCTCACGCTTTACCGTTGAAGGTAACGCATTTTTTGGTCAGTGGGACTTTAGCGGTAAAGGGATGATCCCCAAACAACAACGTAAAGAGTTGGGCAACTACGGTCTAGCCCGCTTTGACACCCCGCTAGCATCTGTTGAAGGTTATATGCTTAACCTTAATACCAATAACGCCTATAAAAAACTGAGGCAGTTGCGAGCAAAGTTACGTGCAGAAAATAAACCAATTACCGGAATGGAACTAGCAGGTACATTAGATAAATACTCTGAACGAGGCCAAGCCTATATTGATGGCATACGGCAAATGATTAGTTACAACAAGCTAGATCAAGTCGATGAAGCTTATTTAAGTGACGCCGCGCCACTACATTTAATCCCTAGACCTGATTAAGTAGCGGTAGCTTCCGACATAAGGTATTTAATTAAACGATTAAATACCTTAACTTTTATTACTTGCAAACAGAGATTATTCGCTACGCACTCACCACCAACGCAACAAATGTAATCAAATAGATAATTAACGCTTAATAAAACCTTAATTGCAACAAATTCACCACATACATAGAGACCTGCCTCACACTTCAAAAGATCTGCTGTGCAATGTTTGTACTTAGCATAGACATCACTTATTAGCACCATTACCCTAAAAACACTAATCATTATCATTTACATTTGTGAGTAAACACGCTAGGAAATAATTGCCAATGGATGGACACATAAAACTCATTAGTGTTTCCACTTAAACAGGGTCTAACATGCAGTTTAAGAACTCCATTATTGCGCTATCAATCACAGCCGCTATTGCTCCTCCCCTTGCTATCGCACAAGACAGCGATATCGAAGTCATCACAGTAACAGCAAGCCGAATGGATAAACCGGTCAGCGCCATTCCGAATACTGTAACAATAATCGATCAAGAGCAACTAAATGAACAACTTAGAACAACTCAAGATCTCTCAACGATTATAGGTAACCTCGCGCCAAGCTTCTCTCCTAGTCGCCAGAAAATGAGTAATACTGGTGAGACTTTACGCGGTAGGACGCCGCTAATTATGATTGATGGTGTTCCCCAATCAAACCCTCTTAGAAGTGGTGGCCGCTCAGGGCAAACCATTGATCCAGCCATGATAGAACGTATTGAAATCATTCATGGTGCGAATGCGATGCACGGACTTGGTGCTCAAGGCGGTATTATTAACTACATAACTAAAAAGCCCAGTGCTGATAGTGAGCACCATGTCAGTTTTGATGTCACTGTACCCAACAACCTTGAGTCTGATGGCGTGAGTTTTGGTACCAGCTATAGCTTCTCCGGTGAATCAGAGCACTTAGATATGATAGGCGCGGTAAGCTATCGTAATAACGGTGTTTATTACGATGCAAATGATGACATGATTGGTGTCGATACCACCCAAGGCGAATCAATGGATAGCCAAAGTATGGACTTCTTCATCAAGCTTGGACATAACTTTGACAACTCACGCCTTGAGTTAATGGTTAACCATTACAATATGGAAAACAATGGCGACTATATGGCCGTGACAGGCGATAAAGAAAATGACATTCCAACTGGCGCCATCAAACAAGAACAACCTTGGGACGCTGCAAATAATCAAGTCACGACAACGAGTTTGACTTATACCCATGAAGACATTGCGGGCCAACAGCTCAACTTACAATTCTTTAATCAAAATTTTGAAGCCGTTTATGGTGGTGGCTGTTGGTCTGACTTTTATGACCCGAGTATGGAAGGCAGCGATCAAGTAACCGTTTGCGGTACTGGTGAAAACGGCGAATCGCTTTACTATGAGCAGTCACGTAACAAATCAGTAAAATGGGGCATGAAAGCCTCTATGATGGCCAATAACATTGCTAACTCAGGGGTAAGCATAGCCTATGGTTTAGATATATTTCGCGATACTACCGAGCAAGATATGGTCATGAGTGGAGTATCATGGGTACCAGAAAGCACCTATGACAATATTGCTCCCTTTGCACAGTTTGATTACGACTTAATAGACAACTTGACTCTATCTGCAGGGGTGCGTTACGAGTACGCCAAACTAAAAGTCGATGATTATAAGACCATGTATGGTTACGGTAACAAACATGTGCAAGGCGGCAGTCCTGACTTTAATGAAACTCTGTTTAATATTGGTGCTTCTTATCAAGTCACTTCTGGACTGCGACTCTACACTAGCTTCAATCAAGGTTTTGGTATGCCAGATGTTGGACGAGTCCTACGTGATGGCGATAACTTCCAAGGCGTAAATCCTAGCATTGAAGATACGTTAGCACTCGATCCAATCGTGACTGACAACATTGAGTTTGGTGCCGATTATCAAGGTGAATATTTTAGCTCTAAAATAGCTTACTACCGCTCCTCAAGTGACTACGGTGCGCGCATGGTCGAAAAGGAGGATGGTAGCGGTTCGTTTGTAGTTAAACGTGAAAAAAGCCTGATAGAAGGAATTGAGGCCAATGTAACTGCTTACATTGGAGACAATGATGATGTCGGAGTTAATCTAGCGATTCAAAATGGTGAATACGACTCCAATGATGATCAACAAGTCGATACCGATCTTGACGGTGCGAATATATCACCAAATCGGGTAAACCTATTTTGGAATCACTACTTTGATAATGATATATCAACTCGTATTCAAGCTAATTTCTATATGGATAAAGACTTCAAAGACGCCAATAACAAGGTGTACGCCAACTTCGACGGCTACACCACGGTTGATGCATCAATTGCCATTCCAGTGTATAGCGGCACGTTAAGCATAGGTATACAAAACCTATTAAATGAAGACTATTACACCTACTACTCACAAACCGTTGGCAAAGATACCCGTTACTTTAAAGGTATGGGGCGCACCGCAACAGTAGGTTTTAGCTTGCCGTTCTAACCCTGTTATCATATAGAATCAAAAACTAACCAATAAAAAAGCCGTTAGCACACGCTAACGGCTTTGTATTAATTGAGCTTTGTAGACGTTACGCTTTCGCCTTCCTCACATAAGGTAAAACAAGCAGTACTATTCCCACCACTAAGAATGGAATACTCAGTAATTGTCCAGCACTAAATGTCCACGTATCGGCGTACACAGCTTGCTTTACTTTCACCATTTCAATTAAGAAGCGAGAGCTAAATACCAGCACTAGGAATAAGCCAAAAATCGCGCCGTGCTTTTGCTTCATATCGCTAAGTTTATAAATGGCCCATAACAATACAAAAATCGACAAATAAGCAATGGCCTCATATAGTTGAGCTGGATGACGCGGCGTCATATCTACTCGCTCAAAAATGATAGCCCAAGGCGCATTACTCGGTAGGCCTAAAATTTCTGAATTGACAAAATTAGCCATACGCACAAAGAAACCAAAAATTGCTGTCGCAATTGCGAGTCTGTCTAACAGGAATAAAAACGGTAACTTCACCTGACGCTGATAATAGTACAACGCCAATATTGCGCCAAGGCCACCACCGTGACTAGCTAAACCGCCTTCCCAAATCGCGAGAATTTTTATTGGGTTACTTAAATAGTAAGCGGGATCGTAAAACAAGCAGTGAGCTAAACGCGCACCGACAATAATACCCACAACGCAATACATTAATAGATTATCTAACGACTCAACTGGGAGACTTTCTTTAATATAAATACGTTTCATCACTTGAAAACCAGAGGCGATGGCAAGTGCAAATAAAATACCGTACCAGTGTACAGTTAATCCCATCACACTAAACGCAATAGGATCAATATTCCAAATAAAATGGTCCAAACTAAGCCTTCCAAATAGATTGTTCTGAATCGAAAAGATGATAAGTCATGGGCAGTTTTACCCCTCAAAACCCTCTTTGGCAAGGTTTTAGCAAAATTAGCGACAACTGATTGCCTGCGCAGCTGTCAACGAGTCATCAATCTCGATGATTTTATCCAAGGTTCTATGTTTGCATTATTTATCTAGCCAATAGATTCTGCTATAGTGCCGCCTCAGCCACCCTACATAAACTTGGGCAATAGCTTTGCTATTACGCCCCTCAGAAATTGGAAATATAGGCTGATGACTCAGTTTCAAGGTTCGCACATCCTTTCGGTAAACCAACTAGACTTGGAAGCCGTTGAAAAAGTTTTTTCTGTTGCTACCCGCATGACCCCTTATGCTTTACGACAAAAACGCACCACTGTTTTAGATGGCGCTGTTTTAGGCAACCTGTTTTTCGAGCCTAGCACCCGTACCCGTGTCAGCTTTGCCAGCGCCTTTAGTTTGCTTGGCGGCAGAGTTAATGAAACTGTAGGTATGGCGTCTTCGTCACTTTCAAAAGGTGAGTCGCTATACGATACCGCCCGTGTACTTTCTAGCTACTCTGATGTGATTGCTATGCGTCACCCTGACTCTTTCTCTGTACGTGATTTTGCCAAAGGCAGCCGCGTACCAGTGATCAATGGTGGTGATGGTGCCAACGAACATCCAACTCAAGCACTTTTAGACCTATTCACCATTCAAAAAGAGTTGGCTGCTGGTGGTCGTGATATTAGCGGCATGCATATCGCTATGGTTGGCGACTTGAAGTTTGGCCGCACTGTTCACTCTCTTTCCCGCTTGTTATGCATGTATAAAGATGTCAACTTCACACTCGTATCACCAAAAGAGTTAGCAATGCCTGACTCTGTGATCAGTGACATTGAAAATGCTGGTCATAAGATCACAATAACAGATCAGCTTGAAGGAAATTTAGACCGCGCTGATATACTCTATCTGACGCGTATTCAAGAAGAACGCTTCCCTTCTCAAGAAGAAGCGAACAAATACCGTGGTAAGTTCCGTTTAAACCAAAGTATTTATACACAGCATTGCAAATCAAACACTGTGATCATGCACCCGCTGCCACGAGACTCTCGTGAGCAAGCAAATGAATTGGACAATGATCTAAACGATCACCCAAATCTAGCTATCTTTAGACAAGCTGATAATGGCTTGCTGATCCGCATGGCGCTGTTTGCACTAACATTAGGCGTTGATGCTCAACTTGAGCAATACGAACGCCCTGTTAACTGGTATTCACGAAAAGCTGATTGCTAAGTCGGCTACAAATTTAAGGATTAAAAATGACTCGTTCTGACGAACTATTCGAACAAGCTAAAAAGACCATCCCAGGTGGCGTTAACTCTCCAGTACGTGCATTTTCTGGTGTAGGCGGTTCACCTCGTTTTATCGAAAAAGCAGACGGTGCTTATATTTTTGACGCTGATGGCAAAAAATACATCGACTACGTAGGTTCTTGGGGCCCAATGATTTTAGGCCACAACCATCCTAAGATCCGTGAAGCGGTATTAAAAGCGGTTGAAAACGGTCTATCTTTTGGCGCACCAACTGAACTTGAAGTCACTATGGCTGAAAAAGTAATCGAAATGGTTCCTTCAATGGAGCAAGTTCGTATGGTGAGCTCTGGTACTGAAGCAACAATGAGCGCAATTCGTTTGGCTCGTGGTTTCACTAACCGTGACAAAATCCTTAAGTTTGAAGGCTGTTATCACGGCCACGCCGACTGCTTACTAGTAAAAGCAGGTTCTGGTGCATTAACTCTTGGTCAGCCAAGCTCTCCAGGTATTCCTGAAGATTTCGCTAAGCACACGCTAACAGCAACCTACAATGACTTAGATTCTGTTAAGGCTATCTTCGAGCAATACCCAGAAGAGATCTCTTGTATCATCATCGAGCCAGTTGCTGGCAACATGAACTGTATTCCTCCAATCGATGGTTTCTTACAAGGTCTACGTGCTATCTGTGATCAGTACGGCGCGCTAATGATTATCGACGAAGTTATGACAGGTTTCCGCGTATCTAAGAGCGGTGCACAAGGTCACTACGGCGTCACACCTGATCTAACAACCTTAGGTAAAGTTATCGGTGGTGGTATGCCAGTTGGTGCTTTCGGTGGCCGTAAAGACGTAATGCAATTTATCGCACCAACGGGTCCGGTTTATCAAGCAGGTACGTTATCTGGTAACCCAATTGCGATGTCTGCGGGCCTTGCACAAATGGAAGCCCTTTGTGAAGAAGGTGTTTACGAGCAACTAGCAGCTAAGACTCAGTACATTGCAGAAGGCTTTAAAGCGGCTGCTAACAAGCACGGCATTCCAATGGCAATCAACTACGTTGGTGGCATGTTCGGTTTCTTCTTCACTAGCGAAGAGACGGTAACTAACTTCGCTCAAGTGACTAAGTGTGATACAGCATTATTTGCTGAGTTCTATCACATGATGCTTGATGAAGGGGTTTATCTTGCACCTAGTGCTTATGAAGCTGGTTTCTTATCACTGGCTCATGGCGAAGCAGAACTTGAAGCAACTCTTGCTGCAGCGGACCGCGTATTTGCTAAGCTTGCAAAGGCTTAAGCTGATAGGCGAGTAACCTAATAACGAAAACGTAAAAGGAACACTTATTAGTGTTCCTTTTTTATATTGGCTAAGCTTTACTCTCAAGCTGCATCAGCTTAACAACGCAAGTTTAGCTAACCATTTTTGGTTTAAGCTAAATTCACTAGTAAGTACTGCAAAATTAGCAAAAGCTTAAACTACGCAACACAAACAACTAATAGAACACTCCAACTCAGCTAAATTATCTACACAAAGCCCACACAAACAGCCTTAGATCACATTTACACACAAAATTAGACATGGTTAACAGTTGTGATCCCTCCTGCTCTGTGGTTTTATGTTGCCGCCAAACCTTAAAATAACCTTAATTTTATGACTAAGTGGCGCTCAAGCTCGTCATAACATCATCTATGTGAGTTAATCTATGTTGTACGCATTTTTGATTTCACTTGCAGTACTCGCGTTATTAAGTATTGTGTTTGAAGAGATCACCCACCTAAATAAAGCAAAAACCACACTGTTCTTTGGCTGTATCTCTTGGATCACCCTGTTCATGGCAGCAGGAGACCCAAGTCACGCAAAAATAGTCGAACATCAACTCAATGAAAACCTATTAGAAATCGCTACTTTATGGCTATTTTTAATGTCGACCATGACCTTTGTTGCTTATCTTAATGCTAAAGGCATGATCCAGATTTTAGTGCAAAAATTGTTTCCTAAGCGGGTCTCGGTGCGTATGCTAATGATGCAAGTTGCTCTATTCTCACTGGTTTTATCAGCCATTTGTGACAATGTCACTGCCACCTTAGTCTCGCTTGGATTACTCACAACCTTTAAATTAGAGCAACAGATCCGCAGGCGCATGGCAGTACTGATCATCTTTGCAGTTAACTCCGGCGGAGTCGCGCTAATTACTGGCGATGTCACCACCTTAATGATTTTCCTTGGTGGTCATGTCGGCATGTCTGAATTATTAATGCTATTTGTACCGGCAGCCATTAGCGTGATGTTATTAGCAGTGCTGTTTTCCTTAAAGGCTGAAGGAGAAGTCTCGACTAGCCCGATAACCAAACAAATTCGCGCGGTTGATATACTTATTGCCCTGATCTTCTTTAGCACTATTGTGATGACAATGGCGCTCAATATCTTATTTGCGATCCCACCGGTTTTAACCTTCTTAACCGGCCTTTCTGTGATGTTTTTAGTAGGACACACAATTAGAAGCGATAAAGAAGAGATTCAAATCCTTGAATATATTCGCCAAGTTGAGTATGACACCTTACTCTTTTTCCTAGGAATTTTACTACTCGTCGGCATGCTTAAAGAGATAGGAACCCTTGATTTACTCGCGCAAGTTTATGCTCAATACGATCCAAATATCTCTAATTTTGTTGCGGGTATTGGTTCGGCGTTATTAGATAACGTACCGCTAACTGCTGCATTGTTAAAAGCTGATCCGCTACTCAATACGCCTGAATGGTTAGGACTCACTTACGCTGTCGGTGTTGGAGGCTCGCTATTAGTCATTGGTTCTGCTGCAGGCATCATAGCAATGAGTAAGGTAAAGGAGCTAACCTTTGTCAGTTACCTCAAATATGTACCAGCACTTAGTCTTTGCTACACAGTTGGCTATGGCTTAACACTGTTTTTAGCCTATCACCTATATAAATAACCAGATGCTGAAATGTAAAAGGTCTGATGATACCAATCAGTACAAGAATTTGCTCAACTCAGAGCGGTTTTTGGCAAACTAATTCAAGGCGAATAGCTGCAAGCTGCAATAATGGTTATTCCCTTATAAAGCTAATCAACGCAGAAATAGGCAGCCAAAAACGCTCCAGAATGGCGAGTTTTAGCGATTCTGATGCTATGACTCTTAATAAACAAAGAGGGAGCTTAACCGTAGAACAACTATGCTCTTCACTCGTTGCCTTGCCTCAAAACCGCTAAACTCTCGCTGAGTGACTAAATGTTTATACTGATTGGTATTAGGCCTTTTACACGTTCAACAGTAATTAATTTAAATAGCCGGCACTTTAAACTCTGTGCCTTGAATCGCTAGCACCACGTCTCTTGGCCTTATTTCTACGATAGTTAACTTACCTTGAATACTGTCACCTTCTTGTAGCTCTGCTCCATCGACATTTAACCAGCGATTATCGGGTACGCTTGAATATACATGAGCGTTAATATTGAACTCTGGTACTTGTAACTGTAAACCAGCAGGTAACTGACCATACTTAGGAATATCATCCGACTTAGGTGTCACGGGGATCGGATCCAATTTTGCTTCTGTTACTGGAGTTTCAACGGCATTCTCGCGCTCAACTTCTTTAAGTGCAGCTTCAAATGCGGCCAATAAATTATTATCAGCAGCAGGCTTAGTCGTCTCGAGTCCAACATCATTGGCTGCATTCTCTACTTGATACTTTAATGACTCAAGCAGCTCATCACCGCGCTTATTACTATTGGCACCAAGAATAATAGGTTGGTTATCGCTCTCAGATAATAAGTTGCTGGGTTGGCTACTGCGAGCGCTTGCAGCGGTATTCTCAGAATGAGTAACTGAGGCTTCCGCTGCCGACACAGCATTCTTAAGCTCATCATTCGAGCTTGATGCGAACTGGTTATAACTCGCTGCAGTGCCACTTTGATGACTAACAGCCACTTGTGGCGTATAAGCTTGTGCCATTGGTAACGCGACTTTTCCAGCCAAACGCACCTCATTAGTGGTTGGTTCTGGGCTAATGTTTTGCTCATGGTCTTGCACACTTTTAGCTGGAGTGCTGAGTGCAATTTGCTCCTGTTTGTTACTTGTAGTGCTTTTCTCGCTGGGGTAAAGCGCAAGGCTTAATAACCACGCAGCTAACACCATCAACAATAATGACAGGCCATAAATCATTAGCGATCTAATATTATAACCCCGCTGTTGTTTTGCTCTATAAGGGGCACGCGGAGTTAATACTACATCATGATTATTTACTTGAGATTGTTGCTTATCTCGAGTCACTGCATCGAGTAAAATCGACATTAATACAACCTCTTAGTTTGTCCTAAGCGCGGGCCTGAATCACTTAAATACAAATTAAGCTGCACCAACGTTTGGCTACCGGCAATGCCATCAGGTGTTAAACCATGTTGACGTTGAAAAGCTTTTAGCTTTTGTTCTAGCTCTGCATCAAAACGGTTTACAAGTCTAGGAGAGGTATCTGTGACTCGCGCTAAACTGTTCTCTAACCATTGAATTTGAGCAGGATTTGCAGACTGTCCAATCTCTTTAGGTTGATTTGTTGGTGCCTGCCAAAGTATTTCAAAAGTGCCGGTAAAGTGACGATTAAACCAGTCTCGACTAACCCATAACTGTTGTTCATTGAGTTGCAACAAAACTTGCTCGCCTTGCCTTGAAACAATCGTGCCGTAAAAAGCTTGATTGTTATCATCAGCAAGATAAACCACTGCTGGGTAATTTAAGCGAACTAATGAATGCCAATTCCCCTGTTGTTGATAACAAGCTAAGCCTTGCTGCATAGCCGACTGGCAAGCAGACAATCCAATGTATGGCACTTTATCCCATAAGCCTAGAATACTTGCGTAAGCGGTATCAATATCACGACTCTGAGCAATCGCACTATTAAGCACTCGTTGACTATTATCGAGCACGGGTGTTTTTTGCTGAGCTTGTTGGCTAGTAACTTCTCTGGTTTGAGCTTGCTCAGCATCGCTAGCAGGTGTGTCAACCTGTGCGCCACTCGGCATAAACGCATATAAGGCAACCGCAAATGTCACAACTAAAGATGCCGCAATTATCGATGGCTTAAGCATAGTGCTTTGCTTAGGCTCTTCTCCTAATACTTCAACCGAAGCTAAGCGTACCATTTTGCTATCGATTGGCACTTTTGATTGAGCATAACTTGCCATTAAAGCTCGCTCACATAGTAAGTTGATTAAGCGTGGGATCCCACCACTGAACTTGTGCAGGGCTTTAATCGCGCTTTTATGAAATAAAGGTTCATGTCGCCCGGCCACTTGCAGCCGATGCTGCACATACAAACCGACTTCTTCAACCGTGAGTGGCAATAAATGGTAGCGCGCAGTGATACGTTGAGCTAATTGACGTAATTCTTGACGTTTTAGTAGCTGCTGTAGCTCCGGTTGACCAATGAGGATCACTTGCAGTAATTTCTTGGTGTCTGTCTCTAAATTAGTGAGCAGTCGTAGTTGTTCAAGCACTTCAGCTCTTAAGTGCTGCGCCTCATCAATAATCAATACTGTATTACGGTTTTTACTGTGATTCTCAAGTAAAAACTGGCTGATTAAATCAGTTAATTGTTTAAGGCTGGGTTCCTCACCATATACAATACCTAGCTCGTCACATAGCGTTGCCAGCAGCTCCGACTCTGTCAACGAGGGGTTTAATATAAAAGCGGTATCGGTATTTTCTGGCAACTGCTTTAACAGACAACGTGATACCGTTGTCTTACCCGTTCCAACTTCACCAGTTAGCAATACAAAGCCACCAGTTTCTCCTAGGCCATAAGTAAGATGGGCTAATGCTTCTCTATGACGATCACTCAAAAACAGGTAATGCGGATTAGGCGCGATAGAGAACGGGTTATCATTTAAGCCAAAAAAAGCCTTATACATGCGAGCTTGTATCCTTATAGAACCAATTGACTCCGATGTTTAAACCGGCGGAGCTTATATACTGTTTAATTACCACTACAAATCCAAAGTTGGCGATCATGCCACAAGCAATAGATCCCCAACCAATAATAGGCTCACGTTAAAGCCCTACTACTAGCTTGTCAAAAATTGCTACAACTAAAATCAGCTAAGCTTGCCATGATAGCAAATTGCGGCAAATTTTTTGTGGGTTGTTGGCAATATATCAAAGATAATTACCGCGCTTTACACACGAATATACCTGTCAGCCATGTTACACTTAGCAGCATAAACGATAAGTGAGAAATCCAGTGAAAATCTACCTAGTTGGCGGTGCTGTCCGCGATAAGTTACTCAATCTAGATGTAAAAGATCATGATTATATGGTTGTAGGCGCAACCCCAGAACAAATGCTAGCGGAAGGTTTCACTCAAGTAGGTAAAGACTTTCCGGTATTTTTACACCCTAAAACTCAGCAAGAATATGCACTGGCTCGCACCGAACGTAAAACAGCAGCGGGTTATGGTGGCTTTAGTGTTGATGCCGCTCCCCACGTCACACTTGAGCAAGATCTACTGCGCCGAGATTTAACCGTCAACGCTATTGCACAAGATGAGCAAGGGAAACTATACGACCCTTATAATGGCATTACCGACATTGAAAACCGTATCTTAAGGCATGTTTCAGACGCCTTTATTGAAGATCCACTAAGGGTACTGCGTGTTGCCCGCTTTGCCGCGCGTTTTCACACTCTCGGATTCACCATCGCCACTGAAACACTCGAGCTTATGAGCAAGCTCAGCCAAAGCGGAGAGCTTGAAGCGCTAACCCCAGAGCGAGTTTATATTGAGCTAAATAAGGCATTATCAAGTGCAAGTCCACAGGTATTTTTTGAGATTTTGAGGCAATGTGGCGCGCTTAAAGTACTGTTCCCTGAAATCGATGCGCTATTTGGTGTGCCACAACCTGAAAAGTGGCACCCAGAAATCGACACCGGGATCCATACCTTAATGGTACTTCAGCAAGCAGCAAAGCTTAGTCAAGATAACGCTGTTAGATTCGCAGCATTAGTGCATGATCTAGGTAAAGCTTTAAGCCCAAAGGCGCACTTACCTAAACACCATGGTCATGGACAAAAAGGCTTACCACTGATTAAAGCACTATGTACTCGCTATAGAGTCCCTAACGAGTACCGAGATTTAGCGCTATTAGTCAGTGACCAACACCAGAACATTCATAATGTGTGGCAATTAAGAGCTGACACTATTGTTTCGCTATTTGATAAAGCCGATTTCTGGCGAAAACCGCAGCGACTTGAACAGCTATTATTAGCCTGTGAAGCTGACAGTAAAGGCCGCTTAGGATTAGAGCTTCAACCTTACCCTCAAGCTGACTATTTAAAGAACTGCTTTAAGGCTGCATCTGATATCGCAGTACAATCCATTATTGAAAAAGGATTTAAAGGTGCAGAGATCCGTGCACAACTGTCTGTCGAAAGAGTTGCTGCAGTGCAGAAGATTAAAGACTTACAAAGCGAGAAACCTGAATAAAAGTACTATAAATTCACATTTATAGACTAAGATTAGACATACCTTGTTCACGGTTTATTTGCACTTAACTTGCAATTGCTCAAATTTTCACTAAGTTATTCAGAGCTTAGCGTTAAAAGGCATAGCAAAATTTTTTCTCTGTGACATAATTAACTAGTTCAGTTGTGATGTGCAGCTGTGCTTATTTAAACCAACCTATATAAAGGGAATTCCCGATGAATAAAAAAGTACTTTTGATTGCTGGTGTAGCAATGACTGCCCTTCTAGGTGGCTGTGCAAACACTACTGCTCTTGAAGAAAGCGTTGCAAACCTAGGTAACAAAGTTGACCAACTTTCAGCTGAAGTTAGCTCTCTAAAATCTGAGCAAGGCAAGCTATCTGCAGACGTTAACGATGCAAAAGCTGCAGCTATGGACGCTCAAGCTGAAGCACAACGCGCTAACGCTCGTATCGATAACGTAGCTTCTTCTTACAAGAAGTAATTACGTTTAGGACTTAACCGTATTTATTTACGGTGACATCCCAAGGCTTGGTTTCAAGTATTACACTTGGCCAAGCCTTATACCAATCAGTATAAGAATTTGATCAGCTCAGAACGATTTTTGGCAATCTAATTCAAGGCGAATAACTGAAAGAATGGTTGCTCCCTTGTGAAGTTATTCAACGCAGAAGTAGGCAGCCAAAAACGTTCCAGAATGGCGAGTTTTAGCGATTCTGATGCTGTGTTAACGAACTTGAACGTAGAACAACTATGCTCTTCATTCGTTGCCTTGCCTCAAAACCGCTAAACTCTCGCTGAGCGACTAAATGTTTATACTGATTGGTATTAAATTTATCTGTAGTTTGTCGTTTGCTTTCCTTGCCCAATAGTCGTCATTAATTACAGACACAAAAAAGCGCCCTACTGGACGCTTTCATACTATCGATATCCTCACTTACTCCTCGATATTGACCGGTATACCAGCCTGAGTCAGCAATGCATCATTAGCTTTAGTGTAATCAACATCATCTTGTCGAATAAACTCAACAACACCGCGTTTAAGTTCTTTCACTGTGTTATCACCACCATTAGCTGTCGATAATGGCGAATGGACTTCAATCAGTTGTCTACCATCAGGCTCTGTAGAGGTTTTGATAGTCTCATTGATGATAGTCACTTGATCACCATAACGAACTTGGTCAAACAACCACTCAATATCATCAGGATTTAAGCGAATGCAACCAGCACTGACTCGCATACCAATACCAAAGTCTTTATTGGTACCGTGGATCAGATAACTGCCATCACCGTACGATAATTGAATAGCAAACTTGCCTAAGGGATTATCTGGTCCAGCAGGTACCACGCGTGGTAATACTTCACCACGCTCTTCTAAATGTTCCTTACGAATACTGGCAGGCGGTGTCCAACTTGGATTGGGTATGCGCGATTTAATTCGAGTTACCATTTCAGGAGTTTCACGACCAACGCGCCCGATCCCGACAGGAAACACATGTACTTCCTTACCGCCTTTTGGAAAGAAATATAAACGCAACTCAGCAAGGTTTATCACTACACCTTTATGCGGAACATCTGGCAGTAGCATCTGAGTAGGGATCAGCAAGCGAGTACCCGGTGTGGGCAAAAACGGATCAACACCAGGGTTGGATGCCATCAACTCCAAAATACCAATGTTATATTGCTTTGAAATTGTTTGGAAATAATCACCTTTTTGCACCACGTGATGCTGTAACTCCCCAACTAGCCGTCCGCCATTTTCAGGAATAGAATAAACATTAGCAAACGCAGTCAAGGGCAATAGCGCCAAGATGAACAACAGCAAATTACGCATCATCAGTAGTCGATTTCCATTAAGTTAAGTAGACAAAGGTTACCCTGTGTACAAACTATTTTCTAGTCATCACATTAATAACAAAGTCTATTTCTAACGTGTCAAACCTTGTTCGCTGGATGTCATGACGTACTTTATCGTTCGCTCTCCAAGCATAAGGAGTCATTTCAAGTAAAGCGATAGCCTGCTCACCCGATACGCTGACAGTCAACGAAATACGTTCACTGTGTTGTAAAGCCAACTCTTTAGGAAGGTTTTCGCTAACAGGCTTTTCCGTTAGTTCAGGATAGATAAACTCGCGAATTTGCCACAAATGACGCGGCCCAGCTGCGACCTGCAATAACACGCCACCTTGCTTAAGCACTCGCGTCAGCTCTTTGCCCTTTAGCTGTTTGTCTATAACAGTGACTAAATCGAAGCATTCATTCACAAAAGGTAACTGCTTAAGAGTAGAAACCATATAAGTTGGGCTTGCTTCAGCTTTGGCTGCTGCAAATATTGCATTTTCAGCTTCACAAATACCGGTTTGTTGCAACAACAACTCAGGTTTAATCTCTAACAGTATGTTTTTCAGCGTTCGCAAAAAGTAGCCATCACCGCAGTCGTAATCTAACTGTGAAAGCGACTGCGCGGCAGCGATTTGCGGAAGCTCAGCAATGACCTTTGCCATACGCTCAGCCAAGGGTACATAAATACCAGACTCAAGCACGTAACGTTTGGCACGCATTACCGCTCGAGAATCAGCTTTAGGCTTTTTAGGTTGACTAAAAAGCCAATAACCATGCTCATTCTTATCAAAATGGTGTTTGTTTTCACAATGTAGCCCTTTTGACTCTTGATGGATCTGCAAAGGCAATTTACATACAGGGCAAAGAAAAATACTGTTCATTAATAACTCATAGTTAAACGCAGATAGTTATATGTTAGTCAAACAATCACGCGTTATAGAAAAATCACACCACACAGCACCGCACCCAGTGCTAAACGGTAAATAACAAAAGGAGTCATGCCCATTTTACTAATGATTTTCAAAAAGTAATGAATACATAAGTAGGCAGCGACAAAGGATACAGCGATCCCTAAACCTAATGCTTGATAATCGATAACCTGACCACTTTCTAACAAATCTTTAGTCACCAGCAATGCCGCCCCTAAACTAACAGGTACTGACATTAAGAAAGAGAAACGAGCAGCAGCTTCACGACTTAAGCCTAACATTAATGCTGCAGTAATCGTGGCACCAGAGCGAGATGTACCAGGAATCAATGCCATTGCCTGTGCTACACCAATGATTAATGCCTTTTTCCAGCCAACTTGAAATTCACTAAAACCTTGACGCTGTAATCTATCTGCCCACCAAAGTAGTAAACCAAAAATAATCGTGGTTGCAGCTATCACTTCAATATTGCGTAAGTGAGTTGCAATAAAGTCTTTAGCGGTGAAACCAAGAATAACTGCAGGAATTGTTGCTAAAATAATCCACCACGCTAATTTACTCTCTTGTGTTTGCTTACGACTAGCAATGCTGCCTGTCCATGCGGTAAACATTGAAAAAAGCTCGCGACGAAAATACATCACAACCGCCATCAAAGAGCCAGTATTAACCGCCACATCAAATGATAACCCCTGATCTTCCCAACCTAGAAGTTGAGCAGGCAAAATAAGGTGAGCAGAGCTCGAAATCGGTAAAAACTCGGTGAGGCCCTGAATAAGAGCTAAAATAATCACCTGAAAGGTATCCATAACTATCCTATAAACTGTGGGTTTAAGCAGACCAATCGAACTCAATTGGCCATAATGACTGTTGTTGCTTGTCGTAATCGTGCCAAAGGGATTGATACGACTGCTTAACAACAGGGTGATGCAAATGAGGGGCAATTTCCGCTAGTGGCCATAATACGAAGGCATTATAAAGGATTTCAGCTCTCGGTAACTCTATTGGTTGTTGACTAACAACATCGTCATACAGTAATAGATCGATATCTAATGTTCTTGGAGCAAATTTCTTTGCGCCTTTAACACGGCCATGATCTTGTTCAATCTGCTTAAAACAGCTCACAACCTGTTCAATGGTCATATTGGTTTCTGCCGCTACCACCATATTGAGAAAGTTTGTGCCGTCAAAGCCTACCGCTTCACTTTCATATACTGAAGACAATTCTAGCTTATCAAAATGATGACCTAGGTCGATTAAAGCAGCCTTAAGGTGGCTTTCAGGCTCGATATTGCTACCAAGGCTGATAAAAATCTTTGCCATTTATCCATGACCCCGCTCAATTTCAACACCTACAGCAGCCGCGGTAGGCACAGCGCCAGGCTTCATCACTTTTACTTTAACCCAAGGCACATTAAATTCATCCATAACACATTTAGCAACCATTTCAGCCACAGTTTCAATGAGCTCAATAGGTTTTTCAGTAATTAGTGCAGTTAATCTATTTGAAACAGTTTCGTAGCAGAGTGCATGTTGATAATCATCTCCTGCCGCTGCTTGGCGATTATCCCATGCCATATCTAAATCAATAAGTAAGCTTTGGTGGATCTGCTTTTCCCACTCATAAATTCCGATAACAGTTTCAATTCTTAGTTCTCTAATCAGTACTTTATCCATGATTTCTCCAAAACTCTAATCCATGACACTGAGGTCTGATAAGCTAAAACGGACAAACGAGATATAATCCGTTGCAATGCTGAAATATTACGCTATTGCTCTTTCTTACAAGACCAAAGCAAAGTAGGATAAGCCTCGCTACATAAAGATTTTATTTAATACTGTCGCTTTTAAAGCAAGGTTGCTAAGCAAAGGTTGTTCGGCAGTATTTAAACCAATCTTTACCTGTTTATTTCATCACTTAGAACAAAATATACGGGCACAGTTTTTTATGTGGCGCGATAATACCCTAAGACGGATAAGGAAACCAATTTGAGCCTAACAGTAGTTACAATAGTCATGATCTTGAGCGCATATTTAGCAGGCTCAATTTCCAGTGCTGTTCTGGTATGTAAACTACGAGGCCTTCCTGATCCGCGCACTCAAGGCTCAGGTAACCCTGGTGCAACCAATGTGCTGCGTATTGGTGGAGCAAGCTCCGCTGCACTCGTGCTGTTTTTTGATATGCTAAAGGGCGCAGCACCTGCTTATTTAGCATTCAGACTTGGCGTTGATCCTATTGCATTAGGCGTTATTGCGATAGCAGCCTGTCTCGGGCACATTTTTCCAATCTTTTTCAACTTTAAAGGTGGTAAAGGCGTTGCAACCGCTTTTGGGGCTATGGCACCAATTGGTCATGATCTTGCGCTATGCCTAATGGGCTCATGGGTACTGTTAGTGTTAATCACTCGCTACTCCTCTTTTGCCGCTATTTGCACTGCACTACTTGCACCTGTTTATACCTGGTGGCTAGATGATAGATTCACCATCCCAGTTGCTATGCTTTCAACGCTAATCGTTATCCGTCATAAAGATAATATTCAGCGATTGCTAAAAGGTGAGGAGTCAAAAGTCTCACGTAAGAAGCGCACAAAAGCACCATAATCACTCGTTATTTAAAAACATTAACTGATCAGGCTGTCTCACACCAAGTTTCCTGATAAGCCTTAATTAGCAACCTTTAATTATTACGATTGCCTTTTAAAAATCCCAGTCTATAATCGCGCCGATTTTGACTGGGTAGCCCAAGCGTTACCTTTCTGACACTACTCTCGAATACAGCGCTCATCTTTTTTGAGCCTGCCAGTAAAGTTATCGTGTTATCTTGTTTCGAGTACACCTTTCTATGGTTCCACAATTAAGTGAAGCTGTGATGGATACCATTGCTGATGCATTGGTTGAAACCGGCTACATTGTTCTGTCTGACACTCTGCCTACATCTGTTTGTGAGCAATTATTACAAACCTCAAAGAATGCAACATGGGATGACTTTCGTCCTGCCGCTATTGGTCGTGGCGGTGAGCAGCAGTTAGTCGATAGCATTCGCAGTGATCAAATTCGTTGGTTATCAGAGCAGCGCTCTGCAGACAAACAATATTTAGATCTAATGACTCAATTACGTGAAGGGATAAATAAGCGCCTATATATGGGGCTATTTGATTTTGAGAGTCACTACGCTATTTACGAGCCCGGTGCATTCTATCAAAAGCACTCAGATGTACTACAAGGTTCGCGAAATCGAATTCTAACCTCAGTACTATTTCTCAATCATGACTGGCGAGCAGAGCATGCAGGAGAGCTAGTTGTTTATGATGAACAAGACAACAAACTTGAGACCATTAGCCCAGAGTTTGGTAAATGGGTGGTGTTTTTGAGTGAGCGTTTCCCCCACGAAGTATTACCTACGACCGTTAATCGTTACAGCATCGCAGGCTGGTTTCGGGTTAGTAACGCTAATCACGGCTTTTAATACAAAAGCGGCGCTCAATGAGCGCCGCTATGGGTATTTTTCATCTTAATCTACGGGTTCTAGCGTATCTAAAGGCCATCTTGGTTGGCCTTTAACAGCTAAATCTTCAATTTGGCCGGCTTTTAAACGCTGTAGACCTGCATAAGCGATCATGGCTCCGTTATCGGTACAGAACTCGCCACGAGGATAGTAAACTTTGCCGCCTAACTTCTGCATCATGTCACTTAGTGATGCACGTAATCGTGTATTAGCGCTTACACCACCGGCTATAACTAAGTTTTTATAACCTGTTTGCTTTAAAGCACGCTGACACTTAATGGCTAAGGTATCGACAACCGCTTCTTCAAAAGCACAGGCAATATTAGCACGAGTTTGTTCATCATCTGGTTCGGCAGCAATTGTGTTTGCCGTGAATGTTTTTAAACCAGAGAAGCTCATGTTTAAACCCGGTTTGTCAGTCATCGGACGTGGGAACTTATAACTATTCGGTACACCTTTGGCAGCGAGTTTTGATAACCTTGGGCCACCTGGGTAATCTAGTCCCATCAATTTTGCTGTTTTATCAAATGCTTCACCGGCAGCATCATCAACCGACTCACCAAGAACCGTGTAACGACCAATGCCTTCAACGCCGACAATCATTGAGTGTCCGCCAGAAACAAGTAAAGCTAAAAATGGAAATTCAGGGACATCATCTTCAAGCATTGGTGCAAGTAAGTGGCCTTCCATATGATGCACACCAATGGCAGGCTTATCCCAAGAGAATGCTAATGCACGACCAACACAAGCGCCCACAAGCAACGCCCCGATAAGCCCTGGACCTTTGGTATAAGCGATACCATCTAAGTCATCAATTGTCATGCCTGCATCATTCAATGCTTGACGAATTAAAGGCACAATTTTACGAACATGGTCACGAGATGCCAATTCAGGTACAACCCCACCGTAATCCGCATGCAATTTAACCTGACTATATAGAGTATGTGATAACAAGCCCTTTTCATCGTCATAAACCGCAATACCTGTTTCATCACAGGATGTTTCTATACCTAAAACCCGCATTTTCTCTCGTCTTCAGTTGACATAATTAGCGCTAATTCTACCTGCTGTGCTTTAATTACTCCATAGTCCCGATACACATCGCACGTAATATCTCCAATTATGACTCATTCTGATCGCAATAGGGGGTTTACAAGAGATACGAAGTCGGTATAGAATTTCGCACCATTTTTAAATTATCTGAGTCAAGTAATTGTCTCACACAACCTACACCTAAGGGGTGATGGCGTATGCCAATTATTAAAGTACGTGAAAACGAACCATTCGACGTAGCTCTACGTCGTTTCAAGCGCTCTTGTGAAAAAGCTGGTATTTTAGCCGACGTTCGCGCTCGTGAATTCTACGAGAAGCCAACTACTGCACGTAAGCGTGCTAAAGCCGCTGCAGTTAAGCGTCTAGCTAAGAAGCTTTCTCGCGAAAACGCACGTCGCGTACGTTTATACTAATCTCATTATGAGCCTAGTTGATCAGCTAAAAGACCAAATGAAAGAAGCCATGCGCGCCAAAGAAAAGGTGCGCTTGGGGACAATTCGTATGGCACTAGCCGCCGTTAAACAGGTTGAAGTGGATACCCGCGAAACCCTGACTGACGAGCAAGCTATAGCGGTCTTAACCAAAATGGTAAAACAGCGTCGTGACTCTATTGCTCAATATGAAGCAGCAGGTCGTGATGAGCTAGCACAAACTGAAGCCGAAGAAATTCTAGTTTTAGAGCATTTTCTGCCGAAGGCACTTTCTGAAGAAGAAATTGTTGCGCTAGTTGATGCAAGCATCCTAGAGATGGGCGCATCCACCATGGCGGATATGGGTAAAGTAATGGGAGCTTTAAAGCCAAAGGTAATGGGTAGAGCTGACATGGCGGCAATTGGCGCTATGATCCGTGCTAAACTCAAATAACTTTAGTTTTATCGCATGAATAAGCCGTGCTCCTGCGCGGCTTGTTTGTTTTCAAGATTTACAAATTTACATACTTGAAGTTTCTAATTTCAGGTTACTTTTGATCTCACGTAACCAAGGCGGCATTGAACAACACTAATGGCGATACCACGTGATTTTATTAATGAGCTAGTCGCTCGCACTGATATTGTCGACTTGATCGACCATAGAGTGCCCCTAAAGAAGGCGGGTAAAAACCACTCTGCCTGTTGTCCTTTTCATAGCGAAAAATCACCCTCTTTTACCGTTAGCAGAGATAAACAGTTTTATCATTGCTTTGGTTGCGGCGCACACGGCAACGTCATTGACTTTGTTATGGAATATGACCGCCTCGATTTTGTCGATGCGATAGAAGAGCTCGCCGGACAACTAGGGCTAGAAGTACCAAGAGAACAAGGTACAGGTAAACCGCGCGATCAAGAGTTAAGCCGCGATTTATATCAGCTCATGGAAGAAGCCAGTCTCTTTTTCCAAAGTCAATTAAGACAACATACTGATAAACAAAAAGTCCTTGATTACTTAGCACATCGAGGTCTTTCAAAAGAAGTGGTTGAGCACTTCAATATTGGTTTTGCCCCCGATGGCTGGGATGGCTTACTAAGCCGCTATCGTCAAAACCAAGACTCACAAGATAAATTACTTACTGCAGGTATGGTCATTGAAAATGACAGCGGTAAGCGTTACGACCGATTTCGTGACCGTCTTATGTTTCCAATCCGCGATAGACGCGGACGAGTCATTGGATTTGGCGGCCGAGTTTTAGGAGAAGGTACACCAAAGTACTTGAATTCTCCAGAAACGCCCATATTTCATAAGGGTAATGAGCTTTACGGTCTTTACGAATTAAAACAACGTCATCGCGATCCACACAGAGTACTGATTGTGGAAGGCTATATGGATGTTGTGGCACTAGCGCAATTTGATGTAGATTATGCGGTCGCCTCTCTTGGCACTTCAACGACAGCTGATCAATTTCAGTTATTACTGCGTAGTGCCAAAGAAGTTATCTGCTGTTATGACGGTGACAATGCCGGCAAAGAAGCCGCTTGGCGGGCACTAGAAACAGCGCTACCACTACTAAAGCCTGGTAATCAGGTACGATTTATGTTTTTACCTGAAGGTGAAGATCCAGATACTTTAGTTAGACAAATTGGTAAGCAAGAATTTGAAAGCCGTATCGATAACGCCATGGCGTTACCAGAGTTTTTATTTGAAAACTTAGCAAAGACGTACGGCAACGAAGACAAAAGTGTGTTGGCACAACATGCCATCAAACTAATTGAAAAAGTGCAGGATACTGTTTTACAGAGCCTGTTACTCGAAGATTTAGCTCACAAGCTAAGAATGAACGGTGCTGATGAACTTAAGCGAAAATTTAACTTTTCGACTAAGTCGGCCGATAAACCTAATCAGCACAAAGCGCTAAAGGGTCGTGGTACACCATTGCGATTAGCCATCGCATTACTTGCACAACACCCGCACTTAGGTGAGAAACTGCCTGAGCAACCAGCGCTAAAACATATACAGATGGCCGGCATTGATTTGCTGACCCTTGTATTAGATTTAACTCGTGGACAAGTGATAAGCAGCGCACAACTACTTGAACAGTTTAGAGGCGATAACCAATTCAGCACTCTAAAAAAACTGACCCAATGGGATCACCAAGTGGCGGATGAAAACTTGCTTCAAAAGTTAAAAGAAACACTCGTGTGGTTAAACAACCAGTATCTTGAACAACGCTATCAAGAGCTGAGTATGAAAAAGAACCTCACGAAAGAAGAGCGGTTACAGCTTAGTAAGCTCATTTCAGTGATTAAAAACAAGGCTTAGTTAATATTTCAGCCTCAAAAGTAAACACTTGGACTAGCACAGATAAGCGCCGAAGGCTATAATTGACGACTTGCGTGGCTGTTTTTTGCCCGTCGTTTTAACTGTTTCCCAACTTGGATGATATCTATGGATCATACTCCGCAGTCGCAACTAAAATTGTTGCTCGCCAAAGGTAAAGAGCAAGGTTACTTAACCTATGCAGAAGTGAACGATCACTTACCTGCAGACATGGTCGATTCAGACCAGATTGAAGATATTATCCAGATGATCAATGACATGGGTATTCGAGTCTATGAACAGGCTCCGGATGCTGATGAAATCATGATGTCTGAAGACAGCACCGATGATGATGCTGCAGAAGAAGCTGCTGCTGCACTTGCAACAGTAGAAGCTGAATTAGGTCGTACTACTGACCCTGTACGTATGTATATGCGTGAAATGGGTACTGTTGAACTTCTAACCCGCGAAGGCGAGATTGTTATTGCTAAGCGTATTGAAGAAGGCATCAACACTGTTCAAGCATCTGTTGCGGAATACCCGCAAGCAATTGCAATGATCCTTGAGCAATATGACCGTTACGAAGCTGAAGAAGTTAGACTATCTGACATTATTTCTGGGTTTGTTGATCCAAATGCAGAAGATGTCGCACCGACAGCGACTCACGTTGGTTCAGAGTTATCTGATGAAGATCTAGATGACGAAGACGATGACGACGATGATGACGATGACGAAGATGGTGTAGATGGTGACGAGGATGGTCCAAAAGGTCCTGATCCTGAAGAAGCCAAAGAAAAGTTCGCTATATTGCGCGCTGCCCACGAAAATGCGTTAAGAATTATTGCAGAAAAAGGTCGTGGTCACCCAGAGTCGACAGTAGCCCTATTTGAAATTGGCGAGATCTTCAAAGAGTTCCGTTTAATGCCTAAGCAGTTTGACCGCTTAGTTAAAAACATGCGCTCTATGATGGACAAAGTACGTGTTCAAGAACGTTTGATCATGAAACTTTGTGTTGAACAAGCCAAAATGCCGAAGAAAAACTTCGTCAAAGTATACACAAGCAATGAAAGCAGCATTGAATGGTTCAATGACGAGCTAGCATCAGGCAAGCCATATGTAGAAGGTCTACAGATGGTTGAGTACGATGTACAGCGTTGCCGTGCCAAACTAGACGCTATTGAGACTGAAACAGGTCTTGCAATTGGTGCAATTAAAGATATCAACCGTCGCATGTCAATCGGTGAAGCAAAAGCTCGCCGTGCGAAAAAAGAGATGGTTGAAGCTAACTTACGTCTAGTAATTTCTATCGCGAAAAAATACACCAACCGTGGTCTACAGTTCTTGGATCTGATCCAGGAAGGTAACATCGGTCTGATGAAAGCGGTAGATAAGTTTGAATACCGTCGTGGTTACAAGTTCTCGACCTACGCAACATGGTGGATCCGTCAAGCGATCACTCGCTCTATTGCAGACCAAGCAAGAACGATCCGTATTCCTGTGCACATGATTGAGACAATCAACAAGCTTAACCGTATCTCTCGTCAAATGCTGCAAGAGATGGGTCGTGAGCCTTCTCCAGAAGAGTTGGCAGAGCGTATGTTAATGCCTGAAGATAAGATCCGTAAGGTACTTAAGATTGCTAAAGAGCCAATCTCAATGGAAACACCAATTGGTGATGACGAAGATTCGCACTTAGGTGATTTTATTGAAGATACAACGCTTGAACTACCTCTTGATTCTGCGACAGGCGAAAGCTTGAAAAACGCAACTCATGAAGTTCTAGCCGGTCTTACAGCTCGTGAAGCTAAAGTACTGCGTATGCGTTTCGGTATCGACATGAACACAGACCACACGCTTGAAGAAGTGGGTAAGCAGTTTGACGTAACCCGTGAGCGTATTCGTCAGATTGAAGCTAAAGCGCTACGTAAGTTGCGCCACCCTTCTCGCTCAGAGATCTTAAAATCGTTCCTAGACGAATAGTCTAAACGTCCGATAATACTAAAAAGCTGCCTCTGGCAGCTTTTTTTATAGCTAAAATTACTCTGCAGGCTTGAGAGTTAACTACTTTGGAATAGCGGTCTAAGTCCAAAAGGTGCATCGACAAACTGAGTATCGAGCAAAATATCGAAATATTGATTAACAGATAGGCAGTTGCGCATTAATAAGTGCGTTTATAGCTAAATCTGTGGTGACAAGTGTAATTAAACCTCGTATACTTCTTTCCGCTTTCGATAGTGACGACTATCTTAAGTCGGCCCCTTAGCTCAGTTGGTTAGAGCACACGACTCATAATCGTTAGGTCCACGGTTCAAGTCCGTGAGGGGCCACCAAATTATGATAAGCCGCTTAGAGAAATCTAAGCGGCTTTTTCATATCTGAAACACTCATGGCTACGCCCCAAGATGTTTAGATTAATGCTCCCTCGTACATATACATCAAGCTTCAGCTGGCATTAATTTCTTTCTAAGTATCTTATACCAATCAATTTAAGACCTTGCTCAAACTAGACTGTTTTATGGCGAACTAATTTAGGGGAATAGCTGAAAAAGAACACGCCCTAGTGAGGCTATTTAACTCAGAAGTCGGCAAGCAAAAAGCATTCAAGGATAACAAAAAATGTTGCTACAGATTAGTATGATACCGCTCATAGAGTGCAGTTAGCCATTTATCATTTAGATTAAAATATAAATACAAATAGATTAACAAAGATCCCCCCCCATTGATTCAAAGTTGAGCAGTATTATTACCAATCGTCACCACCTATAATAATGATATAAAGTAACTCACCATAAACCAGCAGCATGACCGGAATTGTCACTGAGTATATATAGCCGGAAAGTAACAAAACAAATGCAATACTAAATGCCACAAATCTAGTGATGCCTAAGTTAAATAACTCGTACTCATTGGTACGCCTAAAAATTAATTTAAAGAACTCACTTCCAAATGCTAATGCAATAAACATATAAAGCACGACAAAGCCTACCCCAACGCCTAAAGCACATATTTCAGTTCTATGGACATAAGAAACGCTAAAACCTTTGTCTAAGATGACAAAGTCAAAAGCTAAGCAGTAAAGTAATAACAGAAAAAAAATCAATTGAACCTTTGCAAAACTGTACTTTTTCATAAGACTCCTTTTTATGAATCAACAGTATTCAGCGTGAGATATATGCCTTGCTTTGTTTCGCTCCGACATTCTTTAATTACAAACTTAAGCGCTCAAACTTTACTCTTAAGTCAGTGCAACAAAAATTTAATTCGCTCCCAAAATAAATAAAGCACAGCATACATAACGCTCTTACCTTGTTAGTTTTTAATAAAGTAGAAACCTCAACCTAAGTCAACGTCACATTAATTAAACTAAGCATATTTAATTTCAGTAAATTGAATATCAACATCATTAATAAGATTCATTCTGCCTTAACAAAGATTAACGCTATAAAACAGTTCTTTAGCTAATCACTCCGCGCTAATGATATTTAGATAAAGTTTTTTAATAACAAGCAGAGCAAACGGCCTATCGCAATTAATTATAGAAATAAAAAAGGCCTGCAAATCGTGCAGGCCTTAACTTAGATGGGCTATAAAACGTTTAACAGCGGTTCATTTATACGCTGTTAAGATAAACGCTTGCGTAAGTTTGTCGTAACCTCCCGCCGCTTTTAAACACTAATACCAATTAGTTGTCAGCTAAAACTAATCAATATCAATACTGCTATCTTTGTGGTCGTACATATCGGGCGTTGTATGTAAGTTCCCCGCAAAACCCGACTTTTCTAATTGTTTACGCACTGCTTTTACCTGAGCAGCAGTCACAGGCTCTTTTCTGTCACCTAAATAGTAACGCACAAAGCTGATAAGATTAGCCAACTCAGTGTCGGTTAACACATTTTGAAAACTCGTCATTGGCATAAAGTTGCGTTCTTCATCCAAATAGGTTGGTGAAAGCCCTCGAATGGTGACCGCAATAGTATTAAACGGATCACTATGCATAATAATGCCGTTATTCAGCAGTGTTGGTGCAATTGGATCTCGCCCTTTACCGTCTTCACCGTGGCAAACACCGCAAGTTTCGGTATAAAGATTGTAAGCATTAAAGCGTTTATCGATATAAGCTTCCTCTGTGAAACCCGTTGGATTTAACTGCTTGGTTTCAGGAGGAATCGTATTATGCTTATCACCAACCAATAAATAACGAGAAATGGTTTTAATATCTTCTCTTGTCATTAAGCTGGTACTATTTTTCACAACGTCAGCCATGCCGGCAAAAGCAGAACCTTTAGACGAATGGCCTGTATGTAAAAAATCTGTCAGAGACTCTATATCCCACCGGTCCTGATACAGTTCTTTGGCACTAATATCTGGTGCATTCCAACCATCAATTAGATTTCCTTGAAAGATCTTTTCAGGGATCAGCGCTTGAGCAATATTACGTGGTGTATGGCACTCACTACAATGACCAAGCCCCATCACCCAATATTTGCCGCGCTGCCACTCTTTCAGTTCTTCCTCGGTCAATTCAACATGTTCAGGCGCCTCGTAGGACAATGGTTCAGTGTCCATAAACACCAAATTCCACCCAAGTAAGCCAGTACGAATATTCGATGGGAAAATCATCTCATTTTTATCATTCTGCCTTGCTACTGCCGTGATCGATTGCAAGTAACTCCATAGGTCCTGAGTATCTTGCTCAGTAAGGTATTGATAAGAAGTGTAAGGCATTGCAGGATACAAATAGCCATGGCGTCCTTTGCCTTCAAATAGAGCAGCTTTGAAGTCCTCATAACTGTCAGCACCTATTCCCTCACTCACATGTGGAGTGATATTAGTCGAGTACACGGTGCCAAAGGGAGTTTTAAATGGCAGTCCACCAGCAAAGCGCTCCCCACCTTCAGAGCTGTGGCAAGCGACACAGTCACCAGCATTAATTAAGTACTCGCCTCGCTTAACCGACTCTGGGTCTAATGCCGCTAGCTTGGCGTCACTCATCAACCTTTGTTCGGTAATATAAGCACCTACAGCTAAGATCTCATTCTCGGTGAGCTGCTCATCGAAGCCCGGCATTAAGTTATTAAGCCCCGCTTCTATGGTGTGTTTTATCTCTTCGATACTACCGCCATGTAGCCAAATAGCATCATTCAATAACGGTGCACCAATTTGGCTATTGGCAATCGTGCCATCTCCATGACAACTAGCACAATGCTGCATGAATATGCCTTTACCAAGGTCAATTTTAACCTGAGGTGCGTTAAGGTTACGCCGCTGTAATGAAGCAATATAATAAGCCATTTTGGTAATTTGGTCGTCAGATAGCACACCTTTCCAACCAGGCATAGCGCCATGTCGACCTTTTTCTATCGAGTGTAATATCTCAGCTTCACTGCCACCATAGAGCCATTCGTTATCGATTAAGTTAGGGAAGTGTTTTTGTCCTTGAGCGTTACTGCGATGACAGGCGGCGCAATGGTTTTGAAACAGCGCTTCACCACTGGCGGTTATCACCTTATTACTGGCTAGAGTCATTAAGCTTTTGTCAGTCAATGGCGCCATCTCTATTTCTAGATCAGTCACAGGCGAGCTCAAGGCATCATCTTGTTGTTGCCAGCCCATCAAACCTTTCCAGTTACCTAACCCCGGATATAGCACTAAAAATACGGCAGAAATAGCAAAAGCGACTAAGTAAGATATGAACAAGATCCGCGGTGGAGGCGCATCGTTTTCATCAATACCATCAAAAGTATCTATGGTTCGATTTTCATCAGCGCTGTGATTATCGCGCCAGTATTTGACTATCACACCGGCCATAAAAGCAAGAAAAACAATGATAAAGCCAATAACCCAAATGTTCCAGAAAACAGTCATATTAACGCTCCTGATCGCCGGCAGTATCTTGGCCAAGGCTCTGTAAATATTGAACTAAAGCCTCCCCCTTCGTCATTCCTTTCACTGCTAAGCGTGCTTTATCTATTTCACTGTCAGTGTAAGGAACACCTAAGGTTTGTAGTGCACGCATTTTATCTTCGATGTCGTCACCGGATAACACTTGCTCAAATAACCATGGATAAGCAGGCATTAACGATGTCGGTACTACCTGCCTCGGGTTCATTAGATGGATCCGTTGCCATTGATCTGAGTACTTTCTGCCTAGGTTTGTTAAATCTGGACCTGTGCGCTTTGAGCCCCACAAATTAGGGTACTCATAAATATCGTCAGCTTCTTTGTTTGCTCTACCATCCCGTTTCACTTCAGGATCAATATTACGTACCATTTGAGTGTGGCAAACATGGCAACCTTCACTGATATAGACATCACGACCTGCAACCTGCACAGCGGTCAATGGTATCGCCATTGAGCGCAGACGGATCTCATCTGTACGTACAAGATTAGGCACAATAAGCACCACTATTGAAAAACTGGCAACTAGCACAGTTGCTACAATGAGGATCACCAAAGATTGGGTAAAGTCTTTACTTAGCATCTTGATTGACCTCCAACTTTACAGTCACTGTTTTGTATAGGTTAAACACCATCAGCAATAAACCTAATACATAGCAAGCACCACCAAAGAAACGAACAAACAACCATGGGGCCTTAAAATCCATCGCTTCGACAAAGCTATATGCAAGTGAGCCATTTTCTTGTTGTGCTAACCACATATAGCCCTCACCAATTCCAGCAACCCATAATGCAATCGCATAAAGTGCCACACCTAAATGAGCTAGCCAGAAATGCCACTTAAGCAACTTCTGCGACCAAAGGCCGTTTTGTCCCCAAAGCCGTGGAATAAAATAGTAAAATACGGCAATACCTGACATTCCTACCCACCCAAGCGCGGCAGAATGCACGTGACCAATAATCCATTCAGTATTATGAGCAAGCATGTTAAACCAGCGTATAGCTAAGAGCGGCCCCTCAAAGGTCGCCAAGCAGTAGTACAAAATAGCCGACATGAAAAACCACATAATGTAGTCAGTTTTTAATTTAGCCTTGTTTTGTAGCAGGGTCATGGCGCTATTAAATGCTCCCGCCCAAGACGGTAACCACAAAATAAGCGACATTACGATACCTATGTTTTGCACCCAAACCGGCACAGACGAGTAAACAAGGTGGTGAGTACCGGCCCACGTATAGAAACCGACCAACCCCCAAAAATGAATAATAGATAAACGGTAAGAATAGATTGGCCGTTCAGCGAGTTTCGGTATGAAGTAGTAGTTCATACCAATAATACCGGCAGTGAGTAAGAACCCTACGGCATTATGGCCCCACCACCACTGAACAATGGCATCTTGTGCCCCCGCAAAAACTGAATAAGACTTCATAAAATAAGCGGGTAGCGCCAAATTATTAAGAATAAAAATCAACGCAATAACAATGATAAACGCGCCAAAAAACCAGTTTGCAACAAATATGTGATGCACGGTTCGTTTAGCTATCGTGCCGAAGAACAGTACCGCGTACAGCACCCAAACAATGACAATCAGAATATCGATTGGCCATTCAAGTTCGGCGTATTCTTTACTGGTTGTGTAGCCTAGCGGCAACGTAATCAGAGCTAGGACCAATATTAACTGCCAACCCCAAAACACCATCCAAGCCAGACTATGGTTGAATAGCTTGGTTTTGCCAGTTCGCTGCACGATATACAGTGAGGTGCCCATTAAAATATTAACGACAAACCCATAAATGACACCAGATGTGTGCAAGGGACGCAATCGCCCAAATTGAATATACTCAGAATCAAAATTAAGCGCTGGCCAATAAAGCTGCGCAGCGAGTACCACGCCAATAAACATACCCGCAACAGCCCAAACTAACGCTGCAATAATAAAATAACGGACGACCTTAACATCATAGAGCTCGGTGCTTGCTTGCATGCTCTACTCCTCTTCTTTACTCGTGCCCAAAACTGAGTAGTAATAAGAGATATCCTTCATATCTTGTTCACTCAGTGCGTCAGCTTGTTGTTGCATCAAAATAGCTAAGCCGCTTATTCGCTGCCTAGCTTGATAGTCTTTTAAAGAAGAAATGAGGTAACCCATCTTTTGGCCACGAAGGTTTGGGTAGGGATCAACAGTGGAGATCCCATCCTCACCATGACAGGTCATACAGACTTTGGCTTTTTCTTTGCCAATTTTAAAACTCGGCTCATAGTCTGCGTGTGTCGCTAACGACCAAAATGTAACAAGCAGGAGTAACAGTAGTCGATTCATAAGTAGTCTCTTATATTCTTGTGCACCTTATTGAAACTAGTCTGTATTCTTTGAATTGCCAAAAAATGCACAATTATTGTTCAGATAATCACTACGTCTGCAGGTTTATTTAGGTTTAGTTTTTCTGATAGCCGTACCATCTGTTCTCAGAAACTTGATGCCATATTTATTAGGTACCCCTAAATAAAAAATTCAATAAAACTAAGATTAACAATAATTAAGGGAGGATTTTTTGTGAGCTTTATCAAAAATAAATCTCAACATTTGTGGGATATTCATTCAAACGTATCAGCTTGTATCCTGTATTGTTGAGAGGCACTAGATGGATTTTATTAGACATGTACCGGCACTATTCTCATTAGTGGCTGGGGTTGTAATTGTTGAGTGCGCCGTTGTTATCTTAGGCTTATTCACCAAACGACTGACTCAATTCTTTACACAGAACTAATCCTAACCGATAGAGTTAAGTCATAGAAACGCTGCTTCACAGATTCCCTTAATCACTTAGCTCTATTATTTTCCCGCCTGCAATCCTCCTAAGTCGCGATAAAAGCCACAATAAAGCCATCGATTTTCAGCTTACGAATTTACTCACACAAGCACAGCGCCTATATTTAAAGGAGTATTAATCCTTAAGCTTTTTAGGCTATATAAGATAAGGAAAGGTAATACTTGGATAACTTCACAAAGGAGCAAGCATTGTTTCAACTATTCGCCTTGAATTAGATTGCTAAAAAACGCTCTGAGTTGATCAAATTCTTGTACTGATTGGAATAACAGGAGGATGTTATGCGAAGCCAGCAGATCCTTTGTCCAACCGACTTTTCGGAGACAGCATCACACGCCATAAGCTATGCAATCGAGATGGCGAACTTTTATGAAGTCGGGATCTGTCTACTACACGTAGTCGATAAACCCTTTGGCGATAAATACACTCGAGTGCTCGCGGTGACACCCGAAGAACTTATAGAGAGGATGGAAAGAGAAGCCGCTGAAAAAATGCAGCAATTTATCAGCTCATTTGATGTCTACTTTCCATTTGAAAGTCGAATTTGCCATGGTCGCCCTGTGGAGCAGATATTAGCGACTGAAAAAAATATCAATGCCGGTATGATTGTAATGGCAAGCCACGGACGCACTGGACTCGCTCACTTTCTCAACGCCAATACGGCAGAAGAAATTGTTAACAAAGCCCATTGTCCTGTACTCGTGGTTAAGTAAAAATATTAACCTATTGAAACAAGAAAACCCGAGACTGAAACAGCGCTCGGATTTCTACATCGCCCACAGGCAGACTTCAAAAACTCTAACAACAAGTATTAATCCTTGTTTAGCACCGCGTCAAAACTAGCACTAATGATTTCAAGCCCTCTGTCTACCAGTTCATCTGGCGCGGTAAGGGGGACTAAAATACGCAGTACATTGCCATAAGTACCACATGACAACAGGATAAGCCCTCTATCTCGCGCTTCTTTCAATATTTGCGCGCAATACTCAGGTGCAGGTTCACCATTTTGCATCAGCTCCACAGCTATCATGGCACCAAGGCCGCGCACATCTACAATCTGCTCATGCCTGCGCGCCATCCCTTTCAGTGACTCTTTTAGTTTAAAGCCCAAAGCATTGGCTCGCTCAAGCAATTGCTCCTGCTCAAATACGTCAATCACAGCAAGCGCAGCAGCACAAGCTAACGGGTTGCCACCATAAGTACCGCCTAAACCACCAGCACCAATAGCGTCCATCACTTCGGCGCGACCAGTAATACCTGAAAGCGGAAAACCACCCGCTATAGATTTGGCAAAAGTAGTGATATCTGCAGCGACGCCCATCTGCTCCATAGCAAAGAAAGTACCTGTGCGTCCCGCGCCAGTCTGTACTTCATCGGCAATCAGCATGATACCGTGCTGATCACATAGCAAACGTAACCGCTGCATAAATTCAACCGAGGTATGGTAGAAGCCGCCCTCACCTTGTACTGGCTCGATAATGATAGCTGCAATATCGTCCGGCTCAGCATCATTTTTGAAAATACGCTCTATCGATGCTATTGCATCGTCATCACTTATGCCGTGTAGTGCACAGGGAAACTCAGCTCTAAATACATTGGCCGACATCAAGCCCATGCCTTTGCTATAAGGTGCAACCTTGCCCGTTAACGCCAACGCAGCCATGGTTCGACCATGGTAGCCCGAGGTAAACGCTATAACCCCGCTGCGTTTGGTATAAGCCCGCGCCACTTTAACGGCGTTTTCTACTGCCTCAGAGCCACTGGTAAATAACGCTGTTTTCTTTGCGAAATTACCCGGTACGAGATGGTTCAACTTTTCACATACCTGAATATAGTTCTCATAACCCAGCACCATAAAGCAAGTGTGAGAAAACAACTCGAGTTGCTCAGCAACGGCTGCTTTAACTTTGTTGTGCAGGTGGCCGGTATTAAGCACCGCAATACCACCAGCAAAGTCGATGAACTCGCGCCCTTCCACATCCCATACCCTAGCGTTATCCGCACGCTGAGTATAGATAGGATGAATTTGCCCTACGCCATTAGCGACCGCAGCTTGGCGGCGTACCATAAGTGACTCATTGGTTGTCATGATCAATTCCTTTTTACTGACTTCAGTTGAATGTTAACGACTAAACCGACATGCAGATGTACTTCATCTCTAAATACTCTTCGATACCACACTTAGCGCCTTCACGACCGAGTCCCGATGATTTGATCCCACCAAATGGCGCGACTTCAGTAGAGATAAGGCCTGTATTAACACCGACCATACCGTATTCAAGTGCTTCAGAGACTTTCCATACTAACGAGATATCTCGACCATAAAAGTAAGCTGCTAAACCAAACTCAGTGTCATTGGCCTGCTCAATCACATCATCAACATCTGAGAACTTGAATAGCGCAGCTAAAGGGCCAAAAGTTTCCTCTTTAGCGACTAACATGCGCTTATCCACCTCAGTGATAACTGTTGGCTCAAAGAAGTTCTCTCCTAAATCTGCACGTTTGCCACCACAACGCAACGTGGCTCCTTTGGCCAAGGCATCATCCAGATGTCTTTGTACTTTAGCCACCGCATCACTGTTAATAAGTGGTCCTGTTGTCACGTCAGCTTCGGTGCCTACACCCAACTTGAGCTTAGTTACCGCTTGGGCTAGCTTCTCGGCAAATTCATCGTAGACACCGTCTTGCACATAGATACGATTAGCACACACGCAAGTCTGACCAGCGTTGCGATACTTAGCAATCATCGCCCCTTCAACTGCCGCATCAATATCTGCATCGTTAAACACAATAAAGGGCGCATTGCCCCCAAGCTCCAGTGACATCTTTTTAAGTGTCGGTGCGCATTGCTCCATTAACTTTATTCCTACCGGTGTTGAACCTGTGAAAGAAAGCTTACGAACCACAGGGTTGCTACAAAGCTCATTGCCAATAGCAACAGCGTCACCAGTAACGACACTGAAAACACCTGCGGGGATCCCCGCTCTCTCTGCCAACTCAGCTAAAGCCAATGCGGTAAAAGGGGTTTGCGGCGCAGGCTTAACCACCATGGTGCAGCCTGCTGCCAGCGCAGGTGCTGCTTTACGGGTGATCATTGCCGCAGGAAAATTCCACGGTGTAATTGCAGCTGTAACACCAACACTCTGCTTAATCACTAAAAGGCGCTTATCGCCTTGATGACCTGGGATGGTATCGCCATATACGCGTTTCGCTTCTTCTGCAAACCATTCAATAAATGATGCAGCATAAGCCACTTCACCTTTAGCTTCAGCCAATGGCTTACCTTGCTCTGTCGTCATCATTAATGCCAAATCATCTTGATGTTGCAGTAATAACTCAAACCAACGCTTTAGCTTTACAGCACGCTCTTTTGCAGTCAGTGCACGCCAAGCTGGTAATGCCTTTTCCGCTGCACTGATTGCCATTTGTGTTTCTGCTGTGCCCATCATTGGGACACTAGCAATCACTTCATTAGTCGCAGGATTGGCTATCTCCACTTTGGCGCCACTTAAGGCGTCAAGCCACTGACCATCTATATAACATTGTTGGCGTAGTAAGCTCATATCATTCAACTGCACAGGTTACTCCTTCATTTAATTTGGCGCTTTATAGCCGACAGACTAATTGGCTTCGACTCCCTAAAGCTGGGTCGAGTTCATCACTAGCGATATAAATTTACACCCCTAATTTGTCGCGCATACTGTAATACCAAGCACCAATTGCGCTAAAAGGCACCCTAAACATATGCCCGCCAGGGAATGGATAATGCGGTAAACCAGCAAAAGCGTCGAATCGTGTCGCTTGACCATTTATAGCCTCAGCTAAGATCTTACCTGCCAAATGCGTATAAGTGACGCCATGGCCACTGCAGCCTTGAGAGTAATAGATATTGCTACCAATTCGACCAACCTGAGGTAAGCGCGATAATGTGAGCAAAAAATTGCCAGTCCAAGTGTAATCAATCTTCACATCTTTAAGTTGTGGGAAAGTCTTAAGCATCTTAGGGCCGATAATCGACTTAATATCTGCAGGATCTCTGGCGCCATACACTACGCCACCACCATAAATAAGACGGTTATCCCCAGATAACCGAAAGTAATCGAGTAGGTAATTACAATCTTCGACACAATAGTTTTGTGGCAGTAGACTTTTAGCGAGCGCCTCACCTAATGGCTCGGTGGTGATAACCTGAGTACCACAAGGCATAGATTTAGCCTGTAGTTTTGGCATCAAGTCGCCAAGGTAAGCATTACCCGCAACCACTACAAACTTAGACTTAACCGTGCCATGACTGGTATGTACTATGGGGTTTTCGCCTTCTTCAACCTTGATCACCGCCGAACCTTCAAATATCTGGCCACCCAATGATTCAACAGCTTGTGCCTCGCCTAACGCTAGATTAAGTGGATGAATATGGCCGCCACTCTTATCAAGTAGACCACCAACATAAGATTCGGTGTCGACGACCTTACGAATGTCATTCTTGTCTAGCAGCTCTAGGTGGTTCATATGACCATGCTTTTCCCACAAGGCTTTTTGCGCTTGCAAATGCCCCATCTGCTTTTCATTTAACGCCGCGAATACCCCGCCATCACGTAGATCACATTGGATGTTATAGGTGTTGATCCGCTCTTTAATTATGCGGGCCCCCTCAAAAGCCATTTCACCAAATAATTTCCCCGCTTCTGTACCGACTGTTTTCTCAATAGAATCTATATCGCGACTAAAGCTATTAACTATCTGGCCCCCATTACGTCCTGATGCGCCCCAACCAATTCTTGCAGCTTCAAGTACAGTGACTTTATAACCCATTTCAAGTAAATGCAGTGCGGTTGATAAGCCGGTGTAGCCGGCTCCAATAATGCAAACATCGGTTTCAATATTGTCCTGAAGCATCGCTCGTTCAGCTTTATCGTTTGCTGAGGCCGCATAATATGATTCAGTATGAGGGGTTTTAGTCATGGTTTCCGCCTGTCTTTCATTGGTTATTATTGACATAACTTCTGTCCTTTTATTCTTTACTCATTGTTCTTTAGCTCAATCTGTTAGTTGTTAAGCGGCGACACTTTTGACCTCGCTAAGTGAGAGTTCAGGCTCTTAGTCATAAACAAATTGAGATAGATCTATAACGCAGGTGTATGTGAAAGCAGACTAGCTGCTTTCACATCATCAAAGTGCAGTGGCTATGCTGAGCTCGCGCGTTGCTTAATATCTGCGCGGCGAGCAAAGTACCAAGAGATAAATGCAATAAGCGACACGATAAGAATAATTAAGGTCGCCAGCGCATTAATCTTAGGTGATACCCCCATACGCACCGAGGAGAACACCACCATAGGCAAAGTCGTCGCCCCCGGTCCCGATGCAAAACTGGCTATAACGAGATCATCAAGCGATAAGCTAAAAGACAATAACCAACCAGCTACCAGCGCTGGAGAGATCATAGGAACGGTAATAGCAAAAAACGTTTTAAATGGTGTAGCGCCTAGGTCTTGAGCCGCTTCTTCAACTGAACGATCGATTTCACGTAATCGAGATGAAACAACAACAGCAACATAAGCCGCACAAAACGTCGAGTGCGCAATCCAAACCGTCAACATCCCCCGTTCTGCAGGCCAGCCGAATAAGTCAGCCATATGCACAAACAGCAGTAACAGAGAAAGACCGGTAATCACCTCTGGCATCACCAACGGGGCAGTGATCATATTCGATAACGTTAACTTGCCCCAACCTCGGGCAAATCGCGTCATGACAAAGGCTGCCATGGTGCCGATAATCACCGCCATGGTGGAAGCATAAAAAGCAACCAGTAAACTAGTCCAAACCGCATCGAGGATCTGCTGATCGCGAAACAGCTCACCGTACCATTTAGTGGAAAACCCTGCCCATACGGTCACCAACTTAGATTCATTAAAAGAATAAAACACCAAAATAAACATAGGTGCGTACAGGAAGAACATCCCAGCCCAAAGCATAATGGTAGAAAAATTTAACTTCTTCATGCTGTTTTCTCCATCTCTTTAGCCTGATAACGGTGGAATAAAGTGATTGGGATAATCAATAACCCTAGCATCACAATGGCAAGTGCCGAAGCCACAGGCCAGTCACGATTGTTAAAAAACTCTTGCCATAACACCTTACCAATCATCAGTGAATCGGGACCACCAAGCAGCTCAGGGATCACAAACTCCCCTACGACCGGAATAAATACCAACATGGAACCGGCAATAACTCCGCCTTTTGATAACGGCAGCGTCACCTTCCAGAAGGTATTTAAACTACGTGAACCTAAGTCTGCCGCCGCTTCTAACAAGCTAGCATCGAGCTGAGACAAATTTGCGTATAGCGGTAAAATCATAAACGGCAAATAGCTGTAAATAATGCCAATATAAACCGCAGTATTAGTATTAAGAATTTGCAGAGGTTCAGAAATGAGGCCACTCCACATCAACAGGTTGTTGATCACCCCATTGTTACTCAGTATGCCCATCCAAGCATAAACTCTAATCAAAAAGGAGGTCCAAGAGGGCAACATTACCAATAAAATCAGCATAGTTTGATTACGTTTTGGAGCACGAGCAATGGCATAAGCCATCGGGTAACCAATCAGTAAGCAACCTATGGTTGAGATCGTCGCCATTTTTAGCGAGCCAAGGTAAGCGTTGTAGTATATTGAATCATCAAGGATCAGCAGATAATTCCCCAAGTTCAGCATGATTTGCAATGACTCTTCCGCATACTGAAATAATGGCTCATAAGGTGGAATCGAGATAATAGGTGTTGAAAAGCTGATCTTAAGTACGATTGCGAAAGGTAAAGCAAAGAACATTAATAGCCAAAAGTATGGAACGCCTATTGTCCAGCATTGGCCTTTGGGTAATCGAAATTTTAGCGGCTTTTTCATGATCGTATCCTTATGATCTCAAGACCACTCCGCTGGTGGCCTCCCAACTAATGAAAACAGCCTCTTCCCAAGTTGGAGGATCTGAACGACGTTCACGATTGGTCATAATCGTTTGAATAAGTTGTTTGTTAGGTAATCGAATGTAATACACCGAAATACCACCAAGGTAAGCAATATCCTCAACCACACCGCTAGACCAGTTATACTCACCTGTTGGTTGCTCCCTTGTAATACGGGTCTTCTCAGGTCGAACCGCTAACCAAACACACTTATCATCCACATTGGTAGATACGCCATGATCAATAAATAACTTTTGCGATAAACCTTGGCTTTCGATAATGACGTGATCGGCCTTATCTTCAACTATCTCGCCTTCAAATAAGTTTACGCTGCCGATAAACTCAGCCACCATGCGACTATTAGGGCTTTCATAGATATCCGTTGGAGTGCCAGTTTGTGCAATCCAGCCTTCATTCATGATGGATATGCGACCAGCCATGGTCATTGCTTCTTCTTGATCATGGGTCACCATTACGCAAGTCACATCAACGGCTTCCAAGATATCCACTACCTCAAGTTGCATTTGAGTACGCAACTTCTTATCCAATGCTCCCATCGGCTCATCGAGCAGCAATAACTTAGGACGCTTGGCAAGCGAACGAGCCAAGGCAACACGTTGACGCTGACCGCCTGACAGTTGGTTAGGCTTACGCTTGGCATAGCTTTCCATATGCACCAGTTTCAGCATCTCCTGCACACGAGATTCTATTTCAGCTTTAGGTAACTTATCCTGCTTTAGACCAAAGGCAATATTTTGTGCCACTGTCATATGAGGAAACAAAGCATAAGACTGAAACATCATATTGATAGGACGTTCATGAGGAGGCATATCGGTAATATCTTCACCATCTAGAAAGATGCGTCCCTCAGATGGTTTCTCAAAGCCTGCCAGCATACGTAACAGCGTCGACTTCCCCGAGCCTGAACCACCTAGCAGAGCAAAAATCTCCCCTTTTTTGATATTGAGCGTGACATCATCTACTGCACGCACTTCATCGAATAGTTTACTCACTCCGTCTATCTGAAGTAGCACTTCGCCCTGCGTCTTTTTAATAGAGTTATTAGTGACGTCTAAGGTACTTGCCATATTACTTCTCCACCTAAAGGCATTAAACAATGCTCTTTTTATAAATTCACCTACAACAAACTAGCTCTGCATTATGTTCAGTTCCTAAAAGGGCAAGGCATTGCCTTGCCCTAACGGCTTAATAACCTGACTTCACTTTGCTCCACACACGGGTCAATGTGCGCTGTGATTTCATAGGACGAACATCACCTACATACAAGCGATCGAGAACCTCTTTGGTCGGGTAAATAGAGGTGTTAGTACGCACATCTTCATCGACTAAAGGTCGAGCAGGTACGTTAGGGTTGGCATAAGCCACGTAATTTGTGATTGGCGCTATAACCTCTGGACGCAGTAGATAATTAATAAAGGTATGAGCGTTTTTCACATTAGCTGCATCAGCAGGAATGGCTATCATGTCAAACCATAGGTTTGATCCTTCTTTAGGGATTGAATACTCGATGGTATTACCATTTTCTGCTTCATCGGCGCGATCTGCTGCTTGGAAAATATCGCCAGAATAGCCAAAGGCTACACAGATATCGCCATTTGCTAAATCAGTGATATAACGCGATGAATGGAAATAGGTGATGTAAGGGCGCACTTTCGCTAACACCTCACCGGCTTTCTTAAAGTCATCAGCTTTAGTGCTGTTTGGATCAAGTCCAAGATAAATAAGTGCCATTGGGATCATCTCATCAGCGCTATCTAACATTGATAGGCCACATTGAGATACTTTTTCAGCATACTTAGGATTAAATAGCAGTTCTAATGAATCAACAGGTGCATCATCTCCCAATACTGCTTTAACTTTGTCTACGTTATAACCAATTCCGTTTGTGCCCCAAAGATAAGGAACAGAATATTGATTACCTGGATCTGCAACCTCTAATTGAGTCATCAACTCAGGGCTTAAATTTTTATGATTTGGTAATAGATTAGAATCTAACTTTTGAAAAGCACCCGCTTTAATTTGTTTAGCCAAGAAACTATTTGATGGAACGACAATATCGTATCCAGAACGGCCAGAAAGTAATTTAGCCTCAACGACTTCATTGCTATCAAATACATCATAGATAACACGAATACCTGTCTCTTTTTGAAAATTATCTAAGGTATCTTCAGCAATATAATCAGACCAGTTATACACTCTAACGACTTCTTCAGCATAAGTTGTCGACGAGGCCATTACACTTGCTGTGACGAGGGCAAGTGTGGTCGCTTTTTTTAATAGTTTCATGCTTTCTCCTATATAGCGTAGCAGCAGGAAATCCGCCTCTGCTGTCCATTCAATGTGTTGCCGTATTCTCGGCTTTAAACCTATCAATGTCAGAAGTCGCTCAACTCTACGAACACTTGTTTGTATTGATTGGTTTTCGTTTTTATTATTCACCAATGCTACACCCGAAAAACCGCATCGGCAGTGTGGTACTGCTTTACAGTTTTCATATAGATAACACTCTTAAAAATGTTATCTGTATGAATAACTCCTTTTACATATTGCAATCACTTTTATATACAGCGCTGTCTCCCCAAAGCCACCGCTGCCATATTTTTTATACCGTCAGTAGCAAAAATTCACGCTCCCAAGAGCTAATTACACGGCGATAATTTTCTAAATCAGCCTGCTTTACTGCGATATATCCATTAGTAAAGATATCCCCCAAATACTCTCGACACGCCGAGCTTTCGGCCATTATTGCCAAGGCTTCCTCAAGGGTTAAAGGCAATGCCGCCCCTCCACGAGTCTCATTCGCACGTCCTTGAACTGGTGTCGATGGTTTTACATCATCTACCATGCCCATATAGCCACAAAGTAAACTTGCAGCAATCGACAAGTAACTATTCGCATCAGCACCTGCAATACGGTTTTCAATACGTAAGTTTTGTGGCGAAGATTCCGGAATACGTAACCCACAAGTACGGTTCTCTTCACCCCACTCAAGGTTTACAGGCGCTGAAGCACCAGGCAGGAAACGACGGAACGAGTTAACGTTTGGCGCAAATAGAGGCAACAACTCAGGAATAAACTTTTGCAAACCACCGATATAGCTATAAAACAGTGGGCTCTTAGTACCGTCATCATTGGAAAATATATTTTTACCTGACTTCACATCAACAATACTTTGGTGCAAATGCATTGCACTGCCCGGTTCATTCGTTACAGGCTTAGCCATAAAAGTGGCACAAACATTATGCTTAAGTGCAGCCTCACGCAGCGTACGTTTAAATACAAACACCTGATCAGCTAGCGAAAGCGCATCACCGTGGGAGAAGTTAATCTCCATCTGCGCAGTGCCTTCTTCATGGATCAAGGTATCGATATCTAAGCCCTGCTCTTCACACCAGTCATACATATCCTCAAACAGTGGATCGTATTCATTGGCAGCATCGATAGAGAATGATTGACGTCCTGATTCTTGACGACCAGAACGTCCAACAGGTGGTGTTAGCGGGTGATCAGGATGTTCATTAATGCGGGTTAAATAAAATTCCATCTCAGGAGCGACAACGGGCTTCCAACCTTTGTCTTCATAAAGCCTCAGCACTTTCTTAAGTAAGTTACGTGGAGACAACTCTATCGGGTTCCCCATTTTGTCATAAGTATCATGAATCACCTGAGCTGTAGCTTCTATAGTCCATGGCAATTTAAATACCGCATCTTCATCAGGAACACACACAAAATCAATATCAGCTTCATCCAATAAAGCATCATAAGACTCATCATCAACATAATCGCCTGTTACTGTTTGCAGTAACACACTCTCTGGTAAGCGCATGCCCTTTTCGTCGATAAACTTGTCAACCGGTGCAATCTTGCCACGGGCAATCCCGGTCATATCACAAACGACACACTCAACTTCAGTAATTTTTTGTTCTTTTAAGTAGCTGACTAACTTTTTCATTTTTTATTTCACTCTGCTCGCTGCACGGCGTTGACATGCTTTATTAAAGGCCTCAAAAATTGCGGTATAGAAAGGACTGTCGAGAACTTTCCACTCCGGATGCCACTGCACACCTAGTGCAAAATTTTTTGCTTCTTTGACAGAAAAAGCTTCTATCAAACCATCACTTGAATAAGCTTCTGGCCGCAACCCAAGCCCAAGGCGATTTACACCTTGAGTATGGACAGAGTTCACCTCTGCAGAGCTGCGGCCCCACGCCTCGTGAAGCAGTCCTCCAGGCTCAATTTGAACCTCATGTGAAATACCGTATTGCACGTCTACGGGTTGGCTTTTGTCTTCTCTATGCTCAATAAAACCACCAATCTCATGCAACTTTTGATGTAAGCCCCCCCCAAACACAACATTCATTTCTTGAAAGCCACGACAAATGGCTAATACAGGTACCCCTGCATCAATCGCAGCTTTGAGCAAAGGCAAAGTGGTAGCGTCACGTTTAGGATCATGATGTGTTCCCTCTTCGCTAACAGGACCATCATAGTGATGTGGTTCAATATTTGAGGGAGAACCGGTAAACAAGATCCCATCCAGACGAGATAAAATGACCTCTGCAGGGCAGTGCCCGAGTGCAGGGATAACGAGTGGCCAGGAATGTGTCGCATCCGCTATCGCTAACAGGTACTTCTCACCTACGATATTAAAAGGATGCAAGCCTAATTGCTGATTGCATGCAGTCACACCAACCACTGCAAGTCCTACTTCCGACATAAAACACCTTCAATCCTTGTCTTCGTAATTTTTAGAATTATTTTTAAATAGTTTTTATCTTGATTTACGAAATGTTGAATAATGAACACTTACTCCCCAAATGTTCATTTTTTCACACACTACACTGAAACAATAACTGAGGCAAGGGGGGAGGTGAAATGATTGTTAAAAAACGCAAAAAGATAGATCGAGCCGATAAAAATCAATAGCTTATAGTTGTTATTTTTTATTAAACTTTTCCTAAAGTTAATGAAAATGTGTTTTTTATGCCATAAAAGTATATCAATCCGATTTGATATTGCTCACACTTACATAGAGCGAATGCTTTATATTATTTACATAAGAACATAAAAACAGCATCAGGCAGATAGAGCTAGCGGGTAATGTCACTAAAAGAGGAAAAACTGAATAATGATACTGTTAGCAAGCTAGTTACCGTAAAGAAATCAGTAGACTCTACGGTAAGCTAGCTTTACAAAAGTTAACTAGAATAATTAGAAATTTGCAGGGGTTGTGGCGCTTACTATTCTACATGGCACGTCAAATGGATTACGAAAACGATGAGGTAACTCACTATTAAAGTAGTAACTATCCCCCTCATTCAGCTCGAAAACTTCATCACCGACTGTCAACTCCAACCGGCCTTCAATGACCATAGCCGCCTCTTGACCTTCATGCTTTAACATTTCAATACCAGTGTCCGAACCTGGAGGGTAAGTTTCGCTCATTACTGACATAGCACGATTTGGGAAATCTCGACCAATCAGCTTAAAATCAAGTACGCCATCGCCAATATCAAGTAACTCATCTTGGCGGTATACCACTTTTTGCTCAGTCTCTTGTGTGTCTTCAATAGAAAAAAACTCCACTAAAGACATAGGTAAACCTGAAAGCACCTTTTTAAGTGAGCTAACTGAGGGGCTAACACTATTTTTCTCGATCATCGAGATTGTACTATTGGTGACACCTGCTCGTTTAGCCAACTCTCGCTGGGACAACCCCTTCTCTTTTCGAACCCTTTTCAGGCTTTCTCCAATATCCAAAATCTTTCCCCTAATTGAAGTTATCTTTCTCCGTCTCCAACAACATGTAGAGCGATACAAACCTGTCTCAGTTTGTTTTAAACATGGCCTTTAAAATTCTAGACCATAACTTTTACTGAGCAATTTGTATTCTACAGGAAAGCGTGTTAAAAATAACGAACATCTGTAAATAATTTATTTCTAGTACAACCAAGTATATTACCGAGCCACGTCCAATTTACAATAAAAACATACATTTGGAGATGATATGCTAACTAAAAATCCGGTACATAGCGAGCAATACCCCGCATCCTATTACTTTGCGACAGCAAATAATTTACACCCATCACCACGTCTAGAAGAAGTGTTAAATGTGGATGTTTGTATCGTCGGTGGCGGCTTTAGTGGCATAAATACTGCGATTGAACTAGCGCAGAAAGGATTTTCAGTTGCCCTACTGGAAGCAAAGCGCATTGGCTGGGGCGCTTCAGGGCGTAATGGGGGGGAGTTGATCCGCGGCATAGGTCACGATATCAACCAATTCCACGATATCATCGGCAGCGAAGGAGTCAAAGCGATAGAGCAAATGGGCTTTGAAGCCGTAGATATTGTCAGACAACGCGTCGCTGAGCATAACATCGAGTGTAACTTACAAATGGGTTACTGTGACTTAGCGATTCGTTCTCGTCATATGCGAGAACTTGAAGAAGATTTTGAACACTTAAATAGTATAGGTTATGGCCAAAACATGACCTTATTAGATAAGTCGCGCATAGGAGAAGTCATAGGGTCTGACTTTTACCAAGGTGCCTTAGTCGATATGGCGAGTGGTCACCTGCACCCACTTAACTTAGCCCTAGGTGAAGCCAAAGTCGCTCGTAGCTTAGGAGTAAAGATGTTTGAATACAGTGCGGCTAAAAAAATAATTAAAGGCGATAAACCTAAAGTCCTCACCGAGCATGGTGAGGTCAATTGCCAATATTTAGTCCTTGCTGGTAACGCGTATTTAGGCGTCGATTTAGAAGAAAACATTGGCAGCAAGGTGCTCCCCGCTGGTACTTATATTTTAGCGACTGAGCCACTCACTCAAGAGCAATGTGACGCAATTATCCCACAAAACATGGCTTTCGCTGATCTCAGAGTTGATTTAGATTACTACCATCTATCTGAAGATAATCGTTTACTTTTCGGCGGGCTTTGTACTTATTCAGGTAAAGATCCTAAAGACATTGAAGCCGCCCTTAGACCTAACCTAGAAAAAGTATTCCCCCAATTAAAAGGCGTACGCATCGATTACGAATGGGGAGGTATGATTGGTATTGGCGCAAATCGGTTGCCACAAATAGGTCGCCTACCCGATGCTAAAAATATTTTCTATGCACAGGCTTATGCTGGTCATGGAGTCAATGCTACCCATATGGCTGCGAAGTTAATTGCCGAAGCCATTACCACTCAAGCTGAGCGTTTTGATATTTTCGCGCAAATCCCGCATATGACATTTCCAGGCGGACGCCATTTACGCTCTCCATTACTGGCAATGGGAATGCTTTATCATAGATTTAAAGATATTTTCTAACCTCAGCTTTATCAAAGCTAACGCTATCCCCAAAAATATAAAAAGCCCCAAACATTGCTTTGGGGCTTTTAGCGTTAATATGATACCAATTAGTATAAAGATTTGGTCGCTCAGCGAGAATTTAGCGGCACTGAGACAAGGCAACGAGTGAAGAGCATAGTTGCTCTACTCCAAAACTAACCATGTCGCCTTAATCTCTGTGTACTTATCAAAAGCGTGCAGCGATTTATCACGGCCGTTACCAGACTGCTTATAGCCTCCAAAAGGCGCTGTCATATCACCGCCATCATAATGGTTAATCCAAACCATACCACTACGGATCGCCTTAGCTGTCTTATGGGCTTTATTGATATCTGATGTCCAGACCCCAGCAGCAAGGCCATAAATCGTATCATTGGCAATCTCTATCGCTTGCTCCATACCATCGAATGTAATCACCGATAACACCGGACCAAAAATCTCTTCTTTGGCGATTGTCATTTTATTTTCTACATTAGAGAAAATTGTCGGCTCAATATAAACACCACCGGTATCCTGCATTACTTGAGAGCCACCGTGATTTAAGGTCGCACCTTCATCAACTCCCGACTGTATATAACCCAACACATTATCTAGCTGTTGTTTATCGACAACGGCACCTGATGTGGTGCTAGGGTCCAAGGGATGTCCCGGTGTCCAGCTCTTAAGCTCCTCAGCAATTAAGGCGATCAACTCATCCTTAACACCAGACTCTACTAGTAGGCGAGAGCCAGCCGTGCAGACTTCACCTTGATTAAAAGCAATCGCTGATGCTGCTGCTTGAGCCGCTTTTTTGAGATCAGGGGCATCATTAAAAATGATATTTGGACTCTTACCGCCAGCCTCTAACCAAACACGCTTCATATTAGACTCGCCCGCATAAATCATAAGTTGCTTGGCGATTTTGGTAGAACCGGTAAAGACTAACGTGTCGACATCCATATGCAGTGCCAATGCCTTACCCACTGTATGACCAAAACCTGGAAGCACATTTAATACCCCCTTTGGCAGGCCAGCTTCAATTGCAATTTGCGCCATCCTAATAGCAGTAAGTGGCGACTTTTCAGAAGGTTTTAATACCACGCTATTACCAGTAGCTAATGCAGGACCTAACTTCCAACACGCCATAAGCATTGGGAAGTTCCAAGGTACAATTGCCGCTACCACACCAACAGCTTCACGGGTGATCATGCCAATTTCATTATGCGCTGTTGGCGCAATTTCATCGTAAATTTTATCAATGGCTTCGCCAGACCAGCGAATGGCACGCGCTGCTCCCGCCACATCAACAGCCTTAGAATATTGGATTGGTTTTCCCATATCTAAGGTTTCCAATAACGCCAACTCATCTGCATGTTGTTCTAACAGCTCTGCAAAACGGAGCATGATTTGTTTACGCTTCACTGGCGCAAGATTTGCCCAAACACCACTTTTAAATGTTTCTCTCGCATTTTGCACCGCGATATTTGCATCAGCCTCATCACAACTCGCCACTTTAGCTAAAACTCTACCATCTATCGGACTAATACAATCGAACGTCAATTTTGACTGTGCATCAAGATACTCGCCCGCAATAAAAGCGGAACCGTTAATCGACATAGAATCTGCTAATGCTTGCCACTGCATGCGGCTCTTTGGTGTGCTCATGATGACCTCTTAACACTGAATATAATAATTAGAATGACTGTTAATGCAGCTAAACCGCCTTTTATCGGTGATTTGACGCAATAAGGTGTGGCTAAAGATTACGCTTATTGATGGGTTAATTTCAATATTTTTTACAAAAACTTCATTTTTGCTACAAATAAATGCACAAAAAGCTTTCATGTTCATTATTTCTGACATAGCATAGCAAATATCGACCGCTTGCCTAAAAAAGCAACAGATGAAAGTTAATAGCCTCTAAAAACAATAATGAACTGAATCAAGGTAGATGATATGGCAGATCCACAGACTCACAATCAAGGCGATACAAAGTCATTAGAACATTACTGGATGCCGTTTACGGCAAATAGGCAATTTAAGTCGAGCCCACGAATGCTCGCTCATGCTGAAGGTATGTACTATAAAGATGTCGCAGGTCGCCCCATATTAGACGGCACAGCAGGTTTGTGGTGCTGTAACGCAGGACACGGACGTAAAGAGATCTCTGAAGCGGTGAGCAAGCAGATCCATGAAATGGACTACGCGCCCTCTTTTCAAATGGGCCACCCTTTAGCCTTTGAACTCGCCGAGCGCCTAGCCCAAATCAGCCCTAAAGGGTTAAATAAAGCCTTCTTCACCAACTCAGGTTCTGAATCTGTCGATAGTGCGTTAAAAATCGCACTCACCTATCACCGTGCTAACGGAGAAGCAACGCGAACTCGCTTTATTGGTCGTGAGTTGGGTTACCACGGTGTGGGCTTCGGCGGTATTTCAGTTGGCGGAATTGGCAATAACCGTAAGACCTTTAACCAGCAGCTGCTGCAAGGTGTTGACCACCTGCCCCATACACTCGACATCAAAGACAATGCGTTTTGCCGTGGTATGCCTAAAACAGGAGCAGAAAAAGCAGAAGTCCTAGAACAACTTGTAGCGCTCCATGGTGCAGAAAACATTGCCGCTGTAATTGTTGAGCCAATGTCCGGCTCTGCAGGCGTGATTCTGCCACCAGAAGGTTACCTACAAAAGCTGCGCGAAATCACTAAAAAACACGGCATTCTATTGATATTCGATGAGGTTATTACCGCTTTTGGCCGTGTTGGCGATGCTTTTGCTAGCCAGCGCTGGGGCGTAGTTCCAGACATAATTACCACAGCCAAAGCCCTAAATAATGGCGCTATCCCTATGGGCGCAGTTCTGGTTGATGACAATATTTATGATACCTGTATGCAAGGCCCTGAAAATGCGATTGAACTGTTTCATGGTTACACCTATTCCGGCCATCCGGTAGCTGCAGCGGCTGCACTTGCCACTCTCAATATCTATGAAAATGAAAAACTATTTGAACGAACTAAAGAGCTAGAAGGTTACTTCGAAGAAGCAGTGCATAGCCTAAAAGGCCTGCCAAATGTGATTGATATTCGAAACACGGGTTTGGTTGGAGGCATTCAATTTGCCCCGAGCGAACACGGTATAGGTAAACGCGGCTTCGGCATTTTCGAACATTGCTTTGCTAATGGCACATTAGTGCGCGCCACGGGTGACATTATCGCGATCTCACCTCCGCTCATAGTCGACAAGCAGCAGATAGATCAGATTATTAATACCCTTGGCGATGCCATTAAAGCCATAGGCTAGGACAACGCCAAAGCCTATGACTAGCAGTTGAGTCATGGCTTTGGTTGCGCCATTACCACTATCAATAAATAAGCCCCTACAGGCGATAGAATTAGGATTTTTGCGTTATGCATATCATTAACCACTACATTAACGGCAGCCATTCCGCAGCAAGCCAACGTACTCAAGCCTTTTTTGAGCCAGCAACCGGAGAGCAGCGCGGTACAGTATCTTTAGCAAGTGCAGCTGAAGTGGCAGGCGTCATTGAACTGGCTAAAAAAGCCCATGAGTCATGGTCTAAAGTGACACCTCTCAACCGATCTCGTGTTCTGTTTAAATTTAAAGCCTTGGTTGAAGCCAACATGGATGAGCTAGCAGAACTTATAACTCGAGAGCACGGTAAAGTGCTTGAAGATGCTAAAGGTGAGATCATTCGTGGCCTAGAAGTTGTGGAGTTTGCCTGCGGCATTCCCCACCTATTAAAAGGTGAGCATACAGAGCAAGTTGGCGGTGGTGTTGATGCATGGACCCTTAACCAATCACTTGGTGTTGTGGCTGGCATTGCACCATTTAACTTCCCTGTAATGGTGCCAATGTGGATGTTCCCTATTGCTATCGCCTGCGGTAACACCTTCATCATGAAGCCATCGGAGAAAGATCCAAGTTCAGTTATGCGTATGGCGGAGCTACTCACTGAGGCAGGCCTTCCCAATGGTGTATTCAATGTCGTTAATGGTGATAAAGAAGCGGTTGATACTCTTCTTACACATGCAGATGTGCAAGCAGTAAGCTTTGTTGGTTCTACCCCAATTGCCGAATATATCTATTCAACAGCATCTGCACACGGTAAACGAGTTCAAGCTTTAGGCGGCGCCAAAAACCATATGCTATTGATGCCTGATGCGGATCTTGATCAAGCTGTTGGCGCTTTAATGGGGGCAGCTTATGGCAGTGCAGGTGAACGCTGCATGGCAATATCTGTGGTATTGGCCGTAGGAGAGTCAGGTGATGCATTAGTTGAAAAACTACTGCCGCAAATCAAAGCCCTTAAAGTCGGAAATGGCGTTACGCCAGAGATGGACATGGGACCACTGATCTCTGCACAGCATTTAGAAAAGGTCAGCAACTATGTTAACACCGGTGTTGCAGAGGGGGCTCAATTACTCGCCGATGGACGCCAACTATCTGTAACCGACCATGAGCGAGGATACTTCTTGGGTGGTTGCCTGTTTGACCATGTCACCCCCGAGATGACCATTTATAAGGAAGAGATCTTCGGCCCAGTACTCGCTATCGTGCGCGTAAAAGATTACAGCGAAGCACTGCAGCTGATAAACGATCATGAGTTCGGTAATGGCACAGCCATCTTCACTCAAAGTGGTGAGGCTGCGCGTCACTTCTGTCACAACGTGCAAGTCGGTATGGTCGGTGTAAATGTACCCATTCCTGTGCCGATGGCTTTTCATAGTTTTGGCGGCTGGAAGCGTTCTTTATTTGGCCCTCTACATATGCATGGTCCCGATGGCGTACGTTTTTATACCAAGCGCAAAGCCATTACCGCTCGCTGGCCACATTCAAGCAACAATACTGGCTCGAAAGCTGAATTTGTAATGCCAACAATGAAGTAACGAGAATAAGCGTGGCTTAGGCTACGCTTTTTTCCTTTAGCTTAGCAGTACTGCTTATCAGTAAAAATGGATAGCACTAATGGTTAAAAACATAGATTCAATCCTAAATTTTGCCAAGCTCAACAGCGCCATCGAGCGCTATAAACTTGATGCCGAAAAAATAATAAAAGGTGATCCTAATCAGCAACTGCAAAATCACTATTCCAGTGATTGCGAACAGTTCCATGTAGGCGTCTGGCGAAGCGAAATAGGCACTTGGAAAGTAGCGTATAGCGAACATGAATACTGTGAAATCTTATCGGGTTCGAGCAAAGTTACCGATAAAAATGGTCACAGTATCACAGTAAAAACGGGTGACAGATTTGTCATTCCAGCAGGGTTTGAAGGCACCTGGGAGGTGCTAGAGAACTGCCAGAAGGTATATGTGATTTTCGAAGCTAACACTCAGTTAAACAATTAGAGAATCACTTATACCAATCAACATAAGGGTTTACTCATTTGACCTTGTGTTGATTGGTATTACAGCCATGAGGTCGTAGCAATATGCTGCTGTTTGGCAAAACAAATGATGCTTAACACAGGTTGCTGAATAGCAACAAGTATAAGACTAAAAACAAAGCATCACAGTCAACGTGTAAAATGGAGAAACTACCGTGTATAAAAAACTCAATAACAAACGGATTGCCCAAGTTGTCGGTCTAACCCTTTCTACAGCACTATTTGCCCCTCTAGCTCAAGCTGAATTCTCTGGCGAGATCAGTATCACTAATGATTATCGCTTCCGCGGTGTATCACAAACAGCCGGCGACTTCGCACTTCAAGGAAGTTTAGACTACAGCCTAGAGAACGGCCTATTCTTTGGTGCTTGGGCAAGTAATGTTGATAAAGATAGCTATGATGCCGACGTTGAAATTGATGTTTATGCTGGGTATTGGGGAGCTTTTGGTGCTGATGAAGAGTGGGAATATGACGTTACTCTGACTTACTATACCTATCCAGGACAAGATGAAAGCACGAGATATTTAGAGGCCAATGTAGGCCTTTACTATGCAGGCTTCCACCTTGCTCAGTGGTACACCAATGATTACTCAAATGCTGATGTATCTTTAAATTATACAGAACTTAATTATTCTTATGAGATCAGCGAAAACTGGAGTATTGATGCTCACGTTGGCTATAGCTACGGTGACGGCGCTGATTATGATTGGGGAGAAGACTATGTTGACTACTCCATTGGCGTATCAACTGAAATTGGCGGTGTCGGTTTGTCGCTAGCTTGGCTTGATACCAACTTAAGTGATGACAATATCATCGGCTCTTCTGATCCATGGAGAAATGACGGCACCGTGCTTGCTACAGCAAGCTACGCCTTTTAAGTTCACCTAGCTAGTTTCCTTCCCTAATAAAAAACCGCCGAGAGGCGGTTTTTTATTAGGGGGATAATACCAATCCATATAAACATTTAGTCACTCAGCGAGAGTTTAGCGGTTTTGAGGCAAGGCAAAGAATGAAGAGCACAATAATAGCTTGCAAACACAAATAAGCGCTTGTTGTGCATGCTAAAGTAAACCGTATTGATATTGCTAACCGATACAGGTTATCTGGCTGATTGGCCATTAGCTTGCAAAGCTTGTTGCAACTGGCGATAGGATTGATGTTCTTGCATCTCTGGAGTTAAGCCTAACTCCGCAGCCAACTCAAGCAACTCCGCTTTATAACGCGCAAGAGCCGATTCATCATCGGTCATAATTGCCAGTTCGGCAAAATCACCAATACCGGCGAGGTTATCCACTGTGACATGAAACTCCCCAATAAAATAAATACTGCGGGTTTTGCGTAACTCAAGCACCAATTGATAGCCCATGTTTTGCAACATGCTTTTGGCTCGATCTGCGTCATTAATATCAACAGCTTCACAGCGGTCAGCTTCCGGGCCTTTTACAATCCACAACTTAATTCCTGAAGGCTGCATCTCCCGAATACAAACACTTTTTCCTTGCTGCTTAAGCTCGTGATCAGCTAGGTCAAAATAACAATCATATTCAGCGTTATCTTCGAGCCTTATTTCTATTGGAAGTTGCTTGAGGCGATTTAAAAAATCTGCTTTAGACTGCAAACGATATTTGAACTCAACTTCATATTTGCCGACAAAATGGGTCACTTTTTTACCTACTGCAATTTCAAATAAGATGAACTATGCAGTATGCCCTATCCCCCTTTTGACAGCAGCGCTGAGGCTCACAAGTTTATTGCGTCAATAACCTATAAAAATACACAAATAAAACGAGACCACACCTAGTTATCTATAGTGCTTAATCACAAAAGCCTTTGTTATCGCAGGCAATTTTATCGGCCAGTTCTCGCCAACTTTCACTCAACAGATGATGTTGCTCGCAACGCTCTGGAAACGCTTTAGAAAGCCCTTCAACTAACTGAGCTTGCCTTTCGCATAACTCCAGCCAACGTTCAGCATTAGATATCGACATAGTGTTTTCCTTAACTTTACCAGTGAAATCCATTTTACAATCTTGTCTAACTTAGCTTGATTACAGCTAAAATTCCAATCTAAGCCCTTTTAAATATCAACGCTCAATAGTATGTTAGGTTTAGGCCGAGAAGTGACTAATCGAAAAGGAATATCCATGACTCCTACCCTACTCAAAATTGTGTTTATTGCTGTTGCGGTATTTATTATTTATAAGCTTATTTTTAGCGGTAAAAAAGGATTAACGATATTTGAGATGCACTTTAAAGAGGGGCGACTCGATTCCCACAAAGGCAAAATTCCAGAAAAATTTGCCAAAGAGTGCCGCGCTATCGCCAAGTCAAATAAACTCACTTGCACGGTAAGAGCTGAAAAGCTTAATGGAGTACGTTTACATATCTCGGCTAACGTCAGTGATGGTATCGCTCAACGTATTAGAAATGTATTTCCATTTGAATACTATGACAAAAAACAGGTTGATAATAGTAAAAAAGTGTCTTAATCAATCAAGCTTAATTCGTAGCAAGGGTGAGTCTTGCTACGAAACCGTAGTGACTTAATTGCTTTACTCAGGCTTTTGCTGCTTGTTGGCTATTCCATTAGATATAAACCATATTAGCTAAAGCACTCAGCTAAATTTCACCAGCTATGCAAGCAGTTGTAGTTAGCAAAGCAATCAAAACAGTGAACATCTACTCAAGTCCTAAATCGTACACTTTGTTAATCGTTAACTTTGCTTATCACTAAAGTGACTTCAGCCACTGTAATACCAAATTTGATAATGTCACTGCGATTAATAATGGTGTTTTCGTCAACTAAAAACATCCAATCGTCAAAGGCTACTTGGTACTCAGTGTCATCAACAGGGAGCAACATTTCATATTGCCATTGCAATGCCATTCCAACGGCTTGTCCCTTAGCTTGACCTAAAATATCATTGGCCGTGCCAGTGTAATTGCCGTTACCAAGATCGGTTATATTCCAAATTCGGATCTGCTTTTCACCATCGTCATAAACAAACCACTCTTTGATCTCACCTTGATTGCCTTGCCAACTTGCCAACATCTCAACGGTAAAACGTCTAGTCACTTTACCGCTAAAGTCCTGAACTGTGCCATGAGCAGTCAGCTTGCCATCAAAAAAGGTTTTTAGATCTAAATTTGGGGTCGTCCCCTGATAATCATTAATGTCTGAGCTAGAACATGCAGTCACTAGTGACAAAACAACTGCAGCGAAAAGCAGTTTTACGACTCGGTTTACAAGGGTGCTCAACAGTCGCATGCTAGCTCTCCTAATAATTGCTTTCTAAGCTCAGGGCGACTTGTTTGTTCCGATAGCCAGATTGCTAGAAAATCGTTACTAAAACCCTTTGGTAACGGCTCTGCCAAAGGTTCGCCATTAAAATAAAATTGGCTCGAGTCAGGACTAATTACCTTTAGCGACAAGCTATCTCCCTCAGTCACATCCGGCCAAACAGCACTAATAGCTGATAGCCACTGTTGTTGATCTTGTTCACTCACCCCTATGTGTTGCCATTGATCGAGTGTCGCCTCAACCAAACGAGCGCTAGGAATATCTTGATAATACTCAATGTCGAGCATCACCGGATACTCACCTGAGCTATAATCGCCATCCAAGGTAAGTAGTCTGGCTCGATAAAGCGAAAACCACCACCACTGCATTTCACCGCGACCAACCTCTTTAAACACTGGATCTTTGCGCTCAAATGAAGACGTTGAAGCCGATTGAGCAACAAACTTGATACTCGAAGAGTTAGCCTGCGGCAATTGCTCTGTAAGCTCTTGTACTATTTTTGCTTCAGCAGTACTTATCAACGCCAGTGCAGTTGTCAATCCGTACAACGTTGTCTTAACGTAGTCAAAGTAGAGCCGAGAGTTGGCCGGTTGAACATCCATGATAAAACTCCCCTTGCTATCAGTGGCTTTGGGTTAAGCATGACTGACATGAACAAACATAGGGAACATTACGAGCCAGACAAAGAACAGGATCAATGCACTAGACAATAACTCAAGCGGTAACAAGACCGCTTCAAATCGCGCTCCAGCTAGATAGCTTAAACAGCCAAATACACCACCAAGAATCGCATTTATTTGCCAGCTCAGTTTTTGTGTGAAAGCCAAGCTATAACGCAATGAAATAGCAAAGTGGCACCAAATTGCTAGCAGCCAGAAAGGAAATTGCTGGAACTGAAACACACCAACAAACATCAACACACAGTCAAAAGCAAAACCAAACAATGCAATTTTTAGGATTAAACTCACGTCTTGGCGCACATCACTAGAAATCGCAAAATGCACCAATAGCAGACTTACACTCAACCACAGCGACTGGTTTTGATATAACACAGATAGCCACCAAACCGCTTGAAACATAAGCAGATTGATAAGGGCTAAATGTGACTGAGTTAATCGGTTACTTTTGGCCATCATCATAGTTTGATGCCTCTATCAACTATGTGTTATTGGTTTGGTGCAAACGATACTGTGGACGCACTGCAACTAAATGTACTGCACTGGTGGTTCTTTCTAAAAAGCCCCCCTCGCAATAGCTTAGGTAAAACTTCCACATGCGGATAAAGTCATCTCCGTATCCAAGCGCCTTGATTTTTGGTAATGCGGCATCAAAGTTATCGTGCCAATCTTTGAGTGTTTTGGCGTAATCCAGCCCCATATCATCCACTGACCAAGTGACGAAATCGGTGTGCTTAGTTAACTCATTAGACATGCGCGTTACCGAAGGTAAGCAGCCACCAGGAAAAATGTAACGTTGAATAAAGTCAGCACCTTTACGGTAGCTATCATAGCGCTGATCGGCAATAGTAATTGCTTGGATCAGCAGGCGTCCATTTGGCTTAAGTACACTTTGTAGTTTTTTGAAAAAGCCAGCTAGATATTCATGACCCACAGCTTCGATCATTTCGATCGATACCACCCGATCATATTCACCGCCTAAAATCCGATAATCATCTTTAAGTAAGGTGATTGAATCTTGCAAACCTTCTTGTTCAACCCGTTGTTTGGCATATTCATACTGGGCATCGGATATCGTTGTGGTAGTCACTTTTACGCCATAGTGCTTTGCTGCATATATTGCCAACGCGCCCCAACCAGTCCCCACTTCCAGTAGACTTTGTCCGGGGCTTAAATCTAAACGCTCACAAATGGTTTTAAGTTTATGTTGCTGCGCTTCATCTAGCGTTGCGCCGCAATGAGGATAGATCGCGCTTGAATAAAGCATGTCTTTATCTAAGAACTGCTCATACATCTGATTACCCAAATCATAGTGAGCTAAAATATTACGTTTAGATCCCTCTTGGGTATTACGATTCAATAAATGAGCAACCCGACTAAAAGGTGCGGTCAGCCAAGATAACTTTTGTTCCAGTTTATCAAGCAAGGGTAGGTTACAGGCAAACAGCTGCACTACTTTGGTAAGATCTGGGCTTGACCAATGTGCTTGGATAAACGCCTCGCCAGCCCCAATCGAACCAGACAACAATACTTGACGGTAAAAGCGCGGGTTATGCACCACAATGGTTGCGTGTAGCTCAGATTTTTTACTGCCAAATTCATAGCTTTTATCGCCGTCAATCAAGCATAGATGCCCTTGCGCTAACCCTGGCAGTACACCCAATAGAAGCTTTCTTGCAAGGCTATCAGGCAAACGCTCAGCAGTCAGATTATGTTTTGTGGTGATATCTTCCATTATATTTTCTCCGCTGGCTTTCCTGGGTGACCAATAAAGGGCACTCGTTTAATAAATAGTTTTAATGCTTGCCAATAAATCCCTTGGACGATCTTTAATGTCATTAGTGGGAAGTTAACTAGCATGGCTCGTAAACTTTTACCGCTGATTTGTTGTTTAACTAAACTCAAATTAGCGTCGAATAGCTTTTCGCTACTGCGATTTTCAATACCAACTCTGACTTTTGCCGCAGGTGCCGTCACCCGCCAGATATATTTCATGTTTAAGTCCATAAACGGTGAAACATGAAAGGCCTTCTGTGTTGGTTGAGTATTTTCAAGATCAACCAAATAATAATGGCGCTCATTCCATGGTGTATTGCTTACTTCTGCAAGTAAGTATTTGGGCTCATCATTTTGATAACAAAAAAAGCAATTTATCGGACTAAAATAGATGCCAAAATGGCGCACTTGACCAACAAACACCACGCGGTTGCAAGCTTCAAAACCGCCTAGCAGTTTAACTTTAAGCAAGACTCGGGTTTTTAAATCATCCGCGAGTGTATCTGCATCCTGAGATAGATAATCTGTCTGCTTAAACCTAAGCGGTGCTAAACGCTTTGACGAAAACACCCGACTGACCGTTTCTAATCGTTCTAGCTCATCGAGATCTATACCTAACATTACCATCGAGTAATTAAACGCATGCTTACTTGGCTGATAGCGCTTGTGAGCGACATTGCCAATATAAACACCGCTTATAAACTCGTCTGTATCTAGCGGTGCACGACTCATAGGCGCATCCCGAATGCTTCACATACATCAAATGCACTGTGCACTCCATCTTCATGGAATCCGTTATACCAATAAGCTCCAGCGAAATGAGTATGCTTGACACCTGAAATTAAATCGCGCTGTGACTGTGCTTGCATACTGTCTTCGTTGAAAACTGGGTGCGCATAGTTAAATGTACGTAATACCTTGCTAGGTGAGATCAACTCTGATTGATTTAATGTCACACAAAATGTTGGTGCATTAGCAGGTAAACGCTGCAAAATATTCATATTGTAAGTAACAGAAGCTTGCTTGGCGGTGTCGCCATCTAAGCGGTAATTCCAGCTAGCCCATGCAGCAGGACGCTGAGGCATTAAGTTCTCGTCAGTGTGCAGTACAACTTCATTATTTTGGTAGGCAAGCTTTCCTAATACATTTTGCTCATTCTTGCTGGCATCATTTAGCATTGCTAACGCTTGGTCGCTATGACAAGCCAAGACCACTTCATCAAACTCTTGCCACTCACCTGCGTTAACTTGCAGTTGCACGGCATCATTTTCGCGCGTTATCGCCGTGACAGGGCTATTGAGCTGTATTTGCTCTTTAAACGGTGCAATTAGATCGGGAATATAACTACGAGAACCACCTTGAAGCACATACCACTGCGGCCTATCAGCTATGTTCAACAGTCCGTGATTTTGGAAAAACTGGATAAAAAAGCGCAACGAAAACGCGCGCATATCATCAATGCTCGAAGACCAAATCGCGGCGCCCATAGGCAAAATGTAATGCTGACTGAAAAAGTCGCTAAAACCTTTTCTATCCAACAACTCTCCTAAGGTTTGAAACTCATACTTGTCATCAGCAAAGGCTTGCTTACACAGTTTATTAAAACGTAAAATTTCTAAAATAAGCGACCAAAACTTCGGTCTAAATAGGTTGCGTTTCTGCGCAAACAGGCTAGATATGGTGTTGCCATTGTATTCCAGTCCGGTAATGGCGTTATGCACACTAAAGCTCATTTCGGTCGCTAATGGTTTAACATTAAGCCTAGCCAGTAACTGTTCAAATCTAGGATAAGTTCGGTCGTTAAATACGATAAAACCAGTATCGATAGCGTAATCTTTTCCCTCCACGTTAACATCAACTGTTGCTGTGTGACCGCCAATATAATCATTAGCTTCGAATACGGTTACCTCATGCTTTTGCGACAAAATATGCGCGCAAGTCAAGCCAGAGATGCCTGTACCGACGATTGCGATCCGTTTACGCTGCTTATTGTTTTCGACCATATTCATTGAGACACCTTATTCGCTTCTTCTGGCTGATGTTTTTGGTGATTATCTTGAGCTTGCGGGCTTGGCTTTGCAGCTTTTAGCTGTTGAGAGTCGCTATTTGCCTGCACAGCCTTTGGTTGATTAATTCGCTGCCACCAACTAAACGGCAACAGCGAGATCAATTTAAGTAACAATGTAAAACGTTTAGGGAAATGGATCTCTCGAACGCCTTTGGCTAAGCCTTGACGAATAGCGTTTGAGGCCTGTTCACTGCTCAGGCGCATCGGCATCGCAAAGTCATTTTTATCGGTTAAGGGGGTTTTAACAAAGCCAGGACAAATCACACTGACCCCAATATTGTGAGGCTTCAAATCAATGGCTAAACTGCTTGCTAAATATTGCACACCGGCTTTTGATGCACCATAAGCCTCAGCTCTAGGGAAGGGTAAATACACTGCACTTGACCCCATTAAGCCTAAACGACCACCAGCTTTAATGAGTGGCGTAAATGCCGCCAAACAATAGCCCATGGCGATTAAATTAGTACGGATCACTCGCTCAAACAGCTCTGCATCAAACTGTTTTGCGTCGTCGATATATTCGCAGCTTCCTGCATTCAATATCACTAAGTCAAAGCTGTTAACGCCTTTTGCAGTTAACGCTTTTGCTTGCGCCTGCACTTGCTCATTATCAGTGACATCAAATAACAGCCTTTCAGCGCCAGCTAATTGCGACAAAGCTTGCGGGTTACGACCACAGGCATACACCTGCCAGCCATCTGCAAGGTAATCTTGAGCCAATTGCAAACCAATGCCTGAACTAGCGCCAGTTATTAACACACGTTTAGCGCAAGTGTTCATTGTGAAGCCCTCGCTTTTATTCGCTTCACCAAGCTTCCAATTAGCGGGATGTGTTCATATAACATACTGCCTAGATCAAAAAAGTCTTGATGGCGATAAACTTTGTCTTTTAACGCTAACATGCTCACGCCCTCAAGGCTTATCGGCTGCCCACCATTTAATTTGCCGTGAGTGAAAGTCATCGTCCACTGCAACGTGGCAGCACCTTGAGCGTGAATAACCTGATGAATGTCGAATTTAATTGAAGCAACGTTGTGATACATTGCAGCGAAGTATTGAGTCAACGCTGGTAAACCTGAGACCTGATGCAGGGGATCACTAAACTCAATGTCTTCACTGTAGATCTCTGATAGCAGATGTAAGTTGTCTTTATTCAATCGTTGATATAAAGATACGAAGCGCTCTACTAACGCATGCTCAACACCTACAGCATCATCTGCCGACACTTGAGACGGTAATACATCAACATTCACTGTCATCCAAAAATCTCCTTATCTAAGTCCGCCTAGGCGTTGACTGTATTTGTCTGCTGCACTCGTTGAGATGAGTTGTTAGCGGTTGCTTGAGATGTTGTCGCACCTCGTTTCATAACAGACAATTGAGCAATGGCTCTGCTTCTTGCGAACTTATGCTCAACTATAGGTGAAAAATAGCTTACGCAACCGAAAAGCTGAGCTTGAAAGGGTATTTTAAGTTTATGAATTAACTTTAAATCCACTCCATCCAGCTCTGGTAGATACTTACGGATGAACTCCCCTGTAGGATCAAACTTCTCACACTGAGATATAGGGTTAAACACTCTAAAATAGGGCTGAGCATCACAACCAGTTCCAGCAGACCATTGCCAACCGCCGTTATTCGCTGCTAAATCACCATCAATAAGGTTTTGTTTGAAGTAACGCTCGCCCCAACGCCAATCAACTAATAAGTGCTTAGTTAAAAAACTCGCTGTCACCATGCGTAATCGGTTATGCATCCAGCCCGTTTGATTTAGCTGACGCATAGCCGCATCTACCAAGGGATAACCCGTGCGACCTTCACACCAAGCTTGAAACTCTTGTGGATCATTACGCCAAGCAACATGATCGGCTAACCGATTAAAGTTTGCTCCCTTGGATAAGCTTGGAAAAGCAATCAATAGATGCCGATAAAACTCTCGCCAAATCAACTCATTTAGCCAACATCGACCGGGGCTATCATCATCTACCAGCGCTTCTGGATAATAGCCAAGTAACGCTTGCAAACATTGCGCAGGACTTAATATACCGATAGCAAGATAGGCAGAAATTTGGCTGGTGCCATCAATAGCAGGAAAGTCACGTACAGCTTGATAATCATAAACTTTACTCCTAGCAAACTGACGTAACTGTTTATGTGCCGCAGCCTCACCTACCTGCCAACCATCGCTGCAGCGCTTTTGATAGCGTAGTTCTATTGCACTCGGCAATGGTAAAGGCTCAGCGACCGCTGTAGGTTTTGCAACTGTGCTGACTGGAGTTTGCTTCGCAATATCACGCCACTTTTTAGCAAAAGGCGTAAACACCTTATACATATCACCCGCTAGATTACGCACAGATAGGGGGGTAAGGTAGCAGTGCTGGCTAAACAGCTTGAGCTTGATCCCGCTGGCGAGCACCTTTCTATCACGTTGACGCTCATTAAACTCAGGTTCGCTACTGGCAAACACTTGCTCTATTTGCCAATAGTCGAGATATTGCGCTAACAGCGCAGGCACTTCGTCAAAGTCAGCAACATGGATGACATCAAACGGTATGCCGAGCTCAGCCAACTCATGAGCGATAACATTTAACTGCCTTTCAATGAAATCTATCTGTATTGGGGCGACATCATGTTGCTGCCATTGCTTGGGAGTGGCAAAAAATAGCGCTCGTACTTTACCGCTAGCCTGCTCCCCTCCCCTCAGGCTTAATTGCTGCGCATGCTCACAAGCAGCAACTAAAGCCTGATTATCTTGTAAGCGTAGATCTTGACGAAACCACATCAGACTATTGTGACTTTGTTGTTCCCTAGACATTGTTACCCCCGTGGTGCTCGTCAGTCTCAATTGCACCTTCACTTCTCAATAACTCAGCGACAGAATCACGTTGGCGTCCGAGTTGCTGATTAACGGTATTTGCGTGAATACCGACAAAATGAACGTTTACCACTTGCAACTCAGTCGCCTCGGCTAAGCTTTGATTGTCTTGAGGTGCAGGCTGAGAAAGCTGCTGCAGCAAAGCTTGATATTGACGAATGTCTGCCGCGCTAGATTGTACATGGGGTGCGATAAACAGCTGACGTATGTTGAGTCTATGCACTAACAAATACAGCAACTTAATATCGGTGAGCCTTATCAGTTGATGCTCGACGCCATAGGAACTTAACTCTGCCGATAATAGCAAAGGGGACCATTTGTCTGTGCGCTCAAGCGCCACCAATAACGCAGGCTTTATAGGAGATTTAGGCGTCCCCTTCTTATCGAAGCGACGTTTTTGGGCAATATAAAATGCCAGCTCATCAACAAGCCAAGACTCGATCACTGCACCATCTAAACGCTGTTCGAGTATGCTGTCTACGCACCGCAACCAAGGCCAATAAAGCTTGTTCAGCAAAATAGAAAATGGATACAAACTTGAAAGTTGCTTAAGGCTGTCATTTAATCCTTGCGAATTAAAATTAATAACCTTTTGATTAAGTTGGTTTATATGCTGCTGCCACAAATCTGCTTGCTCTGATGCAGTTACTTTCAGCGCTTGGCTATCAGCAATGGCCAACTCTTTATCTGCTAATAAAGGTTTGATTTTGCTTATCGCCACCCCCTTATTTAGCCAATAAAGGATCTCTTCTATTTGCGCTAAATGCTCACGACCATACAAGCGATGACCTTTTGCCGTTCGTTTCGGAGTCACTAACCCAAAGCGTCGCTGCCACGCTCGCAATGTCACAGGGTTCACGCCAGTAAGCTCTGCAGCATCACCGATGGAAACCCAGCGTTCTTCAGTCACTGTTTTAGCATTACTCATTTAGCCCCCTTATTAAGCCAAACCAAGTGTCAATATTGTTAAACACTGACTAATAGGCATAACGCAATTTGAGCTCTTGCGGATGCGGGTTTAAATAGACTTGATTGGCAATATAAGGTGTTGGAAATTCACGTAAGTAATGATTGATCAAGGTAATAGGCACAAGGATTGGCTGCAAACCTTGGTTATATTTCAATATTGACTCAGCTAACTCTGACTTTTGCTCACTCGACAGATGCTTCTTAAAGTAACCTTGTATATGTTGCAGCGCACTAGTGTGATTTTTTCGGGTCGCTTTAATCTTTAAGATCTGCATAAAATGAGTAAAGTAAGTGTCGGCAATTTTTTCTAAATCGCCACTCATATCTGCTAGCTTTGGCCCTAGCTCTCGGTATAGCTTTGGATTATGAGCCATTAGCATATACTTATAGCGGGCATGAAAATCTAAGATATTACTCTTAGTAAAGCCCGACGCCTTGAGCATATGCCAATCATGGTATGCATAAACACGGGTAAAGAAGTTCTCCCGAATAGGCAAGTCATGTAAACGCCCTTCCTCTTCAACTGGAAGCAGTGGGTATCGCTCCATCAACTTGCGTGCGTAAACCCCTATACCAGACTTCCAACCGTTGTTAGTGCCATACTTATACTCGGTGACACGCTCCATTCCGCAGGTCGGCGATTTAGCACATAAAATATAGCCGCCTAAAAAATCAAGTTGCGCTACTTTTTTATCGCTAAACTCATTGAGTTTGTCGGTTACATCTACTGAACCATCGGCACTTTTCACAAAAATGATATCGCCATCTTTCTCTAGGCGAATTGATTTACGCGGAGCCCCCATACCAATCGCCATTTCCGGGCAAACTGGTACATAGTCGAAATGCTCTGCAATCTCTTTGCGGCAATAACTTGATGCTTTGTGGCCGCCATCGAAACGGACTTTCTCACCTAACAAACAAGCACTTATTCCTATTTGGATTCGTTCTGGATTAAATTGGCTCATAGTCATACTCCCTAATTGACTGTTCATTACGCGCTATACTTGTACAAGGATCATTTTTTTGTACAAGTTTTTAATTTATCCTTAAATCCAACTATTTTCATTGATAATTTAAACAAAAAAAACGCCAGCTATTGAGCTGGCGTTTTAGACAAAAAATTGATTACTTCACAAGAAAATTAACGGTTTTTATTGGCAAATCGCTCTAAGCCCCAAACCAAAAAGATGCCAGCTAACATGGCGATAACCGCATATAGCAGCAGTGATGGTTGACCAGTTATTTGCTCATACTGCATAGGTGATAACACCCGCTCATCAAGTGGCACCATTTCACCTTTAGAGTTTTCGCGGAATGTCAGCACTTCTTTCCAAGGCCAGATTTTGCCAAGTGTGCCTAGCATTAAGCCGGTTAAAAACACTAAGGTTGCATCGTGATATTTTCTCAGTAGCGCAGAAAGTACGTGGCTAAAACTCAAGATACCGATAGCAGCACCTGCGGCAAAAGTAACGATAATACCCAATTCTAAATTCTTTACTGCACCGATTACTGGTGTATAAAGACCTAGCAGCAACAAAATAAAGCTGCCAGAAATCCCCGGTAAGATCATCGCAGTTATCGCGATACATCCACCTAAAAATACATTCAGGTAAGTCATTTCAACTGCAATCGGATTAAGCATGGTAATACCCCACGCGAACGCGACTCCGACAGCGAACAACCCTAAGCGCGCAAAGCTAAAGCCTTTAACTTGCTTCAACATATGGATCACTGATATTACGATCAAGCCAAAAAAGAATGACCAAACAGGAATAGGGTGAGTCTCGAGTAAATAGGTAATTAATTTTGCCAGTGTAAAAATACTGGTCAATATGCCACCAAATACGCAAATTAAAAATGGGCCATTAATATGCATAAAGGCCGCTTTAATGCCTTTTTCTTTAATAACACCGACAAGCGAAGGTCTAATCTTTTTAATACTCTCTAATAGCGGATCCAAAATACCGGTAATAAAGGCAATTGTGCCCCCCGAAACACCAGGAACAACGTCTGCCGCTCCCATAGCCATCCCTTTTAGGTAGGTCTTTAAATAATTCACTTTAATCCTTAATTTACTGAGATGTTTTTTACCGGTCGAAATTATACGTGCCACTCACCGCAAAACGAAATGAAATGCAGTTTAATTTTCTGTACATAGATTAATCGACACTAGTAATTAATGTTAATTCAATGTTAACCTCATCCGACCAGTTAAGAGTTTACGGTTAATTTAGTCGTAAACACAACAAAAGCTAACTGTCATAAGCAAACACATAAGGACAAGTAGAGATGAGCCATAGTTATACTAATAATAAGCCCACCAAAGTCATGTCACTCTATAATCGTGTTAGCCGTCTGCCCTTTGGTAATAAGATTTTTTCAATAATGGTTAGCCGAATGGCGCCTTATTTCAGTACAGTAAAACCTATCATTAGTGAATTAAATGTGAATCGCTGCGTTTGCCAAATAAAAAAACGTAAAGCTGTACACAACCATATTCAAACTGTGCATGTTATCGCCATCTGTAATGGACTTGAAATGGCTATGGGAGTGATGGCCGAAGCTTCAATTCCTCATCACTTAAGATGGATCCCTAAAGGCATGAGCGTCGACTACACCGCCAAAGCGGGTAGTGATATCACTTGTGTTGCCGAAGTAAAACCTGAGCAATGGGTTGCGGGTGATATGCTCGTACCCGTAACGGCTTATGACACAAATGGAGTGGTTGTAGTACAAGGTACAATTAAACTGTGGATCTCTGAAAAGCCAAGCAAACATTAATTAAGGTAGAATTGCTCTGCAGACATAAATAACGCTTGTCGGCTAGCACAACCCTGCTATTATTTCGAATAATACAGAAACATTTATGAGTAAGCTTATGAACACCGAAATTGCTGCAAAAGCCCTAAAAGAGTTAGGTCACCCAACTCGACTAACTTTATTTAGATGTCTAGTAAAAGCTGGCCATAAAGGTTTACCTGTCGGTCACTTACAAGAGAGTCTACAGATCCCAAACTCAACCTTATCCCACCACTTATCAAGTTTGATGTCAGCAGGATTAGTAAAGCAACATCGTGAGGGGCGGGTATTACACTGTATTCCGCAATTTGACTGCTTAGAAGGTCTCATCCAGTTCTTACAAGAAGAGTGCTGCGCTGAGGAGTCTTGCTAACACTCAATACCTCTCAGAATGACATCGGTAACCAGCAAAACTAAACCCTCTATGAAGCAAGCAGTACAGAACGATGTAATAGTAGGCGAAATCGACAGTTGGGATGACACCAGAGGCTTTGGCTTTATCCAAATCCTTGGGCAGAAGCAGCAAGTATTTTTGCACATTTCCGCATTAGCTAATGACAGTCGACGGCCTCAAGCGGGCCTTCGAGTCCAATTTCATAAAGTTAAAGACAAACAAGGAAAGTGGCGCGCCGAAAAAGCTCGGCTAATCAGTGGCGGCAGGGGAAAAGCAAGCCGGAAAATAGCTCCTGCATCAAGTCGCTTCAATGTCACGATAGCACTAAGCTTTGTCGTGGGGTTAGCTATTGCCTACTTGATGCAACATATTCCTCTGTGGCTACTGCTCTATTTTATCATTATGAGTCTAGTCACCTTTATTACTTACGCTTGGGATAAGCGCGCAGCTCGCAAACAGCGGTGGCGAGTGAGCGAGTTTAAGTTGCAATTACTAAGTTTAATTGGTGGCTGGCCCGGCGCCCTGTTGGCTCAGCAATGGCTGAGGCACAAATCAGCTAAAGGTCGCTTCAAATTGATTTTATGGTTAGTGATAGCCATCAACCTCGCCACGCTCTATCTCGCCCATAGTAGAATATAGAGCAGAACTAAAGCGATAAGAAAAGCGCAGCCTAAATCGGCTGCATTTTTTAGAATTAATAGAGCGCTATCTACTCTTTTATCAACTAATTAGCAATTAGGGCGTCACCGTTACTTCAGCTGAGCCCGATACCGTTCCCATAGTTGCTGTCACTGTGGCTGTACCAACGCCTATAGCGTTAATCGTATCTCTATGACCATAAGCGACATTATCATCTGTTGAACTCCAATTGACATATTTAGCGTAGTCAACCACATCCCCATTGCTATAAGTTACCATCACCTGCACAGTTTGATAGTCTCCATTTTTGAGGGTCAGGTTATTTGGAATAATCTCGACTCGCTCTGCAACATTAGGCTTAACATTTAACAACAAACTATCGCTAAGTCCTGCATATGATGCCGATATGCTAGTGGCACCTTCAAGGCTGACTCCCATCGCTTCACCTGCTCGAGCGTTGCCTGTTTCGATTGATATTGTATAAGGATCGTCACTTTTCCAATCAGCATCTAAGGTAATATCAACTACACTGCCATCAGAGAAATAAGCATTCGCATAAAACTGCTGTATATTTTCAGAAAAAACCGTATCTACTCGAGGAGTGATCTCTATCCGCTCTATCACAGCCGCGGTAACTTGAGCACTGACACTATCTACGACGCCCTCAAATTGAGCCGTGATCTCACTCATACCGATAGCCCTTGCGGTTGCAATACCGCCATCTTTACCTGAGGTGACGATGTGTACCACATCTGACTGGCTCGAAGTCCAAGTCGCTAACTCAGTGACATCTTGAGCAGGTCTATCGATAAAAGTTGCTACCGCTTTATAGCGTCCCTGAGTACCTATCGGCGCCGATAAATTATCAGGAGTCACCGTTAACCCTAGCAGCTCACTATCAAGGACATTGATCCTCCCTTGCCCTTGAACACCTTGATATATTGCAAAGGTATCTGTGATTCCAGACTCTATGCCGTATGCAACACCATTATTATCAATAGAGACTTTACTCGCATCACCGCCTCGCCAGTCACTAACGTTTGTAACCTCTTTTTGAGTTATTGTCCCACTACTATTTCTATAAATCGCAAACGCCTGTAATTGGGTCGTTTTATTAACAATAACATAGGTATCCGCAGGCTCCACTTGCACACCTAAGTACTCAAAATCGCTAACCTTGAGTTGAGCTTGGGCCTCAATACCTGAGTAACGCGCTGTTACAAACGTCTGACCTTGACTATCACCAGTAACCTGCCCTGCAGAGCGCCCAGATGGAACAATGTGGGCTATTGAGTCATCAGCCAAACTCCATGTTGATACTGTCGATACATCATTTGAATAGCCGTCAGAGTAGAATGCCCTCGCAACATACTGCTGGCTTTCATTAATATTTATCGTTGAACTGACAGGGGTAACTTGCAGATCCACTAAAGCAGGTTCTGTGACGAGCAACGAGGCCTTAGCAACGAGTGACTGATAACTCGCTTGGATCTCGGTGCGACCCGATAGCAAAGTATGGGCAACACCTTGTGAGTCTATGGTAGCAATATCGGTCTCGCTACTCTGCCAACTCGATTCCAGTGTCACCTCTTTGTTGCTACCATCAGTAAAGCGAGCATAAGCTTGGTATGCTTGATCAAGCCCCGCTGCAATCGACGCATCGACCGGAGACAGGGTTAATTCAACTAATTCCGCGGGCGTAACTTGAACAACCGCGCTATCGATTGCCGTCAAATATTGCGCTGTAACTTCTGTTTGCCCGAGTCCCATCGCGCTAGCAAAACCACTACTTTCAGCTCCAGTGCCGATATGCACTATGGCGTCATCATTAGAACGCCAAGTCGCCACTTCAGTGATATCTTCAGAGCGATTATCGGTATAAAAAGCACGAGCATTGAATTGGCCTGAAGTCCCTAAGGGCACACTGGCAAAAGTGGGAGTTACACGAATATAGCTCAGCTGTGCATCTGTTACCTTCAGCTCTGCTGTTGCGTTAAAACCTATGTAACTAGCACTGACCTGAATATTGCCCGACCTATAGCTTTGAGCGACTCCAAAACGATCTAGTGTGGCGATATCGCTATCGGAGCTATTCCAACTAACTAGTTCGGTAAGCCGTTTACTACTGCCATCTGAAAACACGCCTGTCGCCTGATAGGGCTGACGAAGCCCCGCAGCAATGCTGCTATAAACCGGCGAAATCACCAGCTTCTCGAGTATGGCGTCGGTCACTGTCACATCGACTTTATCACTCAGTCCTGCAAATTCAGCTTGTACTTTGGTTATCCCTAACGCAATGGCTTGTGCAAAACCTGCCGTAGCGCCAGTTGCGGTAATATTGACTAAACTTGGGTCACTAACACGCCAAGTCGCAAGATGAGTGACATCACTAGTGTGTCCATCGGAATAAAATGCATCGGCGCGATACTGCCCTGTGGTTCCCAATGGCACTGACACATTTGCAGGAGAAACTTGAAGGCCAGTAACGACAGCATCTGTCACCTTAAGTTCGGCAATAGCAGATACGCCGATATAGCTGGCCTTAATCTGAGTATCTCCCTGCTGATAACTTTGTGCTAGGCCATGTTTATCTATCGTTGCAACACCTAAGCGACTTGATTGCCAACTTGCCACATGGGTTAACTCTTTATGGCTGCCATCAGAGAATATGCCAAACAATCGATATTGTTGAGTATTGCCCGCTGCGATGGTGGCTGTTACCGGTGTTATTGTCACTGACTCAAGTACTGCACTGGTCACATTGACATTAGCACTTGCCTGCATGCCTTGATAGCTAGCCTCTACAGTTGCGCTTCCTTCAGTAACACCTTCGGCAAGACCAATAGTGTTAACTTGCACGATGGACGGAGACAGTGAATTCCAATTCGCTAAGCTAGAGACGTCACTGCTATGACCATCAGAGTAATAAGCCGTTGCTACAAGCTTTTGCTTATAACCTAGTGCAATTGAGCTATCTACAGGTGAAACCTGCAATTGAGTGATAACGGCATCGGTCACGGTTAACTCAGCAATCGCCTGCATCCCCAAATAACTAGCAACGATATTTACCCGGCCTTCGGTTAAGCTGTGAGCAACACCAAAAGTATCGATAGTGGCTGTATTAGTATCGCTGGTTTGCCAATAAGCATAAGCTGTTACCTCTTTACTGCTGCCATCTGAAAATAATGCGAACAGTTGATAGTCCTGAATATTGCCTGCAGCGACACTTGCGCTAACGGGTGAAATAATAAGTCTTTGTAAAACGGCAGGAGTCACTTTTACTGTTGTTTCACTGCTGACCGTTGCTGATGCGACAGTCTCAGCTCCCGCTTCTAGAACAGCTGAACTCACCCCCGCATAGGTGGCAGAGATCGCGACTCGCCCCTCTGCTAACGCGCTTGCATAACCGCCATCTGCACCAGAATTGACAATACTGACAAGCTGTCGATTACCCGACAACCAACTCGCTTGCTGAGTCACATCATCACTATGGCCATCAGAATAGTAAGCCGTTGCACTATACTGGCCTTGGGTGCCGACCGGCACTTGCAAATCAATCGGTGAGATCTGTAATTCAACAACCTTTGCTTCAGTAACAGTTAGCTCAGTAGATTGACTTAGCCCTAGATAATCAAAGCGAATGTCAGTAACACCAGCTAAGTAAGTATCAGCAAAACCCGCATTTTCAGCGGTTATGCCTATAGAGGCTATTTGTGGCTGGCTACTTTGCCAATAGCCCTGAGCGGTAACATCTTTTGTACTGCCATCACTGAAGCTTGCATAGGCATGATATTGCACTCTTGCACCAGCAGGCACTTGAGTATTGATTGGTGAGATCTGCAGTGAGGTGATTACGGCATCGGTCACTTCTATCAATGCATCTGCATCTTGCGCTTGATAACGAGCACTAATGTTTGAGGTACCGACCGCTATAGCTATTGCATCACCAGCATTTTGTCCTTGTGCAACAATGTCGAGCACTTCAGCCTGAGATGCCGACCAAACTGCTTCACGGCTTACGTCTTTTACCTGACCATCGGAAAAATAAGCGGTAGCAACATAGCTGCCTTTGGTGCCAAGCGGCACAGTACTTTGAGTTGGAGTGACAACCAAATTACTGACCTTAGCATCCTCGACCGTTAAACCTGTGCTATCCGATAAACTTGCACCAGCAAAAGCAAGGGTTGCTTGTACTTGAGTCTGACCTAGCGACTTAGCAACTAAAAAACCTTGTTCATCAATAGTTGCAATATCAACAGCGGCACTGCGCCAAATTGACTGCTTTGTGACATCAATACTTAAGCCATCTTCTAAAATTAGGTGTGCTTGGTACTGTAAACTCGTGCCATTAGGAATTGCCTCATCAAGCGGGCTTATCAATAACCTGCTAGGCTTAGTCGCAAGCACAACCAGTGTTGCCAATGCTTCTTGAGTAGAAAACAGTGCTTTTACTTGTGTAACGCCAACCGCAAGACCGGTTGCTATAGCAACATTCTCTCCAGTGCTTTCTAGTGTTGCGATATCGGCGTTTAAACTTGTCCAACTTGCCTCATTAGTCACATCTTGTTGATGACCATCAGCAAATAAAGCTAAGGCTCGATAGTTCTGGGTCATTCCAACCAATATCTGAGCCTGAGCGGGTTCAATATTCAATGCCGTTAGCGCGGCATCTGTCACCCTAAGTGTCGCTGAATCGGTTAATACACTGCCCCCTTCTTGCAAAGGATTAAGCGTTGCCGTTATCTGTACCTCTCCAGCTAAGCTGCCCTGCGCGATACCAGCAGCAGAAATGCTAGCCAAATCTGGCTCACTGCTCGTCCAGCTGACTTGTTGAGTGACATCTTTGCTTGCACCATCACTGTATGTTGCGATGGCTTTATAAACTTGATGAGTACTTACCGCTATCACACTATTGTTTGGAGTAATATCAAGGGCAACAGCATATGCAGGGCAAGGGTTATCAGGTCCGCCGCAGGCACCGGTAGGAAAACCATCATCATCGCCACCACAACCGGCTAAAATCAATAACGTAAATAAAATGAGATTACGCTGTAGTTGTTTAAATATCGACATGCTTAGATCTCCGGCTTCATTGCTGATGTCGTTGATTGAATATGTACTAGGACTCGGCGATTCTGATGCCGATGTGAAGCAGTATCATTTTTCATGACGGGTGCCAGTTCACCATAACCGTGAACCTCAATTTGTTCAGCTTTTATCCCCGCTGTAATTAAGTAGTCCGCCACAGCTTGCGCCCTACGCCAAGATAACGCTAGATTGTAATCATCACTGCCTTTTGAGTCGGTATAGCCCTTAATGTTGACAATCGATGCAGGAAATTGGCTTAATCTTTCAATCACAGGTGTTAACGCATCCGCATTGGTTAGTTCACTACTATCAAAATCAAATAAACTGACAACAGTGATTGCGGGTAACACCACAGGTTTAGGTGTTACTGGAGGAGTTTGCTCAGTTAAGCTCAACGACGTCTCTGTAACTGGTGATTGGGTTTTGTTAGAGCTTTGACCAAAGCGATAGCTAATACCTAAAGTGGTTAGGTGACCATTGCTGCCACCAATCAACTCGCTGCCAAGGCTATCAACATATTGATATTCGAGTCGTGCGCTCCATGACGGTGATAGCTTATATTCAATCCCAGCTCCTAACATAGGAGCCCAATCCGAATCTGATTGATAGCTATTAGGCCCACGGTTATCACCATCCCAATAGAAACTGCCCGCCTTTGCAAATAGTTCAAGGTTTTCGCTTAAGCTAAATCGTGTCACGGCAGAGAGCTCCCAGCCCTTCATACTGCCGGTATAAGTATTATTTACACCGCTTTCCGAATAGTTGGCAACGGCTTCACCAAGGTCGAGATATGCAGTCTCAAAACCTAGGAATTGCCAAGCTTGATAACCTGCATAAGCCCCAAAACCCACATCATTACCATCGCAAGTTATGCTCCAGCTTTCACAGGCGTTTTGATAATGCATCTGGCCAACCTTTGCCCCCAGATAAAAATAGGGTTGAAACTGTTTTACCGCTTCTACGTCTGCTACGTGTGCTACGTCATCAAGTTGTGCTGCATGAGCCCGCATAAAAGGCAGACATAGCAGAGTCGACATGAAAAATGCGACTCTTCCGATTGAACTCAGTTTAAACATGGCTTATTCCTTGATAACGATATGTAACAAATGCGCAGTACAACCGCGCATAGTAGCCCAAACTGATTACATAACCATATCGGCCGCAACAATAAACATTATAAGTAACACTTATTGATCGTTTATTTCTTATTGTTTTTATTACTTATTTAATCCATAACACTGAAAAGAGAGGCAATGCAGAAGCTGTTTTTTATGAGTTACTCGAACATTTACCCACTGACAACGATTCGCTATCATAGATAGCTAAAATCAAAACAAGGTGTATCAAAAATGAAAGTAGTTTTAGCTGTTGTAGTGATTGCGTGTGTTGTTTTTTACTTTTTTACCTCGATGAACAATCAAAAAGCGGCTAAAGAGAATATCGCCATCGGCAGTGCTTTTTTAGCTGAAAACAAACTAAAAGACGGTGTGATAACCACTGCATCTGGTCTGCAATATCAAGTATTAGAGCCAGGAACAGGTTCGGTACACCCTAAAGCCAGTGACACTGTGACTGTGCATTATCATGGCACCTTAATTGATGGCACTGTATTTGACAGTTCAGTTGAGCGCGGAGAGCCAATTGCATTTCCGCTTAATCGTGTGATTAAAGGTTGGACCGAAGGGGTTCAACTTATGGTTGTTGGCGAAAAAACCCGTTTCTTTATTCCAAGTGAACTTGCCTACGGTAACCGTAGTGCGGGGAAAATTGGCGGTGGTTCAACTTTAATCTTTGATGTCGAGCTGATCAGTATCGATTAATATCCTTTTGACTATTTTATAAAAACAAAGCCCGAATGGTTAACCATTCGGGCTTTTCATTAAGTAGAGGCAATCGTGTCTATAGCCATAGAAATCCCGTTATTAACAACGAGGCATTTCAAGTACTAAGCTTGGTAACCAAATGGATCATCGATAGAATGTGCAGGTTTGGTAAACCAAACAGGACCTTGCTCTGTCATATAGAAATGATCTTCATGACGCACGCCGAACTCTCCCGGTACACATAACATGGGTTCATTACTGAAACACATGCCCGCTTCAAGCGGAGTGTGATCGTTTAGTACTAAATACGGCCATTCATGGATATCTAGACCCACACCGTGGCCGGTACGATGCGGCAGACCCGGTACATCATAGCCAGGGCCAAAACCTGCAGCTTCAAGTACATCACGGGCAGCGCGATCCACACTGGCACAAGTTGCACCTATTTGAGCTGCCTCAAACCCCGCTATCTGCGATGCTTGTTCTAATTGCCACAACTCACGTTGGCGAGGGCTAGGCTCACCGAACACATAAGTACGGGTAATATCTGAGTTATAACCATGTAGTTGACAACCCGTATCAATTAATACGGTGTCGTTAAGCTCAAGTACTTTAGGCGACTTAACCCCATGCGGATAAGCGCTGTCTTCACCAAACAACACAATACAAAAATATGATCCCGCTGGAATACCCACTTTAATATGCGCAGCATTAATAAAGGCTTCCACTTCACTCGTAGTGATCCCTTCATGCAAAATACGCGCAACAGCTTTATGCACTTCTAATGTCATGTCTTTAGCGCGCTGTAACAAGCTCAATTCAACCGCTGATTTAATCATACGGCAACCCGCAGTCACCGGCTTAGCATTGACATAGTTAAACTGCGGATGCGCTTGGCGCACGCCATCAAAAATAAAGAAAGCCGCTGACTCATCAATACCGATATCACCTGAGGTAATCCCCATGTTCGCTAATACGTTACCGAATAATGCAAATGGGCTCTCATCTTCTTGCCACGTATTTACTTTGCCACCAATGACCATATAACCATTTAAGGTATCAACCTCAAACGCAGGCGCTATGTACTCAAGCTCGCCAGTAGCAGGTAAAATAGCCCCAACCATACGCTCACTGGCGTACCAACGAGTCCCTGTGTAATAGTAGAGGTTTGTTCCAGCATTTAAGTAGATAGCCGCGATACCTTGCTGTTGCATGATCGCCTGTGCTTTTGCGATTCGAGCTTGATACTCTTCGCGACTAATAGGTTCAACACCTTGAGTCATATCCGCTAGCTTTGCTAATTCTTGCTCTGCGGTAGAACCGCCAACACCTATCGTCATATCAGTACCTTTCAAATTTCATCACTTAATTTGGTTATATCGCCATTGGGATAATGGCCGATGTTATGACATACTTTCTAGCATAAAATATACAATTCGTCAGTAACAAATAAATATAGATGCAAATTATTGTGGTTAACTCCCATACCACTTACACCACGCTAATGACCGTTTAAAATTAATAGTCAAATAGGGCTTTTAAACTTTGAAGCCTACTAAGCCTTGCTATTGCGGTCTTTAGTGAGATAACCACTGTCAAAGAAGTTATCCCTCCCCAAAAAATTAACCTTGAAGCATGCCCTCGCTTTACTAACTACCACTAACCGTCTTAAAGAGGCTTAGTAATAGAGGTTACTGCATTATCTATCGCCTATTTAGGTACGACGCTACAGGTATAGATTCATGCACAGATTTGCCTTTTACCAACCTTTACCCGCTCTAGGGTTACTGCTTAGCAGCAATGCCTGCGCACAACAAACGACTCGAGAGGTGAAGTCGCAGTCTTTAACTTCACTGCTGCAACCTTTGTCTTACCCTGCCAAAGCACATCAGAGTGTTAACTTTAAGAGCGCCTTCTATGATGTCGGACAAGCTCGCCATATCCGAAATGCAGCTAATACTCGATAGTCTACTTTTAGGAGGAACCATGGAATCGACTTGGCAGGAGCTACATACCAATAAGTTTGATCAGGCTATAACCTTTTATCGCCAAGCGTTTAACTGCGATATTCGCGAGGTTAGCTCTCGTTTCAATAGTCGCTATGCACTAGTGATAAGCAAAGATGAACAAAAGCCGATAGCAGGGATCATCGAAAGCCACCTCTCTTGTGGCTGGAATAGCTACATAGCGGTAAATAACTTAATTGATACCCTAACCTTAGCAATGAGTCTTGGCGCAACCAATATCCAACCTTTCGAGATCCCCAAAATAGGTAGTGCCGTCGTACTTCACGACGCCAATGGCCAAGAGTTATCACTCATTGAATTTGAAAATAACAACCTACTTAAGAAGATAGTGGCATGAGAATAAAACAACGTGTGAGCATAGCGCTTATTTATCTTACTTGCCTTTTGTCCGCTCTATGGCAATCTGTTAGCGCAGAGGTTGTAGACTGGGCAACACCAATAGGTAAGCAGCGCTTAATTGAAGCCGAACTAACCCAAGACTTTTTTAATTTGGCCCCTCACTTTGAAGGACAACAAAACAAAGTTTTTTGCGGCGCAGCCTCAATGACCATAGTGGCAAACGCATTAAGAGTGCAAGCCGATGGGCAGCAAATCCCGTTAGATAACAGTTTGGTCAAAGCCCACGAGAAAGCATATTTCCCCGACGGTGTTAGTCCGCTGTTTCACCGCTATACTCAGACCACTATTCTAGCAAACACGCCGCTAACCAAAGCGCAGTTACTCGGTGAGCCTAAAGCAAATAAATTGAGCAGAGACTTTGGCTTACAGCTAAGCGAGCTAGCACACATCGCACGCTCATTGAATTTACAAGTCGCACAGACATTCGTTGAGCCTGCCAAACTGGCTCAACAGCAATATCACACAGCACTAAAGCAACAATTGCTCAACGCGCTAAATGAACAGCATCAGCACATTATAATCAATTACTCTCGGGCTAGATTATCGCAAAAAGGTGCTGGCCACTTCTCACCGCTTGCGGCCTATCACCAAGGTTCAGATTCTTTTTTAGTAATGGATGTATCAAATACCTACCAAAACTGGGTATGGGTCAGCAGCAACATCCTATTTGAAGCCATGGCAACTACCGACGTCAATCGCAGCCGAGGGTTTATTGTTATTCAAGAAGCTGTATAAGCAATTAATAAACGGGCTAAAAGCCCGTTTATTACCTTCACTAAGCTGTTATTTACTCAACATAGCCTTTAAACCGCGGCATACCACGGTTTCATAAGCATCGACTCGATTAATCTTTACCTTAGCAACAGGTATAGGCAATGCCATCTCTTTAATGGCAGCCACGCAAGCTTGGTAATAATGCGGATTATTCATTAAGCTGCCCGCTAGATAGATCTGTGACGGATTAAATAGATTAACCACCCATGCCAAGCTTTGACCAATATAACTGCCAGCACGTGCAATATCATCACTTCGAGTCCAGTTGCGGCGTTTTATCGCTGCACCACTGGCGAGCTGTTCAAGACTAAACTCACCAAACTCGGTCATTATTCGACAATGGCCTAACTCACCAGCCGTAGCGGAAGCTCCAGTGAAAGGCACACCGTTAATCGCAATAGACATACCAATGCCCATATCACACATAACTAGTAGCTCACACTCCTGCTTGCTCCCCATTAATGCGTGTAAACCAGCATCGCTGTCATTCGCTATTATCACTTGTTTAGCACCAGTATACAGATCGTCTGCACTTAACCCCTTGAGGCCCGGTAATGACTGACAAGATACCAATTGCTGAGATTGCACTAATCCCGGCACGGCAATGCCTAAGCCATAATCCTCTAAACCGTAGTCTTGCTCTAAATCTGCGATTTGCGAATTTAAATTATTAATATTAAATGCGTCTGTTATCGCGATTTTATATTGCTCAACTCGTCCCTGCGTCGTTATTTCAAATAACGCTTTTGAACCGCTAATATCGATTGTTAATGTTTGCACTTAGCACTCCCATGAGCATGGATACACCACGACTAATCGCATCCCAACGAACAAACAAAATACTAACATAATAATGACTTACCCCCTATAGGCGGTTAAATATTAACTGATAAGGGATTTTAGTTATCTGTAATATGTTCAACTTGCCTATGTTGGGCTTGCTAAACCACTTAGCCACTCTACAAACGTTACAGTGTGGTACATAAGCTGCAATGTTCTGCGTATCTATGCTAATCTGCGCGCTAAATTCGCACAAAAACAAATCGCTTCAAGCGCAGTAGATATACCAGCTTGAGTGCTAATAATGGAGTTTAAATGTCAAATACCATTGCAGAACGCCTAAATGCCATCCGTAGCGAAATGGCAAAATCAAACCTAGACGCATTTATTATTCCACGCGCAGATGAATACTTAGGTGAATATGTTCCCGAGCACAATGAGCGCATGCTGTGGGCAAGTGGATTTACAGGCTCGGCAGGCAGTATCATCGTATTAAAACAAACTGCCGCTATTTTTGTCGATGGCCGTTACACAGTTCAAGTGCGCCAACAAGTTGATGGCCAATTATTCGAGTATTTAAGCCTGTACGATACCCCGCAAGCTCAATGGTTAATTGAGCAGCTTGGTGCTAATAGCAAAGTTGGTTTTGATGCTCGTTTACATACCTTAGCTTGGTTTAACCAAACTCAAGCGGAGCTTGCTAAAGCCCAAATTAGCCTTATTCAAGTTGCACACAACCCGGTGGATCTAAATTGGACTGACAGACCCACACCAACCTCAGCTCCAATTATGTTATTCAATGAGCAAAGCGCTGGCAGAAGCAGTCTAGATAAACGCACGGCAATTGGTGCGGATATTAAAGCACAAGGTGCTGATGTTGCGATTATTTCGGCACTAGATTCATTTTGTTGGCTACTAAATATTCGCGGTAAAGATATTCCATGTTTACCTGTTGTATTAGGTACAGCGCTATTGCACGCCAATGGCGAAATGGTGTTATTTACCGATTTGAATAAACTGCCAGAGAATATTCAGCAACATGTAGGCACAGGGGTTAGCTTTAAGAATGAATCAGATCTTGCAGCTGAGCTTACTGGACTAAAAGGGCAAAAAGTACTTGCAAGTCCAGAGACCTGCAATGCATGGCTACAACTTACCGCTCAAGCTGCCGGCGCACAGTTAATTGCTGGCAGCGATCCAGTAGCCCTGCCCAAAGCACAAAAAAATGCCGCAGAACTTGCAGGCATGAAGGCTTGCCATATCCGCGATGGCGTGGCAGTTAGCCGTTTCCTTGCTTGGCTAGATCGCGAAGTGGCAGCCAACCGCCTATACGATGAAGCGGTACTAGCAGATAAACTTGAAAGCTTCCGCTTAAGCGATCCTATGTATCAAGAGCCAAGCTTCGATACCATTTCAGCAACTGGCGCAAACGCTGCTATGTGTCATTACAATCACAACAATGGCACACCAGCACAAATGCAGATGAACAGTATTTATCTTGTTGATTCTGGGGCTCAGTATTTAGATGGCACTACCGATGTGACTCGTACTATCGCTATTGGCGATGTAACTGCTGAGCAGAAAAAAATGGTCACTTTAGTATTAAAAGGCCATATCGCCATCGATCAAGCTAAGTTCCCTAAAGGCACCAGTGGCATGCAGTTAGACGCGTTTGCACGCCAATACCTATGGCAACACGGTTATGATTTCGACCACGGTACTGGCCATGGCGTAGGTCACTACCTTAGCGTACACGAAGGCCCACAAGGAATCGCAAAAGGCCGCTCAAACGTTGCATTACTTGAAGGCATGGTGCTATCAAATGAGCCTGGCTATTACCGCGCTGAAGAGTTTGGCATTCGCTTAGAAAACTTAATCGCGGTGCGCCCTTGTGAAGCGCTGGCAAATATCGAACGTGAAATGTTGGAGTTTGAAGCGTTAACCTTCATCCCTATGGATTCTCGATTAATCGATAAACAGTATCTAACAGAGTCTGAAGTTAGTTGGTTTAACCAATACCATCAGCAAGTTAAAGATAAACTGACTCCGTTTATGCAAGGTGAAGATTTAGACTGGTTAAGTAAAGTAACTGCTGCAATCTAACCACTGGTTGACAGGCTTTAGTTAACGGGGATGAAAGCAGCGCTTACGGCGCTGCTTAACCGCGAACAATATTGCAAAAGTACAGGTTTTAATCTAATACCAGTCAGTAGAAAAGTTTGCTATACTCCGCGGCCGCCATTTTTATGGTACACAAATGCTAGCGTGCGTTAGTAACTGAATTGTTGAACATAGGACTCCTCAATCATGAGATTTGAATCATTTAGTTTTGCTCCTGAGATTTTGCGTGCAATCTCTGAATGTGGTTATGAAAAAATGACACCAATTCAGCAGCAAGCGATCCCTGCTGTACGTCGCGGCCAAGATGTACTTGCTAGTGCGCAAACAGGTACAGGCAAAACCGCTGCATTTGCATTGCCGATTTTACAAAAAATGCTTGATAACCCGAGCGCCGCCGGCCGCTCAAACGCTAGGGCGTTAATTTTAACCCCAACTCGTGAGTTGGCTGCGCAAATAGCCGATAACATTAATGACTATGCTAAATACTTAGATATGACAGTTGTTACTGTGTTCGGTGGTGTCAAAATGGACACTCAAGCGACAAAATTAAAGCGTGGAGCTGATATTATTATCGCCACTCCAGGTCGTTTACTCGAACATCTTACCGCCTGTAACTTGAGCCTATCCAATGTTGATTTTCTCGTTTTAGACGAAGCTGATCGCATGCTTGATATGGGCTTTAGCGCTGATATCCAGAAGATCCTTCAAGCGGTAAACAAGAAGCGTCAAAACCTATTGTTCTCAGCAACGTTTTCATCAGCTGTTAAGCAACTAGCCAATGAGATGATGGTAAAACCAAACGTTATTGCGGCTGACAAACAAAACACCACCGCAATTACCGTAAGCCAAGTCGTATACCCAGTTGAACAGCGCCGTAAGCGTGAGCTTTTATCTGAGTTAATTGGTAAGAAAAACTGGCGTCAAGTACTAGTATTTACCGCAACTCGCGACGCGGCAGATAAGCTTGAAAAAGAGCTAAACCTAGACGGTATTCCAACTGCGGTTGTACATGGCGAAAAGGCACAAGGTAGTCGTCGCCGTGCATTACGTGAATTTAAAGAAGGTAAAATGCGCGTACTGGTCGCGACAGAAGTTGCAGCACGCGGCCTTGACATTCAAGGCTTAGAGTATGTCGTAAACTACGATTTGCCTTTCCTAGCTGAAGATTATGTTCACCGAATTGGCCGTACTGGCCGAGCAGGAAAATCAGGTGTAGCAATTTCATTTGTTAGCCGTGAAGAAGAGCGCACTCTAGCTGATATCGAAAAACTCATTGGTCAGCAACTGCGTCGTATTACTATCCCAGGTTACGAAGTTGGCAGCCGCGATCTGCTGATTAAACAGCTACAAAAACGTCGCAGTTTCGCCAAGAAACAGCAGCGAGTAGATAATGTGGGCGCACAGGTTATTGCAGAAAAAAATATGCAAGGCCGTCGCGTTAAAGTGAAAAATGCCTCACCAGCAAAAATTAAGAAGATAAAATAATCGCTGTACGGACACCAAATTATTTTATGAACAAATAAGGCACCTTTTGGTGCCTTTTTTGTTCATGGCGATTATTCCTTATGCAATGAAAGCAATTTGTGCTCTACGCGGTCTTGTCAAACGCAACCCCATTTTGCTTTAAAAAAGGAATAATAATGCTAAGAAATACCTTTGCCGCTCTGGCCCTAATTATCAGTAGCGTAACGTTAAGCCATAGTGTTAATGCGAAACCCATTGCTACTGATGAGTTCAGCGTTATGCCATTAATGAACGGCCAAACGATCCCGGCTGCAAGCTTAAAAGATCTTAACGATCGCACCGTTGATATTGCCCAAATAACCCAAGGTAAGCCCAGCGTGATCTTTTTCTATCGTGGTGGTTGGTGCCCATTTTGTAATTCACAAATGGGTCAACTTAAAGCGATTGAGCCACAGCTATTAGACATGGGCTTTCAACTTATTGGCATATCACCTGATACACCAGCAAAACTAAAGCAGTCGATGACACAGCAAGAGTTATCTTATACTTTGCTATCTGACGCTGACTTAGAAGTAACCAAAGCGTTTGGGTTAGCTTACTTTACCAGTGAAAAAGTCACTAAGCGCTACATGAACAAAATGCAGCTTGAAAACAAACTATGGCAAACACCTGAAGGCCAACAGCGTTTAGTGCTTCCTGTCCCTGCAGTATATATAACTGATGGCAATGGCTTAGTGCACTTTCAATATGTAAATCCCAACTTTAGGGTACGACCTGCACCAGAGCTCATCATGACCGCAGCAAGTTTAATTAAGCAATAAACAATAGCCCGTGATCAGACTAAATAGCGGTTTACGGGCTAAGTTAATTTCGCAGCAGCGACACATTAGGTATAATCCCTTCGCCGTCACCTTTTACCACTTCCATACGGCGGAGAACCAATGTCAGATATCACCTATAACCAAGCTGTTTTACAATTTGCCACGGCAGGTTTAGCAGCCCTTGCTGAAGCTAGCGCGAAAAGTAGTAGCGTTAGAACCCCTGCAGCAGAAAGCCACTTTCTATGTAGTTGGATGGTAACCGCTTTAAAGCAGCGTACTTTTTCTAAGTTAATCGCAGATGATTTAACCCTATGGGTGCGTCAAGGTCGCAGCATGGGTGCAGGTGCAGAACTCAAAACTCTGCTAGAAAAAATAAAGGCTCAATATAGCTATATTAACGATAAGCAATCAGGTTTGGGCTTAGCGATTTACAATATGCTTGCAGAGCTTGAAAGCCAGGAATGGCTAGTGATTACCGATCAAGAAGTGACTAAAAAACTTAAGCTTGATAGTGATGGTTGCAATAGCTTAATCATCTCTGATGACCAATTTACTCAACGTATCGTCGATGGTGAATTAATAAAACCTATTACACTTTTTGTACGTGCCGATGAAATGCTATTTGCCCAAATTGCATACCAACATGATTTAATACTTAGCCCTGGAAACAAAAAGGCTTCTTTGATTAAGCATCATAAAGCTTATCAAATCTGGCCTAAAAATTTACAACCCGCGCTAACCATTTTACAGCCAATAAACCCATAGTGTTTATGAGTTAAACGACCTGCTTATTCAGGTCGTTTTTACTTTAACAGGCTTTAGCAAGGCTTGTGGTTGATTCTGCTAACCATACCCTGCCGCGCCTAGCCACTAACACCACTAACTCTCCTTCATCAAACTCTATCCCACTATAATTCGGCTCAACAAACACCTGCTGCTCTTGCTGGTTTTTATCGATAACCACAGCGGCACGAGGAAAGCCTTGGCTTGCACCACCAAAAGTGACTTTGGCAATACAACCATTGAGATCATCAATCGATACCACAGTTGAAATACGATAACTTAGCCTGTCGGCAATGTTCTTTCCCAAATAATGGCAACAAAAACACATTACCAATAATGCAATAGGTAGACTGATAGATTGTGGCTGTAATTGTCCAAGCATACTTAGAGACAGTAAGTTGAAACTTAATCCTGTAATTGCAAAACAGGCTAGAGCAAGTGAGAACCATACTAAGACAGGTAAACGATGAATACATAACCAATTTGCAAGCCTAAGCAACGGGCTAGCTTGCTTGTGAGTCTGTACACCGTCATCCGTATGCAGTGGCTCATGTAGCAAACCTATCAGACTGGCTCCAATCACTAGAGATAAAGATTCCAGTAAACCTAATAGTAGTACTAGGCTTAACGAAATTGCATAAGGTAAGTTTTGCTGGCTCAGCAAAAAAGTGACCATTCGTCCTCCCTGATATTTATCAAGCTGCATCCGCTGCAACTCTTTGAAGCCTAAAGCATTAAATAAAGGCTTGATTCATATTGATGCTAACACAATATATGTTGATAACAAGCAAATAAAACCAAGCGACCTTTCTAAAACTCGCAAGTTTTACGCTTAACACTTAGCGGGCATGTAGCAACATGCTAGCATTAGCCAATATCCCCTTAAAACAAGCAGCAGTATTATGAGCCTAAATAAAGCCCACCACTATCAAACCTTAGCTACGCATTTTCAGAGCATTAGCCATTTTGAGCACCTTAGTGCATTAGGCGATTGGGACCAAGCAACCATGATGCCTATCGGGGGAGGCGAAGCTCGAGGTGCAGCAATGGCTGAACTCGCAACACATATCCATAGTTTAAAAACAGCACCTATGCTGGCAGATACCATTAAAGAAGCGCAACAAGAGGCACTTACTGCTGAACAACAAGCTAATCTGCGTGAAATGAACTATCAATATCTGCAAGCCAATGCAGTGCCCGCAGACTTGGTTAAGGCCAAAACAAAAGCGGCGTATCATTGCGAACAAGCGTGGCGAGAGCAACGTAAGCATAATGACTGGCAAGGCTTTAAACCCAATTTAGAAACGCTCATGTCGCTAGTAAAAGAAGAAGCAACTATTCGTGCGCAAACGTTAGGAGTCAGCCCCTATGACGCACTATTAGATAAATTTGAGCCCGGCATGACCACGGCAAAAATTGAGCATATCTTTGGTCAACTAAAAAGTTGGCTACCTTCACTTATTCAGCAAGTACAAGCCAAACAAGTCTCTGAGCCCCGCTATGATATTCCAACTGCGACAGCTAGCGACCAAGCCCTACTTGGCCGCGACGTCATGAAGGCTTTAGGGTTTGACTTTAATCATGGACGGCTTGATATTAGTAGTCATCCATTTTGCGGTGGTGTATCGAGTGATGTTCGCCTTACCACTCGCTATGATGAAGCTGACTTTACCAGTGGCTTAATGGGCATTATCCATGAAACCGGCCACGCTAAATATGAGCAAGGACTACCACTGGCTTGGCGCGGCCAGCCAGCAGGGCTTGCACGGTCTATGGCACTGCACGAAAGCCAAAGTTTGTTTTGTGAAATGCAGATTGGCCGCGGGGCGAGTTTTTTAAAACTGATCCAACCTCTGTTAAAACAGCACTTAGGCTGCCAGTTAAGTCACCAGCAACTGACCAATATCTACACTAGGGTCAGTCCAGGTCATATCCGTGTCGACGCTGATGAAGTCACCTACCCTTGTCATATTTTGCTGCGTTTTGAAGCTGAAAAATCTCTTGTATCCGGTGAGCTAGCCGTTGCAGATCTGCCTGACTTCTGGTCAGCACAGATGCAAGAGCTACTTGGGATCAATACCGATGGTGACTACAAAAATGGTTGCATGCAGGATATTCATTGGGCGGTAGGCGAACTAGGTTATTTTCCAAGTTATACACTAGGCGCTATGTATGCAGCCCAATTCAAGCAAGCAATGGAACAGAGCTTAGGTGCTGTTGAGCAAGCCATTGAGGCAGGCAAACTAAGCGATGTGATGACTTGGCTAGAAGCCAATGTATGGTCAAAAGGCAGCTTACTGAGTATTGATGAGCTAATGATTCAAGCAACGGGTGAAACGCTTAACCCAATACATTTTAAACATCATCTTGAAAACCGCTACCTGTAAGCCCTAAGCCAATAAATGCTACAAACTCACTGCTCTATCGCCTATAAACGCTAGAGCAGTCTTTTATCTATTGCCATAGTAGGATTAACCAATGAATTTACGCCCCATAACCCATGCAGACTGGCCCCATATTTTAGATATTCAGCTTGAGTGCTACCCACAAATTGAGCCTGAGTCTCTCGAAGTATTACAAAGTAAATGGCAAGCTTCACCGGATAGTTGTTTTGTCATGGAACTCGATAACAATATTATTGGTTACTGTCTTGCTCACCCTTGGTTACTTGATAACCCGCCGTCACTTGAGCAACAGCTTAATCAAATAGAACAAGCCAATACGCTTTATCTGCACGATATTGCGCTATCAGCTAAAGCTCAGGGCAAAGGCGCTGGTAAACAAGCGTTAGCAAAATTAATTAACTTTGCAAACTGCAATCACTTCGCCAACATCTCTCTGGTCGCTGTACAGGGCGCACATCACTATTGGGGCAAACAAGGCTTTATTACTAAACCTATTAGTAAAGATCTATCGGCTTACCCTGCCGATGCGCGTTATATGGTTTATACCTTGTAGCCAAGATTTGTTATCATAGACAAACTTTCCTTAGAGACGCTAGAAAATGGCAACCAGAATCACATACAAATTTAAAAACCAAGCAAAAGAGATCAACTTTGCTTATGACAAATTTCATGACATATATGAAGCAGTTGCCGCTGCTGAAGGTATTGATTTAACAAAATACCTCATGATGGAACAGCAAATCGCTATGACCTCAAAAGGCTCATCAGCAGTAAAAGATTTTCGTGATAAAGAGTTTGCGCGATTTGGCTTTAGCGACATCTATTACCACAAAGACGACGCCAAAAAGTAATAAGGTTTGAACCAGACACTGTTTATCACCATCCTAAAAACCTAATAAAAAAGTGATATAAATGACGACTTCATATCTACCAAATAATGAACATGCTAATTTCCCACGCGCTGGGTTTATCAAACGTTTTGGCGCAATTGTTTACGACTTGATGCTAGCCGTTGCAGTCTACATGGTCGCAGGTGCTATTGGATTCGGTATTTTTACCGGTTTAACCGCCAGCGGCATTATTGATATGGCGGGTTTTGAACATGTCTCTGATCTGCTTAATGGCACACCTTTATACAAAGGGATCTATCAGTTTTGGATTGTGATGTGCGTAGGTCTGTTTTATATCAGCTTTTGGAGCTATGGCGGACAAACCTTAGGCATGCGAGCATGGCGTCTAAAGATCCAACACCCCAATGGTCAAAACCTGAGTATGATCACCGCTGCGGCAAGGCTGGTTTGGTCACTATTAGGCATTGGTAACTTGTGGATTTTGATTAACGGTAACAAGTTAGCGTTACAAGATATGATGACCCGATCAGAAGTGGTTGTACTTTCAAAAGAAGCTAATCAAATGCGCAACTGGCGCGGAGTTTAATCCTTCTCGCTAGTTTCAAAATTCGATAAAAAAGCCAATCACAGATGATTGGCTTTTTTGTATCACAGCTCGCTATTTCCTAATAAAGTAGAGAGCGCCAATAGCAAATATCAGTGCCGGCATACCTGCGCTAATAAAGGCTGGTAATCCATACACAATACTTAGCGGGCCAAATATTTCACTACAAATATAGAAGCTAAAGCCCGCAACGACACCAAGCAGCACCCGCGCCCCCATGGTGACAGTTCTTAATGGGCCAAATACAAACGATAGCGCCACCAACATCATCACTGCCACCGTTACCGGTTGCATCAACTTGCGCCACAAAGCAAGCTCATAACGTTCTGAGGCTTGATGGTTACTCTCTAAGTAATCAAGGTAATCTAACAAGCCTTCTATCGACAGCGCTTCAGGTTTAACTGATACCACACTGAGTTTTTCCGGGGTTAAAGACGACACCCATTTATCTTGCTCAAGATTAACTAATACAACCTGTTCGTTTTTAAGCGTAGTACGACGTACGTCTCTTAGTAACCAATACTCATCTTTATACTCAGCCGAATCAGCATGGACTGTACTGGTTAAGTTTGTCGTATCATCAAACTCATATAAGGTAATATCGCGTAAATTATTAATGTCAGCAGCACCACCGATATTAACGAATAAGTCACCATCTTTAGCCCAGATCCCACGACTTGAATCAATCAAACTACCGCCGGAAACATTGGTTCGTTTGATCTCTTTAGCCCGCAACTCAGCCACAGGCGCAACCCATTCAGTAAGCATCATCACGATAATCATTAGCGGTATAGCTGTTTTCATCGCAGACATGGTGATCTGCAAACGAGACAAACCGGCAGATTGCATCACCACAAGCTCAGAATTCGATGCCAACATTCCCATACCAATTAGGGCACCTAACAACACCGCCATAGGAAAGAACAGTTCAATATCTCGTGGCACCAAAAACAGCACATAAACAGCAGCATCCATCATGGTATAAGTACCACGACCAACAACACGTAATTGGTCTACCCACTTAATGATGCCTGACAAGCCAGTTAAAATCAGCAACGCTAAAGATGAAGTACTAATCAATACTCTGGCGATATAAAAGTCTAAAATTCTCATACTTTAGCCGCCTTTTTGCGCTTGAATAGACCTGAAATCTTAGCGCCGAACGGCCGCTCTTTACCTAACAGTAATATACCTATCATCAACGCTGAGGCATGGATCCACCACATGCCTAAATATTGAGGTATAACACCATCTTCTAATGATTTACGTCCAGCAACCATCAAGCCAAAATAACCTAGGTATAACAAGATAGCTGGGAACATCTTGGCAAACTTACCTTGACGGTTATTCACTCGCGCCATAGGTACCGCAATTAACGTCATCAACGGAATTGCAAGTGGAATAGCTAAACGCCAGTGAAATTCAGCTGTCGCTTCTGGACTATCAATCTTCATTAGCTCATCAATTGGCATCGCTGACAATTTACGGCGGCGTTCATCAACTGCTTGCTCTTTAATCTGCATTTGATAGCCACCGAACTCAACGACCTGGTAATCAACACGTTTAGGATTGCCCTGATATTGCACGCCGTCTTCAAGTTGCAAACGTTGGCCACCAGTACCGTCCTCAATCACTTTACCACTGCGAGCAACCACGACATTGGCGACACCAGTTTCATCATCAGGATCAGGCAATTGCGCAACAAACACTTTATCCAGTTTGTTATCACGACCAATACGCTCAACAAACAGTACCGCACGGCCATTTGGACTGGTTTGAAAACGTCCTTGGGTTAACGCAGCCAGTCCTGCTTCAGATTTTGCGTTTTCAAGCACTTGATTTTGCTGCTCCTCCGCCCATGGCGCAACATATACCGCAAGAAAACCTGTAAAAATCATATTCACTACTGCAAGTAATAGCGTTACCCGAGTGATATACCACTCACTTATACCCACACCATGGAAAATAACCATCTCATTTTCGGCATACATACGCCCATGAGCTAATAAAATGCCCAAAAAGAGACTAAGAGGTAACACCAAGACAATCAAAAATGGCATGTTAAGACCTAGCAAGGTCATAACTAAGGAGGCTGGAAATTCGCCATCAGAGGCATCAGCAAGCACGCGCACAAAGTGTTGGCTAATAAAAATAGCTAACAGTACTAAAAGTACTGCTATTTGCGCTTTTAAAACTTCTCGAATCAGGTATCTAAATACAATCACAGTGAGGATCCGGTCTCCAAACGTTCATTTATGCTGGTATCAATACAACTTTCATGTAAACTGTCTACTTTTAGTAGTTTTGTGACCAACAATTACATAACATGGCTAGGGAAAACACCTGAAAAAAATACAATAGGGTGCGCCATATTTAAGCCCTTTTTGGGCACAAGCAGACATTATCTAATAAATAATAAAATTTGTCTTTAAGAATCTAGGAGAGCTCATGGAGTTTAGCGTAAAGAGCGGCAGTCCAGAAAAGCAACGCTCAGCTTGTATCGTCGTAGGTGTATACGAACCAAGACGCTTGTCTGGTATTGCCGAACAGCTAGACAAGATCAGTGAAGGCTATATCAGTAACTTACTTCGTCGTGGTGATTTGGAAGGAAAGCCAGGACAAATGTTGCTGTTACACCATGTACCAAATGTACTTAGCGAGCGCGTCTTGCTAGTCGGTTGTGGTAAAGAGCGTGAACTTGATGAACGTCAATACAAGCAAATCATCACCAAAACAATCAACACTTTAAATGAAACGGGTTCAATGGAAGCAGTGTGTTTCCTAACTGAGCTCCATGTTAAAGGCCGTGATACTTACTGGAAAGTTCGCGAAGCAGTTGAAACCACTCAAAATAGCCTTTATAGCTTTGATGCACTAAAAACCCGTAAAGGTGAAACTCGTCGACCACTGCGTAAACTGGTCTTTAACGTACCGACTCGCCGTGAACTCACCGTTGGCGAACGTGCTATAGAGCATGGCATGGCAGTTTCTGCTGGTATGCATCTATGCCGTGACGTAGCTAATATGCCGCCAAACATCTGTAATCCTGCATATCTAGCTTCTCAAGCTCGTCAAATCGCTGAAAATACCGAAAACCTCACGGTAACAACTGTAGGCGAAGAGCAGATGGAAGCGCTAGGAATGAACTCTTACCTTGCGGTTGGTCGTGGTAGCCACAATGAGTCTGTAATGACCATTATGGAATACAAAGGTGCAATTGATAACACTGAAAAACCAATCGTATTGATTGGTAAAGGCCTAACCTTTGACTCAGGTGGTATCTCGTTAAAGCCTGGTGAAGCCATGGATGAGATGAAATATGACATGGGCGGTGCCGCCGGTGTTATTGGTGCCATGAAAGCCCTATGTGAAATGCAGTTACCAATCAACGTTATTGGTATTTTGGCTGGCTGTGAAAACATGCCATCAAGCAATGCATACCGCCCTGGCGATATTCTAACGACGATGTCAGGACAAACGGTTGAAGTACTTAACACCGACGCTGAAGGCCGTTTAGTCTTATGTGATGTATTAACCTACGTAGAGCGCTTTGATCCTGAACTTGTTGTGGATACCGCAACCTTAACTGGCGCTTGTGTGATCGCGCTTGGTAAGCATGCATCAGGACTATTCTCTGGCCATAATCCACTAGCACATGAGCTACTAAATGCTGGTGAGCAAAGTGGTGACCGCGCATGGCGCATGCCGCTATGGGATGAGTATCAAGAACACTTAGAAAGCCCGTTTGCAGACATGACAAACTTAGGCGGCCGTGCTGCTGGTTCTATTACTGCTGCATGTTTTCTATCTCGATTTGCCAAGAAATATAACTGGGCACATTTAGATGTAGCAGGCACAGCATGGAACAGCGGAGCTAACAAAGGCTCTACTGGTCGTCCAGTACCGCTATTAACTCAGTTCCTAATCAATCGTGCTGGCGTTGAACAAGGCGAATAATATCTAAATAGCCAATAACGATTAAAAAGGCCAAACTTTGTCAAGTTTGGCCTTTTTGTTGCTCGCTAGCTTTGCCTGAAAAAGCAAACATGTCCACTATTGTCATTACCAAAAACACTTCAAATTTGCGATCTAACTGACAATATATTTCTCAGCTTGATATCGACAGTAATTATTTAACCTATACAATACGCGCACCCATGCTGATTTAAACTAAAAGCTCTGCCTTTTGTAGCTTTAGTAGCAATAAATATCGACACCAGCCGCAAAAACTCAACGATCTTGATGAATATTCATCACCATCAACTCTCGCAGCTAAGTGCAATAAAGTAATTTGATTTTTTAGTAGCTATCCCATTTCAGGTGACCAAATGCGTCAGGCATTAATCGTATTTTTCTTTCTATTTTCCTCATTCAATATCTTGGCACAAGAAACTAACAAGCCTGAGTTAGAGCGCGTTGTTAGAGTTGGCTATCCAACATTCGATTGGCAACCCTTCACTTATGTCAGCAAAGAGAAAAAAGTCATTGGTTTATTGCCTGCGATATTTCAAGAGATCGCCAAAAACAGTGGCTATCAAATTGAGGTGTTGACCTATCCCAGCTACGCAGAAGTCAATCAAGCACTGCGCCATGGAGAGGTCGATATCGTTATGGGGGCGTCTAAAACCCCCGAAAGAGTCACTTGGCTAAGCTTCAGCTCACCTATCATGTTAGTTCCTAATGCGGTGATTACCCATGAAGCCAATATTAATAGTTTGCTTGAATTAAAAGACCAACATATTGCAACCGAAGCTGGATTTGCAATCAATGAAGTATTACTTAGAGCAACCGCAAGCCAAATTGAGTTGAGTAATTACCCCGGAAGCCAAGATGCATATTCTGCTGTGGTAAAGGGCTACGTTGATGCTTATGTCGGTAATGCAATTACCTTAGACTACCTGTTCACACATCAAAATGCGCCAGATGATCTTAATATCAGTTTATTACAGGATATGCCGTTTGATCATTTGCATTTTGCAGGCTTATATAAAAATCAAAAACTTATCGATGAGCTAAACACAGGTCTTAAATTAATCTCGAATAAGACATTCAATGAGCTTTACGAAGTTTGGCTTACCAAGTCTCAAAGTCGCTATGTCTATCAACAACACGAACTAAACCTTACTGATGAAGAGATCTGTGCCATTCGTGAAAAGCGCAACATTAAAGTACTTTACTCTCCTAACAACTACCCTTTCGCGTTTACTAATGAAAAAGGTGAAATGGATGGAATGAGTGCAGACATATTAAAAATCATGGCTAAACGACTCAATCTTATAATCGTGCCAACCGCTTACTCCGGTAACGATATTGCAAGTGAGTTAGTTAACGGTGATTTTGACCTTGTGCTCTCTTATACATGTAAAGAACAAAGCATTCCTTACATAAACTGTACTTCTGCCTATGTCCAGGATCCTTGGATTGCTGTAAGTTCAATTAATTCAAATACCTTAGCCTTAAGTAAGACTCGTAGGCTAGGTGTGCTTAGTGGCCATAAAAAATTAACTAATATCCAACCATTTTTTCCAGCAGCACAAGAATATAAATTTGATTCAACGGAGCAACTATTAACTGCAGTACTGGATAAAAATGTAGACGTTGCGGTATTGCCGCTGTCAAAAGCCAATAGGCTGATAAGCCCACGTTACTTTGGCCAATTAAAAATAATAAATGACCCCGTTGGTGATCATAGCCGTGCTATCAGTTTTGGTGTGAATAAAACAAAAAACACTTTGCTTTCAATCCTAAATAAAGCGCATACGTCAATTGCAGAAGAAGAGATGCAAGCCATTAACCACAAATGGAATGACGTTAAAATCAACAGTGAATTTTCGTTTAACAGTATTCCAAGTTGGTTATTATTAATCATTGGGGGCGTATTAAGCACGCTTCTTATTATTGTTTATTCAAATAGAAAACTAAAAGCAGAAATAGCCCAAAGGCATAGCGTAGAAAAAGAGCTCAGGCTCGTAAATAGTAACTTTGGTGGCATTGTCGCGCAGCTTGTACGTTATGGTGACGATATTAATGATATTTCTTGGAGTTACGTCAGCAGTAATATCGAGAAATATTTAGGCCTTACACCAGAGCAGCTTTATCAAAGTCCGCACCTATTAATGGAGTTTCTTAGTGAACATGCCGAAGAACATGACTTTCTGAATGATATTCAAGAGTCACGCTTTTCAGATTCACTATACACTACGCTAAAGTTGAACATTAACGGCCAGTCATCTTGGTTTCAAGTTACGGGTATTTGTACTCTAGTCAGTAAAAATAGACACTGGACATTTACCTTAGTCGATATCTCTTTATTGAAGCAAAAGCAATCCGAGCTTAACGAGGCTCGCCAACTTGCAGAAGCCGCTGCAGAGGCTAAATCACGCTTTTTAGCCATGATGAGCCATGAAATTCGCACGCCGATTAGTGGTATTTTAAGTTTACTTGAGCTGATGACACCGCATTTAAACAGTAAAGAGTTATACGGGATCCACAAAAACCTTACCCACTCAGGTAATAATTTGCTAAACATCGTCAATGATGTTCTAGATTTTTCAAAAATTGAAGCTGGAAAACTAATACTGACTCCAACAGATTGCCATCTAAGCAGTTTTATCTGCGAACTTGTTCAACCCCATATTGCTCATGTTGAACGCAAAGGCCTGAAATTTAATCTATGGTTAGATCCGCAATTAGCCTATTCAGTGCAGCTTGATAAGCTACGATTAAAACAAGTACTAAATAACCTGCTTAACAACGCCTCAAAATTCACAAGCGAAGGTGAGATTTGGCTTTCAATAGACTTATTGAAAGCTAGCGATGAACAGCAAACAATTAGCTTCGCTGTAACTGATACCGGAATAGGAATTTCTGAATGTGATATTGATAAGCTATTTCTGCCGTTTGAACAGGTAGATTTAAGCAGTGAACGACGCTTTAGTGGTACTGGGTTAGGCCTATCGATCTGCCAGCAACTCGTGCACCTCATGGGGGGCGAGATTTCTGTGAGCAGTACTCGTGGCCAAGGAAGTACATTCAGGTTCAACTTGAGTTGTCCAATTGTAGCGGTTGAAATTCCAACAAAAATCAATAAACACTGTGGCATTCTTGTTAGCGATCCTAACAGTTATGATTTGCTCAATGATTACCTAAAGAGTTGGCACTGTAGCGCGTTAGATCTATCCGCTCTTGAAAATAAAATGTCTCTCGCTACCTGGGCAACAGGTAGCAAAGTAGACGTTTTGCTTATTGATAATCAATGGTGTACTCAGCAAGGTATTACGCTCAGCTGGTTGAAACGTTGCATTCCGCACATACAAATTATTTTACTAAAAAACCAAAGTATGTTGTCACCAACGCCTGCAAGTCTTGGTTGGGCTCTATCAATTACGCCGCTAATCCCTGAGCATCTTTTACATTTGATTACTAAACCAGATTTCTTTGAATCCAAATTTGCGAATGCTAACACCACACCTAGTTTAACACTCACTCGTGATCAAGCTATTGCTCAAAACAAGTTAATTTTAGTTGCTGAAGACCACCCAATTAACCAAGACGTTATCCGAATGCAGCTAACAAAACTAGGATACTTTGCGGATATATTCGAAGATGGAAGACAGGCGTTAGCAGCCTACCAACAGCAAAAGTACAATTTATTACTGACTGATTGCCATATGCCAGAACTTGACGGTTATGGTTTGGTTAGAATTATTCGCGAAACAGAGCGAGCTAACTTAGTAGCACCTTTACCGGTTGTCGCACTTACAGCTAATGCAATTTCCAGTGAAAGAGATCGCTGTCAAGATTTAGGCTTTGATGACTACTTGATCAAACCGATCAGCCTAAGCCAATTACAAAAAGTGTTACAAAAACACCTAGGTGATACTGCTGAAAAGCCTTTAGCTGTTACAGCAGTTGAGGAACTAAAAACGAATAATGAACAAATTTCAGATAGCGATCTAGACTCTGTAGTACTGGCTGTTGATATAGAGGCTCTTATGATTAACTTTGGTGATATGGCAATCTGTAAGAGCTTGCTAAGCAAATTTATTGCGACAGCACAGCAAGATACTCCACAACTAAAACAAGCAGTAACCACTGCTAGCTTTGAAATGATTGCCCATATATCCCACAGATTTAAGGGAGCTGCTGGCGTGATTGAGTCTCAACCATTAGCACAAGTATCAAAAGAACTGGAGGCTGCGGCCATTGCAAAAAACATTACTCAGTGTCAGCAGCTATTGAGTCAGCTAATCCATTGTATTGATCAAATAACAGCTGAAGTGGAACAACTATAAATGAAAGTGCTAGTTATTGAAGATCATGAATTTCAGCGTGAAGCGATGCTAATGCAGCTTGCGTTAATTGAGCAACCGATTATTGGTGAAGTAGCCACAGCCGCCTCGGGCAAAGAAGCATTGGCAATGATGGCAAACTTCAACCCTGATGTATTGCTTTGTGACCTAAAAATGCCAGAAATGGATGGTATCACCTTCCTTAGCTACTTAAGTGAACAATCATTTAATGGTTCAATTATTATTACCAGTGCCAGCAGTGATATTGTGCTAAATACCGTGCAAAAAATGTGTTTGAGCTATCATCTAAAAGTGATAGGGGCTATCAATAAGCCGATAAAAATAACCACATTAAAAGAATTGCTCACTTTAGCGAGTATAGAGCAGCAAAAAAACGCTGTATTCTCAGGTCCGCATACAATCAAAAATAAAGATTTTACAGAAAAAGAGCTAAACCACGCTTTACAACAGGGATGGATCCAACCTTACTTTCAACCATTAGTCACACTCGAAAATGGTGACTGGTTTAGCTGTGAAGCACTCATTCGCTTTATTCATCCAGTATTAGGAGTTCTTCCACCAGCAAGCTTTTTACCACTGTTGAGTAAAATGCAGAAAGATGCTGAATTAGCACTACTTAGCATTGAGTATATTCTTCAGAACCAGCAAGCACTGCAAGATAGGCCGGTTGCTATCAACATCACTCCAACCACCTTAATGCATGACAGTTTTGTCAATAATATCCTTGCCATTGTTGATGAATATCCACACCTAAGCCAAAAGATTTACTTTGAAATCACAGAGTCTGACGCCCTTGAAAATACAGGTCGTGGATTAGAGTCTGCTTCGCGTCTAGCAATGCATGGCTTCAATCTATCTATCGACGATTTCGGTACAGGTTATTCCTCACTATCTTTGCTAGATACCCTACCTTTTGACTCGTTAAAGATCGATATGAGCTTTATAAGGCCAATGGAGAGCAATAAAACCGCCGCTGCTATCGTAGAAGCCTGCTTATTATTGAGCCAGCGTTTACAGCTAAACTCTGTCGCTGAAGGAGTTGAATCATTAGCCCTATGGCGTCACCTGCAGCAACTTAGTTGCAAGTTAGCACAGGGGTATTTTATTGCACCTCCAATGCCCATTGACCGATTAAAGCAATGGCATAATGACTGGCAGCTGAAAGTAATAAAACTGCAATTAACAAATTAACCTTAGCTGCAGCTAAGTATTAATGGTAGTGCAGTGACAACATCTTAAGGGCCATACGTCCAATGAATAAGACCTTTTTCTGTCTGCCGCAGAATCCAGCCAACTAACACCACTTAAACTGCAATAAAACTGCACAATACCAACTTATAAGCTAATCTTTAGTTGCAGCGTTATCATTTAAATAACTAGATCGAAAGGATAGTCGTCGCCCAGTTTTCGATAATGCGGAGCCATACTCACATAGACTGAAGGAATAGTATGCTGTGAATCAGATATGCCATAATCCCCTTGAAAACAGTCAATACATTGAAGTCATTGATCTACTATCTTATCCAATCGCAATCATCGATTCAGCGGGAGTGATCCGACTAGTCAACAGTAGTTGGAAAGAGTTTGCCTGTTTCAAACATTTCAATATTAGTAATTGGATTGGTATCGATTATTTACAATTGTGTAGCCAAGGCTCTCAAACTTGTATACCCCAAAGCTTAAAAAAAATACTCAACCAAGATATTGATTACATAAAGATTGAATATCATTGTGAAGACAAAGATTGTAATCATTTCTTTCAATTATCTGCCAACAAAATCCGCATAAATGACACCGACTATCTCATGGTGAGTCACGAAGAGGTACTTGCCAAAGAAGAACTAATTAAAAGCCAGCAACGTTTATCTATTGCAGTGAACGCTGCTCAAATAGGGATTTGGGACTACGATCTGAAAACCCAATCGCTGCATTGGGATAGCTGGATGTACAAAATATATGGCATCTGTCCTAATCAAACCCAAGCGGCATATAACGTATGGGAAAATAGTGTACATCCTGAAGACCTTGCTCAAGCCGTCGATGATTTTAATAAAGCTGTTAGAACTGGTGAGAATTTTGAAAGCGAATTTCGTATCATTCGAGGCGATGGTGAAATCAGACATATACAAGCGTCAGCTAAAGTCATTACTGATAGTCAGCGTATTGCCATACGCTTAGTTGGCACCAATATTGATATAACCCAAACAAAAAAGTCTGAAACAAAAATCTATGAGCTTGCATACTTTGATCAACTCACCAAACTCCCTAATCGACGTTTGCTCGAAGATAGAGTCTGTCAGTCATTAGTACTAAACCGTAAATTAAAATCTTATGCATCATTGCTCTTTGTTGACATAGACAACTTCAAATCCGTAAATGCTCTCAATAACCACAATGTGGGCGATCAAGTACTAAGAGCCCTTGCTGATAGGATTAGTAGTAATATCGAACTAGAAGCAACAGCTTGTAGACTTAGTGGCGATAAATTCATGGTGTTCCTGCCTCATATCTCCAACGACAAACTTGAAGCAATGAAACATGTAAAATCTATAGCTAGGAAACTGATACAAAAAATCCAAATGCCTTTAACCCTCAATAGCACTGCATTTAAGCTAACTGCCAGTATCGGCATGACCTTATTTAATGGCGAAGCAGTTTACATTGAAGACTTAATCAAACAAGCAGAGCTAGCCATGTATAAAGTTAAAGAGTCTGGCCGCAACAATATCAGTTTCTACGATCCTCAAATGCAAATCGAAATCCTACAGCGTAAACAGATGGAAAATGATTTAGAGCGAGCGGTACTTAACGATGAATTTAATCTCTTTTACCAAGCACAAGTATCCAATCACAGCGGAGTCGTTGGTGCCGAAGCTTTACTTCGCTGGTTTCACCCAGAACAGGGGATTATTTCCCCTGATAAATTCATTCCTCAACTCGAAGAAACGGGCTTAATCGTTTTAGTAGGGGAAAAAGTACTGCATGATGGCTGTAAAAAATTGCAGCAATGGGCAAGCATTCCCGAATTTAGTCAATTAACTCTATCTGTAAATGTAAGTTCAGCACAGTTATTACATGAGGGGTTTAGCAGCTACGTAATCCAGCTTGTAAGCCAATTCAAGATAAAATCTGGCAAGTTAAAATTAGAAATAACAGAAAGTACCTTTATCGAAAATATCGATGCCACTATCGCAGTGATGAATGAACTAGCGAGCGTTGGAGTGCAATTCTCCCTAGACGATTTTGGAACCGGTTTCTCATCGCTTAGCTACCTAAAGTCATTGCCACTCACAGAGTTGAAAATTGATAAATCCTTTATTAAAGACATAATTAAAGATGGTAGCGATATGGCAATATCGCAGACTATTGTTAACCTTGCTAACAGCTTAAAGTTTGATGTTATTGCTGAAGGGGTTGAATGTGCTGAACAGCAGTATTTACTTCACCAAATAGGTTGTAATAACTACCAAGGTTACCATTTTAATCGTCCCGCAGAAGCAGATGAGTTTGAAGCATTTGCGAAAAACTATAACAAACAGCTTCGACCTAAACCGGCTGGAGCTCATGAGCAATGCTTAACCCATCAATCCCAGTTAAGAGCCTAACATTAGCGCTTTCAAGCTGAGTATAGGCTCATTATTCACAGTTAGAAGCTAACTTTTAATCTCCAAAACCTCATTCACTTGCAGCTCATCAATTTTGGTCACTAACAGCTGATCAACTTTGTAACTGTCAACATCAACCACTTCAAACTTATAGCCAGCATGTATCACTGAATCTGTACACTTAGGGATCTTACGAAGCATGAACATCATGAAACCCGCAATGGTTTCATAGTTATGATTTTGTGGAAACTCCTCAATATCAAGCGCTCGCATAACATCAATTATCGGGGTCACACCGTCCATTAACCAAGAACGTTCATCTCGAGCAATAATCTGCTCTTCGCTTTCAGGTAAAGACCAAGCGCCCATCACTGCGTCTTGCAGATCTTTCGCGGTCACCACCCCGACGACTAACGAGTATTCATTCATCACAATTGCAAAATCGGCACGGCTATTTTTAAAATAATCCATAGACTCCGATAGGCTCAAAGTGTCAGGAATAATAAAGCAGTTAGTGACTAAGTTTTTATCTTTGAGGCTTATTTTTTCGCCATTAATCAAATAAATCAGTAACTTTTTGGCATTAACAATACCCACAACAGTATCGAGTTGTTCATCGCAAACCAAAAAGTTTGAGTGCGGCTGCTCTGCAATTTTGGCCTTAATCTCCTCTTCACTATCTTGCAGTAAAAAGTAAGCTAAGCTGTCGCGAGCAGTCATAGCAGCAGTCACAGGAATACTTTGCATCTCAAACACTTTTTCCATCATCAGCTGATCGCCTTTATCTAGCACACCAGCTTCAGCTCCCGCATCCATCACCGCGTAGATATCATCTGAGGTCACCGCATCATTGCGAGCAGTTTGCACCTGAAATACTCGAAAAACTAAGTTAGCAGAACCGTTAAAAAACCATACCAATGGCTTTAACACCAAAATACACACCATCATTGGGCCAACAAAGGTCATTGCCACTTTTTCAGGGAATGCCATCGCTAAGCGCTTAGGAATAAGATCTGCGATTAAAATAAATAAGCTGGTAACAAGCGCAAACGAAAGCAAGAAACTGGTTTTATCCAGCCAAGGGCCAGTTAACCATGACGATAAAAATGCGTGAATATGTGGCGTAAACGCAGACTCACCTACAATACCGCCCATAATAGCAACCGCATTTAGGCCAATTTGCACTACAGTAAAAAAGTTGCCGGGTTGCTCTTGTAATAACAACACTTTATCAGCGCGAATATCACCTTCACTGGATAATTGACGCAAACGAATTTTACGCGCAGCCGCAAGGGCGATCTCAGACATTGAAAAAAAACAACTCACTCCAATAAGGAGTAAAATAATCACAGCATTATCAAAGAAGCTCATCTAGCACCTACCCTAAAACTAAAATACACACCTATCTCTGTACTGCATCTAACAATTTTTGTTTATTGACAGCCAGTTAACCACAAGCAAATGTAAGTATAATACCAATAACCTGTCGCGCGAGCGCGGAGTATATCCACAATATAGACACTGCACCAGATAATAAATTAGACAACGAAAATGGTCACTTTTTAAATCTAAGTCACCTCCGCAAACTTTAAGCAAAGCAAGAGTGAATCGCTGTTGCTCTAGATTTGGCAACTGACTACCTAGACCTCTTAGAAACAAAATCTTTGGCACTTCGCTTATTTTGGCTACGCCTATTAGCCTTTTTATCTCTGGGTGGTCTTTTACTCACTGCCGAAGCAGGTTTATCCGTCACTTCAAATCCATGCAGAGGTTCAAGTTTAATCGCTCGCCCAGTTAACTTCTCAATCGCTTTTAGATTATCAAGCTCACCATGACACACTAAGGATATCGCTCTACCATTATCGCCAGCTCTTGCTGTTCGGCCAATGCGATGTACATAAACTGGCGCACTCATAGGCAAAGCAAAATTAATAACGACTGGTAACGCATCAATATGAATGCCACGAGATAATAGGTCTGTCGTCACTAACACCTGCAATTCGTCGCCCTTAAATGCCTCAAGAGTTTGTTGTCTCTGCTGATGCTCTTTATCCCCATGTAAAGCTGCCGCTGGGATCCCCGCTTTGACTAATCTTTTAGCAAGCTTATCTGCATCATCTCGCCCATTGATAAACACCAAAACCTGTGACCATTGATGCTGCTTTAAGAGGGCTGACAGAGCTTTCGCTTTATCGCCTTTATTAACTAAATAGACGGACTCATTAATATTCTTAGCCACGCTATTAGCAGCTTGTGCAGTGAGCTTGATGGGATTATTTAGCAGCTGAGCAACTTTGTCGTTAAGCGCAGGCATAAGAGTGGCCGAAAACAGCAAGGTTTGACGCTTAGCTGGTATAAACTCAACAATCGACTCCAAGTCAGGCCAAAAACCCATGTCCATGAGCCTATCAGCCTCATCGAGTACCAACTGCTTTACACCATGAAGCGAAAGTTGTTGCTGACGTAAGAAATCAAGTAATCGTCCAGGGGTTGCCACCACCAATTGTGGCCGCTCACCAAGCCCTTTAACTTGCTCGGCTCTATCTACCCCGCCGCATAGAACAGTTACTTTGACAGTAGCTGAAACTAACTCAATAGCCTCAGCAACTTGCAGCGCTAACTCTCTCGTAGGCACAATGACTAACGCCTTGATCTCGCCGTCACTCATATCGCTGTTGCTGATAGTCTGTAGCAGTGGCAAACCAAAAGCGTACGTTTTACCACTGCCAGTTTGCGCAAGCGCTAACACATCTTTACCCGCGAGTATTTCAGGGATTGCCAGCTTTTGGATCTCTGTCGCTACAGATAATTTAGCTGGCAGCTGAGATAGGATTTGAGTCGTTAAATTTAAGTTGGAAAAATTCATAATACAGGCTAGTCACGAGAATTGCGTGGAGTGTAACTAGCGCACTGCAATTAGTAAAATGAAGCTTTTAACGCCGCCTTAAGTAGTAAGCTAAAGCTTGGCTCGTAAATAACTCGCTATACCTTGAAATAAATCCACGATTAGAGGCTGATCTATGAGCGGCTTTTAGTGTAAAATCCTCTCTTTCGTCAACCAAAAGCCGAAGCTATAGCAAACTATCTCTTCGAGCAGGTCTAAAAGCAGGTTTAAAGCATGTCTCCAAGTCAGACTCAAGCTCAGTTTTATCTGTTGCCAAAGGAAGTACCCAGCGCCAATAACACCGCGCTGGATCAAGTGTATCTTCTTGCCTGCCAACTCGCTCAGCGAGCCTTTGCTCAACAAGAGTTAGTCTACATTCATTGCCAAGATCAACAGCAAGCTTACGCGATTGACGAGCTACTTTGGCAGTTTGAGCCACAATCATTTGTGCCTCATAATCTTAAAGGTGAAGGCCCATTAGGCGGCGCACCGGTAGAAATTGGATTTGACAGGCTGGGAGCTAACAAAAAACGTCATCTTCTGGTTAATCTTGCAGACCAAGTGCCACAATTTGCGGTAAACTTTGAACAGATTATCGATTTCGTTGCCAATGACGATAACCATAAAGCGATTGCTCGTGATCGCTATCGGCAATATCGCACGCTTGGCGTCACTTTAATGACCCAAGATTTAGCAACACAACCAATTAATTTTTAGTTTGAGATAAACACGCCCCATGGAAAAAACATATAACCCGCAGTCTATAGAACAGTCTCTCTACCAAAACTGGGAAGAGAAAGGTTACTTCAAGCCACACGGCGATGAGTCTCAAGGCAACTATTGCATCATGATCCCGCCACCAAACGTGACGGGTAGCTTGCACATGGGTCATGCCTTCCAAGATACCATCATGGACACCTTGACTCGTTACCAACGTATGAAGGGTAAGAACACGCTTTGGCAGGTCGGTACCGATCATGCTGGTATTGCAACTCAAATGTTGGTTGAACGTAAAGTCGCAGCAGAAGAAGGTTTAAGCCGTCACGATCTTGGCCGAGAAAACTTCATCGATCGTATCTGGGATTGGAAAGCACACTCTGGTGGCACTATCACTAAGCAGCTACGTCGTCTTGGCGCCTCTGTGGATTGGGATCGCGAACGTTTCACCATGGATGAAGGCATGTCTGATGCCGTTCAAGAAGTGTTTGTTCGACTATATGAAGATGACCTCATCTACCGTGGTAAGCGCTTAGTAAACTGGGATCCAAAACTACACACTGCGATTTCTGATCTCGAAGTTGAGAACAAAGAAAAGCAAGGCAGCATGTGGCACTTCCGCTACCCACTCGCTGATGGTGCTCTAACAGCTGACGGTAAAGATTACCTAGAGGTTGCCACGACACGTCCTGAAACTATGCTAGGCGACAGCGCTGTTGCGGTTCATCCTGAAGATGAGCGTTACCAATCGCTAATCGGTAAGTTTATTCTACTACCAATCGTAAATCGTCTTATCCCAATCGTTGCTGACGACTATGTGGATATGGAGTTTGGTACTGGTTGTGTGAAGATCACTCCTGCACACGACTTTAACGACTATGAAGTTGGTAAGCGTCACGCGCTGCCTATGTACAATATTCTAACGATTGACGCTGCAATCCGCTCGAGCGCTGAAGTAGTAAATACTGACGGCAGTGCCAATAACGAGTTAGATAACAGCTTACCTGAGCGTTATGCCGGCCTTGACCGCTTCAAAGCTCGTACCGCTGTTGTTGAAGAGTTTGAAACATTAGGCCTGCTAGGCAAAATCGATCCACACGCATTAAAGGTACCTTATGGTGACCGCAGCGGCGTTGTGATTGAGCCGTTACTTACAGACCAATGGTATGTTGCAGTTGCCCCTATGGCTAAAACTGCAATGGAAGCCGTTGAAAACGGTGACATCAAGTTCGTACCACAGCAATATGAGAACATGTACAACTCTTGGATGCGTGACATTCAAGACTGGTGTATCTCACGTCAACTTTGGTGGGGTCACCGTATCCCAGCATGGTACGACGAAGCAGGTAAAGTTTACGTTGGCCGTGATGAAGCTGAAATCCGTGCTAAGCACAAGCTAGACGACACTGTTGTTCTACGCCAAGATCCAGATGTACTTGATACTTGGTTCAGCTCTGCACTTTGGACATTCTCTACTCTGGGCTGGCCAGAAGATACTGCTGAGCTTAAAGCTTTCCACCCGACAGATGTGTTGGTAACAGGCTTTGACATCATCTTCTTCTGGGTTGCCCGTATGATCATGATGACAATGCACTTCATCAAAGATGAAAATGGCAAGCCACAAGTACCATTTAAAACGGTATACGTTACCGGTCTTATCCGTGATGAAGCGGGTAATAAGATGTCTAAGTCTAAGGGTAACGTACTTGACCCATTAGATATGATTGATGGTATCGATCTTGAATCTCTAGTTGAAAAGCGTACTGGCAACATGATGCAGCCACAGCTTGCCGCTAAGATTGAAAAGAGCACCCGCAAAGAGTTTGCCGATGGTATTGAAGCACATGGTACTGACGCGCTGCGCTTTACATTGGCATCAATGGCATCAACCGGTCGTGACATCAACTGGGACATGAAGCGCCTAGATGGTTACCGTAGCTTCTGTAACAAGATCTGGAACGCATCACGCTACGTGTTAATGAACACAGAAGTACAAGCAGAAGGTGCTAGCGATGATGCTATCGGTGAAGCGCTTGATTGCGGACAGCATGGTGGAGAGATGGAACTGTCTCTTGCGGATCGCTGGATTATTGGTTTATTCAACCAAACGGTTAAAGCTTATGATGAGCATATGGCTAACTACCGTTTCGACTTAGCAGCTAACACTATTTACGAGTTCACTTGGAACCAATTCTGTGACTGGTACTTAGAGCTAACTAAACCTGTTATGCAAAGCGGTACAGATGCGCAGCTTCGTGGTACACGCCATACTTTGGTGAATGTACTTGAGCAGATGCAACGTCTAATGCACCCAATCATGCCTTACCTAACAGAGACTATCTGGCAACGCGTTAAGCCGCTTGCAGGTGTTGAAGGTGAGACTTTAATGCTGGCTCAGTTCCCTGAATTCCAAGCAGATAAAGTTGATGCCGTAGCAATGGAAGATCTTGAGTGGGTTAAGCAAGTGATTGTTGCTGTACGTAATATCCGTGCTGAGCTAAATATTGCCCCATCTAAGCCATTAAATGCGCTTCTACGTGGTGTGAGTGAGCAAGATAAGGCGCGCTTAGAAGCAAACCAAACCTTCTTCAAGACCTTAGCTAAGCTTGAGTCTATGACGATTCTAGCCGATGGTGAAACTGCGCCAATGTCAACTACCCAGTTAGTAGGCGACATGGAGCTATTGATCCCTATGGCTGGTCTTATCGACGTAGCTAAAGAAGTGGCACGTATCGACAAGCTACTTGAAAAAGCACAAGCTGAATTTGCACGTATCGAAGGTAAGCTTTCTAACCAAGGCTTCGTTGCCAAAGCACCTGCAGCCGTGATTGAAAAAGAGCGTGCTAAGCAAGCTGAATATCAACGTGATATGGACAAACTGACTGAGCAAAAAGCTGAGCTTGCAAAGCTAGAAGGCTAAGTCATTTGCCGTTAACTCTCTTGTTAAGGGTTAACCGATAAAAAAGGGCTGTCACTGACAGCCCTTTTTATTATCTCAATTTTGCTAACTTACTAAACCCGATAATAGGCTATCTCTTGCTGCATAGATTCAGCAAGGCTAGCAAGTTCATGAGTCGATGCTTGAGTTTGCTCAGCTCCCGCTGCTGTTTGATCTGAAATATCACTGATATTAGTGATATTACGATTAATCTCTTCAGTCACTAAGCTTTGCTCTTCTGAAGCAGCAGCAATCTGCGTATTCAAGCCATTAATTTGCTCAATACTTGCCATTATTTGCAGTAAGGCGTCACCCGCTTGCTGTGACTTAGCGACACTTAACTTAGCTTGTTCAGTACCGCGCTGCATCATTAGCATTGAATCCTTAGCACCTTGCTGTAAACGTAAGATCATCTTCTGGATCTCTTCAGTCGAGTCCTGTGTGCGCTTAGCTAAGCTGCGAACTTCATCGGCAACAACTGCAAAACCTCGTCCCTGTTCACCCGCACGTGCAGCTTCAATAGCAGCGTTTAGTGCTAACAAGTTAGTCTGCTCCGAGATCCCTTGAATAACATCGACCACACTGCCAATTTCATCAGATGACTTTGATAATACCTGCATTGCCTCTGTCGCACCGTCCATTTCAACCGATAGCGTTTCAATTACAGCAATGCTCTCATTAACAACCACTTGGCCTTTATGAGCAATACCATTGGCCTCATTAGAACTATATGCGGCTGCTTCAGCGCTCTGAGCAACTTCTCTCACTGTCGAAGTGAATTGATGAATTGCCGCGGCGATTTGCTGAGTTTGTTGCTGCTGTTCAACAACATTACGCTGAGTCTGAGTTGACACAACTGAGTTTTCTTCAGCTGCACTCGCTAAACGCGCTGTAGACTCATGGGTGTTTTGCACTACATGCTGAAAGCGAGCTGCTATCTGATTGACATAATCGGCAATATGGGCAAATTCATCATCACCGCCAATTTCAATACGCTTGGTGAGATCGCCACTGGCAATACTAACTGCGGTAGTTTCTAGCTCAATCACAGACTTAGCCACACGTTTACGAATTAAGGTTAAGCTGACAGTGATCAACAGCATGCTAATACTAGAAAATAGCGCCACCAGAAGAATATAGATCTGCATATCGCTATTAAACTCGGTAAAAGTCTTTTCACCTTCCGCTATCTGTATCGCTAAAAAGCCTTGTGCTTCCGCTGTAATTTTATTGAATAACGGGTTAATTTCAGAAAGCAAAATTTGATTCGCTTGCTCATATTGCTGGCCCTGCAAAGCTGCAATTGCAGGATTAAAACCAACACTAATAACGCGATTTAACAGCTGATTAAGCTGATTCGCCTGTTTGAGTTCATCGGGCGCTAAATCGGCGCTCAAAATTTTCCCTTCGACAATATCTTGTAAAGCCGTTATCGATGCCTTTGCCTGATTGATATGCAAAGACAAGGGATGATTGTGCATTTCTGAAAACTGGCTAGTTGGATCATGTTGAAACGCCAGCAACAACTCGCTCCGAGCTGTCGCTAGCTCAGTTAATGTTTGACCTGCATTAATGCTTAGCTGCATGCCTTGGGCATGCAGCTGACCTATCGACTCCCCCGCGTCTCTCATCCCGGATATACCTTTGTAGCCAAGAAACACAAAAGACATAACAGTTAACACAACAATAAGTTTTAATTGAAAACGTACTGATTTAAAAGCAGAAATTGAACTCGATGTAACTTGAGTTGGCTGACGAACTTCTTCTCTATCTAACTGATTAATGATTACAGACATATAAACCCCTAACGTCGGGTGCCCTTTAAAAGTAGTGAAAGTCAATGGCGACTGGTCGCTCGCAGTAAGCAAACAAATTCAGGCCGATTGCAGCATAGAGAAATTGCTTCAACTTGGTACAAAATGATGAAATATAAGATTAAATTATTGACTTAGCTCACAGGCTTATAAAAAAAACGCCAAAAAACACCTAGCAATAGCGACAACTACAGCAAAAAGTCAACTTGATGACAGCGTCAATAAAATGACTTAATTATTGTTTTTTAAGGATATTATTAAGATTTAATTGCTTTAAAAATCAAAAGCACCCAGTATGTAAACAAATTGCATGGAGTGTTAAAAAAATGAAGCAATTAGTTTTATCCAGTTTTATCTTGTTAGGGCTATCTGCGTGTGGTGGCTCAGATGATTCAACCGCTAATGGTGATGAAGGTAATGTCGTCCCGCCAGTGATTCAAGCGCCTACAGTTGAGCTAGGCGATGACATTACCGCATGGAATGATAATCTAGTCTCAATAACTGCCGATGTGGCAACTTTTGCTACAGGCACGCCAACCTTTGAATGGCAACAGCTTTCAGGCCCTAAAGTAGTCTTATCCAATAGCAGCATAGATAACGTCACTATTGATGCAAGCGCATTAGAAGCCGCTGCCGAAATCTCACTCAGCTTAACGGTTACTGATAGCGCTAACCAAACCGCAACAGATAGCATAACCTTACAATTAAACGATAAAATTTCCACAGCATTAACAATCGGTGATGCAAGCCTTGTACAAGCGCTATCCCCAAAGATGGTAACGAGAGCGATTAAGCATATCGATCAATATCGTATTGATGGCGTTTCTCTATTAAAGCAAATCTACCAAGATGGCGTCGTGAAATACGATCAAGGTCGACACTCACAAATGATTGGCCTATCTAACGCAGAGCATGGCTACCCACAAAGTAAAGCTTATGCCATTGTGACAGGTAACAAAGGGCTGACCTTTGCAGCAACTAACGATATTGCAGGACAACGCAATGCAGCTTTCGGTACTGATATTATTTCAAGTATGCAGCAAGGTAATAACGCCGAATTTGAAGCCAGTTTTAAACGATTATTAGCTTGGATGATGGCAAAAGATGTCACTACACTTGCCGAAACTCATCAAGTCAGACTATTTCTGATGGCAGGCAATACAGTTAGTCGCATTAACAGTTGGATTAATGAAAACTATCCAAACTGGCAAGTCGAAACTTGTAGCGATGAAGCCAACTTAAGCAGTTGCTTGCGCGAAGCCCAACTTGTGATCAGCGGTTCCTCTGAACTATTTCCTATCGATACAGTAAAACCACTTATCGCTCAAATCCAGAGTGATAAACAGCCATTACTTTATGTACATCTACATAGTTGGAATAGTAAGCCTCTTACCCAAACAGTCATTAATCCTATGGGCTTTAGTATGCAAGAGCCCGGCGGACCGGGGAACTATTTTGCTCAAGATAAAGCCGATTGGTCGTCTGTCACAGACATGCTAAGTCATTTTGTCGCATTAGAAAAAGAGCGACTTTGGCTAGATCTGTTCGACTCTCAGCAAGTCGATTTCAATCTTGCTAACTGTGCAACACGTTGTGATGACCTATTTGATAGTACTTATCGCTCAGCGCTATCAAAAATACGACGTAATATTCAAAGCATTGAAAGCAATAGAATCGATATTTTTAACCACTCTGATTACACGCTATATAAATTACTAATCCTTTTAGGTGATAACTACCGCCAAGATATTCAATACCCTATGGATGTCGTCACTACCGACAATCTGCGCTATCTAAAAGCCTACTATGCCGACCATAGCGTATATAACTACCGTGATATCAATGCTGTACCAAAAGATCTCGGTAATTTTAGCCGAACGGACTTTAGCCATGTAACAGCAATAAACAAAGAGGTCAGTTTAATCAGCAAACAAGGGTTTAGATCAGCAGGCGTATATGCTTTACCCGGTCGAACGGTCAGCGTAACACGCAATGACAACAACCCAGTTCGTACTTGGATATTTATCAATACACTACGTTCAGGCTCAACCCATGAGTTCGCCGAAAACGGCTATAAACGCCCTAAACTACTGCAATCGACTCATATTGAAGTAAAAGCAGGTGAAACCATCAAGTTTACCAGTCCCTACGGTGGCCCAATGCAAATTAACTTCGATACCGGTGACTTAGCTACCGAATTTAGTTTTAGTCAGGTGGGACTGCACCCATATTGGCGTAAAGGCATGGATGGTAATCAATTCATGCAGGCTTTAACAGCTAACCAATACGACTGGGCAGAGCTTGCAACTGAGCATTTCGAGGTTCACTCTAAGATCGATAAGATGCAACAAACCATGGCTCATGAGCCACTTTGGAATACACCCGAAAAAATGGCCGATGCAATTATGACCCAAGTACATAATTACCCGCATTTGCTCGCCGGCTTTAAAGGACCATTTATTGATGAAGTCGCTGAGATCAGTGACTTTGCCAACAACAAAGGTTGGCAAATTGACAGCATTGATACTGTTAAACATATGAATGCCGACCAAGCAACATGCGGTGCAGGCTGTTCAGGCAATCCTTATGACGCAAGTTGGTCATTTAGCCCAACAGGCCACGGGGATATACATGAATTAGGCCATGGTCTTGAAAAGGGACGCTTGCGTTTTGATGGTCACGATGGTCATGCATCCACCAACCCCTATTCTTACTACACTAAATCGCGAGCCTATACCGAACTTGGAAAGCTTCCCTCATGCCAAGGACTAGATATAAAAGATGAATTTGAGATGTTACAGGCAAGTGTCAATCAAGCAGATCCCTTTGCCTATATGCAATCAGCACAATTAACAAGCTGGTCAAGTGGCATGGCCACTATGCTACAAATGATGATTGCATCGCAAAAGTATGGCGCACTCGAAAACGGTTGGCACCTGCTTGCTAGAGTTCACATATTACTACGCGAGTTTGAAAGAGCGAAAGCCAATGAAGAGACGTGGCAACAACAGCGAACAAAACTGGGCTTCGATCAGTTTAGCTTGGCATCTGCGCAAAATATCTCTAACAATGACTTCTTAATGATCGCCATGAGCTATGCAACTCAACTTGATTATCGCCAGATGTATCAGATGTGGGGGCTAGCTACAACTCAAGCGGCGAAAGAGCAAGTTGGCTCATTTGGATTTACCGCGCTGGCTAAACAAATCTATGTTTATGCACCTGGAGAGTACTGCAAAAGCTTAGATTTGCCTGCGGTGGCGATAGACGGGGTATCAGCTTGGCCACTGTAGACGAGTAAGTCATTCGTTGAGCATTATTAACCTAAATACTACATTTACAATCCTAGGAATATGGATTAAGTTTTATACTTAAGCAGCCACATATTAACTTGGGTCTTGAAATCACAAGTGTTTTTTAGCAAAAACTTGATGAATAAGACTACGATTTGTAATGAAAACTAAAAGGATATCAATTTATGGATACCAACAAGCTGTTACTCATCATCATCGCAATTTTATTACCGCCTGTGGCTGTTTTTCTCAAAAGCGGCGTAGGTAAAGACTTACTTATCAATATTATTTTGTGTCTGCTGTTTTTTATTCCAGGTTTACTGCATGCGCTGTGGGTAGTTACAAAGTAGGTAGAATCATTCATTAGCCCAACTCATGTTGGGCTTTTTTCATCTCTAAGGTTTGCTTTGTTCCAGCTGCTGCTTAACAAGCTCAATCATCGCTTTAGCCGCAAAAGACAAACTCTGCTGTTTACGCCAAAATAGTGATAACTCCCAACGCAGATCTTGACTGGCTAAAGGCACATTCACTACCGCATCGACTCGATAGCGCTCAGCAATAATTTGCGGCAAAACCATAATTCCGGTACCAGCTGCCACCAGTGCAATACCAAAGTCTGCATGACTCACCCGGGTGATTTCTGCTGGAACAAAACCCGCTTTATCACAGGCATCTAAAACCAATTCATACAGAGCATATTCCGGCTCAAACATCACCTGTGATAATCCACGCAAATCGGTTAATTGCAACTCTTCACAACATGAAAGCTCGTGAGTTTTCGGTACGACAACCACCATAGGATCATTACGGATCCTCAAGCCATCAAACTCACCGTCAAAAGCGATAATGCCTGTCGCTAACTCAATCTCATTTTTCTGTAATGCCAGTGTTTGCTCTATACCACCACGCACTAACAGTTGCATATCGATTTTTGGGTATAGCTGACGAAATTTAGCAATAACTGGAGCAAACAGTTCAGCACTACCTAGAGGTGCTAAACCCAGTTTTAAGCTACCGCCACTTAAGTTACGCAGCGCGTCAAGCTCATGCAACAGTGCCTGACGCCCGCTTAACAATTGCTGTGCATGGCGATATACAACCTCACCTGCTGCGGTGAGCTTTATCTGGGTGCCTCGCTTTCCTCGCTCCAGTAACACCATATCTAGCTCATCTTCTAGCATTCTTATTGCTTTAGAGAGTGCGGGTTGTGTCAAAAATGCCACGTGACTCGCCCTAGCAAAGCCACCAGCATCAACGACTTGAATAAAGTATTGCAGTGCTTTGAGATCCATTTAAATAACCATTTTTTATAGATACCATTCTTAATATTCATTTTTTCTATCGAATTAGCAAGCGTAAACTAAGCCAACTTAGCCCCCACACTGTTTTGGACATTCCCATGGCTTTGTTAGCCCAACTTAAACAGCTAAATATCAAACACGCTTGTATGCTTATTTTGCAAGTGAGCGCTTTTTGTGGATTTGCTTGGTTATGCCAAATCTTAGCAACTTACATTCACTCACCTATTCCTGGCAGCGTCATTGGCCTCGCACTGCTGCTAGCGCTGCTTTCACTGAAGCTAATACCTGAGCGCAGTGTTGAATTGGCAGCCACATGGCTAATCGGTGAGTTGCTGTTGTTTTTCATTCCGCCAGTTGTGGCAGTCATTAAGTATCAGGCTTTACTAGAACATTTTGGTGCAATATTAATTACTACCATGTTAGCAGCGAGTACATGCGTACTATTGGGCACAGCTTTTGCGGTAGATAAATTATTTAAATTTGAGCACAAAAAGCGTTTACAGCGTCAAACTGCAGAAGCACCTGAGCATTCGCTACAAACCATAAGAGCTACGGAAAAAGTGTTGAGCTTACCTACCCCGGCATCCAATTCAACGCAAAAAACTCCCAAGGAGCGCCAAGCAGCATGAACCATTCAGCCCTAGGTTTATTTTGTTTAGCCATCACATTAGCAGGTTATTTCGCAAGTAAAGCACTATACCGGCGGCAACGCAGAGTTTGGCTAGCCCCTATTATTGTTGCTCCCGTTGCGATATTAATCACTGTGGTAAGTCTGAAGATTGATATCAGTGATTACTTTAGCTATACCCACTATTTAGCAGCAATGTTAGCGCCAGCGACCATCGCATTTGCATTGCCAATTTATCGTGAGCGCAAACTAATTAAACAGTACCCATTAACACTCAGCCTAGGTGTCATCTGCGGTTTGCTGCTTGGCCTTGCTTCATCTTGGTTACTGACAAAGCTGACCAATCTGCCACCTGAGTTATCACACAGCCTGATGGTGCGCTCAGTCTCAACTCCGTTTGCTATTGAAGCAACAAGCTCATTTGGCGGTATACCAGAGCTCACCGCAATGTTGGTATTACTGACTGGAGTCATTGGCATGTTGATATGTGAGCCACTATTTAAAGTTGCACATATTCAAAGTTCGATTGCTAAAGGTGTTGCATTGGGAGCTTCAGCTCACGGTGCAGGTGCAGCTAAAGCAAATGAAATTGGCCGCCAAGAAGGGGTTATTGCCAGTCTAACGATGATTTTTACCGGTATTGCAATGGTACTCACTGCGCCAGTCTTTGCTATGTTAGTTAACTGATCTGACTACCGGTTAACTCACAACCTTTGCTGCCGATACTGTTAGCGATTGCATCACTAATAGTATCGACAGCGTTCAGGCTTAACACTCCTATTTCCTCTACTTTCCATTTGCTCCAGCTCCCCCTACCCATGCTAATAGACGAGTGAAATAACTTTCGTTTATTAACCTACACACAGATTACCCCATGTTTTGTTAGCCTATTGATATCTTCTGCCTTTGCCTAACAACTAATTAAGTACTCTTTTTGTCAGTTAAACGAATTAAAAGCTGCTTAAAGCTCACTAAAGTGAAAATTAACACTTTTGCGTTTAACAACAAATTAGGTAAAGTGTCTGCTGCAATTACAAGCTTGCAGCGTTTTGGTAAAGAGTTACACGTTCGACATACTCAAAACCAACACAATAAAAACATACAAAATAACTATAAATAATTACAAAAATTGAAGGAAAGTTATGAGTGATTCGAAAGATACTTATGCAGATAACGACCTGCGGGAAGTTAAACAGCTTGGTATGTGGGCCTCTATTGCCAGCTTAAGTTATATATTTTGGATAGTCGGTGGCATGGAGCTAGTAGAGCGAATCGCTTACTACGGCGTAAAAGCCAGTGCTGGCCTGTATGCAAAAGCCCCCACCTCTGAGGGTGGCTTAGGGATTAGTCTCAGTGATTACGGTGTCATTATCGCGATATGGGCATTTATGCAGACCTTTATTCCCGTTTTTACAGGCGGGATCTCAGACCGAGTCGGTTATAAAGAAACCATTTTTGCCTCTACCGTAATTAAAATTGCTGGCTACCTAGTCATGGCATTTTTCCCAAGCTTTTATGGCTTCCTCATCGGTGCAATCTTGCTCGCCGGTGGTACCGGGATCTTTAAGCCGGGCATTCAAGGCACCTTAGTTTTATCAACAGGTAGACAAAATACTTCTATGGCTTGGGGTATTTTCTATCAAGTGGTAAACATTGGTGGTTTCTTAGGCCCGCTGGTTGCTGTACATATGCGCCAGCTTTCTTGGGACAACGTATTCTATGCGTGTGCCGCGATTATCTCGCTTAACTTCCTATTCTTACTTGCCTATAAAGAGCCGGGCAAAGAAGAGCGCATGGAGCGTAATCGTAAAATAAAATCAGGTGAAATACATCAAGAAGCACTTTGGAAAGACGCTTGGCATGAACTAAAAAAGCCTGTCGTTATTTACTACATGCTTGTATTTGCAGGTTTCTGGTTCCTATTCAACTCACTATTTGATGTGTTACCCATTCATATTGCTGAATGGGTCGATACTAGCGTTATAGTTACCTCATTATTTGGCCCAGAAGGAACCTCGAACGGCATATTGCAGTTCTGGCTTGGACTGGATAATACCGGTACTAAAGTGATGCCTGAAGGTATGCTTAACTTAAATGCAGGTATGATTATGACGACCTGTTTCTTAGTGGCAGCATTAACGGCTAAGTACCGCATCACCACAGCCATGTTAGGTGGTTGTCTATTAAGTATTATCGCTTTCGTCGTGATTGGTGCAACCAACGCTGCATGGATGATCGTCCTTGCGATTGCAATGTTCTCTTTTGGTGAGATGATGATCAGCCCGAAGAAGAATGAGTTTATGGGCAATATTGCTCCTGAAGGCAAAAAAGCCATGTATCTTGGCTTTGTTATGTTACCGCAGGGGATCGGCTGGACCTTAGAAGGTTACTTTGGTCCTAAACTATATGAAATGTATGCCTCTAAAGAAGTCTTCTCATTAGAATTACTTGCGGAGCGCGGCATGAGTGCAAGTGACATTAGCGCCATTCCACAAGGTGAAGCCTTTACAACATTAGTGGCTTATACCGGTGAGCCAGCAAAAGAGTTAACCACATTACTGTATAACACGCACAATATCGGTATGGCTTGGTACATTATTGCTGCTATCGGTACTATTTCAGCAGTGGGGATCTACCTTTACGGAAAGTGGCTACTCAAGCTACAACAGCGTTAATTGCGATGTAACGCCAAACCGTAGATATAAAAAAGCTGACCTAAGGTCAGCTTTTTTAACGCTTTAAACTATGCATTATCGGAGATAATAATTGGTGGATAGCTTAAGCGGCTTGTTTGTCAGCTTCTGGCTCGTACGCAGCAACAGCAACTGGACCGATAGGTAAAATAACACGGCCAAACTCAGCGTTTAACACTTGAGCCATTGCAAAATAAATTGCACTTAGACCACAGAAAATACCTTCGTAACCGGCGATAGTGCCAATCAACTCACTACCAGTGAAATCGCGAGCAGCAAGTAGGAAGAACAAAATAGTTAATGATGCAAACACAACTTGTTTAGCACGTGGGTAACGTAGTGAACCAACAAATAATGCAGCAGTAAACATGCCCCATAATAGTAAGTACCAACCCATGAATGTTGCAGGGCTAGCCGCAAAACCCATTTTCGGCATAACGATTAAACCAACTAGGGTTAACCAAAATAGACCGTAAGATGTAAATGCTGTGGTACCGAACGTATCGCCGCGCTTAAAGCACATGATACCCACGATAACCTGAGCAAGACCGCCGTAGAAAATTCCCATTGCTAAAATCATTGAGTCAATTGGGAAAAAGCCTGCGTTATGGATGTTTAATAGTACGGTAGTCATACCGAAGCCCATTAGGCCAAGTGGAGCAGGATTAGCGAGTTGTGTAGACATTAAGTTCCCCTACAGGAAGTATTCACTAACAAATGCGCCTTCTAAAAAGCCGCATTATTAAATTGAGTTAATTTGAGCGCGCGCATTCTAGTTGAAGCCATTATCCTGAGCAAATATCTCCAATAACTTATCTATCGTAGCGACACACTCACAGTTTAAAAACAAATCAATATAAATCATACACTTAGCTCGTTACCTGCAAATAAACAACTAGCGATAAACACAACAGCGATCAATACCTCATAATTTACATAAATGAGACATTGATCATCGCAATGGCTTGTTCGCACTTTAGTAATTAATGAATTTGCTGAACCACAGATGTCGAAAAATTGCACCAGCTCACAAAGTTGAACAATAGCTAGCAACCAATATAAAAATTTTATCTGTATAGGAAATATACATAGACAGAAGCCTTTTGGCCCAATCAGGCCTGCTAAAAGCGAGTTTAAAGGCTGCATTTGAGAAGCGGATATCAGGAGTTGAAATTTACTTGCTTAAAGTTAGCTAATAAAAAACCGAGTAACTTGTTGTAACTCGGTTACGCCATAATAATTGTTATAGGAGGAAACCACTAAATAGAAAATACCAACAAAGTACGGCTAGTTAGTCAGAGTCGGCAACCTTAAGCATTAAGTACTTCATCTACTGTTAACTCGCGACTCTCTCCAGGCAATAACTTTTCATCCAAAGTGATCGCGCCAACCGAAAGCCGGTGCAACCCAACAACCGGATTACGAAAGCGACCAAACATGCGTTTTATTTGATGGTAGCGCCCTTCCATAAGTGTGACTAACGCAGTGTATTCATCCACTATCTCAAGCTTGGCCGGTAATGTGGTAATGTCTTCATACTCAAAGTACATACCATTGGCAAATGCAGCAATATAGGAGTCATCAATTGGGTTTTGTAAGCTAACCCGATACAACTTACCCACCTTGTGCTCAGGTGACATTAGCTTTTTAGACCAGCGACCATCATTGGTTAACAAAAGCAGTCCTGATGTATTGAGATCTAAGCGACCCACAATATGTAGACTATGCTTGTCTGCTCGATCTAACAGATCGATAACCGTCTTGTGTTTATCATCAATAGTAGCACTGACCACTCCCACAGGTTTATATAACATCACATAGCAGGCTTTATTCGCCTGTAGCACTTTATCTTCGAATGTTACATGGGAAAACTCATCAATGATCTGGTCAATATCGCGGGCGATAACACCATCAACCTTGACTAATCCTTTAGCTAAAAGTGTTCGTACATTTTTTTTACTTACGCCAGTGTTAGCGCTAATAAACCTGTCTATACGTGAACGTTTCGATTGCATAAATACGCTACTTTATCCTGCTATTGGTACTATTTTATAAGCGCAGCGACGTGCACCTTCAATAATATGTTCTTCTCGAGTGATGTTCGCCTCTGCAGTAAATAGACTCTGGAAAAGTTGTAATTCCGAACGGCAAAAGTTCAGACAAGATGTGGCCGCTGCGCAAATTGGACAATGATTTTCTAGCAGAAAGTACAGCTCTTGATGTTGCTCAATCGTTGCCATATAGCCTTCTTCTGTGCGTAATTTTGCTAGTATATTCAGCTTAGCTTGTAAACCGTCAACATTAGCAAGTGCTTGGCTATACAGAGTATATGTGGCTTGTTCGCGATGCGTAATCAGCTGCTCTAGTGCACCATCACCAAAAATAGTTTTTACTGAGTCAATGAGTTGTACTGTTAGCTCTTCATGCCTATCAGAAAAATGACTATTACTTTGCGGTGTTAATGCCCAATAACGCGTGGGACGGCCGCGCGTTGCTTTTCGGTCTTCATATACTAGATCACGGCTTTCCTCTAGGCTTTGCAGGTGCTGCCTTACTGCCATTGTTGTCAGACCCAATTCTGTAGCAATCACTTTAGCTGTGAGCGCGCCACGGGTTTTCAGCATCTGTAAAATCTTATCACTCGTCTTCATCGACACCTCTTTTGAACAGCTCTTTCCTTATGTCACTCACAAGCAAAGCTATAGGACTGATGCCATTATTACTCAAAAAAACATTAAGTAAACTTTTTTCTTTACTTTAATTTGTAAAGATATTACTTTACTTAAAACTTAAATAAACAAAAAGGTTTACATAAATGGGATTAGTCATTGTTAGTGCCAGCCAAAGAAGCCCTTCGCAAAGTGCCAAAGTCGCCCGCTATATTGCCGAGCAGCCTGCTACCTTTACGCAAGTTAGTCACATTGAATTGAATCAGTTCCAGCTGCCCTTTTGGGATGGTGAAGCAAGCACTAAAGTGGACAACGGTAGCCAATGGCCGCTAATCGCTCAACAAATAAAACGTGCCGATGCTTTAGTGCTAATCACTCCAGAGTGGGGCGGTATGGCCTCGCCGCTTATGAAGAATTTTCTATTAATGGCCGATAGCCAAGATACTGCCCATAAACCAGCACTATTAGTCGCGGTGGTGAGTGGAATAAGCGGCGCTTACCCGATTGCAGAATTAAGAATGAATGCACTCAAAAATAATAAATTAGTCGCTACACCCGATCATTTAATTATTCGTAATGTTGAGGAGGTGCTAAACAAACAAGAGCCAAGTTCTGAACGTGATTTACATTTACGCGAGCGTATCGACTACAGTTTGCATATGCTTGCCCAGTACAGCACGGCACTAGAAACGGTACGATTTAACCATCAAAACAAACCTTATCCTAAGCAGCAAGAGTACAGTTACGGCATGTAAGACATCACACTATTTAGCATAAATCATAAAAGGAATTCACCATGATCCACTTAGAACACTTAAACCTAGTCGTAAGGAACATCCCTAAAGCACTGACCTTTTATCAAGCAATATTCCCACATTGGCAAGTACGCGGTGGCGGCGAGTCAACATGGTATGGCGTTGAACGTAATTGGGTACATTTTGGCGATGATTATCAATATTTAACTTTCAATGATGATGGCAATGCCGACAATCGTGATTTAAGCGGACACCAAGTTGGTTTAGCTCACTTTGCTTATGCTACCGATGATTTAGATGGTGTTATTAGCCGTTTACAAGCTGCAGGTTATGAAATCGCAAAACCGGGGATGGACGACCCATATAGACGTAATGTGTATTTCATTGACCCTGATGGTTATGAGGTCGAATTTGTTGAGTACTTAACCGACATTCCTGCTTTACGAAATCGCTATGACCAATAAGTACGGCTAAAAAGAACAAGCCCGGGTTAGAGAAGATTAGCTTTAACTAGCGACTTCAGGGTAATAAACAATGAGCCTGATCAACTCATTATTACGCTATATCTAGCTTTTCCGGCGCAAGAAATACCATTAAGCTAACCAAATAGCGATTGCAAATAAAAGCAGATAAAAACCTAAGCCAAACAAAAAAGGAAGATCGGTAGATTTTGCTTTGCGTCGAGAGTGGGACAAAACTGTTGCAGGCGCCAGTGGATAGTTAACTTTTCCCCAAGTCGTGAGATAAAGCACAACCGCCCCTGTGGCATACAAAACATAACAAAGCACATAATCCCACAGGATAGTAAACAGTAACTCCGCAGCAAATATAAGCATATTGCTTTCCTTAGCAAATGATTTCAAACCGGCGCGACTACCCCGCCATTTTATATAAAAACAGTATAAAACCTGCAAAACATAGCGCACCGACCACAACCATAATCGTTAGGGTTTTAGAGCGAGCCATAGACTGCAATAGTGCCACTTCAGTATGCATAGCAAACAAATCAGTTAGACCACTAGTAGCGCTATTCATTGTCGTGTTTTTTGCTTTTGGTTTAGGCTCCTGTTTAGGTGCAACTTGCTTATCTTTAGTATTCATATCAGCTCCAATCCGTAGAGCTACTAGACTACGCGCGTCAACGGTTAATAAAAAGTTAAAACTTATTAACATTAAATACCGTTATATAGTGTGAATTTTTTTGAATTGGACAAAAACTAAAAAGTGTCAAAGCCATGAAATCAACAGCTTGAAAAGTCGTAGATTGAAAAATGCTTACAAGGGATATTTTAAGCGTGAATTGATATTAGTAAGTGCAGGTATTTGCTGGACTGTCGACTAAAGTTGATCCAATGCAAAGCAATAAATGGACGACTTTAATGATTGCTTACCACAATACTTTAACCCTTATCGATAACTACTCGGCTGCGCAGGAAGCACTAAACAAAGCGCTGCAACTCGCGAGAAAAACTAAAGCTAAAGCTAAAGTGACGGCCTTAAAAATAAACAGGCCCAACAATAATCTATTAAGCAGACTTGGGTTAATCCCTGAGAACGCCCTTGATCCTATGTTGTTTGTCAAAAAGTTGATTAACCAATATCAACGTCAAGGAGTGGAGATCGAGGTAAAACAGATCAACAACGTCAAAGATCATATTGCATTGATAGATGAAAGCACTCGCCGCCACTACGACTTAATTATTATCAATAACCAACACCATTCGTTACTTAAAGAGATCATGCCTAGCCGAGAATCACATTTGCTGCGAGACAGCGCTTTGCCAATCATGATAGTCGGTAACAAACATTGGCAACCCCGCGGTCATATTCTTACTGCACTGGAAACAACAGAATCAAACTTTGAGCATAATCAACTCAATCAATCTCTACTCGACGATAGTCAGCAACTTAGTCGATTATTGAATAGCGATATTCACTTAGTTAATTGTTATCAGTTAGAAAACTGGAGCATGGCTGTCACCGCCGATAGCCACCACCGCTCAGATGAGGAACAAAAACAGCAACATTGGCAACGACTGTTAGACAAGGCTAAGCACTATCAACTTAAGCGGGAGCATCTTCATTTAGAGCAAGGCTTGCCAGACCATGTTATTCCTAATGTGGCCCATAAATGCAATGCCAACCTATTAGTGATTGGTGCAGGTGAACATCACGGGCTTATCAGCGAATTAAAAGGCCACACCTCTGCAGTAATTATCGATCAACTCAAGTGCGATATATTAGCGATAAAACCTCAATTACACTGAAAGCTAACTATTCGTCTCGCTCAGATAGGTTTTGCGCGACGATCTCTGAGTCTTTATGGGCCCAAAAATCGACTCTGAAACGCGTCTCTTGAGTCAAGAACTCCACTTTATGCCAGTACTGAGGCGGTGAGACTGCGACTTCACCAGCCTTAATAATCAGCTCTTGTTCAACCTCACCACGTCTGTCAGTAAAACCATAAAACTTAAGTTCGCCATTCAATACATGGATTTGGCCAAAGACACCAGCCTTAGTATTGTGCAGGTGCAAAAACATCTTAGGTACGCTATTAATCTCAAATACTGAGGTTGATTTATAATTAACATAATCAACTGGGATACTAGCCATAGGTTCACCTTTCCATTTATAAAATCTAATTAATGCAATTTAAGTTCAAGTTAAGCGACTATCAGCAAACTAACCACTATAATCTGCCACAATATGCCAAACCGTGCAGTTAAAGCCGCAGCAATAATGAGCAACAATGAACCAAGAATATAGTTACACCACTCAATACACCTTAGACAAAAGCCACTTTAGCGAATGCTTTGATGAGTCAGCTGTTGTCGACAACTCAATTAAAGCTTATCGAAAAGCAATTATCTTCGCTGTTGTGGGCACCGCGTTAATGCTAACCAACATTAACGGTTATGCATCATGGTTTTTAATCGCGTTAAGTGCGCTAGAAGCATTAAGCGTAAAATTTAGAAAGCCTTGGTGGTTGATGCGCCAAATGATAAGTAAAGCAGCCAACAATGAGGTGACTTTAACGATTAATGAGTCTGGAATTAGTAATGACTCATTTTACGTACAAGGCACCATTTTATGGAACGACATCACCGAGTTTACAGAGACCAAACAGGGATTTTTATTAAAACAAGCTAAAGGCGTTAGTTATCTTTCTAAGCGCAGTCTCGATGAAACCGCCATACAATTTGTTAAAGATAAAGCCGCGAGCAAAGCACTTAACTAAGTTCAGTCTTTAACGTTCGCCATTAGAAATGCGTCAATATATTCACCATCACGGAAAGCATATTCACGCATTTCCCCTTCAATAACAAAGCCATGCTTTTTATACAAACTAATGGCTAAATGGTTATCTGTATAGACTTCTAATTCGATACGTCTAACCGCTAACCAATTTTGCGCATGTGACACCATGGCGCTAAGCAGGGCCGACGCAATACCAATTGCACGAAAATCTTCATGCACCGCCATGCCGATATTAGCCACATGCTTGCGCCTTGGGTTAGTGAAGACCTCCATACCAATTTGGCCAACCACCTCACCAGCCCTAATGGCCACTAAACTGTAAACATTTTCAGGTAGCTCAACTAAACGCTTTTGCCATAACTGCAGTGATGGGAAAGGTTGCTGCAATGTTTCTCGATAGCAACTTGGCTGACTGTAAAGCCGCCAAATACCTTCGATATCACTCTCAATGCTGTGACGGATCTCTATATCTAGCAATTTAGTTTCGCCTGCAACAGTATGAATAGTATCGAGTTCCATTGACATCTCCCCGCTATAGCACTTGTGTATTATTGATAATGCTTTTACAAAATAACTGTTATATCAACAAGTAACAACTAGTCGTTAGTAAGAAACTTTAGCGCAAACTGAATTAACCAGGCTTGCAATGGTTATTTTTCAATCTGTATCAGTTTGCAACAAATAGATTATCTCGCATGCCGCTTTTCAGTAATAAATGATACTCTATGAATTCATTTGTTAATTTTGTAATCATGAGTCAATGTTTTAGATGCCTTATTTATTAGCATTACTGCTCACAGCTAGCCTATTTTCAACATCATCTTTAGCTAGCACGCCTACAAGCTGTGATAACAATACCGACTGTATTGAAGTTGGTCGTTGGGATATTGGCATAGCCTTAGGTTATGGTAATAAGACTAACCCACTGAAAGATTTTGAAGACATTCCTTTATATGCCGTTCCAACTCTAGCCTATTACGGCGATAACTGGTTTTTTGACAATGGCAATATTGGCTACACTATCACAGAAGGTGAAAACTACACCGTTAACCTAATTACCACTTTTAGCAATGACAGCGCTTTTTTCCACCGCTGGGACCCTTCAAATATATTCTTACTGAGCGGCGACACTAACCATAATGCAGTTACGCCGTTAGCTAGCACTATGACAGGTAGGACCGCTAAAGATCCTAAAGCTATTGGTGAGTTAGAAAATCGAAACTTTACATATCTTGGCGGAGTAGAGGCTTTTATTTACACACGGTTTGGTATAGTGCATGCAACCGTTGCACATGATATTTTAGATGTCCATGGTGGCACGGAATCTAAGCTAAAGTGGTTTTACAATCTTCCGCTAAACAAATGGAATTTTGAAATCGCAGCAGTTTTAGACTGGAAAAGTGAAGAGGTCGTTGATTACTATTATGGCGTTAGAGCTAATGAAAGCCTCTACTGGAACCAAGCATATCAGGCGGAGTCAGCGGTGAATAAAAGCATCGAGTTTACAGGACAGTATGTATTAACTGAGCACTGGAATTTACTCTTCGTTGCCCGCTATACCGATATCGCTAATGAAATAGCTGACAGCCCTCTGTTAGATAAAGATTATACCAGTACCTATTTTGTTAGTGCTGCTTATAGGTTCTAGTCAGCGTGCTTTCAACGACTAAAAAACTCTTACTGTGTTTTTTTGCTGGCTCATTATTGAGTCAAAGCGTATTAGCAAAAACCAGCGATGAGGAATTAACCCCTTTACTTAAACTTTCACCGGAGATCTGCATCACTTCTGCAGACGAGAGGTCCTGTGATATTGAAGTCACTCTCGAGTGGCAAACATTAACAAATAGAACAATTTGCATAATATCCGACTACAAAGACTTAAAACAATGGTGCAGTACTTCACCAGATATTCACGATTTAACCGTCAATATTAGTGCAGAACGTGATATTCAGTTTGTGATGATAGACAAAGATACCCACGAGACCATTGCAGGTGTAAAATTAAAAGTAACACCAGCTTCTCCGCCTCAGGTTAGGCGTCGATACCGAAATCCATGGAGTTTATTCTAATGACCAACTCGCAATCTACGCACAGAGTACTTTTAGTCGAAGATGATATTCGTTTGGCCAATTTGATCGTCGATTTCTTAAAATCCCATGGCATGCATGTCGAAGTCGAACGCCGAGGCGACACAGTGCTAACCCGTCTTATCAATTACAAGCCAGATATTATTTTACTCGATATTATGCTGCCAGGCATGGATGGTTTAACGCTATGTGAGAAATTGCCTGACTATTTTGCCGGCCCAATTTTACTTATGAGCGCACTAGGCTCAAATGAAGATCAAATCAAAGGGCTTGAACTAGGCGCCGATGATTATGTTGTTAAGCCTGTTGATCCAGCTCTGTTAGTGGCGCGGATCAACAACCTATTGCGTCGACAAGCTAAACCAGATCAAGTCGAGTCACACTGCTTAAGTTTTGGTAAGCTAAGTATCGATCCTCACACACAAGCGATTCGGCTTGGTGACACCGAGGTAGACTTAACCAGTCACGAATTTGAATTATTATGGTTACTTGCCTCACAAGCAGGGCAAGTCATGAGCCGTCAATATATCTATCAATATCTACTTAATATTGATTTTGATGGCAAAGACCGAAAAATTGATGTGCGTATTTCACGCCTGAGAAAGAAACTCGGCGATAACATTGAAACACCATTTAGAATTAAAACCGTATGGGGCCAAGGTTACTTATTTGCACCAGAAGCATGGAACAACTAACGCCACAACAATACTAAGATGAAACGTCTTTTTATTAGCCTATATTTTTTGCTTAGCCTAGGAGTTTTAGGCATTGGCTGGGCACTTGATAATTTATGGCAAAGCAATGTCGATGATAAAGGTGCACATGATGCACCTTTAATTGCTTTAGCGCAGGTACTATCAGCCGTCCCAGTCGCGCAGCGTCAAGCTATGCTTGATAGTATTGAGTCAAACCCAAAATTTCCGTTAACCTTGCTCGATGCCGAACAAGTTGCCTTTTCTAGTGAGCAGCTTATCCAAGCAGATAAGATCATTGCTACCCCTTATGATCTCAACCATGAACTGCACTTTGTCGCAGTCGGTGAACAGGTACTAATGGCAGGGCCTATTGAGCTTGATCCTCGTGCTAGCCTGAGAAACCTTTACAATATCTTCTTCTACCTGTTACTTGGGTTTATCGTATTAATTTGGGTGTGGCCACTGTCTAAAGATCTTAAGATTCTTGGACGAGCAACTAAAGAGTTTGGTCAAGCCAAATGGAATACGCGTATTAAGCTGGCAAAGAGCTCGCAAGTATTACCTTTAGCTGACACATTCAATGATATGGCCGCGCATATTAGCGCCCTAATAGAGAATCAAAAACACCTCTCTAATGCGGTATCACATGAGATCAGAACACCACTGGCTCGACTAAAATTTGCCTTAGCATTACTACCGCAGTATTGCCAACCTGACTCAGACTTAACTAGCCGCCAACGTTTCTTAGACGATATGCAACTCGATATCAAAGAGATGGAAAACCTGCTGCAAGAACTACTCACCTACGCAAGTTTAGAAACCCAGCGCGAATCACTCACTTTTGAGCGCTGCGATTTAACCAGTTTGGTATCACAGACAATTAGACGGCTGCAGACCTACAATCCCACACCAATAATACTAAACGCGCCTGATGAGGCGATATTTGTGTCTGCCGAACCCTCATTGGTAGAGCGAGCATTGCAAAACTTGATCACAAATGCGCAGCGTTTTTCAACGGATGATATTCAAGTAAAAATTGCCCAGTCTAACCAAGCAATAACCGTATCGGTTACTGATCATGGCGAAGGTATTTTGGCTGAAGATCAAACTAAGATATTTGAACCCTTTTACCGCAGTGCTAGCAGCAAAAATGGCAATAAGGGCCACGGATTAGGGCTAGCCATTATAAAACGCATTATGGAAAGACATCACGGGGAGGTCACCTTAGAAAGCCGCCCTGGATTTACCTGCTTTACCCTAGTTTGGCCAATTCGCCAGCAAAAAGATTAATCGTCAATAATCCAAACAAGTTTACCGGCTTCAACGACCAATCAGTCAGTGGTTTCGCTATCAAAATCAAGATTAGCATTAACCTTGGCTCTTTCATCAAGGATCTGCGCCTTTTTGGCTTTAAGATAGGCAAGCTGACGCCTTCGCTTACGCTGTTTACATAAACGAATCACATTATTTTTTTGCGCATCGCTAAACTCAAGCCAATTAAAACGTTCGTCGCGATTACGCAAACATCCCTTACAATAACCTCTTGCATCGCTTTGACACACTCCAATGCAGGGACTGGGGATCTCAAAAAACTCTAACTGCTCCATGAGTTAAACATATACCATCTTGGCCATAAAAGGCTAAAATAAATACAGTCTTTATACTAATTGGTATTACTTGCTTTACTAGCCATGCCTCCCACAACTGAGAACTCGCTATGAAAAAATGCCAGCATAACTTATTGATTACCCTAATCTCGCTAACATTAATCTTGTTAAGCGCCTGTAGCTCAACACCTAAACATGACTACGATCTCAATTATGATTTCAGCAAGTTAACCAGCTTCTCTCAGATAGTACCGCCTGCAAATAACGATCCTCTAAGCGCGAATAGAATTCAGCTTGCGATTGAAACAGCACTAAGCAAACAAGGTTTTATTAAACAAGAAACTAATCCAGATTTTCATGTGACTTATGGTTTTAAGGTGGAAGATAAGCCTAAAGACTCCGGCTTTTCAATTGGTCTAGGTACTGGCTCTTGGGGCAGTTCAGGTGGCGCAAGTATAGGTACCAGCGTCGATGTGCCTGTTGGAAGTGACACGGCTAAAATTCAAACCATTCAAATTGATATTATTGACCCAAAAACTAACAAGCTTATTTGGCGGGGTTCAGACAAGTTTACATTTGATGAAGGCGGAAATGCCAAAGCCGAAGAAACCAATGAGACCGTCGCTAAGATATTAGCTCAATTTCCGCCGCAAAAGCCTGATTAAGCGCATAATAAATACGCTTATTGTGTTTTAGTAACTCACAGAGGTAATAACGGAGAATCGCGTTTATTCGACGTAGCTAATTATCAGTTTTATTTATCTCGTTATTAATGAGCACTAACTGTACGCTCTTTAGCCCAGAGTCTTAATGAGTGCAATTGTTCACGCATCACCACAGACAGTGGCTGAGTTTTCAAAATCTCTTGATGTAACACAGCTTGGTTCACTTCAAGCTGTGACGCTCTAGCGGTATATACAGCGGAAATCACCGCTTGCTCGATTTCAGCTCCCGAAAAGCCTTGAGTCACGTTAGCAAGCTGGGGAAGATCAAACTTGCTTAACTCAAGCTGACGCTTAGTAATGTGGATCTTAAAAATGATTTGACGGATCTTTGCGTCAGGTAAATCAACAAAGAAAATTTCATCCATTCGCCCTTTACGCATTAACTCTGGCGGTAGTGCACTGATGTCATTAGCTGTCGCGACCAAAAAAACATCTGAAGTTCGCTCAGCCATCCAAGTTAACAGCGTGCCAAGAATACGCTTGGATGTGCCATCGTCACTACTACCACTACTCAAGCCTTTTTCTATTTCATCAACCCACAACACGCAAGGCGCCATTAAGTCCGCCAGCTCTAATGCTTTAGCTAAATTTTTCTCCGTTTCACCAATATATTTATTATATAACGCCGCCATATCCAGTTTAAGCAGCGGGCGCTGCCACATCCCCGCTACCGCTTTGGCCGCTAGACTTTTTCCGCTTCCTTGAACACCAAGTAAAAGTGCCCCTTTCGGTCTATCTAATTCAACTTTCGCAGCCGAAGTTGGGGCTCTATGACTTAACCAACGCTTAAGATTTTGCAATCCTGCGACTTGCGAGAAATCACTGGTGTCATACTCAAACTGCAATACACCTTTTAGATCCAGTAACTCAAACTTTGCTCGATTGATGGTATCAATGTCTGAATGAGTGATTGCACCATCGTCCACAATTGCTTTGTGAGCTAATCGGCGGGCATCATCAAATGTAACCCCACGCAGGTTATCAGCAAGCTTGGCCACCGCAGTGTCATCCACGTTGAGCATTATGCCCTCACTACGGACCTTATCGACTTGTTCATAAATCAGGTTTAATAGCTGAGTACGACTAGGTAAAGATAACCTGAAGTGAGCGCAATAATGTTTAATTTCAGCGGGAATAGTAAACTCATGACTCACTAATACTATTGTGTGTTTTATTGACTCATACTCAAGAGCGATCTCTTTTAGCAAACGGACATTCTTCGGTGCACCTTCCACAAAAGGGTGAAAATCGCAAAGCACATAGATCCCCTGCTCTTGCGTGGATTTTATTTGCCTAAGAATGTCACTCGGTTCTGCATTAAACTTTTGCCGTCCAAGACCGCTATCTACTCGCATTAAGCCTTCTGTCACGCTCCAGCTAAATAACGGCTGAAACAAAATATTAGATACTTTTTTAAGTAACTCTATGACTCGGTACTCTTCGTAAGTTTCGATAACCACAATTGGGGTATTTGAGCGCAATACCGCGGTGAGATCTTGAATATCTTGCATGTTTCGTCCTTAAACAGCTGAACAAGTTACTAATGAGGCAAAAGGGGGCTTGCGCCCCCTTTATATCAAGAGTCATAAGCTCATGCCTTATTTAGCTTATAACTCCTTATTCACCAAAATACCTTAGTGGAATAAGTAGTTGAGCCAGCCCTGCATTCTCAATAACACTTTACGCATTATTGATACATGAGCAAAATGCTCGGTATAGATAGCTGCATGACCAGAAACACCGGCAGGAAAGCGGGTGCGCACTTCATGATCTTCAAGTTTAATAAGCACCAAAGCGCGGCCGCGAGTCATTAACCGATTACCAGAAATCAACGCTCCTGAAGATTGGATCTCACCTTCAGCCATAGCAGGTAACACTTTAGCTACCTTACCTTTAAACACTTGTCCTGGCGCGCCGTCTAAAATAACCTCAGCTTCATCCCCTTCTTTTAAACGTAAGAGTGAGTTTTGCCAAAATGCACCAACAAATGCCCGCTCTTCGTCAGGAATAAAGCTAAGTAACGGTCTAAGTGGCATAGGCACGGCAACGATACCCGGTCGTAAAGCCATCTGTGTCACCATCCCGTCGGCTGGTGCTCTAACCACAGTTTGTTCAAGGTCGAACTCGGCTTTTTCAAGTTCACCTTGGATCCCCGCCACTTTGGTATTAACGCCATCAACATTAGATTGATAAGCCAAGCGCACCCTTAACTCTTCCGCACTTGCCGCTGTTAATTGTGCTTCTGAAGCTAAATAAAGCTGACGTTTATTATCGAGTTCCAGCTCAGTAAACGGTGAGTTCGCGCCACCACGTTTACGTCCCTTTTCATAACGGTCAAATGCTGACTTAGTTCTATCTCTATCTGCTTGGGCTCGAGTTACAGCCGCTTTGGCGGTTTCCCACGCAGCTTCTAGTTGCGGCACTTCTAGCTCTGCCGCCACTAACGCTGCACGCTTTTGTTTAACAATAGCTTGAAATGGTGTTGGGTCGATTCTAAATAAAACATCACCCTTTTTTATCGGTGTGTTTGGTTCGACTTCTACTGTTGTCACCACCCCTCTCACTGCTGGGTTAATAGGTGTGGTGACAAAATACTCTTTGGCAAATGGTGTGTAAGGATGGTTGTAGTTCATCAATAAAATCAACGCACCTACAATAAAAACGCCACCTAAAATCGCCGTTGGTACCGTCCATTTTGTCAGTGGGATTTTAAATATCTTAAAGATAGCAATACATACTGCGGTATAGGTAAGTACTAACAATAAATCCATATTACACCTCTACCTTATCAGCTTGATTACCTGTGGACGGCTTACCAACTATGTCAGCCGCAACATTTTCGACAGAGTTAGCCGCTTCCATTGCTGCCAATTTCTTTTCTAGATTTCTCACTGACTCAGTTAAACCTTTTACCTCACTTTCAAGTAGTTGCTCTTTTTCAACAACCTCCTGAAAACCCCAGCCCCTATCTTCACGATAAAGCGTTGCCCAAATCCATAAAAATGGCCAAATAGCATGAAGAGTAAATAAACTAACCCACCCGGCAATATGTAAAGCATCTTGCTGTGGATGATTACGTTTTTTGGCTATTTCATAGGGGATATCATGGATCGCTATCACGCCATAAAAAATAAAAATAGCCACGAAAAAAATGATGCCTAATGCAAAATAATCTAGAAACACTGCGCTCTCCCTTTTTAATCAGATCTTGGCGATAGCCCCTAAAACACACCATTATCATTTTGGCAACATTTACACTTAAAATCCATTTTTATGATTAAAAAACAAACATTAAATTCATTGACAATAGAGTAAAGCGTGTGATCTAACGCACACTTGCTAGCAATTCTCCGTAACAACTAGTAGCTGCGCGTTACACTAGGCACAAATAATAAAAAGCCATAGATGCTTAAATAGACTGTGCGGCAACAAGCTTGCCCTGCAATCAAGACACTCCCTACAAAATAAAGGTACACAAATGATAGGTACTGCATTATCAACCAGTGCTAAACGCGCTATGCTGCTTGGCTGTGGCGAGCTAGGTAAAGAAGTTGCTATAGAGCTGCAACGTTTCGGTATTGAGATTATTGGCGTAGACCGTTATCCCAATGCCCCGGCAATGCAAATAGCTCATCGCTCACATGTCATCAACATGCTTGACGCCGATGCATTAAAAGCTGTAATTGCATTAGAAAAACCCGATCTGGTTATTCCTGAGTTAGAAGCCATTGCTACCCAGACTTTACTCGAAGTAGAAGCTGAAGGCGTTAATGTCGTCCCTACAGCAAAAGCTACCCAACTAACAATGGATCGTGAAGGTATTCGCCGTTTAGCCGCAGAGACCTTAGGCATTGCAACATCTCCTTATTTCTTCTGTGATAACGAAGCTGAATTTAACCATGCTGTCGCGACGATCGGCCTGCCTTGTGTCGTCAAGCCTGTTATGAGTTCATCGGGAAAAGGCCAAAGTGTTATTCGTAACCAAGAACAAATTTTGTCCGCTTGGGAGTATGCCCAAGAGGGCGGCCGCGCCGGTAAAGGCCGAGTAATTGTAGAGGGCTTTATCGCCTTCGACTATGAGATCACCTTGCTAACAATTAGTGCCGTTAATGGTATTCACTTTTGCGATCCTATCGGTCATCGTCAAGAGGAGGGTGATTACCGTGAATCATGGCAGCCACAAGCAATGTCAGCAACGGTTTTGCAAAAGTCTCAAGCCATTGGTAAAAAAGTCGTCGAAGCTTTAGGCGGTTATGGGCTGTTTGGAGTAGAGCTGTTCATAAAAGGCGATGAAGTCTACTTTTCTGAAGTATCACCGCGACCACACGACACAGGTATGGTAACGCTCATTAGCCAAGATCTATCGGAATTTGCTTTACATGTTCGGGCTATTCTCGGTTTACCTATCAGTAATATCGCTCAACATGGCCCAAGCGCATCAGCGGTAATTCTGGCTAAAGGAACCTCGACAGATATTCAGTTTACCGGTGTAGCAGAAGCATTAGTTGAAGCTGATACGCAAGTACGCTTGTTTGCTAAACCTGAAATCGATGGTCAACGACGTTTAGGCGTTGCTCTAGCTCGAGGCATTGATATTGATAATGCCGTTACTAAGGCGCTCAACGCCGCAGATAAAATCAAGGTCATCATATAATACCAATCAATAACCCAGCGAGTTAGCTGGGTTATTTTTGTTCAAAACAGTGATATTTAGCTAACACAATTTTTAGGTTTACCGGCTAAAAAACAACCTAAGTTGTCGATGGCAATGTTGAGCAAGTTAGCTCTCGCTTCAACTGTCGCCCATGCATTATGAGGCGATATACTAATATTATTCGCGCTCAGCAATGGATTATCAGGTTTAGGTGGTTCAGTCGATAATACATCAACACCGGCAAAGGCAAGTTCACCTTGATTGAGCGCATCCGCTAATGCTTGCTCTTCAACTAACCCACCGCGTGCGGTATTAATTAGCATCGCAGTTGCTTTCATTTTTTTCAGCGAACAAGCATCGATCATGTTCTGAGTCTCAGGCGTTAAAGGACAATGCAGCGAAATAATATCAGACTGAGCAAACACAGTATCTCGCTCAACCCAGCGACAACCTTCTGGCAAAAGTAGATCTGCATTGCGAGTATTAACCAGCACTTGCATACCAAACGCCAAGGCAATTTTAGACACGGCTTGAGCGATATCACCAAAGCCAATCAAGCCTAGTGTTTTACCTTTAAGAGATTGCAATGGTGTCAATGTAAAGCAAAAGTCATTGGCTTGCGTCCATTGACCACGCTTTACCGCTTCAGAATGCAATGCCACTTGTTGAGTCGCATTGAGGATGTGGGCAAATGCCATTTGTGCCACCGCATCAGGACCGTAAGCAGGCACATTGGTGACGACTATGCCAAGATTTTTCGCCGCAATAAGATCTACAACATTAGTACCAGTAGCTAAAATACCGATATATTTAAGCTTAGGTAGCTGCTGTAACGTCGCTTCATCTAGGGGCGTTTTATTGGTAAAAATAACCTCGGCATCTTGGCTACGGGGTAAAATATCAGCACAGGAACTGCGCTCATACACAGTGAGCTCAGCCAATTCGGCAAGCGGTTGCCAATCAAGATCACCAGGGTTAAGGGTAAAACCGTCGAGTACCACTAACTTCATAAAAACTAACCTAAAATTTAAAGCTAGCACCTATATTAGCCTGCCCTTGCCACATGATGTCTGACTGAATTTTCCAGATACAGCCTGCATGATCACAAAATAGCGCATTGTCTGCATCGACAAAGGTGGCGTAGCCTTTCACTTCTGCAAACAGGGATATCGACTGACTAACCTGATACTCAAAACCACCGCCAATCGCCATCGAAAAACGAGTCTCGTTTGAATAACCATCCCCAGGACGCATGTGAGTCAAACCTAAACTTGTGGTCACATAAGGTTGCAATGCACCATTAGGAAAATAGAGCGAACCACCCACATGAAAATAGTCAACATCCATTGAAGTGATAATCTCAGGGCTAAAATTACCCGCACCTTTTAGATCTGTTGCTTGGTGGCTATATAGCAAATAGACATTACCCGGATCCTTAGTGGTGATCCCAAGCATCAGACCATAGTTTTCAGATTCAGCAATCTTACCTTGGCCATTATCAGTACTGGCTGTACTTGAAATATCAAATTCACTGCCAGCAAAGCTATAACCAGCAAATGGCGCCACATACACTTCAGCCGTTGCGGGAAGAGCACACAATGAAGCCATTAATACCCCAATACTTAATCTCATTTTATGTCCCTATCTGTTATGACTAAAATTAGCGCATTCCTCTTTCACCTTTGACTCTATCATAAGCGGCTTGAATGTCTTGTGCTTTTGTCTTTGCTAACTCCATCATTTCAGCTGGCAAGCCCTTAGCCACTAATTTATCTGGGTGATGTTCATTCATCAGTTTTCTGTAGGCACGTTTTATCTCTTGATCTGAATTAGCCTCGCTCATACCAAGCAAATCATAGGCATCTTTAATCGAGGTTTGGTTGCCTGCGCCGCTGCGATGAAAATTAAACTCCGCTTGCCATCGCGCTAGTAAATCATCGAGCTGCTGTTGACTAAAACCTAACTCTTTAGCCACTGTAGACAAAATAGCGCGCTCTTGTTGATCCAATTGCGCATCTGATAATGCGGTTTGAATTTGGATCTCCAAAAACATCTGCAACACTTCTTTACGACCCATAGAAATCAACCTAAAGGTCTTTAAACAAGCATTAAGATCAAAGTCTGAGTCTTTGCCCTCACGGAAGGCTGCTTGCGCATCGGCACGGGCTTGACCGCTTAAGTTAAGCTGATCCATCAAAGAGGTTGCCATGCGAATGTCATTTTCTGTGACTCGTCCCGACGCTTTCGCTACGTGCCCCATAACAGCAAATGTGGTATTAAAGAATAACGCCTGACGTTTAGCACCACTGCTAATGCCTGCATCTCTTGCTAACTTGCGATCATACATATGTCCAAGCCACAAACCGAGAATCGCCCCCGCAAGCCGGCCAAACATAAAGCCAATAACGAAACCGAAAAACTTACCCCAAATACGCATTACTTAACCTTATTACTTTCACGAACTTCAATTTGTGTATGTCGCTCAATTGTGCCTACATCACACCAAAAATGATTAAAATGACAACCACTAACTCGTTGCTGCTTCATTGCTGATCGCAATAACGGTGCCAACGCAAATGCGCCTTCTGGCGTATTATCAAATAGTTTTGGGTGATAAATTCCCATGCCTGAAAACGTCAGCTTTTCCTCTCCATGCTCAAACACCTTACCTTCGGCTAACGCAAAATCACCATCAGGATGCTGACTAGGGTTATCAACTAACCAAAGCTGAGCGAGCATGCCTGAGTCTAGCGGTGCGATTTCAGGTAATCTATCAATAAATATGTCACCATTAATCACCAAAAAAGGCTCGTCGCCTAATAGGTTAAGCGCTTGCTTAATACCACCTCCAGTCTCTAATGCAGATGTCTCAGCACTGTATTGGATATTAACTTGCCATTGACTGCCGTCACCAAGTGCTTCGACTAATTTATGCCCAAGCCAAGCATGGTTAATGACAATCTCACGGAACCCTGCAGCAGCTAGCTTTTCAATGTGATAAACAATTAATGGCTTACCCGCAACAGTTACCAAAGGTTTAGGGATTGAATCTGTCAAAGGCCGCAAACGCTCGCCACGCCCTGCAGCTAAAATCATCGCTTTCATTAGATACCTTGTTATTAATGCAATTGGCTTTTAGCTGTAACCGCTGGAATGATCACTTCAGCTATCCACTTGGAAAACCCATGTAACTCTTGATACCTCGCAGCTATATCGCGAATGTATTCTAATGTAAGTGGGATATCAGCCATATAGGCAGGTTTATTGTCACGATAATTCAGCCTTGCAAAAATACCTGCCGCTTTTACATGACGTTGGATCCCCATTAAATCAAACCATCTTCGATACTGGGCAAAACTCACATCCGCGCCAATAAGCTTATCGTTAAGACATTGCTGATAATGCTGCTGCATAAGTAGTTCAACATCTGAATCGGGCCAACGAATATAACAGTCACGCAATAAAGACACTGCATCGTAAGTCACAGGACCGATAACAGCATCTTGAAAGTCGATCACCTTCAATTGACCATCTTGCAGCATTAAATTGCGACTATGATAATCTCTATGCATGCCAGCCTGAGGTTGTGACATCGCATTTTCGGTCAATACTTTAAAAGCACCCGCCGTGCGAATGTTAACTTCATCAACGGCTAAGCCTAAATGATGTAATGCTAGCCACTCACAAAAAATATCCAATTCACGGGCTACGAATGCTGCATCGTATTTAGGAAGCGGGCCTGTTTGAGTCTGTGTCACTTTAGCAATATCTGTCAGTAACCCTAAAGCCTCAGAGTAGTATTGCTGTAAGGTCTCTTTATTTAATACAGAAAGCAGCTGTGTATCCCCTAAGTCGCTTAGCAACATGACACCTAAATCACGGTCACTTGCAATAACCTTTGGCACAGCAATGCCTTGACGTGAATAGCTATCCGCCAATTGAATAAAAGGCACAATATCGATAAGGTTAGGCGGCGAGTCGACTACAATATAAGAGTCATTATTAACAAAAACTCTAAAGTAGCGTCGAAAACTCGCATCGCCAGATATCAACTGTGGCGATACTTTTACATTAAAATACTGGTTTAGCCATGCATTTAACTGAAGAAATCTAGGATCTGACAAGGGCACCTCATGGCTCTTAAGAAGAAATTGCTTTATTATAACGACAAAATGGAAACAGCTAAGCGATTGAAAAAAATTATTTGGCTGAGTTGCCCAGGAAAGGGACAACTTTTCTCCTCTTTCACTGTCCAGACTAAGAAATCATTATTAATTGACCTAAGATGCAGATCCGTTATTTTCTGGCCTTGAGCCTGCTTCCCCAATTAGTCTTAGCAGACGAAACCGAAACTGTGAGCAACTATAGTGCACAGTGTGTTGTTGTACCTCCGGTAAAACCCTATGTACCTCTCTATGAGCTCAACACTGCCGAGGACTTAGCACGTATCTATATTAGCTCTGATCGTTCTGAAGCTCAGATGGGCAAACAAGCCACGTTTTCAGGTAATGTAAACTTCAGCCAAGGTGGTCGAAATGTCGCTGCAGATGAAGCCATTTTAAATCAAGAAGCTGAAGAGTTAGAGGCCAATGGTAATTTAGTTTTTCAGGATGAATTATTTACCGTTACCGCTGAATCGTTAGTGGCTAAAATGCGCAGTAACAGCGCGGTACTAAGTGGCGCGAAATATTGGCTTCATGGTCAACAGATCCATGGTGATGCAGAGACTTTAGAGATCACTCAAGAGAATAATCTGCTACTTGCCGGTACCAATTTCACCACTTGTCCGGGGGAAGACCCTGCATGGCTTTTAGAAGCCGATCGCATCAAAATCGATAGCTCTGACGAATGGGGCGAAATTTGGGACGCCAAAATTAAAATTGGTGGCGTTCCTGTCATGTATGTGCCTTACATGACCATTCCGGTATCTGATAAACGCAAGTCAGGCTTTTTATTTCCAAGCTTTAGCACCAGCACAACTAATGGTGTTGAGGTTGCGACACCTTACTATTGGAATATCGCTCCGGAATACGACCTAACCTTTACGCCAAACTATATGTCTGCCCGTGGCTTATTTACCAAAACAGAGTTCAGATATTTAGCCGGTGAAAAGCAGCAAGGCCAATTAAACTTAGAATACCTCGCTAATGACGATAAGTTAGTTGGCAGCCCTGACCGCTATCTTTACCACTGGGAACATAGTGGCGCCATCAATAAAAATTGGCGAGTATTAGCCAACTATACTGATGTATCTGATAATAACTATTTCAATGACTTAAGTTCAGATGTGCAGCGTGCGACCGATAACCAATTAACCCGTATCGGTGAAGTTGCCTATTTCGAGCAGAACTGGGATGTCAGCGCCCGCGTACAAGACATCAAAGTACTGGGTGAAGATGAAAAGCCTTATCAAGTGATGCCGCAGCTGACCTTTAATTATCGCGCACCTAACTATTGGCACGGCATAGACTTTAATTTCAATAGTGAATTAACTAATTTTGAGCACCAAGATAGCGAGTACTCGACTGCAACCCGTTTGCATTTAGAGCCAAGCATTTCTTATCCAATACATGGACCAGCCGGCTCACTTACTAGTGAGGTCAAGCTGCTACAAACCAATTACTGGCAAGATGACAGATCGAATTTATCTACCACGCAACTAGATGACACAGTGAATCGAACCTTGCCGCAAGTTCGAGTTCATGGCCAAATTAATTTCGAACGCTTTACCGACTATTTTGACAGCAACTATCGCCAAACGTTAGAGCCACAGTTCCAATACCTTTATGTGGGTTACGAAGATCAATCAGGCATAGGTATTTACGATACTGCCCTATTACAAGAGGACTATAATGGCCTCTTCAGAGAGCGCCGCTTTTCTGGCTTAGATCGTATTGCTGATGCCAACCAGTTCACGCTTGGTTTAACAACCAGAATGTTCAACGAACAAAACCGTGAAGTGTTTAAGTTTAGTCTTGGCCAAATCATCTATTTGCAAGACAGTCGGGTTGGTATTAACGATGTAAATGGCACTAACGATGTGTTTGTACAGGAAAACACTTCAAACTCAGCCGTTGCAGCGGAGCTAACAACTCAGCTTTATTCTGACTGGTTTTTCAGTGGCTCTATTCAATATGACGCTAAAGAAAGTGAAAATAAGAAAAGCGAACTCACAGTTGATTACCGCCCAGGTGAAAATAAGCTCCTACAGGCGAGTTACCGCTATGTACCTGACTTATTAAACACTAACACCAATGAATCCGTCGATATTAAACAGGTAGGCTTCCGAGGCGCTTGGCCTATCAATGACAGCTTATATCTTGTTGGTAACTGGTACTACGATCTAAATGAAAGCCGTGCGGTAGAAACCTACACAGGCTTTCAATATGAATCATGTTGTTGGGCAGTGCGTTTGAGTTATCATTACCGCATTAAGACCAATTATATTGACGAAGATAATCCAGTACAGGATACTCGAGAGCTATTTGAAAGTGGCTTCTATCTTAACTTTGTTATTAAAGGACTAGGTGGGTCGGGTCCATTAGGCGTATCAGATATGCTGGACGACGGTTTATTTAACTACCGTAAACCGCTCTATTTGAAAAATTAGCAAATAAATAACTTAAAAAATGCTGAACCTAGCTGACGACCTAGAGTCAAAGCAGGACTATAGAATCATTCGAGCGGTATAAAAATACCGTAAATGACACTTAATAAATGCCAAGGATTTTTGTGGATGAAACGCTGTAACCAACTAATTTTTGCCCTGTTAACGTTGGCGATGAGCCAAACTATTCAGGCTGCTCCGACGCCACTTGACCGCGTCACAGTACAAGTCAATGAAGGGATCATTCTTGAAAGTGAAGTGAGCGGCATGGTGAAAACCATTAAAGCTAATGCAGCAAATGCTGGGCAAAAACTACCGTCAGATGCAGCGTTGCGTACTCAGGTTATTGAACGTTTGATTCTAACCCGCTTACAACTGCAAATGGCAGACAGAATTGGTTTACACATTGGTGACTTACAACTAGACCAAACCATTGAAAATATCGCCAAGGAACAGAATATTACTGTCGCAAATATGAAGGCGCAAATTGAAAGCGAAGGCACAACTTTTGCTCAATACCGTGAACAATTACGCGAAGAGATCACCCTTGGTGAAATTCAACGTATTCAAGTGCAGCGCCGCATTCAAGTTTCACCACAGGAAATCAATAACCTTGTCAAAATCATCAATGAACAAGGCCTAAAAGATGTTGAGTTCCAAATTGGCCATATCCTTATTGATGTACCAGCAGATGCTAACAGCCAACAATTAGAATCAGCGAATAAGCGCGCTGCTGCTGTGCTTAAAAGATTGAATGACGGTGATGACTTTAGAAGTATCGCGATTGCCGCTTCATCTGGTCCAAAAGCACTTGAAGGTGGTATTTGGGACTACATGAATATCAACGAAATGCCGACTTTATTTGCCGAAGTTGTGGGTGATGCCAAAACTGGTGATATAATCGGCCCAATTAAAAGTGGTTCTGGCTTGCACATTATTAAGATAATGGACGCACGCGGTTTACAAACCCAAGAAATTGAAGAAGTAAAATCTCGTCATATTCTACTTAAGCCATCACCAATTCTGTCAGAAGAGCGTGCTAAAAGCATGATGGACAGATTCCTAGCTCAAGTTAAATCTGGTGAAGCAAAATTTGAAGACCTAGCCCGCCAGTACTCTGAAGATCCAGGTAGCGCGGTCAAAGGTGGTGAACTAGGCTGGGCTGACCCGAATATTTATGTACCAGCTTTTGCTAAGGAACTTAATAGCTTACAGATTGGTGAATACAGCGAGCCATTCCGCTCGACACACGGCTGGCATATTGTTCAGCTAGAAGATAAACGTACAACAGATGCAACTGACAAATTCAATACCAATCGCGCGCATCAATTAATCTTCCGTCGTAAGTTTAATGAAGAGTTACAAAACTGGTTAGACGAAATGCGCTCGGAAGCGTTTATCGATATCTTTGAGCCAGTATCAAACCGAGGTTAATACTATTGTCGACTAAACGAATCGCCATCACGCCGGGTGAACCGGCGGGTGTAGGCCCAGATTTAGTGATCCAACTAGCTCAGCAGGCATGGCCTGCTGAGCTAGTCGTTTGTGCCGATCCACAATTGCTACAATCTCGAGCAAAGAAACTCGGCTTGCCTATTCAACTGCGTCCTTACCAGCCAAATCAGCCAGCAAAAGCTCAAGAAGCCGGCACCTTAACCATTGTGCCCTTTTCACTTGAAACCGAAGCGGTTTGCGGAAAGCTCGATGAGCAAAACAGCGCATATGTTGTTGAAACATTAAAATTTGCCGGCGAAAAAAACATGGTCGGCGAATTTGATGCTGTGGTGACTGGACCTGTGCACAAAGGCATCATCAACGAAGCGGGTATTCCATTTAGCGGCCATACTGAGTTTTTTGCCCACCAAGCAAATTGCCAAGATGTGGTTATGATGTTGGCAGCTCCCGGCCTACAAGTCGCCTTAGTTACCACTCACATTCCACTAGCGTATGTATCTAAAGCCATTACTCGGGATCGACTACATCAAATCATCAAAATATTACACAATGATTTAGTAGAGAAGTTCGCTATTGCAACACCGCGGATCTATGTTTGTGGTTTGAATCCACACGCTGGTGAAGATGGCCATTTAGGCAGAGAAGAGATTGATGTTATTATCCCAGCACTAGATGAGCTGCGTGAACTCAATATGGATATTGTGGGGCCTTTACCTGCAGATACCCTATTCCAACCTAAATACCTAGAAGATGCCGACGTTGTACTTGCAATGTACCACGATCAGGGGCTTCCAGTACTAAAATCTAGAGGATTTGGCAGTTCGGTCAATATCACTCTAGGATTACCCTATATAAGAACATCGGTCGACCATGGTACGGCCTTAGAGCTTGCAGGCACAGGCACTGCAGATATCGGCAGTTTCGTCTGCGCATTAAATAAGGCCATTGATTTGGCTGCAAAGAATTAGTGATAAAAATTATCTCATGAGCAATAAAGTACATTTAGGCCACACAGCCAGAAAACGTTTCGGACAAAACTTCTTAACAGACGAAAATGTGATTAATCGCATTGTTGGCGCTATCTCACCGGATAACGACCACGTAATGGTAGAAATTGGTCCAGGCCTAGCAGCGCTAACAGAGCCGGTGGCAACTAGCATCGACAAACTAATTGTAGTTGAGCTAGATAAAGACTTGGTTGAACGTTTACAAGAGCACCCAGTGCTAAAAGATAAACTCGAGATCCACCAAGGTGATGCACTGAAGTTTGATTTCAACCAATTAGTGCAGCAAGACAAGCAGATGAAAGTATTTGGTAACTTACCGTACAACATCTCAACACCGCTTATGTTCCACTTATTTGAGTTTGCTGAACATATTAAGAACATGCACTTTATGCTGCAAAAAGAGGTAGTTTTAAGGCTATCTGCAGCTCCTGGCACCAAAGCGTATGGCCGTCTAACCGTCATGGCGCAGTACCATTGCCAGGTAATGCCTGTACTTGAAGTTCCACCAGGATGCTTTACTCCGCCACCAAAGGTAGACTCAGCCGTAGTTCGCCTTGTTCCATATAAAGATAAGCCGTGGCCTTGTAAGGATGTAGAGCTGTTAAGAAACTTAACGACTACTGCATTCAACATGCGCCGCAAAACCTTAAGAAATAACCTTAAGCAGATGCTGACAGATGAAGATTTTGAGCAGCTTGGAATTGACGCAGCTTTAAGGCCAGAGCAAATCCGCGTAGATCAATACGTTGCTATGGCAAACCATGTATTTGATAAAAAGTAATCTTGGCGTACCAATGATTAAAAAAGGGCACTAACTGCCCTTTTTTTGTACCTATTATTTGGATTATTAGTGTTAATTTTTATAGTGTCCATTTACTATCAATCTAGCCGTGTTTGCTGAACACTAGCGACAACTGGCATTCTCAGTTACACAGATTTCGCTTAACGTATCTTTTAGGGGCTTGTATGGATCAATTAACATCATCAGTTAGAGTTGACGTAAAAACAGCGTATATTGAAACCCAATCCTCGCCCGATGAAGATAAGTATCTATTTAGTTACACCATTACTATCCATAATCTTGGAAATAAAGCCGTTACCTTAAAAAGTCGTCATTGGTGTATCACCGATGCAGACGGTCGTAAAAGCGAAGTTCACGGCTCAGGTGTTGTCGGAGAAACACCAACAATCCAACCTAAAACCTCATATGAGTATACCAGTGGTACTGTTTTAGAAACGCCATTAGGTGTCATGGAAGGAAGTTACACCATGACGGACGAACAGGGACAAGAGTTCAAAGCAAGAATTGCGGCATTTCGTTTATCCATCCCCGGCTTACTACACTAACAAAAACATAATAAACAGGTAAAAATGGCAAACTATTTTGTAGGCGATATTCAGGGCTGTTTTCAAGAACTCAGCTTACTTCTTGAAAAGGTAGCTTTTAATCCTTCACGCGACAACCTTTGGGCTGTGGGCGATCTAGTTGCAAGAGGCCCAGGCTCTCTAGCAACTTTACGTTTTTTTAAATCACTCCAAGGATCGGCAAAAGTAGTCCTTGGCAATCACGATCTGCACCTTCTAGCGATTCATGGTAAGTTGAAACGCCCCAATCCAAAAGATCATCTAGATGAGCTATTGGCCGCTAACGATATTTCCTCGATTATCGATTGGTTGAGATCACAACCGCTATATCAAGAACTTCCTACACAGCACTTAATAATGACTCACGCAGGAGTGCCACCCAATTGGAACCTTGAGACATTACGCAGCAGAGCCAATGCGGTTAGCCATGTTTTGCAATCACCTAGCTATTTAACCGATCTGATTGAACACATGTATACCAACGACATAGATCAAGACCTGCCGCAACTGTCCGATCTTGAACAGCAGATTTACTGCATAAATGCATTAACACGAATGCGCTATATCACCGACTCAGGCAAGTTGGATTTTAGCTGTAAAGCGCCAATAGAGCATTGCAATGCCGAGTTAACGCCTTGGTTCAACCTACCGCACAATCTACCAACTGATTACCGTGTTGTATTTGGTCATTGGGCAGCAATCATGGGGAAAACCAAGGTTACAAACCGTTTAGGTCTTGATACTGGTTGCTGTTGGGGAGAATTCATGACCTTATGGCATCTAGAGTCTGATCAGAAAATTACTCAGAACAAACTAAAAGGCGTTAAATTAAGTTAAAAAACAGTTAAACTATTGCGACATCTGGTCGATATAAAATATTACTGGGTGTCGCCAACAACAGTGACTTTAAAAAAATAATAACGATGGAGCGCTTATGAAGTTAAATGTAGCCACAAGAGTAATTGGTGGGTTTACCGTTGTCACCTTGCTATTACTCGTTCTCGGCGCCGCATCTTGGTTTACCAATAACCAATTAAAGGCGAGCACTCAGGTTTTGCAACAATTAAGCCTTCCAGCATTGGAGTCAAGCAGCCAACTGACTCAAACTATTTCTCAGCAAGAAAAGCTCGTCTTAGTGGCATACCATAGCCCCGACATTACTGAAATGCCTCAAGTTAACGCTCAGTTCTCCTCAGCAAGCAAAGTCTTCAATAATGAGCTCAACAAATTAAGTACTCTAGTCAGCAACAATGATGACTTTACATCAGTGATCAATAAACTAAAAAGTCACTACGCTAGGTTCAACAATACCAGCCAAGAGATGATGCAGGCCCATGAAAGCGCATTAGTCACAGCACAAAAAGTTGTCAACCAATATGATGAAATTGAGATTGCTGCAGATGATACTGCGTCTTTACTGCTAGATTTGATTGATCTTGAAATGAGTGACGACCCTATTGAGCAAGAGATCGCCGCAACTGCAAGTAATCTGGATCTTAGTTTTAGTAGCATAGTAAGTACTAGCTTCGATCTCATGGGCAGCACTGATAAAGCCAAGTTTAATACCATTTCCAAAGAGCTAGATTACATAGTTAGTGACTCAAAAAGCAAAGTGACTTACATCACCAGTCATTGGGAAGGCGTTGTTGATGCAGAGTTAATCAATGAGATTAACAGTGAAGCCAATAAAGTATTTAGTATGATCAATGGCCGAAATTCTTTGATTGAGTATAAGCGCAACGAAATTGCTTACAACGATAGCGCATCGGCATTATTGACTGAGGTTGAGCAGACTGCAGGCAATGTTAATCAACAGATGGTAGCATTAACCAATAACATTGAGGCCATATCCAATACCATTAGCTCTGACGCTATCGCTAACATTGATAGTGCCAGTATGCGTACCGTTTTGTTAATGCTCGTTGCCGTTATTGTAGCAGTAGTAGTAAGTATTGCAGTTGTACGACCGCTAACGCGCTCACTAGATAAAGTAAACCATGCACTTAATGTGCTAGCTTCAGGTGATCTCACTCATAAGCTTGACGATTCAGGCCATGATGAGTTTGCTACGCTATCAAAAAACTGCAATAAGCTTGTTGATAGTCTACGGGGCTTAATCCAAGGCATTTTAGAGCGTTCAGATCAACTTGCAGCGGCAGCTGAACAAACATCCACAATTACTGCGCAAACAACTACTGGCATTCAAGAACAAAAAAGTCAGGTTGATCAAGTCGCTACAGCGACAACCCAGTTAAGTTCGAGCGCGCAACAAGTGACAGCAAGCGCCGACGACGCCCTAAGTCAAATCAAAGCTGCTGATGACGAAAGTCAGCATATGCGCCTCATTGCCGATGAAAATAAACGCACTATTCTAGCTCTTGCCGATGAAGTGTCTAAAGCAAGTGTCGTGATCAATAAGGTGCACGCTGACAGTGCCTCTATCGGTTCTATTCTTGATGTGATCCGTGGTATTGCGGAGCAAACCAACCTATTGGCCTTAAACGCCGCTATTGAAGCAGCTCGCGCAGGTGAGCAAGGGCGAGGCTTTGCCGTTGTCGCAGATGAAGTTCGCAGCCTAGCATCACGTACTCAAGATTCAACTCAAGAAATTCAACAGATGATTGAGGTTTTACAGCAAGGTACTCAAGAAGCCGTCGCTGTAATGGACCTAGGGCGCACTCAGGCCAATTCTTGCGTAGATAAAACAGAACAAGCTAATAATGCATTAGAAAGCATTAGCGACGCAGTACATCGCGCTCATGACTCAGGAACACATATTGCCCATGCAGCCCAAGAGCAAAATCTCGTTAGCCAACAAGTCTCTGAAAAATTAGAGCACATTGCAGCTATCTCAGAGGAAACCTCTACTGGAGCGAGCCAAACAGCACAGTCAAGTCACCAAGTGGCCCTGCTAGCTGAAGAGCTACAAGCGTCGGTAAAGGAATTTAAAGTATAATACTAATTGGTATAAGCTCTGCGATAGCGACAGGAATTACCACCTCAAACGATAGATACAAAAATACCGGGATAAACCCGGTATTTTTTCATCTTTACGTGCTCGATTTAACCGCCAGCGATACGTGACTTAATCGCGTTAGTGATCTCACTACCACTATGGCCGTTGCTTTCAGCCCAAGCAACAATTGTTTGACCATCAGCCTCGACAGCACCTAATGCAGATGCTGGTAGACGCTTAGCAACAAACGTCCCCACTTTGTTAGAACCACTTTTTAGGGCTGTTCTTAATAAGCTATCGCCGTTACAAGAAACACCACTATAAATATTACGTAGTTTAACTCGGCTTTCCTTTAGCTTTTTGCGTAAACGGTTTTTATCGTCGGCTTGCACATAGTTGCAAATATTCGCTGCCAATTGATCTTGATTAGCTGCAACAGGTGAAGATAGAGAAATTGAAGATGCCACCATCAATGTAGCGAGGCTTACAGACAACAAGCGCATCTGATACTCCTTATTTTTAGTTTTATTTATTAGCAAAGTAGCGCTATCGAGTAGGCTGGCTTTGTCTAGATACAGGGTACTAAACAACCCGTTAAATTTAACATTTTTTTACCAACTTGATAAAGCTATATTCAAGATCATTATCATTTTTAGCTACATCTCTAGACACTTCTTGCCAACTACCGTCATTCCACTCTGGAAAATAGGTATCACCGTCAACATCTAACGCAATTTCAGTCAGATATAAAATGTCAGCTTGTGGTAGTAACATCTCATATAATTGTCCACCGCCCATAATCACCAACTCTTCACAGTCACCTGCTGCCAATTTAGCATCATCAAAACTGGTTACTGTGGTAACACCATCAATAATAAGGTCTGCTTGACGGCTAATGACGATATTGTGGCGACCAGGTAACGGTCGACCAATAGACTCATAGGTTTTTCGGCCCATCACAACTGGCTTACCTAAAGTCATGGCTTTAAAGTGTCGTAAATCTTCAGGTAAATGCCAAGGCATTTGATTGTCTTTACCGATCACTCGGTTATTTGCCATTGCGGCAATCATCGCGATTTTCATAGGGTTCTCGTTATTGATTATGTTTAACTTAAAATAGGGCTGATGTTAGCGCCAAAAAAACTAAATATGAAACAGCTCAGTATGCAACTAAGGCAGCGACATCGCTACTTAATGACTGGGCGCGAACGGAAATACAACAAACTCGGCATGGCTAAACCAACCGAAAGCGCCCCCAAGATAAACACCGTTTTTAAGCCATTGCTAACCACTTCATAAATAAGTTCAGGACTCATCTCAGCTTGTGCGGTTAATTGTACAAGACCAATAACGGTATTAAAGGCGTAAGTACCTGGGATCATAGGAATAATGGCCGCTACCGCATACATTAATGGTGGCGCCAAATGTTTTTTTGCAAAAGCGATAGTCACTACGCCAACCAAGGCGGCGGCTAAAAATGTTGCCCATTCGATTGGTAAACATAAGCTCAACCACATAGTACGACTACCATGCCCTAAAGCAGCTGCTAGTGCGCAATAAGGTAGATAGCGTCTTGGAACATTAAACACCATAGCGAAACCAACCGCAGGGATAGCGGAGAATACGGCGTCATTCAACATGGTTAAAACAAGTGACATCATAGAAATAAGCCACCTATCTGCATTGCGATAGTAATCCCGATTACCGATGCTACGGTTAATAACGTTGCATGACCCCAGCGAGAGATCCCCACATTTAAGTGGCCTTTAACCATATCGGATATCGAATTGATCATTGGAAAACCAGGCACCAGCATTAACACACTCGCAGCCATCGGTAATTTAGGCGTATCAGTCCAATCAAACTGATAACCAGTCTGCGCAATCAAGGTGGTTACAAACGCGGTAACACTAAAGTTAAGCAATAAATTATAGTGGCGTTTTGCGATTGCCAATCTCACAAACATACCAGTCGCTGACGCTAAAAATGTGATAGCACAGGCGTTAAGATCGCCGCCAAATAAATGGCAAAAACTGGCACAAGATAGGCCGATCATCGGCACAACATATTTTGCAGGATAAGTTTTAGCTTGAATACGCCCCACTCTTTTGCGTACTTCGTTTAGGCCGTAGATCCCCTTTTCTGTGAGCAAGCAAATACGTTGTAGTTCGCACACCACAGTCATATTAATACCATGTTCACGAATGCGGCGAGTGGTCGTTATGCAGCGACCTGCAGAAAGGCTAGTTAATACGAGTGAGTTGGAAGAAATTGATATTTCGACACTTTCTAAGCCTAAGGCGTGGCCTAGACGCTGAGTGATCTCTTCAACGAGTTCAGATTCAGCGCCATAAGCAAGCAGAAGTTGAGCAACCCTAACGACCTGACGAGTGATGTCATTTTGCGTTGTAGCGTACACCTTATCTCAACTTCCTCTTATGTATTGTTATCTTTGGTAGATAATTTCTACATCATAATCATCGTCGTCAAAATCATCATCGAAGTCATCATCATAATCTTCGTTGATTGATTCATTGGCTTTCTGATGATAGTTATCCCACTTAAACTCAACTTCAGCGTCTGCATCGACTTCTTCTTCAGGAGGAAGTGAATCAATAAAGTCCAATAGTTTAACGGCTAACTCAGCTGTACCTTCACGGTTATAAGCAGAAATGGTGTAAACCTCGCCATCCCACTCTAACTCTTTAACGATATGGTCAATACGCTCTTGTAGCTCTTCTTCAAGCATCAAGTCAGCTTTATTGATCACTAGCCAGCGTGGCTTGCCAGCAAGCTTCGGAGAGTGCTTTTCGAGCTCACCCACAATTGCGCGTGCAGATTCAACAGGGTCGCTACCGTCAATCGGCTCAACATCCAAGATATGTAATAGAACACGACAACGCTCTAGGTGCTTCAAGAACTGCACACCTAAGCCAGCACCATCAGCAGCACCTTCAATTAGACCTGGAATATCGGCAATGACAAAGCTCTGACCAGGTCTTGGGTTAACCACACCTAGATTAGGGACTAAGGTGGTAAACGGATAGTCTGCCACTTTAGGTTTCGCTTTTGACACAGAGCGAATGAATGTTGACTTACCCGCGTTAGGCATACCTAGCAGACCAACATCAGCTAGCAAAAGCAGCTCTAGCTTAAGGCTACGAACTTCACCGTCTGTACCTAATGTTTTTTGTCTTGGTGCACGGTTAGTACTGCTCTTAAAACGAGTATTACCAAGACCGTGGAAACCACCTTTAGCCACAAGTAATTTTTGGCCATGGGTAGTTAAATCACCTAGTGCTTCTTCGGTATCGTTGTCGATAGCGCGAGTACCAACTGGTACTTTAAGGATCAAATCCGCACCGCCGTGACCAGTACAATCACGCCCGCGTCCATTCTTACCGCGTTCAGCGATATGGAAACGTTCAAACTGATAAGTGATCAGTGTATTAAGGTTTTCGTCAGCTTGTAGATAAACACTACCGCCATCACCACCATCACCACCGTCTGGACCACCATCCGGAACATATTTTTCGCGTCTAAAGCTAACGCAACCACTGCCACCATTACCGGCTTCTACGCGGATAATAGCTTCATCGACAAACTTCATACCAACTCCTGGCACCCTAGAATATAAGAATTATACTCTTAACGATTCTAGTCGCCAAAAAACAATTTAATTTAATTTACAAAAAACAAAGCCCCACCAATGGCGGGGCTTAAAAACAATCTTAGCTTAAGCTACAGATTATTCTTCGATGCTGATGAACTTACGGTTCTGTGGACCTTTAACTTCAAACTTCACTTTACCATCAGTAAGAGCGAATAGAGTGTGGTCACGACCGATACCAACATTAACACCAGCGTGGAATTTAGTACCACGTTGACGAACGATGATGTTACCAGCTAGAACTGATTCACCGCCGAAGCGCTTAACACCAAGACGTTTGCTTTCTGAATCGCGGCCGTTACGAGTAGAACCGCCAGCTTTTTTATGTGCCATGAGTTATTCTCCTAATTAAGCGTTGATAGCTGTAATTTTAACTTCAGTAAACCACTGACGGTGGCCCATTTTCTTATCGTGGTGCTTACGACGACGGAACTTAACAATAGTTACCTTCTCCGCACGGCCGTGGCTGATAACTTCAGCAACAACCTTACCACCTTCAACTAAAGGTGCACCAACGTGTACAGTTTCACCATCAGCAACCAAAAGAACTTGGTCAAATTCGATAGTTTCGCCTGTAGCAACTTCTAATTTCTCTAAACGAACTGTATGGCCGGCTTCAACGCGATGTTGCTTGCCGCCACTTTGAAAAACAGCGTACATAGCTATTTTACTCCGATATTTCTAACACGCCGCTCAAAACATCTTTGTTTGATGCAGGGGTGCTATAAAAGCTTTAATGACAATGGTCGCGGAGTTTACGCTAAGAACAGGCTGCTGACAAGTCTTAATTAACTTAGAATAAAAAAAGACCCAAATAACTCTCACAATTACCTACAACTACTGTCTTGTACCGCAAATTTAGGTAGAATCCATCTATTATAACATTTAAGCCTTAATTGAGCTGTATGTTAACCAACAGCCAACAAGAACTAGAGCCTACTTATGGATTTAAACGCCATTCGTCAATTGACTGATAGCGATATGCAAGCTGTCAATCAACTGATCTATAAACAACTAGAGTCAGATGTTGCCCTAATTAATCAACTTGGGTTCTACATTATCAACGGTGGCGGTAAACGCTTACGACCTCTGCTCTCTATATTAGCAGCAAGAGCTATCGACTATAAAGGTGATTCTCACCTTAAATTAGCGGCGATCATTGAGTTTATTCATACTGCTTCGTTATTGCATGATGATGTAGTGGATGAATCTATGCTGCGACGTGGTAGAGAAACGGCTAACGCCCTCTTTGGCAATAGCGCCAGTGTATTGGTAGGCGACTTCCTTTATACCCGCTCATTCCAAATGATGACCGAACTAAAATCGATGCAAGTGCTTGAGATTTTAGCCGACGCAACCAACGTACTTGCAGAAGGTGAGGTCTTACAATTAATGAATTGTAACGATCCTGACACCACTGAAGAAAGTTACATGCGTGTCATCTATTGTAAAACAGCAAAACTATTCGAAGCCGCAACTCGTCTTGCAGGACTTCTTGCTGACAGCCCAATAGAAGTACAACAGGCACTTGCTGATTACGGTAAATATTTAGGAACAGCATTCCAATTAACTGACGACTTACTGGATTACACAGCTGATACAGAAGAGTTAGGTAAGAATATCGGCGACGATTTGGCTGAAGGTAAACCGACTTTGCCACTTATTTTTGCAATGGCTAACGGCAGTGATACTGAAAAAGCACTTATCCGCGAAGCCATTGAAAAAGGCGATGGTACCGAGCATATAGACGTGATCCTCGCAGCCCTTAAAAACTGTGGCGCATTAGAATATACCGAGCAACGTGCTATCGAAGAGTCAGAAAAAGCCATTGCAGCACTTTCTATTATTCCAGACTCAGACTACAAAACTGCGTTAATCTCACTGGCAATGATTGCAACTCAACGTAGCAATTAATTGCGCTTCACTGAGATGAAAACAAAAAGGGAGCCTAGTCGGCTCCCTTTTTAATAACCGTATTGACGATTACTTAACGAAATCGATACCTAGCTGGATATCAGCTTGCAACGTATCAAGCATAGCATCACGAGCATTAGCTTCAAATGCGCTAACCTCACCGTAAGCCAATACCTCTTCGACACCATTTTTACCTAGTACAACTGGTTGTGCGAAGAACTCAGCATGTTCACTGCCGCCGTCTACGTAAGCACATTCAACAACATTTGCTTCACCTTGTAGACCACGAACTAAAGATAGACCAAAACGACATGCTGCTTGACCCATAGATAAGGTCGCACTGCCGCCGCCAGCTTTAGCTTCAACCACTTCAGTACCCGCGTTTTGAATACGAGTCGTTAGTGCTGCAATTTCTTCATCAGTAAAGCTTACGCCTTCCACTTGAGAAAGAAGCGGTAAAATCGTTACCCCACTGTGACCGCCAATTACAGGAACTTTAACGTCAGCAACATTCAAACCTTTAGCTTCAGCAACAAAAGTTTCTGAACGGATCACATCAAGAGTGGTAACACCGAATAAACGATTTTTGTCGTACACACCAGCCTTTTTCAATACTTCAGCAGCAATAGCAACTGTAGTATTAACTGGGTTAGTAATAATACCAATCAGCGCTTTCGGGCATGCAGCCGCGCACTTTTCAACAAGATTACGTACGATACCCGCATTAATGTTAAATAGATCTGAGCGATCCATTCCCGGCTTACGCGCAACACCAGCAGAGATAAGTACAACGTCAGCACCTTCTAGTGCAGGCGTTGGATCTTCACCAGCAAAACCTTTCACATCCACTGCGGTTGGGATATGGCTCAAGTCAACCGCAACACCAGGAGTCACTGGAGCGATATCATACAATGACAAAGTTGAACCCGCAGGTAATTGTGTTTTTAACAGTAGGGCAAGTGCCTGGCCAATGCCGCCAGCAGCTCCAAGTACAGCAACTTTCATAGTTATCTCCGTTAATTCTCGGATTTTTGTGATTTAGATCCATTTTCTTGATGCGGCAACAGTACTGGATTCACAATTAAATTTCAATTATCCCTTAGTCGTGTTCTGCATAATCTAGAACGCTAATATAAAAGGGGTTACTCAAAAAGCTTGTGGGAATCGGGCTTTGAAGCGGGTTAGTAAGATGGATTAGCAAATTAAAAATTAGAATAATCATTCTAACTGAAATATATCCTTAACGTCCATGACTGCTATCAGTGAATTTTTATTCATCAAAACGAATATTATTTGACAAAAATTGCCAAAATAATCATCATGAGGCAGATCTTATTGAATAAAGAATAAAAAAATATGCAAGCAAGTAAAAGCCAAGATGATTTAGTCAAAACCTTTAAATCAATTTTAAAAGAGGAGCGATTTGGCTCTCAGAGTGAAATTGTTACAGCCTTACAAGCTGAAGGCTTTAGCAATATTAACCAGTCTAAAGTCTCGCGTATGCTAAGCAAGTTTGGTGCGGTAAGAACCCGTAATGCTAAGCAAGAGATGGTGTACTGTTTACCTGCAGAGCTCGGCGTACCGACGGCAGGAAGTCCATTAAAAAATCTAGTTTTAGACGTTGACCATAACCAAGCTATGATCGTAGTTAGAACTAGTCCAGGTGCTGCACAGCTAATTGCGCGACTTTTAGATTCAATAGGTAAACCTGAAGGGATCTTAGGCACTATTGCTGGTGACGATACTATCTTTATCTGTCCATCTAGTATTCACAATGTTGAAGATACACTAGAAACCGTCAAGTCTCTGTTTAATTACGCAGATTAATACCACAGACTGTCAAAATTTGCTGACAGCATTGACGCTTAAAAGCTAAAATTCGATAAACTTAATGCCATACAAATGTGTATGGCATTAAGTTTTATTCTAAGGCCTTAATCGAACACATTAACGCACATAGCCCTCGCCTTAGCTCACGAAAACCAGCTATATCATTTTCAATAAGCACTAACCCGACTGTATAGCACTAAACTCAACTCTTCCCCACTTATTCGAGTCCACGTCAAAACTGTTTTATACAATATATTGAATCATGTATTCTCAATTGAACAATTGTCGTTATAATCATTTATGACAGTTTTGTAGGCTGAGGGTAACTAATGCATAAGAGTAAAATAATAAATATCAATGATCTATGCTGGGAGTCATGGCAGCATGAAGATGAGTACGCTAGCGATCAAAAGCACCTTGGGGACATGGCTGGCGGCGAAAAGATTGGGGTAACTATGGAGCGCTTACCGCCCGGAAAAGCCTCTGCTGTTGCACACTACCATACCAAAGAAGAAGAACATATTTACGCAATGCAAGGCGAAGCGACTTTGTATATTGACGGTGAACCCCACCCATTTAGTCAAGGTCAATATGTCTGTTTTAACGCTGATACCGGTATCGCCCATAAGCTATTTAACCATAGCGATAGCGACTTCATCTTTATTGTCGTTGGTAATAGAGATATTCACGACGTCGTTGTTTATCCCGAAAATAATAAAGTGCTAGTCAAATCAGTTAATGAGATCTACGCCCGTAGGCCGACTAATTATTGGGATAAAGACGAGACCTCGAACTAACTTAATAAAAAACGCACCTAAGTGCGTTTTTTTATTTGAGTGATTAACTGTTAAATATTATTCAGCAGCGATCATAAAATCTAGTGATGGCGCAAAGAAAGAAGAACCTGTTAATGCTTGTGTGAAATGCATTAAATGATCGTGGTTACCTTCTGCATCGCCATAGACCATGCTTTCTAGCATCTTTTCAAAGTTGACAGAGTTACGACAAGTAGAGATAAACATTAAGCCCTGCTCTTTAACCGAACCGTAAGGCATGCTCTGTCTCAAGATCTCCATCGACTTACCTTCACTATCTTTAAGGTTCACACGTTTAATGTGACTTGTTAACGGTTTATCTGCAGAAGCATATTCAATATTGTCAACCTTAGTTCGACCAATCACATCTTCTTGTTTTTTCACAGGAAGACGATTCCACTTACTTAGGTTATGAGCAAATTTTTGCACATGAATATAGCTGCCACCTTTAAAGGTGCCATCTTCTTCACCAACCAGTGCCACCTCTTGACGGCTACGACCTTTAGGGTTTTCTGTACCATCAACAAAGCCAGTTAGATCACGAGCATCCATAAATCTAAAGCCGCGCTCTTCATCAATTAATTCAACTAAGCCTTCAAACATCTGATTAACTTCATTCGCCACCAGATGCAGAATATCAAATCGGTCACAACGGATATGTACGAATAAATCGTATTCGATTGCCGGAGCCTCACGAGTTCCCTTATTCATAGCAGGGAAAGGTTTCAGCTGCTCAGGTCGAGCATTTGGATATAGTGTGTCCCAATAATTGGCACCAATAGCTACAAAACCATTAAATGCACTATCAGAATATTGATCTGCCAATTCATAGATGTATTGAGCAACATTCGCCACACAAGGACGCATCTCAGACTCAACAGCTTCATTAGCATTAAACATTAAATAGACACTGTGCAAGTTCCCTTCAGCACATACTCCAAGTTGTTCACGCGGCATAACCTGACTATCCATTATTTTAAGTAACCCTTTTGCTGAATTTAATTTCGGCAACATTATGTACAACTTTAGTCATTAATATCATTAACTGACGCACAATAACTAGAATTAAAACAAAAATGTTGGTTGTCACGCAGATTTGCCCCAAGCAAAAATCGATCTGTATCTCAGAAAAAATGCATTGTGCATCATAAAATCTTCAAAGACACTATCCGTATGCTTATAGACAGTAGAAAATCCCCCCGCTTATGACAACACTAATAGCTTAATATAGCCAAGCTAAACCTAAGCTTAACTAGCTTGCTATATCTTAACTTAGTAAGACTAAATTGTGATTCTGATAACTAATGTCAACTTTCTGTCCGACAGCCAACTCTAGATTAGTGCTATGCACTTCCAATTGAGTTTGTTCCACCTTAACCAAATATTGACAAATATTTCCTAAAAATCGACGCTCTAAGACTTCTCCAACGCCTGCAGTGTCGCTTGTTAAGTGAATATGTTGCGGCCTCAACATTAACTCAGCCTTACCATCGACAGCCAGCTCCAACGGCTCATTACTTCTAATGGTGCCGATTAAGGTATTTACGTGGTAACTGTCTATCAACTCTGCACTAAGATAATTAGCCGTACCTAAAAACTCTGCAACATACCTATCTGATGGCATTGAATAGAGGTTTTCAGCATCTCCACACTGCACGATGCGACCTTCGTTAAATAGAGCAAGTTTATCTGCAAAGACAAACGCTTCGTCCTTACTATGAGTAACAAATACTGCGCTAACATTATGCTTTTTGAGAATGTCGCGGATCTCCAACATCATCTCTTTACGCACTTTTGCATCGATATTAGAAAATGGCTCATCCAGTAGCAATACTTCAGGCTCGTAAGCTAATGCTCTGGCTATTGAAACTCTTTGCTGTTGACCGCCCGATAGTTCATGAGGGTAGCGCTTAGCCAACCCCTCCAGCTTAACTAATGCCAACATCTCTTCTAATCGAGCTTTGCGTAGTTTTTTGTTGCGAGTTTGGACACCAAACAAAATATTATCGGCAACGGTAAGATGAGGAAATAGCGCATAATCTTGAAAAATCATTCCTACGCCACGCTGCTCACTGGCAATAAAATGCTGCTGATCAGCAACCACTCTGCCATTGATAGTAATAGAGCCCTGACTGATAGCCTGTAAGCCAGCAATTGCCCGCAATAGGGTTGTTTTACCACAACCGCTTGGACCTAATAACGCGACTATCTCGCCTTTTTCAACTGTCAGATCTAAGCCTTTTAAAATCACCTGCCCTTGGTAGTCACTCACTACTTGTTGTATTGCTAACGTCGCCATATTAATTATCTTGCTCCAAGGAACGGTTTAGGTAAATGAGTGGTATTAAGCCCACTAATACAATCACAATTGCAGCTAAAGCACCTTGCTCCAATTGCTCATCTGACACGAATTGAAATACATATGTCGCTAAGTTTTCAAATCCAATTGGTCTAAGTAATAAGGCTGCCGGTAGCTCTTTCATGCACTCGATAAAAACCAACAACAAACCTGCAAATATCCCTTTTCTGAGTAAAGGTATATGCACTAAACGCAGCAAACCTGACGGCTTCAACCCCATGGTTATGCCCGCCATATCAAGCGAAGGAGAAATACGTTTATAACTATTTTCTATACTGCCTATAGCAATAGCTGCAAAGCGAATGCAAAAAGCACACACTATGATAAAAGTGCTACCTGTAAATATTAACCCCGGCTCTTCAAACCCAAAAAACTGAGCCATATCATTAATCGCGAAATCAAACTGCGTAAATGGTACTAAAATGCCTATCGCTAGCACTGTGCCTGGTAATGCATAACCAGTCGATGCCAATCGAGACGGCAACATATCTGCACGGCGTGGACTAATACGACGAATGAACATGAGCAAAACACCAATAGCTACACAGATAACACTCGCTAACATAGCTATCCATAAGCTATTAAAGCTGTACTCAAAAAACTCTGCATTCCAGCTCTGGGCAAAGTAATAGTAGGCATATTGCATTAAAATCATAAAAGGTAATAAAAACGCTAGGAACAGCAAAGTACTGCAATAACTAAATGCCAGCCCAGCCTTAATACCACTTAAATGATAAATATCTAGCTCACCTGGACTTGATTGTTTCTGAAATAATTTTTGTTTACGGCGGGCAAAACGCTCAAAACCAACCATGGCAAAAATCACGAGCAGCATAATGGTAGATAGCTTTGCAGCCGTAGCAAGACTGCCATATTCAAACCAAGTATCGTAAACCGCAGTCGTTAAGGTTGGCACAGCAAAATAGCTAACCGTGGCAAAATCAGCAGCGGTTTCCATTGCAACTAATGCAGCCCCCACGGCAAATGCAGGCCTTGCCATGGGTAAACTTAATCTCCAAAAGCTCTTCCAAGGACCACAGCCCATAACCCGGCTCGCTTGGCTTAAGCTCGCTGACTGCTCCATAAAGGCGGTTCTTGCTAGCAAATAAATATAAGGAAACAACACTAGCGCCAGCATAATAGCTGCACCACCTAACGAACGTACCTCTGGAAAAAAATAATCCTGCGGCGACTGCCAACCAAAAAAGCTACGCAAACTGCCTTGAATAGGCCCAGCATAATCAAGCAGATCGGTATACACATAGGCCACAACATATGCGGGCATGGCGAGCGGCAACAGCAATGCCCATTGGAATATACGTCGCCCAGGGAAATGACACTTGGCCACTAACCAAGCTGCTGGAATAGCAATAACTAACGAGCCTAACACCACCCAAAACATTAACCATAAACTATTGCTTATATAGGTCGATAAAACGGTATTAGCAAGGTGTAGAAACACGTCTTCATCAGGCAGAAATGACTGACCAATAAGTGCAATTATTGGCATAAAAATTAGCAATGCTAACGCATAACTCGTAACAGACCAGCCTTTGGCTAAGCCTAGAACCATAATCTTGACTACCTATTTGATAAAAAAGAACCATTGTTAGAAACAAGAAAACCTATCTTATTGCAATAAGCATAAGATAGGTTCAATGTTATTCACTGGCTATAATCACTAACTCTAAGCCTGTTTGCCTTAGTTTACGTTGGATACGTTAGCCCAACCTTAAACATCTTTATCACTAAGTTACAGATCAAATTTAACTTCATCGAGTAATTTAATCGCTGCGTTGTGATATTCAGCAAGCTTGTATATCGGTAGATCATCAGCTTTAAACTCGCCCCAAGAAGCAACTAGCTTAGAAGGTGCAACATCTGCCTTAACCGGATATTCAAAGTTCACTTCGGCATAAGTTTGCTGCGCCTTATCTCCCGATAAATACTCCATCAACTGCAACGCAGCGTCTTGGTTTTTAGAATATTTTGCCATTGCCATGCCAGACACATTGATATGCGAGCCACGGTTATCTTGATTTGGGAAGTTGATTTCTATCGCATCTGCCCACGCTTGCTGCTTAGGATCTTGTAGCATTTTCCCAAGGTAGTAACTGTTACCAATGGCTAAATCACAAAGACCTTCGCTTACCGCTTTTACTTGAGCTCTATCATTACCCTGTGGTTTTCTGGCTAAATTAGCTTTCCACCCTTGTAACCAAGTTTTAGTTTCTTGTTCACCGTGATGCGCAATCATAGAAGCAACAAGTGAAACATTGTAAGGATGCTTACCACTGCGAGTACAGATTTTGCCTTTGTATTTAGGGTCGGCTAAGTCTTCATAATTAATATCAAGCTTACCTAAACGCTCTTTAGATGAGTAAATATTACGAACACGCATTGTCAGCGCATACCATTCATCGTCAGGCGAACGGTATTTAGCAGGAATATTTTGCTGTAACGTTTCACTCTTAACTGGGGTCACAAGATCTTTTTCAGCAAGTTCCATTAAACGGTAAAAATCAGAAGTGAGTACAACGTCGGCCTTTGACAGTCTGCCTTCACGCATCATACGTTCAGCAATGCCTTTTTTAGAAAATACAACATCGACTTTGATGCCGGTTTCTTTTGTGAAATCAGCTAAGATAGGATCGATCAGAAAAGCTTGTCGATAAGAGTATACAGTTAAGTTTTCAGCCGCATTGGCCATCGACGCAAAGCATGCAAGCCCGATAACTGCCAAACTTTTTACCATTTTCATACGTTTCTCCCTCAAAAATCGTTCGCTGCATCACAGTGGATACTGATAATAATTCTCAATCGCAGAAATGGTAATCAAAAGCTAAGCTAACAGCAAGTATTTATCACATTTTTAACACTTATATAAACACCACAAATACATCAGCAAATGCTTAACTTATATCAATTTTAACTGTAACTCACCTAAATCACGTTATTGTGGTTGTGTCGTTTTGAATATAGTCGATTTTGCAGCGTCGGCATGCCATACAGATAAGCTTGGGACGACCTTACGCCATAGTAATTGTGGATGGCGAAAATCAAGGTAATCAAGTAAGCAAACTAACATCACTTTTTGCGCTGTTAACTCTTGATAATGCACAAGACCCAGCTGCTCTACTTGCTGTAAGCCTCGCAGCAATGCCTGCTCAAACCTTGCCGCCCAAAAGTCGGAACGCAAACCTTCTTGCTCGCGCAACTGTTCTTGCCTTAGCGCTACCGCACTATCAAGCATGCCTTTTAATAACGAGAAGTGGCATTGATTAGCCCAGTCGTTATATTGGCCACCGAATAATTGACTGTCGCCGTACTTAGCGTCAATAAACCTCATGATAACTTCACTGTCATACAGGGACGAGCCATCGTTTAAACTTAAGCAAGGTACTTTTGCTAGCGGATTACAACGTAGAAACTCTGCATTATTCGCAAAGGGATCAATAATCACTTCAGTTACGTCTGAAACACTATAATAGTGAAGTAAAACACGCACACAGCGGGCATAGGGGGATGCATCTGAGTAAAATAGTTTCATGGCTATGTATTCCGTTATTTACCAATACTTTTCAACAGTGACTTGACCAGGTGCTCGGCGCAAGTTCTTCACTAATCCTTTGTCAGTTAAAATCTTTTGCATATCTGTAATCATCTCTGGATTACCACAAAGCATCACTTGAGAGTCTTTAGGATTGATATTAAAACCAACAAAAGATTCTAATTCACCATTTAAGACTAATTGGGGGATCCTTAATTTGAATGCCTCTGCCAAGGGTTCTCTGGTGACTGAAAGTACCAATTTAAACTGCTGTGGATAATTGGATTCAAACTGCTTAAGTAGCTCAAGGTAAGCCAGATCTTCGACTTGACGAACACCATATACCAACACGACTTTTTCGTAGGTTTGCCAAGGCTCAGCTGTTGCCATCATAGAAATAAATGGCCCCACAGCGGTACCCGTAGCAATAAACCAAAGGTGTTTACCTTGATGCTCCCCGGTAGGTAACTCATCGAGAGTCATAAAGCCCGTCGCCTTTGTTGCAACATCAATACTATCGCCGACTTCTAATGCCTGAAGATTAGGAGACAATTGGCCGTCATTGACTGCTACCGCCAAAACCTCAATGTAATCGGTACCAGGGGGGTTAACCAAAGAATAAGCACGACCGACTCTTTTATCATCAATCACTTGGCTAAGTTTAATAAACTGACCTGCTGTAAAGTCGCCGATATCTGCCTGTATTCTGAGTGAAAACAGCTTGTCACTCCAATCCTGCCGAGATAAAACCTTACCTTCTATCCACATAGCACACTCCCTAAGTTTATTAAAAAACTTGGACCTTTCGCACTCCAAGCGCTTTTAGTTAAGTTACAACATATCGGCTTCAGCGTTAAAAATCACAAACCAATAGCCGTAACACACCGTTAGCTAAGGGTAAAACTATAAATAAGCATATGCTTTTATTTTAATAACAGAAACATTAATCTAATATTCAATTTATTTAAGCATACTCAGCGTCTTAATAACTTGCATAGCTAAGTACGCAATTTAGCGTCGCCAATGTTTAGGAGAAAAGATGAGATTAATAAGCCGTAATCCCCTAAAGTTCATTACGCTATTTATTATTAGTAGCTTTATGAATTGCAGCGTTGTTTTTGCGGTCCAAGAGGGAAACATCAAGCAGCAGACAAACACTCAGACTCCTGCGACAACAAATGTTATCGTCAAGCAAGTACTGCTAGTCAGGCATGCAGAGAAAAGCCAGAGTAATAGCCAAGATCCTCAGCTTAGTGCGGTAGGAATGCAAAGAGCACAGGCACTAGCACAACAATTGGCTCCCGTCGCGCTATCGCAATTAATAGCCTCGGACTACCAAAGAACTCAATTAACCCTAGCACCTTTAGCCAAAGAAAAAGCACTGACACTAACCATAGCTTCAACAAAATCTGGAATATCAGAGCATATCAAGCATATTGTCGCTTTAGTTAAACAGGAACAAGGCAATAGTTTAATCGCTGGACACTCTAATACCCTTCCGTTAATAATATCAGCCCTTGGCGGACCAAATATCGGAACAATTAGTGAGTCTAGCTATGGTGGGATATACCAATTACAGCTAACACAAAACGGTAAGGTCATATTAACCCAAAGCCATTTTGTTCAATAACGAAGGAGAACCTATGAGTCAATCAAAATTGCCTTCAGAACCGAAAGCATTATCAGATAGCTGTAATAGTTGCGAGCGTATGTCTGTTATTGAAGGTGAGCGAGTCTGCTATAGAGAAGGAGCAATCATAGGCTTAACGCCAATGAAGCCCTCCTCAACAAAAACAAAACTCGTTTGTGACGGCTGGAAATTAGGCAAACTCAACTTTTAAGCATTAAGCATACCGGCGTAATCTCTTGCAGAGAACTTAGGTTCATGCAAAAGGCCTTGCAGTGGAGACTCAGGCGTTGCTTTAGCAATACTTAATCCTCGGGTCGTAACTCGCATTCCTGCACACAATTCAAAATACACAACTTCTAGCTCATCAGTTTCAAGGCCACGTTTTTTTAGCGTTGCCATAATAGCTAACCAATCAGTATTAACTTTACTGTCTTGCCCTTCAATCTGAGCGAGTATCGGTATGTTTTTCATTGTGATCAGCCTCAGTATCTGCTTATTGTTAAATTAGGTGCAATGATAACAATATGAAACTGAACCTTTGCTGAACCCTTAATGAGTAATCAAACCACAACAAAGGGTTAATTCGACTCTTGCTGCACTCGCCATAACTTAGTGTAAAAACCATTTTTCGCGAGTAAATCAATATGACTCCCCGCCTCTACAACTTTACCTTGGCTTAATACAATAATTCGATCCGCATCGACTACAGTCGATAGCCTGTGGGCAATAACTAGACTAGTATGCCCCTTAGCAACCTCTTTTAGCGCTGATAAAATCGCTTGTTCAGAGTGACTATCTAATGAAGATGTGGCCTCATCAAATACTAAAATTGGCGCTTTTTTCAAAATAGCTCGCGCAATGGCAACCCGTTGCTTCTCACCACCGGATAATTTTAAACCTCGCTCACCAACTTTTGTCTCGGCGCCCTCTGGTAAAGTGGCGATAAATTCATGTAAATGAGCCATTTTTATCGCTGCATTAATATCATCTAGGCTAGCCTCAGGACGACCATAACGAATATTTTCGATTAAGGTATCGTTAAATAACACAGTATCTTGAGGCACTATCGCAATAGCTTGCCTTAAGGTGTCTTGAGTGACATGGCGAATGTCATGACCATCAATTACGATTTTTCCTTCTACGACATCGTAAAACCGAAACAGCAACTTAACTAAAGTTGATTTACCTGCCCCGCTATCGCCAACAATAGCCACTTTTTCACCGGGCTGAATGCTGAAACTAACATCGTCTAGGATCGTTCGAGAATCATAACGAAACCCTACATGTTCAAAGGAAATCTTTCCCTTAGTTAATGCCATATCGTAGGCGTCTTGCTGATCGTTTATCTGAGGAGTCTTATCCAATAAATCAAACATACGCTCAATATTGGCAAATGCACCGCGGATTTCGCGGTAAACAAATCCTAAAAAATTAAGCGGTATAAACAGCTGCATCATAAAGGCATTGATCAATACAAAATCACCGATGGTCATGACACCTTTAGTTACATCATACGCAGCCATCCCCAACATCAAGGTCATCGCCACCGAGATAATACAAGCTTGCCCAGCATTTAAAGCAAACAACGACAGGCGATTTTTGCGCTTAGCATTTTCCCACTCGGCTAAGGCTACATCGTATTGCTGGGCCTCAAAGGCCTCATTATTAAAATACTTAACCGTTTCATAGTTAAGTAAACTATCAATAGCGCGCGTATTTGATACTGAATCAGCCTTTGCTGCGTCACGCACATAGCCTGTTCGCCATTCAGTCGCTACGATCGAAAAAGCCCCATAGGCAATCACTGATAATAAAGTGACCCCAGCAAATTTATAGCCGTAGTTGTAAAACAAAATACCAACCACCAGCGCGATCTCTAGAATCGTTGGCACAATATTGAACACCATGAAGCGCATTAAAAAACTCATGCCACTGGTGCCACGTTCAATATCCCGAGACAAACCACCCGTACGGCGCTCTAAGTGAAATGCCATATCTAAACGATGTAAATGTTCAAAGACAGCCATACCTAAACGACGAATTGCCCGCTCGGTAACGCGCCCAAATAAGGTATCTCTCACTTCTGAAATCAAAGTATTGAGTAAGCGAATGCAGCCATACGCGATGACCAGAGAAATCGGAACAGACACTAATTCCGCCGTAGAAGAGCTATCTAGCCCATCCACCAATGCTTTTAAGATAAACGGTAAACCCACGCTGGCAATTTTAGCGATCACCAGACACAGCAGCGCTAAAGCGACCCTTTGCTTAAATTCAATCAAGTAAGGCCACAGCATTCGCAATACATGCCAATTTAACTTGCCTATAGGACCATCGAAATATAATGAAGGGCGCATTGCTACTTCCAAATTAATTTGAGTATCAAGAATATTATTTCTATTGTGCGACAGATAGTTAGCTAATTAAGCGAAAAAACCAGCCTTACAACTGTAATAAAAAAGTTAACAAAGACTTGCTCAATACTGTGCTATCGTACTATTTTAAGCTCAATATAGCGGCAGACGAACTCATAAACTGGGTCGGTTTACACACTTTTTGACTAATTTGTATTTAGTCGCGTAAATACTGTTAACCCAAAGAAAAGAATTTGATACTCTCTGCGCTACAAAATCAAAAGTGAACAAAAAGAGTGAGTATCACTCTTGGCAAGTTAACTACATAAAGGATGCAAATATGCTTGACTCATCCAAGCCACAATACCCCCCCTTACCACTCATCCAAACATGGATATGGATGATGACCCAATCTGGAAATCCTGAAATTCAGGAAAAGGGACAAAACAATCTTATTGCCTCTTTTGGTAGCTTAGCTAAAGCAAACCAATACTTGCTTGAGCAAGAAGGAAAATAGTTCACACTAATTGAATTATCGAAATCAAAAAAGGAGGCATTAGCCTCCTTTTATTTATCTATTATCCAACTCGACGCTGAGTAATACTGTCATTTAAGGTTGCAAGCAACTTTTCAGTATCGCTCCAACCAATACAGGCATCGGTTACTGACTGGCCGTAGCATAGTGATTGTCCCTGAATGTGGTCTTGACGACCTTCTATTAAGTTACTCTCCACCATTACACCAAAAATCGCATCTTCACCCGCAGAGATTTGCTGAGCGACATCATCACAAACAAGCATCTGTCTTTCAAATTGCTTGCTGCTATTGGCATGGCTAAAATCAATCATAATATTGCTAGCCAGCTTTGCTTTTTCTAGCTGCTGCTTGATATCACTAACATGCGCTGCACTGTAATTCGGTTCTTTGCCGCCGCGCAAAATAATATGGCAATCTAGATTACCTTTGGTTTCAACAATCGCCGAATGACCATATTTAGTGACCGATAGAAAATGATGTGGAGCACTAGCCGCACCAATTGCGTCAATGGCCACTTTAATCGTGCCATCGGTACCATTTTTAAAACCAACTGGGCTTGATAAGCCTGAAGCTAATTCACGGTGAACTTGAGATTCGGTGGTGCGAGCACCAATCGCTCCCCAGCACATTAAGTCAGCCACATACTGTGGGGTAATCATATCTAAAAACTCACCCGCAGTCGGCAGCCCCATATCGTTAAGATCTAACAACAACTTACGCGCAGTTCGCAGTCCATCATTTAACTTAAAGCTGTTGTCCATGTAGGGATCATTTATCAAACCTTTCCAGCCAACTGTTGTACGCGGTTTCTCGAAATAAACTCGCATCACAATCTCTAACTGATCTTTATAGCGTTCTCTTAATTCAACTAAACGCTTACCATACTCAAGAGCCGCAACAGGATCATGAATAGAGCAAGGACCGATGACTACTAATAAGCGATCATCTTTTTTCGCTAAAATATTATGGATATTTTCACGGGCATTAAATACGGTAGCTGATGCGTTCTCTGTTGCCGGAAATCGCTCCAAAATCGCAATAGGAGGTAACAACTCTTTTATCTTATTAATTCGAACATCATCATTTTGGTAATACATGGTATTTCTTTACTCCGTCTAGCCTATGAATACAGATCTCTCAATTGCGATACTGCAGTCAATTTAGCCAGTATAAGCAAAGATTGCAATCAAGTTATTATTATTTAACTTAAATAATTTTAAAGTATTGTTTCAAATAAAAATAAACCCAACAAAAACAGAAGCAAACTATTAACTTACAAACATAAAAACCAAATAAAACATCTTATTAGTACATAAAAGTCCAGTCAGCAACACTTAAGCTCATGTAGAGCAAACTTACTTTATTAGCCGCGATAATGGTCAATAAAAAGCCTTGTAAACGATCAGCGCAATATACATTAAGCCTGACTAATTGGTATCTGTCAGGCTTGAACCAATGCGCGCGACTAAAACTATCGAAATAGATAATGAGTAGAGGGGGGGATAGATGCTGCAGTTAATGACTACGCATCGCTTGTAACTTAGACTGATAGCGTTGCTTATTATGCTCATCTTTAGTGAGTGATAATGCTTTTTGCAGATTTTGTTGGGCGCGCTTTTCATCTCCAGTCATCCAGTATGTCCTAGATAAGCCAAAATAAAACTCATGGCGGTAGTCAGCCTTTTCTATTGCTCTTTTATACCAAGCTAAGGCGTCTTGGTATTCTCTATCTATATAAGCTTGCTGGGCCCTACCATAATAGTAATAAGGGTTACGAATACGTGCCAGCTCCATAACCTTATGTACATCCGCCCACTCTTCCAACCTATCTTGTGCGGCCAGCATAATCGCATAGTTATTAAGCGCATTCATATCTTCAGGGCTAACGCTTAGCGCATAACGATAAAGAGCCTCTGCTTCACTATTCATCCCCTTATAGCGATAAAGTACAGCCAATGTGTTAAGTGCTGGGAGGAAATGGCTCTGCTCGTTAAGTGCTAACTTGAGTAAGTGATAAGCGCGGTCATAATCTTCAGCAACCAGAGCCTCTGCAGCTAGATTATTATAAAACATAGAGATAACAGTCGACTTATTCACTCTTTGTATGCTGTATCCCTGCATAGCACGTTCAGGTAAGAAGTCGATTTGAATTGAGCGGGTAGAAAGGTTAAACACATTACCTTTCTGCTGAGGTAACAATTTTAAATTTATATGGCCATTTACCAGATAAAAGCCTCCTTGACGATCCCATATCGGAGGTATGCCAATATCTTGAAATTCTACTTTAACATCAACAGCCTCAGCTAAAGCAGCCGTTAATACTACCAATGACAAACAGTTACCTTCACGATCATTGAAAGTCTCACTGGCGGTACGAGTCACGTTGTCTGCGTAATAAAAACCGCCATCGTCAGCATTAATATAATCCGCAAGCCATTCATGCACCATTGGTGGCGATTGCATTTGGTTATTAGCGCGTTGCTGCGCACGCTTTAATTCCGCAATAGCGTCTGCTGGTAATTCAAATAGCTGTTCAGGGCTGGGTAATGACGTAATGACAGAAAAGTGGCGATCATGGAAATAAGGCGTTAAGTCTGTCGAGACTTTAGCTGGTTGATTAGCACAACCAACAAGCAATAAACTAGCTAGCGCCACTAGAAGCAAAATGGTTCGATTCATCACATACTCAACGTAAGGGCTCCATACATTAAGCATATGTCATTAAGATGGATCTGGATGAAAAAATCGCAAAATATGGGCTTACATAGTTAACAACCGAAGCTAAAGCCCCAACGTTAATCCATAACCACACTTAATGTGACGATAGTGATAGCTCAATTAGGTGGGTCAATTTGAATATACACTTGCTGCTCATGGTAATCGTAAGGCCGGTAATATAAGCCTTGGCAGGCAAAGTGACGGTATGGTGTTGTAACGACTAAACAACCAATAGGTAGAGACTGCAGTATTTGAATTTGTTGCTGATAACGTAGCGCTTCACGCCATTGGTACTTTCGTTGTACTTCGTCGCGAACCGCAAACGCATCAAAAGGCTCGCTAGATTTGCGCACGACAACCTGACCAGCAAGCGCAGTTGTAGATAATAAACAAAATAGCGAAACAAGACTCAACAGTTTAGCCATTTTTATTCCACGATTAAGCAATCTAACTATTTGCATATCGGCAAGCTCTCCAAGCGACTTTAAACTACTCTACCCCAAATAAATACAGAACAATAGCGACAAAACGGCCGCTAACGACCAATAAAAAACAGAGCCGCAGCTCTGTTTTTTTGTTTCCGAAAAGCCAACCTTAATTGGCACTTTTAATTGACACAAACTCTGGGTAGGCATCAATACCACAGTCTGAAGCATCCATACCGTTATACTCTTCTTCCTCGCTTACACGGATCCCCATGGTTAACTTCAATGCCAACCAAACAAGAGTTGACGCAGCAAACACCCAAGCAAAAATAACTGCGGCACCAAACAGCTGAGTGATCAGGCTGGCATCTGAATTTGATAAAGGCACTAACACTAAGCCAAGTAAACCAGCAACACCGTGCACCGAAATTGCGCCCACAGGATCATCAATTTTAACTCGATCAAACGCCACAATCGAAAATACCACTAAGCCACCCGCAACAACACCTATCACTCCCGCCATAGCTAGTGTTGGCGATAACGGATCAGCGGTAATTGCAACTAAGCCAGCCAATGCACCATTGAGTATCATGGTTAGATCCGCTTTGCCCCAAATCAAGCGACACACAATTAACGCAGATATCGCACCAAAGGCCGCAGCAGAGTTGGTATTTACGAAGATTTTAGCCACGGCACTAGCGTTTTCAGCATCAGAAACCAGTAATTGTGAACCACCATTAAATCCAAACCAGCCCATCCATAAAATGAACATACCTAAGGTCGCCATAGGCAGATTTGAACCAGGGATCGGGTTAACTTGGCCATTTGCACCATATTTTCCCTTACGAGCACCTAACAATAGCACCCCAGAAATCGCAGCAGCAGCCCCCGCCATATGAACAATGCCACTTCCAGCAAAATCAACAAAACCAGCTTCAGCTAAAAATCCACCGCCCCAAGTCCAGTACCCCTCAACCGGATATATAATCGCCGTCATAAACACAGAGAAAGTTAAAAATGCCCATAACTTCATGCGTTCTGCAACGGCACCTGACACGATCGACATTGCAGTGGCCACAAATACAACTTGAAAGAAGAAGTCTGACTCTAGTGCATGATCTGCATCTGCTGCCTGCGAGCCTATTAAACTACCAAATGATGGTAACCAACCACCTTCAGCACTATCAACATACATTATGTTGTAGCCAACAATGAGATACATCACACATGCAATCGAGTATAAACACACGTTTTTAGTCAAGATTTCAGTGGTGTTCTTTGAACGAACTAAACCGGCTTCTAACATGGCAAACCCCGCTGCCATCCACATCACTAAAGCACCCGAAATCAAAAAGTAAAATGTATCTAGGGCGAAGCGTAACTCAGTTACTGTTAATCCCAACTTGGTTAAATCATCCATTTGCTTATCCCCTTATAGTGCGTCGTTATCAAATTCACCAGTTCGAATGCGAATGGCTTGCTCAAGATCAGTAATGAAAATTTTTCCGTCACCAATTTTTCCGGTACGAGCTGCACCGGTTATCGCTTCTATTAGCAACTCTAACCGCTCTGTTTTAATGGCAATTTCCAATTTCACTTTAGGGAGAAAATCGACTTGATACTCTGCGCCACGATATAACTCGGTATGACCCTTTTGCCGACCAAAGCCTTTAACTTCAGTGACGGTCATACCTTCAATGCCAACTCCAGCAATGGCCTCACGCACATCGTCTAATTTAAATGGTTTTATAATTGCACTAACCAATTTCATGACTCTCTCCCTAATTGCATTTCTTGTTTGATTAATACAATTCAAGCATTAGGCCAAAACACAAAACACATATAATTCAAAAGCATAGGTAAAAACAAACTTCACCGTGTGACTATTTATGCACCAATGATGTGCGTAGATTAATAAAATGCACTGTTGTAAAGCATCAACAAGATAAGCATTAGACTTATCGCTAATAGGAGAGATAACAAAGATAAGTTGTACTGAGATCTGTTATTGAAACCATCAAGGTTCCAAAAAGGAGTTGCAACATGCTTAAACCTGAACAATGCGTGCTACTGGTGGTTGATGTGCAAGGACAACTCGCTCAGGTTGTACAGCAAAGCCAGCAGTTACATAAAAAGCTAATAACGCTTATTAAAGGTGTGCAACTATTTGATATACCAGTTATTTGCCTAGAGCAACTACCCGATAAACTTGGTGCGACCAGCGTTGAGGTTGCTCAAAGTATTGAACAGTTTAATCCTATTAATAAGCATCACTTTAGTGGCTGGCAAGCTGAAGCGTTACAGCAACAACTCTCTGATTTAGGGCGTAAGCATATTATACTGGCAGGCATAGAAACCCATGTATGTGTATACCAAACTTGTCGTCAGTTACTCGACAATGGTTTTCAACCTCATCTAGTGACCGATGCCGTGTCATCCAGAGAGCTTGCCAATAAATTAAGCGGCATTGAAATGATGCTGTATTTCGGTGCAATCCAAACCAACGTTGAAACGCTGCTATTTGAATTACAGCAAGATGCGCAAGGCGATCGTTTTAAAGCACTGTTAACGCTGATTAAGTAACTTATCTCACTCAGTTACTCAGCATTATTTTAGTGAAGTCATTTATCGCGGAAGCAAAAAGCCCTCAATATGAGGGCTTTTACTTTAAACATCTAAGTTAACTAAACTTAGCGAGACTTACTTGTAAGTTGCTTCGCGCTTTTCAGCTTCAGCATCCCACTTAGGTAGCACAGTCTTCTTGAATTCAGCTTTGTCAGCGTTCATCTTCTTCATGTCCATACCAAGAGCAGCTTGTGCTTTAGCCTTAGTAGAGATATCTGGAATAGCAATTGGTTGCTTAACGCCTTTCTTAGCAAGTAGTTGAGCTAGCTTAACGCGAGCGTCTGCTGCTTTGTTTACTGCAGTACCTAGTACACGTAATGCTTCATCTGGAGCGTGAGATGCAACACCGTGAGAAGCGATTGCATAGTCCCAACGCCATTGAGCATGACGGATATCAGTTAGAATCGGCTTCATTTCAGCTTCAGTTGCACCCGCTTTCCATGCCGCACCAGCTTCAAAGTGAGCCTTAACAAGTTGATCTTCAGCTTGTAACTGAATTTGCTTAACCTTAGCTTTACGCTCTTTGTCTAGGTTAACCATGAACTCTTTGCTTTGGTCGTGACAAGTACCACAAGTTTCTTCGAAACGATCAAATGGGTTACCCACTTTGTGGTCAGTGAACTTACGACCTTCAGGGCTCTTAACTTTAGGCATGTGACAGTCAGTACAACTTACGTTGTTCTTACCGTGCATACCTAGCTGCCAAGTTTCATAGCCAGGGTGTTGTGCTTTTAGCATTGGCGTTTTAGATACAGCATGAGTCCAATCTGCGAACTCGATAGCATCATAGTATGCTTCCATATCTTCAACAGTTGTGCCCTTGTCCCATGGGAACTTAACATAACCTTTCTTATCAGCAGTCTTCTCGAAGTAGTATTCTACGTGACATTGTGCACAAACCATTGACTGCTTATCTTTACGAGAAGCTTCATCAAATGGCATACCAATCGCTTCTAAGCCACGCTCAGCAAATGGACGAGAAATACGTAGTTTGGCTTTGCCTTTTTCGTGACAGTCTGAACAACCGATAGTATTAACAACTTCAGCGCCGCCTTTAGCCCACTTACCAGAGAAGTAACCATCTTCGCCTTGCTCTTCAATTAAGCGAGGTACATCAGGGCTCTTACAAGACCAACATGCCATTGGCATTGGACCATCTTCAGCGCTCTTTGGTGCACCAGTACGTAATGTATTACGTAAATCGGTCACTGCGTACATATGACCACGAGCCTTGTTGTAATCTTTAGCGAAACCGTAACCAGCCCACAAAATCACTAGGTTAGGATCTTGTTCAAGCGCATCAATAATTTCAACGCTTTCAGAGGTATCGTGCCAGCTGTTATATTGCTTAGAGAATTTATCTTTATAAACTTCACTACGAGGTTCAGTTTTATCACTTGCAAATGCGCTACCAGCCATTAAGCTTGCAGCAACGATCGCACTCAGTGCAAAAGTCTTTTTAGTTAATGTTTTCACCATCTCATCTCCATGTTACTTTTATAATCTTTGTATAGTCCCACCTATTCCAAGGTCGAAGTTATTCACTTCCTATTGATAAAAACATACCCCTAAGGGGGTATCCGGAGTGAAGTTTGCGTTAGATCAAATTGTGAACGTGTTGTTGCTCACACTTTTGCCTATTTGTTAACGCAATCAAGCAAGCACTAATATAGAAAACAACTAAATTAGTAATACATACAACGCCATTATGAGATTTATTTAGATGAAAAAAGGTAGGCTCACCTCAGCTATTTGGGGCTTCATGTTAACGCTTATTTTACTTTCTAGTGGCCTGGCAATTTTTGCAATTGTTAACCTGTCTTACAGCTTGGGAGACGCCCGTGCGATCAACGCTTCTGGCTCGCTTAGAATGCAAAGTTACCGCCTAATGTTTTATGCAAATTCAGGGAGTGAGGAAGCGATATCAAAAATTGCAGAGTTTGAAAATACTCTACATTCTCAAGCACTTGAGCGTTCATTAGTCTGGTATACCCCACAAGAATTAAAAGACAAGTATCTCTCTGTTATCGACAAATGGCAGGTCATGCGTTACTACATTGAGCATGAGGAGTCGAGACTGTATGCTGCCGCGCTAAAGGACTTTGTCGACACCATAGATCTGTTTGTTTTAGAAACCGAGCAATATGCAGCCCTCAAACTAAAAATCTTAGCGTTAAGTCAAATAGTTGGCTTAGGTATTATGCTACTTATTGCATTTTTTACAGTACGAATAGCCAAACGCAAAGTTGTTAAACCATTGCAACAATTGATGCAGGCTGCTGATACAATTTCGCAGGGCAATTTTAATGTAGAAATGCCTAAAACAGAGTATCTCGAATTGAGTGCGCTTAGCAGCGCGTTAGATTCAACGGTCAAAAAGCTCGCCAGCGTCTATCAAGGCTTAGAGGAGCAAGTTCAAGAAAAAACGGTAGCGTTAACCCGCGCTAACGACGAATTAACCTTATTGTACGATAGTTTGGTAATGCTGCATTCGAGCAAGCTAAACAAAAAAACCTTATCTGAAGCACTTGATGCACTGCAACGACATGAAAATGGCGTTCAACTTCGTCTAGTCATAGTCGAAGATAATGAAGTCGTTGATATTATTACCGCTGATAACCAAGATGAGTGGCACCATAGCAACGATGCAAGCGTGCAGTTTCCTTTAAAGTTCGAAGAAAATAATCTCGGCTACATTGAAGTCAGTAATAACGCACCATTTTCAAACCAATTAATTAATAACTTCGCCATCATGCTAGCTCGCTCTATGGTGATATACAGTGCCGGCGAACAACGACAACAACTCGCCGTTATGGAAGAGCGTGGTGTTATTGCAAGGGAGTTACATGACTCGCTTGGACAGCTACTATCGTTTTTAAAAATTCAGGTTAATTTACTGTCTAAAGAGTTAGATAAAACCTGTAAAAGTCCACGAGCCGCCGAACAACTGCAAGAGATCAATGAGGGAGTCACAACGGCTTACGTGCAGCTTCGAGAGCTACTATCCACTTTCCGTTTAACCATTAAAGATCCCAATCTTGGTCATGCCATAGAAGGCATGATCGAACAATTACGTGGTCAATCTGATGCCAGCATAACCTTAGATTATAAACTGCCACCGCAGTTACTTGGCGCACATCAACATATTCATATTTTGCAGCTCACTCGTGAAGCAACATTAAATGCCATTAAACACGCCAATGCCAAACATATTCATATAAGCTGTCAAAAAGTATCTAATGAAAAAGCCGTTATCAGTATCAGTGATGACGGGATCGGCATCGATGCATTACAGGAAAGAGACCAACATTTTGGTCTTGGAATTATGCATGAACGCGCCAGTCGCCTATCTGGTGTGGTAGACTTTGGATCAAATAGTAAAGGTGGGGCTACAGTAACGCTGACTTTCCCACCAGAGCAAGATCCCGTACAGCCCCCAAATGGCTAATTTGCGGAACCTTATTTAGCATGAAGCACAAACAATATTGTTTTTAAGTCTAATAACTAGACTCATATTCCTCAGCAGGAGGCGGTAAAATGGGAAAACCCTACTCAGTATTAGTGATCGATGATCATCCACTACTACGTCGTGGGATCTGTCAGCTAGTAACCTCGGATTCAGACTTTAGCTTATTTGGTGAAGCAGGATCAGGATTAGATGCCCTAGCAGCAGTAAGTGAAAACGAACCCGATATTATATTGCTAGACCTAAATATGAAGGGGATGACTGGCTTAGATACGCTTAATGCGCTAAGACAGGAAGGGGTTACTTCTCGCATCGTCATTTTAACCGTATCTGATGCAAAGCAAGATGTTATTCGTATTGTTCGTGCAGGCGCTGACGGTTACCTACTTAAAGATACTGAACCTGATCTATTGCTTGATATGCTGAAAAAGACCATGCTTGGTCACCGCGTTATCAGTGAAACAGTACAAGAGTATTTATCTGAGCTAAACAGCACGGTTAACGAGCAAGAGTGGATTGAGAACCTTACGCCACGTGAACTTGAGATCTTGCAACACCTTGCGGAAGGTCAAAGTAATCGCGTGGTCGCTGAACAGCTACATATCAGTGAAGGCACCGTTAAAGTACACGTGAAAAACCTACTACGTAAAGCTAATGCCAAATCACGTACCGAAATGGCTGTTCGTTACTTGAACCAGTAATAATACCAATCAGTATAAACATTTAGTCACTCAGCGAGAGTTTAGCGGTTTTGAGGCAAGGCAACGAGTGAAGGGCATAGTTGTTCTACGTTTAAGCTCGTTAACACTGCATCAGAATCGCTAAAACTCGCCATTCTGGAGCGTTTTTGGCTGCCTACTTCTGCGTTGAATAGCTTGATAAGGGAATAACCATTATTGCAGCTATTCGCCTTGAATTAGTTTGCCAAAAACCGCTCTGAGTAGATCAAATTCTTATACTGATTGGTATAAAATTAAAGGCAGCGAATCGCTGCCTTTTTTGTCTATTTATGCTCAATAATAAATCTGAGGATCGGCAATCATTTTTCGTCGATAAAACGTCGCCAACTTAAAATCACTTCATAGAAATCTTCTAAGCCGCAAAATGCTTCAGACTCGCCATCATAAAAAGACATAGACTCATCAAGCTCTTGATCTTCATTGTCTTCAATATCATTAGCAAACACGCGAGCCTGCTCAGTATCTAGCTCCAATGAAATCGCTTTCCCCACTAAGCGCCAATCATTACCTTGGCCGCTTTGTAAACGCGCTATTTGATCACAGATTTGATTATAAAGCTCCAAGTTATCAGCGAGTTCCTCTGACAACCACAAGCCTAATGCTTCATGATCCATACTAAAACGTGCAAAAACGGTATCTGTAATAGTGTTACGTAAAAATTCGTATTCCATACCAAGCTCAAAAATAAGCGTCTCTATCGAGATCATTTTAATTAACTAATACCAATTAGTATAAAGATTTGGTCGCTCAGCGAGAATTTAGCGGCACTGAGGCAAGGTCATTAAGTGCTCCTGCTTTAATGACATTCGCTGCATCCATGCAGCTCGCAACAAGTGCAGAGCATAGTTGAACTAGGTTCAAGCTTCCTTTTTATTATCAAGAGTCGCAGTAATCAGAGCCGCTAAAACTCGCCATTCTGGAGCGTTTTTGGCTGCCTACTTCTGCGTTGAATAACTTCACAAGGGAGCAACCATTCTTTCAATTATTCGCCTTGAATTAGTTTGCCAAAACCGCTCTGAGTAGATCAACTTCTTATCTTAATTGGTATAACTGCAACTAACGCAGATAAAATAAAAAAGGACGCTTAAAGCGTCCTTTCTCAATTGGTATTTTAGCTTAGCACTAGTACAAATGCCAAACCAAATGATTAATGTGCGTGAGCCGCGTCAGCAGCACCTGCTTTTTCAATATCTAGCAGTTCAACTTCAAATACTAGCGTTGAGTTTGCTGGAATAGTACCTGTATCGCGATCGCCATATGCAAGTTCTGCAGGGATAACGAACTTGTACTTAGAGCCTACAGACATTAGCTGCACGCCTTCAGTCCAACCAGGAATAACACGGTTTAGTGGGAAGGTTGCTGGTTCACCACGAGCAACAGAGCTATCAAACTCAGTACCATCTGTTAATGTTCCCACGTAGTGAACTTTAACAGTATCTTCAGCTACAGGCTTTTCACCTGTACCTTCAGTAATCACTTCATACTGCAGACCAGAGTCAGTAGTGATAACACCTTCTTTTGCTTTGTTAGCTTCTAAGAAAGCTTTGCTTTCTGCTGCAGCTTTTTCAGCCAACACAGCCGCTTGAGCTTGGCGTTTTTCATTTAGCTTTTCATCTAAGCTTTGCAAAATGGTTTGCATCTCTTCTTGAGATAGCTTCAGTTCACTGTTTAGACCTTCACTAAAACCAGTCACAATCAATGCTCTATCAACACTTAGGCCTAGCTCTTCTTGCTCTTTAATGTGGCCAGCCATGTATGTACCAATTGATGCACCAACGCTGTATGCTTCTTTTTGAGCTTCAGTTTTCAATTCAACTGGCGCAGTAGCCGCAACAGCCTCTTTCTCTTGATTACACGCTGTTAAACCAACTACGGCCAAAGCCACTAGTGAATATTTATAAATCGATTTCATTAAAGCTTCCTCAGCATTTACACGTGGTTACACTAACCTAATATTTTTATTTAGGCGAACCACTTTATACTAGTTAAATAGGTTATTCCAATCTGAACAGCGAAAAGCTTGCTGACTGAGCTGAACTGTACTTTTCAAGATATATTAATCAATTATGTGCAGCTATAACTCAGTAGATAACGGTTGTACCACTAACTTAGCAATGATTATCTTATTCGTCATCTAACAGACAGCAGAAATTCAGCCGAGTTCAGAGATTAACGGTCTCAGTTTGCTATTAGTCAGCATAGATACAGCTTTTTGTTCAATAAACGTTCAAATAGAACATTCGAGTAAGTTTCTATAAACATCGGTTGATGTTGTATACTCTGCAGCATCCGTAACGGTATAGAGAGAGCAGCCCTCTCATATGCCAGTCTCCCCGCCTACGCCAATGTCGGCAAGTAGCCGTTGAGACCCCATCCATTTCGAGGTTAACTTGGATAATTTAGAAAATCGTGTCGAAGAGTTAGAAATGAAAGTTGCTTTTCAAGATGGCACTATTGAAGAGCTTGATCAGCAAGTGATCAAATTAAACAAAGCACTTGCAGCGCAGCAAGAACAGTTGCGTTTACTAATAAATAAATTACAGGCCGTAGAGCCAAGTAACATGGCAAGCCAAGCTGAAGAGACACCACCGCCACATTATTAACAGTACAGGTCAACATCTCATTAAGGTGAATAGCTAGAATTGATAAAAACTGCCTTTAAATGCCCAGTATTTATGCAACACTTAAGGGTATTCATCTTATGTTCAGCTGCATAACGCTATAAAAAGCCTTGATATAACGCTCAAATATTATATGTTTTATAAATCAGCTAAACGCCGCCTGCATAGTTAATATGCCATAGTTAAGATTTAGCTAAAAATAATAAGCTGGTGTGATAAATGCGAATTAAAGAGACTTGCTAATGAGACGTTTTTTACTGCTAGCAACCATGGTGCTTAGCCTAAACGGCTGCGCATTTAATAGCATTTTCATCAATTATCCATCGCAGATCGCGCCAGTGAAAGCGCAACTTAACTCTCCTACTCCGCAAAACGCTGCCCAAATAGTTGCTCCTGAAATCAGCGGAGCCGATGGCTTACTCTATGCCCAAGAAGCGGGGCGCAGCGCACAGATAGCCGGAAACTTCGATGCCAGTAAACAGTATTACCAGCAGGCAGTAGCAGCCTATAATGCCTTTGACGACAAAGCTAAAATTAGCCTCAGCGACGCCGGCGCCACAGCCAGCAGCCTATTATTAAACGACAATGTCATACCTTATCGCGGCCCCGGTTATGAGCGCATTATGCTGCATCAGTATCAAGCCCTTAATTATCTGTTTGCGGGTGATCCGCAAGGCGCATTAGTTGAGGTTCGCCGTAGTAATGAATTACAAAGCCAAGAGCAAGCAAGGTATCAAAAATCCAATAAGTCGGTACAGGCCATGGCAAATGGCACTATTGATGCTGAGATGAACAAACTAGGAAAAGCCGCAGGCACTACCACAAGCTCTTTCTTAAATGCCTACAGCTATTACACCACAGGTATGCTGCATGAAATTTTAGGCGAAGCAAACGATGCCTTTATTGATTACCGTAAAGCGGCGCAAATAACCCCAAACAACCCTTACCTACAAAAAGATCTTGTCAGGCTGGCGAAACAATTATCTATGCCGCAATACGATGACTTCAAACGTCGCTGGGGCGATGCCGTGTTACCTAAAAAAGATGATGGCCAAGTCATTATCATGCTTGAGCGCGGCTTTGTGCCTGAAAAGCAAAGTTTTACCGTCCCCTTCACCATCGAAGGCAACTGGCAAACAGCGTCATTAGCGACTTATTATCCAAATAGACAAAGCGTGCCTCAAGGACAGATCCAAGGTCTAGGCACAGTATTAAAAACTGCGCCAATTGCCAATATCGATGCACTCGCAATAACCGCATTAAAAGAAGAACTGCCCGCAGCACTAGTTAGGCAAGCTGCACGTATTTACGCCAAGGCTGAAATGGCTCAAAGCGTTGAAAGTCAAACCAAAAAGCGCCGCAACCAAACAGATTATGCCTCTATTGCTATGCAGATCTTTAATGTGGTTACCGAACAAGCGGATAGACGCAGTTGGTTAACCTTACCTGAGCAAGCACAAATCGCTCGCTCCTATGTCAAACCGGGCAGCTACTCGCTTATGCTCGACAACAACCCAGCCGACCCAATTGAAGTTAAAAGTGGCCGCACTACATTAGTGTGGATAATTGATACTGGCAATTACACCCGTTTTTATTCAATAATCATTTAGCAATCACTTGTATGGAATTAACTATGAAACATTTAAAAGTCGTTTTTATTCTTGCAGCAGTTATCGGTTTATCTGCCTGCCAATCAAAAGTTGAATACGGTGATGCCACAGAAGTGGAAACCGTAAACGAAAACTTCGGCTCTACCGATTTACAAGCTATCGCGGCTAAGATGGTAGACAGCATGCTGACGTTCCCACCAGTTGTAGCGATGACTGCCAACGATCGTCCAATCATCTTTGTTGATAAGATTAAAAACAAAACGTCTGAACATATCGATACTGAATCAGTCACCGACTCTATTAGCAACAAACTACTGCGCTCAGGCAAGTTCCGCTTTATCGACATGACGAAAGTCGATTCGGTACGTAAGCAGTTAGATTACCAAAACAATTCAGGTATGGTTGACCCATCAACTGCGATTAACTTTGGTCGTCAAATTGGTGCGCAATACATGCTTTACGGCAACCTATCTAGCATCGTTAAGCAAGATGGCAGCACTAAAGATGTTTACTACAAAATGACGATGCGTTTAATGGACTTAGAAACTGGTCTTATTGAATGGTCTGATGAAAAAGAGATCCGTAAAGTTAAGTCTAAATCTTTCTTAGGACTATAATTTTACTCAGGTAAATCCTTATATCAGTTAAGCCAGCGTTAAGCTGGCTTTTTTATGCTTTAGCCCTTTGCAGAAATACGGTACCTTATGCGCTCACAGCGCTGTATCGCTATAGGCGCCACATCAGTAGACTATAAAACAATAAAGGATGTGATTTTGAAGTTGTCGTTTTACCGCGCTGTCGCCGCCATTTTAAGTTTATTAATCACCTCATCTATTGCTAGCGAAGCGCAACAGCAACAACGAGATAGTTCAGCCTATATAACCCAAGAACAAGCAGGCCAGCGCTCAGACCGACTATCTGATGTGCACTACCAACTCGATTTTACCCTAACAGCGCAAGACAGCTTTAGCGGCATAACTAAAGTAAGCTTTGAGCTCAGCGATACAGATCAACCGCTAAGCTTAGATCTAAATCAAGCCCAAATTAAACGCTTTATCATTAACGGCAAAAAAGTCTATCCCAACTATAACAACAGCTATATTCTGCTCAACCCTCGCTTGCTTAATCGTGGCAGCAATACCATAGAAGTTGAATATCATCGTCCATACAGTAATACAGGCGAAGGCCTACATAAATTTGTCGATCCCGTCGATGAGCAGGTTTATTTATACTCTCACTTTGAACCCGCCACTGCGCAAAAAATGTTTGCTGTATTTGCTCAACCAGATGTTAAAGCCACTTTCCAGTTAACGGTTACTGCGCCAAAATCATGGACAGTGATCAGCGCCACCAAAGAAAGCCAAATCATAGATCTTGGTAACCAGCGACGCTGGCAGTTTCCACAGTCACCTAAGCTAAGTCCTTATAACTTTTCCATGCACGCTGGGCCATATCATATGTGGCAAGACAACTCAGGTAAGTATCCACTGCGATTATTTTCCCGGCAATCTGTCGCAGAAAAAGTTAATCCGCAAGACTGGTTTAACTACACTCAACAAGGGCTAGGCTACTTCGAAGACTACTTTGGCATCGACTACCCATTTAAAAAATATGATCAACTATTAGTACCTGACTTTCTTTACGGTGCAATGGAAAATCCTGCGGCAATTACTGTTAGCGAGAAGCAATACCTCACTGACAGTGCTATGACCAGCGAACAAAAACAGCGACTTGCCATGGTGATCATGCATGAAATGGCACACCAATGGTTCGGCAATCTTGTCACCATGAAATGGTGGAACGGTTTATGGCTAAATGAAAGTTTTGCCGCATTTATGGCGATTCAAGCCACCAGCAAAGTAACTGAATTTAACCAAGTTTGGCGCAGCTTTTACACAGAAGAAAAGCAACGCGCCTACAGTCTAGATAGCTCTGCCAATAGCCACCCAATCGAGGCCAGCGTTGCATCGAGCAAAAATGCATTTGATAACATCGATGCCATTACCTACGCCAAAGGTGCTGCAAGCTTAAAACAGCTTAACCACCTAGTCAGCGAAAAGGTATTTCAACAAGGCGTACAAAACTATCTAAGCCAATACAGCTACCAAAATGCTGAGTTAAACGACTTTATTCATAGCCTTGAACAAGCAGCTAAGCGTGATTTAAGCCAATGGAGTCAAGACTGGTTACGTCAAGCTGGGGTCAACACCATTGAAGCTGAGTTTAGTTGTGCTAATGGCCGCATTAGTCACTTCAGGTTAAAGCAAACAGCCGCAATTGCCGAACACAACACCTTACGTGAGCAAAAAGTGCTTGTTGGCCTGTTTACTAAAGGTCGCCGTCAATTGCATCGTAATATCAGCATGGCTGTAAATTATCGAGGTCAAAGCACTGACGTTAATAAGCTTGTGGGTCTACACTGTCCTGATCTTGTCTATCCAAATTACCAAGATTGGGGTTTTGTTAAGGTCAACTTAGATCCTGTGTCATTTAACACAGCACAAACTGAACTGGCTAAAGTACAAGACCCTTTTCTACGCGCTATGCTTTGGCAAAGCCTTTGGGATAGTGTTGAGAGCGGCAAACTCCCGCTAAATGATTATATAAGTACAGTGCTTATCAACTTACCTAAAGAGCGCGATGCTATCATCTTAGATCAAGTGTTAAACTCGCTCTCCAAAGCACGGCTGCACCTCGATAAGATGCACCCAAGCAATCAACGTTACGCTAAGATATCAATTCGCGCCATTGAGCAAATGAGCTTAAGAAAAGTGATGTTCAATAGTGGCAATCGCGATTTTCAACGTCGCTGGTTTAGCACCTATATCGAGTTTGCGCGCAGTAAATTTGCTTTAGATCATCTCGATTCACTGTTAAATAAAACCGCAACCATCAAAGGGTTAACTTTAGATCAGTCTTTACGTTGGCAAATAATAGTCCACCTCAATCAACATGATCACCGCAACGCCCGCTATTGGTTGGAGCAAGAGCAAAGACGCGATAAGTCAGATAGCGCTAAGAACTATGCTCTAGGAGCCGAAGCTGCGCGACCTGCTGCAGCCAAAAAGCGTCAATGGTTAAGCCGCATTCAACAACCAACTAATTTGCCATTTGCCAAGCTTCGCACCGTAATGGAGAACCTCTATCCCAGTGAGCAAAAGCGTTTGAGCGCGGCAACCTCAGAGCAACGTTTAACAACACTCGCTGCGCTTGATGCCAGTAAAGACTCGGTCTTTATGCGCAGTTACAACAAAACCCTGCTCCCAACGGACTGTACTTACGCCAATATCAGCGCATTGCAGCAAGTATTAGACACTGAGCCCAATTTATCACCATTAACAAAACGTGGTTTACAACAGGCTATTCACCAAGAACGTACTTGCTTGCGTATTAAAACCAACATGAAACATTAACGGCTCGTCAAAACGAAAATAGGCCGCAGACATAGCGCGGCCTATTTGCTATTAGCGCAAAACAGTACCATTCTGAAAGAACAACTAGTTAACAAGGAAGCAATTTGATGGGACCTTTTACCATTGCGGCGATCGCAATAATCGGCGCATTTTTACTCACAGCATACAAAGAATACAATAAGCAAAAAAACCGAGTAGATGCCAAGGAATTACTGCAAGTAAATGAAGAAATTACCGCGTTAAAAGAACGTGTGATGACACTAGAAAAAATCGTCACAGATAAGTCTTATCAGCTACATGACGAAATCAACAAACTCTAGTAGCAAAAACAAAAAAGCCACCAAAATGGTGGCTTTTAGCTAAAACAGCGGCAACTTAAACGAATAAGTCTTTGATGTTTTTCAGATCGCCCTTGCCTTCAGCAAGCTCTTCTGGCGACAAACCTGATACTTCATGGGGGAATACTAACCACTCGTCAGACTCATGGATAAAGTAATCAGGCTTTAAAGGCACTGCGGTGTTTTGTGGCTTATAGTATGGACAAGCAATACGCACATCTTTTGGCATATTTAAACGCATTAAGTCGCTTAAGTTTTCCATTAACGCCTGAACACTACGGCCAGAATCAAAAACGTCATCAACAATCAGTAAACCATCATCTGCATTGGCATTTTCTACGATGTAATGTAGACCATGAACTTTAATCTGCTTACTTTGCTTGTTGATACCGTAATAAGATGAAGTACGTACCGCAATGTGGTCTGTTTCAACTTTTTTAAAGTCAAAAAATTCTTGTACAGCGATACCAATTGGAGCACCACCACGCCAAATACCCACGATAAACTGCGGACGGAAGCCACTTTCATAAACTTGCGCAGCTAAACGAAATGAATCTTCTAGCAACTCTTGTGCGGTAATAAAGCGTTTCTCTGACATTTGACCGTCCCCATCTTGTTATTAATTTCTAAATTAGGTTTTACACTTTCAGCAGCTAAATTGACTAAACTTGCGACAAATACCAATCGGCATATATTCACTAAGAATAGATCAAAATAAACGGCGCTGATGAGCATAAAAAGACGAGTGAGCAGGCTATTCCAAGATTGGCAATAGGCATATGTTAGCGGCTAATTTTGCTTAACTGCTTAACATCTAAACACCCGGCAAATTTTGGAGGCAAATTTTATACTAGATTGACAGCTATTGCTGCAAAAAAGCCAAAAAATTGCGGCAGCAACAACAAAAAAATGAAGGCAACCCAAGGGGCTGACTTCATTTTGTTATTAATATTAGTTAGCAAATACTAGCTAGCTACCTCAAGCTTATGGCTAGCGGCTTTGGTCACCATCGAGAAATTACGCTCAACCGCCTCTGTAAAGCCGCGAGTATAAATGGTGTCAACATAACGCCAGTCGCTGCGTACCTCTTGATGACTAAAAGTCAGCGTCATCAAACCTCGGTTCATTAAATTGGCATAAGCAAGGTTTTCTACCAAATCGACGATAGCGGCTTCTGTTGCCGGAATATCTTTTTCTTCAATTCCTAAATAGTACTCAAGCCCAGGTGATGACACCGAACTGGTTGCAAACTCAACCCCAACAGCGTCGCCAGCAGCATCTTTCAGCTCATTGGCCCAAGCATTATGTGTATCACCAGCAATCACCACCAAATTTTTGGCTTGAGACTTAGCCGTAGCGAGTAACACTTCACGCTCGTAGGCATAACCATCCCAAGCATCAAGATTATATGGAATGGCAGGTAACTGCAGCAGCGCCATAGCCTCAGGCGTAAGTTTGTCACCGAAAAATGCCAAATACTTAAGCTCATCTTCAGTCAAACTCGGATCGCCAGCCGCTTGTCTTGCAGCGATTTGCGCCAATGCAGCAAGCTGACCAAACTCAGGGATAGATAACTGCTGGGTTGCAATCGCTGCCGGTAGCATCATTTGCCCCATCAACACTTGCTGCCCTAAAACTTGCCATGTTGCTGTAGATGTCAGCAATGCTGTTTGTACCCATGCTTGCTGCGCTTGTCCAAGCATGGTGCGATTGGTATCCGTTACATCTGCCATAAAGCGGTCACTATCCAGGCCACCCGTAGCTGCATCCATATATTCAGCGTAATCAAGCGGCTTATCACGACCAATTAAGCGCGTATCTAACATATGTAAATCAACAAGATCGCCAAAAGCAAATGAGCGATAAATCTCTTCATGGTTCCCCTCTCGCCACGGCCTAATCGGCAACCACTCAAAGTACGCTTGTAATGCTGCCTCTTTACGGGCGTCAAAGTCCCCTTCAGCGTCGTTATGATTTTCAGCCCCTTCACGCCAGCTATCGTTAGCCACTTCGTGGTCATCCCATACGGTAATAAACGCCGCTTTACCATGAAGCTTTTGCAAGCTTAAATCACTGCGATACTGCGCATAACGGGTACGATAATCGCTTAGGCTAAATAGCTCTCCAACAGGTAACACTTCACGCTGTAACTCAGCAGCACGCTCGCTTGCATATTCACCACGGGCATATTCATATATGTAGTCCCCCAGATGGATCACTGCATCTAAGTCATCCATTCTGGACGCCATCTCATACACATTAAAATAGCCGGCGGGGAAATTTGCACAGGACATCACCGCAAATTTCACTTTATCCAGTGCGCCTTGAGGCAAAGTCTTGGTCATCGCAACAGGCGAGGTCTTATTACCGGTTTTAAAACGATAAAAATATTGAGTTCCTGACTCTAGTCCCATGGCATCAACTTTAACGGTATAGTCACGGTCGCTATTGGTAATAGTGTCACCACTGACCACCAGCTGGGCAAAGTTAGCATCAGTAGCCACTTCCCAAGCGACTTTAATATCGCCATCAACTTCAGGAGTGACTCGAGTCCAAATAATCACAGCATCATGGCTAGGATCACCACTGGCGAGTCCATGTAAAAACTCGGCGTAAATCCCCTTGTCATCATCGTCACTGCTACAGCCCATTAAGCCATAAGATACAACGGCAGCCCCCACGCCTTTAGCCGACATAGCTAAAAAGTCTCTACGAGTTACAGGTCGTTTCATTGTTATTATTCCTTTAATATTAGCGTTCTAGTTTTATTGACCCGACATGTGGTACGAGGTCTAATCAGATCAGATACTAAAGCACCACCATGACACGAAGAAGACAAAGTTGTAAACCACTTGTTAAACGCCATAGGTTTGAGCAGTCGTTTTTTATCAGTAAAGCATTGGCTGGTATTTCATCTAATAGGAACAAAGGATAATGTGCAGAACCATTTCTGTATTGGCGATATTAATGACGCTAGTTAGCGGTTGCAGTAGCACAGATCAAACAGTTCTGTTTGATGATTTACAACAAAGAAATGGGGCAATCTACTATCAAGACGCTCTCTATACCGGGGTATTTATAGATACTGACAAGCAGCAAAGAGTTAGAGCTAAAGGCTACCTGAAAGACGGTCTACTCCAAGGAGAAGTTGTTAGCTTTGACGGTCATGGCAGAGTCACTAGAAGCGAACACTTTAAAGATGGCAAGCCCCATGGCCCCATAACCAAGTTTTATGCAGATGGCACAATAGAAGAGCAAGGCCAATTTCGCCAAGGCGAAGCAGTTGGTAAATGGCTGCTTTATTATAACAATGGCGCCTTAGCACGTGAGTCCTTTCACAAAAATGACCGCCCTGATGGACAGTGGACATATTTTAATGAAGATGGAACTATCAAACAGATAAGAACTTACAAAAATGGACAGCGGATTTAAACATGCTGCCGCCAAGCAAGCACCATTGAGTTGTAGCTGCAACATACGGATATTCTAGGGGAAAACGTGAGACGCCTAACCACAGTAATCATGCTAGGCCTAGCGCTTGGCGGCTGCGCACAACCAGCCAATGCACCTAAACCACAACCAACAAACCAAGCCACTAATCCACCCTCAAGCAGTGATTTGAGTGAAAGTGAAATTAATGCCGCTACAGAAGCAATGATTACCGCTTTAGAGCAAAACGACATAACCGCATTTACAGCTCTGTTAGCAAGTTCTCCTCGACAAAGCCTTAACCCTAAAGATGGTTATAGCCCCTTATACCTAGCAATTACCATGCGCCATCCCGAGCTGGTGAAGCCATTACTTGATGCCGGAGCAGATCCCAACTTAGGCAATCAATATTCCGGTTATCAAACACCGCTAATGTTTGCCATTTTCAACGTTGACATTAACAGCTTCAAACAACTTTTAGCCTATGATGCGACGCCTAATACCGTCGATTACAAAGGACTTTCCCCGCTGCATTATTTAGCCCAAAGTCGCTGTGGTAGCTGTTTACCAAGGGATGAATTTAATCACCAAGCATTGGCTTTACTTATGGAGCATGGTGCCAACATCAATCAACAAGACAATGAAGGTGAAAGCCCTGCCTTTGTTGCCGCAAAATACAATAATATTCCCATGCTTAGCGCACTTGCAGCTCAAGGTGCTAATTTAGATCTACTCACAAAAGGCGGCTTTTCTGCGCTGATCCAAGCAATCGATTTTAATGAACCTGAAATCGTAGCCGCGTTACTTAGGTTAGGTGCAGATGTCGATGCCAAAACAGCGCATGACACAACACCGTTAATGGATGCCTTACTCAGAAGAGAACCCCGCCAAACGATAATTGATAAATTGATTGCCGCTGGAGCGAATGTTAATAGTCATGGCGCTGAAGCGACGCCGTTAGTTATCGCAGTAGAGAGCAACAATATCGCTCAAGTTAACCAATTAGTTGCAGCGGGAGCCGATCCTTCATTAGCGACTCTAGAGGGATATACCACCCCATTAATGTCAGCAATTTATATTCAAAGTAACCCTATGATTGAGCGACTTTTGCAGCTTGGTGCAGAACCAAATCAGCGGGATGTCCAAGGCGCTTCTCCACTTAGGTACGCTATAGGACTACAAAACCAAACCGCGGTTAAATTACTGATAGATGCTGGTGCTGATGTGAATGAGCTTACTAAGCAACACTGGACGCCACTTGCCACTGCGATTGATATCAACAACCTTGAAATCGCCAGACTCTTGCTCGCCAAAGGAGCCGATATCAATATTAGCGATAGCTATGGCGACTGGCCGCCGATAGTACTCGCTAGCAGTAAGCTAGACTTGCCCATGCTGTCGTTACTGATGGACAGCGGCGCCGACATTAAAGGCACAAATTTAAATGGTAACAATGCGCTGCATATTGCAGTGCTTAATATTGATCAACTAGACGATAATGCCAAACAGGTGATCTCAGCACTAATTGATTATGGTGCCGATCTGCAAGCTATTAATCACTCAGGCTCCAGCGCATTAGACTACGCCGACTCAAAACCCGAGCTATTAAAGTTTTTACAGCAATTTTAAGCGCTCGTTAGCGACTAGGTTCTTATACGCAAAGTACAAATAACCGGAGCGTGATCGCTACTTTGGCTATCACGCTCAAAGCTAGGGTTAACTAAGTGACGATCTTCAGTGTGATAATCGCATACCTCAGCGACACTTTTATCAAAGCTTGGGTCAAAATCAGCTGACAATAACAGGTAATCTAATACTGAGCCACAAGCACCGTAATAGTGAGTTGGTGCGCGTGATGCTCGAGCCTTGGCCAATAATTGCTGCTCTAATGCAGGATCTTCAAAACTGGCCTCAAAATTAGTTTCCTGGTTTGCAGGCACAGTGTCATCAGCGTCTTTTAGGCCAAATAAATCGGTTAACCCTTGCTGAAACAGTTTATAAGCATCAGTTAACGGGTAATTGGCTAATTGATCATAGCCCTCTTTTTCAAAACGCAGTTCTCGAGTTGTTAAACCTGACAATACCGAGCTAGTCAGCTCCTCATTAAAATCGCCCATTAACACCATGGGATATCCAGTCTCAATTCGCCGCTGCAACATAGCTTGAAACAGCAATGCAGCCTCACTGCCGCGCTGCACACTCGAGGCCCATTGACCAAGGCTGTTACGGCCAAGTAACTCGCCAAAGTTAACCAAAGGTGCTGCAGATGTACTCGCTGGGGCTTGAGTAAACTGAGGTTGCGGCAATCCATCTAAATGCGGACGCTTAGATTTAAAGTGCACCACATAGATATCACAAACGCCAATTTGCGGTAGATTAACACTAGCGCGCAGCGGTTTACGGCTAAAGCTAAAGCCAGTATCTAAACCTAAAGCGTGAACGTACTCAGGCTTAGCTTCAATCGCACAGACTTCAATAATCGGATACTTTGAGCTAAGCGCCACTACCGGATCGCGGCAAATATAATCGTCAATGACTGTGGGTTCATCGACCACAGCGAAATGATCATAGCCAGCAAGGCGCATTTGTTGTTCGAGTGCTGCTGCCGAAAATACTTCCTGAAAACCAATAACGTCAGGTTGGTGCTGCCCTAGAAAATCAGCTAACCAAGCTTGCTTCTTTTGCCATTGCTCTGTGCTGTAGATATTTTCAAAATCGTAAAAAGCCAATGGTGGTTCGATGTAATTAAACAGGTTAAAACTGGCCAGCTTTAACCTGTTGCTATGAGAACCTGCATTGGAATTTACCATGTTTGTCATTACTACCCTTAATAACAGATATAAATCGATGTTTTATCGCTAGCTCGCAGTCTTACCAGACTTCAACTTATTAACAATTTGCATCAACAATAGCGCGATAGCGCCTGCAACAACCCCAAAAAGCGCATTCAAAATACTTGGAGTAATAAAAGCAACTACGGGGCCAACAAAATCAAAACCAGCAACCCAAGCTGCAGCTAAGCTAATCTTTTCGCCAATCCAATGCCAACCGTGGGTTAGAATACCGCCACCAACCATAAACATAGCAATGGTGCCAACAACTGACAGCGTTTTCATCAAATAGGGAGCAGAGCTAAGTAACATAAAGCCAAAGCGCCGCTTAAATCGCGCCCATGCTCCTTCGCCCGGACGTTGACTCAAGTACAAGCCGGCGTCATCCAGTTTAACAATTCCAGCCACTAAGCCATACACACCTATGGTCATGATGATTGCTATAAAGCTCAAGGTAAAAAACTGCGTGCTTAAGCTCTTTTCTGCCACTATGCCTAAAGTAATGGCGATAATCTCTGCCGATAATACAAAGTCAGTACGAATAGCCCCTTTGACTTTGTTTTTTTCATATTCTTGTAAATCAATATTGTCATCTAACTGTGGATCAACTTCTTCAGCAAGCTGATGTTTACTCGCCGAGTAGCTGTGATAAATTTTCTCAAAGCCTTCGTAGCAAAGAAATAAGCCACCAAACATGAGTAGTGGGGTGACAGCCCAAGGAATAAACGCACTGATCAACATCGCCGCCGGTACTAAAATGCATTTATTTTTAAACGAACCCAAGGCGACGGCCCACACCACAGGCAGTTCACGCTCAGCGCTCACCCCAGTGACTTGTTGAGCATTAAGCGCAAGATCGTCTCCAAGCACCCCTGCTGTTTTACGGGCTGCAATTTTACTCATTGCAGCGACATCATCTAAAATCGTGGCAATGTCATCCAATAAGGTTAATAAGCTTGCGCCAGCCATAACGACTCCTTTGTGTTGTGCATTTACAGCACTAAAAAATCCATCTCAATAAAACCTAGATTAAGGTTACCTGTGCAAAGTAGCGTACTAATGCTAAATAATCTAATGACAATATAATGTTAGCTAACTCTAGTTTTGCCGTTAGCTAAATGTTTAACCGAGATCCGCCAAAATTCAGCCCATTCAAGTCGCTAAACGAGTATACTGTCGCCAATATTTTTAACCTTGCCTATTACTTTATCTTTAACTTCTATCTTAAATAAGGGATTTCATAATGACCCAAGATGAAATGAAAAAAGCTGCCGGTTGGGCTGCTCTGCAGTACGTAGAAGAAAACAGCATTGTTGGCGTAGGAACAGGTTCAACTGTGAACCACTTTATTGATGCACTTGCTACCATGAAATTTGATATCCAAGGTGCGGTATCAAGCTCTGAAGCATCAACTGAAAAAATGAAAGCCTTAGGTATTCCGGTTTTCGACCTAAACAGCGTCAATGAACTTTCAGTTTATGTTGATGGTGCAGATGAAATCAACAGCCAAATGGATATGATTAAAGGTGGCGGAGCAGCACTTACACGCGAAAAAATCGTTGCGGCAGTCGCTGATAAGTTTGTGTGTATCGTTGATAACACCAAACAAGTCGATATTCTTGGTGAGTTCCCACTACCAATCGAAGTCATTCCAATGGCACGCTCATATGTGGCACGTCAAATTGTTAAACTTGGTGGCGATCCGGTATACCGTGAAGGCTGTGTCACTGACAACGGCAACATCATTCTTGATGTATACAACATGAAAATTATGAAGCCAAAAGAGCTTGAAGAGCAGATAGACGGTATCGTTGGTGTTGTCACCAATGGCTTATTCGCTAAGCGTGGTGCAGACATCTTATTAGTCGGTACTCCTGATGGTGTGAAAACCGTTACTTTCTAATGCTTATACTTGATTAACAAACTAAAAAGCCACTCATTGAGTGGCTTTTTTAATGGCTAACTAAAACATAAAAGCCAAGGATCAAAAACACCTTATACCAATTAGTATAAGAAATTGATCTACTCAGAGCGTTTTTGGCAAACTAATTCAAGGCGAATAACTGAAAGAATGGTTGCTCCCTTGTGAAGTTATTCAACGCAGAAGTAGGCAGCCAAAAACGCTCCAGAATGGCGAGTTTTAGCGGCTCTGATCCTGCGTTAACAAGCTTGAACGTAGAATCACTATGCTCTTCACTCGTTGCCTTGTCTCAGTGCCGCTAAATTCTCGCTGAGCGATCAAACCTTTATACTAATTGGTATTAATTGTTGTATAAAGGCAGACTCGCGCCTATCAAGGTAAATAAACCACCACAGCATTGGTTAAAACGCTTACCAGAACGAGCCAACCATGGACGGATTTTAGTCGCCACATTGGCGATAAAATACTCCACCACAAACTCCACCACCGCAAACGTTGCTGCCATCACCATAAACTGACTAACTAATGACAGCTTTGGGTCGATAAACTGTGGTAAAAACGCGCCAAAAAATAACAATACCTTAGGGTTGGTTATTGCAGCTAATGCGCCTTGCCTAAACAAGCTGCAACCACTTACCGCTTGCGCCTTAGCAATAGGCTGCAACTCCATTGCAGGTGAACGCCAAATACGGATACCCAGCCAAATTAGATACAAACCACCTAGCCATTTAAACAGCAACAACAAGTCAGTTGAAGCCAGCAGCAACGCCCCGATCCCAAACATCGCCAAGCCAATCACCACCACAAATCCAAGCACGCCGCCAGTAATAGTGAACAACGTCTTTTTATGGCCATACATCACTCCATGAGTCAGCGCCAACAAGCCGTTAGGCCCCGGAGCGAGTGATAAACCAATAACTGCAACCAAATAAATTAACCAAGTGTCTAATGCCATACCTTAACCTTAAATTTAAACTAGACTAGCGCTTTGATGTGCGAATTATAAAGCGCACTGAGCCACAACACGCGAGGCAAATTAGACAAAACAAGGTAATATTAAGACATCTGTTTTTTTGAAAGCGGCAATGATTTTGTCAACCAACAGCCCACTAGAGTCAATCAACTCGGTAAAGTCGCCAGATGTGCGTTTTTTACTGCTGCCATTACCCGAATTTAGCATGCTGCCGTTTGCAGGGTTTCTCGATAAGTTACGCTTCTCTGCCGATGAAGAAGATTACAGTAACCAACAATACTGTCGTTGGCAGCTCATCGCCCCAACTCCTTGCCATCAGCAATCGAGCAATGGCGTGTCGATAGAGATCAACTGCACCATTGAAGAACTTGAGCTGAATGACTTTGACTACTTAGTGGTTTTTGGTGGCCGCAGTGCTCGAAATTGTCAGCAACTACCGCAACAATACCACCGCATATTACATGCCGCTGTAGCCAAAGGGATCACGCTGGTTAGTATCGATAACGCTTGTTTTTTATTTGCCGAGGCAGGCCTATTAAAGCAACATAAAGTGGCTGTGCATTGGCGTCATGTAGCTGAATTTAGAGTGGCATTTCCAAAGTTAGAAGTGGCTAGTGAGCAGTTATTTAGTATCGATAATAAACGCATAAGCTGCGTAGGAGGCAATGCCGCAATAGATCTTGCAGTTGAGCTATTAGCAAAGCACTGCGGCCGCACTAAAGCACTAAAGGGCTTAGCCGATATGTTAGTTGATGAGGCTCGAGAGCAGCGCCATCAACTAAAATCGCTTAATGCCAATGTACAGATCAATAATACTGCCAACCGCCATGTTGGCCGCGCAGTGAGTTTAATGCGACAACAGCTGGCAAGTACTGACACGGTAGACAGCTTAGCCATGAAACTTGCCATCAGTCGGCGGCAACTTGACCGATTATTCAAAGACAGCTTTAACCAAACAGCGCGAGAGTACTGGGCTGAAATGCGGCTGCAACACGTTAACTGGCGACTACTTAACTCTGACCATAACTTGCAACACTTGGCTGCAGAAATTGGCCTAAATGATGTGAGTTATCTATGCAAAGTATTCCGTAAACGCTTTGGCACTAGCCCCCATGCACTGCGTCAATCTAAGTAAGTTACTCAGTATTACTAAGTAGATTGACCAAGCAGTTCAGCGTTAAAGTAATCAATACAGAGCTTCTCAGCTTGAGTGTTAACCGTTATCTGTGAAGGCTGTCTTAACCCTAGATATAGATCTATACATTGCTGCAACGCGGCGATTAATGGCGCTTTCTCAGGACTCACAACGGTGAGTGATAACTGCCGAGTAAAATCAGGTAAGCGCTGCTCAATTTTTCTTACTCCAGAGGGGGTTAAGCCCTGCTTTTGCAGTGCCAAAGGCGACAGTACTGTACTACGCAGAAATGATAAAAACTCCACTGCCTCAAAATACTCACCGCGAGCAACTTTAGTGGTGCCATAATGCACCCAAGTCCAAAACCTATCCTCAATCCACTGCTGTTCTGGCTGCGGATAAGCAAAAGCGGTACTTGCCAATACTGCCGATAAACGCTGGCCTCGCTGCCAAATGACTTGGGTATCATCTACGCGCAGGGCCGCATCAGGCAAAGCAACAAACTTATAATCCACATGCAGAGCATGGGGCTCATATAAAGCAATGATCAGTCTTGGCTCACCAACATGCTCGCCTGTAAAGGCTGCGACCTTACCATCAATTTTATCAACCAAACTCAAGCGCTCTGCCATGACCTGCTCAAAAAATGCAGGCTCAATCGCAATCACTAAGTCTAAATCGCTATATTTATCCATTGAGTTCGACGCATAAGAGCCACTAGCGCCAATGCCGACCACCCGAGGATCGGTGCTAAACACGCGAATGATCTGCTCAAGCAGTTGCTGGTGAGTTGCAGGTAGTGAACTTGGAAATGAAATCGAGCTTAATACTAAACCCGTTGCAGCAGTTGGATAATGTTTCATATTTTACCTATCGGAATCGATGTGAAAACTGCATAGCAGCCAGTGCGGTAAAATTAACGCAGCATTCCAATGTATGTTAAACCCAACTCAGTTTCAATTATCTCGCAGTGCTTAACCAAGATCTTGTGGCTTAGCTCACATGGCTAACCACAGCAAAAAGGGGAGCATGCTCCCCTTTAATAAATTGGCACAGCAATTTTAGCTTAAACTGGCGCTTTGGTTTTCTTGCGTAATTTTGGCAGTGCTTCTAATGAGCACAGCAGTAGACCTGTCCAAATTAACGCAAAGCTCACCGCTTTCACTTGGTCAAAATGCTCGTTAAATACTAAAACCGCTAACAAGAATTGTAAGCTAGGCTCAACATATTGCATCAAACCAATCATAGATAAACTGGTCGCTCTAATCGCTAGTGCAAAGAATACTAGCGGCATCAGCGTCACAGGGGCAGAACCGATATAAAGCAGCAAAGTTGCTAGCTCACCTGACATAGCTGAAGAGATCACCACACTTTGATCTGAGCCCCAGAGCCACATTAGGTAAATAGCCGCAACAGGCATTAACAGCAATGCTTCAACCGTTACCGAGGTTAATGAGTCAAAGCGAATAAACTTTTTGCACAAACCATAAAGCGCAAAAAAACTGCCCATACTCAGTGCCAACCAAGGCAACTCGCCATAGCTATAAACCATATAGCTAATACCACAGATCCCCAACACCACAGCCATCTTTTGCGCTGCAGATAGCTTATCACCAAGAAACAGCACCCCTAAGGCGATAGCAAATAATGGATTAATGAAAAAACCTAGACTTGCAGCCAGAACTTGGCCATGGGTCATCGCCCACGTAAAGCTATACCAAGACACACACATTATCAGTGATGCTAAGCCACACAACAAAACCGACCTTTTATCAGCCTTAAGCTCAGCCAATGATGGCATGTTACGGCCTAGCAGAATAAAAACTAATGCCATAAAAGGAACAGAAAACAAAATTCTAAAGGCCAGTAACTCATTAATATCCGCATTAGGCAGAAATTGATAGTACAGTGGCATTAAGCCCCAAAGTAAAAATGAGAACGCAGCAAGCGCATTGCCTTGAAACGTAGACGAGGCAGTGTTCGCAGTATTGGATTGCATAGGGATCTTACAGGTGTGGATTGAAAATTAGCGTGCGCTATTGTCGCATTTGAGCAGCCATAAAAGCGTGATTTATATCATCCTATTTAGTGTGATTTACCTAAAGCTGTCATATGTCATTCCAACACTTTATTGTTGGTCTGCAGATATTAGTGATAGCTTACAAACAGCTCTCATAAAGAGAGACAAGGAAGAAACTATCAAATAAATTAAAGGAGTAAGTCGTGAAGCAGTTTATAAGTAGTGTCGTCATCATACTCGCCATATTATTGCCCACTCAGGTCTCAGCACACACCTTTGAAGGTAACTGGTACTTCCTAAAGGGGGAATACAAGCAAGCGGATGGCACCATTTTAAAAGCCGACAACAGCAGTTTAGTGGCAGTAAAATCAATTAAAGGCGATATATTTTCATTAACCAATAGCGAAAATGGTGTGTTCTTAGGTTATCTTGCCGGTGAGTTTTTAGTGGATGGTGACAACTACACCGAAGCAGTAAAAAGCGGTACTCGTACTAAGCATCATGGCAAGAACTACCATTTTAAAGGTTGGCTAGAAACCAGTGAAGAGAATGGTCAAACCGTCACCTACTGGCACCATAAAGGCGAAGTTGACGGTGTAAAAGAGTACGAAGTATGGCGCAAGCTGCTCTAACCTATCGGCCGCGAGAGATAATATAATTAATTAGAGCAAGCTAAAGCCATTAGCTTGCTCTATTAGATGGTTAACTCAGCTTGTGATTAAGCAGTCTTACTATTAATAAGCTGTTGCGACTCAAGCCAGCCCATAGCAACTAGCGCTGCTAACGAGCATACTGCCTCGTCATTCATGTCAACAAATTCAAGCTGCTCAATTTCAGCATCCGGCTGCAACTCACCTGAGTAATCAGCAAAGTAGCAAGTCAGCTGTACCGACACACCTTCAGCTTTACCATCTGCTTGAGCAGTAAATGTATTCATATATTTGATGCTAGCAGGCTCAAGATCGACAGACAGTTCCTCTTTAATCTCACGCACCAATGCCTGCTCATCACTCTCCCCCGCCTCGCGCTTACCACCCGGCAGATAAAACAACTGTTTACCTTTAGAGCGCACCGCTAACAACTTGCCATCTCGAATCAACACCCAAGCAAGCTTATCAATCACTTTCATTATTATTTACCTTTCAGTTGGTAGTAGCGTGTTTCGTGATAGGTATCAGGCGAAACAACCACTTCATCAGTTTCAATTTCATCAACGCAGTCAAAATCCAGTTCAAAGCCATTAGCAATTGCTGCGTTTTTTATTCTTGTCAGTACGTCATCGTCGTAGGTATAAAGATGCAATGCCTCAAACAGATTAGCGCCACAAAGCGAAAATCGGCCATCACTGCTATACAGCACTAATGGACTATCTTTAATTGCTCTATTTTCAGGACCACGCCAATAGCCAAGGTATTCACCATTAGGAAACTCAGCCACAAATGAAATCAGTGCAAATGTGTCGTCAATGGCTTGCACATTAGCCACAATATCGGGATCGGCCAAGTCCTTTTCCGTCAGATAACTCTTATCAGCCCAAGGCTGCCAATCAGCTTGGTCGTTAAACTCAACTTCCACCTCTGATAACAGCGGCAAGAAGCGCTTTACCAGAAAGGTTAAATCTGCTGGGCACGCTTCACCTGCCAACCTAAATTTCGATATATTGTCAATATTCACTTACCTCTCCTTGACGACCTACTGTGACACTAATCATCAGCGCGTTTAACTATGATCGTTGAATTGTATATTGATAGAAAGTCACGCCATTTTTATCAGTTGTTAGCAAATAGCTTTCAGCGCATGTCGAAGCTTAGCGACAGTATGCTGACTATATACTTTGATACCATTACGCGTTAATAATGCAGCGGCTACCCCAGCTCCATCAATTTTTATACCGCTGAATGAGCCATCATAAATTGTGGAACTACCACAAGACGGGCTACCTTCTGCGAGCAACGCATACTTTATTTGCAGCTTTTGGCAGAGCAGCAACGCGTTTTCCGCCCCTATTAAAAATTGAGTTGTAACATCGATACCATCATTTCCAACAACTTTCGCGCCATGATTGAGCACATCATCACCTTCTCCCGCAATTATTTCAGCAGGAGCTCTCGGTGTAGGCAGACCTGCTGACACCTCGGGACAAAACACTATTAATTCAACATTTGATTTGAGCCATTCGAAATCAGACTCAGGGATTGATAGGCAACTTGCGTTGTATCTAACTTTATTTCCAACCAAGCACGAGCTAACAAGCACTTTTACCACAGGAATTCCTTTACATACGAAAAATAGTTAACGCCCGCCTAACAGGTGCAAAATGCTTGGCTAAACTTAGGAATGAAGTGTCGCAAGCCAAGCTTTTTACGTCCTTCCTTTAGCACTTACTAGGTACGTATTTCGACACGCCAAGGTGGATTGAGGCGATTTTCACCAGCCCAATAAAGTTTAATTTTATTACCTGATGGATCATGTAAAACAGCTTCTCGCCATAAATAACTTTCATCTGTAGGTTCTTGGTCGAAATTAATGCCTTTAATCTTCAATTGATCGACCCATTCATCTAGCTGCTCATGTTCAAAATAGATAACCGTTCGGCTTACAAATTCACAATTTTCTAAAGATAGTGAAAAAGTTGAACCACCTTCAGGGCATTCAAAACGCGCATAATGTGGCGTATCAACTATTTGGGTAAAACCTAGAATACGATAGAAATCTGTAGCCTTATCCATGTTAATTACGGGTAATGTAACTTGATTTAAATTCACCGAACCTCCTTGTACACCTAACAGCTTATTAAACTGCAGCACCGATAGCATTGTTATCGTTACGTCTTTAAATTTTATCTGAGTGTCTCGATAAAACGCTTAGCAAGAATATAACCTATTGTTTTAATAGGTAGTAGTAAAACTAATAGAAGATATTTGAAACACTGCAGATTAGTAGACTATCAGTAATTGCTTTACCTTTTTTCTTCCAATGGATGAAGTTCATAACCAAGCTAACAGAAAACACCAATTCCCCATCGAAGTTGCCGAAGTACGTTGGAATAAATTTCGTGAGTCCAGACATGGATGTCTGGCTAGCTTTCGCGGGGCAGGATGCCCCATCGGAAGCGTTAGGTTATTTCGAATAAGTACGAGGGAGACAACTTCGTCTGGGGCGGCTGGGACTCTTTATAAAAGAAAGGGCAAGAGGGGGAAGCTGTTGTCCCCCTCTTGCCCGGGTGTGGGATGGAATCCCACGACTTTAGTTGTTAGACGCAGTCTAACCCAAAGCCCAAGCGTAGCTTGATTAGCCAATCACTAATCGGTGATTACATAAAGGCTAGTAATGGTGAAACACACAACAAAATACCGGTGACAATAATCAGATTAGTCGCCCAACCTTTATACTTGTGCAAGTGTGGCACTTTGTACACTAAGTACGCAGGGATCAAACAACCTACCAAACCAAAAATTGGACTACAGATAGAAGTAAACGACAAAATAGGTGCATTTAACGCAACCGCAGACCACGCCAGTAAAATAATGAATGCTGTAATAAGCTTATTAACCAGTTCTTTATTAATCTGTGACTCTTTACGGCTACGCAGCAATATGTTCATTGCAATACCGCGACAGGCCTCTTGGAATGCTAAAAACACGCCGAAGAAAGAAGTCACTACCGCAAAGATATTAATCACAATACCGGTAATGGTCGCCCAGCTACCCGGGAAGTATTGCGCAATAATCGCCAAAGCAGAGATGTTCTGCTGCATCGCATCGGTTGCTTGCTCTTGGCTAATAGCGAAGGTAAACGATACCGCGAAGAAGAACACCACGACAAAAAGAATAGCAAAGGCAATTTTCATTGCTCGCTCAGCTTTAAAGCGCGCAACTTCAATCGACTTTTCGTGAGAGCGATAAGAGATAACCATTGGGCTTAACGACTGGATAAACAAAATAGACGTTAAGGTAAATGGCAAGGTAATAATGGCATTTTTCAGCATAGGGGCAAATTCGCCCATGCTTGGAATGTTGGCCATATCCCAGCGAGCCATCAATAATACGCCCATGACTGCAACCAATGACAACACGGTAACCGCCATAAAGCCAGACAGTTTAAACAGTAGCTTTTCGCCTTTTGAGCCGATAAAAGCTAATAAGCAGATAAGAGCTAACCCGTAAAATACATTGTCACTCAGCTTGCCCTCTGTTACCCCAAACGACTGCAAGTAAGAGGCACTGTCATTAGTAACCGCTAGCGAATAAACCAGCACCCAAATAACCAACATTAAGAAATACAGCACACCTAAAGCGATACCCCAGTTTTTACCAAGGTAGTTTTCTATCACGCCTGGGTAGTCAGTACACTTTTTTGACTCAGCTAAAGTGTTAATGAATAACTTTTGGAACAGGTACATTGCTGGATAGCCAATAATAGATGACAGCAAAAATACCCACAGTCCCATTACACCAACTTGCACAGGTAAAAAAACGATACCTGCACCAATGGCCATACCAATACTCATCACAATCCAACCTATGTCGACACTGTCGAATTTGGTCGCTTGTTGCCATTCGGCTTGGGTCATGTTGGCGCGCTCATGTAGGGATTGCGCTTGGGTGCCACCAGTTAGTGCCCCTTGAACTACTTCACTCATTAATCAATTCCATTAAATTTGGCTAGAGCCACTGATACGATAAAAATTATAATTATGCTTATGAGAACGCATGCTTTTATAGCATTTACTTGGCCTGAGCATACTCAAGGATGGAGAGAATTTTTTTATTTAAAATGCCACCAAACAAGGGAAATTTAGCAAAACATGCTCTCAAATCAGCGATTTTTTCAGATGATTTATCCGTACTGATCCAGATCAAGAGTTAATCACTTTTCAGCGGCCAATAGTTTGATGGCCTTCACCTTATTAGTCATTAATCTTTAGCGTTCCCGAGCTTAAAAATGTGATTCATTTCAATATTTTAGATTTAAGGCTAGAGAGGTGTGGCGCACAATTCGCGAATTAAAGTGATAACCCCAACTAAATCAAATCGATATGTGAGTCACATCACCCACCAGCATAAGACTAAAAATCAAACTATTAGAAAATAAATTAACAAGCTAGATGACAGTATCTTTAAATTGAAGAGAGTTAATAATAGCAATCAGTATTATGAATGAAGATTTTCAGATATTGGCGCTGTTGCAAACAGCAGATACTAAAAAGCCAAATCGACGTTCAATAAACAATCGACTTGGCTTATTTTTCGCTTAGCACTCGGCTCAAGCTTTTATGTTAAGGGCATAGATAAACAGCTGTGATGATAGCCATGAGTGACTATTATTTAGCATTAACCCGCAATTTATTTATGCATCATGATCTCTAAGATCTGCACATCGGTTTGGGTCATCGCGCCATTGGCTAAGCTTGCTAAATTGCGAATGGTTTGGTCAACATCATCAGCCACAATGCCTTCAGTACCGGTAACTCTAATACCATCAATCGCCATTAAAGCCGCTTTTACCGCAGCGCCCGCAGATGATGATACTTTCATTGCGCATGCGGTTTTAGCACCATCGCAAATCACCCCACTAACGTCACCAATCATGCTGCAGATCGCTGCACTAACCTGTTCAATCTCACCATCAAGTAAATAGGTGATCCCCGCAGCAGATCCCATCGCAGCTGTTGTTGCGCCGCATAACGCAGAAAGCTTGTTTTGATAGCTTTTAATATATATAGCCGTCAAATGCGACAACATTAATGCACGGACCGTTTGCTCTTCACTCGACTTAAGAAAATCTGCACTCACAACAACTGGCATCGTTGCCGCAATACCTTGGTTACCCGATCCTGAGTTACTCATCGCAGGCATCATAGCACCGTCCATACGCGCATCAGATGCACCAGCAGTGCGGGTTAATACTTCTGTTAGTAAGCCGCCAGACAATAAGCCTCGCTCTTGGTTCTTAATAAAAGTTGCACCAATCTTTAAGCCGTAATCACCCGTTAAGCCTTCGTTAGACAAAGCATCATTCAATGTTTTTGCCTGCAGGATAAAGCGAATATCAGCAATCGGTGCATGTATAGCAAAGTCATAAATATCTTGCAGTTTTGCTTCAACAAACAGGTTGTCTTTACTGACGTTGTCATTATTTTCAGACTGTTCCATTGCGGCGAAGGCTGCTAATAATTCACCATTTTTTTCAATGGCAATCACATTTGTGTGGCTATCTGCAATCGTCACGCTCACCGTTTGCTGTTGATAGTAAACCGTTACTTTGGCATACAAAATATTTGCGACATCTGCGACACCCACAGTGACTTGCTGGTTATCCAGCATCTGTTTAGCCGCTGCAACATCTGCTGCGGTGAGATTTTTTAGTACCTCAAGCCCCGCATGGCGATCGCCAGCCACAGTACCAATTGCTGCCGCTATTGGCAGGCCGACCATACCTGTGCCCGGAATGCCGACACCCATACCGTTTTTCATCAGGTTAGCAGATACAGCAACATCTATTTTAACCTCTGTTAGCAGCTGTTCACTGTGGCGATCCATACCTAGCTCATCAATGGCAATTGCCGCAGCTAATGCAACTGAAATGGGCTCTGTACAGCCAAGTGCTGGCACTACATCGCGTTTTACTGCTTCAAGGAATAATGGCCATAGGTGTTGTTTCATGCTTGTGCTCACTTTTCATCATCGACACAGGTTAAATAGCGTCATTGCAATCTTGGTTTTATTGTAATGGATTGCTTGAAGAAATATTTTTCCATTTTTTCTACAAATAGCACTTAAAAGAGAAAATAATTCTATTAATATAGCTCAGAGAATTAGAATAGCCGCTAAAATAAGCACAATAGATAACCTTAAAGGATGGTTTTCGTGGTTGAAAAAGTAAAACTTGATAAAGTTGACCGCCAGTTACTCACCATGTTGCAGCACGATGTCACGCTATCGCTGAACGATTTAGCTAAAGCCGTTAATTTAACGACCACGCCTTGCTGGAAACGCTTAAAGCGTTTAGAAGAAGAGGGAGTAATTAGTAAACGGGTCGCACTTCTCAACCCCAGTAAAATAGGCGTTGACTTCACCGCATTCGTGCAAGTTAAGACATGCGATCATTCCCATGCTTGGTATGAAACCTTCATTGAAGCTGTCTACGCCATGCCCGAAGTCATGGAGTTTTATCGCATGGCGGGAGAATATGATTATATGATGCGGGTACAAGTTGAAGACATGGCTGCATTTGATCACTTTTATAAACGTTTAGTTAATCAAGTTGCCGGGCTCACCAATGTCACCTCAACTTTTGCCATGGAGTCGTTGAAGTTCAGCACAGTTTTACCACTAAAGCCGGCTTAATGAGTAAAAAGGGATGCAAGCTATGCATCCCTTATACCAATTAGTATAAAGATTTAATCGCTCAGCGAGAATTTAGCGGCACTGAGACAAGGCAACGAGTGAAGAGCATAGTAAAACTAGGTTCAAGCTTCCTCTTTTTATAAAGAGCCGCAGTATCAGAGCCGCTAAAACTCGCCATTCTGGAGCGCTTTTGGCTGCCTACTTCTGCGTTGAATAACTTCACAAGGGAACAACCATTCTTTCAATTATTCGCCTTGAATTAGTTTGCCAAAAGCGCTCTGAGTAGATCAACTTCTTATACTAATTGGTATTATACTTAGGTTCTATCTGCTCAACCATTAGCTGCAAGCTTTGATTACCTCTAAACTCATTTACATCGAGTTTATACACCACCTGCGCGTACTGAATCGTGGCATCGGGCCAAGTTTTCAAATCCACATTAAACGCGATAGCGTCGAGCATCACTCGGCCGCACTCGGTTTCTAAAATCAACTTTAAATGCTTCTCGCCAACAATGCGCTGCTGGATCACTCTGAAGTAACCATCAAATAAAGGCTCAGGGAATGACTGCCCCCAAGGGCCTGCATTTCTCAGCTCACTGGCAAGCTCAAGCTTAAACTGCTCAGGTGTGAGTTCACCGTCAGACACTAACTCACCAGTTAATAACTCAGGCGCTAACACTTCGCGTACCGCTTTATCGTAGGCGTCAGCAAACTGGGCAAATTGGCCAGCTTGAATTGATAAGCCCGCCGCCATTGCATGGCCGCCAAACTTTAAAATCATTCCAGGGTGGCGGCTATTAATCAGCTCCAATAAGTCTCGCATATGCAGACCTTTAATTGAGCGAGCCGAGCCTTTGATCTCCCCCTCACCGGCTTCAGCGAAAGCGATAACAGGTCGGTGATATTTATCTTTAATCCGAGAGGCTAAAATACCAATCACTCCCTGATGCCAATCCGCCTGATAAATGGCAATCCCCCACGGTAGCTCAGCTTCATTAAGCTCGACACTCTCAAGGCTTTTGAGTGCTTCTTGCTGCATTTCAGCTTCAAGATCACGTCGCTCAGCATTCAAACCATCAAGCTCCGATGCCATACGTCTTGCTAACATGATGTCATCACAAAGTAAGGTTTCTACCCCTAGCGCCATCTCATCTAAACGCCCTGCAGCATTGAGTCTAGGGCCTACTGCAAAACCAAAATCTGAGGCTACAATGCGAGAAGGTGTGCGCTTAGCGACTTCAAGCAAGGCTGTGATCCCCACGCGACAGCGGCCCGCTTTAACACGCTGTAAGCCCGCCTCAACCAAGATACGGTTATTGGTGTCGAGTGATACCACATCGGCCACTGTTCCTAAGGCAACAATATCCAGTAGCTGGCCAAGGTTAGGCTCGCTGATATTTTGTCGTTGATACCAGTTACGGGATCTGAGCTCAGCTCTAAGCGCAGACATTAAATAAAACGCCACCCCTACGCCAGCAATCGATTTACTGGCAAACTCACAGCCATCTTGGTTAGGGTTCACTATCGCGTCGGCATCAGGCAGAGTATGCCCCGGCAAATGGTGGTCAGTGATCACTACCGTCATGCCAAGAGCCTTGGCCGCAGCGACACCTTCAATAGATGAAATACCGTTGTCAACGGTGATCAGTAGCTGTGCATTTTTACTGGCAGCAACAGCAACAATCTCAGGACTTAAGCCGTAGCCATAATCGAAACGATTAGGGATCAGATAATCCACTTTTTGCGCGCCCATCATCCGCAGTGCTAGCACACAGACGCTAGTCGATGTCGCACCATCGGCATCAAAGTCGCCCATGATCAAAATCGCCTTTTGCGCTTCAATCGCCTCGGCAATTATCTGGGCTGCTTTATCTAGCCCCGCCATCGTATCTGGACGTAATAGCTTACCAAGGCTCAGCTCGCAGTCTTCAGGGCTGACGCCACGGCTGGCGTAGATCTGCTTTAAAATTGGCGAAAGGCTATCAGGTAGGTGGCTATCATCGACTCTTGGGCGGCGAACAATCTGATGGATCACGTTAGATTAAATCCTCAAAATTTAAAAATAGTAGCATAACAAAACTGCCGAAAAGGGGCACAAAAAAGGTGAGCCTTGCTCACCTTTTTCATCACTGGCTAATATTAAAGCTGTGACTCAATAGTACGTAGTAGTGCTTCTGGTGGCTGATAGCCTGGAACTAATGTACCGTCTTCAAGCACGATAGCTGGTGTACCGTTAATACCAAATGTTTGGCCTAACTGATATTGCTCTTTAATTTTGGCATCGCATGAGGCTTTCTTAACCGCACGGCCATTTTTAGCATCGCCCATCGCCTTTAGTGGGTCAGTAGCACACCATACTGATTCCATTTCATCTGCGTTAGATGATGGCACGCCTGCGCGTGGGAAAGCTAAGTAACGCACAGTAATGCCTAGGTCGTTATAACCATCCATTTCATTGTGTAACTTACGGCAGTAACCACAGCTAACATCAGTGAAAATAGTGACTACGTGCTTTTCGTTTTTCGCTTTGTAAACCAACATGTGATCTTCAAGTGGCTTCATCATATCAACACGAGGACCAGCCATAGCAGCTTCAGTTAGGTTCTTCATGCCTTTGTCTAGATCATAAAGGTTACCGTGAAATAGCTTTGATCCGTCTTTAGAAATATAAAGCACGCCGCGATCGGTAAACGCTTCATAGAGATCACTTACCGGTGATGGCTTAATGGAGATCACTTCAACGCTTAGTGTGTCACTTAGCTTTTGCTTTAATGCCGCGGTGTTGTCGCTGTTTGATGCCGCACTTGCTGCCGGGGCAATTAACATTGCCATTACTAAAGAAAATGTTCGAGTGAACTTCATTACTATTCCTACTCTTTTATAAGGGTCAGACTTTCGGGTATTAATAAACGATTAGACCTTGTTTGGAGCTGAAAACTTACAGACTCCATCCAGTTAAAGCAAATTATTTGCTGTAACTAAATCATTCAGACGTGAAATCCATCAAATATTTATGATCGAGTAAAGTCTAAATCGCCCTTACCTCGTTAGCTATTCAACAATGCTAAAGCGGCAAATCAATTCAACTTAATCAACGTTATTAAGACACTTGTGACTCAGGATTAGCCACGAGGGTGATGCTCACTGTGCAAACTAGCAAGTCTGGCTGTAGCCACATGGGTATAAATCTGGGTCGTCGACAGATCGCTATGGCCCAATAACAGCTGCACTACTCGCAGATCTGCACCATGATTTAAAAGATGGGTCGCAAACGCATGACGCAAAGTATGTGGCGATAGCTCGGTGGTGATCCCCGCCCGTAATGCATAATGCTTAATACGGTGCCAAAAGGTCTGCCGTGTCATCTGTTGTGCGCGTTTCGATGGAAATAGCACGTCACTTTGCTTACCTTTTAGCAATTCAGCTCGAGCAAACTTCAAGTAGTTTTCAAGTTCTGCCACCGCCATTTCACCTAATGGTACTAATCGTTCCTTACCACCTTTACCTGTAATACGCACTAAGCCTTGGCGCAGACTCAATTGCTCCATTGTTAGCCCCACCAGCTCAGATACTCGCAGTCCTGTTGCATAAAGCAATTCAAGCATCGCTTTGTCTCGACACTCAATTGGATCATCATCTATTGGCTCAGCCAACAAGCTATCAATATCTTGCTCGCTCAATGAGTCAGGCAACTTACGTGCTAATTTAGGCGACTCGATTAATGCCATTGGATCTGTTTCTATCTGCTTTTTCACAATCAAGTAGTTATAAAAGCGCCGTAAACTACTCATCATGCGTGCGCTACTGGTTTTGGCAGCTCCGTTATCAAAACGTTCAGCTAAGTACTCTCGGATCGCTAATTGACCGCAAGTACGCAGTTCCCCACCGTTACGCTGCACATAGCGGTCTAAATGGCGTAGATCGGTGCGATAGGCACTTAAGGTATTGTCACTCAAGCCCTTCGTTGACCATAGGTCATCTAAGAAAATATCAATGATGCTATCGGGCGTGTACTTATCTGACACTTGTCATTCCTATCTACGATTAAATAAACGAGGGCCTAAAACCTAGGGCGCTTCTCTGCTAGAACCTGCTTTCCCTAGGACCTAGGACCTGCTTTTCCTAGAACCTAGGACCTGCTTTTCCTAGAACCTAGGGCTGCACGCTCTATCTCGCGGGCCGACAGCGTGCGACCTATCACCGTCAGAATGTAGCGGTACTTGCCTTGTCGGTCTACCTAGGCCTCGTACTCGTCTTTGCCTAGGACCTAGGACCTGCTTTCCCTAGAACCTAGAACCTAGAACCTAGAACCTACTTTCCCTAGAACCTTCTTTTAAACAAAAAGGCGATGATTGTGTAATCATCGCCTCAATATTATGTCATTGTGTTGTGCTTCGCTATCTTAACCTCAGCACAATAAAACGCTATTTGCTTTAGCTCGCAGCGACTGGCTGACTCGGCTTTTTAACCATTAAACAAGCAATAATCACGATTGCGGTTGGCAGTAACCATGCCATACCTTCGTTATGCAGTGGCATAAAGTTAAAGAAGCTTACATCAACTTTAGCCGCTTTAAAGCCATCAACGATACCGAAGAACAATGCCACACTTAATACAATACGATGTGCCATTTTTGGATGGGCGAAACGTTCAGTTAAGAAAGTTACCGCAACCAGTGCAATCGCAACAGGGTATACCGTCATTAACACAGGTACACTGATGTTGATTAACTGAGCCAGACCCACGTTTGCAACAGTTGCACAAACAAGGCTAACCAATACTACAAAACGGCGATATGAAACTTTAGGCAGTAACTCGTTAAAGTACTCACCACATGCACTGATCAGACCCACAGCTGTCGTTAAACAAGCAAGTGTTACTACTGAAGACAGTAAAATCATGCCGCTAGCACCAAACTTAGCAATCACATAATTACTTAAAATAACACCGCCGTTTTCAGCGCCTGTCGCTAAGTCGCCAGCTGTCGCACCTAGATAAAATAGTGACACATAAACAAAGGCCAAACCTGCAGCAGCAATCAATGCAGCCTTAATCAGGTAATTAGTTTGTGCAGCAGGTTCGTTGATACCTTTTTTACGAAGAATATCAATAATAAGAATACCAAAGATCAATGATGCCAAGGTATCCATGGTGTTGTAGCCTTCCAAAATACCTTTAGTCAACGGGCTCGCTTGGTAGTCACCCACAGCAGCGCCAATATCGCTACCAGGAATAACGATAACTGAGATCGCTAAGCCCACTAACAGTAGAATTAAAATCGGAGTAAGGACTTTACCGACGCTATCTAATAGCTTGCCAGGGAATAGAGCAAGCACCATAGAAAGACCGAAGAAACCTAACGTGTAAAATAGTTGAGTGATATTTAACGTTAGACCCGCGATCATAAACGTAGCTGACGTGTCTTCTAAGAAAGGCTTGAAACCCACTTCATATGCTACTAGTCCGGTTCTTGGCGCCGCAAACGCAGGGCCAATAATGATAAAGATCGACACAGCCAATGCAGTTGCAGCGATGGGAGGCAGCAGTTGCATGATTTTGCCGTTTGCTTTCGCGACAGCAATAAGCGTGATCAGTGGTAAACCGACAGCAGTAATTAAGAAGCCGAACATGGCTAGCGTAATGTTTTCACCGGCTAAAAAGCCTGCTAATGGCGGGAAAATTAGGTTACCTGCGCCTAAGAAGAACGCGAAGGTCATGAACCCTAACCCTAACGTATCTGCGATACTCAACTGATTGTTTTGCACTTTATTCCCCATCTAGATTTTTTATTTAGTTAACTATGTTATGCAATCACCGCCCTTTACAGCATCTGCTCAGATGGCAACAAAGGGTGTAATCTTTACTTTACATGGTTCCGTGGTAAATACGGCCGATTCTTGGCGAGTTTTTGAACAGCAGCGGAAAATACTAACGCTAAAATTGCTTGAAAACTGGTTTACCGTCTCTAAAACTGGGCTTTTACCCGTCAAAGAGGGGCATACTATTAGCAGAGTCAATCATAATTAACAAGCAAGCATGCGGAATAAAGCGCATTCTCGATACAAGTAACAACCAAGCATTAACATAGTTTTTTCATAACTTACATTCACCCTATGACCCAACATAACCCGACACATCTGCTTTAATAGCCAGCAAGCACTATAAAGCTAGTAACCACTTACCATCAGCAACATAAAATCTCGCGTTAATAGTTAACAACTGGCGCCAATTTGCCAATTTCAGTAGTGGCTTGTTTAGCGTACAATTAGGCGACTTTCTCTAATAAAGCTTTTGTAGATGCCTTTTACTTTTAAACGTTTTCATATTGACGATAGCCGCTGCGGTATGCCGGTTAGCACTGATGGTGTTTTACTCGGTGCTTGGGCACCGCTCACTGAGGCAAAAAGCATTTTAGATATTGGTGCAGGAAGCGGGTTGTTAAGCCTAATGGCTGCGCAGCGCAGCCAAGCCTATATAACGGCAGTAGAGCTCGAGCCTTTAGCTGCAGCAGACTGCCTCAATAACTTTGCTGCTAGCCCTTGGTCTGCCAGATTAGCACTGGTTTGCAGCGATATTGCCAGTTACGCGCAAGCTTATTCACAATCCAAGGCAGCACTGTTTGAACATATTATTTGCAACCCACCTTACTTTGCCAATGGTCCACAATCAGATAATAGTGCCCGTGCTGCAGCAAGGCACACTGATAGCCTAAGCTTTGACACCTTACTGCAATCGATTAAGGCACTATTGGCAGCAAATGGCACTGTGAGTTTGATATTACCTAGCGAAACAGTGGCACAACTTGAGGCAAAACTAGCGCCAAACCAGTTAGCACTTCACGGCAAACTGTCAGCCGCAAGCGTTGAAGGTAAGGCGCCGAATCGACACATACTACTGCTATCTCATGCAGCGCAAAGCACTGCTAGCGCATTTGAACAGCAGCTCACTGTTCGCCTCAAAAATGGTCAATACAGCAACGAATTTATCCAACTAAGCAAGGATTTTTATTTAAAGCTATAGATGCAGTGATCTAATCGTTTAAAGTCTCTGCTATAAGCTTTATAATGTCCGGCTATTATTTATCGAGATGCCACGCATGCAATTTGAAGATCTCCAGCTTGACCCTTGTTTGTTAGAGTCACTGAAAGCAATGGGCCACAACAAGCCCACTACGATCCAACAACAAACAATCCCTGTAGCAATGGAGCAAAGAGATATCTTAGCTCGCGCACCTACAGGTACGGGTAAAACAGCAAGCTTCCTTCTGCCTGCGTTACAGCACCTTATCGACTTCCCACGTCGATACGGTGGCCGCGCACGTGTATTGATCTTGACTCCGACCCGTGAACTTGCCAGCCAAATCCACCGCTATGCGTGTCACTTGGCGACAGGCCTAGGCTTAGATACCGTGATTATCACTGGTGGTGTACCTTATGGGCCGCAAGAAGAAGCGCTACAGAAAAACGTTGATATCTTAGTCGCCACTCCTGGTCGTTTAATGGAGTACTTAGATAAAGGTCACTTTAACGCTGAAGACGTTGAAGTACTGGTGATTGACGAAGCTGATCGCATGTTAGACATGGGATTTTCAGCCGTCGTTGAAACGATTGCAATTGAGTCTGTTGGCCGTAAACAAACTATGTTGTTTTCAGCCACACTTGAGGGCAGTGATGTTGGCCGCTTCTCGCACCAACTACTAACCGATCCAGTAAGACTTGAAGCAGAATCACCACGCAGTGAAAAAGCAAAGATCCACCAATGGATCCATCTTGCTGATGACAAGGCCCATAAGTTTGCCTTGCTTGCCGCACTGCTAAAGCAAGAAGAAGTGCAACGTGCCATCGTGTTCGTCAAGACCCGTGAAGCGGTTGCAAGTATCGAAGGCTTATTACAAAAAGAAGGTATTGCTTGTGCATTTATGCGCGGCGATATGGAGCAAAAAGCCCGCTTCCAAGCCCTCGGTCGTTTTACCAAAGGCCAAGTGAATGTACTTTTAGCGACTGACGTTGCTGCTCGTGGTATCGACATTGACGGTATTACCCATGTCATCAACTTTGATATGCCACGCTCTGCTGACACTTATGTGCACCGTATTGGCCGTACAGGTCGTGCTGGCGCCAAAGGCACTGCTATCTCTTTAGTTGAAGCACACGATATTCGAGTCGTGGGTAAAATCGAACGTTATATCGGTCAGCCGCTAAAACGTCGATTCATCAAAGATCTGCGTCCGAAAAACAAAGAAGCTAAGCCTCCAGGAAAGAAAAAGCCGTCGGCTGATAGCAAAAACAGTAGCAAGAAAAACAAGAAGAAAAAGAAAAAATAATCTCATTTGTTTTTGATTGCTAGCAAACACTTAAAGGCCACTTCATGTGGCCTTTTTCATAACCTGTAAATATCCACTCCGTCTTTTCCTAGGGTAGACGTAAACGCTTGCAATACGCCACACTTTGAAACATTTCATTTACAAATAATGATTTAACCTTGCCTTTGACTCTGGTAATTTATGCATTTAGAAAATACCTTTGCATGGAATCGCAGATCAAATGAGCTTTAATATCAAAACAATTATCCGCAGAATGATGCCACTCTTCATTCTGACAGCCTTTTTAATCGCTGCGGTCATCCTTATTGGTACCAAACAGGCGCCAGAACAAAAAGCCGACGAAGCACCACTGCCGGTCATAGATGTCACTCAAGTTGAACAGCAAACAGTATCACTTAACCTGCCATCCTATGGCGTGGTCACCCCTAAATACAAAACCCAGTTGGTAACCGAAGTACAAGGGCGCATGCTGTCTATCTCAGCTAATTTCGTTGCCGGTGGCGTTGTTAAAAAAGGCGACGAGCTTGCAGTTATCGAACCATCTGATTACGAGGCTGATTTAATGCAAGCACAAGCGTCGCTTGCTCAAGCTGAAGCGGCATTAGAAGAAGAACGCGCTAAAGGTGAAGTGGCGAAAAACGATTGGAAAGGATATGACGGCGGTGTGCCACCTGAGCTAGGTTTACGCTTACCACAGCTCAAGCAAGAGCAAGCAAACGTAAAATTCCAACAAGCAGCACTTGCCCGCGCTCAACGTAATTTGGAGCGCACTGTTATTCGAGCGCCATTTGACGGCATCATTAAAGCACGTAATGTCGATTTAGGTCAGTATGTCACTTTAGGCACAAATTTAGGCGAGCTATACGATACTCAAATTGCTGAAGTACGCTTACCATTATCAAATAACGATTTAGCCTACCTTGAATCAGTCGATAATCCAGATACCGATGTTAGCCTTAGCGCCGATCTCGCTGGCAAAACCATTACTTGGCACGGACAGATTATCCGTAGTGAAGGCGTCATTGATGCTGAAAACCGTATGGTTTATTTAGTTGCAGAAATCAAAGATCCTTATCTACGTAAACAGCGTGATGAAGGTCAGTTACCGCTTAAATACGGCACCTTTGTTACCGCAGTAATCAAAGGCCGTACCGTTAGCGGTATTGTAAAATTACCGCGCCATTTAGTACGCAACAATCAAGTCACAGTCGTCAACAATGACAATAGTATCGAGCTTAGAGACGTTAATATCGTAAAAAGCGATCTTGAAAACGTCTACATTAAAGACAGTCTTGCTGATGGTGAGCGTATTTCACTGACCAACCTTACTAATGCTGAAAATGGTCAAATTGTGAAAATCTTGGGTGAACAAAGCAATTCATCACAAGATGACGCAACTGAAATAAGTGATGCCGAGCAACTTGCTAATGCAGGAGCTCAATAATGACCACTGAAAGCTCGCAATCAACAAGCGCATCGAATCAAACAGGTATTATTGCTTGGTTTGCCCGCAACAATGTCGCAGCCAATCTGTTGATGTGGATTTTAATCATAGGTGGTCTGTTTAGCACCTTGATCATCAACAAAGAGGTCTTTCCCTCATTTGAGCTTAACTATATTAATATCAGCGTCGCCTACCCCGGCGCCGCACCTCAAGAAATTGAGGAAGGCATTAATATTAAAATTGAAGAAGCCATTCAAGATATTAACGGTATCAAGAAGGTCAACTCTGTTGCTAGCGAAGGTGTAGGCTCTGTCTCAATTGAAGTAGAAGACAGTTATGATCCACAAGATATTCTCGACGAGGCTAAGCTGCGTATCGACGCGATATCGACCTTCCCAGTTAATATTGAAAAGCCCAATATTTACCGAGTCAAACCCGAAAACAACGTAATTTGGATTTCGGTTTATGGTGATCAATCACTACAAGAGATGAAAGAGCTCGCTAAAGTCATCCGCGACGATATTGCCGCACTTCCAGCAGTGACCAAAGCGCAAGTGACTGGCGTGCGCGATTACGAAATAGGCATAGAGTTATCAGAAGATAAACTACGGGAATATGGCCTGACTTTCTCGCAGGTTGCCCAAGCCGTTCAAAACTCATCAATCGATTTACCCGGTGGTTCAATTCGCGCTAAAGATGGCGACATCCTGCTACGAACTAAAGGCCAAGCCTATACCGGCGAGGACTTTTCGCAAATAGTCGTAAGCACCCGTCCAGATGGCAGCCGTATTATGTTGCCACAAGTAGCGACCATTAATGACGGTTTTGAAGAGCGTTTAGAGTACACCCGATTTAACGGTCAACCTTCAGCGATTATTGAAGTGCTCAGCGTTGATGACCAAAACGCGCTGGATATTTCAGAGCAGGTTAAAGCTTATATTGAGCAAAAGCGTGACAGTCTACCAACTGGCGCTAAGTTAGATACTTGGGGAGACTTAACTCACTATCTTGAAGGCCGCTTAAACATGATGTTATCTAACATGTTTTATGGTGCCTTACTGGTATTTCTAATCTTAGCGCTATTTTTAGAAATAAAATTAGCATTCTGGGTAATGATGGGGCTGCCAATTAGCTTTCTTGGCGCCATGTTGTTTATGCCGCTAGAGCCGTTTTCATTATCGATAAATCTATTAACCCTATTCGCATTTATTCTGGTGTTAGGGATTGTCGTCGATGACGCCATTGTCATAGGTGAAAGTGCCTACAGTGAAATAGAAGAAAATGGTCACTCACTCGACAATGTCATTAAGGGGGCTAAAAAAGTCGCCATGCCAGCTACCTTTGGCGTACTGACAACTATTGCCGCCTTCATGCCTATGCTTATGGTATCTGGCCCGCAAGGCATTATCTGGAAGTCTATCGGCATGGTTGTAGTCTTATGTCTGATATTTTCATTGATTGAATCTAAGCTTATTTTGCCAGCTCATTTAGCGCATATGAAACCGCGTAAACCCCGTGAGCAATTAGGCGCTTTAGGCCAATTAAAAGCTAAGCTTAACGATAAGTTACAAAGCTTCATTCACAACTACTATCGCCCATTTTTAGAGCGTTGTATTGTGCAGCGCTATAACGCAGTAGCTGTATTTATCGGTGTATTAATTTTATCTATCTCACTGGTCATCAGCGGCCAAGTGCGCTGGGTGTTTTTCCCTAACCTACCGTCTGACTTTATTCAGGTTAACCTCGAAATGGAAGAAGGCAGCTCAGAGGAAAATACCTTAAAAGTCGTACAAGAAGTGGAAGAAGCCCTCTACGCAATGAACGCTCAAATGGAGCAAGAGCTTGGCTACCCTGTGGTAAAACATAGCTTCATCAATATGAGTTCACGCACTTCAGCGTTCCTATTTGCCGAACTGACTAAAGGTGAAGATCGCGACGTAGATGGCGAAGCAATCGCTAGCGCATGGCGTAAAAATCTACCAGAGCTATTAGCGGTTAAGAAACTGAATATCAATGCCAGCACTAATGAAGGTGGTGACATCTCATTTAGACTAACCTCGAGTAATCTTGAGCAACTGTCAAAAGCATCAGAAGAGTTAAAGCAAAAGCTAAGAAGCTATGAAGGTGTGTATGACATTGCCGACAACTTCTCATCCAGTAGCCAAGAAATTAAACTCAAAATTCGCCCAGAAGCCGAAGCGCTAGGGCTAACCTTGTCAGATCTGGCACGTCAAGTACGTTATGGTTTCTACGGCTATGAGGCACAGCGTATATTGCGTAATAAAGAAGAGGTCAAAGTCATGGTTCGCTACCCATTAGAGCAGCGCCGTACTATTGGCCATCTTGAGAATATGTTGATCCGCACACCAACAGGTGCCGCGGTGCCATTTGCAAGTGTCGCAGAGCTGCAACTTGGTGACTCATATTCATCTATCACCCGTGTTGATGGCCGCCGTGCGATTACCATTAATGCCAATGCTGATACCAACAAAGTGGAGCCGTCAAAAGTGGTCAGTGAAATCCAACAAGATTTCTTGCCACAGTTGCAAGCGAAATATCCACAGATCTCAACCGCATTGGATGGTGGTAGCGCCGACGAGCAAAGTGCATTAATTAGCTTACTGCAAGGCTTCTTCTTTGCGCTATTTACCATTTATGCCTTAATGGCCATTCCGCTAAAATCTTACAGCCAGCCACTAATCATTATGTCGGTGATCCCATTTGGCATGATTGGTGCGCTGTTTGGTCACTTTATATTAGGCCTGAATATGAGTATTTTGAGTCTATGTGGCATTGTGGCACTAGCGGGCGTTGTGGTGAATGACTCGCTTATTCTGGTCGACTTTGTTAACCGTGCCCGCGCCGAAGGCCACAGTATCGTGCGCGCAGCTGTTGACTCAGGTTGCTACCGCTTTAGAGCCATTATTCTTACCTCACTCACTACCTTTGTCGGCTTAGTACCTATTTTGTTAGAGAAGAGCTTACAAGCACAGATTGTTATACCTATGGCTGCATCGTTAGCATTTGGTATTTTGTTCTCGACCGTAGTGACCTTAATTTTAGTCCCGCTGTTGTACATCATTTTAGATGACTTTAGACGTGGATTAAGTCGCTTCTATCACTGGTGGTGGAAGCCAAAGACCGATGAGGTATCGGTATAAATCAATAACGAGGGAGGCTGAGCCTCCCTTTTTATATACCGAGTTCTCGATCCAGCAAACAGATTTAACTAACCGAAACCTATATGCTGTGGCTATACCGTTTATAGATAGGTCTGCCATGGAAGCTCAACAACCCACACTTGTTTACGATATTCGTAATAGCCGCTACCTCAATATCACAGGACGCTGTACCTTACGCTGTCAGTTTTGTCCCAAACATAATGGCAGTAAACAGGTCCATGAGTATCAACTGGATCTCGAGCGTCAGCCTAAAGCCGATGAACTTATTGCTCAGCTTGGTGATGTAAGCCTATTTGATGAATATGTCTTTTGCGGCTACGGTGAGCCCACTCTTAACCTCACAACACTATTAAGTGTGGCCACTGAAATTAAACGCCGTGGCGGTAAAGTTCGCGTCAATACTGATGGCTTAGGTAATCTATTCCATCGACGTGATATCCTGCCAGAGTTAGCACTATGTGTTGATAGCCTATCTATTTCTCTCAATGCCGATACTGAAGAGAGCTACATCAAACACTGCCGTCCTAAGTTGGCTGGTTCATATGCCGCTGTCTTAGACTTTATCGCACTGGCGCCAAAACTCATTAAGCAAGTACAAGTTTCTGCCATAAATGGCCTAGATGGGGTAGATATAGATGCTTGCCGGCAAATCGTCGAGTCTCGTGGTGCGCAGTTTAAACAACGAGAGTTAGATATCGTCGGTTAGGCTAATTTTATCCTAGTTAAAATTGAGCTAGCACTGGTTAGGTAGACAAATCGTGATAGAATATTGGACATAATAACTGTAATAAAATTCGATACATGCTAAGCCGTAATCTACCGCTATTAATCAATGCACAGGGGATCCACTGGTCCCAATCACGTATATTAGCTGTCGCAAGCCAGCTGTGTATGCTGCTGGTGACTGTGATTATTCTGACTAATATCATCATCACTCTAGGTGAGAGACGTTTGCAGGAAGACTGGGCTACGCAACGCTATAGTGAATTACAAGCAGTAGGCGCATTAATCTCAGATAAAGTCACTTTTCAGCAATTTAGAACCCAGATGTTTGCCAAGTCTGAGTTATTAAAACAATATCTTGCCTTACCTTCAGCTGAAAACCAGCAAAAACTACTGAGTAACTGGGACACCTTAGTAAACAATGTGCCTGAGCTATTAGGTATTGCTCTTTATGATCCCCAAGGACAACATAGATTTGCCAGCACTAATGATTTTGGCAAACAAAGTTTACCGTCAGCCCTACTCGGCACTGCCCGCAATATGGGCGGCAATGAAATCTACACTTCTCCACTTGAGTTTACGCCGATTAATGGCCAACTTGAGCCCTATATGTATCAATTTGCTTGGTTAGAAAACCCAGATCAGAGCGTACGCGGCTATCTGGTAACCTATAACTCGATGGCTAAAATGCTAAGAAGTATTAAGCCTGCATACTCCAGTGAACAAGCACCATTAATGATGCTCGATACTCAAGGCTTACTTTATGCGGGCGCTCAGACAAACGGTAATGTCAGCCGCTTACCTGAAACCATGGGCGGTAGCTTAAAGCTATCTTATCCGGCGCTTTGGCGTAAAATGTCGATGAGTAACTTCGGTCAATTCCATGGTGATGTGGCCACCTTTGTGTACCTAAAAGTCGAGCTAACGACCCAGTATGAGACCCGCCGAGAATATTTCTTGGTGTCATATATTAAGAATGATGAGATTGCCGCCAAGTTCTCCCAATGGCGTAACATTCTAATGGGTGGTGCAACAGTACTAACCCTGCTTACCGCTTTAGTCATTTTACTCACCCATTTATACCGCTTAGTTCAGCGTTCACGTGAGTTTAGTATCTATATGACTAACCGATTATTCGACTCTGATGAGGGTTGCATTATTGCCAGTGATACCGGCCGGATTGTCATTGCTAACAATACCGCTTCAAAGCTACTTTCCCAGCCAATAGACGAGTTAGCAGACCGCAGTTTGCAGCGAGTCTTAAAGATGGATGACGATGAGTACGCACTTTTCTTGAGCCAAATGCAAACCGATAAAGAGTGGCGTGGTGAACTGCAACTCGATGCAGATTTAAATAACTGGCTCGCGATCCACACACGCATAGAGATCGGCGCGGACGATAAACGTCGCTATATGCTGGTTACCTTTGAAGATATCACTGAGCTTAAGCAAATTCAGCAGCAAGCCGTACTTTGTCGCTTATTAAATGATGTACCTATGGCCAGTGTGTTAACTGACGCCAAAGGCCTTGTATTAAAAGCAAACGATGCCTTCAATCAGCTTTTAAAAATTGAGGACAGCACCGCACTTAACGTTAGCGCACTATTAAGTGATGAGTTTAACCAACAGTGGCCACAAATTGCACAACAGTTACAGATCCAAGGTTGCTGGAAAGGGCAAGTATTTGTGGTACTTGGTCATATGCCAGATCAATATTTACAAGCAACAATCAAAGGCCATTTAGATGCAGCAGGAGAGCTTGAATATATTCATTGTAGCTTTGAGCTTTCAGAGCAAAGAACCTTAGTTAGAGACAATGGCAGCTTAGTACCCAAACGTAGCACCATTTTTAATCATAAAGATGACTTAGAGCGTTATTTCAATAACTTGTCGCAAAAATGCAAAGACTTTTCCAGCTTGTTGATGATCGATATTAGTGCTGAGGGCATGCTCAGTCATATGAGTGATCTTGGTCAGCTAGAGTCTCGCCAAAAAGAGGTGGAAATCCATCTGCTGCGCGACCTGCCGCATCGCTATCAGATGTCTCATTGGCAACTTGGCAAACTCATTATCGTGCTGCCTGATACCAACTCAGATCAAGCGCATTACTTTGCCCTAGAGAGTCTAAATAAACTCAATGAAAACGGCTTAGGTGACGGGATCTGTATCGGTATTGCATCATATCAAGCTGGACAAGAGCTAGAACAGCTAATCGCCAATGCAGGGGTTGCACTTAAGCGTGCCAAGCAAACAGGTGATCAGAATATCTGCCAAGCTTACACCCGCTTTGATAGCTAAAAATGACTTAACAACAGCAAAAAGGCCCGTTCACGGGCCTTTTGTCTATCAAGTATTCAACTTATCTGCGAGTTCATCCTTGAATGGCTCATCCTCCATGTTTTCAACCCCTGAAGGCAGATCGCTTTCAATGATCTCAATGATGGCAGAACGGTTCATAGTGATTTTATAACGCGCATATTGTGGCGCTTGCTTGCCCTCTTTCAGCACTAAAACAAGATTCACTTGGTAACGGCGCTCAACGGATTCATTACTGATCTTGCCATCATGCTCTTTATAGATCTTATCTTTTCCACGCTCTAAGTTACGTGCAAACGGCACAAAACTAAAGTTCACCTGCTCTTGAATCGTTGAGTAACCCGACAAGAAATCTTTTTGCGATACCCGAGTCTGAATGCCGTAATGCAAGATCTCTGCGTCTACTTTATTCTGGCTATGCCGCTTAGTAATAATCTCAGCTACGGTTTTTGGCAGCTCTTTCTTGCGCATAAATTCGAGCCAAACTAACTGACGTGCAATAGTCGTTTTGCTGGTTGTATCACTTAATGCACGACTCCAACGCGGGCGGCCTTTTTGGATGATTCGCCATAACGCATTACGGATATCATCTTTAAAGATCTCACGAAAGCCATAAATCACCGCTAAGGTTAGTACTAACGCTATGGTCAAGCCACTAAAAAAGCCCTGAGCCTTAATAATCAGCGCCGAGACCACTAACATCACCATAGCAGTGGCAATACCTGTGGTCATTTTCTTTAGGCCAACACCTAAGGTTTTTAAATCTTCTTTAAGTACCACACCTTGTTGAATAAGCCGTCTTAACAACAGCATCTTATTGGCAATACGGTTAGGATCTTTAACCGTTTGCGATGAGTTATAGTTACGCTCTTTACGATAGGCTGCTTCCGCCCGACATAAGTTCAATACTCGGTCATTAATCTCATTAAAGTCGCTAGTGCGCGGCGCATGAGCCAACAGTTTTAGTAACCGCTGCTCACAAAACCAAGATAGATAGTTATCGGCATTCTCAAAGTATGACTTCCACTTTTCATCACTAGGCTCGTTACGTCTAAAGCGCTTAAGTAAGTGCACCACCTGCTCGCTTAACTCATCAAGTGCACTATAAAACAGCTCAAAGTCTTCAACTTGTCCCAGCTCTTTGCAGTCAGTTTCAATGGCAACTGCAAATTGATAAGCGAATAAGTTTAGGTACAACCTAAACTCTTCCACAGTGCGCTTTTTCTGGCTAGCAAACCGGCTTTGCACCAAAGGAAGGTGAAGTCCCGACGAGTAATAAGAACGACGTCCAGTAATTGATGAATGATAATATTCATCTTCATTGAGACTTTGCGGATTGATCCCCATCTCTTTAGGCAGGAAAAAGTACAGATCTAATTTACGGTTATCGCCCGCTTCCATCTGATGTAGAAACTTAATCGACAATGACTCTTCTTGCTTAATTCTGACTTTAGACACAGACACCTTATTTAATCGAATAACATCAAGTGATGTAAAATGTTATAACTCTAATGACTAGATGGTGAATGCAGCGTTTGACCCTATATAAAGACGGAGTTTGCTGCACACTAATAAGAATACTTTATCTATAATGCTTTTACATAGCAGTTTAATTGAGTAGCGCAGATGACTCGGCGCTATAGTGCGTAAGCCGTTGAACCAATGCATTAGGCCAACGGCGGATATTGAAACAGTTTACACAGCAGAAATTACAGAAGTTACTTAATTTTGCACACCCATAAGCTATTGCCAGGCTCGATTTGAATTGTCACCATACCTGCCGCTTTATTCATCTCTAATACCTTGACTAAAAACGGCTCGCTATCGTTATCTTCAACCATGTATTTCGCTAGCGTAATAGCCTCTTGTAGGCTTTCACTTGGGGCAGCTTGCAATAAACCTTTAGCGTATTGACCCGCAGACAAATCTATTGCGTAAGTCAAAATTGGCGCTTTAATCTTTTCTACAGTTCCCACTGCGCTAATCTTATTGGTAAGCTTATCACCTTGGTAATAGCTCATTGATACGTTTACACCACGGCCAGTATTCTCGATGTGTAACTGCTGGCTATCCTCAAAACCACTACCAACCCGATAAGCACTGGCTATACAGTGCAAACTGGTATTTCTATCATCATCCACAGTATGATCAAGAAAAATACACATAGCAAAAATCAAGGTTAGGGTCGCTAATATCGGCGTTGCCTTAAAACCCGCAAAAGGATTTTTCTTCATTAACTTACTCACAAATGCCTGCCTCTTTTAGCCAAGCATCATCAATAAAGTGCCAATCTTCACCCACATTTTTCACTTTTAGATTGGCACAGGCTTTACCATCATCAGCTAAGTTATTCATAACAAACTCAAGCTTGTTGCCGTCATTTGACGGCGCCACATAAACCCGTTGCCATTTAACCTGCTTACAATTAGCAAGCTTTAACGCTAACTCTTTCACTCGAGTGTGATATTTATCTTTGTCTTCATCTAAACCATAAATCGGCACTAAGATTGATTCAGTCCCTTTGATAGCCACTTTATCAGGCATCGAAAGGCTAATATCGGAAGTTGTTGTCAGGTTCATTGCTAAAAAGATAATAAGTAAGATCCCAAGAATTAAGCAAAGCAGATAATTTTTTATCGATATGCCACTTAACGCACAGGTTAGCATTGGTTTTGCTTTGGCTTTGGCATGCAGCAAGTAACCTTGCTTAGTGATATTCTCTATCCAGCTTGCATGCTCACGCCCCAAAAAGCGCTTAATGTTGTTCACTGCCGTAGCAATATCTTGATGGCTAACCTTTTTAGGGAGGAATTGATCACACATCGATTCTGTAGACACTACTTGACCACGTGCCTGCATCAGCTGATGCAGCACTAAGTATTCTATGTCTGATAATTTGAATGATGATACTGATTCGGAGCGAGTATGGATAAGCTCTCTTAACTCGAGGTCGAATCGATATGGACCTATATACACGTTAACAACTCTAACAAAATAACTGAGCAACAGTTTACTGTTATTCTTTGCCTGAGTCCGCGATTTAATTAGCGTTTAGCCGAGCTGTTGCCACTTTCGTGAGTTCTCGCACATAAATGTTATCAATTTTAAAAACTTAAAAGAAACAAACCGATACGATTGAAAACAAAAGGTTGCAAAACGCATTAAAAACAAACAGATGCAAAACTAAAGCGAATCACAAACAAAACAAAAAGGCATCTTATCGATGCCTTATACTCATTAACATTTACAGTTAACCATTAAGTGTCAAAAAATGAACAGTTACCGCCTTGAGCTTGTTAACAATTTTAAAATGCGTATAACAATGTCATGTTGGTTTCAGTATCTGTACTTTTCTTATCATCTAGCGGTGAATCGTTATAACGCACAATCACGGCAAATTTCATTGCTAATGCACCAATTATATTGGCTGTGATTGATGTTTCAGAGCGACCTTCAAAGCTATCACCGTAATCGGCAACAAATAACTGACTAAAACGCGAACTGTCACTAATGTCATAAGTAAACTTCATCGCACCGTGAGCCACAACGCTATCTTCATTATCATAGCCCAGTATTGCTCTTTGTTCGTCATCTAGCTTTTTATAGATATAACCTGGACCAATTTCAGCGCTAAGGAACATATCACCGCTATCGATAAACTTATGACCATAACCCGCAGATGCTACCGCTTTATAATCGTAACCAGTAAACGGGTCGACTTCATAGTTAGCCGTGATATACATATAGTTCTTTTCATCAAACTTATAATCACCTTGAACGCCACCATAGTATCGCTTTGCAGTGACTTCATCGGTATCTTCTTTATATAAGCCTTCTAATAGGTAAACGTTTTCCCAGTTACCTAGCTCTTGCATCATCTTAAGGCGTGCTTTAACTGAAGAGGTATCAGTGTTACCTGTGGTTAGTGTCGCACCTAACTCAGCCTCACCTGCAAAAGTCTTATCACCTTCAACAAAGTCAGCTCCCGCCTGCGCAGCAAAAGGAGTTGCCAGCACCACGGCCATAGCTGTAAGCATTTTTTTCATATTTATCGTACTCCGTTCACCAAGTTCCCTAAAAATCGGCGCAATATTAACATTTAAGACCCAAAATTGAAAATGTTGCATACAAGTCGATAAATAAAAAAATACCTGCACTAGGCAGGTATTTTTAGCATTAAAATGCGTACTAACGTAACAGTGTCAGTTACTTGATTTGTGGATCAAGTTCGCCAGACTGGTAAGCTTTGTACATAGCTTGAAGTGACTTAGGCTTGATCTTAGAGCCCATGCCCGCACAACCAAACGCTTCGTAACGAGTCGTACAAATATCAGCCATTGCTTCCATTGACGCTTTTAAGAATTTACGAGGGTCGAATTCAGCTGGGTTTTCAGCTAGGAACTTACGTACCGCACCTGTTGATGCTAAACGTAGATCGGTATCGATGTTAACCTTACGCACACCGTGCTTAATGCCTTCAACGATCTCTTCTAATGGTACGCCGTAAGTTTCAGGGATAGCACCACCGTATTGGTTGATGATCTCTAACCACTCTTGCGGTACAGAAGACGAACCGTGCATTACAAGGTGAGTGTTAGGGATCCGTGCATGGATCTCTTTGATACGGTCGATACGTAGCACGTCACCGGTAGGCTTGCGGCTAAACTTATACGCGCCGTGGCTAGTACCAATTGCGATTGCTAATGCATCAACGTGTGTGTCAGCAACAAAGCGTGCCGCTTCTTCAGGCGTAGTAAGTAGTTGGTCGTGGCTAAGTACGCCTTCTGCACCAACACCGTCTTCTTCACCTGCCATACCTGTCTCTAGGCTACCTAGACAACCGATTTCACCTTCAACAGACACACCACAAGCGTGAGCAAATGCAACGGTGCGACGAGTTACATCAACGTTGTACTCGTATGACGCAGGTGTTTTACCGTCAGCCATTAGTGAGCCGTCCATCATTACTGATGACATACCAAGCTGGATAGAGCGCTGACAAATATCAGGATCTGTACCATGGTCTTGGTGAATACATACAGGAATATCTGGATACTGCTCAAGTGCAGCTGCCATTAGATACTTAAGGAACTGAGGACGTGCATACTTACGTGCACCAGCAGATGCCTGAACAATAACAGGGCTGTCTGTTGCTTCAGCAGCTTGCATAATTGCACGCATCTGCTCAAGGTTGTTCACGTTAAACGCAGGAACACCATATCCGTGTTCTGCTGCGTGATCTAACATTTGACGTAGGGAAATTAAGGCCATTTTTTACTCCAATAATAGGGTGAGTCGCCTCACCAAGGTCACTATCGTTTGGATGGATTTTTATGCTCTAACGTTGTCAGTATTACAAAAAGACTAACGCTACAGCGGTTACTTTTTCAGTTTGAGTATTTTGCACAGCGTCATCACAGCTTTTTTATAGGCTTGTTATTGTTGCTGTTATACGCCGTTTACAGCACTATTTTTGTTGGCGGCTAGTGTAACCCCGACAAATGTCGATTTAAAGCCCGCCAACAAACAGTTTGGTAATTATTTTGTAAGCTTGCGCCTAATTTGTAATAAATTACTGACCACGGCTTTCAAGCATAGCAACTGCTGGTAGTTCTTTACCTTCTAAAAACTCAAGGAAAGCACCGCCACCTGTTGAAATATAAGACACTTTGTCAGCAATATCATATTTGTCGACTGCTGCAAGAGTGTCGCCGCCACCAGCAATAGAAAATGCATTTGATTCTGCGATGGCCTGAGCAATACGCTTAGTACCTTCACCGAATTGGTCAAATTCAAATACACCTACAGGGCCGTTCCATACAACTGTGCCAGCATTTTTGATGATTTCAGCCAAGGCTTCAGCGCTATCAGGACCGATATCAAAAATCATATCGCTATCAGATACGGCGCTAACATCTTTTAGTGTCGCAGCGGCTGTAGGGCTAAATTCGCCAGCTACAACAACATCTGTTGGTACTGGAATATCACCACCACGGCTTTGTGCATTGGCAACGAGGCGCTTAGCCTCTTCAATAAGGTCAGCTTCATAAAGTGACTTACCCACTTTGTGGCCTGCTGCAGCAACGAAAGTGTTAGCAATGCCGCCACCCACTACAAGTTGGTCAACCTTAGTTGAAAGGCTTTCAAGTACCGTTAGCTTAGTTGACACTTTAGAGCCACCAACAATTGCAACCATTGGGCGAGCAGGGTTATCAAGTGCTTTACCCAGCGCTGCAAGCTCACCTGCAAGCAGTGGACCTGCACAAGCGATTGGCGCATGAAGGCCTACACCGTGAGTAGATGCTTGAGCGCGGTGCGCGGTACCGAATGCATCCATTACGTATACATCACAAAGTGCAGCCATCTTCTTAGAAAGTGCTTCGTCGTTTTTCTTCTCACCTACATTAAAACGTACGTTTTCGAACACAACCACTTCACCCACAGCCACTTCAATACCATCAAGGTAGTCAGCTGCTAGACGCACATTGCAATCAAGTGCATTCGTCAGGTAATCAACCACAGGCTGCATTGAGAACTCGGCATTGAATTCGCCTTCTGTTGGACGACCAAGGTGTGACATCACCATTACTGCAGCGCCTTTTTCAAGTGCTAGCTTAATCGTCGGTAGAGATGCGCGTAGACGTGCGTCGCTCGTCACCACGCCGTCTTTTACAGGTACGTTAAGATCTTCACGAATAAGCACGCGCTTACCTTGAAGATCAAGATCTTGCATATTAAGAATCGCCATGTTTATGCTTCCTTACTATCTAAGTTAAAGTTAAAAATTAAAGTTAAATTCTAAAGTAAAAGCTTGTTCAAACAGCTAAACCGCTGACGGGGTCAGGCTCAGCAAGACTCAGTCAGCATCAAAATGGGTTAACCCTTATTGCGCTTCGCGTACTGCGCGGATCATCTCTAAACTGGTATCGAGCATGCGGTTAGCAAAACCCCACTCGTTATCGCACCAGAGTAATAACTTCACTAAATGACCATCACTGACTCGGGTTTGAGTGCCATCGACAATGCTCGAGCGTGGATCATGATTAAAATCGCAAGAGACTAAAGGCGCATTAGTAAAACCAACAACGCCAGAGAAAGAGCCTTCAGTTGCTTGTTTAAGCACTCGGTTAACTGTATCGATGTCGACGCGTTTATTAAGCGTCACGGAAAGATCGATTGCTGTGACATTAACCGTAGGCACCCGCACAGAGATGGCTTCAAACTTGTCTTTCATGTGCGGCAAAATACGCTCGATACCACGGGCAAGTTTGGTATCAACCGGGATAATCGATTGCCCTGCAGCACGGGTTCGACGTAAATCATCATGGTATGCATCAATAACCTGTTGGTCATTCATTGCCGAGTGGATTGTGGTGATGGCGCCACTTTTAACGCCAAAGTGTCTATCTAAAACATCAATCACTGGCACGATGCAGTTAGTGGTGCAAGAAGCATTGGATACCACAGTATGCTCAGCTTGCAATAATAGGTGGTTCACACCATAAACTATGGTGGCATCAACATCATGGGATGATGGATGGCTGATGAGCACTTGTTTAGCGCCTGCTTTTATGTGCGCCTCACACTCATCTCTACTGTTAATGACGCCCGTCGCTTCATAAACAATATCTATACCTAACTCTTGCCAAGGTAGGTTTTCAGGATCCGGCTCATGCAACAGCTTGATGGCGTCATCGCCGATAAGCATATGCTGATCTTCGAGCTTTACCTCGGTATGGAAACGACCATGGGTGGTGTCGTACTGAGTTAAATGAAGCATCGCTTCTGGTTTTGCCAACTCGTTAATCGCCACAATCTGAATGCGATCGCGCTTTGCAGATTCATACACAGCACGAAGAATTGAGCGACCAATGCGGCCGTAGCCATTTATAGCGACTCTGATCATGTAAGCTTAATCTTCCTTTAACAGCTAGTTGGTGATACAACAACGGCCTACCTCAATAGGTAAGCCGTTGTATCATAAAAGTTTAAGTTTAAACATACTTAAACAAATATTCTGTATCGTTGAGCGATAGCGCGATACATCAACTAAATTTTTCGGTTGTAAAACTCGAATGACTTGCCGATGTATCGCTTGCTTTAACATGCTAACCGATTATAGAGCGTTAGCAGTTGCAACAACGTTTTCAACCGTGAAGCCGAAGTGCTTCATCAAGTCGCCGCCTGGAGCAGATTCGCCGAAGGTAGTCATACCAACAACAGCACCACCAAAGCCAACGTACTTGTACCAGTAGTCAACATGAGCCGCTTCAATTGCAACACGCTTAGTTACAGCACTTGGTAGTACTGATTCTTTATAAGCTGCGTCTTGCTTGTCGAACTCGTTAGTTGATGGCATAGAAACCACACGTACTTGCTTGCCTTGCTCAGTTAATGCAGCAGCAGAATCAAGTGCTAGCTGTACTTCAGAACCTGTTGCAATAAGGATTAGATCTGGCGTGCCAGCGCAATCACTTAGTACATAACCACCTTTAGCTACGTTTGCTAACTGCTCAGCAGTACGTGCTTGTGCTGGTAGGTTTTGACGGCTAAATACTAGCGAGGTAGGCGCGTTACGACGCTCAATCGCATTCTTCCAAGATACTGCAGTTTCTGCCGCATCACATGGACGCCATACGTTCATGTTTGGTGTCATACGTAGGTTAGCTAACTGCTCAACTGGCTGGTGAGTAGGACCATCTTCACCTTGACCGATAGAGTCATGGGTGTAAACGAAGATGTTTTGAATGCCCATTAATGCTGACATACGAACAGCGTTACGTGCGTACTCCATGAACATCATGAAAGTTGCGCCGTAGTTGATGAAACCACCGTGAAGTGATGCACCGTTCATGATACCGCTCATACCAAATTCACGTACGCCGTAGAAAATGTAGTTACCAGCAGGATCGTCTTGGATACCTTTAGAACCAGACCAAAGCGTTAGGTTAGAACCCGCAAGGTCAGCTGAGCCACCTAACATTTCAGGTAGGATTGCACCAAATGCACCAATCGCATTTTGTGATGCTTTACGGCTAGCAATACCTTCAGCTTTATCTTGGCACTCTTGAATGAAAGCTTGTGCTTTTTCTTCAAAGTCAGCTGGTAGCTCACCCGTGATTACGCGGCGCTTGTATTCTGCAGCCAATTCTGGGAAGGCAGCTTCATAAGCAGCGAACTTCTCATTCCAGCTTGCTTCACGAGCAGCGCCCGCTTCTTTAGCATCCCAACCCGCATATACGTTTTCAGGGATCTCAAATGCAGCGTGGTTCCAACCTAGGAATTCACGTGCAGCAGCGATTTCAGCATCACCTAGTGGCGCGCCGTGACAGTCATGGCTACCAGACTTGTTTGGAGAACCGAAACCGATAGTGGTTTTGCAGCAGATCATTGTTGGCTTGTCAGTAACTGACTTAGCTTCTTCGATAGCTGCGCGAATCGCGTCGCTGTCGTGACCGTCTACGTTAGCAATTACGTGCCAGCCGTAAGACTCAAAACGCTTAGGCGTATCATCAGTGAACCAGCCTTCTACGTGACCGTCGATAGAGATACCGTTGTCATCCCAGAATGCGATTAGCTTACCAAGACCTAGAGTTCCTGCTAATGAACATGCTTCATGAGAGATACCTTCCATCAAACAGCCATCACCTAGGAAGCAGTATGTGAAGTGATCAACGATGTCATGACCAGGCTTGTTGAACTGTGCAGCCAATGTCTTTTCAGCAATCGCCATACCTACTGCGTTACTGATACCAGCACCTAATGGACCAGTGGTGGTTTCAACACCTGGTGTGTAACCGTATTCAGGGTGACCTGGTGTTTTAGAGTGAAGCTGACGGAAGTTTTTCAACTCTTCCATTGGCAATGCATAACCTGTTAGGTGTAGCAAAGAGTAGATAAGCATAGAGCCATGACCGTTAGAAAGAATAAAGCGGTCACGATCAACCCAGTCAGGGTTGTTAGGGTTGTGCTTTAGGAAATCATTCCATAGCACTTCAGCAATATCAGCCATCCCCATTGGTGCACCTGGGTGACCTGAATTGGCTTTTTGAACAGCATCCATGGTCAGTGCGCGGATTGCGTTTGCGAGTTCTTTACGAGATGACATGCTCTCTCCTGCTTGTTTTTGAGGTTTTGAGGCTTAGATTGAGTGAAAGGCGGTAGCTTTATAGCCACTCTCCCTCCACACACAAATTAGGGAGCCATATTTTCGCCTACTAGGCTGTAGGACGCAAATTTAATTCACCAACAATTAAAAATATTGTTACTTACAACCAGCTTGAATAAAGCTTGTACAATTTTAACTAAGCTAATATTAGTGCTTAAGTTTATCCTCGTTGCTGTTTAGCGCTGAAATCGAAGCAAAAAAGCTAAATTTTTATCTTTTTTTGTACAGAACACTGCTTAGCTTAATCTGTAAATCAGTAATAATTACAGCTAGATAGACGTAATCATAAATTACATTCATGATGCACCTATAAAATAAATAGCGCGAGAGACCGCACAAAATTTAGCGAAGGGGGTGTTATCAAGGCCATTTTCCACTAGAATAGCCGTCTAGATGTAGATACTTCTACATATTCGAATTGTATAAAGACGAGATTTTCCATCATGGCAAAGCACTTGTTTACCTCTGAGTCGGTCTCAGAAGGTCATCCAGATAAAATCGCCGATCAGATTTCTGATGCGGTACTTGACGCAATTTTGGAGCAAGATCCAAAAGCTCGTGTAGCATGCGAAACTTATGTCAAAACTGGCATGGTTATGGTTGGCGGCGAAATCACCACTTCTGCTTGGGTTGATATCGAAGAGATCACCCGTAAAACAGTACGTGACATTGGCTACACTCACTCAGACATGGGCTTTGATGCAGATTCTTGTGCAATCCTAAACGTGATTGGTAAGCAGTCTCCTGACATCAACCAAGGTGTTGACCGTGCTGATCCTAAAGAGCAAGGCGCTGGTGACCAAGGTCTAATGTTTGGTTATGCCAACAACGAAACTGACGTATTCATGCCTGCACCTATCACTTACTCGCACATGCTAGTAAAGCGTCAGTCTGAAGTACGTAAAGACAAAACATTGCCTTGGTTACGCCCAGATGCGAAAAGCCAAGTTACTTTTGCATACAACAGCGACGGCAGCATTGCTGGTATCGATGCGGTAGTTCTATCTACACAGCACAGCGAAGATGTAACTCAAGCAGACCTAATTGAAGGTGTAATGGAAACCATCATCAAGCCAGTATTACCGGCTAAATGGTTATCTAAAGACACTAAATACTTCATCAACCCAACTGGCCGTTTTGTTATCGGTGGTCCAGTAGGTGACTGTGGTCTAACAGGTCGTAAGATCATCGTTGACACATACGGTGGTATGGCGCGTCACGGTGGTGGTGCTTTCTCTGGTAAAGATCCATCAAAAGTTGACCGTAGTGCAGCATACGCAGCACGTTACGTAGCGAAAAACATCGTTGCAGCTGGCCTAGCTGACCGTTGTGAGATCCAAGTGTCTTACGCAATTGGTGTGGCAGAGCCTACATCAATCAGCATCGAAACTTTCGGTACTGCTAAAGTTGCTGAAGAGCTACTAATCGATCTAGTACGTCGTCACTTCGACCTACGCCCATACGGTCTAACAGAAATGTTGAACCTAGCTCGTCCAATCTACCAAGCGACTGCAGCATACGGTCACTTTGGTCGTAACGAGTTCCCATGGGAAGCAACAGACAAGGTTGACGCACTACGCGCTGACGCTGGTCTGTAATCGTTATCGATTGCTAAGGCGTTGCTGGTTCAACGCTAATAAAAACCGCCTAAGGGCGGTTTTTTTATGTCTGGAACATTTATGACGAGTTGCCATGGACGGCAAACAATCGTCGTTGTGTCTGCTATTAGCAATATTAAGTTGTGTATCAGAGTGACACAACTACGCAAGACGCCATTAACTCATCCCTGAGGGCTTAACCGCAGCATCCCTGCTGCGTATACTTGCTTCATTTGTATCACTCTGATTACTATCAATGTACAGCATAATATTTCCAGCTCTATACAGACTAAGAATGAGGTAGTTACACAGTGCAATTAACTTGGTTAGCGCCTGATGAGCGTATCGAGGTGAAGAAGTTCTATCGTAAGCACCTGCCTTATGCACGCTTGTTGCAGAAAGAATCTGTCTGCGTGTTAACCCAAGGGAGCTGCACTTCGGCTAACGACGCTGAACTATCTTCTTCTGGCGCCTCTTGCTCAAGCATTACTCTTTCTAAAATCATTGCCAGTGCCCGTATTCGACCTATTGGCCAGTTAGCCATTTTAACCGGCATGTTGGTGCATCCCGATTTTCGTGACCAAGGTGTTGGGCATCAGTTGATGCGAGAACTGGCATCCGTTATTTGTGATGGCAAAACTTACATTTTTGCCCTAGCCCATTTAGAAGGGTTTTACACACAACATGGGTTTAGCGCTGTGACATCAGCACCCAATGATATTGCGCAGTTGTTTTTGAAGTATCAGGGGGATGATGAGAGGTTGGTGTTAATGGGATTTACTGGTGCTATTGAACGATAGCTGTCGTTTTATTTGAGGCCTTACGGCCTTTGAAGCAATCAAACTTCGTTTGATAAAGGTCGTGAGCTTCCAGCTCACACTCGGGCAAAAGGGGATCAACAGCAATCCCCTCTTGCATCTCCCCTGCCGCCCCAACGGAGTTGTTGATCCTCAGTCATTTTCGAAAATCGCTATCGCCTCATATTCGCCATCCATGGCTCACCTGAGGCTATCTCGGCATCCATGCCTCGCTCACGCGATTGTCTTCAATGACCTCGGCAACTCCGATGGGGACAGGTGTTTTCTGTAAGTTTTGTGACTAACTTTTGCCCCTAAATCATTTTCACTACAACAAGAGTTGAGTAGCAAATTTGAACCTTTGTTAGTAGAAAACCTAATATGAAAGCTCATGCATAGCCTCATCTTTACACTAGCTGTACATATAAACAGTTATAACAAGCATTGTGAATTTTCAGCATTATTTTGGTGTAAGAAGGAAAACAATTTAAAGTTAACAACTGCTAAGTGGCTGTTAAAAAAGATTTCTCCCCAATAGTTAAATCAAATCTCGTCACAAATAAGTAAATTCTGGTTTTCACCATCAGAAGAGTCAGTAGTCTCACAAGACGGCACCCATTAAGGCATTGATTAAAAAGACATCTACGGTTACCTTGTTCGCATAGGATTAACTAGGCTAACTGTTCTTATTCGGAATTCAGCCTAATACACTGTTATATTCGCAGGGAAGACTGGTTGTGCGTTTCATATATTTAATTATTATTCTACTTCTATCTTTTACTGCACAAGGAAAAGAAATGCAGTACCCCAATGATGAAAATGGTCAAGTATTACAAAACATGCTTGAACGTGGCGTAAACCTAAATCGAGAATATGAAATTGATTTCTTCCATTTATTTAAAGATGAAGAATCAGCTGTAAAAATGGCCTATGAAGTAGATAATTCATATGAAAATATCAAAGTCGCCATTTATACAAATGAAGTTTCAAAAGGCTACGATGTTTATGTCTCGGTTATTATGGAGCCAACACCCGAAAACATCACTCATGTGGAAAGCACATTTGCAGAAGTAGCAACTAAATACGGTGGAAAAAGTGATGGTTGGGGATTTGAAAGCGAATATAACAAGAGCATAAAGTGAAGGGACTGCTAACGCTTGGCTCGGTTCCGCTTCGCTGCACAAGTATAGCCAAGCATTATCAGCCCCTTATGCGGGCGTTATAACTCACTATGAAATATGCGATCTTTTTAACATTGGTGATAATCTGCGCTTTTGCACAGGCAAGCTCTCCAGTTGTGTTAACTCCAAATGAAATAAATATTTCAGGTGGTTTTCAAGGCAATCACAATTACACGTTAACAGCTAAAAGAGGCTCAAATTATTTAGATGAAATGACAGAGTTCGAACTCATCATAAATAATGTAAAAATGGAGTTGTCTGAAAAATCGTTTGAGGGATTTAAATCTCCTAATTTAAATAATATAGGCTTAGTTTATTCTAACGGTCTTAATTTAAGAATAAACGGCGAGAAAAAAGCTGATATACCTTCATCCTATAGCCTTTATATACTATTTGGTGAAGAGGTTGACTGCGAGCCTAGCAGTGAAACCTCGAACTTAGTACAAAATGAAGTGGAGTTTGTTCTCCTCACAAGTGGAAAAGTGCAATCAAAAAAAATTACGGTGGCTTGTGAGTTATAACAAGCCAATTAATCAGGACAAATAACAGTTGGTTTTTGCTCCTGCGTCGCTTATTTTAACCAACTGTTATTTGCCCATTATTGGGGCGTTATGTTTCCCTTAGATTATGGATGAACTTGAAATTAACGGCGTAGTGCCCGAGCTAAATGGTAAAGCACTAAAAAAATTGATAGTGCAGGAGTTCTGGTATGATGGCATCTGTGAAGAAGTGGCCAATGTCGTCTATCTCAACGTCGACAATACTTGGTATCGACTTTACTTTGATTGCGGCATTGTTTTCTGGCGTCAAGATATTACTGACTTCGAAAATGAGCACATAATTAAATTTGATGAAACCGTATATAAGTTTCGTGACCTAGGAAATGAGTTGAATATTGCGGGGTCACAAATAGTATCTTGTGAAACGAAAGCAATTGAAAATGGGACTAAGGTTACTTTCAACCTGAATGGTAGATCGAGCATAGCCTTTAAATGTATAGGTGATGATACGAGTTGGGAAACATAACAAGTCAATAATGGCATGGACGAAAAACGCATGGCTTGCGCTCCTTCGTCGCTAATTATAGCCATGCTTTTATGCGCCCCATATTGAGGCCTTAGCGCATATCTGATTGCCATAACTAAAAGCTATCAGCTCATTACAAACCCACAGAAAACGCCTATTCCCCATCGGAGTTACCGAGGTTATTGAAGGCTCTTGTAAACATTAGCCGCATGAGCGAGGCATGGATGCCGAGATAGCCTTAGGTGAGCCATGGATGGCGAATATAAGGCGATAGCGATTGTCGAAAATAACTGAGGATCAACAACTTCGTCGGGGCGGCTGGGACTCTTTATAAAAGAAAGGGTCAAGAGGGGGAAGCTGTTGTCCCCCTTTTGCCCGGGTGTGGGATGGAATCCCACGATGTTAATTGTTAGACAAAGTCTAACTTAGAAGTCAGGCGTAGCCTGATAGACTTATCAAACGAAGTTTGATTACTAGAAAGCGAACCGTCAGACGCAACCTGACACAACCATTACTGGTTTGCCAAAACCTCTTCCAATTTAAGCCCGGTTAAATCACGAATCGTACGCCATAGATAATAAAACGTGGCCATCATCATCAACATAGATGGCACAGCAATCATTGGGTAACTGTATAAACTCAACTCCCCCAACTGCTCATTAAACTCAGGGGTGCCTGTTGGGCTGGTCACGATCCACTTTGCCAATATGTAATTCATCGTGGCCGAGAACGCAAATGAGCCTGCAACCATATAGGTAGCATTCATGAGTCGCTTTTCAAACGCCGCCATACAATTGTTCTCTTGTAAGCGCTGCATGATCTTATCTACGTCCATCACCGCAGGATTAAAGACCATAGCTTTGATTAGTGGCTTAGAAGTAAAGGTCGAAATAAGCACGGCAATACCGATAACCGCTGGAATCGCTGCTTCTTTGATTGCTAACCACTTCAGATCAAGTTCCAGTAAACCAATACCGCCGGTTAGCGCCACATTGGCTAGGCCAAGCAAGGCGATAAAATTAAATTTTCTGTATTTGATAAGCTCAAAAATACCCCAGCCTAATGGAAAGCTTAACGCCAACATTAAACCACCACTCGCACCTAGCTGAGCATCACCACTTAACTTCATTAAGATAAAAGCGGGAATGGCGATACTTACTAACAGATCAACCATAGGCCGAGGTTTATGTGTCGATGTACTACTCATATGTTGTTTTCCAGGCGAAGCATACAAGCTTCGAAAAGTGTAAAAATTAAAACCAGTGCTCTGATCCTAGACTAGCGGCTTTATAATGCCAGCATTGACGCTAGATAACGTACAAGGGCGTAAAAATACCTTGTTCTGCCGCTGGTGTCACTCTTGAGCAGTCATAGTTGCGAGTCGGGTTTATCAAACTTCAAAACTTAGATTTGAGTTAGCCCCCTATCACTGAAGCATCCTCTAACTGCTCTCAGCCACAACAACCAATAATCGAATATGGCGACATGCTAGCAGCAATGTAAACGAGCTAACTCGTAGTTAATTTATCACTCATACCTATGTTATGGTGTCATCCGCATTACAAATGGAACAGTAAAAGCCAAGGGAAGTACACCATGAAATGGAAGACATGCATTAAGGCGCTATTTATTACGCCTTTCGCGATAACGCCGATTGCACAAGCCCAACAACCAACAGATATTTTGGGCTTACAATTAGAAATGACACCTAATGAGGTAGTTCAGCTACTAAAGATCCAAGCTAGCTCTAAAGTTACCGTGGGAAACCTCAACAATCCAATACCGACCGACTTTACTGCTGCGGCCGCAGAGATAGCCGACGAATATCAACAAAAGTACTCACACATACCCACAGAGCAACGAGAGCTACTCATTAAGCAAGTTCAACAATTACGTTTAACTAACGAGATTAAAGAGATCTCTTGTTCAGATAAAGCCTGCGATACCGCATTTTTGCAAGCCAACAATATTGTATGGTTTATTGCAAGATTCACCGATGATGGCAAACTTGGCAACCTATCAATCCGCCAAAATGTTGCCAAGCTTAATGCCAAAACTCAAAAGGGTTTAGAGGAAAAGTATCACCCTGAAGAGGTCTGGGGCGATATATCACAACATCGATCCGCCAGTTTAAACCGACTATCAAAAAACGCCGAAAACCTAACGATTAAACTTAAGAACTACCCGAGTGAAAAGCGCATTGAGTATAACCTTTACGACTACAGCTTGTTTGATGATGTCACCACAAAAGAGCAAGCCTTAATCGATAAGTTTGATAAAAGCTTATAGTTAGTGATCAATTGCACTGGGCTATTGCAATAATTGAGCTATAACTAGGTATACCAATCAGAATAAGAAGTTAAACAAGTCTTTATCCTTATTGGTATATTACCTGACATACAACGGAGTCGATATGAAACACTTACTGAAGCTAGTACTGTTTACCGCAACATTAACCATAACAGGTTGTGCTCAGCAAGCTCCTACTGAGCCGCAGAACTTTCTGACTAATGACGGTAATGTCAATATTCTCTGGCAAAACACCAACGACTATACCGATATTGAAGCGACTATTGGCGTGCAATCAAAGTTTGAGCAGTACCTGTTTACCCAGCTTACCCAAGAGCTCGGTAAGCTTGCCAATAAGCATTTAACTGAGGGGCAGCAATTAGATCTCACTGTGACCAATGTCGATCTTGCTGGAGATGTTCAGCCCACTTTTGGTGCCTCAGTAGACGACATTCGTGTTGTCACAGACCTTTACCCACCAAAATTAGATTTCGAGTATACATTAAGCCAAAACGGCAAAGTCATCGCATCTGGAACTGAGAAACTCAGAAATATGAGTTATCTTTCGGATCTGCAGCCATTAAATAACGACACTTTCCGTTATGAGCAAAAATTGCTAATAGAGTGGTTTAAAAAAACAATTAAACCACTGCTATAGTGAAGTTTTACAACAATAAATAGGGCGATAGCTTTTAATAAGCCTGCGCCCTTTTAATGCGTTTTCACACTTTGTAAATAGAAATGCTTGTCAGCACTATCGCGGCTAAACTAAATCCAGCCTCAGCTGGTATTACGTTAAGCTATCGCGACACCATAACTAACAGTGATCAAAGTGTGCATTCTCCATGCACATAAACTCAAGCTGTTGCATAGATAAAATTGGCGGCTGTAGCACCTTAATCGACTCGGGATTAATGTCATCAAGACTCGCTACTTCATCAAGTGAATTACCGTAAGAATTAGTACGACCACAATAAATAAAGTGCTTATGCCAACGAACTAGGTATGCGGTTTGGCTTTTGCCTTCAAAGGTTAGCTGCGCTTCCAAGGCATGGCACTCCTGCCCTTGGGCCGTTAATACCGCGATCACTAATTTGAGGTTATCGAACCCCGAAAGATTAAGGCTAAGGTATGGTTTGAAAATAGCAGCAACAGATGGTGATAACATAAACTTCCTTAAAAAAAGCTTTCACTGGTTGGTAGGACTAATAAGTAATAATCACGGCCATCAAAACTAATGTAATCGACAACTTGCATATCAGCTTTACGAGTATGAGCAGCAAATGAGCCTTGGTTGTCTTCAGCAATAAAGGTCAACATATAGGGTAACTCATTGCTAACCTGTTTTTTTAAGAACCCTACTAAAGCTTCAAATATACCTTGTCCTCGATGCTGACTCGCAATCCAGATAGGGCCATATTGGCAACAGTTGTTTTCAGTGAGTCTTGCTCGTTCATAATCAAGCTTAGGCAAACGATTCAATAAGTTACGGTAAATCGGCCATTGCTTAAAGAAAGACCATTTTCCGGCGATCACGTAGCCAACGATTGTTGTATCAACTTCAGCGACAATCACCCAGTGTTGGTTAATTAAAGTGGTAAAATCTGCTGCTGAAAAAGATTGACCTTCAAACGAGTTATCCCGTTTATCAGCAGCTAATTCATCTTGTAAGTGCAGCTGTTCTAATGCAGCTAAGGCGGTAACATCCGATATGTTGGCTCGTCTAATTTTCATTGTGTTACTTTAAGTATTTACTTCAGCCAAAGAAGACAGCCATTGCTATCCTCCAAACATTAACAACATATGCGGCTCTACAGCATAGAACCGCATAGTTATGTAGGTTCGCAATGAGTCAATAATGGCAAAAAATCACCTTAGCTAAAGCTTGAGGTGCCTCGATTTCTTATAATGATTTGCTATTAGATACACGACAGTAATATATAGCAATTATAGCCGAATACCCCACAAGCTTGATAGACAGGCGCATCCCCAAAAATAAATGAATTAATTCACCTAAATCAAGTGATCCGATGTGTACTATTCAAGCATAAAATAGCAAAAAACCTACATTTTTAACATTCAAATAACCAGCAAAAATTAGTATAGTCTTTCACCAGTTAGTACCCGTATCGTCCTAATAATAACTAATGAGCCCAATATGTTAGCCCAAGACAGTAACCAAAAGGTTTGGCTAAGGGAAAAGGATCATCCCGCAATTAGCTTGCCAAGATGGCAGCAACAGGTCGACTTAATCAACGACCTTTACCAAGCGAAAAACACCCTGATTATTCAGACCAATGGCGACGAAGCGCAAACGGTTTGTAACGCGCCTTTCGACTCGAAGAACTTAATGCTAGGTGAAATCTTCGAAGCTAAAGGCTTAATCCAATCAATCAACGACCAAACCGACTTTGGCTTAATAAAGTTAAAGCCGAGTGATATTGGCTGCACCACGAACGCGGTTAGCCTGCTATTGGCAATACAGCTGTCTTGGCCTGACGGTCGTGTATTTGGCTGCTTACTAATTTGCGATCCCGCCACCACTCATATCAGCAACACCTATGCTGCTGTATGCGAATCAATAAAAGCGTTACTGCAAGGCGAACTAAAGCAGATGTATATGGCTGAGCAACTGCAGCGATTATCTGTGCAAGATGAGTTTACCTACATGCTAAACCCATACGGCTTTAACTTGATGGCACCAAGACAATTAAGCTTAAGTCGTAGATTTGGCTCCCATGCTGGTTTAATCGTACTTGAAGCGATGCCGTCGCGGGCAAATGCATCGGCAGCCATAGGCTCACAGTTTATACGCACCATTGCCAGAGTCATTTCAGAAAGTATGCGAGAAGCGGATATCTGCGCCCGCTTTGACGATGAGCAATTTATTATTCTCGCCTTTATTGATAATGAAGCGAATTTAGCCACTCTTATCGCCAGACTACGTAAGCGCCTCGAACGCGAAGCGCCTGACGTGACACTGCTAAGCGGTATGTGCTTTTTTACCCCTGATAGCCAACAATCATTGATACCGATGCAGCAACAAGCTGTTGCCGATCTTGAGCGAAATCGGGAAAAAATATTAGCAACTAGACGCTAAGCTCAGTGGTATGCCTTAGCAGCTTTATAATTTTTAAGCTGATAAGGCATACCTTCATTTATCAGTACTTTGCGAGCGAGCCCAGTCTAAAAATAATGCGATAGGAAAAGGCGACATCATCACCATGCCTACACCCGCTAAGCTGGCAACAGTGACCATACCGCTAATTTGCTGTGCCCAGTCAGAAAGGAAATAGATCCCCACGGCAGTGAGTAACATAGTTAACCCAAGCCAATGCATCACTTTTAAGGCATCTATGATACGTTTTTGCACGCTACCCCCTCTTTTTGATACGGATTTTTTTACTAATATGCCTAGCGATTAGTATACTATAGTCACAATATACCGATATTAATCACTTTGGATCCACAACATGATAAAACAATCCTTCATCGTAGCTGGTCTGCTATTGGGTTTAGCTGCTTGCCAGTCAACTCCTCAAACTCAAGTTGAAGATTTAGCTATTGTTGGTACATGGCACATTGAATCAGCTGCAGGTAAGCCTGTTATTGATTACAGCCCAGCAGAATTCATTTTTGCAGCAGATGGCAAATTAACCGGTAACAATAGCTGTAATAACTTCTTTGGTAACTACACCATCGATGGCCAAACACTAACCTTGCAACCTGCTGGCAACACCATGAAAGCTTGCGTTGACGCACTAACGGCACAAGAGCAACGTGTTATGCAAGCGATGCCGCAAGTGACTCAAGCTGAAATGGCAAAAGGTAAGTTAGTACTAAAAGATGCTAACGATGAAACTGTATTCGTTTTAAGCCAAAAGTAAGTATTGAGTTTCAGACATAAAAAAACCGCCTGTTGGCGGTTTTTTATTGGTTCAGATATCGGTTAAGCCATTATGACTTTTGCTTTTCCGCCATCTCAACACTGTCTTCAGCATTAGCATTGTAGTGCTCAACATCAATCTCGCCTTCTGACTTAGCAATAACGGTTGTAGCAACGAGATCACCTGATACGTTAACCACGGTACGCGCCATATCCAAGATACGATCGATACCCGCAATCAGTGCAACACCTTCAAGTGGCAGACCAACTGTCGTTAACACTAAGGTTAACATCACCAGACCCGCTCCCGGAACACCAGCAGTACCAATTGAAGCCAAAGTCGCAGTAAGAATAATGGTAATGTAGTCAACCCAAGTTAAATCAATACCAAATGCTTGTGCCACAAATAACGCAGTTACCCCTTGGTAAAGTGCAGTACCATCCATGTTAATGGTTGTACCTAGTGGCAGTACAAAGCTTGAGATCTTCTTATTAACGCCTAGATATTCACTGGCACACTTCATACTTGCAGGTAAGGTACCTGCAGAGCTTGACGTGGTGTACGCCACAGCAATGGCATTGCTGATCCCTTTAAAGAATTGCAGTGGATTAAGCTTGGCAAATACCACCAATACAAAGCTGTAGAAACCTACAACATGTAAGAAACAGCCAATATAAACCGCAATAATCACTTTAATCAGTGGCATCAACATATCTACGCCGTACTCGCCAGCAACCCATGCCATCAGACCAAATACGCCGTATGGTGCTAGCTTCATCACGAGATCTGTCAGCTTATACATAGCTTCTGCTAAGCTCTCAAATACTTGAATTGCTGGTTTACCATGGTCGCCAATCAATACCAGTGCAATACCGAGTGCGACAGCAAACACAATCACTTGTAATATCTGACCACTAGCAAGTGCAGCGACAGGGTTAGTTGGCACGATATCAATCAAGGTTTGCATGATAGATGGTGCTTGTTTTACCACCTCAGCCGACTCGTGTGGCACCATATCTAGGCCAGTACCAGGCTGCATGATATGACCTACAATCAAGCCAAGTGTAATTGCAATTGAAGTTGTACCTAAGTAGAAAGCAAATGACTTAAACCCAATGCGACCCATTTTCGCGGTGTCTTGCATCGAAGTCACACCAACGATTAATGAACAAAATACTAAAGGAACAATCAGCATTTTGATGGTGTTAACGAATAATGTACCAATCGGTTTTAAGTAAGTAGCCTGCTCGCCTAAGCCAATTCCGGTTAAAATACCTAACAGCATACCAATCATGATCTGCAACCATAAAGGCACAGACATCCAGCTCGACCACACTTTCTTAAAAAGTGAAGCTTGTTGATTCGACATATTTAAACCTTGAAACAGTGGTGGGAGGACAACTAGCCTAAAGGCCAGCTTAAAAAATAACGCGGCAGTTTAGCATACGCTGCAACAGCAATAGATGATCTATATCACGCTGGTTTGCCCCATATCGGAGCGATAACAGAAACAGCTATAAGACTGAATAATTCTCAATTTTAGGCATCAAATTTTGCATTATTCTTATTTTTAGAGAACTTCATTTTATATAGTGCAGCAGGAGGTTGATCACGCTCCATCAGATAGCTCCAATAAGCGTCATCAAAACCTGAAAAAAACGCTTTACCCTCAGCTCGTAGTATTAACCACCACCAAACTAAACCCCAGATCCCGAGTGTTAGCAGTGTTAAAGCAAAGTGCCAGCCATGCCTAATGTCTTGTGCATCACGCTTTATTGAACATTGGCTATTGTTAGCAGCAGCGCTGTTCACTGATGGCTTGTAGCTATTTTTCATAGTGACTCCAGTGGTAAACGGGTCATAGAAAAAGTTTAGCAGAGTTAGACTTTAGTCGAATGCAAATTGGCAATAATTTTCAGCAGTGAGTTAAATTTTGCTTCGTGCTAAAGTGTGCCAAAAAAAGGAAACCGATTAATGATAATTCGTAAAGGCCAACAAGCTGACCTACATGCTCTGGTCAACTTTAACCAAGCCATGGCACAAGAAACCGAAGGCTTGAGTTTAGATGCACAAGTACTAGAAAAAGGCGTTAATACCTTACTGACGTCTCCCGAGAAAGGCTTCTATTTAGTCGCTGAAATTAATGGCGAAATTGCAGGTTCCTTAATGGTAACCTTTGAGTGGAGCGACTGGCGTGCCAAAGATTACTACTGGATCCAAAGCGTATACATTCGCCCTGAGAATCGTCGCCAAGGTATTTATGGCAAGCTTTACCAAGCTGTGAAAGATATCGCAGCAGAAAATGGTGGTGCCGCTAGTTTTAGGCTCTATGTAGAGCAAGATAATACCAATGCCCAAAAAACCTATAGCGCACTGGGAATGGAACAAAGCTACTACTTAATGTACGAGCAAAAGTAATACCAATCAGTATAAGAATTTGATCAGCTCAGAACGATTTTTGGCAATCTAATTCAAGGCGAATAAATGAAAGAATGGTTGCTCCCTTGTGAAGTTATTCAACGCAGAAGTAGGCAGCCAAAAACGTTCCAGAATGGCGAGTTTTAGCGATTCTGATGCTGTGTTAACGAACTTGAACGTAGAACAACTATGCTCTTCATTCGTTGCCTTGCCTCAAAACCGCTAAACTCTCGCTGAGTGACTAAATGTTTATACTGATTGGTATAAGACACAAAAAAGGCCATCAATTGATGGCCTTTTTGCTATTCATTCCAGCACTAGACTGGCAATAAACATTAACCGCAAATGCTAGTAACTTTAATCGCTAAACCACCTTGGCTGGTTTCACGATACTTAACGTGCATATCTTTGCCCGTTTCGTACATAGTCGCGATAACTTTATCTAAGCTCACCTTTGGCTCACAGTTACGGCGCATTGCCATACGTGATGAGTTAATCGCTTTCACTGCCGCAATCGCGTTACGCTCAATACATGGCACCTGAACTTGGCCAGCAACAGGGTCACAAGTTAGTCCTAGGTTATGCTCCATACCAATTTCTGCAGCCATACATACTTGAGCAGGGTTTGCACCCATGATCTCAGCAAGACCAGCAGCTGCCATAGAGCAAGCTACGCCCACTTCACCTTGACAACCAACTTCCGCGCCAGAAATAGAAGCGTTACGCTTGTATAACGAACCCACTGCTGCAGCCGCTAGGAAGAAGCGCGTGTACTCTTGCTTACCAACAGGTTTAATAAACTTGTTGTAGTAAGCTAATACCGCAGGAATGATACCAGCAGCACCGTTAGTCGGTGATGTTACAACACGGCCACCCGCTGCGTTTTCTTCACTCACCGCCATTGCAAATACGTTGATCCAGTCAACGATTTCCATCGGATCGCTAGATAAACGCTCACCAGTTAATAACTGACGGTAAAGCGCAGGTGCACGACGAGCTACTTTTAACGGACCCGCTAACACACCTTCGGTTTGACAGCCCTTCTCAATCGCATCATGCATGGTTGACCATACAGCGCCGAAACCATCATAAATTGCTTGTTCACTATTGAAACACAACTCATTTTTGAACATCAGGCTGCTGATGCTTAAGCCTGTTTCTTTACACGTCGCTAAAAGCTCATCGGCATAGTTAAACGGGTATGGAACTTCAACTGGGTTTTCAACCGCTTTGCCAAACTGTGATTCTTCAACAATAAAACCACCGCCTACTGAGTAATAAGTCTTGCTTAGTACAAGCTCATCACCTTTGTATGCGTGCAGCATCATGCCGTTTTCGTGCAATGGTAATGCGTGGCTGTGGAAAATCACGGCGTCATGACCAAAATCCACTAGGCGCTTTTCAGTGCCCATTGGTAATTTCTTAGTCTGTTCAACGTCAGCGATAAAACCTGGAATAGCATCAATATCAACGCTTTCAGGTGAGTTACCACCTAAACCAACGATAATAGCGATATCAGTGTGGTGACCTTTACCGGTTAATGATAAAGAACCAAAAATCTCAACGCCTAAACGTGTCACTTGATCGAACTGACCCGTTTGACGAACATCATCGATAAACTCTTTGGCGGCCTTCATCGGCCCGACAGTGTGTGAGCTCGATGGACCTACACCTATCTTAAAAATATCAAATGCGCTAAACATGGAAATAACCTCGAAAAAAGAGGAAAAGCCTAGAGGGGACTAGGCTTTGTCAAACATTGATGGAACTATAAAGCTGGGCGTCAGCGTGCTCGCATGCAATCTGTACACGCCCAGCCAGTATCTTGCTTAAGACAGTAATCCGAATAGGATTGCAGTCATTGCAAGTAAACCTGCAACTACAACAAAGATGTTGCTGATACGGCCACGGTACGGAGCTAGAGCTGGTACTTTGTGGATCGCATACATTGGCATTAGGTATAGGATAGCCGCGATGATTGGACCGCCTAATGCTTCAATCATACCTAAGATACTTGGGTTGATGATTGCTACGCCCCAAATAGTGAAGAACATGAAACCTAAGATGAATTTGTCTAGCTTAGATTCAGATACTTGCTTATTTGCAGAACGTAATTGCTTGTTAATGATACCTTTCATACCTTCTGTCGCACCCATGTAGTGACCGAAGAAAGAAGATACGATTGCCACGAATGCGATAAATGGACCGAAGTAGCTTACAAAGCCGCTGTTATGTACGTTGGCCAAGTATGACAGAATCGGCAAGTTTAACTCTTTCGCTTCAGCAAGCTGTGCTGGCGATAGAGATAGTACGCATGAAATAACAAACATCATCACGAAACCAACCAACATTAGGGTTGTGTTACGTAGAATCACGTCTGCTTTACGCGCAGCATTCACACCGTGCTCACGCTTAAGTGACACAGAGAACTGTGAAATAGCTGGTGAGTGGTTGAAAGCAAAAATAAGTACTGGAATAGTCAACCAAACTGTACCTAGGAAGTCACCTACTGGCGGCACAACTTGTAATGCATCCATTTTCCAATCTGGGATCAAGTAGAACGACATGAACGCCAAGATAGCAACTAATGGGTAAACCAAAAGCTGAGTAACTTTAAGCATCATTTTCTCGCCCGCAACCATCACAGACATCATAGCAACGATAAGGCCACCAGATAGCAACCAACGTGGCACACCTGATACTTTATCCATGATCTGTACGCCAGCATCAGTTAGCATAGGCGCACCGTCAGCCGCTAAACGTGGTACTTCAACAAAAATATTTAGCTGGTTAACAATAAAACTTTCTACTGTGTTAGTAATACCTACACCGTAGATCAAAACGATTGGGTAGATAGCAAAGAAGTAAAGCAAAGTAATTGCCTTGCCCGCACCCACACCAAAGTGCTCTTCCACTACGTGGGTAATGTCGCTACCAGGCTTGCTTGATGAACAAACAAAACGTGATAGTCCACGGTGAGCTAAGTATGTCATTGGACCAATGATTGCTACCATCATCATTAGCGGCCAAAAACCGCCCATACCTGCGTTAATTGGTAGGAATAGAATTCCGGCACCAACAGCTGTACCAAACAAACTCAACATCCAAGTTGTATCTTGACGTGTCCAAGGCAGCGACTTGGTCGTTGCCGTATCTTTTGTTGTGATCGCGTCTTTTTGCATTCTTGTTACCTTGATGGTGCTGAGAAACACCAATAAATTTTGATCTCAGGAGTATTTTCGCGGTTAAGAGTATCCTAATGCACGTACTAAAAATTGATCTGAGTTCATATTCTGTAATTGTTTTTCACAATGTAACCGTTTTGTGAGCCGGATCTCTTTAATCGTGTAATAAATTTTCATTATTCACCAATAAAAATAACCGTATCGAACCTTGGTTTAACATTAAGTTTACTTAAATCATGAAATACTGATATAAAACTTCGCAACAGCAATTTTGCCTAACGGGCATAGATCACAAAAAACCAGATTTAGCCACCTCACCCAACAAGCCAGCACAATTCCTTGAACAAGATCACATTAATTATGGTCACTTATAGGCTTACCATTAGATAAACTAATGCAAAATAAATGTAATTTTATTTTTCATAGTCGTTGCCAAATTTAAGAGTTGTAATTTTGAGGTGATCTTTAAGACGAAGTTTACAGATGAAGCCAAGCATAAATTGCAATAAACTAGTGTAATTCAAACCTTCTGTACCTGAGCAAAAATTACTAAAATGAAAGCAGCAATACGCATTATTGTGGGTTCAAAAAATCCAGTAAAAGTCGCCGCAGCCCAAGTCGCCTTTGAGCGCCTTTTCCCTGAACACCAGATCCAATGTGACGGAGTTGATGCACCTTCTTTAGTTGCCGATCAACCCATGACCGACGCAGAAACTAAATTAGGCGCAATTAACCGAGTTAAACATTGCCAATCGGTATATCAAGCAGATTACTACATTGCAATGGAGGGCGGGGTTGAGCTGTTTGAACATGGACCAGCGACCTTTGCTTATATTGCCATAGCCCACAAAGAGCAAGTTAGCATTGGCCGTGGTGCGCAGCTTCCTTTACCTATGGCTGTATACCAAGCACTCACCCAAGGCCAGGAGTTAGGGCATGTAATGGATGCGATGTTTGATACCGTCAATATAAAACAAAAAGGTGGTGCAATATCCTTACTAACCAATGGTAATGAAACCCGCCAAAGTAACTACACGCAAGCCATCATCTTAGCTATGGCAGCAATACTGCATCCTGAACTCTATATAAATTAGTAGTAACTTTATTATTTTTAACTTAACAGGCTTGATTTTAGAAAATAGTCCTCGTAACTTAGGTGTTACCCGCAACTAAACAAGAGCTGTTTGATGAGTCAAGCCCAGCCTAATTCTGCGTCCCTGCTTCGTCGTCTCTCAAGACAACTTATTCGCCAACTAGGCTTACTCGACGCCGCCTGTGGTAATCAACCGCTATCTCCGGTACAAGCCCATGCTCTCATCGAATTAGGTGAAAATAGCTATGCAATTAAGCAGCTTGCTAGCTTACTAAATATTGATAAGTCCAACGCTAGCCGCGCTGTGAGTCACCTTGTGGAAAAAGGATTCGCCAGCACCCAACCCAATCCTAGAGATAATCGCAGCCTAGTGGTACAAATCAGCGCTAAAGGTAAAAGGCAGTTGCAGAAGCTACACCAACAACAAAACCAGCAGTTCAGTGATATTTTAGCGCAACTACCAAGCGAGCATATTAATGAACTTGAAGTCTCACTGGCGCGCTATAACAAAGCGGTAATGCAGTCTAAAGCGCAACAGGGATATCAAGTGCGCAGCATCACAGCAGAAGATAACCCACAAATAGCGCAAGTGATCCGCGATGTATCAGCTGAATATGGTTTGACCGCAGATAAAGGTTACGGCGTTGCTGATCCGAGCTTAGATAGCTTATATGAGGTTTACCAACACGCTAATGCTCACTATTGGGTGATTGAACGAGATGGCAAAGTGCTTGGCGGTGCTGGTGTTGCACCGCTACACGGCCAAGAGGGAGTTTGTGAGCTACAAAAAATGTATTTTGCTTCGGAGCTACGTGGCAAAGGGTTTGCCCGACGCCTAGCGTTAATGGCCATCGAATTTGCCAAGACACAGCACTATAACGCGTGTTATTTAGAAACCACTGCCAACTTAGTTGAAGCGATTAACTTGTATGCTTCTCTTGGCTTTAATCAGCTTGATGCACCTTTAGGTAATACAGGCCACGATGCTTGTGAAATTCCCATGCTTAAGCCAATCACTCGGAGCTAATGATTATTTAATGGCTTAGGCCTCATAAGTTAATGGTTTTTATCGCTAAAGCTTGCTAGCCTCAGATCAAGCGCATTCACGTATTAGGTGGCTTTTTATGGAATATAAACGTCTTTCGCATTCAAGTTTACACGTTAGCCAAATCTGTCTAGGCACCATGACTTGGGGAGCCCAAAATACCCAAGCTCAAGCATTCGAACAACTCGACTACGCCATTGGTGCTGGCGTTAACTTCATTGATACAGCAGAAATGTACCCCGTTCCGCCTGAGGCGGAAACTCAGGGCGAAACCGAACGTATTTTAGGTAACTACCTCAAGCAAAGAGGTAATCGCGATAACCTCATCATTGCCAGTAAAGTGGCTGCTCCCGGTGGCAAGAGCGATTATATTCGCCCGAATATGGCGCTCGACTGGCGCAATATCCACGCTGCAGTTGATGCCTCTCTTGCACGTCTACAACTCGATACTATCGATCTTTACCAAGTACATTGGCCCGACAGAAACACTAACTTCTTTGGTGAACTTAGCTATAACCAAATCGATGAACAAGAAAAGCAAACACCGATTATTGATACCTTAGAAGCACTGGCCGATCTGGTTAAGGCTGGAAAAATCCGCTATATCGGGATCTCTAATGAAACCCCTTGGGGCTTTATGGAGTACTTACGACTTGCCGAAAAGCACGACCTGCCAAAAATCATCTCGGTACAAAACCCATATAACTTACTTAATCGTAGCTATGAGATCGGCATGGCAGAAATCAGCCACCGTGAAGAAGTGCCATTACTGGCTTATTCACCTTTGGCATTTGGTGCGCTATCAGGTAAATACCTCGATAACCAATGGCCTGAAGGCGCGAGAATGACGCTATTTAAGCGCTTTGCACGTTATACCGGTACTCAAATGGCGTTAGACGCCACTAAAGCTTATGTCGAGCTAGCACATGAGTTTAATTTGAATCCTGCACAAATGGCGCTAGCTTTTGTTAACTCCAGAAAATTTGTTGCTTCCAATATTATTGGTGCGACTAATCTTGAGCAGTTACAACAGAATATCGACAGCATCAATTGTGCTATTTCGCCACAATTACAGTTGCGTCTAGACGAGCTAGCTCTGCAATACCGAGTACCTTGCCCATAAAAAAGCCATAATTTAGCAGTCTAAACTTGCTTTAGGCGCGTAGATCTTACAAGATCTGCGCGCCTTTTTATTTATAACCTCGGATCAGCTTTATGGTTCTCTCAACGCTGCGGTCACAATTTCCGACACTCGAACAGTCAAATGATGGCTACCCTTTGTGCTATCTCGATACCGCCGCGACCAGCCAAAAGCCGCAGAGCGTAATCGATGCTATGGCGCACTATTATCGTTTTGATAATGCCAATGTGCATCGTGCTGCACATCAGCTGTCGGCTCGAGCCACCAGCCAATATGAAGCCGTGCGCGATAAGCTAAAGCAGTTTATTAACGCCGAACGCCGACAAGAGATCATTTTTAGCCATGGCACCACTGAGTCAATCAATATCGTTGCCAACGGCTTAACCGAGCAACTGAGCAAAGGCCAACTGATTTTAATTGATAGCGCTGCTCACCACGCCAATATTGTACCTTGGCAGCAACTGGCTAAACGCACTGGCGCGCAAGTAAAACCTATTCCGCTAACAGCAGATCAGCGCTTAGATCTAAACGCTTATAAAGTCTTACTACAACAGCAGCCAGCTATTGTTGCCCTCAGCCATGTTTCCAATGCACTTGGTACGCTAAACCCGGTACACGAGCTAGTTAGCTTAGCTAAACAAGCAGGCGCTATCACATTGGTCGATGGCGCACAGGCGATTGCCCACATGAATGTTGACGTACAAGCCATTGATTGTGATTTTTATGTGTTCTCTGGCCATAAGATGTATGGGCCTACAGGGGTCGGCGTGCTGTATGGCCGCTATGATGTGCTTGATAAGTTAACGCCTCTAATGACTGGCGGTGAAATGATTAAAAGCGTCAGCTTTGAGCAAACTGAATTTAATATTTTACCTAACCGACTTGAAGCGGGTACCCCGCCTATTGCTGAAGTGATCGGCTTAGGTGCGGCAATCGACTTCATCGAATCTCTGCCAAGAGATCAAGTACATGCAGAGGAACAAGCACTACTTAATTACCTGCAAGATGAACTCAGAAAATTGGGCGACATAGTGCTTTACGCTGCCCATAGTGACAATATTGCTGCAGTGGCATTTAACTTGGCCGATGAACATCATCAAGATGTCGGTATTTTGCTTGATCAACAAGGCATCGCGGTACGCTGTGGCCATCACTGCGCTATGCCACTAATGCAAACCTTAGGCTTAAAAGGCTGCTGCCGCGCATCGATTGGGGTCTATACTAACAAAGCTGATATCGACAACTTCATTAATGCAATGAAGTCGGTAAAAGAGTTGTTGTTGTAATAGAAGGTTCTAGGTTATAGGTTCTAGGAAAAGCAGGTCCTAGGTCCTAGATCCTAGGCAGAGCAAAGATAACAGCCAGAGCTTTTGGCTTTTGGCTTTTGGCTTTTGGCTTATCCTAGTAGGGCTTTAGCCCACCCTCTAAGCGAAGCGCCCTAGAGCCTACTAAATACAGGTCCTAGGTCCTAGGAAAAGCAGGTCCTAGGTAGAGCAAAGATAACAGCCTGAGGCTTTTGGCTTTTGGCTTTTGGCTTTTGGCTTTTGGCTTTTAGCTTTTAGCTTTTAGCTTTGGCTTATCCTAGCAGGGCTTTAGCCCGCCCTCGAAGCGAAGCGTCCTAGGGCCTAGGTCCTACTTAATGCAGGTTCTAGGAAAAGCAGGTTCTAGGAAAAGCAGGTCCTAGGTAGAGCAAAGATAACAGCCTGAGGCTTTTGGCTTT
>NZ_JADX01000004.1:0-284874 GCF_000518605.1 Shewanella fidelis ATCC BAA-318 | reverse complement strand
CTAGGTCCTACTTAATGCAGGTTCTAGGAAAAGCAGGTTCTAGGAAAAGCAGGTCCTAGGTAGAGCAAAGATAACAGCCTGAGGCTTTTGGCTTTGGCTTTTAGATTTTCCTAGCAGGGCTTTAGCCCGCCCTCTAAGCGAAGCGCCCTAGGGCCTAGGTCCTACTAAATGCAGGTCCTAGGCAGAGCAAAGATAACAGCCTGAGTTTTTAGCTTTTGGCTTTTGCCTTTTGGCTTTTAGCTTTTGGCTTTTGCCTTTTGGCTTTTGGCTTTTGCCTTTTGGCTTTTAGCTTTGGCTTATCCTAGCAGGGCTTTAGCCCGCCCTCTGAGCGAAGCGCCCTAGGGCCTAGGACCTTGTAGAAAGCTAAACACGTTTTTATTTATTTAATTAATTCAATTTAGGTCATTTAATGAGTCAGCCAGTTCAACCCGCTAATGAACAGTTTTTAACTGCAACCCTTGATAACGATCTACAAGCGACATTAACGCTATTTGAGCAAGCTGGAAACTGGCAAGAACGTTACCGCCAGATCATGTTACTCGGTAAAACACTGCCTAAACTTGATGAGCAGCTGCGTGTCGAAAGCGCTCAAGTGCGCGGCTGCGAGAGCAACGCTTGGCTATATCACGCAGAAATTGATGGCTTACATTACTTTATCGCCGATAGTGATGCTCGCATTGTAAAAGGCTTAATCACACTGCTATTAATTGCGTGTAATGGTAAAACCAGCGCAGAGATTAGTGAGTTTGAACCTAATGAGTTTTTCGCAAAATTAGGTCTTGCCGGCCAGCTGAGCCCTTCTCGCACCAATGGTTTGCTGGCATTGGCTGATGCGATAAAGGCCGTGGCTTAACCTGCTTTAGTTACGCCACTTGGTCTCAGAATAATTGGATTTCCCCTTATTACATGCCTCACATAAAATCTGCAGATTCTGAATATCCAAAGCTAACTGTGGATATTTAGAGCGCGGTTTTATGTGATCAACGTGCATTGTGGCACCTTGCGCCGGCGTAATGCCGCAACAGGCACAGCGGTTTCCATATAACTCAAACGCCTGTACCCTTAACTTTAACCACTTGCCAGACTGATAAAAATCTTGTTTTGACTCAGTAAAAGGTAACGCCTGCCAATCATCATAACGCTCAGGCGCATTACCGGGAGCAATCAAAATTGCATGACTGTCGATACCTTGATGCTGATTAGACTTCAGCCATTTCCATATCGCTTTCAATGCGCCATTTTCTGTCTTATAAGACTTACTTCGCCTTGTTTCTGCTTGAAACGTTACCGACCACATAACCAATTCCTTTTATGTTTTAACCATCTTTGCTTGCGAACAAGTCACCACAGTAAACTCATTCAGCCGCTCATCCTCGAAAACTCTATGTTGCTCAGGTAAGATAAGCGCGTTATCAACATTAAGCTTTTATCTTGTAGCCAGCAACAGATCATACGGCAGGCAACTATTAGCGACTGCAATCACTAACAGAAATGAGCTCATTATGCTGACCACTTTAGCCATTCAAAATTATCGTTCTCTCCGCGAGATAGTGATCCCTCTATCACGGCTAAATTTAGTCACTGGCGCCAACGGCAGTGGTAAATCTAACCTCTATAAAGCGCTGCGTTTGCTGGCACAGACTGCTCAAGGTGGTGTGGTAAATGCACTTGCTCAAGAAGGCGGCCTAGATTCAAGTTTTTGGGCTGGGCCTGAACATATCTCTAAGCGCATGCTTACAGGAGAAGTCGAGGTCGAACCAACGGTACGCCAACAAGTTAAACGCCTAAAACTGGGATTTGCCAGCGATGAGTTTAGCTATTTAATTGAGCTAGGGTTACCTAAACCTGACTCCACCACCCTATTTGGTTTAGATCCACAAATTAAGCGCGAAGCGATATGGGTTGGAGAGCTTTACCGCCCTGCAACGGTATTACTCGAGCGCCGCAGTGCTTTAGTCAAAACGCGAGCCGATAGCGATCCAAGCAGTAATAGTCCTGCTGGCTGGCACACCCTGAATGTACAGATGCAACATAGCGACAGTATTTTTACTGAGCTTGCTGATCCTCAGCGTACCCCCGAAGTGATCCGCTTACGAGACAGTATCCGAGCTTGGCGTTTTTACGATCATTTTAGAAGTGATAGTGATGCGCCAGCACGTAAGTCACAGCTCGGCACCCAAACGCCTGTATTGCACCACGATGGCAGAGATCTCGCCTCAGCGATTCAAACAATTTTTGAAATAGGTGATAGAGAAGGTTTTGATAATGCCATTAGTGACGCATTCCCTGGCGCTCATGTGGTGATAGCCTATGAGTCTAATGGCAGCTTAAGTATTCAGTTTCATCAACATGGGCTACTAAGGCCATTATCCGCATCTGAGTTATCTGATGGCACCTTAAGGTATCTGTTATTAGTTGCTGCGCTATTAACCCCTAGACCTCCAGAGCTAATGGTACTCAATGAGCCAGAAACCAGCTTACACCCAGATCTACTGCCGGCACTTTCACGCTTAATCATAAAAGCTTCAAGCCATTGCCAGCTTTGGATTGTTTCCCATGCCAATCGACTGATTAACGCCTTAAGTCAGTTTGAAGATTGCAATATGATTGAGCTAGATAAGCAGTTAGGCCAAACAGAAATTGTGGGCCAAGATATATTGAGTAAGCCCAGCTGGCACTGGCAAAATCGCAGCTAATGCATTTGCAGCATCACTGCGATTGGTTATAAGTTTGTGGAGCGCTTATAACGACATATTTGCGATGGTCTTTTGGATCCCCACCACATCTGTACCACGCTTAAGCTCTTTAATTAATGGATCTTTCTGACCTGAGATCCATATCTTCAACTCGGCATCCATATCAAAGGTGCCTGCTGTTTCCACCTCAAAGTGGGTAATCGACTTATAAGGCACTGAGTGGTAGCTGACCTTTTTACCTGTCACACCTTGCTTATCAATTAAGATAAGGCGCTTATTGGTAAACACGAACATATCGCGAATAACCTTATAAGCCAAGGCTAACGACTCATCATCTGCCATAACATACCAATTAGCATAAAGATTTGATCGCTCAGCGAGAATTTAGCGGCACTGAGACAAGGTCATTAAGTGCTCCTGCTTAAATGACATTCGCTGCATCCATGCAGCTTGCAACGAGTGAAGAGCATAGTAGAACTAGGTTCAAGCTTCCTCTTTATAATCAAGAGTCGCAGGATCAGCGCCGCTAAAACTCGCCATTCTGGAGCGTTTTTGGCTGCCTACTTCTGCGTTGAATAACTTCACAAGGGAACAACCATTCTTTCAATTATTCGCCTTGAATTAGTTTGCCAAAAACGCTCTGAGTAGATCAACTTCTTATACTAATTGGTATTTACTCTTGGGTTAACTCATCTAGGTTAACCTCAGATGCATTACCCATCAGCGAATCTAATAATCCCATTGCTATTTTCCTTAATAGTTTGAGAGCGTTAAATTAGCTCGCTGATGTTAAGCGAAGCTAATCGGCTGTACGAACTTGTCGGTTTTCACCTACCACCATCATTTCACATTTCGGACAGTCAAACACTAACTTAAGTACGTCTTTACCTATTTCTAATATCATAGGCTCGGCTTTAATCCCCGGCACCTCTTTTGGACAAAGGTTAAAGTTAAAACGTAAACAGTGCTTAGTCACCATTAACGGCACATCTTCACTAATACCGTTCTTCTCATAGGTATCTTGAATTTCAATGACACCATGACGCTGATAAAACGCTTTCGCCTGCTCGTTGGCAACATTGCCTAAGTAGCTTAAATGCTTAACCGGATAAACCGCATCTTGGTTATACTTCCATGCTTTAGGACGCACATAATCATTAACACGTGCTTGTTCTAGCGCGGTAACTGTATCTCGGCGAAGGCCATTTAATAGTGAGGTAGGAATAAACCAAGTCTCACTGGTTGCAATTGAAATGTTATGGGCTTTAAAGTCTGTGCTACCCAACTTTGCTAACTGCTTACGTAAACCTTGTTGTGCTTTTTCAACATCAGTCGCTGCGGTTTTCTCTATGACTAATGACTGAGTTGCTGTGTGGCCATAAACGTCTGTCATGGTCAGCGACACACCGTCATCAGTATCAGCTAGCACCAAATCAACCCCAATAACCCGCTTAGCAGACTCTTTAGCCAATATGGTTTCAAAGGCTTGATTGTGGTTACGATAAATTGTCATCCCCACTTTCAGCTCTTTAGGCATACGGGTAACAAACAACTTTAGACCTTCAGCGCGGTTTACACGCAAGCCTTTTAGCTTGTCATCAGATTGTTTCGCCTCAGCATAATCGCTTGGGAAGAAACATAGACCGTCACCGTTGTTGAAGGTTTCTGTTGAACTGACTTCGATGAAGTCTTTACCAATCCGTTTAACCGTTGCCACCTCTTCACCAATATACTTTGGAGAGCGGAAGTCATTCATCCCTTGACTACGTTCATGCACGAAGTAATCTGTTTTGCCGCGGTTAAAAGTCTTTTCAGGATCTGGGGTAAAAGTATGTTCACAACGGCCATGAGATGAAGCGACAAATTCAGGGCGACGGGCAATAATGGCATCGAGTTGTTGCCGATAATGCGCAGTCACGTTTTTAACGTAGCTGAGATCTTTTAAACGTCCTTCAATTTTAAACGAGCGCACGCCCGCATCAATCAAGGCTTCTAAATTGTCAGTTTGGTTATTATCTTTAAGGGAGAGTAAATGCTCATTTTGTGCTAAGACATCACCTTGGCGGGTCTTTAAATCCGCAGGCAAACGGCACATCTGCGAGCACTCGCCACGATTAGCGCTGCGATTGCTAAATGAGTGACTTAAGTTACATAAGCCGCTAAAGGCTACACATAATGCGCCGTGGATAAAGAACTCAATCTGCATGTTAGTTTTTGCGGCAACATCGCGAATTTGGCTTAAACCTAACTCACGAGCAAGTACCACTTGCGAAAAACCAACTTGCTCTAAGAAAGCCACCTTTTCAGGGCTACGATTATCCATTTGTGTACTGGCATGCAAGGCAATTGGTGGTAAATCGAGTTGCAATATCCCCATATCTTGCACAATAAGTGCATCTGCGCCGGCTTCATATACTTCCCAGATAAGCTTCTGCGCCGCTTCTAATTCGTCGTCCATCAAAATGGTATTGATAGCAACAAATACTTGGGCATGATATTGATGAGCAAAGCGACAGAGACGCGCGATATCCTCGACGCTGTTACCCGCTGTGGCACGTGCGCCAAATGCAGGACCACCTATGTATACTGCATCAGCACCATGGCGGATCGCTTCTATACCGTAGTCGGCATTTTTAGCCGGAGCCAACAGTTCTAAACGGTTATTTTGCATCTCTAGTGGAGGTTGCACCGTATCTGCAGACTTGCCGCCGAGCTTATCGCTAGGAGTATAGATGCCAACATTGCTCATAAAAATCACTCAAAAAGGGTTAACACAAATATTTTGGGCGAAGATTATAGCAAAAGCAGTCAGCTTTGGCGTTAGCTAATATAAAATCAATTTTTAACCAACTCATGATTACTCTTAATCGCGGTTAATAGTGAACCGCTAACCAAATAGTCTCAACTTCTTCGCTGGTCCACGCCACTCGATGTTTAACGTGAGCGGGGATATTTAGATGCTCTCCCACTTGCAGAACAACGCATTTGCCATCAATAAATTCAAGTCTGGCCGCCCCTTGCATAACCATCACCCACTCACTTCGTTTTTGGTCGTACCATTGTCCTTGTGGTGTAACATGGGCTTTTGAGACAATTCGCTCAATCAATAACTGCTCTGTTTTAACCAAAGGCTCAAACACCTCCAGGGTTAAATCCACAGGTAAATCAGTTAACAGATTATTTTTTTGCATCAGCTCCTCCCAACGCTAAGTACACTATGATAGTTCGATGCGTTTGCTGATCCTAATTCCCAAACGTTTGGCTAAACGATTTAAGTTTGCTCTATCTATTTGTAAACGTTTAGCCGTGGCGGACCAATTGCCATTTTGCTGGGTTAAGATCTGCAAAATCAGTTGCCGCTGAAAATCCTCAGTTTGCTGCTTTAAATTAATCTCCCCTTGAAGCTGAGCATGGTCGCAAACAGTCAGTTGTGAATTATCAACTGAGGTGCTATTTGGCGCTTGTGAACTGTTATCGCTAGCTAGCATTAACGCCAAATGAGCTAAGCCTATGCGGATAATCGGTGAACGGCTATCGTTTCTAGCCCGCAAAGCCGCGCGGCTTATCACATGCTCTAACTCACGCACATTACCCGGCCAGTCGTAATCATTTAGCACTTTCATTGCATTATTAGCTAACGTCAGTTGCTGCATACCTAACTTGCGCCGCGTAGTTTCAATAAAGTAACCGCATAGCAAACTAATATCGCCATCACGCTCCCTAAGGGGCGGCACAATAACCGGGTATACACTTAAACGATGGTAAAGATCGGCACGGAAAGTTCCTCGCTCAACTTCATCACGTAACTGCCTGTTGGTCGCTGCAATAATCCTTACATCAACATATTCCACATCATCCTTACCGACGACTTGGATCTCTTGATTTTGTAATACCCTTAACAACTTACTTTGCGCCGCCAATGGCAACTCGCCAATTTCATCTAAAAAAATAGTGCCGCCACTGGCGAGGTTAAACTTGCCGGTTCTTGTGCGCTCGGCCCCCGTAAACGCACCTTTGACGTGGCCAAATAGCTCACTTTCAATTAAATTCTCTGGCAAGGCCGCACAATTAACATAAACAAGGGGTCCTTGGCTGCGTCTAGACTGGCGGTGCAATGTACGAGCAACCAGCTCTTTACCTACACCGGTTTCCCCTTCAATCAATATTGAAAAGTTAGACGTTGCTACCATCTCAATTTCTTGTTTGAGTTTAAGCATACTAGGGCTCTCGCCTATTAGCTCACCACCATCCTTAATTAGCGCTTCATGAGTTAATTCGGCAACCACTTGTTGATTGTGTTTGGAGTGTTGTTCGAGCTGCTGCAGCAACATGGCGGTTTTTAGGGTCGCAGCAGACATAGCTGCTATCATGTCTAAAGTGCGGTTGGGGATGTCATCAAAAACGTTGGGCACCATGCTATCAAGGGTTAACACCCCTATTAGTTTACCGTCTGACAGCAGAGGTAGCCCCATACAAGCATGTACCGGTAAATCTCCCTCATGTGCCAACAATAAGCCATCATAGGGATCTCCAAGTGGACAGTCTGCGGCAAAGCGCAGTGGCGTCGTGGAATGACAGATCTGTTGAAAACGGCCATGTGCAGCAATCTCAAATCGTCGACCTAAGGTTTCTTTCGTTAGTCCCTGCAACGCCAATGGCTTTAAATAGTCACCTTGAACATGCAGCAGTACCACTGCATCACACGCAACAGCTTGACGCACTGTACTGAGCAAGCGTTCAAACCTATCTCCATCCGTTAAGCTGTTTGTTAAATTTAATGCCAGCTCAATTAAAGCTGTAGAAGATATTTCGCTCACTGGCGCCAACCTTATTTCTCTATGCTAAACCGCTCGTTTACTTGAGCTTAGCATAGCCACTCTAGAAACAACAAAAACGACCAAAAGAGTCTTTATGACTACATGACAAAAGAGTCATTTTGACTACACAATAAAGATTAACCCCTTAAAAAACCCGTATAAATAACTTTTTATAACTTGGCACACTTCTGGCTATATAAGGTCAAGACCTACGCGTTCGCAGCCGCGAAGATACATAATCAATAAAGGATATTTAGATGTTATCTGCAAAACATATCAGCACAGTAAAAAGCACTATTCCACTACTTGAGTCAGCAGGCACTGCGATTACCGAGCACTTCTATAAGCGCATGTTTAAGCACAATCCTGAGCTTAAACATATTTTCAACTTAAGCCACCAACACTCTGGCGGCCAACCCGCTGCACTTTTCAATGCCGTTGCTGCCTATGCCAAAAATATCGATAATCTAGGGGCGCTAAGCGGTGCTGTAGAGCGCATTGCTCATAAGCATACTAGCTTTAACATTCAAGCTGAGCATTACCCTATTGTTGGTCACCACTTATTAGAAACACTGCGCGAATTAGCTCCCGATGCCTTTACCGCTGAAGTTGAAGAAGCTTGGGCTGCAGCATACGGCGTGCTTGCCGGGATCTTTATTGACCGAGAAGCCACGCTATACCATAGAAATGAAAATACACTTGGTGGTTGGAAAGGAGCACGTCAATTTGAGGTTGTCGCAAAAACAAAAGAGTCTGATCTGGTAACCAGTTTTACGCTTGCCCCAACAGATAAACAAGCTGTTATCGACTTTGAGTCAGGACAATATCTCGGCATTAGTGTGGCGCCCATTAATCATGACTATCAAGAAATTCGCCAATATTCATTATCAGATAAACCGAACGGTAAACAATACCGTATCTCCGTCAAGAAAGAAGCTGTTGGCGTACCCGGCGTAGTGTCGAATTATCTACATGAACAGGTAAATATCGGCGATAAAATTGACGTTTATCCGCCAGCAGGAGACTTCCACTATGAAGAGCGTGAAGCACCAGTAGTGCTTATCTCTGCAGGCGTTGGCGTCACTCCAATGCAGTCAATGTTAGAGATGCTTGCCGCTAAATCTTTTGCCAAACCTGTGTTCTATCTTCACGCCTGCGAAAGTGTTGAGCAGCATTCATTTAATCAAAGAGTTGAGCAATTAGGATTGCAACTAAACTTACAACAGCATACTTGGTATCGCGACATAGCCAATGCTGATGAAGCTATCGCAGCAGCCAACATACATCAAGGTTTTATGAATCTTGCCGCGCTTAAAGACTCATTGCCGCTAACTGATGGCGACTATTACCTATGTGGTCCTGTGGCTTTCATGCAGTTCGCTAAGCAGCAGTTACTAGAGCTCGGTGTTAGTAATGAGCGCATTCACTATGAAGTGTTTGGCCCACACGCTGATTTATAATTAACATCTAAAGATAATATCGACAATCTAAAAACGGACGTCAATTGGCGTCCGTTTTGTTGTATATCGACTATCGCATTGACGATAAAACTCAGTTAAATAAAGTCACAGATCTCGGCTAGCGACTTTTTCTGTAGGGCGTGCTCTGGCACAGTGGCATCTTCACTCGGATAACCGGCAATGATTAGCATATACGGTCGCTCATTCGCATTATCACGACCACACACCTTACTTAAAAACGACATAGGTTTAGGTGTATGAGTTAAGGTACCGAGTCCTGCATTGTGCAACGCTTGAATTAAAAAGCCAGTCGCAATACCAACTGATTCATGTACATAATAATTGGTCTTTTGCTCACCCTCTTCCTCTGAACGCTTTTTGCTAAAAATAGCGATTAGCCAAGGAGCATGCTCAAGGTAAGGTTTGTCGGCATTAGTCCCTAACGGTTTGAGAGCATCAAGCCACTCTTCACCAGCTCTTCCCGCGTAGAAAGCTTGCTCTAACGCCTCCGCCTCATGACGAATTTGTGCTTTTATCTCAGGGCTGTTAATCGCAACAAAATGCCAAGGTTGATGATTGGCACCATTTGGGGCTGTACCTGCTGCTAAAATACATTTTTCGATGATTTCACGGGGCACGGCTCTATCGGAAAACTTTCGTATAGAGTGGCGACGCTGTACTTGTTGATAATTTAGCTTGGCACGCTCAAGCATTTCATCTTGCGGGTATTCAATAAAATCATTCAGTGGGTGATGAGCTTCTGTCATGGTTTACCTTCAATTTATTGTCGCATTGCTATTCCAACGTTCGCATGGCAATTAATCACTAATTACTGCGTCTCTAGTACTGTTTTTAATTGGTTTAATCCTTGATTTAAGTCGTTACTTATCATGCCTTCAAAATCCATAAACAGGAACATCAAATTCATCGGATAATCAAGATGACCATCAAAACCCCAGATCACTTGTGTTTGGTTCGCTGATAACGCTTGAGTTTCCATAAAGGCTAAATCTGTTGACTCGAACGGTCTGAAAAACCTCAGTTCATAATCAATACGCTTACCTTCATCAATTCGCATAATTTCTTGCTCGCCAGCCCCGACATCCTCTTTGTCACTCTGCCAACCAGCAACAAAGCCAACGGTTCCATCTGTGCCACGATAGTGTTTCTCCATGGCTGGATCCATCTGCGCCCAAACGCTAAAGTTATCTTGATTTTTAAGCTGTTTTACATAGGCAAACACTTGTGCAACCGGTTTATCGATAATAACTTGGGTTGTAACTGAATAAGTTTTATCGACAATTAGTGCTACTACAAAGGGGAGTGCAATAATCACTAGAACGAATAGTAGAAGCTTCTTTAGCATAATAATTACTCTTAATTTCAAGCCTGCATAACCTAATTAGGTTATGCAGAAGGTAAGTTAAGAATAAACATATTATTAACATAATGACAGTCTGCATCATAAGAGCTGGAATGAATGCTTTTATAAAAAAAAAAAAAGACAAGCAATGCTTGTCTTCTATTTGGTAGGAGTAACAGATACTCGCGGTTATAGGCCTAGTCTAGCCATCAACTTTTGATTCTCTGCTTCAATGTGCTTGTAGAAGTCACTATCGGTAAGTTTTGAAGCTGCTGCTTCATCAATCACTAATACCGCGTCTTGATGTAACTGCAAAGCAGATGCTGGGCATGCTGCAGTTAATGCGCCTTCGACAGTCGCTTTAATCGCATCCGCTTTAGCCTCACCAGTTGCTAACAAGACCACTTTTTTTGCATCTAAAATCGTGCCAATACCCATGGTAATTGAAAGGTGTGGTTGATATTCCCCTGCTTCAAAGAAACGTGCATTGTCATCAATAGTAGCTTTAGTTAGAGTTTTAACTCGCGTGCGTGACATTAAGCCTGATGAAGGCTCATTAAAGCCGATGTGACCGTTGCGACCAATACCTAACAATTGAATATCAATACCGCCAGCAGCCTTAATCTGATCTTCATAACCTTGGCATGCTGCAATAGGGTTCTCTGCATCTCCTGGTGGTACGAAAGTTTGCGCTTTATCGATATCGACATGATCAAAAAGCTGCTCATTCATAAAGTAGCGATAGCTTTGTGGGTGTGTCCCCTCTAAGCCAAGATATTCATCGAGATTAAATGTCGTGACCTGATTAAAAGAGATCTGCTTTGCCTTATTAGCCGCGATTAAGCCTTGGTAAAGTGATACTGGTGTCGATCCTGTTGCTAAGCCTAATACTGAATCAGCCTTCTTTTGCAGCTGCTTAATAAAAATATTTGCGCCATATTCTGCCACTGACGCACTGTCTTTTAATATTACGATTTGCATAAATTTGATCCAATATCTGTGACGCTACCAACCACAGTAAGCTAACTTCGCTTTACTGTTCAGTAAACCTATTCCTGCCGCCAGATTTAACTAAATTCAACTAAAAACAGCGGTAACCATTTAACAATTAACATAACTATAACCTTAAATGACAACGCTGTCATTAGCTATTAAATGATCAATCTATAGTGAATGTTCATATATAAGGCTAAAAGGTATAATCAACTTCACCATTAACTAGGTATAACCTACATGCCCGAAGCCACCTCTGTACAACATAGCCATTTTGTTATTTATAAACCTTACGGTTATTTAAGCCAGTTTGTGCCTGAAACGCGTAAAAGCAAACCTGTGCTGGCACAGCTATATCACTTTCCTGATAAAACCATGGCAATTGGTCGGCTTGATCACGACTCTGAAGGTCTATTACTGTTAACCACCGATGGCATGCAAAGCCACCTTATTCGCAGTAAAAACGTTGAAAAAGAATACTATGTTCAAGTTGATGGCAAGGTAAGTTCTGCTCAGTTATCGCAACTGCAACAAGGAGTTGAAATTGGTGTTAAAGGCGAGAAATATCAAACCCTCCCCTGTCGAGTTAACGTGTTAACAACTGAGCCAAATCTGCCTGCTCGTGGTAAAAAGATCCGCGATCCGCGCCATGGTCCCACCAGTTGGTTATCTATCACCATTAGTGAAGGCAAGAACCGCCAAATTAGGAAAATGACTGCAGCAGTGGGCTTACCAACCCTTAGGCTGGTTAGAGTGAGAATTGCGCATATACAACTTGGCACAATGCAACCTGGTGATGTAATACCAATCAGTATAAGAATTTGATCTACTCAGAGCGATTTTTGGCAAACTAATTCAAGGCGAATAGCTGCAATAATGGTTATTCCCTTATAAAGCTAATCAACGCAGAAGTAGGCAGCCAAAAACGCTCCAGAATGGCGAGTTTTAGCGATTCTGATGCTGTGTTAACGAGCTTAACCGTAGAACAACTATGCTCTTCACTCGTTGCCTTGCCTCAAAACCGCTAAACTCTCGCTGAGTGACTAAATGTTTATACTGATTGGTATAATTACTGGGTTTAACATTGGCAACGATTAGCGTTTTATCGCTGCCAACCTATTGAACTAAAATAAACTAATCAACCACTAATGCTGCAGCAAAAACTCGCTTAAGTTTTCAGGCAATTGTGGCCGGCTGTAGAAATAGCCTTGCACTTCATCACAGCCACAACCTTTTAGGAAATCCACTTGCGCCTGAGTTTCGACGCCTTCAGCGACCACCCGCAAATTTAAAGCATGCCCCATGGCAATAATCGCTTTCGCTATCGCGGTATTGTGAGTATCCAACGGCAAGCCAGCAACGAAAGACTGGTCGATTTTGAGCTTATGGATCGGCAGTTTTTTTAGATAGCTCAGTGACGAATACCCGGTACCAAAATCATCAATTGAAAGCTCAATCCCCATGTGACCTAGTTTTGCAAGATACTGACTGACAAGCAATTGATCAGACATCATGCCGCTTTCAGTAACCTCAAGCTCTAAGCAATTAGCTGGCAAACCTGTTTGCTCAAGTATGTCAGCTACTTCAGCAACAAAGCTTCGGCGCTGCAATTGCTGACTTGCGACATTAACTGCTACACGTCCGAAATGAACACCTTGCTCCCGCCAGCTTTGAGCCTGCTTGCAGGCGGTTTTCAATACCCAGTTACCAATATCTTGAATTAAACCTATCTTTTCTGCCAAAGGAATAAAAACCGCTGGTGAAATGCTACCAAGCACAGGATCATTCCAGCGCAGTAATGCTTCAAAGGCAACTGGTTTTCCTGTTTTAAAGCTAATCTTTGGCTGATATACCAGATGAAAGGCATTGATAGATAAAGCATCATGTAATGCACTTTGTAACTTGAGTTTAGCTGCCGACTCTTGCGTCAATGACTCAGTATAAAAAGCATAATTATTGCGGCCATCATGCTTAGCTCTATGCATGGCAATTTCGGCGTTAACCATCAAACTACTAGGGGTTTGCCCATCATCGGGACAGATAGCAACACCCATACTCGCGGTTAGTCGAGCTTGTCCATGTTCGCCTAGCGTGAATGGTTTATCAAAGACTTGTCTGAGTTTATTAACACTCAATAGCATCATGTCGCTATTATTTATATTAGACAATGTCACAGCAAACTCATCACTGCCTAGTCTGGCGATGGTGGCTGAGTTATCAAGCTCACGTAAAAAACGCTGGCTTAGCTCTAGCAGCACTTTATCCCCGACAGGATAACCATAACTTTCATTGATCTGTTTAAAGAGATCGACATCAATATAAACTAGACCCAGTCGAGTATGGGTCTGTCGTGCCTGTTTTAGTTCTTGAGCTAAGCGTGTGCTGAGACCCATTCGATTAGGTAACTTAGTCAAAGGATCATGGAATGCGACCTCTTCTAATTCAGCTTCATTTTGTTTCTGCACCGAAATATCATTAAAGACGGCTACAAAAAAGCGGATCTTTTTATCGTCGTCATAAACTGAGCTGATATTGAGAATTTGCGGAAAAATCGCGCCATTTTTACGCCGATTCCAAATTTCACCATGCCACTTACCTTCGGTAAGCAAATCACTCCACATCTTGCTAAAAAACGCCTTACTATGGCGACCAGAATTGAGTAGTCGTGGATTTTGGCCAAGTAATTCATCTTTGCTGTAGCCTGTGATCTCCTGAAATGCACCATGAGCATTAATAATCGTGCCCTCGATGTCAGTAATAATCACACCTTCAACTGCGTTTTCAAACACTCTAGATGCCAGCTCTAGTTGATCTTGCGCGGCCTTATGTGAGGAGATATTACGTGATACTCCAATCACCCCAGCTAGCTCACCATTGGCTTCAAAAATCGGTAATTTAGTCGTTTCTAACCAGGACTCAACATTACCGATATCTAAGCCTTCACATTGACCAGCAGAGATCTCAATGCCTTTAATAATCGCTTCTTCATCTGTAGTAACAAAATGATTAGCTAATCTAGGTTCGAAAAGCTCATGATCTGTGCGGTTTAGAATATGCTCTCTACTGCGGCTCCACGCCAGTTCCACACTGTGATTAACCAAAACATAGCGCCCGCTAGCATCTTTCATCCACACATGTTCTTTGATGCAATCTATAAACTGCTGCAAACTGACGGGGGCTTCAACAGCATCAAGCTTTCTGGTTTCACTTTGCTTAAGTCGAAATACACGATAGCTATCAGCCAAGTCACGCTCAAAACTCTTTTTAAATGCAGTTAATAGACGTTGATTATCTAGGGTTAGCTCAGGTGAGCATAAATATAGATAGCCATATAATGCGCCGCCTGGCCAACATATCGCTGCAATACTTTGATTATTTATACCAACTTGCCAGTTAGCATTTTTAAATACTTTACGCTTGGAGCTTAAACAATCTCGTGTTTGCTTAGATAACTGACACCCTACAACGAGCTCCAGCGTATCGACTTGATTAACTCTCCATAATCCGGCCCCGCAGCTGGCTATTCGTGCCAGCGTATCAATAGATAGCTGCCAGTCATCCCGTTGCGTTTGCGTTATTTCAATATTAATCAAGTTCGTGTCCTAAAACTGCATGATAAAGCTAAATAGTATCAAGCGAGTAAAGCGTCCTTACTCACTGAACTCTGTAAAGAGGAGAATGGAAAAAGTGTTTAATCCGACGACACACTAGTGTTTTTAGGTATAAAAATAAAGTTAAAGTTCGAAAACTGTTATATAGAATGAGTTGTGAGCCCAGATGCATGACTAACAAAACCCCTTTTTATTTCACAACTAATTTCCCCATACCCATTAGTAGCGACTCATTTTTGTAATTACTTAAAAAACCTATCAGGACAAACTGACAAGCAGACAACAATACGCAGCTACTAACCTAATATTACAAACAAAAACCAGTTAAAAAATGGAGCCTGTTCTCAATACAAAACAAAATAATTCTGTGTAAAAAAAGGAGCACGTTAGTGCTCCTTATTAACTTCAGTTCAATTTCACATCACTCTATACTTAAGCCGGAGTTGGCGCCTTAGTATCTTCTTCAGCTTGTTGACGCAACAGAGCCGCTGCCTGCTCTTCTTGCTCTGTGATAGCCAACTTATCTTGAGATTGCATCGGTATGGCTCGAGACTGCTCGTTGATCTCATGGATCTGAGAAGCATTACGCAGATCGCGCTCACTGGTAATTGCTGCAATCGACTCACGGTCTTTAATAAAGCTCACTACATCGCGACGAATACTGTCTAACGATTGCTCATCCTTATGCATCTCCAAAATATAACGTGGATGCTCTAAGTTTCTCATCCCTGTTGCCGCAAAAGTACTCGATACCGCTTGAGTCACAACAACCCATGGCGTGATACTTGAGCGCACTAGTGTGTTTTCTGAGCGAGTAGAATCGTGTATTCCCGTACCTGTTGAAATGCGAGACTCAGTGAAGGTACCTTCTACTTTCATATAGATAAGCTGACTTACGAACTGCATTTCAGCAAAAAACAGATGGGCACCATTCGCAAGCATATGCGCAAAAGCACGCAGTAAAATGCCCACCAAGGTTAGATGAATAATCGTACCTGACATGTCGCTTAGGCTATTAATTTGTTCAGGTGTAGACTGCTCAATAATCACATCCAGCGGCACACCACCAACAAAGTTATATAAATCGACAACACCAAAAGCCAGCCAAACTGTGAGTACTGATGCACAGACAAATAAGGCATTACCTAAAATAAGACTCAGCATACGCACAGAAGTAAACGCAGCCCCTAATTCCATAGCCTTAAACTTAGGTTGGATCTCTTGTAACATCTCACCGAAGAAATTGCCTTTACCTTCAACTTGCTCATTAAGCTTAGGCTCTAGTTCTTGGTAAACTCGGTTTGGTACTTCCTTATAACGGCGGTTAGCCATCACTAAGTTATCAAGGTTAATGAAAATCTCATTCGGATGAATTGATTCCTGCCAATTATCTCTAAGCTCTGATACTTCAACTTTTGGATCAGTCAATGCCATACGCTTAAAGATCATCATACTGATCAGCGCCGAGCTAATAATGGCCGCTACAACGATTGTGATGAAATACGCCCAAGCGTGAAAGTCAGGCAAAAATTGCAGCATTTGCTGTAATTGAGCCATGCTAACGCTTGTTACTTGCATAAAGTAAGCAAGCCCTGCTGCTAACACCACTGGCAATACAATAGCAGTAGCAATCACCTTAGCTAACTCTTTGGTACCCATTGATGGAATGTTACGATCGGCACTACGAGCAAGAGCACGGCCAGCTGAACGCCAAACACCTATCAGATAAAGTGTCAGTAAAATCGAGTAAATTGGGAAGGCAAACTCACCAATTTCGCCGGCAAACCCTGCCAAAGAAACAAATGCCGTTAACGCATAAGCGACCAACGCCAAAACAGTTTTTACCCAAGCGCCAAATAAACGCTGCGCCATATTACGCACCGGATAAGGCATAAAGGTTAACTTAGGAAAAATAGTATGCACTAAACGAGCAAGGAAACCCTGCGGCTCAACAAATGTGGCATTTTTACGACCAACAAGCATCTCGATTAAGCGCTGTTTAGTATATGCTACATATCCTGACTCTTGCTCGGCAGATGTCGTTTCAGAGCGACTATGGTTATACGCTAGCGACGTTGGGTGATTACGCCCAACAAAGTAACGCAACATCGCAATAATACCCTGGGTGGTAATTTTAAGGCCACTGCCCAACAAAAATAGGCCAAATACCACTAAAATCCAGCCAACAGCAGCGCTGTCTCTAACGACTGCAGCCGCTTCAATAAGTAAGTAGACACCAAGTACTGTGGTGACTAAGCCACGAAGACTTGTAACGGCCCCCTCTTTTTTAAACGGGTTTTTGAGCCCTATGTCGATCGATCCATAATCAAATGCCATCGTCTTACTAACTCCAATATCACATTAACAATAGTAATACTAAAGTTTACAAAACACATCGACAAGAATAAACCCCATTAATAAAAGGTTTACAATTTTATCAATAAAACCAATCAATATGAGAAGTTGATCGACTCAAAACGATTTTGGCAAGTTATACCAATCAGTAAAAAATTTGCTCTACTTCGAGCAATTTTTGGCGAACCAATTCAAAGGGAATAACTGCAATTTATTCCAATCACCCCAGAAGTAACGCGTCAGCATAGCGGTCATATTTTTATACTAAGGATGGCGGTTTAGAGCTGAAAATAAAAAACCAGCCGATTGGCTGGTTTTTATTAGCGATACCGTTTAACGGTATCAGTCCTGCAAAATTAGTTCGCTTGTGGGCGCATTGCTGGGAATAGGATCACGTCACGGATTGTGTGCGTGTTAGTAAATAGCATCACTAAACGGTCGATACCAATACCTTGACCCGCTGTTGGTGGTAAGCCGTGCTCTAGTGCAGTAATGTAGTCTGCATCGTAGAACATTGCTTCGTCATCACCCGCATCTTTAGCATCAACTTGAGCTTTGAAACGGCTATCTTGATCTTCAGCATCGTTAAGCTCAGAGAAACCGTTTGCCACTTCACGGCCACCGATGAAGAACTCGAAACGGTCTGTAATGAAATGATTTTCATCATTACGACGCGCCAATGGAGAGATATCCGCTGGGTAGCCAGTAATGAATGTCGGTTGCATTAGCTTAGGCTCTGCAGTTTCACCGAAGATCTCTTCAAGTAATTGACCACAAGTCCAGAACTTCTCAATTGTCATACCTAGGCTCTTAGCCAAGTCACGCATAAACTCAACGTCTTTAACTTCTTCATAAGTCATAGACTGAATAGTTGCGTTGTCTGGGTTGTACTTCTTGATCGCATCCAACATGCTTAGACGAGCATATGGGCCGCCAAAGTCAACAGTGTGCTCACCGTATGGAAGTAGCGGAGAACCACAAAGCTCAGTAGCGATAGAGCTTAGCATCTCTTCTGTTAGATCCATTAGATCTTCGTAATCAGCATACGCCATATAGAATTCCATCATAGTGAATTCTGGGTTATGACGTGGCGATAAACCTTCGTTACGGAAGTTACGGTTAATTTCGAACACACGCTCAAAACCACCAACCACTAGACGCTTAAGGTATAGCTCAGGTGCAATACGTAGATACATTTCGATATCTAGTGCGTTGTGGTGAGTGATAAATGGACGCGCTGAAGCGCCACCTGGGATGCTGTGCATCATAGGTGTTTCAACTTCCATGAACTCTTTTTTCACCATGAAGTTACGGATAGCGGTAACCACTTTCGAGCGCATTACGAATGCTGCACGAGAGTCTTCGTTAACGATAAGATCAACGTAACGTTGACGGTAACGCGTTTCTTGGTCAGTTAGACCGTGGAACTTTTCTGGTAGCGGACGCAATGCTTTAGTTAGCAATTGGTACTGCTCCATGTTCACATATAGATCGCCTTTACCTGAAAGGTGTAGCTGACCAGTCACACCGATGATGTCACCGATATCTAGACCTTGGAATTTTTCTTTCAGATCTTTTTGAACGTCTTTACCTGCGTATGCTTGGATACGACCGCTCACATCTTGGATAACCAAGAATGGACCACGCTTAGCCATTACACGACCAGCGATTGAACGCTCGATGCCCATGCCTTCAAGCTCTTCTTTGGTGTGATGACCAAACTCAGCTTGAATGTCTGCCGCTTTATGTTTTCGATCGAAGTTGTTCGGGTGACCGTTTGCTGGGCAGTTCGTACGGATGTGCTCTAATTTAGCACGACGTTCTGCAATTAACTTGTTCTCGTCTTGGATTTGTTCAGTCATCTTCTTCTCTCGTTAAAGGCCAGATTTCAGGCTAGCTTCAATAAACTTGTCCAGATCGCCATCTAACACGCTCTGGGTATTTCGGTTTTCAACGCCGGTACGTAGATCTTTAATACGCGCATCATCAAGCACGTACGAACGGATCTGACTGCCCCAGCCAATATCTGACTTGGCATCTTCTGCGGCTTGCTTATCAGCATTCTGTTTCAGCATTTCTAGCTCATACAGCTTTGCTTTTAACTGTTTCATTGCCGAATCACGGTTCTTATGTTGTGAACGGTCATTCTGACATTGCACAACTGTGTTAGTCGGTAAATGGGTAATACGAATTGCCGACTCAGTTTTGTTAACGTGCTGACCACCCGCGCCTGAAGCACGGTAGGTATCAATTCTTAAATCCGCTGGATTGATATCAATCTCAATCGAATCATCAATTTCTGGGTAAACGAATACCGAACAGAAAGACGTGTGACGCTTACCAGAAGAGTCAAATGGCGATTTACGCACTAAACGGTGAACACCGGTTTCAGTACGCAGTGAACCAAAGGCATACTCACCAGTAAACTTAATAGTGGCACCTTTTATACCCGCTACGTCACCCGCAGTCACTTCAATCAGTTCTGGTTTGTAGTCATGGGCTTCGCCCCAACGTAAAAACATACGCAGCACCATGTTAGCCCAGTCTTGAGCCTCTGTACCGCCTGAACCTGATTGAATATCTAAATAACAATCTGATGCATCATGTGGCTTTGAGAACATACGACGGAACTCAAGTTCCTCAAGGCGTTTCTCTAAACCTTGTAATTCAGTGGTGGCGTCATTGAAGGTTTCTTCATCATTTTCTTCAACGGCAAGCTCGAGTAGTCCCTCGATATCTTCTAGACCACTGTCCATATCGTCGATAGTTTTAACTACCGCTTCAAGTGCTGCACGCTCTTTACCTAAAGCTTGAGCGTTATCTGGATCGTTCCAAACTTCAGAGCTTTCAAGCTCTCGGCTAACTTCTTCTAGACGCTCACTTTTAGCATCGTAGTCAAAGATACCCCCGAAGAAGGTCGGTACGTTCAGCGAGCTCCTTGATTTTGAATTTTACTGGATTTACTTCAAACATGATTTTATCAACTTTTAATTGCTAAGTTATTTACTAAGAATTCGCTTATAGCCCACAGCCTAAACCGTGACGACTATGTGGAAAACCCGCTATTTTAACCCATGCTGAGATTGAAACCTAGCGGCAAAAGCGCATAAAACAGCAAATTTATTCAACAATGGTATCTTGCACAAGAAAAAGCTAATCATCTTACGCAAATAACGGCAAAGCATAGCTAAAAAACCTTTATTAACTGTTACTTGTAGTAGCACATTTGCAGAGGCCGTATTGTTTACAGCAATGGATCATTGCAATATTCAACCTGCCGAGAGCAACACTAAATTCATTGCTTTAAGCTGCTTAGATCAATTTCTGTCTATTTTACAATGTTAAGCGATTAACTTTGGCAGTTTTAGCGAAACAAGCAACGCTTTACCACAAGCAGTAGTGCGTCAGATCACACCTAAAACCACAAAAAAACCTAGTTAGCAAAAAAGCAATTATATCAATAACATTAGTCAACTAACATGCTATAGATTTGCAATTTAACGCTCCACTTAGCACTAAACACTCGTAAAAAAGATACCAAGCAGATTAACCGTCAATGACTTACAGCCTCACAGTACCAGCAAAAACAATAACCAGATCACACCAACACCACACAATATCAACCAAGTACGCAATTTAGCGGCATTTGTGAAGCAAGCTGCAATTACCGCCAAAACTTAAGCTGCATTTTCTGCGTAAAAAAAGGCCACAGGTATACTGCAAAATATAACTATTTCGCCAAGTCCATTTCTCTGCAAATGCTGATCTTACCGCCAAAGCTTACCAAGCAACTGAGCGGCAATAATCAAGCTGCGACCCTATAATTAAAGGCCCATGCGATGAAACAAATAATAATTGATGGCAAAATCCTTTTAGCTAATCAACAAGACACACTGCTCGATGTCGCACTTAATGCGGATATCGCCATTCCCAATCTTTGTAAAAGCCCTGCAAGCTCGCTGGTGCACGATAGCAAACAGCATTGTAACCTGTGTCATGTAGAGCTGATTGACGCTGATAACAACATCACCAATGTACGCGCATGCGATACTCGGATCAGCGACATCAGCGCACAAAATATTGAGGTTATTACTCAGTCGGCTGCATTAAGTAAACAGCGTAAAGCCGCGCTACACAATATTTTGTCGGATCACTTTGCAGACTGCGAAGCCCCATGCCAAACGGCCTGTCCTGCTGGGGTTGATGTACAATCTTATCTGTACCATATTGCTCAAGGCGACCACACAGAAGCGGTTAAAGTTATTAAGCAGACCTTACCTCTGCCACTGTCAATTGGCCGTGTCTGCCCTGCTTTTTGTGAAACTGAATGCCGCCGAGGTCTGGTTGACGAGCCTGTGGCTATCCGCCAGTTAAAGCGCCACGCCGCCGACTTAGATCTTGAAGATGCCAATCCGTACGTACCGCCTAAAGCGCCAGCGAGCGGCAAGAAAGTCGCCATTATTGGTAGTGGCCCAGCTGGTATATCTGCAGGTTACTACCTATCGAACGGCGGCCATGACGTCACCATTTTTGAATCCATGCCACAAGCGGGCGGCTGGTTACGTTACGGTATCCCTGAATACAGACTACCTAAAGCCATCCTTGATAAAGAAATTGATTTGCTTTGCAAAAACGGCCTGAATATCGCGACTAATACTCGTCTAGGTCGAGACATTCACCTCAATGGGTTACTCAACGATTTTGATGCCGTTTGCTTAGCGATTGGTGCGCAAAAAGCCGTACCGATGAACTATCCGGGTATTGAGCTTGAAGGCTGCTATTTAGGTGTGGATTACCTAAAAGATTACTGCACTGAAAAACAATTTAGCACAGGCAAAAAAGTCGCTGTTATTGGTGGTGGTAACACAGCTATTGACTGTGCTCGCACAGCCAAACGCGATGGCGCAGATGTAACATTGGTTTATCGTCGAACTCGCGATGAAATGCCAGCAGAGCCTTATGAGATCCACGAAGCTGAGCAGGAAGGAATTAAGTTTCACTTCCTAACCAATCCAATTGAAAACCACAGCGATGGCAACGGCCGAGTTGCTATGGTGACTTTTGAAATAATGGCACTTGGTGAGCCTGACAGCTCTGGCCGTCGTAGCCCAACACCGACTGGAGAAACCTTCACTGAAGCTTTCGATACGGTGATCCCAGCTGTATCACAAACCCCTGATATGGACTTCTTAGATCATCCACAAAGCCAGCTTGCCACTGGTGAAGTTGCGCTCACACGCTGGAATACCTTTGAAGGTTGTGAACACACTATGTCAGCGGGACAATCTGCTGGCCTTGATAAATTGTTTGTGATTGGTGACTCACGCACCGGCCCAGCCACAGCTGTTGCTGCGGTTGCCGATGGCCGTAAAGCGGCAGATGCGATTGAAAAGCTACTAAGCCAAGGCTTAACTTGTGAGCTAGTGAAACAGCCTTTCAACTCGACTAAAGCCAATAAAACAAGCAACTTAAAAGCAATTAAAGCCGATACGCTTTACCCAGACACTAAAGCACAAGCACGCAGTGTTATGCCAGAGCTTGATAAATTACAGCGAGCACTTAACTTCAGTGAAGTAGAGCTTGGTTTTGCCGCCGATGAGGCCATGAAGGAAGCCGCACGTTGCCTTGAATGCGCCTGCCAAGCAAACACAGATTGTAAACTACGCGATTATGCTACTGAGTATAAAGTCAAAGCCAGCGAGCTGGATCTTAGTCAAGCACAACAATTTAGCGTTGACACTAGTGCACCATTTATCACCTTTGATGCTAACCGTTGCATTAGCTGCGGTGCTTGCGTTGAAACCTGTAAAGGTGCCAGCGGCCACAATGCGATTTCATTTGCTAAAGATCATTACCAAGCACTACCCACTTCTGGTGACGGCTTAGCTGCAACTGATGAACGCAAAGCACCACGTGTAGGCTTTAGCGTCAGTATGAATGATAGTGACTGTGTGCAATGTGGTAACTGTGTGCAAGTATGCCCTACAGGCGCATTGGTTGACTCAAGAGATAAGACCCAAGGCTTAACCGCTGCGCAGAAAGCGCCGCTTAAAACCGTATCGAGCATTTGTACCTATTGCGGTATTGGTTGTCGCATCAACCTGCATGTTGATGAGCAAAAAAACAAAATCCGTCATGTTAGCGGTGATGTGTCCTCACCAGTTAACCAAGGTATGCTATGTGTTAAAGGTCGCTTTGGTTTTGACTTTGTTGGCAGTGACAAACGCTTAACCACACCGCTCATTCGTAAAAATGGTGAGCTAGTTCCAGCGAGTTGGGATGAAGCGATTGCCGTTGTTGCGCAGCGTTTTGCACAAATCAGGCAAGTATACGGTAATAAATCAATTGCCGGTCTTTCGTCAGCAAAAGCCACTAACGAAGATAACTATGTTTTCCAAAAGTTCTTCCGTAGTGTGATTGGCAATAATAACGTCGATCACTGTGCGCGCTTATGTCACGCTTCGACGGTAACCGCGCTACGTGAAAGCTTAGGTAGCGGCGCAATGACCAACGATATCCCAAGTATCAAAGATAGCGACCTTATCTTTATTCTTGGCTCAGATACGGAAAGCGCCCATCCGATTATTGCCTCGCGTATCAAACATGCTATTAAAGAATACGGTGCAAGATTAATCGTTGCCGATCCTAAACGGGTATCCATTGCTGATAAGGCAGAGCTTTATGTTGCTCAACGTCCCGGTTCAGATGTGATGCTCATCAATGCCATTATGCAGCAGATCATTAAAAACGATTGGCATGATCTCGATTATATTCAGGCACGGGTTGAAGGCTTTAGTCAGCTTTATGATGAGGTCATGAGCCCAGATTACAGCCCTAAAAATGCAGAGTTAATCACAGGTGTCAGTGCCAGCGACATTATCAAAATGGCGAAAATGATTGGTACCGCAGAAAAAACCGCGGTCTACTATGCCATGGGCGTGACTCAGCATACTTCAGGTCACGATAATGTTACCGCTATCTCTAACCTGCAATTACTGTGTGGCAACATTGGCGTAAAAGGCGCGGGGATCAACCCACTGCGTGGCCAAAGTAACGTACAAGGCGCTTGCGATATGGGCGCATTGCCAAACTACTTTAGCGGTTACCAGAAACTTGACGATCCGTTAGTGCAAATGCGCTTCCGTGAAGCCTGGGGTAAAGAAGATCTTTGTGCTGATATTGGCTTATCTGCTACAGAAATGATGCATGCACTAAGTCATGGCGAATTAAAAGGTCTATATGTAATGGGTGAAAACCCAGTACTCAGTGATCCAGACCAAAAACACGTACTACAAGGCTTAGCTGCGGCGGAATTTGTCGTAGTACAAGATATCTTCTTAACTGAAACAGCAGAGCTTGCCGATGTTGTGTTACCTGCAGCCGCCTTTGCTGAAAAGCTAGGTCACTTCACCAATACTGAGCGCCGTGTACAACAGCTCCTGCCTGCAGTAACGCCGCCGGGACAGGCAAAAAATGATTGGCAGATTGTTCAGCTGATTGCTAACCAAATGGGTGAAGATTGGCACTACCAATCTGAAAAGCAAATTTGGCATGAGATCACCGATGTGACACCGCAATACCGTGGTATTACTTGGGCTGTTATCAACAGTGAAACCGAAAATGGTCGTCAGGGTTTACAATGGCCATGCCCTGCTGAAGGGCATCCGGGTACACCCATTCTACATACTAGCCAGTTCACTCATGGTAAAGGCAAAATGCGCGCGGTGCATTATCGACTCCCAGCAGAAATGCCTTGTGATGAGTACCCATTAATCCTTTCAACGGGCCGCCTACTTGAGCAGTTCCATACAGGCACTATGACCCGTAAAACAGAAGGGCTTAATCAACTTGGCGAAGCTAAGGTAATGATTTCGGTATTTGATGCCGAAAAGCTAGGGATCAATAATGGCGATATGCTCAAACTCAGTACTCGTCGTGGTGAGATTGAGATAAAAGCCTTCGTCACTAAACGCGCTCAAGCTGGCGTATTGTTTTTGCCGTTCCACTTTGCTGAGTCAGCCGCTAATAAGTTGACCAACAATGCACTTGATCCTGTGGCGAAAATCCCAGAGTTTAAGGTCTGTGCAGTTAAAGCGGAAAAGGCCGAAGTAGCACAAGAAGCGGTCACAAGCTAAGGCTTACTTAAAACTTAAAAAAGGCCGTAAGAGCATACTCTTACGGCCTTTTTATATCTCTCTATTTTATAAAGAAGGTTAGCTAACAAACGCCCCGATTAACGCACCTGTGACGCCAAAGCCTGCGACCAAGAAAAAGATATTTGGCTTAAAGGTTTTAAATATGCCAAAACCTAATACTACTAGCGCCATATCAATTGGCGATAACACTGCACTGGTAAAAATAGGCGTGTAAAGCGCGGCTAACAAAAAGCCCACCACACAAGCATTAACCCCGGCTATGGCTCCAGTCACTTGCGGCTTAGCACTTATTGCATGCCAGCTTTTTAGGGCCACCAGCATCAATAAAAATCCTGGAAGAAAAATGGCTAATGTCGCGACTAACGCGCCAATTAACGGCTGTTCAATCCAGATCTCAGCACCCAAAAAAGCCGCCAATGCAAACATTGGCCCAGGTACCGCTTGGGCTAAGGCGTAACCCGTTAAGAACTGATCATGACTAATACTGTCACCAACACTTTGCTGCAATAGGGGTAGTACAACATGGCCACCACCAAATACCATGCTTCCCACTTGGTAAAATTGGCTAAATAGTTGCGTAAGGTTAGTAATGTTACTTTGGCTTGATAAACTGATTGCCACCAATGACGCTATCAGTAAACCAGCAAATAAACTTAACCAAAAGAAATTCAGCTTAACTGGCTGTGATAATGGAGGAGCACTGGCATCAACTTCTGAACCCGCCGCTGATGACAAATAGTGGCGACCAACCAAAGCCGCCGCTATCAGCAAGCCAAACTGCATCAGCATAGATGGTTGCAGCAAAATGATGACACAGCTGAACATCATTAATAATTTAGCCTGTTTTCGCTGGCAAAACTGCTTAAACATAATCCAAATCGCATCGGCGACCACCACTACCGCAAGTAACTTCAAACCGTGAATAATACCTTGGGTAAATGAGTAATCTAGCCACTGACTACTGGTTACAGCCAATAAAAACAATAAGATGAATGAAGGTAGGGTAAAACCTAAAAACGCCGCAATACCGCCAAGTAGGCCACCACGGTGATAACCAATCGCAAAGCCAACCTGACTCGAGCCCGGCCCGGGCATAAACTGACTTAGGGCAACTAAACTGCCGTAGTGTTTATCGTCTAACCAATTGAGTTCTTGGACAAAGGTTTGCCTAAAATAACCTATGTGCGCAGCAGGGCCACCAAAAGAGACTAAACCGAGGGAGAAGAAACGTAGAAATATCTGCAGCATACCAACACCTTATGGGAAAACGGGTTAAGTATATTACCGATATATGACAGAAAAATGAAAACGCAATAAATGATACCAACAACTTTAATACCAATTAGTATAAAGATTTGGTCGCTCAGCGAGAATTTAGCGGCTCTGAGACAAAGCAATGAGTAAAGCCCCTCAAGTAAGGTAAACCAGCCTAAAAGCTGGCTTACCTTTTCCTTAGTCTATTGTACGCTCAGTTTTCTTCTTACTAATAGTGGTACAGCTAGCAACAGTAAAAATACTCCTATCGCACCACCTTTGTTAGAGGCTGGTTTTTCGGGCTCAATTTCAGCCCCTGTATTTTCATCAATGCCATCACTCAATACCGTCAGCATAAAACTCTGACTCGCTGCATCACTTGGATTATCAATATCAGCAACTGTAATAGTGACCAGTGTTTCTCCGTCAAAGTCCTTTACCGGCGACAATGTCAATATTGCACCAGCTTCATGACCATTAACGGTAAACTCAACATTTTCGCCAGTAGCCGTGATCTTATTCGCTGTATTTTTCTCATCAACAAATAAAATTTGGATGTCGATAGAACCATCTTCGTCAACTATCATGTCATCAAAAGCACCTAAGGTTATATTACTGCTTACCTCTAATGCATGAGACATCTCAATATCAGCCATTCCTTCAACTTTCGAGATTGCATTGACGGTCAAATCTTGTCCAGCCGTTGCAGCGCCTAATTGAATCCAAGCTGTTACTTCAAATTGAGAAGACTCCGGGCCAACATAGTCATAGCAAACCACAAGATCTTCCGTTAATTGAGTGTCTAGATTTTCAAAGGCGTACTCTGTACCTAAGTAGCCTCCGATTAACGGGCCATAGGTAGAGTTAGGCCCTTTAAAGCCTTTTAAGCCCACGACTCCTCTTCCATCCCTCGTGCCCCAATCGATATCTTTATAGGCCATAAACAGTTCATACTCACCTTGAACAAAGCTAGTATTTACATTAAATATCACTTGGTAATCGATATTATTATCTAATGGCTCAAAACTACGAGACGCCATTGAATATTGGTAGTCTTTCGCATTGCCAAAATCAATAATACCAACACCACTTGCTGTAGAAGCAAGTGATACACCTGTGTCATGGTTTAAGCCCACTGAAAATACTGAACTACGATCTGCACCATCGTAACTCCAGCCACGCCATATCGGTGCAATAATGCTATGAGGGAAACCTTCAAATGGTAAACGATAATATTGAGGGAAAAAGGTACCTCCCCCCTGCAAATCGATCCAACCATTACCGTGAATACTGAGTAAACTCTGATTCAAACCACTGGTTTCATTATTATTGTATAGCTGGTAATTACTATAATTACCGTTAAACATGACACTCGTTGGGATCACTGTCCCTTTACGATAAGTGACATTCCCTCGCTCATCAAAGCCACTAAACAAAGGGGAAATACCAAACTCTTTAAGTGAAATGTATCCGCCGGGATTAGCGTTACCAACATCTGGAGTTCGACACATTAGATCGTCAACATTGGTCGTAATATTATAATCTGGAGCAGTCATTGAGGTATCAGGCTGAACACCTGAGATCATCAGTTTATCCCCCTCAACGACTATACTTTCCACATTGTCACTCGATGCAAAAATATTTTCATCGGATAATTTAATCGACTCAGGGAAAGTTGCTTCGATTACAAACTCACGGTCCGCACCTGAGTTATTAGCCAAAACCTGGAATGTATACGGAATAATATCGCCACTCTTGGCAGCGGTTTGCGGCACATCAAGACTAACCTTATCTTCTCCGCGCTCAATTCTTAGAGGAATATGACCAATATTACCTTGGTTTACGGCAGAGCTTCCGATATCCAGCATGCTATAGAAAATATCACCTTTTTCCATAGGCAACTCCCAAGCGAAATCAACATCAATAGGCGTAACACCGTCACTACTCGGAATATTAACTGAAATGCCAGTATCAACGTCGTTTAATACCACACCATAACTTGCAGCAAAAGTCTCTTCTGTACCTGTAGCCTTGGCATTATAACTATCATAAAAAATTGCCCAGTATTTCCCAGGTTCAGGATCGGTAAAGTCACAATAGTTATTTAATGCTATATGGTTTGAAACACATAAAATTTCCTCATAAGGATCTGCTACACCATTACCGTTATAGTCTTTACCGACATAAAGGCTTGTATTACCGGCATCAAAGGTTCCCTCAAACTCAGAAGCGATCAGGCCTTCACTATGCATAATAAAGCGCTTGGCATTTTCAGGAACATCTACCCAAATAACGTGAGTGGCTTCATCTAAAATATCGGAATCTGCATCTTCCCCTTTTCCACTTTTCTTCCAAGGAAAAACTCGATCATCATCTCGAATCACTGTAAATGTTTCATAATTAGCTTTAACTGCAGTATAAGTTGTGCCGATCGGCGCTTCCGCTTCGGGCATCACCATCTGTTGTAACCTATAGGAATCCCTATTTTCATGGGCAACTATATTTAAGTTTCGTGGTAAATCCCCATTATCATTTTGAAAAACAATCGGCCAATGAGCCAATGGGATATCTTGGTCATCCGCTTCGAACAAGATATTAGCGTGAAACTCTGCCTCTCCATTACTGAAAATATCTTTAGTCTCATCAACCGATGCTTTCACAACTATGGTTTGAGTCTCACCCGCTTTTAACGTAAATTCGCTTGGGATAACCTCAATATTAATGCCACCATTTTGCTCTAACTGACCGTTCATGTCGTAAGACCAAACCTTTGCTTTAGTACTTGAAGCAGACCATGTCGCATCCTTAGTCGCCTTAATAGTACGGATCCATTGACACTGAGGCTTACACTCAAAATCAACTAAATTTGGCATATTCAACTTATGGGGAACACCTCCATTATTGGGATCTGCCGCCATGAAGTTTTCGACGTTCTCATCCATAACAAAGCCTGCTTTTAACGCTTTAGCGACATTAATACGTCCACTACCAGCACGATAAACCTCTGCCAAGCCCTCCTTATCTGTTGGGTTATTGAGACGATGATACTTAACAACGTTATCAGCAGTCATAGATAAAGCAGACTGCACCTCAGTAGCACTCCACTCTGGGTGCCCCTGCCTCAGCAAAGCCAATGCTCCTGCGACGTGAGGCGATGCCATTGATGTACCACTCATCAAAATAAAGTCAGCAGCAAAAGGAGATGATGTGAAAGGCTTTTCATCTGAATAAGCCGCATAGATATCTACACCGGGTGCAGCCATTGCTGGCGCTAAAACCTCACGATTAGAAAATGAAGGTCCTCTTGAAGAGAAATCAGCAAGCCAATCAGCATCTTCTTCATTCAGATTCCTTTCTACTACGGTCGATTTTATCGTAATCATATGACCTAGCTCTGACGCTGAATCTATCCAATCAGCAAGACCATCTGTATTATTCGGATCATTCGCTCCAAAGTAACTGCCATTCCATTGCTCATTGGTGAAATGAACACTAGGTAACTCATATTGAGTTACTGGTGTATTTTGAGACTGCACTCGATTAAACATAACAAAACCATCGGCGCCGCCTGCTTTGATATTTGCCACTTTCGCGGTTCGAGCATTGGCTTCAGGATCATCTGGTGCATGGCGCTGACACACAACAAATACATTAGTGTCTCCATTTTCAGCTCCTGGAATTGGCGTGCCATCTTTGAAAAAATCAAAGCTACCTGCTGGGTAAGGCGTCTCACAGTAACCGTTATAATCTTTGTTGCCATTTTCATCGGCATAGTCTTTTGCCCAAACAACAACTCCGGTTATTTCAGCAATATTCATCGAACCACCACTAACACCGGAATCAATCCAGCTTGGCTGTTCAGAACCCAACGCAGGGTCTATAAAACCGGCATACTCAACTTTTGTATCAATCGCAACTTCACGGCTATGGGTCGTTGCTGCAACCTGTGCTAACCATGGCGAAGCGTTATCCAGATACCCAAAGCATTCTGAGGCTCCACAAACCTTAGTTCCATCGTTACCTGCTGCCGCAGCTACATTTATTCCAGCTTCTCTAGCAGAAAGAAATGCCAGCTGTACCGGATCTCCCCAAACATTTGAGTCAGCACCACCAATAGAAAAGTTAATCACATCAACACCATCAGTGATGGCATCTTCAATTCCCGCTACTAGTGCTTCACCGGGGCAACCTGTAAACCCTTGATCATTATCAGCATTACAAACTTGATATGAAATTATGTTGGAGTGGGGCGCAACGCCAGATAAAAGCGGAAATAGGTCATTCTTTACAATTTCACCATCTGAATTTTCTCCTGCAGCAGGCACCACAAAGGGGACATTATGTAATACATTTCCTGCAGCTGTTGAAGCGACATGGGAGCCATGACCATTATAGTCCTCTCCTATCTCCGGCCAACCTGGGCGCATAATCGCAAAATTTTCAGTGATATCAGGATATGAACGAATACCTATTAACTTATCGTTACAGGTGACCAAGTCTCGTTCTTCAACACAATCTCCTACATACACTCCACTGCCAAATGGGTTTTCATGATCATAGCCATCATCTCCAATATCAGAAAATGATCGGTGATCACTATTAATTCCTGTATCTATAATTCCGACAATCTGGCCTTCGCCTTTATATCCAACGCCTGAGTCAGAAGCAGCACCATTCCAAACTTTATCTGCATCAATTTGTTGAGGCCCTTGATCAGATAACAGCTTGTATTCCTTTAATCGCATAACTTGTGCAACAGAAGCCAAACCCGCGATTGTTTGTGCTTCATCTTGCGTTAATGAAATAGAAAAACCATTAAGCGCACGGGTAAACTGTTTGCGAGCCTGACCTTTAACACCTAAACTCGATATTTCGTTAATCACTGCACGCTGCGTCAGTTTCAACGCTTCTTCATAACGAGTAATCTCATTAACACTTGCTCGGCCATTTACGAACAATTTATTACTGTTTTTAGATGTCAAAGCATGCGCAATAATAGAATTCTTATTATTCGCAACCACTGTGACAGGTTGCTCCATTAGCCGAACCAAATAAATATGCTCACCGACTAAATCATCTTCAGCATTAAACTTATTTGCCTGAGGATTAATTTGGACATTTAACCCATCATTTTGAAGCATGCTTTTAATTTCAAGCAGCTCATTATTGTATTTATGGATCTCTTCAGTTGTCACTTTCAACGGTTGTAGCTGATGACTAACTGATTTGTGATTAACGGCTGCTTGAACTAAGCCTGCACTATAAAGTGCTGCGGCAACAGCAGTGACTATGACTTTCACCTTCATGAAAACCTCCATTATATTGTTATTATGTTTAATGGCTGCTACCAACTGAATAGATATTCACCATCGGGGTAACATATAATCATTTCCATAAAGACAAGATGCAGTGGTTTTATGTAGCATTTTGTACGTTTGTTATTTTTTATAACAAATATCACGTTTTAACTGATAGAGTGAATATATCCAGTCAGACATCTATAACTAAAGCAATAATGACAATCAAAACGTTAATTATAATATTGATTATTATAATCTTATCTACAAAAATACAGGCTGACGAACTAGATCAAGTTCATTCGGGCGACTGGCAATTCTCGGTTGCAGTCGGTTATGGGATATTAGAAAACCCTCGGGTAAAAGTTGACAACGTAACAACTTATGTACTTCCAACATGGTATTACTATGGTGAGAATTTTTATGTAGAAAACTTTACGTTAGGTTATAGCTTATATGAGCAAAACTCTTTTGTATTAGACATACAGAGCCAACTCAATGATGACGGATTATTCTTTGAGCTCGATGGCATAGAAAAGCTCTTTTTATCTGATGTACTTGGCTATACCAGTATAAAGCAGCCTATTAGACCGGGAAAGAAAATAGACTATAAATCCATTGAACGCTCAATTTCCTACCTCGCAGGCATATCAGCAACTTGGTATAACCCTATTGCTGATTTAACAGCAGGTTATTTTCATGATTTAACCAATGTACATAATGGGAATGAGTTACAACTTAATCTAAGAAAAAAGTTCATTTTAAACTCTTTTGCTTTTGGACTTGAATTGGGGGCAACAAGAAAAAGCGCTAACTTGATTAGCTATTATTACTCATTAACAAAAGAAGAACTTGCAGGTAATTTCTCCCCCTACCCCCCTGAGGCTGCAACCAACTTACACATAAAAGCAGTTTTTAACCTGCCTATTAGTAATTCATTAATGCTAGTTGCTTCACTTAAGCAAACCTATCTTGACGATACCATTCAGCAAAGCTTCTTAATCAATAAGCCAACATACTTTGCAGGCTTTGTCGGGCTCAATTATGCCTTTTAGCATTATTGTTTCAAGAAAGGTGATAGGTATATTTAAGACTGCGTTAATAGTAAAGTCTCTTTTAATTATTGGAACTTCTTGCTCTTTCGCGCAAGACACACAACATAATAAGTTCCAAACATCAAAGGTTAGTAATCAGTTAAGCCTTCATCCGTTAACTTGTGCGGTTATGAAAAAAGACATTTTTTGCAAAACAGAGTTACAGATCGAGTTTATTAGTAGTCACCCACAAAATATCTGTGTCTGGTTAAGTAACTCATCAACGCCCAAAAAATGTTACCTAAAAACTCATAAATTTAAGCTTAGCTTCCCTATAAAAATGAAAAGTGACGTAATTGTTTTTATTAAAGATATGCATGGAAAGATCATCGCCAGTTCAGAATTAAAATTTGCCATATTTCAACCAGCAAAAGTACGAAAAAGACGTGGGCTAAACTGGGATATTTTCTAATGACGATAAAAATACTGCTTATTGAAGATGATTTACCGCTCGCAAATCTCATCATTACCTATCTAGAGCTACATGAGATGAGCGTTATTCATTATGAATCAGCTGAACTTGCGCTTTCTTTAAAAACAAAATCCAACATAGAGTTAATTATTTGCGATATCATGTTGCCCGGCTTAGATGGTTTTAGTGTCGCCCCCGAGCTATCCAATCAATTTGAATGCCCGCTGATATTTTTAACTGCATTAGATACCCATGAGGATCAAATTAAAGGTTTAGAAATAGGCGCAAGTGATTACATTGTAAAGCCCGTTGTTCCCCCACTACTTCTAGCCAGAATAAAGGCAAACCTGCGCAAACATCACCACTTGGGTACGCCAACTCAACTTAACTTATCTGATTTAAAGTTAGATCTATCTACTCAACAGGTGTATTTAGCAAATACAGCATTAGAGTTTACGACACAAGAGTTTCAGCTTTTATGGATCTTTGCTCAACAAGCGGGAAGTATCATTTCAAGAGAGTATCTTTTTGAACAACTGGTAAATAGAGAATACAACGGATTAGACCGCGCTGTGGATTTAAAGGTTTGCCGCTTAAGAAAAAAATTAGATGATCTTTCAATACCCGGTTTAATGATAAAAACCGTACATGGTAAAGGTTATTTATTTCACTATCAGCCCCACACTCATTTAGATAAACCTCTATGAAATATCAATTCTTAAGGCTTTACCTGTTACTCATATTATCAGCCACAATCGTTATCTGGTCTTTCAACGAACTCTATGAATTTTTGCAGCTTGATACTCCTAGCTATCAAATTAATGTTGAGAATATTATTGAACGTGCAGAGCAAGGGCGAGATGCTCCTACAACCACAACGATCAAAGCTTCAGCTTTATCATTACCGCAGCCTTTAAAAGGACGATTACTTTCCGGTGAAGTGATTGCGCTATCCCTAACAGATAACAGCCGATACTACTATCGATTAAACCCAAAATCAGGTGATATAACATCGTTTGGTCCCGTCAATCCTGATGACAGACATGAGCAATCAACTTCATTTATTATCCCCCTCCTTTACGGATCTCTTGCCTTGGTTGTCCTATTGCTTATCAAACCAATATTTAGAGATTTATCTCAGCTACAAACTTCAGCTCTAAGTTTTGGATCCAATCCTAGAAAAATGGAAAATACCATCTCAAGTCATTCAGCTATATATCCATTAGCGAGTGTTTTTCATCGTGTTACCGCCCAGATTGTCGACTTTTTACGAGTCCATAAAGAATTATCCAATACGATTTCCCATGAAGTACGCACTCCACTAGCTAGAATGAGATTTGTTATTGAAATAATTAAAAATGATATCCCTGATATCTACAAAGATAGACTGAATGCCGACATAGATGAAATCGAACAGTTAGCTAGAAACTACCTCTCTTTTGCAAGACTTGAACACAAAGAGCAGCAACTAAATAAAACCAGACTTAACCCAGAAGTATTAACTCAAGAGCTAGCGGAAAAGTTTGATCTTTACCAACACAAAGTCGCCATAACCTTTCAGAGTAGTGGAGCTAAAGCCTCTATGGATGAAGCCCTCATTAGCATTGCAAGCCAAAACCTCATCATGAACGCACTTAGATTTGCTAAGAAACGAATTATCTTCGACTTCAGTTGCACTGAGGATTGTTGCACGATTACTGTTGAAGATGATGGCCCAGGTTTTGGTAATAAAGGTGAAGAACTGTTTTTAGCCTTTGCTAGAGATCAAAAGCAAAGTAATAACTCAGGCTATGGGCTTGGCTTGTATATCGTAAGGAAAGTTGCAATATGGCACCAAGGGACACTTCATTTAGAGCGTTCAAAAACACTAAAGGGAGCATCACTAAGTATCAGTTGGCAAAATAACTTAGAGGATTAACCTAAGAATAACTTATCAAAATCCGCTAAGCTTTGCCGCTCACCTATCGTCTGCTCAAGCCAGTCTAAGGCTTCTGTGGCTGTGGTTCTATAGGTTGTCAGCTTACCACCATACAAGCTCAACAAATTAGGATGACTCGCTTGGCTTTTTTGTAAGGTGTCTCTCGGCCTATCAAAAGCATTACCTGTCTGCTTCGGTAACACCCTAACGCCGCAAAAACTGTCCACCACTTTTGTCTTTAATGTGTCGACATCACCAAACTCACTAAAATAGTGCAGGTATATTCCAAGTAAGTAATCGATTTCAGCTGCGGTAATTTCTGGCTTGCCAACCAATTCTTCAAGTACGATTTCGGTGGTGCCTATTAAGGTTTGTTCGTTCCACGGCATCACAAAAATTACCCGCTGATCAAAACAGGATTCTAAATATAAGATGCCGTCATTAGCCGGAATATCTAACAGCAGGTGACTGCCTTGTACCCACTCAATGGCTTCAGCTGCAATTTGCGGTTGCACCTTATCTAGCACATCATTGACCCATGGACCTGCAGCGTTAACTACAGCAAGCGCTTCAACCTCTACCACTTCACTATTGGCATCATCAACTAACTGGTAATGCACTTTACAATGACCGTTTAAGTGCTCTATTGATGTGCATTTGGCATGTTCAATGACCTGCGCGCCAAGAGTTCGCGCGTTTTTTACTACCGCTTGTGTCAGCTGTTTATCGTCCGTTTGTGCATCCCAGTATTGATACAGTGCTTTTAATCCTTGTAATTTCAAGCCTTTAATTTTCGACCAATGCACTGAAGGTATCGACTTAAATTGCCCCAAGGCATCAAATTCACTTAATAAAGCGTACAAACTCAATCCGGCCCTAATCGTCCATGGACTACGACGGCTGTTTTCATAAACTGGAATATAAAATGGGATGGGGTTAACAAGCGATGGCGCAAGATTAAGCAGCGCTTTGCGCTCAGCAAGGGACTTTCTCACGAGTGGTAACTGCCCAGACTCTAGATAACGTAACCCTCCATGGATAAGCTTGCTGGAGTTGGCAGATGTCTGCCCTGCGATTGTGCCTTTCTCAAGCAAAAGCACACTGTAACCTGCAGCTGCTGCACATTGAGCTATTCCGGCGCCATTAATACCACCGCCTATAACAACAAGATCTACAGCTTCCATTCACACTCCTTACAGCGTCATTAATCACTTATAGCCTAATTGACTATGCAATTAGCTGAACCTAAAACAACCTCAACTAACTGTAACAGCTCAAGTTTAACTTGCTATCAATGACTAAATCTTTAGTCACAACGACACGATAGTCAAACCGTGATGTGTTTTTCAACCATCAAGCCAAGTCCTGTAGCTAATCTTACGTAGCACTTAAGATAAACGATCGATTTATCTCGCTCTGCAATCATTTATGCACTCAATAAGCTAGTGCCGCTAACTATTTACATGTAAAAATTTTATCGTTCCATCGTTGCTGTTTAAAAAGTCAACATTCTGTCATTTACAGGCTAACTTACTATGAATATTGATGATTATCAGCGCCTATATAATGACGCATTTAATAAAGGAACGCTGTAAGCAGCCCTAGTTAAGCTAATGAATATAAACAATATTGCAATTGTGTTACCAATAGCTTAACTTGCCCGTAATTTCTAGAATTCTGCAACGATAAAATGCAGACGCTTTTATAAAAAGATTTTGATGTTATCAAGGATGTATAAGATGAAATCTCTCGCAGCTTTTTTGCTGCTATTGTCAGCAAATGCAATGGCGCAATGCGATAACGCAAACCATGTGTTTGATATTCCTTATGCGAAAAATAGCTCTTATTTCGCCGGCCAATATGCCAAGCAACTCGACTCATTTAGCCAAACTTCGGCATCAGACCAAGGTTACTTGTTACTTGAGTTTAGGGTTGATCCCTCGCAACTTTCAACCGAGGCACAACAGTACAACAAATGGCTGGCAGAAAGACGTATTGATCGGGTAAAGAGTTACCTCAATAGAGCGGAATATCCCGCGCCAGTTATTACCCGTATACTCACAGCTAGCACTAATGTTGATCGCAGTGTATCTCTGACTTGGTGCCCAGACGAGGCAGAAGAAGTGACGATGCAAGTTGCCAGTAAAGATGAATAAGGCTAGCTAAGCAAGCCACATGCGCTACCGAGTTTTTAGCAAACAATTTAAAGTCTAACACCAGCCCAAGATTCACCGCTGGCTTTAGACTTTGAATTAGCAATACCTGAATAAAGAGTAAAGAGAACCTCAATTAAACTAAGCTGTGGACAAAATATAGCTTAGCTTTTAGCATGACTACAGTTTGACAACATATCTGACTTAGATATAAGTGCCCGCCCAAGTAGATCAGCAAACCCTTAATCAAAAAAACATAATCAAGTCATTATAAATATGGCAATAAGTTTAATTTTCTTGCCTAAAACTAGTACCAGTTAACAAAAGTAAAATATTCGGGATTTCATTAGCAAATATGAAACATCTCGTCATAAACTGCCACCGCATTAAAGTAAAATACTAGCAACCAACCTGTTTCCAAACTTGTCCTGGAGATCTTATGGCTAGATCCATATTGCTATTTATCACTCTCGTCTTTGCCTGTCTCTCAATGCCAAGCGTTGCTAATGCCAACACTGGTATTGATCAAAGTCTGTGGCATTACACAAACGCTCAAGGTGAGTTAAAAGTTAAATTATATTTCTTTTGGTCGAAAACCTGCCCTCACTGCGCAGAAGCTCACCCTTTCATTGATAGCTTGCCAGAGCGTTACCCTTGGATTGAAGTTGAAGATCATATGATCACCGATGCTGATACCATGGCTACTTGGCAAAAAATAGCTAAACAAACTGGCACTGAAGCACGTTCTGTTCCCTACTTTGCTAGTGGTGAAAAAGCGGTAGTTGGCTACAGCAGTCAAGCTGTTACAGGCGAGTTTTTAGTGCAGCGTTTAAAGTCATACTACGTTTCATTGGGAGGCAAACTTGCTCCAGAAACTGAAGGCGATTACACAGTTGCAGCGCCAGCAGCAGGCGGCTTATTTGCAACCTGTAGTGAAAGTGATAGCCAAGACGGTGGCGATGGTACTTGCGATTTAGGCTTAGATACCAGCAGCGAGTTAGCAAGCTCTGATGTGCAACCAGTTGAGCTGCCACTTGTAGGTGTAGTGCACCCTGAGCAAATGTCTCTGCCATTACTTACCGTGGTACTTGCTGGCGTCGATGCATTTAACCCTTGTGCATTCTTTGTATTGCTATTTTTATTATCGATTATGGTTAACGCAAAAAGCCGAGCACGCATGCTAATCGTCGGCGGGATCTTCGTATTTTTCTCCGGCTTTATCTACTTTATCTTTATGAGTGCATGGCTCAATATCTTCCAGCTACTAGGCGCTGGTAGTGATGGTGGCTGGATTATTCTTGGTGCGGGCATGTTGGCGTTAGTCGCAGGTGCTATAAATATTAAAGATTACTTCTTTACTAAAGGTGAAGTCACCTTGTCTATGTCAGCGGAGAACCGTACAGGCTTGATTAAGCGTATGGGTAAATTAACCAGCGCGAGTAGCATGACAGCGATGATTGCCGGCACAGTGGTATTATCGATTCTAGCCAATGCTTATGAGTTACTATGCACAGCTGGCTTCCCGATGATCTACACTAGCGTGCTATCTATGCATGATCTTGAAACGTTTGAGCGCTACATGTACCTAGTCATGTACAACGTGGTGTATGTTATCCCTCTGGCAGCGATTGTGATTGCTTTCAGTGTGTCACTAGGCAAGCGTAAACTGACTGAAAAAGAGGGGCAAACCCTTAAACTGATGTCTGGCATCATGATGATGGGCTTAGGTGGTATGTTAGCGCTAGATCCTACTGCACTGCAAAATGTGGCACTAGCAATAGGCCTGATCTTTAGCTCTATTATTCTCACAGTGATCATCACGTTAGTACGTAAAAGCCTAGAAAAGGTTAACGCGAAAAAGTCATAACCCAGCAAACTAAGGCCTTAGATAACACCTTAGCTAAGGCCTTATTTTTCTAGAATAAAAACCTATCGCCTAGGAAAGCACTTCCTCGAACCTTCTTTGCCTTTCCGTAAGCGCAGCGCTCCGTTAGTGATGCAGTCACGTTCCCTAGGCTGCAGGCCATCCGACTCTTGCCGTCTTAGTTTGTAACACCTTTGCCCTTTGCTTTTCCTAGAACCTGCTCTTCCTCGAGCCTAGGACCTTCTTTAAAAAGATACACTCTGTAACACAAACAAACTTAAGTCATTGAGCAGAACGCCGATAAATAAGTAACATTTCTAATAAGTAGAGTTGAATATGGCAGTAACAATATCGAGTGCTAACCTGCAGCCCAATATGAGTCATGGTGCGGTTGGAGTAAAAGTGGCACAACTTGCAAAAGATCAGCAAAAAATTGAAGGCGATATTGCGCTGCAATTAATTAATGCAGCAGTGCCAGAAGCGGCTCCGGCACCGGTTGGTAATTCCGGTCACAATATCAATACTACGGCTTAAATTACCTGCATGGCTGACCGCGGCTGGGTTTGTGATACATAGCAGTCGCGACCATTGGCTTTTGCTTGGTAAAGTAGCTCATCTACTCTAGCCAATAAAGCACTCGCCTGCTCCAGCTCTTGCCACTGCGCCACTCCCTGAGAAACAGTCACATATTTGCCAACAGCTGAGCTTGGATGGCTCAGTTTAGCTTCGCTCAACAGTAGCTTAACTTTAGCAGCCACACAGTTTGCACCGTCTAAATCAGTATCGGGCAAGACCATAACAAACTCTTCTCCGCCGTATCTTGCAACTAAATCTCGCGGCCGCTCTAGGGCTTGATTTAATATAGCGGCAACTTGAACTAAGTATTCATCACCCACTTGATGACCTAAGCTATCATTCAATGGCTTAAAGTAGTCAATGTCTAATAAGATAATACTCAAAGGCTGTTCATTACGATTAGCCGCTTTGCACTCTTGTAACAACACTTCATCAAAGTGACGTCGATTACTCACGTTAGTTAAACCATCAATCAGCGCTAAACGCTTAAACTGACTTAATAGTTTTTTCTTTTCGATATTGCGCACTATCGCTTTAAAGAACCAACCTGAAATGATTTTTTGCCCTGAGAGAATAATCACTAGAAAACACAAAAACTTAGTTAGCGGGTACACTATCGCTTCAGAAAACTGCAATGAGTGATACATAGCGCTAAAAGCCAAAAAGGGCAAAATCACCAAGATCATAATATTGCGGTTAGGAAACAGTGCTAAGGCAAACACTAGCACTAAAATATCAGCAAGCGATTCGACTCCCGGCATATTTTGCTCAGACAATAACGCCAGCGAAATCAGCACTAAACTCCACGAACTCACCAACAAGCCTAAATAGAAATAGGTTTGATGCACGGTAACTTTGAATAGACCCTTAGTTTTTGCGGTAAATATACCTAAAGCAACAATCAAAGTTAGCGGTATAAACTTGATAATCAGGATACTCGCATCGTAATACTCTTTATCAAAATAGTAAGTATTCACTAGCACAACAAACAGCAGAGCTAAGCTGACATAGCTCGCCCATAAAATACCGCGTTTTAAAATCGTGAAAGTCTCACGCTTTAATTGCGCTTGATATCGATGTGAGTTCAGTTGTCTTTCTCCATTAAACAATTCGCGCTCCCTGCTGTTTGACTGTAGCAGATTAAATAATCATCATCTAACAAAAAAGCCAGCGTTTGCTGGCTTTATACTAACGACTAATCACTTTATGCTGCAACATTGTCACTAGCTGTATCATCAACATTGTGGCGAATTAGGTAATCAAATGCACCTAAAGAGGCGGTTGCACCGCTACCCATGGCAATAATAATCTGCTTATAAGCTGAGTTAGTGACATCACCTGCAGCAAATACACCTGGTAATGAGGTTTCACCTTTAGCGTCAACAATAACCTCGCCGCGAGCTGTCATATCAATAGTATCTTTCAGCCACTCTGAATTTGGCACTAAACCTATTTGCACAAAGATCCCTGCAAGTTCTACATGATGATTTTCACCGGTTGCGCGATCAGTGTAGTTTAAGCCGTTAACTCGCTTACCATCACCAGTCACTTCCGTGGTCATCGCTTGAGTAATAATCTCAATATTGCCCATAGACTTAGCTTTACGTTGCAATACTTCATCTGCGCGCAATGATTTATCAAATTCAAGTACTGTCACGTGCTCAACGATATTAGCCAAATCGATTGCCGCTTCTATACCTGAGTTACCGCCGCCAATCACCGCTACACGCTTACCTTTAAACAGTGGACCATCACAATGTGGGCAGTATGCCACACCACTACCGCGGTACTCTTGCTCACCAGGAACATTCATTTCGCGCCAGCGTGCCCCTGTTGCTAAAAGCACTGTTTTACTACGCAGCATCGCACCGCTTTCAAGTTCAAGCTCAAACAACTCGCCGGATTTTAAGCTTAGTGCGCGTTGGTTATCCATAATATCTACGTCATATTCATGTACGTGTGCTTCAAGATTTGCCACCAACTTAGGGCCTTCTGTCGCTTTTACCGAGATAAAGTTCTCAATACCAACAGTTTCAGCAACTTGACCACCAAACTTGTCTGCAACAATACCTGTACGTAAACCTTTTCGTGCGGCGTAAATTGCTGCCGATGCACCCGCAGGGCCACCGCCTACAACCAATACATCAAAGGCCTCTTTTTGATTCAGTTGCTCAGCTTTTCTACCTGCAGCATTAACGTCTAGCTTGTTTAAGATCTCAACCGTGCTGATTGCGCCCATAGAGAACTGCTCACCGTTTAAATAAACAGATGGCACCGCCATAATATTGCGCTCATTTACTTCATCTTGGAATAAAGAGCCATCAATCATCACGTTAGTAATGTTAGGGTTAATCGCTGCCATCATGTTCAGCGCTTGCACAACCTCAGGGCAAGTCTGGCAACTTAGCGACACATAGGTTTCAAAGCGGTACTCACCTGGTAGCTGGCGGATTTGCTCGATAATATCGCTATCAAGTTTAATTGGATGACCACCGCTATGTAGTAGCGCAAGCACTAAAGACGTGAACTCATGTCCCATAGGCAGGCCAGCAAAAGTAATTTGTGAACCTAATGCTGGGTTAACGACTGTCATTGATGGCGTACGCTCACCTTGCTGCTCTGTTACAGAAATAAGCGCTGACAAACTATCAATATCTGCTGCCAGTGACTTAAGCTCTTGCGCTTTTTTGCTGTCATCTGCCGATACAAGCAGCTCAACTGGATGCTTGAGGTTTTGCAAATAAGTATTCAGTTGGTTCTTTACGTTTGCATCTAACATGATGACTCCTAAATAATCCGATTCAGTTGTTCAATACTTGTTCTAGAGGCAGCCGATATCGCAAGCAGCGCCTAGAAGTAACAAAAATAAAAAGTGATAAAAATAAAAAAGTATTGCTGTGGTTAGGGTTAACAGTAAAAGTTGTTCAGCCTCAACATCAGGGGGGAAGCAAGGCTGAACAAAATATTAAGGAGATGAAATCAGTTAATGGTTAAAGCTTGCGTTAGTAAGGGTGGGGCTTACTAACGCGACCATTAAATACCTTAATCTTTTACCCTTAAATCTTACCTACTAGGTCGATTGATGGTGCAAGAGTTTCTTCACCTGGCTGCCATGCTGCTGGGCAAACTTCACCGTCGTGAGTAGCTACATACTGAGCCGCTTGGATTTTGCGAACAAGTTCAGCTGCGCTGCGGCCGATACCTAGGTCATGTACTTCAGCGACTTTGATTTCACCTTCTGGGTTGATAACAAATGTACCGCGAAGTGCTAGACCGTCTTCTTCAATCATCACACCAAAGTTGCGTGTGATAGTACCTGTTGGGTCACCAATCATTGGGTACTTGATTTTACCGATTGTGTCAGAGCTTGCATGCCATGCTTTATGAGTGAAGTGAGTGTCAGTTGATACTGAGTAAACTTCAACGCCCATAGATTGTAACTTCTCGTAGTGGTCAGCCATGTCACCTAGTTCAGTAGGACATACAAAGGTAAAGTCTGCTGGGTAGAAGAAAACAACTGACCACTTACCTAGTAAATCTTGCTCAGTCACAGGGTGGAAATCACCGTTGTGGAATGCTGTTGCTGAAAATGGCTTAATTGTAGAGTTGATGATTGACTGATGCATGTAATGCTCCATTTTAATAATAAAAAATAAAAATACTTTTTCTTTAAATTCAACAAACTGAGATGAGTGATGATGAGTCTCTTAAAGCCAGTTCGTTTTCGATGTAAGCATAGTAGTCGAGAAAACCGATTTGTCATAACGAGTAAAAGCTATCATCCTAATCGATAATTCCGAATAAGATTAACAACTCAATGATATTAGGTAGTTAGCTGTGATTTGAACGAAAAAACAGTTGGACAATCTGCGCTTTTTAGGGGGAACTGTAGAAAAATCGATTAACAGTGTTAATCATGACCCACTAGCGCCTGATACGGCTAGTGGGATTGATTCAATCAAGCAGGTAAGGCTGTGCTAATCATGAACAATAAGCTTGAGCAACTAACCTTACTCCCATATATCAAACCGGGTCAACGAGCGGCCAAGTTGGAAGTCCAACTGCTGTGATAACGCTTGCGCTTTGCTCTTTAAGCCGCTAGCGCTGATCTCATGTTTAGCCTTACCAGCAAGCACCACCCAGTTGCCGCTACCGGTCAAACAAGCGCGCACCTCAGCAAAGTGCATATTGAGATACCCTAAAAGTTCACGATTTTGACTATGCTCCTTCCAACAATTCAGTACCAAGTAACCATCGGCTTTTATCAGAGCTGCACACTGGGCAATAAAGGTTTCAGATACCTGCGCGGCATCGACGCCATCGGCGCTGTATATATCAGTAAACACCACATCAACTCGTTTATGTTCTGCTGCCGCTAAAAAATGTTTGGCATCTTGGTGAACAACTTTAAGCTTTTTACTGAGTGGTAATTGAAAGTAGCGCTTTGCCAGTTCGATCACTTCAGCTCTTAGTTCTACAGCTGTAAGTTTGATCCCGGCATCGAAATGGCGCAGTGCGTGAATAAGACCACCGCCACCAAGTCCTAGTACAATTGCGCTTTTAGGTTGGCTATATAGCAGTACCAATAACATAGCTTGCACATAAGTGTGCTGCGGAATATGCGGCGTAGCCTTGAGTAATTTACTTTGCTCATCATTTTCACCAAAAGCTAAGATCCGCGTTTGTTTATCTTCTAAAACGATAAGTGGACCGTATTCATCTTGGGTTTGATGTAAAACTTGATAATCTGACATGCGCTCTCCAGTAATAGGCGCGCTATTATGCGGTCAATTTACCCATGAGTAAAATGCCTCGTTGTTAGCTGAGGGTAAAACGGCACAGCCAACAAATAACTCCAATTTCACCAAAAAACGATACAGTCAAACAAACTAATGAACACGGCTCACAGCTAACAAACAAACCCCAGCAAAACAACCACAATCACAACAAATTACCAACCCAGAATTGCGAGCTTGGTCGCATTTCATTTTTTACTGTTACATACAATCAGCGCCAATCTCAATTCACTCAAATATACCAATGAAAAAGACAATTTCAGCTATCGTGCTAACAGCAGTATTAAGCACTCAATTAACCGGCTGTATGGGCCAAATGGGTCTAAGCGCTATGGTAACTAAAGCTAACTTAAGCGCTGTTGATAACCGTTACGGCCGTGCTGGCCTATTTATGCTACTTAGCCCGATCTATGGCTTCGCTGCAACTGGCGATCTATTTATCGTTAACAGCATTGAATTCTGGACGGGTACTAACCCAATCACTGGTCGTTCACCTGCAGTTGTTGATATGCCAGTTGAAGCGATCTTCAAAGTAAACCAGCACATTGATGGTGATTTGACTACTGCTCCACTAAAAAACGTTAAGTTAACTAGCGCATCAATGGTTGCAACTGACGAAAACACTTTGGCTATGACTCTTGTGTATGAAGATGGCAGCCAACAAATCATGTCTGGTGTTAAAGATAACGACCACGTTAACTTCTACTTAGACAATGCGTTTATTGCACGTGTAAGCACTGCAGAGCTAGCTGCTTACCAACAAGGTTAATAACCAACTGCATATAAAAAGGGGCGAGTCAGTGATGACTCGCCCCTTTTTTTTGCTAATAGCAACTACTTTAGGGTGCGCTGAAAAAATGCCACCGCCTGCAAATACATTTGCAAAGCTAAAGCGGGATCATATCTGTCGCCCTCATCACGCATAAAAGCATGCTGAGCATTGACTTCTAACCAGTTAAACTTGCGATCAGTCGCCTCAAGTTTGTCATAAATCAGTTTACGCCCTTCTCCTGATACATGTGGGTCTTGCTTACCAAACACCAATACTAACTCTGCTGCAATTTCCCCTGTACGACTCAATGAATCATTGCCTTGGTTACAAGGTAAAGTATTTGAGTGAATATCGGTTGGATATAAGCAAAATGCCCCTTGAATATCAGGGTTCAGTGCCGCTCGGTAAGCCAAATGCCCACCAATACATACCCCCATGCTACCAATATTACTGCTACAAAAGCTCATGCTGCGGGCAAAATCAACCAAAGCCTCAGTATCTGTATCATGTTGCTCTAACGGCTTAGTAAACTTATCAGCGTTACCTTTATCTTTACCGACATCATCATATTCAAGCACGGTACCGATTGGGTTTAGCTCGTGAAAAACTTCAGGAACCAACACCACAAAGCCGTGACCAGCTAATATTGCGGCAGCACGAGCAATTGGCGCCGTCTGTTGAAAAATCTCTGAATAGAAAATAATCGTCGCAAACTGGCCTTCACTATCGGGACGATAAAGATAGGTGCGCATAGGGCCTGTCGCGGTATCAATATCATGGACTTCTTGGGTAATGATCATCGGCTTTCCTTAGTCGCTTTTCTTATGTTGAAGTTGTTGACAGTTCGAGGGGGTCCGCTCAAACCTAGCTTAGATAATGCAATCTATTATAAATAAACTGATGTTGGCAGCTCAGCGCGCTGCCAACTCGCAGTCATAATTACAATTGGTTCGGGCACGCTTCTCCAGCAAGAAGCTGCTTAACATTACTTAACGTTGTATGAGCTATCGCCCCCAGTGCTTCTTCGGTTAAAAAAGCTTGGTGACCAGTAAAAATCACGTTGTGGCAGGCTGATAAGCGTCTAAACACATCGTCTTGAATAATTTCACTCGACTTATCTTCAAAAAACAGTTCTTTTTCATTTTCATAAACGTCTAAGCCTAAAGAGCCTAGCTGACCCGTTTTTAACGCTTCCATAGCATCGAGTGCGTTAAGTAATCCACCACGGCTAGTGTTAATGACCATTACACCAGGTTTCATTTGACTAAAGCTTTGCTCGCTGAGTAAATGATGGTTTTCAGCTGTTAACGGGCAATGCAAACTGATGACATCACACAAAGGGTACAGCTCGGCTAATGGCAGATAATCAACACCTAAGTCAATTACGGCTTGATTCGGATAGGGATCATGGGCAATGACTTTACAGCCAAAGCCAAGCAACACCTTGATAGTTGCCAATCCAATTTTTCCCGTTCCGATAACTCCTACAGTACGGCCATGCATATTAAAGCCCACTAAGCCTTCAAGGGAGAAATTTGCGTCACGAGTACGCTGGTAAGCTTTATGGATTTTACGGTTTAAGGTCAGCATTAGCGCAACAGTGTGTTCAGCAACCGACTCTGGAGAATATGCAGGTACGTTAACCACTTTAATACCTAAACGGGCTGCAGCAGCTAAATCAACGTTATTAAACCCAGCGCAGCGCATTGCAATAATTTTGGTGCCACCAGCGGCCAATTCAATCAAGACTTCTTCACACAAAGAATCATTCACAAACGCACAAATAACCTCAAAGCCTTCGGCAAGCTTGACGGTTTGCATACAAAGACGGTAATCAAAATACTCAATAGCAGCCCCAAAAGCTGAGTTGGTACGATCAAAATGCTGCATGTCGTAATGCTTGGCGCTAAAAAAGCCTATTTTCATAGTAGATACCTTAGCTAAAAGAGGAAGTAAACTTGAACAGTCTATGCGATATAGGCAGATTTGTCTTGATAAGGCTCAAGCGTGGCGAAATTGCGAAAGTGAATGTCGACAAAATAAAAAGCGAGCCCTGACAGCTCGCTTTTCAGCTTAATATAAATAAACCTTTTTAGAGCGAGGATACTCTCTGAGGCTCATTTAAATCTGTGCTGCTAATGGTTGAGCATGGAAAAACGGTCGCAGCACGGAGTAAGCATATGTTTATTAGCATAACAGTATCTATAAAGTGGTATAGATAACTGCTTCACAATATTAGGTTAAATCGAGCTCGAGCTTATTAACTGTAGATAATTTAAGCCTAAGGTCTGGCTGTGATCACTGCGCACTTTTTAATTAGCCAATACCTGATAATATTTACTGACAAGACATTGTCAAAAAACATCAAAATGGCTAGAAAAGAACTCTCTGAAAAGCAATTTATCGTACATCGCCTTTCAAAAACGGCTCTGCGTGCGTTACATATCCTCGGGGTCACGGGCGCTGGCGGCGGAATATTACTCAACGTGCCTCAAGAGCAGTGGTCAACCTACTGGATTATGGCAATGGCAACAGGCTCAACGCTAATGATTTGGGAAATTGTTCGCGATTGGCGTTGGCTAATTCAACTAAAAGGCGTGCTGACTTTAGTCAAAATCGGCTTACTACTGTTGTTTATTCCGCTGGCAAATTACAAACCAGAACTATTAATTACAGTCGTACTGCTCTCCGTCGTTGTCTCTCATGGGCCGTCTGGACTACGCCACTTCTCTATCGTTCATGGACGCCGTATTGGTGGCAAAAAAGAAATAAAAGGCTAACCCAATGAATAATGCTGAACTCATCGACCAATTTGCTCAACTGTTAGGTAAAGTGCCAAGCAATTTAAGAGTTCTCGATCTGGCCTGTGGCAGTGGCCGCAACGGCGTTTGGTTTAGCAATAATGGCTGCAGCGTTAGCTACCTTGACCGAGATTTATCAAGGTTGGACCTGCCTAAAACCACTATAAATGCAGAGCAGCTAGAGTGGGATCTTGAAGATGGTAGCGCGCCACCACTGCCGCTACAGCAATATGACATAGTATTAGTCTTCAATTACCTACACCGGCCTATACTGCCGCAAATCATTGATACTATTAAGCCCGGCGGCTATATCATTTATGAAACTTTCACGACCAAACAGGCTGAGATTGGTAGGCCAAGAAACCCAAACTTTTTACTGAAACTGGGTGAATTACAAGCAATATTTGCTAACTGGAACTGCCTGCATTACGCTGAAGATCTATTCGGTGATTTACCTACGGCAAGTTATAAGGCGCAGATCATTGCTCAAAAGCCAAAAGTATAGCGCCCATTAGATGATGTAGTTATTACTCAGCATAAATGTAGAGGCCTAGTATGTTTCCATATCCAGAACAATATCGAGTCGCACTCCCACCGATAATCACTGGCTTAATGGTCGTCTGGGCTCTGGTTAGCCGCTTCGTCTTTGGTGATGCTAGTGTGCTGAGTTTATATCCGCTATTAACGCTATTTCCAATTGTTATCTTATTGCACGGCCTACTCATTTGGGATGCAAAAAGTATGGGACGCCTTGACCAGTCTTTTTATGCGCTAATCCACTGTGCACTCGCCTTCGTAGTGTGGACCTTTGCTATCATGCACGTTAACGGTAACAGCTTTTCATAGATCCGATAGACTATTAATCTTAAATCTACTTGCATGGATAAGTCGCAAAGAGGTATCTTTGCCGCCGCATTATTAATAGGGCTGCCTCATGACTGATTTTGTCTACTCTCCACCGACTTCACCTTGGCTTGAAATCCTCCATCAAGATAAAGACATCATGGTGGTAAATAAGCCGTCAGGTTTGCTATCTGTTCCTGGGCGCGATCCAGCCCATGCAGACAGTACATACACTCGAGTGCTTGCAGAGTTCCCTCACGCCAAAATTGTGCATCGCTTAGATATGGCAACCTCAGGTGTTATTGTAGTGGCATTAATCCGCAGTGCTGAATCTGAACTAAAACGCCAATTTAGAGATAGAGAAACCAAGAAAACCTACTACGCTCGCGTAGCGGGTCATGTAAAGCAGTCTCATGGTACGATTAATTTACCGCTAATTTGTGACTGGCCAAACCGACCTAAACAAAAAGTTGATCATAAAATAGGTAAAGCATCGGAAACCCACTATGAAGTGATTAGCTATGGCAAACGTTCAACCTTAGTTAAGCTAACCCCAATTACTGGTCGCTCACACCAGCTTCGAGTACATATGATGGCTTTAGGTCACCCAATCTTAGGTGATAACTTTTATGCCGATCCGTTAGCCAAACGTTTAGCACCGAGATTATTGCTACACGCCCAATCACTAACAATTAGTCATCCATACACTAAAGAGCCGATGACTTTTAGCTGTGATGCCCCCTTTATGCATGCTGAAGGTGAACAATAGTCTCCCCTTACTGTATGTAAGACAAACAAAAGCATCAGCCATTTTTGGTGCTTTTGTTGCCTCACTCGTTATATGCCCGCCACCTTTAAAGCAAATAAGCTAGCAATATCACCTTATCATTACGTTAATCGATAAATCAGTAGAATATTGTGCACAAAATACGTAAATTACTTAACTAACCTCTAAGCAATTAACGTATTTATTATGGAAGCTCCATTTCAAAGAGATTCACTCGATAACCAAATTTTATCTGCCTTAATGAAAGAGGCAAGAACCCCTTTTGCCGAGCTTGCCAAACGCTTTGGTGTGAGTGCGGGTACCATCCATGTTCGCGTCGAAAAAATGAAACAAGCTGGGATCATTACTGGCGCACAGATCACCGTAAATCCCAAAGCACTAGGCTACGACGTATGTTGTTTCATTGGTATTAATCTAAAAAGTGCTGGTGATTACCCTGCGGCAATCTCAAAATTGAACGCATTAGAAGAAGTGGTGGAAGCTTATTACACCACAGGTAACTACAGTGTATTTGTAAAGGTAATGTGCCAATCTATCGATGGTTTGCAGCATGTTTTGATTAATCGCATCCAGTCAATTGATGAAATCCAATCAACAGAAACCTTGATTAGCCTACAAAACCCGATTGTACGGGCGGTTAAGCCGTAGTTTGCGATACCATTAAGCAAAAAAAAGGCTAACAATTGTTAGCCTTTTTCAGTTAAGTTAAATATTAAGATTTCTTTTTTCTTCTTAACCAAGCAAGCGGTAATAACAAAGTTGTAAACCAACCTAGACTACCACCATCACTTGATTCGTAAGGCCTCTGGTACTCAACAGGGAAGCTTGCGCTTGTAGAATCTGAATTACCATTTGCATCTGAAACCGTTAGTTCAAACGATAATGTATCTCCAGAAACTTTTACATCAGGAGCCAAGAAGCTAAATGAAGCTGATGATGCATTAAATTCAACTGGAGTACCGCTAAGCTGAACCCACTTGTAAGTCAATTCGTCATCATTACCATCAAATGAGCCAGAACCATCCATAGTTACACTGCGTCTAGCGATTGCAACTTTAGGTGCATCTAAAACTGCCACAGGTGCTACTTCAGATACCCCAAACTTAACCGTTTCCTCTACCATGTCATCACCAAACGAGTTGGTAAGTTTCATCGCATATGCAGAACCTGCTTTTGTTGGGATCAAATCGAAGCCAACAACCATTGCCTCACCTGAAGACGCTTCCTGTACAACAGTCCAAGTAATGGTATTGCCTTCTTGTACACCACCATTTGAAATATTGGCAACTTTATGGCCTGCAGACATTTGTGCAGAGAATGAATACTCTTTGTCTTCATCACTAAAGTTTGGCGCCACGTTAAAACCAACACGACTTGCAACACCAGCAGTCATCGCATCAGCTAAACTATGGAAGTGAGTGACATCATTCTTACGAGTGATATTTAATGGCACTTGCACTTCGCTGCTTTGATCGCCTGATGTCAAAATCAAAATACCTGAAGTATTAGTATCGGTATTCCAATCGAAAGTCAGACTGAACTCGCCTTCAGCTTCATCTACCGCTACATTGATGTTATCACTCAGTGATTCATCGGTAGGTAGAATTGATGAAATATTCATAGTGACTTCATCGGTACCACCTGGAGTCGATGCTGTATAACCATCAACCACTAGGTAATATGTACCTGCAGGTAGATTTGTAAAGGCAACCGACTCGTTTGAATCAGGGCCAGCACTGCTACCAATTTTAGTGAATGTGGCATCTAAAATGCGCAAATCAACATCTGGTGCAGTCTCTGAAGAGATAGAAATAACCACGTTGGCTAATGCAGGGAAGTTCATTGCTACATAATCCAAACCATCTTCAGGTACGTTCAATGTAACTGGATCGATAAGATTAGTAGACTTATCATATACTCCGGCTTTGATGTCAGTAAGCTCTGTCGATGTGAAACCACTGTAGGTGATGCTACCAGTAGTTCTGCCCGCTGTAATATCAAGGCTGGCTGGCAAGTTGTTAGAGTCACCTTTTACGGCTACAGGTAACTTAACCTCAGGCATATCTTCAGCCATCAACTTGATATTAGCAAAATTCCAACCTGCACTTGCTGCAGAAATATCAGCAGTAACAGTAAGCTCCTGCGTTTCACCAGCTTTTAACTCAAATGACTCAGGCATAACTGATAGCACTAATCCATCAGTAACCCCCATAGTACTAGCAGTCCATGAACCATCTTTAGTTGCTTTAACAGTTCTAGTCCAAGTGCATTCGCCCACACATTTAGCATTAGCAATAGTCGCTAAGTTAATTTGCGATGGCTGACCACCTAATGCAGGGTCGGCTTTAACATAATCGACATAGCTTTCATCCATTACTAGACCAGTTTTAGCCGCCGCTTCTACGTTGGCATAACCTGCGCCCATATCAAAGAAATCAGATGGCGTTACACCATCGTCTTTTAAGGTGTTTTGATCAGCAGTTAGCATTAATGCCGACTGAACTTCTGCAGGCGTCCATTCAGGATGAAGGCTGGCCAGCAATGTCAGTGCGCCGGCAACATGCGGACTTGCCATAGAAGTGCCGCTTAAGAAACCATAATCACTAGGATCTGGATTTTCCTTAAAGCCAGCAGATTGTTGATCTGCGTATGCAGCAAAAATACTCACTCCTGGCGCCGCAATCGATGGGGCAATGACATCAGGTACAGACTTGTTAGGTCCACGAGAAGTAAAACCTGCAGCAATGCGTGCTAGCTTTTCATCTTGAACCACTTCTGTGCCTGTAATTGTTGCCTTATGGTCGGCACCAGTAGCAAGCCAAGCTTTAAGCGCATCACCTTTATCTGCATCGATATGAATCGCCGGTAACACATGGGCATCGGCTACAACACTCTCTGCGCCACCTTGTAGGTTAGCAAGTACTAGGCCTGATGCACCACCAGCCAGTACGTTACGGCCTTTATCTACACGAGCAATCGCACCGCGATCACATACTACAATAGTGTCATCAGCAAAAGTATCTGCCGGGAATGGTTCTAAACATTGCGCAGGATCATTATCTGGATCGTTGGCATTTTCAAAGTCACCAGCATAAACCACAGAGCCTGTGAATTCGCCAGTCATTGCCTTACCTGTTAACGCCTCTGGAGCTGCGGTATCGCCGCCACTGAACGAACCGATGTTCTTTTCAGAAAAATCACGGTCATGAGTATAAGCCGCAACTGTTGTTAACCATGGCGCATCACCCGGTGAACCAACTGTTTCAGGGCCTGGACCTGAGTTACCTGCAGATGTCGCAACGTGAATACCTGCTTTACGTGCCGATAAGAACGCGAGTGCGTCGGCATCATTCCAAGGGTTACTAGAACCGCCGCCAATTGAATAGTTAAGTGCATCAACGCCATTTTCAATTGCATGCTCTACTGCAAGTACCGTTAATGAAGGGAAACAGCCAGCAAAACCAATTTCATCATTTTCACCCGGTAGACAAACTTGGTATGAAACAATATTGGCGTGAGGCGCTACACCAGAGATAGTATCAAATACTACACCTGTATCTTCGCCATCAACATTGGGTACGTTAGTATCAATTAATACGTTACCTGCCGTTGTACCAGCGGTATGCGAGCCGTGGCCGTTATAATCTTCACCATTGGCAGGCACATCAATGTCATAATCTAAATATTGATCGGTGATCGCTGGCCAACTATGAACACCGATCAGCTTATCGTTACAAAGCTCAGGGAAGTCAGCTGAACAATCACCAGAATAAACGCCTGGGCCCCAAGGGTTAGTATGATCATAACCATCACCGCCAACGTCAGCGAAAGAAGGATGATCGGTATTGATACCAGTATCAATAATACCGACAATCATGCCTTCACCTTTGCTTTCTGTGCCTGTCGCTTCACCACTCCACACCGAAGGTGCTTTAATGATTGCAGGGCCTGAGTCAGTCATTGGCTTACGTAAAATTTCACGTTGGATATTGGCAATACCAGCGACTGTAGCTAATTTAGTAGCTTGTGCTTGAGTCATTTCAACGACAAGACCGTTATAGGCCAGTGTTGTTCTTTGCTTGACGTCTAGTTCACCAAGTACTGCGTTAGCCTTTTGAATCACACGATCTTGCTTTGAAGATAGGAATGAACGGTAAGATTTTACCGCTGCGCTAGTTACGTCTAACTTACCATTTTTACCTGGCGCTTTTTCTAAAGACGTTGCCTGAAAACCTTCAATACCACCTTGATAGAGCGCGACCGGGCTTTCAATTAAGCGAACAAAATATCGATAAACGCCTGAATCAAGGTTGGGTTCTGGAGTGAATACCGCGTTTTGTCTAACTACTTGATTTTGTGAGTAAGCGGCTGATTTTGAATCTACCACAGCAATATTTGCTCTAGCTGATCCTGAGTTATTTAACTTAGTAATTTGTTGATTATAATCAGATTGTGCAGCTAGCGCACTAGCAGACATTGTGACTATAGCAGCTGATACTGCAATTGCTATTTTTGTTTTCACTTGTCAATTCCTTAAATACTTGCAAGTTTTTATTGTTTTATCCTGCTTTCATGTCACCAAAGCCTTCCAGTTAGAAAAATGCACTACAACAACTTCATCAAATAGCACATATGACTTAGGCGAAAAACATTAGTATCACAACAGAAATAAGCCGGCAAACAAAAAATTAACAATATAAAAACAAAAACAGATACAAATGCATCTATATGTAAAGCTAAAATTACGAATTCAGTTCAAACAGATTCGTCATCACCTTATATAGCTCAGTGCCTTGATAGATCGACGCTGAAGCGAAATGTAAGATAGGAACGCAGTCCTGATTTAACACTAGCTCTGTTAACTCTTCATTAGTGCCAAAGCGATCCAGCCTTAGAACATTTGCTAATGTCTCACCAGAATAAAGTATATGTCCAAGGCGAGCTTTGTATTCAACAAGGCCAGCCGTTGGCGCATGATACTTCTTATAATCTTTTAAATAACAGCCATACCTTGGCATTTGAGCCGGCTCGACCTTATCAGCCACGACGCCTCTGTGACTTAAATAGGCCAATATGCCATGAGCGTCAGTTAAGGCATCGTCTAAATCAATCAGTTCTTGGCTGCCAAGTTCCAACGTAAATGCAACTACAGGCACCTGAAAATCACCACCTACTGCATTGATATGTTCGGTTAATTGCCACCAAGGACAAAACGCCGCTTCGTCCATAGCACCACCAAATTCATTAGGGATAACTAAAGTGTAAGCAATTGAAAATAAGGTTGCTGCATTAACATCATACTCAGGGCAGTACATATGTTTGCACGACTTAGGCCCAGTATGCAGATCAATCACAATGTCCGCTTGATGTGCTAATTGTTGCAAGGTAACCGCTAGGCGTTTGCCTGTGGTCACCCCCCATTGCTGATTTAAATGTGCATCACAAGAAGCAATAAGCTCTGCACGATAAGCAGCAATCAAGGCTTTATCATCTAATTCACAATGACGCTGATACCAACTAGCAACATCTATTTGATGATCCAAGTATTCGCGATTCCAATTGACACCGGTTATCGGATCAAAGCGGCCAAGGGTAAACTCACCGCTCTTTTGGTTAATGCCCAAAGGATTTGCCAAGGGAAGTATAGTGACATCCCCTTGCACATCCATTTGCTCAAGCCTTTTCATTAACTGAAAAATAACCGCATTTCCCTGCACTTCAGCGCCATGTACATTGGCTTGAATAAACACCTTAGGTGCTTGGCTATCTTTACCCGCTATGTGAAACAACGGCACACTTAACCCATGCCCTGTAGCCAACTCACCAACTGTAAGGCTAGATTGCTTAAACTTCATAACGTCTGCAGTTCCTCAGTCTATTAATGGTTACTATCAAGCTTCAAATAAGTTTTCATGCAATGCACGAATAACATTACCGGCCTCAGCTTCATCCACCAAAATACAAAGGTTATGCGGGCTCGCACCTTGGCAAATCATGCGCACGTTATAAGTTTCTAATACTTCAAATACTCGACGACACACACCAGCTGTAGAGGCGATGTTATTACCGATCACCGCCACGAGTGCTAAACCATCTTCGACTCTTACCCGACAGTGTTGTGATAACTCTTGCAGTAAGGCTTCGCTTAACAAACCTTGGCCACTCGAGTCCGAGCCGGTTTTATCAAGAGTCAAAGCGACGTTCACCTCAGAGGTCGTGATTAAATCAACACTGATCTTATGCCGAGCAAGAGTAGCAAATGTTTCCGCTAGGAAACCTTGGGCATGAAGCATTTGTAGACTATGTAAATTTAACAACGTTTGATCTCGGCGCAGCGCCACTGCACGATAGACAGGCTCGGTCGAAACTTTATGGCGGATCCAAGTTCCGCCTTGCTCTGGTGCCCAACTAGAACCAACAAAGACCTGAATCTTTTGTCGTACCGCTGGCAAGATTGTAGCGGGGTGTAATACCTTAGCGCCAAAAGTTGCCATCTCTGCCGCTTCATTAAAGCTAATTTCAGCGATTGGGCTGGCATTAGGTGCAAGTCTTGGGTCGGTGGTATAAATCCCTGCTACATCTGTCCAGATCTCTACCGCATCGGCATGTAATGCTTCAGCAAGCAAAGCGGCAGAGTAGTCACTGCCACCACGACCTAACGTTGTGGTGTTACCTTCAGCGTCTGCACCAACAAATCCTTGGGTTACGATAACTTGCGATGGCAATAATGGTTGCAATTGTGCCTGAGCCAATTCAGCAATCATTTCGATTTGTGGCTCAGCTTTACCGTAGTGACTGTCTGTTCGTAGTACTTGACGCACATCAAATGCGCTAGCACTCGCGCCTTTTTCGCGCAGTACCGCAGCAAAAAATACCGAAGAGCAAGCCTCACCTTGGGATAGAAGTTCGTCTATTACCGCTTTGCTGCGAGTCAATTTCAGACGCTCATTCAAAGTGGAGATATGACTCAATATACGGTCAATTTTGGCAGCAATATCACCGGGATTCTGCAGTCTATCTAGAATTTGATATTGAATCGACGCAATCTGCTTGATCAAAGCTTTCGATTGCTCAGCACTGGTATCTTCTTGAGTTAACGCAACCAGCTGATTAGTCACACCGCTTGAGGCACTGACCACAACGACCCGAGTTTGTGGGTTGGCGATAATAATATCGGCACAGCGCTGCATTGCGTCAAAGTCGGCAACAGAGGTTCCACCAAACTTAGCAACAGTTAGATTACTATTAGAATTTAACGACATAATACCGCCTCCTGTAGAGCAGGAAACGAACAAGACTGGGTACCACAAATTAAATTTAAAACAAACATGAATAAGCTCCGAACTAACTTCGTTCGAAGAGCCTGGTGCTTTATATTGCACCCCAAAAGATGGGAAACAGCGACAGTCACCAGAAGCTCTCCACCATAAAAATACCGGTGACAATCGCCAGGATTCAGCCTGTACGACCAACATTCAAACATAACCAAATTACTTGAATATCTCGGCGCTAATCTCCCTCATAAGTTCTCAACGGGTTTGGTCCCTTAAACTTACTACCTAGTTAGCGCTCCTCTTCTGCACTCATTTTCGATACAAACAATGCTTATTTTGCATACAAAAATAAGAAACTGAAAAATATCAAAATTTAATCAATTAAGTCAACGTAAATCTAAGCTGTTTTAGTTTTACTCAATATCAGGCAGATCTAACACTCGATTCACCCGTGGCGAAAATGCGCCCAATAAAGTTTCTTCTTTGGCCATCAAGCACGGCACCAATTGCAAATTATCAGCCTCAACGTAATAGATAGCGTTTTGATTAAACAAACGACCCAAACGGATCGCTGCGGCTTTATCAATCGCCACCGCCCAGCTTTTTTCCATATGAGTTCTATCTTGTGAGGCACCGATCATTGCCCGATAAGGCAAACCTAAACTGTTTATTTCATTCTGCAGCTTGCGGTCCAACAAGCCATTTTGACAAGCTGACAGCACTTGTCCCTTAGGGTTATATGCAGTGATGATCGCAAATGATAGTTGCGTAGAAAGCATTTGTGTAAACAGGAATTCAGTTTGTTGGTAGTAATGCCAGAGGCTGTCGACTGAGTTATTCATTGCTAACAAATTCTCCAATTAAGGTGCAATTATTATAGCAAACTCGTTAGCACTGCCCAGACTCGTGATATGAATCACAGATTAAGAATCTGTTACTTCCTTTATAATCAATTAGATACAAACCAAATAGTGATCTAAATCATATCATCGTAGAATTTTGTTAACATTTCATTTGTTAACAAATGCCTAAAACGAGTACAATAGCGGATGTTGATTAGCTCACTCTGATACATGTAACGAACACATTTTGTTACATATACTAGAAACAGACAGAAGCGTAATCCACACAGCTGTATCAAATGTGAACTATGTTTGATTTAACATTTAAACTTCATAAAAAACGGTAGCTAAGGAACTTTTTTCTACTATTGTTAATCGAAGTGTAAGCAGTTCGCATTTTTCCATATGTGAGATACCCATACTTTGCTAGCGCATGCAGTGTGTTGCTGTTTCGAACCAGATTTGAAAGCACCTACGTGTATCAGTGAATTATCAGCATAACTAGATGGAGTATAAACTTTATTATACTCATGGTTAGAAATAGACAGACATTAGGTAATTAATATGCAAAACCCGCACATTCTTATTGTTGAAGATGAAGCAGTAACAAGAAACACACTTAGAAGTATTTTTGAAGCGGAAGGATATGTGGTAACTGAAGCCAATGACGGCGCTGAAATGCATAAGGCTATGCAAGACAACAAAGTTAACTTGGTGGTTATGGATATTAACTTGCCAGGTAAGAACGGTCTTTTATTAGCTCGTGAACTTCGTGAAATTAATAACATCGGTCTAATCTTCCTAACAGGCCGTGATAACGAAGTTGATAAGATCCTTGGTCTTGAAATTGGTGCAGATGATTATATCACTAAGCCATTCAACCCACGTGAATTAACTATCCGTGCTCGTAACCTATTAACTCGCGTTAATAGCACAGGTACAGATTCAGAAGAGAAAAGCGCAGTTGAGTTCTACCGTTTCAACGGTTGGAGCCTTGAAATCAACAGCCGTTCTCTAGTTAGCCCACAAGGTGAGTCTTACAAGCTACCGCGTAGTGAATTCCGCGCTATGCTTCACTTTGTAGAGAACCCAGGCAAGATCCTAAGCCGTGCAGATCTACTAATGAAGATGACTGGCCGTGAGCTTAAACCACACGACCGTACTGTTGACGTGACTATCCGTCGCATCCGTAAGCACTTCGAAAGCTTACCTGATACGCCAGAAATCATCGCAACTATCCACGGCGAAGGTTACCGTTTCTGCGGTAGTTTGGAAGACTAAATTCCAGCCTTTATATCGGTAAAATATCGATATACTCATATTAAAAAGCCAGTCATATGACTGGTTTTTTTTATCTCTTAAATAAAACCACTAAAATATCAGCAATCCATATTTACCGTAATCCGTGCGGTAAACTAACCACCAATTTAAAGCTCATCATTACCATTAGCCTATATTGACCCAATTACGCAATTACTGAAGTAATAGCAAACTTAGCTTCTCCCTAATTAAGCAGTGATATTTATATTCAATTTCAGTCAAACAAACTTACCGCACGGCATACTTATAAAACTGTGGTTGGAAATTAGATTTAGATTAATTCAGGGATTAGAAAATATATAACCTTATGAGCTTGAAGTAGAATCGAATCAATTTCAGCTGAAGTATCACCTACTATCCTATTAATATAGTTAATAAAAACTATGCAAAACTGAGAAACATAAACGCATAAAAAAAGCACTTACTATTAATATAAATTAATCAATAAGTGCTTTTAAAGTGAAACGCCAAACTCAATTAATCCGAAAAATCACGCTGTGATTAATTGCCTTTAAGTTCACGGTCCAAGAAGTCTGCCAATGAGCGATACAGATGTACTCGTACCTTTTCGCCACGCATCGAATGCTTAGAGCCCGGGTAGTCGATCATCTGGAACAACTTGCCTTCATCCTGCAAAGCTTTATAAACACGAGTACTGTTTTCAAATAACACGTTATCGTCGGCCATACCGTGGTACATCAGCAATCCCGACTTATAGCCGCCAACGTATGGCAACACACTACTGGCCTCATAGCCTTTAGCATTGGTTTTAGGATCGCCCATATAACGCTCAGTATAGTGAGTGTCGTATAAAGCCCAGTCAGATACTGGCGCACCAGATATGGCCGCTTTAAAGTAGTCAGGCGCTTTAAATAGGCTCATTAATGCCATATAGCCGCCATAGCTATGACCATAGATAGCAATGTTGTCACTATCGACGTAAGGCAAAGTACGTAAGTAGTCCACACCCACCTTTTGATCATTGACTTCAACTTCGCCAAGCTGCTTGTAAATCACATACTCAAACTTAGTGCCACGGTGTGCTGATCCACGGTTATCTAGCTGATAAACAATATAACCTTGCTGTAATAGATGCTGAGTAAAGTAGTCTTGATGACTCCAGCTATTGACCACTAATTGCGCATGAGGCCCACCATAAACCCGTACCACAACCGGATACTTTTTATTAGCATCAAAGTTGGTTGGTTTGAACATACGGTATTGCAGCATTTGGCCATCTTCAGCTTTTAGTTCACCAAATTCTGGCAACTGCCAAAGACCAAAGTAGTCGAATAAAGGATGGCCCTTTTTCACTTCATTTTGCTCAACCCAAGCGAGACGCTTGCCACTTTGATCATGCAAGCTCACCTGCGGCGGTTGCGACAAACTACTAAAGTAATCTAAATATACAGGTTTGCTGTCAGCAAATACCGGTGAATGCATACCGCTGCGCTGGCTAATAGACTCTATTTGGCCTCCGGCTAAGGCAACTCGGTACAGCTGCTTCTCAGTCACTTTGGTTTTACGGCCAGTAAAGTACACTTGGCCCGCTTTTTCATCGATATACTCTACCGCGTCAACCGCCCAATCACCCGAAGTAAGCTGACGGATGATTTTGCCGTCTAAGCCAATCAAATACAGGTGATTAAAACCATCACGTTCAGACGCCCAGATAAATGCCTTTTGCTGCTTTAAAAAGTGCAGATCATCATTTAGGTTAACCCAGGCCTCACTGCGCTCTTTTACTAGATCTCTATCATTTTTAATATCAGCAATCGCCACAACACGTAAGTCTAGCGCCTGCTGATCGCGACTCTGCCACTGATAAGACAAATGTTTACTGTCAGGTAACCACTTTACTCGCGGCAAGTAGATATCGGTATCTTTGCCTAAATCGACCCAAGCGACTTTTTTATCGTTTAAGGTAACCACACCAAGTTCAATTTTGACGTTGTTCTCGCCAGCGTAGGGATAACGCTGCTCGGTCAGCTTAATTCCATCGGCATAAATTTCATTGCGGGTTACCAGCTCAACACCCGACTCATCGATACGGGTATAGGCAATTGCCGACTCATCTGGCGCCCACCAATAACCTGTCATTCTGCCCATCTCTTCCTGAGCAACAAACTCAGCCATAGCGTTTTTAATCGCGCCACCGCCATCGGTTGTCAGTGCGGTTACTTTTTGCGTTTTTAAATCCAACACATACAAGTTTTGCTCACGCACAAACGACACAAAATGACCTTTTGGCGAAAGACGCGCATCGGTTGCAAAGCCTTCACCAGTTGCAAGCAACTTGACCTTATTATCAGCCACCGAGTAGTAATACAATTTGCCCGCGGCTGGAATTAAGATCGCCTCGCCATCTTTAGACCAGAAGTACTCCATGATCCCTTGACCATAGATCCGCTGGCGTTCGCGACGCGCTTTTTCTTCATCCGACAGTTCACCCGCTTGCAGCTTATCGGCATCAATCAATACACTTTGCTTACCCGTTGCCACATCCATCTGCCATAAATCATATAGATGTTGATTATCTTTGCGACCGGCAAGATAAGTGACTCGCAAGCCATCAGGCGATAGCTTTAAACCACGAGGGCTGCTGCCAGCCAGTGCAGGAGAAGCGTACATACGCTCGATGGTGAGTGGCTCTGTACCACCGGGAAGTGATGAGGCTTGAACAGTGGCGCTAGCACTAAATACCACAGGCACAGAGGCTAACAGTAAATTCATCCAATTGTTTTTCATTATTATTCCCTGGATTAAACCCAAAATCGTATTCAGCTATCGCTAACTCGGTTCTCCACTGAAAGCTAGGCTGAAAATTCGCCTACATTGTGCCTGAATCATTAGCAAAACAAAAACTATGCTCAAAAGCGGTTAACTTGTATTAAAGAGTAATCAAGCAGAAAGCCTATCTTTACGGCTGAAAAAACTCGCTTTCTCAGGTATCATCGCCACAATAATAAACAATACACTTTTGTCCTGACCTCAAACTCAATTTACTCACGTAAAATTGTATAGGAAACAAGATGCAAACTCTGGCTGAAAACCTGACATCACAAGCAATTTCTCCTACTCTTGAAAAACTTATTCTGACGCTAGCTAACACCTCTAAAGAGATTAGCCACGCAGTGCGTCACGGCGCATTAGCGGGCGTGCTAGGTGCGACAGAACAAGAAAACGTTCAAGGCGAAACCCAGAAGAAACTCGATATCATCACCAATGATATGCTCAAAGATGCCCTTAAGGCTGACGGTACAGTACGCGGCATAGCATCTGAAGAGGAAGACTATGTAGTTGAAGCCGATGCTAATGGCGAGTTCTTAGTGTGTTTTGACCCACTAGATGGCTCTTCAAACATCGATATCAACTCACTTGTGGGTACTATCTTCTCGGTATTACCAGCCCCTGCTGGCGAGCTAACAGAAAAAAGTTTCTTGCAAGCTGGTCGCAACCAAGTCGCTGCGGGTTATGTACTATACGGCCCATCAACCATGTTGGCATTAACCACTGGTCAAGGCGTACAGCTATTTACCCTCAACCCAGAGACTAACGAGTTCTTGCTAACCAATGGCGCAATGGCGATTAGCAAAGACACCGGCGAGTTTGCCATCAATATGTCTAACCAACGCTTCTGGGAAGCGCCAATGCAGACTTACATCAGCGATCTATTGCTAGGTAAAATTGGCCCACGTGAAAAGTCATTCAACATGCGTTGGATTGCCGCCATGGTTGGCGACGTACACCGCGTACTTTGCCGCGGCGGTATCTTCACTTACCCAACAGACAACAAGAACCCTGAAAAGCCATACAAGCTACGTTTAATGTACGAAGCGAACCCAATGGCGTTCTTGGTTGAGCAAGCAGGCGGTAAAGCGTCTACCGGTTATGAAACTATTATGGATATTCAGCCAACTGAAATTCACCAACGTGTAGCGGTGATCTTAGGCTCTGCCAATGAAGTGGATATGTGTCTTGAGTATCACGCTCAGGATTACAGTGAAGAACCTTCTTTATAGGTCCTAGGTCCTAGGTCCTAGGTCCTAGGTCCTAGGTTCTAGGTTCTAGGTTCTAGGTTCTAGCAGGGATCGATAACAAAAAGCACAATCCTATGTAAGTTAGGGTTGTGCTTTTTTTGCGCTCTGTTTTTGGTGCAGAGAGCTTATTGAGATCAAATTGCGCTTAGTAAAAGTCGTTAGCATCATCCATGATGGTTCTAGGGCAATATTTACGCTAAAGAGTTATCTACAGATTTCAGCAACTTCGATAGAGTCTGCAAGCCAAGTTTTGCACATTAGCTTCAGGCATTTGAAAGTTTACTTAACCTATACAGACGCATAGCTTGTATATCAATAAACTTAATAAGTTTAATTAATATTATTAATAAAGTAATTTGCTACCTTACTTGGTTTTCGGCTTGACTTTTTATAGTGGGTGTTAAATCTTAGCTCTTGAATAACAAGCTAGCAGAACAAGGATGTCTCTATGAAAAAAGTATATCTTTTACTATTTATAGCAATTTTATTTCCTCACTATAGTTACGCATCAAGCAACCTTACCTTTGAAATAAATAGCAATGGTCAATTATCATTAGAATCAACTAATGACAAAACCATATCACCAAAAACATTCAATGAGTTAAGAGTAACCTTTGATACTTTGTCAAAGATTGAGAATGACAAAGACAGATTTAAGAAAACCGCAGCGATTTTAAACAAGCTTTCACAAAAGGCTTTCTTTAAAACAAGTAAAGGAATTAACAATAAGCACGTCATTTTTTTTGACATTGAAAAAGATAAAAAAATAAGAAGAAGAGGTTTCGAAATATCTCTGAATAGTGAGTTAAAAAGCTTTGATAAGCAATTACATAACGAGTTAGACAGAATGGACAAAAACAAGTGATACGCTGTTCACTGCAAAAATGCTCCCTTTGAAGTTTGTGGTAGATATGAGCATGTAGACGGCTCAAGTGATGAAAGCTTTATGTGTGGCCCATAGTGTATAAAAGCACTTAAGAATATAAGAGTTCACTTTATATTGCAGCTTTGACTCTTACACCTTGCAATATTTTAAAAAAAATCAATCCCATACATGAAGTTAACATCATACATGGGATCTAATGATTTCTAATTATATTGAGTTAAAAAACCAAACTAGTTTGATCTATTTGTAGCACCAGCTACTGACTAGAAAAAACCACCAATCAATCCACCAATATAATTCATAGCAGTCCAATGCGTGCTGCACTAAAAATAATAGAGCAATAGTGACATTAGGATTGTTGTGCTATTTCTTCCTTAATCTGCCGCACACTTTTACCGCCAACAGCAATATTATTATCAGGCTGTTCTCTAATAGAAACTAAAAATAGCTCTTTAGGTATCCCTGTAATTTCAACTGCAACGTCTGTCAACTTTTCAATCAGTTGCTCTTTTACGTCATCGGTTAATTGACCAGATTCAAAAGCAATAAATGGCATAAAACCGTCCTTAGTTATTATCGTGCCCACCAGCATTATTGCATATTTTACGAACTAAAAAATTCATGATTAAACATGACGCTTTTCTAAGCGGAAATAACGGTTGCCTATACTGGCACGAGCGGCTATCCAACAGTTAATGGTTCCAACGAACGAAGAGAGTAAATTTAAGTAGAAGCCCCTCAATTCCTATGTTGGGTAGGGTTGTGCTTCTTTTTACGAATGACATTTTCGAAAATATCTATAGCCTCAGAATAGCCATCTGATAGGCAGGAGACCTGAGTGTCTTGAAGTGCATGGATGCACGAGAAAGACCGTGGCTCTACGATGGCTACCTCGGCATATTAGCGAAAACGATTAAGCAATCAAATTGATATCAATCATAAATATAAATTAATAACACATAGTACAATTCCCTGACCATTTACAGGGAGAGTCCATATGTTTAAGAACTTAAAATCAATACAAAATTTCGGTATTTTCAAGGACGCTAAAACTAATGCTGGGCAGCCTTTCTATCAATTCAATCTATTCTATGGCTTTAACTATTCAGGGAAGACAACATTATCACGTATCTTCCGCGCCATACAGTTAGGTGAAATGCCTGAAGGGTTTGAAACTGGTTCGTTTGAAATTAATCAGCATGAAAGTACTTCAATCAAAAGCAACGCGATCCAAAAGGTTGAGAATCTGCGTGTATTCAATTCAGATTACATAGCAAAGAACGTTAACTTTGATGAATCAAGCGTTAACCCTGTTTTGATTGTCGGTGAACGAAACATTGACTTTGAAATTGAACTTCAAGAACTTGAAGCAGCTATTCCCGCCAAAGAACAAGAACGCGAAAACAATTTAAAATCAGCGAACGATAAAGAAAAAGAAAAGAACAAACGACTTACAGCCGTTGGACGCAATGTCACTGACTTAAACATTCTTGGCAGATCAACCTTCAATGCAGCAAGTGTAAAATCAATGCTTAGTGGTGCAACCGCTGAACATAAATTGTCACCTGAGCAATTAGGTGCATACATAGATACAGCAAAAGCCACTGCCGTTGCTAGTGCGCCTAAAGCAATAATTACTGTACCTGATATGACTACTGTCTTCACCGAAATCGAAGACATCTTACGTACGTCAGTTACACAGACAACCATTGCTGAATTAGATGCAGACAAGAGATTAAGGGATTGGGTTGAAGACGGTATTGAACGTCACGAAGGTCACACGACTTGTCAGTTCTGTCAAAGCCCAATCAATCCAGAACGGTTAGAAGAACTAAATAGATACTTCTCAAAAGCGTATAAAGATTTAAGTCAGCGAATAGATTCAGCTATTGCGTCAGTAAAGGCAAAATCATTAACTTCCAGCATTCCTAAGACTAGCCTGTTGTATCCTGATTTACAGACGGGGTTCGATGACATTAGAAATGAAGTTGAGCCACTGATTGAATCTGTTGATGCTGTAAAACTATCACTTATGAATTTGCTTACGGATAAAAAAGAACACATGGCAGAGGCTGTCTCCTTCAGTCCTTCAAATTATCCATTACCAGATGCAACAGAGTTACTTGAAAAATTCAATGCGCCAATTGAAACGCATAACGAAAGAGCCTCTAATCATTCAACCGAACAAAGACAGGCTATTGAAGCGATCAAGCGTCACTATGTCTATCAAGAGACACAGGATTATGACTACCAACAAGCAGCAATAGATATCAAAGCATTTCAAGATGCTGCTGAAACATCGCAAAGTGATATCAATGCTAAAAATGGACGTATCGAAGTCATTAAAGCTGAACTGAATAACACTAAACAAGGCGCCCAAAGCCTTAATGACAACCTTAGACAATACTTCGGCAAGACAGATATTGAAATTAAGCCAATTGATGGTACATACAAGTTCATGCGTGAAGAGCGAGAAGCCAAGCACTTATCAGATGGTGAACGTACGGCTATTGCCTTCGCGTACTTCATAACGCAGCTTGAAGATGAAGCACTGAAAGATGTTAAGCCAATTGTATATCTAGATGACCCTATCTGTAGCCTTGATTCAAACCATATTTATAACGTTATTGGGATCATTAAAAGTAAGCTGAATCATGACAAGGTAGAGCAGCTTTTCATATCTACGCATAACTTTGAATTCTTCAATCTAGTTAAGATGTGGATGTCTTACTATCGTGCAAAAGAAGGCAACCAGAAACGTTCGCAGTACTTCTTGATTAACCGTAAAGACCATCAGTCGCAAATTGACCAACTGCCTGATTTGTTGAAGAACCATAGGTCTGAATACGCTTATCTGATCAGTAAAGTCAAAGAAGCGGTCTCCCAACCACAGAACTGTGATGCCATTGCTGTTCAGTCATATGTCAGAAAGATAATGGAAGTGTATTTTTCGTTCAGATTCAACCTGACGGATTTCAGAAAGCAAGGGACAGATCATATCGCCCCTAACTTTTTGAAAGGCATTGATGACGCAGAAGTGAAGTCAAACGCCCTGTATGAGTACATGAATGAAAAGTGTCATGCAAAGTCAATGGAGCTTGGCACGCAACTACCTGAAGCCGTACAGCCACAATTAGCTAATATTTGGAGCATCATTAGCACTGCTATTGAAACTAATGACAAGCCACATTATGACGCCTATTTTGCTTGACTTATTAATAGTGATGCAGCGCATTGCTCTAGTACGCAGAATAAATAATACGAACTAAAGCACCACACTCACAGAAAACACCAAATCCCCATCGGAGTTGCCGAGGTTATTGAAGTCAATCGCGTGAGCGAGGCATGGATGCCGAGATAGCCTTAGGTGAGCCATGGACGGCGAATATGAGGCGATAGCGATTGTCGAAAATAACTGAGGATCTACAACTTCGTAGGGGCGGCTCGGGAGATGCAAGAGGGGGAAGCTGTAGTCCCCCTCTTGCCCGAGTGTGAGCTGGAAGCTCACGACTTTAATTGTTAGACGAAGTCTAACTGAATCACTTTTATCAAACGAAGTTTGATTGCTCTTACATCAAAAACGATAAGCCACGCTATCGCTAGCGAAGCCTAACGAGACTTAACGTAAGGTTGTCCAATCGCCTTTGGCCCTACCGCGCGGCCAATAAAGCCTGCTAGTAGCAACACGGTTAAGATATAAGGTAATACCTCAATCGCTTGTACTGGGATTTCGCCAACCAACGGTAGCTCAACACCTTGTAGACGAATTGCAATCGCGTCTAAGAAACCAAACAGCAAACAACCAAACAATACTGGTACAGGCTTCCACTTACCAAAAATCAATGCCGCTAACGCGATAAAGCCTTTACCCGCACTCATGTTCGGCACAAAGCCTGCGCTGTGGGCAGTCGATAAGTAAGCACCCGCCATCCCCGCTAACACACCAGCAATAATCAGTGCGCGGTAACGGATCCAAGCAACTGAGATACCGGCAGTATCTACAGCATGTGGGTTTTCACCTGTTGCACGCAGTCTAAGGCCAAAACGGGTTTTATAAACAACCCAGTAAACCGCAGGTACAGCAAACAACGACAGATAAACTAAGAAGTTATGGCCTGATATTAGCTGGCTATAAAGCATGCCAATAACTGGCACATCGGCTAATGCATCGGCAAATGGTAGAGTGATAGCAGTAAAGCGAGAGTCATCGGTTAGCGCTGGTGTTTGACCACCTAAACCGAACCAGAAGCGCCCAAGCGTGACAGTTAAACCCACTGCTAACATGTTGATTGCTACACCAGATACGATTTGGTCGCCCCGATGAGTAATAGTCGCAAAACCGTGTACCAGTGATAGCATCACTGAAACACCGATCCCCGCAAGTAAACCTAGCCACACAGAACCGGTTACAGTAGCGGTTGCGGCCGCCGAAAAGGCAGCTGACAACATCTTACCTTCAAGGGCGATGTTAACGATACCTGAGCGCTCTGAGAACAAGCCTGCCAGCGCAGCCAAAATCAATGGTGCCGATACACGTAGGGTTGCATCTAAGATAAGAATAATATTCTCAAACATAATTTATGCCTCCGCCTTAGTGCCAGCTAGCGCGGTTTTCTTTTGATCAAGAAACACAAATAGCTTCTCAGTCGGTTTAACTAACATCAATGCTAAGGCACCGCTAAATAGCACCACCAATGCTTGAACCACTTGGATCATTTCACGGTCGATATTTGGATAATCGAATGACAGCTCAGCACCACCTTGGTACAACATGCCAAACAAAATACTGGCCAAGATGATACCGATAGGATGACTACGGCCAATCAAACACACCGCAATTCCGGTAAAGCCGTAACCCGCCACAAAGTCGAGTTTTAGCTGCTGGCTATAGCCTTGTACTTCGTTCAAACCCATCATGCCCGATAGCGCACCAGAGATTAGCATCACCACGATGATCAGTTTTTTATAGTTAATGCCGCCGTATTCAGCTGCACTTGGGCTAGCGCCCATTGCACGAATGGCATATCCCCAGCGAGTACGCCACAGTAATGCCCACACGAGTACGCAGCAGATAAGCGCGATAAAGAAGCTTAAGTTCATTGGTGACTGTGAGAAAGAGAAGCCAAACCATGCCGCCATTTCATGGAACATAGGTAAGCCGGCGCTATCTTCAAATACCCGCGATACAGGTGCCATTTGGCCTTCAAGCTTAAGTACGTTTACCAATAGGTAAACCATTAGCGCAGAAGCAATAAAGTTAAACATGATGGTGGTAATAACGATGTGACTACCACGGTACGCTTGTAAATATGCAGGGATCAACGCGAACAGCGCACCAAACAGCATACTTGCTAACATCGTAATCGGCAGCAGCGCCCAAAATGGTAAAGTGCTATCAAGTGCCAAACAGGCAAGACCGACACCTAAGCCGCCCATATAAGCTTGGCCTTCACCACCAATGTTAAACAGGCCAGCAGAGAATGCCATCGCCACCGCTAAACCAGTAAAGATAAAGTTGGTTGCATAATAAAGCGTGTAACCAATACCCTCTTGGTAACCCAAGGCGCCGCGTACCATCACCCCAGCCGCTTCAATTGGGTTGACATCAACCGCCAAGAAAATACCGGCAGCAAACGCAAAAGCAAACATGATATTAATCAAAGGTAAAACAAAGATATTTACCCAAGATGGGATTTTAGAGTCGTTCATTACTGACCTCCTTTATTCGAAGCCAGCTCATCAGGCAGAATATTTGCCATCATCATTCCTAAGGTTTTCTCATCAGCCTTATTGGCATCCACTTCGCCCACAATATGGCCGTCAAACATCACTATGATACGGTCAGCAAGCGACATCACCTCATCAAGCTCTACCGATACCAGCAAGATCCCCTTGCCTTGCTCACGTAGCTCAATAATGCGTTTATGAATAAACTCAATCGCACCAATATCCACACCACGGGTAGGCTGACCAATCAGTAAAATATCTGGGTCTTGATCGACTTCTCGAGCAATAATCAGCTTTTGCTGGTTACCACCAGAGAACAGTGAGCTCTTCAGTTTAGGATCACGAGGTCTTACGTCCCATTCATCCATCAGACGCTTACACTCAGAGGTGATGAATTTTGGCTTGTTAAACAGTGCGCCGTTATATTGCGCCTGATTATGATGACCAAGAATGGCTGACTCTTCCGCAGTGAAAGACTTAATCAAGCCCATCACCAATCTATCTTCAGGAATATGACCCACTTTGAGCTTGCGCATACCGTCGGCACAAGTTGGGTTATTGGCATCAATAACGCTATTGCCTACTTTGATACTACCGCGGGTTGGTGTTATAAGGCCGGCAAGTGCGCTAAGTAGCTCTGACTGTCCATTACCAGAGACACCTGCGATACCTACCACCTCACCGGCACGGATCTCCATCGACACTTCTTTGAGACGGTCAACGCCCATAGAGTCGGTGTAAGTCAGCTTGTCAGTAGATAGTAATACTTCAGTTGGTTTAGCATCACTTTTTTCAGCTTTTAGGCGCACCTTACGGCCAACCATCAGCTCTGCCAACTCTTCTTTATTGGTGTTTGCTGTCACTCTGTGAGCAACCATTTCACCTTGACGCATAACTGACACGTTATCCGTTGCTGAAAGGATCTCTTTAAGCTTATGAGTGATCAGCAAAATCGTTACGCCTTGCGCACGCAAAGCATCAAAGATATGGAATAAGTGCTCAGTTTCTTGCGGCGTTAACACACCAGTTGGTTCATCAAGAATGAGGATTTTTGCACCGCGATACAGGGCCTTTAAGATCTCAACCCGCTGCTGCAATCCAACTGACAGCTCTTCAATTAAGCTATCAAGTGGTACATCAAGTTGGTACTCTTTGGCTAAGCGTTCAAGCTCTTTACGTGCTTTTCTTAGGCTAGGCTTAAGTATACCGCCCTCTTCAGCTCCTAAAATCACGTTTTCAAGCACGGTAAAGTTATCTACCAACATAAAATGTTGATGCACCATGCCAATGCCATAGCTGATGGCTTCTTTAGAGTTAGCGAGTTTACGCTCGATACCATCAATTAAGATCTCACCTTTGTCTGCGGTGTAGAAACCATAAATGATGTTCATTAAGGTGGATTTACCTGCACCGTTCTCACCGATAATACCGTGAATGGTGCCAGCAGGAATTTTTAAGCAGATATCTTTGTTTGCGTGAACGGCGCCGAATTTTTTGTCGATACCACGAAGCTCTAATGCGGTGGGACGCTCAGCGGATTTTTCTTTTGCGTATATGGACATGGTCATAATTATCTCAAATGCCTAAGCAGGCATTGATGACTAAACATTGATCAAATATGGATTTGAAAATTAACTCTTAAAAATTGCCACTTACAACAAAGCTCCCCAGTCATAAACCAGAGAGCTTTATCTATGTTAATACCGATTAGTATTTACAAGTGTTGTCTTTCATGTAGTCATGAACAACGATTTCACCAGCAACGATTTTCTTTGTGATATCAGCAAGTTTTGCTTCCATCTCAGGCGTAACCAATGCGCGGTTATGCTCGTCTAATGCCCAGTTAACACCGTTTTCTTTAAGACCGCGGCTATCGATACCAGCAGTAAACTCACCTTTTTGTGCATCTTTGAATACTTCAAAAGTTGCCACGCCCACTAGCTTAACCATAGACGTTAGCATGACGCCTGGGTGTAGGTAGTTTTGGTTTGAGTCAACACCAATCGCGTACTTACCTTCGTCCTTAGCAGCTTGGTAAACACCAACACCTGTACCACCCGCTGCTGCGAATACTACGTCAGCACCTTTGGTGAACTGGCTCTTAGATAGCTCAGCACCACGTGCAGGGTCATTCCATGCAGCAATCGTTGAACCAGTCATGTTTTGGAATACTTCAGCATCTTGGCTAATAAACTTAGCGCCTTGCTCGTAACCACAGGCGAACTTACGGATCAGTGGAATATCCATGCCACCAACAAAGCCAATCTTGTTAGTTTCAGACTTCATTGCTGCTAGCGCACCAACAAGGAATGAACCTTCATGCTCTTTAAATACAAGTGACTTAACGTTTGGTAGGTCAACAACAGAGTCGATGATCACGAATTCAGTTTCAGGGTATTTCTTAGCCACTTTCTCAAGCGCTGAACCATACATAAAGCCAACAACAACGATAGGGCTGAAACCGCGACGAGCTAAACGCTCAAGACCCTGTTCACGCTGTGCGTCATTTGAAGGTACAAACTCACGCACTTCAACACCTGCGCTTTCGTTAAACTTCAATACACCATTTTGGTAAACAGCTTGGTTGAAAGACTTATCGAACTTACCCGTGGTATCAAAAGCAACAGCAGGTTTGAAATCTGCAGCTGTTGCAGCAAACGAACACATTGCTAGAGTGACTGCAGCGGCAGTTGCGCTCAGGATTTTCATCATTCTCGTCCTTATAAGGTATAAGTATTATTTTTGGTATTATCGACAACCTTAAGCAGTAAAAGCCCCATGCTTAACGCTATCATTTAAGATCAAGAATCCGGAGCTTACAGCAGCAACGAGCACGATTACTAGTGCCTCTAAAGCGCTAAAATCGGCTCAAATGACCAAGCTGCTATTTGTACTTTTCATACAAAAAATCGCCTTTATATGCTCAAAATCACGTTGGAAATTCAATAAAATCAGCGTTAGATAAAATCTGCCCCACAACGCAAACATTGTCCACAAAACAGAACGGATTTAATAAGCAAATAAGGCAAATTGACACTTAAATACAAAAGGATATAAGTAAGAACAAATAAGATACAAACAACAATAAACGCACTGTCTTGTATTTTGAACAATATAACGAGTGAATAAAAATTACTAAACGTAAAGTTAAAACAACTATTTTTAAGTATTTAGTTAGCCAAATGGTAATTTTTTTACTAGAAAAACAACGATTAAACCCAGATTAAAAACTTAAAAAAATTTAAGATTTTTTCGTTTGTTTGAGCTGTATCAGGATTTTCGCCGTGGTTATGGGCGACTCTCTCACCCTAGTTTGATTAGTAATCAGGCTTTGTTTGGTGCACTACCCACTTTGGTTACGCCATGACTTTAGTTGTTAGACGAAATTTAACTTATAGCTCAAACGCTGTGTGATAAAGCGTTAAACTCACAACTTTACTCAGTTATTTTCATCAAAAATTAATGATAATAACTTTATGGTATTTTGAGCATCAGTTAACCCTCGATGATGAGATCCCTCTATGCTATGACCTGATATTTCTAAAGCTTTTTTAAGCCCTACCTGAGGCTTAATCTTTTGAGTTTTAGCAAAGGCTTTCTTTAAGTTCACGACCGTTGTAGGTTTATACTCTTGAAGTTGGTGGAAATCACAATCTATGTTTATCTGAATCAAATCATACGATCCCCAAGAACAAAAAACATAATCATTATCTGCAGGTAACCAAGCTTGAAATTGCTTAAAAACGTGACTAAAAACATCTTGCTTCGCTAATAACGATTGTGAGATCCCTGTAAGGTTGACACAAAATGAATTCAACTGTGGATGCCTTACCGGACGCACCAATCTACTGAACTCCTTGACTATCGATAAAGAGTCAGTGCTAAGCAACACGGCACCAATTTCTATTACCTCTCTTTCACTAGCGGGAATAGAACCATCTTCAGTGCAAGTGTGCTCAACATCAATAACGACTAGATACTTATGCCGGTTTAACACCTCGCTGAGTCCATCTCTTGTGTATTCAAACTCCAATCTATTACACCAGTGTTCTTTGCTTAACTAATAGCGCAAACATACTCGCAGTTCAGCACGACTTCAATCGTCTCTAAAGCTACAGATACAAAAAAGCCTTTATCCAAAGATAAAGGCTTTTGTTTTTAGTTTGAGGCTGAAACTAAACTCAAATCCCAACCCCAACTAACAATCTAAGATTAGTGCTTCTTAGCGTACTCTGCCGCGTTTTCACCAGCCATTCTACCGAAGGTGACGATATCAGAGATAGCGTTACCACCTAGGCGGTTAGCACCGTGAACACCACCTGTTACTTCACCAGCACCGTATAGGCCAGGGATAACTTGCTTCTTAGCGTTCATGATTTCAGCTTTAGAGTCAATCTTCACGCCACCCATAGTGTGGTGTACACCAGGAGTCACTTCGATTGCGTAGTAGTTACCTTCGTTAAGGGCACGAGGTAGGTTTGGACGACCGAAGTCTGTGTCCTTACCGCTCTTAAGTTGGCTATTGTAGCGCGCAACAGCTTCAGTTAAGTTCTTACCGTTAATACCAGTCATTTCACCTAGTTTAACTAGAGAGTCTGCACTTGGTACTACACCTAGACCGATGTACTTATCAATCTTACTTAGCGACTTACGTACAGAGTCATCAAAGATTAGGAATGCAGACTTACCAGTTTGCTTCAAGATAGCTGCAGACGCTTTATCACGAGTCGTGATTTCGTTTACGAAACGCTTACCTTCACGGTTAACCAAGATTGCGCCGTTACCACGAACCGCTTCAGTAACCATCACACCACCTTTAACAGATAGCGTTGGGTGAGCCTGGATGTACTGTAGATCCGTCATCGCTGCACCAGCATTGCTTGCCACATCGATACCGTCACCAGTTGCACCTGGTTGGTTAGTAGAGATAAAGCCTTTTAGCTTAGGATCTAGCTTAGCTACACGGTCATTGTTCTTAGCGAAACCACCTGTTGCTAAGATAACTGCATCAGCTTTAATCCAGTAGTAACCTTTGTACATGCCTTTCACTAATAGGCCTTTAACGTTACCTTTGTCATCTTTAATGATTTCGATACCACGCGTGTTCATACGCATATCGATATCGCGCTTAACTGCGTTATCGTAAAGTACTTGAATCACGTGAGCACCAACACCAGCACCACCTGTTGGACGGTGTGAACGGTTAGCAGAAGCACCACCCATACGACCTACGTCGTTAAGATCCGCGCCCATAGCAGTTAACCAGTCAACAGAACCTTTAGAGTGAGAAGTTAATACTTCAACTAGTTCTGGCTCGTTTAAGTCACGACCACCTTTCATGGTGTCTTTGTACATTGACTCAACGCTGTCTTTGATGCCTTTAGCTTTTTGCTGATCAGTCCAAGCTGCGTTCATGCCGCCCGCTGCTAGCTTAGCGTTACCACCAATAACAGGTTCTTTTTCAATTAGGATCACTTTTGCGCCATGATCATGAGCAGATACTGCTGCAGAGAAACCTGCACCACCAGAACCGACAACCACTACGTCAACAGTGTCACGTGGCTCTGCAGCAAGTGCAGCTTGACGATCTGATTGATCTTTTAGTAACTCATCAATGCTTGGCTCATGACGTTCCCACTTCTTAGTGTACGGCATGTCAAAGTCGAAGCTGTGGCAAGAATCACAGTAAACCATTGATTTTTCGTGAGCGCTGTGACAAGAAGTACAAGCCACGTCGCCAGGGAAATGAGATTCATGGGCATTGTAGTGCTCATGCTTAGTTTCTTCTGCCACTTCAGCTAGGGTGCCGTGACAAGAAACACATTGTGCGTTTTCGTAAGTTAAGCTGTCGTTTGATAGTTCGCCATCAGGCATGTGGCAACTATCACACTCTTGGTTTTCACCATGAAAATCTGCCAAGTTATCAGCGGCCATAGCGTTAGACATAAAGCCTGCTGAACCTAGAAGCGTTGCGATACACACTGCTTTTTTAAAGTTTTTCATCTCATTTCCTCGCCTTTTTATTGCCGCCCTGCAGCAGCGCAAAAAGCTATCACGTTATATTCGACAGTCATTACGCTGTCTTAAATACTCAATTCGAGGTAATTGTCTGCCGATTCACAGGCCCCAGCAACTGCATGTAACGGATCACGATTGAAACTGAACACTCGATCACAGCTTGCAAAACTGCTCATGCAAACATGCATAACTACATAGAGGGTTATGCAAAAATGCATAAGCTAGAGTTAGCTCGATCACAAATCCTCCTGTCAGGGCAGTTTTCGCAGCTAAAAATAAGAAAGTTCAATAATTACAGTTACATTAAAAGCCACTTTTCAGGCGTTAAAAGCGAGAAATCCCGCACAGTTATCTTGTATAAGCTCATGCTAAGATTCGATTATGAGAATATTCATTAACCTAATTTGCAGCCTTTGCCTTTATTGCTTTGCATGTTTTGCACAGGCAGAAACTCAGCTGCAGCAACACAGTATCGTGTTCGGTGTTCACTCGAAAACCGCACCACTAGAGTGGCGCAATAACGGTGTTGACCAAGGTTTTAACCTTGAGCTGATGGATCGCATCGGCCAGCTAACTAACAAGCGGATTGTTATTCGCCGTAAAAGTTTTCAGCAGCTACTCACCGATGTGCACGATCCCTATTCATTGATTGACGTCATTGCCGTGGTTAGCCCAATCACCATCGACCGCGCCTTAAGTCAGTCCGATCCTATTTATGCAACCCACGCTAAAGCTTATACCTTGCAAGGTAAGTCATTCATTAATGGCTGGGCTGATTTAGCCGGTAAGCGAGTCGCCATTAAAAAAGGCGCTTTCGTTGATGTGTATATCTCTGGCAAAGAGCAAAACTTCACTCGGGTGGATGTTGACCTCTATGAAACCGGCTTTCAGCTGCTCATTAAGGGCGAAGTTGATGTGGTCATTGCCGAAAACTTCGTTGCACGGCGTTTAATGCCACTGTATCCATCCATTCGCAGTTCCAGTGATCCACTTATATATGGCGCATTTAACTTTGTCAGTAATTACACCAATGCGCCTTTAATGGCGCAGATAAACGATGCGTTGCGACAGTTAAAGCTTTCTGGCGAATATGACCGTTTAGTCAATAAGTGGTTTGGTACCGGACGTGAAAAAGTCGACCTTAACTCTGCCCAGCGACGTATGCTGTCTTTGGCAATTTTTGTCAGCTTGTTATCTGCCACAGGTATGTTGCTTACTGGCTATATGAGTTTAAGTCTGCGTAAACGCTCTAAGTCATTAAAAATGGAGCTAGCACAACGCAAACGCGCTGAAGAGGTGATCTCTAAGCTGTCTAAGCAGTTCCAATCGGTACTCGATGGTATTCCCCATGGCGTGACGCTGTTTAATCAAGCAGGTGAATGCCTATGGAGTAACGATAATAATAACGATCTACTTTCTAACCCAGACTTTCATTATATCGACGGCGAAGCCTTTGAGCTGAAAACCGCGTTAAGTGACGCCTTAAGTGCACAAAAATCACAAATCACAGATATGCAGATTGATAATCAATATTGGCAGATGCAGCTGCACCCGATTATCGACAATCAAGTGGTTATTTTGCTCGAGGAAACAACCGAACAGCATAGACTTCGCCAAGCGAATGATGAGGCTAGCCGTTTAGCCTCACTCGGTGAACTATCAGCAGGGGTCGCCCATGAGATCAATAACCCTACCGGAATTATTATCCACTCTATTGCCTTTATTAGTGATGCACTGCGGGATCTATCTGAAGCCAGTGAGCAGTATCAAAAGCAAAATCCATTTTGGAGCATTGCGGGTATGGCGCCAGACTCTGCCATGGCTGAATTAGAGTTAAGTAGCCAGTCAATAAACGAAGGCGCTGAGCGTATCAGCCGTATCGTTAATGACTTAAAACACTACGCAAGGCCTACACTGAGCAACGACTATCAACCAACCTGCCTAAATGATGTGGTAGAGGTGTCGCTGCGTTTAACCGCCAATCAAACTAAGATCTTTAACGTTACCACTGAGTTAATGTCGCCAGCACCGATAGTCATGGGCGATGCTCAGCAGTTGCACCAAGTATTAATTAACCTTATTCAAAATGCTTGCCATGCCATTAGGCAAGATGCCGACTGCTATGAATGCAGTGAACACATTAATATTAAAACCGCAGTCGAAGACAATCACATCTGCCTGATTGTCAGCGACAAAGGCGCGGGGATGGACAGAGCCACCTTGCAGCGTATTACCGAGCCTTTCTTTACCACAAGGCGATCAAGTGGTGGTACAGGCCTAGGGTTGTCTGTGTGTAGCCGTATTATTAAAGAGCATAAAGCCGATATGCAGATCACCTCACGCCTAGGCAAAGGCACAGTGATTAAAATACGCTTTCCGCTAGATTATTAATGCCATGTTCACCTGCTCGGCAAAGAATAGAAGATAAAAAAGGACAGCTATCACCATGAAACTTGCTAGAAACATTCTTCTGGTTGACGATGAAGCCTCATGGCTAAGAACCTTATCAATCACGCTTAACCGCCTAGTGCCGGAAGCCAAAATTGATACCTGTGTTGATAGTCGCCAAGTGATGAATCGACTGCAAACTGGCGACTATGCCTTAGTACTTCTCGATTTAACTATGCCATTTCATTCTGGTGAAGACCTGCTGCAAATGATCCGCAGTGAGTTTCCTAAAACGCGGGTAATTATCGTCACCGGCGTCAACGAGGTAGATACCGCCGTGCGTTGTATTAAAAACGGCGCTTACGACTACTTTATTAAAACTGACAAGGTTGACGATCTGGCACGCACGGTACGTCGAGCATTAGAAGTCGTGGGGCTTGAGCGCAACTATCTACGCATTAAAGAAAGCTTTTTAAGCCGCACCCTAGACCGCCCAGAGGTGTTTAATAATATCCTTACCTGCGAGCCTGCACTGCTAGATCAGTTCCGCTATCTAGAAGCGGTTGCCTTAAGCCCTGAGCCTATTCTTATTCAAGGCGAAAGTGGTACGGGTAAAGATGAATTTGCTAAATCTTGCCATCAGCTAATTTGCCCAGATGCGCCCTTTATCAACGTCAATCTTGGTGGCATTAGTAGCTCGGCATTTGAGTTACAACTGTTTGGCCAGCTGCATACTGATGAACAAGGTCATGTCAGCGCCCAAGCTGGCGTATTGCATCAAGTGCAGTCAGGCTTACTGTATTTAAACGAAATTGGCGATTTACCGATTGAGGCGCAGGCTCGCTTAGTGGATGTGATTGAACACAAACAATACTACCCTGTTGGTAGCGATAGAGCTTATCCAGTGCTATGTAAAATCATCACCTCAACCCAGCATGATCTACTGGCGCTCAACCAAGCGGGTAAATTTAGAAGTGACCTCTTGTATCGCCTACGCTCGCATACCATTAAGTTGCCGCCATTAAGACAGCGTAAGCTAGATCTGTCTATGCTGATCAACCACTTTATTAGCTTAGCTGCGAAAGAGATGGGACTAAGTGAACCGCAACAGCCTAGCAGCCTTGCGCAGCAGCTATCTGAGTATGAGTTTCCCGGCAATTTGCATGAGTTGAAAGGTATGGTGTTTGACGCTGTGAGTCGCAGCGACGGTGTGGCACTGAATATCACTCCGTTTATGGAGGCAATAAACTTAAGTAAATCTAACAATCATGTAGAAAGTGATCAGCTAATTTTTCCTAAAGTATTACCAACACTTGCACAGATGAGCGACGCACTTATCCAAGAAGCGATGAACCGCACCGCTAACAGCCAAACCGCTGCCGCGCAGATGCTAGGTATAAGCCAAAGTGCATTAAGCCGACGCCTGACTAAAGAAAAATAACAGCAGCATCAGCACAGCAACAGCAACAAAAATGCCAGCATCATGCTGGCATTTTCCTAATCAATTAACGGTATTAAGCAGTAGCAAGTTTTGCGTCACTTGCCTTTTCTGTTTCATCAACGATAGTTAACACAGCAGTGTCGCCAACCACGTTACAAGAGGTCAGTACCATATCGATTAAACGGTCTAATGCTGCAACAATCGCAAAGGCTTCTACTGGCAAGCCCATCTGATGAATAAGTACACCAATCATCACCATGCCACCACCAGGAACACCACCTGCGCCCACAGACAGTAAGAAGATACTGAACATCAACGCTGGTAGCTGCTCCATAGTAATAGGTGCGCCGTAAGCGTTCGCAACAAAGAAGATAGCAATCGTAATATAAATTGATACACCGCCCATGTTCATGGTTGCCCCAAGCGGCACACCAAAACCTGCAACTGCGCGGTTAACGCCTAGCTTTTCGGTTAAAGTGCGCATCGTCACTGGAATGGTCGCATTTGAACTAGCAGTAGATAGTGAGAATAGGATCTGCTCACGGGTCTTAGCACGGAACTCTTTAGCTGAGGTTTGCGTAAACAAACCAACTGCAAATGGATATACCACAAAGATCCAAAGTAGCAGTAAACCTAAAATCAGCGCTAAATATTCAACCACGCTACCAAAGATCGCGGCTTCTAGAGTTGCACCAAGTTTAAGCATCAAGGCGAATACACCTATTGGCGCTAACTGCATCACAACGCTAATCAGCTTCATCATGATCTTATTAGCCACTTGGAAGCCATTCACCGCGCTTTGGGCTGCGTCGCCAAGAGATTTGATCACTCCGCCAAGTAATAGCGCCATAAAGATAACTTGTAGCATGTTGCCAGAGCTAAAGGCAGCAATTGGGTTACTCGGCACAATGCTAACCACGAGATCAACTAAGTTAGGCAGTTCGGTAGCAACAATGTCTACACCGCCATTACTGCCCATATCAACGCCTTTACCCGGAGCAAGCAATAGCGCGACACCAAGAGCTGCAAATATCGCCACTAAGGTGTTGATAATATAAAAACCGAATGTTTTACCGCCCAAGCGGCCAAAGCTGTTGAGATCTTTAAGCTCACAAACACCGCATACAATGCTGACGAATACCAAAGGTACAACTAACATCATGATCATATTAACGAACATGGTGCCAGCGCCAGAGGCTAAATCAACGATAGTGCCTGAAAATAGGCTGATGTCTGCGAGAAAATATTGAATGATGGAGCCAAAAATTAGCCCCGAAAAAAGACCGATGAAGATCCGTGTCGAAAGTGATTTTGTCATTTGCTTGCCTTATTGGACATGTCTTAATTGCATGCCTTCTATTGCCTTCAATGTTGATGAATATGGTTTTTCATCTCTTCATGGCAGGGATAGTGAAACATGCTGGCATAAATTTCAATGCAAAATCGTCATTTAGTTTTTGAAACACCTGTGTAACCAAGTGCAGCAACAACAACTAAAACGTTGAATTACAAGGATTATAAAAACAAGCCACGGTTATCACCATAGGCATAACTTTTACACCAGCAACAAAATAGCAGCATTTTTTCCACAGAAAATTAAAAATCAAATAGTGATACAGACCAAATCATAAGCCTACACCAGCACAATAACCCAAATACCAACCGAATATATACACAAAACGCTACCACAGGCTAAATACACCGATTAATGCTCATAAAAAAAGCACCTTTAAGTAGGTGCTTTTTTCGTCACATTCTCTTATGACTAGCGCATCTCTAAGCCAGCCATAACTCGACATCTTTAATAATAAAGTTACCGGTATATACTGGGTCTGACTCACCAATAGGTTCTAATTCAAAGTAGCGACGATGCTCTTCAGGCAAGCCCTCGTAGCCACAAATCACTTGATATAACCAAGACTCTCTGTCCCAAGGCAACTGCTGCTCGTCGAGATACTCAAGCGCCGATTGGCTCTTACCTGAGTCGATAACCGCACAGAAATACCCATCTACTGCCAGCTTTAACGGGTTATCTGGAATATCAAAATCTTCAGTTTGGCTGAGGCTAACTGACACATCTTGCTCACGCTGGGTACCGAGATCATTTAAACGATCAATACGTTTAATGCTGGAAACGATCTCGAGTAACTCAGGCTCTAAACTGTGATTATTGACATCCACAGCCGCAGGAGCCAACAGTGGCTCAGCAATATTAAACAGTGCTGGTAACTGCTTGTGACTGACGTGGTCGGCTGGGCGATAATCCGGGTGTAGGTCGGTATACAGCAACCACCCCTTTAGCAAACGAGTACGGCCACGAATTTGGCGGAAACGCCCAAGTAGCTCTAATAGCCGCGCCTGCACCACACTTAGCTCTTGAGTACAGTCACTTAAGGTTTCTTGTAAGGTGGTAACCAGCAGTTTACGTAGTTCACGTGTGTCACCCGCAATTTCAGCAAGCTCGCTGAACTGGAACATCTCTAGGCCGTTTAGCAGCTCTGTTACTTGGCTTTGGGCTAATTCGTTTTCGCGAATTTTAGCGTTGATACTGCCTACATAACCAAACTCATTATTTATTCGACTCCACAGCACACGGATCGAATAGCGTAGTCCGTCGGCAAAGCTATAAACATGCTCATTTAAATCGGCAAGGTAAGCCTCTGAGGCGCTGAAATCGACATTATGGCGTGCTTCTTTATAGTGATCAGCCAAGGTCTTGATAGTCGCAAGTGACGAACCAACATTAGAATCAATTTGGCGGTTACGCTCATCGCTAAGGGCTTCTTCTAGCAAAGCACGCACAGAGCGCTTTAGTCGCAGTTCAGCTTCAGGCTCTGGACGCCATAAAATATCACTTTTTTGTAGCTTATCGACTGCAGAGGCATTGCTCTCATCAATCGATACTGAGCCTGATAAATATACGTCCATCACCAGTTCTGCATGGCGTCCAAGCTGTTTCAGCAGCTTAACACCCGCTTGGTGTAAGTTACTGCTCATATTAAACCAAATCCCTTTGGGTTGCGGTTTCAGCCTGTGCTTCAAGGCTTAAGCCTTCAGTTTCATCGATAAAGCGGATCACTTCATATAGGTAATCTAGCTTACCTGTGGCAATGTAAATCTGCTTTTCACTGTTAGGGCGAGTCAAATACCCCAGATCCACTAAGCGTTTAAACACTAGCTTAATTTGCGCATCAACATTGGTACTGGTTGAGCCAAACAAACGGTAATGGCTGATCTTGGCCAGCTGCTCGCGAAATGCAGGTGTGTCTTCAATGCGGGTTTGCAACTCAGTTAAGCGCACTGCAACCCCTTCTGATAGCGGCGCATCTTGGCCACTACTCTCTTGCACTAACACTAACCACTCCACTAACGGAATAAGCGCATTACAGATATCTTTAAACTGCGAGGAGATCACTTTACGTTCGCCATCACCAATCTGTTGATAGCCACAGAAAAACACTTCACCTTCACCCGCTGAGCCTATGGTGCGATTGATCTGATTTAAATACTGCTCAACATGCTCACGTGTTGATGGGCTTTTTAGTGCACGCCAACCATCTTCATCAGTCGTGCGGCAAATAAACTGGCCTTTAAGTAAGCGCTCGATTAGCGCACTCGTGCCAACAATGGTGGTTTCAGTTGCTTGGCTCATTACACGGCCTCCTGTGCACGACGCTGATTAAGCTTTTCAGCGATAGGATTAACTTGAGGCTTAACCACCTGCAGTTTTTTAGTTTGTTTATTGATGATGTAGCGATTAGCAAACAAGTTTAGTACTTCAGACTCTGGGTTCGGGAACGCACCCAATACTGAAATATTGTTGTTCTCACAAGCATCAAAAATTTTCTTCACGTTACCGTGGTGCAATGTACCTAATTCATCAATAGGCCAATGAATGGTGACTTCAGCACGGCCACGAAGTAGACGGGTAAATGCCAGTAGGAATTTACATAAGATCAGGTATGCCATACCGTGACTCGATGACTCATTGAGCTGTCTGTCGGTACGAATAACTAAGTCGCTGTTACCTTCTTTCAGGCGTAGTTCGATTTCAAGCAGCTTAGCAATACCACCTGACAGTGCGGCGCGACCAATGATATCGAGCGCACGACGCATGCTGTTAGTGTAGTCTTCACCCGGTAAGTCGTTAAAGCCATCCGCTTTCCAGCGCTTAAAGGCTTTTACAAACTGCTCTAGCTCAGGCCAAAACTCTAACTCACTAATACGTGAGCGAATTTTAACTGCTGATTCAGAGACACCATCAAGGAACAGCTCTTCACCCACTTCACGGGTAATACGCGCACTTTGCGAGGCGATACGACGGTCGATATCCGCAAGTACATCGTAAAATGCTGTTAGATCAACACCGAAGATCCGTCCTTGCTCACGCAGCGCCATTACAGATTGTGGCACCATCACATTCAGCAGCTGCTCAAGTTGTGGCACAAGTTTACGGTAATCAAGAATGCGAATGCCTTTGTCGTTAACAAAGCTCGACTCTTCACGGGCGCGCTCCCACGTTTCAGATAAACCTGAACCTGATTTACTCGCAATCACTGAGTCAAAGTGTTCAACGTATTGTTTCACCGAGCCTAATAATGCATCACGCTTTAGCAGTTGGTCTTCACCTTGGCGTAAACGCTCGCTTAAGCTGCCTTGGGCATCTTCGTTGTTCGGCGGCAGTTTTAGCTCGCTCAGCTTACGCATTAAGCTGCGCAATTTAGTGAGGTTTTCTGACGCTTCAATTTGCACTGCATCGGACTGCTTACGTTCAGCTTCTAACTCACCGCGCTGTGCCTTTATCTCATTTGATTTGGCTTTTAACTGCTGCTCTAAATCTAGGCTAGCATGCTTAACCTTACTCAGTTCAGATTGCAGTTTAGGCTTACGCTGTAACCAAGTATGCTGGTACCAATCTTCATAACGTAGCACTTCACTGCGGCGCTGCTCAGCTTTAGCAATATTGCTTTCAAGACTGCGGATCTCCGCTTTAAGTGCAACGATTTTCGCCTCGTCAACACCACGAGATTTAAGCTCATTTTTGTACCACTGCTCACACGCTTTTTGCTCGCTGGCAGCGTGCTCACGGCGGCTTTGAATATTGGCTTTCACTTGGTTAAGTTGGTTATCTAATGCGCCAACAACCTCTTGCCAATAAGCATTCTTCTCCATGCGCGCTTCTAATGCTTGCTCTTTTTGCTCTTCAAGCCACTCTTGCTGTTGGGCTTGTAGCTGCTTAATATCGCTATCGATGCGTGCAAGTTGCTTTTGCGACGCCGCTTTACGCTCATTCAACGCTTGGTTGATCTTCTCTTGCTCGGCTCGCTTATCATCAAATAAACGACGTAAATCATCACGGCTATTTTTATAGGCTGTGCGCGCAAAAGTCAGTTCACGTAACAACTTATCTAACTCAGTGTTAGCAGCAACAAGTAAGTCTTCTGCTTCAACCTGCAGCTCCTTGGCGCTTGCTAATGCCTCTTCAGCTGCAGCATGTTTCACTCTTAACTCTTGTTCCGATGCCGCGTACTCTGGCGCATCAATCGCTTTTAAGTCCAGTGCGATACCGTAAAGCGCGTCTAGGTTGTCACCGCTTAGACTCGGGTGTAGATCACTGCGGTGCAGCAGTTCTGAGTTAATCACCTTACCTAAGGTGTTTTCCCAGCCACTGGCTTCTTTACGTAAAAACTCAAGTAAAGTGTGCGACTGCGGGAACAAAATATGTTGCAGCTCTTCAAGCTCGCTCTGACGCTCAGTGACTCGAATACCGGCAACCCGCAGACTTTCGTTAGCTTGATCGCGCTTAGCTCTTAGCTTACGCTCTTCGCTCGATAGGCGGTCAACTTTAGCGTTACACGCTTCTTGCTCTTCATCGGCACGGGAGATCCGTTCATCGAACACTGCCAGTGCTAACTTCTCATCTTCCGAATAAGTCACACTATCAACACGCACTTTTAGCTCAGCAGCGGTCACTTTTAACTGCTGCGCCTGCTCGCTAAACTGCGCCTTACCTTTTTCTGTCGATTCGCGCCACTCTTGCTCAAGCTCTGCTAACTCGCTGCGGCCGTTCTCTCTTTGCTTATCGCGAGATTCACGCAAGCTATCTTGCTCTTGATGCAAGCTTTCCAACTCACGGTTAAGGCCTTCACCAATCTTGCTACGACGAGCGTTATATGCCGCTTCAATATCTTGGTGTTTCTCAGTTTGTAACTTATGGCGCTCAGTTAAGTTCTCTAAACTGCCGCGCCAGTTAGGCAATTGCTCTAAATCAGCTTTTGCTTGTTCGATATCAGCATCTTGGAAGCTAGCGTGTTGATCTTCAATGGCGTCAAGCTCATGCTCACATTTGGCTACATCACCTTTTGCTGCAGACAGATCAAGGCTTAACTCATCACGCTGCTCTTTCCAATCTTCATCAAGCTGACGTAATTGAGCATTAAGTGCTTTCGATAGATCTTGATGATGCTCTTGACGCTCAACCTCTGTGGTTTCATCTTTGCTGTAACCACGACGCAAACTGGCAAGACGCTGCTCAGTACTTAGCAACTGGTCAAACTCTTGCTCAAGCTTTTCAAACTCAGGGCGAATTTGCTCAAAGCCTTGGATAAGCTGGCTTTCACGGATCCACGCTTCTACTCGCTGAGGATTTAAGCGCGAGCTTGGTGGATTAACCCCGTCCTCTTCTAAGATGGCGGCGATCATCGACTTGATCGTTTCCATCTTGCCCTCTTTCGAGTGCACAGCCTTGGCTAGTTTCTCAATATGGCGCAGTGAGTGCTCCGCCTCACACAGCGAGAACTGACGCGCGTAATTTCGAAGTTCAGTACGGTTACTACCTGTGCTTAACAGCGCACGGTCATTTTGGATAATCGCTCTAAACTCACGAGTATTCAGTAGGTTAGTTACCGCAACACCAGCACGCTTCATCTCACGGCCAAGCTCAGCCATGGTATAACATTGAATACTATCGCCCTGCTTGGTCTTAATATAATCATCAAGCTCAAAACCTTTAGCGATAAAGCGGTAGTTCACCCCTTTGCCGTCGCCAGCTGATGCCAGCACAGCCTGATATGCAAGACCGTCAGACTTGATATATTCGTAAATGATAAAGCTTGAATCATGGGGCAAATACCAACGCTCGAAACTGTCACGAGTTGATGGCACCACGCGACTTGGGTATTCACCATAAAAAACAGGCACCAAACGTTGCAGTGTGGTTTTACCTGAGGCGTTGGTTCCGCAAATATTAGTGTGGCCATCCAGAGCCAGTTCAACCACTCCGGGGAGATGAGTGTCGATAAGTATGATGCGATTTAAGCTTGGCATTGCATTCCTTAATCCAAACAGCGCCGTAACGCGCTATCTCTATAAGTGCACGTTAAGCGAAAAATGTCAGGTCTAATTTCAGGGCTATAAAAAATTCGATGGTCTCTAAATTAAAGGAAACTGCCGGTGTTGGCAATTGTGCCAAGGCGCTATTGGGGCAGTTTTTAGGACCGATTTACAAGAGCGAGATCATACGCGATTTTGACCTATTTTAATGCTCAATCAATAAGCAGTTAACAAGCGACGCTGGCAATAATACCAAGTAGTATAAGAAGTTGATCTACTCAGAGCGCTTTTGGCAAACTAATTCAAGGCGAGTAATTGAAAGAATGGTTGTTCCCTTGTGAAGTTATTCAACGCAGAAGTAGGCAGCCAAAAACGCTCCAGAATGGCGAGTTTTAGCGGCTCTGATCCTGCGTTAACAAGCTTGAACGTAGAATTACTATGCTCTTCACTCGTTGCCTTGTCTCAGTGCCGCTAAATTCTCGCTGAGCGATTAAATCTTTATACTAGTTGGTATAAAAACTTTAATTAATACGACTCAAGAAAAAGCCCGCGTCATTGTTAATGAGGCGGGCTGGATTTAATCAAAGCTGCTTATTGTAAACTTAGAGCCTTACGCTAATGAACTTTGTGTCTGCAGCGCTTGTTGCTTAGCAAAGTACTTGCGGGTCTCTTTTAAGATGATATGCCGCAAACCAATGATCGCAATTAAGTTAGGAATAGCCATCAAGCCATTAACGGTATCAGCTAACATCCAAATGACATCTAGTTGAATAAACGCACCACCAGCAATTAAGCCTAGAAATACACACTGATAAATCTTAATACCGTTATCACCTAAGCGTGCACCTGTTAGGTAATACCAGCAGCGCTCACCGTAGTAATGCCAACCTAAAATAGTGGTAAAGGCAAAACAAACAAGGGCAATGGTTACCACATATTGACCGATAACCTCTGAACCACTGGCAGCAAATGCAGCACTGGTCATGGCAGCGCCCGCTGTATCACCGCTCCACACACCTGTGATAATGAGTACTAAGCCTGTCATAGTACAGATTAAAATCGTGTCAAAGAAAGTACCTGTCATGCTCACAAGTCCTTGCTCTACTGGCTCATTTGTCTTAGCCGCAGCGGCGGCAATTGGCGCACTACCTAGCCCAGACTCATTTGAGAATACGCCGCGCGCAATACCGATTTGCAACGCCTGCGCAACGGTAGCCCCAAGGAAACCACCCGCAGCCGAAATTGGCGTGAACGCAGAGTGCAACACCAACTCAAATGCTGGAATGATCTGCTCACTAAAGGTAAATAGCACCCACATACAGGCAAGTACGTAACCTAGCGCCATAGTCGGTACTAATTTTTGTGCCACATTAGCAATACGCTTAACACCACCTAATGTGACTGCAGCAACCATCAAAGTGAGCATCACTGCAGTGACCCAAGACGGGATCTCAAACGCAATCGTCATCGCATCACTAATGGCGTTGACTTGAGCAAAGGTACCGATACCGAAAAATGCGACGCCAACGCCAAACACTGCAAAGATTTTAGCTAACCACTTAAGTCCTAAACCGCGCTCAATGTAATACATTGGACCACCAGCAATATTACCTTTGGCGTCGGTGGTACGGTATTTTACCGCTAACATACATTCAGCGTACTTGGTCGCCATACCAAAAAAAGCGGCTAACCACATCCAGAATAACGCGCCTGGGCCACCGATTTTTATCGCGGTAGCGACACCAACGATGTTACCGGTACCAATGGTTGCTGACAGCGCAGTACACAAGGCTGCAAAAGATGACAAATCGCCCTTGCCTTGGTTTGGTTTAAACAATAAACCTAATGCCATTGGCAATTTAAACACTTGAATTAGTTTAAGTCGTAACGTGAGATAAAGACCGGTTCCAACCAATAAGCACAGGGTTATGGGTCCCCAAACAATGGCGTTAACATCGGCTAAAAGCGCTTGAAAATTCATGGTATTCCTCGAGTATTAAACAGCAAAACCCTGTTATTAGAGTCATTAATAATCGGAGGAGGAAAAGAAATGCCTGTTGCTGATCACTTTCGAATCCAATCAGCGAAACAGTCGACCTAAACTAACCAGCGTTAATTTAAGTTAAAAGGCGCAGTGGCAAACGACAGTGACCTCAATGTAGTTATATTGAATAACATAACTAGCACAGTCATCCTCTCCTCTGTCCTTTTGCCTGAGCGTTTCGCGCTAACCATAGGGCTAACACTTTCGCCTTCGGCGCTGTGTGACAATTAAGCTAACGAACACTTAACTGCTCACAGTCTCTCCAGAGGCTCGTCCAGTAACAGTCCTCACCACTATGTGGCACCTGAAAGAGTGCTTTGTTTAGCTTTACGCCATCACAAAGTTGCCTCGTCGGTGTGGGGTTACTCCCCACTCTCCTGCTACCTTCATCCGAACGGATCCTTCACCTTGGCTAACCATTAGGGCTAGTAAGTGAAAAGGACGAGTAGCATGCGCTTTATCAAAATATGACTCAAGTGGTTTAAGTCACACTTTTTAATTTAATAAGAGGGGAAACGGTTTGATTGCGCAAATTTAATACACGATAGACATGTTGGGCACTAAAAAAGCCGTTTAAGCTATTAAACGGCTTTCAATGTACAAATTAACAATTTGCGATATTAGCTAAATGCGACTCTGCGACTCTCGTAGGCATCACACATCTGCAATGCAGACTCTTGTTCGTATGGGCGCAGCCCGCTCATGACTAATGTTTTAACGCCAGTACCGACAATAGTGTCGCCACTGAGTAGTTCAAACGTTAAAGTAACATCACCGCGCTTACCTTCGATTTGTAGATCTTGCTTAACCAACTTTAAGCTCACTTCGATAAAATCTAAGGTCGTTAAATCAAATGACATACTCTCGTAGATGACTAAAGGTCGTGCAGGATTAATCATCACTTGATGCTGCTTCATCATAGGCACCAAAATGTGCATGAAGTTTAAGCCTGAAAACGCCACATATTTACGGATAAAAGACTCTATTTGGCTATCACAATGACGCACATCGCCACTACGATGAACTTCAAGATAGCACTTATCTTTGCTGTCTCGAATATCGAAATCTTCTGCGACATCATCGGGAAACTGCAGTTGTACGCCATCACCAACCATGCCGGCAAAGTTAAAGGTCATTTTCTGACTTAAGCCGTATTGATTAAGCACCAAGGCAAACAGTAAGTCGCCCGGCACACAGAAGCGCTTGGCACCTTCATCATGAATAGGGTTAAAATCTTGAGCAATGCTTTTAGCAAAATCGCTGGCTTGCGCAGGAGTGATAGTTACTGATTGATTTTCTTTTTTAAAATAATTACTTAAAAACATACTCACTCAAATATTTGATTAGCCATAAAAATAGTGCGTCAGTGTATAACAAGTTTTGCTTTTGACTCACCCGATGAGCTGGCAGGCAATGGCTAAGATGCTTGGTTTCTTTGCCAAATACGGCTAATTGTTTGTCGGCAGCGATTAAAGATTTGCTTAAATGGATCGCTATAAATGCCCCATAAGCTATCGTGCCCATTAAATTGACCTACACCTAAGGTCAACTTGCTGACACTGCTCGCTTTAATTAAGCAACCTGCCATGCGATCCCAAATTGCCAAAGCTGAACCTAAATTAGTATCACGGTGCTCTATGGCGTCGCTATGATGCACTTGATGCTGTGCCGGGCTAATAAACCAATTCTCAAGCTTATCTCCCCAACTGAGCCAAATGTGGCTATGGCGTAAGTTGGCACCAAGTACGTTAAATGCAAACACAAATACGTTAGCGCCGAGTATGTCGTACATTTTCAGGGTTGGACCAAATACTGCGTAACCAATGCCCACCGCAATGCCTTGCGATAATGCCATACGGCAGCCATACAGATAACTTTCTACTGGGTGGGTTCGGTAAATGGTAAACGGGGTCAGCACTGTGGCTGAATGGTGCACTTTATGAAATTGCCATAACCAAGGCACTTTGTGCAAAATGTAATGCAGTAAAAAACGCGTAAAATCATCAAGAATAAATAGCAGGATAGTAAATAAGCTCATCACTAGCCAAGGGGCGGCATCTAACATTAATCCACCGCCAAATAGCGACTCTAATGCCGATGACACACTTAATGCAACTGGCACCATAGTGAGCATTAATGGTGCAAACAGGGCTGCTTTTATCAGTTTATTTAGCACAAACAACTGATAATCAAGTTTCGCAGACGGGGCTAAAAACACCGCTTTTGGCAATAAAAACGCCGCAAAACCTTTAATGCCTCTTGTCGATGGATTGTCTGCTTTAGTTGCCGCAAAATATACAGGCAAGGCTAATACGACCGCGCCGATTAAATAGCCGATAAAAATCCGCTTACTGCTATCAAAGGGATAGTTAAGCAGATCGCCTAAATTGGTATTAAAAAACGTAATTATGGTGTCGATACGATACTCCAGTATCAAACAGGCGGTGGCTTAATTAAGCCACCGCCAACTTCTTAAAAGCGGTATTGATAACCCACTTGAAATTGTTGTGGCTTACTTGGTCGTGCTCCATAAGGGCGGCGACTGACAATTTCTTGGGTATCAAACAGATTATCCGCTTTAACGTACACAAGGCCGTATTGGTTAAAGTTATAACTTGCTGACATATCAACAACAGTAAGTGCTTCGGTTGTGCTGCCAGATAGCACTACACCTTCACCAGACGCTTCTTTCATCTCACCAATGTAACGCACTATCATGTTAACGTCCCACTGATCACTCACTAGACCAAGATTGACTGCTAGTTGATTTTCCGGCAAGTAAGGCAGCTCGTCACCTGCGGTCACATTGCCCCACATATCAAAACCTGACTCAAAGCTAGTTTTAAACTCTGACTGAGTATAGGTATAAGACAACGACATAGGCAGATCGATATCGTCGGTTAAGCTAATGCTATAACCAGAGGTGAGCTCAAGGCCTAAGATATCAACTTCACCACCGTTAAACTCTGTGTCGTCATCGCTACCACAGCTTGAGAATTGGCACCCCTCTTTTAGGTTACTAATGTCATTAAAGAAACCAATCAACTCTAAGTTAAAGTTGCCATCGTTATAACGGCCACCTAACTCGTAGTTAATGCTGCTCTCAACATCAATGCTTGGATCTTGCTTAGGGCTGGTTGGTAAGAAACCTTCATGCACACCAAACAATAAGCCAGCATTATCTGACAAGGTATAAAACGCACTAAAGCTTGGTAACCAAATACGCGTCGTTTTATTTAAGTAGTTAAGCTCTTCACCCGGTGCACGGTTTTGATAATGCGCATCAATGAATTCACCACGTACACCCGCGGTAATATCTAACGCACTAATACTGATAGTGTCTTGTAGATATACCGACCAAGCATCGGTCTTTTCACGATCCGTTGTTGATGCTTTAGTATCACTGCCATCACTAACAAGGTTCGCTTGCTGCATTAAGTAAACGTCTGTGGTGTGGTTACGCTCAATTTGATCTTGATGAAAACGTACACCCGTTGCGAACTGATGTTGTAGACCAAATAGTTCCAACTGCAAGTTCAGGTCAGACTGAATACCTTGTGAGTAATAGGTTCGGTCGTTATTACCTAAAATCAGCTTTTGCGCCTCAGTGACTGAGTCTTGGCTGCCTGTCAGGATATTGTAAAAGGCGCGAGTATCCTCGTTCTTATCTGGGTTAGCTAAGATCTCTTGCAAGCTTTCATAAGTATTATCAAACGGTTTGAAGCCGTTAATTTTGTACCAAGCGCGGTCAAAATCGTTACGATATACTCGGGTGGTTACATCAAAATTGTCACCGGTAATAAAATGATTGAACTGCACCTGAGTATGCTGCCAATCCATGTTATCCAGTTGGCTAGCAACATAGCGACGGTTTGGATTAACAGCAAAATCATCATCAGTTAAACCAAGGTAGGTTTCATCAGATGTCTCATCGGCATAAGCTAGCTTTAGCTCGAAAACTTGATCAAACGCATCACCGGCTAAGTCATAACGCAACTTCGCCATAATATCGTTTTTCTCAAAACCAGTATCACCGCCACCATCTAGCTCTTTAAAACCATCGGCACGCATATGCACGCCTTCAATTAAAAAGCCAAAATTGTCGATAGTATTACCGTAATAGCCATGAGCTTTTGCAAAGCCATCGCTACCAGCTGAGACATCGATTAAGCCTTCACTGCTTTGTGGAACAGCACGGGTCACCATATTTAACGAGCCAGCCACAGTGTTAGGGCCATATTTAATCGCCGCCGGACCTTTAAAGACTTCAATAGCGGTCATTTTCGAGGTCATCGGAAAATAATATGCAGACGCTGCTGAATATGGCGCTGGACCAATGAGCACCCCATCTTCCATGATATTAATTTTTTTACTACGCTCAGGTGTCGCGCCGCGAAAGCCGATGTTAGGGCGTAAGCCATAGCCATCCTCTTCACGAATATTCACCCCAGGTACGCTGTATAATACGCGGTTAATATCATCAAACTTAAACTGCTCTAGCTCAAGTTCATCAATCAAGGTCGCCGAGCCTGTTTGCTTACTTAGACGTGCATCATGACCAATAATCTGCATCTTTTCGATATAACTGTCATTCACACTTGTTTTATCGGAGTCTGCGGCGGTATTGCTGTCTTTATCAGCCGCTGACACTTGGCTCACTAACGCCAGTTGAATGGCAATAACAAGACTAAGTTTTTTCCCTATTGCAAGATTGTTCATTAGTCGTTATCTCCAGCAGAAGTTTGTGGCAGCTCTAGCGCAAGTGAATTAATAAACTCATTCTTAAGCTTATCGGTTACCGCTTTAACATCGTCATGGGTTGAAGCGACTTGTTCTTCATCACTCACCAATGTGTCAGCTAAACTGTTTTGGTAACTGCGGCTATTAGCAAGCGCCGTGGCAATACGTTCACGCAACGCTGTCGCGGTGTCTGCATCATTCTCATCAACCAAGTAATCATCAAAACCTAAACCTTCATTACCCGAAAAAAGCGCGCTAAGGGCTTCAAGGTTACTGCTGATATTTTCAATAGAATGGTTTGCTAGAGGAGATTCAACATCTTGCGGACAAACACTGGTGCCACAATTGTTGGCAAATTTGCCTAGTGGCACTGCCAACTTGCGATCTTTAGTCACGCTATCGATATAAAATAGTGCGTCTGACAACTTGTTTACCGCAGCATGTACAGTTGCAAAGCTACTTCCCGCTTCACCCGCTTGTTTTAAGGTTGCGCCATAGCCGTTCTCACCGCTCCACTCAATAAGTAACTGCTGAGCGTTATTATTAATATCTTTTGCCGCTTCAACTGCAAATTCACAGCGGGCGACGCGACGGTCATCATCAGTGCGGTTATCCCAGCCAGCAGGCGTAGAATTACCTGTGCAGCTATGCTCAAAACTTGGGTTAAATAGCAAATATTCCAGCGCGACTAAACCTTTACGCGCGGGGGTGCGAGAGGCGATGTCATAAGGAGTGCCATTAATGTCATTGTTTTCAAATGACACTACGTCTAAGTCAACCCCACAGCGACTAACAACTGGCCAAGAATAGATTTTATTGCGCAGCGCACCATCATCAAATGTCAGCGGCCCAAGCTGCATCATTTCAACCTGCTGCCATACCGACATGGTATTACGCCAACTTTGTTGCGCGGTGGCTGAAGTTTGAGTTAACTCAGAATTATCGCTTGGGTCTTGCTCAAAGGCCGTTGCCGCGGTGCAATAGGCGCTAATATCGCTGACTTGTTGATTACTGACGCTAACAAATTGCTCAAAGGTAGGAGTGATTACACCGTCAACTAGATTAGCGATTAACGCTTTTTGGTCGAAATCTGAGGTGGTATTGTCTTGATTACCATAATCTGCACCTGCGTCACTACTGGTGCTTTCATTACAACCGCTAAGTAATATGCCCATCAAGGCCACACTTAGCACTGAATAACGGGGATGGCTTGTCATAGTTTTCCCTTAGTACTTTAGAAAGTAATTAAATAAAAGTACAAAAACAATAAAAGCTCAGCACCTTGCGATGCCAAGCTTTTTACCTTAAAAGGTGTTGCTAAACGTTGGTGGATTACCAGTTAGCGACATTGTCAGCGTCAAGCTCATAGCTTGCTTGTAAAATGTCACGCGCTTCTGCAAGCTCAGCAATGTAACCGTCTACATCACCAGTTAATACAGGCTCTTCACCCATTAACTCATGTAGTTTCACAAAGTCTGCATCACTAATACCTGCGTATTCGCTAAACTGCAGGCCAAGTGCAAAACCTTTCATTTCCGAGTAATGCTTAGCCAGATTTTCATAGTTGAAGTCTGCAGTGTCACCACCCGTTGCAAGTGGCGCTAGATCAGCCGTCACATCGTTGATGTAGTGCACAACAGTGGCTACAATTGCGCGCTCCCATGCATCAAGGCCGTCCATTGCAAAACCTTTAAGCTCATCAAGTTGTGCATCAGTTAGTGCTTGTGGAACGTTATCGTTGATTAGCTTACGACCAGCAATAAATGCCTCCATAGCTTGCTTGGTGTAATCCGTTGCCGCAGCATTGTCAGCACTACCTAAGTCGCGCTTAGCAGCATTAACTGACTGGCCAAAGTTGTACTCACTACGTAGGTCAATTTTGCCGTCAGCGTCAGTGTCGTGCGAACCATTCCAGTCGCTACGACCATTGCCGTCAGCAACCTTACCGGCGATCTCTACATCGCTGTATTCTAGGTAATTAACTGCAGCGCCAAAGTAACCAAAGCCTTCATCGAACTGGTGCTCAAGGTTAGTATATGGCTTACTTGCATCACCTTTAGCAGGACCAGTGTTATCAGTTGTTAGGCCCTTACCATCAGTGTCTACACCAAAATAGTCATCAGATGATTGTGAGTATGCCACTGACATAAGTAGGAACTTTTGAATTAACTGTGCTAAATCTACGCCGTTTTCATCAACGTAAATCTTCGTAATATCTTCACCAAGTACATCTTTACGGACGCCACCATTAATTTTTGCAACTGCGTTATCAGCTAAACGGTTAAACAGATCGGCAATTAAATCTGTTGGCGTAGTTGAGCCTTTCGCCCCCCAACCTGCAAATGCGCCGTTGTTCCAGTCTTCATGCTGACCGCCAGTATCGTTACCAGCAACTTTCTCTTTAATGCTCTTATAACCTGTGATATCTGATAACAGGCCGTCTTTAGAGTTATCGATGAAAGTGATGGCAATATCATCGTACTCAGTGTCTTTGTCTGGGCTATAGAAGTAGTTAAGCTTTGCAATAACTGCAGCTTTATCTGCAAGCTTACCATCGTCCACATCTGCTTCTAGCTGATTTTTGATGTAGTTATTCAGCTCGGCAATTAATACATGACGACCTGTTTGGCCCGTATAAGAAACACTTGAATCACCATCGATAAGCTTGCTGTCAAAAGTGTAGCGGTCCATCACATCGTTGATAGTGATGGTCACTGTTTTGGTAAAGCTAGCGTTATTGTTGTCGGTTACCGTTAGCTCAGCTTCAAGCTCTAAAGACTCAGCACCGTCAGCATCTAAAATCACGCCATCAGCAAGTTGTAAAGTCGTCCCTTCAATAACAAACTGATCACCAGCAACAGTAAATGTATGCGTATCACCACTATCAGCATCAACAGCAGATAAAGTACCTACAACAGCGTTAGCGGTATTTTCGTCAACGGTAACATCTGATAATACAACATCAGTTGGTGCGCTATTTACAGGTGCTGGATCTGGAGAACTATCAGAGTCAGAACCGCCACAAGCCGTTAATAAACCCATTGAAAGTGCAATCGTCGTTGCCAAAATCGATTTTTTCAGTTGCATACAAATACCTTAAATATTGCTAAAAATTTAACTCGTAATAAATACTGACCATCTTGATTTACACGGATGTTACACGAACGCAAATGATAATACATCCCATTTACAATATTATTAACAATTTTTTAATGATTCTCTGTTAGGCAAATGTAAAGCTGTGAAACAGTCTATTAGGGGCAAGACGATGATTAATTAAATTTAGCGGCAACTTGATTAGTGATCGTTTAATAAAATAAAGCAATCGCTAACAATTTCGCAATTCTGTTTCCGCTATTTTGAATACAATTTAGATTGTTTTTATTGACAAAAATGCGTGTAAATAAACCGTAAATCAGTCGAAGCCAATAGCGTTTCCATCTACAACTGTGACTAGTTGTTGTGATTTTATGCTGGTATCAAGCTTACAAATGTCGCTGATTAAGCGATTACCGCTACCGTCAAATATATGACTTGAGATGTCAGGTTATGCTGTATAAAAAATCGCTATTATCCCTTGATAAAACAATGCTAAATTGATGTCACTGTTATCGCTGCATCCGAGTTGTTGAGTTATGAAAACTAAATTTAAAATCATTACTATTAGCTTGTTATGTCTTAATATCAGCGGCTGTGAATATATCGATAATATTCTGCACCCTGACGATGACGAAGAGGTCATCGTCGACGATAAATTTAGAGACGCAGCACAGCAACTAGGTCTATCTGACGCGATTATTACCCGCTTATGTACAGCAACCGACAAGATCAGCGTTAAATGCATAAGCAAGCTAAATGATGAAACCAATCAGCAAGAAGTGAGAGTTGAATACAGCTTTGAGCGGGTACTTCATAAAAATGATTACGCTAAAAGCTACGCCACTAGCCGCGTAATCTTTAATCTTCCAGCTGATAGTGCCATAGCTAATATCAGCTTTGAAAATAGCCGTGAGGTTGAATTTAATGAAGGTTATGAGTACAGCATTGAGGAACCAGAGGGCTTTGCTAACGCAAATTTAGTTGATGCTAATAATAAAACAATCGCCAGTCTGGATAATCTGACTGAAACCAGCCGCGTTTCAAGCTCAAAACTTTCCACTACTGCAACCGCCTCAATGTCTAACAGCGACTACTCGCTAACCGAAGCACAAGATCTCGTTAATGCTGCTGACACTATCTTATTTCCTGAGTTAATGATTACGGTCACCAGTAGCTCTGTCACAGAACCTACCGACGCATCGTTTAAAGTATTTACCACTGGACACAGTGCTATTTTGTCAAATTACTCTGCAACGTTTGCAACCGCCATCGAGCAAAGCTGGTTTTAATAGCAATCAGCGCTTACTTAAAGCCAAGGATACTTTCAAGGAGTGAAGATGCAAATTACCCTAGCGCATGATGACAATAGTGAAATAGTCGATACGCTAATAGCTGGAGTACGTGAGTTTAATACTGCGCATATGGGGCCCGAAACCTCCCAACCACTATCAGTAGTTGCCCATGACGCCAGTGGTCAGTTAATCGCTGGCGTGGCTGGGCGCACCATCTATGATAACTTTTTAATTAATGTGTTGTGGGTCGATGAGCAACAAAGAGGTTCAGGGATAGGTAAGCAACTAATGCAATGTGCTGAGACTGAGGCTAAAAATCGCGGCTGCACCATGGCACAAGTCGATACCTTGTCATTTCAAGCGCCGCAGTTTTACCAAAAGCTCGGCTTTGAAATTATCGGCACTGTTCCGGGAACAGATAAAAGTCCTGAGCGTTATTTTTTATTGAAGAAGTATTAAAAGGTCCTAGGTTCTAGGTTCTAGGTTCTAGGTTCTGGGTTCTGGGTTCTGGGTTCTGGGTTCTAGGTTCTAGGTTCTGGATTCTGGGTTCTGGGTTCTGGGTTCTGGGTTCTGGGTTCTGGGTTCTAGGTTCTGGGTTCTGGGTTCTAGGTTCTGGGTTCTAGGTTCTGGGTTCTAGGTTCTGGGTTCTAGGTTCTGGGTTCTAGGTTCTAGGTTCTGGGTTCTGGGTTCTGGGTTCTATGGGATATTTAAATCTCCTTTCAGTCAAAGCGCCACTCTGCTCACAAATCACACATTTTGCGTTATCACTCTCATTTAGCTACTCGCCAAAAAACTGATTTAAGCGTAGACTTTGCGCCCTTTTAATTTTGGATCTTCGCTTCAATGAAACAGCGCCTTCTCACTTGGGCTCCCGTATGGTTGCTAGCTCTTACTGCCTTTGTGTTTGTCTCCACTGAGTTTGTACCTGTGGGGATCTTAGCCGCACTAGGGCAAAGCTTTAATATGAGTGCTGTCGCTGTTGGGCCAATGCTAACGGTATACGCAGCCGTGGTTGCCCTAGCTTCATTGCCTGCGGTATTGCTGTTTGCTCGCTTTGAACGTAAAAAGCTTCTACTTGGCTTAATGTCTGTATTTATCATCAGCCATGCTATTTGTGTGTGGGCGCCAAGCTATGAGATCTTACTTTCAGGCCGTATCGGTATCGCCTTAACTCACGCGCTATTTTGGGCTATTGCGCCAGCTTTAGTGGTGCGCCTTGCACCTGAAGGACAAGGAGCCAAAGCGCTAAGCATTTTTGCGACAGGCTGTGTGCTGGCACTGGTGCTCGGTATTCCCCTTGGGCGGGTAATTGGTCAACTGGTGGGTTGGCGCAGTATTTTTGGCTTAATTGCAGTACTTACCTTCATCATGATGCTGCTACTTTGGCGCGGCCTACCAAACTTACCCGCGACTCATGGCGGCAGTTGGCGCAGTTTGCCAGCCCTAGCACGGAATAAAGCCTTACTTTGGCTTTACGCATTAACTATGGTGTTAGTCACTGCACATTACAGTGTTTACACTTATCTAGAGCCATTACTACAAGAACACTTTGGTTACTCTGCTAATATCACAACCATGATTTTGTTGATATTCGGTGCAGCGGGCCTTATTGGTAGTGCGCTGTTTAGCCGCTATCAAGCGCTATATGCGCAACCATTATTAATGATTGCTATCACCATTTTAGGTAGCTGCATGGCGTTGCTACCTTTTGTTGCTAATTATCTATGGTTATTGCTGCCGCTGTGTATTTTATGGGGCACTGGTATGATGCTGATGTGTTTGTCGCTGCAATCTAAAGGGTTAAAGCTTGCGCCAGATGCTACCGATGTCGCCATGGCAATTTACTCCGGCTTATTTAACGTCGGTATAGGCAGTGGTGCATTATTTGGCAGCCTTATTGCAGCGAGATTCGGCGTGATTCAAAACAGCCACTGGGCAACTTTAGTGGTGATAGTTGCGGTTATCCCGCTGCTTTGTTTGCTAAAAGCAAGACGCGCACAGCCAATAAAGGCCCACTAAGACGCTACTCTGCAGCCTCAAAAATAATAAAGGCGATGCTCATAGGTGCATCGCCTTTTGTTTACCTTAACTTTGACTCATCTTACTAACCACAACAACTACTTGTTGCGCAGCTATTTGCGCTAACGCTAGGCTGTGTACCATCCATTAAACAAGCCAAATAAGTATTTTTTAAATAGAAATTAGCAAAGGTTTCAACAAAGTTTTCCGGTACCGTTTTATCGGCTAAACCTGAGTTAATCAATGCCGCTTGCCACTTTTGCACTTTCGGGAAGCCCGATAACATATCAAAGCCCGCTCGATTGCGGATCACTGCTGCGCGATGCAATAACGGCAACCAAGCAATATCAACATTAGAGATATAATCCCCTTTGAAGAAAGCACTATCCCCTAACTGCTTTTCCGCTTTAGCAAACGCTTTGACTAAGTTAGCCAAGCGGCTTTCAAATGTCTGCTGATCTTTGCTACTCATAGTGCCACATTGTGGCATATAGTGTTTACTCGCTTGATATGACCAAGCACGGTCTAATGCTTTTTGCTCGGCAGAGACTTGCTCAATTGGCGCATATTTATCATCTAAGTATTCAACAATGGCATCAGATTCAAATAGTACCGTCTTGTCCTCTGTTACTAGTACTGGCACTTGACCATTAGGAGAGATCTCCAAAAACCATTGCGGCTTATTACTCAGCTCAATGTATTCAATCTCGAACGCAATATTTTTCATCACTAGCGCCCCCATCACACGTTGTACAAATGGGCAGTTTTTAAAGCTAATTAGTTTAAGCATCTAGGCTCTCCGAATGAGTATTTATTTTAAAGACACCCTTAAGACGAACCACTTTCTAAAAAGACGAACATAAACTGAAAATTTTTCCAATTAATCTGTGCACTCTGTAAAAGCAGTACGCTGCCTAAAACGCCGCAGAACACTGCGAGCAATGTCAGCAAATATCCAATTAATTTCAATTTAAGCTGACATGATTACACTCGCTTAACAACAAATTGACAGCGTTGTCACTTTGCCGTATATCTAGCCAAGATTAGCTGCAGTTGCAGGCATAGCGACAAGTTGGTTTAACTCGCTTTGACTAAGCGATGCTTAGCCTTTCAGCCTGACTGCTACAACTAATCAAAGCGAAGACTATCGCTTAGCAACAAGCTGCGACAACCAAAACCAATTAGCCAATTGTTAGAACCAGAACTAAGGAGTGTAGGTGAATATTTTAAAGGGATTGCTACCGTTGACAGTGGCTTTGTCTAGCTTCAACGCATTAGCGGATTTTAGCCAAGCAGAGTTAAACGAATTTGCTGACAAAACCAGTTGGTCTTGGCAAGTTGTTGATAATTACCATAATGGCGATAAGTCTCATCTCGCCAATATTGAGCTAATCAATCAGTCCAATATTGATCTACCGCCAGGTGAAGCCGATTGGGTGATCTATACCAATGTGATCCGTCCAATACTCACTAAAGAATCTCAAGGCTTGGCTTTCCAATTTGTTCAAGGTGATCTTTTCAAAATCACACCTACTGCAAATTTTAAAGGCCTTAAAGCTGGTGAAAAGCTGACCATACCATTTGAAGCCGACGCTTGGGCGTCTTCATACAGCGACTTTATGCCACGCAGCTTTATTACTCAAAACTCACTTACGCCTGCAGTTTTTAGCTCTACCGATACCGAAGACAGCAGCCAATATGTCAAACCTCTTAACCAACCTGAGCAATACCAGCGTTACAACAGCCCTAAAGACTATTGGCAAAAACCAACCAGTACTTGGCGCTATGACCGCTATAGCGCAGCTCAGGAATATGCTTTAACTGAAAAAGAAGCCAAACGGGTAATTATCCCAACCCCTAATCAGGTTAAATACCGCAGTTCTAGCACCCAGTTGACTGGCGATTGGCAAATATCTTATCAAGGTCGTCTGAAATCCGAGGCCAACTTGCTCGCTGACACTTTAAATAAAAAGTTAAACGCCCAACTAAAGGTCACCCCAAACAACCAACCAGTTCAAGATAAAAAGCTGATCTCATTGGCGGTTTATGATGGTGACGACAATTGGGCGGCTGAAAGCTACAGTTTAGAGATCGACAAAAATAGCATTGAAATTATCGCAGCCGATAACGCCGGTGCGTTTTATGCTATCCAAAGCTTATTAAGCCTGACACCCAGTGGTACACACTCTCAAATAACTCTGCCACGTCTCAGTGCTAACGACGCCCCTTACTATGAGTGGCGCGGCTTTATGTATGATATGAGCCGTAATTTCCATGGTGTAGAAATCACTAAAAAACTCATCGACCAAATGGCGCACTACAAGCTTAACAAGCTGCACCTGCATTTAACTGAAGATGAGTCTTGGCGGATCGAAATTGAAGGCTTACCTGAGTTAACCCAGTTAGGTAGCCAACGTTGTTTCGACCTGTCAGAAACTGAGTGCATGCTACCAACACGTGGTTCAGGTCCATTTAAAACATCAAAAACTAATGGCTTTTATAGCAAGCAGGAATTTGTCGATATCCTTAAATACGCTAAAGAGCGCCATATTGAAGTGATCCCTGAAATTGATATGCCGGGCCATGCCCGCGCAGCAATTAAAGCGATGGAGCTAAGACACGATAAGTTACTTAAGGCGGGTGATAAAGCAGGTGCCAAAGCCTACTTGCTATCAGATCCTAACGATAAATCTGTGTATTCAACAATGCAGTTCTTTACCGACAACTCCATTAACGTCTGTATGGACTCAACATATAATTTTGTCGATAAAGTGGCTTACGAACTGCAGCAGATGTACCGCCAAGCCGGCTTAAAACTTAGCAATGTGCACATTGGCGGAGATGAAGTTGGTGTAGGCTCATGGACCGCGTCGCCAATTTGTAATGAGCTTTACCAAACGGCGGGCAGCGGCGTAAAAGGCCCAGCCGACCTAAAAGCATACTTTACCCGCCGTGCATCCGAAGTGTTGGCCGCTCGTGGACTGAATATTTCCGCATGGGAAGATGGCATCATGTACGACCGAATTACGCCTTTCCCTATCGAGCAGTTTGCTAACGACAAAGTCTATGTACACGCTTGGGATAACATTTGGGAATGGGGCGTATCAGACCGCGCATATCGACTTGCAAATGAAGGTTATCATTCAATTTTATCAATGGGCACTCACTTGTACTTCGACCACCCCCAAGAGCCAGATCCTGCGGAGCGCGGACTATACTGGGCAGCACGTTATACCGATGTCGAAAAGGTATTTAACTTTATCCCTGAAGATGTTTATGCCAACGCTGACTTTACCCGTACTGGAAAGCCGATTGAAAACCTTGAAGATTTGGTAGGCCGCGCTTTACCACAACTGCAAAAGCCTGAAAATATTGCTGGCATTCAAGGTCAAGTCTGGAGTGAAACCATTCGTACACCAGAGCAATTAGGGGAAATGGTGTTCCCGCGAATTATCGCTTTAGCAGAGCGCGGGTGGCATAAAAATAGCGTACCAGCTAGTGAGCAACAGCAAAAAGCACGTCAATGGGCTGAGTTTGCCAGTGTGCTGGCACAAAAAGAGTATCCAAAACTAGAAGAGGCTGGGATCAGCTTTTACTTGCCGATCCCCGGTGCGAAATTAATTGATAATCAGATCCACATTATCAGCCAGTTGCCAGGGCTAACTATAGAGTACAGCTTAGATGAGGGCGCAACTTGGCAAGTGTATCGCGAGCCAATTGCTCAGTCTGGCGCCATACAAGTTCGTTCTCGCTCAGGTGAGCACACTAGCCGCACTGGTTATTTTAAGTAATATCAAGCGATATAAAATTAGCGCTAAAACAAAAAAGCAGCCCGTTATAGGGCTGCTTTTTAATTAACCACCAATAAGCTTCTTCCACCAAGGTAAAGGCTCACCACAGTTAGCAACGGGCTGGTAACTTTCTGCGAGTGCAGGCACTTTTGCAACACCGGCACAATCAGCTTGTTTCGCCACACCAGTAGCACGTTCAAAGTAGCCTTGCACCACACCGTCAACAGGTGCCATACGTAAACTCAGTGGCGCACGATTATTCAAAAATGCCTGATACACAGCCATAGCACCGCTACTGCCATACAATCCGGTTTTACCGTTGTCGTCACGGCCAACCCAAATTGCTGCAACGTTTCGCTCATCAAAGCCAGCAAACCATGAGTCACGCGAGTCATTACTAGTACCGGTTTTGCCCGCAAGCGTGACATAAGGAAATGCATTACCCAAGCGTTTCGCTGTACCCGACTCTACAACTTGCGTCATGGCATACTTCACTAAGTAGTTACTCGCTGCGGGTATCGCTTGCGATGCCTGTGGACGCGACGCTGCTAACGGCTGATTTTGCGCATTTAATACCGTTGTCACTGAGTTTAGGTGACGATAACGACCATCATCAGCAATAGTTTGGAACACCTGAGCCACCATTAATGGCGAGCCATTCACCGCCCCCAAGAGCATAGATGGATACTCAGGAATACTCTCACGCCAACCCGCTTTATCAAGGGTTGTCGCGACACTGCTGACTCCGATAGCCATGCCTAAGTTTACCGTTGGCACATTCATCGATTTCTTAAATGCGGTTAACAGTGGCACCTGACCGCGGAACTGCTTATCCACGTTTTGCGGTGACCAAGTTTTACCTTGACCGTTTTTCAAGGTAATAGGCTGATCTTTTAGCGGTGACACTAAATTGTATTTATCACCTTGATTTAACGCAGTAGCGTATACAAACGGCTTGATCAGTGACCCAATTGGTCGGCGGATTTCAACTGCACGGTTAAAGCCTTTATAGCTTGGCACTTTATCGCCTACCATAGCTGCAATACCTGCCGAGTACTTGTCGGTTAACACCATACCCACTTGTAAACTGCTATCGTTTTTACCGAGTTGTTTTAAGGTTTGTTCTACCGCTTTTTCAGCCGCTTCTTGAGCTAATGGGTCTAAAGTGGTGTATACCTTAATACCAGACTCTTGCAGTAACGCATCACCGTAACGATTTGCTAGCTCATGCTTTACCACAGAGAAAAACGCCGGCAATTTTTGCTGCACTGAGCGATTCGCTTTGCGTAAGCCCAGCGGTGACTCCGCTGCCGCTTGATATTGCGTACTGTTAAGCTCACCCGCCTCCATTAATAAGCGCAGTACCAGATCACGCCGATCTTGAGCACGCTCAGGATAGCGCCACGGGTTGTAATAGGACGGTCCTTTAATCACTGCAACAAGAAACGCTTGCTGCGCGACAGTGAGTTCAGCAATTGGACGACCAAAATAGAACTGCGATGCTAAGCCCATACCATGTACGCCACGGGCCTTATCTTGCCCCATATACACTTCATTTAAATAGGCTTCTAAAATCTCATCTTTTTCATAACGAAAATCGATAATGATCGCCATTAAAGCTTCACGAATTTTACGGGTAAGCGAGCGCTCGCTAGATAAAAAGAAGTTCTTGGCTAACTGCTGAGTTAACGTTGAGCCCCCTTGTACCGTACGACCAGCACTGATGTTGACCATAGCAGCACGCAAAATTGCAAATGGGTTCACCCCATGATGCTCATAAAAGCTGCGATCTTCCACTAAGATCAACGCGGCGACTAAGTGTTTTGGTAGCTTATCGGTTGCAACAAACAATCTGTCTTCAGCATCACCCGTAATAATCCTATCTAGCAATACTGGCTCTAAATGAAATACTGCCAGCTGGCGCTGATCGCTATTTCGAGCAACCGACACCACACCATTGCTGTCAAAGCTAATCATGACTCTTTGCTCGCTTTGATCTCCTTGTGGATGCAAAAATGGTCTGCGCCACAAATCAATTTTGGTCTTAGATGCAGAGAACTCCCCTACTTGACGAGGGTTAGCGACCTTACGGTAACCAAGTAACTTAAGCTCAGCCATAAGTTGGCCGTGGCTCACTGCTGCGCCCGGATACAGCGCCATTGAGCGACTAAATACTTGTGCTGGTAGGTGCCATTTCTGCCCTTCAAATTTGCGGGCAATAATTTGGTCTAGATAGATCCCGTAAGATGCAACCGCAACTACTGTAATCAAACCTAGTTTCCAGCAGATCCCCCATAGTTTTCTTCCCCAACCAGGACCACTGTTTTTACTCGTTTTCTTATTCGCTCTTGGCTTCTTAGTTGCTGGCTTTTTTTTAGCTGGTGCTTTTTTGCTTGCCGCTTTCGGTGTCGCTTTATCTGTCATTGTACTTCCGTAACGTGCCCCGCTTATTGAGAGCTAAACGTCTTTTTCTTGGTAAATTTGGTCGGTTGGGTATTGGCTGGATCATCAGGCCAAAGGTGCTTTGGATACCGTCCCTTCATCTCTTTTTTTACATGCTCATACGGCCCTTGCCAAAAACTGGCTAAATCTGCGGTAACAGCAAGCGGTCTGTGAGCAGGTGATAATAGCTCCATCGTCACCACTAGCTTACCTTGGGCGAGCACAGGGCTTTGCTGCATACCTAAGGCTTCTTGTAACCTAACGCTAAGTAAGGCTCGGCCACCAGCATCATATTCTATACTCACGTTGCTACCTGTCGCCATCGGCCACTTCTTAGGCAGTAAACTATCGAGTTGTTGCTGCAACTCCCACGGCAGCAAATTAAGCAGCAGAGTATAACAATCTAATTGCTGCAATTGTGTAAGACTTCGTACTTCATCTAAGTAAGGAGTCAGCCAGTCGGCCAAACTATCTAATAAACTTTGGTTATCAAGTGCAGGCCAGTCATAGTCTGGGTAGTATTGCCGCGCCAAAGCAACACGATATTGTAGCTGCTGACAGGCATCATTAAAGTTCATTAATGACAGCCCTTTAATACGTATTTGCTGCTCAATGGCTTGCTTAATTAAACCTTGGTCGATTTTTTGAATCGGGCTTTGGTTCAAAATAATTTGCCCCACCTTTTGCTGGGTTTCTGCAAAGAAGCGGCCTTTATTATCATCCCACCCCCCCTGCTCTACCGTCTCAACTAAGGTGACTAATTGCTTCGAAAATAATTCAGGATCAAGCGCCGCTGCTAAATATACCCGCCCCTGCGAGCGGCCTGCAGTTTCTTGAAAGTCAGCAACAACTAACCATGAAGCCCCCGCTAAAGCATCTTCGGCGGGTAACTCGACACCACTGCCATTAGCAAGTTGATAACCTGTCACTCCACGTGCTTTAGCTATTCTGTCTGGGTAGGCGTAAGCCAGCAGTATCGCGATATCGTCACGGCTAGCCTCCCGCGCAACTTGGGCTAAATCCACTCGTCCTAACGCAGAGAGCTCGAGGGTATGACTCCAATTACGGATCTGCTTTTGCGCCTCGCCTTGCAGTGACTCTTGTAAATAGCGACTAATATCCGCACCTTGCCGACTGCGGCTACGCGACTCTAACGTTCCAGCTAAAATACAGCCAAGCGCCGCAAAACTGACATCGCTGCTCTCGGCAGCAACTTGTTTAGCCATCAATAACATATGCGCTAGTCTTGGGTTACAACCTAACTGATGGGCTTCACGGCCATGGGGAGTGATTAAACGCGCCTCATTAACCATCCCCATAGTTTGTAGCAACTGCCAGCTTACCTGCTCGTTTGCTGCCGATGGTGCAGTCAACATAGGCAGTTCAGCTAATGACTTCACTCCCCAAAATGCGCCATCTAACACCATAGATAATAAGTCAGTATGCAAGATCTCAGGTTCATCAGCTTTGGGCAGACGACCATGCTCTTCTTGGCTCCACAGTCGAGTACAAAAACCGGCCATTAAGCGCCCAGCACGACCAGCTCGTTGCGCGGCAGATGCCTGACTAATGCGCTTGAGCGATAATCGGGTCACGCCTGTTTTTGGGTTAAAACTTGCTTGACGCTTATAGCCAGAATCCACGACTTGGGTGATCCCCTCAATGGTCAAGCTCGACTCGGCAACGTTAGTCGCTAATACCACTTTGCGCATACCTTGTGGTGCAGCTGCAATCGCTTGGTCTTGAGCTTTGGCACTAAGGCTGCCGTACAAAGGGCACAGCATAAATTGCTGACTATCCAGCCTTGCATTTAACATGCTATGTAAACGGTTTATTTCTGCTTGGCCGGGTAAAAATGCCAATAAAGAGCCATCTAGATGCAAGTTAAGACTATCAACAATGACCTTAGCCATATGCTCAAGCCAATGACTTTGATTGCTGACAGAGCTATAGCTATGCTCTACCGGAAAACTACGGCCTTCACTTTTAAGTAATTGCGCCTCTGGCATCACATCTGTTAATGGTAAGCCTGACAAGGTCGCTGACATCGCTAGAATTTTTAAGTCTTCACGAAAGCCAGCTTGGATTTCAAGTGCTAATGCAAGGCCTAGATCCGTCGTCAGATGGCGCTCATGGATCTCATCGAAGATCACCATATCAATCCCTGTTAGTTCAGGATCATGCTGGATCATACGGGTTAACACCCCTTCGGTGACAATCTCTAATCGAGTTTGTTGCGATACCTTTGAATCACCTTTTACTCGATAGCCGACTTCAGCCCCTAACTGACAACCGCGCTGTTTAGCCACAAATTGCGCCACATTACGCGCAGCAACTCGGCGTGGTTCTAGCATCAAAATCTTGCCCGTTATCTCGGGCCAATCAAGCATATCTAAAGGTAAAGCGGTTGATTTACCCGCACCGGTTGGCGCTTCTAAAATCACTTGATTGTGAGACTTAAATGCCTCTCTTAGGGGCGTAAGCAAGGCTTGAATAGGTAATAAAGTCACGAGCGATTTGTCTACCATAATGAGCTAATTAAAATAAACGAAATGCATGATTGTTTGCTAACCTCATGCATTGAAAGGCGGCCTGAATAGCGCTAGTGTACTCTAAAACAGACTTTAGACTAAGCTGTGATAGTGATAACTAAAGCAAACAATAGCGGGTGAGCAAAAACGTTTCGCTCAAAACTAAGCTTCAACAGCTAACGAATATCATGACAACAACATCAAAGCGCATTTTTCTCGGTTTTTCGCTTACCGAGCAGCAAACCTCATCTGTAGTCGCGATTCAACAGCAACTGCCGCCGGAAGTACGCCTTGTACCAGCCGCCAACCTACACATGACACTCGCCTTTTTAGGCGCTGCAACGACAAAGCAGATGCAAGATTTAATTTGCCAAGTCGACCAGCTTAATAAACCTCAATTTAGCGTGACACTTGATAAAATCGCTCATTGGCAAAAACCGAAAATTCTCTGCTTAAATGGCGCTGCCACTGACGTTAATTTGCTTAAACTTGCTGCCGATGCACAATCTATCGCAGCAAAGCTTGAGCTCCACTGTAGCGAATACAGTTACAACCCACATGTCACCTTATCGCGTAAAGCTAAACAAGCTGTTGAGGTTGTAAACTATCAACCGATCACCCTACAACCTACAAAGCTGCTGTTATTTGAATCATATCCTGGTAAAAATGGTGTTGAATACCCAAGCCTGCATCAGTGGCAGCTAGACTGATCTGTGTCGTCACCAGCATAATTGTTTGTAGTTGAGCGGATCTGAGCTAACCTATGCCTCATTCAGTTCCAGCTAATGAGATAATCATGGAAATCACAGAAATTACTAAAGCCCAGCTAGTCGCCTTGCTTAGCGCTTGGAAGCAAGGTGAAATTGACGCCGAAGCCCTGCAAAACTGGATGATCACCCATTATGATCCACCAGAAGTAAAAATAGGTACCGGTGAGCCTGAATGGACTCAAGAAGCGATGAATATCGTCATGAATGAGTACGAAATTGCTAAACTCGACAAGTTCAGACTCGACAATGCCCAATATGCAATTGATTTTGTTAACTGCAGTGAGAGTACTTTTAATCAAACCAAGCATCTTTTCATCCAAGATGGCTTTAGTGATTAAATAACAAGTAAAAAAATGCCACCTCTCGCTAGGTGGCTAATCGAAGACAGTGTCAGCAGGTCGCTAAATAACGCCGCATTGCTTGTTCATTTATTTAGCGTTATTTATCATTATTGATAGCACAGGCCTATCAGCACTCCCACTGATTTTATTTGAATTTCTTTGAAAAGTTTTGAAATCCACAAAAAGAATGAAAAGCGAAATTAAGGGCTTAGCAATTGAGCCGCAAAAAAGCTAGTTCGACTCAAAATGTGTCAACACATTACGATACAGAGATTCTGAATCAATAATCACTGCTTGACCGCCACTTTCATAAATCGCATCAACCACCCCAGCCGACTCAACATAGGTATACAGATAAAATGGCGTCTTATGACCCTTTGCTCTAATCGCCTGCAGTAATTTAAGTCCCGCTAACGAATCGCCATGACGTCCCATATCTGAAATCACAGCTTGATAGCGATACATGCTCAGTAACATTAACGCTTCTTCAGAGGTCACTGTGTTATACACCCCGATCTTTTTTTGCTCAAAATAGGCTTTTTCAACAAGATTATTCTCAGGATTATCATCAACCCAAAGTATCCGACCAATAGCGCCATTAGGCTCGCTGTAAGCTAAAGGTTTGCTCGGCTCTGAGAACAGCTCTCCAGAGAATAAGCGTTCAGAAAACGAATTAGGCAAAAATTGCCATAGCAAAGTGACCAATAAAAGGAGGGCTAACAGTGTCTTGGCAACAACCTCCCACCAGTTAATGTTATTTCCACTGACCTCAACCTGCTTAATTGCTTGTGTCTCGGCTTGCGTTCCTTGGGAAGCTTGGCTGGCTTGCTGGTTATTACTAATGGAATTGTCTTGAGTCACTGTTGGCGCTGTTGTCGAAGGCGAAGAGCTAGTCTGATAGTTATCGCCTAATTCAACGCCAGTCGAATTTGCTTCTGCAGCAGAGCTGGCTATCGCTTGCGCCGCCAGCTGCTTACCGAGTAAATGCTCGAGTCGATAACCTCGCCCATGTACCGTTTGGATAAGTGGTCCGTCATAACCCGCTTTAGCGAATATTTTACGCGTGTCGGAGACTAACTTAGATAACGACATGTCAGACACTATTGTGTCGGGCCAAATGTGTGCTAAACATTGCTGCTTACTGCAGTGATCGGGAAAATGTTCAGCTAATTGCTGCAGTAGCAAAATATGGCGCTCATCGATTGCTACAACGTGCTCACCAATATGCAGCTCTAATGCCGCACTATCGATGGAAAACTCAGTAAAGCTTAGCGTCATAATGAAAAGAGCCTTAGCTTTTCAGTGCCTAACGATAGTTACAATATTGCAACATAAACGCGTTTTACGCAAAGACAAAAGTCAGATTTAAGTGTTACAAATGACATGCGCTAGCTAAAAAAATACCCCGCATAGCGCGAGGTATTTAATACTTAACCAGCTAAGACATTAATCTTCGAGTAATCCGGCAATCGTCAACACGCCATGAGTCGTCGCCCCTGCAGACCATAAGTGATCACCTGAGTCGGAAAACGCCGATGCTAAATCGATATGCAACCAATCAGCCTCTGGTGATACGAAGCGCCACAAGAAGCCTGCCGCATTTGATGCGCCGCCAGCCCCGCCACCTTTCATTGGTCGGCTGTTTGCTGTATCCGCATAAGGGCTTGGGCAGTTATCTTTATGCCAAGGATCTAGAGGCAGTGGCCATACTCGCTCGCCAACCGCTAACGCTTTTTGCTGTGCTAATGCTAATACTTCAGCCTTAGGCGAGAAAATAGCATTGTAGTTAGTACCAACAGCCATAACCGCTGCGCCAGTTAAGGTCGCTGCATCGATAATTAGTGGAGCGCCGGTCTCTGATGCCGCTTGTAAGCCATCAGCTAACACTAAACGACCTTCAGCATCAGTGTTAACCACTTCCACTGTTACACCATTCTTATATTTTAGAATGTCGCCAAGCTTGTATGCATGGCCACTGATCAGGTTTTCTGCGCAGCATAAAAACAGCTTCACGCGCTTATTAAGACCCGACTTAATTGCTAGACCAAGCGCTGCGGTCACCGTTGCCGCCCCGCCCATGTCACATTTCATTCCCAACATGCCCTCTGAGGCTTTAATGCTGTAGCCACCAGAGTCAAAGGTGATCCCTTTACCCACAAGCGCCACAGACACATCAGCATCTGCAGCTAATGGATTAAAGTCTAGTTCTAGCAGTGCTGGCGGACGTTCGCTGCCACGGCCAACGGCGTGAATGCCGATCCACTTTTTCTCTAGAAGTTCTTCGCCCTCAATAATGCGATAACTCACCTTGTCGCCGCCAATGTCGCTAAGCCATTTAGCCGCTTGCGTAGCCAAAGCTACCGGCGATAAGTTTTCAGGTGTTTCATTGATTAACTGACGTGCAAACGTCGCACTTTCAAGGCGGCTTGTCAGTTGTGCTTGCGTCGCTTCATCACCCGTCCACTGTATAACAGGTGCCGCTGCTGCAGTAGCAAAGCCTTGAGCAAACGCCCATTGCAGATCCAGCGTCCAAAGTTGACCCGTTAATGCAACCTGATTAACCCCTTGTGATTCCAACTTACGTGCAGCTTGTTGAACCTGAAGTAGCGTATCCCCTGACAATAGGTGAATCGTGGCAGTGTCTGCCTGAAAAGAGACATCCGCTCGGCCCCAGTGAGCTGGCACAGCCTCATGGCTCAAGGTTACTTGCATCAATTCCGTCATTATTTAGGTCCTTATTATTATGAATCAATATTGCGATAACATGGCTTGCGCACTCATTATCAACAACCAGCCTATTTTTAGTGCAAGCAGTCTACTGCATCCCTTGCCAATTCTAAAGCATAGTTGCAGGGATAATCAGTGCTCAGCTAGTGGGCTCAGCCGAATCAGCAATGAAATAAGACACCTCAAGCCACAGCGACTCAAGTTTCTGTTAACCTAGTGACAAATAATTGCCAATTGAGCCCAACAATGAAGTTTGATCCGAGTTTTGACAGTGGCGTATTAATTAAACGCTATAAACGATTTCTAACTGATATTCGTCTTGAAAATGGCGACACAGTCACCATCCACTGCCCTAATACAGGGTCAATGCGAAACTGTTTATTTGAAGGGGAAAAGGTTTGGTTCTCGGTATCAGATAACCCAAAGCGTAAATACAGCCGCACTTGGGAGCTGGCACAAACAGCAGCTGGGCATATTATTGGCATCAATACTGGCCGTGCCAACGCCTTAGCCGAAGAGGCAATCAATAATGGTGTTATTAGCGAGCTTCAAGGTTATCAATCTCTTCGTAGAGAAGTGAAATATGGCAGCGAAAATAGTCGCATCGATATTTTGCTCGAAGACAGTGACAAGCCAAATTGCTATATAGAAGTCAAAAGTTGTACTTTATTAGAACAAGACCAAGGATACTTTCCTGATGCAGTCACCACTCGAGGACAAAAACACCTCAGAGAGCTGATGGAAATGGTCGAACAGGGTTACCGTGCAGTTCTGCTTTTTGTTGTTCAGCATACGGGCATAAAGAGTGTTAAAGCAGCAGCACATATTGACGAAGATTATGCCAAATTACTTGTTGAAGCTCACAAAAAAGGTGTCGAGATTATCGCCTATAGTGCAGAGTTATCGCCTTTAGAGGCAAGTTTGGTTAAATCCTGTCCAGTCAGGCTTTAATTCAGCAGATACAGTTGAAATTGTTCTGAATAGCGGACATAGTCAAAGAATAACCCCCAATTAACATAAATTATTTGCCTAGTGAAAAGCTTTCTGGTATAGATAGCGGCCGTTATTTAAAGACGCCCTACAACGCAAATGATTAACAGGAGATGCGTTATGCCTGAAGGCACTAGAAAACTTGGCGTGCTCGCTATCGCAGGTGTTGATCCTTACCAGGAAAAACCAGGTGAGGAGTACATGAACGATGCTCAATTGGGTCACTTTAAGAAGATCCTTGAAGCATGGCGTAACCAATTGCGTGAAGAAGTTGATCGCACTCTTAATCACATGCAAGACGAAGCGGCTAATTTCCCAGATCCTGTCGACCGCGCTGCTCAAGAAGAAGAGTTCAGCTTAGAATTACGTGCTCGCGACAGAGAGCGTAAGCTAATTAAGAAGATCGAAAAGACCATGCAGAAAATTGAAGACGACGATTTCGGCTTCTGTGATTCTTGTGGTATCGAAATCGGTATTCGTCGATTAGAAGCACGTCCAACAGCCGATCAGTGTATTGACTGTAAAACACTTGCTGAAATCAAAGAAAAGCAAATGGCGGGTTAATCACTGCCTAAATAAGTGCGGAGCTAAAGCTCCGCTCTTTTGTTTTACGACTGCAATAAATGCTTAATACGACTCCTTATATTGGCCGCTTTGCGCCCTCTCCTTCTGGTCCACTTCATTTTGGTTCATTAATTGCTGCCCTCGGCAGTTATTTGCGTGCCCGCTCCATGGGCGGAAAATGGTTAGTGCGCATCGAAGATATCGACCCACCACGGGAAATTGCTGGTGCCAGCAGCGCGATTCTCACAACCCTCGAAGCCTATGGTCTGGAATGGGACGGGGACGTGCTGTACCAAAGTCAGCGTCTCGATGTTTACCAAGCAAAGATTGAACAGCTACTGCAACAAGACCAAGCCTATTATTGCCAGTGTACTCGCAAGCAAATTCAAGCTATGGGCGGCAGCTATGATGGCCGTTGCGGACAACTCCCACAGCCATTAACTCAAGGTGCAATTCGAGTACGTAACGCTTTTGGCATCGATCACTTTGTTGATCAGCACATGGGGCACGTCACGGTTGATAAACCTTTTGCTGCTGAAGATTTCATTATTAAGCGCAGTGATGGTTTGTATGCCTACCAATTAGCGGTAGTGCTGGATGACATTCATCAGCAAATTACAGAAGTCGTACGTGGCTGTGATCTGCTCGAGCCAACTTGTCGCCAACAGAGTTTATATCAATTACTGCAATCGCCAGCGCCTAAGTGGCTACATTTGCCTTTAGCCTGTGCCGAGAAAGGCCGTAAACTTTCAAAGCAAAATCATGCGCCTGCAATTGATAATCACAACCCACAAGCCAGTATTCAAGCGGCGTTAGCCTTTTTAGGCCAGCCAGCTGTAACGACTGAATCTCAAGTCAGTTTAATGATAGCTCAAGCGGTAGCTCAATTTGATTTGGCACTCGTACCCAAGCAATCAGAAATACTGCTTGATACGTGAGATCAATCGTATACTCATTAAGCTTTAATTGAGTTATCATAGCTCCCTTGTTTTTACCCAAATTAAGATCCAAATCAGAGGTGTCCCATTTTTCGCCGTATTAGTCAATTCTGTAAACAGCTGTTTGAAGATACTCCAAAAGCTGAAGAACCAACGCAGACAGGTCTTAGTTTAGAGGTCGTGCCTCGTAAAGAGCATGCCATTTCACGCAGACAAATCAGCGACAATGCGATCAAAGTACTCTATAGGCTACACAAGTCAGGCTTTAAAGCTTACTTAGTTGGCGGTGGTGTACGCGATATCTTATTGGGCTTACAACCGAAAGACTTCGATGTTGTCACCAATGCAACGCCTGAAGAGATCAAACGATTATTCCGTAACTGTCGTTTGGTAGGTCGTAGATTCCGTCTTGCACACATCGTTTTTGGACGCGATGTTATCGAAGTAGCGACCCTACGCGGCCACCATGTAGATAGCGGTGAGAAGATCTCTAAGACCAACGAGTCTGGGCGTTTATTGCGTGATAATGTTTACGGAAATATTGATGAAGATGCAGAGCGCCGTGATTTCACCATTAATGCTTTGTATTACGACATTAGTGACTTCTCTATTCATAGTTATGGCGGTGGATTACAAGACTTAGCGTCTCGCACCATTCGTCTCATTGGCGATCCACAAACCCGTTATCGCGAAGACCCTGTACGCATGCTGCGTGCAGTGCGTTTTGCCACTAAGTTAGACATGACTATCGAAGCAAAAGCAGCTGAGCCAATTAAAGGTCTAGCAGGTTTGCTAAAAGATATTCCTGCAGCACGCATGTATGAAGAAGTATTAAAGCTGTTCTTTGCTGGCAAAGCACAACAAAACTTCGACATGATGCGCGAGTTCGGTTTATTCGAGCCACTGTTCCCTATGGTTGAATCATTATTAAATGAATATCCAAACGGTGAAACCTCGAAATTAATGCAAGAGATGATGGCCAATACCGATGAGCGCGTAGCACAGGATAAACCAGTTACTCCTGCGTTTTTCTATGCCGCATTGCTTTGGTACCCATTAGTGCAACGTGCCGATGATATCGCCTTAGAAAGCGGTCTAAGCTCTTATGACGCCTACAATGCCGCTATGGGTGATGTCATGGAGCAGCAATGTCGCACCATCAGTATTCCACGCCGTTTCAGTACAGTAACTAAAGATATTTGGCAGCTACAACTTAGATTCGATCGTAATAAAGGCACAAAAGCCTTTAGATTTATCGAGCACCCTAAGTTTAGAGCTGCTTACGATCTATTATTACTGCGTGCTCACGCTGAAGGCGGTAACGTTGCCAAGAGCGCTGCTTGGTGGAAGAGCTTTGTTGAAGGCAGTGAAGATCAACGCAACGTCATTGCACGTTCTGCCAATAAAGGCGGCCGAAACCGTAACTCTAATCAACGTAGACGCCGTAAGCCTAAAGCAAAGCCTGCGTCAAAACCAGCTGAATAATGGCACAGGTATACGTCGCACTAGGTGCTAACTTAGCCGATCCTATTGGCCAACTTAATCGTGCTTGCCAAGCACTATTGAGCTTGGCCGAAGGCGACTCTTTATCTGTGTCACCATTTTATCGCTCAGCCCCGATGGGCGATGTTGAGCAGCCCGACTATGTCAATGCCGTTGCCGGCTTTAATACGACACTCAGCCCCATCGATTTACTTGATGCATTGCAAGCGATAGAGAATCAACAAGGGCGAGTACGTGAGCTACGCTGGGGACCAAGGACACTGGATTTAGATCTGCTGCTATATGATGATCAGTCTATCGATATTCCCCGCCTTATCGTGCCCCATTACGGCATGCGCGAGCGCAGCTTTGTACTCGTGCCATTAAGCGATATCGCACCAGAGCTTATCTTGCCTGACGGCACAGCATTACAAACTCTCATCACTGGGTCTTTAAAGGCTGAGCTGGTGTTAGCTGAACCACAGCCGTAATAGCATTCTGCTTAATAGGTTTTTCTGCTAGTATGCCTGCGTCTATTTTGAAAAATTCAACATCACTGAAGTTAGATCTTTGTTGACCGATTACAAGTTCACAAATTGAGTTTTAAAATTACCATTATGTCGAAAATTACAAGTTCAACACTGCGTACCTTTAAGCAAGAAGGCAAAAAATTCACTGCACTTACCGCCTATGACGCCAGTTTTGCCGGCGCATTCGACAGCGAAGGCGTCGACGTGCTGTTAGTGGGTGATTCAATGGGCATGGTACTGCAAGGTCATAATGACACTTTACCTGTTACCGTTGACGATATCGCTTACCACACCCGCTGTGTGCGCCGTGGTATCGAGCGCGCCCTGCTGATTGCTGACATGCCATTTATGAGTTACGCCACCCCAGAGCAAACCATGAGCAACGCGACTAAGCTAATGCAAGCTGGCGCCAATATGGTTAAAGTCGAAGGCGGTAAGTGGCTACTTGAAAGCGTGTCTATGCTGACAGAGCGCGGTATTCCAGTTTGTGCACATTTAGGTCTGACACCGCAGTCAGTACACGTATTTGGTGGTTTTAAAGTACAAGGCCGTGATGCTGACAACGCTCAACGTATTCTTGATGAAGCCTTGGCCCTTGAAGCTGCTGGTGCACAACTATTAGTGGTTGAGTGTATCCCTGCTGCGTTGGCAAAAGCGATTACAGAAGCCTTAAGCATTCCAGTAATTGGTATTGGTGCAGGTAAAGATACCGATGGTCAGATCTTAGTTATGCATGATGTCCTTGGGATCTCTAGCGGCTATATTCCACGTTTCTCTAAAAACTACCTTAAACAAACCGGTGAAATTCGCGCCGCAGTTCGCGCTTATATTAGCGAAGTTGCTGAAGGTGTTTTCCCTGGCGACGAACACACATTTAACTAATTATCAGCGCTCAACAGCCCAGTTGAGCGTGTTTTATTTTGCTATCAGAGCAGTAAAGTCATGATCACAACTCAATCGATTGCCGATATCCGCGCTCAAGTCAAAGCTTGGCGTCAACAAGGTGAAACTGTGGCATTTGTGCCAACTATGGGTAACCTACACTTAGGCCATATCACTTTAATCAAAGAAGCTAAACAACGTGCTGATCACGTAGTTGCCTCGATTTTTGTTAACCCGATGCAGTTCGGCAAAAATGAAGATTTAGACTCTTACCCTCGTACTTTAGCTGATGATCAAGCCGCGCTAGTAGCCGCTGGCGCAGAACTATTGTTCACCCCAACGCCTGAGATCATTTACCCTAAAGGTATGGATGCACAAACGTTTGTTGAAGTACCAAGGATCTCTGACGAGCTTTGCGGTGCCAGTCGCCCGGGGCATTTTAGAGGCGTCGCAACCATAGTTTGCAAGCTATTTAATATCGTCCAGCCTGATATCGCCGTTTTTGGACAAAAGGACTTTCAACAGCTGTTAGTGATTCGCACTATGGTTGATGATTTATCTATGCCAATTGAGATTATTGGCGTTGAAACCATACGTGAAGACTCAGGTCTTGCTATGAGTTCGCGCAATGGCTATCTCAGCATTGAGCAGAAACAGCAAGCCGCGCAAATTAAACGCAGCTTAGATGCCATCGCGCTATCACTTAAAGCAGGTAACGCTATCGACAGCGTTATCGCCCAAGCGCAAACCGAGTTGAGTGAAGCCGGGTTTAAACACGATTACCTTGATGTGCGTAACGCAAACACCTTTGCTATTGCTAACGATACCGACAAGGAGCTAGTTATTCTTGTTGCCGCGTATATGGGTACGACTCGTCTCATCGACAATATCTTAGTCTCTCGCTAATCAATATTGGATCAAAACAAGTGGCGCTAAATTGTATTTAGCGCCACTTTTTTATTGGCATATTGCCGTTTTTAATGGCGTAACTCTCCTTGTTCCCCCAGTCTTTTCCTCCCTTTGATCAGCCGTCAAAATATTGAATCACAGCAACTAATTTACATAGAAATCAGTGTAAAGCCCGATTGGACTCTTAAGGCAAACTGAAATTATTTAGTGTCAAAAAACTGGTGTTATTGACCAACATAAGCCATAGTATGGAAGATTGTTAAAAATATTTAAAACTTGTTAATTATCAGCGATTGAATAACTGCAATATTCAAGCTTGATTCAATAAACTCAGCACTCAGGTCAATAAGGACAGTTAGCCCGATGGCGAAAGTTATTTTCACAATAATTTGCCTTGCAGTTGCAAGTACCGCTCATGCCAAGAGCAGTATTTTCAAATGTACTAAAGATCAAAAAATTGTCTTTAGTCAGCAATCGTGTCCAAAAGAGTTTCGCCAACACAAAATTGAGTATCAGTTGGGGATCACCACTGAAACAGACTCAGATAAACGCATTACAACCCAAGATCCACTGCAGGCATTACTCAATAAAAAAACCATTTCAAAAGAGCGTTTGCTGCAACTGTTAGACAGCGAAGTTTACCGCCTGCGCCAAGAGAACAGCTATTATGAGATCTTAAGAGCCAGCGAATTACAAAAACTTGAGCGTAATCGTTACTGGCAAAAGCGCGAAAAAACCGATCCGCAATATCTTGAGTCTGTCGATGAAATGAACCAGCACTTTGACCAACTGGTAAAAGCCAATGCTGGCGCTATTGATGTATTGATTGCTCGAAAACACTTGATAGAAAAAGAAGCTGCAAAAACAAATTAGTCTGCCTCTATAATAGCAATTTAGCTGCATATCTTTGCCGGAGTCAGTATTGTCTCATTTTTCATTTAACGTACTTCATTGGCCTATTGTGCTCAAACAGTGCGATCAAGCTGAACTGATTTACCTCAGCCAGTTAACTGAGCTCACAGAGCAACTCGCCATCCAGGCCAGCCTAGAAGAGCTAACCATTATTGATAGCCAAGGCTATTGTTACCACCCTCAGCCATGCGACAGTGACATACAACTGCATTTATTCGCGCCGCAGCCATCTTTGCAGCAACTGATAGACTGGGTGAGACAGCATGCCAGTCAAGCAGGCCATTGCTGCACGACTAAGTTATCAGCAAACAATATTGAGCAACTGTTTGCGATACTTGCCTTTATTGAAGAAGCTTAAACACAAAAAAGCCAACCTATATAGGTTGGCTTTTATCAGTTAATTAACTTCTTAGACCAATACCACGAGATATTAAATAGTAAGCTAGCGCCCATAGTCCTGCACAGAAACCAACCATCACCCCAATAGACAAAGGCACGCTCATATCGGCGTAACCTAAAAAGCCATAACGGAATACGTTAATCATATACACAATTGGGTTTAGCGCCGACACACCTTGCCAAAAATCAGGTAATAACGACAGTGAGTAAAACACCCCACCTAAATAGGTCAACGGCGTTAATACAAATGTAGGTACGATACTAATATCATCATAGCTCTTAGCAAATACCGCATTAATTAAACCGCCAAGAGAGAACAAAATTGAAGTAAGCAGTACGGTTACCGCAACTAAACCTAGATGCTGCACACTAATATCAACAAAGAACAAAGCCACTAATGTGACAATCGTGCCCACACATAAGCCGCGCGCAACGCCACCACCAACATAACCCGCAATAATCACATAATGGGGTACAGGTGCCACAATCAACTCTTCAAGGTTACGCTGAAACTTGGCACTGAAAAATGATGACACCACATTAGAGTAGGAGCTAGTGATCACAGCCATCATAATCAAACCCGGTGCAATAAACTCCATATAAGATACACCGCCCATTTCACCAATGCGCTTGCCCACCAAGTTACCAAAGATCAAAAAGTACAATGTCATACTAATCGCTGGCGGAACTAAGGTTTGTACCCAAATACGAGTAAAGCGGTTAACTTCTTTATTTAAAATACTTTTAAAAGCTGTGAAATACAGCGCTCTCATGTTCATTTCACATCTCCGCTTTGTTTACCTTTTTCAACTAACTCAACAAATAGCTCTTCCAAACGGTTGGCTTTATTGCGCATTGATAGCACTTGAATAGCTTGCTCATTCAGTTGCACAAAGACACTGTTTAACCCTTGCTCTTTTGCCACATCCACTTCTAAAGTATGACCATCAATTAAACGACATTCGACGCCATTCAGTGTTGGCGCAACGGCAATATCATCTTTCAGATCGAGAACAAAAGTCTCAATATTTAAGCGGCTTAGCAATGATTTCATGCTAGTACACTCCACCAGCACACCTTTATCGATAATACCGATATTGCGGCATAGCATTTCAGCTTCTTCTAGGTAGTGAGTGGTCAGAATAATGGTCACGCCTTGCTGATTAAGATCCGTTAAAAAGGTCCACATAGAGCGGCGCAGCTCAATATCCACTCCCGCCGTAGGCTCATCAAGAATTAACAGCTTAGGTTCATGCATTAAGGCTCTGGCAATCATCAAGCGGCGTTTCATACCGCCAGAAAGCTCACGTGCAGGACTATTACGTTTTTCCCATAAATCCAGCTGCGATAAATACTTTTCAGCACGTTTAAGGGCGATATCGCGTTTTACGCCATAGTAACCCGCTTGATTCATCACAATCTGTTGTACGGTTTCAAACTGATTGAAATTAAACTCCTGCGGCACTAATCCAATACATAGCTTAGCCAACTCAAGTTCGCTGTCGATATCATGCTCGAACACAGATACCTTACCTGCAGTCTTTTGCACTAATGAGCTAATCACCCCAATCGTCGTCGACTTACCGGCACCATTTGGGCCTAAAAGCGCGAAAAAGTCGCCTTTATTGACTGTTAAACTTATGCCTTTAACCGCTTCAACCCCACCTTTGTAGGTCTTCTTAAGTGAGTCAATAACAAGGGCTGCTTGAGTATTTGCCATGGTTATTTCAATCCGTATGAAAAATATATAAAAACTCCCGCAGTTGCGGGAGTCGATAAGATCATTGCACATTAAACTAAGCTCTTAAGCTGTCAGCGACAAGCTTAATAGAGGTTAATTTAACATGGCAATTAGTCCTCTAATGGAACTACTTTCGCAATATAAGGCAGATTACGATACTGCTCAGCGTAGTCGATACCGTAACCTACGATGAACTCGTCAGGAATAGTAAAGCCAATGAAATCAACTGGTACGTCAACTTCACGACGCTCAGGCTTATCTAAAAGTGTGCATAGCGCAAGACTTTTAGGTTCGCGCAGTAACAACATTTCACGCACCTTGTTTAAGGTATTGCCTGAGTCAATTAGATCTTCAACGATCAATACGTCACGACCCTGAATTTCAGACTGTACGTCTTTAAGGATTTTTACGTCGCGGCTGCTAGTCATAGCGTTGCCGTAGCTCGATACCGACATAAAGTCGATTTCAACATGCCCTTTAATACGTCTGCAAAGATCTGCCATAAATACAACAGAACCTTTCAACAGACCAACCATTAATAGGCGGTCGCTATCGGCGTAATGAGCATTGATTTGCTCAGCCAAGATATCCAGTTTTTGATCGATCTCTTCAGCAGTGATCATCACTTCAGTGGTGTGTTTCATATAACTCTCAGTAGTCGATGTCGCTAACGTTATGCTTGTCATAACCCCAACGATTCGTTAGTGCATGGTTAACGCCCAGATGGTCAAGAATTCGAGCGACCATGAAGTCTACCAGATCTTCAACCGATTTGGGATTATGATAAAAGCCTGGTGCCGCAGGCATAATGGTCGCCCCTAGCTTTGAAAGCGACAACATGTGCTCTAAGTGTATGGCACTAAAAGGAGTTTCTCGAGGAACCAAAATTAATTGCCCGCGCTCTTTTATTACCACATCGGCTGCTCTTTCAAGCAAATTATTACTCATTCCTGTTGCAACAGCCGCTAATGTGCCTGTACTGCATGGACATATCACCATCTGTTTTGGTGCAGCCGAGCCAGAGGCCGGTGGTGAAAACCACTCCTCTTTGCCCAACACAATCAACTCGCCAGCCACTTCATTAAACTGCGCCAATAACTGCTGTTTGGCTTTGTCACTGTTAGCACTTAATTGCAGGCCTTGCTCGGTGGCTAACACGACGCGCGCAGCAGAGGAGATCATCAAAAACACCTGATAATCGTTTTGTAATAATATTTCTAGCAACCTCAAGCCATAAGGTGCGCCTGACGCGCCTGTCCAAGCTAAGCTTATCGACTTTTCTGCTTTTCGGTATTTCACGCTCATGATTGATTATTTACCCTGCAGGCTTTGCAGCTTGCTTAACAGTTTTTGATGCAAACCGCCAAAACCACCATTACTCATAACAATAATAGTCTCTCCGGGCTCGGCTTGAGCTGCGACTAAGTCAACGATTTCGTCAATATCGTAGCGTACTGCAACTGGGATAGATGCATTAGCCATTGCCGCTCGGATATCCCAATCAATATTGCCAGCTTGATATAAAAACGCCTGCGTTGCTAAATCAAGCGAGCTGGCTAAGGTATCTTTATGTACACCGCTTTTCATCGTGTTAGAGCGCGGCTCTAAAATCACCGTAATTTTGCCGCTGCCCACACGCGCGCGCATGCCGTTTAACGAGGTGGCTATCGCGGTTGGGTGATGGGCAAAGTCGTCATATACCTCAACATCGTCAATGGTACCAATGAGCTCCATACGACGCTTTGGTGGGGCAAACTTGGTTAATGCTGCAATCGCGGCCGCAGGTTTAACCCCTACGTGACGCGCAGCTGCTATCGCCATGACCGCGTTTTCAATATTGTGCTGACCAATTAACTGCCAATCTAAAATACCCTGTGATTCACCATCAAAGAACACTTCAAACTGATGACCGTCGTCCGTTAAATTAACCGCGTACCAACCAGTTTGGTTTGCCGTTAAATGGTATTGCTCTTGTTCACTCCAGCAACCCATATTGATCACTTGCTGCACGCTAGTCGCATCAGCCGGCCAAATAATTTTTCCTTCGCCGGGTACGGTACGTATTACGTGATTAAACTGACGTTGGATCGCTTTTAAATCATCAAATATATCGGCGTGATCAAACTCTAGATTATTGATCACTAAGGTACGTGGCTGATAATGGACAAACTTAGAGCGCTTATCGAAAAATGCACTGTCATATTCGTCAGCTTCCACAACAAAGAAAGGCGAACCACCAAGACGGGCCGATACGCCGAAGTTTTGCGGTACACCACCAATCAAAAATCCCGGCTCATAACCACAATCTTCTAAAATCCACGCTAACATACTTGATGTTGACGTTTTACCATGAGTGCCCGATACCGCTAATACCCAGCGCTGAGGCAAAATATGTTCCGCTAGAAACTGTGGGCCAGAGGTATATTTAAGGCCACGATTTAATACCGCTTCAACGCAAGGATTTCCGCGGCTCATGGCATTACCAATCACCACGAGATCCGGTGCATCGTCTTCATTAGTGCCTAATTGAGCCGGGTCAAAGCCTTGAATAAGCTCAATACCTTGCTCTTCGAGCTGAGTGCTCATTGGCGGGTAAACATTGGCATCACTGCCCGTAACCTTGTGCCCTTCAGCTCTAGCCAGTAAGGCTAAGCCGCCCATGAAAGTGCCACAAATTCCTAAAATATGTACGTGCATACCGTCACTCTGATGAATGAAAAATCTGCCTAATTCTAACCAATTCCGCAAAATATTGTCAGTTAACTCGTGTTTAATTATCCAGTAAAATTAACAACGCCTCACTTCTCATAAAATTAGCGGTAACACAAACAAAAGCCACCCACTGGGTAGGTGGCTATAATAGCAATCTATATGAAAGTTTGATCTACTCAGAGCGATTTTGATGTTGCGTTAACTACCTTGAACCTAGTTCAACTATACTCTTAGCGCGTTGACTTGCCTCAAACCACTAAACTCTCGCAGAATAACTAAATGTTTGCACTGATTACCATACTATTTTAAATTACTATTTTTATTAAGTATTTATCGTATTAGCAATACAGGCACGCTACACTTAGCTAGTACTTGAGTAGTATTACTGCCAACAAAATATTGGCGTAATCTATTATGACTATATGCACCCATTACGATTAAATCGAGTTGCTGTTGTTGCTGATAATTAAGTAGTGCTTCATCAACACTACCGGTTAACACTCGTTGAGTCACAGAGAGCCCCGCTTGCATTAGCCGAGCAGCTGCATTTTCAAATTTCTGGTTTGCCACACCATTGCTATTAACCGTCACTAAGTGACACTCTAAATCTTTAAGCAACTGACTATTAATTACCTTTTCGATAGAGTTGCAACTAGCTTCGCTAGCATCAAAAGCGATCATAAAAGCTCTCGGAACGCTAAAGTGCTCACTGACCACTAAAATCTCCGACTTAATAGAACGAATAATATTCTCAAGTTGCGAACCAATTATCTGACCCATTCCCACTTTTGCATCATGTTTACTCGCATATCTGTCATTGCAATGCCCCTCACCTGACTTACCCATTACTAACAAGCTTAATTCACTTTCAGTGTCAACTAAGGTATCGAGCAAATTCCCATGGCGTTGTAACAATGTGACATCATCAATACCGCGCGTTATTGCCAGTTCTTTGGCGTTATCAAGTAATTGCTTACTATGCTTAAAAGCTATTTTGCTGCGCAGTTCATCAAGCTCAATCAGTTCATTCAATAGTTCTTCTTGAGTCCCTAAACCTATTTGTCCCGATAATTCACTGGCTACAGGCTGAACGGCTTTATCGAGCACATGCAATAAAGTTAGAGGTGAGTTTAGTTTTTGGGCTCCCCATGCACTTGCTTCACAAGTGGCCAAAGTCAATTTAGAGCCATCAATACAAGCTACGATATTCTTCATATTAGTTATCCTCTTAGTGGCCAGCCATTAACTTTTCGACTTCTTCTGGTTTGTCATGTACACCAAATTTATCGACTATCGTGCGAGTAGCCTGATTCATTCCTATCAACTCTACGCTAGCACCTTCACGGCGAAACTTAATCACGACTTTATCTAACGCGGAAACTGCAGTGACATCCCAAAAGTGCGCTAAAGATAGATCAATTGTTACCGACTCAAGCACCTCTTTAAAATCGAACGAATCGATAAACTTATCAGCCGAAGCAAAAAAGACCTGGCCAATGACATGATATTCCCGGTTCTCACTGACTGCATTGCGCTTTTTCACTACCATCATGCGGCTAATTTTATTCGCGAAGAACATTGATGCCAGTAACACACCGATAAACACTCCAAGAGCAAGGTTATGCGTCAATACCACAATCACAACAGTGGCCAACATTACGATATTTGTCGACAATGGATGCTGCTTTAAATCTGTAATTGAGCGCCAAGAGAATGTACCTATAGCCACCATAATCATTACAGCAACTAATGCAGCCATTGGGATCTGTTTTAACCAAGGCCCAAGAAACACCACCATAACCAGTAAATATATACCAGCAGCAAAGCTCGATAACCGGCCTCTACCACCCGATTTTATATTAATCATCGACTGACCAATCATGGCGCATCCAGCCATCCCTCCGAGTAATCCAGTAGAAATATTGGCGAGCCCTTGTCCTTTGCACTCACGGTTTTTATCACTCTTGGTATCGGTGAGATCATCAACTATGGTTGCCGTCATCATCGACTCCAACAAACCGACTACAGCAAGCGCCGCAGAATAAGGTAGAACAATAATTAGTGTCTCCATATTCAACGGCACATCCGGCCACAAAAAGATCGGTAAGGTATCAGGTAGCTCCCCCATATCACCGACAGTACGCACATCTAGGTTAAAGGTAACCGCGACAGCGGTAAGCGCAAGAATACAGATTAAAGGTGAAGGAATAAGTTTGCCTATTCGCGGAATTAGCGGAAAAAGATAGATAATCGCAAGACCTGTACCAGTCATAGCATATACATGCCATGTTACGTTGGTCAGCTCCGGCAGTTGAGCCATAAAAATCAATATTGCCAGCGCATTTACAAAACCAGTAACCACTGAGCGTGATACAAAACGCATTAAGTTTCCTAGCTTTAAATATCCAGCGAGTACTTGCAACACGCCGGTTAATACCGTTGCGGCCAATAGATACTCTAAGCCGTGCTCTTTAACCAGCGTCACCATCAGTAACGCCATTGCACCGGTTGCAGCTGAAACCATACCAGAGCGGCCTCCGGTAAATGCTATTACCACTGAAATACTAAAGGAGGCATATAAGCCAACTTTTGGATCAACTCCAGCAATAATTGAAAATGCGATAGCCTCAGGGATCAGAGCTAGCGCAACAACAATACCCGCAAGTAAGTCGCCGCGAATATTCGACAACCAATCGTTTTTAAAGTTTTTTAGCATGAACATCTCAGTTTTTTTTGCACGGCAGTACGCACCAGAGATTAGGCTGGCGTATTAAGCGTGCTTTTTTTGATAAAATTTGGCGCAGAAAACAGTCGTAAGAATTCGACAACGAATTTATATGCGCAAAGGAATAAGCAAGGTGCTTAAGTTAGCAATGAAAGCTATAGAAGGGGCTGAACGTTAAGGTGGCGTAATTAACACGTTGATGTAAATCCTCTGAGTAATAGGTTCTGCTACTCTAACATTATCAGGCAGCACATAAAACAACCTGAGTCACACAAATAACCGCGATAAACGCTACAAGTAACGCCTTTTTAAAGTATAAAACAACGCGAACGACTCTCTGCGACCTATTTATTCCACGTATAACGAGATAAAGCTAACGCCATCCGCTTCACATTTTTCAGCTAAAGTTAGACAAATAATTGCGCGCTATCACCTTGGTAAACTCTGGCTATTTAAGCTTTCGGTTACATACGGTATAACCCCCTCTATACCCACTCCCTCGCCATGATTAATTAATGCAATTAATAAGTTGGCGATAGTGTTCGCGCTAATCACCTAAAGGATCCCTTGCAATGTTCTTTATACATATGCTGTTGCTATTAACTGTTATTTTTGTGGGGATCCGCCACGGCGGTGTGGCCTTTGGCCTACTCGGTGGTTTAGGCGTTTCAGTGCTAGCCTTTGTATTTGGTATCGCGCCGGGTACACCGCCTATCAATGTGATGTTGATTATTTTGGCCGTTGTAGCAGCCTCAGCAACCCTTGAAGCCACTGGTGGTCTTAAGCTTCTGGTGCGCTACGCAGAAAAGCTACTGCGTAAACACCCCAACCAAATCGTATTTCTCGGCCCTTTATGTACCTATTCATTAACGGTTTTAGTGGGCACAGGTCACTCGGTATATCCACTGCTGCCAGTTATTTATGATGTAGCCTACAAAAAAGGCATTCGCCCTGAACGTCCGTTAGCGATCGCCACAGTGGCATCACAAATGGGGATCACCGCCAGCCCTATTGCTGCAGCGGCTGCTGTGGTGATAGCGACATCAATGGAAAATAACCTCGATATCAGCCTGATTGATGTGCTGTTAGTGACGATTCCCTCAACTTTGCTCGGTGTATTAGTTGCAGCAACCTGGAGTCTTAAACGCGGTAAAGATCTAGATAAAGACCTTGAGTTTCAGGCGCGGCTGCAAGATGAAGAGTTCAGAAATAGCCTGATTGACACTGAAGCTGATAGCGCTGACACAGTAAAAAATGACAGCACAGCTAAAAAAGGCTTAAGCATCTTTTTACTGGGTATTTTATCAGTTATCGCATTAGCAATGTTTAGCGACCAGTTATTACCTGAAGGGGTAAAAATGTCGGTGGCAATTCAGTTTATGATGCTATCGGTTGGCGCGGTAATCTTACTAGCAACCAAGATAGATCCGAAGAAAATTGTCCACAGCAATGTGTTTATCGCGGGTATGACAGCCGTGGTGATCATTTTTGGTATCGCGTGGTTAAGTGACACCATTATTGGCCATCACAAAAGCTATTTGATTGAGTCGGTAAGCGATATTGTTCACGCACACCCTTGGTCATTCGCAATAGCAATGTTCACCGCATCGGTATTTCTAAAAAGCCAAGCAGCAACCTTAACCATTATGCTGCCACTTGGCTTCTCCTTAGGCATTCCAGCACCAGTATTAATCGGCGTTTTGCCAGCGTGTTATGCCTACTTCTTCTTTCCTTTCTATCCAAGTGATTTAGCGGCAATAAGCTTTGATAGAACTGGTACCACCCATATTGGTAAATACATCATTAACCATAGCTTTTTAATGCCAGGTTTTATTGGGGTAATCACAGCAACAGTTGTTGGTTACGCGATCTCTATGATGATTAATTAGCTGTAAATAGCGAGAACAACCGCTATGCTAAAAGCGCTAATTGGTACTGAGTATCAATGGCGCTTTTTTATTATATTTGAACTGCCACTTTTAAACTGCCACTTTGCATAACCTATATCGAGATCCGCATGAGCCACCAATTCACAACAGATGACAGCCAACTACTTAGCGATATCATGCGTCTGCGCCGAGATGTACGCGGCAATCACTTTCTGCCTACACCTGTAGATGATAGTGTCATCGATCAACTACTTGAGGCTGCCTTACACGCTCCCTCAGTCGGTTACTCGCAACCTTGGCAATTTGTAGTGGTGCGCGACGAAGCTATCAAACGACAAGTACATCAATGTTTTACTGCGGCTAACACTGCAGGTAAAGCACAATTTAGCTCTGAAAAGCAGCAGCAATACAGCAAACTAAAGCTCGAAGGCATACTCGAAGCTCCGGTTAACCTTGCGGTATTTTATCAAAATCAAGCAACTCCTGTTCTTGGACAAACCAGCATGCCCGATATGGGGCGCTTTAGCGTTGTGTGTGCAATTCAAAACCTCTGGCTAATGGCGCGTTCACTCAATATTGGTGTGGGCTGGGTAAGCATTGTTGACCCCGAAGCAGTCAAACAAGCAGTGAATGCACCTGCGACCAGCGAGCTCATTGGCTATTTATGTATTGGTTATGTTGATGAGTTCTTAGACGAGCCAGAGCTTAAAACTGCTGGCTGGGCCAAGCAAAAACATAAACAGGATGTGGTGTATCACAACAGCTTTAATCCAGCTGAATAAAAAATTTAAAAAATAAAACCCTTTTTCAAATCGGCTGCGTTTATAGCAAACAGGACAAGCAAATAGCTTAGTCATCAACTTATTGTTTGGAGCTTTTATGAAATCATCAATTATCGCAGCCGTTATCTCTACTGTTATTGCATCAACCTCTTTGGTTGCTACAGCCCAAGCCGCCGACGTCGACTTTGCTCACCTCAACACCATAGGCACTAGCGAGCTGACAGTTAAAGCCGATATGGCTGAAGTCAATGTCGAAGTCGTGATTAAAGCCAAAACCGCCCAACAAGCCAAACGAGACTCAGACAAAGCGGTTGCCCATTTTTTAGCGCGTCTTGAAAAAGCCGGTGTGGACAAAGCATTAATTCAAAGTGCGAATATTAATCTACAACCGCAGTACCACTACGAGAAAAACAAACCAAGCCAGCTTATTGGTTATAGTGCTAATCGTCGCATTACCGTCACGGTCATGGATTTAACCAAGCTTAATAGCATTCTCGACTCAGCGCTTGAGCAAGGGATCAACCGCATCAACAACATCGCACTGAAATCGAGTAAAGAAGCGCAATATGTTGAGCAAGCACGTATGGCAGCAATTAAAGACGCCCAACAAAAAGCCAAGAGTTTAGCTGAAGGGTTTGGTGAAGAATTAGATGGCGTATGGCAGATCAGCTACTATGAGCAGCGCCCTATTCAACCAGTAATGCTACGCATGAACTCAGAAGCAAAAAGTTTCGATGCTGGCCAAAGCTATCAACAAGGCCAAGTGGTGATCCAAGATAGAGTCGAAGTGACTTATCGTTTAAAGGATTAGCAGTTTGTAGCTTTGCCCGTTTGCAAGGGGAGTCGCCTGCTGGAATTAATCGTTTGCAAGGCTAATCACCAGATAGTCGCGGCCTAAAATCAACAAAGGCTTCCCCGCCAAAGGTAAGCCTTTGTTGTTGATAACACAAAAGATACAGCCTGTGCGCTCAAAGGCATTCACTATAAAATATAGCGCACGCCAATCGCGACACCATCATCTTCGGTTAACTGCTGCGCCGCCTCTTTTTCTGGATCATTACTCGAGAAATCACTAAAGTCTTTACGCGCTTCTAAGTATAAAACCACGCTGTTATCCCAGTAATAATGTACCCCAGCAAATGCAAATTGACGTTTAAATACATCGCCTTGGTGTAACCTTTCGTACTCATCTCCCGCCTCTAAAATATTGTACGAAGCTAAGATCTTTACGTTGTTATCAAAGTAGTAAGACACTAATGATTCAAGCCCGACAGCATCCTGCAAGAAACGTCCTATGTTATCTGTGTCGTGGTATTCATTCGCATTGACGTTTGCTGCAGCGTAAAAGCCATATTGATCCCAGCCGCCCCAACTTATGCCGGCACCATAAATGTAGTCAGTTTCTTTAAGGACTCTGCCGCTAGCCGTTGTCGCCATCGGCTCACCAGTATTACCACCAAGGGTTAATACCAACATATCCGTCGCTTGATACGTTAAGCCAATACCGTAAGTGTTATCATATTCAGTTTGTACTAGACGATTAGGGTTGTTCGAGCCGTCATCAGCGACATCCGCTACGCTATTTTTAAGCTGCATTTGTATCGCCACACTCAAGTCACCAAAGCTATTACGGTATTGGATCACTTTATCACCGCGACCCACACCATTGATGGCACCGTCAGACTTGTTATAGGTGTAAGTGCCTGAAGCATTACCATCCCAAACCATGCCATAGTTCGTGTTGTAGACAACGTCATACCATGCGCCCCATTGCTTACCGATAGACACAGAGCCATAGTCGCCATGACTTAAACCAACATAACCGAGGCGATTATTTAAAAAGTCACCACTTTTCGATTCAAAGTTACTTTCACTACTGTAGGCAATAGTGCTGTTACCGAACGGGTTTACCCCCCATTCCAACTTAACGTAGGCTTTCCAGTCTTGAGACATATCGCGGGTAAAAGCAAAGTTAATGCGGGAGCTACCATTTACCACCTCTGTTACGCCTTGCGTATCGATCACGCGGGCATCGACGTAACCTCCGATATCAAATACATTTTTATCGTCTTTAAATACTTCAATAGCATTGCTATTAGGCATAACAGCCAATGCAGCAAAAGGAACCAGTGCTAACGCTTTTTTCATGGTGACTCCAACCTTGGGTATCAATTCATCAATCCGTTTTGCCTGTTTATCGACGCTGATTAACACAGTAGATAAACCGCTTCAGGTAACATTGTTCATTTCAGTTATCTCTAAACAAAAACATAGCAAACAACTGAGTGAATACAAGTAAGCCTAATGCACAGCAGGGTAATCTAATACGAATTAAGCGATGTCGGCTAAAACTGATAGGAATGGAGTATAAACAACAAGAATAAGCAATCGCCCCCAAGACTGGGAGCGATTGTTAAAGCGGTTATACCAATCAGTATAAGAATTTGATCAACTCAGAACGATTTTTGGCAATCTAATTCAAGGCGAGTAACTGAAAGAATGGTTGCTCCCTTGTGAAGTTATTCAACGCAGAAGTAGGCAGCCAAAAACGTTCCAAAATGGCGAGTTTTAGCGATTCTGATGCTGTGTTAACAAACTTGAACGTAGAACAACTATGCTCTTCATTCGTTGCCTTGCCTCAAAACCGCTAAACTCTCGCTGAGTGACTAACTGTTTATACTGATTGGTATTAAATCTGCTCAAGCATTTGTGGCTCAAACTGTTCAGGGGTAATGGCTAGCCCTAGTGCAGCGATTTTTTCATTTAGCTGGTTAAGGTCACTGTCAACTGTGGCGAGGGTTAAGGTGTTGTCATCTAAGGTATAAACCTGCTTTAAGCTAGCAAAGTAAAAGCTCAAAATGATAAAAGCAGTTTGGTCATTGCTATCTGCCGCCTGCTTAATTTTAGCCAGCTTACGATAAATCTGGTTATGTAACTGCTTTAGCTGCCAAACATAGTAGACCTCTTTAAGAAAAGGCTTTTGTTTTTGGCTATTTAACACAGCGCTGCACACAGCTAACGCCAAGATCACCCCAATCAAATTAAGGTGGAAGTTACCTGTAGACTCACCACTGGCACTTGGCGGCGCACCAAAGAGTTGAATAAGCAAAGCACCAAAAACTAAAGCTAAAATCGCTAAACTTGCCACAAACCCCATAATCACTAGGTTAGTATTTTTACGGTAGGTTTGCTTGTCGATATCCATTAACTGCATAGCACTTCTCATTCATTTATCGTTATTGATTACACTTACGTGCACAAGCTTAACATTGATTACTAAAACAGAACTGAAAAACCGCTGCTAGCAAATTGGCAATTACCAACTAATCGTGGCAACTTAGCTCGCTAACATAAGCCAAAAGTTAACAAGCAATAACCTATATAGGTCACAACTTTGGTTATATTTTAGCTTGGCAGTAAAAACATCTAGACGTCTAAATTGACAGACGTCTTTTGATCTCATATCCTCTCACCTATTGAGATGTACCATTCGACTTATTAGACGCAACTAATAAGTTGTTTGTTCCAGCTAGGAGGGCAATGGGAACAATGGTTCAAAGACAGATTGAAGATAAGAGAGATCACATTGACAACTTCCAATAATGCCCCGCAAGCGCAAAGCGCGACCCCAAGCACCACGCCATCATTTTTAGCACTGACTCCGCTATTTTTGTTTTTAGCACTGTTTATTGGTGCCGGCGTTTACTTTCAAAGCCAAGGCGTAGACTTTGCTTTTTATCAATTACCAAGCGTGGTGGCGATTCTACCGGCCATTATCTTTGCTATTTTGATTTCTAAGCAAAAACTAAATCAATCAATTGAAACCTTCTTAAACGGCATTGGCCATTCAAATATCATCGCAATGTGCATGATTTATTTACTGGCAGGTGCGTTTGCGTCAGTAGCAAAAGCAACAGGTGGTGTTGACGCGACGGTAGCCCTAGGCTTGTCACTCGTGCCATCAAGCTTATTATTACCAGGCTTTTTTGTGATTGCTGCCTTTATCGCAACGGCAATGGGAACCTCTATGGGTACAATTGCTGCGGTAGCACCTATTGCGCTGGGCGTTGCGAATGAAGCCCAAATCGATTTAGCCATTATGGCTGGCGCCGTGATCTCTGGTGCACTATTTGGTGACAACTTATCAATCATCTCTGACACCACCATTGCTGCAACCCGTACCCAAGGCTGTGAAATGAAAGACAAGTTCAGAGAGAACCTGATTTTTGCTATTCCAGCTTCAATTATAACCTTAGTGATTTTCACGTTAGCTGGCCAAGGCCAAGCTGATGTCGCGGCGCAAGATATCGACTTTGTTAAAGTGATCCCTTACCTAACAATTCTATTCTTAGCGGTTGCTGGTCTTAACGTATTTGTTGTACTAACAATTGGTATCTTACTTGCTGGTGTAACAGGCCTTGCCACTATGGATTACGGCGTCATTCAGTTTGGTAAAGACATCTACGCTGGTTTCGGCAGCATGCAAGAGATCTTCATCTTATCTATGTTAGTAGGCGGCTTAGCGGCACTAATGCAGCAACAAGGTGGCCTAGCATTTGTGAGCCAACAGATAGAAAAACTGATTAACCGTTTCTCAAAAGCCAAAGGCGAAGCTTCATGCCGTGCATCAGAACTTGGCATGGCGGCAATCGTAGCAACCACCAATACCTGTGTAGCAAACAACACAGTATCGATTGTGGTAACTGGTGACATCGCTAAAGATCTTGCTGAAAAACACGGCGTAACACCTAAGCGTGCAGCCAGTATTTTGGATATCTTCTCTTGTATTATTCAAGGTCTTATTCCATACGGTGCGCAAGCGTTACTCGTTGCTTCAACCTTCGCTATATCGCCGCTAACGGTTGTGAGCCACGCTTGGTACTGCATGATCTTAGCTGTTGTCGCAATTGCGATTGTGATCTTGCGTAAACGCAATTAATCAGGCAGGTTTAGCTATATAGAAAACGTTAAAGGGGTACATCAAGGTGTACTCCTTTTTGTTTGCTGCGATAGCAAGGGATCTCATGGACGAAACACTGCAAAACCAATCGATGCGTTATGATCACCACCGTTTGATTGTGGTACTTATTTTTCTCGGAGCCTTAATTGCAGCAATAGGCGTATCCACTTCAGTGTCGCTGGAATATCAAAATATAGGCTGGCAAGTCATTAACCTGCGTACCGATTTTTTAGGTGACTACACATACACCCGCTATGCCTTTATCTACAATATCTCCTTGATGGTAGCCGGCCTATGTATCTTGCTATCGATGATCAGTTTACTGCTATTAAAGCTAGGTTACTTTAGCCACTACTTAGCCTGCATTGGCATTTTTGTTGGCCTGTGCGTGATCTTAATGGGCGTATTCCCAATCAACTATTTATGGCCGCACCGATTAGTCTCCACCAGCTTTTTAGTTGCCACTGTAGTGATGTACTTTTTGTGTATTAGCGATAGGTTTAACCATAATTCAGCCTGCAGTTGGCCAGTATTTTTTATCAGTGTATTAGGCTTTATTGCCTCTTCTGGGCTAGTGTTTCAGTTAAACTGGCACACCTTAGATTTCGATCCTTGTGAAATTCACCACACAAAAGATCATTACTGCATAATGACGATTACCCTTTGGGCACAAACTAATATCGTTATGCTATGGTGCCTTGCACATGCGTGGAGCATACGCCGCATCGCTATTGAAAATTATCAGGAACTGACTCAGCACTATACCAATGCCGAGTAACCACTTACATTATGAGACTCGCCAAATACCTTGCTTTAACCGGCTGCTGTTCACGTCGCGCTGCCACCCGTTTAATCCGAGATGGCTCGGTACAACTTAACGACCGCTTAGCCACTCATGTCGACACCGTTAGCCTTATCGACACTGATGCAGGCCTACAATGTACAGATAAAATCTATGTCAACGGCGAGCTTGTCAGCGAAATTGAAGCTAAGGCCTATTGGTTGTTTCACAAAGCCGTCGGCACAGATAGTCGCTTATTAGCAGACTTACCTTGTAGTTTATTGCACTTATTGCCCGAATCACCAAGGCTTTATCCCATAGGCCGTCTTGACAAAGATAGCCGTGGTTTATTGATATTAACTAACGATGGCGAGTTAACCCATAAGCTAATGCACCCAGATTTTGGCCATGCTAAAACTTACCATGTGCAAGTTGATCGCCCATTTAATGATGCCTTTCTTGGCAACATGGCCGCGGGGGTGAGCTATAAAGATGTCACCACTTTACCTTGTGTGATAAACCGTTTGGACTCTGATAAGTATGAGATTACTTTGACTCAAGGGCTTAATCGTCAGATCAGGCGCATGTCGCAAGCCTTAGGCTTTAAGGTTGTCGACCTTAAACGGGTGTCGATTCAGAGTTTACAGTTAGGGGATTTGCCAGAGGGTTGTATGCGACCTTTGACTTCCGTTGAGCTAACGGAATTGCTAGCTTCTGTTGCTTGTACAGAAGCCGACGCGATTTAGCCTTATCGGCTCGAGATTTGCTAACAAGTTATGCTGAAAGCAATCAAACTTCGTTTGATAAAGGTCGTGAGCTTCCAGCTCACACTCGGCCAAGAGGGGAACAACAGCAATCCCCTCTTGGATCACCCTGCCGCCCCAGACGAAGTTGTTGATCCTCAGTTATTTTCGACAATCGCTATCGCCTCATATTCGCCATCCATGGCTCACCTAAGGCTATCTCGGCATCCATGCCTCGCTCACGCGATTGTCTTCAATAACCTCGGCAACTTCGATGGGGAATAGGTGTTTTCTGTGAGCCCATTATCACTGACGAACTACTGCTTTATGACTAAAAACTAGAGGTGCAACTCATTCAGCTCCCCGCATCAATACAGTAACTTTACGCTTACTCCACATATAGCACTTACAGGCCTTGTTAGATGACTACATTACATTGCTGCTAGTATTAGTATGATGATTACAATAATTACTGCCCACACTATTTTTGAAGAAGAGCTTTTCGTGTTTACTTTTGACTGACAAGACTCATGTGTTCTTAATTTTACCTCAATTTCATGAGAGCTAGATTCTTTCTCTAGTTGTTGCTCTGATTCCCAGACTGGATTGAAGCCTCCGAGTATATACTTATTAATTTTTCGGATTACGGGCTTCACTCCCACAGCAACTTCCTTATATTCACCGTCAACTTCTTCGTAATTTGTTCTATATTGCCAATTTGAATCTTTTTTGGGATTTACGCTATTAGGTAGCTTATCTAGTGTTTCTAATACACTATTTCGGTCAAGAGCAGGACATAATTCATTTTCCTTAAGTGCGATCTCTAATTCATGTTTGATTCTATTTTTATCAAAATGCCAAACACCTGAATTATCAAATTTTCCAAACTCTAGCCAGCCTCCTCCCCACTCATACACCGGCATACCAAGCCTTTTACAACCCCATATATTTGCATCATATTCTCTTTCTCCGAAGCAATATTGTTCCGGTTTATATGCTTTTTGGCGATTTCTGTAACAGCCAACACCATAGTAAGTTAAATCTTTCTTAGTAGCTGAATGCCCGTTTATAAGCATTTGGGAAGATTTCCAACTGCCAACTAATTCAAACACTTTAATAATCAGTTCAACTTCTGTAATTGGTAAACTGATTTTGTATTGAGACAACTTTCCTTCTCCACTGACTACATAGGAAGGAATATTCTGGCAAATTTCTATGGCTTTATTGAAGTTTTGAGATGAGCTATTTCCAAATGAAATTTCAACATTTGCTACCTTTCCATCTACTACGGGAATAGTTACTCTATCCGCTTCTGTTACTGGATCACCGCATTGAGGACAGAATTTCGACCCTTCATTAATTCCAGCACTGCATTTGTCACATACTAACATTGAGCTTCCTTCGATATTCCTATTGCCATCTAGCAGTAATTAGTATTCATGCATAGATTTAGCAAAACGCGCATGCATATTTAATAAACCTATTATTTAAGTCTTACTAAACAAAAGTAATTGATTTATAAGAACTCTATCAGAGTGATATTGGATAAACGAGCACTAAGATTTGCAAAGTGATCATTGATATTGATGTCTTATCAAAGTAATCAGTAGCTGTGATTTATCTATTAGTAGAAATTAGGCCAACAGATTCGTCACAGCTCTTTAATGCTTATTGCCTGTAACTAATAAAGAGGCAAAACTGAATTACGAAACTCACAGAAAACACCAGTTCAGTTCCCCCTTCGAAGTTGCCGAAGTACGCAAATAAAAATGCCGTAGAACCATCATGGATGATGGTTCAGGCTCGGCGGGACATGGATGTCCCATCTGAGCCGTTAGGCAATTTTTATTGGAGTATGAGGAGTAACAACTTCGTTAGGGGCGGCTCAGGAGATGCAAGAGGGGGAAGCTGTTGTCCCCCTCTTGCCCAGGTGTGGGATGGAATCCCACGACGTTGGTCAGGCGCAGCCTGATAGGTGGCGCAGCCATGATTGTAGCTGTTAGACGAAGTCTAACTTGATGACGTTTATCAAGCTCAGCTTGATTGCTTGAAGTTCAGGCGCAACCTAATAAATCAAAAATGTAATCGGCCTTCATTCGAAGGCTAGCCCATATTAGCCAAACAATTAACCCCTAAAACTTTAGGCAACAACTCTTGTAGCTGAGCGTCTTTGACATAGCCTCTAAGGTAACTCACCAAATTGCCTTGCTCGTCTAGCAGCAAGGTTATCGGTGTGGCGGGTAACTGCCCAACCTGTTGCATCATCGTTGGCCCTGCTTCAAAACCGTCGAAATCTAAATGCATCTTCCATAACGTCTTTTTTAAACTTGAGCGGTCTGCATTGGCGCCCATGGCAACAATGTTAACCTTGTTGTCGCACTGAGCTAATAAACGATTAAACGCCTTACCTTGCTTAAAACACCAAGGACACTCTGGTTCAAAAAACATCATTAAACTCGGTTTACCCTTCAAATGATTAAGTGAGCTTACTTGACCATTTTTTAAATTAGCATGCTCAAACCCCAACAACTCTAGTGCTTGTGACTTGGGAGTAATAATCACAAGCCCTAGTAGTAACAGCGCTAACTGTACACCTTTAAATTTGCAGTTGGGGTTGAGCATAGTAAACCTCATCAATCGCGGATCTTATTCCAGACTATTAACCCTGATTAGAAGGTTGCTTTAAAGCCTGCGTATACTTCACGGCCACGCAATGGTCCCCAGATGTAAGCCACATCGTAACCACCACTCGCATCAAAGAATAATGGCGTTTCACCTTCGTTCACTTGGGTGTAATCAAATAGGTTGTTCACCCCTGCATAAAAGTCGATATTGTCAGTTACCGCTTTGGTCACTTTCAAATCTAATGTCCAGTAAGATGGTGCATCGGTAGATTTCTTAGAGCTTTGAATTACCGCTCCTGAGCTATCCACTTGATTGTAGCCTTCATAACCGTACTCACTTAGGTCGCGGCTACCAATCCAAACTAAGTTGGCAAAAATATCCCAGCCATGGATCAAGTAGTCAGCGTTAAAGGTTAAACGCTCTTCAACTGGCGCTAATGAGTAAGATGACTTAAACGCATCGTCGTAGAAGAAGCCTTCAGCGGTAAAGTTAACCGTTAAATCATCAGTCACATCGTAACCAAGGGCGATATCTGCGGTAGTCACAGATGCTTTTTCATCCAGCTGAGTCAATAAAGGGACACCGCTGTCGGTTTCGCTGAGCATGGCAAGGTTTTCTACTTCAGTCCAAGCTAGCGATGTGGTCATTGTTAGTGCATCACCACTGTAGCTTAAGGCGTAGGTTGCTGAGTTTGAACGTTCAAGCTCTTCAATATCGATTTCAAAACCCAGTTCAGCATCAAGTACACCGTGGTCGGTTTCGAAGAAAGAGAGCGGCGCGCGGTAACCACGGCCTGCAGATAAACGCGATGTCCATTGGTCGTTGTGGTTGTAACGAATGTCTACTCGTGGCGCTAAAATCGACTTATCAATTTCGACACCGTCTTTTTTCGGGTCAATAAAATCCGCTTTAACATGGTCATAGCGCAATGCCATAGCAATCTCTAACTCGTCAGTCGCTTGCCATGTATCTTGCAGGTAGAAACCGAGCATATCGTAATCAAATGAGTCTGATACGTAATCTTGGTGACCTTCACCGCTAGAGCGAGAACGCATCTCTTCGCTGCGATTATCAACACCGAAAGTAAGTAAGTGTGAATCATTTAAGTAGTAGTTAAAGCGAGCATCTAAATACAGCATTGTGTCTTCAGCGTAATACTTAAATCCTTCATAGAAAGAGTCTTGAGTATGGTCTGAATAACTTGCTGACAAGGTCATGTTGAGATCGTCATTTAGCTCTCGTAGCCAACTTAACGATAGCTCGTCACGCTGAGTATGGATCCACTCCGTGGTTTCCCACGCTTTACCCACAAAATCGTTGCGCACATCGTTACCCGCAAACAAGGTATCAGAGTCAACGCCATCGTAACTGGCTAATACGCCGCCTACGCTGGTAGCTGTGCCATCAGCGTAATCTTTACCTAGCATTGGCCCGCCAAAAATCTCTGAGTCAACGTTTGAGTAACGCACAATGATGTTGTCTTTGTCAGTTAAATCGTGCGATAGGCGCATGGTTAAGGTGCGGTTGTCTTGAGATGGCGCTTCGTTAACTAAGTTATTATCTTCATCGACTTGATCGCGGCTATCAAACTGGCCAATTAGCGTCACTCGTGTGGCACCATCATCACTCACGCCTGTGCCCAGTAAGCCAACTTTTTTATTACCGTTCTCACCAACTGACACGTCAACTGTTGCGCCATTTTCTTGAGCTGTTTTAGTAATAATATTGATGGTACCGCCAATAGACTCTGGTGCAATTAACGATGCGCCTGCACCACGAGCGACTTCAATGCGATCCAGTCCTGTCGTGGGGATCGCATCAACGGCGTAATAGCCTGCAATCATGGCATGTACTGGCAAACCGTCGACTAAAATGGTTGTCTGCTCGCCGCGTAAACCATTAAGCATAATTCGCTTAACACCACACATAGAACACTCGTTAGACACCCTAACACCAGGGGTGTTGTTAATCGCCTCAGTTAAGTTAACTGCATTCTTGTTATCCATTAGCTCAGAGCTAATCACTTCAGTTTTCATGATGCTGTCAGACAGTACGCCAGACTTTTCTAGTCTTTGCCTAACCCCACGCACTTCAATCTTCTCTATTGGTTGAACAGCTGCGCTCTGTTCATTAGTGCTTTGCTTTATTTCTTTTTTAGTATGTGCAATAGCGTATGAAGATTGTGTCGCAAGTAACACAGCTAGAGCTATTGAGGTCTTTTTAAACATTCGTCAATCTCTTATTACTTAATCGTTTTTATTACTTACTTTGCTATCAGCAAGCCTGAGGTCGACAAAACAGTAATGATAACGATTATCATTGGCAATATATTTTAAATTATTAACGCAACGAATTCACAAATATTGGTTATTGATCACAAAAAGATTGAGTTAAAACTAATTTAGGCTAGCAAGTATTAACATTTGCACTTTTTGATTTACCAATGCATATAACTGCAACGCAGAATGCTTCCCTAAACCATATAAAAAAACGATGCAATACATAGATTTAAATTTAAGTATAAACACAATAAAAACATTTAATATCAACACCTTGCGATTTTTAGGTGAAAACATAAAGACTTAAGCAAAAGTAACAAAGCTTGAGAAAGGGAAATAGAAAGTGAACTTAATTATTAAATAGATAGTGAAATAAAAAAGTAAGATTTAGAAAATAAAATATCTAACTTGTTATTAATATTTGATTTTTATTAATACCAAGCTTATCCCCTCTCTAATTTACTGCAGATAAAAATCGAGCCCTTATATAATAAATCGCTTAAGTTAAATACAGAAATTTAACTTTTTAGGATGAATAAGTATAAAAATCAAAAAAGCCGAAACAGGTTAATGTTTCGGCTTTTGTTATTAATAGACTAAGCTCTGCTTGGTCTATCAAAATTGTAGATTAATCTACAATTTCCATTTCTTCTAACAGATTATCGGCATTATCAAGGTACTTCATCACCCATAACATGTAACGGCTATCAACTTGGATAGAGCGGTTAGTCTGTGGATCGTAACCCCAGTCGCCAATAATACTTTCGTAAACACCGTCAAACAGTAAACCAACCAGCTCTGCACGACCATTTAAGGTTGGCGAACCAGAGTTACCGCCTGTGGTGTCAAGTGTCGACAAAAAGTTAACAGGCACTGAATCAAGTGACTTAACGTAGTAATCACCGTACTGCTTATTAGCAATCAACTCTAACTGCTTCTCTGGTGCATTGAACGGCTCAACACCAGTGTCTTTAGCCAAAATACCTTCTAGACGGGTAAACGGAACCGCTTTCAGACCATCTTCTGGCGAATAACCTTTCACATGACCAACGGTTACACGTAGGCTTGAGTTAGCATCAGCGTAAACAGGTTTACCTTGCTCACGGTTATAAGCAATGATGGCATCCATATACATAGGACGCACTTTCATTAGATCACCCGCTAGCTGTTTTTCAGCTTTTTCACGCTTAATACTCTCGTCATACGTGGCAACGGCATATTGAATGAATGGATCTTTTGACTTTTTAAACTCAGCCACTGATTTATCCATCCAGGCTAGGCGTGCTGCTTTATCTGACAACTCAGTATTAGCGTACATCTTATCCAGCGTCTTACTTAACTTGGCTGCATCAAAGTTATTGGTAATACCAAAGGCTTTATCAAACGCAGGTAAACGTTGATCTTGTGGCAATGCCGCATAACGCGTGATCAAATCTAACAATATCGCTTTATCCACACTTGCTGCATAACGGCGCTCAATACGCTCCATACCTGAAGTAAAGCGAGTCATGTCACGCTCTTGATAGCCAGGTTCACGCTGCATATCCGCGAGCTGTTTTTCATTGGCTAAACGGTACAAACGGTTTGCAGTGCTCATCATGCTGCTATAACCCATGTAACCTAATAGCAAATCACGCTCTTGGCCTTGCTGACCTTTAGCAATCAACTTATCAAGCTCTGCTAATACCTTACCGTACTGCTGTTTACGCTTACTGTCGGCATTAATCCAATCAGCAAGTTTTTGCTCTAAGGCTTTACGGTCATCAAGCATGGTCGACTTACCATAAAACTCAATCATAGAGGTGAAGTTTTTGGCGTAGTTAGCTAGGCCTGCAAGCGTGCTCTCGTACTTAATACGTTCATCACTACCTTCTGGCGCAGTGTTTTTAATGATCTCGATAATGCGCTCACGTAAGATCTTGCCTTCTGGATATGCCCACTCAAATTGGTTTTCAACTTCATTGGCAGTACGGTAACGATTGGTGCGGCCTGGATAACCTGCAACCATGACAAAGTCACCTTCACTGACACCTTTAGCTGATACTTTTAAGAAGCTCTTTGGCTCGTATGGCACATTGTCTTCACTGAAATCAGCAGGCTTACCATCTTTTGATACGTAAGCTCGGTAGAATGCATAGTCACCAGTGTGACGAGGCCACATCCAGTTATCGACATCACCACCATATTTACCCACGCTCAAAGCTGGAGTATAAGTTAAACGCACATCGCGAATTTCTAACTGCTTCACTAGATAATATTCTAGGCCACCATGAAAGCTGTAAACCTTACAGCGGTAGCCTTCATCTTGTTCACACTCTGCAACTAAGCGTTTTTCCTGTTGCTCAATGCCTTTGTAAAAATCATTGCCTGTTTTGCTATCTAGGCCATTTTTAACTTTGTCTGTAACATCAACTACGCTTTCTGTGACGTACACACGTGAGCCAGGCGTTGCAGGTAGTTCCTCGCCAAATGACTTAGCTAAAAAGCCATCGCGTAGCAGATTGTTTTCAGGAGTTGAATTGTATTGAATTGAGCCGTATGCACAGTGATGGTTAGTTACCACTAAGCCCTTAGGTGAAACAAATGAAGCCGTACAACCACCTAAACTAATTACCGCATTCATTGGAAATTCAGTCAGTTTTGAAATCGACTTAGCATCAATTTCTAATCCCTTTGCTTTTAGCTCATCAGCCATAGCTGGAAGCTGGTGAGGCTGCCACATACCTTCGTCGGCAACGGCACCAAAAGAGGTAGCGATTGCCGCTGTTAAAAGCCATTTTTTCATTGTTCTAAGTCCATTTCTAGCTCTTATTGAGAGCTTTATTAAGAGTATTTTTACGATTTTTGTTGATTGCTTGCTGGCAATTCATTTAGGACTCAAAACAAAAGAGTCGAGCCCAATATGCGCAATGAACTGCATATTTAGTACTCGACTCTAACATAGGCCATGCTATTGATAACAGGGTCAGAATTAATCTCTTACAAAGTGTTTACTCTGCGCCTTATAGCGCCACCCACAATTGCGCCAAAATAATGGTTAATCCTGCAAGGCCAGCTAAACCTAAAGCTGCAGTGCCACCAGCAACCTGATAGCCGCCTAAGTTTTGCTTACGTTGACGCAGTGCCATGGCAATCGGCAAGAAAATAATCATCACCACTAACGGAATTGCCGCAAAACCGAGTACCTTGTAAAAACCATCTGGGTAGTAAAGTGCACATAGCAAAGGTGGTATAAAGGTGATCAACCAGGTTTGCGCACGACCCATTTTGCTTTCTTTGGCGCGGGTAAGCTCAGCGATATAGTCAAACAAGCTCATGGTCACACCTAAGAAAGAGGTGACCAGCGCTAAGTTAGCGAACAGATCGATAAACTGCTGCAACAATGTTGACTCGGCAACGCTTTGTAGCGCAGTGACTAGCTGAGGTAACGAGCCATCAAAGCCATAAACGGTTTTGCCACCTAGAGTACCTAGCGTCACCATTAACCATAAGATGTAACACACTAGCGGTAAGGTTGAGCCAATAATGAGTACTTTGCGCAAAGAGACAGCATCACCATCTAAGTAACGCACAATTGTTGCAATACACACATGGAAACCAAACGAAGTAAACACAATTGGGATTGCCGCTAACCACAGGTTAGTTAGCGCACTGCCTGTAACTAGTCCTTCCGTTGAGTCACGCATCATCAGACTCATGTCGACTTCAGGAAGCAGATAAGCCACAACAATCACCAGCAAAGCTATCATAGAGGTAAATAGTACCCGTGATACCTTGTCAATCCAGCGCACACCAACAGCAATCAAACCACCAAAGATAGCGGTAAAAATCAGTACTGCCAGTTGGTTATCGATCTTCATCCCTACCAAGTCCATCTTTGACTCCAGCAGTGATGAACCGCCCATCAAATACACCATGGTTAAGGCGAATAATAAGCTTAAGAATGAAGCTGCTTGGATCATTTGGCCGACACGGCCTAAATTCTTACCTGTGATTGAGTGCAAGTTAAGACCTACACCTGTGCGCAGGTTAATTTCAAGCATTAGCAATGAGGTATAAATCGATACGCCCCAAATGGCGACCAATAAAAGTAACGCGGGGATCGTACCAAGTGAAGCTGTTGCTAGAGGTAAAGCGAGCATGCCACCACCAATTGCCGTACCGGCGACAATGGCGATTGAGCCAAGTATTTTTGAGTTCACAAAATTGTCCTGTTAAATTTTATAATTTATTTTTTTAGGTCAGATTTAGAACGACTTTGAGGGAGAGAATGTTGCAAGTTAACAATGACAATAACTGCCCCCAATCGAATCTGGTCATCTTTGACCTTGCGATTCCAATTGGCCCCAACGGCTAGTTAAATAAAACGTGTATTCACCTTATCAACTTAGCCACTGAGGCTGGATAAATCGTGGAAAATACAGAGTGTATTGTTTCATTACGGCTCTTTCTTTAAAAAAATGACTGCCCCGACATTAACAGCAGTATTCGCTGTGGGCAAGCCCTGTAGCGCACTAAAAATCAACTTGGCACGACTCGTTAACATAGCCGTAAAGATTAAGCGACAGCAAGGTTACGTTATCCTAAATTACCAATTAATTTATTGCTTACATTGGCGACTGTGTTGAAAAAAGCAGCGCAGTCGCTATAATGCCGCCTCTGCTTCAGGGGAGTAGCTATCAGCAAATGATAAGCGAGTAAATTAGCTTAGTATGTCATTTCTGAGTATGTATCAACATAATTGGCCACAATGCCATGGTACATACAGCCACTAAATGCCAGTATTTTTAGTGCGCCCAGCAAGACCTGAGCACTGCATCTCTATTATTGGGGAAGAGTTGCTGTGCTTGGTTCATTAGCTCCCCATTTAGGATTAATTCTTGGAAGCTCTGCTCGCCTCAACCTTCACTGTCGCCATTGCAGAAATCGGTGATAAAACTCAGCTGTTAGCACTTATCTTAGCTGCACGCTTTAAAAATAAAACCGCTATTGTGCTGGGTATTTTACTATCCACTTTAGTTAACCACTTTGCCGCGGCTTGGCTAGGGCAATGGGCTATCTCTTGGATAAGCCCTGATGTCGGCCGCTACTTGGTTGCAGCTTCGTTTTTTGCCATTGCACTGTGGGTGTTGATCCCCGATAAAGTCGACGCTGAAGAGAGCCGCTTTTATGCTCTGGGGCCTTTTCTTGCCACCTTCATTTTGTTCTTCATTGCTGAAATGGGCGACAAAACTCAAATAGCGACTATGGTGTTGTCGGCTAAATACGACGCCTTAGCTATGGTGGTTCTGGGCACCACTTTAGGCATGTTAGTGGCCAATGTGCCAGTCGTGATTGCGGGACATTTTAGTGCTGAAAAGCTGCCGCTAGAGTGGATCCACCGCGGCTGTGCGGTATTGTTTGCGCTATTAGGTGTCGCAACCTTAGTTTTTTAGGCAAAGGCTTTAGAACCTAGAATTTAAAACCTAGGGCCTAGAACTTAGAAGCTAGAGCTTAGAACCTAGGACCTAGGACCTAGGACCCAGTCTATTTAAGGTTTTAGCATAAACAAAAGGCAAAACAGTCTCGCTGTTTTGCCTTTATTATTGCTAACTTATGACTAACTCAATCAAGGTTAGTTAAAACAAGCTTACATACCAATTGCAGCTTTAACGCGTTGACCATAGTCAGTATCTGCGGCAGTAAAGTGCTCTACCATCTTCAGTTTAGTCGCTTCGCTTACCACGCTTAATGTACCAGCAATATTAGCGATCAAACGTGCCTTTTCGTCTTCTGGTAATAAGCGATATAGGTCACCCGCTTGACTGAAATCATCTTGGTCGTAACGACTGTAGCGATCAGCCTCGCCATCTAAGCGTAACGGTGGCTCTTTAAATTGCGCTTGATCTTGCAAACCATCAAAGCTGTTTGGTCCATAATTTCTGCTAGCATCACCACCTGTTTGGCTTCCTGAGAATGGGCATTGAGTCCCCGCCATTGCGCCGCCGCGTTGGTGGTGGTTTGCCACAGTTGCATGTGGGCAGTTAACCGGTAGTTGGTTGTAGTTAGCACCAATACGGTAACGCTGAGCATCTGCATAAGCAAACAAACGTGCTTGTAGCATCTTGTCTGGTGATGCCCCGACACCTGGCACTAAGTTACTTGGTGCCAATGCCACTTGTTCAACCTCTGCAAAATAGTTTTGAGGCAGACGATTTAGCTCTAACTCACCAATTTCAATTAATGGGTAGTCAGCATGTGGCCACACTTTTGTAAGATCGAATGGGTTAATCTTATAAGTATTTGCATCGGCTTCCGGCATGATCTGCACTTTTACTGCCCACTTAGGGAAATTACCATCAGTAATTGCCGCCACCATATCACGCTGCGATGAGTCAGGATCGATACCTTTAAGGATATCCGCTTGCTCAGCAGTTAAGTTGGCAATCCCCTGCTTGGTCTTAAAGTGGAACTTAACCCAGAAGCGTTCGCCTTTAGCATTCCAGAATGAGAAGGTATGTGAACCAAAACCATGCATTTGACGATAGTTAGCCGGAATGCCGCGATCTGACATCAATACCGTAATTTGGTGCATAGCCTCTGGGTTTAATGCCCAGAAGTCCCACATGGCATGTGGATCTTTCAAGTTAGTCTGTGGATTACGTTTTTGCGTGTGAATAAAATCTGGGAACTTAATACCATCACGCAAGAAGAAAGTCGGTGTATTGTTACCAACGATATCGTGGTTACCACGAGTCGTATAGAAACGTAAACCAAAACCGCGTGGATCACGCTCAGCATCTGCCGAACCCATTTCACCGCCTACAGTCGAGAAACGTACAAAGGTTTCAGTCTCTTTACCAACACCGTTAAAGTGATCCGCAATGGTGTAGTCACTCATATCACGAGTTAGCGTGAATTTACCGTAAACCCCTGTACCTTTAGCATGAACAATACGCTCTGGAATACGTTCACGGTTGAAGTGTGCTAGTTTCTCAATCAAGTGCCAATCTTGAAGTAGTAACGGTCCACGCTCACCTGCTGATAGTGAATTTTGATCATCACCAATTGGTGCGCCGTTTTGTGCGGTAAGAACTCGGTTGTGCTGACTCATAAATTACTCCTCACCTTGGCTAGCTTCGAGCCAAGTTTCGATTAAATCAAATACGGTGGCCATGGTTTACCCTTATATCTGCGATACGCTATGGCAATGCGGCTACTTGCCGCTTGTCGATGTGATAAGAATAAACACTCAACAAAAAACAATAAAACGATTAAAGGCGATAAGCTTAAACTAAATTACAGATTAAAGAGTGGTGGGGAAGATACTGCTCAATAAACTTCAATTTAATTAGGAGTTTGGAGATTAGTGTTGAATTTAATGAGCGATATTGATGTTAATCAATAAATGAAATGTTTGAATTTAATCGCCAATAAGTATTTGCTTTGTAGGTTTTAAATACTAGAAATTAACGATTTAATGAGACTAAAACAGAAGATAACCCCTAACTATAGTGCTTTTACTCTATTTACATTTGTAAAAAAAGGGAAGAACAAGTGATTTCCTCCCTTAACTGCTTAATTTTTATCATTCTCTATTATGTGCATCAGCTTTATATAGCTTCACCAAATAGTAAGCATCGATTAACACAATAAAGAAATTAACTAATGCAACAGGAATAGCATCAATCGCTAAGCCATAAGCAACAAATAGAGCAGCACCAATGAGGTTCCACCAGCGTAGCTTTTTAATGTTGGACATCATCAGCGATATCGCCACCACAACCGAGGCTAAATATCCGATCCATTCCCATATTGTAGCGTTATCCATGGCTTCCCCTCTTTTAAGCACCTTTTCGAGTCGCGTTAAGGCGCAATAGCAACTCAACACGCCATTTCATTATGAGCAAAAAATAGGCATTAAAACAGGGTTACAAGCAACAAATTACCCTGAGCAATAGGATATTAGCCTTAAGGATTAGCTTTAACGCTTAACAACCGCTGCGGTCATGCGAGAAATACAGCACAACTCGCCTGCACTGTTATGAATAAGCACTTCCCATACCGAGCTACGCTTACCTAAGTGCACAGGCTTAGCTGTAGCGGTCAATGTGCCATTACGCGATGCTCTGAGATGATTAGCATTGATCTCTTGGCCTACGCAGTAATAGTTTTCAAAGTCGACGGCAAAGTTAGCCGCATAGCTAGCAACTGTTTCAGCCAATGCCACATTTGCACCACCATGGACTATGCCTAATGGATTATGGATAGCTGGCGATGCTGGCATTGTCGCGACCATATAATCGTCACCAATCTCAGTAATGGTGATCCCCATTGTTTGCATCAAGGTGCCCTTACCGTGCATTCCAGCATCCATCTTTGCACAAAGTTCGAGCGTTACAGGCTTAAACCAAATCGACATTTTCTTTTTCCAAAAATACTATTAGTGCAACTAGTCTACTTTGTCTGCAAAGATCTTTAAACCTATCAAAATCTTGCTTGGTTATTTTAAATAAAGCGTTGCTATAGAAATAGATTGCAATGCAGATAGGATAGATATCAAGCGGTGAACAGAAACAAAACAGCCCAAACAGCAGAGTTGCTATTTGGGCTGAATTGGGCGCGACTAGACTTAATATTTTTTGTGGTTGACGCTGGGCGTCTAACTTATGTGCCTAGTCGCGGCCCTAGGGTAAAGCATTACACAGATGACTATCTAATGGCGCGCAAGATACACAAACAAACTTAAGCAACCATTAATATGATTAAAGAAGCTCTTCTACCGCATCTAAAGTCAGCTTAATCATGTCATTTAGCGTTTGCTGACGCTCTTCAGCAGTCAAATGCAGACCTTGGCGGATATGATCAGTTACTGTCATCATTGCCAATGCCTTAGCACCATATTCAGTAGCAACACCGTATAAACCTGCAGCTTCCATCTCGACACCTAAAATGCCGTACTTTTCCATTAAGTCGTAACGCTCTTCATCAGCGCTGTAGAATAGATCTGAAGAGTAAAGGTTACCAACATGGTAGTTAGCACCTAGCTTCTCTGCTGAATCCGCAGCACGCTTTAGTAGGTTAAAGTCTGCGATCATTGCAAAGTCAGTATTTGCAAAACGGGTTCTGTTTACCGCAGAGTCAGTACTTGCACCCATCGCCATCACAACATCCATTAATTTGATATTGTCGCTAATAGCACCACAAGAACCGATGCGAACAATGTTCTCAACGCCGTATTCAGTGATTAGCTCTTTTGCGTAGATAGAGATCGATGGGATCCCCATACCTGAACCCATTACCGAGATCTTCTTGCCTTTGTATTCGCCGGTGTAACCTAACATGTTACGCACATCAGTGATCAATACAGCGTTTTCTAGGAAGTTATCAGCAATGTATTTAGCTCGTAGTGGATCACCTGGCATTAATACTGTTTTTGCAAATGCACCGTTTTCGGCATTGATATGTGGAGTCATGATATTTCCTCAAAAAATTGAGCAGTTGTTTGCGCTAGTAAACAACTACTCATGATAAAAATTACAATTTCAAAGTGAGTTAGCGATTAACCCGCTAAGCTGAACAGTAGACCAGCAATCGTACCGCTCATTAAGTTTGCCAGCGCTGCTGCGACTAATGCCTTCATACCAAGCGCACTTAAGTCGTGACGACGCTCTGGACAAAGTGCTGCTAGACCACCAATCACCATAGCTAGTGACCCGATGTTAGCGAAGCCACATAGTGCAAAACTGATAATAATTTGCGTCTTTTCTGACAACTGATCAGCCACTTTTAAGAAGTCGATGTAGGCAACAAACTCGTTGATAACCATCTTTTGGCCAATAAATGATGCCGCTTGTGTCGCTTCGCTCCAAGGTACGCCCATTACCCAAGCGAGTGGTGCAAGTAGGTAACCTAAAATAGCTTGCATAGTAAGGTCTTCAACACCAAACCAGCCACCAATACCGCCTAGCATGCCGTTCACCATTGCAATAAGCGCCACGAATGCTAATAACAACGCAGATACCGATAACACTTGCTGCATCCCCATTGCCGCGCCACCAGCAGCAGCGTCAAGCACGTTAGCAGGCTTGTCTTCCACATCGTCCATCACTTTCTTGATGTCGTTTTGCGGGGTTTCAGTCTCAGGCCACATCAACTTAGCAAATAGTAAACCCGCTGGCGCTGTCATAAATGCGGCTGTCAGAACGTATTTAACATCGACGCCCATTTGGATATAACCAATCATGGTGCCACCAGCTACTGATGCTAAACCACCAGTCATTACCGCAAACAATTCTGAACGGGTCATGTGCTTTACAAATGGACGCACCATTGATGGCGCTTCGATTGGGCCAACAAAGATGTTTGCAGTTGCAGATAGCGATTCAGCGCGGCTAGAACCTAGTAGTTTAGATAAACCACCGCCAATAAGGCCGATCACCAACTGCATAATACCTAAGTAATAAAGTACGGCGATTAGTGCGCTAATAAATACCACCACAAATAGCACGTTAATCACAAAAATAAAGCCAACCCCAAACTTAGCTAAGTCACCAAACAAGAAGGTTAAACCTTCATTGGCGTAACCAATCACATGCATAACACCGTTTGACGCTCCGTCAAGCACGGCTTGGCCAACTGGCACGTACATAACAAATGCGCCAAATGCGACTTGAAATGCTAGTGCCCCCAGCACCGTTCTAAGGTTAATTGCTTTTCTATTTTCTGATAAGGCAACGGCTAGTCCCATAAGACATAGCATACCGAACAAACTGACGAAAACTTCCATAACTTTATTACCATTTAAATCTTGATATGCCCGCAGTGTATACAGGCGAAAGTTTGCTGCAAGACGTTAAGCGACATTTGCTGCATATTATTTGGAGTTTTATCGAGTTCACGCAAAATTCAGACTAAAAGCGGCACAAAAACAACATTAGCAAAACATTAACCAAACAGAAGCCCAACCACCCAGTTAAATAACATCAGCTAAGGTTACATTTAAACGCTTTTAGAGAAGGAAGAAAACGGGAAGATTTTGCAGTTACAACGGCCACAAACCGATCTATAAACAACAATTCTGTAATTTTATAACCTAAATTAAGCTGAGGCTAAGTTTATTGTTCAGAACAAACTTAGCCTCATACTGACTGCGATTAATGAAATAAAGATTAAATCTGTCAACACCAATGCAGTTCAAAGCAGTTGCATCTTAAAATCAAAATGGTCCAACAACTTGTTTAGTGCGTTAGTGCGAATAAGTCTAAATGACTTTGAAAAGATTGTGCCCAACGTAATAACTCAACACGATTACGCGCTTGGGTCTTTCTAAAAATTGAAGATATATGCGCTTTAACTGTGTGCTCACTAATACTGAGTTTATTGGCGATCTCTTTATTGCGTGCACCGCTAGATACTAATTGAATAATGGTCTTCTCTCGGTTAGTCAGTACCTCTAAGGTTTCACTATTCTCAGTTGTTAACTCCGGAGCAACTTCAACCTTGCTCACTAAGTGACGAAACACTTTACTTAGTAAAGGCCGGTCAAACCAAAGTTCATCAGCCAGCATTTTACGTAAGCCGGTTAATAGCAAATCCATGCGCTCATCAAGGAAAAGTAACCCACAAAAACCTGCGAGCAACGCCGCTTCGCCATTTAACCCATCACGTTCAACTTGATAAAGCGCAACAGGAACATGTTTAACCAACTGGGTAGCCACAAGAGGAATACCATTATTATCCAGCGCAGCACCTTGCTGAGAGACCAAATAAAAGCAGCGTTTGTTTGAGTCTGTTTCTAGCTGCTCAATATCTGTAACAACCCGGGTTTTTAATCCTATTGAGTCTGCAAGAATAGCTAAGTGGCAAGGGGAAGCCACCTGATGAAGGAAGACTATTTCGTCAATTTTACTCATCACTTTTCTCCCTGAAAAGTTATGCCTGTCCGCTAAATAAAACAAACGCTAATATACAGCCCATCGTATAAGTCAGTATAAAAGCAGTCCGTCGACTCAATAACAGAGATGACTACGGCATTATTAAATTATTTACGCTGTTCGCATCATGCGAACAGCAAAAAGCAGCAAAAGTATACAGAAATTCAGCAACCAATGCTGCAATAGAGTGGTTTAACCTGTTAGTTTTTTGTTAATCAACTAGCTAGTTTTGCATTCAATTGCTTGTCATGCAAACGGCCTAACAATAACACCGACGCAATTGCGCCAATTAGTGCCATTGCCATATCTGACTGGGTGTCCCATACATAGCCCTGAGTACCTAAAAAGGCTTCTGCATCTTCACCGGTAAGCTCGGCAACCCACCATTCAATTAGCTCATAAAAAGCAGAAAATGCTAATGCAAAACAAACAGCTAAAAAGTTACACCAAGCACCGACTTTAACTACGTTTAAACGAATAAACAGTTCTCGTGCCAACAATGCTGGAATAAAGCCTTGAGCAAGGTGACCGACTTTGTCGTAATTGTTGCGTTCACCGCCAGTCCAATCTGCAATCCAGTCGAATAGTGGCACCTCCGCATAGGTATAATGACCACCAACCATTAAGATCACGCAATGCACTAAAATCAAACCGTAAGCTAGGCTAGTTAGCGCAAAACTCTTACGAGTAAAAATCAATATTGGCAAGGCTATAATTGCCGGTGCAACCTCTAAAAACCAAGTAAATTGATCTTTAGGATTAATGCCTGACCAAATCAATACAGCGAAGAATATCACTAGCCACACAGTGCTTTTATTCAAAATAACTCCCCCATATACCATATTGTTCTAAATTACGAATAAACACTTTAGCCATCTAGCCCTCCACAGTAACAAAAAAAAGTGCTACTTTGTTACCTCTGTTACGCTTTCGACGTAAATATCAGTTGGAAGGCTTTTCAGTCCTTAGTACATTGACAGTCTATACCCAAACCACTCCTACAACGTAGAGTTTAGTCGTCTCTGCGGTGGCGTTAAGTATACATAATACATATAAACTAAAAGGGTACATAAATCATGGCGAAACATTCGCTGGACAAGGATAAAATTAAGATCCTGCTGTTGGAAGGCGTCCACCAATCTGCGGTAGATGTGTTTGAACGTGCCGGTTACACCAATATCGAATACCACAAAGCATCACTTGCTGAAGATGAGCTTCATGCATCCATCAAAGATGCCCATTTTATTGGTATTCGATCCCGTACCCAATTGACTGAAGAAGTCTTGTCCCGCGCTGAAAAATTAGTTGGTATTGGCTGTTTCTGTATTGGTACTAACCAAGTAAGCTTAAAAGCTGCTGAAAAGTTAGGCATCCCTGTATTTAACGCCCCCTTCTCTAATACCCGCAGCGTGGCTGAATTAGTATTGGGCGAAATCATTATGTTACTGCGTGGCATTCCACAACGTAATGCTCTTGCGCACCGTGGTGGCTGGTTAAAGAGTGCTTCTGGCAGCTATGAAGCTCGCGGAAAAACCTTAGGCGTAATTGGTTACGGCCACATTGGTACTCAACTTGGTATTTTGGCTGAAACCTTAGGTATGCGAGTCATCTTCTTCGATATCGAAGACAAGCTGCCACTCGGTAACGCTCAGCAAGTTCACTCAATGCAGCAGCTACTGTCATTGGCAGATGTTGTGAGTTTACACGTTCCAGAAACACCGCAAACCAAAGAGATGATAGGTCATGAAGAGCTAGCCCTTATGCGTAAAGGTAGCATCTTGATTAACGCCTCTCGCGGCACTGTGGTTGATATTGATGCGCTAGCAGCGTCACTGAAAGAAGAACACCTCGCGGGCGCGGCAATTGACGTATTCCCAGTTGAGCCAAAATCGAATGATGACGAATTTGTCAGCCCACTACGCGGACTAGACAATGTGCTACTGACTCCACACGTTGGTGGTAGTACTGCTGAAGCACAAGAAAACATCGGTATTGAAGTCGCAGGTAAGCTGGCTAAGTACTCAGATAATGGTTCAACCATGACTGCAGTTAACTTCCCAGAGGTATCGCTAGCACAGCATACTGGTACATCACGCTTGTTGCATATTCACCACAACCGCCCGGGTATTCTTATCAAGATTAACTCAGCGTTTGCAGAGAAAGGCATCAACATTGCGGCACAATACCTACAAACAACTGCCGAGATTGGTTACGTTGTGATGGAAGTCGACTCAGATCAAGCTGATGAAGCATTGATTGAAATGCAAGCCATTGAAGGTACGATTAGAACCCGTTTGCTGCATTAATTTTTGAGTTCCAGCTCAAGCGATATTGAGCCACAATAAAGGCCGTATAAATCAATTTATACGGCCTTTATTTTTATCTGCTTAAGCTGATAATGTTTGAACAACTGCGCTTGCGCAGTACAAATTTAGCGGTACAATCATTACCCTTACTTGATTTTATTCTTGGACTCTCAGATGACGCTGTCAACCTCTCAGCCTTCTTGGCCACTTAACGGCCCACAACCAGAACTGCTTGTTGCTGAACTTTCACACTTAGGCTTAATGTCTGTTACGGGTGAGCAAGGTCGCAGCTTTATTCATGGCCAAGTGACCACGGATATTAGCTCGTTAGAAACCGAACAATGGCGCTGGGGCGCTCACTGTGATCCTAAAGGTAAGATGTTAGCAACCTTTAGAACCTTTGCTAAAGATGACACCCTATTTTTGATGATGCCGAGAGATACCTTGGCGTTAGACCTACCGCAACTACAAAAATACGCGATATTTAGTAAAGCGGAGTTAACTGATGCGAGTGACGCTTGGTTACTACTCGGTGTCGCTGGCGAACAAGCAAGCGCTTGGCTAATAGAGCAGTTTGGTGAACTTAACCCTGAACTCACCTTAATTGATAACGGCATGATTATCCATGATGAAGGACGTTATATCCTCGCTATCGATAAAGCTAATGCCGATGCACTAGTTGCTCAAATCGAGCATCCGATTTTTGATGCCAGTGCATGGCAAGCACTGGAGATTTTAGCTGGTTACCCAAACCTAGCTGCACATCACCAAAACCAGTTCGTGCCACAGATGTGTAACGTGCAAGCGATTAACGGTATTAGCTTTAACAAAGGCTGCTACATGGGCCAAGAAACCGTTGCCAGAATGAAGTACCGTGGTGGCAACAAGCGTGCACTTTATATAGTGACTGGCACGGTATCAGCACCAGTAACCAATGATAGTCAGCTTGAAATTGCGTTAGAGGATGGTGAAGGCTATCGCCGCGCAGGTACTATCATCGAATGTGTACAACGAGATGAACAAGTACTGCTAACAGCGGTATTAGCAAACGATACAGATATGGATGCCAAGCTGCGCATTGCAGATGATACCGCCTCGCAACTAAGCTTGATTGCGCTACCTTACTCGTTAGAAGAGTAATACCAATTAATGTAAAGCATAGAGATAGCAATAAAAAGGCGCCTGAGGCGCCTTTTTTATTGTGCTAAACCGCTCTAACTCGCTAAGCGGTTTCATTATAGCTGTCGCGGATTTTAATCGCCTCATCAATAACCTGCTTAAAATGCACCACTAATTGTGGGTCAAAATGTTTACCCGACTCTCGCTCAAACAAGTCCATAGTTTCTGCCACTGACCACGCCTGTTTATAAGGCCTTATTGAGGTTAACGCGTCAAATACGTCAGCAATAGCGACTATACGCCCCTCAATAGGAATATCTTCACCGGACAAACCATTTGGATAACCCGTACCATCCCACTTTTCATGATGAGTTAATGCAATCCTGCGCGCCATTTCCAGTAAAGGATCGTTATGCTCACCGATAATTTCAGCACCAATTTCAGCATGACGTTGCATCTCTAGCCACTCCTGCTCATTCAGCTTATCGGGCTTTTTTAAAATGGCATCAGGGGTGCCTATCTTACCGATATCGTGCATGGGTGCGGCGTTATAAATAAGCTCGCAATATTTATCAGGCAGTCCAGATTCAACAGCTAATAATCTGGCATAGTGGCTCATTCTAATAACGTGCAGGCCAGTTTCATTATCCTTATACTCTGCTGCTCGACCAAGGCGACGAATGATCTCAAAACGAGTGTCTTCTAACTCTTTGGTGCGCGCTTTTACTTCTTGCTCGAGTAAGCGCTTTTGATCGTATAAAGCTAAATGAGTCTTCACTCGCGCTTTAACCACTGGCGCACTCACAGGCTTAGTAATGTAATCTACAGCACCAAGTTCAAACCCTTGGGTTTCGTCAGCAACATCTGTTAATGCCGTGACGAAAATAACCGGAATATGACTCGTTAGAGGATCTTGCTTTAAACGTTTACACACCTCATAGCCATTCATGCCTGGCATCATCACATCTAGCAGAATAAGGTCCGGAACAGTTTTTGCTGCTAACGCAAGTGCTCGAGGGCCATCAATGGCGACCTTAACTTTATAGTCTTGTGCCAGAATGCCCACCAATATATCGATATTCTCTGGTGTATCATCAACAACTAAAACAGTGGCCTTGTCCATTAACCTCTTACTCCTTTACTGCAACACTTTTTGCGGCAATTTTTGATGTTTAGTATAGCCAAACAGCAATAACCATGTAGCAAACCATGCCTGCTTGGCTTAAGTTTGCGAGCCGCAAACAATTACGACGATTTAAATAACTGCTTTATGAGTTGGGCAGCTTCATCAAACTGATATTGATTAACCATATTGACTGCAGGGCTCATTTTTTGCCATAACGACTCAGAAACCTGAGAGCGCATTGCATCCATTTTTTCGACCGCGTCAGCATCAGCATCTTCAAGCATTTGTAGTAACTCGCTAACAGCATCATTTAGCTGTCCTGCTGTTGCGATCTCTTCAATCGCGACTGTTTGATCGAGTTGCTGTGAGTTCAGTTGCGCCATCCAATCTGTAATCGCACAGCAAATTGACTCCACTAACGTCGCCAATTTAGCAAGCTCTTGGCTAACATCGGCTGTCGATGAATCTTGCAGTTTGGCCTCTATCTTTCTCGCTAGCTCACTCAGCTCAGCAGAGTACAGGTTACCAGCAACCCCTTTTAAGGTATGCGCATAACGAATTGCATCATCTACTTTACCCTCATCCAAGGCCTGCTCTATTTGCGCTGCAATATCAATCTGACCGCTGCTGAAACGTTCAAAGATCCGCTGATATAAACGCACAGAATTTTGTACCAACTGCAGACCTTTATCGACATCGATAGCATGATGGTTCGGCCAAGATTGGATATCATTGTTCTGCTGCTTCTGCTTGCTGTCTGCATCTTGCCTAACCTGAATATCATCGACTAAATAATGCAGCAGCTTGGTATATAGCAATGACGCTTCAACCGGTTTAGCAATATGATCATTCATACCTGCTTGTAGGCACATCTCTTTGTCACCGGCCATTGCGTTAGCTGTCATTGCTATCACTGGTATATCGTCCAGTCCCGGCATTTTTCGCAACGCTTGTGTCGCTTGATAACCGTCCATGACTGGCATTTGGCAATCCATCAATATTAAATCAAAGCTTTGCATTGTCAGTTTTTCTAATGCTATTTGGCCATTTTCAGCAATGGATAACACCACACCGACTTGCTCTAAAAACTCACTAGCCACCTCTTGATTCATTTCATTATCTTCAACAAGTAAAATGCGTTTGCCTTTTAGCTGTGCTAACAATAATTGACTGATTTCAGATGTGTTGTGCCTCACTGGCATAGTGCCTTGCTCACCTAACGACAGCATGATGCCGTCGAGTAAACGTGAAGCACTAATCGGTTTCGTGATAAACCCTGCAATATCGAGTTGTTCAAGTTCATCGGTTAATTCATGATTGGCATGAGCCGATACAATAAGGACTTTTGGTGGCTGAGCTTGATTAGCTAAAATCTGTTTAGCCGCTTCAATACCGTTCATTTCAGGCATAAGCCAATCAATGAGTGCTACCGCATAATCATTGGTTTTACAGTGCTGTACCGCCTCAGCCCCACTCTTAACTACATCTACCTCAAAGCCCATACTCTCTAAAGTCGTACGCAAGATGTCACGGGCGGTTGCGTTATCATCAGCAACTAAGATACGCATCCCCTCAACTTCTTGTTTGACTTTTAGCACCTTTTTATCAGCAATATTCAAGCTGACAGTGAAATAAAAGGTACTACCATGCCCAAACTGACTATCGACACCGATTTCTCCGCCCATTAGTTCAACGAGTTGTTTACTAATAGCAAGTCCTAGGCCTGTTCCACCATAACGGCGAGTGGTTGAAGTATCGGCCTGACTAAATGACTTGAACAGTTTGTTGCGCTGCTCCTCAAGTAAGCCAATACCACTGTCGCGCACGCTAAATTTCAGTAATATCCGTTCATCCACCAACTCCAATTGACTAATGGATAACAATATTTCACCTTGCTCGGTAAACTTAATCGCATTGTTCATCAGGTTAATCAATACCTGACTCAGACGTAATGGATCTCCTTCAAGGTGCCTTGGCATATTTGGCGCTACAGCAAACATCAGCTCTAGGTGCTTATCCGCTGCTTTAGTGGAGAACATATCGCTAAGATCTTCAAGCATGGTATCGAGCTGAAACGGAATAGACTCTATATCGAGTTTACCGGCCTCAATTTTTGAAAAATCGAGGATGTCATTAATGATCCCCAGTAGCGATTTAGATGCGCGATCGATTTTTTGCACATAGTTTTGCTGCTTACTCGTTAACTCTGTTTGCAAACAAAGTTGCGACATACCAATAATGGCGTTCATTGGAGTACGGATCTCGTGCGACATGTTCGCTAAGAAATCACTCTTTGCTTGGTTGGCCGCGTCGGCATTATCTTTCGCTTGGCTAAGTTGCTGTGATAACTGCTTTAACGAAGTGATATTGGCCATAGATAACACCACGGAGTTTAGCTCGCCTTTAGCATTTTTAAGTCGAGTTAAACTTAAGTCCATCCACATACACTCTGATGCATGGTTAATTAAGCGAATTTCTGTGGTTAAACAGTCATTACCGTTTTCAAGCAACTCCTTGAACAAGCTTCGGGTCGCTTCTCTATCCTCTTCTGGCTGATAATCTAAGAAGGAACGGCCTCTGATTTCTGCGGCAGAGCATTGCATATATTGACTAAACTGTTCATTACAATCTAACACTGTGCCACGGGCATCAACGTTAACTATGCCAATGCCAGCATTATCAAATAAAGCTCTAAAGTGCGCTTCTCTGTCTTCTAACTCCTTATCGATCTGCTTACGATCGGTAATATCCATTAGATAACCGTTCCAGATAATACAACCGTCACTCTGTAAATCACCATGAGCACCCGCTTGTAGCCAACGAATATCACCAACAGGATGCTGATAACGAAACTCTTCTGTCCACTGTAATCCTTTACTGCTTTTACCCGATAACGCTTCAATAATATGTGAACGCTCTTCACTGATAATGCATTCGGCAACGAGGTCGAAATTGTTCAGTACTTCATCACGATGAAAACCTAGCGTGGCAATACAAGCGCTGGATAAAAAGGTAAATCTCCGCTCAGTATTACTGCACCAGTGCATCTGGTACACAGTGCTCGGAATTGATTCTGTTATCGTCTCTAATTGCTGTTGCGACTGGGCTATCGCCTCTTGAGCGAGCTTACTACTAGTGATGTCATGAATACTGCCGTCAAACCAAAGTGCAACCCCATTATCAGCGTAAATCGCTTTACCTTTTTCATGTACCCAATGAATACTGCCATCGCGATGCATGATTCGGTATTGCACTTCAAAACTCTTTTGCGCGAGCAATGCCTGTTCTATCGTGTCATTCATAGCCTGCTTATCTTGCTCCAAGATAAGACTGAGATAACTACGTACGCGACCCTCAATAAAATCTGCTGCAGGATAACCGCTGATCTCACTAATGTTGTCGCTGATATATTCCATCGTCCACGTGTCATCGATACGCGTTCGGTATACTGCACCTGGAATATTCGCCACTAAGCCACGAAAACGATTTTCGCTGTCTTTTATACGCTGAGCAAACTCTAGTTCTAGGGTTATATCACGCACTGAGGCTGCTACTTGACGCTTGCCTTCTTCATCCTTAGGCAAAAGGCCAAGACTGATCTCTACCGGGAACTCACTACCATCAGCCTTTATAGCCATTAAGGTAGAATCGGTTCCGAAGCCCATTTTGCGATCGCGCCCTTCACTAATAAACTGTGCCCGCTGTGCTGCATGCCCAGCCCGAACCGCATCAGGAACTAAATCTTCCACAGACATGGTTTTCATCTGCGTCTCATCGTAGCCAAATAACAGCTGGCAACGACTGTTAGTGAACACCAACTGACCTGACTCATCGACGATCAACATAGCTTCTGGCGCAGACTCAAGTACCGCGTTCGACCAAGCTGCTGCAGTGAACTGCTCACTAACGTCATTAAACAGCATCTCAACAGATAACAACTCTTGCTGATCGGATAGTAATGGCTGCATAAATACATCTAAATGCCGTATCGCCCCGCTAGCATCTAGCATCTCTATTTGATGGGGCGGCACATTCTCACCTTGCAGCGCCGCATCCATATATTGCCAATTGAGTTCATTGATTGGGTTATCAGAAAACAAACGCTGATACTTACGCTTAAATAAGTCCGCCGCAAAGCCTAAAACTTTTTCAGCTCCGGCTGAAACACGCACAATCTCCCCGCTGGGAGAGACTGAGCAATAGAAGGATTTATCGCTCATGCCATCGATCAGTTTGGCAAAACGATTACCGCGGGAATCAAGCAGTGCCGCCTCGCGCTCAGCTAGCACTGCCGCCATATCATTAAACTTGTCTGTTAAGGTAACGATTTCACTTGCTGCGCCTTTCGGTTTTTCAATACGCTTAGCATTACCCGCACCGAAGGCCATGATCCCCGCCTCAAGCTCTTCTATTGGCCGAGTGAGTCGTCTCGCCGTTACGTAGCCAGTTAAAAACAAAATAACCGAAAACAAAATGAGGCTTAACGCTAGCGCAATAAACCCCTTTAAAAACGCCTTATGTAGTTCGCTTTCAGGAGTCATAATGACCACTCGCCAGTTAAGCGCTGGAACTACCGCCACACTAGCAAGATAACGATCACCTAAGCTGTCTTCGATATGGCTAAAACCTGTCTTACCTTGACTGGCTAAATCAAGAAAACTCTGATTTTCAGCAGAGTCAGATAACCAATTATCACGGCCTTGCTGTAATAATAAACTGCGGTTTTGATGGTATATAAGCTGATCATTTTGGTCGATGAGTACTAAACGTTTGGCATCCATGCCAACCATAGCAGGTAGGTTATTTAAGCTTAAATCAACGGTAATAACGCCATCAAAAGGTAATTGAGCACCAAAAGGTTTTGAGTAACTAATCATCATTACATTAGCAGCGCCCTCATCGAGATAAGGCTCCGACCAAAAGCCATTATCATTATTGATCGCTCGGCTCCACCAATCCCAATTTCCATCGGTATAGTCGTAACTATCAGCGCCAATATCTAACGCCTGAATTCGGCCATCATTACGGTATACATAAGGAGCATAAAGTTCTCGGTCTTCAATGAAGAAACGCTGAAAAGCAATCGCACTGCCGTAAAAGTTTGGATGCCGATTTAAACGCAAGGTAAGTAATTGAGTTAGTTTACTTTTATCGGCTAGTAACTGCTGTTTATTGGCTTGCCCTAGAAAGTCAGCAATAGAACCAGTATCGGTCTCAGCAGCTTGTAAGAAATGCTGTAATCGCAGAGCAACATTTTCAGCTCTTTGTTCCAGATGCCGGTAAATATCTCGCTCTTCTGCTTGATAGTTAAACCAAGCATTAACACTAAAAACCAATGCCATAATGGCAATTAATGGTAAGGCTATTTGCGATAAAATTCGGCTACGAAAGGTTCGGAGTCTGCTCATTTCCCTATTCCACAGTCACTTGATCATTATTTGCATAAGCCTTGAGCTTGATGGCCTGCGCGTAATTAATAATCGCTATACTGAACATATGCATTTAAGTGTAGGCAAGGCATAGCAACGGCATCAATGTTAGCGGTTATAACTCAGACAATCTTTCACCGTTGAATAACTCCTTAACAATGAAAGCTGCCAGATCTTGCAACATAAACTGAGTTAGAAAGTTAAGCAACAAGTTATTAATCAATAAGCAATTTGCAATTAACCATAAAAAATAGAGCTAATTAAATAACAAACTCGTATAGCTTAATAATTATGCTAAATTAATCCTGTCTCAAGGAAGTAGGTCTTATAACAGGGGAAGTCATGAGTCATGAGATTGTGCGTTTGCATCAGGTTGCCAAAGGCTTTAATGATGGTGATAAATACCATCAAGTTCTCACAGGAGTTAACCTCAGCATTAATCGTGCTGACACCGTGGCACTCACAGGCCCAAGTGGCAGCGGTAAAAGCACGTTATTGAATATTATTGGTGGCTTTGAATTTATCAAACAAGGCCAGCTTTTACTCAATGGTAGCGACACTGCAAACTGGCAAGACAAGCACTGGAGCCAGTTCCGCCGCCAACATCTAGGCGTCGTTTTTCAGCAATTTAACTTACTCACACCGCTTAATGTACGCGACAATATTGCCTTTTCACTGCGCTTAAATCAGCAAAAATGGAACCCTTGGTGTGACTACTTGCTAACACAGTTAGGCCTTGATGAAGTTAAAAGCCGCCATGTTGAAACCCTTTCTGGCGGTCAACAACAGCGCGTCGCTATTGCGCGAGCACTGGCACATAAACCGAGTCTACTGTTAGCTGATGAGCCTACTGGTAACTTAGATGAAAAAGCCGGTACGCAAGTTATGTCACTACTCACCCAACTTGCTAAAGAGTCTCAAACCAGTATTTTAATGGTGACCCACAGTAATGAATGTGCCGCATTCATGCAAAGACGTTGGCATTTAGAACAAGGGCTTATTCATGAGTAGTCCTGTCGCTGATAACTGGCTAACCATACGCTTAACCTTAGCTGTATTTAGTCAGCATTATCGTAAATCACCGCTACAAGCTGGCGCCATTTTATTAGGCATTGTGTTAGCGGTAACTCTGCTCATTGGTGTTAGAGCAACTAATGAAAATGCGATACGCAGCTATTCAGAAGCCACAGAATTACTGAGCCAAAGGGCGCAACTACTACTCGCGCCCAGTTCAGGAAAGAAAGCAATCGATGAGTCAATCTACTTCAAACTTCGACAAGCAGGGATCACTCAAGCACTAGCCGTACTCAATGATACTGTTACCGACAATCAAGGCCAGCGCTGGGATATACAAGCCAGCGATCTAATCGCCGCGCTCTCCATTCAAACAGCCCAAGATGCAACGCAGCAAAAGCAGCCCGAACAGTACACGCCAGCCAATGAGCAACAAAGTGCGTCATTGCTTTCTGTCGATCTACCTTTAGATAAATTACTCGCTGGTGCGCCCTATATTTTAATGAGCCAAAGCTTTGCTGATGACGTTGCGTCCAGTGGCGTAATGATACTGAACAATATCAAGCTTAATGTTATTCGCTTGCCTGATGAACTCGGCCTAGGAAACGCCATCTTAATGGATATATCACTAGGTCAACGCCTTGTTAATCGTAGAGGACAACTAAGCTACATTGCGCTATTTGGTCAAGCTGAACAACTGACTCAGCAAGTTAACCAAGTCTTTAATCATCAAACCAGCCAGTTTTTTGATATTGCCGTGCAAGATGACGGTGAGGGGCTAACCAGCCTCACCCGCAGCTTTCACTTAAACCTTACCGCTATGAGCTTACTCGCCTTTGTTGTCGGGCTATTTATCGCATACAACGGCGTACGTTACAGTTTACTAAAACGACAAAAATTATTGGTACAGCTGCAACAGCAAGGAGTACCGCAAAACGCACTATTACTGGCTTTGCTTACAGAGCTATTAGCTTTAGTGATTATTGGGTCACTGCTTGGTTTTATTTTAGGTTTGCAATTAAGTCATTGGTTGCAGCCCATAATAGCGCTGACACTTGAACAGCTTTACGGTGCCCGTTTAATGCCGGGGCTATGGCAGTGGAGCTGGCTATATCAGGCAATTGGACTCACTTTTATTGCTGCATTAGTTGCCTGCTATCCACTGTTTACCACTTTAGCAAAACAACCATTAGCGCGCAGCGCTAGCCGTTTTGAGCAACAAAGCCAAGCCAAACGAAAGCACGTAAAGCTATTTATTATTGCACTGAGCCTGCTTGGAATTGCTGGACTGCTGTTTCCGTTCACCCAAGATTACCAACACAGCTTAGCCCTACTCGGTGTGGTGACATTTGCCATTCCGCTTTTACTACCTTTTACATTACAACTTGGTTTAACCATAGTAGAGCGCTTTAGCAAAAATGGACTTTGGCGATACGCTGTAGCTGAAAGCAAAGAGCTAATTGCCCCATTATCTCTAGCCATGATGGCCATGTTACTCGCGTTGACTGCCAATATTTCGATGAATACTTTAGTGGGTAGCTTTGAAATTACGTTAAAAAGCTGGCTCGACGATAGACTCTATGCCGATCTGTATATTCGTCCCCCCAATGACAAAGTTGCTGCAACCCAAGCATTCTTGAGCACACAGCCAAAGGTAACAGCCATCTTTGGCCAATGGGTGCACAACAGTCAGTATCAACAAGCACCACTGAGTTTAATGACTCGTGACGCCCACTCTTTGCGCAATAGCAATCAAATAAAAGTGAGCAGCAATAACCATTGGCAAACATTCTTCGACGCTAAAAGTGTCATGATCAGTGAACCGCTCGCCATTAAATACCGGCTCAATGTTGGCGACAAAATAAGTTTGCCTGAATTTGAACAAGCAAACGTTGAACCATTAATGATAAGCGCCATTTTTTATGATTATGGTAATCCACTCGGCCAGATCATTGTTAGTCAGACAACTTGGCAACAACTTGGCTTATCTGAGCTTCCCACCAGCATAGCCGCCAGTTACGCCAACGATATTGTTGAGCTAGAAACCCTGCTGCAGCAAAAACTCTCGCTCAGCGAAGCGCAAATGTATAACCAAACCAAGATAAAACAGCGAGCATTAGAGATCTTCAAACGCACTTTCTCTATCACCTTGGTGCTAAATAGTTTGACCTTACTGGTTGCTGCTATCGGGCTATTCAGCGCTTGCTTGATGCTAACGCAGGCTAGGCAAGCACCTTTGGCGCGCCTTTATGCGCTGGGTGTGAGTCGCAATCAGCTACGTGGCTTAGTGTCAGGCCAAATGCTAATTATCGTATTGTTTACCTGTTTACTCGCACTGCCAACCGGAGCACTACTGGGTTACCTATTGATTAATAAAGTCACCTTACAAGCCTTTGGTTGGAGTATCGCTATGGTGTGGGATTGGCTGGCTTACTTTAGAGTTTTACTTATAGCGATATTAGCCAGTGCCGCCGCCGTTATAGCACCATTAGTATGGCAAACTAGAAAACCACTGATTAGCAGCTTGCAACAGGAGGCGTTATGAAGCCCGTTTATTATGCGCAACTCGCTCTGCTGTCCTGCATCTTACTGAGTGGCTGTTTTAACAAAAGCGAACAACATACGACTGGTATGGGACAGCTACTTGATGGTGACATTAAGGGCTATAGTCCGGTTGTGCCAGGTGTAACCTTGAGCTTCCCAGAAGACCATCAAGCTCACAACGGTTTTCGCCAAGAGTGGTGGTATTTAACCGCTAACCTTACAACCGCAAGCGGTGAGCAGCTAGGGTTGCAGTGGACACAATTTCGCATCGCCTTAGCACCACCGAAAACAACAGCAACAGTTGAGAAGCCTGTAACCCAGACAAACAGCTGGCAGACGCAGCAACTTTATATGTCACACACTGCCATCACCACAAAAACTGAGCACCTAGCCGCAGAAAGATGGTCTCGAGGACACGACAATTTATCAGGGACTCAAGCAAACCCTCTCATTATCCAGCAAGATGACTGGCAGTGGCGTAGTGATGATCAACATCTATTTCCAGCAACGCTCAAGGTAACCACTGCAGACTTTAATTATCAGCTGAAACTTGATAGCCAAGCACCATTTCAGTTACAAGGTGATGCGGGTTATAGCCGCAAGAATGCGAGTGGCACAGTGGCAAGCTACTACTATAGTCAGCCATTTATAAAAGTTAGCGGCACGATAGAGCACCAAGGAGAATTAATCAGGGTAAGCGGTGACGCTTGGCTAGATAGAGAATGGAGCTCACAGTTTTTATCTAAGACTCAACAAGGTTGGGATTGGTTTGCACTCAGGCTCAATGATGGCTCAGCTTTGATGCTGTTTCAGTTAAGAGATAACAGCGGCAAGCAACAAGATTTTTTTAGCGCGAAACGCATGTATCCAGACGGTAGCGGTACACTTATTAGTAGCGACCAGATCTCAATGACTGCCACTGCTTGGCAGCAAACCAGCTCTGGTCGTTATCCTGTGGCTTGGGAGATCAGCATTCCTTCGCAAGCAATAGCAATATCGACCAAAGCGCTTAACGATGACGCTAACATGCCACTATCGATTCCCTATTGGGAAGGGCCAATTCAAATATCTGGCAGCCACTCTGGTCTTGGCTATATGGAGCTTACGGGTTACTAATAATCCCCCTTGTCTAGCCTATTCCTTATGGGACAGATCTTTTGTCCCCATCTTTGTCACTGCCGCATTTTACGCTAGCCAACATCGCGAAAATATCCTTGTGTTTTCACTCATATTTATACGTCAAGGCAACAGAATATTCTATTAGCACCTCCGCCAAATAAGAACTGTTCTCAACAAGCAAGCTTTTGAATAATCTAAACTTTTAATGTAGCGCAAGCTAACATTTTAAATGGACAATTTTCAAACAGCAGCCTACTATTTATTAGTCAATTTGAGAGCTAGATCACCTCCAAAAAGTTGATCTTGGTCTACAAAAACTACCATTACCTCTTGTGAGGTATACCCACAATTTTCATGAGGTCTAGACTCAAGATAAACCTTGGTAAGTAACAATGACGCTAGTTCGATGTGGTGTTACTTGCTAAATAATAGAAGGTAAACAGATGAGCCAAGAATTTCATATTACCAGCTTAGTCGTTCACTCTGCGCCCCATGCTGTCGCAGAGGTAAACAGCAATATTTCTGCAATGACTGGCACCGAAATCCATGCCGTTACTGAAGAAGGTAAGTTTGTGGTCACTATTGAAGGTGATACCCAACGAGCCATCCTCGATAGCGTTGAAGCAATTAACGCCCTTGAAGGCGTGCTTAATAGCAGTCTAATTTATCATCAAGTCGATCCAGTAGAAAATAAGAGTGAGGAACACCATGAGCATTAGCCGTCGCGAGTTTCTAAAGGCCAACGCCGCCGTTGCAGCAGCAACAGCCGTAGGCGCAACTCTGCCAGTTAAGATAGTCGAAGCTGCAGAGCAAAAAGATAGCATCAAGTGGGACAAAGCACCTTGCCGTTTTTGTGGCGTAGGTTGTAGTGTTCTTGTGGGTACAGACAATGGCAAAGTGGTTGCAACCAAAGGTGACCCTGAAAGCCCTGTAAACAAAGGCCTTAACTGTATTAAAGGCTACTTCCTTTCAAAAATTATGTACGGTAAGGATCGTCTAACTACACCGCTACTGCGTATGAAAGATGGTCAATACGATAAAGAAGGTGAGTTCACCCCAATTAGCTGGGATAGTGCCTTTGACATCATGGCTGAGAAGTGGAAACACACCCTAAAAACCAAAGGTCCAACCGCTATTGGTATGTTCGGTTCAGGCCAATGGACTGTTTGGGAAGGTTATGCTGCTTCTAAACTTCACAAAGCTGGTTTCTTAACTAACAACATCGATCCGAATGCGCGTCACTGTATGGCTTCTGCGGTAGTGGGCTTTATGCGTACTTTTGGTATCGATGAGCCAATGGGTTGTTATGACGACTTAGAGGCTGCTGATCAATTCGTACTTTGGGGTGCCAACATGGCTGAGATGCACCCTATTCTTTGGGCACGTCTATCAGATCGCCGTTTGAGCAATCCAAACAGTCGCGTACACGTATTATCGACTTTCGAAAACCGTAGCTTTGACTTAGCTGATAACGCGATGGTGTTCCGTCCGCAATCAGACTTAGTGATCCTTAACTACATTGCTAACTACATCATTCAAAACGATGCAGTGAACAAAGACTTCGTAAACAAACACACTAAGTTTGCTTTAGGTGTTGACGATATCGGTTACGGTTTGCGTCCTGATCACCCGCTTGAGAAGAAAGCTAAAAACCCAGGTAACGGTAAATTCTCACCAATCAGCTTTGATGAGTATGCAAAATTCGTAAGCACTTACACGCTTGAGTACGCAGCTGAAATGAGTGGCGTCGAGCCAGAAAAGCTAGAGCTTATGGCTAAAGCTTACGCTGATCCAAACGTGAAAATGATGAGCTTGTGGACCATGGGCATTAACCAACACACCCGTGGTGTGTGGGCTAACAACATGCTTTACAACATCCACTTGTTAACCGGTAAGATCGCCACTCCTGGTAATAGCCCGTTCTCGTTAACAGGCCAGCCATCAGCGTGTGGTACAGCACGTGAAGTGGGTACCTTTGCTCACCGTCTGCCAGCAGACATGGTAGTAGCAAATCCTAAGCACCGTGCAATTGCTGAAAAACTTTGGCAACTACCTGAAGGCACCATTCCGCCAAAACCGGGTTACCACGCTGTACTGCAAAGCCGTATGCTTAAAGATGGCAAGCTAAATTGTTACTGGACTATGTGTACTAACAATATGCAAGCAGGTCCAAACATTAACGATGAAATGTACCCGGGCTTCCGTAACCCAGAAAACTTCATCGTGGTATCTGATCCATATCCAACAGTAACTGCAACTGCAGCTGACCTGATCTTACCAACCGCTATGTGGGTGGAAAAAGAGGGTGCATACGGTAACGCAGAACGCCGTACTCACATGTGGCATCAACAAGTGAAAGCGCCTGAAGGTGCCAAATCTGATCTTTGGCAGCTAATGGAATTCTCAAAGCGCTTTAAAGTGTCTGAAGTTTGGCCTGCAGAACTGGTTGCTAAAAAGCCTGAACTTGCAGATAAAACATTATTTGATGTGCTTTATGCCAATGGCGTAGTGAATAAATTCCCAACAAGCGATTGTAAGGGCGAATTTAACGACGAAGCTGACGCATTTGGTTTCTACGTACAAAAAGGTCTATTCGAAGAATATGCTCAGTTTGGTCGCGGTCATGCCCACGACTTAGCTGATTTTGATGCTTACCATGAAACACGCGGCCTGCGCTGGCCTGTTGTTGACGGTAAAGAAACCTTACGTCGTTTCTCAAAAGGCGACCCATATGTGAAAGATGGCGCTGAGTTTGACTTCTACGGTAAGCCAGACGGCAAAGCAGTTATTTTCGCATTGCCATTTGAGCCAGCCGCTGAAGAGCCAAATTCAGAATACGATATCTGGTTATCTACCGGTCGTGTACTTGAGCACTGGCACACTGCGTCAATGACCGCGCGTGTACCTGAGCTATATCGCGCTTACCCAGATGCGCAGATCTTTATGCATCCTGAAGATGCTAAAGCTCGTGGCCTAAAACGTGGTGATGAAGTGATTGTGGCTTCCCCTCGTGGCGAAGTAAAAACCCGTGTTGAAACTAAGGGCCGTAACAAGCCGCCAAGAGGCGTGGCGTTTATGCCATTCTTCGATGCGCGCCAGCTGGTCAACAAGTTAATACTTGATGCAACTGATCCGCTGTCAAAAGAGACAGACTTCAAGAAGTGTCCAGTAAAAGTAATGAAAGCTTAGGCTCTCATTAACAAACTTAACTTTAATCGCTTGAGCAAAAGCGGAGAACATTAACGCAAATGAGTACGGTCAATCAAAGTAAGGTCACAGCCAAAGGCGTCAATCGCCGTCAGTTTTTAGCCACTACGGCAAAAGCTAGCTGTGCAATGGGCTTACTAGGAATGGGGTTAACAGCTGTTGCTAAGCAATCAAGCAAGTTAGACCCGCTCGCGATTCGACCGCCAGGTGCATTAAGTGAAAACGATTTTCTCTCAGCCTGTGTACGCTGCGGTTTGTGTGTAGATGCGTGCCCTTACGATACCCTCAAACTAGCACGCTGGTTTGAAGGTGTACCTACGGGGACGCCCTACTTTACCGCCCGCAGTATCCCTTGTGAGATGTGTGAAGATATCCCTTGTGTAAAAGCTTGCCCATCGGGCTCGCTGGATCATGCTTTAACGGATATTGAAGACGCCAAAATGGGGGTTGCAGTACTAATAGATGAGAAAAATTGCCTTAACTTTAAAGGCTTGCGTTGCGATGTTTGTTATCGGGTCTGCCCGCTAATTGATGACGCAATCACCCTTGAAATGCAGCACAATGAACGCAGTGGCCACCACGCTATGTTCTTACCTACAGTCAATAGCGATAGCTGTACCGGCTGTGGTAAATGTGAACATGCTTGCGTGCTTGAGCAAGCTGCAATCAAAGTGCTACCGACTCATATTGCTGTTGGTAAAACTGCCGCACACGATACTTATATCAACACCGAAGAGACCACGCTTGAGATGTTAAACAAGGGGCTTGCATTATGAGCCAAACACTAAAGCAAAAACCGACAACACATGGCTTTGCTAACGCGGCAATTAAAGAATTAGGCTGGTGGCGCGCCCACAAGTTCCTGTTCTTACGCCGTATCAGCCAAGTCTGTGTATTTGCCTTGTTTGCCCTAAGCCCTTTCATCGCAACGTGGGCTGGCGTTTGGCTGCTTAAAGGCAACCTTTCTGCCAGTGAACTCTTTGGCGTTGTGCCTTTGTCCGATCCACTTGCAACCTTGCAAGTGCTACTGACAGGCCACTTACCCGAGCTTAGCTTAGTGCTTGGTGCCGCTATTATTGCACTGTTTTACGCAGTATTAGGTGGCCGAGTGTTTTGCAGTTGGCTCTGCCCAGTAAACATGGTGACAGATCTTGCCAGCTGGTTACGACGTAAATTGAACTTGCCTCGCACCTCAGAGATGCCAAGAAACTTACGTTACTACCTGCTTGCTCTCGTACTGTTTTTGCCAATAGTAACAGGCCTAACAGTATGGGAGTGGGTTAACCCAGTTCCGGTCATTTACCGCGCCGCGCTATTTGGTGCAGGTAGCGGCTTATGGATCTTGGCAGCCATCTTTTTACTGGATCTATTTATCAGTGAGCGAGCATGGTGCGGGCATTTGTGCCCTACTGGCGCACTCTTTGGCTTAATAGGCAAAGTAAGTCCGATAAAAGTATCAGCTGTAAATGCAAAAGATTGCGATAACTGCATGGATTGTTTTGTTGTATGCCCTGAAAGACAGGTGTTAAAACCTGCTCTTAAAGGTAAACAACCTATGATTACCAGTAGTGATTGTACTCAATGCGGCCGTTGTATCGATGTTTGTGCCCAACGCGTTTTCCAGTTTCAGAATCGAAAAAATCAAAATCGAATTGCCCCAAAGGCGGAGAACAACCAATGAAAAAAGTACTCACCTTAGTCGCGCTAGTTATGGCGCTTAGTGCTTGCTCTGGTCAGCAAGCAAACACTCAAGCCGATCCTGTAAACGTCAGCTCTCTTGGCAAATCTGAGATCACCGATGTTCGTGCAGCCGATCCAGCGCCGCTTTATCCAAAGCGTGGTAAATCAATTGAACGTACTTTTGTACATCAACCACCGATGATCCCGCACAAAGCTGATTACCCAATTACGCTCAAGCGTAACGGTTGTATCAGCTGCCATAGCCCGGCGAAAGCTAAGCGTATGAAGGCTACCGCTGTTGACCCATCACATATGTTAGCTGATGGTAAGCTAAACAATGAGTACTACAACTGTACTCAATGTCACACGCCGCAAGCTGAAAACAAGCAGCAACTAATTGAAAATGACTTCTCAGCTCAGTAAGCGCTAACTTGTTTTAAAACATAAAAAACCACCTCAGTTGAGGTGGTTTTTTGTATTACTAAAAAGATTTGGTCGCCATTCTGGAGCGTTTTTAGCTGCCTACTTCTGCGTTGAATAACTTCACAAGGGAGCAACCATTGATTCAGTTATTCGCCTTCAATTAGATTGCCAAAATCGCTCTGACTAGAACAACTTCTTATGCTAATTGCTATTACAACCCAAAGCCTCAAAATCAGCTTGGGACATATATTCAGTTGTGGGTAAATACTCTGCCATTATCGCGAACTCATCACCTGGACGCTGAGTATTTTGGATCGCTTCAGCAAAGTCGGCTTTTGGTAACATATTCCGCACTATGAGTAAGGCTTCATTAAGCTTATTCGATCCTCCTTCCACCACGCGGCCAAAGCCATCACCTTGTTCAGTCCAAGGTAAATAGTTGTATCCACATTCAATGCTCGCGTTACTTGGTTTAGTCGCTCCGGGACTCGTGACCACAGTGTAGTAGCCCTCTTCGTCAGTAATCAGCTGCTCATCAAATAGGCATGCGGTAACCACTTGCGAGTAGTATTCGTTCTGACAAATTGACCAATAGCGCATTTGCGAATCAACTTCATCGAATATGCTATCTGCAGCTAATGTATTCGGCACCTTTGGTAATTTACCTCTTGTTACTGCCACCTCTCCTAAACGAGTGTCTAAAAAAGTACTTACGTATTGGTTATCAGCATTAGCGTAATAATTCACTTGACGCTTTGGCTCACCACCACATTGGCCTAAAAAATTACACTGCAACCCAAAAGCGCCATTATATGCCGCGCGCCAAACAGCAGGGCTTTTAGCGGGGTCAAATGCTGGGTTTGAGCGGATCTTGGCATAAGTTTCTTTAGGCACCAGTGGAATTGCTAGATTATCAGTGTCGACTTGCAGCGCGTCACAAGCTTGTTGGCCATAGAGCTGCTCGCCTGTTGATAGGGTTAACTCAACCGCCGGTAACCCGACTCCACCTTGACCATCGCGGCCATCATCAGCAACGTATACTCTGTAAATCAGCACCGCCTTATTACCAAGGCTGGCGTAATCGTACAGGGTATTTGCAGGGATCTCGCCATCAGGCTCCCCTTGAGCAAGAGTTAAAGTGAACTCTCGTTGCAGCTTTTGTCGTTCAGCTCCCTGTAAAAATGGATTATAAGAGCCCTCATCAGGCAAAATTTGATTGTCTGTTATCGCTGTTGCTGGTGAAGTATCTGCACGATAGCTATTAAGCGAAATATAACGAGCATATGGGTACTCGCCGTGCAAGGTCAGGCTAGCTCCCTCTGGTAAAATGTATCCTGCATGCCAGTAATTAGCGCCAGTATCCGGGTAAGCAAAATTACGATCTGGATGGTCTATGTTATAAGGACCAACCCAAAAACAGGCGCTTGGCTCAATCTGCTTACCTAGTTCTTCAGCTCCAGAGTCGCTGTCACAGCCAGCAAGTAATGCTACAGACAAGCAACCTAAAACAGTAGCTAAGCTCTTGGCTAATCGCCTTGTTGATAGAAATGAGTAACTTTTCATTATTATTCCTTATTAATTTACTCGGCAGCACGCCTCTCTCTTAATGCCCGATACAAATCCAATTATGTCTGATTAACTGTATATTGGATAAAGATTGAGCTTAAGCCCCATTATTTGTAACCTAAAGCAAGCAATCAGTGATTTATGGTCGGTTAGAGACAGGTTTATGACTTTGCAGGACAGGAATACCATCAAAGATAACTCAACAACCATTGCTTCATGGGCGTTAGCAATATGTCGAACCATTGATGCTGCAGGGATCGATAGCAACAAAATATTAGATGAAATAGGCATTAATAGAGCTTGTCTTGTTGACCCTAATGCACGCTTACCCATTCAACAAATGACTCAGCTCTGGCGTCATGCAGTGACCTATACCGGTGATGAGTCTATTGGATTAAAGGTCGCTAACTTTGTTCAACCAACTAGCTTTAATGCGCTAAGTTTTTCGTTATTGGTCAGTGATTCATTAGAAGACGCTTGGAATAGAGTAAAGCGCTATTACACAATCATCAGTAATGTACTCGAGGTGGATATTGAAGTTGCAGAGCAATATTCGGCTCTGTGTTTTAATAAGCTCCCAAATAAGCATTATGCCGATGAAGCCATTGATGCTTTTATGGCCACCAGCTATTTAATGGCATTTCAAGTCAGTCATGGAAAGGTAAAACCGATTCGGTTGCAGCTCAGCCGCCGCCAGCCATTTGACTCACGAGCATTCGAGCAACTGTTTAATTGTCCGATTCAATATACCGCAGCTAGCAATAAAATATTCTACGATAATACTGATCTAAAACGGCCGTTTCCTTCAGCAAATAGACAACTTGCATTAAGCAATGACGAGGCTATTCAAGCCTATTTTGATGCGATTGAGCAACACTCCTTTAGTAAAAAGGTGACCGAGGAAATTACTGTCGCAATGACATTAGGTAACCCTGACCGGGACAAAATAGCTAAAGTGTTCCATATGAGCAGTCGTAATTTACAGCGAAAACTGAAACAGGAAGGTACCAGCTTCAGTGCTCAGGTCGAGCTTGTGCGCAAAGAGTTGGCGATGAAATATATCAGAAACCAACAAATCACCATTATAGAGATCTCCTTTCGTCTAGGCTTTAAAGATCCGAGTAATTTTACCCGAGCCTTTAAACGATGGTATGGCTTATCGCCTATGCAATACCGACAGCGTCAACGTACGCAGTAATTAACATAATCCATCGAAAATTAAGCAAATATTATCGATTAAAGTCACTTGCTATCACAACGATTTCAGGTAACGTAAGAGCTACATCAATCGACAGAGAAGTGTTTATATGAAGCCAGGAAAGCACGATGCACAACTACTGAAACTCGCGATGGAAATTGGTGTTGGCTACGCCAAAAAAAGAGGCTTTGCCGATTTTGAAAAAGGGATCTCCCCCAAAGATAAAGTGGAATGCATTTATCGCCTATTAGTACAAGATAACCTTATTCAGGCCCTACCAAAAGACAAAGAGGACGGACCGAATATGAAACATAAACTTGTACTATGGATTAGCCGTCAACTACCACCAGAACATGAATTGCTTAATTAACTAATCGAATACGAAAATGATCTTCATTATTAAATCATTCGTAGTTGATTTATATGAATAAGATTAATCCAAAGAAACTCTTTAACAGCAAATGGACTGCGGTTGAGCCCAAAGACAAGCAGAAACACTTTATTGTCACTAAGGTGAAGTTTGATGAGAATGGTGAAGTAAGCTTGTGCTTGATAGAGGCGGTTCTCACTCGCAAAGAATCAATAATTGATTGGCGAGAGCTAACACAGCCGCAGATTTGGCGACAGGGCTGGATGTAATCATAATAAACCAGCCCAGATGTTACTTTTGCTTTAGAAACTGAAAAAACGGCGTTTTTTCTCTGTTTTCTGTAACTGCTCAGACTTAACTGATAACTTTTGCTTTTGCTCTTTATCTAACGGTTTCGCCGCTAGGTAAAGGGCTTGTGCAAACAAACCTTGATATGACTTCATTTCTTTTCCTTTCGCTCAGTACACTGAACCCTTAAAAAAACCGACAAACTGACTTAATTGCTGCTAAAGTAACCATCTCTTAGCTATTAGTAAAATGAATAGTTAGCATCAAAAGGATTCCTTTTAGGCATGAATGTTCAAATTAAAAATCTATACTGTTTTTTGACCTTAGTCGAAGTGGGAAATTACACCCGTGCCGCTGAGAAACTGCACCTGACTCAACCCACGTTAACTAAGATAATTCAACGACTAGAAGAACATTTACAGCAGCCTTTGCTCATACGTAATAATCAGAAAGTTATTGCCACTGAAGCGGGTCAACGTCTTGCGGTGAGTGCGAAAAAAATTGTTGGCCAATGGCATCGGCTACAAGAAGAGATGAACAGTCTAAGCGGACTGCAAACCGGCCAGCTTCGTTTAGGGGTCTGCCCAATGATGGGGGAGATGATTATTGATTTACTCTCACAGTATCGTCAGCGCTTTCCTAAAATAGATGTCACTATTGTAGAGCTTGGCGGTTATGCAGCTGAGCAAGCCTTACTCAATGATACGTTAGACCTTACATTTACAGCGTTACCAACAACGCATTCTCAAGACTTTTACAGCCATAATTTACAAGGTTATCCCTTACTGGCTTGCTTACCTAAAAACCATGAACTAGCGTTGAAAAATAGCTTATCTTGGCAGGATCTGGCTAAGCACCCTTTCATCCTTTACAACGATGATTTTTCGTTAGCTAAATTGATCCGCCGACTAACCCAGCAAGCCAATATAGAACTACACATCGCCGCGCAAAGTGGCCAATGGGACTTTATTGCTACTATGGTTGCAGCGCAAATGGGCTTAGCAATCTTACCTGAACCTATCTGCAATAAACTCGACTCTTCAACCTTAGTTTATCGGCCACTCAGCCCGGAGCTTACTTGGGATCTTGCTTTGATTTGGCGAAAAAACTTACCGCTCACAGCTGCTGCAGAGAGCTTTATTCAGTTAAGCCGCGAGTTAACGCCTGCAAGTAATCAAATTTAAGGCTGGAATTTAATAATCTTGTAAATGGTTCATTTGAGGAGTTCAGAGAAGAAGCGGTAACTATTTTTACCTTGGTGCTTAACTTGATACATTGCCTGATCTGCTTGCTCGCACACCTGCTCAAAGGTTTGATTAGTGAATTCACTGATCCCAATACTCATGCCTATAGTGACATTCCGTCCCTCAACATGAGTGATGGCCGCAAATGCCGTTAATACTCTGTCGGCAATGCTTGCCAACTCAACCTGCAGCAGTGACTCAAACAAAATCACAAACTCATCGCCTCCCAAACGAGCGATACTGTTAGACTCCTCGATGATCTGCTGCAAGGTGCTGGCGATCTGCATCAACAAACTATCACCAAACTTATGACCATAGCGGTCGTTATGCGACTTAAAATCGTCTAAATCAATAAACATAAGCGCACCGCCGCCAATCCGACTACGTTGACGTTCGAAGGCTTTTAGTAATGCCTTACGGTTAAGCAAATCAGTTAAAGGATCTCTATGAGCCAGCTTGTCTAGCTCTAGTTCATAGCGCTTTTCTTTGGTGATATCTACATGGGTACCCATAATTCTTAATGGCTTACCACTGTCGTCAAACTCTATGACGCGACCTCTGTCTGACACCCAACTGACGGAGCCATCTTTATGCAACATTCTATGGGTAACATCGTAGGAGTCTGTTTTACCGCTAATATGATCGTCAAAATTAGCAATGACCCAATCGCGATCTTCGGGGTGGAGGTTGGCTTTCCAACTGTCTATATGCGCAGCAAGCTCATCTATGGTGTAACCAAGAAGTGATCCCCACTCCATGTTGTACATAGTCAGATTTCCACTGGGAATATGCTGCTCCCAAACACATAGGCCTGTACCATCAAGTGCAGCATTAAGCTTTTGCTCTAACAGTTTATTTTGCTGCCTTAGCAGCTTATTGTCGCGCTGCAAAAGGAGCTTCTGTGCGTTTAACTCAGCTAACTGCTTGTCTATCTCAGCCTGAATTAGTGAACACTTTGGTTTGGTTTTCACCCGTAGCTTTCCATGCCTATATAATCAACATAAAGATTAACAACAATAGATTAACATTTGAATATTGATAGACGAATGAATCCCCCACATTTGCGCAAAAATAACTTATTGCACTTCTTTATAGGGTAAACTAGCGCCAATTAAAGTTGATTGCAGATTTACATATGCCATTAAATATTGCCATCGCGGGTGCAGGCTTTTCCGGTGCAGTTATCGCCAATGAGCTAGCTCAAGCAGGCCACACCATTACCGTCTACGAACCTAGAACTCACATTGCAGGTAACTGTTACTCTGCAAGAGATGAGGCGACTCAAATAATGCTGCATCATTTTGGGCCGCATATTTTCCATACTGATAAAGCGCATATTTGGGACTACGTCACCCAACTTGGTGAATTTAAACCCTTCGTTAATCGGGTAAAAGCCGTCACTCAAGGACAGGTTTATTCACTGCCTATCAATCTGCATACCATTAACCAGTTTTTTAATAAGCAGATGTCACCTGACGAAGCAAAAGCATTTATCGCTAGCCAAGCAGATAAGGGCATTTCCGAGCCACAAAATTTTGAGCAACAAGCACAGAAAATGATTGGCGAATCGCTGTATCAAGCTTTTTTCAAGCATTACACCATCAAGCAATGGGGGCGCTCACCCGATAGCTTACCGGCAAGCATTTTAAAGCGATTACCGCTGCGCTTTAATTACGATGATAATTACTTTAACCACCCGTATCAGGGTATGCCTGCGGATGGCTATACAGCATTAGTCGAAAAATTACTCGACCATCCCAATATTAACGTCCAGTTAAATTCTGCGTTTAATGCTGCGATGAAAAGCCAGTATGCCCATGTCTTTTTCTCTGGGCCGCTAGATGCCTATTTTGACTATCAGCTAGGACGCTTACCTTATCGAACCTTAGATTTTGTCAAAGAAACCCATGATGGCGACTATCAGGGTAATGCCGTGATTAACTATTGTGATAGCAGCCAAGCTTATACTCGAATTAGCGAGCATAAGCACTTTGCCCCATGGGAAGAGCACAACAAAACAGTCATTTTTAAGGAGTATAGCCGTGAGGCTACCGAAGATGACACGCCTTATTACCCTGTACGTTTAAGTGGTGACAATAGCTTACTAGAGCGTTACATCGATCTTGCTAAGCAAGAAAATAACATCACCTTTGTTGGCCGTTTAGGCACCTATTGCTATTTAGATATGGATGTCACCATCGACCAAGCATTAAACACGAGCAAACTATTTTTAACCTGTTTGGCTAATGGCCAAACAATGCCAGTATTTACTGAGCAATAAACGATTTTAAAGAGTGACTTAAACATGAAGAGATATTTAGTTATTGCTCGTATTGGCGATAACTCACTGCATCCTAAGTGGTTAGAAAATGCCACGCCTAACTTCGACCTATTCTTAAGTTATTTCGGTGATACTGATGATAAGTTTCGCGACGATGCAACCTATTATGAGAAAGTAAAAGGGGGCAAATGGCCTATCGTACATCAATTGATCAGTAATAACTGGTCGCTGATCTCGCAATATGAGGCCGTATGGATCCCTGATGACGATATTCTCGCTGATGCTAACACCATCAACAGAATGTTCAGCTTGTTTGAAGGATTTGACTTAGCCTTAGCGCAACCAGCGTTAACAATGAATTCTTATTTTTCACACTCAAGCTTACTATGCCAACCTAATTCAGTGTTACGTTACAGTAATTTTGTTGAAGTTATGGTGCCTGTATTTTCAAAATCAGCGCTAGAACACCTAAAGCAAAGTATGGGACAAAGCCCGTCAGGCTGGGGATTAGATGCGCTATGGCCACACCTTATCGACAACCCTAAGCACAATAAAATTGCAGTGATTGATGCCGCAGCAGTGATCCATACTCGCCCGGTAGGCGGTGAGCTTTATAAGCTTAATCCCGAGTTATCACCAGAGAAAGATGCACTGCACCTGCAAAGCCTATACCCGCAGTTTAATATTAGCCGTCGTCACGGTCCGAATAAATTTAAGGTCTATTCCCAAGTATCTCAGTCGAGCACTCATAGTGGTCGGCTTGCAAGTATACGCGGTAAATTGCAACGCGTTATCGCGAAGCATAAAGCTAAAAGTCGGCCTAAGTACCCAAATAACTAATTGCTATAATTACAATTAGCTAAATACAAAAAGCCCGCTAATCAAATTAGCGGGCTTTTTCATTTGTTCAATATAGCTGAGCAACTTTAGTTACTCAGCTCATCACTGCTTTTACTTAGACACTGGTGATACTACAAATAGTAGTTCGCCTTGTGATACTTGCTGACCGTTACTGTTAAGAATACGCTCGATACGATACTGCTGATCTTCAGGGTAAAGTACTGCATTCTTACGATTAAAGCCGGCAAGCGTAACTTGCGAGAACATCTTCATCGCTTCTGTAAGCGCTAAAGTTTGATCAACAGTGACGATGTCGCCTTCTTTAACGAAGTCAGCTTCACCTGGCGCTGGAGAGGTATAGAAGATACCTGCGCCCTGTGCCATTACTTTAAGCTCGTTGCTCTCACCAACACGCAGTGATGCAGTGTCAACACCTACAGTTTCAGCCGCAGCTTCCATTTCAGCAATAAGCTCAGGTACATCAAGCTCAGCCATAAAGCGTGGTAGATAGTTAGTATCGTACACACCTTCGTTAAAGGTGCCATCTTTAAGGATACGAGTTAACAATGGAATGTTAGTCGCAATACCTTTGATAACCACTTGATTTGCTAGGTAATCATGCAGCTTAGTGATCACATCTTCACGGCTTTCACCACGACAAATGATCTGTGCAATCAAGCTATCGTAGTATGGCGATACTTCTTTACCTTCGCCAGCGATAGAGATGATTTCAATATCATCGCGCTCAGGCATTTGGTATTCAGTGATCAGGCCTGGATGTGGTAACAGCTGCAGAACGCCATTGCTATCAAGCGCCGCTTTCTCAGCAGTAACACGTACTTCCATCGCGTAGCCAATTTCTTGCGGCTCAAGCTCTGCAATCGAGCGACCAGCTGCAATATCGAAACCAGCGCTTACGATATCAATGCCAGAAGTCGCTTCAGTAACTGGATGCTCTACCTGTAGACGCGTATTCATCTCCATAAAGTAGACTTCGTTAGCGTCTAAGTTATAGATAAACTCAACGGTACCTGCACCCATGTAATCAGTTGCATCACCTAGCGCACGGGTATATTCCATAACCTGTTGCTTAAGCTCATCTGGCAACATAGTTGAGCCAGACTCTTCAACCACTTTCTGGTTGTTACGCTGTACTGAACAGTCACGTAGACCTAATACCTTAGTGTTACCAAACTGGTCACGTAGTAACTGCACTTCAATGTGACGTAGTGAAGTAACATACTTCTCTAGGTACAAGTCACCGTTACCAAATGCTGCTGCCGCTTCGGTAGACGTCTTTTGGAACAACGCAATCATGTCACCAGGGCGTTCAACAACCTGAATACCCTTACCGCCACCACCTTGTACCGCTTTAAGCAGCACTGGGTAGCCGATTTCGCTAGCAACGTTTACCGCTTGCTCGGCGTTGTTCAAGATACCGTGGCTACCAGGAACTACTGGTACGTTTTGCGCCTGTGAAGTCTTAATCGCATTAGACTTGTTACCCATAGTCGTCATGCTGTGTACACTTGGGCCAACGAAGTTAACACCGTTGTTTACACAAAGTGCAGCAAACTGTGGGCTTTCAGATAGGAAACCAATACCTGGGTGCAGAGCATCAACTTTCTCATACTCAGCCACTTTAAGTACTGAGTATGCGTTTAGGTAACTTTCATCAGAGGTGTTACCACCGATACAAACTAGCTTATCGTCGCCTTTAAGCATATCTGCCGGTACAGAGGTCATGTCAGGATCAGATGCAACCAATACCACATTGATATTGTTGTCGTGCGCCTTACGGATCAGCTTAACCGCAGTACAACCACGCGCATGAACTAGCACCTTCTCAATCGGCTTCATTAACTGACGCGGATCGTCTTGAACAATTTTCTCTTCAGTCACTGATCTTTCAGGTACTAAAGTTGAAACCGCATTACTGATCACATCAACAATCTTAGCTGTTGGCTTAGGCATTAACGGGTCAATACTTTGCAGCTGTGCATCGATTGTGTCACTAAATGGGTTAGTCACCAAGGCATCCATCGCACCAGGTACTTTTGACAAGTAGTTAGATAGCGTAGATGTTGATGGCAAGTATGCAGGTACTACCATTTGACCCGCAAATGGCATGTTAGTGCCTGATAGGTAGTATGTTTGCACTAATGGGTGAGTCACAAAACTCGCCTGTGCACCACCGGTACAGTCACCATAACCAAACATCAATACTGGCAGTTCGTTGTCACGAATAAAGCGAGTAATACGGTCGTTAACCACAGCCATTGAGAACAGTGCTGCTGCACCTTCTTTAGTCTGCATACCACCTGAGCTAATGAAGCAGATCACAGGCAGTTTACGCTTAGCACACTCGATTAATAGTGCACTGAACTTTTCTGCAGCCGCCATATCAAATGCACCCGCTTGGAAAGCAGTGTTCGATACCGCAACACCAACGCGCATTGGCTGACCATCATGCTCAAAGTTTGCAAGACCTGTAATTAAACCACATGGGCGAATGCCCTTGTCTAGTGCGTCTTCAATAGATAAACGGAAACCAGGGAAGTTAAGCAAGTTAGCTGAGATCTTATCGCCATTAATCTCTTCAAATTCAGTGAAGAATTTAGCGATAATTGCATCCCAACCCATTTTTCCTGCGCGCTTTTCATCACGTAGTACTTTTTGGATCAGTAGATCTTGATAACCCATAGTTAAGCGGTTCCAGAAGTCTTTACGACGACCGATACGTACTGGGTTAATTGCGCCCTTGTATTCGCTGCTTTCTTCTTCGCTATCGAAGTATTCAGGTAATAAACGCTCGAAGAAGTAAGTCAAAATAACGAACAGACTGTCGTTCAACTGCGGGAAACCAACACTCTTCCACTGCTCGGTGCGAGTCAGTAGCTCTGCGCGGTTTGACTGAGTCATAAAGTACTTCAGCCACTTGTAGAACTTATTCTTATCGTTTGCTACGTCTTGGGTTGATAAGGCACGGTCAATCGACTCATGCAGTAAGTTATCAACCGAGTTACGTGACAAGCTCTTAGACATCATGGCTTCTTTCGCGATTGATGCAAGGTTACCCACCACGTTGTCATATAACGCGTTGAATACCAAGATGTTATGACATTGCCAGATAAAGTCTTCACGTAGCTCGTCATGAATGATCACGTCTAGCACGGTGAGTTTATTTAGCTCAGGCCAGTCAGCTTGAGTCACTTCAGATGGCAGTGTTTCTAGGTAGTTAATAAGCCCTTTGAAGTTGTTTGCAGCATTGCCTTTCCAGCGGTGGTACAGTGACCAGCTGATGTTAAAGATCAATGCCTTACGAGCTTTCTTGTAGTTCTCTTTTGGTTCACCCAAAATCAAACGCGTCAGCATGTTACGCTCGGTAGAAACCTCGTCACGCTTAGCGATGAAGTTACCCCAAAGTTTGTTCAACTCTTCGTCGTAAACCAATTTATCAGGGCTTGATAACCAAGATTGGAATACACGATCTTGCTCTTGCTGAATACGCGCTAATAGATCACCTTCAGGTACGCTCACCTTAGATAGACGACCATACTGCTCTTGCGAGATAGAATGGATACGGCTACGCAGCGTTAGATAACGCAAATAACGGTATGTGCTGCCAAACAGGTTCAAATGCATCGTTGGGTTATTCGCAACCGCAAGTTCAGCATTAAGCTCCAGCGCTTCAAGGTTTTTAGATGGGTTTAAGAAACGCGCTAAACTGCGGTCATAGTGTTCACGTAAATCTTCAGATTCACGAACAAAGTTAACCGCAGCTTTTTCTACCGCTTCAATACTGCTAATGATTGCACGGCGTAAGTTGTGCTGACGCTCATCCTTATCTGAAGGCGAGAAATCAACGATGCCGTCAATACAGCCAGATGTGTATAGCTCTTCAGGTGATACACCAACAGATTTAGCACATTCCTGCCAAGACAAGTTGTACTTACGAGCAATGCTTTGTAGGCCTTGTGGCTGAATAGTGTTGAAAATACCATCACGTAGCGACAGCAAAATGTTAGCTGCAGCAAGTGGAATAGCACCACCAGAGTATCCCGCACCGATAACGATACCCACAGTTGGTACGTCAACGTTTGCGCTCTCGGCAATAGCTTTAGAAATTGAGTGTGCTTGGTTTTGGCTGTTAGCTATTTCACCAGCATCGGCACCAGGAGTGTCAATGAGGTAAACAATTGGCATAGACAGCTCAGCAAAGTGGCGGATCGCTTTACAACAAGCGATATGATGCTCAGGCATCCATGCGCCATTAGCAGTGGTACGCTCTTGGGCAACAAAACCGATACGGCGAGCACGAGATCCAAAATTCAGTTCGATCTCTGCACTATAAAAAGGGCCAATATGAGTTTCGGTAACGAGCTTACCTTTTAAGTCCGCAATGATGCGCTTCGCACCCGGGCGGTTTTTATCTTGAGTCGGTTGAATAACCTTGGTGACGTAACCATCGACGTCTAATTGTGCCAAATCTTTAAGGTTGGCTTGAATCGCGTCATCGTCTAATAGACCTTTAACTTCATCAGAAAGCGACTGCTTACTGTGTTCAGGGAACAGTGAAAAGTCTTTCGCTAACTGCTCAGCTTTTAAAAAAAGCGGATCGGCAGTTTGCACTTGAGTCGTGTTAGCGGGCTGATTTTTGCTGGTCATCTAAAGATCCTCTGCTTTTAGCCTCTGAAATTTTTAGCTGGTAAATATAACTTTGTTATCATGTCAATTGCTATTAAACTGCGCTAGACGCTTTGTTCCATATTTGAGACAGTGGAGATAACATGCCAGATTTAAACGGTATGATGCTCTTTGCGGCGGTAGTTAGAGCCAAAGGTTTCTCTCAAGCTGCCCGTGAAATAGGCATGCCAAAATCAACCATTAGTCGTAAGGTTGCCCAGCTCGAAGAGCAGCTTGGTGTACGACTTTTGCAGCGAGACACTCGTAACCTAAGCTTAACTCAGGTTGGCGCGCTGTTTTATCAGCACTGCTCTAGTATAAACGATGAAATCGAGGCTGCAAAAGCCACTGTTGAAAATACGCATAACGATGTTTCTGGCCTATTACGTATCGCCATTCCTGTCTCTTTTAGCCAAGAGTTAATCGCGACCCTATGCAGTGGTTTTTTACGCCTATATCCCAATGTTGAGCTCGATGTGCAATTCACTGATAGTGAAGTGGGTCTTGTTGGAGAAGGTTACGACATTGCCATCAAATATGGACCACTGCAATCTTCAGATTTGGTCGCCAGATTGTTATTTGAGCGCCAACCGATTTTAGTCGCCAGCCCCGGCTATTTGAAAGTTCACGGCACACCTGCAACACCGCAAGATCTCGCTGAACACAGTGGTATCTTGCTCGGAACCGCGCGTTCTGCCCCAATTTGGCCTTTAGGCAAGGGCGCCCGAAAAACCATGGTCAACTTCAAACGAAAAGTGCGGGTTAATAGCGCGGTAATGGTAAAACAGTTAGTGATGGATGACTTCGGTATCGCCATGCTGTCTAACTCAGTCTGTAAAAATGAGTTAGCTAGCGGGTCATTAGTACCCATTTTGCAAGAATGGCCAATGGAAGCATTTAAAGTCTATGGCGTTTATTCTAGTCGTCGCCAGCTCGCCACCAACATTAGCGCCTTTTTAGACTTTTTCCATAAGCGTTTTACTAGCCAAGAGTCGTTACAGTCACTGATGATGTAAAAAGCGCCCGATGAGGGCGATTTTTAAACTCGATTTAATAACGAAAACGTAAACTGATTTGATAGTCTGGTGAGCCCTCTTTTAGCGCGAGCGTTACACCCGCAAAGTTTGCTGCCCTTGGCACAGTTATAAATGCTCACAAAGAAAGTCATCGTAACGTTGACCAATAATACTGACACGTTTCATCATCTACTCCCTAGACTCAGGTGCTCAATCAGTCTGAACAAGTGCTAGACCTTTATTTCAAGTCCCACAAAAAAACCTTATCAAAATCGTTAATAAACGAGATCTCTATAAGTCACCGCCCTCGCGGTGTATGACAGTATAGTAACGATCTTCGCTCTACGTTTGCCTAACAGGGCACAAATCTAAGTGGGTCAACCAACACTTAAGATTAATCATTTACTTAGCGTTATCAAAAAGCGGATAACTTTTCATCACTAAGCTTGTCAGGCATACTGAACTTAGAATTTCAGAATAAAAAGTGCCCGCAATGATGGTTTGGGTTCCCCCTTAACCAATAACGCACTCATCGTTAGAAAGGACCCTCTATGACGGTTTTCAATAAGGCTTTTTTTGCCGCAACACTTGCCATTGCAGCATGTCACCCGGCTTGGGCACAACTAGATGTTGAAGAGTTGCGCTTACCCACTGCGAAACAAGCCATGCCTGAAGTGGTTGACCGCTATAATGTGTTTGTCGAACAACTTAACGACAAGTACTCTCGCCACACAGACGAACTTAAGATCACCCAAATGGTTGCTAATCAAGGTTTAAGATTATGGCAACAGGCTGTGCGAGATGTGCAATCAGGTCATCCAGACGATCGCTCTTTATATTGGAGCCGCTTAGGTATGCGAGAAGCGATCAAAATCCAGCAGCCTAATTTTGCTTTAGCAGCTTGGCAACGAGACATTTTAATTGATGCTGTAGAAAAATCTTCTCGTGGTTTCAGTGATATTGAGTTTAAGCCTGATAACGACATTAAGATCCTGCTAACAGGTTTTGATCCATTCTTTCTCGACAAAAATATTGACCAAAGTAACCCATCGGGCTTAACCGCCCTCGCCCTTGACGGTTACCGTTTTAACGTCAATGGAAAGCAAGTTCAAATTGAAGCTGTGATGATCCCTGTGCGTTTTGCTGATTTCGACGCCGGCATAATTGAGTCATTACTCACACCTATATATCGCGACAATAGCGTTGATATGATTTTCACCGTAAGCATGGGTCGTGAAGATTTTGATATTGAACGCTTTCCAGGCTTAAACCGCAGTGCTGCTGCACCGGATAACTTAAATGTACTGACAGGTGCAACTAAGCAAGCCCCTATTGCGCCATCATTTAATGGCGGCACACTAAAAGGGCCGCAATTTGTCGAGTTTTCTTTACCCATTAAGGCTATGCAAACCGTACAAAGCCCATGGAAAGTTATCGATAACCACACGGTATCAACCTTAGAGCAAGGTGAGTTTCAAGCCAAATCATTAGCCCAGCTAGACAACGCAACGTCTGTTGAGGGTTCAGGTGGTGGCTATTTATCGAATGAAATTTCCTATCGGGCTATTTTGTTGAAAAATCAATTTAACAGCACGATTCCTGTAGGTCATATTCATACCCCACGTATTGCCGCCTACGATGCCAAAATAGAAACCGATATTGTTAATCAAGTTAAGAGCATGGTTGAGGTTGCTGCGGCAACGCTGTAGCGGATCCCATGTCCACGCATTACATAGGCTGCCCTAACTGGTCAGCCTGTTTGTGGTCAGTTAAAATGCCCATAGAAGCTCCTCAAATCAACTTAACGACTCATGTTCAAAGCGCTTAATCCATTTAAATCACGAAGCAGTACGGCCATCAGCACCAAAGGCCGTCAGCCAGTGTCATTTAGCGATCCGCAGCAACAACAAATTGCCCAGCAAGTTGAACGTTGCTACCAAATTGCTGAGTCGACGCTTAAACGGTCTTTTCCAAGACCAGAGATCAGTTTTGCTTTACGTGGAAAAAGTGCTGGCACTGCACACTTACAGCTAAATAAACTGCGCTTTAATGCCACATTATTAAAAAATAACCACCAAGCTTTTATCGATGAAGTGGTTCCCCATGAGATCTGCCATTTATTGGCCGCGCAGTTATTTGGGCGAGTAAAACCCCATGGACGAGAGTGGCAAAGCCTAATGCAACAAGTATTTAAATTGCAGCCTCGTACAACCCATAGCTTTGACACCTCAGCAGTTGCCGGCAAAACATTTGATTACTATTGTTTATGTGGGCCTATAAAGCTCAGTATACGTAGACATAACAAAGTATTACGAGGCGAGACCCAATATCGCTGTCGTAAGTGCGGCAGTCAATTACAACCAAGTTAAGTATGCGAAAATTGGTTAGCTTTGCTTTGGCAGCAAGCGAGCGGTATCTCTTCTCGAGCAAACAAAATCCAACAATATAATCTCCGCCATTGCGGCTAACGCAGCGCTCACATACAATCCCCCCGCAAACGAACATTCGTTTCGTAATCGCTGTATTTTTTAGGGATTTATCGATGTCATTAATCAAAGTGCTCATTGTAGCGCTCGGACTTTTGTGGCTGTTACCTCAAACAACTCATGCTTCAACTGGTCACGCAAAAAGCTTTAACCAAGCTAAAAAAAACATACGCAAGATTTACCTTAACCACTTACCTCAAACCAGCTTTTACTGTGGCTGTGATATCACAGTAAAAGGCAAGAAATGGATCCCTGAGCTAGATAGTTGCGGCTATGAAGTACGCAAACAAAAAGTGCGCGCCTCACGCATAGAATGGGAACATGTAGTTCCTGCTTGGGAGTTTGGTCATCAACTACTTTGCTGGCAAGAAGGCGGCCGTAAAAATTGTGGTCGTAAAGACAACAACTTCAAAAAAATGGAGTCAGATTTACACAACTTGGTTCCTGCAATTGGTGAAGTAAATGGTGACCGCAGTAACTACCGCTTCAGCCAGTGGAATGCCAAGCCTACACAATATGGTCAATGCCAATTCACTGTTGACTTCAAGGGGCGTAAGGTACAACCTCCAGCCCATACCCGTGGTCAAATTGCTCGCACCTATTTCTACATGCAGCAAACATACGGATTGAAAATATCCAGTAGCCAATTAAAGTTATTTAAAGCATGGGATAAAACCTATCCAGTTGATACTATGGAATGTCTACGCGACCAAGAGATCGCTAAGGTCCAAGGTAATCACAATGAGTTTGTACAAGCTCAGTGCCAGCGCCTAAATAACACCACGACTTACGCAGAATAAGGCTTGAAACATCATGAGAGTGCCAAGAATTTATCAGCAATCAACATTCACTATCGGCCAATCAGTTGCATTAGACGATGAAGCCGCAGGTCACGTTGGCCGCGTCTTAAGAATGACTTCAGGTGAGCAAGTTAGTTTATTTAATGGCGATGGTAATGACTACCTTGCTGAAATTGTCAGTGCCAGTAAGAAAAACGTTGAAGTTAAGGTCTTAAGTTGTGAAGCCAATAATAGTGAATCACCACTTAACTTACACTTAGGCCAAGTGATCTCTCGCGGTGATCGAATGGACTTTACTATTCAAAAGTCGGTCGAGCTTGGCGTTAACACCATTACTCCACTGTTTTCAGAGCGTTGTGGCGTAAAACTGACTGGCGAGCGATTAGAGAAAAAGATCCAGCAGTGGCAAAAAATTGTTATTAGCGCGTGCGAGCAATCCGGCCGCAGCGTGGTGCCCGTTGTTCGCCCTGCAATGCAATTAGCAGACTGGTGCGCTGAACCATCAGAATCCGTTAAGCTTAACTTGCACCCGCGAGCATCGCACGGGGTAAACGGCTTAACACTACCAAATAACCGTGTAAGGCTGGTTATTGGCCCAGAAGGTGGCTTATCTGCTGCAGAAATAGCCATGACAGAGGAACACCAATTTACTGACGTATTGCTTGGCCCACGAGTATTGCGGACTGAAACAGCCGCGCTCACCACAATTAGTGCACTGCAGCTTAAATTCGGCGATATCGGTTAGAGACTGACTAATCGCTTACCTAGTGGCAAATACCCAATTGGCTTTGCCACTCACTATATTAGTAAAAGTTTATCGGTTAAACGCTAGAAAATGGCCAATACCGCCCCCATATTCAACGTTGAAACGAATATAAGATAAGGAAATGCTCCATGATTAAACTCGGCATCGTGATGGATCCCATCAGTGACATCAACATCAAAAAAGATTCTAGCTTTGCAATGTTAATGGCTGCGCAATCCCGTGGTTATCAGCTTTTCTACATGGAGATGAAAGATCTAGCCATGGTTAACGGCCAAGCAATGGCAACAATGAGCGCATTAACAGTTCAAGACGATCCGCAAAATTGGTATCAGCTTGAAGAGGCTATCGATACCCCTCTTGCAGACTTAGACGTCATTTTAATGCGCAAAGATCCGCCGTTTGACACAGAGTTCGTTTACTCAACTTACATGCTAGAGCGCGCTGAAGAACAAGGGGTGTTAATTGTAAATAAGCCGCAAAGTTTGCGTGATGCAAACGAAAAGCTATTTACTGCGTGGTTCTCTGAGTTTACTCCTGAAACTATCGTAACCCGTGACGAAAAGCGGATCCGCGCTTTCCATCAAGCTAAAGGTGACATCATTCTTAAGCCGTTAGATGGCATGGGTGGCAGCTCCATATTCCGCGTGAAAAAAGATGATCCAAATCTTGGCGTTATCATTGAAACCTTAACCGCAGAAGGTAATCAATACGCAATGGCGCAAGCTTTTATTCCTGACATTACCTCAGGTGACAAACGGATCTTAGTCGTAGATGGTGAGCCAGTACCTTACTCACTTGCGCGTATTCCACAAAAAGGTGAAACCCGTGGTAATTTAGCTGCAGGCGGCCGCGGAGTAGCACAACCGCTTTCTGAATCTGACTGGCATATTGCTCGCACCATCGGTCCAGAGCTGAAAAAACGCGGTCTGATTTTTGTCGGACTCGATGTGATTGGCGACAAGCTAACCGAAATCAATGTCACTAGCCCAACTTGCATTAAAGAAATTCAAGCGGCATTTGATGTTGATATTACCGGCATGTTAATGGACGCTATTGAAGCCCGCATAAATAAAACTGCTTAGCCAAAGGATTCGGCATGAACTTAACAAAAACATTGACTTGGGCCATTAGTGCCCTCGTCGTGTTACCGCTTGTAGCATCAGCCAATATCGATATTCATGATGCTCCCTCGCGCCCTAAAAACATGATTATTATGGTAGGTGATGGTATGGGCCCCGCCTATACCAGTGCATATCGTTATTACCAAAACAACCCTGATACTGAAGAGATTGAACAAACGGTATTTGATCGGTTACTTGTCGGAATGGCGTCAACCTACCCAGCTAGACAGAGTGGTTTTGTCACCGACTCAGCAGCCTCTGCAACCGCATTAGCTACTGGTGTGAAAAGTTATAATGGTGCAATCAGCGTCGATATCAATAAGCGACCACTTACCAGCATTATGCAGATGGCTAAAGCACGGGGCATGGCAATCGGTGTAGCTGTTACTTCGCAAGTTAACCATGCGACACCTGCCGCATTCTTAGCCCATAATGAAAGCCGACGTAACTACGATGAGATTGCGCAGAGCTATTTAACCTCTGAGGCTGATGTCATTTTAGGTGGTGGACAAAAATACTTCCCTGCCCCGCTACTGGCTCAATTTAAAGCTAAGGGATATCAACATATTGATGATTTCTCAATGCTAGCGCAGATCAATAAAGGCAAAGTGCTTGGCTTATTTGCTGATGTGCAACTGCCTTGGGTTATCGATCAGCAAGACTCAACACAATTGAGTCAACTCACCCAAAAAGCACTCGATTTACTCTCTCAAAACGAGCAAGGCTTTGTACTGCTTGTTGAAGGTAGCTTGATTGACTGGGCAGGCCACAATAATGACATTGCAACTGCGATGGGCGAAATGCATGGCTTTGCTAATGCGATAGAGGTGGTTGAACAGTTTGTTCGCGCCAATCCTGACACTTTAATGGTCGTCACTGCCGACCATAATACTGGCGGTTTATCAATTGGTGCCAATGGCGAATATGCATGGGATACCAATTTACTCCAAGGCATCCAAGCAAGCCCTGCCAAAATTGCAGAGCAAGCAATAGCCCAAGATAACTGGCAAGCAGCAGTAAATCAGGCACTGGGTTTTGAAGCAAATGAAGCTGAGTTAATCCGCCTAAGTAATGCACGTATGCAAGGTAAAGCAGCGTTGGAAACCAGTTTGAAACAACTGATTGATACACGTAGTTATACTGGCTGGACGACAACCGGTCACACAGGTGGCGATGTGCAAGTCTTTGCTGCAGGCCCTGCTGCAGATCTGTTTAAAGGCAATCAAGATAATACTGACATTGCAGAAAAAATGATGAGTCTACTGCCAAAAACTCAATAGTGAGGCAACTCATATAGAGCAGTAATACAATGACAAAAGGCTGCGAATATTCGCGGCCTTTTTCTTACCATTTGTCGCTGTGTTAGCCGTTTCTTATCTTAGTAGCGATAAGGTATAATTAGCGCCAATTACACCTAAAGCACAAATACTCATGCTAACTAATGCCTCGCAAGTCCTTCTTAGAAACAGTGAACTCGTTAAAGACCAATCTGTATTGGTGATTAACTATGAAAGCGACCAACTCGTAAAAGAGCTTCTTAACACTGCTAGCAGTGTATGCGGACTAGCATTAGACTACCATCATCACCTTGTTATGCAGCCATACGCAGGCAAAAACCTGAGCCTGCACTTTGGCCATCAACTGCCTAATGATGAGCTTTTCGATAGCGTTATCGTATATTTCCCTAAAGCCAAAGCCTTAGCACCGTACCTATTTAATCTCGCGGCAAAACACCTTAAAGCCAAAGGCCAGCTGATTGTTGTCGGTGAGAACAAAGGCGGCATTAAATCACTACCTAAACAACTGCCAAGTTACTTTGACACACCTTTCAAAGCTGATAACGCACGCCACTGCGTGGTGTTTTTAAGCGAACTCAATACTCAAGCTCCAGCCCTGAAGCTAAGTGACTGGCAGAGCCAATATCAGTTAGAGACACCGCAAGGCATGATCACTATTTGCAATTTAGTCGGTGTTTTCAGCGAGAAGAAACTGGATGAAGGTACCAAGCTGCTGCTTGAGAACTTGCCGAAGATGCAAGGTAACGTCCTCGACTTTGGTTGTGGGGCTGGCGTAATAGCCGCTGCCTTATTAAAAGTTCAACCTGAGTTAAAAGTCGAGTGTGTTGATATTAATGCTATGGCACTCGCCTCTTGTGAATTAACCCTTGCAGCCAATGGATTTGAAGCGAAAGTGTTTGCCTCAGACGGCCTTGCACAAACAACCACTCGCTATGATGGCATTATTTCTAATCCTCCATTTCATGACGGCTTAGCAAGCACAACCAACATCGCCACCACTTTTGTTAAAGATAGCGCTAATACCTTACGTTCTGGTGGTCTATTTCACATCGTAGCTAATCGCCACTTGCCATACTCTGACACCATTGCTGAATATTTTGGTGCGGTGAATGTCACTGCAGAAAACAATAAATACAAAATTTACAGTAACACTAAAGCCTAGTGCCTGCCTTTTATCTCTAACACCTCGGTTATTGACGCTATCAACAACTGAGGTGTTAGAACATTTGATTCACACTATTTGCACTTGAAGCTTTTTTACCCACCTTTTATATGCTTAGCTATCTCTTAAAACAATAAAAGAGATTAGAGGTGTTCGATGCTACATCCTGGGCTCATCGAGCTAAGTCAAGATCAACAAAAAGCTGAATTAAAAATCGTACCCAATTCACATGGACCGATTTCAGAGCAAGATCTACAGCAACTATTAGCCCTACCAGACTTTAGTTGTCTATTTCCTCTTCAAGCTCAAATCACCCAAGCCGTCATCCAAGTTAATCAATTAAGCAATCAAGCTGACGGTGATGTGGAACTGTTTTTTGAAATAGCCGCTAGACGTGATGCCAGCATCAGCTTCGATGTCAGTGACGATAAAATGCAAGCCAGCATGCAACTAACCGCAGCTTATGGTGGTAAAACACTTGATATCAGAGATGTACTCCAAAACCTAAAAATACAAAAAATTAGTATGGGGCTGAGTAAAGCCAAAATTGATTGTTTGTTAACTGAATTTGCCAAGCTTGAACCAGGTAAAACTTGTCATGGCGTCATTGCCAATGGCCGTGCCGCTATTAATGGCGTAGCTGCAAAACTAGAACGCAAAGTTTCACTGGCGCGCGAGCGTTTACTGCAGCCGCAAAGTAATAGTGACGGTACCGTTGATATGCGCAATCTGGGCGCACTGATAATGGTTAAGCCGGGCAGTGTACTCATAGAGAAAACCCCTGCAACCCAAGGCACCGATGGCTACAATATTTACGGTGAAAAGCTTATCGCCAAACCGGGGAAAGATTGCAAACTTACAGCAGGATCCGGCACAGAGCTCAATCCACACAATCCAAATCAGCTTATCGCCACTGTTGCAGGCCAACCTGTAGAAAACAAATCGGGTATGCAAGTTGATGATGTGTTGCAGATAAAAAATGTTGATGTCGGCTACGGCCATGTCGACTTTAAAGGCAGTATTTTAATCACAGGAGATGTATGTGAGGGCATGGTCGTAAAAAGCACTGGCGATATCACCGTCATGGGCTTTGTCGATTCAGCCACATTACACGCTAAAGGGGATATCACCGTCAGCAAAGGTGTGATTGGTCGCCAACTAAAGGATCTCAGCCTATCAACCAAGCTAGTGGCTCAAGGTCAGATTAGCGCTCAATTCGTACAATATTCTCACCTAGAAGCGCTTGGCAACATCTTAATCACCAAGCAACTGCTACATAGCCACAGCCAAACTCAACAACAGCTTATTGTCAGTGACTCAACCGGCAAACGTGGCGATCTTGTTGGTGGTAAAGCAGAAGCGCTAAAAGGGATCCAAGCCGTAGCGATTGGCGCTACCGCCGACACTAAAACCGAGCTGTTTTGCGCAATGGAACTCAGCGAACTTAAATCACAACTGAAACAGTTAGATCATAGTGTCAAATCTATGGTTGTTGCCATGCTCAATATCGAAGCGCAACTCAGAAAACTTCCGCCGAAAGAACAATGGCAAGGCGATGCAATGATGGTCGAACAAGTGACTGTAATGCTAGACGAAAAGCGTAGGATGGCACAAATTAGAGCCCAAGAGGAACTCGAGCACGATGCGCTAAAGCTTGAAATTGAACACTACTATAAACGCTATTGTGTCCATGCGCTTAAGCATGTTTACTCCAACGTAGAAATTCATATTGGCAATCTATTTCAGCGAACACAAAGAGAGCATGGGCCTTGCTATATCCGTAACCTCAACCAAGAGATCCATTTCGACTATAGCAGCTAATGCTTATTTATTGAGTGGATATCGGTTTTGATAACTGTTTTACGCGGTTTCGTCTTTCAATGAATGTGTAATTCACGGCATAATTAGCCGACTTTTTGCTTTAGAGATACACCGTGGAATTATTGAAAATCGATTGCCTAGGAAAACCACTGCGCTTAGAAGGTTCATTGGCAGGATGGCAACAACTATATTGGGGTGACGATTTAGTCTCTGTTATTCAAGCTAGCCCTGATAATGAAGGACTTAAAAGCCATACCTTTGAGCTAGCCACTCAAGTTGCGCCCCACGCAGCTCCTCGAGCGGAGAACCTTGAGGATGATAAGCCTACTGAAGGAATCGTTACTACAACGATAAAAATCACTTTAGAAACAGATCTACAGTGGCAACCTTTTGTTATCGATTATCGCTTACTTAAAAATGATGACGTCATAACATCAGGTCAGCGCACAACAAAAGATATTGAGCGCCAAACACCAACAGTACCAGTAGCTGAGAAAAGACAATTCAGCGTTGTTGGCCTTGCATCGTTAGGCTTTAAACTACTAAAAAGCGCTAAAGTCATTAAAGCCTTGCTTGCAGGGGCAAGTGTTGCCGCCTACTCGTGGCTATTCTCATTTCAGTTTGCATTGGCACTTATAGCCTGTTTAGTGTTCCATGAATATGGTCATATTCGTGCTATGAAATACTTCGGCATGAAAACAAAAGGCATCTACCTCATTCCGTTTATGGGAGGGTTAGCGCTAAGTGACGAGAAAATTAATACTCGCTGGCAAGATGTCGTGATCTCCATTATGGGACCGACATTTGGCCTACTCATGTCATTAGCTTCACTTGCGGCTTATTGGATCACTGGCAATATCTTCTTTGCAGGACTCGCGACTTTTAACGCGCTATTAAACCTATTTAACCTGCTACCAATATTGCCACTTGATGGCGGCCATATTCTGAAAAGCATTAGCTTCTCAATGAATAGCATAATGGGGTTAGTTGCTTGTATTTTAGGTGCTGCAGCTGGCGTGTATATCAGTTATTCGCTTGGGCTTGCGTTACTTGGTTTCTTACTATTAATTGGTAGTGCTGAAATTGTATTTGAATGGAAAACCCGTCACCAAAGTCATCTACTTCCCCTCGATAGATACGGACAGATCTTCTCTGCAGTTTGGTATCTGTTAACAGTAGGCGCACTGATAGGGATCATTTGGTACTTTGCCGCTAGTGGCGATCAAATGTTGGCGCTGCCATTAGAGATCCTTAAGAGCTAATTGCTGCAATCTAGAAGCAAAAGGGCATCAAAAATGCCCTTTATAATCTTTATAAATAAGATGCTAATCACCTATATGTTTTTTAAGGAATCTTAAAATAGATTGATTAGCCTCTAAAATATTATCTTCATTGTAAAAGCCATGCCCTTCTTTATCTTTAACTAACCATTCATAAGGGTGAGACCTTTTGTCCAACGCTTCTTTTAAAGCTAATGCGTGTTCAAAATGTGCCCTCAAATCGTCTTTACCATGAATAATTAACACGGGCGCCTTTAATTTATCAATATTATGCACTGGTGACTGAGCAACTAAATCAGCACTTTCTTTACCTAATGTCTCGTCTAAATATGCATCGCCCCAAGTATGTTCCTTTATATCGCCTTCGTTATAGAGCATCTCTAAGTCATAAACTCCAACATAACCGATCGCACATTTGAAAGCTTCCGGTGTTCTAATTGCGCTTTGTACTGCCGAATATCCACCAAAACTAGCCCCAAATATACAAACCCTGTCTTTATCAGCTACGCCTTGTTGAATCACGTATTTTGTCGCTAATAGAATATCATCCTGAATTTTTGTTCCCCAATGACCATAACCAGCCTGTTCAAAGCTCTTACCATAGCCTGTTGAGCCCCTAAAATTCACTTGTACAACAGCATAACCAGCACTAGCAAGCATTTGTACTTGAGCATCATACCCCCAGTAATCACGAGCATGGGGACCACCATGAGGGAGTACCACTGTCGGTAAATTCTTGCTTTTCCCTCGTGGAATCGTTAACAAACCATTAAGTGTCAATCCATCAGGAGTTTTAATACGAAATGGTTCGGTCTCAGCAAGTTCACTTTTGTTAATCCATTTGGCACTGCTCAGTAAAAATTTAGCGCTCATCTTCTGCGTATCGAACAGATAGAACTCACCTGGATTTCTGTCACCGGAAACATGCACAACCGCTAATCGCTGATCTCGAGTCATACTGGTTATGGAAACTTTATCGCCTTTAAATGCACCAATTAAGGCTCTATGTAATTTTGCCTCTTCTAGATCGGGCTCAATATAATGATAACTAGGGTAGTCTTCATCAACTCTAATGCCATACACACCATTAAGGCTGGAAGATATTGAATGCGTAGGATCAACTATTTCACTACGGTAGAGTAACGACTCTTTTCCCGTTGCTAAGTCATATTTGTAAAGTCCTTTTGGCTTACCATCAACACTTTTTAGCGCATAAATACCTGTATTATCTTGTGTGAATCGTATTGGTGAAAACTCACCTTCAAACTCTTCGCCAAAAGGCTGCCAATCCTGATTTTTGCCTTTTGAGTAAAAAAGTTTAGCGTTGAAATCCTTATCTAACCCAGAAACAAACCTTGGCTGCCCCTCGTTGTCCACTAAAAACTTGCTATAGCCTATCGGGGCTCTCTTAAGTCGTTTTTCACGGCCGTTATAAACATTTAGCCGAACCACCGTCGGACGAATATCACTACGTCTATCTATCAATTGTTTACGAATAAGAATATGCCTATCATCACCACTAAGGTTATCTAATAAAAACCCGGCATGCCCAGCAAGTACAATGCCTCCTTTAGAGCGATAACCAAAGATCATTTTTCGCTTGCGACCATCATAGTTCACAGCAAAAATCTCACCGTAGTTTAATGGTTTCTCAAAAGAGCCACGAACTTGCTCAACCTGAACAATAACTCGCTCATCATTTACCCAAAAGTAATCACCAGCCTGATCTCGCTCGCTCCCCCTAAGCGTATATGTCACTTCAAATGAATCAGTTTCCAGAAAAGCTAAGGTTTTACGACCTTCATCATTTATGAGCACAGCAAGGTGTTTGCCGTCAGGAGAAATTTTTACATTATAAAACTCACGATGTTTGGAGAAATCCTCAACAGATACTGCGTGAGCTCCCATACCCACAAGCGCAAAGCTCACTGCAATGAGCACACTTTTAATCACCTTCATAACAACTTCCTTTTATTACGTCCACTGATATCAGTGAATACGACTACATCCATTTAAATATCCGGCTATGAGCCTAAAAGCCCACCCGCAAACCATACAAGATAACAACAGCTTTGTATCGCTTAACTTTCAATCACTCAGCATCAAGAGTGTTTTTAAACATGCCCAATAGTACAGGCTTCTAGCAAAACCAATCCCTAGAACAACCAGACAGACCTTTTTAAATGAATATCTTGAACTGCAAATAAATTACATTTATGGCCAGCGCTAATTTACAGGTGAAGATTCTAGATAGGCTAAAGTACGCAGCTATTCAACAGGTCTTTAATTGGAAGATTTGTTACGGAGTGGCAAATTACAGGCATAAAAAAACCTGCTCGATGGCAGGTTGCTTTGTTGATAATGGTACCTGAGGACGGACTTGAACCGTCACTTCTTTCGAAATCGGATTTTGAATCCGACGTGTCTACCAATTCCACCACTCAGGCATTATCAATAAAACTTACTCAAATCTGCTCGACCTCAGTAAGTGAACGGAATTATACCTACAGAGAAACGAATGGCAAGCACTTTACAGTGTGTTTTGCATCAACTGAGCATTTTTCAGGCTTAACGGTCAGTGTGCGCTCACAATCCATACAAGCTAGAACAATTCACAGTCATTATCAGCTTATCAAAAATTAGCTAAACGTGATCAACACCCAAATAATTAACAACTACCACCCAATTAATTAATAACTCAAAGCGTTTTTGATGCAGATCAAAAAAGCATCAACCGCTAAAGCGTATCGTTATTAGGAATTAAAAAGAAAGAGGATTTCGCAAATGGCATTCTGGTTAGATTTGATGTTTGGCAACCCAATAGGCTTGCTTTCGATGATCGTTATCTTTAGTACTATTGGCATCATTTCATATCTGATGTGGATGTTTTATAGCAAGTCTGCGGATCCCGAGAATTAACCTTGAGTAATTCTTTCTAATGCAAGGGGGCTTAAGCCCCCATTTTTTTGGCTAGCACTTACCTTACTACTTGATTAAGCGGCTTGTTTACGCGGCGCAGCAAAACTATGTACAAAGTGTGGACGCGCTTTAATTAAGTTTTTCATCTCTTCAGCACTTGGCTCACCAACAGGAAAGCGCAACACTTGGCGGTTAAGGTGAACTCGAGCACGCATTGAAATCTTAAAATCAGCTGTCGATGCCTGAATGGCATAGTGTTTCTGATTACCTAAACACTCCAAAATTCCTGTTTTGAGCAGACTATGCACAGCAGGTTCTTGTTCTGGCAGTGTCAAAATCGTTTCGCCTTGCAAAAAGAACTCACGCAGTAAGGCTCTTTCTGCTGGATCAAGTAACTTCACTTTCTCTTCGATAATCTCTGCAGAACGTTTGTCAGTTAAGTAACTAATGGCTTCGTCGAGAAAGTAACTAAGCACTTGCGTCAATAAATACGCACTTCCAACAATCAAACCTAAACCGATAAGATGAGCATACTGGCTTGAAAATTCACTTAAGCTTAATGAACTCAATAGCGCATCTGGAGCAAACAATAGTGCCCCACATGCAATAGCAAGCCAAAGCATTGTATTAAAAAAGAATTTTTTTGCAGACAACATTTTAAAAGATTTGATTTTGAAAGCTACGTTTTGCATGCCTAATATATCCAGTGTCAGAAACCTGTCCTTATCAAAACAAAGCAATATTAATGCCAAAATATCGTAACCATTTTATCTATAGCAAAACTGAGTATTAAACATTGTCCAATAGATATAAAAAAAGCGCCATTATGGCGCTTTTAGGCTTTCACTTTTAAAAACTATTTAGCCGTAGCTTTAGCTGCTAGCTTGGTTAACACTCTGCTGGTTGCAACAAAACCAAAAGTTCCAGTAACCACAGTCACCGCGCCAAAACCTGACGCACAATCCATTCTCATACTGCCTTCTGCTGTTGCTTTGGTGCTACATACACTGCCATCTGCTTGCGGGTAAACCAACTGCTCTGTTGAAAACACCGCTTCAATCGCAAAACGACGTGCAACATTTTTAGAGAAGTTATATTCACGTCTTAGCATGTTACGCACTTTAGCCAGCAGTGGGTCTTGATAAGTTTTTGCGAGATCAGCAACCTGCACTTGGGTTGGATCCATCTGCCCGCCAGCCCCACCTACCGTTACAATTGGCAATTTTTGACGTTTACACCATGCAATCAACGCGGTTTTGGCTTTGACTGAGTCAATACAGTCAACAACATAATCAATATTACCGCCTGATTTTTTGCCTTGAAAATACTCAGAAAGGTTTTCAGGCGTAATAAAGTCTTCAACTTGGTTAACGATGCATTCAGGATTAATTTGCATCAAACGCTGCGCCATGACTTCTACTTTAGACTCACCAATTGTGTCTTTTAATGCATGGGCTTGCCTATTGGTGTTGGTGACACATATATCATCTAAATCGATTAAGGTGATCTGGCCAATACCGCTTCGCGCTAGCGACTCAGCAACCCAGGTCCCTACACCACCAATCCCGACAACCACCACATGAGCTGAAGCGAAATAACTAAGAGCTTGTTGGCCATATAAACGACCGATACCCGCAAAACGATTTAAGTATGCGTCAGACAATGTGTGATTATTCAAAATGGTACTCAATTATAGAAAAGTGTCAGAAGTAAAAAACTACTCGTAGGCTAATTTTATCTTAATCGCTCTCAAAACTCTAAAAAAATCACCGTGCTCAATACAAACTTGTAAACAACTATCGAAAATACCTCTTAATAGACACCTGATTTGTTTCTAGGGTTAACACTTACTTAAGCAATTGTTTATAAACAGTAAATTTATTTGATAGCAATCACATAATATCGCATTTATTTGATATAGATCACTCACCAAAAAACAATTTCCGTGCAAAAATCTCGCCCGAAACAAGCAGCGTCAACTTGTATTAGTTCCCATTAGCACACTTAAACGTTTTGATTGCCTGCAACTACAAATAGCGATTCGCTACAGGAAGATGATAATGAAAAAAACTGTTCTGTCTGCCACGATTGTTTCGGCACTTGCTGCTACTTCTTTTACTGCACTAGCCGACGGCCCAAGCTTCTATGGCCGTGCTGATCTTGCTATCACTAACTCAGATATGGGTATTGCCACTCAAAACCAAAAATCGGGTACCATCATTGAGAACAACTTCTCTTGGTTAGGTGTAAAAGGCACTGAAGCAATCAATAAAGATCTAGAGGTTGTTTACCAAATGGAGTTTGGCGTCAGTAACTTTGATAATTCAGGTAATACTTTCTCAGCTCGTAATACATTTTTAGGCTTAAAATCTGCCACAGCCGGTACGATTCTTGTTGGTCGTAATGATACTGTTTTCAAAGCATCTGAAGGTGGCTTCGACATTTTTGGTAACACCAATTCAGATATCGATCTATTAGCTGCAGGCCAATCTCGCAGCGCGGATGGCTTCTCATATTACTCACCTAAGATTGCTGACTTAATCACATTAAACGCAACTTATTTGATGGATGACAACTACACTCAAAAAGTTAACGGCGAAATCATTGATGCAGATAACATGTATGCGTTGAGTGCAACGATTGGTGACAAAGCCCTAAAAGCGCAAAACTATTATGTTTCTGCTGCCTATAACGACAGCATAGATAACGTCAAAGCATATCGTGGTGTAGCTCAAGTTAAATTTGGCCAAGTCATTTTGGGTGGTTTCTACCAAAACAGTGAACACGTTGACAGTAAGTACGCTAACTTAGAAGGCGATACATACTTCGTGAACGCAGCTTATGTTATGGGTAACCTAAAACTAAAAGCGATGTACGGTAGCGATGACTCAGGTTTAGGTAAGTATGTTAGCCGTTATGTTGGTAGCGTAGATGGCGGCCTTGAGACAGTAAGCGATGTAGACCTACAACAATTCAGTTTTGGTGCTGATTACCGTTTAAGCAAAAACACCTTAGTATACGGTCACTACACTAAATATGATGGCGATATGATGTTAGGTGGCGCGTCTCAAGATCTTAGTGATGATATTGTCACTGTGGGTATGCGTTTCGATTTCTAAGTCTATCTCGTGACTCAATAATCACGATTTTCAATGTATACACCTAAAAAGGCAGCCTAGCTGCCTTTTTAATGCTCTTTTTTTAAGCACCTTTTGTAAATATCGATAAAATAAGGAGTTACAACAAAAAAATAACATTTATCCTGCTTAGTCAGTTTTTCTCGCGTAAAACTTGCATACAGCAATTTACCTACACGTTTAAAAACAAAATAACAACATTTATCAAACCTTAGTAAGTACTTAAAAAGTAATAGCTATTATAGATACAAGCCGCATAGATACTACTTTAGAGATATGCATAAGTATTTATTTTTACAGATATTCCCAACTAAACCGCTAAAGTTCCCCAATCGTCACAAAAAAGTACCAATTCCGCCCTTGAACCCCAAAAACATGATCTAGTCCACAATCTTAAAGCCATAAAACTGTAATATTTAGCACCACAATTGTTATGAGCTAGGACGCTTGTAACAAAAACAAAAGTTTATGTAATAAACCATAAGAAACGAATAGGAACTTAGGTTCTGGGAGCAAATGAAATGAAAAAGACACTAATCTCTGCATCAGTGGCATCAGTTTTAACCCTAGCTTCTTTCGGCGCGCTAGCCGATGGTCCTAGCTTTTACGGTCGTTTAGATCTAGCTGTTACTAACTCTGACCAAAGCACTACTCTTCAAGGTGGTACAAATGGTGCTGAAGTAGGCGAAAGTGGTACATACTTAGAAAATAACTTCTCTCATGTTGGTGTTAAAGGTAGCGAAAGCCTAACTAGCAACATCGACGTTATCTACCAAATGGAATTCCAAGTAGAAAACACTTCAGGTTCTGGTGACGTTTTCAAAGCGCGTAACACTTTCCTAGGTCTTAAGTCTCAGTTTGGTACTGTACTTGCTGGTCGTAACGACACTGTATTCAAGCAAGCTGAAGGTGGCATCGACGTGTTTGGTAACACTAACGCCGATATCGACCGTCTAGTTGCAGGTCAAACTCGTGCTTCAGACGGTATCTGGTACTACTCTCCAAAGATTGCAGATCTAGTTACCTTAAACGCTACTTACCTAATGACAGACAACAACCAAGGTGCAGGTACTGATTCTGATGCTCAGTACGCGCTAAGTGCAACTCTTGGTGACAAGAAATTCAAAGCTCAAAACTACTACGTAGCTGCAGCTTACAACAAAGGCATCTCAAACATCGATGCATACCGCGCAGTAGCACAAGCTAAGTTCGGTGACTTTAAAGTAGGTGGTTTCTTCCAAGACACCGAAAGCCAAAAATACGACAACCTAGAAGGTAACACTTACTTTGTAAACGCAGTTTACAACTTAAATGGTGTTAACTTGAAAGTTCAATACGGTGTAGATGAGTCAGGTTTAAGCAAGTACTTCACAGGCTCATTCGGTGTAATCAACCCAAATGACCCAGATACAGATGCTAACGAAACAAACGCAGTATTAGCTTCAATCAGCGACGTAAATGTACAAAACATCACAGTTGGTGCTGACTACAAGATCTCTAAATCAACTATGGTATATGGCCACTACGCTATGTACTCTGGTGATTACAAAATTGCTAACGCTAAAATTGACCTAGAAGACGATAACGTATTCACTATCGGTATGCGTTACAACTTCTAATTGCCAAGAGTCTTAAGACTCTGACAATATAAAGTCATAAAAAAGCGACCTTATGGTCGCTTTTTTGATCTTTAGCGTAAGAGTAACATCCCATTATCCCCGTTTGCTAACGCTGGCCAGTTTGTTCCTAAAACCTATTCTTCAAGCTTTACGTGTTAGCTTATAAACTGACTCGGTCAACCATGACACCTGCTTTTTCACAAAGCGCGGGTTGTCGGCCAACACATCTGCACTCGCTAGGCATTCGATCTCAAAATCATCACTAAGGTTGGCATTAACCCAATCATCTGATACCGCAAAAGGCGGACCATTCAACTCTGCTTGAGGGTAGTCCAAAGTGATCAATAAACCAATACTGCTCGCTGGAATAAGCTTGGCTAGCCGCTTTGCATAAGCCTGACGCATCTCTTCAGGCCAAGCAATCAGTGCCGCTCGATCATAAAATGCAGTTACTGCTGCTATTTCATCTGCACAAAGTGTGAAAATATCACCTTGGTAAATAGTTACTTGTTCGGTTGCAAAGCGCTGATGTTCGCCAATCGTCTCAAGTGTCACCGGTAGATTATTTTCTTGATAAAACTGCTGCACAGCTAGCTCATTAAGCTCACAGCCAAGCACTTCATGGCCTTGCTCAGCCAAAAAGCACATGTCTAATGTCTTACCACATAAGGGGACAAAAACACGGGAAGATGGCTCAAGATTTAACTGTGGCCAATATCTTACTAGAAGAGGGTTTACTGCATCTAAATGGAAGCCTATTTGCTGGGCATCCCATTTCTCATGCCAAAAACTTGCTTGCATAATCTATGTCCCTAATAAAAACCTTGGTACGCCATAGATCTGAATGCATTAAATAGAACATTTAAAAAAGCTATTGCTCAGCCCAATGAGCAAAACTTCAAGACTTGGTATACCGCAAAGGGCTTTACTCTATATGCTGCGCCACATTTAATCAAAAAATACTGGCTCGATACAACACAGCTAATCGATAGATATAACACCAAGTCAAATAAACAGATTAGAACAAAACAACAAAAACAATACCGAACAAGTGTTAGATATTGAGTGCTTGCTGGACTTTTCTTAGCCAGATACAGTTTTCACATTCACAGTTGCGACGCGACAAATGGTGTGGAGTCAAACTTGAATCAATAAAATCAACCGCAACCAAAAGCTGCTGCTTCAAATCTTCAACGGTTTTTCTTTCTACCGCAATGGTCTCATCATTATGGTTCATCCATGTGCATTCCATACCTTGATGACAATTAATGCATTCCATATCGGTTGGGTTATAAAAGCCGGCGTGAGGACAGTAACGTAACTCCATAGACTGTAAAATGCGGCGTCTTGGATACTCAAGTAATTCGATTAACTGTGATTTGTCTAACCCTGACATAACGTCACCTCTAAATTGATAGGTAAACCTTAATTAAGGCTCATATTCTATATACTAGCCTCAAGATCAAAGATTACCTTTCTCTTATTCTGGTAGATTTGATATACATCAATATCTAATCCGAAATTATTGGTTAGGTGTGACCTACACAGAGTTTTTACAAAACTAAAAACTGACTGATAAAAGTGCTAGTCTAAACGCCCATGCAGGCTATTGATTTAATAGAATTCAGGTTCAAGGAAAGTCGATTGAAAACACCCGAGCTACAGCATTTTTATATCTCTGAAGAGCAGTCTATTTACCTGCTTGGTGCCAATGACGCACGTAAACACAAAGCATGGATCCGCTTGTGCAAACAACAGCTAGGTAAACTTGGGTATAACAACTTAGAGCTTGTAGGGAAAGGCGCTTATGGCTTTGTTTTTGCGGGCATTAATCAGCAAGGAGATGCCCATGTATTCAAGTTTTCACGCCTCACATTACCGCAACACATACAAGATAGGCTTGAAGAAGAAGCCTATATGCTGTCGCAGGTCATTCATCCCAATGTGCCACCGGTCATTAAGTTTGAACATGTTGGTAAACAGGGCATCTTAGTCATGGCAAGAGCGCCAGGGGAAGACTTAGAGCAACTTTGTGTCAGGATGGGCGCGCTTCCCGTTGCTATGATAATGAATATCGCACGCCAACTCGCGGCTATATTGCAATATTTGCACAATGGCCGCCCACTTATTCACGGTGATATTAAACCATCTAATTTGGTCTACGATATACAGACACAGCATCTGTCTTTAATTGATTGGGGCTCTGCTGTATTTGCTCAGCGTGATACAGAAGGTAATCCGGTTAACGGCAATGTGATGGATTTAATGTCGAGTGATCAACAGCATACTAATGCTCGTATGGGCGATGTTTACTTTATTGGTGATGAACAGCTAAACGGTGCTCTTTCAAGCCCACGTTTTGACGAACAAGGCGTAGCCGCAACACTTTATGCTTTAGCCTCTGGTCAAGCAAGTCGCTTTGGCAGCAAAGTCATACCTGCTACGAGCGTGGGTTTACCTATTGAGTTAGCTCGCACCTTGGATGGCATGTTGAGTGACGATCCTGTTTTACGTAAACAAGCAGGAGACTACTTTCTAAAAAGTATGGCTCATAGCCATCGATTACACCTCCCTGAAATAACGAGTTTACCCTTAGTACCTGAGATCCCTGTTTGGCATCTACCACGCGATAAAGAAGTTGAAACTGTCAGCTATAGCTCACGTAAAGCCTTTTTAAAAGAGCATAACCATGATGATCCCATCGCCAAAATGGATGATCTTCAACTGGAAAAATATTACCGTAACTTTATGGTAGGCATGGGTGATACCGAAAAAGGCTTTATTGCCGCAGTCGGTCGCTTAAGCCAATATGCCATTGTCGGTGGTTTAGCCATTCACTGGCGAGAAACCGGTGTATTTATCGACTCAAACTTAGCGATATATAAAGCTGAACAAAAGCATGCCATTACATTGGCAGTCAACAATATGGTGACCTTAGCTCGCGGTATTCGTCGAATAGGCGTATTTAAAGCCTGTTTCTTTAATGCTCGTGATACCCTGCATATAGAGCGAAGTGACGACTCACAACCTTTTAATTGCAGCCATGATCAGCAATTGCCATTTGAAGTAGGAGATGTGCCATCACTTGAAGATAAATCCCGCCTACACTCTTATTTTGAGGATGGTCGTGATCCTGAAGAAAATCTTGAACTACCAAAAGAGATTATGACTGAGCTAGGATGGATAAACCAAATCCATCATACTGGCTGCATTATTTTCGAAGTATTGCCTAATCACATGAAGATCCACAGTTACCTGCGATTACTTAACCCTAGAAAGCAGGCTGCTTTCAGGGCGAGTCTCGACAGGATCTTATCTCACGTAGATAAGATCCAAGGTAAAGGTGTGTCGGGATTTATGAAACTACCTTATAAAAACACGCGCAAATTTAACTTAATCGAGCGCCGTGCAGACCGATTTTACCCACGTAACCCAAAACAGTTGCAACAAAACTAAGCCAAGGCTTAGCGTTTAGATTGCTGGTTATTTGTTTCGTCGTCATCTTTAGGGGAAACCGTTTCCCCTTCAAAGGTATTGCCTTTCACCTGATGGCTTTCAGGACGCTTATCACTCGGATCTGGGCGACGCTCAAAATCACCATCAAAGGTATTACCTTGATCAAACGGTGACTGACCACCTTGATCAAAAGGGTTACGCCCCTGTGGCCCCATTCCTGGACCAAAGCCACCACCAAAGCCAGACTGAAAACCACCATTAGCCTGAACTTTAAGCTGCATACGCTTATAAAAGAATTTCGCCACTGGTACCCGTGTAAAAGGTGTAAGCAATACTAAGCCAATAAAGTCTGTTACAAAGCCTGGGATCAATAACAATAAGCCGGCAACCGCTAACATCATACCTTCAACAATCTCTTGTCCAGGCGCTTCACCACGAGCAAGCTTCTGCTGCACTTGCATTAACGTGCTTATTCCTTGGCTTCTCACTAAAGAGACACCAACTACAGCAGTAAATATAACCAAAGCCACAGTTGTCCAACTGCCTAACACTTCACCCACACGGATCAGTACAGATAGCTCCATCACAGGAACTACAACAAAGATTAATAACAAAATAAAAAACACACTGACCTCACATTTATTGGGGCTAATGAAAACTAAATTGGGGTAACTCGGTCTATTTTCAAGCTATGACTAATACCAGTTAACCAATTAGCCAGTTATATGCGCGCTAACAATAGATTTGCACGCATAATTGTAAGCAAAAACTACTGGCATCACTATTTTAGTCACAGCTTAATGCAAGGCAAACTTAAAACACGTACAGTACAGCTTAGCTTGATTATCGGCCATCTTAACCTCGTTGGCTTAATACAATTTTAATCTGTTGGATAATAGAAATAGTGTAATGCAAACCGAATTCTTACTCGTTATCACCACTTGCCCCAGTGAGGAACAAGCCAAAACACTTGCTCATGCACTGGTAAGTAACAAACTAGCTGCTTGCGTACAGATCTCACAAGGCGTTACATCCGTATATGAGTGGCAAGGAAGTTTATGTGAGGAGCAAGAGTTTACGTTGCAAATAAAATGCTTAGCTCAGCATTACGATGCCATTGAGCTCACTCTTTCTAAGCTGCATCCCTATGATGTCCCCGAGCTAATAGCAATCCCAATTACCCAGGGGTTGCCAGCCTATTTTGATTGGATAAAAGAAACCACACAGCCATGAAGAAAATTATTAACCTGTTTTTAGCCACTCTACTGCTACTAACACCTTTAGCCCAAGCTGATGGTATTTTTAGCAGTAATAAATTTGATTTCTTAAAAGGTGAACCCGAGCTGATGCCCGTGGATCAAGCCTTTGTTTTCGACTTTAAGCAGCAAGGTGAACAAGTCAAAATTAGCTGGGTCATCGCCGATGGCTATTACATGTATCGTGACAAGCTAAAGTTTGAAACCACTGATGGCGCCGTTTTAGGTGAAATTTCACTGCCTCAAGGTAAATCACACACCGACGAATACTTTGGTGAACAAGAGGTTTACTACACTTACGTTGAAATTCCCGTTGCCATCAAACAAGCCAATGCTGGTGATAAATTAAATGTCACTTTTATGGGTTGCGCTGAAGGAAAGCTATGCTTCCCCCCTACTAAGCGTAGCGCTGAGCTAACCGATATTGCACCCAACGATGGCCTATTAACAGCCAATGAAAAGCCATTAACTAATAGCGCCCCTGTAGCACAAACGCCAACGGCACCTATCACGCAGCAAGATAGCCTAAGCGCCATGCTATCTAGTGACAGCCTAATTTGGACATTAGTGATCTTCTTCGGTTTAGGGATTGGCCTTGCTCTTACACCTTGTGTATTCCCAATGTATCCGATTTTATCAGGTATCATTGTCGGCCAAGGTAAGAAGCTATCGACCGCTAAAGCCTTTAGTTTATCGATGGTTTACGTTCAAGGTATGGCGATTACCTATTCGCTTGTAGGCCTTGTGGTTGCTTCTGCAGGTATGAAATATCAAGCGGCACTGCAACACCCTGCTGTACTCATTGTACTGGCAATCTTATTCTTCGTATTGAGCTTATCAATGTTTGGCTTATACGATTTAAAGCTGCCATCTAAGTGGCAAGAAAAAATGAACACCTTCTCAAATAACCAAAAAGGCGGCAACGTTATTGGGGTGTTCATTATGGGTATTATCTCAGGTCTAGTTGCCTCTCCTTGCACTACCGCGCCGCTTTCTGGTGCGTTAATTTATGTCGCACAAACAGGTGATCTACTGCAAGGTTTCTTAGCGCTTTACGTACTGAGCATGGGTATGGGTCTACCTCTACTTATTATCGGTACATCTGGTGGTAAATTGCTACCTAGAGCAGGCAGCTGGATGGACGTGATTAAGACGGTATTTGGCTTCCTACTTATCGCGGTTTCAATTGTTATGCTAGGCCGTATCTGGCCAGGCTTTATCTCAGATTTACTATGGTCTATCTGGGCTATCGCTCTAGTGGGTTACCTGATGCATCAAAACAAGCTTACTGAGTTTAGCTGGAAGCAAACAGTGCGTTCGGTGCTACTCATGTTAGCCTTACTGGCGAGCTTCTCTTACGGCATGCAAGCAGTAATGACCAAACTTGGTTTTACTAGTCATGCAGCAATGAGTGCCAGCACTTCAGCAGAAAATCACGGTTTTAAGCATATTAAATCACTTCTCGACCTGCATACTGAAATTGCTGCTGCAACCGCAGACGGTAAAACTGTAATGGTCGATTTCTACGCTGATTGGTGCGTAGCCTGTAAAGAATTTGAAGCCATCACCTTTAAAGATCCTCTAGTGGTAGAACGCATGGATCAAATGGTATTGCTACAAGCTGATGTCACCAAAAATGATGATATTGATATTGAGCTGCTAGAGTATTACGACATTCTCGGTTTACCGACGTTGCTGATGTTTGACGAAAACGGGGTAATCCGTGACGATCTGCGCGTGACCGGTTTTATGGGGCCTAAAGCCTTTGCAGAGCACTTAGATCATTTAGTTAAATAGCACTAACCACAAACGTAAACTTTAGACTCAGTTTACAGTAATCAATAATAAAGCCCCGTCGCATTATGTGAACGGGGCTTTATAGTAATGAGTGTAAGGCTCAACTCAGCGAGCTTATACCGTTATTTTATGCCTAGCCGATACAGCCAAGAAAAACGTTAACATTCATCAAATTTGTTCACATTTTTCAGATCTTCTTCATGAAATTCTTATACAATGGTGCATCATTCCATAATAAAAAAGGAGCACCATGGAACCCGCCATTCTCATTATCACCTTAGCCTGCGGCATGTTAGTTAGCCGTGTGGGACTTCCCCCTTTAATTGGCTATCTTGTTGCGGGCTTTATGCTGTTCCTATTTGGTATTGAAGAATCCAGTTTGCCGATGTTAGAGCAGCTAGCAAACTTGGGTGTCACCTTATTGCTATTTGCCATCGGTTTAAAACTCGATTTACGGAGCTTATTTAAAGCTGAAGTTTGGGCAGGTTCGAGTCTTCACCTGCTCGGCTCAATGCTATTTTTTATTCCACTGCTTAAATTACTCGGGCTGCTAGGCTTAGAGCAACTAACTGGTTTAGAGCTCAACCAACTCGCTCTACTTGCTTTCGCACTGAGTTTTTCTAGCACCATTTTTGCGGTAAAAATACTCGAAGATAAAGGTGATATGCAGTCGCTATACGGCCGCGTTGCTATCGGTATCTTGATTATGCAAGATATCTTCGCCGTAGCATTTTTGACGATATCAAAAGGCGATATTCCATCATATTGGGCACTGTGCTTACTATTATTACCGTTAGCTAAGCCCATTATCTACAAAGCATTTGACCGCGTTGGCCATGGTGAATTACTAGTATTATTTGGTTTAGTCATGGCGTTAGTGATGGGCGCAGGACTATTTGAGCTCGTTGGCTTAAAGCCTGATCTTGGTGCCTTGATTATTGGTATTTTGCTCGCTGGTCACCCTAAATCATCCGAGTTAGCAAAATCACTGTTTTATTTTAAAGAACTGTTCTTAGTCGCTTTCTTCTTAACTGTGGGCCTTAACGGTCTACCTAGCTTCTCAGACATTGGCTTAGCTGCACTACTTGTATTAGTTGTACCAATAAAAGTGCTGCTATTTTTGTACCTACTTACCCACTTTAAGTTACGTTCACGTACCGCATTAATGAGCTCGTTCAGCTTAGGTAACTATAGTGAGTTTGGCTTAATCGTAGCCGCAGTCGCAACCTCGAAAGGTTGGCTACCTTCCCAGTGGATGGTTATTTTAGCAGTGGCGTTAAGCTTTAGCTTTCTATTTGCAGCACCACTCAATATCGCCTCCAATAGGCTTTATCAGAAATATCAAAGCTGGCTTAAACGCATAGAGAAGCATCCGTTACACCCTGAAGATAGGCCGATCCCTGTGGGTAATCCTCGCTTTCTCATCTTAGGTATGGGCCGTATTGGTTCTGGTGCTTATGATGAATTAAGAGCCCGTTACGATGGCGAAATTCTTGGGGTTGAGCACAAACAAGATTTGGTGGACTTCCACATTAGCCAAGGCCGAAATGTGGTGCAGGGAGACGCCTCCGATACCGATTTTTGGGAAAAGCTAGATAGAGCGCCAAACCTTGAGCTAGTGTTACTGACGATGCCCCACCACGCAGGTAATTTATTTGCGGTAGAGCAATTACAATCTCAAGAATACCAAGGCAAACTGAGCGCCATTGTAAAGTATAAAGAAGATGCTGAATCACTCAGCGAGTCCGGTGTTGATAGCGTCTATAACTTATATGAAGCTGCAGGTGCCGGTTTTGTCGAGCACTTAGTTAAAGAGCTACTCACTCCTAGTGGTACCGCTCCTGATAACCCTGATGCGGTTAATCGCAAAAACCAAGTTGAAGCGACAGCATCAGCAAGAGAGTAAGGTAAAGCTCCTACTTCGTTAACGGCGTAGGAGCTTTTCTCATAAATAAGCAAAGCGCTTTGCTTACGCCAAACCACCTCTAGACAACGGCCTTTCAGTACCAGTAAGAGCAATAAGTTTAGTGATCACAAATATACTTCCCAGCCTCTTCTATTATCAATCAACTCAGTTATTCATCGTAAATACGACAAAAAAACTCTGTTATACCAATCAGTACAAGAATTTGATCAACTCAGAGCGGTTTTTGGCAAACTAATTCAAGGCGAATAGCTGCAATAATGGTTATTCCCTTATAAAGCTAATCAACGCAGAAGTAGGCAGCCAAAAACGCTCCAGAATGGCGAGTTTTAGCGATTCTGATGCTGTGTTAACGAGCTTAACCGTAGAATAACTATGCTCTTCACTCGTTGCCTTGCCTCAAAACCGCTAAACTCTCGCTGAGTGACTAAATGTTTATACTGATTGGTATTACACAAGTTACAAAGACATGATATAAAACAATAGATGGATTTCGAGCAGCACCAACTATAGTCACAGACTTGTTATGACCTCGCTGCCGCTCAAAGCTTGAATGATACAAGCAACTTATGGGTAAACCGCTGTTATTAAATTGGTCGTTAGAATCAAACCGCAGCTAAACCACTCAGTTTACAGCAACGTTTTGTACTGAACGCAAATATTAACATTCGGAATTTAGATTATGTCCAATCCCGCTCAGCGAGCAAACAAACTGTTTGTGCAAACTTTTGGCACCCAAGCCGATGAGCTTTATTGTGCCCCTGGACGCGTTAACCTTATTGGTGAGCATACCGACTATAACGATGGCTTTGTATTACCAGCAGCCATTAACTTCCATACGGCCGTTGTGGCTAAACGCCGCGATGATTTGCAGTTTCGTGCGGTTTCAGATGCATATCCCGGCGAAATAGTCAGCTGGACTTTTGGCGAGGAAGGTACTCCACAAGCCAGACATTGGTCGAACTACTTAAAAGGCTTTACCGCCGCGATGGCAAGCTCTGGGCTTGCGCCAAAAGGGCTCGATGTAGCTGTTGTTAGCAATATCCCTATGAATGCGGGTTTATCATCTTCGTCAGCTTTAGAAGTTGCCTTTGGCACAGCTGTTAACGATTGCAGCCAAATAAAGCTCTCGCCTCTGGCTATTGCCCAATTGGCTCAACGTGGTGAAAGTCAGTTTGTAGGGCAACCCTGCGGCATTATGGATCAGATGATCTGTGCTCTTGGCGAAGAAGATCACGCCTTCTTGATTGATTGTCTCGATCTCGATAGTGAGGCTGTCTGCATTCCTGAAAACCTGAGTCTATTAATTATTAACTCAAACGTTAAGCGCAATGAAATAGCCGAACAATACAACTTACGTAAACAACAGTGCCAGCAAGCCGCTGAGCACTTTGGTCTAGAGTCACTACGCGATCTTAATTTAGCTACATTAGAAGCCGCTAAAGCTGAACTTGCTGACACGCATTACAAACGTGCTAAGCATGTTTTAACTGAAAATCGTCGCACCCAAAATGCCGCCTGGGCATTAGAGTCTGGTGATATTGCTAAGTTAAGTAAGCTCATGGCTGAATCACATATTTCAATGCGTGACGACTTTGAGATCAGCACCACTGAAATCGACTACCTTGTCGAGATAGTATCGGAAGTCATTGGTGATCGTGGTGGAGTTCGTATGACAGGTGGCGGCCTTGGCGGTTGTGTTGTTGCCCTTGTCGATCATGCACTTACCGACGCGGTCATTGCTACGATTGAACAAAAGTTTACTGAAAAAACCGGGCTAGAAGCAGATATTTACTTATGCTTAGCCAGTGATGGTGCCAAACGCATCGACAACTAACCAAAACGCTAACAGGACGAAAAATGGTACGAATTCGAACTCTTGAACCTTGGACGGATCCACGTGGTGGACAGATTGAACGCGTACTGATGGACAACGGCACGATTGCAGTTGAAGTCTTAAGCCTCGGCGGAATTATTCGCTCGCTGTGGACCCCAGATAAAGCAGGTGAGCGTGCTAATATTGTGCTGGGCTGTGATAGCGTCGAAGACTACCTTAAACAGCAAGCTCACTTAGGTGCCATTGCTGGTCGGTTTGTTAACCGAATAGCCAAAGGCCAGTTTTCTGTTGGCGAACAACACTACCAACTTGATATCAATCAGGCTGGTAATTGCTTACACGGAGGCCACGAAGGTTTCCACCGGAAAAACTGGCAATTAGGTGCGTTACCTGACGGGGTGCGTCTTTCCTTACGCAGTCCTGATGGCGATATGGGGTTTCCCGGTAACTGTAACGTTCAGTTGGATTACCGTCTTGTAGGCAGCAACTTATATGTCGAGATCTTAGCCTGCACAGATAAAACTAGCCCTATTAACTTATCTCAGCACAGTTACTTTAATCTTGATGCCAGTGACACAACACTTAATCATCAATTACAAACTGATGCGAAGCACTATCTTGCAATGGATGAAACAGGCATTCCTACTGCAGTGTGTACCACTGAAGGAAGCAGTTTAGATTTATCGGTAGCAACGCAACTGCAATCACTACTTGGTCAGGAAGAGTTTACTCGCACTAGTGGAATTGATCACTGCTATTTGTTGCCGCAAAGTGAATCTAAACTGCAACGATTTGGCACATTAAGCTCACCGCTAAGCGGTCGCAGCCTAACGCTATATACCAATCAACCAGGCGTACAAGTATATGGTGCAAACTATTTACAAGGTACGGTGGGTAAAGGACAACAAGTGTTAAAACAGTATCAAGGAGTATGTTTAGAGCCTCAGCAAATCCCTGATGCGCCAAACCAAGCTCATATTGCTGGAAACGCACTGGTTCATCCAGGTGAGATCTATCATCACATCAGTCGCTATCAATTTGAAAATGAGTAGCGACATTCATCCATAAAAAAACAGCGCCTTATAGGCGCTGTTTTTTTAATCGTCGTAATCGTCCGACCAATCGTCATCGTAATCGTCGCCATCGGCAGACTCTAACTCTGGCTCGTCGTCATCTTCAGTTGCAGCTTTGGCCTTTTTAGGTGCAGCAACGCTTTTTGGGTTGTTTGCTTCAACCCAGCCTTGATGCTTCGCCATAAATTCTTCTCTGGCTGCAAACCAAGCCGCACCGCAAGTCTTTTCAACTTCAGCGATTGCGTTGTCATCAAGCTCATGTAAGTTAGGCTTAACAATATCCTCTGCGTATTCAATAATTGATTCGCGAGTCGCATTGTAAAAATATACACGGCCAGCTGAAGCATCTGGAAATTGCTTATCATAAATAAGAATGGTATTGCCACGAGCAGTTCTTAGCTCACCGTACCAAACTGGTTTTTTTGAAGTCTTATACATATATGTTAATGCCCTTAAATCAACACATACAAAAATAAATAAGAAGTAAATTGCGCTAACACTTACCTCAGTTTTCCCCATATTTTTTCATCAGGGACAGAAGCGGTATTTTTACAGATTTTTGCCGAATATCAATAGTTGAAAATGCGAAATATCACTATCAATGATGAAATAAATCACATAAATTATTCAGCTCTTATCGAATTTAGTTCAAAGCAGCGGTTATTCAAGTTTTTCGTTAGCAATTAATGTAAAAAAACATCCCAACAGTTAACAAACCTCACAACATCAACCGTTTACATAACAAATACCAACCAAAGACAACAAGCTCTCTGCCACTACAACTAAGCTATCGCTATTGTGTTAAGCCAATATGACTCAAAATGTTGGGGCAAAATCCAAGCATAGTTGCTCACCTAAGAACGTTTAGCATTTCTCTACTAGCTCCACACCTTTCAACAGTTGGTTTAGTTGTAGCCAAAGGCGTAGATGCCATGACAAACCTTTTTCAATCGAAAGTGAGTAGCTGTATTGTGTAAATATAGGGCTACAAAGAAACTCCGCTCAACGGCGTAAGAATGGAACTTGTGTAGAAACAATATAATCCAGGCAAAAAAAAGCGGCCAAAAGGCCGCTCTTACTGAATTAACAAGCGACTAGAAAGAAGCTGTTACTGGATCAGAACAAAGACTCGTTGCGACTTCGCAGATCTTGTACTCAACTGATGCCGGTGCATTCGCGAAACGATCACGATAGCGACCATCGTTACTCGTTGTAGCAATGGCATTACCATCACGGTAAATAACCACATCATCACCAACAGCACCATCCCAAGTTAAGTCAACCAAAGCGCTGCCTCGGCGAGATAGTTTGGCACGTGTCACGCCTGCTGTGATGCTATGTTCAAACACTTCAACATCCATCGAGGCTGTATCAGTGTTGCCTTCAGCATCTGTTACCTGCATAGAAACCGTATAAACTCCCGCTGCGGCATATACATGTGTAGGGCTCATATCTGTTGATACGCTACCATCACCAAGATCCCAGCTATAGCTAACGATGTCATCATTCACATCACTACTTAAGTTAGTAAACGCAACATTTAATCCGTCAACAGCGTAACTAAAGTCTGCCACTGGTGCTGCTGGTGCAGCTTCTCCGACACCAGAAATAACCAATCCCCAACTATTAAGCGTTCCAGTATCAGCACCTACGTTATCGCTAACTGATAAGCTCCAAGTGCCTGTAGCGATTTCACCATTAAAGGCGCTTAAGTCCCAGTTTTTAACGATATCATCAGCATTACCGCCTTCACGGTTATGCAATACAACCTCTGTTCCTGCAGGCGAAGTCAGTGTTACTACTAAGTCACCAATCCAAGTATGTGAAATATCAACATCAGCGTTAACACCGAATACCTGTACGTCATCTGCAACATCAATTGTACTTACAATACCAGCAGGATCATTGTCAGGTATTGAGACTGAGTCGGTATTTGAGTAGGTAAAATCTTGAATACCTTGCGGTAAAACGCTCAAAGCTACTGACTTACTCTTCACAGTAGTACCATCATCACCTGTCACGGTAATGGTATAATCGCCCCATGCTGCCGCAGCATCAGTAGCAACATCTACGCTAAAGCTTTCGCCAGCCATAACGCTATTACTTGATAGAGTTACCCCTGCAAGCGCTGGAGAGACAGCAACAGATAACGCAACCGTACCATCCCAACCCGCTACACTACCTACGCTGTAGTCATAACTTGTTGCACTACCAGCCTCAATGGTTTGTGAAGCTGGCGTGACGCTAAATCTATATCCAGGCTCCGGATCAGCTAAATCAAGTGCATTCGCCACATTTAATCGTGAACCCGCAACCGTTTTACCAGTAAGATCTGCATTGGCATCACCCGAGTCCATTAGCAACTGTTTCATTTCGACTGGAGTTAGATCAGGATTAATTGACCAAACGAGGGCGGCAGCACCAGCAATGTGCGGCGTAGCCATTGAGGTACCTGAGAAGGTTGAATAAGTATTACCAGGGGTTGTTGATAAAATTGCCGAACCGGGCGCTCCCATATCAACACTCGTTAAGCCCCATTGAGAAAAGCTCGACATCGCATCATTGCGGTCTGTACTGGCAATAGACATTACCGCATCCGAATCATAGCTAGATGGATAATGCGGGTTAGCGTCATTATCTACCGCACTGTTACCAGCTGCGGCAACAAATAAGATCCCTGCATCGCCACCTGATTCAATTGAATCTTTTAACGCTTGGCTAAAACCACCGCCACCCCAAGAGTTGTTGGTCAATTTAATATCAACACCATGATTAACCTTCAAGTCAGTCATGTAATCAATACAAGCAATTGCACCCTCAGTAGAACCTGAGCCGCTAGCATTCAAGAACTGACAACCAATGATGCTAACATCCCAGTTTACACCTACTACACCGACTCCATTATTTCCGGAAGCCCCGATAGTACCCGCCACGTGAGTACCATGGCCGTTACCGTCCATAGGATCACCGCTATTATCATTAGCATTAAAACCATGAATGTCATCGACTACCCCATTGCCATCATCATCGATGCCATTGCCTGGAATTTCATTCGGGTTCACCCACATATTAGCTTGTAGATCAGGGTGGTTATAATCAACACCGGTATCAATCACACCGACGATGACAGAGCTGTCACCCGTAGTCACATCCCAAGCTTCAACAGCATCAATATCGGCATCAGCCGTCCCACCATCTTGCCCAGTGTTATGTAAGCCCCACAGAGACACAAAGTCTGGATCATCTGGTGTACCAATCGCTTTTATTACATAGTTTGGCTCAGCATATTTTACAGCAGGATGGCGACTAATAATCTTGATCGCTTGTTCCACATCAGAGCCTGCTCTCAGAGTGAGTTTAGCTAGCTTGCCATCAAGTAAGTTAGCAAAGCGATCATCGATACCATTAGCATCCATATCTCGCATAGATGCTCGCACTAAACGCTGGGCTGAAGCACGTTCACTCTTAGTGGCATTATCTTTGTAGACGACCAGTAAAGAATCTTTAATGTATTCATGTTGAGTTGGCATTTTGGCTTGCACTGGTGCAGATGAAACCGCAATAACTCCAGCAATAGCAGCGGCTAATGGTGTTAACTTTTTAAGCATAAACTAATCCTTTTAGTCCTTTAAATTCCCCAAACCGGTACAGCAAACCGCCAACACGCTCTAATCGTTAGGTGTTGTGATATTCCGGAATTTGTAACCACAGGAATTGTTGCCATAGAGCCTACAGTTTTAAAAGATGGCGTAATTCATTTAGCACTAAACTACTAATCCCATGGCACTACACCAGTCGCTAAAAAATAAAAAGACTTCGAAATTAAAACAATAATCTCAATAACTAAGGAGCAAAAATGGGTAAGTTCAACCTATTTTAGCGCAGGCAAATAAATAGACTTTTTTCTGATTGCGGGAAAAAAACAGCAGAGTAACTTGAGGAACTTATCTGGCGAGCAGCCTAATACCGGCTAACTCAACAGCAAGCCGTAAAGTTAACTGTATTAACTTTACACTCCAGAAAAAAGGAGCGTTAAGTGTCCGTTTTCAAAACAATGGGAACCCTTATTTGCCTAATGCTGTATTCAATCTCCAGTGCAGCTGATGATATTGAATTAGCAACAAGTGAGCTCCCCATAACACTGCAAACACTTCTCGAGAGTTCAGGCCGAAGCAATGTAATTGGTCTTGTTCAAGCCGGTGTGCTTAACCAAGCGACATTAAGTCAAACTGGCGCAAGCAACATGATCGACCTCATTCAAGTTGGCAATAGCAACCAAGCAGAAGTGGTTCAGCTTGGTCAAGATAACGAAGTCGAGCTCTTACAATTAGGTGCAGATAACCAAGCGTTTATTACCCAAATTGGCGATGACAATTTAGTGCAAATAAATCAGCTGGGCAGCGCCAGCTTTTCAATTGAACAAATTGCAGACGGTGCTGCAATGACAATTACTCAATATTAAACAGGGAGAGTCAAATGAGATCGCAAACAACTAAAACCATGATCGCACTTGCCATTACAGCAAGCTTAGGTATCAGTAGCAACGCCCTAGCAGATTCCGCAAACGCTGTAGAAATCAACCAAACAACAGCGGCTTCGGGGGCTGTTGTTGGTCAAGACGCAACCGTTCGACAAACAGGTGATCTGCATATTGCGACAGTCACACAAACTGGTGATGCTCAAGAAACAAATATCACTCAAGACGGTGTATGGATTGAGGCCTATGTTGAGTCTACTGGTGAAGGAAACATAATAGACATCAACCAAACTGAAGACTGGCATATAACTTCAGCGGACGTCACTGGTAACGATAACGTAGTCGATGTTGGTCAGTCTGGCTTTTTCAATGAGCTTGATATTGACGTTAGCGGTGATGGCAATGAAGTCGACGTCACTCAAGCTGGCGAGCAAAATAGTAGTGTAGTTGAACTCATTGGCGATGAAAACACAGGTTATATTGAACAAGACGGCAATAACAACTTTGCGACTTTTCGTGTTGAAGGCGATGGTAATGACGGCGATATCACCCAGTATGGTGATGATAACGTAGCAGGCTTTGTATCTTTAGACATCACACCTAACGTGGGTAACAACAATGATGTCGAAGTGTACCAAGAAGGTAATAACAACTTAGGTGCCGTAAAGGGCGTTGCAGGCGATAACAATAACTTTGTCGTATCACAAGAAGGTAATGATAACACCGGGTTTGTTTATCAGCTGACAGGCTCTGATAATGAAATAGAAATCGATCAAATCGGTACAAACAACACAGCTTATCTAGCCGTTACAACAGGCAATGATAACGATATAGAGATTGAGCAAGATGGCGTATCTAATACTATCGGAGATACCTTAATTGCTGATATTCAAGGTGATGACAATACACTTCGTATCGAACAAGATGGCGACAATAACGCAGCAGAGTTTCAAGTCTGGGGCAGTGAAAACAGCGTAACACTTGACCAAGAAGGCGATAGCAACTTTGCCACTTTTGGACAGTACGGTGATGATAACGATATTTCAATCATTTCAGATGGCAACAATAATGAGGCCGTTGCTTTCACTGAACTAGATGATAACAGCATTGAAATCGCTCAAGAAGGCAATGACAACTTTGGCTACGCTGATGTGTTTGGCTTTGGCAACGATGTTGACGTTGAGCAAGATGGCAATGAGAACGAAGCATTAGTGTCTGTTGTTGGTCTTGATAACAGCGAAGTTGAAATGACTCAAGAAGGCGATCTTAACCTAATCGATCTGATTATTGTCGGTGACGAAAACATCGCGACTATTGCACAAAACGGTAACGGTAACTGGGTTGGCGGCGAAGTTGATAGTGCCTTTGAAGTTAACGGTGTTGATAACACCCTAACTATTGCACAAACAGGCAATGACAACTTAGTTATGGGTTCACAAACCGGTTCTAGTAACGTTATTAACGTAACGCAGACAGGTGATTTCAACACTGCGACTGTTATGCAAAACTAAAAATAAACTCGCAATTGACTAATAAAGGGAGCTGATGCTCCCTTTTATCTAAATTGGAATCAAAGTCTGTCGCTATGAACACAACTCAAACTGACTTTGATAAGTTTGCGCCCAACGCAGCAGTTCAACTCTATTACGAGACTGAGTCTTTCTGAAAATTGAAGATATGTGAGCTTTTACAGTATGCTCACTAATACAAAGTTGATGAGCAATCTCTTTATTACGTGCTCCACTTGAAACCAGTTGTATAATGGTTTTTTCTCGCTCAGTTAGCATCTGCAGCATCACCACGGCATCTTCAACCTGCTCTACACCGCTATCTAAACGCTTAACCAAATGATTAAACATTTCACTAAGCAATACTCTATCGTACCAAAGCTCATTAGCGACCATTTTACGTAACCCAGTTAACAGCAAATCCATTCCTTGATCTGCATACAATAATCCTTTGATCCCAAGCAGCAAAGCCGCTTTTGGATCTAATGTTCCCCGCTCAACTTGGTATAATGCTATCGGAAATTGCGAAACCAGCCGCGCCGCAACTAAAGGGATCCCTTTACTGTCAAGTGCAGTACCTTTTTGTGCAACCAGATAAAACCGGTTGCATTCCTTAGCCATTACAAGATCTGACGGCTTCTTAATCACTCTGGTTTTTAACCCTATCGACTCAGCTAAAATAGCTAAATGACACGGTGACGCAACCTGATGAATAAAAACTAACTCATCGATTTGACTCATTGAATTCTCTCCATGAACATGAGCGGATCAGCAAAGACAGATAGAGAAATATGCTCTCTAGCTTTCCAAGCGTGATATTCGCCAACAAGCTTTGCAACATTATTATAACATTATGAAGTGAATAGCTATAAAAACCTGCCTACACAAGCTTATTATCTACAAAAAAAAACGTATACGGCAGAATAGACTAAAAATTACATATTGAATGCAATGTTTGAGATGGAAGAGAAAGGAAATATTTACCTTTCTCATCAATAAACTAGATAAGAATCACCACTATGCAGGCGCCCAATACCCCAAAGCGACTCCTTTTTCTACCAATTCTGATACCGCTAACTCAATTGCTTGCAATACACAGAATTGCACCGGCTCATTAGTTGTAAAACCAATCTCAGCCTCAGCAAGACGATTCAAACTGGTAAAACGAATAAGCCCAGCTCGCATCTCTTGTGAGAATACCCGCTTAGTCGTCGAGACAGACATCATCACTTTTCCGGTATGCACATCAACAGCACGTAAATAGATAGTCACTTGATCTTCTCGATACAGCTCAGAGGCACCAATACCGTAATACTCTACACCCGCTCCACCAGTGCTAATATTAGTTTCATAGCTAATAATGCCGCCTTCCAAAAGCAGGCGCGCATTTGTCAGCTGTGGCACTTCCTCTTTTTTGGCTTTCACCGTTTGTTTTTTAGTAATTTTTCTCTCGGTAAGTAAATTTTGCAGCCCTTCTCTTTCAACTGGGGTAAACCATTTTGAATCCAGTAAGGTTTGCACTAACATCGAGGTCGCGCCTTGGGTCACCGCTGTAGAAAACGAGCTCACATTTTGCTGCGGCTTATACTGCCCAGTTTGATCTCTAAAGGAATATACCGCGACAGGGATAGGATATTTAGGGCCAGGCTTTGCCATTAAATTCTGCATGGTTTCACTGACAGGGTTTAATTTAGCCTCAGTAATATTCAGCTCAGGTTTTGGTACCAAACTACAAGCAGATAGAAACGCAATAAATAGGAAAGTAATAAGGGTTTTCATAAACTACCCTCCATATGTCGGCATTTCAATGACAGTTACCTCACCTGTAATAAGGTTTGTAATAGTCAACATTACCCCGCCACCAATAGAGGCAACTTCAATTCTGAAATCCCCCGTATCATAAGTGCCATCAGTGATCTCACCACTTGCAACACCACGCGTGATTGTATTCATAATGTTTCGCTCTAAAGATTCTTTAAAACGGCTTACAAAATCTTTCTCATCTGACGTTGCGGTATGATCGTTTTGGGCATTGGCTTTGTTCAACAAATAAGACCCGTTCAAGGCTGAACCACCAAAACTCGGGTTAATTGGGGTGTAAACAAGCTCGGTTGCTTGGCTAGTTCCAACAAGGAATAGTCCAGCAATAATTAACATCCTGTTATTCATTATTCTTATCCTAATATCCATCTGAGCTGTCGGCTAACTCACCTGTTATCGCATTTGCCCTAACACGTGCTAAATGGTCAATAGTCAGTAGAATCGCTTGCTCTGCTCTTTCCTTTATCGGACTAGCTCTGCGTCCAAAATGAGTTTTGTAAACCGTGGTACCGTTAACCTCAAGTGTCAGCAACGTACCAGCTTGGGGGAAAACCGTCTCGTATAAGGTGACATTAAAACCTTGGGTAAATGGCAAATCACGCCAATAGCTTGAGTAATAAAAACTAAAGTCTTTACCAAAACGAGTCAGAGTCCTATCTATCACTAAACCACTAATTTCTATGTCGCTTTCCTGCGCTTTAGCAGGCAAAAGGCAACAAGAAATAACCAAGAATATTGCAAGTAGCACCCGCATAGCTAATACAGTCCTAGTATTAAAATAACCAAATACAGCGGCGACACCACTAACTAATAAAACTAAAGCGGTGCTAAAAAGCTGCCTGTATTTATCGTTTTTCTACCCTAACAGCTATCAGATTAATTTTGATGCTCTCGCAAGGCTGTTTATCGCTCTATGACTAAAAATAGAAAAAGGGCGTAGTACTTTTGTAGGGGGGCGCAGGTACAAAAAAACCAGCCGTAAGGCTAATGCTGATCATTTAAGAATATAAACGATCAATTGTCCGATCTTTAAAAGGCTTCAAAATCCAATATCAGAAATGATATTGGATTTTTTTATGTCTTTAGAACAAGCTTTCTGTACCGCTTTTGAATACCACCAAGAAGCCACGGCTTTTACAAACCTCCATCACTTATTGGATGAAAATATAATCCGGCAAGCCTTCGAGGCTGCTGGAGTTGCCACGGTTAGGAAACGTTAATTACCACTTGATGCCATTATGTGGTCAGTGATTGGTATGAGCTTCTACCGACAGCAGTCTGTATGGGAACTCGCGAATCACATGGAGCTAATGTTACCTGGTAAAAAGAAGCTCGTTGCCCCAAGTGCACTCGTTCAGGGGCGCCAGAGGCTTGGTGTTCAAAGTATGAAAAACTCCTTTCAAATGATGGCGGAACATTACTATAAGCAAGCTGATTTTGAGACTTGGTGTGGGCTAAACTTGTTAGCTGTTGATGGTGTTGTTTGGCGTACTCAGGACACGCCTGAGAATCGCCTCGCTTTTGGCTCGCCATCAAACCAGCGCGATGACACTTCTTTCCCTCAAGTTCGAATGGTGTGCCATATGGAACTGACTAGCCATCAACTGATAAACAGTGCATTTGATCGTTACCAAAATAGTGAAATAAAATTAGCAGAAGAGCTCATTCAGTCCACTCCAGATCACAGCCTCACAATATTCGATAAAGGCTTTTACTCCTTAAACTTAGTCTATCAATGACAGCAAAGCGGTGAGGAACGGAACAGGCTGATACCTGTAAGAAAGGGGCTCCAATATGAAATCATAAAATCAAATGGTCGATTAGATAAACAAGTCAAACTAAAAATATCGGCTCAAGCTCGGAAGCAAAACCCTGACTTACCTACGTACATTGAAGCGAGACTAGTGACTAAGTCAATAAAAGGGAAGTTACATCAAGTATTAACTTCAATGATTGAGCCCTTACGCTTCTCAAGTGCTGAAATCGTAGAACTTTATAGTCATCGCTGAGAAATCGAGCTTAGCTACAGAGAGATGTAAACAGACACTATTAAACAACGAGTACACATTAAGAAGCAAAAAATCAAAGATGGTTGAGCAGGAATTATGGGGCTTGTTACTAGGGTATAACCTGATGCGCCAAGCAATGACAGAGGCCTCATCCAGAAAAGGAATATGGGCCAATCGCCTCAGCTTAAGAAACTGTGCGAGTATGATACTTAGCTATCTAGCCAGATTGCCACTAATGAGCCCGGGCAATCTACCAAAACATTATGAGCAACTGATAGAGATACTTGGGAATTTTGAACTACAAACAAAGCGAGTAGATAGAGTTTTTTCGAGGGCTGTTCAACCTAAACCTAGCAAATCCCCCTATAAAAAGAAAAATGCCAGTCAACTTAACTGACTGGCATTAGCCGTAAGGCTGGTTTTTGTAACGTGTTACTGTGTTTCAGACAGCAATCGCTTTATAGCATCTAGAATGGTAGTTTACGTATAAAATTCAAAAGCAATGTACGAGTGAATGAGTAAAACCTTTAAATTACAATAAAAGCCAACAAACATATCAATATTTACACTTTGCTGATTTATGTAAATATAAAAGTGCTTCGACCAGATAAACCCACTTAACTTTACAAAAGCTATGTGTTCAACTATACCTAATTAAACAAGTTATGCTTATGTACCAAATTTTCTAAAGCTTCCCTATTAATTAGCTCTACATCTGCTTTTTTAGCTTCATCATAGCCATCACGAGTAAAGTCTGTGGTCGTAATGCATATTTTTCTTGAAGCTCCCCTTGTAACAGCAAAACTATGAAGCCTCTGTATTGGAGTAGAACCGATATTTGATTTCGTATAACGTTTACACTGAACAATAACTAAATCGCCATTTCCATCATTACAACGTACATCAACACCACGGTCTCCAGCTTGTCCAGAAACAACAACATTAGTGAACCCTTCTAATTCTAATAATTTTGCAGTGAATACTTCAAACTCATAAGGGGCTAATTCCAATAAGTTTGCAATATTACTAGGAATTTGAGGTAGCGGACGCTTTGTGAAATAAAGCCCCCCCTCTATTGGTTCTGCATACAAGTTTAGTAAAGAATGGATTGAATTTTCAGAATCTTCCAATATATCTTTAAGTATTGCTCTTGTACCATTCTCAACAAACTCAGCAATTTTTAACAAAAATTGATCAAACGTAAATTTGTCTGATTTAAATAACAATTCTTCAATAACATATGGCACATATAAAGAAACCCGTTCAATGTATGGCGTATTAAAAATTTCATCCGAATAAGGAGTTATTGCTTTAGGAAGGTATTTACCTGTTCCTCTGTCCTCACAGACTCTTAAGAATGAGTCATGAAGTAGATGTCTATTCTTAGGTAAGTTCAATTGCATTAAACCAAGTGATTTTACCTTTTCATACATAGCTTTCAGCCACTGAGTTAATGTAAAAGCATCAAACAACTCATCCTGTAGCTCTACTGCGACCCGAAAAGAAATCTCATCGACATCGTGACCTTCACAATAAACTCTTCTTTCACTATCACTTAGCTTAATGAAAGTTAAAATTAAATCACTACTAAACGCATAATGAGCACTTTGCTGAATTCTCATGGAAGGATCTTTATTAGTTAAATCACAAGTCAATAAAGGTTCAAAGCCATTCATTCTTGCCAATAACTTTAATCTATTGAAATTAACGATCCATTCATTTGCAGGCACAGGTCTAAAATACAATACTAAAAAAGCATGTTCTTTTAATACCACATATGACTTTTCAAACAAGTCCTCTACATCACTCCACCATTGTTCTTTTTCTCTCTTATCTGGGCGCTCAGGAGAGTCTGTTACAATGACTTCGTTAGACAGCCTGTCATCGTCTGCCTTTAAGTCATACCCTAACCAAGGGTGGTAAAGCTGTGCCCTTTCAAAATAAGCATTCCCATCATTCCAAGGAGGATCGGTAACAACTAGATCAACACCTTCGGGTTGAATAGAAGACAAGAATCTTCGAAAATCATCGCAATGAAGCTCCGCATTTTGATAATTATTTAAGTCATACCCGTAGAGAGTTTTTGCCCTTTTATTAACCTGCTTAATTAAAGCATTCAATATATTACTCTCACGTAACATTTGAGGCGGACAATGTAGATCTTGGCTCTTACTTCTGTAGTCTTTGTATTTAGCCAATGGAATTACTGAAAGTAAGGCATCTTCAATAAATTTCTTACATAGAGGGTCTATTGCAAATAATTCTAGTTCTTTCCAAAGATAGGTCAAAACCAACCTGCTTCTCTTTGGAAACAGTTTTTTATAGTCTAAGAAATCAGAACTCAAATTAATACGTGAGTTTTCAATCAGCCTAAATTCAAAAAAGTCCTCTTCTACGGCTTCTATAGTATCTAAAACTTCTTGATCGTAATCATCAAAGTGTTTTTCTATAGCACCACATGATTTACACTTAAATTTTCCACGGAAAGTTATATTTTCCCCATTATCTCCTAACCTTTCATGGCTTGCTACCCCTGTGTAACGTAGAGGGGATCTATCGAAGAATAATGAGTCCAATGGTAATATCTGTCCGCAAACACAACGAGTGCGATAGAGGTTATCTATATATGGGCGTATATGACTCACAAATTCATTGAAAGAGTTTATAAGCTCTTGCTTGTCAGGCAAGGAAAATGGAGCAAATGCCATGCGATTTGTATAAACTTCAAACTCATTAGCAAGAACATTTCTGTCACACATAGCACCTGCGTATGCAAAACTCCCAGACCCTACAAATGGATCACAAATTATATCGCCTTCACTAGTTAGGGCATCAATAACTGTCTTAGCATGATTTATGGCCTTTCTTCCCTGAAACGGAAAAACTTGATCTTGGTGTGGAGGCTTATGATTTACTTCAGATAAAGACATAACTAAGTTATCAATAAGTTCACGAATTTCTTTTTGTTTTTCTTCACTAAATAACCAATACATCTATATAACCCTTGATATATCTTTTAAAGACCAATCTTTAAAGTCTAATACTTCTACCGTCAAATATTTTTTAATAAATAACCCAAATCGTTCAAAATAAGTAGAATTCTCTATGCTCTCGATTTCTAATAGAACTTCTTTCATAGCCAACTTAGGTAAACTTATTTTACTGTTACTTCCTAACTTTTTACATATGACTATTAGATCTCCATCCAAAGTTTTACCTGGAGAGGTTACAGCTTTCATTGATCGCCTTTGCTTTGGAATTGCAATAACATCTTCAGTAATACAGCCAGATTGCTCTATTGCAGCTTTTATCGACTCCCAGTGGTGTATATTCTTATCTAGATAAAAAAACACAAAATAACCACCATCTTTCAACATGGATAAAACAGAAGATATAGTATCGAACATTCTAGATTCATAGTTCTGAGAGTCTTTTTCCCTTCCTACAGCATTAGTCTTAACAATCTCCTTATCCCAAAGAGCGTCTGTTCTTTCACCAGCAACAATAGACCAATACAAATCAGAATATTCTAAATAAGGCGCATGATCGGCATATGGAGGGTCTGTAACAATTAAGTCTACTTTTCCCTGATATTTATATGGCAATAACTCTGCAGGTATTTGAAACACTTTAGCATTTGCATCTACAGTATTTAACTCACCTTCTTCCCACTTTAAACAATCGACAAAAGATTTATATCTTCTCTTTATGGCAACAATTGGATTTCGTGAAGTTAACTCTTTTTTTGGCCTCCAGTAAGGCCATTGAGAGCTAGCTTTCTTATCGCTAAGTCTTAATAATGGAATCATTGATGATAGGAATAATTTTAGAAACTTAGTTTCTTCATCATTAGTAACATTATTAGCTATGTAATTTTGAACATGGTTTATAAAAACTATATTTCTATTGGTAAAAAAATCAGACGCTTTAGCCCCTTTATGAACTGCAATACGAGTATTCTCAGTAAATTCAATTTTGGAAAAGTCTATAGGAGAGATTGATAAATTTATTGGTACAGGGTTAATGAATTCGACTTCCTTAACAATTTCAACCTTTCCTTTTAAGTTACCGTTTACCAATGGTTTTAACTTAGCTTCATCAAAAGCTAATGTAAATGCTCCATTTACATAATTACCCTCGACAAAAAATGTTTCACGCTCAACACACTTCCCATCATTTGTCTGATATAGAAAACTACTAAAGTTAATCCAATCTTCAACTGCGAGGTCTAGTACTTTTTTAAGTCGAATTGGGTCTTTTGCTGAACCAAGTATTGAGTCTACTAATAATTTAGAAACGGGACTTAAGTCACAGCCAATGGCATTCCTTTTGTTCTTAACTGCCGCCACTATTGATGTACCAGACCCCATAAAAGGATCTGCAATAGTGTCCCCTTCTTTTGTGTAGTGACAGATAATTGTTTCTATTATGTTTAATGGCTTTCTAGCCCAGTATGGATGAATCAACCCTGCTGGATAATCGTGTTCTGGCAGTAATCGTTCAATTTTTGTTTTAAAACTATTCATTTGAAAATAAAAATAAATATTCTGTTACTTCTTTGTGCCTTGCTTGACCTTGACCTGTATGCATCAAGTTAAACTCCAACACTTCTAGTTTTAATTTTTTTTCTTCGGCTAACTTATAGAAAAACTCTTTTTCTACTAGTGACGAGCAAGCGTAACTAATTGCTAATTTGTTACCATAAATGAGACAAGAATTACAAAGCTCATCAAAAGCACCTCTAACCAAGCTCTTTTTCCCAAAATCAGAAACAATTCTATCATCTCGATAACGTCCCTTCGTTGTTTCACCTAATCGAGGGTTAAAAGTAAGCAATGGATAATCGTAAAGTACGAAAGTATCCAAAACATGGTAGTACCTAGAATAATGTTCCTTAAAGTAAGGAGGATCAGCATAAACTATTGAAGATGAATCTAATGCTAATTCTCTAAGCGCATCTTTAAAATCTAGATTAAAAACAGTATTTGAGTCTGACAAGTCAACTAAAGTCAGTAAATTTAATCTTTCTATAACAAAATCAATAATTTTTAGATTTCTACGCACTAATAAACTTTTAGAGTTCTTATCTGTAGATGGTTTAAGAAATTGCGCTAAATGAGTTGTACTTGAAACACAATAGGTCAAAGCAGAAACCACACTAGCGATTAAATGAGCCTTGAGATCCTCACTCAAACTTTCACTCAATTCTCTTAAATAATCAATCTCAGCACACTGTCTAACACCAAAGTACGTATTACGGTAATATGCCAAAAACAGCGTCCAATCTTCATTAGACTTTAAATCACTAACGCTCTCTAATGTACCATTACATAGCTCTGTAGATTCACAAAAATCTCTATAATCTTCCCATATAAACCTATTATCATTTAATGCCGTAATAAACGACTTCTCTTTGAAGTAATCAGCTAAGTATATGCTTCTGCTTTTGTGAAACAACTTATCATCTGATATGGCTTGCAATGAATGAACTAGACTTTCAATATCCGTTCTTGAATGAGTAAGTAACGAGGACAAAACAGCAGATGAATAAGGCTGAATATCGTTAGCACTAACCTTATAGCCACGCATTTGAGCATGGAATGCAACAACCCCAGAGCCAGAAAAAAGATCTACGAAATGGGATAAATCCTTAAATTGAGCCTCTACCCCATTCAAAATATTTCCTACAATCCGCCCCTTGCCGCCCATATATTGCATAGGCAGCGGCAACTTAGTCGAATATATAGGATCACTTTTTGAAAGCTCCGAGCCTTTTCCGCTCAAACTCACCCCACACCCCCAACACTGTATACAAAATGATAATCTAATAAAGGATGCAGTCTAGCATGGTTGCGCCTTTTAGTCATTTGCCTAAAACCTACTTTGTAACTCCCCATTCAAAAACGAAAAACAAATAGAGCAATAATTGACCACGTGTAACTTTTAGAAGCCTCTTAATGAAGAAAGAACGCTTATATCATAGTTGTCTAAAATTATTTCAATATTCGTAACTTGGTAAGCCCCTAGAACAGTAGACACTTCATAGAGTTGTAATGACCCAAAGTATGAGGTGTTACATGCGCGGAAAACGTTTTCCCGATGAGTTTAAAATTGAAGCTGTCAAACAAGTCACTGAGCGTGGTTATAAAATCGCTTATGTGGCAGAAAGATTCGGTATAACAACCAAAAGCTTGCACAACTGGATTAACAAGTTCGATAAACCAGAGAAGCAACACATAACTATCGATAATCAGCAAGACGAAATTCGTAAACTAAAAGCAGAGCTTCGGCGAGTTATACTAAAGGATGCCGCCGTGTGCTTTGCAAGCGAGTCAAAGAAAAGTACACGTTCATAAAGTCTCGACTCGACCAATATCCCATAGCCGTACTGTGCCGAGTGCTTAATGTTCATCGCAGTGGTTTTTATGCTTGGCTAAAGCAGTCCAGCAGTAATCGAACCATTGAAGATACATGTTGTCTGGGCAAAATTAAGCAATTTTGGCTAGAAGCGGTTGTGTCTACGGTTATCGAAACCTGACTTTAGACTTGAAAGACGATGGTGAAAGTGTCGGGAAGAATCGTGTTTATCGGATAATGAAGGAAGCCAAGGTAAAGGCTATACGTGGCTACAAGCGCAATCCAAGCTTTGGAGGTGGGAATGTTAGCCATACTGCACCAAATACGTTAAATCGTGGCTTTGATGTCGCAGAACCCAACAAGGTTTGGGTGACCGACTTTACCTATATCCGCACTCATGAGGGCTGGCTATATTTAACAGTTGTTATTGACCTCTTCTCTCGTCAGAGCGTGGGCTGGACGATGAAAAACACACCTAAAGCTGACTTAGTAATTGATGCGCTATTAATGGCCATTTGGCGACGTTCACCGAAAAGTAAGGTTTTGATACATTCCGACCAAGGAGTGCAATATACCTGTTCTGATTGGCGGAGTTTTTAAAAGAGCACAATTTAAAAGCCTGTATGAGTCGACGAGGAAACTGTCACGATAATGCTGTCGCCGAAAGCTTTTTCTTATTGCTGAAGAAAGATAGAGTTAAGAGAAAAGTTCATAAAAACAGAGGCGATGCTCGCTCGGAAATATTTAACTATATCGAATATTTCTATAACCCTGTGCGTCGTCATGGTAGTAATAATGGACTGTCTCCAATGCAGTTCGAAAAGCAATACTTTGAGAAACAGTTAAGTGTCTAAGATATTAGGAGCTTACCAAACACCTCCTTTTTTTACACATTTATTATCTATAAGTCTAAAACTAAAGACCTACTTGTCAAAATTAAAGTGTAAAAAAGAAAACCCAGCTTTTACACTGGGTTTACTCTATTTATCTATCCTAAATTTACACTTTCACAAAGTTCCAGGCTAGAACGGGATATCGTCGTCCCAACCGTCATCCAAATCTGGAGTGAAGTTCTGCTGCGGCTGTGGAGCTGGACGCTGTTGTGGCGCCTGTTGCGGAGCTGGTGCAGATTGCGGCTTAGGTGCATAACCGCCTTGTTGAGGCGCTTGCTGCTGTTGTGGTTGCTGTTGGTAACCACCTTGCTGAGCAGGAGCTTGTGGCTTCGGCTGGTAGCTATTTTGTTGTGGTTGCTGCTGTTGCTGTGAACCGTAGCCACCTTGCTGCTGTTGGCCACCATAGTTTTGGTTGCCGCCTTGAGGAGCACCAGAGTTTTGGTTACGGCTACCTAGCATCTGCATGCTACCACCTTGATCGACAACTACTTCTGTAGTGTAGCGATCTTGACCGCTTTGGTCTTTCCACTTACGAGTCTGTAGCTTGCCTTCAAGGTAAACTTGAGAGCCTTTACGTAAATACTCACCAGTGATTTCTGCTAGTTTGCCGAACATCACAACACGGTGCCATTCAGTACGCTCTTGTTGTTGACCTTGTTGGTCTTTCCAAGACTCACTTGTCGCCACTGTAATGTTGGCTACGGCATTGCCATTTGGCATGTAACGTACTTCAGGATCTTGCCCTAAATTACCCACCAAAATTACTTTATTGACACCACGACTAGCCATTGAAATCTCCTGGAACGTATATTAAATTTTTACCTAATCGACAGAGCGTAACACAGCTCTGGCTTCTCTCAAATCGAAATGGTCATCTACTTTTAAATAAGCCACTTTATCTTCGAGTACAACTATTGCCTCAGCAACCCCTGTTAGTGCCGATAATTCAGTCGCCATGGTCACTGCACTCTGTTTATCGCTAACGTTAGCCTCTAAAGTGTAACTCTTCAAAAGCACTGGATTTTTCATACCAAAGGTTAATAAAAACCAAATAACCATCAAGCCTAAGGCTGCGGCAAACACCCCTGATGCACCTAATAATTGATAAGCACCACCACCCAATAAACCACCGCAAAACGCACCTAAAAATTGGCTGGTTGAATACACTCCCATTGCTGAGCCTTTATCACCCACAGGGCAAAACTTAGCAATTAAACTCGGCAATGATGCTTCAAGATAATTAAAGCCAGTAAAAAACAGCACTACAGCAATACTTAGCATCACTAAGTTATCAGCAAACATGGCCATTGAGCCAAGAGCTGCCATCATAATCAACAGCGCAACTTGGAACATACCTTTAGTATTGTTACGTTTAACGCCAATTATAATCAGCGGCACCATAAGTAAAAATGCCCCAATAAACGCAGGGAAGTAAAGCATCCAGTGTTTTTCTTTAACTAGCCCCGCGTCGACCAAGTCTAAAGGCAGAGCAACAAATACCGCAGTTAACACCAGATGCAGAATAAAAATACCAGCATCTAATCTAAATAGTTGTGGATCAAACAACATGCGCTTAAGTTTTTCAGGCGCAGCAACTGTGTCGCCCTTAGGCGCTTGCGAAATAGGATTTGGCACAAGCACTTGCACGATCAACATACCCAGCAAGGCAAGTCCTGCTGTCATAAAGAACAACCCAGATAGCCCAAGATGTTGAGCCACAATCGGACCAACAAGCAATGACAATGCAAACGAAAAACCGATACACATACCAATGATCGCCATCACTTTGGTACGCTGCTCATCTCGGGTAAGGTCGGCAGCCAAGGCTAAAACCGCTGCAGCAATTGCCCCCATACCTTGCAAAGCTCTACCGGCAACGACGCCATAAATAGACTCAGCATTGGCGGCAACTAAACTACCGATAGCAAAGATTAATAGTCCAGCCAAGATGATCGGCTTACGACCGAATTTGTCAGATAAGATCCCCATTGGGATTTGCAGAATTGCTTGTGTTAAACCATATGCGCCAATTGCAACCCCCACCCATAAAGGTGAAAACCCTTCAAGGTGTTGCCCGTAAAGAGCAAAAACAGGCATGATCATAAACAAGCCCATCATGCGCAACCCAAATACACTGGCTAAAGAAAACGCGACTTTTTTCTCAGTCTTAGAAAGTCCGTTATTGGCCATGCCCCCGCCTTGATCTGTCAACTTTTATTAGGTCGCGGAGTTTACCACGAAGTTTTTCATAGCCCAAAAGTAAAAACCAAAGATGCATACTTGAGTCATGTTTTAACTTGATATTGCATAAAACCACTCGTTCAAGCTGGTTAGCCCCTTTCCGTGTAGACAAGTTTTTTTCACCTACAATTGATAGTCTGTTCTGTCTATTTCCTGAGGTAAATTTGTGAGATACTTAACCCCTTTTTTCGGCTTTGAGATCTGAACGCTAGATGGAAAACATTGAAGTACGTGGTGCTCGTACCCACAATCTTAAGAACATCAATCTGACTATTCCTCGTGACAAACTAATTGTTATTACCGGATTATCGGGGTCAGGTAAGTCTTCTCTAGCGTTTGATACGTTATATGCAGAAGGACAACGACGCTACGTTGAATCTTTGTCTGCTTATGCGCGTCAGTTTTTGAGTTTGATGGAAAAGCCTGATGTTGACCATATCGAGGGCTTAAGCCCTGCTATTTCTATCGAGCAAAAATCAACATCTCATAACCCACGTTCAACCGTGGGCACCATTACCGAAATCTACGATTACTTGCGCTTGCTGTTTGCTAGAGTCGGTGAACCACGCTGCCCAACGCATGGTAAGCCGCTCGCAGCACAAACCATTAGCCAGATGGTAGATAAAGTACTTGAGCTGCCTGAAGATAGCCGACAAATGCTGCTTGCTCCTGTGGTTAACAACCGCAAAGGCGAGCACGTAAAACTCCTCGAGAGTTTATCTGCACAAGGTTATATTCGTGCCCGTATCGACGGTGAGGTCTGCGACTTAACCGATCCACCAGAACTCGATTTGCATGTTAAACACACCATTGAGGTGGTCGTTGACCGATTCAAGGTACGCGGTGATATCAAACAACGTCTTGCAGAATCATTTGAAACAGCACTTGAACTTTCAGGTGGAATTGCAACCGTTGCCAGTATGGACGCTGGTGATGATAAAACTAAAGCTGAAGAGCATGTCTTTTCAGCCAATTTTGCCTGTCCAATTTGTGGCTACTCAATGGCCGAACTTGAACCGCGTATTTTCTCATTTAACAACCCAGCCGGCGCTTGCCAAACCTGCGATGGCTTAGGTGTACAGCAGTTTTTTGATCCTGAACGCGTTATCACTAATACCGAACTTTCATTAGCCGGCGGTGCAATTCGTGGTTGGGATAGACGCAACTTCTATTATTTCCAGATGCTCACTTCGCTTGCAGAGCATTACAAGTTTGATATTGAAAAACCATTTGAGCAACTAAGCGCTGAAGTTCGTAAAATTGTGCTTTACGGCTCAGGCAAACAAAGCATCGCCTTTAAGTACATTAATGATCGCGGCGATGTTGTTGTTAGAAATCACCCATTCGAGGGTATTTTAAACAACATGGATCGCCGTTACCGTGAAACAGAGTCAAACGCAGTCCGTGAAGAACTAACCAAGTTCATTAATACCCAATCATGCCAAAGCTGCGGTGGTTCACGCCTGCGTGAAGAAGCACGTAATGTATTTATTAACGACTTAAACCTACCAGTGTTGACCCAATGGTCTATTGGCGAAGCCATGGATTATTTTGAACAACTGGAGCTTACTGGGCAACGTGCACAAATCGCCGAGAAAATCCTTAAAGAAGTACGCGACCGCTTAGGTTTCTTGGTTAACGTTGGTTTAAATTACTTAAGCCTGTCGCGCTCTGCCGATACCCTATCTGGCGGTGAAGCTCAACGTATTCGTCTTGCCAGCCAAATTGGTGCAGGTCTTGTTGGCGTCATGTATGTCCTTGATGAACCTTCTATTGGTCTTCATCAACGTGATAACGAACGTTTGCTACAAACCCTTATTCACCTAAGAGATTTAGGCAACACAGTTATTGTGGTTGAACACGATGAAGACGCGATTCGCATGGCAGATCATGTGATTGATATCGGCCCTGGTGCCGGTGTGCATGGCGGCCAAGTCATTGGTGAAGGAACATTACAAGACCTATTGAATTGCAAAGAATCTATCACTGGTCAATATCTCTCAGGTGAAAAGCAAATTCATATTAAAACTGAGCGAACCGAGTATGATCCAACTAAATTGATCGAACTGTTTGGCGCGTCGGGTAACAACTTAAAAGATGTTGATCTGCAAATCCCTGTTGGCTTATTTACCTGTATTACTGGCGTTTCAGGTTCAGGCAAATCAACACTGATAAACGATACCTTTTACAAAATTGCGCATATGCAGCTTAACGGCGCAACCGTTGATGAGCCGGCGCCTTACAAGAAAGTTGTGGGTATGGATCACTGCGATAAAGTGGTTGATATTGACCAAAGCCCAATTGGCCGAACCCCACGCTCTAACCCTGCGACTTATACTGGTATTTTTACCCCGATCCGAGAGCTTTTTGCTGCAACCCAAGAGTCTCGTACTCGTGGTTATCAACCTGGACGTTTCTCGTTTAACGTCAAAGGTGGCCGTTGTGAAGCTTGCCAAGGTGATGGCTTAATTAAGGTTGAAATGCACTTCTTACCCGATGTCTACGTACCTTGTGACAGTTGTAAGGGACAACGCTATAACCGTGAAACTCTAGATGTACGCTTTAAGGGCAAAAACATTCACGAAGTGCTGCAGATGACAGTCGAAGAAGCGCGACCATTCTTTGATGCTATTCCAGCCATTGCCCGTAAGTTGCAAACCTTAATGGATGTGGGTTTATCCTATATTCGTCTAGGACAAAGTGCCACTACGCTCTCAGGTGGTGAAGCGCAACGAGTGAAATTGGCTAAAGAATTATCTAAGCGTGATACAGGAAAAACCTTATACATTCTTGATGAGCCGACAACCGGCTTACACTTTGCCGACATTCAACTACTGCTAGATGTATTGCATCGTTTGAAATCTCACGGCAACACCATAGTTGTGATTGAACACAACTTAGATGTGATAAAAACTGCTGACTGGATCGTCGATCTTGGGCCTGAAGGTGGCTCAGGTGGTGGCACCATTTTGGTTGCAGGCACACCGGAAGAAGTTGCAGAGCACACCGAATCGCATACTGCTCGCTTTTTAAAGCCACTATTAGCCAAGTAATTAAGGTTGATAACGTAAAAGATGCATTTGGGTAATCTGATACTAAGCTTGGGCCTGGTGTGTTCACTTGGCCTTATACTTACTGCTGTGGTCGATCCGCTATTTGGTAAGTGCACAATTCACAGTGCGAGAGTCATTAGTAGTGATAGAGACTCCAGCAGCATAGCCCTATCAAATGGGACAGTGTCTACTGTTGCGACCGGCAATCTTAAGGCGCAATCCTTAATTCTGGTTGGCGCAAAGCGGCGCTTATTTTCAAGGGTTAAAGTTTATAAAGTTAAGGCTGTTGACCAGCCTTAACCTCAATAAATACGCTGCAATTCAGCTAAATATGAACTAAGCCAATAACTTGCTAACATTAGGTTTAGCAAGTTATTAAAAGGCAAAAATGGATGTTGCGTTTACTGTGGTTAATTTTTTTCCTATCGCTTATTGGTTGTAATGCTAGTCCAAGTTGCAACAAAACACCGCAACTAAGTTGGGCTAATACCTCAACCATAACTACTGATATCAACACCTTGACGAGTGCCAAAATGGCTGGCCGTAAAACCGGTTCTCAAGGCGCGGCGCTAGCTAGACAATTCCTAATACAGCGTTTCCAACAAATTGGACTTGAGCCATGGCAAGGCCAATACCAACACCCATTTAGTTACCAAAGCAGCTTTAGAGATAAAATAGGCGTCAATATCATAGGCGTTATACCTGCACAGATGCCCAGCGATAAATGGCGCTTGGTTATCGCACACTACGATCATTTAGGCGGCAATAGCAGGCGTTACTATCCCGGTGCTGATGACAATGCTTCAGGGATTGCTGGCTTACTACAATTAGCTAACCAAGCTGCAGCGCAAGGAACCAAGGTTAACCTGCTTTTTGTTGCATCTGATGCGGAAGAACCCGGATTGTATGGCGCCTACGCCTTAACTGAGCAACTTGCTCTAACCAGTACTATTCCGCAAATTCAACAACTAGAACTTGCAATCAATCTCGATATGATTGGCCGCCCTAATCGCACTAAAGCAATTTATATTGAAGGACTTAGACGATTTTCATCTGCAACAACAATCCGCAACACACTTACTCAGAAGAACCAATTATGTATACGCACCCAACAACCTAAAAGCTTCGATGGTTCAACCTTAAGCATCGATTACTTAAGGGCATCTGACCATTATCCACTGCATAAAGTCGGCATACCTTGGCTATATTTTGGGGTGCCTGCACATAAAGACTATCACCAACCATCCGATACCCTAGATCGGTTAAATATTAACTTTATCGCCGCAGTAAGCGAATCTGTATACCAATTGCTAAAAATAGACACTTTATTGCTACAAAATTCCCATTAACGTGAACAAAGACTGAGTTTTTAATCATCACAAACTATTATTTGGCCTACAATTTGCTTCGAAATTAGATAAAAATTCAAGATTAATTGGTAATACCAATTAGGTGCTGCTATACTAGTCGGCTTACTGATACGTTTTCGGTGCGGGAAGTCGACACGGGGTTGATTTTCTGTCTATTAAACAATGGCACATTCTATGTGCTCTGCTATTTCCACAAGGCTACAACCCATGTCATCCAGTGAAAAAACTTTCCGCGAACTCGGTCTTACCGAGCCTTTGTTGCGTGCTCTTGACGAGTTAGGTTACGAAAAACCAACTCCAATTCAGGCTGCAAGTATCGAGCCTTTAATGGCTGGCAAAGATATTTTAGGTCAAGCGCAAACAGGTACAGGTAAAACAGGTGCTTTCGCCCTACCTCTACTAAACAGCATTGATCCAACAACTAATGCACCACAGATTTTAGTACTAGCGCCAACTCGTGAACTTGCCGTTCAGGTTGCAGAAGCATTTGCTAGCTACGCAAAATTCATGAAAGGTCTACACGTTCTGCCAATCTACGGCGGACAAAGCATGCATCAGCAATTAAACGCATTGCGTCGTGGCCCACAGATCATCGTTGGTACTCCAGGCCGTGTTATGGACCATATGCGTCGTGGCACCCTTAAGCTTGATACATTAAAAGCTATGGTTCTGGATGAAGCAGATGAAATGCTAAAAATGGGCTTCATCGATGATATCGAATGGATCCTTGAGCACACGCCACAAACTCGCCAACTAGCATTGTTCTCTGCAACTATGCCAGAGCAAATTAAGCGTGTTGCTAACAAATACCTTAATGAGCCACAGCATGTAAGCATCGCTGCGACTCATACAACTGTTGAAACTATTGAACAGCGTTTCGTTCAAGTATCACAACACAACAAACTAGAAGCACTAGTACGTGTTCTAGAAGTCGAAAAGACTGAAGGTATCATTATCTTCGTTCGTACTCGTAATAGCTGTGTTGAATTAGCTGAAAAGTTAGAGGCTCGTGGTTATGCTTCATCACCATTGCATGGTGACATGAACCAGCAAGCTCGTGAGCGCGCTGTTGATCAACTAAAACGCGGCAAGCTAGATATCATTATTGCAACTGACGTTGCAGCACGTGGTCTAGACGTAGAGCGTATCGGTCACGTTGTTAACTTCGACATTCCATACGATACAGAAGCTTACGTTCACCGTATTGGCCGTACAGGTCGTGCTGGCCGTACTGGTATGGCAATTCTATTCGTTACTCACCGTGAAATGCGTATGCTACGCACTATCGAGCGTGCGACTAAGAGCCGTATTTCTCCAATGGATATCCCTAGCCCTGAGACTGTGACCGAGCGTCGTCTATCTCGTCTAGGTGAGAAAGTATCTGAAATCATTTCGCAAGATCTTGAGTTCATGAAAGGTGCCGTGGCTAAACTTTGTCAAGAGCTAGAAGTTGATACCGACGTACTTGCAGCAGCATTGCTACATCAAGTTCAGAAAGATCGCCCGCTACAGCTACCAGCGATGAACGAACGTCAACGTGATAGCCGTGATGACCGTAACTCTCGTGACCGTGGCTCACGTGATCGTAACGATCGTCCACGCCGTGAATCTCGCCCAACACCTGCAAACCTAGGTGTTGCTGATTCACTAAAAGACAATCCAGACGTGAAAATGTGCCGTTACATCATCGACGTAGGTCGTGACAATGGCGTTGGCGTAGGTAACATCGTTGGCGCTGTTGCTAACGAAGCGAACATAGATAGCCGCTACATCGGTCAAATCCAGTTATTTGATCAAGTAACCGCAATCGACTTACCAGACGGTATGCCAAAAGAAGTATTGCAGCACCTTAAGAAGGTACGTGTTTGTGGTCGTCCACTAAACATCCGTGAAGCCGCTGGTGAAACGTTTGCCAACACTTCAGGTGACAGCCGTCCACCACGTCGTCCACGCAGAAATGGTGGCGAGCGTAGCGACCGTCGTCCTTCAGGCGACAGAAAGCCGCACCGTAAAGGTCCAAGAGACGCTGAATAAGTCTCGCTAGAAACCTTTGTTTCTGACTAATCCGAAAAGGAGCCATAAGGCTCCTTTTTTGTATCTCACTTTGAGAAAAATATACGTATTCTAATAGTACACAGACGAGTTGCTCTGACACTAATGCTAATAATGCCAATCAGTATAAGCTGTTGATCTACTCAGAGCGTTTTTAGCAACCCCATTCAAGACCAAAAACTGAAAAAGTGCTTGCTCCCTTATGAAGTTATTCAACACAGAAGTTAGCAGCTTATAGCACGCAGTGAATATCCAAATGCTCCTTGCTAGATTTTAACAACCTCGATGAACACCATAAGAAAGCCACCTGAAAAGGTGGCTTTACGATTTACTCTCGTTACGCTGCAGCGTGTTTCAACGCTCTACGCTTTTGCCAAATAGGCGATAATTGCACAACGATCACTGACACTATTATCAGTACTATGCCGGCAAAGGATAGCGGGTCGATAATCGCACCTTTAATTAAATCACTCCACCAACCTAAGCTGACAACAATCGCGGTAAGCGTAAAACTTATCACTGGTGTTAATGCCAACATTGCGCTGACTTGACCTGTTGGCCAATATTTCATTGACTGTCCAAAGCAACCATAGGCAATAACCGTATTGATGGCGCAGAAAATAGCAATTGCCCACTGATTTTTGTCCATAACAGCAAACTGACTAAAATCGCTAAAAGGTGCCATTGCAAAAATACCAAACAGGTAAATAAACAGCAGTATGTTGTTCGGTGATAAACGCTTAATCATCGACTTTTGAATAAGTGCATAGCTCGCCCAAGATAATACCGAAAACTGCACTATCAACACGCCTTTCCATACATCTGCTGAATCTGGACTTGTTGATAAACCGATATAAGGATGAAAGAACATCAACATGCCTAAGGCTAATGTTGCAAAACAGCTAAGCTGCATAGCATTTAAACGCTCTTTAAAAAATAACATGCCACCAAAGGCAAGAAAGAAAGGAGCAGTTTGAAAGTTTAATTGCGCAGAACCTGGAGCCAGATACTTAAGCGAAAATACAAATGAAACATAGTTAAAAATCAACAAAATCCCAGCTAATGACATTTTTAACCAAGATCGCTTATCAAGCGCCTTAAACTGCTTGATGCTGCCACTAAGATATTGAATGGCAAAGCTGACAATCAAAGCAACTAAAAACCGAAACCAAGTTAACGTAACCGGATCGATAAATAGCCCTGATAATTTTAGTGCGATAGGCAAGAGTCCCCAAAAAAGGACTGCAACTGAAATAAAGATTAGACCAAGTTTAAACTCGGCACGCTGAGTAAGCGTTTCCATGATGTGCTCGTAACGGAAAGTGAAGATCGGCATAGTGCCTTAAATTGGCACCTCTGGTCTAGAATTAATCAACCTGCCTATATAAAGCATGCTTTAGTGCAAGCTCTGCTTTTATTGAATCTAGACACGCCTCACAAATACATACCTTACCGTCGAGTGTCGCCAAAATATCTTCTGACAACACTGCTGTTAAGCCAGCCTTAGTCAAATGCGGCTCCCTGTTACACCAGCAAGCCTTGATGTCGCCACCAGATGTTACAGCGCATCCATTTAACCTTTGGCATAAAGGGCAATTTTCCGGTTGTTGTTTCAATGACTCAAACTCATTTATAACGGTAAAACTATGAGAAGTTAACCTCATAAGCTAGCGCTCTACACTCTAGTCGTGCCTCACAGGAAGCAAAAGGATTTTCTTTTGAACATTCCATAATAACAATACCATTACCACCTAATCGCTGTACCTTGTACTTCAGTGCATCGACCACTTTAGAATACGATGGTGCTGGTGTATTGAGTGTTTGACAATATGCTGCACTTACGTCGCCGATCATTTGCGAGTCGTGGTTATACACTTCCTCTGCCGAATATTCGACAACCTTACTCGCTTCATAACTATTCACGACGTAATCTGGCGTCAAGTTAGTATGAAAGCTTACTCCTTGACACCCAGTAACACACGCCGCAACAACAAAACTAACCAAAAATTTTAGATGATTTTCCATAATCTACGCAGTCCTAAAAAAATCATAAATAACCGTAACAACTCGCTTGTCTAAGCTCAACTAAAACATTGAGCTTAGCTTATATTGCTCCTCGTTAGCTCTTTTCATCAATCGCTTAGCTAAACAATAGACACAAAAAAACCAACAACTACAAGTTGTTGGTTCTCTGAAGCTGTAATGCCTTACTTGCTTGGACGCACGCCTAGAGTATGACAAATTGCGTAAGTCAGCTCTGCACGATTCAGGGTATAAAAATGGAAGTCTTTAACCCCTTCACGAGATAAAACCTTGACCATATCAATCGCCACATTCGCACCAACCATTTGACGGGTGGTAGCGTCATCTTCTAAGCCTTCAAACTGTCGATGCAACCAGCTTGGAATTGACACATTAGTCATAGCGGCAAAGCGCTTAGTTTGATTAAAATTGGTAACCGGTAAAATTCCCGGGACGATTTCCGCCTCAATACCAGCAGCAGCACAACGGTCACGAAAACGTAAATAAGACTCAACGTCAAAGAAAAACTGAGTAATTGCACGGTTGGCGCCGGCATCAATTTTCTTCTTCAAGTGAATAAGATCTGCTTGAGCATTAGTGGCATCCGGATGCACTTCAGGATAGGCAGCAACCGAAATATCAAAATCAGCAACAGAGCGCAGTAAGCTCACTAAATCATTAGCGAAACGCGTAGGCTTTGGACTACCTTCTGGCAGATCACCACGTAACGCCACAATATCGCGAATACCGCTATTCCAATAATGTTTAGCAAGTTCTTTTAGTTCTTCATCACTAGCATCCACTAAGGTTAAATGTGGTGCTGCCAGCAAATTCGTTTCTTGTTGAATACGCTCAATCACACTATGAGTTCTGTCACGGACGCCAGAATTGGCTCCATAGGTGACCGAAACAAACTTCGGGTTTAATGGCTCTAAACGACGAATAGAGTTCCAAAGTAGCGTTTCCATCTCAGGAGTTGAAGGCGGGAAGAATTCGAAAGAAACGTTAATATCACCATTTAGCTCAGATAAGCTCTGGTTTAATGACGTAGCATGTTGCGCATGATGAAAACCCATTTCTACTTCCTCAACTTCAGCGTTATATTCTATTTTAATTTAGACGTTTGGACGTCTATATGTCTACATACTAGAGAAACTAACATTGAAGTCAAGCTTAAAAAGCAGGCAAGTGAGTTTTTTTCTTCATAACATCTAAGCAATTATCACTTAGATAATAAAAAAGGACTCAAATGAGTCCTTTTTATGTTTATGTATCTAAATACATGAGCTTTATTCTTGTAGCAGATCGCGACAGATATGGGCAAGATCCGACTGTACTGCCGCGGCAGTCACAAGTCTGCCAGCACCCGGCCCTCTGATGATTAGCGGGTTATCTTGATAAAATTCACTGCGAATAACGAACACATTGTCACCAGGTGTTAAGTTGGCATAAGGATGACTATTGTCGACCCACTGGATCCCCACTTCAGCTTTGAGTTTGCCGTTTACGTTATCAAGTGAAGCGACGTATCTAAGTACCTTCTCTTGCTCAGCCGCAGTAACAAACTGTTGCTGCATGTCAGCATCTAACTCATGGATCCGTGCCAAGAACTGCTCCAAAGACAACTCAGCTAATTCTGCGGGCACCAAGGACTTAAGCTCAATATCATCAAGCTCAATTTCAAAACCGATTTCACGGGCTAAAATAAGCAACTTACGCTGCATATCACGGCCAGAAAGATCATCTCGCGGATCAGGCTCAGTGATCCCTAATCCTTTTGCTTCTAACACCAGTTCCGAGAACGGCTTTTTAGCATCGAAGTTTTCAAATAGCCAACATAAAGTACCAGAGAAAATACCACCAACCGCTTCAATACTATCGCCACTGTTGTGTAGATCGTTAAGTGCGTGTTGAACAGGTAATCCAGCGCCACAGCTGGCGTTATAGCGCCAAAATAATCGGCGGTTATCCAACTGCTGCTTAAGCTCTAGATAGAAAGGCAGTGGCCCTGAGCCGGCTAGCTTATTAGCACTGACCACATGAATGCCACGAGCGAAAAACTCTGGGTATTGCAGGGTCAAATCGGCACTGGCACTAATATCTAATGCAATAACTTCATCACACTCAAGCTGATGTAGCTCATCAAATAACGTATCGTATTGCCATGGCGTCGCTGCACTCTCAAAAGCCGACTTCCAGCCATCGAGTTCGATACCATCATCGCTTATCAAGGCTTTTTTTGAACTCAGTAAACCAACAAGTTCAACACTGGCTTCAAGCTCTTTATTTAAGGCCGCTTGTGCACTTGCAAACAGCTCAACCCAAGCCTCACCGATATTGCCCACACCAAGCAGCAATACGCCAATGCGCTTACGAGGGCCAGCACAGCGACGATGCACTTTCTGGGTTAGCAAATTAACTTGGCTTTGCGGCACTAAAGTGACAAGGCTCATACCATCATTAAATAGTGGCCTTGCATTGCGGCTTAATAAACGAGCAAAACCACGGCGATAGAGATTAGCGTCAGCGCTCACAAGCGCAACGAGACCTAGATCTGTAGTGACTTTAATATCATTAACACCAAGAGTTTCACTATTCGCCTCAAGTAACGCCAGTACTTGCTTTTGGTTTTCCAGCGTGACCGTTAGTTCCACTCGATCTTGTCCAAGCTCCCAATATGCAAGCGGGCTCAGTCCAGCCTCATCTAACAATGCAATAAACTGTTTAACATTAGACTTCAGCTCAAGATTGAATAAAGCCACGCTCGTTAAGTTAGTCACCACCGGCGCACTTGCAGACGAACTTTTAGGTGCAATAAGAGTAAAGTCAGTGTGTGAAGCATAACTTGAGCGAACCGCTAAGCTCACTTTAGTATCAAATAGTGGCTGTAGAGTGCGATTATGCAGTACTGGTGAGCCTAGGTGTGCTAATCGGTTAGCCTCAGCTAATGAAAGACTACTCAATAACTTAGCATCGTTTATCTTATTCGGATCGGCATTAAATACGCCCTCAACATCAGTCCAAATAGTCACACGTTCGATATCTGCTAAGCTGGCAATCAAAGTGGCACTAAAGTCAGAACCATTGCGCCCAAGTAATAAGGTATCACCGCGCTCATTGGCACAAATAAAGCCAGTAATAATCAAACGCTCATTCGGATGCGCTTCAGTTAATGCCTGCACTCGCGCACGAGAATCTTGCAAGCGAATTTGTGGCACAGCCGCTTCATCGGCAATCAATAACGTACGCGCATCAACATCTGACGCTGCAACACCAGACTCTCGTAAAAGTGCAGCCAATAAGCGCGCAGACCAACGCTCACCAAAGCTCACCACTTGGTTGCTTTGGTAATCATTGAGCGTCGAAAGAGAGAGTAAGCTGATCAGTTGTGACTGATCAGTTGATAAGCGCTCGCGCAATGAACGCGCCTGTTCATTAGATAATAACTGCTCAATCAAGTTTTGCTGAAAACTGATCAGCGTTTGTAATTCCTCTTGCCACAGCTGGTTAGTAGCACTTAGCTCAAGTAACTTATATAGAAAGTTAGTGCTTTTACCTGCAGCAGAGACCACAACTAAATCATCGCTGTGGCCATGCGTCAGTAGAATATGAGCAACGCGACGGTAACAGTCTGCATCTGCCAGACTAGAGCCACCAAATTTATGTAAGTGACAGCGTGCCATCGTATACCCCTTTAATTAACAAGCAGCTGCGGCGTTAAGCGCAGCTTCGATATCGGCAACAAGATCGTCAGCATCTTCAATACCAACAGAAAGACGAATTAGCGTATCTTTAACTCCAGCTTCAGCCCGAGCCTCTGGCTCCATGGCTCTATGGGTCATAGTTGCCGGTACAGCCACTAAGCTTTCCACGCCACCTAAACTCTCTGCAACTGAAAAATAATTAAGATTTTTTAAGAATGCCACTAACTCAGGCTCACCACCTTCAAGCTCAAAACTCAGCATAGCGCCAAAGCCCTTTTGCTGTTTAGCTGCTATCTCATGGCCGGGATGATCTTTAAGCCCCGGATAATAAACCTTAGATACCGCCTTATGTTTGACTAGGGTATCAAGAATTCGCTGTGCATTCGCCTGATGTTCGCGAATTCGCACTGCAAGTGTACGAATTCCGCGCAAAGTGAGGTAACTATCAAAAGCAGAGCCAGTTAAACCTAGGGTATTTGACCACCAATGCAGCAATTCACCCACTTCAGGATCTTTAGCGACTACAGCACCACCAACCACATCGCTGTGGCCATTAATGTATTTTGTGGTGGAATGAATAACGATATCAGCCCCCAGTAAAAGCGGTTGCTGCAAAATAGGAGATAAAAAAGTGTTGTCGACAACAACCAGTGCGCCCACTTCGTGACTCGCTGCGCAAATCGCTGCAATATCCACCACTCTTAGTAAAGGATTAGACGGTGTTTCTAACCAAACCATTTTAGGCTTTTGTGCGATTGCCTGATTAAGTGCATCCGTATCCGTTTGATCTACGACTAAGAGCTTAAACTGGCCCTTTTTAGCAAGGTTTGTAAACAAACGATAACTACCACCGTAGCAATCATGGGGCACCACAATTAAATCATCAGGGCCCAACAAGCTAGTAGCTAAGGTAATTGCCGCCATGCCAGTACATGTCACTACTCCAGTAGCACCTTTTTCGAGCTCGGCGATGGTGTCGCCTAAAATCGAGCGGGTTGGATTACCGGAACGGCTATAATCAAAATCTCTTGGATTTTTATGTCCATCAAAAGAGTAGTTAGTAGATAGATAAATAGGTGGAACAACAGCTCCATGTTGGCTATCGGACTCAATGCCTTGACGCACTGCCGCTGTGGCTAGTTTACGCTCAGTCATGTACTACTCCTTTAATATGCTGATTTGTCTTCTTAGAGATGTCTGGACGTCTAAATGTACAGAACCACACCGGTATCGTCAACCACTTTAGCCGTTTAGACGTCCATGCATATGGAAATCTATTTGCAATTGTCATAAATAAGAGGCAATAATTTGACTGCACAATTTAAAGGGTTAAAATCTGCCCCGAATTTTGAATTAACAGGTGAGTCAATGACTGAGTGGAATGGCGATTATATCAGCCCATATGCTGAACACGGCAAAAAGAATGAACAAGTGAAAAAAATTACTGTGTCCATTCCTTTGAAAGTACTAAAGGTACTTACCGATGAACGCACACGCCGCCAAGTGAACAACTTGCGTCACGCCACAAACAGTGAACTGTTATGCGAAGCTTTTTTGCACGCATACACAGGCCAACCATTACCAAACGACGAAGATCTTACTAAAGATAAACCTGACAGCATGCCTGCAGAAGTGAAGCGTTTGATGGATGAGATGGGCATTGAGTGGGAAGAACTTGAATAATCTTCATCGATTATCAATAAACATCATTTCCAGATAAGGACTGCTATGCAGTCCTTATCTGTTTTTATTCTGCATTGTTCAAAATATATATTACCAATCAGTGTAAACATTTAGCCACTCTGAGTAGAGCAAATTCTTATACTGATGGGTATCACAGGCTTATATCTAATGATTTTAGGCTTTTGTCTCACACTTTTTAGCCCTAGGGCTGGATAAGCTCATGATCGACCCTATCACTCTACTATTGGCATCACTGATTATTTTTTGTGGAGCATTAACTCAAAGCCTGATTGGTTTTGGTTTGGCGGTGGTTGCTAGCCCATTGCTCTATATTGTCGATCCAAGCTTAGTGCCTGCACCTGTTATTATGATGGGGTTTTCAATTGCATTACTGACACTGTTTAGAGAACGTAATCAATTGGAGTTTAACGGCTTGCAATATGCACTCTTAGGCCGAATTCCTGGCGGGATTTTAGGTGCTAGCTTAATCATTATCGCACCGCAGCCTATTCTCGGGTTAGCTATTGCAGGTATTGTTGCATTAGCTGTTGGACTCAGTTTGCTCAAATTTAGCATCCCAGTGAACCGCTTTACACTATTTAGTGCCGGCGTTTTATCTGGTGTATTCGGCAATATTGCCGCCATAGGTGGACCACCTTTAGCTATTTTGCTCTCTGGTAAAGATGCGAGTCAGTTTCGTGCGGCATTATCAGCCTTCTTCATTTTTAGCTCGATAATAGCCCTGACTATTTTAGGCTTTGCAGGCCTACTGACGTTAAAGCATGTGTATATATCACTGATGCTATTACCGTCCGTCATATTAGGCTATGTGGTTGCAGGTAGATTAGTTGGTCGTGTTGATAAACAGAAAACCAGAATGTTAACGCTACTGCTGTGTGCTATCAGCGCGACAATTCTAACAATTAAGTCGATGATAGAGTTAGCTTAGATTGCGGCTAAAAATGGTAGGAAGTACGCAATACACCACCTACAGCATTGCCCTTACTATATGTACCTGTAAAGTCGATAAAGAAAGACTCGCCAAAGGTAAACCCTGAACCTAAAGAGTAAATATTGGCGGTTGGCTGTTTGATATCATGTCTAACGCCTAAGCGTACTGACATCCAATCAAACGCTCTTACTTCACCATCTACTCGCCAAAACTGTGTAGCATCAAGCTGCTCAAACTGCTTATGTTCGACTAGGTCAATATCTGTACTTAGTGATAGATATTGCCAGTCATAAGTCACGCCCGCTTTAACTAATGGTTGAATTTGATAACTTAGTGGTTGCCAGTCAAGTTCTGACACATTGAGCTGTTTGCCAATAAGATTGCGGCCTGATACCTCAAGTGTTAAACCTGTTATAGGTTGCATCGCCACCCCCAAATCAACATTGAAATGGGTCTCATCATTCCGATACATATCGCTGAAACCACCTAGATTGCTATCTTGGTCGTCAAACGGGTTCGCGTTGGCAATATAATTGTATGTCTCAATTTTCTGTAACTTAGTCGATAGCCCTACTGCAATAGGCATATTAACTATCGACAGCGGAAAGCTAAGTGTAATTCCTGTATCTTCAACCCGACTTGCTACGGCAGGCATCACAGGGCTAATATCGTTCATATCCGTGTAAGTAAGCTCATTATTATTCAAACTCGTTTGATTCGCTCTACTACTCATAGAACCTGTTTTATCAATAACAGTGAATACATCAGTTTCTTCTCGATAGAAGCTAGCTATTGCCAAATCAAGATCTGCAATGGCAGAGACATTGTTAAAATGGGTTAATTTAGCGGTTGTTTTACGCCCGCTAACTTGATTGAGACTTAGACTTATCGAGTTGGCTAAATCGCTTTCCGCTTTGCTGTGATTTTCACCGATTAAACTGGTTACCGGCTGAATAGGCGTAATCTGTCCAAACAGATTTGTGTCAAAAATTACAGGAAAGTGATTGTCAGGACGCTGTATATTTGTTTGCTCAAACGAGCGATTTTTTTGCGGTGACAGGGCTAATAAAGCAGGATTTACAAAAGCAGAACCTTCTATGTAGGCAGCAGCAACACCAACGCTATAACCGTAAACCAAATTACTCCCTTGAGCTGCTTGAGCTGAAAAACAGGGGATCAATATACAAGCTAATGCTATCTTAAATCCGTTCATCCACCCCACCTTTTTAATTTCCTTAACGCTTAAAGCTGCAATACGGCTCAAAACGGAAAAAGGTTATTTTTTGTTCTTAAAATAGTCTAAGACAAAAAAACATATCTTGGATGAATAAATAGTCAGTTTTTGGCAAAGTGTTGCTAATGCACTATGGCCTCACTTCAGGTAAATCGACATAATGCATAAAATTTTGCATGGTAAATTCGATGAACTGCCTAAGCCTTGCAGGTTGAAATTGATCTTTACTGTACAGCAGATAAAGCGGAGTATCCAAGATAGCCCAGTCGTCAAACACATGCACTAGCGCTCCACTATCAAGCTCCGCACTGCAGTAGATCTCTGGTAGCCGCACTATTCCATTGCCTGCTAACGCACTGCTTTTCATTACTCTGCCATTTTTACATAAAAACGAACCTGCAATAGTCACTTCAGTTTTATCAGTTTTATTACCAACACGATGATAGTTCCAGTGATAAACCGACCCCGTCACGCATAAATGCTGCTTCAACTCTTTTGGATGCGATGGGCGCCCGTTTTTTGCAATGTATCCAGGTGAAGCTAATGTGCAATTGACGATATCCATCAATTTTCTTGCCACCAAACTAGAGTCTTCAAGCTCGCCCATGCGAAAGACTAAATCAAACTCATCAAGAACCAAATCAACTCGCTGACTACTAAAATCGAGATGAATTTGAATATTAGGGTGCTGACTCATAAAGTCATTCACTAACTGGTTAACGATCTCCTCCCCTATATAACCGCCGACACAGTTGATATTAATCTTACCTTGCAAGTTATGCGCATCATCAACGGTTTTGGCTACAGCTTGTTCCATCACATCCAATGCATGCTGGCAACGCTCAAAAAAGAACTTCCCTTGTTCAGTTAAACGCTGCGCTCTAGTTGTGCGTGTGATTAAGGTAACCCCCAGATAACGCTCAAGTTGAGTAAGCTGTTTTGATAAGTGAGAACGTGAACAACCGAGTTTTTCAGCGGCAATGGTGAAACTGCCCTTCTCTGCTATCACTATAAATGCGCGCACATCTGCTAGATTTAAGTCTTGGTACATTTGGCTAGCTCGTAAAGATATCTGTTGTTAGATCACGGACAATTAGGAGTCATATGTAAACAATCATATTCTCTATAGATTATATATCAACAATAATCTGTTAGATAAACTACCCACAACTTAAAAACACAGGCTTTTATCGAGGCAAAAAATGAAACAATTAATCGTAATAACAGGTGCATCTTCTGGTATCGGCGCGGCGATGGCTAAAGCATTTAGTGCCAAAGGCCATCCGCTACTATTATTGGCTCGTCGTATTGAACCTATGCAAGCGCTAGGTTTAGACAATTGCTTAGCTGTGAGTGTTGATGTAACAGATGCTGATGCCATGAAAGCGGCTATCGCCTCTGCTGAAGCTAAATTTGGCCCTGTTGGCTGTTTGATCAATAACGCGGGTGTTATGCTTCTTGGTGCTGCAGACACACAAGATCCAGCTGAGTGGAGCCGCATGTTAAACATCAACGTGATGGGCGTACTGAATGGTATTCACGCAGTACTTGCCGATATGAAAGCTCGCAAAACAGGTACTATCATCAACGTCAGTTCGATTGCTGGTCGTAAAACCTTCCCTAACCATGCTGCTTACTGTGCAACAAAGTTTGCCGTACATGCACTGACGGAAAATATTCGTGAAGAAGTGGCAATGGACGATGTTCGCATGATCACTATCGCACCTGGTGCTGTAGAAACAGAACTATTAAGCCATACAACTAGCGAAGAAATTAAAGCTGGCTACGAAGATTGGAAACAACATATGGGCGGCGTAATCGCACCTGAGACGATTGCAGAAGCAGCACTATTCGCCTTTGAACAGCCACAAAGTGTATGTGTTCGTGAAATTGTTTTAGCAGCAACTCGCCAAGAGCCGTAAACTAAGCTCAATTAATCAAAATTTTAAAAGCCTAAATGTACTCAGTTTAGGCTTTTATTATGTAAGAACACTTAACAGCTAAATTTAGCTTCACATCATATTAGACCAATTGACCATTTAAAATTAAAGCAATAGCCAACTTGTCTCAACTCGGTTGGACAATAGCCGCCTTAACAGCATTTTGCTCCCATTATTTCCTATAAAATCTGGCATCAATCTTGCGATAACAATAGCGTTCTTTTCCTACGGCAAGCTATATGAGATGTAAGACTAATAAATTTGATAGTGTTAACCAGTATTCAGGAGAGTTTAGCGGCGCTTTTGCCGATTTAGGTACTTTTCTTCCACTCGCGCTCGGGTTAGTTGCCCTTAACCATTTCTCCCCACAGGGGATCTTTATGGGCTTTGGACTATTCGCGCTATTTACCGCTTATTTTTATCGCCGTCCCATTCCTGTTCAGCCGATGAAGGTCATCACAGCCCTAGTGATTGCCCAAGGCTTAACCCCAGGAATGCTGCAAGCTAGTGGCATGTTAATGGGGCTAATTCTGTTAGTGCTTGCCTATAGCGGAGCGATAACTTGGATGGCAAAACAATTGTCACCAGCAATTAGTATCGGCATCCAATTAGCTATTGGTTTACAGCTGATTTGGATGGGCGGCCAGATGATGAGCCAAACTTGGCTTGTGGGGTTGATCGCTTTTGTTACGTTATTTGCCAGTAAGTTTTTTCCGATGCGCTATTTAGCAATGCCACTTGTGATTGTGCTCGGCATCGTTTGGCAACTCAACAGCGGTACAGCGCCTAGCTTTGATCTGTCAGCCTCAACGCCTTGGCAATTTATTTGGCCAAGCCTTGATGAATGGACCTCTGCTGCTGGCTTACTGGTACTTCCGCAATTAGCGCTAACATTGACTAATGCCGTCATTGCTACCTCAGCTATGGCAAAACAGAAGTTCCCCGAAGATGGTGAGGCGGCTTTTGCCCCTAAGCGCTTTGCTACTAGCTCAGGTTGGGCCAACCTACTACTCGCCCCCTTTGGTGCAACCGCCATGTGTCACGGTGCTGGCGGGCTTGCTGTGCAGCATCACTTCGGTGCTCGCACTTGGTTAGCACCAACTATTTTTGGTAGCACTTGTTTATTGATTGCAGCGTTCTGGGGCCAAGGTATCGCTGGAGTGCTGTCGCTTATTCCACTTGCCGTTTTAGGTAGCTTGCTAGCCATAGCTGGAACTCAACTGGCTTGGTCTCAGCGCTTCATTGACGGCAAACCTTTCTGTATTTTTGTGATCCTAGCAACCGCAGCAATCTGTTTATTAGTCAATACTGCCGCAGGCTTAGCCACGGGTATCGTGCTAGAAATGGGGCGACGTCAGTGGCACATCTATGCTGATTTAAAATCTTAAAAACTAAAAACCGCACAAACTAACCTAGCTTGTGCGGTTTAACTTAACCTCGCTGGGACACGCTTATTTAACTAGCTGCTGTCGCCTGTTTTTGCAGTAGCATATCTTGATCTGCAATATCCAATAGCTCGCTGAGTGTAACTGAATCATTCACCAAAGCACTACCAATCGATACCGAAAATTGAGGCAGCTCTCTGGCACTATTGTGGCTTCCAAATGCTGTCGCTAGGCGATGCTTAACGGTTAGCAATTCAGACACGTCTTCTACTGCAATCAAAGCAACAAATTCATCTCCGCCCAAACGCCCTACTACATCGGTTTCTCTTAGTGTTTCAGTCAGTACCTGCGCAACTTGTTTAAGCACCGCATCACCGATCCCGTGGCCATACTGGTCATTCACCACTTTAAACTGATCAATATCCAAATAAAGCAAACACAATAAACTATTTGTGCGTTTTGCTAATTTAATGCGTTGCTCAGCTAAAATATCAAATCCACGACGATTATTAACATCACATAATGGGTCGGTAATTGCGAGTTGCTGTAACTGCGCATAACTTCCCAATAAAGCCAAATCTGACTCTAGAATATCTTTGAGCTGAGTGATTAACTCAAAAAAGGTCTTTTTGTAATGGGTTTCCCGGTAATCCATAACACAAAATGTGCCAAAGGCTTTACCACAAGGCCAAAAGACTGGCACCCCTAAATAAGAGCGAAAACCATCATCACGCACTTCAGGGTTGGTATCCCAACAAGGTTCCAATTGCGCATTAGCGACATACAATGCTTGGCGAGTTTCTACTACTTTACGGCAAAAAAGATTAACTTCTGGCTCGATAGTAATACCCGCTGCATAAGGGTTAGACTCTTGTTCACTGGCTATGGTGACTTGAAAGCCTTGGCTTGTGTACTGCACTAAAAAGCCTGCCGGCGCATCGAACAAAGTTGCTAACAGATTGACCGTCTTCTGCCATTTATCGATGGAGATTAAGTCATTCGGGTTATCAAGCAAAAACAGATCGGTCTCGAAAGCCGCGTTGTTTTTCATAATGAATAACACCTTCTTGCAAGCTATACCATGCAATCAGTATAAACCCACAATCTTAGATTTTCCCCTTGGTTTAAATATCTCTATAGCCAGTTAACTAATTCAATCGCTTACCTATGATCCGCGGTAGGCTTTTTTAATAACTTACGTTGTAAGGTACGTCTATGCATACCAAGCTGCCTCGCGGTAGCAGAAACATTACCATTATTGGCAGTTAATACTTGTTGAATATGCTCCCACTCAAGTCTTTTAGGCGACAAAGGCTCTTCAACCAATGGCTGCAAACTTGCCTCTGATGGCACAGCCAACAAAGCATTAAGTAAGGTTTGCGTGTCGACCGGCTTAGCTAAATAATTATCAGCCCCTAAGCGGATAGCTTCTACAGCGGTTGCGATACTGGCATAACCAGTCAATAGCACCATAATCACATTCGGTAATAACTGCCGCAGTGGTGAGATGAGCTTCAAGCCATTATCTTGCTCTAATTTCATATCGAGCAAAATATGACTAGGCTTAAACTGCCTAGCAAGCAACAAACCTTGAGTCGCATCATGACATTGCAAGCACTCAAAACCTTGCTTAGTCATCCGGCGAACAAGTACGCTAGCAAGGGCTATATCATCCTCAATAATTAACAACTTATTTGGCGCTGTAGTTATCATAATACAGCTCCTGCTTGAGAGACTGTTTCCGGCTCATATACAGGAAAACACACCTTAGCAGCCGTACCACCTTCAGGTGCACTGCTTAACAATAGCTGACCACCTAAACGCTCGAAACTCGCATTACTTAACAGCAGCGCGATCCCCATGCCCTGTTCACTTTCAATCAACTTATGCCCTAATTGCAACAACATCTCTTTTGGGATCCCTGCTCCAAAATCTTTTACCGAAATACACAAGCGGTTTCGGTTAGAGTCAAGTTGAACCGACACTAATACCCGCGACTCGCCGCAGTGAGCCAAACTCGCACTACCGGCATTTTCAATTAAGGCTAATAACGCTGGTAAAAGGCTCGCATCAGTTTGGATCATTCTGTCACTCGATTCCGCCTTATCGAGTTTATGCCCTAAGCTCAGCTCTAAATTGATTTCAGGCATCAATAGTAACACTTGCTGTTTGATTGTAGCTGCGAGTTGTTCAGCACTCATTAACGCCTTTCTTTGCTGTCGAATAGATTCCGTTGCCATGCGCAAAGAGCTAAGGGTTTGCTCACAGCGCAATAATGCAGTATCCATCTCTTGCAACACTTGCTGCTCGCTGACTGCATCTTCTACAGCTTCATCCACTAATAAACGCAGACTTGCAAGTGGAGTCGCAAGTTGATGCGCCATTTGAGCAGAAGCAGTACCGAGTGCGATTAATCGCTCTTGGCGCAGCTGTGCTTCACGCATATAACCTAGCTCAACCTCTTGCTTGCGCATCCGCTGGGCGATATAAGCAACACTAGTGGTAAGCACTAAAGACGAGATCAAGAAGTTAAACCACATGCCTAAATAATGAGAGCTCATATCCATGCCATGGTGCTTCATCTGACTTTCTGGTACTGAAAAAATCATTAAGCTGTAGGCAAAGGTAGAAATTAATGCGAGTACCCAAGGTGCCCATTTAGGTAATACCACGGCAGCAATGGCTGTTGGCAGCAACAGCAAGGAGATAAAAGCGTTAGTGGCTCCGCCAGTAAAGTAAAGCCAAGAGATCCAAAATAGCGTATCTAGTAACAATACAATAAACAGCCCTGAATCAAGCCTTGCAATGGCACTACGATGCCAAAATGTAAACCCTAAATAAAGCGCCTCTAAGCTCATGCCCCAATACAAAATTGGACTGCTTAATGACAGTCCAAAAGTATCAGCAGCAAAAAAGGTTAAACCGATTTTTAGCAGCAATCCGGCAAATCGCAGCAAAGCAAGCTGATCAATAGCACTCAGGTTACGAATTAATAAGTTTTTTAGTCGCAGGTTTATCATCAAGGTGAGTCTTTATTGTTCTATTTCTAATTGCAGTTATGGCACTATTCGCTGCTTAAAGTCTGCTATTCAACATCTCAAGCAATGACTTTGGCATGTGCTGTAGAACCCGTGCCATTCCGAGCTCAAAAGGTACCTCGCTTTTAATTCCTAAACTCGCTAGTCGCTCACAGCTTAAGCTACAGTCTCTTGGGCGTTTAGCACTATCTGTGGCTGATGTCACAGCAATAACATGGCTATGGCTAACATTTAGAAGTTGTGCCATTTGCACTAGCATTTGATATTTCGTCATAGTTTGCTGAGCACTGAAATGATAACAGCCAACGAGATCTTTATTGCTTGTCAGTTGTAAGTTAATCATTTGAGCAATGGCGTGGGCGATATCTTGAGTAGAGGTTGGGCTTCTAATTGCCCAAGCGTCAATATAGGCTGTAGGAGTTGTAATCGAAGCAGCGCTAGTATCAAGCTTAGCTGTTTGGGCTAAATATTTTAGCAATATGGTTACAGCAGACTCTTCTAACGACTCTACGTCACCATATAAAATCGGTAAGCGTAACACCGCAAAGCCCGGATCAGCCGCTAACACTATCTGTTCGCCCTGTAGTTTTGACTCACCGTAAAAGTTAACCGGGTTAGTCGGTGCATCCTCACAATATTTTGGTGCTGTGCCATCAAACACATAGTCGGTAGAGATATATAACAACCAAGCTTGATGTTCGCGCGCAGCAACCGCTAGTGAGTGTGTCGCATCAGCATTCAATGCTAATGCAGCTTGTGGGTTTTGCTCTGAAATATCTGGACGACGCTCAGCGGCGCAGTGCACGATGACGTCAGGCTTATGCAATGCAACAAACTCTGCAACCTGATTAGCTTGTGTTAAATCTAGGCGATAACCTGCATCATTCATCCGGCTAAAACCGCAGGCAATCAGCTGATGCTCCCCCTGTTCAGTTAAGTGCTTTACTAATGCCCTGCCAAGTAGCCCTGTCGCACCGGTAACCATAATCCTTGCCATAAGTCCGTCCTGTAAACACCAATAGTCACTCACTAGCTTAAGGGGTTTTCATCTTCTAAGCACTGGTTTACTCTTGATATAGATAACTTAATAACCAAAGATTCTTCTATGGCTGCGGATAACTCGATTCCTTTGATCATTGCAGGGCCTGCCTTACGTCATTGCGACGAGCAACATTTTACCTTGTGGTTTGTGAGTAAAAAGCCACTGCAAAACTTGCGTTTACGCTTGATAGGAACTGAGTTTGATCGTGAGTTAGGCAGTGATGAACTTCACTGCATAGCCCTAGGAAAACATGCATTTCAATACCTGATCCGAATTTCTCAACAAGAGCTATTACCAAAAGATACGCTACTGCAATATCAAGTTTATAGTGGTAACCAAGCGCTTTTCGACGATATTGACGCACTGAGCTATCCACAGCGCCAATCTGGTGAGTTTATTATTAAGCCCCATATCAACAAGCTACTGCATGGCTCTTGCCGTAACGCCCACCACCATAGTGGTGACGCACTTGTTGCCGCCGACACCCAACTCGCACAATGCACAGATATCACCCAGCGGCCAGCGCTACTAATGATGAGTGGTGATCAAGTCTACGTAGACGATATCGCCGGCCCAATGCTTTATGCTATAGGTCAAGTAATCTCTCTATTAGGGCTAGAGCAAGAACAATTTGTTGACGCACCGTTACAAGACTCGAGCCAAATAAGCTATCAACCTGCAGCTATGTATAAACGGCACTTAGATCTATTGCCAAAAACGCAATACAAAGCTAAAACGGCTATTGCTCGTTGGTATGTCAATCACCCGATTTTCACTTCATCTCTGGCCGAAAACCACCTCGTTAGCCTTAACGAGTTAATCGCACTTTACCTATTGTACTGGTCACCTGAGTTGTGGGAGCTGATTGAAATCCCCAAGCAAGTTGCAGGTCTTAGCCAAGCCAACAATCAACGCTGGCAGCGTGAATGGGATCATTTATTGGCGTTTAAAGCTGGCTTAAAACAAGTGCGTCGTCTAATGGCGCATATTCCGACTTATATGATTTTTGATGATCATGACGTTACCGATGACTGGAACCTCACAGCAAGATGGGAGCTTGCTGCTTACGGACATGCTTTTTCTAAACGCATCATAGGTAATGCCCTTATCGCCTATACGCTTTTTCAAGGTTTAGGTAATGCACCAAAACGCTTTGATAGCGAAATCACTCCTGATCTCGATGCCTTTTTTGCTGCCCCAACCCCTGAAGCACAAGATAGCCTAATTGATAAGCTATTGGCCTTTGAGCACTGGCATTACAGCTTGCAAACCACCCCAAAATTACTGGTACTCGACACCCGTACTCGCCGCTGGCGCAGCGAATCAAACTTAGGCAAACCATCAGGACTAATGGACTGGGAAGCGCTAATGGAGTTTCAAGCAGAACTGGTCAATCAACCTAATGTGGTTATCGTGTCACCCGCGCCTATGTACGGTGTAAAGCTAATTGAAACGATTCAGCGTATCGCCACATTTTTTGGTGGTTCATTGTTAGTCGATGCGGAAAACTGGATGGCACATCCGGGCACAGCAAACACACTGTTGAGCATTTTCCAACACAGGAAAACACCTGAACAATTCATCATTCTATCAGGCGACGTTCACTATTCGTTTAGTTACGATATTCGTATTCGTTTTCGTCAGGCTGGTCCACAGATCTATCAAATCACCAGTAGTGGTCTTAAAAACCAATTTCCAGAAAAATTACTACCTGTGTTTGATAAGTTTAATGGTTGGCTATACGGCCACTTTTCTCCATTAAACTTTTTTACAAAGCGTAAGCGCATGTCTATTAGAGGCAGACGCCCAAATGCAGAACGCAGCAAACGACTGGTAAATAAGAGTGGTATTGGTATTGTCGAGATTGCCTCAAGCGGCGCGCCAACCAAGATCAGCGTGCTACATAGCGACATGAGTGAAACTGAGTTTTTACCGCCTAGACACTAGCGCTTTATATCTGCTGAGGTAATTTGGCAACTTCTTCTGCCAATACAAAACCATCGCAACATTCATCAACCGCCACCTTACTAAGCGGATCAATAAACCGCAACCGCTTAGCCATAAGCTTCAAAGGTTGCTGAAAATTATCTGCAGCCTTTGCTTGTAGCTCTGGATAGAAATTGTCATTAGCGATAGCCATACCAAGGCTCATCATGTGCATTCTTAGCTGATGAGTACGACCTGTGATAGGTTCAAGTTCAAATAAGCCATAGCCATGACATACCTCTATTAAGCGGATCTCTGAATGACTATTCGCTTCGCCGTCGCTAATACGCATAAGGAAGCTCGGCGTACTTTTCACCAGTCGGTTTTTAATCGTCCACGCCATAGGTAAAGCTAATTTGTCGTTTGCGATTAGCGTTTTTATCTCATTATTTAACGGTGCAATGGCTTGATAAGTCTTGTGGATCTCGCCAACTTTAAACAACTGATGATAATCGTGGCGAGTCGCTGCATTAACACTCATCAACATAATCCCAGCAGTGCCTCTATCTAGACGATGAGCAGCCACAATCTGCTGATTGCCTGTTTTGATACGTAAACGATTAATCAGGCACTCATTAATAAAGTTTCCACTTGGACTTACAGGTAAAAAGTGAGGTTTAAACACCAACATAAAGTTGTCTGTTTGCAGTAGTACTTGCTCAGCAAAGGGAATCATAGACTCTTGCGCAACTTCACGATAATAGTAGACCCGTGCAGTTGGTTTAAATGCGCTATCCAGAGTAATCAAGCTACCATCTTGCCAATGCACTTTGCCATCAAGGATCCGTTGTTGCCACACTTCAGCAGAAATCGCAGGAAACTTGCTAATCAAAAAGCTAAGCACTGTGGGTTTGTCGGATACTGTTGCAGGTAGTACCACATAAGATGCTTGCGCAGCACGAATTGTAGAGCTCATAAGACTTAGAACATAGTTGGACTTAATGAAAGAGGCGTTACTGTAGCAAAAAAACTCTGCGGACTCGCAACTATATTCACCTCAATGTCATTAAGAGTGTTGATTATCCCGAGCATGAGACTTAATCAACTCTAATACAAAGTTCATTGTTTGATGACAATTCGGCTGATTAAGCAAACGCTGCTTATCTTGGTTGTATAGCGGCAAGACCTCTAACCAACGCTGACTAACCCACGTCGCATCTTCAAGGTGGATATCATTATCATAGAGACCAAAGAGATCTGGATTAACTTCATAAAACTGTTCTAACGCTGCACTGATCAACTCAAACTCGCCGTAAATAGGCTCTTGCTGCCAATTATTACTGCGTAATACTCGACTAATCCAGATACCATCACGACGCTGAGCTGCGGATAAGACTCTTACTTTCTGCTTCCCCTCGAGCACTATACCTAAAGACTCATCATCAAGTTGATTAAAATCAATAATTTCACATTGAGTCGCCATGTCATAACAGGGCAATTCAGCGTTAGCCTTTTTCATGCCAAATACCAATGGATAGTGCCCCTTAAGAATTTCAGCGATCATGCTCAAGTATCGAGGATCAATCACACGGATCTCAACTCGCCCTTCAGGTAACAACAAGGTGTCATGGGTTAGCAATGCCATTTCTTGTGTTTGCATAATAACCTCCCCCCTTTAATCAGGTAGGTAGCATCATTTCGGCGCTGTCCAATAAAGCTAAAGTGTAGCAGCTGAACAAATTTCATCCAGTGACACGAAATTAACTCACTATTAATTAAGACAGACAAATGCAGCGGTTTATTACACAAAGAGCTCGCTAAATCACAATCTCTCTAAGCGTTCTAGCAAGGTGTTGCGATTAATAACACTCGCTAAGTCATCAGCTAATACCTGACTCATACTGGCGGATTGACGCCAATATTTAATTCGAGTGTCGCTATCTAACTGTTTAAAGTCATCTCTATCTGGCAGTTTGCCGTAAGGTAAACCTTGTAGGTAGGCATCTGATGGCGCCAAAATCAAAGCGTTGTCATAATTTTGCTTAGCAAAACGCCGCGACAGTGATTTATCAAACCAGCCTGGCGCCATATGTGGGTAAAAATGGGGATATAAGGTCAGGCCTTTACTCTGTGTTAACGGTAGATCAAAGTGGTAATCAGTAATCCCGCCATCGTAATAATGTCCTTGCGGAGCGCCGTCAATTTGGGTTACTGGCGCAAGCACCAAAGGGATGGAGCCTGTCGCTAACAGTACTTGATGGATATTAGCGTGTGACAAGTCGTAATAGCGGCTAGGTAAATCATTAAGCCCAGCAAAAGCAGACTCTTGTTGATTAGCTGCAAACACACAGCGTCTAAAGTGCCAAGCTATGCTCTTACGGCTGATTAAATTGGTCATTGCAGCTGTCGCTAACCCTGTAGCTAATGGTAAGCGTCCACCAGCACCATTAATATGCCTTGCCTGACAGGTAATGAAATGACTATTGATATGCTGATTATCAACAATCTCTGCTGCGCCATTGCTTCCTAAAATGCCACTGATAATACCTGCAACATTCGCCGAGATCTGACTGGCGGTCGGCTTAGTATCATAGCGCTGACCAATATATAACTGCTCCAATCTATCGTAAGCGCTAGCAGGATTTTGCTGGGCTAAACAAGCAAGACGCCATGCTCCAGATGATGCTCCTAAAGTGTGTAATGGATGGTTTAAATCTTTAAAAAACTCACTAAATAAATAGCGATCTAAGCCTGCTATTCCAATCCATTTAGGCCCACCAGATGCAGCAAGCAATTGAGTGAACAGCTCAGGTTTAAACTCATTTTCGCTCAGCGTTTTATAGGCTTTAGGGCCAGCAATAAACCGTAATGAAGACACATATATCCTTATTTTTTATTCTTGTTACTTTAAATCGACCTTTGTATAAGGTTATTCTTTAAGCTAAATGGACACAACTTAAGAAAGTATTATGGATAATACTGTTATTTCGACTCCAACCGTAATTAACACCTTTCCCAAACTGGGCTACTGGGTAATTTTTTTTAACATTGGCTTAATCTGCTCGCTGTCATCCAACTTAGATAACTTTTGGGGTTACGCTTCATTAGTGCTCCCCTGTTCAGTAAGCATTATCATTGTGCGCTTATGCTGGCAACAAAGAGTTATTTTTGGCGGTTCAAAAGTCAGTTTTATCAAAATGCAGCAGAACTCAGATTTCAGTTTGCCAACCAGCTTAAGCCTACATTACCAAGATATTGATTCTGTGCGTCTCATTGGTGATCACCTCTTTATTCATTCAGCCAAAGGTAAGATCAACTTTCCTTTAAGGGTTAAATCGAGGTTGGCCAAAAAACTTAAACAGGCTTTCGAGGCAAAAGGCATAACATTTGAAGTTAACTCTTGTATCCTCTAAGGCGAGTTAGCGCTACACTTCCTCATCTGCACGGCACACTTTCGCTGCCACTGTTAAACCAATTTTCGGTCTAGTTCGGCCAAGGGTAAGAAAATCATGATTGTTGATACTTTAGCTAACCGCGATATCTATAGCGCAATTAATCCGCGTATTGCTCGCGCGCTCGAGCATTTAGCCACGACAGACTTTAGCCAATTAGATGTAGGTAAGTATGAGCTCGATGGTAACAACCTATTTGTTATCGTTAACGATTACCAAACTAAGCCTAAAGAACAGCAGCCTTTTGAAGCCCATGAGCAATATATTGACGTGCAATATGTTGTTAGCGGTGAAGAAGAGTTTGGTTACTTACCATTAGCTGGACAAACGCCATCTAAAGCTTATTTTGCAGACCATGATTATGCCAATTATGATTATGAATCTAATAAAGAAAATGCAGCATTTATTCCACTAAAAGCAGGCATGTTTGCGCTCTTCTTCCCTGGGGATATCCATATGCCAGGCGCAGGTGACAACGCCACTCAAGTACGTAAAGTGGTTATTAAGGTAAAAGTCTAGTTTTCAACTAATAACCTCACAATTAAGGGCTAAGCTAATCACCTAGCTTAGCTCAGGCTAAAGCTGCTCGCTTTGCACTGCAATTTTAAACACCTACCTTGAACTTTATCCTCAAAAAAAGCTCTTATAACTACTGATAATAAGCACATAACAGGACCTCAAATGCGCTTGATTCTATTATTAACTAGCCTGCTTAGCCCAGTGGCTTTGGCAGCTATCAGCCCTGATGATTTACAACAAGTCAAAGCGGTGCAATTTAGTAGTGATAAGGTAATAACTGCTGGCTTACCAACAAAGTCTCAATTCAAAACGCTTAAAGACTCGGGTGTTGATTTAGTGATTAACCTTATTCCCAAAGATAACTCTTCAGGTTATGCAGATGAAGCTGAGCTCGTGAAACAAGCAGGCATGGAGTACGCACAAATAGATGTGGATTGGCAACAACCAACACAGGCAAACCTGCAGCAGTTTTTTGCTATTATGGACGCTAACCAAGGTAAACAGATTTTAGTGCACTGCGCGGCTAACTACCGAGCCTCTGCCTTCTATTATCTCTACCAGCTAAAACAAGGACATGCAGATTCAACAGCTTATCAGCAACAAGTCATGGCACCTTGGGGCGATTTACCACAAACTTTTGCTAAGTACCCACAGTGGCAGCAGTTAATCGATGAGGCCAAACAAAACCTTAATTAAATAAATCCACTCAAAGCGCCTTATAGCAATAATATAAGAATTTGATCTGCTCAGAGCGATTTTTAGCAAACTAGTTGAAAACGAATAGCTTTATGATGGTTGTGCCTTTATAAAGCTAGTCAACGCAGAAGTTGGCAGCCGAAAACGCTCCTGAATGGCGAGTTTTAGTGGTTCTGACACAGTGACTCTTAATGCTCGTCTTTCAACTGTTGCGCTCTCGCTGAGCGACTAACTTATGTTGATTAGTGTCATATGGCGCTTTTTTATTGTGCGCCCCTCAAGCTCATATCCAGCAATAATCAACACTCTTAGCGGCTCTCTTACCAAACGAAAATGTGATCTTGATCATTATTACCAAACTGCTAATATAACCACCCAGAATTAGTTATACCAAAAAGAAATATAAGACCTATCCGCTAACAATAACAATAAAGAGCCGATAAAAATGAGCAACCACAACGAGTTAAGCCAAATCTATCTTGATGCAAATGCAACAACGCCAGTATTACCTGAGGCCGCTTCGGCAGCGATGGCAGCAATGCAGACACTTTTTGGTAATCCTAGTAGTAGTCATATTACTGGCTTACAAGCAAAAGATTTGATGGAACAAACTCGTCGTCGAGCACAAAGCTTACTCGGTACTGGTCAGGGAAAACTTATTTTCACTAGCGGCGCGACGGAGGGCATTCAAACAGCTATTTTGTCTGCGCTTATCGCCGCTAAACCACTTATTGACCACGGTCAAAATGACACTCATAAAAAACCCTGCGTGTTATATGGTGCAACCGAACATAAAGCGGTACCAGAGTCGCTAAAACACTGGCTATCGGTACTGGATATCAACGCTGAAGTGATTGCCATCCCAGTCGATGAATTCGGGATCTTAGATCATGACTTCATCAGCCAGAATGCAGCTCGCGCTTTAATGATTTGTACTATGGCGGTCAACAATGAAACCGGCGTTTACCAAGATCTACAACTTTTAGAACACACAATCCGCAGTGTTAATCCAAGTGTTTTTTGGATGGTAGACTGCGTACAAGCCTTAGGTAAAATCCAGCTAGACTTGCAAGCAACCAGTATCGACTACGCTCCTTTTAGCGGCCATAAGCTCTACGCGCCAAAAGGCATTGGCTTTGTTTATATTCGTGATAGTGCCCCTTTTACTCCCTTTATTGCAGGCGGTGGTCAAGAGGGTGGCTTACGTTCAGGTACCGAAAACCTGCCGGGCATGGCAGCACTCAATGTTGTTTTTGATATGCTACTGCGCAGCCACAACTCTGCATTTTGCGACAGTAAAACCTTACACCAATACCGTAATCAGCTTGCGCAAACTTTAACGACTTGCTTTCCTCGTGTGGTATTTAACAACAGCTTTACTCATAGCGTACCAACGACCCTTAACTTTGCTGTTCAAGGTTTTACCAGCAAAGAGATAATGGATCTTTTCGATGCTGCCAATATTCGAGTTAGTTCTGGCTCAGCCTGTAGCTCTAAAGTCACTCGCAGCTTCGTTCTCGACGCCATGAGTCTACCGGCATGGCAAAGTGAGTCAGCAATTAGAATGTCGTTTGGCCCGGCAATAACCCAAGCAGATATTGATGCTGCTTGTGAGCGCATCAAATCGGCTTCGCAAGCACTAACCCAAAGCTGCATGCTGCTTGACGCCAATAATCATAAACATGATGCAAACGAACTTAACAACAAAGTCGCACTTGATGGACTACTTCAACTACGTTTTGGTGCGAGTTGCACTTGGGTATATATCGACAAAGCAAGTAAACAAGCTTTAATCATTGATCCGCTGCCAGAACTTCAACAAAGACTCGATACTTTACTGCAATGCCAACAGCTGACTCCGGTGGCGATAATCGATACTCATGGTCATGCAGATCATGTTTCTGGACGAGAAGTATTAGCTAATAGGTACTTACCTGAGCAAGATTGTGACCTGTTAGGCTGGCCTTATATGACTCAAACCATAAACCATGCTGGCGAGCAATTTGATGCGATTAACATTGGCGATTTACAGCTAATTAAGGTCGCAACCCCTGGGCATACCAGCGACAGTATCAGTTTAATCCTACGCAATAATGCCGAGCTAAAACATAACAGTTCTCAAGCTGAATATGCTTTTTGCGGCGACACCATTTTAATGGGAAGCCTTGGCCGAACCAACTTTGATTCAAGCTCTAGCGCCGCGCTGTTTCATAGCCTAAAGCACCTAAAAACAATAATTAATAGCAATACCTTGATTTGCGCTAGCCATGACTATAATAACGAATTTACCACTCACCTTGATGCAGAGGTGGCACGGAATCCGTTACTGAATGCCGTTATGAATGAACAGATCTCCGAAACGGATTTCATCAGCCGCAAAGCACAGTTAGATAGTCACCTTGTCGATGAAGTTGGCACAGAGATAATGTGCGGGGCCTATGTTGGCAGTTGCGATAAATCTAAGATTAAAGAATATGATACTAGCAGTTTAAATCAGGCGATAAGTAGCGATGCTTCAATCCGAATTATTGATATTCGCGAGCCTCACGAATATGCTCTTAATCATTCTCAAGCAAAGAGTACCAACGTACCGTTAACCCGTCTGGTGCAATTTATTAAAGAACATCAAGATCAAAAACAGCAGCCTTGGGTGTTAGTTTGTCGCAGTGGTAGCCGCTCGCTCGTAGCTGCTCAGGCTATGCATCGCTTAGGCTTTACCCAAGTTGCACACTTAAAAGGTGGTTACGCACTGAGCGCGTAAATGCTTATAGCTAAGTAAGTAACCCAGTCAAATGCAGCTATTTTGCTGACAGTATATGGCTGCATTGCTGAGGTTTCACTTTAGGCTTTTTCTTTTTCGGTTTAGTCGTTGGCTTTGCCGGCGGCTTAACCGGTGCACCTGTTAACTGTTTTTTCCACCAGCTCAGCTCATTACAGCCATCACCAGCTGTGATCGGGGCTTGATTCTGACAAAGCTTGTCGCCTTCAGGGCAATGCAAACGAACATGCATATGGTAGGTATGCCCCCACCAAGGCCGTACTTTATTGAGCCAAGCGTTATTGGTTAATTCTAAATTGCATAAATGCTGTTTAATCACAGGGCTAACAAAAATCCTCGCGACACGCTCATCTTCAGCGGCAATTCTCAACATTTGGGTTTGTGCATTAGTCCAAATCTTGTTGTCTAACAAAAACTTTTTCTTATCGACAAACTTTAACGGTTGCGGTTGTTCTCGTTCCGTTTTAGTTAGTGGCCTACTTGCTTGCTGAAACCAAATATCCACATCTAAGCCTATCTGATGACTACTATGCCCCTGAGTAAAGTTACCACCTCTTGGCATAGACATATCCGCAATTAATAGGTCATTGAAACCTTGCTGTTTAACATTGGTCGCAAAGTCTCTCACAAATCCTGTCAAAACCTCATGACCATAATAGCGTTGCCTATTGGTTCGTATAACTTGATAACCATCTCCAACGATAGGCAAAGCTTGCCCTCCTTGCAAACAGCCATTGGCATAACCGCCTATCGCTGCAGCTTGATTACCGTAAGGGTTATCAATTGCCTCCCATGGATTTGCATTAACCCAAGTCATGCTTTGTAATAAAACCAATGCTAAAAGCGAGCTCAAATTGCTATAAGTCATGTTCTAAATGCTCCAATCAGCTTTAATTAATACGACTTAAATCTTGTTATTCATCTCAGCTAAATACCTCTCATTTTAGTTGCTAACTCTCAATTTTGATCAGCTGGTATCCTTGAGTTAAGGTTATCATCTTGCCTCAGCCCACTTCAGTTGATGAGTCATTAGATTGTTCTTGGAGCAACCTTTGATTTTGGTGAATATTTACTTCAAGCAAATTAATTAAATGCTGTAAGCGCTCTAACTCTAATTGACTCGATAACACTGAATCGCCCGCCTCAAGAGTATCAGCAATTTCCCGAGATAACGTTTGGATCCTAGCAGAGAAAAAAGATTCCGCTTTGTCGCTAATAAGTCGGGATAATTGGTAGATATCAGCTGCATTGTCAGCATCATAAGCCGAAATTAATTTAGTAATTGAGGCCTCTGCAAACTCATTAAACTCATTTATATAAAGACTAAAGCGATGTGCGTCATTAGCAACTAATGCTCGTAACTGACGATAATCTATATCTGCCTCTGTGGTATTTAGTTCTTGTGGTTGATGTCGTGATAATGCAACGACTTTATTATCGACAGTTGCAGCCCCTTGTGGCTTATTTATCAAGTGTGCAAACTGAGACAGTGCATCTCTAAAGCTCTGTTCCTGTAGTGGTTTAGTTAGAACATGATTTGCCCCAGCCTGAATCATATTATCGTGTGCCTCTTTAAATACATCCGCGGTACATGCAAACACTGGTACCGACAATTTGAGGGTTTTACGAATATATTCGGTTGCTTCAATGCCATCCATCTCTGGCATATGGTTATCCATTATGATTAGCTCAAACTGGCGATGTTTCAGAATATTTATCGCTTCGAGACCGTTATAGGCAATTTCAACAGTGTGACCTAAACGCTGACAAAATGTTTTGGCAACTAACGCGTTCACCTTGTTATCTTCAGCAATTAAAATTCGTAGTTTTTCAGGTAGCACTTGCGTAACAGGCTGTGTATCAATCTCATAGGTGACATTCTTAGCGCGCTCTAAAGCAATGAAAATATCAAAGCGTGTTCCAAGCCCTATTTGACTCGATACCTGAATCTTGCCGCCCATGAGTTCAACGAGCTGCTTTACAATCGACAAGCCTAACCCTGTGCCTCCATATTGACGAGTTGTCGATGACTCCGCTTGAGTAAAGGGATCAAAAATACTCTCGAGCCGATCTTTTCTAATACCTATACCACTGTCTTGAATCACTATCGCTATACCTGACTCTGCCGTTTCACCAAGAGCCTGACTAAATGATAAAGTGATACGTCCGCTTTGAGTGAACTTCACCGAATTGCTAAGTAGGTTATAAATTATCTGCCTAACTCTAGCTTTGTCACCTCTAAATGACTGCGCAGGATTAATACTATTTTTAACTTCAAAACCAATATTTTTCTCAGCACAAATTGGAGAGTAAGTACTAATAATAGGGTCAATAACTGTCGATAATTGAAACGGCTCATCTTCCAAACATAGCTTGCCTTCTTCAACCTTGGAAAAATCTAAAATATCATTTAGCAATGAAGTTAAGTGATTACCTGACTCCAAAAGAATTCTAATCTGTTGCCTGTGTTCAGGGTTTTCTAAGCTAGGTTCAATGATTTGTGCCATACCAAGAATACCGTTCAGCGGTGTGCGTAACTCATGGCTCATGGTCGCAAGAAAAGTTGATTTAGCCTTGTTGGAAACATCGGCTTTAATTACAGCTTGCTCTAGTTCGCTTTGCATCTGTTTTCGCTCAGTTGAGTCTCTTTCAACTGCAATATAATTGGTTAGTTTTCCTTCAGGATCCAAAATTGGGTTTATTGCAATATCTATCCAATATTCACTGCCATCTTTATGATAATTGATCAATTCAGACTTAATGGACTCTTGTCGCATAATGCCTTGGCGGATTCTATCGACTTCATGCTTAGAGGTGTTTTCACCTTGTAAAACAGCGCCTGGTTTTTTTCCTTTTATCTCTTCGGGAGAATAGCCTGATAGATTAACAAATCCCTTATTAACCCAAGTTACGCGACCTGTATCATCGGTGATAATAATGGCATCTTGGGCATGCTCCGCGACCAACGATAGCTGCGCTTTTTCTTTCTCAGATTCAGATAATTCATACCGTATTTTGCTTTCTTTACGATTTTGCTCACGCTGCTGTACACGATAGTTAATTGCAAAAATTAACAGTAAGCAAAAAATCACCAATAACAGATAAAATTTAATATCATCGACTAACGTTAACCAAAAGCGAGCCTGAACGGCAAGATTACTATTAATTTGAGTATCAAATACTTGCTGACTTTTAAGCTTAATTTGTTCATCTAACTGTACCAATAATTCACTGTGTACTGCCAAGCTTTGATATTGACTCGTTGTAAAGACCGGACTGTGAGTGATCCCCACCTGAGGAGTGCCGGCAATCAAAGCAAAAATATACATTTTACTTTCGGCATCAGCATAACGACCTAATAACTCTTGTTGTAACAAGCTAACGGTATGAGTCGAGTATTCTTGAGAAATCTTTAACCTTAATAATGTTTCAAGATTCGCCACCAGGTTTTCAACGCCTAAAGAAAACTCGTTGGCATGCAACTGCATAGCATTATCTACAATCATAGAAGCGCCTACGCTAGAAGGCTCTTGTAGCAACTGCTGTAAGTGCTGCACTTGACGCTCAACTCTTACTAACGATTGAGAAAGGTTATCGTAGCTTTGATTATCACTAACTTTGACTTTAAATACTTGGTCTCGAATAAGTAACACTTGATGACTTAGCTCGGTATAAGCATATTGATATTGCTGTACTAAACTGAGCTTGGCCAATAACCCCACAAGAAGCATCACAGCTACCAGTGCCATAAATACTAACCCATAGCTCTTTTGCTGATAGCTTAACGCTCTCATTGGCTCAACTCCTCTATTACCTCAGGTACTGGGGCTGAAAGCGAATTAAGAAACGCCACAAGCTCGATTAATGTCGTCGGTTCAAGCTCTTTACCAAGCTGTACTTTTGCCATCACGATAACAGCCTCTTCTAAGCTAGCTGTACGACCATCATGAAAATAAGGTGGAGTGTTAGCAACATTACGTAAACTTGGCACTCTAAATACATGTTTATCATCACCTTGCTGAGTAATCGAATAGCGACCTAAATCTCCTTTTGCTTCGGTAACCGCATGCACACTTCCAAATTTCTGAAACAAGTTACCACCAATATTTTGCCCTTGATGACAATAAATACACCCTAAAGAACGAAATTTATGCCAGCCATTAAGTGCAGTAGCGGAAAGCGCTTGCTCATCACCATTAAGGTAATTATCAAATGCGGAACCCGGTGTATTAAGTTGCTCCATAAAACTAACCAGCGCATGCTTTATCGTTGCTTCAGTTATTCCGGCCTCATAAATACTGTTAAATGCTTTGGTATAGCGAGGTTCATCATTCAGTTTCACAATAATATCTTGCCAACTCGTATCCATCTCGAGCGGGTTATGGATCGGCCCGTCAATCTGTTCATACAAGCTATTAGCTCTACCGTCCCAAAAGAAACGTGTATTAAATGCCACATTAAATACTGTTGGAGAATTGCGATTACCCTGGCCATTCACCCCAGTTGATACCGCAATAAGCTCTGCACCGTTATCATTGATATGATGGCAGGACTCACAACTTACCTTACCGCTTGAAGATAGCCTTGGATCTAGAAACAGCTGCATCCCCAGCTTGAGTAAAGGTTTTTGCTCGGGGTTAATTGAAGAAATTGGGATTGCTGAAACTGAAAAAGAATGACTAGATAACGGCTTTGATTGAGTGCTAAACAGTGAACTGTCCATCTTAGGGCTTGAAGGTTCAACTTTGGTCACCGTCAAATATAGGTATGAGCTAAACGCTATAACCAAAATAGCCACTAAGCTCCAGCGTAATCTAAATAACACTTCGCACCTCCTTGCGCCGACAGCCACCTTCCATAATCGCCGTATACAGAGTGTAGTGAACAAAACTCAAATCGCCAGTCGACTACAATTCATAGATAACTTAGAAAAATAGCCACAAAAGTAAAAATGCGGAGCAATCCGGCTCCGCGTACTAAATAAACCAAGCAGATAGCAACACGCTTTACTCATGTAGGTTAGGCATCACCTTGAGCTAAGGCTCATTCACAAATAAATAGTGTGCAGTTAATCAGTTGGTAAACCGTAACTAAAAAAGCCAAAGATATAGGATGGCAGACTAATGCATCACTCACTTCCTAGGCTTTTTCCATCATCCAAATGGAGTTGTATTTAATGAAGCGTTTACAACCCAACTGAGCTGTAACCGCTTCAGGCATTAGCTACGCCCTTGATAAATCCAACGATAAATTGTCGGTAAAACAAGCAAAGTAAGTGCAGTAGAACTAAACAAACCACCAATAACCACCACGGCTAAAGGCTGTTGAATTTCACTCCCCACACCAGAAGACAACAAGATTGGGATCAAGCCTAGCGCTGAGGTTAATGCCGTCATCAATACTGGACGTAAACGGCCAACTGTGCCTTCATAAACCGCCTCGTAAAGAGAAGCATCAGTTTCACTAGCCACCAGTTTGCGGCGCTGATTGATAGAGTCCACCAGCACCACACCATTAAGCACAGCCACACCAAATAAGGTGATAAAACCGATTGAACTTGGCACAGACAGGTAAGTACCACTTACAAATAACGCAACAACACCGCCAATCAAAGCGAGCGGTACGTTAGCCATAATCAAACCAACTTGCTTGATAGAGCCAAACGAAAAATACAGCAATAGGGCAATTAGCGCGATTGAGATTGGTACAACTAACATCAACTTTTGCTGAGCACGTTGTTGGTTCTCATACTGCCCTCCCACCACAACTGTGTATCCCGGAGGTAATTCAGCTTTAGGTACAATGGCGTAAATGTCGTCGACCACAGAGCCCATATCGCGATCTGCAACGTTAGCCTGTACCACCACTCTACGCTGTACATCATCACGGCGAATATTCGGTGGCGCCATTTCAATCGCCACATCAGCAACTTCACCTAAACGCACGTTCGCGCCACTCAGACCTGTAAGCAATAGATTTTCAATTGCATCTGGTGAGTTACGGTACTTTTCAGCTAAACGCACATAGATATCGTAACGCGCGTTGCCATCAATGACTTGGCCAGCACTGCCACCACCAATGCCTTGACTTACAAGCGCCATCACTTCATCAACGCTAATACCGTAACGAGCAAGCTGATCCCGTTTCGGACGTACCACTAACTGCGCTTCACCGCTCACCTGCTCTAACGACACATCTACCGCACCCGGTATTTGCGCGACTAAATCAGTTAACACCTGACCACGCTCAGATAACACATCCAAATCAGGGCCAAATATCTTAATCGCTAATTGCGCTTTTACGCCTGATAGCAGTTCATCCACTCGGGTTGCAATCGGTTGCGAAAAGGTAAACAGTAAGCCGGGATAAACATTCAGCTTTTGCTCCATTTTGCGCTGCAACTCAAAGCGGTTACTGGCACTTTGCCATTCATTAACAGGCTTTAAGCCAATGTAAATTTCAATATTATTTACCGGCTCAGGATCGCCACCTAACTCGGCGGCACCAATACGACTTAAGGCATAGTTAACTTCAGGAAACTCCAGTAACAGTGCCTCTAGTTTTGGCGCTACATCAAGCGATGTACCAAGGCTAGCGGTAGGGGCTAACGTCACTCGTAGGTTAATGGTGCCCTCTTCAAGCTCAGGTACAAATTCAGTACCAAGCCTTGGCAATAACATCATACTCATGACAAACATGATCACTGATGCAATCAACAAGGTTTTTGGGTGGGCCATGGTTACGCTTAACAGTTTACGATATAACGTTTCAATTGGCTTAAGCACAGCGCTGTCACGTAACACCACACCGCGATTAAATAGATAAACCGCCAATGCAGGCACTGCAATTAATGCCACCAATAGCGCAGATATCATAGCCAAGATAATACTCACAGCCATTGGCTGGAATAGCTTACCTTCAACACCTTCAAGAGCGAAGAGCGGCGCAAACACCACAATAATAATCGCTGTCGCGAAGAAGATAGGACTGCATACTTCTTTTGCAGCCTGCATAACTTGGCCGACAATAACTGATGCTGAACCACTCTCTTCACGCTTACTAGACTGAGTAAGATGCTTAAAGATGTTCTCAACCATCACCACCGAGCCGTCAACTAACATACCAATGGCAACAGCAAGACCACCCAGTGACATCAAGTTAGCCGACATACCGAAATATGACATCACCAACAAAGCCAAGCCAATGGAGACAGGAATTGACAGCAACACCAGTAAGGTGGCGCGAATATTGACGAGGAATAATGCCAGAATAACCACGATAAACATAAATGCCATTAACAGTGCATCACGCACTGTGCTTACGGCTTGGTTTACCAGATCTGATTGATCGTAAAACACCTCAAAAGATACGCCGTCTGGCAGAGCCTGCTCAATCATAGCGGTACGTGCACTAATGTCATCAATGGTTTCTTTAGTGTTAGCCCCCATGCGTTTAAGTACAACGCCTGCAACCACTTCACCAAGATCTTGCGCGCTCCCCGCCTCATCTCGACGTGTCATGGTCACTGCACCAACTCGGATCTCACTGCCATAATCCACTTTAGCAATATCGCCAATGCGCACTGGCGTACCTGCAACTTCGGTTAATGGAATTTGCGCAATAGCTTTAAGGCCAGCATATCCAGAAGGTAACAAACCATAACCACGCACCACTAATTGCTCTTGGCCTTGATCCATAAACCAGCCACCCGCATTGCGGTTATTACTCTCTAATGCGCTAGTCACTTGAGCCATGGATAGGCCGTAACTAAGTAGCTTATTAGGCTCAACTTGCACTTGGTATTGACGTACTTCGCCACCAAAAGACAATACCTCAGTCACCCCGCCTACAGGCATCATGAGCAGCTTCACCATATAGTCGTTAATACTACGTAGCTCAGATGCATCAATACCTGACTCTGGTGTCGCTCGTAAAATATACTGATAGATTTGCCCGAGGCCTGAAGTATTAGGGCCAATTTCTGGCACACCAACCCCGTCTGGGATCATCTCTCGTGCAGCCTGTAACTGCTCAAATACTTGCTGCCGTGCGAAATAAATATCAGTACCTTCAGCAAATACCACGGTCACAATAGACAAGCCTGTGCGCGATAAAGAACGTACTTCGGTTACCGCAGGTAAGGCGTACATTGCCGACTCAACTGGATAACTAATTAGTTTTTCAACCTCTTCTGCCGCTAAGCCTTCAGCAGCAGTGTTAACCGTAACCTGAACGTTGGTCACATCAGGAAAGGCATCAAGGTTCAGTTTAGGTAACATGGCAACACTGGCAACAATCAGACCCAGTAGCGCAAGTACCACTATCAGACGGTTGCGTACTGCAACGTCGATTAGTTTCTGTAGCATAATGAAAGTCTCTTAGTGATTGTGGATATCGAAACCAGATTTCGCTTGCTCTGAAGCTAAAATGAACGCCCCAGAGATCACGACTTGAGCGTCTTTAGCTAAACCGCGCACAAGGTTCATGCCGCGCTGACGTTCAACCACTTCAATTTCTAGCGCTTCAAAGCCATCATCCCCTTCAACAAACACCTGCCAGTGGCCATCGCTACTGCGAGTTAAGGCGCTATCAGGCAAAATCACTCCACCTTCAGAAGCATCTGGAAGATATAGCTCAGCAAACTGGCCGGCATGTAAAACATGACCCGCATTTTCAAAGGCAACTAAGATTTGCTCGGTACGAGTCACACTATCAAGCTCATGAGAACGACCAATAATCTTGCCCTCTAAGCTCTTATCGCCCACTTTAACGACGGTTTTACTGCCAATACTAACCTTTTCAGCCTGCACTGGCGTCAGCTCAGCCTCTACCCATAAATGCGACTCATCAGTTAACTGCATTAACGCAGTGCCAGCCGGAATAATTTGACCTAACATGGCGATATCTTGCTGTACACGCCCACTAATTGGCGCAATAAGCTGATAGCTACCAATGGTTTCAGGCGCATCTGCCAACGCAGTAATTTGCGCAGGTGTCATCTTCATCGCCTCTAACGTGGCACGTTTAAGCTCAGCATCAACTTGAGCTTGTAGACGACGGCTAGCACTAACCGCACTTGAACTCATGCGCTTAACACGGCTCCATTCAGCTGCAGCGTTAATATAATCAGCTTGGGCTTGAGCCACAGCAACGCCGCCAAGCGTTAGTAACACATCGCCTTTACTCACTTCTTGGCCTGGTACAACGCTTCTCTTTAAAATACGCACATCAACCTGTGGCGCAATGGTAACGGTTCTGTCTCGATCCACCACTAAAGTGGCTGTCGCCACCGACTCTAAACTAAATGTTTGCTCACTTAGCTGCGCAACTTTAATGCCTGCCAAAGCTTTTTGCTCAGGCGTTAACACTATGCCATGGGTATCTTCCGCTTCTTCAGTACCATGAGCATGTCCATCATCAACCTCTTTAGCTGTTGCCGCTTTAACCACACTCACTTCTGCATCGTGATCATGGCCATCTCCAGCAGTTGCTAAAGCAGGTAACATTAGCGCTGTAGATAAACTGATTAATAGGCCAAAACTCATTGCCCGTGTAATTGCATTTAATCCGAAAACGTTAAAGCTAGAGTTATTCAATTTCACTGCGCTATTCATATCGGTACACATATTTTTTTTGGTGACTAGATTCATTTTTAATTTCATTTTCAAAGCCTTGTTATTTCTGAATCGGAGCTGCCGCAACAGCGTCTTGATTAGGTAATTGACGATTCAGATAGTCTTCTAACTGCCCGCTATTCCCCATCCAGCTAAGCCAACTCGAATAAAGCGCTGACTCAAGTGCCAGCCCCGCTAAGTAGCTACCGCTCATTTGTCTTTGGCTTTGCAGGTAATCACTAGTGTTAATGTCGCCAGACTGCCATTGTTGTGACAATGACTTGGCAGCTTGCGCACCTGAAGTCAGTACCAGCTCACTCCAGTCTTGGTAACGTGCAGCAAGCCTTGGCAAACTCAATGAAAACTGCGCTTGTTGCTGTAATAAGGTGCGTTCTTGAGCCAGATATGTTTGCTCAGCGATAATGATGCCTTGATTAGCAACAGCAATAGCCTCGCTGTAGTTATTGCGAATTTGCAGTGGGATAGATAGGCCAAGTCCTACCTTGTTTTCATCGCCTTCACGCTCTGCGCTTAGGCTAATACTAGGGTCTGCACTTGTATCTGCTTTGGCTTGCTCAGCAGTCACCTTTGCTACTAATACTTGCTGATAAGCACTCTTAAGTGCTGGCAATTGTGGCGATACATCAAGGCTATTGGCTTGCTGAATTAGCGCTGTAACAAAATCAGCGAACGGCAGCTTATGCTCACCAAACAAGGCTAAAACGGCACCGTCAGCAGCAATAGAGGCTTGCTCGGCTAATGCGTAATCTGCTGCATTACTGGCAACATCAAGCTGCATTAATTGCAGTTCAACACTCGAGAGGTCGCCCACTTCAGTACGTTGACGCGCTATATCGAGTTGTGCCTTAGCCAATTTAAATTGCTGCTGTTGAAACTCCAGTGCTTTAAGAGCTTGGCTTTGCTCCACTAATGCTTGTAGTCGCTCCGCCAACATTTGGCTGCGCTCAAGTGCGATACTCGAAAGTAAGATCTCACTTTCAAGCTGAGCGATACGAGTTGCCACTCCACGCTTATTACCCCAGTCAATAGTTTGGCTGATATCAATACTGTAGGTATCTTCTGTCGCATTTTGATAACCCAAACCAAGCTCCGGGTTGTAAACTGCTTTATCAGCAGCAGCGATATTAAGCGTAGCTTGTGCTGCTCGCGCAGATTGAGCTTGTACTTCAGGTAACTTATTGAAGCGTGCCATTACCTGTGGCAGCCATTGACTAAACTGAGCATTTAGCTCGACTTGTTGTGTCTGAACTATTGCATTAGCCATGAGTGGTGACGTCAATCCACCATTTTCAACGTTTGCAGCAATAGCGATATTAGTCGCCCCGCCAGCTAAGACACTTAGCAGCAGAGTTGCGATTATCGTTTTTTTCATCAAAAATCCTGTTACCCAGTAAATATTGCCGTGACAGATCGGGCCTAGCGACAGCGCTAGCCTGAAGTTAAACGGCGTAATTACAAGGGTCTAAATCAATATTAGCTAGGTGTAGATTTAAGCAGTTAACCAGATGCAAAAGGCTCAAGCTCGGTAAGTTAACCGCAAAAAACACACAGTATTTGATAGAGATTTAACGACATTGAAATATGACTTTTCAGCCAATACTAGAGCGAGTAAAAGCCCCAATAAAAGCGTTAACTTCACAGCTGAGTCAGCAGTAAAGAATTAAGACCTAGTATTACTTCAATATCGAAGGATTAAACGATTGGAGGGCGGTAATTAGGAAGTTGTTCAGGAGGTAGATATTGTCCATCAATGCTATTAAGCACATCGCCAACTGGGACTGATGGAACGATTGCAACATGAGACATCGCAGTAACATGACCGCCATGACATGGACAATCTAAACAAAGGTCAAAGTTTTTAGATTCGGTTTTACTTATCGTATGGCTATGAGCAACTTCAGGCTCTTGTACTTGCTCGGGCGAGTCAAATGCACAGGCACAATCAACACATTCACTAAGTGTAACCACATCTGCAGTAAATTGAATATGCGGATGAGGTGCGCTTTCCTCTTCATGATCTCCCAAATGTAACTGGTGCATGCCAAGGTTGCCGCCTGCAAATTGCAGAACAACAACAGCAATCAGCGCAGCTGCCATTTTGTATAGAGATTGAGGAGTAAATAGACGCAAAGTTGACCTATTGTATTATTAGTATGCTAAAGCATAAGTTCGCGATAACAATTCTGACCTGCATAATAAACGAAAGTTCACTGCAAACAAGATATTATCTAGTCGTTAGTGAACTTGCTCTCACTTTCTTTGTTAACTATTTAACTAATGAATATTTACTTAAATACGCAATGTTTAGCGTAGTCTGTGGCTTCATTAGCTGTCCAATCGCCTGATGGTTTTTCTTTCATTTGCTTACACCAAGCTTCACTGCCAACTTCTGGGGCACAAGCACTTAAGCCAAGCACCAATGCACAAACTAATGACAGACCTGACAGTTTAGATAACGACATGGATAAATCCTTCTATATAATAACTAAATAAAAACAGATATTGTGGCTGATTATAACAACTAAGTACGTGCTGCAATCCACTCTATTGCTAACTGTTTTTGTTCTAATGGGAACCATGCAACTTCACCTTGCATAAATGGTCCCATGAGGCGCACCGCATTACCGAACCAATCAGGGCCGCCAACAAGCACTAAGGCGTCAAAATTAGGTAACTGCACTTCACCACTACCCGCTAATGATTGCTGCTGCCAGCCTTCAAGCAACACATCGGCTTCTACGTAAATACAAATCTTGCCGCTTGTGTCGCGGTAGCGTTCAATAAGCGGTTGCATTATCAGACCATAATCTTCGGTAGATAAGCGTCCACTGGCAAATAAACTGATCACACCCTCAGTAATATCAGGGATCTTACACAGCATACTTCGGCTCCGTAATTATCAATAGTGATTGCAACATTGCTTGATAATAGCAAACCTGCCGCTAAGGAAAAATTGAGCACTTCCTTATTTTGAGCCAAAGTCTGTTAATATTGAGCAAAAGAAACTAAAGAGCCTACGCTTAGTTACGCGTAAGGTAAACCATCAATCGTAGGCGAACAGCTTTGGCAGTTATCAAAATATCAAACTCAGTATCGATCCAAGACCATGAGCTGGAATGGCAATTCATTCGTTCAAGCGGCGCAGGTGGTCAGCATCTCAATAAAGTCTCCACAGCGGCTCAGCTTATTTTTGATATTAGTCGATCTTCATTACCTGAGTTTTATCAACAGCGATTGCTCGCCAAAACAGATCATCGCATAACCAAAAGCGGCAAGATAATTATCAAGTGCCAACAAAGCCGCAGCCAAGACTTTAATCGCCAAACTGCACTAGAGCAATTTATTGAGCTCGTCAGCAGCGTTAATCAAGTGCAAAAAAAACGCATAGCAACCAAACCAACCAAAAGTAGCCAGCGCCGGCGTGTCGATGCAAAAAAACAAAAAGGTGCCACCAAAGCACTAAGACAAACGAAAGTCAGTTATTAACTTCTAACATGCTAATGGTAGATTTGCTTACTTTCATAGAACAATAATCGACAAACCCGCGTTTTTTTGTTGAAATCACTGGTAAAGGTAAAGTGGTTCTTTGCCGCCACACTTATGTATTTCAAGGGAATTTCCATGAGCAACCAAGCAAAAATCTTATTAGTTAATGGTCCTAATTTAAATTTACTTGGACGCCGTGAGCCAGGACATTATGGCAATGATACGCTAGATAAGATCGTGCAAGATCTGATGCGCAGTGCAGCACAAAGTAATGTTCAACTCGAGCATATCCAATCAAATGCAGAGCACATATTAATTGAAGCAGTACATAACACTGATGCCGACATGATAATTATCAACCCTGCGGCTTTCACCCATACTAGTGTGGCTCTGCGCGATGCTATTTTAGGCGTTGCCATTCCATTTATCGAGGTACATTTGTCCAATGTACATAGTCGTGAACCTTTTAGACATCATTCCTACTTCTCAGATAAAGCTATTGGCGTTATTTGTGGTTTAGGTGCCCAAGGTTATCAATTTGCTCTACAGGCTGCAGTCGCCCGCTTGCAGACATCAAATAAACAATAAGGGTCTAGTCTCGTTATGGATATTCGTAAAATAAAAAAACTCATCGAGCTAGTGCAAGAGTCTGATATTGCCGAACTTGAAATCAAAGAAGGCGAAGAATCTGTGCGGATTTGCCGTCACAGCCCTGTGCCTATGCAAGCTAATAACCAAACCTTTCTAGCTCCGGCGAGCAGTGTTGCTGCAGCAATTCCAAGCCAGCAACTTAAACACCATGATGTAAATGACACTGATGATGAACCTCACCAACTTATTTCACCTATGGTAGGTACTGTTTATCTCATTGATAGACAAAATCAGACACCACTATGTTATGTAGGCCAAACTGTGAAGTGCGGTGATATCGTTTGTATCATTGAAGCTATGACCATGAGTAACCGTATTGCAGCGGATAAAGATGGCGTGATCAGTGCCATTCTAGTCGATGACGGTCAAGCAATTGATTTTGAACAAGCCATAATTGAAATCGAATAGCTGCTGACAATAGCGAACTACATAACACAAGGAGCATAAAGCTATGATATTAATCACCGGAGCAAGCAGTGGTTTGGGTGCCTCATTAGCCAAGCTTTATGCCAAGCAAGATAATATTGCGATTACAGGACGTAATGCAGAACGGTTAGAGCAGGTTGCTGGATCAATCAAACAACCGAGTATCGCCTATGTTTGTGATTTGAGCGATGAACAATCTGTTATCCACCTATTTGATTCTTTGCCGACAACACCAAATATGATCATCCATTGTGCAGGCAGTGGTTACTTTGGCCCAATCGAAAATCAATCGCTAGCGCAAATCAAGCAACTGCTAGACAACAATATAACTTCCGCGGTTTTAATGCTTCGCGAAGCGGTGAAGCGCTATAAAGACCAAGCCGTTACGGTTGTCATCGTGATGTCTACCGCGGCACTTGCAGCTAAGGCTGAAGAGTCAACATACTGTGCAACAAAGTGGGCGGTAAAAGGTTTAGTGGAATCAGTACGCTTAGAACTAAAAACAAGCCCAATGAAGCTCATTGCTGTTTACCCAGGCGGTATGGATACCGGCTTTTGGCCAACCAGTGGTAAACAGGCAAATACAAACAACTTTATGAGTGCAACTGAAGCCGCCACAATGTTAAAGCAAGCACTACAAGCCAGTGAGCACGGTTATATCAGTGATATCACGATAACCCGTGGCTAATTTTATTGCAGCGTAGACTCGCTCCTAACAAACTAACCAAATTCACTCTAAAAAATAAAATGAAATAACTGAGTTGTTTTCTATACTTAGCTCTCTAAGCGTGAAGCAAATTCACGTTGCTATTTATAAGGAGTGTAAATGCGCAATTGTCTAATATTTCTGTTCATTTCAGTTATAGGCTTATTTATCGCTTACCATATTTACCTTTTTATGATGCCAAGCGTAAAAATAGTTAACCAATCAGGTCAGCTACTCACTCGAGTAGAGATCACTCTTCCAAGTAATAACCTTGTTTTTGATAACATAGCTCCAAGTAAAACAGCACGGATTCATTACAGCACAGATCAAGCAGACGGCGACTATGCTTATCACATTAGGTTATCGTCAGGCCAACATATCAACGGACGCTGTGGCTCAGTAACTCACGACCAATATATGAAAGTCCTTGAGCTAACAGTGGATAGTGAAGACAAGGTTAGCTGTATAGAGTAGCTCTACTGAAAGAATACCAATCAGTATTTTACGCAACTCCTCTCTATCCCCCCATAGCATTAGAAGGTAAGTACATTCTCGCTATTTGGCGCCTAGAAATGGCCAACTACGCTAAAGCTTCGTACTCATAAACATATCGCTAACTCTCGTAGTTCGTGCAACGAACACATTGGGCTGAAAGTGAGGCGTTTTGAATACGTAGTATTCAGACTCGCTTGAACGCGGAGAAGCTTGCCTTCGAAGCCGGAGGCAAGGCACATGGATGTGCCGAATGCCAGAAACGCATGGATGCAGT
>NZ_KI912458.1:458728-607754 GCF_000518605.1 Shewanella fidelis ATCC BAA-318 | reverse complement strand
GGAGCAAGCTCCCTTGTGTTACCGCTCGACTTGCATGTGTTAGGCCTGCCGCCAGCGTTCAATCTGAGCCATGATCAAACTCTTCAATTAAAGTTTTGATGGTCCGAAGACCTGCTCAATGAATTCTGTGATTTGATTTGTTTCGGAAAAACAAAATCAAACTTTTTACATATTGCTATGAACACTCGTTCATTAAGAAATTTTTGACTGCTTCACTCTTTACTCTTTACTAGAAAGAAGTAAGGCAGTTTCGAATAACTTAATCTCTGTGAGTGTCCACACAGATTTGCTTGTCATATTGTTAAAGAGCGTTGCCAGCTTGGTGTTCTTGCGAACCGCTTCAAGTGGCTAGGGCTGCGTATTCTACACTTCCCGTTGTTGGCGTCAAGCGTTTATTTTAAGAAGCTTTTCAAGCGATGCTTTCTTAATCAGAAGTCATTGCATGAAGCTCTTAAACCGCTTGTCACCAGAGCTTAATTCCCAAAGAATTTAAACTCTCTAACATTGCTGCAAGTCCCGTGCTATCTAGCGTTACGCTAGCTAGTTGGCCTACTGTGCCGTGTCAGTGGATGCGCATTATAGGCATATCTCAGATCGGCGCAAGCCCCTTTTGCAATAAAATTAGCTTTTTCGAATCGAGCGTGCATTTACTGCACATTATGCGGTTTTAAACAGCAGCAACTGTTGGTTCAACTCTCACGCAGGTTAAGATATAGCTTGTTTGTTCACTATATTTAAAATTAAGTGCATTACACACTGTCTGCTTTTGTCAGTTAACAATTATATATAACTGAGGTCTAGCCAGAATATTACTAAGGCCTAGCCAGCTTTAGTCGTTAAACAAATCGTGAAACGACAACGCCCCTGCTACATATAGTTAGCAGGGGCGTTGATAATACGATTAACTCATAATCTAAGTCGCCTGTAAGAGTTGATCTTACACAGGCTAATTAGCTGCAATCAGTCACGACCAATATCGACTGTGTTGCTTCGTCATTTAGTTAAGACTTCTGCCTCGTTGTCGCTAGACTTGGCTGGTAAGGTAAGCTGGGACATCTGCAATCGAATCTAAAACGACTGTCGCAGCAGCTACAGCTTCGTCAGTAACAGACTTACCCGTTTTTACTAAGATGCGCGTAGGTACACCTGCCGCCTGAGCAGCTAGCATGTCATCACGTTTATCCCCAACCATTACCGATTGTGACAAATCAATTTTCAAAAACTTTGCAGCTGAATTAAGCATACCTGGCTTTGGCTTGCGACAATCACAATCGATTTTATATTCACCAATACCTTTTTCCGCATGATGTGGACAGTAATAGATCCCATCAAGCTCAACACCTTTATCAACAAAGTTCCAATCCATCCATTCAGTTAAAGAATGGAATTGGTCTTCACTATACATGCCTCGAGCAATACCTGACTGGTTAGTGACGACAGCAAGCAAGTAACCCATTTCTTTTAAAGAAGCACATGCGTCAAACACACCATCTACATATTCAAAATCATCAACTTGGTGTACATAACCGTGATCTAAATTGATAACGCCATCTCTGTCTAAAAATACCGCTCGATTCACAATACATTCTCTCTAATATGCAATAGTTATTATTATTTCATCCCTTTCAAAAAATTGCACCGTGAACTTGCTATAAAGATGCCAATATCGTGTAATGAATAAAATATACAAAAAATCACAACAGGAACATATTATGGCTGATGTCTACCAACTAAGACGCGAAGCACTGCTGGCCGAACTACCTGAAGGTAGCCTAGCTATAATCGCGGGCTACCAACAAAAAGTACGCAGTAAAAATATTAAATACCATTTCCGGCAAGATAATGATTTTCTCTACCTGACAGGGTTTGATGAACCTGATGCTGTTGCTGTACTCATCAAGCGCCAAACATGTGAATACTTGCTATTTTGTCGTCCCAAAGATCAAACTCAAGAAGTCAGTTTTGGCGAACGCGCAGGAGTCGCTGGTGCCGTAGCTATTTACGGTGCAGATAAAGGTTACAGCATCAATGATTTTGAAGCTCAGTTGCTGCCGTTACTACAAAATATCGCAAACCTTTATATTAGCGATGAATTGGGACGCTTTTCTTCACAATTAGTTAATTGGGCAAATCATCAAAGACTTCATTGCTCTTTTGATACACCAAAACAATTTACCCATATCATCCCCCTCGCTGAGATATTACATAAAAAACGAGTAATAAAACGTCAAGATGAGTTAGAAAAGATCCGAGCAGCAGTCAGCGCTTCAATAAACGCACACAAAGCCGTTATGAAAGCTTGCCGTCCCGGCGTTAACGAGCGTGAATTATCATCCCTGTTTGACTTTACAATCGCAAAATATGGCTGCAATGATGTCGCCTACCCCAATATTGTCGCCGGAGGTAATAACGCATGCTGCTTGCACTATGAAGACAACAACTGTGAACTGTTAAGTGGACAGATGCTATTAATTGATGCCGGTGGTGAATTTCAACATTATGCCGCTGATATTACCCGCAGTTACCCTGTAAATGGCAGATTTACAGCGGAGCAAAAAGCCATTTATCAACTAGTACTAAGCGCCCTTGATCAAGCAATTGCCAAAGTAAAGCCTGGGGCTAGATGGGAGCTACTATATGAAACCTGTATGCAGGTGATGGCTCAAGGGTTAAAAGAGCTGGGGCTGCTTACAGGCTCAATTGATGAGATCATGGCAACTGAGAGCTACAAGCGATTTACTGTGCACAAAACGGGTCATTGGCTTGGGATGGATGTTCACGACGTGGGTCCGTATCATGATCAACAAGGAAATTGGCGACAACTTGAAGCCGGAATGGTCTTTACCATTGAGCCCGGCATTTATATTCCGCTAAACGCCGACGATGTACCTGAAGCTTATCGAGGTATGGGGATCCGTATTGAGGATGATATTCTTGTTACTGACAGTGGATATGAAAACTTATCTGCCGATGTCCCTCGCACTGTCCAAGAGATTGAGCAATTTATGATGCCAGTAGAAAGGGAATAGACCGTTAATTAGGTGAAAATGAAAATAGACAAGCCTATTTGGCTTGTCTGCAATCTTGATAAATAGCAGGTTTAAGGCGCTGACTAATCAGTTAGCGCACATTACCATGAGTTTGGGCTAATAAGATCGGCTGCAGTCCCCCCACCTAACGCATAAAAAATGGAGAAAAATGCCCAGATAACGCCGAAGCCCAACAAAATTTGAATAATCAATAAAAGATCTTCAACTATTTTTAACGGATCGTCTAACACGGCTTTGCAATAAGATAATAGCTTTTTGATACGCGGTCTCACTAGTGATTAATTTAAGAAGCAATTTAACTGCAATTAACGACAGGATCATCAATACAAGTTTTTATCGGCCAATTAAACTGCAGAAATGCACTAACTGCACAAAAACCACACTTCCATATTCAACGCTGCCCTATTTTTCTCCTATTGCTGAAAGTCTCTATACTCAGTTTTACCAAGTACCAAGACCTTCAAACATTAGCTGATACGACAATTAGGTTAAACTAACTGAACCTATCGATGCGATAAGGGCTTAAATCAATACTCGGCTGTTTACCTTGTATATCTTCTGCTAGCAAACGCGCAGTTATCGCAGACCAAGTCAGCCCCAAATGTTGATGACCAAAAGAAAAGTACACATTCGATTGCTTTAGACTCTGGCCAAGCACAGGCAAGCTATCAGGCATTGACGGGCGAAAGCCCATCCAACGTTCGCCGTCAGACACTTTTGCATCTGCAAATAGTTGTGGCAATAAAGCTTTAGCGTGAGGAAACAAACAGTCTGCTCTAGCGTCAACCAATGGCGCAGCTAAGCCACCAAACTCAACAGTACCAGCTAAACGTGTTCCGGTTTGCATTGGTGTAATAATAAATTTGCGTTCAAAAGAGGCCACCGGCCGAGATAGGCTACTTTTTTGCGGCATCATCAAATGATAACCGCGCTCTGTTTCCAGTGGCACAGAGTAGCCAAGCTGTTTAGCAAAAGGTTTTGACCAAGCACCAGATGCAATAAGCACACGTTTGCTAACCCGCTTAGCTGTTTGGGTTTGCAAAACAATATCTGAACCTTCTGCAGAAACATTAACATTAACTAATTCTTCAGTGAGAATTTTTCCTCCCATCTGTTTAAATTTTGCCGCCAAAGCTAGGCATAAAGCATGTGGATTAGCTGTATGTCCGACTTGAGTAAAATATAGCGCATGGGTGATATTGCTAGTTAATGAAGGCTCTAATAAACGTACTTCATCACCAGTTAACATCTGCACCGCTACGCCAGCATTGCGATAAGCCTCAAACTCTTTTTCAACCACTTTCGCAGTTGTGCCTTCAAATACCAATAAGCTACCGTTTAATGTCAGCAAATGCTCACAATCGCAAAATGTAACTAATGACTTTATTGCCGAGATAGACGTTTGATTTAAACTTTTAATCGCTCGGCTATTATTGGCTCTTCGCCAAGGCAACATATTAGCTAAAAACCGTATAAACCAGGGCAGCGCTTTAAAAAAGTAACGAGGTTGGATCCGAAATGGTCCAAGCGGATCTAACAGCATTCCCGGCAATTTAGGTAGCATTGCAGGATCGGCTAAGGGAAATACTTGCTCTGTTGCAAAATGCCCTGCATTGCCCTTCGAGGCCCCCTCGCCCACACCTTGCTTATCTATTACAGTCACTTGAAAACCGGCTCGCAACAGTTCAATTGCGGCAGACAATCCGACGATACCCGCACCTACAACTGTGATCTGTTCCTTATTTAACGTTGCTATGTCATTCATTTGATTCATATCCAGCATGCTTTTCTCTTTATCGTTATGGAGTCCATTTTTCGGTTAGCGCAAAATAAAACCATTCTGGAAAATATCCTCTGGGTCGAGGTAAAACTCATGCTTGCCGGTGATAAATGCACGACCAGAAACTTCTGGCAATACAGACTGTTTTCCATGAAATTGTGATTGCGCTGTTGCACTTACAATCATGCGACCATTAACAATGCTTTCAATCATTATTGGTTGTTTGAGCGTGACCTCGCCTTTAGCATGAAGCAAAGCAATTCGGCCCGAGACACCAGTACCAGTGGGAGAACGATCAACTTCGCCATCAGCAAAAATACATACATGACGGGAATGAGCTTCAGGATTAGTCACTTTTTTAGAAGTAAATATCGTGCCATATAAAAAACTTAAATCTGACTCAACTGGATGCTTAAGTGAGTGCTGATCCATAACAGCTAATTTGATGCGACGCCCTAGATCTATTAACTCGGCGACATTGTTTGCATCACAACTAATTCCATGGGCGTCAGCATCAACATAAGCATAATAAGCGCCACCAAAGCCAATATCGTAGTTCACCATACCAAATCCAGCGACATCAACAGTGCAATCAAGCGCATCAGCCCACGAGTCAACATTAATAAAGCTGGCTTGGATTTCTCCTTGGTTATCTCTGTACGCTCTAGCGGTAATTAACCCCGCTGGTGAATCAATTTTTATAACTTTTGCATCAACTTTAGTAGACGCCGTTAACTGAATTGCTCCGGTTTGACACATCACTTTTACGAGCGCCAAAATGCCATGGCCGCACATGCTGCTATAACCCTCATTATGTAAAAACAACACGCCAAAATCAGCATCGTCAGTGACAGCTTCAGTGATAAGAGCACCATACATATCAGCATGACCTCTAGGCTCATGCATTAACAATTTACGATAGCTATCAAGGTGTGCCTGCACATACTCTCGCTTAGCTAAAATGGTTTCGCCTTTTATCTCTGGATAGCCGGAAATAATTATCCGTAAAGGCTCCCCTTCGGTATGCGCATCGATGGTGACAAATTGTTTAAAACTATCCGAAAGCTGAGAATTAATTGTGATAGACGTCATATTTTGGTTGCTCCAACATTATTATTTGGATATTGTATACAATAGAAAGCGTGACTTTAGTAGTATTTTTTTTACATACACTTCCATAACAAATGACTTTCAATCTAAAAACACATGCATACAATATACGAGACTGCAGCGCAGTAATAGAGGTCTAAGATGAAGTAGATTGGCAACGTGTTTTCGCGGCGATTTCAACATCGGCTAACCAAAGGGATACCTAAACCCATTGCATTGGAATACACCAATCCTGGGCTCTTATTAGCCGGAACAACACCTAAAAATAATGATAACAAGGAAGTATTTCCATGCAGAAAGGCACTTTTTTTTGCGTCGATGCTCATACCTGTGGCAACCCAGTCAGATTAGTTACCAGCGGCCACCCTCACCTCAACGGCAACAGTATGAGTGAAAAGCGACAGCACTTTCTTCAAGAGTATGACTGGATCCGCCAAGCGCTGATGTTTGAGCCCCGCGGACACGATATGATGTCTGGTGCTTTTTTATATCCCCCTTGTTCAGACAATGCAGATGCCTCAATTTTATTTATCGAGACTAGTGGCTGCTTGCCTATGTGCGGACATGGCACCATAGGCACTGTCACTGCTGCAATAGAGTCAGGTCTGTTAGTTGCTAAAACCCCCGGGCAACTTGTTCTGGATGTCCCCGCTGGACAGATCCGTATCGAATATCAACAAACTGCAGACAAAGTGGATTGGGTAAAAATCTATAATGTAGCAGCCTACTTGGCCCATCAAGACCAAATACTCGACATACCGGGGCTTGGACCACTCAAAGTAGATGTTTCATATGGTGGAAACTACTACGTCATTGTTGACCCACAAGCTAACTTTCCAGGCCTGCGCCATTGGAGTGCCGGTGACATACTAAAGTGGAGCCCTATCGTCAGGACCATTGCTCAAGAGCAGTTAACTTGTGTGCATCCCGATGATCCAACGGTGAGTGGCATCAGCCATGTACTGTGGACAGGCGATACCATCAGCGAGGGTTCTGATGGTGCCAATGCGGTATTTTATGGTGATAAAGCGATTGACCGCTCGCCTTGCGGTACCGGCACCAGTGCTCGCTTAGCTCAGTTATTTACTAAAGGGCTATTGAATGTTGGTGATGAATACACCCACGAAAGCATTATTGGCAGCCAGTTTGTCGGCCGAATAGAAGCTGCCACCCAAGTCGGTAACTTCCCAGCAATTATGCCAAGCATCAAAGGCTGGGCCCGCATTACCGGACAAAACGCAATAACTGTAGATGATAACGACCCTTACGCCTTTGGTTTTCAAGTGGTGTAAGCCCAATATTCGATATGAGCTGCAACTTTAGGGAGCAAGCATGACTGATTTCAACCAGCAAAATATTTCCGGACAACATTTTATTAATGGAGCATGGACAAGTGAAACAACAGACTTTTGTAGCAATAATCCAATAACTAACCAAGCTTTAGCGTTTAAATTTGCAAACGCAAGCGCTGAAATAGTGACTAATGCTACTGCGGCTGCAAAGCAAGCTTTTAAGCAATACAGAAGCATAGCCCCTGAGCGCCGTGCGGCATTTTTAAATACAATCGCTGATGAGATCCAAGCGGATATTGAAGCAATCACAGCAACAGCACATTTAGAAACCGGTCTACCTATGGCACGCCTTCAAGGAGAAACCGGACGAACTTGTGGTCAGCTAAGATTATTTGCAGCAAACTTAATCAATCCAATTGATAACCGTTACGTTGATCTAGCCAACCCAGAAAGAGCACCACTACCTAAACCAGATACGCGTTTATCAACGTTACCCCTAGGTCCAGTTGCAGTATTTGGCGCATCAAATTTCCCTCTCGCTTTCTCTACTGCAGGGGGAGATACAGCTTCAGCCCTCGCAGCAGGTTGCACGGTGGTGGTCAAAGGCCATCCAGCACACGCAGCAACAAGTGAATTAGTATGTAAAGCGATTGAACGCGCTGCTAATCAGTGTGATATGCCAGCAGGTGTATTTAACTTAGTTCAAGGTGTTACCCCTGAGGTTTCAACGCAATTGGTTACTGACTCAGCGATAAAAGCAGTTGGCTTTACCGGCTCATTAAAAGTGGGACGCATTTTAGCGGACCTATGTGCAAGCCGAGCTGAACCCATTCCTTTTTACGGTGAACTAGGCTCTACCAACCCACAATTTATACTGCCTCAGCTGCTTGATCAGCAAGCGCAAGAACTTGCATCAACTCAAGTCCAATCGATGCTGATGGGTCACGGCCAATTTTGTACTAGTCCAGGTGTCATCGTTGCGATAAAAAGCGACGGATTAAACCAATATAAGGCCACACTGGCACAAGATATTGCCGCCCAAAGTGCTGCAAGTATGCTGACATCAGGGATAGCGGCAACATATCAAGCGCAGCTTGAAACATTAATAGCAAACCCGAACATCGAACTTATCGCACAAGGCGAATCGTCACCAGCTAATCACTTTACTCGCCCAACAGCATTAAAAGTGGCAGCAAATGACTTTTTAGCGTCGTCTGAACTCCAGCAAGAAGTATTTGGGCCATGTGCAGTGTTAGTTGAGTGTGATGATGCCGCACAAATGCTATTGATTGCTGAACAACTTGAAGGTCAGCTGACGGCATCAGTTCATGGCTTAGAAGCAGAGTTAGTCAATAACCAAACCCTCATCGAAGCCATCGCCTTTAATGTTGGACGCATAATTTTTAACCAAATGCCAACAGGTGTTGAAGTTTGTCACTCAATGAACCATGGTGGCCCCTACCCTGCTAGCACCGATAGTCGAACCACATCTGTAGGCTCTGCGGCTATGGCGCGTTTTGAGCGACCAATTTGCTATCAAAATATGCCTACGTCTATTTTGCCAGAACGTGTATCTGTTGATGCTCAAGGCGTAAAGACGTTTTAAATTGAAGCAGTTAAACATGAGACCTATTGTGGGTCTCATGTTTATTTATTTTGCAGTTATTGATGAGCGTACTCACGTTATCGTTGAAAATGCATCAGTAATCAGCCCACTAATTACATAATAAAAATAGCAATATAGTGATAGTGAATTTTGCTCAACTAGTGATATGAATTGCAAAAAAGATGATGCTGAATCCATCTGTTGCCCTTTCTTTATAATGGCATAAGCGGTACCCTAGGACGGATCAACGTGTATTAATAACAAAAAAATATCGGGTACTATGAGCAAAACAACACCTATCGTCCATAAAACTCGCACACAAATAGTGGTCGAGGTGCTAAGGGAAAAGATCCTTTCCGGTGAGATTGCCGCAGGCCAACCCTTACGTCAAAGCGCCTTGGCAGACGAATTAAATGTTAGCCGAATTCCTGTAAGAGAAGCATTACTGCAACTAGAAGCTGAAGGACTAGTAAAGTTTGAAGCTCATAAAGGCGCAACTGCGACCCTGCTATCTACAGAACAAGTCACCGAACTTTTTGATTTACGAGCACTGATTGAATCCGACTTACTCGCGAAGTCTATTCCAAATTTAAGTGAAGAAGATATCCATCAAGCAGAAAATATTCTGCAAGAAATGGATACAGCGTACCAAGACGAGGAACAAGTAGAAAATTGGAGTAGTTTAAACTCACAATTTCATACTTGTCTCTATAGCGCTGCAAACCGCCCGCATACACTAGAAGTTGTGCAAGGCCTAAATACTAATTGCGATCGTTATATTCGTTTGCAACTATTTTTAGCAAGCGGTGTACCTAAAGCTCAACAAGACCACCGCGAACTACTTGAATATTGTAAAAATAAAGATATTGAGAAAGCGGTAGAATTATTACGTGCGCATATCTTACATGCCGCTGATGAAATTCGTGTACTAGTTAAGCAGCAAGACGACTAGCTCACAGCTGATTAGCATCATATTTGCTAAGCTTCGCTGATAAAGATCCCATAAGGCAGAGCTCAGGTTCTGCCTTTTTAAGTTAAGAGAATACCTAAATGCAGTACGCCACTATTACTGGTTGGGGCAAGTGTGTTCCGCCCGCAACCCTAACAAACCATGATTTAGCCACCTTTATTGATACCTCAGATGAGTGGATCAAGCCACGAACAGGGATCAGCCAACGTCATATTAGTCATGTTGATACTTCAGAACTCGCCTCTGTAGCAGCTAAAAGAGCACTTGCAGCAGCGGGTATTGATGGCAGCGAACTCGATATGATTATTTTGGCAACAGCTACGCCAGATACGCTTATTCCGAACATTGCATCAACAGTGCAAGCCAACATAGGCGCAACTTGCGCAGCCTTTGACATCAACGCAGCATGTAGTGGCTTTTTATATGGCTTAGGCCTTGGAAGCTCACAGATCAGAAGTGGTCAATGCCAAAAGGTATTGGTTATTGGCGCTGAACGTCTGTCATTTTTCTTAGACTGGTCACGTCGTGATACTGCAGTATTGTTTGGTGATGGTGCCGGAGCCGTCGTTTTAGAAGCAACCGATGAAGCGATTGGTGTTTTAGGCTATGAGCTGAACAATGATCCTGATGGCCGAGATATTCTAAAAGCCGGTTTTGGTACCGCTATGGATCGTTTTGAAGCTTCTTCTTTAGACTTTTATATTGAATTTAATGGTCAAGAGATCTTCAAACGTGCAATTGCTGGCATGGGTAAACTAAGCACTAAAGTGATTGAAAAATGCGGTATCGATAAAGACGAAATTGATTGGGTTATTCCTCATCAAGCAAACGAGCGTATTATTGATACGCTAATTAGCCGCATGAAGATCCCGAAAGAGAAAGCTGTTGTAAATATTGCCAATTACGGTAACACCTCTGCTGCAACCATCCCTATTGCGATTTGTGATGCGTTAGAGCAAGGCAAGATCCAACCAAACCAAACCATTCTTTCTTGTGCATTTGGTGCAGGCTTAACCTCAGCTGCTGCATTGATAAAATGGGGCGACAGAGTAACACCTATCGCTAGCAGTGATGCTGAACTCCCACCTTGCGATAAAACAGGTATTGAGCTAGTTGCAAAAGCGGTTAAACATTTTTGTGGCTAATAAAAACATTGTCGAATAAACCACTAGTAAGCAGAGCGCTGACTATTGAGTCTATTTTGCAATAACATAGCTCCTCATAAAAACACCGGCTTTTGTCGGTGTTTTTATTGAATGATTTCATCCCAATATATGGCTTGCTTAAAGTAACGACCTAAATGGTTATTGAGTTTAGCAAAACTGGTCACTTCACAATCTTCACCGCTCACACACTGCCAAACAAAACGATGGCAATTATTATCAAACAGATCGTATTCTCGGTAACTAAAAATAGCCTGTTTGGCTCGCTCAAGTGTTTCATCTGCCACCAATGCTTGGTGAAGGTGATTGCCCGCTTGGTAAATTCGACTTCCGCTGCGATCGGCAAGAAATCGTTTCGCTGAAATGGCTCTCACTAAACCGCTGCCATGCAGCTCCACCAGCGTGTCATCACCTAGCCAAACACCTGTATGTTCAATCACACCATAAACAAAGCAGCACACGATACTTCCAGGAACAGGCCGCACTTTTTGTCCATCTGTCCGCCAAAGACTGGGAGCAAGCTCAGCAGAGTTACCATTTTCATGACTTATTTTTGCCAAGCCACGTTTACGTAACGAAGCAACCTGCTTTTGCTTTTGTTTTTCCTCAGCAACGATAGCTGCACCAACAGCTGCCACACCAATCCAAATCAACGGCAACGCCATAATCAGCCCCTTTAAAAGCGCTCATTTACAATAACTTTCAACTTAAGTTATAGAAGAGCTATCGTGAATTGAATAGTAAAAATGTAACTAAAAATCAAACAGCAATGCTTATTGCTGCTCATTTGAGCTCGACTATTGAAGCGGCACTATCATCGTTTTCATAAAACTATGATTAAGTTTATGATAATTCATTGAAAGATTACGGCTAATACACTACTTTAAATAGTGACAATAGTTAAAGGAGCCGTATATGAAAGGGATTATTTTTGCTGAATTCTTGGAACTTGTCGAAGATACCTTTGGCCTTGAAACCTGCCAAAAAATGCTTGATGAAAACCAAAATGATGGCGTTTATACCGCAGTTGGCACATACGATCACAAAGACTTAGTCAAATTAATTGTCACTCTGAGTAAACTCACGGGCATTTCTGCAGAAGAGTTACAGCAAGTCTATGGCAAATCTATTTTCAAAACGCTCTATAACAGCATGCCGGGGTTAGAAGGTAAAGCTGATACAACATTTTCATTCATTAATAGTGTTGAAGAATACATTCATATTGAAGTCAAAAAACTCTACGCCAACGCTAACCCTCCCGCTTTTAAATTTGTCTCAGAAACTGAAACCCAATTAATCATGGATTACATGTCTGCACGATGCATGTCTCATGTTTGTCTCGGTCTTATACAAGGTTGTGCGGAACATTTTCAAGAGACAATAGATGTACATATGGAGCCTATGGCTGATGATCAATCTGAAGTGCGTTTTACCTTAACCACTGTTTAGTTTTCTTTGTTGAGTGATTTGTATGCCTAATGATGAGATTATTCAATTAACAGAAAAGGTTAGCTTACTTTCTCGTAAAATAGAACGCGAAAAAGCAGCTAAAAAAGCGGCGGAAAAACTCTTAGAAGAAAAGAGCCGCGAGCTTTATATTGCCAAGCAGTTGGTTGAAGACTCATTAGTCAATATTAAAGAGAAATCCGAGCAAGACATTGCTTTATTGCAATTTAAAACCTTTCTCGAGTCCATATTGCTCGACTTTAATCAACTATTTTTGCAAAAACCTATCTCAAATATTTTATTACAACGCTTACTCGATGATCTGATTGGCATTGACGAGATAAAGGCCAGTAAAATCAGATTTAAGTCTTTGGATCAGAGCGGTAAATTTCGTTCCTACTACGCGGGTGATAAATCACTGATTAATACCGATAGCCAACTTTCCTCACCACTATTTTGGAGTAATGATCACCGCCAGATAAAAATTATCATCAACTCAAGTGAAGTGATTTTAGGCAGCTTAACCTTAGTCATTGATGCTCCAACCTCTTGGCAACACACTATCGAAAAACAATTACTGCTATTTTGTGACATGCTAAGTGCAGCCCATAGTCGGCAAGAGTTACTTGCTCGTACAATTGAAGAAAAGCAGCGAGCAGAAAGTTCTGAGCAATCGACAAGGGATTTTGTCGCAATGATCAACCATGAACTTAGAACGCCACTCAATGGCCTTTTAGGATCTGCAGAGCTTATGAGTGATACAGAGCTAACTCCTCACCAACAACAGTTATTGACGACGATGCATCAGTCAGGCGAATTACTGAGGGTGATTATTAATGATTTGCTCGATCTCAGTAAAATGAGTGCAGGTATGCTACAAATTGTCGAGATTGACTTTTCTCCCGCTAAACTTTGCCAGATGATCTACGATATTTTTAAGTTGCGTACTGAAGAGTTTGGATTAGAGTTTATTTTCAATTATCAAGATGATATTCCAAAAAGACTGCTAGGTGATCCTGACAGGATTAAACAGATCTTAGTCAACCTCATTGGCAACTCCATCAAGTTTACTAAGCAAGGTAAAATCACGGTCAACTTGGAGTGGAAGAATCAGTGTTTCTGTTTTTCTGTATCCGATACAGGTTGCGGTATTCCCCAAGATAAAATTGACACCCTATTTGACCCCTTTACCCAAGTTAATAACTCGAGTAATCGAGCCTTTGAAGGTACAGGCCTTGGACTCGCTATTTGTAAACATCTCATTGAAGAGATGAAAGGCAGCATAAGCTTAGAATCAACCTTAGGTAAAGGCACAGTATTTGATATAAAACTGCCCTTAAAACCTGTGCTAGTACACGCTGAAAGCGTAGATTTAAAGCAACAAGAATTCCCTATCGATACACTTTCATTACTTGTTGTTGAAGACAGCACGGTTAATCAAGTATTGATTGAGATGATTTTAGGTAAATTAGGGATCAAACCAAGTATTGTCAGTAACGGACTGGAAGCGATAGAGTTTTTAGAAAAACATCAGGTAGATGTAGTATTCATGGATTGCAGAATGCCTGTTATTGATGGTTTTGAAGCCACCAGAAGGTTACGGGCGAAAAACTATAACAAACCTATTATCGCCTTAACCGCCAGTACAACGTCAGTAGAGACTGAGCAATGTTACCAATGCGGAATGGATGAAATCGTTAATAAACCCTATCAAAAAGAAGATATAAAAAAAGTACTTATAAAATGGGGTAACAGGCTCGCGGAAGCAAATCAAGAATAATCAATTAACTGTTAAGCTAACAAATCTGTAAGCACTAGCTCATCTTTTCCAGCAATAGCTGCCATTTGTGCCAATAATAACTCACCACAAGCAAGCGCATCGACGGCTGCATTATGTGCAGCGTAGACAGGCAAATTATAACGGCTTCGGCATGCGTCAAGCCTAAGCGAACCTTCCTGAATCACATCATGTTTTCTTAAAAGACGCTTTTTCTCTAATGCCATAGTATCTACAGCAATCAATTTAACTTCTTGCTTTAACCAACGTAAATAACCTGCTTTTAAAAAACAAAGATCTAACGGTGCATGATGCGCAACCAATATATGGCCTTTAGTTTGCTCTAAAAACCACTGAAGAGCTTGCTCGATATCGACGGCATGGGTTAACTGATCATCTACTATCCCATGAATGACTGCGCTGTTACCCACGCTACCCTCTATTTGAACCAATAAATGTTTAGCTTTTGCAAGATGCAACTCCCCCGCTATTATCGGAACAATGCCAATGCTGAGTATCTGATCTTGCTGACTATCAAGACCGGTCATTTCAAGATCAAACGCCATAAAAGGCATTTGACTCACCGGTAACGAAAGCTGCTGATTTAACGCCTGATAATAATCTCTTAATAGCGCATTTTTGCAAAGTAGCGCATCGAGCTGTAACCGCAACTTTAAATAGATAGCGTTCACTAAAAATTCCTCATCATTTTTAGCTTTAGACCAACTTGACCATCATGCACCACTTTAAATGCGTCCCTAAGTTGATGCCTGATAAGCGACGAAACGCTTTGAGGCATAAGGTAATTAGTGATCGGTAATGACTGAGTATATTGAAGGCCTTGGTTAGATAAGCGCATATGAGCAATAAACTCATGAGCGTCTGCTAAGTTGAGCGCATCTTTTCGATTAATAATATTCTGCTCCATAAGGGCACGAATACGCTTAGCAGTATTAACCTCCTTAATCCCAGCAGACAAAGCATAAACTCGGGCAATATCATTAATGAGTGCATTACCCTTATGTTTTAAATCTATACCTTTTACTTCGCTTCCATCGCGCTCTAATACAAACTTTCTGAAAAAGCCTAGTGGAGGAGTACTCGTTAATGAGTTGCCAGTAAGACCCGCTAAAAAGATGTCATTATCTTTAGTTTTACTCAGTACCGAATCTTGTAAGCTATCAAATAAAGACTTCGGACCATAAACACTGCGCATATCAAAAAAGATACTCGCATGCATCAATGCTTTCGGTTCAGGGGTATTAACCCACTTATCAAACACCTGTTGCCAGCGCTGCAATGACATACGCCATTTTGGGTTTTGCGCCATAATATCCCCAGGACAGTACACATAACCGCACTCATCTAACCCTTTACAAACAGCTCGAGATAGCGCTTCAAAATATCCTGCCGCGGCATCATCGGGCTCATGGGCTAGTAATAGCCCATTATCCTGATCTGAACAGGCCGCTTGGTCTTGTCGCCCTTGAGAGCCAAAAGCTAACCAACAAAATGCCATTGGCGCTTCACCTAATATTTGTTGGTTCAACACAATCAACCTACGCGTTAACGCATCGGTGACTGACGTCAGCACCCGGCCAATCTCTTCTGCTCGAGCATCAGCACTAATTAGGTTTTGTAGTAATAAAGGAATTTGTTTGCTGACTTGGATCAGGCTAGCAATATCATTTTGGCGTTCAATTTCACCTATCAGCAGTAATGGTTGTGAACTTTGCCCCCTAAGTATGTCGGTACTGGTAACAATTCCGGTAGCTTGGCCATTATCAAGCACAGGTAGATGATGAATATTATGGGCACTCATCGACAGCATGGCTTCAAATACCAGCGAATTAGACTCTATAACAACAGGGTTACACGTCATCGCTTGATGCACAGGTAAATCACCATTAAGATTTTCAGCAAGTACTCGGTTACGTAAATCCTTATCTGTCAAAATCCCCACTAGCTTATTATTATCAATAACAAGCACTGACGAGACTCGCGCTTTGCGCATTAAACGACTCGCCTCGGCTACACTTGTATTCAAATCAATGGTTAACGGCGTGCGAGACATCAAGCTCGTGATGCGGCTGGTTGTAGTTAGATCTTTTGCTTTAAAGCGGCCTTGATGCCGCAGACGCTTAGCAAATGCCCGATTAAAAAAACGGTCAAACTCACGACTTTCTAAGCGCAGCAAATCAAACATATCCGGTGGCAAGTGATACACTAATCCATCTTCAAGAATAGCCACACGATTGCTAGCATCTTCACCAGACAACAAAGATGGGAAACCGAAATAATCACCCTCGCCTAATCTATCAAGCAGCTCACCATTTTTATCACGCACCTCAAATGCGCCACTGCGGACGATATAAAGCTGTGGATGAGCGGGATCGAGAGGAACAAAGCCAGAAGCCTTACTGTAATAACCAATGCTTAGGCTTTTGCAACAGCGCTCTAATGTCAAATCAGATAGAGTACCGAAAGGGACCAGGCCTTTTATAAAATCGGTGACGGGTTGAAGCTCGCTTGCATCCATAGATTAACTGCCACTATTTTAGATAGTAAAACTATACCGAATTCAACCTAGTGCAGATATTCGACTAATGGCGTAAAAGAGGTGCATTGAACAATTTAGGGCTGAAGCAAAAACATTTACTGCAGTTAGCAACTCAGGCACTGCAACAACTCTGTGAAGGATAAAGCCGGTACAGCTTTGCCGGCTTACGCTTTAACTCAAGCGGTTTACTCCGCTAACCAGTTGGTTATCGCTTTACGCTTTTTTTGCTTGATCTCACGACTAACTTTATCTTTTATCTGCTGTTTGGGATCTAATCCCCCTTTTATTTTCTCTACTTTTTTAGCGGCATTACGCTCAACTTTATTGAGTTTATGTTTAGTACGCCTAAGTTCGTCTTTATATTCAGACTTAGTCTCCTTAATATCCCTGTTCAGACGTACGGCATCCTTAAGAACATTTTGCGCAAACAAGCTCGGTGAAATAAGAGCAATAGAGAGTGCCATCAAGGGCAGATACTTTTTCATATAATCAATCCAAAAATTTAAAGGCCGAATTATCTAGCCTTCGTTTTGAACAATGAACCCGCTTGCGCTCATTATGATTATAAGCAGACCGAATAACACACAAAAAAGAGTGCCGAAGCACTCTTTTTTATTAGCTTAGTTTTAATCTAAAGCCTAGTGATCGTGAGCTTCACCAGAGCCTTTAGGGAATCGAATTGACTCAACCATATCTACGACATCTTGTGGTACAGCTTTAGTCACTCGGCTAACAGCAAATGCCACACAGAAGTTAACCATCATACCGAATAAACCAATACCTTCTGGTGATATGCCAAATAACCAGTTCTCAGCAGAGTTGGCAGATGGGTTAACAAACTTAAAGTACACAATATAGCTAGCACTAAATAGTAAACCTGTCACCATACCTGCAATCGCACCTTCTTTATTCACTGTTTTAGAGAAGATCCCCATGATAATTGCAGGGAACAAAGATGATGCAGCGAGACCAAATGCAATTGCGACTACCGCGGCAACAAAGCCCGGAGGATTAATACCGAAGTAACCCGCCATTACAATACCTGCAGCAGAAGCTAATCGTGCATACATAAGCTCCTTCTTATCGGAAATATTTGGCATCAAGTTTTTCTTCAATAAGTCGTGAGACACAGACGTTGAAATCACCAATAATAAACCAGCAGAAGTTGATAGCGCCGCAGCCAAACCACCAGCGGCCACTAATGCAATCACCCATGCAGGAAGGTCAGCAATCTCTGGAGTAGCAAGTACCATGATGTCACGGTCAATCTTCATCTCGTTTTCAGCTCCCGCTGTATAGAAGATCTTACCGTCGTCATTCTTGTCATCCCATGTGATAAGACCTGTCTTTTCCCAGTTTTTAATCCAATCTGGTGCGGTTTCATAGGCAACACCTGTCGACTCTGGACCATTAATGGTTTCAATCATATTTACACGAGAAAACGCTGATAATGCAGGCACAGTAGTGTACATAATAGCGATAAACACTAACGCCCAACCCGCTGATACACGTGCATCTTTAACTTTTGGCACAGTAAAGAAACGTACAATCACATGAGGTAAACCCGCAGTACCAAACATCAATGCACCTGTGATAAAGAACACATCAATCATGCTCTTAGACCCTTCGGTGTATTGAGCAAATCCCAGCTCGTTTGATAATCCATCGAGCTTATCTAGCAAGTATTCTCCTGTGCCATTACCGGCAGCATCGACCAATTCAGCACCAAAACCGATTTGCGGAATAATGTGACCTGTCATCATCACAGAGATAAAGATAGCAGGAACCATGAAAGCAAAAATCAATACGCAGTACTGAGCCACCTGAGTGTAGGTAATCCCTTTCATACCACCAAGTACAGCATAGAAAAATACCACAGCCATACCAATATATACGCCGGTATCAACCTCAACCTCTAGGAAGCGAGAGAATACAACACCTACGCCACGCATTTGCCCTGCAATATAAGTAAAGCAAATAAAAATCGCACACACGACTGCTACAGTACGAGCAGCTTGAGAGTAGTAACGATCACCAATAAAGTCAGGTACCGTAAACTTACCAAATTTACGCAGGTACGGTGCCATACAAAGCGCCAGTAATACGTAACCACCAGTCCAGCCCATTAGGTATACAGAACCGTCATAGCCGACAAAGGAAACAATACCTGCTAGAGAAATAAACGACGCAGCAGACATCCAGTCAGCAGCAGTTGCCATACCATTCATTACTGGCGGCACACCACCACCAGCGACATAAAACTCTTTAGTTGATCCCGCTCGAGACCAAATCGCAATGCCGATATAGAGGGCAAATGTAAACCCAACAATCAGATAAGTTAATGTTTGTACATCCATCTCATGAATCCTTATATAATGACTTGGGCTTAATCTTCGTGAACGCCATATTTTTTATCTAACGCGTTCGCCTTAGCGACGTAGACAAAAATAAGTGCAACAAAAACATACATAGAACCCTGTTGCGCAAACCAGAATCCCAATTTAAAGCCCATGAAATGGATCTCATTGAGCACATCTACTAATAAAATACCGCAGCCAAATGACACCGCCGCCCATATGACGAGTAAACCTAAAACAAGACGCAAATTCTCGCGCCAATATCCTTCTGCCTTTTCGTTGCTTTCAAAACTCATAGTGACTCCCATGTACTGTTTTTATATTTAAGTCATGACTTAATCTAACAAGCACACAAAGAACAACAATCAAGACCTTAGTCTAACGCCAACGTTAACCAAATAAGTTAAAACAACAAACCACATTTTAAACAAGTACTTAAAGGTTTACGTACGCGTAAGGCTTGAGTGTTTTTCAAACAAGACCTTAGACCAAGGTAGTAGTGAAAAGGCAAAAAGCTTGAGCATAAAACTGCAACTAACATGTAGATAAAAGCTAATATGATGAATAATCGCAGGGGCTGCTTGGAGCTGATATAGCAAGTTGTTCAGTTAAACCGCAAATGGCTGATATTAATAAACGCCACTTTCTAACGTCTGTTAATACCAGCCCTCACAAAGTGAGTGCTAAGACAGGACATGTTTAATTTTTATGCTATTTCTAAAAGCGCTGGGGGTACTGCCTTTTATTGATAGAAACTGGCGATTAAAGTTCGACGTGTTATTAAAACCACACTGATCACTAATAACAGCTATCGGATGATTTGAATTAATTAATAACTTACAAGCTTTACCAATGCGCAATTGATTAATAAAAGTGGTCAAGGTTCGTTCAGTTCGCTTTTTAAAAAAACGATGAAAATGGTTGGTACTCATATGCGCTATCTCTGCAAGTTCTTCAGCATAAATAGCACGTTCAAAATTGTTATAAATATACTCAATCACCCTATCTAACTTATCTATTCCCACATCGGTACGGTGGCCAAAAGTAAAAAAGCTACTTGATAAAATCTTCACCTGCGGATCTGATTTCATCATATTCAGTAAACTAACAAGTTGTACAAAACGATTAAAAGGGTCAGCCTTTTGCATATTCACAAACAGTTCTTGGGCTTTTTTTGTGCACTCAGAGCCAAAGAGTAGCCCTCTACAAGACAGATCTAACATGGACTTAAGCTCAACAAATTCCTTATGCTCATCAATCAAACCTTCTAACCAAAGCTTCGGGATCTGTGCAACATATACCGTTTGTATGCTGCCGTCATCGTTTGGCTCTGTATGCCATGTATGTGGCATATTCGGCCCAACAAGTACCAGATCGGCACCAGCATACTCTTCAATATTGTCGCCAACATACCTCAAGCCTGATGAGTTTAAGGTTAGGCAAATTTCATATTCGGGATGGTAATGCCAGTTGAAGTCAATATTAGGTAATTCATATTTAACAAAGCGCCATGAGCTATTAGCTGACGGGATCACTTTTTCACACATAGGTTTCATTTTATAAGTCCGTTTATTTAGCGCATCCTAGCGGAGAGAGTGGTAACGCTATTTATTGATTTTCTAAAAATTAAAAATGCCAACCATAAATAATATTGATTAAGGAATTCTAACTTGGGGGCACTGCATGAGAATTAGACCTAAGTGGAATAAAATATTGCATTATATTTTATTCCAATTGAGTTTATTCTGCTGTGTTAGCAAAATAGTTTAGGGCTATTTGTTTAAAATAGTTTTGTGCTTTGTCTATCACTTGTGGCGCTATGCGGTGCTGCTTAATAAACAGCTTTTCGTCACGATAGTCCATTCCCGCAAATAAGGCGTACCAAGAGGGGCTAAAATACGCAAGCTCAACATCTAAACGATACATAAGCGCATCAAAATCTTGGCCTGTGCGCCAACACGACATTATTTCTGCAAGCCGAGGTTGCATCTGCTCAGGTTTAGTTACTTGGCGCCAATACTCACTATCCCGACGTTGGCTAGTAACATAGTGAGCATGAATATACTCTTTTACTCCAAGTACCAATCGAGTTAACTGCTGATTATAAGCCTTTCGGGACTGCGCTAAATCAATCGCTGGATGTTGAACTGTTAACGTTTTCACAAAGGATTCTATTCCCCATTGGGTAACCATTAATGCTGTTGCCTCTAAAGGTTCGACAAAACTATGAGATAAACCTATCGCTAACACATTTTTGGTCCACGGGCTGCGACGCATGCCAACTCTCATGTTCACATGTTTAAAATCACTGTTGTCTGCATCGATATTAAGCTCAGCAGCTAACTCAAGCTCTGCTTGCCGCGGGCTAAGATGAGCAGAGCTATATACGTAGCCATTACCTACCCTTGAAGTTAGAGGTATTCGCCACATCCAACCTGCTGTCAAGGCTTTAGAAGTCGTATAGGGTTTAGGTATTTCCCCATCTAATTGAGTACTTACAGCCACAGCCGCGTCATTTGCAAGCTCAGCTGCAAATGATTCAAAGGGGACATCTAATGCTTGCTCTATCAACACCGCACGAAACCCGCTTGCATCAATAAAAAAGTCGCCGCTGACATTAATACCGCTTTTAAGGTTAAGCTTGGCGATATTGTCATTGTTATCTTGAACAACAGTCGTAACATCATCAATTAAATGGCTGACGCCTTTAGCTAATGCAAACTGTTTAAGCACTTTTGCCAATTTTGCCGCATCAAAGTGATAACCATACTCAGGTTCAACGGGCAAAGATTTATGTGGCTTAGGAGCAAGATTGAGTTGTGCAAGCTGACCGCTAAGAAAAAAATCATCTCCAATAATATGAGGCCCCGCCCCTCGACGTCTTGTGTTAGCACAATGAAAAAACACTTCCGCAGGCTTTACATCTAAATCATTGTAAAATGGATGAAAATAGCGACTGCCAGCATGATTCCAATCATCGAAGTATATACCCGTTTTATAACTTGCATCACAGCGACTCATCCAGTCTGATTCGGTAAAACCGAGTGATGCCATAAAGTGTTTCAAATAAGGTGTGGAGCCTTCACCTACCCCTATCGTGCCAATCTGACTAGACTCGATTAAGGTTATCTCGACTGGTGTTACAGTTTGGGCATTTGCGAGCGCAGCTGCCGCCATCCAACCAGATGTACCGCCACCTACAATCACTATTTTTTTGATAAGTTCCATTTAGCAATTCCTAAGTTCACAATGACAATGAAAAACAACTCGAACATTAATGTGACTTTCATGCCCGTTAACAAGCACAAAAAGGAGAGCCAATACCAGCCTCTCCTTGTGTCTAAGTCATTATTAATTATTTAGAATTGGTAACTTGCTCCTAGATAATAACGTGAACCAAACTCGATGGTATTTTGAGTTAAGTCATAGTTAGTATCACGAGACTGGATCACTTCATTGGTCAAGTTAACCCCTTCTAGTGTTAAGTTAAGGTTTTCCATTACATGCCAAGTAATTGAAGCATCCCATTGACTGTAGTCATCATTAAGAACCGTATTTAGTGCGCCAACACCTTGCCACTCTGTACGCCAGTTATACGCAACACGAGCGGTGATATAGTCATTCTCATAAAATACAGAACCATTGAATGAATTCTCAGATACGCCCGGCACTAACTCTTTTTCACCATTAGCATTGGTTTGCTCACTATCAACATAAGTGTAATTACTTAAGAACCCTATACCTGAATCCCAAGTGTGTTGTAACTGCAGCTCTACGCCGGTAACGGACCCATCACCACTGTTTTGTGGACGCGTAACACGGCATTCATCCCACTCATCTTCAGTTGGTCCACATGTTTCAACATATTCAATGCTTTCAACCACATTGACAACGTTGTCAATTTCTTTAACAAAAACAGCGGCTGATAGCAGTGAAGAAGGCGAGAAGTACCACTCAACACCAACATCAGCTTGCGTAGATTCATAAGGTTTCAGATTAGGGTTACCACCATTTGCGCTACCAATATTTTGCGCAATATTGAGTCCTGGCTTGAGGTCGCTGTAGTTATTGCGTGCCATCACCTTTGAAGCAGCACCACGTAAAATCAAATCATCAGATAGGTTATAAGCGATGTTCAAACTTGGTAACCAATTATCATAATCAACGGTTTCATTGAATACATTGCCATCAGCATAACCAGTAGATTTTTGCTCCGTCGTAACGTAGCGAACGCCTAAGTTACCGCGGTAGTTATCACCGGAAAAGTCAACTTGAGCGTAAAGAGCCAACATCTCCTCTTCTACCGAGAAGGTATTGCCTTTATTTAGCACTTCAACAAGTTCGCCATTGCTGTACTTTTGGCTGATAAAATCCCACCACTTATTTTCATCAAGATAAGCATATGAATTAAGTGTATTACCCGGTGATTGCGAGTGCAGCCCCGTCAGTACCCCACCACTCCAATTGGCAAGATTACCATCAGGAACAAAGCCTATGATCTCACTTGGATTTCGGTTATAAGCCTCGCGTGAGAAGTCACTCGTGTTGTATTTAATACCTGTTGCAATATTATCGATATAGTCATTATCTAGTTCAAAAACCACATCAAACTGCGCATAAGCAATATCGTGATCTTGCAGTGAACTTTCATAGTTGGCTTCTTGCGCATGTTTCAACTGCGATGCATCTGTGGCATCAAGAGAGGTTAACTGAACTTGATAAGGCCCTGTTGCATCGTAACTAAAACCGCCATCAACGCTTGTCTGCCCATTAGGAAATGCCGGATCACCAATTTTATCCCCTTCATCGGTAGCTGGGATCCACCAAGAAGAAGAGCCGCCTTGAGTTCCGCCCTCTGAAGTTGACTGGCCTACAACGCCACTTAAGGTATAGCCATCGCCAGTATATTTACCGGTTAGGTTAAGTACGTCTGCTTGCATATTCACCGCATGACGCACCACAGGGTTATAAATAATAGATGCATATGCTGGCTGAATCGTCGCAGACTCAGTGCCACCTAACGCATTATTCACCACATTTGTTGCTTCAGCACCACGGGCGCTGACTGTTAAGAAGTTATGGTTAACATGGGGATTATCAAACTCAAAATTAAAGTAATCTAAGGTCAGTTCAAAGTCTTCCGTTGCCATAAATTGCAAGGTTACCTGCGCACTTGTGCGCTCACGCTCTGCCCTAAACGCTTGAGAACCAATACCCCATGCACCTACAGCGGCTTCTTCACCGGTTTGCTCGTTAGCGGCAAAGTAAGGGTAATAACCACTTAAAGACTCTAAAACCTGACGACCTGAAGTCAGCTTTTCATAGGAATAGGCAGCCAGAATACCAAAGCGTTCATCTTCATTTTTCCAACTTCCCAAAAATGCAGCGCCAGGATCATTTTCTTCATATAGAGAACTACGCGCAACTTCGGCAGAAATCATATAAGTATTCGCATCTAAATCGAGCGGTTTACGAGTTTGTAGATTTACCGTACCGCCCAATGCGCCCTCTTCAATGCGTGCTTCAGGGGATTTATACACTTCAACCCCGGAGATCTGCTCAGCACCTACAAGCTCCATATTAAAGGTTCGAGTCGCTGGTCCTAAGTCATACCATGAGGTATTTGCCACTGACTGACCATTAAGCAAAATACGAGATTGTTCCGGCGCGGTACCTCGAATTGTCACCCCACTCACCTCACCGTATTGACGCTCAACAGTGACCCCTGAAATGCGTTGCAGTGCATCGCCGACATTTTTGTCAGGAAATTTACCAATATCTTCTGCAGTAATTGCATCTACAACAGAGTTGGCAAACCGTTTGGTGTTTAGCGACTTTTGCAATGAGCTACGCATGCCCTTTACTTCTATCACCTCTATATTTTCATCTGCTTGCGGCCCCTCGGCCGCAAAAACTGGGCTCGATGCCCCCATCAACACACCCGTAACACAAAGTGCCAAACTAGAGCGCTTAAACATTTTTAAATTATTATTAGCTTTCATGGTTAGTCCTGTTTCCCTACACTTAAAATGTTAAAAAACTATTACTAACTTATACCGCGGAGCCTATTAATTTAGGTACATTTCAATTAAGTAATAATACTTATCTATCTTTAACGCTTGATAATTGAACTTACAGACCGTTCTGCGTTGCTGGAATGTGAACAAGTAAAGTTAAACTGAGATGGATTAATTTACTGTGTCCTTTTAAGTAGCGCTGACTCCGTTTGGAACTCATTACATGGAGAACATTATCAGCTTCTAGATAACCATCACTTTCACTTTAGATTTTGACTTTCCCTATAACGCATTCCGTTCAAGTCTAACTAGCTTACTGACGAAGAAAACTCAATGGTTGAATAGTATTACCATTTGATAGTTATGTATCTCAACTCAAATAAAAGCTAGGCAATATATAACGACCTAATAACTATCACTTTAAATCTTGCATGGCCTATTTAAGCTGATTTATATGCACAAAGGATATTAATAATGAATAAGAACCTATTTTTAGTAGGAGTGGTATTGCTCACCTTTTTCGTCGTTTCTTTTATAACTAATATTTTGGGCCCTATATTTCCCTCACTCGTTAGCGATTTTAATATCAGCCTTACTATCGCGGGTTTCCTACCTTTCTCGTTTTTCGCCGCTTATGGTGTGATGTCTATTCCCTCGGGGATCTTGGTCGACAAATTTGGCGAAAAAACGGTGCTTTATATCGCATTTTCTATGGCCGCAACCGGCGCACTGTTATTCGGCTTATTGCCAAGCTTTTCAATGGCAATGTTATCGCTGTTTCTTATTGGCTCTGGCATGGCGATGTTACAGGTCGCGATTAACCCATTGTTGAGGGTGGTCGGTGGCGAGGAGAACTTTGCTTTCTACTCTGTATCTGGCCAGCTGCTTTTCGGTGCGGCTGGTACTCTCAGTCCCTTGGTATACAGTTATTTTGTTACCGGCCTCAACCAGCAACATGAGCAAAGTCCATTAATCAATTTACTTAGCTATCTTGTACCCAATGATATGAATTGGTTATCGATGTATTGGCTATTTGCAGTCATATCAATTGCCATGCTGCTAATCATCTCAAGGGTTAACTTTCCACAAGTTAATCGCAACGAATCTGAGTCAGTAGGCACCTTGTCTATTTATAAACAATTACTTAAAAATAAAGCCGTTATTTTATTTTTTGTTGCAATTGCAGCATATGTTGGTGCCGAGCAAGGAGTTGCTAATGCAATGTCTCTGTTCCTACAGCAATATCATGGGCTTGATCCGGTAACAGAAGGTGCTAGCGTTGTCAGTCGTTTTTGGTTAATGCTGACCCTTGGCTGCATTCTAGGACTGGCTCTCGTTAAACTACTTGATAGCAGAATTGTGCTCATAGGCTTTTCTGCATGCGCCATTCTCTCTTTAAGCGCCGCCATTTTGGGTAGTAAATCAATAAGCGTTATTGCTTTTCCCTTAGTCGGCTTCTTTTTATCAGTAATGTGGTCAGTAATATTTTCTCTGGCTCTTAACTCGGTAAAAAACCACCACGGTTCAGTTGCTGGCATCTTATGTACAGGCATTGTTGGCGGCGGTTTAGCCTCCCCATTAGTTGGCTTAATCGCAGATATAACTGGCGATCTCAGAGCTGGACTCGTCGTGGTTTATATCATGCTGTTTTATATATTTAGCATCGGCTTTTGGGCCAAGCCTTTAGTCAAAAATAGCACTATCACTATATTTAGGAGAAAAGCAGAAACTAGCGAAAACATTTAATTTTGTAATATTAAAATCATTAGCTGTATTTAATTAAGTATCCATCTTATTCACTCTGAATAAATTACAGAGTTATGACTAGGTTTAATATGAGTTTTCCTTCAATTGTCACTCTCGATATTGGTGGCACTAAAATCAATGCAGGCCGTTATGTTAATGGTGTAATCGAAGATTCACGTTCATTTAAATTTTGCGCGAATGCAAATTTAGAAAACATTGAAGCTTTTATTATTCACTGCATTGATACTTTTTTTATACAAAACACAATCGGTATTGCTATTGGTGTGCCTTGTATAGTTGATACTCAGCTAGGGGTGGTATACGACGCAGTCAACATTCCTGCGTGGAAAAAGTTTGATCTAAAATCTAGGTTAGAGCAGCACTATAAAGTTGAGGTTTACGTTAATAATGACGTCAACTGCTTTACAGCTGGCGAACATAAATTTGGTGCGGGAAAAGGCTATAACGATATCGTTGGCTTGTGTCTAGGCACAGGTGTTGGCTCAGGATTTATCATCCAAAATCAACTCTATCAAGGACAAAACTGTTCGGCTGGTGAAGTTGGTGAAATCAGCTACCTTAACTCCACAATTGACGATTATTGTTCAGGGCGCTTTTTTGAATTGCAATATGGGGTTAATGGCGCTGAGCTAGCGCTATCGGCTAGAGCCGGCGATACACACGCAATAGCGGCATTCGAGCAATTTGGTCAACACCTTGCCCATGCCATTGCTCATCTCCTGCTGATCATCGATCCGCAAGTGATTGTGATCGGTGGCTCTGTCTCTCACTCGTTTGATCTGTTTATCGAAGCAGTATGGAAGGGATTGAAAACCTTCCCATATCAAAAGGTCATTCAGAACCTCACTATTTCTCCCTCAAACCAACATGACAGTGCGTTGCTAGGCGCTGCCCATTTACACTTAGCATCATCAAGGTAAATACAATGAATAAAAGAATAATTATCACAGGTTTACTTTCGCTCAGTACAATGACTTCAAGCCTTGTTGCGGCACCTGCCACGCAATCAAATCTAAATACGCTTGCCAGCAACTTATTAGTACAACAAGAGTTTGTCGATTCTGCACCTGAGCTATGCCCTAATGAGCTTAAATCTTGCTATCGTTCTCGGATCCACCTTCAATATCCGCTGGATTATGAACCTGACTTCAAAAACTGGGCCATTTACTTTAGTCAGTTAACGCCTGTGCAAACGGTAGACTCCACCGATTTTACCATTACCCATATTAATGGTGATTTACATAGAATAACCCCAACAGCTGAATTTACAGGCTTTAAGGCTAATCAACCTATTGTCATTGACTACTATAGCTATGGCTCGCAAATCACGCGGTCTGAGTTTATGCCTAACTACTTTGTTCATGCTCAAGATCTAACTGCAACTGTGATTGATAGTACAAAAACCAGCATCGATGCTGAAACGGGCTTAGAAACCCAGAAATATTTACTCCCTTTTACCGATGCGACATCACAATTTAAACTGTCTAAAACAGATAATACCCAATGGGCCAGTGCTGAACATATTTTTGCGATAACACCTGAAATCGACACTAATATCGACATACAAACCAGCTTAATTCCCAAGCCGGCTTCAGTTAAGCTCTTATCCAAAGAGACCATTGATTTATCTAAAGGCTTGGCATTCACGACCTCTGGCGTATCACTAGCAGAGCTTAATCCGGCATTTGAACGTTTAGCCCTCGTTGGCTTACCCCGTTCAAAAACTGGATTTCCCGTCAACATTAACGTTAATCAAACAGTCCAAGGCAGTGAAAACTATGTTTTTAGCAGCACAGCTGATGCCATAACGATCACAGCCAACTCAGCTAGCGGCGCTTTTTATGGCCTGATGTCACTTGCAGGCTTAGTGGCGATTGATAATCCCAACATAGCTAGCCTTGAAATAAATGACTCTCCAAGATATCGCTTTCGAGGCTTGCATATTGATGTTGCGAGAAACTTTCTATCCAAAGCCTTTCTATTAAAAACCCTAGATCAAATGGCTGCGTATAAGCTCAATAAACTGCATCTGCATCTAGCGGATGACGAAGGTTGGCGCCTAGAGATCCCAGGGCTAGCGGAGTTAAGTGAAGTAGGCGGCAAGCGCTGTTTTAATGCACCAAATGATTGCTTAATGCCCCAGCTCGGCAGTGAGATAAGTGGAAGTAGCCAAACTGATGGCCATTACAGTGTAGCTGATTACCTCGAGATCCTCCGTTACGCCAAAGCCAGACATATCCAAGTTATCCCCTCTTTAGATATGCCAGGGCATAGCCGTGCTGCAATCCATGCAATGGAAGCGAGATACAATCGCTATTTGGCTAATGGCGATATCAAAGGTGCCGAGCAATACCGTCTTGTTGAGCCTGAAGATAAAACACAATACAGTTCAATCCAGCATTACTCGGATAATACCCTTAACGTCTGTTTAGACAGTACTTATCGCTTCATTGAAAAAGTTATCACCGAAGTACAAAACCTGCACCAACAGGCTGGAACACCGCTTACCACCTACCATATTGGTGCTGATGAAACCGCAGGTGCTTGGCTAGCCTCACCAGCTTGTGATGCCTTAAAAGCTAAGCAAGCAGATAAACTTGCTGGATTACACACATTAAATGGTTACTTTATAGAAAGAGTATCGGCAATGTTAGCTGATAAACAGATTAAAGTTGCAGGCTGGAATGATGGTATGGGAGAAACTCGACCAAAAAACATGCCTAAACAGGTACAGACTAACTCTTGGTCATTGTTATTTGAAAAAGGTCATCTCGCTACCCATAAACAAGCCAATTATCGTTGGGACACCATTATCTCAACTCCTGAAGCAACCTATTTTGACTTCCCTTATCAAGCCCACCCGCAAGAGCGAGGAAATCACTGGGCTGCACGCAGCATTGATACTCAAAAAGTATTTCAATTCATGCCTGATAATTTGCCCGCTCATGCAGAATTTTGGCTTGATAAGAAAGGTCACCCTTATCGTTCAGATGATAGCCTATCTCCCCTAGATAAAGGCGTTCGCTTTAAAGGTGTTCAAGGTCACCTTTGGAGTGAAATGCTAAGAAGTGATGCTCAAGCAGAATACATGTTATTTCCGCGATTACTGGCTCTTGCAGAGCGGGCTTGGCATAAAGCTCCATGGGAGCTAGATTACGACTACTCAGGCCAAGTATACGACCAAAACTCAGGTCATTTCACAGCAGAAGCTAAAGCCCAACGCGCGCAAGATTGGCAACGTTTTGCCTCTATTGTGGGCACTAAAGAGCTCGCTAAACTTGCCAAGGCTGATGTGTTTTATCGGATCCCAACTGTGGGAGCGACTGTCAAAAATGGGGTGTTAAAAGTCAAAATGCCATTTCCAAATATTAAGGTTGAATATCGCACTGTACCAACGGAAGGTAAAAACGAAAGTTGGCAGCCATTTAGCCCCAACGCTCAAGTATCAGGTCATATCGAGATCAGAGCTATCAGTGCAGATGGCAAGCGTAAAGGTAGAACATTAAATTTATAAGAAGTTGATACTAAAAAGCCCACTAGATTAGTGGGCTTTATTTAGACTATGTGCGCTAATGCTCTGTTGGTTACTCTGGTAAGTTGTTGAGGTACTTGACTAACTTCACTAAATCTTCTGGTGTTTTTCCTGGATTTTTTACTAAATACTTACCGTTAACCACGATTGAAGGCACCCCACGGATCTCGGCTAACTGAGCTTGGGTATCGTAATTCATCAATGCCAATTTAGCGTCAGCAGAGTTCATAGCTGCTTCAACGTCTTTGCCATCAAGCCCTTGGCTGACAAAAAAGTCTTTTAATTGCTCAGGACGAGTAAACGCCCCTTCTTTTTCATGAATACGGCTAAAAATATTGCCGTGAACCTGCTTAGTTACACTGAACTTTTGCGCAAGATAGTAAGCTTCCTGACTTAAGATCCAACTCGTTCGACCTGCACCAACGGGGGTACGCTCAAAGCTGACATCGTCTCCAAGAAGGTGAGCGGTCTGTTCAAAAAACGGATCTTGACGATAACAATGTCCACAATTGTATGAAAAGAACTCCCGTACGACAGGAGTTTTACTTTCAGGGATCCCTGCGATTTTAACGTAATCAACTCCCTCAACATAAGTATTCGCCGCCGCAATCTGCAGTGGTAGCCACAACATTGCTACAATAAAGAGGTGATTGAACGCTTTTATCAATAATTTCATATAAGTCCTCAAGTTAGTTTTTATTGGCAACCTACCACATAGGTTGCCTACTCACTTATTATTCGCATGCGTCCAGCATAGCTATTGGATCGCTAAATTGAAACTGAAAATTCAATTCTGTCAGCAAACGCTCGCTACTAATAAGCTTACCTGTTACTGACTCATTCTCGCCATGCTGTTCGATAAACTCTGGCGCAATTTCGCCAAGTGCGTTAGCCGCCTCGACATAAAATACCTGTCTTGTTGGGTGGACAGGTGCACACACATTATAAGTACCCTTGGCATCTTGCTCAAAAATCAATCGGTTAACCGCAGCAATACAGTCATTTAAGTGCACTAAATTTACCGCGGCTGTTGCACCCGGTAACTGTTTTTTTCCAGCTAAAAAGCGCCCTGGGTGTCTTTTCGGTCCAACAAGCCCTGCAAAACGAACAATACACAGATTAGCCGTGTCACTAAACATGGCTTCCGCTTGTAATAGTTTATCGCTAACTTCAGAGTGTACCTGTGCGTCCTGCTCGGCTAACAGTCCATTAATGGGCGGATAAACTCCAGTTGTACTGACAAATATTACCTTTTTATACTCAATCCCAGATATCAATCGCTTGAGCTTTTCAAGTCGCGCTATATAAGCATTGGGATTTTTTCGTAGCCCCGGAGGAATGTTAATGACAAGACAATCAAGATCTAATGCGTTAATGAGAGATTGTTCATCACTCGCTAAGTGAATGTCATCATCTAAATCGAATCTAAAACCATTAATGCCACACGCAGTTAATTGCTCAACTTCAGCTTGCGAACGCTTGCTACCTGATACCGTCACGCCCTTTTCTAGCAGTGATTTAGCTAATGGCAAGCCAAACCAACCGCAGCCGACGATAGCCACAGATTTGATCATATATTTCTCTTTAAACGCTATTAAACTTAATTTGAGCTATAAGGTACTAAAATAAAAGCTCACTGGCGAGCTAGCATCCAACACTCTTTTTGCTGCAGTAGAAAGTTGTTCGAGCTTAATCACTCCCTTGATCTCAAGATCTTCCTGCTGCAAAAACTTAAGTTCAGAGTGTTGACCATCGATGTTGCAACAACGAATTATCGGCTTTTTAAATTCAGAGGTGGTGACCATAACCTTAGCAACGTCTCCATTTGTTAGCTCTACCAAGGTTCCCGGCGGGTAAATTCCCAGTACTTTAACCAAAGCGGAGATCATGGCGCTGTCATGCTTTTGCACTCGATGCTTAAATAAATAACCTAATGCGACTTGTGGCGAACGCCCTTCTCCTCGAAGTAAACGTTCAAAGTCATTGGCTAAGCTGACAACTTGTGTTTCAACAGCTATCTGCTTACCTTGCAATTTATGCGGATAACCACTGCCATCTATCCATTCATGATGGTGCAATACAATATCCAGTACTTTTGGCGGGAACAAAGCCGATTTTTCTAGCATGTTATAGCCAAATTGAGGATGCATATTGAGAAAATTTATCTCGTGATCCGACAAATTTGTTTTTTTACGGCGAATAATATCCGGGACTTTTTGTTTACCGATATCGTGAAATAATGCCCCCATGGCAATATCTCGCAGTTGACTATGATTCATCCCCAAGGTCTGGGCTATCATCATCGCCAATACAGCAATAGACACGCCGTGCTGATTTATCGAAATGTCAATTCCCGCATCAACACAGGCTAAATAAGGTGTTTCAGTTTCTTTAAGATGGTCCATCAACTCTTCAACTAGCGTCGCAGCGCTACGATAAGCACCTTGAGGATCGGCACCTAACTTAGCAAATGCCCCACGACAATCATTAGCCGCTTTAGTAAAACGTTGTTGTCCCTGGCGTAATGATTTCCTTAATTGCGCTTTTTCTTCCTGCGCCAACTGCTGTGGTGTGAGACTTGGAGTAACTGTTGCTGACTGTACCTTTGTGGGTAGTAATTCTGCTCCGGAAATAAGATACACATAGGCGACATTAAGGGTTTTGATTAGCTCGATATGTGATGGGCTTTCAATTTCAATGCGATTGAATAAGAACGGATGATTGGTCCATGAAAGTGGCAACTTTACAACCATGCCTACTTTAAGATCTGACAAGGGCACTTTCACCTCGGCAGTTTTAGACATCTATCTCACTCCAATATCATATTAAGACGGTTTAACGCCCTATAACAACGCATAGAACAACTGCACTAACCAACAATAGATCTATTTGTAGACTTACTATCAAACTGTTTGTTGGCAGCACAATCCTCTACATTAAGCAGGATATATTATAGATTTTTAAATTATTATAAACACTTAGCGTCAACTTTATGACAGTTAATTTAAAATTGACAGCATTGTTTCGCAGCTGAACCTATTTCAACCGAAATAACTGCAAGGAATATCATATAAGAATTCTATCAAAGAAATGTTTTTGCAAGGATTGTATACAATATTCAACGAGTCTATACTGCAATTGTTCCTTAACACTGGTCGCCCCGAAAGATCGTTAAGAAACAATACTGTCAATTGTCCTTTTACTCTGACGATCTAGGTTGCTGTATAACCCTTGATCAAACGGTAAAGGTTTTATCGTAAACATAAGGCGTCTTTTACAGAGTGACTCTCTGCAAAAGCATCCCTATTTGACGCTGCTTGCAGCGTCTTTTTTTATTGTTTTTCTTGCCAATCATTAAAGTACAGTCGCAGATGTTTGGATTTATACAAGTATAAGCAACTCCAAAATAGAAATAACGCGTCTAAACCCATACTCCAACTATATGCGTAGTAGCTATGTAATATCCGCTGAATAAGCAAAGCACCATCAACAATTAATAGCCCAAGTAGCAACCACTTCATATAGGGAAACAGGTGCCGAACCCAAGCGGGCTTACGTTTTCTTTCTGCGATCACTGCGGCGTAAATAAACAATGCGCCCGCTCCCGCAGCTAATGCCATAAGGAAGTCATCTTTATGAGGGTAGAATAATGTAACCAACGCCGCTCGATCACTCGCTTGAGTCAAAGATGCAATGAATACACACCATCCCCGCGCAATGAAAACCAATAATAGGTACAGCATAATAGGTGGTTTAACGTGGCCTTTATCATCAAGCCAAGTGATATTGCTAAAATTCAAAAACTATCCCTAATCTAAGCCACTTACATAAGATATGGTGCTATTTCAGCATTATTCAAGCGCACAAATAAAAAAGCTCCCAGCCAATGGCTTGAGAGCTTTAAACAATAAAGCAATGACTAACGACAACAACCGCTATGACAAGATTGCAATTAGTGCTTCTTCATCAATAACTTTTACGCCAAGCTCTTGGGCTTTGGTAAGCTTTGAGCCCGCCGCAGCTCCAGCCACCAAACAGTCGGTGTTTTTAGAAACGCTACCTGCCACCTTAGCACCTAACGCTTGCAACTGAGCTTTAGCATCGTTCCGGTTTAGCTGAGATAAGGTTCCAGTTAATACCCAAGTTTGACCTTTAAGCGATAAGTTTTCTTCAGCAACCTCTTCAATTACTGGCCAGTGTACGCCGGCTTCAACAAGCTTATCGATCACCTCAAGGTTATGAGGCTGTGCAAAAAAGTGAGTCAAATGAGCGGCGACAACCGTGCCCACATCATCAACTTTAATAAAAGATTCTGCGTCCGCCGCCTTAACCGCATCAAGTGTCTTAAAATGAGCCGCAAGGTTCGCCGCAGTGGCCTCACCAACTTCCCTGATCCCCAAAGCGTAAAGAAAACGTGCAAATGTTGTCTGCTTTGCCACTTCTATCGCTGCAACTAATTTTGTCGCCGACTTCATTCCCATGCGCTCTAACATGGTCAAAGCAGATGCCGTCAGTTTAAACAGATCTGCAGGACTCTCTACCAGCTCCTTGTCAATTAACTGTTCTACTACCTTATCGCCCATGCCATCGATATCAAGGGCTTTACGAGAAGCAAAGTGTTTAATCGCTTCTTTGCGCTGCGCTTCGCAGAAAAGGCCGCCAGTACAACGAGCAACCGCCTCACCTTCTACACGTTCTACTTCACTTTCACAAACAGGACAACGTGGTGGAAAAACAATATCCTTTGCATCTTCTGGACGCTTATCAGCAACGACTGCAACGATTTGTGGAATAACATCACCCGCGCGGCGAATAATAATGGTGTCACCAATCTTAACCCCAAGTCGTGCCACTTCATCAGCGTTATGCAGTGTTGCGTTTGATACCGTCACGCCGCCAACAAATACCGGTTTTAAACGCGCAACTGGCGTTACCGCTCCGGTACGCCCAACCTGAAAATCAACGCCCTCTAAAAGCGTCATCTCTTCTTGAGCAGGAAACTTAAATGCGGTAGCCCAACGCGGTGCCTTAGCCACAAAACCAAGACTTAACTGATGCGCAATTTGGTTAACCTTAATCACCACCCCATCGATCTCAAATGCCAAACTACTGCGGCGCTGTTGGATATCATTATAATATTCAATCACTTCGGCAACAGAACTACAAACTTTGACCTCTTGGCTAACTGGTACGCCCCATGAGCGTAACTGTTCTAATTGGCCAAAATGACTATCTGCAAGTGGCCAAGACTCGGGTTCGACAACACCTAAAGCATAAGCATAAAAGCCAAGAGCACGGCTCGCGGTGATCTTACTGTCTAATTGGCGTAAGCTGCCTGCGGCGGCATTACGTGGATTAACAAATAGCTTTTCGCCTTTGGCTCTGGCTCGCTCATTAAGTGCCTCAAATGCCTTGTGAGGCATAATCACTTCACCACGCACTTCAACCAGTTCAGGCAGATTTTCACCTCGCAAAGTTAAAGGAATTGATTTAATGGTGCGGACGTTTTCAGTGATATCTTCACCGGTTTGACCGTCACCACGTGTTGCGGCGCGCTCATAAATGCCGTTGCGGTAGGTAATACTCACCGCTAAACCGTCCAACTTTGGCTCACAACAATAGCTTAAGTCTGTACCTGTTTTATCAACAATGCGTTGATTAAAAGCATTAAATTCAGCTTCATCAAACACGTTGTCTAAACTCAACATTGGCTTTAAATGTTGGATTTGTTCAAACTTGGCTAAGGCCTCACCACCCACTCTTTGAGTAGGTGAGTCTGCTAAACAAAATTCAGGGTGCTCAGCTTCTAATGCTTTGAGCTTATTTAACAGGCGATCATATTCTGCATCAGGAATGGTCGGATTATCGTCAACATAGTAACGATAGTTATGTTGATTAAGTTCAGCGGTTAACTGAGCAATTTCAGATTGAATAGCTTGCATCTTGATGTCCAAATAATAACAAAGGCCGCAGCTGCGGCCTTTCAAATTTCTACGCTTACCGCCTAAATATTAGGCACAACCTCACAGCAAATCAGGTTTAAACTAGCGCTCGAATACGTTGAATATAATTTTGTTTAGTACTTTCTTGCCAAAGTTCACGGCCACCGTCCAGTACTTCACCACCTAAATCATCTGCAATTTGGTGTGCTGAATTCAGCATAATTGAAAAATTCATTAACGCATCACCATGGCATGGTAGAGTCATAAATAACACCACACCTTGAGTGGTGAACTGCTCCATATTATCCGGATCAAATACACCAGGTTTAACCATGTTGGCCATAGAGAATAATACTTTGCCAGTACCTGCGTTATCTTCATGGCGATGGAAAATATTCATGTCGCCAAACTTGAAGTTAAGCGTTAATAAACATGGCAATAACTCTGCACCATGCAGCTCTTCACCTTCTTTGGCCACCACGTGTAATACCAATACATCCTGTGGTTCACCTAATTCTTCAGCAGGCTCTGGTTCAGCAACGGCTTCTGCAGTTACCTGCTGTTGCGCTTCAGCGGTTTGATGACTAACTTGCGCTTGTTCTTGCGCTGGGTGGTTGCTCTGCTGCGTCGCTGTTTTAGCGGGTGCAGTCACTGTTTCATCTGTTGCAAAAAGCGACTCTTGAACAGGTGTTTGCTCATCAATGTCTGTGTTATTTGACGATAGCGATGGCTCTACACGAGTTTTGCTTATCTTTTCCGCCGGAGTCTGGCTTAATTCAAAAGTACTTGTACTCGCGCCTGCAAAAGCAGCTGTATCATCACTCTTGCGACTATTTGTCGTCGCCTCGCTTGCTGGTGAACTTTCTACTGCGGCCGCTTTTACAACCCTAACCTCACCAATGCCATCGTTATCAAAACCATCAGCATCACGACGATCACGATTAATGTCGGTCATAGGGCTTTGTTTATACCCTTTAGGCTGCTGCTTTCTTATCGACCAAAAACCATGCACAAGTACGGCGATAATGGCTATCGCACCTAAAAATAGCAATACCAGTTGCAAATTTTCCATTGGTTACCCTGTATCTCTTATGTTTATCCGGCGTCAGCAAGTGCCACCGCTTCATCTATATCAACCGCCACAATGCGTGAAACACCGGGCTCATGCATAGTCACACCGATAAGTTGATCGGCCAATTCCATGGTGATCTTGTTGTGACTAATATATATAAATTGCACACTTTGCGACATCTCTTTTACCAAACGACAAAAACGTTCGACATTGGCGTCATCTAAAGGTGCATCAACCTCATCTAGCATACAAAACGGTGCCGGATTTAGTCTGAAAATAGCAAATACTAATGATAAAGCCGTTAACGCTTTTTCTCCACCAGAAAGAAGGTGAATCGTACTATTCTTCTTACCGGGTGGCCTCGCCATAATCGTTACGCCTGTTTCTAACAAGTCGTCGTCAGTTAAGGCTAAATATGCACTACCGCCACCGAATACTTTAGGGAACAATAAGCCTAAGTCAGCATTCACTTTGTCAAAGGTCTCTTTAAAGCGACTCTTTGTTTCTTTATCTATTTTGCGTATCGCTTCTTCAAGGCTACTTAGGGCAGCGTTAAGATCATCATCTTGGCTATCTAAATAACACTTACGTTGGTTTTGCAGTTCAAACTCTTCAATAGCCGCTAAATTGATGGCACCTAAGTGTGCGATTTGCGCACGTAATCGCTCTAACTCTTTTTGACGCCATAGCGTGGTCTTATTGTCATCTAATGTGGATAAGACTTGCGCAACATCAACACTTTGTTCATCTAATATACGCTGTTGGCTATCAATTTGTCCTTTTAAACCTTCACGACGTAACTTTAACGTGCTTAACGCTTGAGTCAAGTTTTCTAACTTCGCAAGCTGTTGTTTTTTATTCGTTCCTGCACTATCGCACAGTTCCTGAATTGACGCTTGCTCTAATCTAATTTGCGCTAAAGCATCTTGCTTAACTTTCTGTGCTGTTAATGCCTGTTCTAACTGCACACTTAATGGTTGTTGTTCACCATCTTGCAGCGTCTCGTCTTTACTCTGAAGCACACGCAATTGTGACTGTGTTTGCTCAAATTCATCTATCCGCTGTTGATGTTGCTCTAATTGCTGAGCAATCAGCATCAATTGCGTTTGTAATTGATGCTCACTGGCAGATAGTTGGCTTAGCTTATTATCGAGTTGTTGCCTCTGTGGTCTTAGTTTTGCCAGTTCATCAGCAGCCTTTGACTTTTTAGCCTGAACAGCGGTTTTGTCTGCAACGGCTTTATCTAATTGCACTTTAAGTTGCTGTTGCAATTCATTTGCCTGCTGCACTTCAAATTGCAGTTGTTTAAGCTCTTGCTTAGTTTCAAGCAACTCTTGCTGAGCCTGGTTAAACCGTGCGGATGCATCATTAATAGATTGCTGCTGTGAACGCAGTTGGCTGCTAAAGCTTGCCAGCTCAATCTGTTTAGCTTGAATAAACTGCTGTTTTTGCTCAATCTGCTCAGTTAAAGGCAGCAAAGCATGTTTGAGTTCAGCGATAGCATTATTAAGTTGAACAAGTTTATCTTGTTTAGTTTCAGTGCTGAGTTCGAGCGCCATTTGCTCACTTTTAAGCTCAACAATCGATCCCGTGGCTTGTGCCTTCTCAACAATAAAGTCATGGCCGACAAGATAACCATCAGCTGTCGCAATTAACTCATCTTGTTTTAATGAACCTCGTTGCAGCAGTGCTTCATTAAGGCTTGCTAACCAAGTGACATGGTTTAGCCAAGGAGCAAGATTTGCAGGCGCACGGATCACACCATTATCTGTTTCACCGCCGATAAAACCAAAAGCGATCGCTTGTGCGCTATCAACATCTACTGGGTATTCACCGCTTGCATGCACAGGTGTGTTTAATACACCTGAAAGCAAAATATCGACTGCACTCTCCCACCCCGGAGTTACCTCGAGCACTTGCCACAAAGCTTGTTCGTTGTCGGGAGTATCGGTAGGCAATAACGAGGTAACTACCGCTAATCGCCCTTGCTCATCAGCTAGTTGCACTTTAAGTGTATCTTGCTCAATCAATAAAGATTGCTCTTGCTGTTTCACATTTGCCAGTTGATATTTAAGCTCATCGACAATCTCTTGTTCTTGCTCAACAACTTGCGATAATGCATCAACTTGTTGACTAAGGTCTTGCGATGTTAATTGCTCAAGTTCTGCCTTAAGAGTTTCTGCTTGTAATTCTACTCGGCTGATCAGCTTTAGCTTACTTTCAATACTTGTTTGATGGTGGCCAAGCTGAGTACGATTCATCTCAAACTTTAAATTTGCCTGAGTATAAACATCGTTTAACTCATTTGTTTGTTCAGTTAAAGACTCGAGAATATTACTCGCATCGCTAACCTGCCGATCAAATTCACCCAACTGCTGACGCAGTAATACCAGATCGGGAGAGGCTTTATTTTGCTGTTCAACCAGCTCAGCTTGCTTGGCTTGGTCTTCAACACACCGAACTTTATAAGCCTGCAACTGAGCAGCGACCTCTTGCAGACGTTCTGCTAAGCTTTCATCTTGTAGCTGTCGGTGCTTCAGAGATTGCTCTAATTTGGCAATATGGGTTTTGGTTAAATAAAAATCTTCAACTTGATGAGCTTCTTGCGCATCGAGCTCACTCAGTTTTAAAGTAAGTTCGGTTAACTTAAGCTCTAATGTCTGATTTTCTGCCAGAAATTGCTCGTGCTGTAACTCAAGTTTTGCTAACTCTGCATCAATTTTAGCGATTTGCTGAGTTAATTCGTGATACCGAGAAACCGACAGTTCTGCATCGCACTTACGTTCGGCTTGTTTAAGCTCGCGGTATTTTTTTGCCGTTTCAGCTTGTTCAGCTAACTTCTCTAATTGCTTAGCGAGTTCGGAGCGAATATCCCCAAGACGGGCTAAATTTTCACGGGTGTGGCGAATACGATTTTCAGTTTCACGGCGGCGCTCTTTATAGCGAGAAATGCCTGCCGCCTCTTCAATAAATACCCTTAACTCTTGCGGCTTAGACTCAATTAAGCGTGAAATGGTCCCCTGCTCAATAATCGCGTAACTTCTGGGACCTAGACCGGTTCCCATGAAAAGGTCAGTAATGTCTTTACGGCGACATTTTTGATTATTTAGAAAGTAATTTGAATCACCATCGCGACTGACTTGGCGCTTAACTGCGACTTCTTGATAACTAGAGTACTGCCCTAATAAACGACCATCTTGGTTATCAAAAATTAACTCAACGCTGGCAACAGAAACAGGTCTTCTGGCCGTTGAACCGTTAAAGATAACGTCAGCCATAGAATCACCACGCAGGTGTTTAGCAGAGCTCTCACCTAACACCCAACGCACGGCATCAATTACGTTAGATTTACCGCAGCCGTTTGGACCGATAATGGCGCTTAATGGGTTAGGAAAAGGAATTTTGGTTGGATCGACAAATGACTTGAATCCGGCAAGTTTAATCTGTTTAAGTCTCATGGTGCCGTGTAGTCATTTCCTCGCTAGACAATAGCGATTAAGTTTTAGGGCTAAGCGATGGAGCAGCTCAACTAATCAATAGCTATCGTGCTCCAGTAATTAGGCTAACTTTACCAAAGCTCAATGCATTTTGTAACGTTTTTATCATCGATTAAGCGCATTTAACTTGTGATTAAATACCGACTGACTCACAATCGTACTAATGCGCATTATTAACAACCTAATATTTCTATGAATACAACCAAACAAGTACAAAAAAAAAGTGGGGTTAATTACTTTCTTGATGGCTTTAGCCTGATCAAAACTAAAGGCCTAAGGAAATTTGTTTTTGTTCCTCTTTCAATCAATTTACTGTTGTTTGCAGGGCTAATTTACTTTGCCATTGGTCAACTAGAAAGTGTCTTTGCTTGGCTATCTGGACAACTGCCTGAATATTTAAGTTGGCTTAACTTTATTCTATGGCCTTTAGCTGTGTTAACTTTACTCGTAGTGATGTCGTTTATCTTTAGCTCAGTGATGAACTGGATTGCAGCCCCGTTCAATGGTTTACTCGCAGAGAAAGTCGAGCAACAACTGACAGGTAAACCACTCAATACTGGTGGCGGAATCGACCTAATAAAAGATTTACCGCGTATTTTAGGTCGTGAGTGGATCAAACTAAAATACTATTTACCCCGTGCAATTGTATTCCTGTTATTGTTTTTAGTGCCATTTGTTGGCCAAACCATCGCCCCTGTTTTATGGTTTTTATTTAGCGCTTGGATGATGGCTATTCAATACTGTGATTATCCATTTGATAACCACAAAGTCCCTTTTAATGATATGAAGTTTGCACTTAACCAAACTAAGGGGACTAGCTTTAGTTTTGGAGCAGCTGTGACATTATTTGCCATGATCCCAATCGTCAACTTCGTGGTCATGCCAGTGGCCATTTGCGGCGCAACCGCAATGTGGGTCGATAAATACCGGGGCGCCTATAAAAATGACGCTATCGCCCCAGACTAGCCAGTTGTGGGCGAATTGATACCAATAAAAAGCCATGTGTAACATGGCTTTTTTAATGGCTAAATTTTATAAAACCACTTCAAAATTTAAGCTACGACAAGTTTTGTAACAAAATCTCACAGTGATAAGGTCTTATCGAATAAGGAATTCTGGCACAATTTGCGCAACATCAAATAAACATAAATAACAAATGATTAAAAACGCAGTTGCTTGTCGCATTGTTTCACTCGCTTTCTTGTCTACCTTCTCTTATAGCTCATCTGTCCACGCTGGTGACTCAGCACAATTTAATATTCAAATCCCAACTATTGAGGGAGAAGTTGAAATTGATGGTAAGTTTGATGAGAGCCAGTGGCAACAGGCTGCAAGTGCAAAACTGGCATTTGAAACCAACCCAGGCGAGAATATTCCCGCGCCGGTTGAAACCGATGTGAAAATTTTCTCTACGCAATCTAGTCTATTTATCAGTTATATCGCCAAAGATCCTAATCCTGAGCAGATCCGCGCCAACTTAAGCGATCGAGACAACGTATGGGGCGATGATCTCGTCGGCATAAAACTGGATACATTCAATGATGCGAGGCTTGCCTATCAGTTCTTCGTCAACGCCTATGGCGTACAAATGGACTCAATTGAAAACGAACTTACTGGTAATGAAAGTGATGCGTGGGATGGCATTTGGTATAGCGCAGCTAAACGCACAGAGTCGGGTTATCAGGTTGAAATAGAACTCCCTTTACGACTGCTCAATTTCGATGCAAAAGCTGAACAAACATGGGGGATCGAGTTTATTCGATTCTATCCTCGTAACGAAGAACATCGTCTTTCAAGCCATCAAATTGATCGTAACAATAACTGTACCTTGTGCCAGTTAGGTGTCGCTTCAGGTCTGGCAGATCTTGAACAAGGAAACGACCTGCAGATCACCCCGTCACTCGTGCTTAATAGAACCGGCAATCGGCCGCATCGAGAAAATAGTGAGTGGGATAACGAAAACAATATTGAACCTAGCTTAGATGTCCGTTGGGGGATCACGCCTAGTACTTTACTCAGTGCCAGCTTAAATCCGGATTTCTCTCAGGTCGAAGCCGATGCCGGACAGCTGGATATTAACAGTACTTTTGCCCTATTCTTTCCGGAAAAACGTGCTTTTTTCCTCGACAATAAAGATTATTTTGACACCCAATTAAATCTTTTACACACGCGCAATATCGGTGCTCCGGATTATGGCCTAAAGCTCACCAGCAAACTAGGCGACCATACCTTTGCGACACTGATAACGGATGACACAAATACCAACTTTTTAGTGCCGGGTAACTTAAGCTCTGATGTTGCCAGTATCGATGAGAAAAGTCATAACTTTGCCGGTCGATATCGTTTTGATTTCGGTAAACCACTGTCTATTGGTGCCCTTGTTACCGCAAAAAAGAGCGAGGATTACCATAATTATGTCAGCAGTTTAGACGTAAAATATCAACCAAGTGATCATGATACCTTTATCGCTCAGTATGTTGTGTCTGATACCGAGTATCCAGAAGAACTATACAAAGCGTTTTGTAACACCGACGACTGCTTACCAAAGCAAAATTGCGACTTAACTGACTGCGGCGTTAATGAGCGAGTTTTAAGAACGCAAAAAGATGGCAGTTTTAGCGATGATATGTATTTGCTCAAGTATCAATATGAATCTCGCAACTGGGACGCTTTTGCACAGTACACTTCTGTCGGTGATGACTTCCGTGCCGATCTTGGCTTTATCGAAAAAGTGGATTTTAAAAAGTTTGTCACTGGTGGTGGCTACACTTGGTATCCAACTGCAGGCTTTTTCAATGAAGTAAGACTAAGTGGTGATTGGGATATTAGCCATAATCAAGCTAATGAAAAGCTTGAACAAGAAGCGGAAATGAGAATACAGGTTAATGGCCAATGGCAAAGTTATGCCACCTTTGGTGTCGTTCACCGAGATCGCGTTGGCCGCCGTCATAATGGCGCTTCTCTGGCTATTGATGGCAATACACAGATGTTTACCGAAACCATGGGCTGGTTCTATGGCAATATAAAACCAACCAGAACGCTATTTTTAGAGGTTGATGTCAACTATGGCGACGATGTCGATTTTGCCAATGACCAACTCGGCACCCGAGTAAAGTTTAATCCGGGTGTTAATTGGAAGATTACCGATTCAATTGAAATGGATTTATCCCATGTGTATCGCACTCTAGACGTAGATGAAGGACGTTTATTTACTGCCAACTTAAGTGACTTGCGCCTCAGTTGGTATATCGACATTCACAACTTCATTCGTATTTCGAGTGTATATACTGATATCGAACGCGATCAAAGCTTATATAAATACAGCACACCAAATGCACAATATCAGCAATTAGGTAATGAAGTGTTGTACGGCTACAAGCTCAACCCACAAAGTGTGTTCTACTTAGGTTACTCTGATGGTCTAAAAGCGGATGATGCGATTGACTCATTAATGAAAACTGAAGAAACCTACTTTATGAAGCTCAGTTACGCTTGGTTACTCTAATTGAGTATGGAAGTAATACCAATTAGTATAAAAGCCAAAAAGCAGCCAATATGGCTGCTTTTTACGTTAATACCTGCAATCATTAGTCTTGCGCAATACACACAAGATTTCGGCCATTCTGCTTAGCTTGATATAGCCCAATGTCGGCACGATTAAGTAATGCGTCAACATTTTCATCAAGGGTAAACTCAGTCACTCCAGTACTAACGGTAATATTGAGTAAACCTTTTGAAGTCGTAATTGGCGTCAGCTCTAGCTGCATTCTAAAACTGTCTAGCAGGGTATAAGCTTTTTCTACATTTAGCCCTTTAAAACCCACTACAAACTCTTCACCACCGATCCGTGCCACAGTAAAGTGCTGCGAAAATGATTGCTGTAAGCGTCTGGCAAACTCGATCAACACCTCATCACCAACATCATGACCGTAGTTATCATTAACCTTTTTAAAATAATCGATATCGAGTAACGCTAGGGATAACGAACTGTTTTTCTGTGCAATATTTGTCAATTTATCTTCGTACAAATTAAAGAAATAACGGCGGTTATACACATTCGTCAAATAATCAAGGTTGGCTTGTTCCCAGAGTTTCGTCACCATATCCAGCGCATCTAATGTGGTCAGTACGCGGCAGTGAAACTCTTCATGTACAAAAGGTTTTTGCAAAAAGTCATTCGCACCATTTTTGATAAATCGAGCAGATAAACTTTCGTCGCTATCACTGGATAAACCAATAATGGCCAGCTCCTCTCGACTCAACTGCTCACGAACTTTAATGATCAAGCCAAATCCATCTAGCCTTGGCATATTATAATCGGTGATCAATAACTTTATGTCGGGATTATCATTAAGGGTTTCCAACGCCGACACACCATCATCCGCCTCGATAACTTGAAACAAGTGCTGCTCAAGCAAGCTACGAATAAACTTACGACTTACGACAGAATCATCGGCAACTAGCACTTTAACGCTTTGATTACGACAAAGTCGCTTAACTAACTTTGCGGTATATTCGTAACTAAAACGGTTCTCTTTAAAAACGTAATCAACAATACCAAGTTGCAATAACCGCGCTCGCTGCTCGGCATCCCAGCTACCTGTTAATACGATACATGGGATCTGTTTGGCTAAAACAAACTTAACAATTTCGCCTTCTTGCGCATCAGGTAAGTTTAAATCGGTTATCGCTACAAAATATTCATGTTCAGCAAGTAGTGCTGTAGCGCTTTGCATATCAGGAGCGACATCAACTTCACAGTTTAATTCCTGAGTGAGTAAATGACGCATTACCCGAGAAACGACTTGGCTGTCCTCAACCACTAAAATTCGCAAGCTGTTCTCCTCCTTCCGAACGCTTTCAACAGTATATCTGCTAGCAGCCACATATAGGCAAGCCTTGCGGCATATAGATATTGAAACGGAAATTATTATCTAGTCGCATATTTTTACATGCGTTTATAGCTGCCAGCTTACCTTGTGTTGATAAAAAACGGTATCGTTAATGTCATATATCTGCTGCATTATTTATTGAATAATTAACATCTTGAGCCACATTATCATCGGTAATAGCTGTTTGATGTTGACTTCGGCGTACATCAATCACCACTGTGGCAGAAATTTTATCTTGTATTGCTTGGCGGTTTGCATCCCAATAAATCTGAATAAACCCAAGCAGTCCAGTGGTAAACCCGGCAGCATATCCACCATAGCGACCAAATGCTCCCCATAGCGTTATCTTTGCGCCATCAAGCTGAACCACTCTGATCCCTAATAACTTTTTGCCTAATGTTTGGCCATCAAACCAAGCTGTAAACACGGTAAAATAAAATGCCGCCCAGCCAAACCCCAGTCCAAGATCATTAAGTAAGCCTTTTAACCAAGCTAGCGGACTGGTTTTTTCAGCCGCTGCTTCAAGGTTTTCCTCTGTCGCTTGATTACTCTTAACGTCGCTAAGCTGCTGCTCAAGTTTTGCATTTTGCTTATTTAATTCAAGCGCAGTTTGTTCTAATTTCGCTATCTGTATTTTCAGTAACTCTTTAGAGCTGTTCTCTACAGGTGAAAGCACTTCTAATTGCTCAACGGTATCAGTGCTTTGCTTAAGTAACTGCTCTTTTTCACGTTCAGTTAGCGGCAAGTCAGCAACCACATTGGCTATTAGTTGATATTTGTCTGTCACGCCAAGACTAGAGTCCGCTAATTCAGCATTCAGTTTCTCGATACGCTTTGCTGCACAGGAAAAATCACGGCATTGGCTTAATGAATAAATGGCAGGCATATAACCGATAATATCCATCATGCCATCAAACTCAGCTGGAGCACTCGATACCTCGCTATCGGAGTTTTCAGCACTGGTTAATTCGCTGTAATGACGATTAAACTGCGGATCAATATTGTGTATTTGCTCATCAATATCTGTGTAATAGTCAACAACTGCCATTATTAAACCAATTAACATGATGCTATAAATAGCCCACTTAAATAACTTTGCCGCTTTTTTACTTTGGGTTTGAATAACTAAAGTTGCCAGCACTAATAGTACAAACGTCCAGCCAGCAGTCTCTGCTAACACTACGACCAACAAACCATCAATTAACATTGCTATGCCCCTTTTTAGTGGGCTAGCAAGTGGCATATAAAGAATATTTGACGCAAGATCAAAAGCAAAAGGTGTTACCCAAGTCTTGGGATCATTGTGCTTACAAATTGTCGGCTGTTGCATCATTAACTTTCCGTTAACCTCTTAGGTTGGCTAGACTATTGGGCTTGAAAAGCATCGACTTTTCCAAGGTTTACATAACAGTAACATGCATAATGTGTAATAATATTTACATTTACGAATAACAGCAAAAGCTTTAATAACCAAAAGGAATAAAGAAGAACAAACTATCACTTCTAATGTGGCCAAAGGCTATTATGATTTAGCTGTGCATTTAAAGGAGCAAGCAACCCATGAGCAAAATTTTCGAAGATAATTCACAAACAATTGGTAACACCCCACTTGTCCGTCTTAACCGCGTTAGTAATGGTAAAGTGCTTGCTAAAGTAGAAGCACGTAACCCAAGCTTCAGCGTCAAATGTCGTATTGGCGCCAACATGATTTGGGACGCAGAAAAAAAAGGCATCTTAACTCAAGAACAAGAACTGATTGAGCCAACATCAGGTAACACAGGTATTGCTCTTGCTTATGTTGCTGCAGCTCGTGGATATAAATTAACTCTAACTATGCCTAACACCATGAGCTTAGAGCGTAGAAAACTGTTAAAAGCGCTTGGAGCAAACCTAGTACTGACTGAAGGTGCTAAAGGCATGAAAGGGGCTATTGATAAGGCTGAAGAGATCCGCCAGTCTGCTCCTGAAAAGTATGTACTACTGCAGCAGTTTAATAACCCTGCAAACCCAGAGATCCATGAAAAAACGACTGGTCCAGAAATCTGGAATGATACCGACGGTAGTGTCGATGTTGTCGTTGCTGGCGTAGGTACTGGCGGTACAATTACCGGTGTGAGTCGCTATATTAAGAACACACAAGGCAAAGCTATTACTTCAGTAGCTGTAGAGCCTGTTGATTCGCCAGTTATTGCACAAACTCTATCAGGGCAAACAGTTCAACCTGGACCACATAAAATCCAAGGTATTGGCGCAGGCTTTATCCCTGGTAACTTAGACCTGAACCTTATTGACCGTGTTGAAGCGGTAACTAACGAAGAGTCAATCGAAATGGCTCAGCGCTTAATGAAAGAGGAAGGTATTTTAGTTGGTATTTCATCTGGTGCAGCTGTTGTTGCCGCTAACCGTATTGCAGCTCTGCCAGAGTTTGAAGGCAAAAATATTGTGGTAGTACTGCCATCTGCTGCAGAACGTTACCTGTCTTCGGCTTTATTCCAAGGCCAATTCACCGACGCTGAAAACGTGCAGTAAGTTTCAAGAGCTGATAAAACAATAAAACCCAAGCTTAGCTTGGGTTTTTTATTGCATTAACGATGTAACTTACCGTTGCTTGACTCGTCGCCAATAACTGCTTTTCATCGATCTCTTCGTGAATTAAACATTGATATTCAAAAAACTTTATCATAGCTAGGATCTGATTTGCGTCTATGTCCGCAGTGCTTGAGCCTAAAGCAATAAAAAACTGTTTAATGCTCGTTAGAAAAGTACTATCTAACGCTCTTATTGACGCGGCCAGTTGTGGGTTGCGCAGGGCTTCTTCATGAAATGCCGCCTCAAGTACTCTGTCATCCCTGAGAGCAACTTGCCCTTTTACATGCTCACAGATAAACATACTCAACTCATTGATAATAATTGATTTAACGTGCTCTGTATTGGCTATCTGCTTTGCTTTAATCAGCCCTTCAACTAACGCATAACTCTTTTGCTCTAGCACCTTATTCATCCACAGGTTTTTCTCGGCAAAATAAGTCAATGAATCATTAATCAGATCTTTAATATCGTTAAAATAGTAAGTCGTTGACGATAATGGGACATTGGCTTCAGCCGCTACGGCTCTGTGCCTAACACCACGGATCCCCTCTTTCACAATAAGCCTTAGGGTTGCTTCTAAAATTTCTACTCTACGTGCTTGGCCATCACTGCGGTTTGACTGGCGTCCTACATAGGTTAATGATACCTGCATTGTGCTTCCCTATAGGCTAAACGACTAGTTTTTAATCACGGTTACAGTTTCTATAGCTGACTTTACTTATGAAGTCGGATCAAGTTCAAACAATAAACAAACTGTAACATGTAAAATCGCCCTTCACTAATTATGTCTCCATCCACTCCGGTTTACTTATGCCTTTTTATCGTTCTCCCCGTACTATTAGTGCCTTCGATGCAAAGTTCGAAGCTCAAAAAATTGCCTTTGCCCCAATAAGCTTCCAAGTGGCGCGCTGTTTACTGAAATTCAATCTATTGAAACTGATCTCTGACAGTGGCAGCCAAGGCTGCGATATCGCCTACTTGGCAAAACATGCTGAACTATCTGAATATTCTGTCGGTGTGTTAGTCGATATGGGCTTAAGTATGGGCTTGTTATACCTTAATAATGATAAATACACATTAGACAAAATCGGCCACTTCCTGCTCCATGATGATATGGCGCAGGTTAATCTTAATTTTACCCACGATGTCTGTTACCAAGGTTTATTTGAACTTGAAGCCTCACTATTAGAAGGTAAGCCAAAGGGACTAAGTTCGTTAGGCGACTGGCAAACAATTTATCCTGGCTTAAGTCAATTGCCGGAGCAGATTAAAAAAAGCTGGTTTGAATTTGATCACTACTATTCCGATCATGCATTTGAGTCCCTGTTACCACTGATCTTTCAAGCCCGACCAAAACACATTGTTGATGTTGGCGGCAATACCGGCAAATGGGCTCTTGCTTGTACAAACTATGATCTCAATGTTCATGTCACAATCATGGATCTGCCAGGTCAGCTGAATCTTGCTATGGAAAACGCTGCTAATGCAGGAGTAGCGCAGCGAGTACACCCGTTTGCGACTGATCTGTTAGACGAACAAAAACCGTTTTGTGAGCAAGGTGACTTATACTGGATGAGCCAGTTTTTAGACTGTTTCTCAGAAGACGAAATCCTAAGCATCTTACAACGTGCAGCTGCGGTAATGAAACCTGACAGTGAGCTATGTATTTTAGAAACGTTCTGGGATCGTCAACCGTTTGAGGCTGGTGCTTTCTGTGTCAATGCCACATCACTGTATTTCACAGCGATTGCCAATGGTAATAGCCGTATGTATCACAGTAAAACCTTACTCAAATTGATCAGTCAAGCAGGCTTATACGTCGATGAAGATATCGACAATATCGGTCTAGGACATACTCTTCTTCGCTGTAAACGTAAGCCCTAATTTAATCCCCACCTACCAAGATTAAGTATAATTGAAGCTAAGGTTAACTTAGTTTCAATTTTTATTAACCAGAGGTCGAGATAGAATAAAACCATAAAGATTGCTACAAGGATTTTATTATGACCAGCACACAAAGCCATAAACTTAGACACAGAGTTTCTCGTCTACCTAGCCCAATGGCAGGGCTAGCATTAGCCATTGCAAGCCTTGGTTGGGCTTGGGAAAGTATGCTACCCAGCTTAAATGGCCAAGGTCAATTAATCGGCGCATCAATTGCTAGCGTAATGCTACTTATGCTGGTTTTTAAATTTATTTTACATCCAAAGGTACTTGTCGAAGAACTCACTCACCCGGTAGTTGGTAGTGTTATTCCTACTTTTGCGATGGGGCTCATGGTCGTTTCAGCAGCCTTAGGCCAATTTAATCATGGGATCGCTGTTGCTTTATGGCTTACCGCTATTGCGATTCATATCGGCTTTCTAAGCATGTTTATTTACTATCGCGCAATCGATTTTAAACTTGAACATATGGTGCCAAGTTGGTTTGTACCACCTATTGGGATAATCGTTGCAGCAGTTTCATTTCCACATGGTTCTGAAATGCAATATCAATGGTTAGCTGATGCTATTTTAATGTTTGGTATGGTGAGTTATTTGATCATGTTACCTATCATGTTATACCGCCTAATCTTTTGTCAGCCTATTGCTGATGCAGCAAAACCAACTATTGCCATCATGGCGGCTCCGGCAAGCTTATCACTTGCAGGTTACCTAACGATGACAACACAACCATCGTTGATTATTGTTGGCGTGCTCCTCACTTTGGCGTTATTGATGACAAGTGTTATTTACTTAGCGTTTTTTCACTTACTAAAACTACCGTTCTCACCGGGATACGCTGCATTTACCTTCCCTATGGTGATCGGTGCTACAGCATTATTTAAAACCGTAAACTGGATTGTTGTAACATTTGGCGCAAGCAACGTCTCAGCTGACCTACTGATAACAGCTAAAGTAGAGCTAATTGTAGCAACTCTTGTTGTCGGCTATGTTGCCACCAAATACTTACAGCACTATAAATCTAGCATTTTTACAAAAGTAAGCCTTTGATAAAGCACTATCTTACTCAATAAGATATCAAGCAAAAATAATGTTAATCACGCCGAAAAAGTGAATTCAGTCGTAGATAAGACTTAACAATTCTCGGACTCAGTGTGATTAACATCACAAATTAAAGCTTTTAAACTCCACGATACACACCTTGTTACACTGCAATCTCAAACCTCACAACCCAAAACAAAATAGCAACAAATAAACACCAATAAATAAACATGAGCAGCAACCGCAAAACAAATCAACACTCAAACCCACCCTTTTGCACACAAATCCGCAACAAACAAAACAAGTTTTAGCAACATGTTGTTTTATCGCAATTTTCTTATATAAATAACAGCTGTAAATAGCATGTTGCCCCAGTTAACCCTTTGTGCTTTCATCCCGTTCAGGCACCCACTTCTTAACATATATTTACATTCCCTTAAGAAGTGGTGGCTAAATAAAAATAACTATATAAGTTCCAAGGGAGTATTAAAGATATGGCACTTAACTCAAGATTGGCCAAAGCAATTCGCTTTGCGTTAGCAACTGGTGCAGCAACAGCAGCACTAAGCTCGCCAGTAGTTCTTGCAGCAGATGATGAGAATGTTGAACGCATTCAAGTAACTGGTTCACGTATTCAACGTAGTGATATGGAAACAGCAACGCCAGTTACCGTACTTAGCGCTGATGAAATGGCTAAACAAGGCTTTACTAGCGTACAAGATGCTCTAGAAAGTCTAACCTCAACCACCGGTGCAATGACAACTCAGTCTGTACATGGTTTTACACCTGCAGCCTCTTCAATTAGCTTACGTGGTGCTGGTGCGAACCGTACCCTTACCCTAATTAACGGCAAACGTTTAAACCAATATCCAAAGCCAGCTGGCGGTACTGACAACTTTGTTGATACAGCTAACCTACCAATGGAAGCGGTACAACGCATTGAAATCCTACAGTCAGGCGGTTCAGCTATTTATGGTGCTGACGCCGTTGGTGGTGTAATCAACATCATCTTAAAGAAAGACTTTGAAGGCGTTGCGGTTAAATACCGTCATGGTGATACCTCTAATGGTGGCGGTGCCAATGATCGTATCGCGCTATCGATTGGTGCCTCATCTGATAAAGGTAACGTATCAAGCTTTATCGAATTTACAGATAACGAATCACTATTAGCCACTGATCGAGATAACTTTGGCCTACATACAGACAAAGTACCTCACAGCCAATATTCGCAATACAGTTCATACGGTGCACGTATTGCCGGCACAGGTTCAGGTGCTCGCCAGTTAACTCCTCAAGAATGTACGGATGGCGGTTTCCTATGGGATGAAGCACGCAATATCTGTGGTTTTGACCGTTCTGCATGGCGTGATCTACAGCCAGAAAGCACTCGTTTTATCAGCTCAACTAACTTTAACTATGAGTTAGCTGAAGATATGACTTTCGTTGGTCGTTTAGACTTTGCCGAAGCAAAATCAATCACTAACATTGAGCCTTCAGCAATCGATGATTACGACATCACTGTCGCAGGCGATAAGCTAACCGTTAGCTATGGCCAAGAAGGCAAAGATGGCTACATGAGCAAAGAGTTCGATAAGTCTACTGGCCTTGGTGGTGACTTTGCTAACGCAGAAGACGGTTCTTACTACTACGCTCGCCGTCTACATGAGCTAGGACACCGTTCAACTGAAACCAAAACTCGTAACTACTTCTTCACTGCTGGCCTAGAAGGGTTAATTGCAGATGAGTATAACTGGGATGCTTCAGTTAACTACGGCCGTACAAGCGTCGATGTATTTGGTAGTGGTAACGCAACTGTTGGCGGTATGTTCAACTACATCACTGCTGGTGAAAACGGTAACTCATTACTTGAAAATATGTCTCCAGAAGATGCTGAAAAAGCGTCTTATAGCTCGTTTGAACGTGCGCAATCTACACAAAAGAACATTCAAGCTAACATCACTGGTTCATTGTTTGAAATGGACGCTGGTGATGCGATGTTCGCATTCGGTGCTGAATACACCATTCAAGATTATGAAACTGACTCAGATTCAGAATCTAAGAACGGTAACATCTTAGGTAAAGGTGGTTCATCAGGTGCTGGTGAGCGTAAGAACTGGGCAACATATGCCGAAGTAAGTATCCCTGTATTAGATGATTTAACTATCGATGCAGCATTACGTTACGACCACTACGACAACTTCGGTGGTAACCTATCACCACAAATCGCAGTTGAATACCGTCCTGTTCGTGAATTACTTGTTCGTGGTTCTTGGAGCTCAGTATTCCGTGCCCCAGACATGCACCGTGTATACGGCGACCCAACTGACGGCTTCACTACTGTTATTGACTTTAAACAGTGTGCGGCAATGGGCGGTACCCCAGGTACTGTTTACCCTGATGAAGAGCTAAACGCTGTATGTAACGAACTTCATATTGATACCACAACCGGTGCCAACGAAGATCTAGATGCAGAAACTGGCTACACTGCAAACATTGGTGCGGTATGGGGCGGCGACGCATTTGACGCTTCATTCGACTTATGGGAGTGGAAACTAGATGACATGGTAAGTGACATCAGTGCTTCTCAAGCAGCTCGTGATTATGAGCTGTATGAAGACATGATCACGCGTGACGAAAACGGCACAATTACTCATGTTAACGCTGTTGCACAAAACTTAGCGTACCAAAAAGTGCGCGGTTTAGATTTAACAGCGGGTTACACTTGGGATCTAAACAGCTTTGGTGAGCTTAAGCTTAACTTTAGCGGTACTTACATCCTAAACTCTGAGTACCAGCTAACATCAACTGACCCTGTGGAAGATGATATCGATAACGGTGGTTTACCTCAGTACCGCGCTAACCTAATCCTTGGTTACTTCATTGAAGACTTTGAAGCAACACTTGGTGCATACCACACTGCACGTATGCACGGTGTTCAGTACAAGTCTTTCAAAGAAGCTGCTGAAGCAAATGGCGATGTGTTCATTGAGGAAGATCATGAAGTTGCCTCTCAGACTAAGTGGAACCTAACTGCAGGCTACACTATCTCTGAGTCAATCAAGCTAAAAGCAGGTATTATCAACTTGTTTGATGCGGGTCCAAACTTTGACCCTACTGACACTCAATGGCCTCACTACCCACGCGGGATCTACAATGCTCGTGGCCAAGAGTACTTCATTGAAGGTGAAGTGAAGTTCTAAGCTAGACTCACTTAATCTAATATAAAGTGATTATATTAACGGCACCTTAGGGTGCCGTTTTTTTGCATCTGACACTGTTGAACTCAGCAAGCTTTATCTTTGTCCCAGCGTTTATGGAAAAGGCTTAGGCAAGCAATTAATGCGACATTTTGAGGAAAGCATTGAACTGACTTCTGCGAAGACAGTTAGCTTATACGTGCTTGACTGTAATGCACCTGCTATTAAGTTCTACACTAAGCAAGGGTTTACATTTGGTAATAGGCAACAGCTAGATAACTATCAAGAACAAACAATTATCGACGTACAAATGATTAAAAACGTAATAAAAAGCTCCCAATAAAGGGAGCTTAACTATCTGACAATTTTTACTCTATCGTTAGCTAAAGCCTAGGTAATGGGCACTAATAACAATCACACTAGAAACCGTAAACAGCGCCAACATAAAGCGCCAGATAAACTTAAGCCATTGCCCCCAGTCTACCCGGCAAACACCTAAAGTCGCCATAAGTGAGGCGGATGTTGGCACCAGAATGTTAGTGAAACCATCACCAAGCTGAAAAGCCAATACCGCAACTTGCCGAGTGACTCCCACGAGATCAGCAAGCGGTGCCATCAACGGCATAGTCAATGCGGCTTGCCCCGAGCCTGAAGTCACAAAAAAGTTAAACACCGATTGGAATACATACATAAACCAGGCTGACATCACACTTGGCAACTGACCAATAAATTCGCCAGCTTTGCTTAAAATAGTGTTCAGTACGCTTGGTGTCGACGCGTCACCACCGCCAAGCAATAATAAAATGCCTGACGCACAGCCTACCAGTACAGCAGGCTCTAGCATGGTTGCTGCGCCCTGCTTAAAGCTACTGGCTATGGTATTAATATTCATATTATTGAGTTTAAACAGCACGCCAATTAAACCAACAACTATACCCATTGTAAAAAACTGACTGGCGATTTCAGGGATAAACCAAGCTTGGGTAACAACTCCCCAGATAATCCAAGCAACCGTAGCAAAAATCGTCAATAACACCAGAATATCACCGAGGTTGAAACGGCTATCAAGTGATGCTTCTTTTTGATTTTCTCTAAAATAGCTATCACTATGAAAACTATATGATTGTGTTGGGTTTGCTTTCACTTTAGCACCATAGCGCATGGTAAAAATCAAGCCAAGCAAAGTAAAACCTGACCACATAGCAAAACGAAATCCAGAACCCGACAGCACAGGGACACCTGCAATGCCCTGAGCAATTGCCACACTAAATGGATTCATCCAAGATGAAGCAAAACCAATTTGCGTCGCAACGTAAGTCACCATCACAGTGGTAATACCGTCATAGCCTAAGCGGATCATCAAAGGGCAGATAATAATCGCAAATGCTATCGCCTCCTCCCCCATACCAAAAACCGCACCACCGAGAGAAAACAACACAAAAATAACGGGAATAAACAAACCTTGTTTACCCTGAGTGATATCAATGAGTTTTAAAATGCCGTTATCTATGGTGCCAGTCGCCATCACAATGCCAAACGCACCACCAATGACCAGCATAAACATAATAACGCCAAGGGCGCTGCCCCATTTAGAGCCTGATGTTAGTCCTTCGAAAGCAAAGTTAAAAAAGCCTACGCCACCATGGCCTTCAAATAGGGCAACCGGCTTTAAGATTGGCTCTCCGCTGGCGTCCACTTCATAAGTAAATGAGTTGGGATCAATCACGCTACGGCTCTTCTCCACACCATCGACAACATAATTGACGTCTTGAGTTTGAAAAGAACCTATGGGAATGAAATAGGTTAGGATTGCTGCGGCAATTGCGACAAAGAAAATAATCACTAAGGTATCAGGCATTCTTATGGTTTTACCTTGGGAGACGGCCTGATTATTGATTGTATTTGAGGGGCTTACTGGATCCATTTTACCACCATATTCTTATTATATGGCGGCAAATATAAACTAACGGCTACGCCTTGACCAGCACGTCGTTAACTCTGAGTTACCAGAGAGAGGTAAATCACAACAAAGGCGTTACTTTAGCTAATACTACCCCACAGAACGCTAATCTAATTAGCGTTACAAGAACGTTTTGATAAAAAACCTTGATAACCGTGGCTAAGCAATAGCATCAATAACGAAATCGCTAGAGCAGGAACAATAGGATGTACACTTTCTTTTAGGGGGATCTGTGCCTGCAAAGCCAAATAGCTTATCAAGCCACTGCACATGGCAATCAATGCGCTTCGAGCACTGACACTCGGCCAGAACAGCCCGGCTATGATTGGCCAAAGGAATACTGCTTGCAATGCACCAAAAGCAGCTAAGTTAATCCACACTATCATGTCAGGTGGCTGAACAGCCCAAAAGCAAGCTAATACGGTAATGACTAGCATTACAGCCTGAGTAAAACGCACTTGCCGCGTGGCTGACATTTGTGGATACGCACGAACTGCGCCGTCACGCACTATGCTTACCGCCGATTGCAATAACATTGAGTCAACTGATGACATGACCGCTGCAATAGGTGCGGCTAATAAAATACCTGCCCAAAATGGGGTCATCAATTCAGCAATGAGCGTCGGCATAATCTCATCAGGTATAGCCAACTCAGGGAACAGAACCCTGCCGAAAAAGCCGCATAAGTGAGGAATTAAGGTCATTAAGAAGCAAATTATCGTGCCCCAAATCATGCCGCGTTTTAACGACTTTGTATCTTTAACCGCAAGCAACCTAACAATGGTGTGTGGCAGGCCCATAGTACCAAAGCAGATCAGTACCCAAAAAGACAGCATCATTGGCCAACCTAGCGCCGCCCCCACCCCATGTGGACTAACGAGTTCTGGGGTATTGTGTGTCGTTTGCTCAAGCAAATCACCGAGCTGTGGTTGACTCAAAATCACCGCAAGTAATATAAATAAACCCAACAGCATCACCATACCTTGCAAGGCATCAGTGAGCACTACCGCTCTAAAGCCGCCGGTGAGTGTATAAGCTAAAACTGTTAATACAAAGACAGCGAGACCAAGCTCATAACTGATGCCTGTCACCCCGGCAAGCAATCTTGCTCCGCCGATAAACTGCACAGCGATCATGGCGATAAAACCTATCACTAAGCTCAGCATCGCAATCATACTTAACCAGTGGTTATGATACCGCGCATCTAGCCATTCAATAATGGTACTGTAGCGTTGCTTCTGAGCTAAAAACTTAGGCCCTAAAACACCTAGAGCCAGAATAACTACCGGCACTTGAATAACGGCTAACCAAACCCAGCTTAAACCAAATTTGTAAGCAGCCCCAGGGCCACCGATAAATGATCCAGCACTGGTATAGGTCGCCACTAACGTTAACGCCAGTAAAGGTCCTCCAAGAAACGCCCCGCCAATAAAAAACCGCTTGGCTTTATCAGTATCTAACAGTGCAGATTGCTTAGTTTGTCGCGCACTCCACACTCGAGTGATCACTAGGCTTAGGCCTAAATATATAACAACAGGTAAAAGGCTAGTCATGGTGGTTGTCTGCAGTTCGAGTTAATAAATAGCTAAGACTCACTATCAAAAAAATAGGTGATGCAATGCAAGAAAACCAAAACCAAATTGGCAGTCCAAGCCAACTGCCCTGCTCCGTCAGCAGCAAAGGGCCAAAGCACCAAAGCAGAAAGTAACTGAAAGTCAGTAGCAATGAGGATTTACTTAGGGAACTCATAATGGAAGGCCGTGGAAGAAAAGCTGTAACAGCCGCAGATTTTAATCAATCTCAGATAGAGTTACCAGCGGCGAACTCAACCTCGCTTTAAAAGTATGAGCTGTATGTACAAAGCAGAGCCTAATAAAGGTTAAGCAATGAGTATTACTGTCAAGCTTACCCAAAACAAAAAGCAGCTCATAACCATGAACTGCTTTAATGAAACATCGAATAGATTAACTACAGATAACGCTATTAATCTACTTTACTACCAGAATCGACTGATTGGTCAATAGTTGAGTTAACAGATTTAGTCGCAACCTGTTTAAGGCCAGCATTGTCAACCAACCAATATCCAAGGCCAACAAATACGCCACCGCCAACGATGTTGCCTAAGGTCACTGGGATAAGGTTGTTAAACACAAAGTTCATCACGGTCAGATCAGCATATTTATCAGGGCTAATATTTAGTGCTTCAAACCAAGCTGGATCTGCAAACTGATGGATTGCGATGCCCATTGGTACCATGAACATGTTGGCAATGCTGTGCTCAAAGCCACTACTAACGAACATAGCAACAGGTAACATAACTAAGACTACTTTAGTTAATACGTCTTTAGTGGCAAAAGTCATCCAAACACCTAGACAAACCATCATGTTACATAAAATTCCCAATACAAATGCTTGAGTCCAACTATGATGCAATTTATGCTGGGCAATATTCAATGCGCTTAAGCCCCAGCGCCCGCCGTCTAATTGGTACATTCCGGCCAAGAAAATAAGCAATACCATCAGCATAGCGCCAACAAAGTTGCCCGCATAAACTCGGCCCCAAGTTTTCACTAAGTCGCTATTTGTAACTTTTTTCTGAGCCCAAGCTACGGTGCTTAAAACGGTGCTAGTAAAAAGCTCGCCACCACACACAACAACTAAAATAAGCCCTAAGCTAAACGCTAGGCCACCGATAAAGCGGGTCATTCCCCACGAACCTTGGCTGCCTGTAGTCACTGTGATGTAAAAAACAAATGCTAAAGCGATAAATGCACCTGCAAAAATAGCTAAGCCAAATGATTGCCAACTCGATTTAGCAACTTTGTCTAAACCGTAACCTTCTGCAACCTGTGTAAGATTGATCTTAGCTGACTGCGGTTTATTTTGACTCGATTGGTCATTCACTTTCATTTCACTAACCCAGCCTTTACACATTTGCCTAAACTACACAGAATCTGCATATTTTTCTCCAAACCACTAAAAATCAACTAACACACATCAATACAAAGCTAAAAATTGTTAGCTAAGACAGGCCTTTATTGCGGCTTAACCGAACAACAAAGGTAAATTGGTCGGACCAATTCCATTATAGCTAGCTAAAGATATCACAGTCGCATTACAAAGGCATTAAAAACTCCTTACTAATACAGCAAAATATGATAATTGTTTAAGCTAGATCGAGTTATCAACAAATCTGTGCTTACAACCAATCAATTCAGCAAACACATAGCGAAACATAACGAGTTAATTTTAGCCGATTAATACCCACAAGCCAAAACGCCCTAGCAAATAGCGGTTTTAGTTATGTATGACAACGGCACCTTTTATTACAGGTTTTTGCGATACAAGTATCGTAATCAAGCTCTTTAGCTGTAGGTATAAGACAAGCAACACTTTAGCAGTAGCCACATTTGTCGCAGCCAACATCAATTCAGTTAATAGGTGGTAAAACACACCTTGGCAAAAACGCCTAACTTCTCTCCCCCCTAGTTACTCGCTTGCCAAACGACTAGGGCAAAACAAATCTTACCGCCACAGTAAAAAACACTAGTCGCAGCGTTAAAATGCACATAAAACCCCAGCGAGAACCTTTAAGCGAGTAATTTACTTTACCTTTACAAGGCGTTGATAACCGGCCAGGCCGTGTATAACCGTCACTTATCAAACGAACAGGTGAGCCATAACCTACTTACAATAGCTTACTGAGCGGCAAGCCAACAGCTTTGAACATATGTCGCAAGCATTCATCTTTTACCATTATTCTTTCATCGTTGATTCATATTCTATTCATAGTATCGACTACCAAAAATGGGTTTAATCATCTAATGTTTGCAATCTAAAGTCATACCAATAATGAATAGCTAATCGCAATAATAGTCCCCTCTGTAATAATTGAATTTGGCTCTGTTATAAGCGGCGACTACTCAAGGTAAAACTAATGCACAAGCATGTGTTATTAGTTGTGACAATTTGAGACAGTATCTTTAATAGTCAATCGTTTAAAAAATGCTACCTTGGTAACAGTTTTTGCATTTACAACGGTTTTCGAGATTGATTTGGATGCAGCGCATCCTAGCTTATGCTAATATAGCAGTGGTTAATTGGTCTTACCAATTTTATCTTCAGCCAGAGATGAGTGCTGGAGAACACAAGACAATTGAACTGAACAGATTACTGCGAAGTGAAATTACTTCGAAACGCAAGAATGTTATTTGGCATGTAACGCGTTTAAGACTTTACTATTGGTGTATCGCTCGCCTCGTCATAGAGCTAATTTCGATACCCAATAACCTTATCTCAAACAGAAGGTAATAGTACGATGACCGAAAAAACTGAACAGTTTTCAGCCGCCTGGGCTGGTTTCACCGCTGGTGATTGGAAAACTGAAGTCAATGTGCGTGACTTTATTCAAAAAAACTACACACCTTATGAAGGCGATGAGTCTTTCCTAGCTGGTGCTACTGAAGCGACAACCGAACTTTGGGACAAAGTTATGGTTGGCATTAAGGAAGAAAACCGTACTCACGCGCCAGTTGATTTTGATACTTCACGTGTATCAACTATCACTTCTCACGAAGCCGGTTACATCACTAAAGATTTAGAAACTATCGTTGGTCTACAAACAGAAGCGCCGCTTAAGCGTGCTATGTTACCTAACGGTGGTATTCGTATGGTTGAAGGTTCTTGCGCTGCATACGGCCGTGAACTAGACGCTGACGTAAAATACGTATACTCAGAACTACGTAAGACACACAACCAAGGTGTATTCGATATCTACACACCAGAAATCATGCGTTGTCGTAAGTCTGGCGTATTGACTGGTTTACCAGATGCATACGGCCGTGGTCGTATCATTGGTGACTACCGTCGTATCGCACTTTACGGTATTGATTTCCTAATGGCAGACAAGTTCGCACAGTTCAGCTCTTTACAAGCTGACTTCGAAAACGGCGAAAACTTGTCTTACACTATGCAACTTCGTGAAGAAATTGCAGAGCAACATAAAGCACTAGGTCAAATGAAGAAGATGGCAGCAAGCTACGGCTTCGACATCTCTCTACCTGCGACTACTGCTCAAGAAGCTATCCAATGGACTTACTTCGGCTACCTAGCTGCAGTTAAGAGCCAAAACGGTGCTGCTATGTCTCTAGGTCGTACTTCTAGCTTCCTAGATATCTTCATTGAGCGCGACATCAAAAATGGCGTGATCACTGAACAGCAAGCTCAAGAAATGGTTGACCACTTCGTAATGAAGCTACGTATGGTTCGTTTCCTACGTACTCCAGAATACGATGAGTTATTCTCTGGCGACCCAATCTGGGCAACTGAGTCTATCGCGGGTATGGGTCTTGACGGTCGTACACTTGTAACTAAGTCTAGCTTCCGTTTCCTACACACCCTATACAACATGGGTCCTAGTCCTGAGCCAAACATCACGGTTCTATGGTCTGAGCAACTACCGCTAAACTTCAAGAAGTACGCGGCTAAAGTATCTATCGATACTAGCTCTATCCAGTACGAAAACGATGATCTAATGCGTCCAGACTTCGAGTCAGACGATTACGCTATCGCATGTTGTGTAAGCCCAATGGTTGTTGGTAAGCACATGCAGTTCTTCGGCGCGCGTGCAAACCTTGCCAAGACTATGCTTTACGCTATCAACGGTGGTGTTGACGAAAAGCTAAACGCTCAAATCGGTCCTAAGACTGATCCAATCGCTGACGAAGTATTAAACTACGATGACGTTATGGGTCGTTTAGACACTATGATGGATTGGTTAGCAACACAATATGTGTCTGCACTAAACGCTATCCACTTCATGCACGACAAATACTCTTATGAATCTGCACTAATGGCACTTCATGACAGAGATGTACGTCGTACTATGGCGTGTGGTATCGCAGGTCTTTCTATCACTGCTGACTCACTAGCTGCTATCAAGTACGCAACTGTTAAGCCAATCCGTGATGAAAACGGTATTGCTGTAGACTTCGACATCGAAGGCGATTATCCAAAGTTCGGTAACAACGACCCACGTGTTGATGATATCGCAACTGAATTGGTTGAGCGCTTCATGGCTAAGATCCGCAAAATGAAGATGTACCGTGATGCGATCCCAACTCAATCTATTCTTACTATTACATCTAACGTTGTATACGGTAAGAAAACGGGTAACACGCCAGACGGTCGTCGCGCTGGTGCTCCATTTGCGCCAGGTGCTAACCCAATGCACGGTCGTGATGAAAAAGGCGCAATTGCATCTTTAACATCTGTTGCTAAGCTACCATTTGCTCACGCTCAAGATGGTATCTCTTACACATTCTCTATCGTACCTAACGCACTAGGTAAAGATGATGATGCACGTAAGGCTAACCTTGCAGCACTTATGGATGGTTACTTCGCTCACAACGAAAACCGTGAAGGTGGTCAGCACTTAAACGTTAACGTTATGAACCGTGAAATGCTTGAAGATGCAGTGGTTAATCCAGATATGTATCCACAGCTAACGATCCGTGTTTCTGGTTACGCAGTACGCTTTAACTCACTAACACCAGAGCAACAACAAGACGTTATCACTCGTACCTTTACTAAAGGTTTGTAAGATTACTTAAGTGTCGATTCAGCTGATGCTTGCCAATGCAGCATCAGCTAAACAGGAGTAAAAATGGCAGTTATCGGTCGGGTTCATTCAATCGAATCTTTTGGAACAGTAGATGGCCCTGGCATACGGTTTATCACCTTTATGCAAGGCTGCTTAATGCGCTGCCTATACTGCCATAACCGCGACACTTGGGACTTACACGACGGTAAAGAAATGAAAGTCGATGACTTAATGAGTCAAATCATGAGTTATCGACCTTTTCTTGAAGCCAGTGGCGGTGGTGTAACCGCAAGCGGCGGCGAAGCAATATTACAAGCTGAGTTCGTGGCTGAGCTTTTTAAAGCCTGTAAAAAAGAAGGTATACATACCTGTCTTGATACCAATGGCTTTCTTAGAAAGCATACACCCGTTATTGATGAACTACTCGATAACACAGATTTAGTGATGCTTGATATCAAGCAGATTAATGATAAAAAACATATAGATCTGACCAATGTCAGTAACCAGCGTACGTTGCAGTTTGCAGAATATCTGCACAAACGTGAGCAAAAAACATGGATCCGCTATGTGGTCGTTGGTGGCTACACCGATGATATTCCATCAGCTGTTGCACTTGCTGAGTTTATAAAACCTATGACTAACGTGGAAAAAGTAGAGCTGCTGCCTTATCACGAACTAGGTAAACATAAGTGGGAAGCGATGGGAGAGAAATACCAATTAAATGATATTTCACCACCAAGTACCGAAACCATGGAACAGATTAAAAAAGTATTTACCGATATGGGAATTAATGCCGTTTACTAAACGGCATTAACACAGCGCTAAAGCTCTTCCCAATAGCTGGCATCTAAACGTTCAAACGCCGCTTTTAAGATTAGCGCCATATCAAAGTAACACGCTTTAGCACCAAGTGGGCGACAGTTAACCCCCATTTGGATTAACTTGGCTGACAGCTGATTGCCCCAGTCAAGTAAGGATAACGGTAATGGATGGCGAGAACGCCAACCTAACCAAAGTAAGCCTTGAATAGGCAAGCTAATAAAAAACAAGGCGATAGTTATTGCCTGTGGCAAATAACTCCAGCCATGCAAGTACAATTGACTTGCGGCAGCCAACAATGCCAAAAGCGGCATTAACGGCAGAGCAAGCTTAGTAGCTCGCATAACGCGATACTCAGGGAAATAAAAACTGAGTTGGCGAACCATAGGCCAGGTCTTCATATAACGACGACCTTCACCTAAGGTTTTAAGAACTTTAATGCTCAATGCTGGCACCTATAAATAATAATTCAGCCTAATTTTAGCATAAACACTCAGCCGCCCCAATTGCATCGCGCTGAGTAAAGCATAAATTTTGCTCTTTTAAAGAGCATACTTTAGGACTTCGGCTATAGTTGCCATAAGAAGTTTAGTTACTGGGTGGATCACACGGATCCACTATTTATTGCAAAAGGTTTAAACATGTCAAACAAACTGGTATTGGTGCTTAACTGTGGTAGTTCATCGCTAAAGTTCGCCGTTATTGATGCGCTAACTGGTGATGACCAAATTTCAGGTCTAGCTGAATGTTTTGGTCTTGAAGATTCAAGAATCAAATGGAAAGTTAACGGCCAGAAAAGTGAAGCAAGCTTAGGTGCTTTTACTGCTCACAGAGAAGCTGTTGAATACATTGTTAAGGACATTCTTGGTGCTCACCCAGAAATCGCTGCTGAGATCCAAGCTGTTGGTCACCGTGTTGTACACGGCGGTGAAAAGTTCACTCGCTCTGTGGTTATTGACGAAACAGTTATCCAAGGTATTGAAGATTGTGCAACGTTAGCACCACTTCACAACCCTGCTCACCTTATCGGTATTCGTGCTGCACAGGCGTCATTCCCTACTCTTCCACAAGTAGCGGTATTTGACACTGCGTTCCACCAAACTATGCCTGAAAAAGCGTATATCTATGCGCTTCCATACAAGTTATACCGCGAAAACGCTATCCGTCGTTACGGCATGCACGGTACTAGCCACCTATTCATCAGCCGCGAAGCTGCTGCTGCATTAGGCAAAGACGAAGCTGACACAAACATTATTTGTGCTCACTTAGGTAACGGCGCTTCTGTTACTGCAATCAAAGGCGGTAAGAGTGTTGATACTTCTATGGGTCTAACTCCACTAGAAGGTTTGGTAATGGGTACACGTTGTGGTGACGTTGATCCTTCAGTTATCTTCCACCTAGTTAACCGTTTAGGTTACACACTAGATGAAGTTGAATCAGTACTTAACAAGCAAAGTGGTCTACTAGGTATTTCAGAACTAACTAACGATTGCCGTGGCATCGAAGAAGGTTTTGAAAGCGGTCACAAAGGTGCGACTTTAGCATTAGAGATCTTCTGCTACCGTCTAGCTAAATACATCGCTTCTTACACTGTGCCACTAGAGCGTCTAGACGCAGTAGTGTTCACTGGTGGTATCGGTGAAAACTCTGATCTAATCCGTGAAAAAGTACTTAACTCTTTAGCTATCTTCAACTTCAACGTTGATAAAGAGCGTAATGCTGCAGCTCGTTTTGGTAACGGCGGTAAGATTACAACTGATGAAGGTACTGTTGCTATGGTTATCCCAACTAACGAAGAGTGGGTTATTGCGCAAGACGCAATCGAACTAACTAAGTAACTACATAGTTCCTTTAAGCAGCTAATACATCTGTATTAGCTGCTACAAAGTGCAAGATTAGTTTTCCGTCATACTCTGTATGACATTTTCAGTTTCAAGAGGTCATTATGTCTCGTAACATTATGCTCATTCCTGTGGGTACCGGAGTTGGTTTAACTTCGATCAGCCTAGGTATGGTACGTGCACTTGAACGCCACGGCGTGAAAGTTCGCTTTTTCAAACCTATTGCTCAACAACGTCCAAACGATAACGGTCCAGAGCGCTCAACAACAATTTTGAGCAAGTCTCCTACCGTGAATCCGCTTGAGCCATTCGAGATGGAGCACGCAGAAAAGTTAATTCGTGCAGACCAAACTGACGTATTGATGGAGCAAATCATTGCTCGCGCGACAGAATGTGCTGATGATACTGAAACTTTGATCGTTGAAGGTTTGGTGCAAACTCGTAACCACCCTTTCTCTAGCGATGTTAACCATGCAATCGCTAAAGCCCTTGATGCTGACATCATTTTTGTTGCCACTCCAGGTAATGAAAGCCCAACAGCATTGATGAACCGTCTAGAGATCTCTCATAATTCTTGGGGTGGATCAGACAACAAGCGTCTAATTGGTGCCATTATCAACAAAATTGGTGCACCTGTTGATGACGAAGGTCGCGCGCGTCCTGACCTATCAGAAGTGTTTGACCATGACGAAATGCCGCGTCCAGACGCAGCAAGCATGTTCCAGCTTCCAGGTAAGAGCCCACTACGTATTTTAGGTAGCGTACCTTACAACCTAGACCTAGTTGCACCACGTGCATCAGATCTAGCTAAGCACTTAAGTGCAAAAATTATTAACGCTGGCGAGATGAACACTCGTCGTATGCGTAAAGTAACATTCTGTGCGCGCAGCATTCCTAATATGGTTACTCATATTAAAACTGACTCACTACTCGTGACTTCAGGCGATCGCTCAGACGTTATCGTGTCTGCATGTCTAGCTTCAATGAACGGCGTAAAAGTTGGCGCCTTGTTGCTAACTGGCGGCTACGAGCCAGAGCCACAAATCATGGAGCTTTGTGAGCAAGCTTTCGAAACTGGCCTACCAGTATTCTTAATCGACACAAACACTTGGCAAACAGCGCTAAACATCCAACGTTTCGATCACGAAGTGCCTGTAGATGACGCAGTACGTATTGAACAAGTTCAAGAATACGTTGCAAGCCACATCGACCAAAACTGGGTAGAGAGCATCACTAAGAACTCTCCACGTGAACACCGTCTATCGCCACCAGCATTCCGTTACAAGCTAACTGAACTTGCTCGTGCTGCACGTAAGACAGTTGTGCTACCTGAAGGTGATGAGCCAAGAACAATCGAAGCTGCAGCTATCTGTGCTGAACGTGGTATCGCTCGCTGTGTACTTTTAGGGAACCGTGAAGAGATCGAGCGTATTGCTAGCCAGCAAGGCGTTGTACTTGGTGAAGGCGTAGAAATCGTTGATCCAGAAGCTTCTCGTGGCCGTTATGTTGAAGCTATGCTTGAACTACGTCGCGGTAAAGGCTTGACTGAAGTTGTTGCTAAAGAGCAATTAGAAGACAACATGGTACTAGGTACTATGATGCTTGCTCAAGGCGAAGTTGACGGTATCGTATCTGGCGCAGTAAACACTACGGCTAACACAATTCGTCCACCATTACAGTTAATCAAAACTGCACCAGGTTCTAGCTTAGTATCATCTATCTTCTTCATGCTTATGCCTGATCAAGTTTACATCTACGGTGACTGTGCGATTAACCCAGATCCAAATGCTGAGCAATTAGCTGATATCGCAATTCAATCAGCAGAATCTGCAATTGCATTCGGTATTGAGCCACGCGTGGCAATGATCAGTTACTCTACTGGTAGTTCAGGTAGCGGTTCTGATGTTGATAAAGTACGTGAAGCGACTCGCATCGCAAAAGAGAAACGCCCAGATCTAATGATCGATGGTCCTCTACAGTACGACGCAGCGGTTATGCCAAACGTAGCACGCTCTAAAGCGCCGAACAGCCCTGTTGCTGGTCAAGCAACTGTATTCGTATTCCCAGATCTAAACACGGGTAATACAACATACAAAGCAGTACAACGTAGTGCAGACTTAATCTCTATTGGCCCAATGCTGCAAGGTATGCGTAAGCCAGTAAACGATTTATCACGTGGCGCACTAGTAGACGATATCGTTTACACCATCGCTCTAACTGCGATTCAAGCCGGACAAAACGACCAAGCTTAATAGCTAGTTTGTTTTAAGCCGTTATAAAAAAGCCTGCAATCGCAGGCTTTTTTATATCTATCGCTGACGTATTGGTTACTGATAGCTAATCATACCTTCTATACAAAAGCTGAGGTGAAATTTGTCCATAAAACTCGAGGCAGTCCACTTCAGAAAATACAACTAATAATTCTTTAGCAAACCATTAGTATTTAAATTATAAACTTTATCCACATGCTCCAAGGTCGATTTCCTGTGGGTAACAATAATTCTTGTAACTGGAAAGCGATCAATACTTGCATTAACTCGTTGCTCATTATCAACATCCAAGTTACTTGTGGCTTCATCTAATACTAATATGTAAGGTCTTTGGTAAATCGCTCTTGCCAATAAAACTCGTTGTACTTGTCCACCAGATAATTGAACTCCCATATCTCCAATTAAAGTCTGGTAAGCCATAGGTAGCGCTTCAATTTCATCATGTATTGATGCAAGTTTGCATGATTGCTCAACTTTCAAAGGATCATACACTTCATCAAAAAATGAAATGTTGTCGGCTAAAGTTCCTGATAATAAAGTATCATTTTGCATAACGCTGCCAACTAGTTCCCTATATTTTACCAAACCAATTTTTCTGATATCAACACAATCAAATAATACTCTTCCAGTCGTCGGCTCTAGTAAACCTAAAATTATTTTTAACAACGTCGTTTTACCGCTTCCTGAAACCCCTGTTATCGCAATATTGTCACCAAATTCAATAGTAAGATTTACATTTTCAAACAATACCGGTGATTTAGCCCCATATCTAAAACTAATGTTTTCAAGCTCGATACGCCCAGTCACTTTATTTGCAAGCCCCAAGCCCTTACGATTAGCCTCTGTCGATTCCAGAGCGATATCCGAAAGCCTAGATAGATGAATATCCAGCATTTTGAATGAAACAAAGCTATCTATCAGACCGCTAACTCTTGAAGAAAATTGACCTTTATATGCAATAAAAGCCATCATCATTCCTATTGATAGAACTCCTTCCATTACAAAGTTGGCAGCAAAATAGATAACAAGCATATTTTCAACGGCGAGCACTATGGTATTAACCGATGAAAAACCTAGAGACCACAAAGACCCCCTTATACCTAAATTAACCACATCCGAATATAGGGACAGCCATTCATTTTTACGTTTGTCTTCATGCCCATGTAATCGTATCGCTTGAATCGAGCGAACTCCTTCAAGAAAAAAACTATCTTCCTTTGCTGATGCAGCAATGAATTCCTCGGAGTTCCGCTTGAATGGGCGATAGAAGACCCACCTTAGAAGTGCATATATCAAAACAGCCAAAATTGCGATAAATGTCAGTTTTGGACTATATACGTACATCATAATCAACGTTGTCATCACCATTAACCCGTCTAGCACTACGCTGACAAACGTTGAAGTAATAAAAGACTGAATAGCACTTTGAGAGCCAAAACGGCTGACAATATCACCAATATGGCGCTTTTCAAACCAAGTTATTGGCAACCTAATTAAATGAGAGAACAGCCCAGAGCTCCACTGGATATTTAGGTGACTTTGTATATGTAAACCAATTAAGTCTCGTAAAATACTGGTTACGAGTGATACAACTGCCACCATTAAAAAGGCAATAAACAACAGCACAAGTAGCTCTCTATCTTGATTGACTATCACATCGTCAATAACCAATTGCATGTAGTAAGGTGAAGCGAGAGCAAAAAGCTGCAACAGTGCAGAAGCCACAAATATTTTGAATAGCCCCGATTTCAAACCCACACTAGCTTTCCAAAAAGGGCTTAATCTTAAACCTGAAATTCGTGACTCTTTAGTGAAATTAACTGTAGGAAAAAACTCCACAGCTATTCCTGTATAATGTTTTTTAAACTCTTCAATAGAGTAAGTTATCTTGCCAATAGCTGGGTCATGAATAACAACAGATTGCTTACGGTATTTTGTTAAAACAACGAAGTGATTCAAATCCCAATGTAAAACACAGGGTAAACGAAGTTGACCAAGCTCGCTGACAGCAGCCTGTAATGGCCTGGAGTCTAACTCAATCCGCTCGGCATACTCACATAGTGTCCGAACAGACATACCTGACTCACTATAACCAAGCTCTTTCCTTAAAGTAATCAAGTTAGTTTTTCGCTGATAAAAACTTGATATCATTGCAAGGCAGGCTATCCCACACTCGCTGTTTTCAGACTGGTAAATGACAGGGCATTTTTTTGTTGTGAAAAGGGAAAACATTACACTCCTAAACCAACACTTTCCTGAAAAAGAACAAAGCTCTTCAAGTTTTTGAAGTAACTTAAGGAGCTTTATTAAATACTAAAGACTAGAATTGTGATAGAGCATCCATATACCACTTATTAATTCCACCTCCACCTCCTCCTCTCCAATGTTCAGTGGAAGGCCAGTATCGGTTAGCGTTGGAAGGCATGCCTGATTCACTTCGGGATCCAGCCGGGTAACCGGGTCGATTATTACATGCATTGGTGACGGCTACTCCTGTAACTGTTCCAACAAAAACAGCACCAAACACTGGGCTAGCGGAAATACCAGCAGAAACCAGTGAACCTAGGGCTGCACATCCTGGCGAGCCACTTCCTGACATAACCGCTGATCCTGCAGCCCCCTGAAGGGCACTGCTAACTCCCCCTCCGCCAAAAATAACATCTTGTTCTACAATTTCTAATAATTTCATATTATATCTCCTTGTGATTGACTTTCTTCCTTATAAAAAATAAATAACCAACTTCCGTAATAGCTAAAAAAGTAAATGGTATAAAAAAATATGGGATACCACTTGTAAAAAATGAAACAAACATAAGAGTTGGAGGTATATACCTTAACTTAACAAGAAAAGGATCGTTTTTGTTATCCCGCATCCCTCCAAAGACTAACTTTTTAAAATCAAGCTTAAATAAAAATGACATACTTACATAAAGCACTAACATACCAATCGCCATTAACAAGTAGCCAAAAAGCTCCTTTGAAATAAGACTGGAAATAGCATCATTAAAATTAATTAAAGAACAATCAACCAATATACCCACAACCACTGAAACACTTAAAAAACACAATGACTTACCAACCATGCGCACCAACCATATTACTCTCCAACGTTAGTAAAACTAACTCTAATTCATAAAGGCCATCGTTAATACAAAATTAAAAAAACAAAAAACCTTCCTCCTTATTAATAATAAACAAATAAAAAAGCTCCCCAACAACCAGTAGCAAAACAGGCATACTGATAACACTTATATATTCAGATAATAACAACCCAAAAGTCACAGAAAAAGGAACAACTCTATACTTACTAAAACCTGATACTTCCCCCTTATAAAACTTACCCAGTAACAGTTCAAAAAAACCAAATCTAAAGAAAAGTGAAAGCAGCAAGTAGAATATAGCAACCCCCATTACGACCCCTATAGCCTTTATGGAATAACTACTTATATGATATGCAGCAAAACTATCAAAGTTAATATAAAAATCAAATGCAAAACAATAAAAAACCAAAGACAAAAAAACAAACAAATAAATAGACAAAACTTTCTTCATAAGTCACCCCATACCTCGACACCCTCAAATTAACGACCATACATACTAGTTATTAAAATTATATAATAACAAACAATTAACATTGCCAATAAAACGACAAGTTCAACCAACATAGTTAACAATATACAAAGCAAACCAGTAACACCCACTATTAAGTGTGGCTAAATTGCTTCAGGGTACATGAAAACACTTAGTACATTTAATACCCTCTCATAATATACAATGGTTCAAAAACCCACTCCAACAGGCTTCTACTCCCAGTATTAATATCTGCTTGCAATAGCATTCCAGGTATAAAATCTATTTTATTTCCATAAGCCTTAATATTTTGTGTTAAAAGTTCAATTGATACTTTATAGACAGGTTCGTCAAAAGAAAGTTTGCTAGCAGTTTCAGATGCAAACACAACACTTCTAGAAACATGAGACACACGACCAGTAGCCATGCCAAATTTTTGAAATGGAAACGCATCTAACTTTAGGTTTACCTCATCTCCCTCGCTTACAAAAGCTATGGCTCTTGTAGGTATATAAACTTCAGCCTCAAGCTTTGAATCGTCCGGTAAGATTGTCACCAAATAATCTCCACTCGATGCGAACTCGCCAACATTAAGCTTGATTGACGTAACAACGCCGTTAATAGGTGCTTTCACCAATAGATTATTTCCTTCTTGAATAGATACTTTTGTATTAGATAGTTTTGACAACTCGATTTCCAACTGGCTTACCTGCTGTTGCTTTTCAAATGGCAATCTAGCCTTATCATTTAACGAATTGGCAATATTAGTCTCAGATTTCAAAGCGATAGTATTATGTTCTTGAATTTTTTGCTGTAAATCCAATATAAAATCAAGCTGTTCATTCACTTCATTTTTACTTGCATTCCCTTTGCTATGAAGCTTCTTGATACTTGCCAAACGCACTTTTGCCAACTTCAAACGTTCTCTGAGCAACTCACCTTGCAGCCTTAATTCTTTTCTCTCTTGTTTCAGAAAATTAATAATACCCTCCAGTCTCACCTCTCTCTCTTGGTACAGGGATGAATACTGAGATATTTGTTCGTTTATGAGCGATATCTGAATGTTGAGTTCTTTGATCTTCTCTTTGTCAGAATTTAATGAATTGGCCATAAACTTATTGTTTGTAACCGACATAAGCATGGTTCCAGCAGAAACACGATCTCCCTCCTTGACCGCCACCTCACTGACAACACCGCTAACATGAGAGTAAACTCTTGAAATGCCATGAGTGGGAACCAAGTAGCCTTTTACCTTTTCTTTTTTAGAGTAATCACTAGAAAAAAGATAGATTACTGTAATGAAAACAAGAGCAACAAGAAGCGCTAACAATATTGAATAATGGATAGGTGTTATTACAACAGCTTTCCCATAATATCCATTGGTATGATTTTCTAGAACTTCCTTGCGAAACAACATACGCTCACTCCATGATAAAAATCCATTAGCTTAGCGGGTCACAACCATTTATAAAACACACCTATTTTCATTATATTAAGCATGAGAAACAACAATTACACACAAACCTACAGCCGACATAACAACTATTAAAGCTTAGCTTAGCTTAGCTTAGCTTAGCTTAGCTTAGCTTAGCTTAGCTTAGCTTAGCTTATTTTTATTTTAATCACGCTTTAAAAACAAATGTCAACATATATTTAAAATAACCCACAAAACCAAACAAAATAAAAACTTATACAGCGTAAATTTACATACCAACAATCTTATTACCCGTTATTATTTATTATTTCACTCCTTTCACTACTTCCCAGGCCACCTTAACATGTCGCCCCTAAATGATATCGTCGAAGAGTGCTACTTTGAAAGTTAGCTTTGTCATGTTTAACAAGGAAGAGTTGCCTTAACTAGCGCTTAGTAGAATGATGCAACAAGCATTTTCACTGTCATCACATAAAAATTAAAATTTATTATTCTCTAGTTAAAAATATTAATTTAAATTAATGACTCTTCTATCTTAATTTACTTATATTTTTACACTGGCAATTTTCCGATTGCAAAGAGGATTTTTACCTAAATAAGAACACAGATTATAAATCAATAGCTCAACTCGTTACCTAATCCTTGCGCTCAAACCACTAACTAGAAACAGGAAAACATAACCTCATTAACGGATGTTCACTTAGGTTCATAGATCAAGACTATTCGAAGGTATTGCGATTACTAAATGTTATTTATTAAAAGTGACTTTTGCTAATCAACAACTATAGTAAATCCCACAAATCAATACGCCACTACACCAAAGGGCTCCAAAATCTGGGAGGTAAAGTTGTTAGCAGGTAAATCTACTTTTTACTCGTAATCATTAACATTACGATCGCTTTGGAAACAATGCCTCTCATATCTGAAGTTTTGCTGCGCTTTTAGTTAACCGTTAGCTGCTAATCGTCCACCTCTCGCAACAGCTTACTTAAGCCAGTCACCAATCCTCAAAGAAATATTTAAGTATGATTGTATTCCGTATCTTTCACTTGAATTGCTAAGGTATGATGCTAATCACTATTTTCCGTACACTCATTTCAGCTAAGTGTTCTATTACACAAGTAAATGAGTGAAATTTAGAAGTAACTTATCAACAGAAGAGTTATAAAAGATCGTAAGATCGTTTACTTATTAACACTTACAAAAAGAAATGGAAATATCTGAATGATTTATTAAGGTAATACAAAGGTGAGTCAAAAAATGAACAGCGGTTTTACTCTTTATTTATTAAGTGGTTAGCTATGTTAAAAATAGTATTCAACATGCTTATCCACAGATTCTGTGGATAACCTTTCAGAGTCATCCATACAGATATGCCTTAGATCTCTTACTACGTCAAGCTTTAGATAGGATCTAGGCTAATTTTGTTGCGTTAGTCTCCGATAATGGTAATACTGCATCAAACTCTCAAGCAATCAGCATATGATTAAACGCATTCTATTTGGTTTCATTATCTTTAACTTAGTCGCTTGTAGTCCTGAGGGGCAAGTTAACAATGACACTTCAACCACCAGCAATCCCTCAATGCGTTCACCAGAGCTCACCTCTTTAGGCTTCTTAGATGCACTCTACAATCAGAAAAGCGTGGATAAGGCTAAACTCTATGTTAACGAGCCACTACAAGAGATTTTGAGCCACTATTATATCGCTGCTTCGGTACAGCGTAATGTGCTTAACCTGAGCATGACAGATGTTGAATTGGAAGTTGACGAAGTTGATATCGACTTTTTTAGAAAATCGACCAATGACGTTACCGTTATTGTGAAAATTATGGGCTTACGAAATGGCAAACACTGGGTTGACGATCGTACATTGCGGCTTAACAAGTACGGTGGCAACTGGGTAATCGTTGAGATAGTACCGGAAAAGCGTCAGGTCAATGGCTAGAGGCGCTAGAATGAATCTGGCTATAAATCCATACAACTTTATTGAATAGATAATCCAAACAAAAAATAGCAACCCTTGGGTTGCTATTTTATCTTCAGACTCAAATACATGAGCTGTCGCGATTTTCCTTAATCTAAAAACGCTTCTTCGTCCATTTCAACTGGCAGCGACTCTAACATCTCGTCTTGTAGTTGGTAATATGCGCCTTCATATTCCTGAATTTCCATAATGACTCCGGATCTTTGATTAAGGTATAGGGTACAAAGGCATGTCATCGATATGTGACATTTGGCCTTCTTTTAAAAACATGCCAACTATGCATTGTTCTTACAGAGGAGTATAACAGCCAAACCTCACCACTTACAGAAAACTTTCAAAATAATCACTCAAAAAACGTAAAAACAGTCACAAAACCCACTAAAAACACTAAAATCCGTTCACAAACCTGAAAGACTTTCAGTTTTTTATTCAGTTTAATACTTAAAAGCTATCTTTTAGTGAACAATAATTATACAGACAACATTCATTCTCAACATCTAGTGATGTGACACACTGTTATCAATTGCGGCGATAACTATTTTTTCGTCCATAAAAAAGGCCAAACGATTGTTTGGCCTTTTAAGCTAGCGCATATGCTAACTACGTTTTCTGTACCTAAGCACCTTAAGCGCTTTGTTGGCATCAATATCATCAAAAACAGCTGGGTTTGCTAGTTGCTCGCAGAAAACGAGACTAGGACTGAACTCAGCCACTTGCTGCATTAAAAAGTCGATACTCAACTCAGGTGCATTTAGACACAATAGCATATCGCCATCATCCGTTAACAACTCAGGTAAGCGTTTAAGTAAACGGGCGTAATCTTTTGTCGCAACAAAACTGCCCTTCTGATTACTTGGCGGATCAGCAATGATCACTTCATAGGGGCCAAGTTTGGTCAATTTCCCCCAAGACTTAAAAATGTCGTGGCCGAGAAAACGCGCCCCCACTTTAAAATCATTTAAAATATGATTTTGCTTACCAATTGATAATGCGCCCTTGCTCATATCAATGTTAACCACTTCGTCCGCTTTGCCTTGCAGCGCTGCAACAGAGAAGCCACAGGTATACGCAAATAGATTAAGCACTTTTTTATGAGCGCTATGCTCACGCACCCATTGGCGACCGTTAGCCATATCCAAAAATAACCCATGATTTTGGCCGCGCATTAAATGCACTTGAAAGCACGCTCCATTTTCAGTAACGATATGCTTCTCTGGCACTTCGCCCTTAATAATCTCAGTATGCGTTTCACCGCCTCGGCGATACTGGAATACTAAATTTAATGGCTCATCAGCTTTGACTTCAAGCCAGCGTTGCTCAATGGCTTCACATAAACGGGTTAATTCAGAGGCTTCTAGTACTTTAAAACTGGTTAATAGCACTACAGGCGCAAACCAATCCAAACACAAATGCTCACAGCCCGCAAAACGCCCTCCGCGCCCATGAAAAAGACGCGTCACATCTTGTGGAAACTCTACTTGTTTTACTGCTTCAATAAATAACTGCATCAAGCTCACTTTTACTTGTTAACTAATTACTGTCTTGCTTATTTTCTTCACTGTTTGTAATAGCTAAAGTTGTCTCTTCAGTCGCTACACCGGCATTTAGCTTGGCCACTTGTAACTGCTCCTCAGAAACATCATCGCCCAACAACACTGCCAACCAACGACCACCAGAACTGGATTCAAGTGCGATTTTTACAATCATGGTTAATGGTACCGACAACAGCATACCGACAGAGCCAAGCAACCAGCCCCAAAAAATTAACGATAAGAATACGACTAAGGTAGATAGGCCCAATCCCTTACCCATATATCTAGGTTCGACGGCATTACCCATTACGGTATTAGTCGCAAGATATAGCACTGCCACCCCACCAGCAGCCCCAGGGCCAAGTTGAATGAAAGCCAAAAGCACTGACGGAATAGCGGCAATGATTGAACCAATATTAGGAATATAGTTGAACAAAAATGCAATCACGCCCCATAACAGCGCATAATCCACACCGATAAAATATAAGCCAACACCGATTATCAAACCAGTGCCTAAACTGACCAGCGTTTTAATCACCATATATTGATTAACTGAGAGTAAAAAGCGGTCAACTTGCTTTAAACGCATATCAGGATCATCAAGTGCTAAATGCATTTTGGTCGAAAAGCCATTCGACTCAAACAGAATAAACACTACAGTCAAAATAATTAAGAACAAATTGGCCATAACACTACCAACGCCAGACAACATATTGGTTGTCATTGAGAGCGCTACCCCAGGGTCAAAATACGCCAAAATCTGATCTTTCGAGATTTGAATGTTAAACGCAGCCAACTTTTCTACAATCCAAGAAAACTGCTCAATCAATTGATCACGATAAAACGGTAACTGTTTAGAAAACTCATTAATTGAGGTGCCAACAACAGAGGCTAACCACATGCCCATTAGCACGATAAAGACCATTAATAGCAATACAGCAAGGGCTCTTGGTACACGATGACGTGTCATCCAACTGATCACTGGATTACAAATCACCGCGATAAATACTGACAGTACAAAAGGCACCACAATCGGGCTTGCCGCTTTAATGCCTGCCAAAATCACCACAATAAATGCAGATATGGCAAAACCTTTAAACGCCACGCCTTGATTCTCGAATCGAGTCATTACAATAAAGTCCTTCTTGATTCACTATAATATTGATAGGGTTATATAAACTGCTTCTAACATAAACTACAACAGGGACATCGTTTTTATGAAACCAGAAATCGCCGTGATCCGCATTAAGAACCTAAGATTACGCACTTACATTGGCATTAAAGAAGACGAAATTCAAAATAAACAAGATGTCATCATAAATACTGAAATTCATTATTGTGCTGATAAAGCGAGAAACAGTGATAATATGGATGATGCTTTGAATTATCGCACGATTACAAAAAAGATCATTGCTTTAGTTGAAAACAATCGCTTTTCTTTACTCGAAAACCTTACCAGCCAAGTGTTAGTTATCGCCAGTGCCCATGCATGGGTTGACTTTGCCAAAGTCGAAATAGATAAACCACACGCATTGCGCTTTGCCGATTCAGTATCACTAGAGCTACGTTATCAAAAACAAGAGATCTAACCGCTAAGATGTAGCGTACTGATAAATATGCAATTAACTCTATGAAGTCTGAGATTTAAGCCTATGAATATATTACTAACTGGCGCCAGTGGATTTATTGGTACGCAACTGGTTGACGCGTTAAAGCAGCATCAATTGACAATTCTCACTCGTAGCCCCGAGCGCTCGGCAGAAAAACTAGGTCGGCAACATCAATATCTAGCAAGCTTAGATGGTCTAAGCGATTTAAATGATTTTGACGTAATAATCAATTTAGCAGGTGAACCTATTGCGGGAAAACGCTGGAGCGCTGCACAAAAGCAAGCTATTTGCCAAAGCCGCTGGACGATCACAGCCAAATTGAGTGAATTAATCAAACACAGCGACACTCCGCCGCATACTTTTGTTAGCGCATCCGCTATTGGCTATTATGGCGATCAAAAGCTGCAGCCCATAGATGAAAGCTTTGAAGTCAATCAACAAACTCAGGCGGAATTCACCCATCAAGTCTGCAAACGTTGGGAAGATGAAGCCCTCAGCGCGCAAAGTGAGCAAACTCGGGTTGCGATACTCAGAATTGGTTTAGTGCTCGGCAGTCAAGGAGGTGCATTGGCTAAAATGTTACCGGCCTTCAAACTTGGCCTAGGCGGTCCGATAGCTGATGGTCAACAAGGCATGAGCTGGATCCATCAGGCTGATCTGGTGCGCTTAATCATTTACCTCGCTGAGCATAACGACTGTATTGGTATTTTTAATGGCACAGCGCCAAACCCTGTTAGTAATAAAAGCTTTACTAAAGCACTGGGTAAAGCGGTTAACCGTCCAGCGTGTATCCCTGCCCCGGCCTTTGGCCTCAAGCTCGCTCTAGGTGAAATGTCGACCCTGCTTATCGAAGGTCAATATGTCACCCCTAAACACGCATTATCATCAGGCTTTACTTTTCAATACCCTGAGTTAGATGCAGCACTCGAGCAAATATTACATTAGCCTTAACAAAAAAGGATAACCCCTTGGTTATCCTCTTTGCTTTTAACTTTAATCAGTTAATTATTGGCATTAATGCCCTTTTAACAGTTCACCGCAAGACTTATTCAGCAGTTGCCTACAACGCCAAATCCCTAACAATGCCACCACCAAAGCGCCACTTAGAGGTGCAATACCCCACCAAGGCCAATGCATATAAACATTAAGCTCAAACACCTGAGTTTTCAGTAGGTAAAGCGTAAACTCCGCAACAATAACCGCTAATAGCCCGGCCACGGTACCAAGTAATGCAAACTCAAGCCCGGTTGCGGCCCGCAGTAACCAGCCCGAGGCACCAAACGTGCGCAGTACTGCTAACTCGCGTTGTCTGGTTGCCATACCTGCCTCTGTTTGGGCAATCATCACTAGCGCACTGGCAAGTAACACCAACACCAAGACTAATGATAACGACAAAGACACTTGGTCAATGATCTGCCTTAGCTGACTCACCATAGCACCAACATCAATAATGGATACCGTAGGGAACTGCTTGATCAACTCCAAGATCACCCCGCGCTGCGAGTCATCAAGATGAAAACTCGACATCGACGTATAAGCAAATGGCGCTAGCGCTTCCTTAGTGAAAATCATAAAGAAGTTGGGTTGCAACGTTTCCCAGTGTACCGCGCGAATACTGGTAACCTTCACGGTTAACTCTTGATTATCTATGGTGTAAGTTAACCTATCACCTAGAGAGAGCCCTAGACGCTCTGCAACGCCCGACTCTACTGACACATCGAATTTATCTTGGTTAAACTCACCCTCAATAATCTCATTATTCGGTGGCATTGTTTGACGGTAGGTCAGATTTAATTCACGTGAAATACCTACCCGCCCCTCTACACCATCTTGCTTTTGATCCCTTGAAATAAGTACTTCATCATTAATTGCCGTTAAACGGCCTCTAATCACCGGATAGATGATCGGTGCCGATTTAAGCTCGGGGGCTAGAAAGTCACTTATTGGTTGTGTCTCTTCAGGCGCAATATTAACTAAAAAGTAATTCGGTGAGTTTTCAGGTAACTGCTTCTGCCATTCATTAAGTAAGTCTTGACGTAAGGCAAAAATCGTCAGCAACAGCACTAATGCACTACTAAATCCCACCAGCTGCACCGCATTTTGTTTAGCTCTGCGTCTAAGGCCTGCTAACGCTAACTGCAATGGATTGGTGGTCTTCATGCCCACACTGTGACCCAAACGGATCATGAAGAAACCGAGTACACTCAGTAAAACACCTAACAATAATACTGCCGCAACCACAGTTAAGGTTAAGGCCAAGCTTTGAGAGTACAAATAGCCCAAAACCGCCATCGCGCTCAGGCTTAACACTAAATGCAACCACATTCCTAGGTGTAAACCTTCAAGCTGACGCTGCAGCACCCTTAAAGGCGGAATAGCAAGCAAGCGCATTAAAGGGTAGGCAGAAAACATAAAGGCGCTAATAAAACCAGTTCCTAAACCTAACATTACAGGGCGCATCATTGGTGGATTATAAGCGGCGATCTCCTCAGGCAAAAACGCGGTAATCGCCCTATCTAAGCCCAAACCACCTATTAAGCCCAAACATACACCAACAGCTGTCACTAACAATAAATGGGTGCCAAATAACACCCTTATCTGTTTTGCTGATGCACCAAATGTTTTAAGCATTGCCACAACATCATAATGACGCTGACAATATCGCTGAGCAGCAATGCCAATTGCTGCGCAGGCTAATGCGATCCCAAGCAAACTTGCTAATAGTAAAAAACGCTCAGCTCGTTTAACCGCTTCAGCGATTGGAGAGTCACCAGATTGCACATCTACCCAGCGCTGACTGGTATTCAGTAATGGTTTTGCTTGCTGCTCAAATGCTGTTAACGCGTTGGCATCGCCAGTAAATTGATAGCGGTAAGTCACGCGACTGCCCGGCTGGATCACCTGAGTTTTCACCACATCCTCAATACGCATTAATACTACAGGCGAAGAAGCAAACGGATTAAAACCGGCATCAGGAAGCCGAATGATCTCTTTCGATAGCGCAAATTTTGCATTACCAAGTTCAATTTGCTCTGGATAACCCAACAAGCCACCTAAGCGGGTTTCAAACCAGATATTATCTGCTTGGGGTAATCCGTCAGCTTTACCCGTGCTCAGTTCGATATCACCTTTTAAAGGATAGCCCTCAGCCACCGCCCGTACTGTCACTAACTGAAACGCATCTCCGGCATACAGCATAGAGTTAAACTGCATACTACTCACCTGAGATAACCCCATCTCATCGGCCAAGCTCAACACTTTTGGATCGATTTTATTCGGTGAGTCAATAATTCTATCTGCAGCAATAAACTTTGAGGCTTGACCATTAATGGCTAACTGCAAACGTTCACTCACGCTAGCAAGGCCTGTCACCGACAGCACAGCTAAAGTGATCGCCAATATAATTAAAATCAATTGCCCTTGTGACAACTCACGTTTAAATAAACGCCATGCTAAATTCAGCTCCATGCGCTCGCCTCTTCAGTTAGCTCCGCGCTTTGCGCCATAGTACTGTCAGAAACTTTTTCAGTTAATCGACCTGAGTCCATAATAAACTGACGCTGACAACGACTGGCAAGCTCCATATCGTGACTCACAAGGACTAATGTAGTGACGCTTTCTCGGTTAAGTTCAAACAGCATATCGGCGATTTTGTCACTATTGGCCGAGTCCAAATTACCAGTAGGTTCATCTGCAAATAACACTTTAGGCTCACAAATAAAGGCTCTGGCAATGGCCACTCTTTGCTGCTCACCACCTGATAATTGATTAGGAAAATGAGTTAACCTGTGGCTTAGCCCTACTCGTTCTAACATGGCCTCGGCTTTTTGTTTTGCCTTATCCACCCCAGCAAGCTCGGCAGGTAACATCACGTTCTCTAATGCATTAAGGGTATCGACCAACATAAAAGACTGAAAAATAAAACTGACTTTTTGCTTTCTCAGTGCAGCCTTAGCCTCTTCATCAAGGTTTTCCAGTGCCACGCCATCAAGCTTAATCGAGCCGCTACTTGGCGAGTCCAAAGCGGCGAGCAATCCTAATAAGGTTGACTTCCCCGAACCTGAGGGACCAAGAATCGCAACACTCTCGCCCTGCTTGACATCCATATTAATGCCGTTGAGGATAGTCAACTCTCCCTCTTGGGTATTAACTGATTTAACTAGGTGGCTTACGGTTATGGCGCTATTTTCAGACATAGGATCCTTCTTTAACTTAAAAAACCGACTCAGCGGTTTAGTCTTATTGTTAGTTTTCAGCAGTTTTGGGCTGAGTGCTTCCCCTATATTAATCCTAGGTGATAGCCTAAGTGCAAGCTATGGCATGCCTGAAGATCAAGGCTGGGTACAATTATTACGTGAGAAAATGCCAAATAGCACAATAATTAATGGTTCAGTTAGCGGCGAAACCTCCGCAGGCGGATTACGCCGACTGCCCGCCCTGCTTGAATCCTCTCAGCCTAAAATCTTATTGATTGAGTTAGGTGGTAACGATGGTCTGCGCGGATTCCCACCTAAACAATTGAAAAATAATCTTACAAAAATGATTGAGCTGGCAAAAGCCCAGCAAGTCAAAGTGCTACTCAGTGAAATTATGGTGCCGCCGAATTATGGCCCACGCTATGCGTCGCAAATAAACTCAGTCTATAAAGAACTAGCTGCCGAACACGACGTCACCTTGATGCCGTTTTTTATGGAGCAAATTGTTACCGACAGTTCGCTAATGCAAAGAGATGGCATACACCCAAATCAAAAAGCACAGATAATAATTGCCGACTTTATGTTGCCATGGTTTGAGCAGGCTTTATAATCTGCGGCCTAAATCATTGCACCTGTTTTTTACTAGATAAACCTTGAGACATAAATTTATATCTTGTTCAGAGCTGATAAGCCCAAAATAAAATCAGCCAAAGCAGTAAATTTTTCAAGGGAGCTTAATGGAATACCAAATGCGCTATACACTTATTGCCGCGAGTTGCCTCGCCGCACTTTACTCAACATCTGCCCTGTCGACAGAGACCACTCAGGCACAGCCTATCGCTCAAGAGCAAACTTTAACGCCTGAGCAACTGTATCCACCTGTTGACGCAAAATATGACTGGCTACAACTGACATCTCTAGAACTGTTAAAAGGTGAAATTAAAAACCTGTATGACGACAAACTAGAGTTTGAAAGTGATGAGCTTGATACCGTATTTATCGACTGGGAAGATGTAAAAGTACTGCAAAGTAGCTGTATAGTAAGCATCGGCTTTACCGACCTTAGCACTAAGACTGGCCGCCTTTTAGTAGAAAACGGTAAGTCATATATTAATGGTGAAGAGTTTGATAATGCCGATATCATGACGATTATTGCTGGTGATCAATCAGAATCGAACTACTGGTCAAGCAAAATCACTTTAGGTGTTAATTTCCGCAGCGGTAACACCGACCAAATCGACTATAGCGCGTTGGCGAAAACCGCTCGCCGAACCACCGAATCACGCTTCAACCTTGACTATATCGGTAATTACTCTAAAACCGACGGTGAAAGTCGTATTAACAACCACCGTATCAATTCAAACTTTGACTGGTTTATCTCGAAACAGTTTTATGTGCGACCAATTTTTGCCGAAGTTTACAAAGATCCATTCGCTAACATTGAATACCGTGCCACAGTCGGTTCGGGTTTGAGTTACAACATCATAGATAACTCAAAAACTGAATGGAGTGTGAGTGGTGGTCCTGCTTATACTTACACTCGCTTTGATGAAGTAAAAGCCGGTGAAGCCGAAGACGATGGCAGCACAGCCGTAGTAGTTGAAACCGTATTTGATACAGAAGTCACTAGTGATATCGACTTTAACACTTTGTACCGTGTGCAATATGGTAACGAAAAGTCAGGTGGCTACACTCATCACGCTATCGCGACACTAGAGATTGAACTCACCAGTATGTTTGACTTAGATGGTTTGGGATCACATCAACAAGCCGCAACCAGATGCTAACGGCTTTATTCCTAAGCAAGATGATTACCAATTTATTATCGGTTTTGGTATCGATATTTAGAGCGTAAATAACCGCACACTTTTACGCTAATAACAAAGCTAAATCCCCACTCCTGTTAGTGGGGATTTTTATTAGCATCGCTTTAGACAATCTAGTTTACCGTAACCTTGCCGCTAAAATTTTCAAGTTTTTTAAGCATTAACCAGAATCCATACAAGCGTTTAAATTAGCTTTTGTTCAACTTATATTTCAATCATTAAGCTTTTAGCTAGCGTTTAATCTCTTGGTAATAAAAACAAAGATAACAGGTTGTTAAATATTTGTTGTCCACATTTCACATTGCTTATCTTGTACGTCAGTGCAATCTAGGAGTTGCATAATAAAAATAATTTTGGAGACGCTATGTTCAACAACAAACCATCATGGCTGATGCCCACAATCATCGCCACTGCAGTAGCAATTAGCCTAAGTGCTTGCTCATCAGACGATAACGACACCACAGATGAGACAACTGAAGTTGTCACCCCTACACCGGATCCTGGTCCAACCTTCCCCGAAGGTGCCATCATGATTGAAACAGGTGACAACCTCACTACTCGAATCCAAGAAGCCCTTATTAACGCTCAAAGTGGCGATGTGCTGGTACTGCCTAAAGGCACATTCGAAATAGAGTCGACGCTATTATTTGACGGCGACGTTGATGGTGATGGTAGCTTCGCTAAAAACGTAACTATTATGGGTTACGGTATGGATGAAACCGTACTCGACTTTTCTAACGCTAACTCAGGCGATGGTATTTTTGTCCAAAACGCACTCAATATCATTATTCAAGATCTTTCGGTTAATGAAGCCAAAAATAACGGTATTAAACTGAAAAACACCAACGGTATTATCTTGCGCCGCCTTGCAACCGTATGGGAAGGTGAACTAGATGAAGGTAACGGCGCGTATGGGCTTTACCCTGTTGAGTGTGAAAATATTCTTATTGAAGATACCTATGTGCGTGGTAGTGCCGATGCAGGTATTTATGTTGGTCAATCTCAATATATTGTAGTGCGCCGCAATATCGCCAAAGAGAACGTTGCAGGTATTGAGATTGAAAACTCAAAATATGCAGATGTGTATGATAACGAAGCCATGGGCAATACCGGTGGTATTTTAGTATTTGATCTCCCTATTGGTAACCACAGATACGGCTCAAGTGTGCGGATCTTTAATAACAAAGTTTATGATAATAATACTAAAAACTTTGCTAACGCCTCAGCCAACCCTGCTGGTGTACACATTGTACCACCGGGCACAGGTATGATTATTCTGTCAACAGACGACGTGGAGATCTTCAACAATGAGATCACCAATCACGACACCATGGCAGTAACAATTTCAAGTTTCTTTATCGCCGAACCCGATATGTCAGCATTTGTTGCCAACTACGGTCAACCTGGGCAACCGATTGAAGATGGCTGGCGTCCAACACCGCGTAATATTTATCTACACGATAATAAAATTGAAGGCTATGGCCAAAAGCCTAATGGCTACTTGATTGATGACATCATCAAAGGCTATCTCTTTACCCACGGTAAATTTCCCGGCGTACTGTACGATGGCTTAGGTGAGCTACTATCGAATAATGGCACCGCTGCCTATTTAGGTTTACAGGAACTTCCATTTGCCACTGACGGCAGTGACAATGTGTGTGCGTCAAATAACGGCGATGTGTCGTTTGGCCGCTTATATGCAAATGACAACACTGACACCAACAGCCCAGAGTTTTTGTTTGAAGCGCCACAAGCTGACATCATGGATTGTCAGCAGGTTAGTTTACCTGTGCATACCGTCACCTTTGGCGAGCAAATCTTTGGTTGTGGCGTTGATGACGATACCGCGGGCTGTGACGGCGGTAATCTCGTTGGCGGCGGTGGTAGTATTGGCGAAGGTGAAGGCGGTTTAGTCGGCGATGGCGATCTAAGCCTATGTGTTGCAGAAGGCTCAAATGCATCATGGGACGCACTGCTCAAAGCCAACTGCCCTAACCTATCTGACTACAACTTATTTGCAGATATGAAAAATCCAACTAACGCCCCTAACTCAGGTGGTCTGCCTTATGACTTAAATACACCGCTATTTACAGACTATTCTAGTAAATACCGTTATGTATTTGTACCAGAAGGCAGCAAAGCGGATTACTCTGCCACTGAGTCAATGGACTTCCCTGTGGGTACTGTCATTGTTAAATCGTTCGCACTGCCAATGGACACCAGCAAACGTGGTCTGGCGAATGAAGATCTGATTGAAACACGTTTGCTTATTCACCGCGAAACCGGTTGGACAGCACTGCCTTATGTGTGGAATGCTGAAAAGTCTGATGCAGTACTCGCTAAAGCCGGCGCCATTCAAGCCAAGAGTGTAAGCCACAATGGCACAGACATGAGCTTCGATTATGTCGTACCAAGCATGAACCAGTGTAAACAGTGTCACCAGTTCAAACCTGATGCTGACAGTCCTGCTAAGTTTGTCCCGATTGGCCCTAAAGCACGTAATCTTAATAAAGACTATGCCTATGGCGACGGCAGCATGAATCAGCTACTTAAGTGGCAAGCTGCTGGGATCTTGCAAGGTGTACCAGATATTGCAGGCATAGATACTGTTCCAGCCTACAATGACGGTGACGAGGCCACGGTTAGCCTGCTGTCTGATGCAGCGCTAATGGATGTAGCAAAGGGATACTTAGATATCAACTGCGCTCATTGTCATCGCCCAGAGGGCAACGCATCTAACACAGGCTTAAAACTTGAGTACTGGCGCTCGTATGCAGAAGATGCAGGACTATCTCACGGTACCTGTAAGTCTCCTGTTGCATATGGTGGCGGCGCGTTAGGTTTTGATATCGTGCCAGGTAAGCCTGAAGAGTCAATTCTGCACTTTAGAATGGAGTCTAACGATCCTGGTGACAGAATGCCTGAAATTGGCCGTAGCCTATCACACGCAGAAGGCGTCGCGCTCATTAACGAGTGGATTAAGCGTCTACCTGCAGCAAGCTGCTCAAACTAACTCGTTAGCTTGTTGATTAATTAGCGAGTCAAACCCAAAGTAAAGGCCGGCATATGTCGGCCTTTTTTAACCCTAATAAAACCAATAAATGGAGAATTATTTATGCCTATGCCGATTCCATTTATCATACTGATCTTACTATGCTTAACCGCTGGCTGTGGCGGCTCCGATGAGGGGACAGTGGCCGAAACCACTCCGCCAGAGACTACGCCAACTCCGACACCAACGCCTGATCCTTCATCAAGTTGTGAAGCCACCACAACCGAAGTCAACTGGCAGGCGCTAATGAGTGAAGATTGCCCGTCATTATCACAATATGGATTGTTTGTTGATCCAAGTATTCCCACAAGCTCAGCTGTGGCACCGGGACTCAGCTATCAACTTTCAACCGAGCTTTTTTCTAACTACGCTAGCAAATATCGATTTATCTTTGTTCCTGAGGGCCAAAGCATTAAATATGTATCGCGCTCAACCTTTGAAATGCCTGTAGGTACAGTGTTAGTTAAAACCTTTGCTTTACCCTTCGACACCCAAATTAACGATGCCAATAACCAAGTTCTGATTGAAACACGGCTATTAATCCACAGACAAACAGGTTGGACGACTCTGCCTTACCTATGGCAAGACGGTGAAGCCACACTACAAGTCGCTGGCAAAGAGATTGCTCACACCCTCAACCATAAAGGACAAAGTCAGCGCTTTGCCTATCAGGTGCCTAGTCGTGCTGAGTGTAAACTGTGCCATCAAACCAACAGCGATAGCAGTCAAATTGAGCCTATTGGCTTAAAAGCACATTTGCTCAATAGAGACGTTAGCTATCAAGGTAATCAAGTCAACCAGTTACAACTATGGCAACAGCAAGGATTGCTGCAAGGTTTACCACAGCTTAATCAAGTGGGTAAAACCTACGATATTTTCGACGACTCTGCTGCGCTTACCGCCAGAGCAAAAGGCTATTTAGATGTTAACTGCGCTCATTGCCATAATCCCCAAGGCTTTGCCAGCATTTCAGGATTAAGGCTAGGTTTTTATGTTGATCACACCAGCTTTGAATACGGCATTTGTAAGCAACCACCAGGTTGGGATGGCGGCGCACGTGGTTTATCTTACGATATTATTCCCGGTGACGGAGAGCACTCAATATTGGTTTACAGGCAAGAACTTAATGAGCCTAAAGACAGAATGCCACCTGTTGGCCGCGCTATTGCCCATACTGATGCCGTTGCACTTATCAAACAGTGGATTGATGAAATGCCTGCGGAGCTGGCAAATTGCCAGCAATGATCAACCCCATTATGGATTTAGTCGGCTTAAGATCTTAACCCGCACTTATAGCGGCAGCAAAGCTAAGACGATGACTCAGCCACTAATGGCCGATTTAAGCGATGAAAATGGCCGGGAGGATGACCAATCCAATGTTTAAAGCTTTGGCGAAAGTGGCTCACTTCGCCAAAGCCCATCAAATCAGAGATCGCTTCAATCGAATAGTCACTGGTTAAAATCAAATCTATCGCCATTTGGCAACGCACTTGATCTACCAGCTTTTGATAACTAGTGTTGGCTGCTGCCAGCCTACGTCTTAGGGTTCTTGCGCTGATATTTTGCAACTCCGCCATCGCATCCATACAGGGTAACTCTGGCGCGTGTTGACGCAAAATAGTGAGTAACTCTGATATATATGATGATTCAATATCGCAAATACTTTGGCTTTTTTGCCGCTCAAATGGGTAAGTGAGTGGCAGCTCAAGGTAGTCATGAGCAATCGACCACTCAAAAAATTCACTATCAAACTCAACTTGCGCCCCGGTTTTAATGGCTAAGAAACTCGCGTCTCTGCAAGGTTCAGCTAACGCAATATGACTCAGCTGAATTGTTTTTGAGGTTAACTCTTTAGCAAAAGCCAATAACGAACAAATACTGTGCTGAAATTGGCAACTATAACGCTCAAGCTCAACCTTGTTAGTGTTGAGCCAGCGCACATGCAAATGTCCAGAATCATTTCTAATTAAAGTATCTGAAAAGCTACCAACCAGCTCGGGGTGGGCAATGGCAAAAGCGAGACAATCACCTAAGGTGTTAAACTTAGCCAAATAAGGCTGCAACACATCTAAGTCTGCCACTTTATAGCAACTGGCCGCTTTAGCAGCGACCTCAGGATCTTGACTTAACCTACGCATAAACATCATGGCGTAATCAACTTGCCACACATAAACAAACTCGCTTGAGTTGAGCGCGGTTATATCTAAACCAATATCTTGCAATAGTTGCTCAACATGCTGCTCAGCAAAATGGTTCAGCAAATAATTGATGATGTTTTTTAGTTCATACGCTGGATAGGACTGATCCCCTACTCGCATATTGGCTTGATAGCTGCAGATCTGATGCATTACTCTCAATTACTGATGAACGGTAATAATATTTTTAGCGGATCTAAATAAGAATTAATAGCCTTTTATTAATTTAAGCTTAAAAATTACTATGACCTTGGAATGAAGGTTGGTTGCATTTACCTTTGCATCCTTGCTAAAGAGCCAGTTCGGCATCCTGCCTCTCGTTCGAGAGCTTGATAATTTCGTTATCTCCCACCTTATTTTCGACCGCTTCAGCCGTATCTACATCGGATAATAGGTGTACTCATTGAAGCTAATCGTTTTTGGTTCTAACTTGGTAATGCCCTTTCTCTGTTTCACTACAACAAGTGTTCAGCTGCAGACATGTCTTTTACTATATAGAAACGCTAATGTTAAAAATGTATGCATTGCCTTATATTTTGATGTATAAGAAACAAGGCCATCAAGAGCTGGCAATAGCTAACCTATTGTTTAATAAAAATTTAACTCGATAGTTAAATCAAATCCCGTCACAAATAAGTTAATTCTGACTTTCACTAATAGCTAAGTCAGTGATCTCGTAGCAATGTTTACATTAAGCTATTGATTAAAAATACATTCAAAGTTACCTTGTTAACATAAAGTTAACCAGGTTGGCTGCTCTTATTCGGAATTCAGCCTACTATACCGTTATATTGCAAAGGGAATGTTCAGGATGAATGACGTAGCAATAGAAGAAAAACAAAATTTTTTCAAAGAACTATTCTCTGGTGGTTTGCGGTTAGTTGATGTTTTTTGGGCTGGTTTTATTATAGTTGGTTCAATAATCGGGTTAATTGTCTCAAAATTAACCACACTAGAATCACTAATTGTTGGCGATAGTTTAAAGTCTTTATATTTTATATTAATCAGTATTGCTGTCTGGAAATCTGCTAGTCGTTATCAAGGCAAAAAATTATGGTCAATCTTAGCAAAAATCAGCTCTGTCTTAACCATATTAAGCAGCATTTTTGTTCTTGGTTCTTGGGCTATGTACGTATCTTCAAACTAGCAACATAATAAGCGCTTCAACAGGATAAATACAGGTGGCTCCTTTCCTTCGGGTTATAGCCAACCTGTATTTGCCCGTTAAAGGGGCGTTAACAGAACTAAAGGTATCAATATCACAATTCTTATCGAAACAAATCGCCTTCAGATGCGACAATTCACATTGGAGGACGTTGATGCTGTTTATGAGTTCTCTACTTGCTCAGCTGTTATGCAGTTCACTGGAGACGCCGGTGTCATAAAAAGTAAAACAGATGCTGAAAATATAATCAAAAACGTATGGCTGGCAGAATACAAAAGGTATGGTTATGCCCGCTACGCCCTTGTCCACAAGGATGACAAAAAGGTAATAGGTTTCTGTGGTGTTAAATATGAGCCAGAACTTGGTTGCCCTGACATAGGTTACCGTATGTTACCCAAGTACTGGGGACAGGGTCTTGGGACTGAAGCTGTGGGCGCAGTTCTTACTTACGCTCGTGAAGTTCTGGGCCTCAAAAAAATTATAGGTGAAGTCGTAGAAGAAAACCTAGCTTCAAATAGGCTGCTATTAAAGCTCGGCTTTTGCCATACAGATACGTATGAAAAAGATGGTTTCGTAATAAACCGATATGAATGATACGTCACTCAGTTAACAAGCACGGGTAGGCGTGAGCGTTATCTATTCAGGGAGAACTCATCATAATGGACTATAAACCAAACTTTTGTTCGTATTCGTATTCTTATTCTGAATTGCTTATCGCCCGCAAAAAACATGGGCTGGACTCGCTAACGCTCGCCTTTATATGGGCGTTGGTTAGCTTACCGATGTCTTCAATCGGCAAAGCCTAAATAGCAAGATTAATTTTTAAAAGGACTTAAATAATGAAAGTTTTCCCCCTTCTAGTATCGTTGTCTATCTGGGCAAGTAGCTCTTATGCGATGGATGATTTCTCTGCCATAGATAAATATGTAAACGCAGCGAAAAAGGAAGTAGGCTTGCCTTCTGGCACCGCTATTGCTGTTGTTAAAGAAGGGAAAATTGTTTATGAAGGGTATTTTGGTTACGCTAACATCAAAGAAAACAAGCAAGTAACAGCTGAAACAGCATTCTATATTGCCTCAATTACAAAACCTATGTTCGCTTTGTCTACTTTACTGTTGGAACACAATGGAGATATTAAAGACAGCACTTCAATGGCTGAAATGTTCCCTAAGCAAGACTTTCTGAAATTTGATGCCGACAAAATTCAATTAAAGCACTTAATGTCATGCTCTTCAGGCATAGAGAATGATGCACTTTTAAATACTTTAGCTTTCACGGGCAACCATAATCTTAAACAGCGTCACAGGCTTTTAAGTGCATCGGTTAAAAATCAAAGAAACCCTTTGGGGAAATTCGAATATACTAATCTTGGCTTTAATATTGCCAGTATTTGGGTTGATGACTTTTACTCGCAAGGCTGGCAAAAGATATTATCAGAGACAATTTATCAACCACTTGGCATGAATAATACTAGTTCCTACATGAGTGATGCCGCTAAAAAAAGTATTGAGGTAGCTCGTCCTTATGGATTAACAGGTAACGATCCTACAACAATTTTACCATTTGAAAAAAGCGATATAACTATGCATGCAGCTGGGGGAACAATTGCAACGGCGGCTGATCTCGGACTATTTTTAATCGCGCAACTCAATCAGGGAAAAGTAAATGGCAAACAAGTGTTCCCTGCTGAAGTAATTAAAAAATCTCACCAACAATTAGTATCACACAATGCGAGTTTTCTTGATTTTAAACGCACTGGTTATGCGTGGGGCTGGCAAATAGGCCCATACAAAGGAAGTAGAATGCTTCATCATTTTGGTGGGGTTTCTGGTACTCATACCCACAGTTCTTTTATTCCTGAGCATAATATTGGTTTAGTGGTATTGAATAATGAAAGTCAAATTAGTCAATATTTAACGAATGCTGTAAGTGACATAGCTTATAGTATTTTACTTGATAATGGTGATGCCAATATAAAGGCAGAAGAGCATATTTTAGCGATGCGAAAAATAGTTTCTGAAGAAAAAGCAAACATTAAAAAATGGAATGATATAAAGGCAAAAAAAGCATCATCTAGAGTTATGCAACTTAGCCTCGATAAACAAAAATATGTTGGAGTATTTCATCATCCTCTTTGGGGGCAATTAAATATTAAGCTGCTTAAGTCTGGTGCTTTTGAAGTAAGATTAGGTGAAATTAGTACAATAGCAACAGCTTATACTAAGTTGGATACAATGCGGATCGAGTTCTCTGAAATGAATGAAGGAGGCAAAGTATTAACATATAAATTAAAAGATGGTGAAGTTAAAGGCTTATCGCTTTTCGGAGAAAACTTTAACAAGGTATAACTAAAAAACTGGCGTAAAAGCCAACAAACAAGAAAATCAACAAGCACATGTAACAGTTGGCTGCTTTGCAGTTCGCAGCATAATTTTAGCCAATTAATACTTCCCCTGTTATTAAGGCGTTATGTTAATGGAGGTCAATATGTCTTCTATACCCAAAAATAAGGATGAACTGGAGCTAGCTATAAACTCGATATTTGCGAAACTTATGGCTGACTATCGTTCGACTCCAGAAAGTAACGTTCGTATATCAGGCGTGGAGGGAAACATCAAAGGTACACTCATTAGCGTGAGTGATACGCTGGCTTATCTAATTGGTTGGGGCAAGCTAGTACTAAAATGGCATCGGCTAAAATCCCAAAATCAACGAGTAGATTTTCCGGAAACGGGTTATAAATGGAACCAATTGGGCTTACTCGCTGAAAGCTTCCACGAAGAATACCGTGAGTGGCAATACGATGATTTGCTTATTGAATTTGAGACTACGGTTAACGAGATACTTTTACTTATTTCAAGCTTAAGTGACCATGAGTTATATGGCGTCGCGTGGTATGAGCAATGGACTTTGGGGCGTATGATTCAGTTTAATACATCATCACCGATGAAGAACATGCGTACAAAAGTTAGACGTTTCAACAGAGAATTCAAACCATAATGCGTTTAAGATGGATTCTCAAGGCTTGGAATTTAGCTTATCTTAAGCTAATAGCCTATGTCACAGTGATTTAAGCAAATTTGATTGTATTGCTCACCACTTAACCCAGCGTAATAAGGCTTTATTGGATGTAAGTATATGGAAACAGCTAGACTTAAACTGCTACCTCCTTCAATGGACTATCAGCCTTTAATGCTTGAAGCTATTCAGGAAAGCCAAGATGAACTAAGTGTCTATCTTCCTTGGGTTCCGTTTGCATTAACAGAAACTGAATCAATCGAAAATACACAGCAAGCTATCGAGAACTATGAGAAGTTTGAAGGTGAGTTACGCTATTCAATCATAGAAAAAAGTACTGGACGCTTACTTGGCGCAATAGGGCTAATCATCCGCGATAAAACTGTACCCTACTTTGAAATTGGTTATTGGCTACGTAGTTCCAGTGTAGGTAACGGCTTCGTTTCTGAAGCTGTTAGCGCATTAGAGACATATGCATTTAACGAACTTGGTGCAAACCGAGTTGAAATTAAAGCTGCAGAGCATAACTTAAAAAGCCGAACTGTAGCAGAGCGTTGCGGATATGTCCTAGAAGGAGTCCTACGTAATGACCGAAGATTACCGTCAGGTGAATTAAGCAGCACAGCCGTTTATTCAAAAACGAACATTTAACAACAGACTAAGGCGTCAACAACAGCTTTGGACGATAATAATGTAAATAATACCGTTTACTCAGACTTATTGGCTAAGTAAACAATCCTCCCCATAAAACAGTTATTCGAGCCAGATTTTCTTATCATTAGATGATTGATTATCTGCTTAATTCACAGCAATCAAGGCTAGCTATTGATAAGTGAAAAGTAACCTTGTTATGTTATTGATTAATCTTGATTAGCTAGTGATTAATCATCTTAAAATTAAACAATTACATTGGACGTATAATATGTTTAAAAAAGTACCTTTATTGGCACTATTAGCGCTTCCTGCTTTTGTTGGTTCAAGTTCTACTTATGCTGCTGAAGCATTTATCGAATATTGTGAAAACTGTTCTGATAGTCAAATGGATAGCATAATAACAGCTAAGTTTTCATACAATAAAAATTGCCCATATGCCAAAAAAGATGAGTGTTTTGATGCAGAGTTTAAGGAATACAAACTGTTTATTGCTAACTCAGAACACTCTGCAGTGACTAAGTATGACATCAAACACGGAAAATACTTTCTTGATTATAGTAAGAGTAAGCTTACCAATGATGAGAAAGACTTTTTTTACGAACTTAGAGAGCTGAGAAAACGGTTACTCAAAGACTCTGAGTCAGGCGGTAATTTGTTGCCTCACTCTGGACCTATGAAAGGAAATAGTAACCAGTAGTAATTGCTCCGCATACTTTTTCTAATCTCGTTACCCATAAAAAAACCTGCACTAAGCAGGTTTTATATTTTTAACACAAATGTTGTCAAACTCGTTTGCTAAAACCCTGTCTTAATTATTTAAGTGGCTGGTTTTTCTCGGCAAACTTATCAAATATCGCGTTAAACGATAAAGATGCACCGTGGGCAATTTTATCTGATAGCTTCTTTTTAAGCTGGTAGCTAACTTTAATCACAGTGCGTTCGCTGGCAAGTTTCATAATCACATCATCGCTGGTTGCGATTTCATCAACTAAACCAAGCTCAATTGCTTGCTGACCATACCAATGCTCACCTGTTGCCACCTTTTCAAGATCTAGCTCTGGGCGATACTTTGCGATAAACGCCTTAAATAGCACGTGAGTTTCTTCAAGCTCTTGCTGGAACTTTTCACGGCCTTCGTCGGTGTTCTCACCAAAAATAGTTAGGGTGCGCTTAAAATCACCTGCAGTGTGCTGTTCGTAATCAATATCGTGCTTTTTAAGCAGACGATTAAAGTTTGGCACCTGTGCCACTACGCCAATAGAACCAACGATGGCGAAAGGTGCTGAGTAAATCTTGTTTGCCACACATGCCATCATGTAACCGCCACTGGCAGCAACTTTGTCGACACAAATGCTCAATGGGATCTCAGCTTGTCTTAAACGGTCTAGCTGGCTTGATGCAAGACCATAGCCATGAACCATACCGCCGCCACTTTCAACATTAACAATCACTTCGTCGCCCTTTTCAGCTATAGCTAAAATTGCGCTGATCTCTTCACGTAGTGATGCCACCTCACCTGCGTCGATGCTGCCTTTAAAATCGACAACAAAGACTTTAGGCTCTGTTTCTTCAACCTTGTCTTTTTGCTCTTTCTCTTTCGCTTTTTCGTCAGCTTTTAATTGCTTTTCATAAGCTTTAAAAGCTTTTTTCGACATTAGCTCTTCTTTTAAATCATGCTTTAGTGATGTTAGCTTATCACTTAGGTTGGTCAGCTTAAGCTCACCTTTTTCGGTTTTATGCTTGATTGTTGAAGCCAGTACCACAATCACTACTGCTAGGATCGCTACAACGATTGTCACCGCCTTCGCTAAAAACAAACCGTACTCGTACAGAAATTCCAAAATACTCTCCAGCTTAAACTGATAATCTCTTCAATTGGCGCCTATTCTAGCAGCCTATTTGGCAATAAAACACGCCAATAAAAAACCCAGCTTTCGCTGGGTCTTTTTTTGTACAAAAACTATCGAAAATAGACGTGTTTTGCCTATGGGCAGCTTTGTAACACTGAGCTATCTTGCACTAAGATAGTTGCAGAGCCTTTACCAGCTGTTAGCGCAAATGCGGCAACCTGTTGCTGCATTTCAACTGTAGCTTGTGCCGCTTTACCGTCTGTTACCCCATCAATTTCATCTGGGCTAACAATTGAGCTGTGGTGACCTTTACTAAAGCGCACAGCCCCTGAGCCAGCTTCTGTAGCTGAAACACACTTAAGGCCAAGGTTGGCAATCAACGGCTCTGTACCTGATAACGGGAAGCCTTCTACTGTATTTGGTAATACTTGGTCAGGCTTGTTGGTAGCATCACCTACAACTTCAATTAAGTGAACTGGTAGTTGAGTGCTAGCAAGCGATACAGCGTGGTTAATTGGATCGGCACTATCAAATGCTGTTTGTACTGCAAATGCAAAGGTTGGGATAAACTCAGCATATACTGCAGCCACAATAGCATTGTACTCATCACTACCAGGCTCAGCACCATTTACGTTGGCTTCATCAACCAAGGCTTGGAAGTCCTCTGTAGCAACAATCGTATCAAACAATACTGGACCAAATGTTGGCGAGCCTGCAAAGGCACCAGCTAAGCCGCCTGCAGGAGCAACCAGTGACGCCGCATTCAAGCCATAAGCATTTGGCAGCTCAGTGCCACTCGCTGGGTCGCGTAGTCCTGTTGCAGCGTAGTTAGCGAATGTTGAACCAACAATACCGCCTAAACTTAAGCCTTGTGCACTAATTTGGCTAATATCGAAAATTTGCTGACCACCTGCTTGGGCAATCCCCATGTATAGACCCGTTAGCGCTGCACGTAGAGCAAGATGATCTACCGTTGCTTGGCGGAAATTATCACGTACGGTTAACGTGCTACCAATATTAACAAAGGCTAGCGGGTTACCGTTTTTAAACGCATCTGGCGTACCAACAACTGCCCCATAACTTGGGTCTGTTGCTGACACTTCGTAGATACCATCGCCGTCAGCATCAAATGAACGCGCGCCGTGCAATGGCATATCAATCGCAATCGTCGCAATACCAGAAGCGGCATAAGTACCAGCATATGCTAGCGCCATCTCTTTACCGCCGCCTAAGCCATGCATAGCGACTGTTGTTGGCCAACCATTAGTTGGTGGCGTAAATGGCAGACCTTGCTGTTGATAAAAACCAGCTAACTTAACCGCGTTTGGTAAGGTAATTTGAATCGCTACCTTCTCATAGCCTTTGATGGCTGGAATTGGGTTAAATTTAGTTAAGTGTTTAGTGGTATCTGCTGGGGTACCGTCATCAAGTAACCATGCCTTACCAGCAAGTAATGCAGGATTAGCAATGCCTGCAGCAGGATCAATACCATAAGCCATTGCTTGGCCTGCGTAATTAGCTTGGCTTAATGTACCTGACTCTAGCGCGAGTAATACCGAAACCGGGCTATCGCCTTGTGCTTTCCAGTGGCCATTAATCAATGGGTTTAGATTAGCGTCCAAACAAGCTGTAGATGAACAATCGCCATAAATTGGAATTTGAATCTCAGCTGCATATACATCAGCTAAATCAGATACCACATAAGCTAAGCCGTCTGCTGGCGTTAGGCCTGCTGCTTGTGCAACTGTCACACCGAGTGGTGTAGGCATTGCTGTTAGCTTAGGTGCGTAAGGGTTACCGTCTGTTGGGTCAACCATCAATAATTTAGTGGTTTCATACACATCTGCTACAGACTGAGTGGTAAATAAGCCTGAATAAGTCACCTCTTCTACGCTTGGGCCACCAGCTGCAGCCATGCCTTTTTCATAGCTGTTTACTAGCGTTTGTAAAAATAACTGATCAGGTGTTTCTAATGGCTTAGTTTCAATATCAAGCTTTAATAAAGTGTAAGTCGCTGATGGCGCAATTGAGCGGCCAGCAGAATCTTGAATAAGTGTCGTGGTCGCGTAGATATAAGACTGACCGGCTTTAAGCGGCTTGAGTGGAATAATCGCCACTTTGTTGCCTGACGCTTGCGAGATATAGTCGACACCAAATTGCAGTTCAGCACCGACTTTACATGCCGACACTGAAGGCGCATCGCTACACTCAGGATCAGATGAAAGCGCTCCACCTACTGTTGCCTCAAATACACGTACCGCACCCGGTTGTGCAACTGACGCGGCGTCAATCGTTAACACAGTGCCATCATTATCGGTTGCAGGTACAACATCAATGGTAATTGGTGATGTCAGTGACCAACCATCTAATGCACCTAAAGCAATTTGCGGATCAACATAATCACCAGACTCTTCTCCCGGAATAGCCAATGTGCCGTCAGTTGTACCATTAAACAATAAGTCATTTGGTAAAGGCAGTTCAGCATTTGCAGGATCAAAGACAAAAACGGACTGTGGCACCAGCGGCTCGGTTTTGTCTACTAACTCGTTATAACTGTCTTCACTACAGGCTGTAAGCCCCAGTGCTGAGGTGATTGCTACGCCCAAAAAGAGTTTTTTCATCTTTTTTCCCCAAATCTTGTTGTAATAGTTTTGTTTTCTCTAAGAAATTGGTCACAATAGTCAACAATGTATACCAATAGGACTTATTGTTAGTCCTTAGCTAAGTTCAAGTTAACGTAAAATTATTGACTTAGCTACATTTTTGTCACAACCAAGTGTGAATTGAACGCATAAAAATTAATCGTTTGTTTAAAACAGCTGTTTAACATATCAGCGATTCTAGAAGTGACGGGCGTTTGAGCTCTGAGGAAGTATTAACTCATGTTGGAATATCAAGCAGCAAAAGATTTACTAAAAAACAAGACTATCTTGGTAACCGGTGCTGGCGACGGCATAGGTAAAGCAGCCGCGATAGCATTTGCGAAACATGGCGCCACGGTGATCTTATTAGGCAAAACAGTAAAAAAACTAGAAGCAGTTTATGACCTAATTGAGCAAGCCGGCTACCCAACACCTGCTATTGTGCCGCTCGACTTGAAAGGTGCTACCGAACAAAATTACCAAGACATGGCCGAAACCATTGACGAACAGTTCGGTAAACTTGATGGCCTACTACACAACGCTAGCTTGCTTGGCGTATTAGGGCCGTTCGAGCACATTACCATGAGCACGGTAAATGATGTACTCCAAGTGAACTTGGTTGCTGAGATCATGCTGACCAAAGCTATGTTACCTATCATGCGTAAGTCTGAAAGCGCATCACTGCTATTTACTTCAAGCAGTGTTGGCCGCCAAGGCCGTGCATACTGGGGCGAGTATGCCATTTCAAAGTTTGCGACTGAAGGCATGATGCAGTCGCTAGCTCACGAATATGAAGGCAGCGTTATTCGCGTTAATAGCATTAACCCAGGCGCGACTCGTACTGGCATGCGTGCTAATGCTTATCCAGCTGAAAACCCACAAACCCTAAAAGCGCCTGAAGAGATTATGGCGACCTATCTGTATTTGATGGGTGACGATTCAAAAGAGGTAAATGGTCAGCAATTAAACGCGCAGTAATGACCAAGTCATAAAAGATAACAAAAAGGCCGCTAAAATAGCGGCCTTTTTATGTTTGTAAGCAAGATTAGCTACGCTGACGCGTTGGCTTAGCCTTACCTGTAGCAACTTTATGCTTATGTACTGCACGCTTGATTTTAGCGCTACGAACTTTAGCACGAGCCACGCTGTGTTTGTCGGTACCAAGTAGTGAACGGGTTTCTTCCGCCATACCTGCCGTTTTACGCAAGTAGTTCACTTCTTCGATTGGTAATTCAATCCAACCACCACGTGGTAGTGACTTTGGTAACTCAATCATACCGTAACGAATACGGATCAAGCGGCTAACCTGTACCTCTTGAGATTCCCATAAACGACGAACTTCACGGTTACGGCCTTCAGCTAAGCTAACATGCCACCATTTATTCATGCCTTCGCCACCAGCAGCTTTGACTTTATCAAAGTGTGCTGGACCGTCTTCCAACGTTACGCCCATGCGTAAACGTTGAATACAAGCATCGGTCACTTCACCAAACGTACGTACAGCGTATTCACGCTCAACTTCGTTTGATGGGTGCATTAAACGGTTTGCTAATTCACCATCAGAGGTAAACAACAATAAACCAGAGGTGTTAATATCTAAACGCCCTACCGCAACCCAACGTGAGTCACGTGTTTTTGGTAAACGGTCAAATACCGTTGGACGTCCTTCAGGATCTTTGCGACTACAAATTTCACCTTCAGGCTTATGGTATGCAATAACACGACATACCACATCTTCTTCAGAACGAATTGAAACGGCACGACCATCAATACGAATTTTTGCGTCAGTTTCAACGCGATCGCCTAGGCTTGCAATTTCGCCGTCAACACTAACTCGACCTGCAGCAATCCATGCCTCCATCTCACGACGGGAGCCATGGCCTGCACGGGCCAAGACTTTCTGCAATTTTTCACTCATTAGTAGACTCTTCTGTTTTTTCGCTGACACTCTTTTCCGTTGAAAACAGTGCAGCTAATGATTCAGCATCAGATAAAGGCGGTAGATCCGCAATACTATCTAAGCCGAAATAAGCTAAAAAATCGGTAGTCGTTGCATAAAGAGCGGGTCTTCCCGGCACTTCTTTATGACCAACCACTTTGATCCAATTTCTATCGTTTAAACTTTTTATTATATGGCTGCTAATTGCCACACCGCGCACAAACTCAATGTCACCACGAGTAACAGGTTGACGATATGCGATGACCGCCAATGTTTCTAAAGTCGCCCGCGAATATTTAGGCGCCTTTTCTTGCCATAACGGTTGTAAAAATGGACTGAGTTCAGCCAATGTCTGAAAACGATAGCCCCCTGCCACTTTTACTAATTGTACACCTCGATTTTCATAATCGAGTTGTAACTCTTCAATACACGCCTTAATTTTTACCCTAGACACATTAAAGTTGGCTAATACCGTTTCTTTTAATGCTTTTACTGTCATAGGTTTAGCTAGCACAAATAAGCTAGCTTCAATTAACTGCTTAAGCTGATCTGGATTTATCTGCGACAACTTAATAGGCCCTAACATGTATCGTTGAAAACGGCTCAGCTTGTACTAGCTCAACCAATAACTCTTTCACTAATTCCATTAACGCCAAAAAGCTCACTACCACACCACTTCGCCCTTCTTCGAAATCGAACAGAGCCTCAAATGGCAAGTAAGTCTCAGCATTGAGCTTAGCTAAGATCTGTGCCATACGTTCACGAGTTGACAACACTTCACGAACAACATGGTGGCTTTCAGTGGCCTCAACACGCTTTAAAACTGATGAAAATGCCCGAGCAATCTCGGTCAGAGAAACCTCTGGTGGAAGTAATTCTGGCTTGATGTTTGCTGCTGGTATCGCTCGAGCTTGAAACAGATCTCGCTCCATTCGCGGCAACTCATCAAGTTTCTCCTGTGCATCTTTAATCACTTCATAGGCTTTAAGCTGACGGATCAACTGTGCCCGTGGATCTTCTTCATCTTCATGCTCAACATCTGGCTTAGGTAGTAACAACCGTGACTTAATCTCAGCCAATGTTGCCGCCATCACTAAGTAATCTGCTGCAAGCTCGACCTTAGCGCCTTGCAGCAAATTGACGTACTCTAAATACTGTTGAGTAATAGAAAAAATCGGTAAATCAACAACATCAAGCTTTTGTTTACGGATTAAATACAGTAAAAGATCCAATGGGCCTTCAAAAGACTCAAGAAAGACTTCCAATGCCTCTGGCGGAATAAAAAGGTCTTTCGGCATCACCTTAAAAGGCTCACCCCGAACCACGGCTAAAGGCAATTTTTGTTGAACGCCCTCCATCCGTAACACCCTCTATTTTCGCAAACGCGCGATTATACCTGTAAATTGCCAGCGATTAAAGCTGACAATGACATCGCAGCGACCAAGATTTATAAGAAAGGTGTTACGTCACCTGCACCTTCACGGATAACTTCAATCGTGTCATCAGATAAATCAACGACAGTCGTTGGCTTTTCACCTAAATAACCGCCATGAATAATAAGATCCACTTGGTGCTCAAGAATATCGCGAATATGCTCAGGATCTGACTCAGTGAATTCTTGCCCCGGCAAAATCAAACTGGTCGACATTAGTGGCTCACCCAAAGCTTCAAGCAAAGCCAGTGCAATGACATTGTCTGGCACACGAATACCTATGGTTTTCTTCTTTGAATTTTGTAGTCGTTTTGGTACTTCTTTCGATGCTTTAAAAATAAACGTGTACGGTCCCGGCGTATTTTGCTTTAACAAACGATAAGCTTGGTTATCGACACGGGCGTAATTCGCTAATTCAGACTGATCACGACACATCAAAGAAAAATTATGATCGTTGTCAATTTGTCTAATGCGAGCAATTTTGCTCATCGCATCTTTGTCACCAATTAAACAACCAAGGGCATAACCTGAATCCGTTGGATAAACAATGACACCACCGCTTTTAATGACATTCACAGCTTGACTAATTAAGCGCGCTTGAGGGTTTTCCTCATGCATATAAAAGAATTGACTCATTGTGCTACCTTCCATTTTTCTGATTGCCAAACCCAATTCACACCTTGGGGTTGGTACATATTTTTTCCGATCTCAATCCAGCTACCTGGAAAATGAAAATCACTACCCAACGAACACGTTAGGTCATTATTAATACTGAGCGAGATCAGGTTATTACGGTCATCGATGGTTTGCTGACCCAACACCACCTCCATGGCATCGCCGCCGGCCTCTTTAAATTCGCGAACCAAACGCTTAAGCCATTTAGCGGAGAGTTTATAGCCACTGGGGTGCGCTAACACTGCAACACCACCAGCTTGATGCACAACGGCTATTGCACTAGCCATATCTCCCCAATTATTAGGTACATAACCGGTTTTGCAGCGCGCCAAATACTTTTTAAAGACATTGGCTGTGGTAGTGGCATAACCTTTTTCAGCAAGCCAGCGTGCGTAGTGACCACGACTGATCGCCGCATTGCCAGCGTAGGCTTTAGCGCCTTCATACGCACCTTCAATGCCAGCTTTGGCTAAACGCTCACCAATCTCTTTTGCTCGACTTGATCGTAACTCACGTTGGTTAACTAAAAATGCGGCTAACTCGACATTATCGATATCAATATTGAGCGCAACGATATGAATATCAAAATTATTCCAGCGGGTAGAAATCTCAACCCCGTTAATCAGCTCTAAAGGAGTGTCATGCTGTTGATTAAACTGATGCGCCTCTTTTAAACCGTCAATGGTGTCATGATCGGTTATAGCAAACATCTGCACGCCTTTGGATATCGCACGCTCTACGAGTTCTGAAGGGGACAGTTGACCATCTGATGCAGTGGTATGGCTGTGTAAGTCAACCAAGCTTACATCTGTATTATTTTCATCTTTCATGGGCGTATGATACTTGAGTTTAGCCTGTAAAGGTGATTTTAATCCGCTTTTTAATTATTAAATCTAAATTTGGCTTGCGAGGATAGAAAACAGCCGATGAGTTAACCGCTATTGATTAAACCTAAACCATTAATAAATATGCTTTTAATTTACATCTTCAACCTCTCCTACCAAGAATTCACCTTGTCGGGTAGTCAATTGCGCACATTTATTCAATTTCATGACTAAGCTCAATAAATTTAAGCTAATTCAACAACTTTATGTGCTCTAGCTTGCAGACCTATTGCGCCGATTTGATTACCATGCTCGCGCCTGACTAGGCTGACATCTGCCAATCTAAATCAATGACTTAGATTGCGCTTCACCTAATTTAGTTAGTTATTGGATAAGAACAACCAAATGAAAAAAACATACCTAGCGTTAGCGCTGTTATGCGCTATGCCTATGCTAGCTCACGCCGAAAAACAGATGGATTTTGCACCGTCATACCTAAGTGTTGAAGGTGATAAAAAACCAGAACTAAAACAATGGCGCGACTCCAACACCTGTAAAGGTTGTCACCCTCGCCAATGGAACGGCTGGCAAGGATCAATGCATTCAATCGCCTTTATCGACCCTGTGTTTCAAGCTGAGTGGGCTATGGGAGAAAAAGAGACCAATGGTGCAGCGAAAAACCTTTGTGGCGGCTGCCACACGGTACTAGGTACTGTTACACAAACGGTTGAATTTAAATCAGAGTCTGGCAAGTTTGGCGGATTTACAACTCAAGCCATTGCTAACCAAGGTGTCTCATGTGAAGTGTGCCATAGTGTAGTAGACACAAATATGCAGCATACGGCTATGGGTGAGCACGGTAATGCTTCATTAGAAATTGCCAACGACAAAGTGAAACGCGGCCCATTTGATGACGCTAAACCTCGTGGCCATAAAGCAGAGTATTCAGAGCTACACACTAAATCAGAGTTCTGTGCCAACTGTCATAACGTATTTAACCCAGTGCATGATAATTTTGCCCTAGAGCACACCTATGACGAGTGGAAAAAGTCTGACTACGCTAAAGCAGATATTCAGTGTCAAGACTGCCACATGGTGCCAGTTGAAACTGCAATGCGTGTTGCTGATGAAATGCTACCAGCGAAAAAGCTTGCAGATCACCGCTTAGGTGGCAAAGCAGCTCGTGGCGGCCCAGTACGTTCTTTAGTGCATGATCATGGCTTTGTTGGCGGAAACGCCGTTATCGCGCCACTGCTAGGTGTTAAAAACGGCCAAGCACATGCAGACGAAGCAGTTAAACGTTTGAAATCAGCTGCTGCACTTGAGGCAACAGTGACAGGCTCTGCCAGCGCGCCAGTACTTGAAGTAACGGTATTTAACCGCCGCGCAGGTCATGACTTACCAACTAGCTTGACCTTCATTCGCCAAATCTGGTTAGAAGTGATTGTTCGTGATAACAATGGCAACGAGCTATTACGTTCAGGTACATTAACCGCTGATAACGCACTACCTGCAGGCACAGTTGTATTCCAAGATACAGCGGTTGACGTACACGGTAAGTCTGAGCATAAGCCATGGAAAGTGGCGAGCTTCTCGGTAGAAAACACCATCCCAGCAAAAGGCTCTAAAACGGTTAAGTATCCATTTACTCTACCTGCTGGCGTAACGGATTACAGTGTGGAAACTAAACTTCATTACCGCTCTTTCGATCAAAGCGTTGCTGATCTGCTGCTTGAAGATAAAGTGATTGTGCCTTCGGTTGAAATGGCAAACTTAAGCCAAAACTACCAAGGCTTAAAGGCACTGTAATTTTGGCTTAAATTCAGGGGCTTTTACTTGAAATGAGTACAAGCTAGTTAGTATTAAATTATTAACGTCTAGCTGGTTTTACTTAACCAGTTTAGGCCCCTAGCGAAGCGAGTATTACATTATTAGCTGTCATTGTTGATTAGGCCTGACAGCTAACATCACTGCCTTTGCAATAGCAACTCCAGATAGCTTCTTAGCTAATAACGCCCTAGTAAACCTAATACTGCTGTGTTTTTTCAGTCCACAGGTTAGATCCAAGCTTGGTCAACAGTATCCACTGTTAATTCGCTGACAACACTTCCAGTATGTGCCGTTGATTTAGGTTCTACCATTAAGAAATGCGTCTCTTCGGTCGCTTTGGGACAATGTTCAACCCCTTTAGGCACAACATACATTTCTCCAGGATTAAGCACTATTTCCGTCTCTCTCATCTGCAGTATTAATTGCCCCTTAAATACCAAGAACAATTCATCTTCATTATCATGTTTATGCCAAACTAACTCGCCATGACCTTTAGCTATTTTTACAAGCTGTTCATTTGATTCTGCTATAACTTTTGGAGACCATAACTCAGAAAACAAACTAAACTTCTGTTCAATGTTGATTTTATTCACTGTATTTCCTCCATTGATTTAATACCCTTGATAACCTACACCGAATCAAATCTGCTTAAAACTTAAACAACCCATTGGTTTCAAATCTTAATGTCACGTAATAATGACAATACAAAAATAAGGGATATGCATTTGAAGTACTCCTACAACTTCTTCATTAAAAGTCACCCCGAAATTAGCTTAGTGTCGGTGTAAAAAATTCACCCAACACGATCTATTCTTTAACGCTTTATCAGAATTGATAACGCTTGCGCATAACCTCTAGTGAACAATGGGCTTGCACTTTTTCCCTATAAGCTTGCGTGCTACACTCGGTCGCACTTTTGATTTAAAAACTGAATAGTCTCCTATGAAACAGTTGCTCGATTTTCTGCCTCTTATCATTTTCTTCGCCGTCTATAAGTTTTTCGATATCTATATTGCCAGCGGCGCATTAATCGCAGCCACCGCATTGCAACTTGTTATCAGCTATATGCTGTATAAAAAAATTGAAAAAATGCACCTAATCACTTTTATCATGGTGGCAGTATTTGGCACATTAACCCTTGTGCTTCACGATGATTCATTTATTAAGTGGAAAGTAACCATAGTGTATGCCCTATTTGCTATCGCACTCGGGGTAAGCCAAATGATGAATAAGCCGATTTTAAAAAACATGTTAGGCAAAGACTTAGTTGTTGCTGATAAAATATGGGCACGTGTCACCTGGTACTGGGTAAGCTTTTTTGTTGTCTGCGGCCTAGTGAACATCTATGTGGCATTTAGCTTATCGCAACAAACTTGGGTCAATTTTAAAGTATTCGGCCTAACAGCCCTCACCCTGATTAATACAGTGCTCACTGTTGTGTATTTATTTAAGAATATGTCTGAAGAAGATCGTAAGGAACTCAAATAATGTGGTATATGATTTCATCGCAAGATGTTGAAAATAGCTTGGAAAAACGCCTATCTGTTCGTGCTGACCATTTAGCACGCCTACAGCTTTTAGCGGATGAAGGCCGTCTACTCATCGCTGGCCCTCACCCTGCAATTGATAGTGAAAACCCAGGAGAAGCTGGTTTCACAGGCTCACTCGTTGTTGCCGACTTTGCGTCGTTAGAAGATGCACAATGCTGGGCAGATGCAGACCCTTATATCGCGGCTGGCGTATATGAAAGCGTGATCGTAAAACCTTATAAACTGGTTTTACCTTAATAGAAGGATCGTTTAATGAAAATTGTTTCATTCAATATCAATGGATTAAGAGCAAGGCTACACCAACTACAAGCACTAATTGACAGCCATCAACCTGATATTATTGGTTTACAAGAAACTAAAGTACATGATGAAGCTTTTCCTGTTGCTGATGTTGAAGCCATGGGCTACAAAGTACATTACCACGGTGGTAAAGCCCATTATGGTGTGGCAATGCTGTCAAAACTTGAGCCTGTTAAGCTGCAAAAAGGCTTCCCAACGGATGAAGAAGATGCGCAGCGCCGTATGATTATGGGCACCTTTACCCAAGACAATGGCCGCCCACTGACTGTACTGAATGGTTACTTCCCTCAAGGCGATAACATCAGTCACGAAACTAAGTATCCTGCAAAACGTAAGTTCTACAAAGATCTGATGCTGTACTTAAACGAGTACCATAGCGCTGATGAAGATATCGCTATCATAGGTGACATCAACATCTCTCCTATCGATCTGGATATCGGCATTGGTGAGCCTAACGCCAAGCGCTGGCTAAAAACCGGTAAATGTAGTTTCCAACCAGAAGAGCGTGAGTGGCTAAAAACCTTAATGGATTGGGGGCTAGTCGACACATTCCGTGAGCTACACCCTACTCGCACAGATCGTTATTCGTGGTTTGATTACCGCAGTAAAGGCTTTGATGACAATCGCGGTCTGCGTATCGACGTGGTACTAGCAACTCAATCTTTAGCAAAGCGTTTAGTTGAGTCTGATGTTGACTACGATCTTCGTGGCATTGAAAAACCTTCAGATCACGCGCCCATTTGGAGCAGCTTTAGCTAATCTTAGGTACCACAAAAAATGCCAGCAATCATTGCTGGCATTTTTTTAATTATTTATCTAATCATATACAACTAACTATTATCAGCAGCTTGCTCGGTCACAGCACCTTGAAACTTATTAGTTAAATTGATCAGTTGCCCTGTTAATAGACTCATACTGTACCCCAGCACTGCGCCAATCAATAAAGGCGGAATAATCGCAGCAATGTCAGCTGCCATCGCAAAGGTGATACAACAGCCAATGAACGCACCGGGAATAAATGCCAGCTTCTGGTAGCTTGCTTGCAAACACATGGCAGAGGTCGCAATAGCGGTAAAGATATAGCCAAACATTGGCGACACAAAGAAACTACTACCTGAGATAATCAACCAGCCCCAAAAAACACCCGATAAATTGGTACTCATAGCCATCAACATGCCTTTTAAGCCGGAATGGGTTTGCGCAAAAAACGTGCTACAACTTAAAAAACCGATCCAAGTTACTAATTGAAATGCATCGGCTACACCAGCCCAAACACCAGCAAGTAATCCTGCTGATATTGCAATTTGCCAACGATGTTCCATAGCTCACCTCTTTTACATAGCGCTCAACCCACTGACTACTCGGTAACGAATTTGACAGCGAGTTAAATTGAGGCCAGCTAAACTACCTTTTTTATCAGTAAAAAAACACGATCTAGAACCAAATACTGCATTTAAATGGCGATTAATCGCACAAAAAGCACTATTTTGTAGTAAAAATACCTACAAGTAGTTACTTTGTAATTTCAAAAGCGGCTAGTTAGGTAACAAAAAAGCGCCATAAAGGCGCTTTCTCAATATGACTGCTCTGGTATTAAACTACTCTCGTTAACTATCCAAAAAGTTGATCGGCAACAAACGGGTTCTGCATCCGTTCGTCACCAAAAGTAGATAATGGTCCATGGCCTGGAATAAATTGAACATCTTTACCCAATGGCCATAGTTTTTGGGTTATTGACTCAATTAAATCTTGATGATTTGACAATGGAAAGTCTGTGCGGCCAATTGAGCCTCTAAATAGCACGTCACCTACCCATGCAGTTTTACTCGATTCAGCAAAAAAGACGACATGGCCGGGAGTGTGGCCGGGGCAATGTAAAACCTTTAATACTTGTTCACCAACAGTTACCTCATCGCCCTCTTCTAAATACTGAGTTGGCGCAAAAGCATCACAATGCACAAAACCAAAATGCTGACTCTGCTTCGGTAAACTCTCTAGCCAGTAGTCATCAGCTTTATGTGGACCAACAATAGGAACATTTAGTTGCGCTGCAAGTGCTGCGGCACCGCCCACGTGATCTATGTGGCCATGAGTTAGCAATACCTTTTCGACCACCACATTGTTTTTAGCGACTTCTTCCAAAATACGTTCAATGTTGCCACCGGGATCGACAACAGCCGCTTTCATGGTTTGCGAACACCAAATTAAACTACAATTTTGCTGAAATGGGGTGACGGGTATTAGCTGATACTTCATCGATAAACACCTAAGGCTACTTTTTGCTGTGAATGGCTAAAGAGTACGTTATGTTGGCCAATTCCACTATCTATTATTGGGATAATTTGTCCTATCGCTCACAAAAACTGCATTATATTTTTTACTATTAGGTCTTCAGTTCGTGGCATTTTGTTTCCATACACACAATCTTCATAAAACCATCATCTTTTGGTATACAATCAACGCAGCTTACCCATTATCTTGATGAATTTTTGGGTGGTTATCCATTAGACTTTCATCGATTAGAACATTATTCGAGCATAATTATAAGGTCATGACCATGAACTCAACTTGTTTAGCTGAGCTTACTTTCGCAGGTATAGTTGCCCGTAAACACTATTTCGATCTGCCTTTAAACTATGAGCAGCCTGATGGCGAAAAAATCACCATATTTGCGCGTGAGCTATCAAGCCCTGATACCCTAGATAAAGACTTACCTTTTATTGTATTTTTCCAAGGTGGCCCAGGTTTCGGTGCAGTGCGGCCTGCCGCCAATGGGGGTTGGATAAAACGTGCTCTGCAAGAATACCGAGTATTATTGCTCGACCAACGCGGTACCGGGCTGTCAACACCAGTGAATTTTGCCAGCTTGTCGCACCTGACAAGTGATGAGCAGACTCAATATTTGAGCCATTTTCGCGCCGACAATATTATTCGTGACGCCGAAGCCATTCGCCAGCAACTCACCCATGGCCAAAAATGGACAATTCTAGGGCAAAGTTTTGGCGGCTTTTGTGTATTAAAATACTTAAATGATGCACCCGAGGGACTAGCTGAAGCCTATATTACTGGTGGTATACCGTCATTAACTCGCCACGCAGATGAGGTCTACCAAGCGACTTACAAGCGAGTTTTAGCTAAAAACCAACACTTTTTCAATCGCTTTAGCGATGCACAAGACTTACTTACCTCTCTTGCGGAGCATATCGAGAATCACCCTGTTCAATTAGCAACTGGCGAGCGCTTAACGGTTGAAATGTTGCAATTGCTGGGGATCAATATCGGCATGGAACAAGGCCCTGAGAGTGTCTATTACCTGATTGAACAAGCATTAATAGAAACACCTTCTGGCACCCAAGTTAACCCACTATTTTTGGCGCACTTCTGCCATCTACTGGACTTTAATACCAACCCAATTTTTGCGTTACTGCATGAATCAATTTACTGCCAAAATAGCGCATCAAACTGGGCAGCCCATAGAGTGAGAGAGACTTATCCTGAGTTTAACTACCAAGCTGGCAAGCCATTCCTATTCACCGGTGAAATGGTGTACCCATGGATGTTTGAGCAGTTTACTAACTTAAAGCCACTTAAGCAGACTGCGGAGCAACTTGCACACAAGCAAGACTGGCCGATGCTTTATGATGTCAACAAACTAGCACAAAATCAGGTGCCTGTTTGCGCTGCAATTTACAGCGAAGATATGTTTGTAGAAATGCAATATAGCTTAGAAACCGCTGCACAAGTAGGCAGTCTAAAATACTGGCTTACATCGGAGTATGAACACAATGGTATTCGTATGGATGGCGAACATATTTTGGATAGATTAATTGCAATTAATCGTGGGGAAAAGCTGCGTTAATTAATAAAGGCTTAAGCTTAATAGGACATTATGTAATCTGTTCCTCACCTGTATCACTTTAGCAAGTCTTAACCAAGACTTGCTTTTTTTTACGCCGATAAAAACGCGACCTTTCCCTCTTGCTAATCAATCGTAAGCCGTGCTTATGACTGGCGATTTCGTCATACAGCGCACATACTTTAGCTATATTCACTAACGTCATGCTAATCAAAGCGACATTATGGAGGCTTTATGCATATTGATAATCTCAGTTCACTGCCTGTAGAGATCTTGCTTGGTATTGCCAATGAGCAGTTACGTCTAAATTGCAAAGATAAAGCCGCGTTATTTTATGATCTCGACATTAATAGTGAGCTGCTAGAGCAAAAACTTGCCGCCGGTGGCTATGAATATGATCCCACCAGCAACCAATATAAAATTCGCTGACACAAACAAATGGCCTATCCCAAGTTATACCATCGCTCCACAAGCAATACTCATCGCTCTTGCCTAGGCGACAATTTTACTCGCCGCTAATTTTCGGGTTTTTATCACTGACATTTGCTAGAATCCGGGCTAATTTTCTGCGGCCATAACTGATTGCCGCTCTCAGTGCTTGAAAATGACTTGCAACTGAGTCTCAAGGTTTACTTATTAAGGCAGGCTATGACCGTTCTTTTGATGACTCCACCTATGACCCAGCTGAATACGCCCTATCCGGCAACAGCGTATTTAACGGGCTTTTTACGCGCTCGCGGCTATGAGGCGGTGCAACGTGATCCTGCAATAGAACTGTTTTTAGAGATGATGACAGCGCCAGCGCTAGAGATTATTCGTCAACATGTAGAACATAATTTTGAGCATTTTGAAGATGATGAACTCCCTGATGCCATTTTTAACTTTCTAGCCGAATTTGACCGCTATCAACTAACAGTCGAACCTGCGATTCGCTTTTTACAAGGCAAGGATCCTAGTCTTGCGATGCGTATTAATTCGCGACGCTTTTTGCCTGAAGGGCCTGCATTTGATGCCATCGCCCAAATGGAAGCCGTATCTGGTGATGTATTGCAAGCTGCCTTTGGCAATCTTGGCGTGCAAGATAAAGCTAAGTATTTGGCAACCTTGTTTATTAATGATCTATCAACTGTTATCACGCAAGGTGTTGACCCCTATTTTGAAGTCAGTCGTTACGGCGAACAGTTAGCAGCCGCCAACCCTAGCTTTGATAACCTCTACGACACGCTGATGGATGAGCCAAGTTTTAGCTCAGAAATTTTAGAGCAACTGGTTGAGCAGTACCTTGAAGAAACTCAACCAAGTGTGGTGGCGTTAACTGTGCCTTTCCCCGGCAATATGCTTGGCGCACTTAGGATTGCACAAACCTGCAAAGCGATTAATCCAGAACTGCCTATTGTTATGGGCGGCGGATTTATTAATACCGAGCTACGTGCATTAAAAGATCCACGTGTATTTGAGTTTGTCGATTTCATTTGTCTAGACGATGGTGAGCGACCACTGCTGACCTTGTTGGAGTATTTTCAAGGTCAACGTGAAGTAGACGATTTAGTCAGAACCTACTTTCTTGCAGAAGATGAAAGTGGTAACGCCTACGTACATTTTAATGAAAATGCTGAGCTTCACGATATTCCGCAAGCTGATGTCGGTGCGCCTATCTATGATGGCCTACCACTAGACGAATACTTGTCATTGTGTGAAATGCTCAACCCTATGCATCGTATTTGGAGCGATGGCCGCTGGAATAAACTCACCATTGCCCACGGCTGTTACTGGCGCAAGTGCAGCTTTTGCGATGTGAGTCTCGACTATATCGATCGTTTTGATTCTGCTAGTGCCGATGTACTGGTAGATAGAATTGAACAACTTATCGAAGAAACTGGCGAAACAGGCTTTCATTTTGTGGATGAAGCCCTACCGCCAAAGCTACTGTTTACCATGGCGAAACGGCTTATCGAACGTGGCGTGGTCATTAGTTGGTGGGGCAATATTCGCTTTGAGCGAACATTCAGTAAAGCCCGCTGTCAATTATTAGCAGATTCAGGCTGTATTGCCGTCAGTGGCGGCCTTGAAGTTGCCTCAGACCGCTTACTTAAACTGATGAAAAAAGGCGTCAGTGTCGAGCGTGTAGCGCAAGTGACCAAAGCCTTTAGTGATGCAGGTATTTTGGTACATGCTTACTTAATGTATGGCTTCCCTACACAAACCGAGCAAGAAACGGTGGACTCACTCGAGATGGTGCGTCAAATGATGCAGCAAGGTTGCTTCCAATCCGCTTACTGGCATCGCTTTGTTGCAACGGTGCACAGTCCTATAGGAATCAACCCTGAGCAGTTCGGCATCACCCTTGAAGAGCAACCAGAGATCTTATTTGCTGAAAACGACGTTAACTTTATTGATCCAACAGGTACAGATCATGAAATGCTCGGTGAAGGTCTGCGTAAAGCCATTTATAACTATATGCATGGTATTGGTTTTGACCAGCCGATGAGCTTTTGGTTTAACCAAAATGTGACACCCACAAAGATGAAAAAAGATCTGATTTCAAGAGCCATTACTAACTTACTTGAAACCGACTAACTGATTAGCTAAGTCCTGCTGTAATGAAAATTTACAAGCCACTGTTTACAGTGGCTTGTTTATTATTAATTAGCTTAAACACTAGATATATCATTACAATAGCAATGACTATTCCCATCCACCGCAATTAAATAACTCAATAGTGGCGAATAACTCGCAGCAAAGCTAAAAGCAACGCTAGATAGGCCCACCGCCAACAAGCCTAATACCATAGCTGGAACATATTTCATCTCAAATCCTTTGCTTAGTCAAAATGATACAGAGCCGAATGCAGACTCAAACCTTAATATATTTGCGTAAGCCTAAGCGGCTATGTCCAGCTGGAAAATTATCAAAACGAGTAAACTCCTCAAAGCCTAAACGCTGATAAAACTCAGGCGCTTGCCAGCTTTGAGTCCACAGCCATAAACCGGACAGTTTTTCGCTCACCGCGTATAGCTCTGCTTGCTGCATCAGCTGCCTTCCCATACCGCTGCCACGGCAACGGTCAACAACCCAAAGCTCATCAATATATAACCACTGCCAAAGCAGCTCAGCAGTTAAGGCAGCAACAAGGTTGCCATGCTCATCTTGCACAGTCCAATTGAGTCGCTGCTGCTCATACGCAGGTGCCAATTGTTGCTGACTATGAGATTCAAACCCAGCGCTTAGCTGTGCTTGTAATTGTGGGGCTAATTGGCCGCTGCTAAATTCAATATTCATCATTTTAATCTCTAAAATCAACCCGCTAAATCTACACCATAAATAGATCAACTTGTCACTATTATCGTCTATTTGTAGGGTTAAACTTATCAATACTTCTCATTTCAATAATGGTAAATTATTATTTAACTTATCAGCTTAATTCAATTCTTGTGCATCTTAGTAAATCTCAGATCACAGTAAGGCCGTAACATGCTTAACCCTACTTGGCTCAATACCTTTAAAACACTGATCGAAGTTGGACATTTCACCCAAACAGCTGAAAAATTGTACATGACTCAGCCCGGTGTTAGTCAGCAAATAAAGAAGTTAGAGCAAGCTTGTGGTCATCCGCTGATCAAACGTATCAACAAGCAATTTGAAATCACCGAGCAAGGGAGACAAGTTTATCAATATGCCTTGGATATCGCCCAACATGAAGCCAAGCTATTAGAAAGTTTAGGCTTTGATGATCCCTATTCAGGACAATGCCGTTTAGCATGCTCAGGTTCTTTGGCTTTATTGTATTACCCAGAGTTTCTCAAGCTACAGCAGCAACACCCTAATCTATCGATTCACTTAGAAGCTGCGCCCAATAGTAAAGTGCTAAAAGATATAACCGAAGCAAGCATTGACCTAGGTATTGTTACTCATAAACCTAATGCCTGTGAGTTTAATACTGAACAATTGGGCTGTGAGTATCTATGCCTTATTCTGCCAAAGCGCTTTGAAGGCCAAACCATTACTGCACAGACATTGATGGAGTGCGGCGTTGTAAAACACCCAGATTCAGCTCATTACTTATCACTCTACTTTGACCAATGTGGCGTAGCCGAATTAGCCGAGATCAATATCGACAAATTACCCACCGCAAGTTATGTCAATCAGCTCAGCCAAATTCTATTACCGGTATCCCAAGGCATTGGCTTTACCGTACTGCCAAAAAGCGCTTTCGACAGCTTTATTCACAAGCAAGCGCTCACTTTACATCAAGCGCCACAAAAAGTGACTGAGCAACTCTATTTGGTCAATAAGCGTAACCGTCAGCTACCTGCGCGCTATCAAACCTTGCTAACAGTACTAAAGGCCAACGTATCACCACTCTAAACGGGCAATGTTCATCAGCAATAACGAAATCCCTTTTGCCCGTCTAAGTTAATAAATATGGTTTCGGCAATTAAGATGATGTCCGCTTGCTTGCGGTGGCCTTTCTTGAACGAGGTTTACTAGCGCTAGTTTTAGCTGCAGCAGATTGACTTTTAGCAGCCCCTTTTTTGGCGCTGAAGCGGCGCTTTTTAAATCCTGCATCGGGTGACTTAACCCCTTGCAACGATGTTGGCAACTGCGCGCCGGCTTGTTCAATTAAAGCGTGGATTGAACTAATCAATGGCTGCATAAAGTTTTGATACTTTGCCTCTTTTCGGCTAATAGCATCAAGGTTATTCTCCCACAATGCCGTCATATCTGGTGTGGTCGCACTTTGCGGTAAACTATTGATCAAGCCTTTGCCCACGTCAGTCGCCAAGATTGACTTACCTTGACGACTTAAATAACTACGCTTAAACAATAATTCAATGATGCCTGCCCGGGTCGCCTCTGTACCTAATCCATCCGTATCTTTGAGGATTTTTCTTATCTCGGGGTCGGTCACATAACGGCTAATCCCCGTCATCGCACTTAACAGTGTCGCGTCTGTAAAGTGTTTTGGTGGTTGGGTTTGCTTTTCGACTAATTCGCCACGCTCACAAAGCAGCACTTGCCCCTTTTTAAGTGGTGGAATATTAGCTAGATGCTCGTCATCATCGTTTTTGCCATCATTGCTATTTGTTTTCTCTTTACTCTGCTTTAATAGCTGCTTCCAACCTAAAGCAACTTCTTGTTTTGCTTTAGTTTTAAATAAGCCACCTGCGATAATGATCTCCACTTGAGTCTCTTTATATAGATACGCAGGATAAAACTGCATCAAGTATTGCCGAGCAATTTGCAGATAAAGCTGTTTTTCTGCCTGAGTCAGACTCGCTAAATTAGCTGTTTTTTCAGTTGGTACAATGGCATGGTGCGCATCCACTTTTTTATCATTCCATGCTTTAGATTTAAGCTTGGTATTTGGTTCATCGCAGCCCGCTATTAACTCGCTTGCCCCACTGATAACCGCACGTACAACACTTGGGGCTAAGCTATGTTGCTCAACCGGTAAATAACGACTATCTGAGCGGGGATAAGTGATCAGTTTATGTTTTTCATACAATGACTGACAGGTATCGAGTACCGCTTTTGCGCTCATTCCAAAACGCTTAGCTGCATCAATCTGCAGCGCAGACAAGCTATAGGGTAACGGCGCATTCTGCTTTTTATCTTGGGCAGTGACCTTAGTAACAGTGCCATTTTGACCACTAATTCGTCCAACCACATTTTGTGCTAGCCCCTTGGCTAGCACTCTACCCTCTTCATCCATATAAGGCTGGCAAGCTTCACTTGGTTGCCATTTTGCACTAAAGCGTTGCTGCTCATCAGTGACTAAATGTGCCAACACCTCATAAAAAGGTTTAGACACAAAGTCGGCTATTTCAGCGTCTCGACGCACGACTAGTCCAAGTACAGGGGTTTGCACTCGGCCTACTGATAATACGCCTTGATAGCCGACTTTACGCCCTTGGATGGTATAGGCTCGGGTCATATTCATGCCATATAACCAGTCGGCACGAGAGCGTGCCAACGCTGAGGTAGATAGCGGTACAAACTCTTTATTTAAGCGTAATTGACCTAGCGCTCTTTTTACTGCTTGTGGATTTAAATCACTAATAAGTAATCGCTGAGCATTCTGCAATTTAGCGCCTTTAACGCCTAAATGAGCAATGATTTCATCAACTAACAGCTGGCCTTCTCTATCTGGGTCGCCCGCATTTACCAACTGGCTTGCTTCTTTAACTAAGCCTCTTAGCACTGCTATTTGACCGCGCATCTTATATTTAGGCTTCATCTTCCAAGCATCGGGTACAATTGGTAGATGCTCAAATTTCCATGACTTGTACTCAGGTGAATAGGCATCCGGCTCAGCTTGTTCAAGTAAATGCCCGACACACCAAGACACACAGTCGCCATTCGCTGCACGAATAAAACCATCCCCCTTCTGCAGTGGTTTTGGCAGCACATCGGCTATCGCCCTACCCAGGCTTGGTTTTTCAGCAATATATAAGATCATTAATAATAAAAAAAGATTACTGTATAAATTAACAGTAACTCTACCCTGAAGTCGCTAAGGGTGCAAACAAAAGCAAACTGTTACAGTAAATTTGCTGAGCAATCGCTGCAGCTTGTTCAAACAATGTAAATTTTATTGAGAATGATTATCAATTAAAGTTTAATTGCTTTATCTTAACAAGGAGGGATCAAGATGCTTGCAACCTTAAGTCAGCATGGAGTTAGGCTAGATAAACTGATGCTATTTCACTTTTTGCTGGTCACAGCTTGGTTATTAACTCTGTCGCCTCTAGTGCATCTTACTTACGGGGCTACACCACTGGTGCTTAGCAGTTTAGTGATCCCATTAACCTGTATCAGCACACTCATTGGCCTAAAGATTGGCCATGGATTTGATAAACTCCCCAGCACGCTTTTATTTAGCAGTTGGATGTTAGTTTGGGCGGTGCACTTACTATAATTAAAAAAGCCGAGCTGACGCTCGGCTTTTTGCTTTCTACGCTCAAATGAGCAAACTGACTTATGGATGGCAGACGTTATGCATCTCTAAGTTAGTGCCAATATCTTTATTACGATTCGCTTTGGCATCGTCATTACGTAACTGGGTGATGTAATCTAAATATTCTTGATTAACATCGTTGGTTACATACTTGCCGTCAAATACTGAGGTTTCGAAGCGTTTAATCGCTGGGTTTTCTTGACGAACCGCTTCGATAAGATCTTCTAGCGATTGGAAGATCATGCCATCTGCACCGATTAGCTTGGTGATCTCTTCAACATCACGGCCGTGAGCAATTAGCTCATTAGTCGTTGGCATATCGATACCATAGACGTTCGGGAAACGGATCTCAGGTGCCGCTGAAGCGAAATACACTTTATTTGCCCCCGCTTCGCGCGCCATCTCAATAATCTGTTCAGAGGTCGTACCGCGTACAATCGAGTCGTCTACCAACAAAACGTTCTTGCCTTTAAACTCAGCATTAATCGCATTCAGTTTACGACGAACTGACTTCTTACGTTCTTGCTGACCCGGCATAATGAAGGTACGCCCGATATAACGATTCTTCACGAAACCTTGGCGATATGGAAGATCCATATGACGCGCAATCTCAAGTGCTATATCACATGAAGTTTCAGGAATAGGAATGACCACATCGATATCGTGATCTTCCCATTCTCTTTTTATCTTCTCACCTAGCATTGTTCCCATATTTACACGGCTGCTATAAACAGAAATGTTATCTATGGTTGAGTCTGGACGTGCAAAATAAACAAACTCAAAAATACATGGCGCATAACTTGGAGAATGAGCACATTGACGGGTAAATAACTCACCATCAAGAGTGATGTAGACAGCTTCACCCGGTGCCACATCACGCATAAACTCAAAACCAACAGCATCGAGTGCAACGCTTTCTGAAGCAACCATATATTCGGTGCCAGTCTCGGTTTCATGCTTACCAAGAACCAATGGGCGAATACCAAATGGATCTCTAAATGCAATTAGACCTTGCCCAATAATCATCGCCACAACTGCGTATGCACCACGCGTTAGCTCATGCACTTGCGTTACCGCATTAAACACGTCGTCAGCGCTCAAATTATGCGTCGTCGTATTTTGTAACTCGTCAGCTAGTAGGTTGAGTAGCACCTCTGAGTCAGATGTAGTGTTAACATGACGGCGTTGCTTCACAAGGCGCTCATGCAGCTCAACCGTATTGGTTAAGTTACCATTGTGCGCCAGTGAAATACCGAAAGGCGAGTTAACATAAAACGGTTGCGCCTCAGATGCACTCGAGCTACCTGCTGTAGGGTAACGCACATGACCAATGCCTGAGTTACCTTGCAGACGTTGCATATGTTTTGGCTCAAAAACATCTTTAACCAAACCATTAGCTTTACGTAATCTAAACGCATAGCCATCTACTGTCACAATGCCTGCTGCATCCTGTCCACGATGCTGAAGCACAGTCAGCGCATCATAAATGGTTTGGTTAACCGATGACTGACCTACTATTCCGACGATACCACACATGGGTGAGTTTCCTCATTGTAAGATGTTCTATTATTTAATATTTATAGTCTTAATCGATCATAAAAATCGATTAAGACCAAGTAATGCTTTAATGCATTTTATATTTTGGGTACAAAGCTTGAGGTATTTTCCAAATAGTCAAAAAACCACTGGATCACAACTCCAAATTCGGGCACGAGCGTAGAACTCTGCCACCAATCTGTATTGGGTGCTCCGGTAAAAGCATCCATAAAAAACAGTAATGCACTTACAATTAGTGCGCCTCTCAGCGCACCAAAACATAAGCCCAAAACTCGATCTGTGCCTGACAAACCAGTTTTAGAAACCAATTGTCCAATTAAGTAGTTAACTAATGCGCCAAGCACCAACGTTGCAACAAATAAGATAGCAATGGCGACGCCATTACGTACCATTTCGTCCTGCATCTGAGTCAAATGTGCGGCGAGCTTTAAGTAGAACTGGCTTGCAATAAAAAAGGCGGCAAACCAAACAACGAGAGACATGGCTTCTTTTACAAAACCACGAACCAAACTAATCAGAGTTGATAGTCCGATAACGATAATGATGGCGTAATCAATCCAAACCATTTAAGAAATAATCCAACAAAGAGGTTGAGACGGCGCGATTCTATCAGAGACAGAGTGATTTCTCACCCTTTGGTAACGAAATAACTTTTTCTCTGATAAAGACAATCGCAATTTACTATTTTTCCACGGGATTATAGGCAACAATCCGCCCTTTTAGCTCCGTGAGTTTATAGATATCGTTCTGCATACGGCTCAATTTATCTTTAGAGATATTTGGCCCCACAAATACTTTAGTTAACTGTCCATCGACAGGTTTTGTCGGCAATGTATATGCAGTAAAGCCCTTTTCTCGTAGACGAGTAACAAGCCCTTTAACATTGCTAGCATTATTAAAACTACCCAACTGAATCGTCCAAGCGGCTTCTGTTTTCGCCACAGGTTTAGGTTGCGGCTTAACATCTGCTTGCTTAACGGTTTGCGCATTTTCGGTTACTTTAGCGCTGGTTTGAGTTGTGTTATCAGCTGGGTTGTCAGCAATATGCCAAGAGTCGTCACTCGTTGATTCTGCTTGCTGTTGTGAACCGAGATCTAAGCTATTAACCTCTTGCTCCGGTAAGCTCTCTTGCTCAGATGAAACAGCTTGTTCAAACTCAGGTCTTAAAGGAATTTCTGCAAATTGCTCTTCTTCTCGTTGTTTTTTACCATCTAAAATATCAGGTAAAAAAATCACTCCCAACGCAACAATCACAATGACGCCAACGAGGCGGTTTTGAAATTGATTAGACAAGCTCTTCCCCCTTAAACACATCTTTAAAACCGGCTACGGTATAAAACGAGCCAAACACAATAACAATATCATCTGCTTGTAACTGAGCCTTAATTGCCTGCCAAGCATCTTGCATTTGAGTAAATAATTGCGTTTTTGCCCCTTGGGGCATCATCGCGTTAAGCTCTTGTGCTGATGCTCCGCGCTCACCAGAAAGATCACATAAGAACCAATCATTTACATCCGTCGCAAGCTCTTGCAGCACTGAGCGCATATCTTTATCTTTAAGCATACCGCAAAGTGCAAATAACCGTCCTTTAGGCATCGCCGCTAAACGCGACTTTAAATAACGTGCAGCATGAGGGTTATGAGCAACATCAACAATCACTTTAGGCGCCTGGCTCAGGTGCTCTAATCGACCAGCTAGCTGAGTTTCACCAATTGCTTTAGCAACGACCTCAGCTGAAATGTTTGGACAAAGATGCTCTAGCACTGCAATAACGGTTGCCGCATTAGGTTGTGGTAAAAATGGCAGTGGTAGTTCGCTTAAATTAAATTGCTTACCTAGGTACTGCCAGTTGTGCTCATTACATTGATAACTAAAGTCCTTACCTACTCGGTAAAGCAGCGCTCCAGTGTTGTAAGCAACTTGAATTAATGACTCAGGACAATCCGCTTCACCGACAATCGCTGGGCGATTCGCTCTAAATATTCCCGCTTTCTCTGCTGCAACTAACTCACGAGTATCGCCCAAATATTCTTGGTGATCTAAGTCGATAGAGGTCACAACGGCGATATCGGCATCAATTAAGTTAGTGGCATCTAAACGCCCACCCAGTCCCACTTCAAGTAATACCACGTCAAGTTTGGCAGCATTAAATAAATACAAGCCTGCAAGTGTTGCATACTCGAAAAAGGTTAGAGAGATCTCAGCTCTGGCTAACTCAATCGCTTCAAATGCTTCAACCAAGGCCGTATCTGTTGCATCAACACCATTAATGCGTACTCGCTCATTGTAATTGAGCAAATGCGGCGAGCTATAAACCCCAACCGTTTGGCCTGATAAGCGTAAAGCCGCTTCAATCATGGCGCAGGTTGTGCCTTTACCGTTGGTTCCCGCTACAGTGACCACCTTGGTATCACCTAAATGGTCTAATCCCAATCGCGCAGCGACTGCTGATACACGAGCAAGCCCCATGTCAATTTCAGTTGGGTGGATCGCCAATAAAAAATCTAACCAAGTGGTTAATGCTGCTCCTTTAGGCGGCGCAGCTTGCACATCTTTCTCAATCACAAAATTTATCCATTAACATCGTAAAAGTCGTAGATCTGGGTAACGCAAATACACTCAAACCAAACGGGATCAATCCAACATAAATAGCGGCCCAAGAGCCAACTTAGGTAATTGGTAATGCTCTGGATAAGTAACATCAACCAGATAAAGACCATTAGGCTTTGCCGTAGCTGCAGCTTGATTTCTATCCTTCAATGCCAGTAGCTGTTCTATCCACTCCACAGGCTGATTGCCATAACCGACCTCAAGCAAGGAGCCAACAATATTACGCACCATATGATGCAAAAATGCATTAGCCTTAATATCTACACAAATATACATGCCTTGGCGGGTTACATTGACTTCGTGTACACAACGAAATGGCGTATTTGATTGGCAATGAACAGCTCTAAAACTGGTAAAGTCTTGCTCACCTAATAAGTATTGCGCTGCTTGATGCATTTTAGTTTCATCAATATCACCGGGATAATGACTAACCCCGCCGCGCAAAATGCCAGGGCGCAACTGGTGGTTGTAAATCATGTAACGGTAACGTCTTGCGGTAGCGGTAAAGCGAGCATGAAACTCATCATCAACAATTTTAACCCAGCGTACCGCAATATTATCTGGAAGGTGAACGTTAACGCCTAAGGTCCAGGCAGTATCTTTACGGACAGCGTTAGTTTCAAAATGAACCACTTGGCCCGTGGCTGAGACGCCTGCGTCGGTGCGCCCTGCGCATTGCACGGCGATAGGCTCGTTGGCAACAATTGACAACGCCTTTTCTAATCGAGCCTGTACAGTGTCAACTTCGGCTTGACGTTGCCATCCGAAATATTGACTACCATCGTACTCTATACCTAGCACAACCCGCATTACACACCTCTATCACTCGGTTAAACTGCTATTTAATTGCGACACTTGCAACGCAATCAAACAGGCTAAATCAATTAATTGGCCGCGATTCTAGCACACTCAAGACAAACGATGAGTATAAAAAAGGCGCCAAAGGCGCCATTTTTAGTTTGTAGAGCTTACACTAAGTCTTTAAGTAAACCGATTGCTTCAGCTTGTTGACGCTCATTACCGTCAAGCTCAACCTCTTGAAGCAAAGCTCGTGCACTATCGTTATCATCAATCTCGATATAGGCTCGGGCTAAGTCGAGTTTGGCATTGACCGAGTTCTCTTCATCATCAACGTCAACCATAGACGAGTTGCCCATTAATGAATTGAGTTCCCCCATATCAACATCAAACTGCTTATATAGATCAACCTCGCCATTATCTTCATCAGCTTCACTGAGCAGCATATCGATATCGATAAAACCGTTGTCACGCTCAAAGTTACTTAAATCTTGTTGTTCACTAGCAACATCTGTTTGTTTATGCTCAACATACTCTTCTGCGTCTAAAGCAGCCAATGCCTCATCAACAGTCATTTTACTGTCACTATCGAGCGTAAAGGCATCATCTGATAAATCTAGCGCGTTATCTTCTGCTTGCGCTGTTGCTGCTAATCTATTTAGAACTTCTTCGTCGCTTAAATCGTTCGAATCGGAGATAGACTCCCAATCAAGCGAATTATCAGTCAACGTCTTATCACTTTTTAGATCATCAAAAAAGCCTGAGTCTTTATCTGCAACTGTTGCTTCACTATCTGCCTCGACGCTACCTTGCGGAGATAAAAACGCATCGAGTTCTGCTTGTTGAGCGCTATCTAATTGCGCTTGCTCAGCAGCTGCATTCTGTAACTCTCGAGTAAGAAAATCTTGCTCGTCGTCTGCTGTACTAATGGTTTCAGGTTGTTGCTTAAACTCAGCTGCGACTTCATGTTCATCAGTATCGATTACAATGCTTTCGTCTTCATCGCTAGCGATAACCGGCTCAACGTCACTCGACTCAATATCCAAGTCGACTAAACCATCATTTTGAGGCTTATTTTCACTGAAATCTTGATGACTAAACTCAAGTACATCAGCCAAGTTCTCATCAACCAAGTTCTCATCAACTAAGTTCTCTTCAACTAAAGACGACTCAGGATCGAGAGGATTTTTATCATCGGCTTGCTGCTCAAGCTCAGTTTCTTCATGCGCTTCGGCTTCAGTTGGCATGTCAAACTCAGCAAGCAACGCATCGATTTCACTGTCTAATTCGCTATCTAGCTTATCTTCCTGAGCATTGTCTTCATCTTCTAGCTCGGCAGCGATTTCAACGCCCAGCGCCAATTCTTCAGCCATTTCGTCAGATAATGTGTCGATATCTTTTTCAGCATCATCTTCACTCTTATCATTATCCAATGACGCTAATAGCGCTTCTAGCTCATCATCCGGCGCAGCCATCGCGTCATAATTAGTTGCTTCTTGTTCAGCTTCAACTTGGTCAAAACCCGCCAGCAGTGCATCGATGTCATCGTCTGCAGTGCTGTCCGCTTCAGCATTAGTTGCTACTTCTTCTGCTTCAACTTGATCAAAACCCGCCAGCAGTGCATCAATGTCATCGTCTGCAGTGTTGTCCACTTCAGCATTAATTGCTACTTCTTCTGCTTCAACTTGATCAAAACCCGCCAGCAGTGCATCAATGTCATCGTCCGCTGTATTGTTGGCTTCAGCATTAGTTGCTACTTCTTCTGCTTCAACTTCATCAAAACCCGCCAGCAGTGCATCGATGTCATCGTCTGCAGTAGTGTCCGCTTCAGCATTAGTTGCTGCTTGTTCTGCTTCAACTTCATCAAAACCCGCTAGCAGTGCATCAATGTCATCGTCTGCTGTGTTGTCCGCTTCAGCATTAGTTGTTACTGGTTCAGCTTCAACTTGATCAAAACCCGCCAGCAGTGCATCGATGTCATCGTCTGCTGTATTGTCCGCTTCAGCGATGGTCGCTACTTCTTCTGCTTCAACTTGGTCAAAACCCGCTAGCAGTGCATCTAAGTCATCGTCTGCTGTGTTGTCCGCTTCAACATTAGTTGCTATTTGTTCAACTTCAGCGTGTATTTCCGTTTGCGGCTCGCTCTGAGGTTCAACTTCATCAAAGCCTGCAAATAAAGCATCTAAGTCTTCTGAGTCGCCAGTCTCCGTCTTCTGGGAAGTTAGCGAGTCAGCCTGATCTTGCTCACCCATCGCTTCGGCCCACAAGTCATCAAGCGACTGACCTTCGTCTTGGCTATCTTCAACAACAATGTCTTGATCATCTGCTAAAGTTGCAGCAGCTGCCGCGCCAACAACTGCAGCCGTTGTCACCTCCTTCAATGGAAGATCATCGGTTGCGCCATCCGTATCAAGATGAACAGCCATATCTTCAGCGTCATCAACTTTCTCAGTAGCGTTACTGTCCGGTTTATCTTCTGGGTCTAGCGCAGGTTGCTCAGCTGACGTTTGATTTTCTGAGGATTGATTTTTGCGGCGTAAGAACAACCAAAATAGTCCAATTACAATTATTGCGGGTAGCACCGCCGCCAAAACTAATAACAGCGGGTTATCCATAATCGTGCGCCACAAATCACTTGTTGGCTGACTTACTTCTTTTGCTGCCGAAACTTGCTGTTGGCTTACTTTTAGCTCTTGCTCTAAGGATTCAGTTTCTGCTTTTGCTTCCTGTAACGCTTGCTTTAACAGCGCATTTTCTTGCTTTAGCTGACTAATTTCATCTTGAAACGCAGCCGTATCAGAAGAGCCTACTACGATCTCATCGCTGGCTCTTGCCAGCTCATCAGTTAACTCTAAATTTTTTGCTTGAATTGACTCGAGTTGCGCGGTTAACGTTTTAACTTCTTCAGATAACTCAGCAATGAGCGGATTAGGTTTAGGCTTCGGGCTTGTATTGCTTGGCTGTGATGGTTTGGACACGACACTTGGTTTAGCCACAGTCACAGCCGATGACCAGCTTTGATCATTACGCTCAGCACGTGCTTTTGCTTCGGCGGCTGGAGTTTGCAGCATTACAGCCTTGTTTGGCACAAGCAAAATCATGCCGCGCTCTAAGCTATTGTAATTCTTGCTAGAAAAAGCATGAGGGTTAGCATCAAACAATGCAGACATAACCTGATAAACCGTAACACTATTATCGGGTTTTACTGCTTGAGCGATACTCCAAAACGTATCTGACGAGGATGTTGGTCCATATTGGCGAACTGCCTGAGGATCGCCCTGATTAACTTGCGTACCAAGCTGATTTTGAGACTTAACTTGACCATCTGGTCCGGTTATTTTTAATGGCTCAGCGGCCGTCGCAGAATGAATCGAAGGGGCTGCAATAGCCACTATTGTTGTAGCTATTAAGCCAACAAGATACGAAGTGCGAAAGTTCATCAATCCTTCCCTTTAAAGCACGCTTGTGTCACCACCCTGGTGACGAGCTTTAGGCAATTGTATTTATTGAGATTACTATAAACTAGATTGCTGTGCCCTGCTACTGTTCACATCTTTAAAACATAAAAAGCCCGCATAATGCGGGCTTTTTAATCATTCAATTCTTATCTAGTACAAGTGTATTAGTAATAGTCTCGAATAAGTACTTCTGCAATCTGTACACTATTAAGTGCTGCACCCTTACGGATGTTGTCTGATACCACCCAAAGGTTAATACCATTTTCATGAGAAATATCTTTACGTATACGGCCAACATATACTGGATCACTGCCAGCAGCTTCAGTTACTGCGGTTGGGTATTCTTCACTTTCCTCAAAAAGTTCAACCCCCGCTGCGCCACGAAGTACAGACTTAACGTCTTCAGCATCAACAGGTTGAAGTGTTTCTAGGTGAATCGCTTCAGAATGACCATAAAACACAGGGACACGAACCGCAGTTGGGTTTACCACAATGCTGTCATCAGCGAAAATCTTTTGCGTTTCCCACACCATTTTCATCTCTTCTTTGGTGTAGCCGTTTTCCATAAACTTATCGATTTGCGGTAACACGTTAAAAGCGATTTGTTTTGGATATGCTTTTGGCTCTACCGGCAGTCCTTGCAATAATTTCGCACATTGGCCTGCTAGTTCTTCAATGGCGTGCTTACCAGAACCAGACACTGATTGATAAGTTGCAACGTTAATACGAGAAATACCATAGGTATCGTAAATTGGCTTAAGCGCTACCAACATTTGAATCGTTGAACAGTTTGGGTTGGCGATGATATTACGGTTTCTAAAATCAGCAATCGCTTCTGGATTCACTTCTGGGATCACCAAAGGTACGTCAATGTCGTATCTGAAGTGCGAAGTATTATCGATCACAACACAACCATTTTCAGCGGCAATTGGTGCCCACTTTGCAGAGACATCGCCACCAGCAGAGAAGAAACCGATCTGAGCCTGTGACCAGTCAAAGGTGTCTACGTCTAAAATTTCGACCTGTTTACCGTGGAAGCTGACCGTATCACCGGCACTGCGACTGCTGGCTAATGGATATAAATTTGCAACCGGAAAGTTACGCTCTTCTAGGATCTCAATCATTGTTTGACCCACTGCGCCCGATGCACCTAATACGACAACATTAAATTCCTGCGACATAATTACAGCTCGACTCCTGAAAACCCTAAATTGGACAACCAATTTACATCAGTTTGCCCCGTGTTGCCTACCTTTAATGCACTAAATTCACGGCGATGTGTGTGATTTTTTCTCATCTGATCAAACCCCTGAGGATTTAGGAACTGTTTTCTAAATAATTCGTCATCATCGCGTAAATCATAGACAAATCTAGCCAGCTGTAATAATGCTCTTTCATTGCGCATTTCAGCGACTGAAACCTGCTCACTCCACAAACTCGGCAGTAAGCTGTCCATTTGTTTGTCAGCCTTAATATTTAACACTTTAGCTAATTGCTGATAAAGCATGTAAGTCCCGCGAGCTTTGCCCTCCAACGAGTAACCAGCGATGTGCGGCGTACAAAATTCAATATAAGGTACAAGTTCAGCCATCGGGTTAGGCTCCCCTTCCCATACATCGAGTACAACTTTGACATCGTCTCGCTGTTGTTTAAATTTTATTAGCGCGCGATTATCAATAACTTCACCACGACAGCAATTAAGTAGCCAAGTATTTTGCTTTAAACTATTTAAACGTTGTTCATCGAACAAATACCAAGTTTTGTGTTCACCCTGTTTGGTTATCGGCACGTGTAAACTAACGATATCTGCTCTGGCAATTAATACATCTATAGATACAAACTCACGCCCGTCGCCACTTTGCTGCAATAGCGGATCACATAACAGCACCTCAATTCCATAAGCTTCAAGGCATTTAGCCACTGCGGTACCGGTATTGCCAGCCCCCACAATCCCCACCACTTTACCTTTTAGGGGACTATTAAAACGTTGGGCTAACTCAAGCATGGCAATAAAGGCAAACTCACCCACAGCTGTTGCATTACAACCCGGAGCATTTGAAAAAGGAATATTACGGCTTGCTAGAAAATCTAAATCGATATGATCGGTACCAATTGTTGCGCTACCCACAAATTTCAGCTGGCTATTAAGTGCTAACAATTGCGCATTTACTTGAGTAACAGAACGAACTAATAACACATCAGCATGTTGTACTTGCTCAGCTGTTAGCATCCTACCGTTTACTGTTTCAATCGTACCGAGATCGGCAAATAACTGTTGTACATAAGGCATATTTTCATCGGCAAGGATTTTCATTAATAGATCCAATAACAGCGAAATTAAGTGTTGGGCATTCTAACAAGAGCAATCATCCAATAGAAACAAAGGATTAAAATAAAAAATTCGAAATCGCAACTCTCAGAGAAACGAGTAGAAGTCCTAACCTAGGAAATTAAAACCTATAAGCCATACAACATAAACTGAAAACAAAACTGAGTTTTTACTTTGACTTACATAAGATCTTTGGTCGTGCTTCATGCTCGCCGATCTTATTAAGCTTGGCCAATGCCTGCTCAATAAACGCTTGATTACCCGAATATGTGTCTGTTAAAACCTGCTGTGCCCACTCAGGTAGTTGCTGATTAATTGAGTAGTAGATCCACTGGCCTTGACGACGGTTAACCACCAATCCGGCGGTTTTCAATAACGCGAGATTGCGCGAGATTTTAGGCTGAATTTCATCTAAGGCTTCACTAAACTCACACACGCAAAGTTCTTTTTCTGCATGTAGCAGTAAAATAATTGATAGGCGAACTTTATCAGTTAGCGCCTTAAATAGGTTGATTGGGTCAAGCTGACTAGTCATGGGATTTTCTGTTTTGAATCGAAGCGTCTATTATGAGTTGTAAATTCATTTAGTCAATTTCGCCATGGTATTATTAGTAGAAAATGTAATATCAATCAGTGAATAAAAAAGGGAGCTAATCGCTCCCTTTCAACATAATCACTGTCTTAGCAATGCTTATTTGTACTTACGCATCACCAAAGTTGCGTTTGTACCACCGAAACCAAAGCTGTTACTCATCACTGTGTTTAGCTCTTTTTCAGTCATTTCAGTGACAATTGGCATGCCTGCAGCTTTTTCATCTAGGTTATCAATGTTGATGCTTGGTGCAATGAAATTGCTTTCCATCATGATTAAGCTGTAAATTGCCTCATGTGCACCTGCTGCACCTAATGCATGGCCAGTCAAAGACTTAGTCGACGCGATTGCTGGTAGGTTCTCACCAAAGGTTTCACGTAACGCTTCAAGCTCACGCATGTCACCCACCGGCGTAGACGTACCATGAGTGTTGATGTAATCGATTGGTGTATCAACATCGGCAAGCGCCATCTGCATACAACGAACAGCACCTTCACCTGATGGTGCAACCATGTCATAACCGTCTGACGACGCGCCATAACCAACCACTTCAGCGTAAATTTTTGCGCCACGTGCGAGTGCGTGTTCAAGCTCTTCTACAACTAGAATACCGCCGCCACCAGAGATAACGAAACCGTCACGATCTGCATCATAAGTACGAGATGCTTTAGTTGGCTCGTCATTATATTTAGTCGATAGCGCCCCCATAGCATCAAAGCCCATGGTTAGCGTCCAATCGACTTCTTCAGAACCACCAGCAAAAACCATGTCTTGCTTACCCATTTGGATAAGTTCAACTGCGTGGCCGATACAGTGTGCACTGGTTGCACAAGCTGAACTGATTGAGTAGTTCATGCCTTTAATTTTAAATGGTGTTGCCAAACACGCGCTAGCTGTGCTCGACATAATACGCGGCACTATGTATGGCCCAACGCGCTTAACGCCTTTTTCACGTAATGTATCTGCAGCTTGCACTTGATTTGCTGAAGATGCGCCGCCCGTGCCAACGATGATACCGACACGAGGGTCTGAATACTGCTCTTCTGTTAAATTAGCGTCTTTAATCGCTTCTTGCATAGCGATATGTGCATACGCTGCTGCATTGCCCATAAAGCGCAAAGCTTTACGGTCAATATATTCTGATGGGTCAATCTTAATGTCGCCCCAAACATGACTACGCAGCTTCATTTCTTCAAACTGATCTGAATGGGTAATACCACTACGACCCGCTTTTAATGATTCAGTGACTTCTTGCTTGTTGTTACCGATACTTGAAACTACGCCAAGTCCGGTGATCACGACTCTTTTCATTATTAACTTTCCATTCTGTACATCTAGTACCAATTTTGCTGAGCCAATGGTATCGCTTTTCATCCATATAAGTGGTCAGCTTTCCATAAGGAACACAAAAATAATGTCTATTATGAGACCTTACGTATAATCTTTGCCAAAGTCTGCCAATAAAAAAGGTACACTTTCGCAAGTAAAAGCGATTGTAACGCATATTTGTGAGCGTTTAATTTAACATTAAAGACGTAACCATGACAGTAAGTAAAATTGTTCGGCAAATTATTGATACAAAAAACAGCGATTCAGTTGTAATAGCCCAACTGGGATTAGGCTCACTTGAGAATGCCAAAGCACTGGCGTTAAGCCAAACAAACGCTAGAGTAACCTTAAAAATATTTTGTCCGCTCAACCAGCAGCTCACTAAGGCGATAGAAGATAAGTTATTTGAACAAGTTTTCGAAGAAAGCCATTTTTTGCCATTGCTCGCTATTGAGGGCTGCCAACGCAGAATACTCAATAATGGGCGCTTAGTGATAGATTTTCATTTCGGTCCATTACTACAACAATTACAGCGTATTCCCTTAGTTAGCACGGGCTTTATCGCACATTGGTTCATTGCTAACAACCTCGCGCCTGAATTACTCACACTTGATGTATTTTGGCAAATGGCCAAACTCAGCTTAGATACAGCGCAAATTGAGTTAAACAATCTTGCTGGTATCGCAACTAACAACAAAGCGGATACCGAGCATGACCTGATATCCTTGGCTAAGCTTGTCGGTCTTTATCAAGAACATGCACTTAAAGCCGATGACATCGCCTTTTTAGAGCGCGCAGCAATACGTTCACAACAACATCAAAAGCAAGCGCCTTACCCTATTATCAGTCGTGATGAGAAAGCCACTGATAACGACCTGCCTATCGCGATTATTGGTGGTGGTGTTGCCAGTGCAAACTTAGCGCTGTCACTGGCCGAACGAAACCAGAAAGTTCAGTTGTTTTGTGAAGACAGCGCATTGGCTCAAGCTGCATCTGGCAATAGACAAGGTGCAATTTACCCGTTGCTCACACCGGATAACAATACCTTAAGCCAGTATTTTCAACAGGCTTATTTATTCAGCTTACAAAGACTCAAAACATTAGCCTCACAAGGCCACTCAATTGATTATGAACTTTGTGGTGTGGTACATACAGGCCACGATGAGCGCAGTCGTAAGCGCGTTGCTAAAATCATCGATAGCTATAATTGGCAGCCGCTAATCGCAAAGAAAATCACCGCAGAACAAGCTTCTGAAATAGCCTCAGTAAAAATAAACGATAGCGGAATTCTCTATCCATTAGGTGGTTGGGTATCCCCCCAAGACTTCACACAAGCAGCATTTAAACAAGCGCAAGCCATTAGCGATGTTAGGCTAACACTGAACACCCAAATTATTGATATCAACTACCTAGACGGCGCCTGGTATCTCAATAGTCAACAGCAACAGTTTGGTCCTTTTAGTGCGTTAATTGTTGCCAATGGCAAATCATTAACTGAGTTTGAGCAAACAAAATACCTACAAGCTACCGGCTTTAGAGGTCAAGTAAGCCATGCTCCAAGTCGAGCTAAGCTTTCAAAACTCAGTACTGTACTATGTGCTCATGGTTATATGACTCCTAGCAATAATGCCCTGCATTGCTTGGGGGCCAGTTATGTCAAAAATGCGACTCATCTAAATTATTGCCCAACAGAGCAAGTGGAGAACCTTAACAAGATCCAACATAGTTATGTCGATCAAGATTGGGTTGAGGATATTGATATTTCAGGTCATAGCGCTCGAGTTGGTGTACGCATGGTCACTCGAGATCACGCACCAATGATGGGACCTGCACCAGATATAGATAGCATTCTGTCACTCTATCAAAATCACCAACTTACACCTGAAAGTCGCAAGTTTTGGCAATCACACCCAGCTCCAATTTACCCAAACCTTTATATATTAGGTGGATTAGGCTCCCGTGGTTTAAGCTCTGGACCATTGGCGGCAGAAGCCTTAGCCGCACAGATCTGTGGTGAAAACCTACCTATCAGTGCAGATTTTGTGGCACTACTCAACCCAAATAGAATGTGGTTACGAAAACTATTAAAAGGCAAAGCACTGGATACCAGTGAAGCTAACTAATTAGTATTAATTGTGCAGTTAGCAAAGTAAAAGCGCCGATAAGGCGCTTTATCTTTATTTAGCACCAGCTTCCATTAGTGCATTTTTAAAATCATTCACCCATCGGCGATAAACGGTTTTGACATCTCCCCAATTAAATACCTGAGTATTTTGACGCCATTGCTGGAATCCTTGGCCTCTATCAGCAGCTTTTGCCAACACCTCACCTGTTTCACCGTCTTTTATTACCGCCAGTAACATCATGGAGCCTGAGCTTTCGGTATAAGTGCGACCCATAGAATTATAACTGCGACGACTAGACTCAATAGGCGCACTTAAGCGAATATCGGTTACAGCAGCTTCTATAACTAATGTGTTTGCTCCCGCTTTATCTACAAGCTCAAATGGCTGCTCACTGTTAAATACATCTTTTACTGTCGTTTGAAATTGTGCCGACATTTTCTCTAACGCTTCTGGTGGCAGATCATAAGTTGCATTTAATCCCTCGGCTCTTCGATCAATGCGAGGTGGTTTATAATCTGCAGGGTGGTCATTGGTTACCTGAACCGGGGCAAAATATAACTTAGTGTATTTTTGCCAATCAACGTTTGGTCTTGCATAGGACAAATCAAGTTTTGAGTGGTCTACTTTAACTAAGCCATCTTTGGTTGTCTCAGCATCAACACCTTGCTGCAATCGTGCAGGCTCGCTGTTAGTACATGCCGTTACAACAGTTAACCCTAATAGCAGTGCCATAGCTGTAATCGCATTGTTCATTAATAGAAATCCCTATTATTAGTTGTTCCTAAAAGATTAACTATGGCAGTTACACAACAAGAGTCAAGTTTATGAATAACAAATAAAAAAGCCACTATTTATAGTGGCTTTAATGTAAACAGAGTATTCGATTTACCCCTGCTTTACCCGCACTCGATTATTAGTATCACGGCTTGAGCGAATAAGCTCGTCACTGGCAATGGAGGCTGACTTTGCTAGACGGTCATATAACAACACATTGACTGATGCTGCTAGATTCATACATCCTATGGTTGGAACATAAACCACCGCATCAGCACTGTTAACAACTTGCTGACTAATGGTGCCATCTTCCGGGCCAAAAATATAAATCGCTTTTTCTGGGTGCTCAAATTCCGGCAGTGGGATAGCACCTTCAACTAGATCGACACACACCACTTTTACATCTGGCTCAATAGCCTCAATTAAAGAGTCAACTTTAGTTAAAGGAATTGAGCTGCTCGCCCGTTTAGTATCCGTATTATATTGGGCGGTGCGATTACTGGCCGCTAACTCATAACGCTTACCGGTAAAATACACCGCATCTGCACTATAACAGCCTACCGCACGCATAATACCACCGACATTAGTTGGACTTTTAGGGTTAACTAAGCCAATGGCAACAAAACTATTTTTACTCATAAAACGGTAAACTCATTCACTCTCTAGCTGGTAAACACCTGAACAAGCATGCTTACCCTAACGGCAAAAGCCAAGCCTCTACGGCCAGACTATTAGGCAGCCAATTTAGTACTTAATTGCACCCAAGCATTGTTAACAAGCGCGTAGTCAGCGTCATCAAGCTCTTCTCTTGCTAGCGCTAAACACTCAGTCATCTTGGCTTCAAGTGCCGCTAGATCTTGCTCAGCTTCTACCTCTAGCTGAGACAAAACCACTGCAAAATGCCCTTGTAAATAGCCACTAGCAAATAGTGCATCGTCGCCGCCTTCAGCAACGATGTGCTCAATCCAATCTTGTAGTGTTTGCTCGTACTTCTCTATCATCGAGTGCTCCGCATTTTTAGTTATCAACGCGACGCTACATTTGCTGGCGTCAGGTCAACATATTCAATTCAATTTTAGCCAGTCATCGCAATGTCAATGTACATGGCCAATTAACAAGACTCATTAACGATGTGTAAATCACTCCAAACCTAATAACAGATCGGGGTTCGCCACCTGATACATGACGTAATCATGGTAGCCTGTGACCACTTTATAATAGCCTGCTAGTTCAATATCCAATTCAGGGTCGCCACTATCCACAATTAATGGCCTGCCATCAAGTGCTTTTAACTTTGTTTTTGTCGCTAAGATGACGATGTTGTCCTTTCCTACTCGCTTAACAAGCTCGGGACTTAGCTGTTGATTACCTCTTCCGAGTATGTGACCTTGCCCACCAATCAATGTAATAAACAGCTTCAATGATTTATCTTCTGTGAGCTGGAGTAATTCAGTTGCTGATAAATCACTTGCTAGTAGAGTTTCATCTTGGATCAGATCGACCCCCAATAGGGTGTTATCAAGCCCTAACTCGCTCATTACCGCAGCAACTGTGCTACCTGAGCCCATAATGCACAAATGATCTTCCATCTGCTCAATGGCTTCAGCGGCAATATCGGCAAGAACCAGCTCATCACTCTCTTTACCGCCCATTTTTACCGCCTGAACATATCTTGGTTCTGCTGGCACTTGCATTTCACCAAAACGGCGAGCACGAACCACTCCAGTCCTAAATGCTACCTCATCAATATCCATAACATCTGCACTCATAAGGCTAACGAGATCACCATCGAGTAGCATTTTGACCACCATACCTGATGCATGCGGGGTGATACCGTATACGCCGGAATGGATCTTTACTCCCGCTGGTACGCCTAAAACAGGCAATTTGTCATCTGCAACGGCATACACATCGCGTGCGGTTCCATCCCCACCTGCAAACAATAACAAATCTAACGTTTCATTCAGCAGCTCACTCACCACCTTTTGTGTATCTTGTGCTGCAGTGGTTTCAGGTGTTTGATAAACGACACGCGTACTAAAGCCCATAGATTTGGCTAGAGTTTCTCCCATGTCGCCTGATGCAGTAATGATCTCTATACGACTCTTATACGCTTCGATAACCGCTAGCGCCTGTTGCATTCTCAGATGTGATTTTGGGACAGCTCCTTTGGCGATAGCCTCAGATGCTACGCCATCGCTGCCTTTAAGAGCTACACTACCACCAAGACCTGCAAGCGGGTTAATGATTAACCCCAGTCGAAATTTACTCACCATCAATACTCCATGTTTGACATTTTATCGTTATTATTTGATTAAGCTACTTTGCAGTTTCAATCTGCTCAGGCGTTGCCTCTTTTGGGATCAAAAACACCGCAAGCATAGATAAAAATGCACATCCTGCAGCAAATATCCAAGTCGTTACCGCACCACTTCCATCCCCCCAGATTATGCCGCAAAGCCAGGTACCGAGAGCACCACCGACACCAAAACTTAAACTGGCGTATAGCGCTTGGCCTTGACTACGTCGGTTAAGATCAAAATGCTTATGCACAAACTGAATTGATGCCGCATGAGTTAAGCCGAAGGTAAATGCATGTAGTATTTGACTAATACTTAGATAAACAATGTTTTCGACGCCATATGCCAACAATAACCAGCGAACGGCAGTTAAGCCGATACTCACTATCAGCAACAGTTGTACACCAAAGCGACCGAGTAACTTTGGCGCATACATAAACATGAAAATTTCAGCCACTACACCAAGCGCAACAAAAATACCCGCAGCCGATTCCGTGTATCCCGCTTGTTTAAGATACAGTACAAAGAAACCGTAAAATGGCCCGGCACTCATTTGCAGCAACATGGCTGAGATTAAAAACCAGATCAACGCTCTATCAAACACTAACGGCTTACGCTTAACCGTGTTATCAACCACAGCCCGGTTTGATGGCAAAGGTAAGGCGCTTATCAGCATGCCAATAAACAATGTCATACCAATATAGGGCAAAATTTGCGGCCCGAAGTGAGCAATTGCAAAACCACCGCTGACCACCAGTACGATATAGCCCACACTGCCCCAACTGCGAATAGCGCCATAACGGTTGGCATCGTCACCAAGTGTTTCAAGGGTAATCACTTCAAGTTGAGCAAGAATAGCATTCCAAAAGAAGGTATAAACCGCGAGGCTAACAGCTAAATAGATTATACCGCCGTCATAAAAGAAGGTGAGATAAGTGAGTGCCGCCGCGCCAGCGCCTATTTTTACCAGCTCAGAACGCATGCCGGTTTTGTCGGCAACAATGGCCCAAAGGTTTGGCGCTATGATGCGCGTCCCCATTAGAATAGCCATTAACAAGCCTATCTGTTGCGCATCAAAGCCGCGACTATCAAAAAAAACACCGAGATAAGGCACCATGATGCCTAAAATAGAAAAGAAGAAAAAATAGCATGCACAGAGCCAGCGAAGCTGCTGCTCTGTGCTTTTAGGTTGAAACATTAACGCATTCCGATAACAGGGGTACTGCTGTTGACATCCAAGTTTTGCGCACGATGACGTAATAAGTGATCCATCAATACAATGGCTAACATCGCTTCCGCAATGGGTACAGCCCGAATACCAACACAAGGATCATGACGCCCTTTAGTCACCACTTCTGCGGTTTCACCTTGAGCTGTCATACTTTCACCCGGCACACTTATGCTTGAAGTAGGCTTCATCGCAATATGGGCAATAATAGGTTGACCAGATGAAATACCACCTAAAATGCCTCCAGCATGATTGGAGGCAAAGCCTTCTGGTGACATCAAATCACGGTGCTCAGAGCCTTTTTGGTTTACCACTTCAAAGCCGTCACCAATTTCAACACCTTTAACGGCATTAATTCCCATTAAAGCATGGGCAATATCTGCATCGAGTCGGTCAAATACTGGCTCACCAAGACCTACAGGTACGCCTGTTGCCACAACAGAGACTTTCGCACCTATTGAGTCACCGCTCTTTTTAAGATCGCGCATATACTCATCTAATGAATCGAGTTTAGATGCATCAGGAAAGAAGAAGGCGTTTTGCTCAATTTGGTCAAAATCAACGGTTTCAGCCGAAATAGGTCCAAGCTGTGATAGATAAGCATGGATCTCTACCCCGTGAACTTGTTTTAGGTATTTCTTAGCTACAGCCCCTGCGGCAACCCGCATAGCGGTTTCGCGCGCAGACGAGCGACCGCCGCCACGATAATCACGCTGACCGTATTTTTGCTGGTAGGTGTAATCGGCATGTCCCGGACGGAACAGATCTTTAATATTTGAGTAGTCTTTACTGCGTTGATCGGTATTTTCAATCAATAGGCCAATTGATGTACCAGTTGTTTGACCTTCAAATACACCAGAAAGAATACGCACTTCGTCAGGCTCACGGCGAGCAGTGGTATAACGAGATGTTCCCGGACGGCGTCTATCTAGGTCGTGCTGCATATCCGCTTCTGTCAGCTCAACTCCTGGAGGACAGCCATCAATAATACAGCCAATTGCGACGCCGTGGCTTTCACCGAATGTTGTTACTACGAAATTTTGTCCAATACTGTTTCCCGACATTCGCTTTATCGCCCTCTATCGCATTATTCTATTTTTCATTTACCCGCGTTTTGTCGGTAAATTCCTCAACTAAACCAATCTAATGTAGGAGTACTGATTGGCATATATCCAAATAACCTCAAGCTCATGGATATGAGCCGCAGTGGTTACTGCGGCTAAACACTATTATTCACTATCTTTGTAGATGGCGAAAAGTGATTCATTTTCAACTAACTGATCACGAGTTAAAACAAACACACCGTCACCGCCATGTTCAAAGTTAACCCACGTGAAAGGTACATCTGGGAACTGCTCAATTAAGTGTACCATTGAGTTGCCAACTTCAACTACCAGTAGACCATCTTCAGTTAAGTAGTCAGCAGCATTCGCTAAAATGCGTTTAGTCAAATCTAAACCATCACGCCCCGATGCTAAGCCAATAGCAGGTTCATGGTGGTATTCATCTGGCATATCACCAATATCTTCAGCATCTACATAAGGTGGGTTTGATACGATTAAGTCGTAATGTGGCCCTTTTGGGATCGCTGAAAATAGATCAGACTCCATTGGGAACACTCTATCCATCACTTCAAGTGTTTCAATGTTAATTTGTGCAACTTCAAGTGCGTCAACACTGATATCAAGTGCATCAACTTCTGCGTCTTCAAATTCATAGGCACAAGCAATAGCGATACATGCACTACCCGTACATAAATCTAAAACGCGATTAACCGGTTTATTGTATAGCCAAGGGCTAAAACGATTTGCAATAAGTTCAGCGATTGGTGAACGCGGCACTAACACACGTTCATCAACATAAAACTCTAAACCGGCAAAGCGTGCTTGATTTGTCAGATATGGAACAGGTAAACGCTCTCTTACACGGCGAATGATCAGTTCAACAATTTTATGCTTTTCACTAATAGTTAGATTAGAGTGAATAACCTGCTGACCAATTTCTTCTGGTAAGTGTAAGGCATGAAATACTAATGCAACGGCTTCATCCCACGCATTATCTGTACCATGACCATAATAAATATTTGCATCATTAAAACGACTGACACCCCAACGTAACATATCGCCAATAGTGCGTAATTCTGTAACCGCTTCGTCAACAAAAATCTTATCCAAAATTCACTCCAACTTTTTAATTCTGAATCATTGTAACTGAAGTCTATTCATAAGGCATCGGATTCAATAAAATAGAGTTATGAATAAAAACAAAGAAAATGATGATCTGGCCCTTTTTGCAGAATTGACTAAAGGCATAACCCCTTTACATCAAAATAAACGCCATTTTATCGCGGCAACTAAAAGCCGTAAAATCATAGAAGAGAAAGAACAGCAACTGCATGCTGATAGCTACTTCTCTGACACCTACCAGCCATTGCTACCCGTTGATGGCCCGATGAAATGGGCTCGTGATGACGTTGATAGTTATGAAGTGAAGCGTCTTAGACGAGGAGATTACGTGCCTGATCTTTTATTAGACATGCACGGGATGCGTCAAACAGAAGCCAAACTTGAGCTCGCAGCCCTAATCCAAGCCTGTATAAAGCAGCAAAGTCACTGTTGCTGTGTAATGCATGGCCACGGCACCGGAATATTAAAGCAGAATATTCCTATGTGGTTAGCACAGCACCCTCATGTCAAGGCGTTTCATCAAGCGACCAAAGAATGGGGAGGCGATGCGGCGCTACTGGTACTCATTGATATAGGCGATCAGCCTTATCGTCGTTAATACTCTTTTTAGCACTAAAAATCAGCCAATAAAAAAGTGAGCCTCTCTAAATAGATTGACTCACTTTTTATTCATCACCACTAGCGATGTAGTAATAATACCAATCAGTATAAGAATTTGATCAGCTCAGAACGATTTTTGGCAATCTAATTCAAGGCGAATAACTGAAAGAATGGTTGCTCCCTTGTGAAGTTATTCAACGCAGAAGTAGGCAGCCAAAAACGTTCCAGAATGGCGAGTTTTAGCGATTCTGATGCTGTGACTCTTAATAAACAAAGAGGGAACTTGAACCTAGTTCAACTATGCTCTTCATTCGTTGCCTTGCCTCAAAACCGCTAAACTCTCGCTGAGCGACTAAATGTTTATACTGATTGGTATAATGTCAACTTATTGAATGAGGAGCATGTTGCCAAATTAAGTTGTTTTTATCTGCCACACGCTCAACCAATGTAACTCCAGATGTAGCAAAAAGTGGCGGTTCAATACCCGGCACAAGTTCACTCACCAGATAACCTAGTAATGGCATATGCGATAGCACTAACACGCTTTGGGCCTGATATTGCTCTGCATAAGCGATAACCAGATGCGCCACCTGCTCAGGATCACCAGAGGGTACCAATTCATCTAAGGTAATCCATTTGTTAGGCTCAGGAAAATGCTTACTGACCTCTTGCCAGCTTTGTTGCGCCCGTAAATACGGACTGACCAAAACTAAATCGAACGCTGTGGTTGTTTTGCCTAGCCAGTTACTCATCAAAGCGGTGTGATGCCGGCCAATATCTGTCAATTGACGCTCTCTATCTGAATGAGCGTTGTAACCCGCTTCACCATGACGCATTAAAAATAGCTGCATACTGCTTGGCTACTCCCAATTATTTATTGTTATAGGTTAATTGTAGTCTGAATCCTACCCGCAACATACCGTTATTTAATTAATAATTAGTCGAATACCGAGCAAGCAACTAAAATGTGATCTTATTAAAAGCCTGCAACCTGCAATAAGTTGTAGCAATTTTAATCAAAAGCCATTTTATTTATGCTTTTATCACTGTTGTGTTTGAAGATAGCCAGAAATAATGGCAAGTTAAGTCAATCGGTTAGCTTATTGTGTTTATATTCATGAGTATTCAAAGCTACCCCTTAATCTTGGCATAGAGCAGCGACATAGCCCTTTCGCTGCTTACGAAATCGGAGCCACGCCTTGTCAGATATAAAGCAGATTAAAACTAGCCCTAATGATCATCGTCAATATCGCCATTTAACCCTTAAAAATGGTCTGTCGGTGTTGCTGGTTGCAGACAAACACGCGACTCAATCTGCCGCGTCAATGGCTGTTGCTGTTGGCCATTTTGACGATCCCGTTGAACGACCTGGCATGGCACACTTTCTCGAACATATGTTATTTTTGGGCACTGAAAAATACCCAGAGTCAGGCGAGTATTCGGCTTTTATCAATCAACATGGCGGTACCAATAACGCATGGACCGGCACAGAGCATACAAACTTTTTCTACAGCATTAATGCTGAACAGTTTGAAGCGTCTCTTGACAGATTCAGCCAATTTTTCATCGCGCCATTGTTTAATAAAGATCTCGTTGACAGAGAGCGACACGCGATTGAATCCGAATTTAGCATGAAGCTAAAAGACGATGTGCGCCGTGTTTATCAGGTACAAAAAGAAACGGTCAATCCAGCTCATCCATTTTCAAAGTTTTCAGTGGGTAACCTAAAAACCCTGAGTGGTGAGGAGTCCGAACTTCGCCAAGAGTTACTGCATTTTTATCAACAAAAATACAGTGCTAATATTATGACTTTATGCTTGGTCGCCCCACAAAGCTTAGATCAATTGGCCTCGTTAGCTGAGCAATACTTTAGTCAAATTCGTAACCAGCAGCGCACTGACAGCTACGCAGATGTTGCCATATATTTGCCAGAGCAATTACAAAAGCAAATCAATATTATTCCTCTGAAAGAGCAAAAACGAGTTGCAATTACCTTTGCATTGCCGGAGCTTGAGCGCTTCTATAAACATAAGCCACTCACTTTTATCAGCCACCTGTTAGGTTATGAAGGCAAAGGCAGTTTACTGTCATATTTAAAAGAATCAGGGCTTGCCAATAACCTTTCTGCAGGCGGGGGCGTCAATGGCTATAACTTTAAAGATTATAATATTAGCATTCAGCTTACCGACCGTGGCCTCGCTAATTTAGATGAAGTAATCAGCGCCACATTTGAGTATATCAACTTAGTCAAATGCCAAGGGCTGCAAGCTTGGCGTTATGATGAGCGTGCCGCTTTACTTAAAATTGCATTCCAATATCAAGAGCAGGTCAATGCACTCGATCTTGCCAGCCATTTAAGTATCAATATGCATCACTATGATATTGAAGATGTCATATTTGGCGACTATCGTATGGACGGATTAAATCTTGCCGAAACAAAAGCGCTATTGGCATTAATGACGCCAGCCAATATGCGTTTACAATTGATAGCACCAGAGCTAGATGCCAACCAAAAAGCGGCTTGGTATCATACGCCATACCAAGTACAGGCCATTTCACAGCAACGCTTATCGATATGGGCTAACCCTACCGTCCGTGAGCAGTTATATTTACCCAATAAAAATCCATTTATTATTGATGAATGTATCGCTCGCCCTGATAAAAGCAATTACCTCGTTCCAACTGTTGTTGCGCAAAAGCCTGGTTACCGGATCTGGCATCGCAAGGATGATGAATTTAACGTGCCTAAAGGACACTTATATTTATCCCTAGATTCAGCTCAAGCGGCAGCCACACCAAGACAGGCGGCATTAACAAGACTGTACGTTGAAATGCTACTCGACTATTTAACCGAGTATACTTATCAAGCAGAAGTGGCCGGGCTAAGTTATAACATTTATCCTCACCAAGGTGGGATCACCCTGCATCTCACTGGCTTTACAGGTAAACAGGAAACCTTACTTGAGTTAGTTATCGAAAAAGCCCGTGAAAGAAATTTTACTCAAAGCCGTTTTGACCTAATTAAACGACAAATATTGCGCGCTTGGTACAACCACTCTCAAGCAAAGCCTATTTCACAATTATTTACTAGCCTCACCGTTACTTTACAAAAACGTAGTTTTGAACCCAGTAGAATGGCTGAAATACTGGAGGAGATAACACTTGATGATCTGCACGCGCATGTCAAAAGCTTCTATGAAAAAATCCATCTTGAAGGTTTAGTATTTGGTGACTGGTTGGAAAGTGAAACCCACGTATTAGGCGAACGTTTAGAGCGTATTTTATCTCTAGTAACAACCCCTAGCCGAGAGTCATCAAGGGAGTTAATTAACCTGTCTAGTAAAGGTACTCTACTTAGAGAGATCTCCGTATCCCATCCAGATAGCAGTATCATCGTCTATTATCAATCTGATACCGCAACTCCTGAGAACATGGCATTGTTTAGTTTGTTAAATCACACCATGTCATCGACTTTCTTTCATGAACTTAGAACGAAACGACAACTAGGGTATATGGTTGGTACCGGTTATTTGCCGCTTAACCGCTACCCAGGTGTCATTTTCTATATACAGTCACCTACCTGTGGCCCACAACTATTGCTTGAAGCAATTGATGAATTCATCGCAGATTTTACTTATGCAGTGTTACAAATCACCAATGAGCAATGGGAGGCAACTAAAAATGGTTTGGTTAATCAGTTACTCATCAAAGATTCAAGTCTTAAAGTACGCAGTCAACGCTATTGGTCTAGCATAGGTAATAAAGACTATAACTTTAATCAACGTGAACTAGTTGCAGAGCAGATTAAACAACTGACTCGTGCAGACCTGATTAAGTTCATCATGCAAAGAATGCGTACTAAACACTGCGACCGCCTCGTTTTATTCAGTACCGGCGACTCACATCATGAACAAGTGCCATTAGAGTCTGACAAAATGATTACTGACTTAAGAGCATTTAAGCAAGAATCCGCACAGTTTGAGTACTAAAAAATCAAAGGTTGGCTACGTCTTCATCATGACGTCATAGTCAACCTCTGATATTTTGAGTTAATTAACACAAAAAACAAATCACACAATACAGTCAATTACGCCAATCATAGCCGATATAACATAGTAGATTACCTACAAACTAAACCATCTATAGCACTTTTATTAACCACAAGATTAAAGACTTAGCGTTTACAGACTACAATTCACCCCCATTTCTTTGACAATGGCGTCACTTTCTGAAAAAGTGTATTCAACAAATAATTTGTTCATTAAATTGGCGAATAATCAAACAAAAACATATGCCTAAAATTATTTTAAATACAATTCTCTTATTACTGATCAGCTTCTCAACGCCAACAGTCGCTCTTACACTCAAAGCGACTGAGTTAGGTGTACCCGACGGATTATCTCAGAGTAATGTAACCTCAATTGTTGAAGACCGTGATGGTTACATTTGGGTTGGTACGGTAAACGGCCTTAATCGCTTTGATGGCAAAAATTTTAAGCATTATTTTCCATCTGTCGATCACCAACTCCCAAGTGCCTTTATCCGTAGTTTGTTTATAAGTGATAGTGGCACGCTGTATATCGGAACCGATAAGGGCCTCGCTGTATATGATAAAATGAAAGACAGAATAATCTCAGCCAAGGAGCTAGGCGTAAAAATTGATAGTGCAATCTGGAGTATCACTCAATCTAACAATAAAATCTACTTAGGCTCTGAAAACGAAATAACAATTGTCACAGAGCGTAACTCTTCCCCTCTACAACAATTAATGCACAAAGAAACTATCTCAGGACAGTTCGGAGCAATAAAACAAATAATAGAGCAAAATAATGACATTTTAATAAGAAGTTATTCTGGGAAAGTCTTTTCCTTATCAAATATGTCTGCACCGCTACTAGAACACTCCAACTCCATAACGAAATTTAATAATGAAGTTTACTTTTTTACGGAAGACGGAGTTTTTAAAACTGAAATAAACGAACTAAAACTCGTCAATGATAACGTATACCAAAGCTCAAACTCTAATAAATACGGTTTATTTGCACTATCAAAAAATGAACTTTTTGACTTGTCAGATATATCTAAACCCAAATTAGTTGGAGTAGTAAATCTAATTGGCAATAGCCTTAACTCACCACAACTAATAACAAGTAAAAACAAGGCTCTAATAATAAATCAAAACAACGGCTTTATTATTGTAGATAAAGATAAAAATATAATTAAAACCAAAGAACTAGAACCGATAAACATATGGTCGATAGCAGCTCATGATGACAATTTTATTATTGCAGCAGATGATCCGTTCGTTAAAGTTTTCAATACTAATTTCGAACAGTTAGCACGCTACGATTCAGGTGCTCAAGGAGCTAAGTCAGCAATAAAGATCGGTGGAAAGATATATGTAGCAAGTTCTTCCGGTGTTATATCGATAAACACCAAAGATAACAGTATTCAACAGCTTTCAGATGAACCGTCATTTATAATAAAAGCTCATAAAACTCAGTCATCGATTTTAATCGGCACAAACTTTGGTTCACTCATAATTTACGACCTCATTACACATGTTAAAGATACAATTGTTATCGATAATGGAAATCCAATTTTTGAAATTAAAAGCTATAAAGATGATATATTCATCGCTACTCAAGGTGGGCTTTTCAAGCTGTCTAGAGGTGAAGTTTCGACTATTTATTCTGAGCAACTTGTTATAAGTTTAGAATTATTAAAAGATCAAATTTATTTCGGCACTGGTACAGGGCTAAATTCGGCCAACATTTACACAGGTGAAATAACAGAAATATATACCAACAACAAACCTATATTCTCTATATCTAAAAACTCACACAATATTGTCGCATCATCAGTTAATGAACTAATATTTAAAGATGAAAATAGCATCTATACATTAAACACAGATTTTGGTACACAACAAGAATACAACGTTCACGCCATATTAAGCAACAATGATAAAACCTATGTTGGTGGCTACGGTAATATAAGCATTATACCGATAAAAGAGTTAACGAAATATTTATCTAATAGTACTCCTCCAAAAGTTGTTTTAAGTGACCTAAAAATATTCAATATTTCTGAAAAGGTTGACCAAGGTATATTGAGCAGCCAGTTATCTCAAACTAGCAGCATTAAACTAAAATATTCCGACTACCCTTTTACTATCTACTTCAATAGCCCAGGAAGTGTTTTTAATAATATTGATTATGTCTATCAAATGCAGGGGCTTTCAGATTCATTAATTCACTCAAAAGGTACAAACTCTGCAACTTACACTAACCTATCTCCCGGTGAGTATCATTTTGTTATCTATGCTCTTGACCCTATAACCGGAAAACAAGGTGAAACCAAAACACTGCAGATAGAAGTTACCCCTCCATGGTGGCTATCAAACTCAGCAAAGTCAGTATACTTTCTTTGCGCTTTACTGATTTCTATATTAATCATAAAAGCCATTCTTCGACGCAGAGAAGTCCAAAAGCAGATAGCTAAAAGTGAGGAACGCTTAAAGCTTTCGCTATGGGGCAGTGGTGACGAAATGTGGGACTGGGACATTGAAACTGGTCAAATTTATCGCTCCAATATCTGGGGTGCACTAGAATTCCCTCAAGATGGCCAACGCTCAGGTAACGACAACGGTGAAAGCAATATTCATCCGATGGATCAAGAACGTGTCAGAGAGGCATTAAATAAACATTTTTACGGTGAAACCGACCATTTTGAAGCTGCTTACCGGGTAAAGGGCAAACATGAAGGCTGGATATGGATCTTAGATCGAGCAAAAATTGTAGAGCGCGATGAACACGATAACGCACTCCGTATGACAGGTACCATTAAAAATATTACCAATTTCAAGCAAACAGAAGAGCAGTTAAAACTATTTGAACGAGCTATCCAAAACATTTCTGAGGGGATGTTTATTCTTGATAGTGAGTTCAAGTTTGTTGAAGTCAATGAAGCTTGTTGTGATCAGATCATGCTTAGTAAGCAAGAGTTCACAGGTACCCTTTTCAACTTTGATTTATATCCGGATAGTTATTCAGAGCAGATCCGAGCAATTCTTAAACAACAAGGACGTTGGAATAACGAAGTCGAAGTGTTAAAAGGCAATGGCACAAGTTTTCTGATGGAGCTCTCAATTGATGCTATCTATGACGAGCAAGGAGAACTTTCTCATTATGTTGGAGTATTTTCTGATATCAGTCGCAGAAAACAGCAGGAAGAGGAGCTTAGAAAACTCACCAACAATGACTTACTCACTAACTTGCCTAACCGTTCAAACCTAATGGTAACCTTAGGTAACTTAGTAAAAAGAGACTCACACCATACCCTTATGGTGTTGGATTTAGATAATTTTAAGAAGATAAATGACTCGCTAGGTCATCAAATTGGTGATGACTTATTAGTCCAAGTTGCTAACCGAATTCAGGCAGCTATACCTAGTCATACTAGTATTTATCGCTTAGGTGGTGATGAATTTGCAATTCTTATAGATAAGAACCCAGACATAGGCACAAGCGCTGTAATCGCAAAAACAGTTATTCATGCATTTGAGACTCCCTTTGAATTAAGCCCTGAAAAGGTCGTTGTTGGCGTCAGTATCGGTATTGTGCTTTATCCCGAAGACGATCAAAATGAACAAGCGCTGCTGCGTAAAGCCGATATTGCTATGTATCATGCAAAATCAGCAGGCGGTAATCGTTATCAGTTTTACTCAGAATCTTTAAACAAAAACGCGATTAGACAGCTTGAAGTCGAAAACCTTATTCGAGAAGGTTTAAAAGACGACCTTTTCGAAGTTTACTATCAACCAAAAATCGATCTTAAAACTGGCCAGATGGCGGGTATGGAAGCATTAGTCCGACTTAACCATCCAGAGCATGGGCTTATTGCACCAAATAAGTTCATTCCACTTGCTGAAGAAAACGGACTCATAGTCGAAATTGGTGATCATGTATTGAAAAAAGCCTGCTTTGCAGCGCAAAAATGGCGTAGCCAAGGCTTATTCAATGGACGTGTTGCTGTCAATTTATCGTCAAAACAGTTTGCACTACCCGATCTACAACAGCGAATAGAGTCAATTTTACGACTCACTCAATTACCTGCCGCGAATTTAGAGCTAGAAATTACCGAGGGAACCGTGATTAGAGAGCCTGAGAAAGCCATCAAGGTAATGCAACAGCTTTCAAAAATGGGTGTAAGTTTAGCACTCGATGACTTTGGTACAGGCTACTCTTCACTCTCTTATTTAAAACAGTTCCCTATTCATACCTTGAAGATAGACAAAGCATTTGTCGATGACATAGACAAGTCTGATCGCGATCTAAAGATGGTCGACTCTATAATTACTATCGCCCATAACATGGGACTTTCTGTTGTCGGAGAAGGCGTTGAAGAAACCTCACAATTAAACATCCTTAAAGCACTTAATTGCGAGGAAATACAAGGGTTTATATTCAGCAAGGCTGTGACGGAAAATGAATTTACTAAGTTATTGCGCCTAGATGCAAACAAGCAATATCTCTCACCAATCAGCGCTCAAGGAAACTAAACAACAACAAAAAAACACCATTGGCACAACATCTGCATTTACCTTCTCATCAAGTCAAAAATATAACTTTATATTTAATACTCTACGAGAAGGTAAGTCATGAAAAATACAATTAAAGGATTAATCACGTCAGTAGCACTTATTGGAGCTTTTTCAGCTACAGCATCACAAAATAGTGTTCCAGTTGCTCAAGATATAACCTCATCGAATATTAGCCTTTTAGCGGGCATTCCAAATATTAAAGTAAAGCCTGAACAAAGCGCGGCTATCCCGAACATTAAGGTTAAGCCTTTACAAACAGCTGCAATCCCGAACATTAAGGTTAAGCCGCTACAAACAGCCGCTATCCCGAACATTAAGGTTAAGCCTGTACAAACTGCCGCTATCCC
>NZ_KI912458.1:407802-457935 GCF_000518605.1 Shewanella fidelis ATCC BAA-318 | reverse complement strand
GTTAAGCCTGTACAAACTGCCGCTATCCCGAACATCAAGGTTAAGCCGGTACTAACAGCCGCTATCCCAAACATTAAGGTTGTTAACCAAGCATCAGCTTAGTTAAGGAGAAGCATCATGATTGACTCAATTATTAAAGCACTTGGTTTTGTAAAACCTGTACGCAAAAAAGAACCATTACCTGCGGGGTTAGAACATCTAACTGTTGTTCCAGCTAAACGTTGGTGGAACTAAAAAAATAGCGAGGTGAAATTATGTTTAATTCGTTATTAGTAATGCTTGGACTAGCAAAGCCAAACCGTAAAAAAGTTAAGCTTCCTGAAGGGTTAAACCATTTAGAAGTGATCCCAGCTAAGGGCTGGTGGGGTTAAACTTAACGATAGAGCAATTTCATATTGCCTGAAAGCAAAAAAGGAGCCTAGGCTCCTTTTTGTTTTTATCATTGAATGACTTTACAAACAGATCGATATCCCCTGTTTTCCCATCGCTTTACGATAGGCTAGCTGTTTATGCGAGTTTAATAGTGGGTATGCCACTGGCCCAACAAGCAAACCTAAAAACGCCCAGCGCTTTACAGGTAATCCAGCGTTAAAGGCACTGTTACCAATCAAGTAACTCGAATAAGCTAATATTACGCAAATAACTAGTTCCACTTATCTACTCCCCATTACAAATAAGTAGCCATCCTAGCTAAACAGTCATAAAGGGTATTGTACAAGCAAACCGCACCTTAAACGAACATTTTTTAGGCACATCTTTACCTTGCGCATAAAAAAATGCGGCATTATGTTGCCGCATTGTTAATTAACCTAATATCGTCGATTCGTCACTTATAGAACTAGACGATTATGTTTGGCTCATTTGTAGTGAGTTAATTAAAAAACTTAGCTCCGTCTGCAGCCATCTGTTTCAGCTTTTCTGCAGGTTCAAATCTGTCACCATAACGGTTTTTATAATTTTCTAAGATATTAACTAAATTCTCTGCGCCTAGTGTATCGATATAGTGGAAAGGACCGCCTAAGAATGGCGGGAAGCCTATACCAAAAATCGCACCAATATCACCATCACGCGCTGAAGCGATAATTCCTTCATCAAGACAACGAACAGCCTCATTGAGCATCTGTACTACGCAGCGCTGGGCGACTTCTGAAGCTTCAGTATCTACCCCCGGCTTAAGGCCTAAAACAGTGTAAACTGTTTCATCGACTTCTTTAGCCTTCTTCTTGCCACCATAGAAATAGAAACCTTTACCATTTTTACGGCCTTTTCTATCATCTGCTAATAACTTATCAAATGCTGCCGGAGCCATAAAACGTTCACCTAGCTCTTTCTCTAAGATAGGCGAAATTTTAGCACCAACATCAATACCAACTTCATCAAGCAATGTCATTGGGCCAACAGGGAAACCAAATTTAACCAACGCTTTATCAAGATGCTCAACACTCTGCCCTTCTAGCAAAAGCTGAGCGGCTTCATTCATGTAAAGCGCTAAAATACGATTAACATAAAAGCCTGCACCATCTTGCACTACGATGGGTGTCTTGCCTTGCTTTTTCGCAAATGCAACTGTGGTCGCAATGGTTTCTGCTGATGTTTTTTCGTGGGCAATCACTTCTACCAAAGGCATTTTCTCTACAGGAGAAAAGTAATGCAACCCAATAACATTTTCAGGTCGGCTTGCAGCTTGTGCAATTTGCGAGATTGGTAAAGACGATGTATTTGAAGCAAAAATAGTATGCTCGCCACACTCTCGCTCAACATCTTTAACCATTTGATGTTTCAAACTTAAATCTTCAAATACTGCTTCAACAACAATATCAGCATCTTTGATGCCTTTATACTCTGTTGTTGTGGTCATTAATGCCATGGTGTTATCACGCACAGCTGGCGTCATATGGCGGCGTTTCACGCCTTTATCAAGCAGTTTATACGCGTAAGCCAAGGCATTACTCAAACCTGCCTGATTAATATCTTTAACCCGCGCAGGTATTTTTGCTTTAGTCGTTGTAACCGATGCAATGCCGCCGCCCATAAGACCACCGCCTAACACCATAGCCTTTTTAATCTGACGTGGCTTAGCATCACCTGCACCAGACTCTTTTTTCATCTCTGTTGTAGCAAAGAAAATACTGCGTAGCGCAGCAGACTCTTTCGACATAACCAGTTCTGCAAAATGACTAGCTTCAACTTCAAGCCCTTTAAGCATCCCCTTAGTCATACCTTGTCTAACACAATCAATAATTTTGTTTGGCGCGGGATAATTACCTTGAGTCTTCTTAGCAACTTGTTTAGCAGCCTGATCAAAAATAATATTGCGCCCTGCACTAGTCCCTTCTAATAACTGATTAATTAATGACTGTTTTTTCTTCTTTGCAGGACGTTTGCCCGCCAATGCCATTTCAATTGCAGTACGTAACAGAATTGATTCAGGCACAGCATCATCAACCAAGCCTAATTTAACAGCTTGCTTAGGTCGAAGTTGCTTACCAGTTAGCATCATATCTAGTGCCTTGGTCACGCCAACCAAACGCGGTAAACGCTGAGTTCCACCGCCGCCAGGTAGCAGGCCTAATTGCACTTCAGGTAAGCCCATCATGGTTTTACTATTTAACGAACACACACGCTGATGGCAAGCCAGTGCAAGCTCTAAACCACCGCCTAAACAAGCACCATTGATTGCAGCAACAACGGGGATTGATAAGTTTTCAAGCTCATTAAAAACCACGTGTCCTTGTTGCGACAACAACTTAGCATCTTCTACCGTATCACAGGCATCTAGCATTGAAATATCAGCGCCGGCGACAAAAGAATCTTTTTTACCTGAGATCAGGACTAAACCTTTAATACTGCTATCAGATTTGACTTCAGCTAATACATCAGAGATTTCAGGACCAAACTCGCTACGCAGTGTGTTCATGGTTTCACCAGGAACATCCATTGTTAAGATCGCAATGCCGTCTTCACGGCGGCTTAAATTAAATGTCTTTTCCATGTGATTACTCCACCTCAACAATCATAGCTGCACCTAAACCACCCGCAGCACATGCTGTTGCGAGACCTGTACCACCACCGCGGCGTTTTAATTCATGGCATACTTGTGTTACCAAACGCGTGCCTGTTGCAGCGAATGGATGACCATAGGCAAGTGAGCCACCAAGTACATTAAACTTAGCCATATCAATTTCACCAATTGCACGGTTACGGCCAAGTTTTTCTTCGGCGAACTTCTTTGAAGCAAACATCTGCATATTCGCTAATGTTTGTGCCGCAAATGCCTCATGCATTTCAATAAGCGTTAGATCTTCAAGCTCCATACCCGCTCGTTTTAACGCTAGCGGTGTAGCATAGGAAGGCCCCATCAGCATATCTTCCCATACATCAATAGCAGTAAACGCATAACTGCGAATGTAGCCAATTGGCGTGTAACCTAAGGCCTTAGCGCGCCCCTCACTCATTAACAATACAGCAGAAGCACCATCGGTTAATGGCGTACTATTTGCGGCCGTAACAGAACCATGCTTACGATCAAATGCTGGACGCAATTTAGCGTATGATTCAAGTTTAGAATCTTCGCGAATATTATTATCACGTTCAATAAATGCTTTGTATGGCGGAACATGAGCAGTCATGACTTCTTCTGCTAGTTTTCCAGCGTTCCAAGTTTCAGTGGCCAGCGTGTGAGAGCGATGAGCTAACGCATCTTGATCGGCACGGCTAATATTATAAGTCTTAGCCATCTGCTCAGCTGTTTGCCCCATTGATAGCCCGGTAGAGTATTCAGCAACAGCCGGCGGCACAGGTAACAAATCTTTAAGCCCTAAACGACGGAAAATAGCCAGCTTTTGACCAAAGCTGCGAGCTTTATTGAGATCGACTAATGCGTGGGCGAGTTTTTTTGATACCCCAATTGGTAATACTGAAGAAGAATCGGCTCCACCAGCAATACCAATATCAATGTTACCAGTGATGATTGATTCAGCGACGTTAGCCGTTGATTGAAAACTCGTCGCACAAGCGCGAGTGACACTGTAAGCATCAGTGCTAACATTCATGCCAGTGCCCAGTACGATTTCACGGGCGATATTTGGCGCCGCAGGCATTTGCACTACTTGACCATACACGAGTTGTTCAATCTCTTTAGGATCAAGCTCTGAGCGAGACAGCAGCTCGTTAACAACCATCTTGCCCATATCCAGTGCTGATACACCATGAAAGGCTGTCGCTTGCTTTGCAAATGGTGTGCGCAGGCCGGAAACTATCGCTATCCGCTCACCTCTAGCATTTGTCACCTGTTGTCTATCACTCATTTCTTGCCCTCTTATTCTACATGTCGTTTTTTGACATGCTTTTTTATATCCTTGAGAAACCTATTTGCCGCTTATTAAACAGGTCTGACCATTTAAAGTGTGATCTGATTCTAACTTCTTAACGGCAAGTTTTAAACACCTGTTTGTTTTTTTGTCTATAAAATATAAGAAAAATGTTAGTTAACAATGATTAATCATTGGCTTTCACCCTCAACCTTTGAGTTATCCACCGCAATAAAAGCTTTGTAAAGCAAAAGCTAGCGATCAAGGCAGCTATTTTCTCAGCAACTAAAACACTTGCAGGTTTATTAACATCAATTGCCACTAGCCAAACCCATAGGGAATTTTTTACTATGTCGTTGGTCTATACCTTACTAACTTTAAATAAACCGAGTAGCATCATGCCTTTGAGTCGATTTCACGCGTTACGCGAATACTTAAATACTGTCATTCTAGGACAGCCTATTCTCACCGAGAATCTACTAATTGCATTAATTGCCGACGGACACTTATTAGTTGAAGGCCCACCAGGCCTTGCAAAAACTCGCGCCGTTAAAGCACTGTGTGACGGTGTTGAAGGAGATTTTCACCGTATTCAATTTACACCAGACTTATTGCCTGCAGATTTAACTGGTACCGATATTTACCGAGCGCAAACCGCGACTTTTGAGTTTGAGGCGGGCCCAATTTTCCATAACCTGATTTTGGCCGACGAAATCAACCGAGCACCCGCTAAGGTTCAATCAGCGTTATTGGAAGCCATGGCAGAAGGCCAAGTAACGGTCGGTAAACACAGTTACCCGCTACCTGAACTGTTTTTGGTAATGGCAACCCAAAACCCATTAGAAAATGAAGGTACTTATCCGTTGCCTGAAGCTCAGTTAGACCGTTTTTTAATGCACTTGAATTTAGATTATCCAAGTGCTGAAACTGAGTTTGAGATCATGCGAATGTCGCGTAACGAAGCGCTAAAACAAGCAGCCCCGCACGTAGAACCTATTATTCAGGGTGATATATTTGCTGCCCGTGAACATGCACTACAGATCTACTTAGCTGAGCCTTTAGAGAAATACATCGTTGATATTATTATGGCAACCCGCAAACCCGAAGCTTATAGCCAAGAGTTGGCTAGCTGGCTTGAATACGGTGTAAGCCCACGTGCCACCTTATCATTGGAGCGCTGTGCCCGCGCTCGTGCTTATTTGCATGAACGCGACTTTGTGTCTCCAGAAGATATTCAAGCCGTTGCGCCTAACGTATTGCGCCATCGTTTGCTATTGAGCTATCAAGCACAAGCAGACGGTGTTAGCGCTGATGACGTAATTAACCATATTCTTTCTCAAGTTGCGGTTCCTTAATGGTCGATACAGCACTGCCGTTGTTTAGCGACGGCATTCATATTACAGAAAAAGAGCTACTTGCCTGTCAAAGTCTTGCCAAAGCATTGCCAGAAAAACGCGCCAAAGCTAAGGCCAGCCTTGCTGGTCATAGAGCTAGCTTGATTAAAGGCAGAGGCATGGAGTTTGCTGAGGTTCGCCACTATCAAAGTGGTGACGATGTACGCACCATAGATTGGCGTGTCACAGCGAGAACCGGTCAGGCTCATACCAAGCTTTTTGTCGAAGAGCGCGAGCGACCAGTGCTTCTGTTGCTCGATCTAAGCAGCAGCTTATATTTTGGCTCTAGCTTGATGTTGCAGTCGGTCCAAGCCGCACACCTTGCAACGACATTAGGTTGGAATGCTGTAATGCATGGTGACAGATTAGGTGCATTAATTGCCACAGAAAGCGAGCATATAGAACTAAAGCCCCGTAGTCGTCAACAAGGCATTTTACAAGTCGTATCAGCGATTAAAAAGTTACATCACAACCAATTACAACATCTTGCCCAAGAGCCTGAACCTGAACATATGGTAAAAGCGTGCCAACGTTTACGCCGCCTAGCAAAGCCCGGCTCTTTGATTTGGATTGTGACTGACGGTAGCCACTTTTCACCAGCTTGTTTAGCTGCACTTTCAGATCTAAAACGCCATTGCGATATTGGTGCGTTTTTAGTGACCGACCCATTGCGTCAAGGTGAGCTAAATCTGCCTAAGCATTTTCAACTACCGGTTAGAGAAGGCGCAAAAGAGCTAATCATTGATCGTCACAGCTACGAACAATGGCTATTGGGCCAAAAAACACTGCAAAACAACTTTATTGAAATGATGCAAAAATTAAACGTGCAAACTCGTATCGTCGATGCTGGGCGTCGTTTAAATCAACAATTAGAGGCGTTGAGATAAATGACCACCCAAGCAAACCCAGCACTGGCAGCCCTACAAGATATACAAACTCCTGTAGAAATCGGCGCCTGGCCATTAGCATATGGCTATTGGATTACGCTAGCCTTAATTATTTGTAGCCTTGGCCTAATTACATATTGGCTAATAAAGCGACGCCAAACTCATGCAGCAAAAAATGCAGCACTAGCTGAACTTGCAGCGCTAGAGTTGCAGCACGAGCAATTCGTAGATCAGGTCAGTAGTATCTTAAAACGCGCCGCCTTAAGTTACTCACCACGCACTCAAGTTGCGCAACTTAGTGGTGATAATTGGTACAAGTGGTTAAATGCTCAAGTCAGTAGCCCACAAAATGAGTTGTGTGAATTATTAGCGAAGCGCTTTCAGGCCAACCCATTTAGTGACGCAGAGAAATCCAAGCTGAGAGCAAGTGCTCAGCGCTGGATAAAATCTGCTTTACCGTTAAAGAAAGCCGCTAAAAGTGAGGAAAGCACATGTTAACCCTTGCTTGGCCTTTCTTATTACTATTATTGCCTTTGCCGTTTATTTTTAAGAAAAAACAGCAAACCAAACCCATGACAGGACATTTAGTACTACCAGGTGCGAGCCAGTCGTCAGCATTGGCAAGTACTACAACACGTCAGTCACTGCAAAAACGCTACTGGGTGGTCTGGTGCCTATTGGTATTAGCTTGCGCCCGACCGCTCTGGGTTGGAGAGCCGATTGAATTGCCGAGTAAAGGACGTGATTTAATGTTATCAGTCGATCTCTCTGGCAGCATGCAGATTGAAGATATGGTACTCGACGGCAAAGCGGTTGATCGCTTTACGCTTATTCAGCATGTTATTAGCGACTTTATTGAACGTAGAAAAGGCGACCGCATTGGTTTGATCCTATTTGCAGATCATGCCTACCTACAATCGCCGTTAACCCAAGATAGACGCACAGTTGCGCAATACTTAAAAGAAGCGCAAATAGGCTTAGTCGGTAAACAAACTGCGATTGGCGAAGCGATTGCACTTGGGGTGAAGCGCTTTGATAAAGTAGAGCAAAGTAACCGAGTACTGATCCTGCTCACTGACGGCTCTAACAATGCCGGTGCAATCTCGCCAGAGCAAGCTACAGCCATTGCTAAGCAGCGCGGGATCACCATTTACACAATCGGTGTCGGCGCCGATGTGATGGAACGACGCACCCTATTTGGAAAAGAGCGTGTTAATCCGTCGATGGATCTAGATGAAGCCCAGTTACAGCAAATAGCCAGTACTACAGGTGGACAGTATTTCCGTGCCCGTAACACCGAAGAACTTGAAAAAATCTATCAAGTCATCGATAGCCTTGAGCCCGTCGCCCGGGATCAACTGAGCTATCGCCCGCAAGCAGAACTATTTTACTGGCCACTAGGTTTGGCCCTTTTAGCTTCAATTATGATCTCTTTTGGTTATGTATCTTTTGGTTTCAAGCGTAATAGTAAAAACGCTAACAAAGGGGGACGCTAAACATGCATTTTTTACGTCCTGAATGGTTTATCGCACTGGTTCCACTCGCCTTGCTATTACTCATATTGTTTAAAAGCAAAGCTGCTAGATCAAGCTGGGATAACTATATAGCGCCACATCTTGCCAAAGTTTTAGTCAATGGCGTTAGCGGCAAAAAACGCAACAATGTCTACTACCTAGCAATAGCCTGGTTAGTTGCTGTATTTGCATTATCAGGCCCGGCACTGGAAAAACGCTCATTACCTGTTTATGAGTCAACGCAAGGCCGCGTGCTGGTGATGGACATGTCTCTATCTATGTATGCTGATGATTTAGCTCCTAATCGTTTAACCCAAGCTAAATATCGCGCAACCGATTTAATAGCTGAGCTCAGCGACGGTGAAACCGGTTTAATTGCATACGCTGGCGATGCGTTTGCCATCAGCCCATTAACTCGCGATAAAGCAACCTTATTAAATTTGTTACCTACGTTAACCCCCAATATTATGCCAACAAGAGGTTCAAACTTGGAGGCGGCGATAACTCAGGCACAGTCTTTACTTAGCCAAGGTGGCCACCTTCGCGGCGATATAGTGTTATTTACTGATGGCGTCTCAGCCGCACAATTTAAACGTGCAGAATCGGTGTTAAAAGATAGTCCATATCGCCTTGCTATCATGGCTTTTGGTAGTCAACAAGGCGCACCAATCAAACTGCCAGATGGTCAATTACTTCGAGATAATGCTAATCAGGTGGTTATTGCTAAAACTGATTATGCCCTACTTGATGAATTAGCCAATAATGCCGGTGGGATCATGGTGGCTAATCGCGCTGACGGCAGCGATGTTACACAAGTTAAACAATGGCTTGCAAACACCAAAGATACTAAAGCTAGCGATTTGCAAGGGGAGACATGGGTCGATCTAGGGCCTTATATTGCACTGCTTTTATTACTCCCCGCGCTGTTGAGTTTTAGAAACGGCATGTTAGCTACGTTAGCGCTGTTTGTTATCCTGCAGCCAAACGGTATTGCTGAGGCCAGTACTTGGGACAATTTATGGCAAACTCAAGATCAGCAAGCGATGCAAGCTTACAAAGCAGCTGAGTATGAAGCCGCTGCCAACCAGTTTATCGACCCGCAATGGCAAGCAAGTGCCTTATATAAAGCTGGGCAATTTGAACAAGCGCTAAACGGTTTTGAGCAAGATAGCTCAGCAAAAGGTTTATATAACCAAGGTAATGCACTAATGCAGCTTGAAAAATATCAACAAGCACAAAAACGTTATGAAGCAGCACTAGAGCAACAGCCCGACTTTGCCCAAGCAAAAAGCAATTTAGAGTTAGCTAAAAAGCTACAACAGCAACAGCAGCAACAGCAGCAACAGCAAGATAACGATCAAAATCAAGGTTCAGATCAGCAAAATCAAAGTGATGATCCTCAACAGTCACAGAATGAGCAATCACAAAAGCAAGAACCACAAGATCAACAATCGCAAGATAGTCAGTCACAAGGGCAACAAAATCAATCAGATAACGGACAGCAACAAGATAATCAGCCCAACTCAGAGCAATCTGAGCAGCAATCCGAAAAAACTGATGATGCTTCAAAGCCAAAAGAACAGCAACAGTCGCAGTCAGATGAAGCCCAAGAGCAGCAGAATAATAGTGAGCAGCAAGGCAATCAAAGTACGGACAATGAGCAGCAGCCCAACAATGATGCCGAAATGCAAGCTCAAGCCAGTGAACCACAAGCTCAGCAAACTGATGAAGCTAAAGAGCCATTAGCGCAACAAGCTCAACAAGGCGCAGCGACTAAAACGCAAGATCAGCCAGAGCAAACTGACAATGAAACTCAGCAAGTTGCCGCAACCGCGCTGCCTACTGACGAACCGCTGCCACCAGAAATGGAGCGAGCACTGCGTGCTATTGCAGATGATCCGCAAGTATTATTACGCAATAAAATGCAACTTGAATATCAGAAACGTCGCCATCAAGGCATCAATTCGAAGGAAACAGAACAGTGGTAATACGCTCAATTTTTGTGTTAGCGCTTCTCGCCCTAACCGCCTTTCCAGCAAGTGCGCTTACTCAGCTACAAGCATCAGTTGATAGCAATCCGCTTATGGAAGGAGAAACACTCGTTCTTACAGTAATTGCAGACGATGATTTAAATAGCGGTAAACTCGATACCTCTGCCCTACTTAAAGACTTTATCGTAGGACGCACCAGTATTAGCCGCAGTAAAAAAATCATGAATTTTGATGCGAGTAACGAAACCCGTTGGCAGGTTTTACTTTCGCCAAAATCTGCGGGGAATATCGAGATCCCTGCTTTTACTATTGATGGTGTCAGCTCAAATCCTATCACCTTATCTGTGCTAAAAGCTGGCTCCCAACCTCAACAGATGCAGAATATTTTTATGCGTGCCAGCCTTTCTAATGATGAGGCTTATGTCGGTCAAATGCTGACCTACAAGGTGAAGTTGTATCTAGCGCTCGAATTACAACGAGGCGTATTAAATGCACCAGATTTGAGCGGCGCACAAATAAAACAGCTGGGTGAGGACAGCGATAGTACCGAAATTGTAAATGGTCGCCGTTATCGCGTCATTGAACGTAATTACTCCATTATTGCCGATCAAGCCGGAGAGCTTAATATAGTCGGAGCCAGCTTTGCTGGAGATGTATTGGTGCAATCAAGACGCAGTGGTGCCATGTTTTCGTTTAACGAAAGTAAACCGACACAAACCAAAGCACCGGATATCAAGGTACATATAAAGCCAATTCCAGCTGACTATCATGGAGAGTGGCTAGTATCAGATTTAGTGGTGTTGAAAGAAGACTGGCCTGATACCGCAGTAGAATACAATATTGGTGATCCTATTACTCGCACCATCACTCTTTTGGCTTCCAATACCGATGAGACGAGTCTGCCTGAGATTAACCTAGCGACGCCGGCTGCATTAAAAACCTACCCAGAAAAGGCACAGCGCAATACCTTTTTACGTGATAACCAAATGGTCGCTCAGCTAACCCAAACCACGGCTATTGTTGCAACCAGTGGCGGCACTTATACGCTGCCAGAAGTTAAAGTACCTTGGTGGAATCCACATTTAAACAAGCAGCAATTCGCTACACTCCCTGCGCGCACTATTACGATTAAAGGAGCTGTGGCAGCCGAGCCTTCGCAGCAAGCAATGCCTCAACAAGCAGCAGTGACAACCACTACTGCTGGCTTTTGGCCGTGGCTATCTCTTATATTTGCCATATTATGGCTAGTCACCTTAATGTTATGGCTTAATGCCCGCAAACAAAACTCAAGGGTAACAGCGGCTAAACCATTTGCAGCAGCTCCAGCCTCAAGCTCAACCTTTGCTGAACTTAAAGCAGCCTGTGATGCAAAACAGCCGACTCGCGTCTTAAACAGTTTAACTCGCCACTATACAGAGCTCTATCAACAGCCTATGTCGTTAAACCAAATCGGCCTCACCGACGAGTTTATGCAAAACTGTATCGCAATGCTGCAAAAATCTGCATACAGTCAGAGCAAAACAGATGCACAACCTCAAGCCGATACTATTGATTACAACAAGTTAGTTAATATTGTTAAAGCAGCAAGGCCAATGCAAAGTCGCCATAGTCACTCAGCATTAAGTCAATTAAATCCTTAAGTTCGCGTCTATATTTGTTTCCCCTTTAGCGACAATCGAGCTAAAGGGGATTCTTCAGCCACTTGTCACTAGACCATAACCCCCACCACTTTTCTCATTAGACAAGAGTTCATTATTGGCAAAGTATCTGTAACAAGGTTAAGCTTGCGTTATCGCTCCAATTAGAAAAATAAAAAATGTTTGCAAGTTGGCGAAATAAAAAATCTAAATCCACGGTCTCTTCAGACATGGTTAGTAAACAACGACGATACGATAGCCTTGTCAGGGCACTTCATGCTGATATTTATCGATTCGCCTATTGGCTTTGCGGCGATAAACATATAGCAGAAGACATCACTCAAGAAACCTTTCTGCGTGCTTGGCGGTCGCTTGACTCATTAAAAGATGAGAAAGCGGCTAAAGCGTGGTTAATCACCATTTTGCGCCGGGAAAATGCCAGACGTTTTGAGCGCAAGCAGTTTAATTACTCAGATGTCGAACAAGAGTTTATCGAAGACACTTTTTCAGGTAGCACCGAAGAACATGCTGAGCAACATCTATTGCGTAGACAGATAGCAAAACTTGAACTCGAGTACCGTGAACCGCTTTTATTGCAAGTGATCGGTGGTTTTAGTGGAGATGAAATCGCCAGTTTACTCGACTTAAACCGCAATACCGTAATGACGCGATTATTTCGTGCACGCAACCAATTAAAAGATGTACTTGAACAACCAAGCCACAGGGGGCAGTCCAATGGATGATCTTAAGTTTCGCCGCCAGGCCTATAGTGATCCGCATAATCAAGATCCTGAGTTTTTAAAAGCTGCAATGGGATCCCCCGAGCATGATGCGTTTTTAAATGATCTTAGAAAGCTAGATAATAAAATCGAACAAGCATTAAAAGTTGACGTGCCTGATGATTTGGCTGCCAAGTTACTGCTAAAACAGCAACTGCAACAGCATCATTCACAGCGCCGCAAAACAGGATTTGCTTTTGCTTTAGTCGCCTCAGTTGCCTTTTTAGCGGGTATGACGTTTACCCTACTCAGAATGGCGCCAGTTGATTTAAGTCAACACGCTCTCGCTCATGTGTATCACGAAGATAAAGCGCTACACATTGATGAAGATGTTCAATTTGAACAAGTTAATTTTCAGCTAGCATCTTTAACTGGCAATCCAAGTATGCGATTTACTCAACAGCCCGGTAAGGTGTTTTATAGCACCTATTGTGATTTCCAAGGCGTACAAAGCTTGCACTTGGTCATGCAGGGTGAGCAAGGTAAGGTCACTTTGTTTATTGTTCCACTAGAAGACAGGTTAGTACTTGAAGAGGCATTTGCCGATAATAAGTACAAAGGTATGGGATTTGCTACCGATAATGCCTACATGTTACTTGTTGGTGAGCAGAAGCAAGATCTCAATTTTGTTAAAAACGAAATAAAACAAAGCTTCATCTAAATCCTTAACAACCAGTAATGCCCGAGTGGCATTATTGGTTGTATTCCATCATATTTCCGCCCTTTATTGGGCTCAAGCTCACACTTCTGTTAACATAGCGCTCCCACACATAGAAAACACAAGAAGCGTGAATCACACATGACAATTGAATTACCCATTTTGATTACTTTTATAGGCTATCTCTCTTTAATGATGGGAATTGGCTTATGGGCTTATAAAGCCACAGACTCTGTCGACGACTATATTCTTGGCGGTAGAGGCATGGGACCAGGAGTCACCGCATTAAGTGTTGGTGCATCAGACATGTCTGGCTGGTTATTACTTGGCTTACCCGGCGCGGTATATCTTGGCGGACTGGGGGAAGCTTGGATTGGTTTTGGCCTAGTATTTGGCGCATGGTTAAACTGGTTGTTTGTTGCTAAACGCCTTCGCGTTTATACCCAATTTACTGATAACGCCCTCACCTTACCTGATTTCTTTGAAAAGCGATTCGAAGATAACAAAGGCATACTAAAGCTGGTTTCTGCTATAACAATTTTAGTTTTCTTCACCTTCTATGCATCGTCAGGCATGGTCGGCGGAGCGATTCTATTTGAGAAAGTATTTGGCCTAGATTACACCCTAGCGCTTGTCATCGGCTCAACCATTATTGTTGCTTATACATTCGTTGGTGGTTTTTTTGCCGTTAGCTGGACCGATTTTTTCCAAGGCTGTTTGATGTTAATTGCGCTATTAATAGTACCTATTGCTATTATGAGTCAGCCAGAAACACAAGCAGGATTGGAAAACATCGATCCAAAAATGCTTGCGTTTATTAGTGACGACACAACTGTTGTTGGCATTATTTCACTACTTGCGTGGGGCTTAGGTTACTTTGGCCAACCGCATATTTTGTCACGTTTTATGGCGATAGCCTCGCCTAAAGATATTCCGGTATCACGACGTATTGCTATGAGCTGGATGTTGCTTGCTCTTGTCGGTGCACTAGCCACCGGTATTGCAGGTAGTTTGTATTTCGCAGCAGAGCCACTTACTAACCCAGAAACAGTATTTATCCATTTAGCTCATGCAGCATTTAATCCTTGGATTGGCGGCTTGCTGATTGCAGCCATTCTTTCAGCAATTATGAGTACTATCGACTCTCAATTGCTCGTATGCTCAAGTGTTATCACTGAAGATTTCTATAAGAAATGGCTACGCCCACAAGCACAAAGTAAAGAGCTGATGCTAGTGGGTCGGATCGGTGTACTTGCTATTGCCGTAATTGCCGGCGTTGTAGCCCTCAACCCTGAAAGCAGCGTTCTCGGATTAGTAAGCTATGCTTGGGCTGGTTTTGGCGCAGCATTTGGTCCTGTGGTTTTGTTAGCCCTATTTTGGCGCGATTATAGCCGCAACGGCGCTGTTGCCACCATCGTAGTAGGTGCGTTAACGGTTGTGGTTTGGAAGCAACTAGAAGATGGTATTTTCAGCATTTATGAAATCTTACCAGGGTTTATTTTAGCGACGCTTTCAGGTGTGATTGTTAGCATGATTAACCGCCCTTCAGATACGATAAAACAACAGTTTGATCAATTTGAAGCTAAGCTGTAGTCTCAAAAATTAACCGAAATAGATAAAAAGCGTACACTTGTACGCTTTTTTTATTTTCAAAAATTCGTCCTTAGATTTCTTACAGTTACATCTCATTAACTAATAGTGAAACCTGCTGGTTACTGCAAGTCCGTGTTGGCTATACTTTCTTTTTGCTGTTTCAATTGTTCGCGTGTTATATCACCAACTAAGAATTCGTTAATTAACTAATAATTAACAAAAAACAACTTCTGGTCGGAGTTGTTAGCTTGCCATCTACTACCTACTATGCACGGGTCTAAAAAGTGGATCTTGCCGTCAATCACAATGAATTGACCTAGAATAAGCAAGACCAAAAATAATAGAGATGAATAATAATGAAGTATTTCAACAAGACTCTTATTGCAGTATCAGTAGCTCTAGCAAGCACACAGACAATGGCGGCTGGCTTTCAACTAAACAGCCAATCAGCAACCGGTATTGGCCGTGCATTTGCTGGTGATGCTGTCATTGCAGATAATGCATCAGTTCTATCACGCAACCCAGCCGCTATGGCGTTGTTTGATGAAAAACAACTTTCTATGGGTTTAACTTATGCAGACGTACAAGTTGAAGTACAAGATGTATTTGTAAACTCAAACTTAGGTGAACTTCACTACGGCAGCATCGATGATGCCGCTGAAGCGAAAGTTATCCCTAACTTTTACTATGTTAGCCCAGTAAACGATAAGTTTGCTTACGGTGTGGCTATGTTTAGTAACTTTGGTACAGGTACTGATACTAGCGATCTATCGAAGCCAAAATCTATCTTAAATGGCGCAGCTCAGATCCCTGCTCCAGTTGATCTTCTTGGCAAAACCGAAGTGACCACAATTAACTTCAACCTAAGTGCTTCTTACCGCTTTAATGATCACTTCAGCGTTGGTGCTGGTCTTGACGTAATTTACGGTTCTGGAGTGTTAACTCGCTCTGGTGAGCTACCATTTGGCGAAAATGGTGCATATGTACCTGTAGATTTAGTTGATGTTGATGCTGATGGTATTGCCTTTGGTGGTATTGTTGGTGCGGTTTACGAAATCAATGCTGACCACCGTTTTGGTGTGAGCTATCGTTTCAGCCCAGAGTTCACTGCTGATGGTACAGTGAATTATGGCGGCACTAACTTTGAAGAAATCAATATCCCAATTCCAGATATCTTCCAAGTTGCCGGTTTCCACCAGCTAACAGATACATTTGCATTGCACTACACTGCACAGATGACAACTTGGGGTGATTTCCACGAAATCACAGTTAGCGATCCTGCAGAAGCACAACTTAAAAAGTACGCTTGGGATGATTCTTGGTTATTCAGTGTAGGTGGTACTTACACGCTAAATGATAGCTGGACATTACGTGCTGGTTACATGTTCGACCAAGGTGTTGTTGGTGAAGTAAGCTCTATTTCAATTCCTGACTCAGATCGTCAATGGTACACAATGGGTGCAACTTACAACCTATCTAAGCACACCAGCTTAGACTTTGGTATCGCATTCGTTCGCGGTGAAGAAACTCAGCTTACTGAGCAAAGTGCGGTACTTGCGCAAGTTGGTCAGCAAATGCCAATCTTGGGTAATGACTTAGGTACAGTGCACGCGACAACCACGTCAAATGCAACTTACTACTCTATCCAATACAACTACAAATTCTAAGCTAAACGCTGAATTGTTGATTGATAAAAGCCGCACTCAGTGCGGCTTTTTTATACGTAAAACTAATTTCATTTGTCTTACTTGGTCAATCCTTGTTAACGTAAAGGCATAATTTTTCAGCGAGAAAATACCATGCCTAAAAACAATGCCCTACCAGCACTTATCCTTGGCAGCTTATTATGTCTTGGCCTAATCATGTTAGGCACGACAGTTGGCGATAAGCTAATAAAAATGAAAGCAATGGAGAGAACCGTCACCGTTAAAGGTTTAGCTGAAAAAGAAGTACGTGCCAATGTTGCCATCTGGCCAATTCGCTTTACTGAAGTAAGTAACGATCTCAATCAGCTCTATCAAACAGTAGAAATCAAAACCAATAAAGTGGTCAGCTTTTTAAAGCAGCAAGGCTTTAGTGATGATGAAATTACTGTGGCACTTCCAGCGATAGATGACAGACAAGCTCAAGGTTATGTCGATCCCAATGTGAAATACCGTTACGCAGCAAAAGTCTCTATCTCTTTATATACTAACAAAGTCGATTTACTCTTAAGCACCCGCACAAACATGCTTAGCCTAGCAAAAGATGGTATCGCTATTTCAGATCAAGATTACAACAGCAAGGCACAGTTCTTATTTACCGAACTTAATAATGTCAAACCTGAAATGGTTCAATCTGCCACCCAAAATGCACGTCAAGTTGCAGAAAAGTTCGCTAAAGATTCCGACTCAAAACTGGGGAAAATTAAGAATGCTTCCCAAGGCCAATTTAGCATTAGCGATCGCGACAGTAATACACCGTACATTAAAAAAATAAGAATCGTTTCTACCTTAACCTACTACCTTAACGATTAGTCGAAATTGTTATGTGTGGCTCAGCTTTATAGGACATAAGCTGAGTCACGTCACTGCGCTAAGCCAACTCTCCACCTCAATGACTCAAGCCAAAACTTGGCTTATCTAAACTAACAACTGCAATTAAAAACAACAGTATAACCTCAGTAACTTGAAGGGTACTCCCACGCTCTAGTCATACCAAACCAATTCATCGTATTTTCCTAATAAATAATTATTGCATACAAGTTAAGCTTCCATTAGAATTTTTGCATGGAATGAATTTGGTGAAATTACTATGCTAAAACAGAAAAACAAAAAGGCAGTTATCGGGCTTTTTCTCGGTACATTGCTCACAACACAGCTATCTGCAGCATCTTCGCTTGCAGCTGAAACCATCGAATCAATTCAAATTAAACCACGTTCTATTGCAACTCGCGTAACTCTCGACGCCTACATAGAGCCTGTTAAGGCTGCAACGGTATCAGCGCAAACATCCGGTCGTATTATCAAGCTCAATTATGATATTAATGATGTGGTTGATGCAGGTTCACCATTGTTAGAAATCACTAATATCGAACAAGGCGCGCAACTCTCTGCGGCAAATGCGGAATATGCCAAGGCACAAGCAATCAATATCGAGACCCAACGTCAACTCGCTCGCTATCAAACACTGTTTCCACAAGGCGCTATTTCTCAAGGTGCGATGGATGAAGCACTGGCCAATGCCAAAGCTGCAGAGCAACAGCTCAGTGCTGCTAATGCTAAGGTCGCTCAAGCTAAAGAGTCAGTAAAATACACTGTGGTAAATGCGCCGTTTTCAGGAGTAGTGACCCAACGACACGTAGAGGAAGGTGAAACGGTTAGCCCCGGACAAGCTCTGTATTCAGGCTATTCATTAAGCCAAATGCGTGCTGTCACTCACATTCCGCAGCGCTATGTTGCAGCAGTAAAACGTCAACCGCAGTTTCGCTTAATCTTGGCAACGGGTGAACAGATTGAAAGCGATGAATTGACCCTATTTAGCTTTATCGATCCCAATACCCATAGTTATAAAGTCCGAATCAACCTGCCGCAAAACCAAACAGATGTTATTCCCGGCAGCTTAATCAAGGCGCAATTTGTTAGTGATAACCGCACAGCAATATACATTCCTAAATCATCAATTATGACCATGAATGCGCTTGATGCTGTGTACCTTAAGCAAGATAAAAACTGGGTCCTCACCCAAGTAAGAGTCGGCAGTAGCGATAACGGCCAAATAGAGATATTAGCGGGATTATCTACTGCTGATGTCATCGCTAAAGACGCCTATCAAGCGCTACAAATTCTCAATAACCACCATTAGCTTATTGATGAATTACCACAACAAAAGCAACAGCGTGTTTAGCTATCAAACATCAAGCCTTATTACTTGCCGATGTTTTAGCTCTACCAACAGCTTACCTAAGCACAATGTTTGATTGAAAAGTTAGTACTAGGATAGTTTATATGCCAACGCCAGCCAATTTAGGAATTTCAGGGCGCATTGCCCAGACCTTTCAAGCAAATGCCATTACACCGTTATTAGCACTGTTAGGGTTACTATTCGGACTCTTTGCCATTGTGGTCACGCCAAAAGAGGAAGAACCACAAATTGATGTCACCTTTGCCGATGTATTTGTCCCCTTCCCCGGTGCAACACCAAGGGAAGTTGAAAGCTTAGTGACCTTACCAACCGAGCAGATTATTTCAGAAATCAAAGGCATTGATACCCTATATTCTTTCTCTCAACCTGATGGCGCACTGTTTATTGTGGCATTTGAAGTCGGAATTTCACGCAATGATGCGATTGTAAAGCTCTATAACCAGCTCTATTCAAACCAATACAAGTTGCCGCTTGCTGCAGGCGTCGGCGAACCGCAGATTAAGCCACGCGGCATCGATGATGTACCGATTGTGAGTCTAACCTTATGGTCAAAAGATCCATCAATGTCAGCAGAAACGCTTACTCAAGTCGCAAATGGATTAGAAACTGAAATTAAACGTATTCCTGGCACCCGAGAGATCAGCTCATTTGGCGATCAGCAGTTGAGTTTAAACGTCAGGATCGATCCGGTAAAAATGAATTACTACGGTGTATCCTTCGATGAAATGAACCAAAGCTTACTCAACAACAACCACATTTCAACGCCAAGCTCACTGGTGCAAGCTAACCAAGAAATTAAAGTGCAAGCAGGACAATTCCTACAAAATATTGAAGACGTTAAACAACTCGTTGTTGCAGTAAAGCAAGACCAGCAGGGTCATTTAGCGCCTGTATACCTCGCTGACTTTGCGGATATTAGCCTCAAAGCAGCACTACCGACTCAAAGTGCTTGGCATAGTGATAAACAAGATATCTATCCAGCTGTCACTATCGCCATAGGCAAACAACCCGGTGAAAATGCCGTTGATGTCGCCAATAACATTATGCAGCGGATCGACAAGGTACAAAACCTACTAATCCCAAAAGGGGTTGAGATCAGTGTTTCACGTAACTATGGCGAAACCGCTGGTGAAAAAGCCAATACACTTATTTTAAAACTGATGTTTGCTACCGCGGCTGTCGTACTATTAGTTGTAATGACTATGGGGCTGAGAGAATCAGCTGTCGTTGGCATTGCCATTATAATCACCTTAGCACTCACTTTGTTTGCCTCTTTGGCGTGGGGCTTTACCTTAAATCGTATTTCTCTGTTCGCACTGATTTTTTCGATAGGTATTCTCGTCGACGATGCCATTGTTGTCGTTGAAAATATTCATCGCCATATGGCAATGGGCAAACGCTCATTCACTGAGTTAATCCCTGTCGCCGTTGATGAAGTTGGCGGCCCCACGATTTTGGCGACCTTTACTGTGATTGCAGCGCTATTGCCTATGGCCTTTGTGTCAGGACTAATGGGGCCTTATATGAGCCCTATTCCAATTAACGCCAGTATGGGAATGCTAATTTCACTCGCGGTTGCTTTTTTGATAACCCCATGGCTTAGTCGTAAGTTCTTACGCAAAGCCGCTGGTATGCACACAGAGAATCATGCCCTTGATGATAATCAGGGCCTGATGTTTAGGCTGTTTAATCATTTAATCGGCCCCTTTGTACAGGGGCGACATGCTCGCAAAGCACGATTTGGCTTAGCCGCGGCTATTTTCGTTTTAATTGCTGGCGCCGTTGCTTTACCCATGGCAAAACTGGTGGTGCTTAAAATGCTACCTTTTGACAATAAGTCAGAATTTCAAATCTTAGTCGACCTACCTGAAGGAACACCGGTTGAACAGACTCAAAAAGCGCTAAAAGAGCTTGGCCGTTATCTCAATCAAGTAGAAGAAGTTGCAAGCTATCAACTCTACGCTGGTACCAGTGCGCCAATAAACTTTAATGGTTTAGTGCGTCACTATTTCTTACGTCAAACCCAAGAACTTGGTGATATTCAAGTTAATTTAGTTGATAAGAAACAACGTGATCGTGACAGCCATACAATTGCGCTTAGTGTAAGACAACCACTGCAAGCTATAGGCAAAAAATACAATGCCAATATAAAAATCGTTGAAGTGCCGCCTGGCCCACCGGTGTGGTCACCTATTCTTGCAGAGATCTACGGTCCTAGCGAAGCTATCCGTGAACAGGCCGCAAATCAGATCTTAGGCATATTCAAGCAAACTCAGGATGTCGTCGATATTGACATCTATCTACCTGCAGCAGCGCAAAAGTGGCAAATTATCATAGACAGAACTAAAGCCAGCTTATTAGGCGTACCATATCAGCAAATTGTTGACTTAATCGCTACCTCTGTTGGTGGCAAAGATGTCAGCTATCTACATAAGCGTAATCAAAAATACCCTGTACCAATTAACCTACAGTTACAGGAAGGCGCAAAAGTTGATTTAGACCAAGTGTTAAACCTCACATTACGCGGCACTAACGGACAAACAATAGCTGTATCAGAGTTGGTGAAGATCAACAAAGAGCATATTGATGCGCCTATTATCCATAAAAATATGATCCCGATGATCATGGTGGTTGCCGATATGGCGGGGCCACTCGATAGCCCGCTGTATGGCATGCTCGATATGGTGGGACAAATCAATAAGCAAAATGAATCGAATCACCATTCAGGCTTTACCTTTCAACAGCATTATGTAGAACAACCTAGCGGTATAGATAACGTAGCAGTACTTTGGGACGGCGAGTGGAAAATCACCTACGAAACCTTTAGAGACATGGGCATAGCTTATGGCGTAGGTATGATTGCTATCTACCTGTTAGTCGTCGCCCAATTCAGATCTTATCTGGTACCACTCATTATCATGGCGCCTATCCCGCTTACCATCATAGGGGTAATGCCCGGCCACGCGTTGTTAGGGGCACAATTCACTGCAACCTCAATGATAGGCATGATTGCTCTTGCAGGAATAATTGTACGCAACTCCATACTCCTAGTGGACTTTATTCAACAAGAAACCGCGGCAGGAGTTCCGTTTCAACAGGCGGTAATCCATTCAGGCGCGGTGCGGGCAAAGCCCATCATGCTTACAGCTCTCGCGGCTATGATAGGAGCATTATTTATTATTGATGACCCTATTTTTAATGGACTCGCCATTAGCCTTATTTTCGGCATTTTGATCTCCACCCTACTTACATTAGTGGTGATCCCTGTGCTGTATTTCGCCGTGATGAAAAAGCGTTACCCGTAATTTATGACTAATAACAGCTTGGTTCGCTAGAGCCAAGCTAACTTGCCAAAACTAATCACTCAACCAAAATCAACAATAAGGAAGCACTATGTCAGTCGAACGCGTAACTATGGCTTTTGCCGGATTAATGGTATTACTGTCTGTTATGTTAACTATATGGATTAACGATAATTTTATCTGGTTCACAGTTTTTATAGGGGCAAATTTATTCCAAAGCGCCTATACTCAGTTTTGTCCCGCGGCGATTATTTTACGCAAAATGGGCTTTCAATCTGAAGCCCAATTAGCAAGAGCCAAACAACATTTATGAATAACAAAAATAAGGTATTTTGATGAGTAACGCGTTTAAATTAAACTATTCACAGCCAAAAATAATGGCTGTTTTATTAGGGTTAGGCCTACTACTTACAGTATTTAGCTCTGTAGTCAGTGCCGCAGAGCTTGACGCAAAAGTCGCTTGGCAAAAAATTGACTCAGGCGCACTGATTGTCGATGTGCGTACACCTGAAGAGTTTGCCCAAGGCCATCTGCCAAATGCCATCAATATTCCTTACCAACAGATTAACCAAGCCTTTAGCCAGCAACAAATAGCCAAAAACCGCTCAGTAGTGGTTTACTGTCGCAGTGGTAATCGTAGTGGTATCGCTGACAAAATGTTAGAAAATGCTGGTTACACCAAGGTGTATAACGGTGGTGGCTATCAAACATTAATGATGGAAAAACGTTAAAACCAAACCACTTTCTTTAATTTACGCCCAAAAAAAGCTGCTTACGCAGCTTTTTTTATATGGAGGACATCTTGGTTTTATAAAAACAATTAAATTAGCGAGTTCACCCACCAGCTTTATTCTAAATAGCAATAATATATAACAAGAATTGCATTCTCTATTTCAACTATGATTTCAGGCACTTAATATTAGTTGAATCTAAATAAAACTTTTTGACTACTTTATACAAATAAAGCAAATCATAAATTGAAAAATAACCACCGACAATACTAACTCACCAAAATCGACTAAAAAACCAAATAGAACACATAGTAAGCATAAATAATCATTATCTGTTTTTAATATGCCTAGTATTTTCTATTTATTCCTTCGCCACCATTTAGTTAACATTTTATTTACATTTAACATTCCCACGGATACATTCTTTATCCCAAGAGCAATATTTCAATATTTTGCTCTGCAAAAAATACTAAAAACAAATAAATAACCTAACAAACATGGAAGACAGTAATGACTATAAGACATGTCAAACAGACAGCGCTATCGCTTTCAGTAGTAGCACTTGCTATCTCTACAAGCATAAATGCGGCCCCCTCTTTGAACTTAACCCTTCAAGGTAATTCCCAGCAGCTCACTCAAGAAAACCCTTTACCTAAGCGTTATATCGTCAAATTTAAAAATGCTAGCCCTAGCGCAGGATTTACCCAATCTATTGATCAAGTTGCAAATGCGCAATATGAACCAAGAACCAATGAGGTGTTCTCACATTTTCGTGCTCTTAACAGTGTTGCAGCGAAAGAAATGAAACGTATCGGTCGCAGTAATAGTTACTCTGTAAAATTAGATGATAACAAGCTTCAGCAACTACGATTTCGCGCCGATGTAGACTATGTAGAAGAAGATGTTCCGCGCAGATTATTAGCAGAAACAACTCCTTGGGGGCAAACCTATGTTGGAGCAACCAGCATTAGCGATAATCTAGCAGGTAACCGCACAATTTGTATTATTGATTCAGGATATGACAGAGCTCATAACGATCTTAACGCTAACAATGTAACCGGCAGCAATAATTCAGGGACGGGTAACTGGTTTGATCCCGGTGCTGGTAACGCTCATGGCACACACGTAGCAGGTACCATTGCCGCAATAGCAAATAATGAAGGCGTAGTGGGTGTAATGCCGAATCAAAATGCCAATATTCATGTGATTAAGGTGTTTAATGCGTCGGGATGGGGTTATTCATCATCGTTGATCTCAGCAGTAGATACTTGCGTCAATAATGGCGCAAATGTAGTAACAATGAGTTTAGGCGGAGCAAGCTCAAGCAATAGCGAAAGAAATGCATTTTCTGCGCACCAAGGTAATGGCGTACTGTTAATTGCCGCCGCAGGTAACGACGGTAATAGCAGCCATAGTTACCCGGCATCATATGATTCGGTGATGTCTGTAGCAGCGGTTGACAGTAATAAAGATCACGCAGCGTTTTCACAATATACCGACCAAGTTGAAATATCTGGCCCAGGTGAAGCAATTCTTTCTACAGTTACTCGCGGCGAAGGACGCCTCGCAGATATCACCATAGCAGGCCAGTCATATTTTGATAATGGCATCGTCCCCCACAATCGTTATGTAAGATCAGGAACCAGCCATGTAAGCTCACCATTTATCGGCACTGCCAGTGGGACGCTAGCTGAATGTAGCGTCAATGGTAGCAGTTTTAGTTGCGGCAACATGAGCAATAAAGTCTGCTTAGTTGAACGTGTCGGCAATCAGGGAGCCAGTTACCCTGAAATAGACGCAGTAAAAGCCTGTGCTAACGCTGGCGCACAAGCCAGTATTGTCTACAGTAATAGTGCACTACCCGGCCTTCAAAATCCGTTTTTAGTCGACAGTAATAACGAAGCCCCAATTGTATCCGTCTCTGTTGATCGCGCTACAGGTTTAGCACTGAGAAATCAATTAGGTAACAATGTTACTGTGTCTAATACAGATAATGAAGACTACGAATATTACAACGGTACCTCAATGGCAACACCACATGTATCTGGTGTTGCAACATTAGTTTGGAGCCATCATACCCAATGTAACTCAGAGCAAATTCGACAAGCACTAAAAGCCACAGCAGAAGACTTGGATGTTGCTGGGCGCGATAACAAAACGGGTTATGGTCTAGTCAATGCTGCTGCAGCAAAAGCCTATTTAGACGCCTCTTGCGATGGTCCAACTGATCCAGGTACAGGTCCTGGAGATAATGTGCTAACAAATGGCGTTGCTAAAGTTAACTTAGCTGGCGCTAAAGGTGATGAACTTTATTACTCACTTGACGTTCCTGCGGGTGCCAGCGGATTGAGCTTTAATATGAGCGGTGGTAGTGGCGATGCGGATCTTTATGTGCAATACGGTGCTTCACCGACTACCAGCGATTACGACTGTCGACCTTGGAAAAACGGTAACCTCGAGTCCTGCCCAATCGCAACCGCACAATCAGGTACTTACTACGTTATGGTACAAGGTTATAGCGCCTTTAGCGGAGTCAATCTTGTCGCAAGCTATAGTGAGTCTACAGGTGGTAATACCGGAGGCCCAGCAACTTACAGCAACACCAACAGCTACAATATCCCAGATAACAACAGTGTGGGTGTTGAAAGTGTAATTACAGCAACACGCTCGGGTGATTCAGGAACAGTAACCGTAAAAGTAAATATCAGTCATACCTATATTGGCGATTTGCAAGTTGAACTGCATAGCCCATCGGGGGAAATCGCCATACTGCACGACAACTCTGGCGGCAGCAGCAATAACATTGTTAAAACCTACAATGTTGATATGTCTGGCGTTGATTCAGCTGGTAACTGGAAACTAAAAGCCGTGGATAGTGCACGCCGAGACATTGGTAGCATAAATTCGTGGGAACTAAGCTTCCAATAAATACTAAATAGCGTTGAAATAATAAAAGAGAGCCACTTAGGCTCTCTTTTTACTTATTTTGTGCAAATCAGCCAATCTGCTATGTAAACTGATATAATTATGCCATTAAGCTAAGTACCAACAGATGATAGCAACCACACTATGACTCAAGTAAATAACCCGCTACACGGCATCAAGCTCGAAGACCTATTAAATGATCTTGTTGATCATTATGGATGGGAAGAGCTAGGACAGCGCATCGACATCCGCTGCTTTAATCATGACCCAAGTATAAAATCTAGCTTGAAGTTTTTGCGTAAAACTCAATGGGCACGTGACAAGGTTGAGTACCTTTATCTGAAGATGAATAACTTACCACTACCGGCACCAAAAGCCTATGATGGTGAATATAAAGCTAAATCACCTAAACCGCAAAAGCCTAAACAGCCACTACCTGAAATTAATGCCAAGATCTGGGGCAAGTAATTTAAGCGCTAAAACTAAATACGCATTGATTTAATAGCAATGCGTATTTTGTCTTCAAAAACATTAGCGCAATAGAATTAGATAGGAAACTCAAATATCAAACGCCAGACTTCAACACCATCTCCTGCTCGGTAACTAAAACCAAAACGTTCGATACTAAATAGATCCCAACCCACTGGTTTGGAAAACGCGAGTGTTAAACCCACCTCATAGCTACTAGCAACCAATACATCATCTTCAAATGGTGTAGTAAAACTCAGTTTGTCAAAATACCAATATCCTGCGGCGAAAAATCGCGGCTCAATTTCAACACCTTTTACTTGCAGAAAGTAGTTGCTACCAATATCCACACCAGACTGCACTGCAGAATAGGTTTCACTGCTGTTATCGTGCAAGGTGGTATAACCGGCAAAAAACACCCTGTTAACCCAAATAGGCCTAGTATCCGCGAGCTCGAAATCAAGTAAACTCGACATCCCAGCCGAATAGATCAACACATCATTACCATTGGTAAAATTGGTGCCAAAGCCTAAATCTGCATAGGTTTGAAACTCATGACTTTCGGTGTTTCTTATTCGATATTCGATACCTGGGGTCACTGTTAGCGTTCCCACACTCGAGGGAATGTCACCATCAGGTAAATCACTCCATTTGAAGTTAAAAAAACCTAATGAAACCGGTGTTTTTAACACTAGAGATTCAGTATCACTGCGCTGTAGATCAAAACTAATGGGGATATTGGCGACGGTAGCGTCTTGACCTGAGGTACGATAGATCCCGCTCCCAAGGTAGTTAGCAAACGCGTAATGGGTATAATCCGTTTCAGCAGCGACAGGAAGTGCACAAACTAACGCAGAAGAAGTAAGGTAACGCAATCGGGCCATAGACTAAATTAGCGATAATAAACTACTAAGTGATAGCCCGAATATAGCGGTATAACTGGGTAAAAGCCAAGAAAATTAACGCTTTTACCCATCTAGGCTTAGTCTTTAGTGTCGCCCAGTTCGGCTTCAGTAAAGTGATGTTCTGACATCATGTGACCCAGTTGGGTCGATTTGGTCTTTAGATAATTTTCGTTATAGCGGTTCTTACCTACTTGCAGTGGTACACGCTCAACCACTTCTAAACCAAAGCTTTGCATCGCTTTAACCTTACGCGGATTGTTGGTCATCAAGCGCACTTTATCGATACCGATTTTCTGCATCATCGGAATGATCATGTCGTATTTACGCATATCCGCTTCAAAACCTAAACGCTCATTAGCTTCAACGGTATTGGCGCCTTGATCTTGCAACTCATAAGCACGAATTTTATTCAGTAAGCCAATACCCCGCCCTTCTTGGCGTAAGTAGAGAATAAAGCCTTGGCCTTCTTCAGCAATATTTTGCATCGCGGTTTGCAGCTGAAAACCGCAATCACAACGTAAACTAAACAGTGCATCACCAGTAAGACATTCTGAATGAATACGCCCTAAAACTGCAGCGCCTGGAGAAAACGTACCAAAGGTAAGCGCAACGTGCTCTTTACCCGTCTCACTATCTTCAAAACCATGCATTTCGAAAACACCCCAAGGGGTTGGTAATTTTGAAGACGCGATGTATTTAATCGACATGAAAAAACCTTAACGACAACTCTCATTCCTTGAGACTGCAAACATCCTGATAAAGAAAATAAATGCTTGAGACGAAACTCTTGCTAGCTCTATGAATATAACGACTAAGTGCACCAAGTAAATGATGTCCCCTTAATCTATCATCGAGCCAGCATAAGCCTACTACCTAGTGATAACCTTGAAGCGGCTCACTAAATCGATAACTAAACCGACTTAAAACTCTTTTGGGGCAAAACCTGTGACTTGCTTAATTCCCATTTCACGGCCTAATGCCGTCATAGGGTGCACAACAACTAAGCCTTTCACTGACTTTTTCAATTTACCCATGTCAGCTTGCTCAGCTTTGGTCAATACACGATTAAACTTAAGCCCAGCAACAGTGCTACCCTGCTTGCTTAATTCACGTGTTTGTTGTGCTTTAACGCTGCTGATCCGTTTAGTAATCGCGGCAATCTCTTGCTTAAACTGGAACACGACTGTTGGATCGCTGCGTTTTTCAGCTGCTGCTAGCTTACGACGAAATTTATCTAACTTATCGTTGAGCGTTTGCAGCTCCTGCTTTAAATTCATTTATAAACCTTAAATTCAGATCTAAATAGCTTTAGAAACAAAACAGCACCATAAACTGACGCTGCCTTTCAAATATCCAGCCATTATAACAGCATCTAGGCCTATTTTGCCTAGGTTTATGACTAAACTGCTTAGCGTTCAAAAAAACAGCGTAATTCAGCGCTTAACGCAGGTAATGGATCTGCTGATTGCTACTGCCTTTAAACACTAAGCTTGGATCAGCTAAGGCTTGCTCAAACTTACCATCAACCACCACGTTAACTCGATCAACAACCTGTTGCTGTGCTGGCGTTAGACTATCGAGTGTATAACCAGTCCAAAGCCAAATATCTTTTCCCGGACACTCCTCATTCACACGCTTAACCAGTGCCAATATCGCATCCAAATTAGCCGGAAATAACGGATCACCACCAGATAAAGACAAACCACGGCGCTTAATACGGTTATCATTCAAATCATCAATGATGCGTTGCTGCATCTGCTCGTCAAACTCATGACCAGAGCAAGGGTTCCAGGTTGACTGGTTATAACAGCCGCGGCATTGATGCTCACAGCCTGAAACAAATAATGTCGCTCTGGTACCAGGCCCATTGATGACATCGGTTTGATAGTATTGATGATAATTCATAGTAGACTCGTTTCAGCCAATAAAACAAAAAGGTGCTGATAACAGCACCTTTAATTTGGCTAACACCTCAATTGAGTGATAGCCAACCCGAATACACACTAATCTTTCGATTATAAATGTTTAACGCGGCGCTTCACTTCTTCTTGCTTACCGTAGTTAAACGGTCTTGCATCTGGGCTACCTAAGTAACCACATACGCGGCGAGTTACCGATACACGGCTCGGCTCATGGTTGCCACATTTAGGGCAAGTAAAACCTTTGCTGGTACAACTAAATTCGCCAGTGTAACCACAGTCATAACACTCATCGATAGGCGTGTTTGTACCATAATATGGCACGCGGCTATAACTGTAATCCCATACATCTTCTAACGCTTCCACGTTGTTCTGCATGTTAGGGAACTCACCGTAACAAATGAAACCACCGTTCGCTAACTCTGGGTATGGCTGCTCAAAGTCAATTTTATCGTATGGGTTGACTTGCTTTTCAACGTCCAAGTGGAAACTGTTTGTGTAGTAGCCTTTTGCTGTTACGCCTTCAACAACACCAAATACTTTAGTATCTAATGCGCAGAAACGACTACATAGGTTTTCACTTGGCGTACTGTATAAGCTAAATGCATATCCTGATTCAGCTTTCCACCTATCAGTCGCTTTCTTCATGTACTTGATTACTGCAATCGCTTTTTCACGTAGTAGTTCACTATCGTAAACATGCTCTTCAGTGCCATAAAGTGCGTTGATGGTTTCGTGTAAACCAATATAACCCAGTGAAATTGACGCACGGCCATTTTTGAAGATTTCAGAAATATCATCATCAGCGCGTAAACGTACACCACATGCACCTTCCATATAAAGGATTGGTGCAACGCGAGCTTTAACACCTTCAAGGCGAGAAATACGCGTATCTAGCGCTTTACGAGCCATCACTAAGCGCGCATCTAAAATACGATAGAACTCAGCTTCATCGCCATTTGCTTCAAGCGCAATACGTGGCAAGTTCAAGCTCACAACACCAAGGTTATTACGGCCTTCATGTACTAACTCACCATCTTGCTCGTAAGTACCTAGGAAGCTGCGGCAACCCATAGGCGTTTTGAATGATCCCGTTACGCGTTCAACTTGTTCGTAGTTCAGAATATCTGGGTACATACGGGTTGAAGCACACTTAAGCGCGAGTTGCTTAATATCATAATTGCAATCACCAGCCTTGTGGTTAACACCGTCACGAATAGCAAATACAAGTTTAGGGAATACCGCTGTTTTACGGTTTTTACCAAGACCTGCAATACGCACTTTCATCATCGACTGTTGAATTAAGCGCGACTCCCACGATGTACCTAAGCCAAAACCAAAGGTCACAAATGGCGTTTGGCCGTTAGCAGTGTGTAGTGTGTTAACTTCATACTCTAGTGACTGGAACGCATCGTGACACTCTTTTTCAGTTTGCGCAGTCGCAAAAGCTTTAGCGTCAGTAATGCCCCAGTTTAAAGCGATTTGGTAATGCTTGTCGTAGCTTTTAGCAACAAAAGGCGCAAGGACTTCGTCAATACGGTTAATGGTTGTGCCGCCATAAATATGACTTGCTACTTGAGCAATAATTTGCGCTGTAACTGCAGTTGCAGTTGAAATTGACTTAGGTGTTTCAATTTCAGCATTACCCATTTTAAAGCCATGAGTTAACATGCCGCTTAAATCGATAAGCATGCAGTTAAACATAGGGAAGAATGGTGCGTAATCTAGGTCGTGATAATGAATTTCACCCGACTCATGAGCAGCAACCACGTCTTTTGGCAGAATATGACACTTAGCATAGTGCTTAGCCACAATACCTGCTAACAAGTCACGCTGAGTAGGAATAACTTTAGAGTCTTTGTTGGCGTTTTCATTTAATAAAGCTGCGTTGCTTTGTTCTACCAAGCCGCGGATCTCTTTATTTAAACGACTGCTCACTTCACGATGGGTATCGCGATCATGGCGGTACTCAATATACATACGCGCAAGTGACTTGTATGGACCTTCCATAAGCAAGTTTTCAACCGTATCTTGTAAGTCATGGATCTTAACTTCATCCAATTCTGCGACACTGTTTTTTACTTTTTCTGCCACTTGTTGTGCATATTCAACGCACTCAATGCCTGCCGAGTTAGCAGCTGCTATCACGGCATCTTTAATCCTTGTTTCGTCAAAAGGCGTACGGTAACCATCCCGTTTTATAACCACTGGCATTGTATAAGTCCTCTTTAGCTCTCGTTACTAAGTAACACTATATATAGTGCCACTTTTTCAATACATCACAATATGTGGCGCATTAAGCTATAAAAACCGATTCAGTACTTTGATCCAGATCATTATTTTAAAAGAGGAAGACAATAAGAAAACAGTTCTGCAAATAAACCCGCTTATCTCAAATTATGACCTTGACGAGAAACGTTTAGCACGTTAGTGACAGGATAATATAGGTATAAAATGTGGATAAAAAATAGTTGAAATCACTAACCAGCCAGTTCAGTAATTGCAACTTATTGGCTGGGCTGACAAAGAGGTAAAAGTAAGTACTAACTGGTCACTTTAGTACTCACCTTTTGTACTGTGCTGTAGTCGAATATAAGTTGCAATTGAAGACATGATCCGCTTAGCTTAATGACGTTTGGCTAATGCAAGATAACTATTAAGTTGACCGTGCGCTTGTTGATGCTCTCCGGTCATAGCGGTTAATTGCATTAAGGATTTGATCCCTTGATATTGATTTCTTTGCTCATCCGTTAACGGTCTGTCTGACTGCAACAGTGCCGTGATCTGACTCGAAACACGATTAGCCTTTTGTGCAACAAGTGGAGATTGTGACACATCCATTGCGCCCATTACCCATTTTGCATCATCAAGCATCTCTGCTAGCTTTTTATCTTCATCACTATCGCTTAATCCTTTACGCTGCTCATCAATAAAATTTGCTAATGATTGTTCACTGGCGGGTGGAATATCAAAACCACTGTGAGATAAACGATTAAGCTGCCCTTCTGACAAAATACCGTCTTGATATAAACGTTGGATCAACTGTGGTAACTGCGCAGTATTAAAATGCCCGCCTTTAAAGAAATCATTGGCCATGGCTTCAATTTTTTGTGCCCGTTCGGCGCGGCCTGACAACACCAAAGTATTGTCATTTTTGGTTAACTCACTATTAGCAGTATCAGGCGTTTTTGCCGGCAAACTAGCCTTAGCTGCAGTGCTACTGACATTTGACTGACCACTATTAACACCATAGGCGTCTGATAGCGCATTACTATTAATCGAATTGTTAATACTGCTCAATGGATTCATCGTCAAAATGCCGGCGTAAAATAGAATTACCCCGAATGAAGCATTTAACGTGCCGATTTAACCAAATAAAATTCGATTGCCTATTTTTAAAGCAGCTGACGCTTTAGCGCCGCTAATTATGAGTCAACTCTTGAGTAAGGGTAAGGCAAAGCTGCCTAAGCTGCTCAACCTCACCACTACTCATGGCCACTTTATCAAGTAAGGTTTGCTTTAGCGCCAACGCCTCTAGTTTTAACTGTTTACCAGACTCGGTAAGCACGATAACCTTTTTACGTTCATCTGTAGCATCGGCATGACGTTGTAAAAATCCCTTAGTTTCAAGACGCTTAACGATTGGTGTTAAGGTTCCCATATCAAGCCGTGTTGACTTTGATACTTGGGTTAAGCTCATTCTGTCTTGCAGCCATAGCGCCTGCATGACCAAATATTGAGGGTAAGTTAATTCATAGCGTTCTAGTAACGGTCGGTAAGCGCGCATCAATGCATTGGTTGCAGTATAAAGTGCAAAACAAACATTATCAGAAAGGGTGGCATCGGCCGGTGTATTTGGCAGCTTGTCAGTCACAACGAATAAGTATTTATGGCGAGATAATAGCAATATTAACGTACATTATTCGCTAACACTAGCCAACGACCAATACTAGTTAGTTTGCGCGCAAAGCATTTGCAATCGCTATTAGCTTTACCTATGATACGGACAAATACTTTGCGCACAAATTAAATTAAGGACTAGGATGAAATCTCAAGTTATTCAACTAAGCTCTCGCCCTGAAGGTATGCCAACAAGCGATAACTTTAGCCATGCAGAACAAACACTCGCGGCGATTCAGCCAGGCGAGTTTCTAGTTAAGAACCAGTGGATGTCAGTCGACCCTTATATGCGTGGACGAATGATTGATAGAAAAAGCTACATAGCACCATTTGAGATTGGGGCTGTACTTGAAGGTGGTGCAATTGGCGAAGTTATTGAGTCACTCAACCCTGATTTTCCTGTGGGATGTAAAGTCAGCAGTATGCTTGGTTGGCGCAGCCATTTTGTCAGTGATGGCACAGAGATCACCCGCCTACCAGAAACACCACTGTGTGCATCGCATTTTTTAGGCGTGTTAGGTATGCCGGGAATGACAGCCTGGACTGGCCTCAAGCGGATTGCAGAGTTAAAAACAGGTGAAACCTTGTTCGTTTCAGCTGCATCTGGCGCCGTTGGCAGTGTTGTGGCACAAATAGGTAAATTGATGGGCGCGAGAGTTGTCGCTTCTGTCGGTAGTGATGACAAAGCGCAATATCTGACTAACCTAGGTATAGATGCAGTGATTAACTACAAAACCAGTGGTGACTTAAATGCAGCGCTCGCTCAAGCGGCGCCAGAAGGTATCGATGTTTATTTTGAAAACGTTGGCGGTGATCACTTAACTGCAGCACTAAATCACATGAAAGATCATGGCCGCATTGCTGTGTGTGGCATGATTGCACAGTACAATGATACAACGCCAACACCTGGTCCTAATAATCTTGCACAGATTATTATCAAAAAGCTAAAAATTGAAGGCTTTATTGTATTTGAACATTGGGATCACTATGGCGAGTTTGCAGCACAAATGGGGCAATGGCTCGCTAATGGCGAAGTACAAGCTGAACAAACTATCTATGAAGGTTTACAAAACGCACCCGCTGCATTTATCGGCTTATTTGAAGGTAAAAACAGAGGCAAAATGATAGTTAAAATCGCTTAATTATCCTTTAAACATATGAAAAAGGCGCTAACAGCGCCTTTTTCATTTTTCACACAAGCATCATAGCAGTTACTAGCTGTTTGACTTTACCAAGCCAGTTGAATGTTGCGCTAAAGCCGCTTCAATTAAATGTGCGACCTTTTCTACCGCAGCTTCACCGGCTGCTATCGCCTCCTCTGCACGATGAAACTCCATGGTACCGATATCCCCTAAATCTGGCACAATGCAGATATCTGGCGGATCGCCCATTAAACGAGCACGCTTATGGCGCTGCTCTAAAATATCCATCGATTGTGACATCACAGCTAGCATGCCTGGGTTCGGGTTTTGCGGCGCCCCTGACTTGCCACTTAAAGAAAATTTATCCGTTAAGCCAGTAATATAGTCACGGCCACGAGCAAGTAGATCAGTAAAGCCTTTATCTTGATGCTTTTCAGCTTCTTCAACTTGTTCTACTGTCGGCTTATCGCTTTTCATATTAACAGGCAATACTTGCATACGTCCGCGCTTTAAACCGTGTAAATCAACCGCAATAACTAAGTCAACATCCATCGCTCGGCTTACTGAAACCGGCACAGGATTAACAACTGCACCATCAACAAGCCAGCGGTTACCCACTTTTACTGGCGGTAAAATCCCAGGCATTGAACACGATGCACGTACAGCATGGCGTAAATCGCCTTCAGTAAACCAAATCTCTTGTCCTGAATATAGATCTGTCGCTACCGCCGCAAAAGGTCTCTTTAAATCGTCAATTTGCAAATCACCAATGCGCTTTTGCAAAACATCAAAGACTCGCTCACCGCCAATTAATCCACCACGGCCCCAACTCAGATCCATTAAACCTAACACGTCCCAACTACTAAAACTGCGCACCCAATCTTCAAGTTCAGCAAGGTGATCGTTGGCATAAGCGGCACCAACCAGTGCGCCAATCGAACAGCCAGCTATTTTATCTGGATAAATACCGAGTTTAGCTAAACCATTAAGTACACCAATATGGGCCCACCCTTTTGCCGCGCCACTGCCGAGCGCTAATCCAATTCGTACAGCTTGTTTATTTGTCGACACTAAAATGATCCCATAACTCTAATTAACAAAAGCCAAAGCGCATGCTGACTTATCTAGGCTAGACAAGTCAGCAATCTCAAAGTTTATCGCCAAATCATTAACCATTAATGAAAGGCCTTTTAGCCCACTTTGTTTACAAAGCCGGATATTTTAGCAGATATATGAAGGTCCGTAGTAGAAAGTTGCAGACTATGCATAGCGCAACCACAAATCTGTAGGTTATAATATGCGGTCGTATCATTTATGGAGTACACCTTTGCAATTTACCGATTTCGCACTGGATCAACGTCTGTTAAAAACCCTTAAGCACATGGGCATTGACACCCCAACAGAGATCCAAGAGCAAGCCATTCCTGTCGCCTTAGCGGGTAAAGATCTAATGGCATCTTCTAAAACAGGCTCAGGTAAAACATTAGCCTTTTTATTGCCGGCGATGCAAAGACTGATTTCGTGTAAAGCATTGAGTAAGCGCGATCCGCGTGTGGTCATTTTATTACCGACCCGCGAACTAGCCACTCAAGTGTACAGCCAACTACGTTTACTCGTTGCCAACACGCAATTTAAAGCCACTAAAATTTTAGGTGGTGAAAACTTTAACGATCAAGCTAAAGCGCTAGCACGTGATCCCCATTTTGTTGTGGCAACACCGGGTCGTTTAGCCGACCACCTGAAACAACATCATCTACACCTTAATGGTCTAGAACTGCTTATTTTAGATGAAGCAGATCGTATGCTTGATTTAGGTTTTGCAGAGCAGCTAAAAATGATTAACGCCGCAGCTGATCACAAACGTCGTCAAACTCTGATGTTTTCAGCCACGCTAGATCATAGTGATATCAACGACATCGCCAATGAGCTATTAAAGTTCCCTGAGCATGTTGCCATTGGTGCCAGTAACTTGGAACATAAAGATATTACTCAGCGCATCTTCTTATGTGATCACTTAGATCATAAAGAAGCGCTACTAACGCGCATTTTGAAAGAAGAGCAGCAAAAGCAAATTATTATCTTTACTGCGACTCGCCAAGACACAGACCGCTTAGCCAAAAAGCTAGCAGATGAAGGCTTTAAAACCGCCTCATTGAGTGGTGAGTTAAAGCAAAATGCTCGTAACCAAATTATGGATGAGTTTAGCCGTGGGTTGCAGCAAATTTTGGTTACCACTGATGTGGCTTCACGTGGACTAGATTTACTTAACGTATCCTTAGTAATTAACTTTGATATGCCAAAGTTTGCCGAAGAATACGTACACCGTATTGGCCGTACTGGCCGTGCTGGTGCCAAAGGTGATGCTATATCATTGGTAGGCCCAAAAGACTGGGTTAACTTTACCCAAGTGCAAAGCTTTTTGAACAAGAAGTTTAGCTTTAGCGAACTAGAAGGGTTAAAAGCCAAATTCAAGGGCTTAAAGCCAAAAACAGCGACTAAAGGTAAAACTAAACCTGCTGCAGTCGCCAAGAAAAAAGCGGCCATTGCTAAGAAAAAGTCAGCAGCTAAGGCCGCCGCTAATCGTGATAAACGTTATGCTACGGGTATTGACGTCGGTGATGCGCCAATGCTGAGAAAGCCAAAAGCGAAACTACAAGAAACACCTGAAGATTAAGCTGCAAGCGATAGCTTACAGTGCTGTTATACAAAGCCGTAGTGATTGCCTCACTGCGGCTTTTTAATTCATACCCTCTATGTATTTAACACAATTTATACTGCTCAATCACTAATACCGAAAAAATTGATTTGAATAGATGAGAAAGCACATTAAAACGCTGACCGTTTGGCGAAATCGCGTTACAATACAGCCAATATTGTTTTTTTAAGGTTTATCATGAGAGTTTGTGGCGTAGAGTTAAAAGGTGGCGAAGCCATCATCAGTTTATTAAGTTATGAAGGCGAAACCTTTAACGTGCCGGATTGCCGTCAAAAGTCGTTCGCAATTTCAAACTCAGAAAGCACCGAAACTATGCGTGATTTCCACTTTGCTTTCGGTAAGCTAATTGAAGACTACCGTGTCGATGAGATTGTTATCATCCAACGTGAGCAAAAAGGTAAAGGCGCTGGCAGCGTAACGAGTTTCAAACTAGAAGCATTAATCCAAATTCTACCAATACCTGTATCTATCGTATCGCCAGTCGCGATTAAAGAGCAGCTAAAGCGTAATCCACCGCAAGTAGATTTTGAAGGATTAGAGTTAAAGCGTTTCCAAAAGAGTGCATTTGAAGCCGCTTACGCCTACCACAACATGACTATCTACAAGACTGACGAAGCCTAAGCTTTTAAGCCAAAGTAGAAATGATGGGCGCAATTAATGCGCCCTTTTTGTATCTACGTTTTTATTAAGAGACTAAGTACAAGATGCAGCCACTGAAATACCTCGCAGGCTATTCAAGCGAAATCCAAGCGCAAGTACAAGACTTATTAGCGCAAGACAAGCTTGGACAATTTTTACTAAAACGTCATCCTCAAATCCATGATGTACGTACAGACAAAGCCCTATACGACTACACTATAGAGATTAAAAACCAGTACTTACGTAAATCCCAACCACTATCTAAAGTGATCTTTGACGATAAAATCTCACTCAGCCACCAAGCGCTGGGATTGCACTCTTATGTGGCTCGTAAACAAGGTGCCAAGATTAAAGCTAAAAATGAGATCCGCATTTCATCTAGACTGAAAAGAGTCCCTGAAGGACTTTTACGCATGGTCGTCGTGCATGAATTGGCGCATTTAAAAGAGAAAGACCATAACAAAGCTTTTTATCAACTTTGTTGCCACATGGATGGTGATTACCATCAGCTAGAATTTGAATTAAGGTTACTGCTAACTTTAATTGATGCAGGTAAAAATCCTTACAACTAACTTAGCTATCAGTTTTCACAGCTCTTACCAACAAGCTAGCATCACAGTTACAAGAGTAGCGCTTAGTCTAAGTGCTACTTACGCTTAAAAATGACGATGCTGGTTTTTATCGCACCAATATCATCCGAACAATAACAGCTCCTACTAATCTAACCATCCCGGTAACGATAATGATTTTCATTTGAATCAACTTACATTACACTATTCACATTGGCGCTAAGCGCGAATTAAAGACGCTCTATTTAACCCTAGAGAGTCAGTTAACTTAACATAATCAAAGGTCGCTTTTGGGTAGTTGATAATGAGTGATGATTTAATAAAAAAGCAGCATAAATCACGCCGCAAGCTGGCTAAATATCAGCAAAAAATCAGTTATTATACGCAATTGAGTGATAGCGAGATCTCACTTAAAAAACGTGCTGCAAAACTATGTAAATACCGCCTAAAGATGATTAAGCGCCAATTAAAGCTCAAGCGAATTGAGGCCAAAATCAATCAATTATCAATTTATACTAAGCTCACTCCCGCAAACGACGGCTTGAGTGTCGGTGTAAATGCGCTTAATGCGGCTAGCACTGGCCACACTAATAGCAACATCAACTACAACATCAGCAACCACATCAGCAACATCTATACCGTCAAACATACGGCGGAAATAAATCTGTACCAACCTTTTAAAACCAAGCCATGCCAAAGCTGCCCTGCTCTGCGTGGTAAAGCCTGTTTGTGTGCGCTAAAAAGTCAGCAGCGTAAACAAGCTTAGTTTCTGATTTTAAATAAAGCCTGCTTTGCACCAACCTTATATTTAGCGGCTCCTGAATAGTCAGCTCTGTAATTGCCCTCCTACAGCGATGGCCGTAAACGTCGCTAGATTAATTTTTTGATTCGTTTTTAAGTTCATAATAAGCTGACTTACAAACGCGAATATTAGCGTCAGTAAACTCCGATAATGGTTGCTATTAGAGTGATTTGCTTGACCTATTTTGCCGTAAATTTTAGGTTGATATGTCGTATTTCAATATAGAGGTAATAATGAAACTAGATGCAGTGTTATGGGACTATGATGGAACCCTTGTAAATTCAGTCCCTAAGAATATTGAAATCACCAAAACCATCTTATCCATTGTTGCACCACACCTAACAGGGGAGTTTCTGCCTAAATATTTACACAATGAAGCCTCATACCATGAAGCAAACCATGGCGCTAAAAACTGGCAGGAACTTTATGTCGATTATTATGGGTTAACACATGAGGAGATGTTAATTGCAGGCGGGATGTGGGCCGAGCACCAAGAAAAAAATACTACCGAAGTATCACTATTTAAAGGCATTAAAGAAGTCATCACTGAGTTTTCTCATCTTCCCCATGGTATTTGCTCGCAGAATTCGCAAAACAATATTCGACGTTTATTAGAGAATAACGCGATAGCCGAGCCATTCAAATCAATTATAGGGTACGACGATGTGTCAAATGGCAAGCAGAAGCCTGATGCAGCTGGTGGAATTAAGTGTATTGATTCAATTTTCGGCCACAGAAATAGCCAATGTTTAATGTATATCGGAGACCATGAAGCTGATGCAAAATTTGCACGCAACCTACAAGCTGCACTTGGTGGTCATACTCAAGTCATTGCTGTGGCAGCGGCTTATAGTCGCTCAGAACCACAGTCTTGGAAGTGCCAACCGGACTATACCGCACATAGCGTCGATGAGCTTTTTAATATCATTGGAAAATACGCCTAACAACCAAGTTTAGCCGCAAAAGCATTAATAGCTTAAGCACTGTTTCTGTAACCAGCCCTCCCTTAATGCAGTGCTGCCTCAGTGCAAAACATAGCCTCATGTCCACAAATTAATGGCTTACAAAGCTCACCTTTGTAGACCCTTTGCCTCATAGAAAACAACTGCTACAGGCCCGTTGTCATAAACTAAACCTCTACAGTCCCCTATTGATACAAGTCAAAAATTCGCCGTAATCTATTGGTATTATATATTTTTTGATAAATAATGTTGCCAAGCTGATGAGCATTTAGGACGATTTTAAATTGAAAATGTTTTTTCTTAGTTTAACCGCATCGCTTTTGTCTTTTTCGTTACTTGCTGGTGATGTAACTAGCTGGCAAGGACACTATGAACGCTATCATGATGGTCATATCGATGCAGATTATGCCGAGATCACGTTAGTTAAGCTTGATTCGAACAAGTACACACTATCAGGTATGGCGACTTGGGTAGGCAACCCTGCTACAGGCCAAATCAATATGGGCGAGATTGAAGGAGCTGTCACTCTTAAAGGCAATCAAATGCACTATGATGTCGACGGTTGTACGCTGCAAATTGTATTAGGGTCAAATAGCCTCTCTGTTAGCAAAGATAACGGATGTGGCGGTTTGAATGTCTCCTTTAATGGCCAATACCTAAAGACTGAGCCAAATAAATAATTTGTTGATGATAAGCAAAATAAGCTTATGTTCACCTCCCTACTAACACCTTTAAATCAGAGTAGTAATATGCAAGATATCCAAGAGTTGAGTCGAGTTTACCAAAAGCTGATAAGCCAACTAATAACAGATAACATTGAAGGATTAACATTCTATGTTAAACAAGAAGCCTTCTCACACATGACCATCTCAGCAGCCTTTTGGCATGGCGATTTATACTGGAACATTTGGAATAAAGACGGTAGCAAGTTTGCGCCACACCCAAGACTCTCACATGATGAGTTTATTGTTGAAGGGGTGCACTTTAATGACGATGATACATCTAAGCAACTGAAAGCAATTTATGACAAATGGAATCAAGCTACAGCTGACGACGATGGTGAAGAAGATGACGAAGGTGAAGATCTATTCTCACGGCTGATCAGACAGTCACATGAGGCATTAGCAGCGGCATTTCATAGCGATACAGTTACTCAGCAACTCATGACTATATTAGTGCAAAACCCCAACTTTGAAGCGGCAAAATTTAACCAAGTGATCCGAGTTGAAGATCCAGACGGCCAATTTGAATTTAACTTTCTAGATATTACCGGTAACAACATCAATCAGAAGTAACGATTCCGAGTCTTTATCAACCATGGCGCAGTGCGTAATTTAATGACATTAGCAGTCTAGACGTTGCAGTAAGTTATCAACACATAATCTAACAGTAGCGAGAGACTTTTTACTAGACTGCTATCGCCAGCAATCAAATATTTTTTCACCTGTAAATTTAAATGTCATATCATTTAGGATGTAGCGTCTCTGCTTAACAATTCCACATGTGTTCGCATTGACAACCCCTCCTTCTGACTCTTGCGTACTATATAAAAACTTGGATGATCGTGCATATTTAAGACGAGTCACTTCAAATTTATTATGCTGATTTAAAATTCCGCCACAATACAGCAAGCCTTTATAATCTGGACTTCTCTTTGTGAAATCCCCCACATCTCCATGGGAAAAAAACACATCTACTAAGTTTGAATCAGCATAGGCAATATATACTCTATCGGCGCTATCAAGCACATTATCCTTAATATGAAATTTATAGACATCCATACACTCACCTATCGCGTCTTTATAAGCATCATCCGTTGCTAATGTTACATCCCGACTTTCACAAGCAGCAACGAGCGCAAGACTAACCATCAAAAGTATGTTTAAGTTTCTCATTGTAGTACCTTATCTGGATATGTTCCGAATGGATTGGCATAACAAGTAGAAGCAGTGCCATACCATGTATCCTCCATTCCCTACGCTCTTTCTATCACACCGACTAATTTATCGTGACTCAGTGACGAAACCCTAACTCCAAGCACATTTTCTGACAGCCATCTCATTGCTGCCCCATTCTTCCCTATTTGACTAGATTCATTCTTCAGTATGTCTCCATACCCATTACGGATTAACCATTCTCTTGTTGTTGAGACTGGCCAGCTTAATAACATCACTTAACTGTAATTCGGTACTCAACAGGATAAAAATAAATCGTATATTCGGTTGTTTCACCCTCTTCGATAAAAGGTAGCGTAAGCGTAAAGAACCCTTGTTCACCTGCTAGGTTGGTATTCATTGCAACCAAGTTTCCACATAAAATATTGGTGTCAATACGAAGCAAATTTGAAGGCAATTTATTAAAATCAAATTGCCGATAGGGAATAGCAATACTTTCATCTTTGTAGAAATCATACAAATAATCTGGATATCTCTCTTCAGGCGGTGACATACACACATCAATACCATAATGACTTTTACCTTTACTTGGATATCGCTTCAGCTCCAAAAAGTTAACTTTGGTCTTTTTCCCTATGCGGTATTGGTCCATTATCATATGCTGAGTGTCTAACCGAATGCCCTCCTTTAAAGATGTAATAAAAATTTCCATCCTTAGGTTGTTGAAATGCACTGAATTATTTTCCTTTATAGGGCTATTGTAGAGCCCAGAGATACGAAATTTCACCTGAACCAAATTATCCAGAGTTATAATGGGGCTAAATATGGGCGAGTCATACCCTTGGTATTGCACATGCCCAAGAAATTCGGTGGTCTCAACTTTGGTTAACCCATACACACTTCGAATGCCATAGTTGTAATAAGCGCTGCCATTAAGATATGTCTGCTTATAAAGCAATGTCTGCATAAATAAAACTGGCACCACTTATGCTCTGAAGTGCATAGCCGTTGAAGTCGTAACTTGATGGCATCTTTAATGCTATGGCCACGTTCTACAACTTAGGGGATTACCGCCGTCATCAAAACCCCAACTTTTTATAATATATGTATTAGCTTCAACGATGTAATAAGTTAGACATTTACCCACCCATTCTTTTTCTGTCCGAGTATTTTCAAGTATTTCTTGATCACTAAAATGGTAAATCAAATTACCGTTCTCATCTTTTCTTATGTGAGTGAGGCCTTGACCACCTTTCACATAATCAGCTCTGATCAATTTTCCAGCATTCTCGAAAGCAAATGGTTCTTTATAAGGCATAACCTTACCAACTCTACTGTTTTTAAAATTGATATATTCTTCATGCCCTACCGCACAACTACACAAGAGAACTAAACCGAAGCTTACTGTTACTAAACGATAAATATCCATTACCGACTCCTTTCATCAAGTAAGTCTAAATAGTAGAAATGTGAGTAGGGGCGAGCTGCCGCAGCTAAAGTAAGCACATATGATGGCGGCATAGTGAGGACTAGCGAAAATTGATCATCTGGTACAAAAGTATAATCATGTAATCCGTCATGAAACTCAGCAAAGGCATCCACATAAGGCCCTTTTGCCACTGTTTGCATTAAGGCAGATTGGTCAGATCCTAAAGGAGCTTTCATTTTACCAGCTGTCACTAGAGCAAACTCTTCACCTGACAATTGTTTACCAACGTCAGGCTGACCTTTTTGCCACAAATGCGGTTCACCAATTTCATTATATGGCTGTCCTGTTGGTGTACTCACCTTGGTACTTACTTTTTTATAAATAGTTTCAGCCCCCATAGTCAAAGCTTGTGCTATTGCCGCAATTTTCGCACCTTTACTACACGAATTACCCGATGCTTTACCGGCTGCACAACCACCTAAAGCAGAAACTCCTATTCTAGCTGTCGCATCCCCTAGCCCTGCCACATTGCCAAAATTAGCCTATCCACCTGCGGCACCAGCAATTGCCCCTGCGAGTGCACCTCGAAATGCCCCATCTATACTTCCTGTAGTCAACGCACCGCCAACAAAGCCTCCGGCAGCTCCTGCCAACGCACCAGTTGCAACAGCCCCTGTAGTTGTTAATGTCGCAGTTGCTGCGGTTCCCCAAGTCGCCCCCCAACCAGCAACCCAGCCAGATGCTGCTCCGTAAGTCACAACAGTTGCAACGATAGCGACTATCGGTTTCCAGTACTTTTTAATTGCCTTCCAAATCTTATCGAAAAAGAATCCACTGGGATCAGTGTAAGACATAGGGTTGTTCAATACATACGCATAACGGTTATAGTTCTGCAAGTTATCCGCCTGCTGTATAAACGGATCGGCCTGTAAAAAGCGGCCTATTTCAGCATCATAAATTCGGCCATTCATATGGATAATATCCATATGCTCTACAGTTTCATGGCCGGTATAGCCTTTACTTGCTGAGGGTGAGATTAGCCCATTAAGTAATGAGTGAGTGTAAGCAGCGGTCTGTTTACCCCATGGGTCATAGGTAAACTGCTGCACTACGCTACCTGCGGAGTTAGTCACCGTTGTTGTCGAACCTTGATGGTCTTTATGCAGATAGAACACTCGTTTGGTATTAATACTCCGGTGAGTAATGCTTGACATCCATCAGGCCGCACTGCCTTTTCGTACAACAATCCACATCACTGCCTGCAAGGCTGATAGCACTATAGGGTCGAATCAAACAAATTTTTAGCATTGAAACCGCGAACTTAAAATTTATTATTTAATAAACTTCTTAAATAATATCTTTCCAGTTATCCCATAATGCAAAAACAATCCCCCTATTAATAACATTGTGATGGCATTTAACCTCTCTTTGAAACCACCAAATATTGGAAATAACATAATTTCGACCCCGAAAAATATGAGCCCCACACCAAGAATTACACCTAACACTCTAATTATTTGTCTCATTCTAATTACCCTTTAAAGTGCAATTAACCCTACAATAGCCATATGCTCCAGCCTGAAAACCTAAAGCCCCCGCACCAACAACGGCATTAACAGCATTGAATCGACTAAACTGCTTAAGGGTTTTTAATTGCCTTTCACCAGTAATGAATTGCTTACGTGCACGTCCATAAGAATTACGATTACCTTGATTACTTAACTCATCTGCCACACCTACCGCAAACTCACTTGCAGCAAAAGAAGGCAGGCTAAGAGGGCTCAAATTACCAGCCCAAGTATACATATCCCCATAATAAGAACTTATACAGCTACTGATACATTGTTGAATGTTCTCCCCGCGCCAATCCCAATTTGAAGCATAAACATCGCCATTTTCTAAATCTATCGCAGTTTGCGCCATGGTTTCTTGCAGCCATGCTTCATCCTCTTGTGTCCAACCATCAACTCGGCTTTCCGTTACACTCGATTTCAATCATGGTGCTTCAGCCTGTTTTCAACAGGCAATAACTCTTCCTTTATAAATTCGAGTTTTATCAACTCTAACTTTTCAACCTTCACATTAAGGTACTGATGATTTGCATCCAATACTGTAGAACGCTCATTTGGGTCTAAACTGTCATACCACTCTAAATTCGAGGCTAATTCTGCAGGACTATCTAGTGTCCATAAATCTCCATCTTCATGGAAAATAACTGTCAATGGGTACTTAATTGTCATTATTATAAACCTCCTTGATACGGTCTATGCTTCCTTACTTGAGAATTTGTTTTTCCTCTGTGATAGTGGAATCTAGCCTTTTCTACACCTTTGTACTTAAATTTATGGAACTCAATAGCAAAGCGTCTTACGTCATTTTTATACCAATTAAAGCCTCCACCACCTGCATTTTTATATCTCATATATTTAAACGAGTATCCAGCCGCTTTGTAGCCCGCATATGGGGAGAGCCATGAAGCCCCTTCCAATGCCAACCCACCAGCATGGCTCATTACATCAGTGTAAGTACCAGTACCAAACTCACCATCGAGTAATGCACGTTCCTGTTGTCGCATCCAACCAGGCTCGTACGCATAAACATCGCCATTTTCTAAATCTATTGCTGTTTGTGCCATGGTTTCTTGCAACCATGCTTCGTCCTCCGTAGTCCAATTATCGACTTCGTTGGTTCTTGTATCGTTTCCACCAAATTTGGATAAGCCAACTTGACTGACTACTGTCGCAAATGCAGCACTAGCCGCCCCATTGGCAAACTTACCTCCAGTAATTTCTGAGACGGTGCCGCCGATAACTGCTGCGGTTATAAAGCCTCCAGCTTCATTTCCTGCAAGGCCGATTGCACTCGCACCTTGCACACCTAGCATACCAATTCCTGCTGTGATAAACCCATGGCCAAACTCACCACCTTGCACGACGTTAAATATTCCGCCTGCAGTCCCTTGAACAATAAACTGCTCAATGCCACCTAGCCCGTCAGCCATTCCACCTATGCTTGCTGCAGCATAACTAATCACACCTGACTTAACCGCTGAACTTAAGCGACCTGTTGCAACAAAAGAAGCATCAAAGGCAAAATGCGCCGAAGCAAGTTGCCCAAAATAAGGGGGCATAAACAGCCATCTACTGCTTTATTAGCTTAATAACTCATTCTGTGTCTTAAGGTTTAATCCGAGTAGCCTGAATTGTTTTTCCTTCTGGTGGCCAATGAATAGATCTAAGTCCATTACCTCTAAAATGCACATGACCAAGAAAATACCAACACTTTATCCACCTTGAGCACCTGCAGCTTTATTAGTGTCACCAAGGTTGATAATTGACTGTTTTTATTTCTAACATATTATTTGGCTCTAACGGCATCTTATCGCCAATGATAATATCAAGCTCACCATCTATATGAACAAATGCCTTATAAGCAACAATCTGACTCCCCTTTTTCATATAGACTTCCTCCACATTCCCTTCAGAAACTGCTAGCAACAAAGAACCAATAAACACATTATCTTCTGGCAAAGTTATTCCCTCATACTCTTCATAAACAATTTTATCACCAATAAGAATAGTTAAATGTTCATCTCCATTTAAGCCTACTGTTAACTCCAATCCACATGCCATTTTATTTTTTGGTTGAATTTCAAATACAATGCAGTACAAGTCTTCAACCACTTTAAATGATACCAAGTCTTTACGATCATCTAATAGAAATGACTCTATAAGTCTATGAATTGTCTCTCCTCGGCTATTCAACGCTACCATTTGTTAACATCCTTCACATCAATAGAGATTATGGGTTTAGATTCTGTATGAGATCCGACTCTTCTTTCAAAATGGACTTGCCCTTTATAGCGTGACCAACCAATCCGTTTTTGCCCAGTATTCCAGAAACCTGATTTCGAGTTTATACGAAAATATCTATTTCCAAACAACGGACCTCTTGGTCCTACAATCCATTTGCCTACTCTGAATATAGGAATTGGTGCTAAGTAACTCGCCCCCGCAAATGCAACCTCACTAGCATCATCCATTACGTCTGTATATGTGCCTGAACCAAATTCACCACATTGCACAACATTAAATATTCCGCCTGCTGTCCCTTGAACAATAAACTGCTCAATGCCACCTAGCCCGTCAGCCATTCCCCCTATGCTTGCTGCAGCATAACTAATCACACCAGACTTAACCGCTGAACTTAAGCTCCCTGTTGCAACAAAAAAAGCATCAAAAGTCTTGACGCTGCCAACAAAGTCAGCTCAAAAAATAGCAGCCCTTTCTAAAGCTATTCCGCCAGCATCTATGAGTCTGCGTCAAGCGAGGCCTACAGACTTGATGACATTCAGGCCTCATTGGTATACCAACATCAATTAATCTACGATAAAAATCATATCGGAATCATTACTACGAAAAAGCAAGCTGCCACCAACCTCCTTGGTTAACCGATCATACAAACTACACCTATATCTAAATCCCTTATATTCATCACTGTTTATTCTCTCTTTAAGACTAGAAGTACTTATTTTCGAGTCTACTAACAAAAATGCATCTGTCGCGTCGCCCAATGAATCAAGCTTTGAAAATAAAAACTCACCGTACATGTCAAAATGCATATCGCTAATTTTTGCCTCGCCATCATCAAATAAAATTAGCATCAAATTTGTTCTTTTTTTTATCAAGTTATCAAAAGAATCTACGACCTTCCTTTTAATCTCGTTATCAATTTCAACATATAAAGGTTCAGAATACCGCATGAAATCTTTCATAATATCCTCTTAATACTTCTTCCAAGGTACATTCCATGGCCTGTGGTGCTTCATCTCTCCAAAGTGCATATGCAGTTTAGTTGGGGCTGGATTTGGGTGATAATCAAGTCTAAAAACAGGTCCCTTTTTAGCAGTTCTAACTTGAAAAATTCGACCATTTCCATACTTTAAACCTTTAGAGAAACCATCCACTCTAAACCCAGACCACCGATATAAGCCATAGCCTCCTCGCAATACACCATACCCGCCATAAAGAAAAGCAGCCCCTTCCAAAGCTATTCCACCAGCATCATCCATTACGTCTGTATATGTGCCTGAACCAAATTCACCATCCAACAATGAACGTTCTTGTAAACGCAGCCATCCGGGCTCATAGGCATAAACATCGCCATGGTCTAAATCTATTGCTGTTTGTGCCATGGTTTCTTGCAACCATGCTTCGTCCTCCGTAGTCCAATTATCGACTTCGTTAGTTCTTGTATCGTTTCCACCAAATTTGGATAAGCCAACTTGACTGACTACTGTCGCAAATGCAGCACTAGCCGCCCCATTGGCAAACTTACCTCCAGTAATTTCTGAGACGGTGCCGCCGATAACTGCTGCGGTTATAAAGCGTCCAGCTTCATTTCCTGCAAGGCCGATTGCACTCGCACCTTGCACACCTAGCATACCAATTCCTGCAGTGATAAACCCATGGCCAAACTCACCACCTTGCACGACGTTAAATATTCCGCCAGCAGTCCCTTGAACAATAAACTGCTCAATGCCACCTAGCCCGTCAGCCATTCCCCCTATGCTTGCTGCAGCATAACTAATCACACCTGACTTAACCGCTGAGCTTAAGCTCCCTGTTGCAACAAAAGAAGCATCAAAGGTCTTGACGCTGCCAACAAAGTCAGCTCATAAGAAGGAGGTATAGATACTACTAAACCTATCCCGTTATTAGTAATAATGTCACCTTTACCGAGCACATCAGTAAAGGCATCATGGAGTCCGTCATGAAATTCAGAAAAAAATCCATGAACATTCCTCATATTTTCCTATCTCATTATTTCTGTTTTCCTTTTTGTTGAGATTCGTCAGACTCTGAGAGTTCCCCACAAAGCCATTGAAGTGGAAAATTACTTATCGACTAAAGGCTTTAAATTCAACTGGAGCAAAGTAGAGCCAATAACCTTGTTGAGCATCTGAGCCTTCATATTTAAAGCTAATGTAAAATCTATAACTATCTCTAGGGCAACCTACGAAGCTTTCCGTTTCTATAACTAAACTTACCCCACCAGAGTTATCCTTTAACTCTCGATAATTGTTACTCTTCCACAAGTTTAAAATTTCATTTTTAGATAATTTTACTTTTCGCAATTGAATTAAAGAACTTTGCTTATTTTCACTAAATAATTTATCTTTCCTAAGAGTTGAATGTACAGACTTTATAGCAACTTTATCTTCTTGTTCAGTAAGAAAGTATGAATTTTCAAAATCAACAACAGTATCGGTATTAGACCAGAACTGAATAAAAAATTTACTCTGATTTGTTGAACAATTTTTTGTCCCAAATGTTAATGATTCCCATGAATCAGGATGCACTTTAACTAACACTTCATTTTTCAACCTAACTATCGGCCAAAGCTCTTTCCACTCATCTTTATAGCCTACCTTCTGGTAAAAAATAGGCGAAGTTGAGTATGTGTTAACAATATTTACATGTTGGCTAGTTGTACAACCAACCAATCCCATAAACACCACCAAAAATAAAAATATTTCTTTACTCATCAAGCTCACCGCTCAAATAGTTATAGTAACTAAGGCCCAGTGCTTCGTAGTTAATATATACAGCCGGAATAATTGTGCCTCCCAAAATGAAAGCATTATTTACGTTCCATTTAGCCATCCAAACATCGTGAAATACAGCCATCGAATTCACCCCTGGAGCTGAATTAGCAATTCTAGTAAAAGTGTCACTTCCTTCACTATCCCAAGAAAAACGTACGAGTCCGCCATCTACTATTATTTTTCCTTGATTCAATAAGTTATTAGATAGTAATAGTTGAACTTCTTCAGCGGTTAAACTGCTTAAAGACCTTCCAACTAAGTGATCAGCTCCTTTTCCTTTAACTACTTCAATAGACTTACCTACATTAGAAACGCTTGGTTTTTCTACACCGTTACCTTTGAACTTCACAACCCCTTTACCATCAGCAACATCCCAAGTAGGTTTGCTTTTAGAAACCATTTCCATACTAACTGAAAGAGCTTGCATCATTGCAGCTATTCTAGCCCCTCTGCTGCAAGAACCGCCAGACGCTTTACCGGCTGCACAACCACCTAAAGCAGAAACTCCTATTCTAGCTGTCGCATCCCCTAGCCCTGCCACATTGCCAAAATTAGC
>NZ_KI912458.1:0-407672 GCF_000518605.1 Shewanella fidelis ATCC BAA-318 | reverse complement strand
GTGTAAGACATAGGGTTGTTCAATACATACGCATAACGGTTATAGTTCTGCAAGTTATCCGCCTGCTGTATAAACGGATCAGCCTGTAAAAAGCGGCCTATTTCAGCATCATAAATTCGGCCATTCATATGGATAATATCCATATGCTCTACACTTTCATGGCCGGTATAGCCTTTACTTGCTGAGGGTGAGATTAGCCCATTGAGCAATGAGCTGGTATAGGCGGCTATCTGCTTCCCCCATGGATCATAGGTAAACTGCTGCACAATGCTACCTGCAGAGTTGGTGACCGTTGTCGTCGAGCCTTGATGGTCTTTATGCAGGTAGTAAATATCACTACTGTTATTACTGCGCTTTGTTATAACCACATTGCCGACATATAGCTTCTCTTCGATGAGTGATGCTTGACCACCTCCAGTTCGCACCACTTTTTCGTACAAACCATCCACATAATAAGTCGTGTAATATGCATTGACGTTATTCTCTTTTTTCACGTCATAACGCTCGAAACGCTTACGATTGACGTCATATTTAAATTGACTCGATTCATTTCCCTTTGTAATTGTTTTAACTAAATCGGATGAGGTATAACTCAATTCACGCAAGCCATCGCTTGTAATGTTACCTCTTTCATCATAATCCATTTCAAAACGCCTCTGAGCTGAGGCACTACAAGTTTGCCCTGAAAGCGTATAATCTTCGGGGCATTGGTACTCTGCTGGGCGCGTCTCTAGGCTATAGCAACTTGAACCCAACACCGTTTCCCCGCTAGGACAACTATGCACAACCGTTAATGTTGCAGGAATTGGGCAGGAGCCGCCAATACAGTCTGATGGACCGCCACCGCCAATAGTGCCATATGCTCGTGCTGCACCAGAGCCGCCTCCAGCGCCAAAATCAAAAATACACATGGTTCCTACAAGGTAATAATTGGCGGGACAGGTATATTGGTATGTCTGTGAAGCTTGCCCCGAATAAGACCGTCTTTCGCAATAACCTGTGCTGCGGTTTTCACTGTAACCCGCGGGACATTGTGCCGTTGCAGGCTCAGTATGAGCGCTACAGCTATCACCTTCACAAATATAACTTAGGCGATAAGGGTTATTGATATCATATCGATAAGAACCTGTGCCTGTTTTAGAAGTAATGTTACCCCAATCATCATAACGAGTATGTTGGCTTGATTTAAAATCAACTGGCAACGTGCTGCCACCGCTACTTACTGTAATCACTCGGTCAAAGAGTCGATACAAGTCGTCGTAAACGTAAGTTTCTGCAAAAGTGGCTGGGGCACTGGTCAATTGATGTTTGCGCCATTCAAGATTGCCGGCTAAATCAAAATCATATTCAAGCTTATGCAGCGTCCGCCCTTTAGTTAGAGTCACACTATCTTTCCACCCCATTGCAGAGGTGAATGTAGACTTTTCTCGCGCGCCATTTCCATAGGTTTCGTCTGTAACTTGATTGCGGGCATTCATATGATTAATCGTTTGGTAAGCAAGCCCTGATGAATTATCTGTGCGCTTAGAAAGATAACCATAACTGTTATAGTGATTGTTAACTTTAACGAGACTATTAGGGTAGGTGGTTTTAGAGAGGCGGCCATAGCCATCATAATCAAAGCCGATGCCATAACTGTTGCCGGCCACTGTAGTAGTACTGGATTTAAGTTTGCCATCATTATCATAAATAAAGGCTTTTTGTTGTTGATAGCCGCTCGCATTACAATTACTGGTTACTGTGCTGTAGCTACGCTCAAAGGTAAGCATGCCTGCGTTGTTGGTACTGCCACTACCATAAAGCCAACAAGCCGTGCCCTCTGCATCGGTGCGCCTAACCTTTCTTCCTGAACTGTCATAGTAAAATGTGGTCACCTGATTGCTGGCATTGGTTTGTGTTAAGAGTTCACCAAAGGCATTATAAGTGTAACTCCATGTGCCTTTATCTAAGTCGATGGATTGAGTTTTACGTCCATACTTATCATAGGTAAGCTGAGTACGTAACACCTCATCACCATTGCTGGCTTTAACATAACTGTTGAGCAAGTTGCCATAAGCGTCATATACAAAATTCAGCTCACTGTATAGCTCATCAGTCACTTGGACTTGTTCACCCAGCGCATTAACCAAGCTCGATTTTTGCTTACCATACACATCCACTTTTAGTGTCTCAAAGCCTGAATAGTAGCGATAAGTTATCGCTTTGCTGGGCAGAGTGTGACTGGATATGCGGTTAAAACTGTCGTAATGGGCTTGAGTAAAGTAACTGCCGATACTGTCATAATTAGGTTCATACTGTTTATCAACACGACCTTGAGCATCGTAAGTTGTCGCTGTCACAATCCATTGGCCTGTGAATCCTTGTGTCAGCGTACCGACTTCACGCCCGAAGCGGTCGGTTACTTTTTTAGTAACAGGCGCGCCATCCTGTGTTTTGGTACTAATTAAGTAACCATCACTAAACTCACCACAATCACTCGATTGCGAACAAAGCGCATAACTATAGCGGGCATTACTACCGTCAGGATTGACCTCTTGGGTCAGGCGCCCCCATAAGTCATAGTGTTTGCTGATACTGCGCGTGTTAGCGTCTGTCAACGTCGCCGACAGGATAGGGCCTGTCACTGAGTCTGCGCTGCCGCCATTATAAGTATTGGTCGAAGTATCACCCAACGTGTTAGTGCTGCTTTTAACAAAACGTCCCCGACTATCATAGGCCTTTGATGATGTTCTTGTTTGTATGCCACCACCACTGGCCGTCGTACCACCAGTGGTAGATGTTGATAACTTATTACCATAAGTATCATAACGATTGGTTGATGTGAGCTTGTACTTGATATCATTAGGCGATACGACTGAGGTGTGCAGCAAGCCGTTATTGTAATAGGTAAATAGACTTTCCCTAGTTTGTGCTGGCGTTGTCAGACGTTGACCGAAGCGCGACTTAGTGACCGTGGTTTTACTTAACCGCCCCTTTGCTGCACCGCCGCCATTACCATTGTATTGATTGGTCGTCGCAGTGCGAGCAACCACTTGGTTTGTGCTTAAATCGGTGATTGTAATATCACTGGCTTCAAGATTACCCCAAGTATCATAACTATTTACTGTTTGCGTTTCTGTTAAGTCTGATACCGTGCCTGCGGAGTCGTATTGGCGCACAATTTCAGTCACTATTGCATCAGTTTGACGATATAGCTTTGCCGTCTCTGATGTTGACGTAGTACTGAAAGTGTAGCGGTTCCTCGACTCAGAAAGTGCTTGGCCTTGGTAGGTTTGTCGTGTCACCTTTGGCAAACCAGTTTGAGGAAATGTTTGCTCATATAGGGTTTCTGTTTCTATACCAGATTGTTCATCAATGGTTCGCAGCAATTCAAACCCTTGAAATCCACGACCTAGACGGTTAACCAATAAACCACCATATTCATAGCGTACCGCGACTTCACTCGTGTTACTGACTTCGGTACTGACACGCTTAACCACTTTAAGCGGTGCAATAAATGAAAAATTTTTGCTTGGATCTATGTTACTTGAGTTCTGGGTTTTATAGACGTCATAAATACCAGATACACTGTCGGTTAGCTGCGCATAAGTAATCTGAGTCTTCACGCCAAAACCATCAGTGATAGCATTGATGGTGCTGTCATTTTTATTAAGTGCATTAGCATGGCGATACCAATTACTGCCATTATTTGACAGCATATCCACTCGGCCACGCCCCCAGACATCCCCAAAGCGGATAGTCCGGCTTGGGCTGACACTCATGGTCCCTCTTGATTGCCAATAAGCCGAAGTATGGCCTGTGGTTGGTACCGACATATAAATTTTAAAGGCGCTACTGCCTGACGGCGCCAACATATCTGTGCGGCCATCACCGTTCAAGTCAACAAAGTAAGTATTGTACTTCTTAGAACTACTGGTAATCACCCCCGTGTCGACACTGCCTGTAAACTGCATTCCATTTGATAAACGCTGCCACCACCTATTACCTGTTTCGTAGAAAATATCGGTAAGACCGTCACCGTTAATGTCAGCCACTCGTAACGTGTCAACATTGGTTGTACCATGCAACCGTTGTTGCTCAACATAACTGCTACCAGTAGAAACCAATAACCGCCAATCATTAGTAATATCTTCTTGCCAGTTTGCGCGATGATCTCTTTCGCACTCGTCTCTTGTTCGAACAAATGCGAGCACTTGACCTCGTGAATTAACACACTGCGTTTTAGTCTCTTTCACCTTAAGCAGTAAGTCCGTCAAGCCATCTCCATTGACATCAATCGCAGCGCTGGTTTTAAAATTGGCTGTTCGTTGCGTAATTAATGGTTCAAACTGAGGGTTGCCTTCATCGGTTGGAAATGTATACAAGGTTGCAGCATTGGCAAAACTGCCTCTTAAATTTTTGTACCACTTAATTTTATCACCACCGAGAAACACAATATCTTCCAGACCATCGCCATTAACATCAGCCACCATGGCACTATTTTCAAGGCCTGTAGCTGTCACCCCCAGGTTAGTTAGGGTGTAATTAACATCTCTGATACTATCAACACAGAGTTGTCCTCCATTACCATCTGGCTCACAGTCCTGAGAAGGGATGGTTGAGGGTTTAAATGCGATCACATGCCATTGACTTGTCTTGCTTGATGCGACTAATAAGTCACGCTGACCATCACCATCAATATCGATAGATTGCGCATATTGGTGCTTATTAGCGCCCAAGCTAGTCATTGCAAGTTCAACACCTGTCGACAAAGAGCGCTTATACCATCGCCCTCCTCGGGCATAAATCATATCTGCTAAACCGTCTCCATCAGCATCAAACACCTGTGCAGTTCTATATTCTCCAGCAGGGACACTCATCTTTGTCGCTGAATTGAACGGTACATAATACGCTGAAGCATTTTTAACCCAGCGAGATTCCTGCGTTTCTGGGTCAATAATCTCGATTAACCCCACCTCTGGTTTATTCGCAGGGCGAGTCCAACTAAGCACAATAGGTTGGCTACAGTCACTTCTTTGCTCGTCAACACAAGCAATAATACTGTCTAGGTAATTGCGCTCCTCAATTACATCTGATGTGTTGTACGTCAAGTTATAGCGACGCGACAATACGCCGTCAATGACGACGTCTACATGGTTAAGAAGCTTAGTGAGGCTAAACTCTCCACCATTAAGGTAACCACTTTTAGGTTTTGGATTATCAATATAATCAAATTGAATACTTTGGTAGGGTAATGCACCAGCACTGTGCCCTGCATAGTCTATGCGGGAAATATAATGCTCAGTTTGAGTCTTGGTATAATGAAAGCTTATGTAGTTGCCTACAGCATCTTCAACGCCCTTAATTGCCCATAAACGCGCTACATCATTGTTACTTGTAAAGGTGTTATTTATTGTAACGAGTGCATCACCAAATTGATTGCTCCCTTCACCATTTTTAAAATTTTTACCAGTTTGCGCATAAACATCACCATAGTAATGCGTCTCACCGGCTTTATTTTCAACCTTGAATGCTGCAGGGCCTCCACCATTGAGCTGCCCAAGCGCTGTTGTCACAGAAAAATCATCGAGTTCCTTGCGATACTTAGAATTGGCTGCGCCATAGGTGCCAGATACAAGAATAAGACGTTGACCATCAAGGCAAAACTTGTCTAGATTATCAAGCTTCACACCACGCTGCTTACCATCTTGCTCAAAAGACGAGGGGCATCGAGAAATCACTGAATTCGCTTGAAGTCCCCATCCAAATCCAAGGTAACCGTCACCACTAGAGGATGAGTAAGAAAGTGATACATTAGGTTTAACACCTCCCCGCCCTTTGGGGATGTCTATTGGTAACTTATAGGTTGCAGCACCTGATTCGCTAACTTTAAATTGCCCAGAAAGTGCAATGGTAGACGCTGATGCGTTCGAAAAATAAAAAGAGGATAAGCAGTAGGCCAAACTAAAAAAAATAGTACGGCAATCCATTGGTGTCTTCATGTTATATCCCTATATAAAAAGACAAGTACGAATTTTTAATAACAACCTATCATTTTTTTACCAGCTACAATATGGCGAATTACTATACATTGAAAAAGGGGGCAGTTAGGTAACATCAACTTTGTAGGAACACTGGGAGCCTTACGACATTAATTAACAAATGTAGCATTTTGTACGCCTTTGTATTAACCCCTGTTGACGAATAGCCTGAGAAACAAAGGGAAATTTTGCGATACTTACTCAAAAATCAAAGCGCTGAATGAGCTTACAAAGGAGAGTTAGGTATATTGAGATTCAAGCAAACCGGAGCGAGCACTTTTGTTATCTAATAAAATAACAAATCACTAAAAAGGAACGACTCATTGGCTAAAATTACGTTTTTTAAACGCTTGGCTCGGCAGATCCTTTCAGGTAAAAAAACCGCCACCATCCGTGATAAATCAGACAGTAATTATTACCCTGGGCAAATTGTTACTGCTTATACCCATGAAGATCACTGTAAAATTTGCCGCCTAACCATTCTTGCTGTTGAGGAGATAGAGCTGGATAAGCTGACCTCTGTCCATGCAAAAGCTGAAAACTTACCCTTTGTGTTTATATTGAAATGGCTGCTACGCAGGCTCTATCCTGCAACGAACAACTTGTACTTTATCCGTTTTAAGGTACTTGACGAAAAAGCCTAAAATAGCAGCAACACTCTATTGATTTGCTCTCTATTTGTATAAACCCGTTTTGTCAGCCTAGAAAGCATCAAGCCATCCTGTGGATGGCTTGATTACAACAAAAACGATAGCTAGCGGTTAAGCAATACCCATCATCATTTTTCGTACTTTTACTATCTGGCTGAATTCATCCATCTGCTTTGATGACAATTTGCTTGCCATCGGAATTTTAGCCTTCATAGGATCCACCGGGCGACCATTAATATGGAACTCATAATGTAAGTGCGGTCCTGTAATACGTCCCGTATTGCCTGAAAGCGCAATCACTTGGCCACGAGATACTCGCTGACCTTTATGCACAAGTGCTTTAGATAAGTGAAGATAACGGGTGCGGTACTTATTACCGTGCTCTATCACTACGTATTTACCAGCATAACGATGATCGGTAACCAAAGAAACGATACCGTCGCCTGGGGCGATAATCTTAGTACCAATTGGCGTTGCGAAGTCAGTTCCGTTATGCGGAGATGTGCGACCTGTCACTGGGTGATGGCGGTGGCGATTGAATCGTGAACTTATACGGTAGTTTTTCAACAGTGGAACACGTTGAAATGCGCGTGCGAGGCTTTCACCGTTCTCGTCATAAAAGTTACCGTCACTAAACTGGTAAGCATTGATACTGCTTGAGCCACGTTCAATGGTCACACCTAACACATGACTATTTCCTGTGGCTTCACCATCAATATACTGATCGTTCATCAATACCGAAAATTTATCGCCAGCGCGTAAGTCTCTAGCAAAATTGAGCTTCTCTTTTAATAACGCCTCAACACGTTGGATCTCAGCCGCCTTTAGGCCCATCTTTTGTGCTGACACATAAAAAGAGCCGTGAATTTGCCCAGATATGGCTCGATCACGCCAAATACCTTCAATATTGATCTCCTCAACATTAAAAGAACCGTCATCGAAACGACTAAAGATCACTTGGCGAGCGGCGTTAAAGTACAGGCTAAGCTTTTCTAACTCACCGGCATCATTTAACCAAAATTCAATTTTATTGCCCGGCATTAAGGTATCTAATGCCAATACGTTTAAGTCAGCTTCAAGTACTCGATACATGGTTTGCTGATCCACGCCACCTTGCTCAAACAAGCCACTTAAGGTGTCACCTTTAACGATTTGCTTTTGAAAATCGGCGACTGGCTCTAATACTTCTACACTTGGTATAGTGGCACTTTTAGCAAGAATGGCATCAATATCGAGTTGAACAGGGATCCGTTGCGGTAATAATTCAGAATGCTTTGGCATCATAAGTGCGATCCCCACCACCATGAATGAACCCAATAACAGTTTTCGGTGAAGCGATGGTAATGCCGCCCAACGGTTTCGAGACATATTTAACATAGAAAATTTACTTGCGCGCAACGTGGGCCTCAACTTTCGTTATTCTGATTATCTTTTTGGTTATAAAACCCCGTAAAAACGCGGTTTGATGCCAAGTTATATCAAAATTGACGCCATTTACAAACTGATCGGCTGCACAAATCAGTTATCAACTTTCACTAAAACGAAATTTTGCTCAGTTAAAGCCACAAAACCCCATTGTATTGGCTCAATAAACGGCTAATTACAATGGGGTTAATAACGAAAGCTGTGTTTAGTTTGACCGCAACTCTTATAAGCGCAAATCAATTAAGGTAAAACGATATTGATCTCGCTCCCCATTGCGGTCTTTTTCAAATCGATGCGACTGCCTATTTGCTCTTTCATCTCGGTCACGTGGGAGATCACACCAACCATGCGCCCTGCTGACTGTAAATCCATTAAAGTACGAATAGCCAGTTCCAGCGAGTCTTGATCTAAACTGCCAAAGCCTTCATCAATAAACAAGGTATCAAGCCGAATACCACCAGCATAAGCCTGCACCACATCAGATAATCCCAGCGCCATTGAAAGTGCTGCCATAAAGCTTTCACCACCGCTTAATGTGGCAACAGCGCGTACTTTAGCTGTGTAAGCATCTTCAACTTCAAGCTCTAAGCCTGAGGCTTTATTACCTTTAGCACGATCTTCTTTGCGCAATAGGCGATAACGTCCCTTACTCATTAACTGTAAACGCTGGCTAGCTGCAAGCAAGACATCATCAAGTAACACACTAAGCACAAAGCGCTGTAAGCTTATTTTATTGCCTGTTTGACCATTCGCTATATCAGATAAAGTGCCCACCACAGCATATTGCGACTCAAGCTGCTTAGCCTGTGTATTAAGCTCAGTTAGCTGATGCTGAGTTTGTGCCAGCTGTTGCACGCGAGCGCTTAATTTTTGCCACTGGTCTAGCACTAGCGTTGCCTTGGCGCTGATCTCCGCTTTATCTTGACTAAGCTTATCTACATCCAACAGTTCAATATCTGCTAATTGAGCATCAAGCTGCTCAATATTGGCTTGATTGCTGATTTTACGCTGTTCAAAGTCTTTAATTACCAGTTCAAGTTGCGTCTGACTTGCACTATCTAGTAACGCTGCCTCATAGGCAGGCAAATCAACAAACTGCGATTGATGCAACTGAGTATTAAACTCGGCTTGTGCTTGTTCAAATAGCTGCTCTGCGGTGACTTGAGTTTGTTGCGCCGCTTTTAAGGCTTCTTTTACAGCGGCATGATTTTGCTGCGCGTTAGCATGTTCTGTGCGCAAGTTTTGTAGCTTGCTTTGCTCTGCTTCAATACTTTGCTTAAGTCTGACAGCCTCTTGGTTAAGTTCTTCAGCGCTTGTAATATCATCTGGCAGATTGGCTTTAAGCTGTTGCAACTGACCTTTGTCACTGGCCATTTGCTCTTTCAGGCCAGCATATTGCTCACGTACTTGCTCTAACTGTTGGGTTAATGTTTGCTCTTGCTGCTGCATATTAACCAGTTGAGAATCTTGCTCAGCTTGTTGCTGCTGGGCTTTTTCTGCGTCATTAAACTGCTGACTAATTTGAGCCAAATTAGCACTTAACTCTTCAAAGCTAATCGTTGCGACATCTGCCAACTGTAGCTGCAACTCATTAGCGCGCAGCTCTAAATTACTCACATTTTGCTGTAGCAAGCGGTAATCATTGCGGGCTTGGTTTAGCTTAGCAAATGCCTCTGCTTCAGCGTTTTGCGCTTGCTCTCTGGCTTCATCAGTCGGTGGCGTTTCATGGCTGCTGGCAAGGTTTGGGTGCTCTAAACTGCCACAAACAGGACATGCATCACCCGGATTAAGTTTGGCAGCAAGAATTGCCGCTTGACCGCTATGCCATTTAAACTGCAAGGTCTCACTTGCTGTTTTCAACGCTTGATGCTGCTGATTAAGCTCAGCACCATTGCGCTTAGCCTGTTGCAATTTAGTAAGGTTATTGGCGATTTCATTGTTAAGGCTTTGCCACTGCTGATAGATACTTAAATGCTGCTTAGTATCATTAAGCTGTTGCTGCAATGACAACAGCGGCGCAGCTTGCGCTTTTAATCCGTCTAATTGATTTTGCGCCGCACGCTTTTGCTCGCTTAGGGCTTCAGCTTGCTGCTTCAGCCCTTTACCCTGCTGCTCACTATGCTGCATTGCTTGCTCTTTTTGCGCCAGCTTGGCTACAAGCCCATCAATTTCGGTCAGTTGCGGGATCAGATCTTGTCGCTGTTTCAGCTGTTGTTGCGCCGCTAAAATCTGACCTTCAATGACTGGCAACTGGCTAACATTGGTTTCAGAATCAGCTAGTGCTTTAGCCGTTTGTTGTTCTTGCTGCTGCTTAGCGATAAGTGCCGATTTAGATTGTGCGAATTCGGCTTGTCGAGCGTTTACCGACTGATGCAAGGGGTGTAACAATTGCGCCCGCTTAGCAAGCTGTAATGTCTGTTGCTGCTGTTCAATATGTGGTTGCTGACTTAACAGCTCAGCAGAAACGGCTTTAAGCTGATTAAGCTTATTTAAGTCAGCTTGTTGCTGTAACGCTTTATCCAATTTTTGGTTGCAAGCTAATACCTGTTGTTCAGACTCTGCTTTTAACTCCTCTGCTGCAACGAGCTGAGGCTGTAGCTGAGTTTGTTCATCAACAAGCGCTTGTTCGCTTACCACATCTGCGCCTTGAAATATCCCGTCACGACGATTGCGCATCGCTTCAACGTCTTTGCGAATACCCGCTGCCTGCTGCTTTAATTTCTCTTCAATTTTACGGTAAATATGAGTTTGAAAAAGCTGACTAAAGATCTTTTCACGCTCTTTAGAGTCAGCCATTAGTAGCTCACGAAACTTACCTTGTGGCAGCACCATCACTTGTCGAAATTGATCAACATCTAAGCCGGTAAACTCTTCTATTTTAGCTGTGGCGTCAGACACTTTTGCTGCAACTAATGGCACTTCAGTACCATCAGCTTCTAACTTGTAAAGCTGCGCCTCGCTCTTTTGAGTCGTAAAGCCGTCACCATTTTTCTTAGCGCGTTGCTGCTCTGGTACTCGGCGAATATGAAAATGCTGCTCACCTAGCTCAAACTTAAAACTCACCTCTGTCAGTAAGTTATCCGCCGCTAAATCACAGCGCATCTGGCTGCCTTCACGTTCATCACCAGTGGTTTTGCCATATAAAGCAAAACAGATAGCATCTAAAATCGTGGTTTTACCCGCACCTGTTGGCCCGTTAATTAAAAACAGTGGGTTCTTACCCAAGGTTTCAAAATCAATAACCTGTTTGCCTGCAAATGGGCCAAATGCCACCATAGTTAACGATAAAGGTCTCATCGGTTATCCTCCGACTTATGCAGCGCATCTATCGTTGCAACCATCATCTGCTGCTGCTCGGGCGTTAACGCCTCACCTGAAACTTGATTAAAAAAGTCAGCAAACATCTCTAACTCGCCCTTTTTGATATGGTCAGCGCGAATTGCCAGTTGCTCGTTATTTGCCATTAACCCCGTTCGCTCTAGGTGTAATACATTAGGATAAACATTACGCAGTTTACCCATGGCATCTAAAATGGCGTGTTTGTCTGATAAGCGCACCATTAAATAATCATCACGGTTCGCATCGTTTTCACCAGCTAGCAGCAGTTCATCTAAAGCGCCATCCACAATGCGTACATCACGCATGGCAGTTAGCGGTAACAAGCTAATTTTCGGCAGGTTATCTGTGTCAAACTCCACCAAAGTCACTGACTTATTCTGCTTTTGTTCACTGAATGAATATTTAAGGATCGAACCTGAATAGCGAGTATGCTCTTGGCCTTTATATTGCGGCCCGTGCAGGTGACCAAGCGCAGTGTAAGCAAAGTCTTTAAATAAACTTGGAGAGATTTTATCTGCGCCGCCAATACTGAGTGGTCGTTCAGATTCAGACTCACTACCGCCATCTAAGAAACAGTGAGCAATCACCACTTTAGGTAAGCCTTGGCTATCATGTGCTGTCACGCCCTCAAGCAAGGTTTGCATCGCCTCTTCATGGGTGCTGGCGTCACAATCATATAGATGCCGTACTGTAGCAGGCTCAGCATAAGGCAAAGGGTAAAACGCCGCTCCACCCTGCTTACCTTGTAATATGATTGGCTCAATTTGCGACGTTAACGGGCCAATAATATACAAGCCACTTTGTTGCATTTGTCGTGATGCAAAGCCGAGACGCTCATGGCCATCATGGTTACCTGCAACCATGATGACTTTAATACCCAGCTGATTGACCAATTGATTAACCACATCATCAAGCAGCGCAACTGCATTAGCCGGCGGCACGGAGCGGTCGTAAATATCACCGGCAATCACCACCGCATCAACCTCATTTGATTTTGCTAGCTCGACTATCTGATTTAGCACATAACGTTGATCGTCTAACAAACTCTGGTTGTGAAGCTGCCTGCCAATATGCCAGTCAGAGGTATGGATAAATTTCATGGGGTCTCATCTTTCAATGCGGGGCTCGAGAAGCGTGAGCATATGATTTTAAATTGGCATTGATAGTAAGAAAACTCGGCCACTTTAACAATAGTTAGCGCCCTAAGTTCAACGGAGTAAGGCTGAGCGAGTTAGATTCTGCGCAAATTGAACGCTTTTACTTCAAGTAAAACAACTGCACAAAAAATTTACGATTTCATCAATAAAATATGACTTATGCCAAATTAGTCACTAAAAACTGAAAAAATAAGTGCCTTTTGTGCTGAGTATTGTTACTACAGGCGTACATAAGCAATAGCGGTACGAGATAGCATGCAGTTTTCAAAGTTTGGTGAAAAATTTAATCGTTACTCCGGCATTACTCAACTGATGGATGATCTTAATGAAGGATTATCTACTCCGGGAGCAATTATGCTTGGCGGTGGCAACCCCGCCGCAATACCAGCAATGCAAGATTATTTTCAGCAAGCTACAACCGACATGCTGGCCAACGGTGAGCTGGTTGCCGCGCTCAGCAACTATGACGGCCCACAAGGCAAAGATGGCTTCCTTAAAGCGTTAGCATCTCTTCTACGTGAAACCTACGGCTGGGATATTAGTGAGAAAAATATTAGCCTAAGCAACGGTAGTCAAAACGCCTTCTTTTATCTGTTTAATCTACTCGCCGGCAAGCAAGCTGATGGCAGCCATAAAAAGATTTTATTACCGCTAGCGCCAGAATATATCGGTTATGCAGATGCCGGCTTAGATGATGATATTTTTGTCTCTTACCGCCCGGAAATTGAAACGCTTGATAATCGCATGTTCAAGTATCATGTTGATTTTAAGCAATTAGAAATTGATAACTCTATTGCTGCGATTTGTGTATCACGACCAACCAACCCAACAGGCAATGTTCTTACGGATAATGAGGTTGCCCAGCTAGATGAGCTGGCGCGCAGCCATGATATTCCGCTAATCATTGACAATGCTTATGGCACACCGTTTCCGAATATCATTTTTGAAGAAGTGACGCCGTTTTGGAACAGCAATACCATTTTATGTATGAGCTTATCCAAACTTGGCCTGCCCGGTGTTCGCTGCGGTATTGTTATCGCCAATGAAGAGATCACACAAGCGTTAACCAACCTGAGCGGTATTATTAGCTTAGCACCCGGTGGCTTTGGCCCTGCGATTGCGAAACATATGATCGATTCTGGTGATTTATTGCGTTTAAGTAGTGAAGTGATTAAGCCGTTTTACCAGCAAAAATCGGAATTTGCAGTCGATTTATTACAGCAATCGATTACTGACAGTCGTTTTAAAATCCATAAGCCAGAGGGGGCAATGTTTCTTTGGTTATGGTTTGATGATTTGCCAATCAACACCATGGAACTTTATAAGCGCTTAAAAGCGCGTGGAGTATTGATTGTGCCGGGAGAATATTTCTTCTTTGGCCAAAAACAAGAGTGGCAACACGCACACCAGTGTCTGCGTATGAACTATGTACAGGACGAAGCCAAGATGCGTGCAGGTATAGCAATTATTAGTGAAGAAGTTAACAAGGCTTACGCCGCAATGTAAGCCAGTATAATCCTAGATCTCGCCGCGGTTGCGGCGAGCAGATTTTAACTAATGCTCCACTATTGAACATGGAGGTATTTTAGCCAATTATTTTAATCACTTAAGTTTAAAATATCATACTCATTTGCCTACTATTGAGATAAAATCCGCTTCCTTTAAATTCAGACTTTACCATTAAACTCAATATTTACACTTTCCTGTCGCCTTTACCTTAAATCAACAGCTTAACTTACTCTTCATAAGCCAATGTTGCGTTGAAAGCGCATTTCTCTAAAACCTATTTGCGGATAGCTTTTAAAGAAAGCACCTTTGCTTTTGGTTATGAGACTATAGAATGAAAAAACTAATACTTGCTGTAGTAATCAGCAACTTATTGACTGCTTGTGGAGATAGCTCCGGCGACGCCACTAAGCCTGTTGATCCAAGTATTCCTAGCATTCCGCTAGAACCATCAACGCCTCTATTTGACATCATTGATGACCAGCTTTGTGAAGACACTTTTGCGGCTAGCCACACGATTGATGAGCAGTTTTTTTGCAGCGCTAGCGCCAAAGACCATATCAATGATGCTTCTGCACTTAAGGTAAATGCTTATCCAAGTATCGACGCTTGCCAAGCTGCTCGTACAGCATTGTTAGCAGAGAAAGACACTTATACCAATAAGCAATGTGTTAGTGGCACGATTGAAACCTTACCGCCAACTGAAATTCTCCCAGCGAAGAAAACCTATCAAGGAAGTTTGTTATTAAATGGCACTAAACTTACAGGGCAGATCCACTGTAACGGCCAAGAATTGGGTGATAACGGTCATTTCACCTTCAAAGACGGTGATAATGTTAGCTGCTCATTCGGTTCACTAGAGCTACTCAACAAAGATATTCCACTTCCTGAGGGCTGGACTCGCGATAGCCATAACGCCATGGCGTTAGATATGAAAGATGATTGGAGCCATGGGATCAGCGTTGCTGCTGGTGCAAAAGTCATGGCAAAGATCAGCACCTGTCCTGCTATCAGTACAGAGGTTTGTCTGGATGAACTAGACAGCTTTGATATTGCACCATTATTTTCGAGCGGCAATAACCAAGATATTGATGCGTTTTTAAATCCACCAGCGGCAGAAGAAACTGACGAAATAGATAAAGCACCTAGCTCACATGTGGATACAAGTTTAACCCCTGAAGTGTCGGCTGGTGCTAAGCCTGATATTAACGCCAGCTTTGTATCTGCTGCGGCAGAAGACGCTTACAGCTATAAACCGAGTAGTGACGTATCAGTAAAAACCGTAAGCGTGTTAACTGACTCATCAGGTAAACCTATTGCAGGGATCAACTACTACACTAAGTCTGCTCGTGGCATCACTGATGCAAGCGGCAGCATGTCCTATATTTGGGGTGAGACTATCACCTTAGGGCTTGATACCTTCACCTTCGGCTCAATCAAAGGCAATCAGGTTGAATACCTGCTGACTGATGTATCAGAAAATGAAATTGTTAAGCAAAATATCGACTCGTTAGTTGCGCGCTACGCCACTCACTCTAGTGAGGGAGTCAGCTTTGGCGAGCATGTACATCAAGTCTTTGCTCAATATCCTAATGCCATTAATGAAATCATTAACATTAACCTACCTAACGGCGCACAAATCGAAGATACCCAATATCGAGTTCCCGATGAATTTAATGCGCAGTTTGATAGCGGTTTAGCACAGATCATTGATGCCGAACTTAATCAAAACCCTGCAGCGCGATATCAAGCCGCCAGTCCATTACTGCAAAAGAGCTTATATGTCACTGATACGCTGCAACAGTTATACCGCGATGTTGATCAATTCCATGTATTTCACGACAACTCTGCATTTTACGGAGAGGTAGGTTTCGCCCGCTTTATGCGTTCAATGAATACCGCCAATACTGCATTCCCAGTATTAATGCCACGTAATGACGTGAACTATTGGCTTCCCTTTGGCGCAGAGCAAGCTTATCGTCGTGATGACGGCTTCCCTTATGTAACCGATGCAAAAATTATTGATGCTGATTCAGATGTTGTGCTTAAGCGCCCTGAAAAAGTAGGCAAAGATACTGCAACCTATAATCTACCGGTTATCACTGCCGGCCAAATAGGTAAAGGCAATGTCGTGTTTATGGGTAACAGCATGTATCCCAATATTTTAAGCAAACCAGAAAATTACTGGGCTGGTGGCGAGGAAGCAGGCAAAGACAATGGCAGTATGCCACGCTTCTTTAGCAATATGTTTACTTGGTTTGTACCTGAATATGCTAACGGTAAAAACGCAATTAATGTTGGCACTAACATAGGTAAAGTTTGGCACTCTCGCGTTAACTCAAACCAACAATATGACTTCTATATTGATGAGTCCTACAAGTTAAATGTAGAAACATTTAGCAGCGGAAACTACGACAATCTCGTGCCTGCGACTACGCCTGTATTAATTCTACAAGCCTACGAGACAGGTCTATTCGGTGATGGAATGAGTGTAAAAGTACTCGCAGACATCAGTAAACCATTATTGTCAGCAAGCGATGTCACCGCACTAATAAATTATGTCAATGCCGGCGGTAATATCTTGTTTATGGACGGTATCGAGCAACTAAACCCAGAGCCAATTGCGCGTCTTGCCGATACGGCAGGCATTGCCTTGGGAGGTGCTAACCTAGCGCGTACGCGTCAGGCGTATTGTGGTGAAAGCTATTACTGCCAAGCGCCTTACCCTAATGCACGTGCAAGCTTTACCGACACTCTTGTGACCTACGAGAAGTTTGACGATATGTCTAAGTTTGAAGTCAATGATGACGGCACTGTGACATTCCCAAGCCCAATCGACAAGCCAACATTTAATGTCGCTCAGTTCAAAACCACAGCTGAAGATGGCACTGAGCAAAATAACTTTGCCTTTTACAGTGTCAAAACTGAAGCTGAGCGCCTTGAAGCGGTAGCCAAAATCAAAGCTGCATTTCCAAAAGTAAAAGAGTGTACTGACGCAAACTATGACTATGAAATCGGCTGTATAGAAACCCGTAAAGGCCATGGTTTCGCTACTGGACATAGATACTACCGACCACGCTTTACTCGCTATGAAATGAGTCCCGATGTGGTTAACACTATGGTAAAAGCAGCCAACCTTGGTGCCAACGTAACTAAGCTATATCAGCATGAACTCTATTACCGCAGCAAAGGTCATGAAGGTACACGTTTATCACTAAATGAACTCAATCAAACCTATGACAATTTATCAATTTGGCTATGGAATGATGAACAGTATCAGTATGTTGCAGGTGTACAAGACGAATTAGGCTTTAAACAAGCCGTTGAGTTCCTTAACTGTTACACCCAAGATGTTCATCAGCCTGATAATGCATGTAACGAACAAACTCGTAAAAAGTTAACTGACTACGGTATGCTTACCGAAACTGGTGAGCTGAACCCTAGTTACCCGCTAAACTACCAAGAAAAACCGTTAACGCGGATTATGCTTGGTCGTTCATATTGGGATAATGACATCAGTGTCGACACCAGCATCTACCCGGGTAACACCGCAAGTTCTGGCGGTCATGCTAGCGTAAACGTTGAAACCTTCAACAATGCCGTTATTGGCACAGCAAACAATATGCAATCAACTGGTCTTTGGGCGGTGAAGCGTAATGTTGTTACAGTAACAGGCGATCACGACGCAACGATCACCGTTGCATTAGTGGATGATGTGACAGGTAAACATCAGCATGAATTGGCATTAAAGCGCCCTTCTCGTGTTCAAAAATCATGGCATCACACAGCTGGTGATACAACTGAAATCATCGCACCATATGGCGGTCTAATCTATATCAAGCCAGCTAAAACCACTGAATTGAATAGCGTTGAATATCGCTTTAGCGGTGTGCTTGAAGCGTCACTTTGGAAAGACGGTGATTGGAAAAACCCAGTTAACCCAGATGTGCCTTTAGCAGAAATTGTAACCGGTCACTTTGTTTACACTACACCAGTGCAAAACGTTACAGCGACTAACATCCAAGAGTTTGCTGACGGCATGAATAGCTTTGCTAATAAAGCCAGTGATTTCCATGCCAGAGACAACACTCAAGGTAATATGCGTTTCACCGATGAGTCACTGCCTGAGCATAGCCACCGTTTTGTCAACGATGTGCAGATCTCTATTGGCGCTGCGCACTCTGGCTACCCGGTTATGAGTACAACCTACAGCCGCAATCGCAACACCATACCAACTAATCCTGTCGATGACTGGTTACTATGGCATGAGGTGGGCCATAACTTAGCAGCAGCACCATTTAATGTTAAAGGTGCTACCGAAGTTGCTAACAATATCTTGGCGCTATACATGCAAGAACAACGCAATAATGGCACTGGCGAAATGGATCGCATTAAAACTGACATTCAAAAAGCGCCGATGATGATTAGCCGCGATCATGGTCATGTTTGGAGTCATGGAGATGCGGGATCACGCTTAGTGATGTTTGCTCAACTAAAAGTATGGGCCGAAGATCATTTTAAGATCGCAGCGCACTTTGTTGGTGAAACTATTCCTGAGTTTTATGGCGAAGATGAAGGTTGGAACATGATTAAGATGATGCACCGCGAAGCGCGCAACATCGACAATCAAGCTTGTTCTGCGCAAAACGCTTTAGGTCTGAGTGAAGGCGATTTACTCATGGCCTGTGCCTCTCAAGTATCTGGTTATGATCTAACTAGCTTCTTTGAAGCATGGAACCCAAGCGAAGTTTCTGTTGTTACCGCTGACGGTAGCCGTGACTATGAAGGTGGGATCAGCGCAAGTGGTATCGCTTATGTGAAATCACTCGAACTCACAATACCTGAGATAAAACCTGAAAGCATTAATGCTATAAAGTAATGATTATCTCTTAAATAACAGCCCGCTTACCTACATAAGCGGGCTTTTTATTTACGCCATTAAGCTTGCTGGTTATGCAGCACGTAGCTCAGTTGAGAAAACCGGTGGTAGTTGATTCACTTTTGCGTGATACATTGCAATGTCAGCATCATTAAATACCTCACCCACTGAAATACCGCTACGCTCATCAAAGCAACTTATTCCTATGCTAGAAGACACTGACAATTGAATTTGATTGAACGGGATAGGCGCTTCAACCTTTGCAATAATATCAAGGGCTATCTGACGTAATTTTGCCTCAGAGAACTCTCCCAGCAAACTAATAATAAACTCATCTCCGCCTAAGCGATATACATAACCAAATGCTTGAATATAATCAGTAATCCGCTGTGCGGTTGCTTTTAATACTTCATCACCTGCAAGGTGACCATAGTTATCATTGATGCCTTTAAAACCATTTAAATCCAGCATCATCAATGTAAACTGTGAATGCTGTTTATTCTCAACTTGCTGCACGAACTGATTAAAGCTCACCCGATTAGGAATACCGGTTAACGCGTCGGTCTGCAGTTGCATCACTACCGACTCCCTTGCCTTAACAAGCTCACTAATATCCATTGCTGAACACTCAATTTCATTTTTGATCCGTTCAGAATAATTCACCTGAAAGTGTTTGGTTACACCATTAACGCTAATCGCATATTCAAAACTATGGCTCCCTTGTCGCTCAAGTAACAGAGTGATAAATCGTTGCAAGCGCGAGGCATGATGCGAATTGACCATCGCAATATTGCCAATTTGCTCGGTAAATCTTCTATTCGCCCTTACGATATGACACTTTTTAACATCAACAACAAACAAACATACTTGAGTCAAATTATAGGTACGAGAATAGTTTTCTTCGCTTTTTTGCAGTTGATTTCTAGAGGTTAATAGCTTGACACGCATCAGCTCTAAAGAAGAAAAAATCGCATTGATCTCAATAAACTTGTGGTGTTTTGGTGGTGGCGTATTAAATTCACCACTGGCAACCAAGGCCGTAAAACGGTGCACATCCTGAAAAGGCTTTTTTAGTATCGCCAAAATTTTACGGCTAAATAGAAATGAAATAAAACTCACTAGCAATGCAAAAAATATGATCTTAGGTAACACCGAATAAATGATATGGGAGCTAAAAGCATCTTTATCTTTATAAATTATCAGTTGACCTAACCTATCATTTTGAGCGCCAACAATTGGGTAAGTCAGCAACATTAGATTATCTGAGCTGGTATTAGTGTTGATCACCTCAGCGAACGTCATCGCATATAGATCGGACTCTAGCTTGACCGAGCGAATATAATCTAACCGGGAAAAATCATTGACCACCAACTCAGCTAGCGCTAAATCAAACTCAGCTAACGATTTTTCGGCATTAAGCAACTGCTGCAACAATACCTTCTCGTAGAGATCGGTCCACTCTTGCTGCTCAGCAATATAGGTACGTGTAACGGTAAAACCACCAATGATAAGGAGTGGTACTAAGGTCAGCACCATGTAAAGCATAATGATATGGGACGATAGCCGTTTCATTATTACACCTTACAATGGGTTAAAATTTCACGAGAAATGCGATTATTCTTACCCTTTAACTGCGTAATAAGCTCATCGACCTTTTCTTTATCACTGGCGTTTAAGGCTGTGTTTTCTGGATTAACTGTGATTTGAATAATCCCTTGTTTAATCCCGAAATGCTTTTCAGTGCCATTCCAAATGCCATTTTTCAACAACATTAATGCGGCAAACACCGCCTTGTCAGAACGTTTTTCAAATGAAGCGAGTAAGGTTTGTGGATAGTCTGCATTACTATTGGCATCGATACCAAAACTATAATGCTGTAGGCCAGCGGCTTTCATGGTATCCATCACAGCTTTACTTGCCATGCCACTCACTGGGAAAATAACATCAACATTGTCACTCAGCATTTGCTGCGATAACTGCTGAGCGGAATCTAAGTCATCCCACGAAAACGTGCCCTTATTGATATAACGAGTGACTAGGGTTGCATTGGCGTTAGCTTGCTGTAATCCAAGTTCGTAACCACAACGAAAATTGTTTATCACCGGGATATCAAGACCGCCAATAAAGCCAACCTTATTGGTTTTAGTTTTCAACCCTGCCATAAAGCCAACCACATAAGCCCCTTCTGCATGGTTAAATGTTAGGGCCAATATGTTGGGTACATCATAAGCAACATCTAAGGAAATAAACTTGGTGGCGGGATAAGCCTTCGCAATATTGGCAAACCGTGCAAGTGAATTGGAGTCTTGCACTATTATCGGGCTAAAACCTTGCTTAGCACTGTTCTCAAGTTCTTTTAAGTAACGCTCATCGCCACGCGGTAAACGTTTTTGTACAACAGTAATTGAGGTCGCCTGCTCGAAAGCTAATACGCCCTTTTCTACCATATGCAGAAATGAGCCCTCGGCAACCTCTCCTTGGAATAATACTAAAGGTTTTATCTCTTCTTTCGCTGCCAATGCATCAAAAGAAAAACTGGCGATACAAAGTACTATTCCTATCCATACCTTAATCATTTTTTATTTTAGCTCTTATTATTAATATCCACTTCCCAGTAAGAGTGAGCTTATACTCAACTCTTACTGCGCAATATGGCGAATAATAACAAAAATAACTTAAATAAAATAGTTAGTTAGCGGTTATCCTCTGTTAAACATACAATCTGCAAAAGTGTGACACACATCAACCGATACAGACAAAATGACCCAATTATTGCGGTAAATCTGCTTGATGAGCATTGATAAATCGCTGCATCTCAGCTTGCGCTTTTTGTTGTGTACTGGCTAAGGTATCAGCCTCAGTCATTGCCTCTACCACTTCGTAATAACATTTAATTTTAGGCTCTGTTCCCGATGGTCTAACAATCACTCTAGCGCCGTTTTCTAAACGATAAATAAGCACATCACTGCTAGGTAGCGCGATATCTTCTTCCCTGCCATCGCTAAATACACGTTTGCTGATGCTGATATCATCAGTTGATACCACTTGGTGTCCTGCAATCGCTAACGGTGGATGTTCACGTAAATAAGCACCGATATTTGGCGTTGTCGGTTTAAGTGCGATACTCACCTGAGCATTTAGGTGGAAACCATGCTGACGATAGATGCTCTCTAGTCTGTCCCAAATGGTTTGGCCTTGGCTAGCGAGTTCGGCAGTTAGCTGTGCAAAAGCGACTAACGCTGATAAGCCGTCTTTATCCCACACCATTGAGCCAACGGTATAACCTAAAGCTTCTTCGTAAGCGAAAATAAAACGATTATTATCAGTCTCTTCGCTCATCCCCACATTCGTTAGCCACTTAAACCCTGTTAAAGTGGTACGGCAATTAGCTTGTAAGCTTTGCGCCACTTTTGACAATAAGCTAGAAGAAACAATTGTGGTACAGGTCAGCTTTTCGTTGTCATTAGCATGTGTAAGCAAGTAATGGCCAAACAACACACCTACCTGATCACCGGTTAACATCTGGTAATCACCGCTTTCTGTGCGCACAGCAACCGCAAAACGATCAGCGTCTGGGTCATTTGCACAGGCTAACATAGCACCATGCTTTTTCGCCTCAGCAATCACCATATCCATCGCGCCTTTTTCTTCCGGATTAGGAAAGTTCACCGTTGGAAAATCGCCATCTGGTTGCGCTTGCTCAGCTACCGAATACACCTTGGTAAAACCAGCATCTCTTAGCACATCAAGTGCCATCTTGTTACCTACACCATGCATGGCTGTATATGCCAAACTTACCGCATCAGGCTGGGTATGGTTCTGTAAAACACCGGCTTGATTAACACCACGACGATAAGCTTGATAAAACTCATCCTCTAACATCACAAGCAAGTTTGCAGCTTGCGCTTGCTGGGCGTCTAATAAATTAATATTCTCTGTTGCAGCCTTATCAATGCATGCGGCAATGCCACTATCATGTGGCGGGATAATTTGCGCGCCATTGCCCCAATACACCTTATAACCATTATACTGTGGCGGGTTATGGCTCGCTGTTACCACAATGCCCGCTGCTGCACCTAAATGCAGTACCCCAAATGCGACTAGCGGAGTAGCTGCGACATCCGCAGTGAGGTAAACCTTTATCCCCAAAGCCGTTAATACTGCCGCGGCATCGTGAGCAAACTGCTTAGAGTCATGACGGCCATCGTAGCCAATTATCACACCACGTGTTGCCACATCGCTTATTTGTGCCTTTAGGTAAGCCCCTAACCCCGCTGATGTTTGCTGGATCACTAGACGATTCATGCGAGTTGGCCCTGCACCAACCACACCACGAAGCCCTGCGGTGCCAAAGGCTAAACGACCATTAAAGCGTGCTTCGAGTTCAGTTTCATTACCGGCATCGAGCAATGTCTGTAGCTCTTGCTGCATTAGTGGATCTGGGTCGCTTGCTATCCAATGGTTAACTCTTAATGCTAACTGGGTGTCCATAACTCACTCCATTTGAGTGGCAATATCCTGAATATCAACTCAATTTGAGTTCACTAATACTTCTCAGTGTATTACCTCGGTTTTCTATGTATTCAACACTAAGCCTAGCATGAGGTGATAACAAGACAATTTGCATTAAATTTGCTCCATCAAACAATATTCACTGCCACGGTTTACCAACATAATCGATTACCAATGCTCTTAATAATGCTTAGTAAACCCATTGTAGTCATGATGATATTGAAAGCTTGCTAAGCCTTTCAATCAACCTCACGCCCAAAGCATTTTTTGGGCGTATTTTTTCTGTAGGCATTTATATGAATAGCTATTTTTATTTGATCTTGGCCATTATTTGCGAAGTCATCGCCACCAGCTTATTGCCGGTAACGATGGGCTTTAGTCGCTTAATTCCGTCAATAGCATGCGGCATTGGTTATGCTGGAGCCTTCTATTTTTTATCGCTGGCCTCTGTGAGTATTCCTACACATGTTGCCTATGCCATATGGTGTGGTGCAGGCATAGTATTGATCACGCTAATCGGCAGGTTTCTAGGTAAAATGCCCAACCTAGATACATTATTTGGCATGATTTTAATTGTTATCGGTGTTGCGCTAATTAATATGAATAGCCCAAGTTTACATTAATCGACTAGCTCAAAATGTAAACCTCTCAACTGACCACAAGATAAACGTATCTATGAGCTAAAAACAGCGTAATAGTGTAATATCGCCTGTAGATTAATTCTTGTTGATAGCTTAAAAGCATGAGCCCATTGAAAATAGAAACCCACATAAAAGTCCAGTCAGCAGAGCTCGATGCCGCGAGTCTACTCGCAGAAGATACAGGTCTATCAAAGCAGAACATTAAACAAGCTATGCAAAAAGGGGCGGTTTGGCATAGTCATGGTAAGCAAACTAATCGTTTACGCCGTGCCAAAAAGCCATTGAAGGCTGGTGATGAGCTACACCTTTACTACAACCAAGCAGTGTTAGATGAAGTCGTTACTGCGCCAGAACTGCTATTTGACCAAGGCCAATATAGCATTTGGTTTAAGCCATTTGGCGTACGTTGCCAAGGCTCTAAATGGAGCGATCACACCACCATTAATCGCTTTGCAGAAACCCATTTAGACCCTGCCCGCAGCGCCTATATCATTCATCGCTTAGATCTCGCAGCAAGCGGACTGATCGTGCTTGGCCACAGTAAAAAAGTGACGGCTGCAATTGCCCAACTATTTGAAACCCGAGCACTCAATAAATTTTACCAAGTGATTGTTGAGGGTAAGTTTCCTGAAGGCAATATCACTATTGATACCGATGTCGATAACAAATCAGCGTTGTCCCATGCTCATATTCTCGAATATAACAGCGAGCTAAATCAGTCTAAGGTTCAGGTAAAAATTGAATCTGGGCGTAAACATCAAATCCGTATTCATATGGCGAGTTTAGGCCATCCGGTTGTCGGTGACAGACAACATGGTAATGGCAGTGAAAATACGCCTAACTTGCAACTTACTTCATGCCATTTGAGCTTTGTCTGCCCATTGAGCGGCGAGCACAAGGTGTTTGAACTACCACAACACTATCGCCCAGAGTTTCAACTCAAGTAACAGTGTAACTTAACAGCCCACATTTTTTGTGGGCTAGAAACTGATTGGTATCAGGCTTTATACGCCGCTAAATAACGTCTCATTCACGCCCTCTTTCCATACAGGGTATTGTGCCATGACTTTACTGAACATGGCACTTTGTAAATAGCTATCTAACCAGCGCCGCACCTCAGGATAAGGCGAGCGTAAATACCATTGCCGCTCTACTCGAGCAAACTGGCGAATAAAAGGCATCATCGCAAGATCCGCAAGCGACGCCTGATCAGAAAATAAAAACTGGTGTTGAGCTAAACGCGATTCTAGCTGTTGCAAATAAACTTCACACTCGGCGCGATAGCGCAATAACTTAGGGTCTCGATAGCGTTTAGCGCTGCGATAATGCTCTAAACGGAGAATAAACTCACTGTCAAACTGAGTCATCAACTGCTGCATTGTTTGGGCTGCACTTTGCTTGTGATTATCAAGTACTTGATGGAGTAAATAGTTGTTGCGGTCACTCTGGCTAAACGCCCACAACATAATATCTCGGCTTTGCTCTAACACCTCGCCACTAGGCAGTACTAATACAGGCACTGTGCCTTTCGCTGAAGCCGTTAGCAATTGCGCAGGCTTTTGGCTTAGTAATACTTCGCGTAAACAAACCGTTTGCCCAGATACAAATATCGCCAACCTTGCGCGCATCGCATAAGGACAATTTCTGAGTGAATACAGCACAGGTAATGGTTTTTTCATGCAAAGACTCGCGTTATTTACCGCTTTATTCAGGTATACAATAATCATACGACTACAGCGAGTGATTTTAAAACCCTACAGGTTATGTAAGTAAAAAGGCCACTTTTTTGTCCAGAAAAAGTGGCCTTTGGAGCCGTAAACGTAAAAGGATTAGAAGCGTTTACGGCGTTTTCTAGCGGATAACAGACTCGCTAGTGCTTGTACTGCCTGTTTTATTAATACTGATAACTAATGTCGATAGTATATTCAGTACCTGGGTCTTTGGCATAAACGGTTATATTTTGCTGCTCATACTCGGTCTCTGAGCCCAATAGGTTTTTCGCTTTTAGCTTGATAGACAAGCTTTCTAGTGGAAAATAGCTATAGGTAAAATCTAGGCTTTGAAATGGTTGCTCATACACATCATCCAAGCCACCTCGTCCCCCATATGCAATGCGATCACCAAATACGTTATATACCAAAGTGGCTGTGTGCTCTTCATTAGGCGAGTCAAAACTTAATTGCACATTAGTTACCCACTCTGAATGTCCGGTCATGCGACGACTATTATTAGTCGGGTCAATTTCACCATTAGGTGCAATATCAATTTCAGAATCGCTCAAGGTCAAGTTACCTGCGACAAAGAAGTTGCTCCACACACTATTTTCTGCCCCCAAAAAGCTTAAAGACTGCAGGAACTCAGTTTCTATACCGTAAATATAACCTGAGTCGGCGTTGTAAAACTTAAGCTGACGCCCCGCTTCAGAGATCCGTTGGATAGGCTCAATAGGTGCATCGATATCTTTATAGAATCCACCCACACTGAGGTTATTGCCAGTTTCGCCATACCATTCCCAGCGAAGATCGAGATTATAGATATTCGAGCTTTCCAGCTCTGGGTTACCAAAGAAGTCAAAACCTGTTACCGGATCTTGGAATCGCACCGGTGATACTTCACGTAAATCAGGACGAACTATGGTTTTGCTTGCACCAAATCGCCACTGAGTCGTATCTGTATTCTTCCAAGTGAGCGACATTGACGGGAACCAGCCATCTTCAGTAATAGCGTAATCGCTTAGGTCATAACGGCCGCCTTCATCAGAGATCTCCCCGTCAGGATCGATAGGCAAAGTCACTCGACGAAAATCCTCATAACGTATACCGGCATATAAACGCCACACGTCATCAAAATCAAAGTCGACACTCACAAAGCCAGCATCTAACTTTTCAGCAGCAATGTAATCTTCAGTGTCAGTCGACGCATCTTTAAGCTCAAAGCCTAAGGTGTCGTTAGCGATATTATCCTTGCTAAATATCTGGTCAAACTCTTGCGATAAAATATCGCCATTAGGGTCTGTTGGGCTTAAATCCACATCAAAACCTAAACGGGTAGCGTAACTTTCACGGGTGCGTTCAAAGTATTGATAGCCACCTTTAATCGTCACTATTGTGCTATCAAACTCTAACGGCAGTGATAAGTCCCAACCGTAATTGGTTGTATCATCATCAAGTTGGCTATACACATATTTTGGCGCATCTTGGGTATTTAAGTTGCGTGAGCTAAAGCCATCATTGTCATCAACCACTACGTTATAGGTATACGACAGCTCATTAGGGGCATAGCGCTCTGAACGAGCATCCGAGTACATCCAGTTCGCTTCTAAGTCCCACAACATTTCGAAAAAGTGTTGACCTTTAATTTGATTACTAATCAATGATCGTTCTTCATAATCAATGTTGTAAACCTGCAGTGCGTTAGGTTCACCTAAGGTATCGATAGTTTCTTCCATCGCCACCGACACATCGTCCGAAGTATCTCTTAGATAAGTCGTAAAGGTCTCGATTTTATGGTCAACGTTGAACTCAAAGCCCATGTTAAGCATGCCTGAGATCTGTACGATTGAGTCAGTGCCTACAATCTGCTTTTCATTCTCAATTTGTGCTTGGTTTTCATCACCATCTAATTCAACATCGAGCTTGGTATAGTTTTCAGCTTGCTCTTTGTAAGAAGCCGCAGCCATAAAACCGAAAATCGATTCTTCGCCAATGTCCCAATTGTTACCCACAGCAATGTTGCCGCGAATACCAGGATCTGTATCTTTAGTTTGCACTGTCATATCACGGTTAATATCAAGGCCAAGTTGACGATTCATCTCTTGTGCTGCTTGAAAATCGATTTGACCGTTTGAACCCGTCACAATATCAATTGGGCTAATGCCGCCATATTGGCGGTAGGTTTGGTTAATACTTGATGGCATTTCACGGGTGCCATCATCTTTACCAAACCAGTCGTCATCACCGCCGTTGTATGTATAGGTATCTTGGCTGTCGTTACTGTTAAAACGACCACCTAGCGATGCTTTAAAAAACAGATCTGCCGGTATTGATTTAGTTCGAATATCAACATGGCCACCGCCAAATGCCGCAGGCATTGCGGCAGTACTTGATTTTTGTACCGACAATGACTCAATGATTGAAGCCGGAAACATATCCAGCGGTACCACATTACGAGTGGGATCAGGCGATGGCACCACGGCACCATTTAACGAAGTGCTTGAATAACGCTCGCCAAGACCGCGCACATAAATAAACTTGCCATCTTTAAGGGTTAACCCCGTAACTCGGCGCAGTGCTGATGCAGCATCGCTATCACCAGTACGCGAAATCTGCTCTGAGCCCATAATATCGGCAACTGCGATTTGTTCGCGGCGCTCTTCCATCGCTTCTGAAGCAGAGGTACGTAAACGGCCGGTAACTTCAATACGTTCAATGGGAAAATCTTCACCATTGTCTAATGTTTGGTCTTGAGCGTAAATTGGAGCAGCCGCGAATACTGCAGCTGCAGACACTGCCGAAGCAACAGCAAGGCTGAGCTTAGTTAAGGTAAAGTTCGGCTTGGTTTTCATACTGACTATCCTGAATGCAGTTTAATGAAAGCCGCGTTGCTGCGGCTTTAAATGACACAGTACACACCCCGTTTCTTTTCAAATCGCAACTCAATAAGCTTGAGTGGATTTGAAAAGACCCGAAGTAAGGCAGACTTAGTTAGGGGTATGTACCCAACCTTGACGCCAATCATTAGTGCCATCAAATGCACCGATATAGTCAGTCGCCTCAAAGAAGCTGTCGCTGCTCATGTCAATACCTTGACCTAGCAGTGTGGTATCAGTTGTTGCAGGCATACCGTCAGTAATGCTAACTGCCGCAGTACTATTACCCGCTTGACCTAAGAACCAAGTTTCTACGTTTACCGCATCCGCTGTAGCTGCATTGTCAGAGCTATATTTAAATGGCTCATTACAATCAATAACAGAGTGAGAGATAGTTAGCTGGTTATTGGTTACGTTATCAACAAGATCCGCATAGGTTCCATCTAGCTCTAAACATTCACCAGACTCAGTGGTAGAACTTGCTCCTTTACGGCCTTGTACCAATACGTTATTAAGTGAAGCTGCTGTTGCAACTCGAAGTAAAATGCCCTCGCCTTTATCACCGCTAGCATTTTCAATATCTACGCCTGGCAAAATTGTTACGTTCGATAGTACTGGCTTAGACACTGGTGTATCACCAGTACCTTTATGGCTATCACCTTCAATACCACGGTTAGCGCTACCATCTTCATGGGTGATATAGACAAACTGTGCCTTACCTTGCCAGCCGTTAGTCCAATCGAGTGAATCATCGAAGTTTTCAGTCAAATACACATACTTCATGTTGACCGCCCCACCCCAGAACTCAACGCCATCATCGCCATTAGCATGAACTTGAATGTGATCAACTTGAGTGCCACTGCCCACTGCTGCAAATGAAATACCGTTCATCTCTTGGGTATCGTTCACTTTAAAGCCAGCATACTTCACTACCACATAGCTAATTTGACCACTGCTATCAGCATTATCATTACCGCCATATGGAAAATCACCGACTTCAAATGCCACATCACAACTATTTGGATCATCACACTTGTTCGTTAAACCGTTACCCAGTAAGACTAAACCGCCCCACTGACCGCGAGCCCCTTCAGCGCCCATAATCACATCTTGCTCAGAGGTCATTTCAATTGGGTGTTCTGCGCTACCTTTAGCCATGATCTTCGAGCCACGGCTCACTGCGATGTAACTATTGTCTGTTGCAAATAACTTTACGCCCGCTTGAATGGCTAACGTCGCAGAGTCCGTGTTATCACCACCTACAACCACTGCTCCACCATCAATTTTGTACATTACGTTTTCACCAGCAAGCAGTGTGGTGTTGCTGGTCACATTGCCCTCTAGCGTACACACTAGATTGATGTTGTCATCTTTATAAATGCCAGCAACAACGCTCTGTGCACTTGTACCTACTGGGCATGAGGTTAATACCGGTAGCGCCACAGGTGCAGGCGTAGCATCATCATGGATCGCCGTGGTCCAGCCCTCAGTCCAATCGTTGCTGCCGTCAAATGCACCTATATATGGCGCATCAGCTAAGCGCTGATCCACATTGCTTAAGTCTGCTGCGCCACCTGTTAGCGCAACCGATGCCGTATTCGGCATATAACCATTTAGATCTGATGCCCCGGCTAAGTTGCCCTCTTGACCTAAGAACCACGCTTCAACATCAAGTGCCAATGAGCGCCCTTCTTCAGCATCGACTTTGGCGTCTTTAAACGGCTCAACACAATCCACTAAGCTGTTTTGCATTGTGAGTGCACCATCTTGAGTGCTGACTACCGTGTTATCATCATTGATTTCTAAACACTCACCAGAGTTAACATCGCCTTTAACCAGAACGTTATAAGCATGAGCGCCTGTCCCCTTACGGAATAAAATACCTTCAGCATCATCACCGCCGCTGTTTTCACCGTTAGCCACTTCAATGGTCACGTTAGCAATAGCTGGCAGAGACTGTGGCATTGCCGATGCATCGCTATTACTATCAGCTTCAATACCACGGTTAGAACCGTTGTCAGCTTGGCGAATATAAACGTGCTGTGCGCTACCTTGCCAACCGTTAGTCCAATCTAATGAGTCATCAAAATTCTCAGTCAATACCACGTTAGAAATTGAAACGTTACCGCCCCAAAACTCAACACCGTCATCGTTATTAAGGTGAACTTGAATATGGTCTACAACTGTTTGGCTACCTACTGCGGCAAACGAGATCCCGTTCATTTCTTGAGTATCGTTAATTTTAAAACCACCAAACTCAACCCGAACATACTTTAATGTGCCAGAGCTATCTTCAGTGTTGTCGCCGCCGTAGTTGTGACTGCCAACTTCAAATGCCGCATCACACGCTGTTAAGTCTGGACAAGTATTAACTGGTGCATTACCGAGTAGCACTAAACCACCCCATTGTCCCGCTTCGCCGGGCTGGCCGATTGCACTTTCTTTTGAGGTAAACACAATGGGCTGCGTTGCAGAGCCTTGTGCGTGAATTTTAGAGTCGCGGCTAACCACTAGGTATGAGTCGCTACCGCCGATAATTTTAGTGCCTGCACGCACTTCTAACACGACACTGTTTTCTTTATCGCCACCAGCAATAACCGCACCGTCTAACTCCCACACTACGTCATTACCAAGCACGATTGTTTCTGCATCTTGGCCACCAGTATCGCCAGAGCCAATTGTTGATGCTGCGCTTGATGGTGCTAATGTGCCCTTAAGCGTCCATACTTCTTTTCCATCAATTGAAAGACTGGTGTTACGCTCTGCAAAACCGCTATATGCAGCAGCTTGTACGCTTTGTGAAGGCGGTGTCGTTGGCGTTTCAGTCACCACTTCTTCAGTACCGGTATTGATATTAATATCGCCACCACAACCGGCTAAAGCCATTGCCGTTGAAAGTGCACCGAGTTTAAAAATATGTTTCAAGTCCATTGTCATCTCCGAAGACGGATTAAAGGGTTCAAGTAATTGGCAGATGAAGCTAATACTTGGACATGACAAAAAGACTTCAATAATGTGGCCTAGGTATTTCAGTGGGATTTCAGAAATATTAATTACATAAAAATCAATAGCTAACACCAATATTGCAACCGCAAAATCGTTTACAAAAATAACAATTAATTCACATAAGTTGTTCTGTTTTTGACTATTAGATAGTTAAACTTGAGTAAAAATAGATGCATTCAACACAAGTTTTTTAAACTAAATCTCTTAGTGTGCTCATTTTAATAGATGTGCATCGATGACATGCTAACGACATAAAGGCTAGTTCAAGCTTTAAAATGACTTTTCCCCTCTGTTACAACTTGCCACTAAGTTCAGTTACGGAAATAACGAGCAATAACTAGGCAGTCAAAGGGCTTAACTTGTTTTTTGATAGTGATAACTTTACAGTGAGTTGATAACGAAGTAGTTGCTTAAAGCTCGATGATTATGCAGCTAATTTCAATCAAATAACTAAAATTAACAAGCATAAACGTTAGCAGGGGTACATGTGGAACAACTCACCATTGCCGTCGATTTTTTATTAACCCATAAGCTGTTGCTTACGGTCCTTATCATTATTCTCATTTCAATGATTAAGCGCTTGGTGATCTCTCGTATTCGTGGCGATGTCGCCTTTTTGACAGAGGTACAGCGTAAGTGGATGTCTCGTACTAAAAACGGCACCTTTATTTTAATCATTGTGATTCTGTTTATGCTTTGGCAAACAGAGATCAGTAAATTTGCTTTATCAGTTACCGCTATCGCCATCGCTTTTGTGGTGGCATCGAAAGAGATTATTCTTTGTTTCACAGGCTCAATTCAACGCGCTAGTTCGCGTTCTTTTGTGATTGGTGACTGGATTGAAGTCGGTAAAATCTGCGGTGAAGTAATTGAACACAACTTGATGGCGACAGTTATTCAAGAAATTGATCTTCACCATGGTCAGTATCACTTTACCGGTAAGACTGCCACCTTACCTAACAGCATGTTTTTTAGTTATGCCGTTAAAAACCTCAATTTTATGAAGCGCTATGTTTACCATGAATTTCAAATTACTGTGGTCGAGTTTGTTAACTTGTACCCGCTGTTTGCCGAGTTACATGAGAAGATCGAAGCCCATTGTGAAGAGTTTAGTGAGGTTGCAAAACGCTATAACAGCGTAATAGAAAAGCATGCGGGTGTTGATCTCCCCGGCGCCGAACCACATATTCACATTACCAGTGGCATAAATGGTGAGCAATTTGTACACATTATGATTTTTTGCCCAACCGAACAGGCTATTCATTTAGAGCAGTTGATCCGTGAAGACTTTATGATTGCTTATCATGAGGCATTTACCAAAGATGAGCGGGCTTAATCGGATCAGGTTATCCAATCCCGTCATTTAGGTTTAATTAACTGAACTTAGCCTGCTTACAGTTAGACTAAGTCATTATTTTAAGGTTCATAATGAAAATGAAAATTAAACTTAGCCTTTGTTTAGCTATGCTGTCCGCCTTTACTGTTTCAGCCCATGATGTAGATCCTTCTCAGTTTGAAGGCCAACCCTATGAGGTGGTAAAGAGTCAGCTTTTAGCAAATGGTTGGCAGACTATTCCAAAGCTGCAAGGCGAGCTTTCTTTCAGTGAGGCTTACCCTGAGATCACATGTGGTTCAGGCTCTATGGCTATTTGCTCTGCTGGTTTTCAAAAGCAACAGCATTCAATTGCTTTTGTGGTGCAAAGCATTGATGAGCAGATAATTGTTTTAGAGGAATACTAGCCGCTGAGGGTGCTGTTAACATCATTTTGCATCCTAACAATTAAAAGTTAAGCTAACTGTAGCGATTAGGCTACTCAATATTGCGAAAGGAAATGCCGTGAACAAGCAGGTACGAGTCGGTGTCGGTGTTGTCATCATGCACAATGGCAAAATATTACTTGGCGAGCGAATAGGCTCTCATGGCGCTAATACTTGGGCCACACCCGGCGGCCACCTCGAAGTGGGTGAAAGTATTGAAGCATGCGCCGCACGAGAAACCTTAGAAGAAACCGGCTTAGTTGTAGATTCATTTGAAAACTTAAGTTTTACCAATGATATTTTCAAAGCCGAAGACAAACATTACGTCACCTTGTTTTTGCGCGCCCAATATACAGGTGGTGAACCTACAGTAACCGAGCCTGAGAAATGTAAGCAATGGCAATGGTTCGAGCTGAATAACTTACCTGACCCATTATTCTCACCTATGATCAATCTATTAAATGATCCAAAGATCTGTAAACAGTTACAAAAATAAAAAACGCAGTGCCTAGCAAAACACTGCGTTATAGCGGTTAGATTCGTTTGTGGCGATTTAGTTTTCCCATTTAATTTGAAACTCAATCTCTTCTTCTGAATCACCGCGTTCATGTTCAATACTGTATTGAGCACGCACTGGCACATAGATCCGCTCTCCGGCGATTTGGATTTCAAACTTATCGCCTGACTCTATCGCGTCAGCGAGGCGCCTAAGCTTCGCAACGAACTCTTCATTACTATAAATTTTCTCAATATCCCTATTAGACTTAGCTGTCATCATGTACTCCTGTTGCGATTTAACTTTACTATTTTACTTACGCTAAATATTAGTCAGTTTCAGTCGAGCTTTACCCAAACCTCAACTTCTTTCAACGTCCCATCTTCTGTGCGCTTTGTATGCCATTCATTCCCTTTAAGCTCATAGGTAAACGCAAATGACACACCGGGCTTTACTCCAAAAGAGTTCAATTCGGGAAACTCAACATAGTCGGTTGCAGTATACTGATAGCGACCAGTACCCGCCGCCCAAAACTCATTTTTAGGTTGTTCCGTCGTGCCAATATTCTTGACTGTTGTAAAGCTAAAATGATTAGCAGAAATCAGCTTAATGGCACTCAATTTTAAATCTGCATAATCGACCCACTTACCCTTACCATCTAAATATTTACCTGACACTAACTTCCAACTTCCCTGTAACGGATTATCCTGAGCGATAGCAAAAGATGGCGTCGTTAATAAAAGCGCCGCTGCAAAAATACTGTTAAGTAATACCTTATTCAACAAACCTAAATTCCTTTTATTGTAGATAATTAAAAATCCAAATTTTAACGAAAAGCCTAAACTCACCGTAATCCAACCTAATGAACAGCATGCAGCATCAAGCTCTACAGAGAGAAATTTATATATTATTTTTCAAAATTAACACATTAGACCAATTTACATTAGACTTTACGTAACTAGTATCTAGGCAAAACGCATCAACTGAGCGTTATAGGCAATTGCTGAACATTTAAAGGAGTTTATTATGATGACACTGCTTTTTGCTTTGTTTTTAGTCGCAATCTTATTCGCGGTTTATAACAAACGCAGCCTCGCTATCTATAGCTTTGCCCTATCACTAGTGATCAGTATCTATTGGTTTTCTCATCATGCTAGCGATACGTTAGCTATTTTATTGTAGGTGGCAACATGACAGAGCAATTATCTAGACAATTGAACGCACTTGGTGCAATTGCGATTGCTATAGTGCTGGCTTTTGGGTTTTATGCACAATTCGTTGCCGGAGAGCTGCCCTGCCCCCTTTGTTTACTGCAGCGTGTCGGTTTTGTCGCAGTCATGTTTGGTTTAATTTGCAATGTCATTTATGGCCCAAGGCCAGTACATTATGCCATTATGATCTTTGCCGCTTTATTTGGAGCTGCTGTAGCGCTTCGCCAAGTAGCGCTGCATGTCATCCCAGGTACACCGTACTACGGCGATGCTTTCTTCGCGTATCACTTCTACACATGGGCTTTTATCACCTTTAGCATTATTATTTTCGGCACAACCGTGATGCTGTCATTTTCATCTCAATATCAAGCCCCACGTTTTCAAGCATTAAAATCAATGCCCATTTTAAGTAAATTAGCAGTAATATCTGTACTCCTGATAACCTTGCTGAATGTGCTTAGTACTTTTGCCGAATGCGGACCATTTCAATGCCCTGATAACCCAGAAAGTTACTGGTTATTGAGTTATACCAATTAATATAAAAATTTGGTCGCTAAGCGAGAATTTTGCGACGCTGAGACAAGCTAATCAATTCACCACAACAAGAACCGCGTTTGTTAGTGGCTAAGCGATGCCTTTAAGTGCTGCATGCCCTCATCAATGCTCACTAATGCGCTATAACCTAAATCTCGCTTAGCCGCGCTAATATTGAAGTAGTGGCTAGTTGATAATTGCCTAGCAACAAAGCGTGTCATAATCGGCTCGTCTTGCTTGCCTAACAAACCATATACCGACTCAAGTACACAGCCTGCAACATAGGCAACTTGAGCAGGTACGCGTTTAGTTACAGGTGGCAAGGCTTTACAAGCAAGAATTTTATTGAGCATCGCCGCCATAGTGATGGGTTCATCATTACTTAAATAATAAGCTTTACCGGCACAAGCAGTTTGGCTGGAGCTGAAATCATGTTCGTCACTTTTACTGCTCAAAGTCACTGCCGCTAAAATATGTGCATAAGCGGCATTGCCCACATAAATGGTATCTACCAGTTTATCTTGTTTTCCTACTAGCTTGAGCCGACCTTTGCTCGCTCGCTCTAGTACTCTTGGCACCAAATGAGGATCATTTGGGCCCCAAATTAAATGTGGTCTTAATGCGGTAGTGCCCAATAACTCACCGTTACTAAGGCGTGCTCCATTAGCTGCCAGCATCATTTGTTCTGCTATCGCTTTTGACTCACCATAATAATTTAAAAAGTTTGTTGCATATGGCGCCGACTCGTCATTGCCTGCTTCATCACTACCAGCAAAAGTTACGCTCGGAGTGCTGGTATATACTAGATGTGCAATATTGGCCCGTTTACAGCCATTGATAATAAAACGTGCACCATCTACATTAGGCGAATAGTAACTTTGCTTACTGCCCCATACTCCAGCTTTTGAGGCGACATGAAACACCAGATCACAGCCTTGCATTGCTTTGACTAACACTGTCTCATCAGCAATATCGCCCTTAACCATATTCACGCCCATCGCCTTTAATGCTGGGTAATCGCCACGAGCAAAGCCGGTGACCTTTATACCCGCAGCAATGAGTCGCTTACAGATCGCCTCACCCAAAAAGCCGCCGGCGCCTGTGACAAAGGCATGAGTAATATTTTGCTTAAGCGCCGTTAAAGCTGCTTGCTCTTGCGGTAATAACTGCTGAAAGTCATGTGTAACAGAAGCTGACACTATCGCTATTCCTTAATCTGTTTTTGCGCCCAAATCGCAAGCTTTTCTCTAAAAATTTTGGCGTTATGACGAATATCTACCGGAAAATCAGGATGAATTAAAAACCGCTCAATCCCCTGAGTTTGCGGGTACTTCTCAGCAATCGCACGAAGTTCGCTATAAAGCACGCTAGAGAGCGAGCAAGCCACTGATTGCTTTAGCTCAATACAGATCAATGGCGTCATTTTACCGGCAACGTGTACCCCGACTAAGGCACTGCGCTTTACATCATTATGAGTGTTAAAAATGCGCTCACAGGGTATAGAGTAATAACGTTTTGCTTGATTATGATTTGCAGGCAAGGCGTCAGCATCGACTCTGTGTGCTTTACGCCCGCACATCCACAGTAAGCCATCACTATCAAGGTAACCTAAATCTCCCATTCGGTGGCGTATCGCATCCGTATCAACAATTTTAGCTGCAGTGGTAGCACTATCACGCTGATAGTAACTAGCACTCACCATCGGCCCTTTTACTACAATTTCACCAATTTGATTAGCTGGTAGACACAAGTCATTATGCCAATTAGCAATCGCTTGTTCGTTAATATCGATAATCGCCACTTCGACACCATCAATAGCACGGCCAACACAAATACCGCCCCCTTTGTCTGTTACCTCTGTGGTGTTAAACAACGCATTACTGCCTATCTTACTGATAGGCAAAGACTCTGTTGCACCGTAGGAGTTAAGCACTTCTACCCCAGAATTGAGCATCTGACTAAATCGTTTTATTGATGAAATAGTCGCTGGCGCACCTGCTGAAATCACGCGTTTAATAGAAGAAAGCTGGTGGGATTGTTGCTCTCCCGCTTGACCAAGACGCTCGATCAGAGCAGGGTTAACAAACATATTACTGCACTGATATTTATCAATGGCGGCAAAAATAAACTCTGGATTCGCTGTTATTGGTTTACTGGCATCCATATCCGGCACAATCGATGCCATACCAAGAGCAGGTCCAAACAAAGAAAATAATGGAAAGGTCGCTAAATCACGCTCGCCGGGCTGGATCTGATAATCATTTTTAAGCGCGGTGATCTGCGCCTCAAACATCTTATGGGAATAAACCACACCTTTTGGCGTACCGGTGCTGCCACTGGTAAACAAAATCGCGGCCATGGCATCACTATCTAGCCATTGCATTGTGAAAGGCTTGCCAGCATTGATCGCGTTAGCCTTAAGCACTCGACTTAAGCTTGTTGCCCCTGTGACTGCCGCTGCTAAATGGCCACCACCCACATTAATATTAAACTTAACGCTAGACTTACCCCAACCAAATAAACGTCTTGCAACGTGTGCTTTTGTAATGCCAATAAAAGCATCTGGTTTAGCTTCAATAAAACACTGTTTGAGGTTCTTTACTCCCATGCCAGGGTCAACCAAAATAGGAATGATCCCTGCTTTAAAAAGTGCAAAGGTTAAGCAGAAAAAGTCGATACTTGGAGTGACCATTAACACGGCTTTCATACCAGGCTTTAAACCGTGATGCTGTAAGGCACTAGCGTAGCAATCACTTTTGTTATGTAGTGTTTTAAAGTCGATCTCTTGGTACTGAAGTTCCTTTACTGAACGTCCATTGGATTGCTGCACCGCAACCGCAAGTGAAGTAGGAATGGTTTCAGCTGCACTAACTAAATGACGGCACAAATTTGCGCCGTCATTTTGATGATATTCTTGAGTCACCATATTGTTTAAGCTACCGACTCTTGCTTTACAGTATCAGCCTGCTTGACCTCTACTGTTCCAACTTGAGTCTCAGCAATAAAGTCTTTAATGTGGCTAATCACTTCATCACTGGCGTCTTCCAGAATATAGTGACCACAATCGTTAAATTCATGCACTTTGGCATGGGGCATTCTTTGCTTCCACTCTGTTAAGAAATGCTTATCGAATACAAAGTCTTGTAAGCCCCAACAGATCACCGTTGGCACATGCTGGAATTGCGTTAAACTCGCCGCAATATCTGACACTAACTCATAATTACGGTCGCCCGGCTTTAACGGAATATCCTGTACAAAGCGCAGAGTTGAAATACGGTTAGCCCAAGAGTTAAACGGCGCAACATAAGCTTCGCGGATCTCTTTATGCATAGGTTTACGCTTTACACCCACGTATGATGCTGCGGATGAAAATGCGTTAAACCCACGTACCAGAAATGTGCCTAATGCGGTGTTGCGACAAATTGATAATGCCAATGGAAATGGCTTAGTCGTTGGCAGATGAAATGCGCCAGTATTAAGAATAACCAAGCGCTTAATACGCTCAGGGTAACGTGCGGCATAGCCCATGCCGATCATCCCACCCCAGTCATGCACCACTAAGGTAATATTTTGTTTAACGTCTAAATGCTCAAGCAAGGCTTCTAAGTCATCGATACGATTTTTAAGCGTGTAATCATAGCCACTGTCATCGGGCTTATCTGATAAGCCACAGCCAATATGATCCGGCACAATACATTGATGCTTGTCGCTTAGGGCGCTGATTAAATTACGGTAATAAAAAGACCAACTCGGGTTGCCATGTACCATAACAACTGGCTCACCTTGACCTTCATTGACGTAGTGCAGCTTGTTGCCATTTCTATCTAAATAGTTGCGTTTAAAAGGGTGCAGAGTGTCTAGCATGACGTTTCCTATCTTTGTTATATTTGTCGGATGCGCTTATAGCCCAAAATGATTGTTTGCAAACAATAACGCGAGCTATGCTTGCGTTAATCATGCCTTACCACTTAAGGCCTAACATCATGCAGTTCAAACCACTGCCAATTCCTAAAAAGCTCACTTGATCACCGCTTTTCAAAAAGCCTTGATCATGCGCCATTGCCGCCGTCACCGGTAAAGATACCGTGCCCATGTTGCCCAGCAACTTATAGGTCGGAAACTCTTTTTCTTCCGGGATATTTAACGCATTAAGCACATTGCGGCGATTAGACGCGCCGACTTGATGACAAATCACCTTATCAACTTGCTCTACCAACCAATTACGTTGTTCAAGGAAGTGACTCCAAGTGTGACGAGCAAGCTCTACACCTTCTTTTAACAATGCCACACCGTTGGTGCGCATGAATTCACGGTATAACTGAGGACCAGCTTCTTCTAAGCCCCACTGACACAGATCATAATGCTCTGGTGCAGATAGATGACTTGCACCAAGCAGTTGATGTTGGCGATTACCTTTGAGATTTAAGCTACCATCAGTAATCAATACCGCTACCGCACCAGAACCACCGGTTAAAGTTGCCAACGACTGAGCATAATTTTGCATGGTCGGCTCAGCAAGCATCTTATCAATAGTGATATCAACAATATGACGCGCCGATTCACACGACACCACAAGACCCGCTTTAATCTGGCCAAGTTCGATACGGTTTGCGATATCTAAAATACCTGAAAGCACCCCAAGACAAGCATTGCTTATGTCATAAATAGCGGTGTCTTTAGATACCCCCAGCTCAGCTGCAATACGGCAAGCAGTCGCTGGTTCATGCTGATCACGACATACACCGGTATAGACCACAGCACCAAGATCACTGATCTGTACATCTGTTTCTGCGATAGCTTTACGTGCTGCAGCTAGTGCTCCATCAGATAAGCGGTGCCCTTTAGGCCACCAGCGTCTTTCATAGATCCCCGTTAAGGTGGCAAGTTGCCCCATTGGAATACGAAACTTTTGGTATAACGGCGCTAAACGAGACTCAAGCTCTGAAGTCGACACAACTTCTGGCGCTAGCTCGTAGGCCATACTATTAATAAAAACGCGGGAATATTTCATGAAACTGCTTTTAGTCGCTCACAAGATCGGCGGATTAATAGCCTATCAAGATTGTTATTTATTATTAACCAGCCATTTGAGCAAGAAAATCCCAATGATTCAATAAAAAACCGCATTACATCGCTCATTTAATCGGATCTAACTTAGACATTTCTTGTTCGATAACTTCACTTTGGCCGCGAATTCAATCACAGCTAACTTAATTACAACTTAATAAACAATTTGTTACGGCAAGATTAAATTAAGCTAGCGTGGATTTATTATTTAAAAGCGCTAATTAACGCATTTCTCGGTGTAATACTGTTTGCACAAAATTCACTCAGGTCAACTTGATAACCCTGCTCCTCTAGGAAACAGACTCTATCTAATAATAACCATTGTTCCAGTATCGCCCTAAAAAGATGCGCAACTAAATCAATGCGCCGGGTTAACCTTTGCCGCTGCAGACCTAATTGCTGATAATGTTGCCAATCAAAGTCGCTTTTAAGCTCGAGTCCTTTAGCCGTAGCAGCCCATTGACAAAAGTCTGCAAAGCTTCCATTTAACTGACTTTGTTTTATCGCAGGCACTGGCAGGTAACTATCAGCTTGGCGCACTTCGCGTTGTAACGCGTCAAAGCCTAAGCGCCAAGCCATTTCCTGTAACCTAAACGCCTTGTGCTTATCATTAGCAATAACACTTTGTTGCAACGGCAATTGTAATTCGGCGCGGCTTAACTTCAGTTGACTAGCCTGAGTCACTGTTGACAAGGCTTGATAATGTTTATCGCGAATAAGGTGGTAACAACAAGGTGAGATCACCAGCTTTTGCGTGCTAGCCTGGCAAGCATGCTTGAGTAGTTGCACATGTAAGTCACCACAAGCATGAAGCGCGACTGCCAGTTGTTCGCTTTGTAATTGCTCGCTTTGACCTGCAAAGGCATCAGCACATATAAAACGTTGTGGTAATTGCCACTTATCAGCAAACTGCTCCCCTGCTTGACAAAGACTCGGTTGCCACTCAAGACTCACCACTTGCCGTTGGTGTGCTTTAGCGATTAACCGACCTAAATGCCCTTTGCCTGCACACCACTCGAGTACCGGGGTTTGTTCAACAGGAAGTTTGGCTACAAAAGCATTAATCTGTTGCCATTTACGGCCTTTGATGTGAGCACTAAAGTGGGCTTCGTCGTTATCATCTAATAGCTGTGGTGTGTGCGAGGTGCTTGGTAACTCCGCGTCGGCAAGCTTGACTCCCGTTGCCGACTCTGCGAATAGCTCAAGCGCCCACTCTTGACCTTGCGCGATTAAATCTGCAGTTAATGCTGGTAATAAACTCTGGTTTAATCTGTGCTGACAAGCATCAATATCATCGAGTTGCTCATCAGCTAACATCCAGACAGCGTCAGCAAGCTGAGGAAACTGTTGTTGCCAAGGTAGATCATGACAATCAAATGTTCGACAGCGCCACAGTACTTGGCTCTGAGTTAGTAACGTATCGATTTGCTTTAGTTTTTGCTCTGCAGTCATAGAGTTAATATTAGTTTGTAGTGAAAACAACGGGCAGCTCAGTGGCTGCCCGTCAGTTTATCATGGCTTAGTTATATCTAACGTATTATGCTTTTGTCTTTAGCTCTGTCGCTGTTTGCTTTTTAATTTGCATCCGTTTACCTAGCCAAACACCTAGGCCTAATGGGGCAAAAAACACCACAACTAAAAACAGTACAAAATACAGAATTAAGCTTTTAAGGGTTTTAGTGATCTCTTGAAACACTACTTCTACCGCGTTTTGCGAAATCTGCTCTAAATCCATCGCTGCAGCAGCGCGCTCACGAGCCACCATGGTTTCTAATGCTTGGCGCTCATTTTTCACCATTAACTCTAATGCTTGGCGCTCAAGGGATAACTGCGCCAACTTGTCGTCAGTATCGGCGCTCAGTTGGGCTAACAATGGCGTCAACTCTTTACGCATATCAACCGCTAGCGCTTGCATCATCTCTGGGCTTTGCGCCATTAATTGCTGAAACTTCGCTGAAGTATCACTAATGCTAGTTAACGTACGTTGAATTTCATCGGCATTGATATTTGAATGCAGTGCATACAGCTCCGCTTTCCAACCTAAGATTTTAGGCATTTGCTCAGCAATCATTGCCATACGGTCGGAAATGTCACTCATGACCTCAGGCACGGTACCAAAGGTGGTGATTGCATCAAACTCACTAATTTGATGAAAGTCTAACCAATCAGTGAATGCAGACTCACGGGCGAATGCCATATCTTTGATTGGATGACTCGCCACATACTGCTTTACAAACTCTTGGTTTTTACTAAATTTAGCCGCACCGAAATTCTTTACAGTACGTTCAAATTGATCACGTAATTTAATACTTGCTTCAACTGCAACAGCTTGCTGCTCACTAAATACGTTCTTACCTGCACCTGTCTCGAAAAACTCCACCATTTGCTCGGTAAATACCCAAGTATCAAGCATCGCTGCCGTTGGTGAAGCTTGGAAAATCGTATGCTGTAAGTTCTGCTCAGCATTAATCTTCCACATTAAGGTATTTGATTTTACTGGAATGCTATCAGTATTACGCTCAATCAAATCTGCCGCACTTTCAACTTGGCTGTAAAACACCGTGCTGAAATCTCGACTAAATACTCGCATATTTAACTGCTCTTGAGGCAGAGGCTCGATACCACTTTCCAATTTTACTTCTAGTAACGAACAGCCATTTAACAGTGCCGCCGCAACAGCGGCAAAACAAAAGCGAAACACCGCTTTCATAACTCCTCCAAAAAACACACAAAACATTGAATTTAAAAGCCTATAGGCAAATATATACCAATACTATCACTGGTTTTATCTTGTTACCTATTGCTATGTCAATTATGGACTATTCACACAGGTTATGTAGCACACATAATAACAATTTAGTGAGCGAGCTTAGCTCCTCTTGTAAGTTATCGACCTCTCACTTAAGATCTGTGGCAAATTCTAATAAATAACAAGTTAATTTGACTATGCAATCACCTTGCGTTGCCCGCTGTGGACTGAATGATGACGATTACTGTATGGGTTGTTTTCGCCATATTGACGAGATTGTTGGCTGGGGAAAGGCTGACGATGAGCGTAAAGCACAAATTTGGCAAAATATCAGTGAACGTAAAGCCTACATGCAAGGCGGCGAGAATAACGGTATTTTAAGCCGTGATAAGTGGTTGGAAGCTGAAAAACGTATAAAAGAAGTCAATTAAATGCAGCCACAAAAAAGCCGCTAACAAGCGGCTTTTTACTCAACGGAGAAACCCGTTACTTCTTCATCATGCTCTTTAAATCAGCAAATGGGTTATAAGTGGCTGCTTCAACTTTAGTTTCAGTGGTTGAACCGTACTGGATCAGCTCTTCAAACTTAGAATGCTCATTATCATGACAATAAAGGCATAGTAGCTCCCAGTTTGAACCGTCAGAAGGATTATTATCGTGGTTATGATCACGATGATGCACCGTCAACTCTCTCAGATTGGCATGGGTAAATTCGCGAGTACAACGACCACAAACCCATGGGTATAATTTTAGCGCTTGCTCGCGGTAGCCACCTTCACGCTTTGCCTTATATTCCCTAGCCTCTGCTAATACTCTATCTAATTTACTTTGCCCTTGATTGGTCGACATGACATTTCTCATTTAAAGTGTGTTACCTAAACTCGATTGTATCATCGAGTCTAGGCAGATTTCATTGCTATTTATCTAATTTGCTTCACTACCTAAGTACTCAGAACTTGATAGATGCAAGTAATGTAAGTACTTCTCATATTGTGTTACCACATCCGCAAGTAACTGCTCTTGAGTAAAGCCCATCACGTCATAGTGCTGACCACCATGCTCTAAGAAAACTTCAACACGATAATACTCATTATCGCCCTCTGCCAGTTCGCTTTCTAGTGGATTGGTGATGGTGAACGCACGGATCCGTAGGCCATAAACAAAATCGTTATGCTCCTCACTGTGCACTACAAATCGAATCCGATTATCAAAGTTTAAGATCTCAGCTGAAATCGAGCGAGTTAAGAAACTATCGCAAACCTTAGATAGCGCAGGTTGCGCCACATTATCAAGGAAGTCTTGTGCCTCTTGCTGACTTGGGTGTGACAACAAGACGTCGATATGCGACTCCCAACTCACGTTGGTTTTAGTAAACTGCACGCTGGTATTGTGTGACTGTACACTGTTGATCTTAAGCCAATCATCTTTTAACGCAATATATAAACCAAAACACATTAACAGCATGACGATTAAGAATGGCAACGCGCTGGCGATTGCAGCGGTTTGCAATGCCTGTAGCCCGCCAGCTAATAGTAATACAGATGCAACAACACCTTGCATAACAGCCCAGAAAATACGCTGCCATACTGGCGCATTATGATCGCCACCGGAAGTCAAGTTATCGATCACTAACGAGCCTGAATCTGATGACGTCACAAAGAATGTCACCACCAAACACAAAGCAATTGTTGATAGCAAGGTCGACATTGGCATATGTTCAAAGAACACAAATAGGGCAACCGACACATCTTTTGATACCGCATCAGACAGATAAGTGCCGCCATTTGAAATCACTTCAATCGCACTATTACCAAAGCCTGTCATCCATAAGAATGTTAATGCCGATGGCACAAACAAAACACCAACTAAGAATTCACGGATAGTACGACCGCGTGATACGCGCGCGATAAAAGTACCAACAAATGGTGACCATGAGATCCACCAGCCCCAGTAAAGTAACGTCCAGCCACCAATCCAGTCGTTCTTTTGCTCATAGGCATACAGGTTAAATGTTTTACCTACAATGTCGCTAAGGTAAGCGCCTGTGTTTTGCACAAATGCTTGCAATAACTCAACGGTTGGACCAAAGATGAGCACAAAAATCAGCAATAATACTGCTAATAATAGGTTCAACTCACTTAAGCGTTTAACACCTTTATCTAAGCCAGAGAAAACCGACAGTGTAGCGATACCACACACACCGATAATCAAGCATACTTGGATAGAGGTACTCACTGGAACGTCGAGTAAAAAGTTCAGACCAGAGTTAAGCTGGAACACGCCAAAACCAAGTGAGGTCGCCACACCAAACATGGTGCCAAGAACCGCAAAAGTATCAACGGCATGACCGATTGGGCCGTAAATTTTGTCACCAATTAATGGGTATAAAGCACTTCGAGGTAATAACGGCAACTTATGGCGGTAAGAGAAATACGCCAAGCTTAATGCCACAACAGCATAAATTGCCCAAGCATGGATCCCCCAATGGAAGAAAGTGATCTTCATGGCATCTTTTGCTGCTTGGATTGTCATCGGATCAGCATCTGGCGGAGCCATGTAGTGCATCACCGGCTCAGCCACACCAAAGAACATTAAACCAATACCCATACCTGCAGAGAACAGCATGGAGATCCAGCTCTTGTAGGTATAGTCTGGCTCAGCATGATCAGGACCAAGCTTAATATCGCCAAAACGGCTGACCATAACAAAAATAATAAAAATAAGGAAAACTGCTACGCCAAGGATGTATAGCCAACCTGCTTTTAGCTCAAACCATGATTGCGCAGTTTTGAAAATGTCTTGTGATTGTGTCGGCCAAATAGCACACACAAGCACCATTAGGGTTATTAATATAACGGACGAAAAGAAAACGGGTGGATTAATACTCGATTTTATCGACATAAAATTACCGGGGTTAATGAAGTACACGCAATTATTCTAGCTTGCGCGACAAGGCCGCCATTATGCGTCGTGGATTAATTCGTAATCACAATACACTGGCGGGGTTATTATTGTGTTGTTGAACCTGTAAGTGAGGCTCACTTTAAGCGTGTTTAATGCTCAGGCAACATCTACTAATTTAAATGTTGCAGGTTGCGATTTAACAACTTAATACCAATCAAGAAAATAATTACTCTCACTTTAGCAACTAGAACTACTTAAGCAATAAGCACTTACTTACCTTGAAAGCTTTGGCAAATCACATTGAATAACCCAACTTGAACTCGCCGTAAAACGGCTGGTTTAGCTATTAAATGGGATTTGATTAACAGAGAGCTACAACACGTTATTCACTTACACTATACATTATTTCTCGGCCAGTAGCTTTCGTCTATAGCTCAAAAATAAAAAAGCAGCGTATCGCTGCTTTTTTGTATTATCAAACTCAACATTTGACTAAAACTGTGAACTAAATCTCACACCTCTTGCATTAACAAGCGCATCAACACTTGATACATTTGCTAAAAAACATTAAAGCTTTAGATCTTTCTCCATTTCTTCATAAGAGATATGGCGCACATCTTTGCCTTTTACATAGTAGATAATGTATTCACAGATATTTTGGCATCGGTCACCTACCCGCTCTACCGCACGAGCCGCCCATAGTACATCCAGCACTTCAGGAATAGAGCGAGGATCTGCCATCATATAAGTCATCAATTGACGAATAATCCCTTCATATTCACTATCAAGCTTTCTGTCTTCTTTGTGGAGTTCTAATGCAACATCAGCATCCATACGTGCTAAAGCATCAAGTGTAGAGTGCAAGGTACGGGTTGCGTGGCGCCCCATATTTTCGATGCTGACTAACAAAGGTTGCTGATTTTTAGAGCGCTTATCCATCGCTGCTTTAGCAATTTTTACGCAGGCATCACCAATACGTTCAAGATCGGTAATGGTTTTTGAAATCGCTAATACCAATCGCAAATCGCTGGCTGCGGGCTGGCGCTTAGCAATGATCCGCGTGCATTCTTCATCAATGGCCACTTCCATGCCATTCACTTTATGGTCGCCTTCAATTACTTTTTGCGCCAACTCAGCATCAAGTGCGCCTAACGCATCCAATGCTTGCTCCAATTGACGCTCAACTAGGCCACCCATAGCTAATACGCGATTACGGATATCATCCAGTTCAGCATTAAATTGCCCTGAGATATGTTTATTTAAATTCATATTTTCCATCTTAATAATTCCTACCTCAATTAACCGTAACGGCCCGTAATGTAATCTTCGGTTTTCTTCTGTTTCGGCGTAGTGAAGATGGTGTTGGTATCAGCGTATTCAATCAACTCGCCCATATACATAAAAGCGGTTTGATCTGATACACGCGCCGCCTGTTGCATGTTATGTGTCACGATAACAACGGTATATTTCGATTTAAGATCAGTAATCAACTCTTCAATCGTTAATGTTGAGATAGGATCAAGTGCCGATGTCGGTTCATCAAGTAACAATACTTCCGGCTCAATTGCAATAGCACGAGCAATCACCAAACGCTGCTGTTGACCACCAGATAGGCCAAAAGCGTTGTCGTGTAATCTGTCTTTAACTTCATCCCAAATAGCCGCGCCACGCAATGAACGTTCTGCTGCATCGTCAAGTTCACGGCGATTATTAATGCCTTGCAGGCGCAGACCGTAAACAACGTTTTCATAAATCGATTTAGGGAAAGGATTTGGGCGCTGAAACACCATCCCCACATTACGCCGCAGGGCTGCTACATCGACTCGCTTATCGTAAATATTTTGACCATGCAGCATAATTTCACCACCAATATGACAATTATCTACTAGGTCGTTCATACGGTTAATACAGCGAAGCAAGGTTGATTTACCACAACCACTTGGACCAATAAATGCGGTCACCTTCTTTTTAGGGATCTTCATCGACACATCAAACAGTGCCTGTTTATCACCATATTTAAGATCCAAATTACGGATCTCTAACGCGGTTTGTTCTGCTGTAAGGTTTTCTAGGTCTAGCATATCAGTCTTCATTACCGATTGATCTATTGAAATCATGTTCTGTCCTACTGCTTAGGATAATCGTCAATTAATGCTCAAGCGAACGATATTTTTCGCGTAAGTGGTTTCGTACACCGATGGCGGTTAAGTTAAGCGCCACAATTACCGAGACCAAAAGGAATGAAGTAGCGTATACCAATGGTCGCGCTGCTTCGACGTTAGGGCTTTGGAATCCAACATCATAGATGTGGAAGCCTAAGTGCATGAACTTACGTTCTAAATGCACAAAAGGAAAATTCATATCAATTGGTAACGTTGGCGCAAGTTTTACGACACCAACTAACATAAGTGGCGCCACCTCACCTGCTGCGCGGGCAACCGCTAGAATTAATCCTGTCATAATCGCTGGACTAGCCATAGGGATAATGATGCGCCAAAGCGTTTCAGCCTTGGTTGCACCCAGTGCCAAGCTACCTTGACGAACAGAGCTTGGAATGCGGCTTAGCCCTTCCTCAGTTGATACGATAACAACCGGCAAAGTTAAAATAGCCAAGGTTAATGCCGACCAAATTACACCAGGAGAGCCAAAGGTTGGCGCCGGTAAGGCTTCTGGATAAAACAGCTGATCGAGCGTGCCACCAAACATATACACAAAAAAGCCTAAACCAAATACCCCGTATACAATTGACGGCACACCAGCTAAGTTGATTACCGCAATACGGATCATCTTAGTAATTGGCCCTTTCTTGGCATACTCGTGTAAGTAAATAGCCGCGATAACCCCAAATGGCGTCACAATCACAGCCATCAACATCACCATAAATACCGTGCCGAAAATTGCTGGAAATACACCACCTTCAGTGTTGGCTTCGCGCGGATCATCACTAATAAACTTACCAACACCCACAAACCAGTGGCCAACTTTACCGATAAAGCTTAAACGGTTGGCGTAAGCTACATCTAAAATGGTATCCATTTTTAGAGTAACTTCTTCGCCGCGCATATCGCGAATAACGACAGCATCACGCCCAGCCTCAGTTTTCAGTGCAAAGAACTCTTTTTCCACCACTAAATATTCGGCATTAAGCTTAGCTCTAGCAGCATCAATTTCCGCTTGACGAGACTCAGTCAACTCACCTTTTAATTCATAACTGCGGGCTTTTAAGCGCAGATTTTCTAGCTCGTAGTTAATTGAACCAATTACACCTTTTTGTAGTTTAAGCGCCTGCTCATTAAGCGCCACAGCACGCTCAATATACGACTCAAAATCTGCTTCGATATTTTGCGAGGTTAAGCGCTTGCCGTCTTCAATAATGGCAATAGGAAAACCATAAAAATCACCATTTTTACTACGTTCAATAACGGCAATATTTTCAGGCTGGCTGCGCGATATAATATCGGTTGCTAAGATCCAGCGAAAATCTAAGCCAACAAACTCTCGGTTACCTGTTTTAACCAAATAACGGGTCACACTGTCGCCCACATCGGTGTCAAACTTGTGCCCAGCAGCTATCAAACGCTCTGTTGGTACTTCTTCTTTATCATAGACTTCACCAATTAAGGTATAACGTTCACCCTGTTGGTTTTTCATCTGCCACTCATAAATGTCAGCAGGCCAAAAGTAACTCAGGCCGCGCCACGCAATAAGCAACAACAAACCGAGTACAGCAATCAAGCTGATACTGACTGCGCCACTGGTCATCCAAATCCAAGGAGAACCCGATTTAAACCACTTACCCATTTGCTAAACCTCTTAAGGCTATTGCCGAAATTGTATTTAGAGAAATTTTATTCAACATCATTTTCTTATCATCCATAACAATGGGTTAAAGCGAGCTGTAGCGTTCACGTAAACGCTGTCTCACCACTTCCGCAATCGTGTTGAAGAAGAAAGTAAAAATAAATAGTACGAAGGCCGCTAAGAACAGCACTCGATAATGCGAGCTACCAATTGCCGACTCAGGCATCTCGACTGCAATGTTTGCCGCAAGCGTACGCATACCTTCAAATACGCTCCACTCCATAATCGCGGTATTACCTGTAGCCATCAGTACAATCATGGTTTCACCAACGGCACGCCCTAGCCCCATCATCACCGCCGAGAAAATACCTGGGCTTGCGGTAAGCAATACTACGCGGGTCAATGTTTGCCATGTGGTTGCCCCAAGTGCCAAACTACCATTTGATAGATGGCGCGGCACAGAGAACACCGCATCTTCAGCAATAGAGAAAATCGTTGGGATCACCGCAAATCCCATAGCAATCCCCACAACTAACGCGTTACGTTGGTCGAAAGTTATACCCAGTTCATTGGTAATAAACATACGAGTATCGCCATGAAATAGCGCCAACTCTAATGCAGGACTAATGGCAAATGAGAACCAGCCAACAAAGATAATAACCGGCAGCAGCAACAGTTCTTGATAGGTATCAGGGAGACGTTGCTTCCAAGTTGCAGGCAATTTATACCAAGCAAATGCGGTAACTAAGATGGAGACAGGTAATAAGATCAACAGGGTTAAAATCCCCGGTAGGTTATCTTCAATCAAGGGGGCTAACCAAAGACCCGCCAAGAACCCCAAAATAACCGTTGGCAGTGCTTCCATAATTTCAATCGTCGGTTTGACAATCGCGCGCACTTTAGGCGACATAAAATAGGCAGTATAAACAGCACCAGCAATCGCTAACGGCGTTGCAAATAACATGGCATAAAGCGCCGCTTTCATTGTACCGAACGCCAGCGGCATTAAGCTCAACTTAGCCTCAAAGTCATCCGAACCCGATGTTGACTGCCATACATATTGCGGCTCAGGATAACCTTCATACCAAACTTTTTGCCACATAGCGCTCCAAGACACCTCTGGGTGAGTATTGGAGACGTGGAACAAATTAAGCTTACCATCAGCTTCTACGACTAACGCATTCGAACGCGGGCTAAAGCCGACTGTACCTGGATTTTTAAGCCCAAGATTTTCTGAAAATAACTGCTTTTCACTGGTGGTATAAAGCAAGCTTAACTCGCCGTTTTCAGTAATGGTGACAAAACTTTTACGATAAAACTCTGATGCGACACTGTGAATATCACCTTCAACGTCAAAGTCTCTAATCTCTTTGTATTGACGCCCCTGCTCACCATTCACTTGGAAATACTGCTGAACAACACCGTTATCGTAACTCACTAACAATGAACTGGCGCCAGCAAGCAGAGTGACATTAGTGACTTTGGTTTTAGCACGCCCAAGTGAAAGCACTTGGCTTAGTTCTACGGCTTCGGCATCACGGATATTGTAAATAAACAGTTTATTATCTGAGCTTAAAATCAATTGGCGTTGATCGGGAGTCATCAACTGCTGCTGCACATTAACAGGTGAATCTGGAATGATGCTGTTGTAAGCAACCCACTCCACCTCTTCTGTCATCATGTTCTCTTCACCTTCTTGGCGAGAAAGATGCCAAACTTTGTCGTCAGTTTGGTAAACGAAACTCATTTTATCGCTGCTATAGTCGAACACTAAGTTGTTAAGCGCACGGCCTTGATTATCAACAGTAAGTGCTTCATTACCATTAAGAAAACGCAACTTAGGCGTGATAAGACGTTTATCATCTGGATAAGTTACCCCAAATTCAACGCCTGCAATAATAGCCTGACCATTGTTGAGTCCTAATGCAAAGCGTTGCTCACTAGGAACAGCAGCTGAACTACTGACAACATGTGTGCCACTCGGTGTATTAATTTGCTCGCTTCTTAATAGTTGTGAGGTGTGGGTGTCATAAAAGTCCACTTTACCGAGTTGTGATACGCGGTACATGATTTCATTTTGCTCGTCACTGCCCACCATTAATGCTGGCTTTGCGTCATGAAATTCAGCACTCACCACCTTGGTAACATCAGCGCTATCGAAAATTGGCTTTACTACATAAAGTAGATAAAAGAAGATCAGTAGCAGCGCCACAAATACCATAGTGCCACCAACTGTGACACCAATTTGGGCTGCTTTATCCTTGATTGCTCTGCGCGTTGTCCCATTGTTTATCAATAGGTTTTTGGCTGCAGGTCCAGGCTGAGTTACCTGAGTTTCCATTAAGAACCTCGATTATTTTAAAGCCAGTAAAAGTTTAACTGGGATTGTATTAACGACTATGCTAACACTAGAAGCACGCTTTAATTTGCCACGACATTAGCTCAGCATATTTTAATGTGGTGCATTATATGACGCAAAAATGACACTAGTGTTACAACGGTGAGCTAAAAGCCGACTAAATGAGCAAGAATTTCCGATATAAATGGATGGCAGTACAGTTATAGATTTACAAACAATATATCCCCTTTGACGTGATAAATAATGGAGTAATATCAAATGTTAAGATATCTAGTGACCTTGCAAGCTAACGACAGAGAAGGCTTAGTAGAGCAGATTGCTCACTGTGTGAGCAGACACGGCGGCCACTGGTTAGATTCAGAGCTACGTCATATTGATGGTATTTTCGCCGCCATTTTACTTTTAGAAGTCCCTTCTGGGCAGTGGGATGAGTTAATTGAAAATTTAGAACTACTCGATGGGGTATTACTTACCTACGCGAAAACCACAAAACCTAAAGCAAAAGCCAAACACGTAAGTTATTCATTAGTCGCTAATGACCGACCGGGGCTTGTACACCAAATATCTAATAAGATTAGTGCCCTAGGAATAAACATTGAACATATGAGCACTCGCTATGAAAGTGCCAGCCACACTGGGATCCCGTTGTTTAGAGCCGACTTTAATGTTGGCATGAACAGCCATGATGAAGATAAGCTAACCCAAGCCCTATATGATATCGGTGATGATGTGGTGTTAGATAACTTGTCGAATTAAGCTGGTTAATTCCCCCTGTAGCAATCAGCAACAGGGGGAATTGTTAGATTTATTTCGTCAACAAGCGTTACGAGTAGCATAAATCATCATGCTGTTCACTGTACCTCAGCATTTGACAAAGCCGCTGCTGTATCGACGAAAATACCTTGAATATCCTTAGCTTCTCTTTCAGTTTGTCCACCATGCTTTAAAAAAGCACTAATAATAGCTTGTGTTTTTTGCTCTTTAGCTCGCTCTAAAAAATAACGTAGCTCAAGCTCTGCACCGGCATTTTCGTCAATGATAGCGCTTTGGATAATCTCTTTGTACATCACAATATCACGGATCTCTAAACCCGCTATGACGGTTAATGTCTGTGTTAAAAAGCCATCTAATTCAGCTTTAGCCACATATTGGGTAATTATGTTTAAAGCTTCTGCTTGTTGCGCACTAAAGTCATTACCTAATAGCAGTGCTTGTAGCGCTTTGCCTTTGCCAAGTCGTCTTGCAAACTGTACCGCACCTTGACCACCAGTTGGGATGTTTACATGCACCTCAGGCTGAGCAAATGCTGCGTTTTCAGTTCCATAGGCCAAATCACATGCCATTACAAATTCATTACCACCGCCGCGAGCGACACCATCTACGACTGCAACCGATAGCTGCTTCATCGCCTTTATGTTGGCAATCATATGGTTAAATTCAATAGATGCCGCTTGGCCACCTTGAGTTCCGTTTATGACGTTTAGATCCAAATGCGCTAAAAAAAACTGCTCATGTAGCGACTTAAACACCACTATTTTTGTGTCACGGTTATCTTTTAGTGAAAGTACAAAAGCATTGATTTCGTTAATAAGGTCAATGGTTAACACGTTTACTGGTGGGTTATTGATGCTTACGGTTGTGATGTAATTTTCAGTAGTAATAGATAGCTTGTTCATAATGTAGCCTCGTTCAATTCATTTAAATAATGTCTTAATGTCTTGCCTATGGAGCTACTATAGATTTGTTATTGATGCACAAAAACCATAAAATAGGCATATCATTGATGCCCAAATTGCACCAATAAACTTTGGATAAGAAGTTATGGATTTTTCAACCCGATTATTATTGTTATTAGAAGTTGTCGAACTGGGCTCTTTTACCAAAGTTGCCGAGCAGCGAAACCTTGATAGATCTGTAATTTCTAAGCAGATTAGCCGTTTAGAAAATGAACTAGGAGTACGTTTACTTAACCGTACTACGCGCTCATTAGCGTTAACCGCCGCCGGTAATGAGATGCTTAATCAGGCTAGAAGTCTACGAACCTTGCTTAATGATAGTTATCTCATTGCGCAAAACTATCATTCACAACCTAAAGGCTTGTTACGGATCAGCAGTACAAGCTTATTTGGCCGACAATATGTGCAACAAGCCGCAATACTATTTCAGCAGCAACACGCTGAAGTTGAAGTAGAACTGCGTTTAGAAGACAGGATTATCGATATGATTGGCGAACGGTTCGATATTGGCTTCAGAGTCGGCAAACCAAAAACCTCCAATTTAATTAGCCAAAAAATTGCCAGAAATCGGCTGCTAATCGTGGCTTCACCTGCTTTTATCGCCAAACATGGAGCTATCACAACGATTGAACAGTTAGAGAGTTTACCTGCCGCTGTATACGCAGCGCCGGGTCTGCTACTTGATAAATTCGCTTATCAGGAAAATAAACAACAAAAGCAATTTAAGCTTAATGCTGCTTATAAAGTAAATGATTTGGAAATGCTGACGCAAACAGCAATCGCAGGAAATATGCTTGCGGTTGTAACGGCACAAATGATTGGCAATGAAATTGTCTCAGGGCAATTAACGCCAATAATGACCCATCTGCACCTAGAAGATTTTGGTACAATTTACGCTGTGTATCCGCACCGAAATGCGCCAATTAAAACCCGACTATTTATTGAAACATTAAAATCGATAGTCGGTAATGAGATCCCCAATTGGGAACATCGAATACCGGGTTTTGAGAATATGTACGCAGCTCACAATCCCAATTAAAACCTCGCCAGCTGATTTGTGTGCTTTGGTTTAAACTAGATGCTATCGCTAAAGCAAAGGTCAACATTAATCTCGAATGTTGACGCTAGCAAGGCTAATAAACGGCCAGCTTGTTGCTAACTCGCCGGCAAAGCCTCAATCGACTTTAATATTTCTCGGGTTATCGCTTGACGCTTATACAGATCTTGTAAGCGATTTGGTGTATCAATATTCAATGCAAAAAACACTGGGCCTGTAGGCCACTCAACCCAACCTACCCACCAGCCGTATTTACCTTGCCAACCCGTTTTAGCACGCAAGATCCAATCACTCTTAGCCTCAGTGATCATAATATCTTTCACTAATAATTGGGCGTCCAATGCAAATGGCAGCTGATTGCGATATAAAGCCTTTAGAAATTCAACTTGTTCAAACGCTGAGATTGCCAAGTTACCATCAATCCAATAACTGCCATTTTTAGCTGCTTGGCTATCCATACTTGGATCAGCGTTACCATAATTAATCAGCGATAAGTATTGCTGCGCTTTTTGCTCACCGAGTTGCTTGGCGAACTCATCGTATACCCAAACAGCGGAGTTTCGCATAGCTGAACGCAAATTTTGATCTTGATTATGGGGTGCAAAACTACGTTGCACCCCATCCCATTTGAAGATCTGAAATTCGTCATTAACTAACTTAGCATCCAAGGCGAATAAACTATGGGGTATTTTAAATGTGGAAGCAGGTGAAAAGCGCTGACTTGCTCTATCAAGATTATAAACAGACTCAGTTTGCTGTCCGTCTCGCTCATCAAGCACAAAGATCGTCCCTTGCGCATTATACTTATCAAATACCTGTTGCCACTCAGCTTGCTCAACAGGCTTAGCAATAACGGGCTGCGCTATGGCTAGCCCCAGCAAAAAGGCAACACTAAGCAAGATAATAAAGCTACGACGATAATCAGTCACAATGACATTTTCCTTGAAAATAATGTTATAACCACGCAAATAGATCATACTGCCCTGATAACAATTTAACACTCATCGCAATCGACATAATCACGACCAATGGCTTAATTATTTTAGTGCCTTTAGTGAGTACTAATCGCGAGCCTAACGTCGCGCCTATAGCCTGACCAATTAACATCACTGCGCCAAGCATCCAAAAAACTTTACCGCCAATAGCGAAGAAAACAAGCGATGCGATGTTGGTCGAAAAGTTTAATATTTTGGCGTGAGCCGTTGCTTTGGCCAAGCCATAACCGGCAAGTGATACAAAAGCGAGAGCAAAGAAACTTCCCGTACCAGGGCCAAAAAATCCATCATAAAAGCCCACGGCTAACGCGGCGGTAAAGGCAAACACTGTTGGCGTTAGCACTTGTTGTTTATCGTTTTCGCTAATGCTTTTAGAAAACAGAAAATAACCGCCAATGGCCAGCATTAAAAATGGCAAAAATACCTCTAAAAATGCAGTATCTATCATTTGTACCGCAATAGTACCTAATGCTGCGCCGATAAATGCACAAGCAATACTGAGCTTCATATCAGCCAGTTTTACCATACCTTTACGCACAAAATAAAAGCTGGCAAAGAAACTACCACCACAAGCTTGTAGCTTATTGGTTGCTAGCGCTACCGTTGGTGGCAATCCAGCCCACATTAGCGCTGGGATAGTTAATAGCCCGCCGCCCCCCGCAATAGAATCAATGAAGCCCGCCAACATGGCGACAAAAAATAGCAGCGCAATAATTTCGAAAGTAAGCTCAAAAGTCATAACATTTTAATCGTTAATTTTAATGGCGCTATTAAACGTGGTTTGCAGTGAAAACTCAAAGGAGTTATTGTTGCCTTAACGTGAGATAAACTCACACTAAATAAACTTTAGGCATATTGCATGTACCCACATCTTCCGCCACTCAATGCCCTTAGAGCATTTGAAGCATCAGCAAGATTAATGAGTTTTACACTTGCTGCTAAAGAACTATTTGTCACCCACGGCGCAATAAGTAAACAAGTTAAAATCCTCGAAGACTTCGTTGGTATGCCTTTGTTTATTCGTCAGCATCGCAGCCTGAAGTTAACTGATGAAGGCGAACGCTACTTTGTGCATGCCCAAGGGGCGCTACAAACCATCAACAACGCAACAAGTGATTTAATTAGCCAACCATTGCGTACGCAAACATTAGCGATTAACGTGCTGCCGAGCTTGACCATAAGTTGGCTGATCCCGAGATTAGAAGAGTTTAAGTCGCGCTACCCTCACCTTTATGTTGACTTATCAATTGGTGATTTTGAAGTCGACTTTAACAAGGTCAATTATGATATCGCCATACGTAGCAGCACTTCAGTCCCTAAAGCGGCTAACGTATTAACTTTGATGGACGAAGATCTATGTTTGGTTTGCTCGCCAGATCTGGCAGCAAAACTCAAATGTCTTGATGACATCAACCAAATGACCTTATTACAACACACAACAAGACCTGGATTGTGGCAACTGTGGGCGGATAGCCTCGATGTCAATTTAACCACGGAGAAGAAATTTGGTGTTGAACACTTTTACATGCTGAGCCAAGCAGCTGTTAGTGGCATGGGGGTGGCGTTAATTCCACGCTTTTTTATTGAAGATGAACTTAAGACTGGCAAACTGGTGATCCCATTTGAAGCAGATTTCACCAGTCCTTATCGCTATTACTTATTGACGCCAAAATCGAGCAACCTGCCGCTAAAAGTACAATCTTTTATCGACTGGTTGCTGGAACTGTTTAGTCCATATAGGCACTAAACTGATTAATGTATATTGATAATTAAATGGTATCCGTATCAGCTAAGTCAAACATCTCTAGATAGTTCATTCCGGCGTGAACACTTAAATCAAAATTGAGCACTTTATGGCAAACATCGTAGAGTGCTTCGCCAAACCATTCTCTATCAAACGCTTCTAACGCATTGATAATGCCGGCTTGGCATAGATCGCCTTTTAAGCTTTCTGGCGCCATAGCATCAATAAAGCTGGCAACTAAGCCATATAAATCACGCTCAGCCTCTCCTTCAACTTCCCACAGTGTGGGATCTGCATATTGGCAAGCATAATGACTAGCAGCAATATCAAGACCAATACCAAAGTTGACTAATATCGCCTTATTCTCATTACAGATAATATTTTTCGGGCAAATCGCGCCATGATAAATATCCATCTGATGCATGTACTGTAAACCAGTAAGCAGTTGTTTAAACCACATTAACGGCTGGCCAAGGCGAATATTCTTTACTTCATCAATCGATTCACCGTATTCCCATGCTCTGGCAATAAATAGCTTTTCGCTTTGCGGTAATTGTCCAAATGCTAGCACTTTCTCAATGTTTGGGTGATACACCTTGGCTAAGGTGCGATAAATACTGCTCAGTGTTGGCCAATTAGCTTCAACCTTGCTGTAAATAGACACGCCACATTGATATTGCCCCTGTAGATGAGTAGCTCGCCAAAACTGACTGGTCTCTTTAGCCGCGATAAATTGTTCCAATTTAAAATGGTGATCAATAATCGCACCAGCAGTGACTTCAATCTTCTCTGGTACTGCATCACATACCCCATGATCAATTAGTGCAGATAAGTCGCTACGTAATGCATCAAGATCTGTTGTAGAGCCAACGACTGCTTCGCGATACCATTGGTAAATTCGCGGTTGATTGGTTTTCTCTGCAATCTCTAAAAAACCCTCGGCGTACGCCTTTATATCTTCGCTCGTGGTAACGTTATCTTTAATGTCGATAAACTCCACATCCCCCATATCTGAGATAAAGATACAATTGCTGGTCCAGCCGCCAACGGTAAAACCACGTCGATGAATTTGCTGTAGACCTGTGACACTGCGACGTAGCACTTCAAGCAGCTGATACGTTGTCATTTGCTCAGCATCAAGTACATTGAGCGGAACACCGCGAGGCATGCGGATAGGTAACACTAATTGCTCACCATCTTGAATAAGTGGAGCACAATAAGGTACGCCACAGCAACCTGACAACGACTGTAACCGTTGAAATTCGCTTCTTAACTGGATTTCGTGAGCTTCGGATTGTTCACTATCAACAAATTGGGTAGGAATAAGGACTTTCAGTAGCCAAGGTGCAGTCCATTCACCTGGATTGTATTCCGCTTGCCAAACCTCTAATCCACTTTGGATAAATAGGCACCTTAATTTGGTGAAATCTTGGATCTGATTATTACGCTTTTCAACAATAGCGACTTGGCCAATCGTTTCCAGCACTAGCTCTTTTTGAGTATCGGTAACCTGATGTTTTTTAGGTGCAGTAAGTCCCCACTCTTCTGTTAACGCTTTAACTATCTGCTTAGGGGTGTAAATACTAAGTGAGCCTTGCTGCTTTTCTAATTCTATTTCTTCGCCTTTGCGCCCAGTAACAAATACCATACCTTGGCACCAAGGCGCATAAACACCAACCGGAATTTTATGCTTAACATTGCCAGCAAGCACTCGAGCTACATAATTTGCTTTAGCTAAACTGTTATCAACTTCGCGTCCATCTAATGACCAAGCATGCAATCCTGCATCTAATCGACCAATATAACCTTTAACATCGACAACATAGACGCCCCACTCGCCAATAACGAGTGCATCAACTTCCATGGCTTGACCGGATTTTGTCGGAATTTCAACGTTGGTGAGTAGAATATAATCTTCAGGTAATTCATCGGCTAACAGGGAAAATGCCCAACGTTCAGCATCGTTAACCGGCGTCCCAAAACTAATCATTCTTGCCATTCTTTTCTCCTTCGGTGGCAATTAATATTTAAATTGGACTCTCCGTATTCTTATCTTTTAGGCACAAAAAAGCCACTAAAATAAGTGGCTTATTACAAGATTGGTCAAGCGGTTGAGTTAGTGTTTACAATCGTCGCCGCACTCGTGTGCGTCATCAGCAAAGTCATCGTCGCCTTCTTGATGCTGCATTACGCCCCAGCCATCAGTAATACCACCAAACTCTTGAGCAAACTCATTTAAACTCACTTCTTGCTCAACAATAGCATCGTACTCAGGCACCATGTTTAAACAAACAATCAGTTCCCATTTACCAGACTCGTCGTTCAGTAGTAGTTCGATCTCACCTTCAAGATCCGACTGGCTCAGCTCTTCAAGTGCAGACTCAGCATCACGCTGATCTTCAAAAACTAAGAAAAAATCGACATCAAGTGCTTTTGATAGATCAATACCAGCCTCTGCCATTGCAGCAAGCATTTTACCGTTGTCGTCATCAGGAAATTGCATGTTAATCCTCTCTTGTCACTTACTCTGCAACAATTTTAACGCTTTCGCCATTAAAACTAACTACTTCACCGGCAACCACTTTCTTGCGTTTGCGGGTTTCGACTTCACCATTAACGGTGACTTGGCCTTCAGAAATTAGGTGCTTGGCTTCGCCACCTGCACTGATCATTCCTTGGACTTTCAATACTTTGTATAACTCGATGTATTCTTCACCTGACTTTAATGTCAGCGTTGGAGTATCTGCACTCACTGTATTTCGCCTTAAATAACTAAAACTGGCGCTATTATAGCACTCAATTTATCTTGCGAGTGCATGCTTTCTAACACCTTTCTGCTGCTAATAGTCCATAAATGCAATCATCAAACCATTGCTCGCCAATTTTGCAGTTTTCACGTAGTAAGCCTTCACGCACGAAACCACAATTTTCCAATACTTTAGTGGAAGCAATATTCGGCGCCACACAATAAGCTATAAACTTGTGTGGTTTATAAACTAAGCAAGCCCAATCAACGATCGCTTTAAGGGCTTCAGTGGCAAAACCTTGACCCTGAGCATCAGGATGTAGCATATAGCCCACCTGCAGTTGCTGCATTTCAGCGTCACTATTTTGCAAACCGATAAACCCGACAAAGGCTTGGTCATGCACCTGTTCAATAACAGTAAGTAACCACTCGCCTTCAACAAACTCTTTACTCGTTAATACACGCTCGAACTTTTCTCGTATAGCGGTTTCTGGTTGAGGCTTTCGTACAAACTCATTAAGTTGTTCATTTGAATGAGTAAATAGAAAGTTGTCCCAATCACTGGCGACTACCGTCCTCAGCCTTAATCTATCGCTATACAGTTCGAGCATGTTGACTTCCTCTAGAAAAACAGTGGTTAGGTTAGCCTCTGCTTGTCACTTCTAGTAAGTGGTAACCAAATTGAGTCTTAACCGGACCTTGAACTTCATTCAATGGCGCGCTGAAAACAACTTCATCAAATTCTCTAACCATCATACCTGGGCCAAATGAACCTAAGTCACCACCTTGTGCTGAAGATGGGCAAGAAGAGTGAGCTTTTGCAACATCACCGAAATCTGCACCATCAAGGATCTGTTGCTTAAGTTCTAGACACTGTGCTTCTGAATCTACTAGTAGGTGTCTTGCTGTTGCTTGTACCATGGTTTTCTCCCATAAATAATTGTTATTGCCAATTGGGCAAAATAAAACCCTGCCAGTATATACCAAATTTTACGGTACATCCCAGCAGGGTTATGACAGATTGATTAAGTTACTTTTGCTTAGCAATCCAATCGTTCACTTTTAACTCCATCACTTCCATTGGCAGTGAACCTGAAGTCAAAATTTGGTCGTGATAGGCCTTTAAATCAAACTTATCGCCTAACTCTTTTTCAGCTTTAGCTCTTAGTGCCAAAATCTGTAACTGACCCACTTTATAACTCAAAGCTTGACCGGGGATCGCCATGTAACGTTCAACCTCAGCGATAATATCGGTTTCAGCCATTGGTGAGTTGTCTTTCATATATTGAATAGCTTGCTCACGACTCCAGCCTTTGGCATGAAGACCTGTGTCAACAACTAACCGCATCGCACGTAGCATTTCATCAGACAGTTTACCGAAGTACTGATATGGATCTTCAAACAGTCCCATTTCAATACCTAAATACTCAGCATACAGTGCCCAACCTTCTTCAAAGGCGGTGTAACCGCCAAAACGCTGAAATTCTGGCACACCTGTTAGTTCTTGCTTAATGGCAATCTGGAAATGATGTCCCGGTGCAGCTTCATGCAGAGAAAGTGTTGTCATGCCCCACTTTGGCTGTGCCTTTAAATTATAGGTATTGATATAGAACACACCTGGGCGAGAACCATCAACCGCCGGAGCCTGATAAGACGCCCCCGCTGCCGATTTCTCTCTAAAACTCTCAACAGGCTTAACAATGTAGTCAGCTTTTGGCATGACATTAAAATACTTAGGTAGCTCAAGATTAATCTTATCTTTCAACCCCATGTAACCATCAACTAAATCTTGACGCTCAGTAAAGAAATATTGCGGCTCAGATGCAAGTGATGCAAAAAATGCGCTTAGGTCGCCCTCAAAACCAACCTGTTTTCTTACACCATCCATCTCAGATAGAATCCGCGCCACTTCTTCTAAACCCACTTTATGGATCTCATCAACAGGCATAGTGGTTGTTGTATGGGTATTCGCTAAATGCTGATACCAAACTTTTCCGTTAGGCAAGCCCCACCAACCGTCTGTAGCGCGAGATGATTTTAAGTAAGTGTTTTTAAAATAGTCTCTTAAAGACGTAAGCTCTGGCAGTAGCTGCTCACCAATCAGCTGAGTATACTCAGCAGTTAGTGCTTGCTTATCGGCATCAGAGAAGCTTTCAGGCATCAATGTGATAGGCGTATAAAATAAACTATCGCTTACATTGTCGACCAACTGTGCACTCAACTGCGGAATGATACGCTCAACCAGCACACGTGGCAGCACGACTTTACTTTCAATCCCTTCGTTCATGCGCTCTTGTGCCACTTGCATCCACTTAATAAAGCCCTGCAAACGTTTTTGCCAGTTACGGTAATCTTCAACTGTATTAAATGGCTGTGCACTCTCACCACTACCGAGCTGCACCATGCTAATTACAGTGCTATAAAACTGGTTCATTGGCATAAAGTGGTTTGGGAAGGTTTCGTCTGCTAATGCGACATTACGATTGTAAGTAAACATATCGTAGCTTAGCTTTAATGCATCAGACAGTTGCTCTCTATCGATCTTTTTAACCTCGTTTAGATAACGAGTATTAAGGTTATGACGCTCTGTTAAGTAAGCATCAGACAAGCCATCACCAAACTGATCGTTATAATCATTAACGCCAACATAAGTCGCATAGATAGGCTCTAATTTAAGTCTATCTTTAAAGAAATTATCCACTAAAGCCAAATACGCTTGCTCAGCAGACTGAGTTTGAGTCGCTTCTACTGCCGCTTTCGGGCTGACACTGCTCGCTTGCTGTGGCTGCTCGCTTTCATTTTTGTCACAAGCTGTAAGACCTAAAATTGCACCAACCGATAGCGCAAGTACCGCCTTCCTCATTTTATTATTCCTTCTATTTATTGTTCTATACTTAATCTGAGATCCCACAAACCTTGTGTAACCTAGGAGCCTTTGATGATTTATTCATTCAGTAACTCTGGCTTTAGGGATCCTGAAACAGGCGTTTATAACCAAACCTATTTTATGGAGGTCTTCAATCGCGAATGGCATCGCCACATACGTGATCAACAAAGTGTGGCTTTATTGTATCTATGCCCACACATTCATGAAACTATTTATCAACCAAAATTGTTAGAATTATTCATGAAGCAGATCCAGCAAGCCTTACTAAGAACCACTGATTTACTAGCAAGGTTGGATAACCAAGTTTTTGCCTTAGGCTTATTCGATATTAATGAGGCCGGGATCCACGTTGTATTAAAGCGGCTAGAATCGCAAATTGTCGAGTTTAACCAAAACCTCTTATCACAAAGCTACAACCCTATCGAATACCAATTAGCTGGCTGTGTATGCAAACCACATAAGGATCTATATTTAGATAAGCTATTTAACACGGTTGAAAAGCATACTCGGCAATCACCAATTAACGGGAAAGCAAAAGTTATTGAGTTTTATACCAATTAATATAAAGATTTGATCGCTCAGCGAGAATTTACCGTCACTGAGACAAGGTCATTAAGTGCTCCTGCTTTAATGACATTTGCTGCATCCATGCAGCTCGTAACAAATGAAGAGCATAGTTGCAAAGTTGCTCTACGTTCAAGCTTCCTCTTTTTATCAAGAATCGCAGGTTAAGAGCCGCTAAAACTCCCCATTCTGGAGCGTTTTTGACTGCCTACTTCTGCGTTGAATAACTTCACAAGGGAGCAACCATTCTTTCAGTTATTCGCCTTGAATTAGTTTGCCAAAAATAGCTCTAAGTAGCTCAACTGCTTATACTAATTGGTATTAGAGACTTGCATTTGATATTAGAAAATAAAAAAGCCCCTATAAAGGGGCTTTTTCGATATCAGTTAAATTAAAGGCTCACGTTATGAACGCGGGCTTTCTCTTTAATATAAGCGATATAGCTTTTAGCTGAGCGTGCAGTTTTCTTATCATTAGCTGCAAGTTGTGCATACTTATATGCTGACTTGTATTGCTTCTGATTTAAGTAAGCTAGTGCCAGTTCAAATTGAACTTCACCAGGACTCTTAACTCCTGCATCTAAAGCCTTTCTTAACGCTGTAATAGCAGACTTATGCTGACCATCTAACGCTAAAATACGACCTTGTCTTAGATAAAGTTTACCTGAATTATTGATTTCAGCAGCCTTACCATATGTTGCAGCAGCTTCTTTTAGCTCCTTAGCATTATGATAAAAACCTGCAAGAGTGGTTAAACTCTTTTCATCTTCTTTAATCAATCCAGACTTCATGTGCTTAGCAAAAATCTGTGACGCATTATATGGCGAACCATTTTGAGCCAACAGCTGAGTCAGACGCGTAATATTACCCGCTGTCTCCAAAAAGCCATTTTTGTAAGCTAAGTCATATGTTGCCAGTGACTTAGTGTAGTCTTCGGTCATCAAGTAAAACTGTGCCAACTGAACCCACAAGCGCTTGTCGTCTTGGAACAAAGGAACCATGATTTCAAGAACTTTAACTGCATCTTTATACTTCTTTTGATTGAAGTAAGCAGTTAGTTTCATTTGGTACAAGCCTTTATCCGGCTCTTTTGCTAATGCTAAACCTTTATCAGCAACTTCTAGTACTTTGTTCCACTCTTTCTGCTCTGAATACGCAATACCGATACGACGGTAAACTTGCGGATCTTCTTTACAGGTAAACTCCATCCACTTGTAATACATTGGGATAGACTCTTTAAACTTTTTCTCTCCGATTAGGAGATCAGCATAGAGTCGTAGAGTTTGAGCGTGGTCAACACCGCCTAGAATATCAGCATCTACCGCAGACTTAAGGTACTTAATAGCAGTACCCATTTGGCCTTTTTCCGCATAGAAGTTACCTAACATGCGGTCGATATACGCTTTATCAAAATCGTTTTTAGCATTGGTCTCTAGAAGAATCGAGATAGCTTCATCTAGATTACCTTCAGTGTACGCTTCAAAAGAACGTTGTACCTTCTTTGAAGCGCTTTGACCTACTGCTTTAGATTTACGCTTTTCAATTGGGCACTTCTCAGCAGCATAGGCTACTGGAGCTACCGCAACGCTTCCACCTAAACAAAGTAACAGGGCAGCGGCTATAGAATTAACTTTAGTCATAATTATCTGCCTCCTTTGTCTAATGTGAAGTCAAGTTGAACAGTCATGCCAGGTTGCTTAAGGGCTTTACCATCAACAATCTTTGGCTTGTACTTCCACTTTTTAAGCGCTCGGCGTGCTTCTTTGTTAAATAAACGCTTCGGTTCAGCTTTAATCACCTTAACGTCTTCAACACCACCTAGCTCGTTAATCGTAAAGCTAAGTTGTACCCAACCTTCTTTACCATCTCGTGCTGCAGCAATTGGATACTGAGGCTCGATTCGAACGATAGGTGTAGCATCACCATCTCGCGTCATCATGTTGCCTAGTTTAAATCCAGTATTTGCTCCACCGGCTTCAACTCCACCCATATTAAATGACATATTTGTATCAATGTCAGATGAACTATCTGGTGGCGTAGTATCCGGCTTTGGCGGCTGCTCTGGGGGTGTAGGCGGTTTAGGCTTAACCCTTGGCTTATTCTGCGCAGTTGCGTCATCTCTGTTCATGGTAATTTCAATGACAGGAGTCTCTGTCGAGGTTTCGTGGCGGGTTGGACCGCCACCTACCAAGAAAGCCATGAAGACAAACAAAGCAAAAGTCACAGCAGCACCAATTATCAGTGATACTATTCCTCTCAGCATATTATTCGTTCCCCGCCGATACAGATATCTTATCAATACCTGCAGCTTTAACGTTATCAAGCACCTTAACCACTAAACCATGTTTAGCTTCTTGGTCAGCTTGAATCAATACTGCTGCCTCTGGTGCTTCTGCAAGCATACGTTCAACGTTTGCAGTTACACGCTCGATATCAACTTGACGATTTTCCATCATGATGATACCTGTCTTGCTCACACCGATGAAGATGTTTGCTGAAGGCTTCTTCGTCGCTTGTGATGCTTCAGGCTTGTTATAGTCAAGACCTGATGGCTTTACAAACGATGTTGTTACAATAAAGAAGATAAGCATGATGAACACGATGTCTAGCATCGGGGTCATATCGATCTCAGCTTCTTCTTCTACGCTTGAATGCTTTCTACGTGCCATGTTCAATCTCTCTCTAGTGGTGCGGCATGCTGTCTTTTAGCTTTGCTAAACTGATTTTCATTTTTGCATCAAGACGCGTACTAAAGAATACGCCTGATAATGCTGCTACCATTCCCGCCATTGTCGGCATGGTTGCCATTGAAATACCAGCTGCCATCATACGAGCATTACTCGTCCCATGAACTGCCATCACATCGAATACTGAAATCATACCGGTTACGGTACCTAGTAGACCAATCATTGGACAGATTGCTACTAAGGTTTTGATAATCAGCATACGTGCAGTTAAATCTTGCTTCGCTTGGGATACCCAAGCTTCACGGATGCGGTGTGCATACCAAGAGGTAGAATCCTCTCGTGCTTCCCATGCGCTAATGATTGCTTTGTGCTGTTTTGGTGACACCCAGTTAAGGTACCAGTAACGCTCAAGCATCAATACCCACATAACAAACAATACACCAGCCACTAACCAGAGGACGTCGCCCCCGGAGGCCATGAAGCCCCTGACGGAATCCCAGATATCCATCAGGAATAACATTAGGCTTCCCTCTTCTCAGCGTGAGCAGCTACGATACCAGCACTTTGCTCTTCTAGTACCTGTACAATTGACTTGCTACGTGCAGTTACAATTGCATGCATTAGCATTAGCGGTAGAGCAGCAACTAGACCTTGAACCGTTGTCATAAGTGCCATAGAGATACCACCAGCCATTAGCTTAGGATCACCTGTACCGAACAACTGAATGCTTTGGAAGGTTGCAATCATACCTGTTACTGTACCTAGTAGACCCATCATAGGTGCGATAGCCGCAAGAACCTTAATGATAGAGATACGTGATTCTAGTGCTGGCGTTTCTTTCAGAATTGCTTCATCAAGTTTCAGCTCTAGTGTTTCAACATCAACATCTTTGTTGTCTTGGTAAGCTTTAAGTACACGACCTAGTGCGTTGTTACCTGGGTTATCAAGGTTCTTACGCTGAGCCTTAACTTTAGCACCAACTACACCTAGAGTGATTAGACGCTCGATAGAGATTAGAGCACCAAGTGCTAATAAGCCCATGATGATGTAACCAATTGTACCACCGGCTTCAATACGCTCTTCAAGGGTCGCTTTACCAGTGAAGATATTCAGTAGCGTACCGCGTACTGGGTCAATATAAACTGCCGCAGTACCAGAGGTAGTGTTTTCAAACGCTGCTGCAGATTTTACTTGGTAAGCGTCAGGCTGTTGTGAAAGTTCCTGAATTAAGCTTAGTTCAGGGTTATAAACAACATACTTGCCGTCAGCGATTAAGTTATAAGCACCGATACGAGTAATGGTCGTGTTTTTAACGTTGCCGTCGATACCTGTTACAGTACCTTCAAACTTAACAACTTTACCTGACTCAGCCATTTCAAACAGCTGCTCTTCCCAGAAACGTTCTAGTTCGTTGATTTTTGGAAGCTGCTTACGCGCACCTAGATCTGCGATGAATACATCACGGCCTGGGTACTGTGCAGAAACGTTTGAACCAACTAGCTTACCAGCGAAATCGCCCGCGTCGCCTTTAACAACACCAAACATTTCACCTAAGTCACCTTCAGCAACTTTAAGATCTTCTTCTAACTGAGCAATTTTACGCTCGTTATCTAAGAATGCTTGGTTTAGGTCTTTACCGCGTTGACGTTCAGCAGCTAAAGCGTTTTTCTCACGCTTTAGTAATGCCGCTTTATCGCCACGTTCATTTTTAAACTCTTGCTCACGCTTAGCGTTAACTTTAGAAGCGTTTGCGCGATCAGTTTTAACTTGATTAAGTAGTTGATCAATTGTCTTAGGTGCAGTTTCTGCATATGCGATACCAGCAGATAATGACAGGCTCGCAGCAACAATTGCTGTAGTGATAAACTTCTTCATTATTGTGCAGCCTCCGCAGCAGGAATTGGTAACGAGAATAGATCCGGTGCGCCTTGTTTACGAGCGATACGGATACCTTTAGTTAATTCGCGTAGGTGGCTATCAGCTAGCGGTTCCCAAGCTTTAGTTTCTTCGTTATACATCCAAGCAGACTTGCCATCTAGGCTTTGGGCATAAAGTGCAACACGACCTAGGTTGAAGAAGTCAACAAGTACTTCTTTGCCATTTAGCTCTAGCTTGCCACTTTTAACTGCAATTGCTGCACCGTATTCACGCTCAATTGAGTATGCATCAAGAATTAGACGATACTTTTCTGCAAGCGTAACTTCAGCACTGTTAAGTAGTTTCTTTAGGTTTTCAACACGCTCTGTACGAACTTCAGTGTTGAATGGTAGGTCAAGAGCCACAAACTGCTCTAGCGCATCAACCATTTTAAACATCAATGGCACAACGCCTTGACGTAATGCATCAACACCGTTGATGTCATCTTGAATTAATTTCATTGTAGCTTCTTGGTCTGCAACCAAGCTTGCTACGTAGTCGTTGTAGGATTTCAGTGATTCACGTTCATCAGCAACTGACCCATACTCGAACAACATGTCCTGAGCCTGATCAAAATACTTATCAACTTTCTTCTGAGACGCAGCAGCTTCAGTATGAATTTTACTGTCAGCGTTCTGAACGTCTGAAAGAGGATCGGCAATCACTAAGTTGCTGCCTGCTAAGGCTAGTGCGCCAATGAGCGCTGTAGCGATTTTTGTTTTATTGCTTACCTTGGACATAGTTCCCAACCAATTTGAAGTGATTAAAAAAGCTTTAACTTATCAACAACAGGGTGCGTACGCTTATTTTGCTTTAGTTCCCTATTGCCTAAGCCTGTCTTTCTATTGTGATTGTTAATTATTATCTTCCCTTTTCTACATCTTCGAGGATGTAGACCCGCTGGCATCATTTCACAAAATGTTGACCTGTGTCAACATTCGAAAACGCCAAAAACTGTCAGAAAACGAGCTTAGAGGATGAAAAACAGCCAAAAGGTAGGTTTTAAAAATTATTGTGTAAACGAAATTGATAACAAAAAAAATGCAAGGCTGACGCTAAAAGGTTAAGTGCATGATAAGATGAATAAATACGACAAACAAAACTAAACCGCATTTTAACAAAAAATTAACAGATGCATTTTCAACTGTCACCCTTCATTAAAAATAGTTCTACTCGACAAAGCATTTATAATACGAGATATCTAAGATAAACATTTGCCTATATTGCACTATGTAGATCAAACCACAACTTTAACAACGCTCGTTCTTTAGTAACCTCTCAGTTGGCTTGAACCATCAACAAAGACCATACTGTCAACTCTGAAAATCTGAACCAGATAGGATTAGTGCACTATTTTAATAGGATATTGTTCCATCAACTCACCGCTTTTTACCGAATTCAAAATAGCCGCCATATAGCGCTCAAAATTGATAATTCACCTATAGTCAACATTCCACCAAATTGACCATACTCTAACACTTGTTTTGAGCTTATCTAATGATTGCAAAAAACCAAGTTAACTAATCTAATCCGAAAATTTGATTATTTTAGATGTTTATCCACAATTTAGGGTCAAATCAAAATAATACCAATTAGTATTAGAAGTTGATCGACTCAGAGGTATTTTAGAAAACTAATTCAACACGAATAACAGGATGAATGGTTACTCCCTTGTGAAGTATTTCAACGCAAAAGTAGGCAGCGAAAAACGATCCTGGACGGAGACTAAATATTTATACTGAATAGCTACAAATTCTAGTGCATCCTTTACAAATGAATTTGGCTTTAAGCAACCTCTTCCATGAAACCTAGCAATACTCTTCATCTAAATATTTATTGCAAAAAAAAACCGCTAACTTAATGTTAGCGGTTTCTATTACAACAAAGAACTAAACATTAGAACTTCTGGCTAATACGTGCAAACCAGCTACGTCCAAATAAACGGTATGTACTTTCATCTGTACTACCATTAAACGCAGGCTCGATATACGGCGGTTGCTCATCACTAATATTGGTAACACCAACACTGATCTTAGTGCCGAAATCAAAGTTATAAGCCACTGTCACATCATGGTAGACAAATGAATCAACTTCATATTGGTGATTACCTTTACTTGGATCGTTAGGATCGTTTGGAGTAGTTCCCCAATAAGTTAAATCATCATATTCAAGACCCGAGATATAGTTCATGTTATAACTAACAGTAAGATCTTCCCAAGTGTAACCTGCTGTGAAGTTAAGTTTATCCGTCGCATAACTTGTGTCATTTTTGAAACGACCATTAAGATCTTCCATTTCAAAAACATTTGTAGTTGCGTTATAAACTTGGTTTTCACGCTCAAGGAAGTGAGTCCAAGAAAGGTTGAAAGCAAAGTCTCCAGCAAGAGCTTCTAACGCATAGTTAGCTTCAACGTCAACACCTTTAGCAGTCATACGACTTAGGTTTACTGATTTTTCGTTAATATAACTAATTTCACCGTTTGTTCGCTCGATGTTATCACACAGTGAAGAAACACCACCTAGATAACAACCATCTAATGAATCACCAGCACTGATTGAGTCAATAACATCATCTAGTTCAATAGCCCAGTAATCAACTGTTAGTCCCAAGCCTTCTACAAAGTTAGGTGAATATGCTACACCTACAGTGAAAGTATCGCCCTCTTCAGGTTGTAACTCTGGATTACCACCAGTTTGCGCTAACTGCTGTGAATCAGTGTTATTGCTACCGCCAACAGGTACACCATCAGCAATACAATAGCCCTGCTGAGTGCTTGTTAGCTCGTTCCAGTTTCCTGAACGACATGGATCTGTAGCACTTGGGAATGAATCAGATTCCGGTGCGTATAAAGAACCAATTCCAGGAGCACGGAATACGGTGCCGTAGGTACTGCGGAACAATAGGCCGTCAATGATTCCCCACTCTAGTCCTAACTGATAGGTAGTTGATGCGTCGAATGCATCAAAATCATCATAACGAATACCCGCTTTAAGATCTAAACGTTCAACTGCTGGAAGATCAGCTAGAACAGGAATAACAAATTCACCGAAAAGACTGTTTACTTCTAAAGATCCAGAAGTACCTTTACCTTTATTGCCGGTTACTTCACCCATAAACTTACCTGAATCATTAACAGCATTCAGTTCTTCTTTACGGTATTCGTAACCTAAACCACCAGAAAGAGTACCTGCTGGCAATTCAAATACATCGCCACCAACAAATGCAGTAACTGTTTGAAGTGTGTAAGTTGAAGAATCAATTAACGGAGCAGAAACATAATCAAGCATTTCTTGCGTAACAGAACCTGGACCGCCAAATACGTTCATTGAAACACAGTCAGCAATAGGTGCATCTGGAGTACCACAAACAATATCACCATCAGCATTTTGGAACGAAGGTCCCATAGCCTTAGCTAGGTTTGGTCCGTATAGTTGACCAAAGTCAGTAGAGGCTGTAGAGCTATGTCCATAGTTATAGTTAACATCGTAGTAATAGTTATCACCGATATCACCCTCAAATCCGATAACTTGCTGGAAACGTGTAACATCTTGCTCAAAACTACGACCGCCCTCTAACATACGACGACGTGAACGCAGAACGTCTTCACCGAATGGGTTATAGAAGTTATCTCTAGATACACCATTAAATGATGTGCCATCTGGAGTTACACCAGTATAAGCAGGGTCATAACGCGTATCGTATGGCACAGCTGCTAATTCTTGGCGAGATTTACGGTGGTTGATACGTGTCTCAGAATAAACAGACACATTCTCGTTGAAATCAAAATGACCTTCTACGAAAAAGTTCAATTTTTCATAAGGTGTTTGAAGATAGTTTACAGGGTTGTAGTTATAAGTATCTGCATCAGTGAAGTCACGCATATCATCAAGAGATGCAATACCACCATCACATACGCCGTTAGTTTGGCTTGGACCTGACGCCAAATAATACTGACCACAAGGTGTTGATCCACTTCCGAGGAAGTATGCATTTGAATCAGGACCTTCACCAATTAAGCCATTTTTCCAGAACGACTCTTCAGCCTCTGCGCCAAAAATAACCCAAGGGTTGTTTAAAAAGTCAACATCTGTATCACCTTGGCATCTGTATCACCTTGGTAGACTTCATCCTGCTTAACATAATCGACACCGACTACAAGATGACCATCATCGAAGGCTTTACCCGCTACTAAACTAAAGCTGTTTTGTTGGTTTGCATCTACATCAAATGAATTACTTGTCTGGAATGTAGCCTCAATTCCTTCAAAATCACGACGTGTGATAATGTTAACAACACCTGCTACAGCATCTGCACCGTATGTTGCCGAAGCACCATCCTTTAATACTTCAATACGCTCAATCATTGAACTTGGAATTGATTGAAAGTCAGAAGAAACAGGTCGACGTCCGTTAACCAAAACCAAAGTTCTAGAAGAACCAAGACCACGAAGCTCTACGAAAGTACCACCGTTACCACCATTGTTAGTTGTAGTCATAGCTGGTGAACCAGACATAACTGCACTATTTTGAAGGAACTGACCTACGTCTTGAATCCCCTGAACAGCCATTTGTTCAGCTGTAATAGTAGTCATAGGTGAAGCTGTTTCTAGATCAGTTCTTTTAATACGTGAACCAGTTACTTCAATACGTTCTACACCATCTTCATCAGCAGCCACAACTGCTGGAGCGGTAAACGCGGCAGCCATAGCACCACTAACAAGCGCGAAACGCACTGAGTTAGCTAATAAATTACTCTTATGCATTGTAAATCTCCCTGGACTTTCTTTTATTTTTTTAGCTCTTCTGTTCGACTTTTATATTTAAATACTTGTTAAATCGAACTTGAATTTGCACACAAATAAAAACATATCAGAAACATTTTTACAACACTTGTATTAATTAAAAATTCACAGCAATAACTTTGCAGTAAACACTAATTTAGCGAGCGCTAATGACCACTGTTTATTTAGAAGGCTACCCTTCTTTAATTGTAGAAGCATAAGAATGAAAACATTAGAAAAACGCGAAACAGACAAGCAAGTAAGCGATTGATTAAAAAGCAATTTAAATCAAAGCTTAATTTAAAGGAAGGAATAGAGAAACAATGTGCGTTTGTCCCCTTAGACTGGCAAGTGGTAACTTTTAAAATAAAAGAAATGCAGATAGTACTACGTAAAACCAGGTTTCTACCACACGACGTGTAACATATTATTTACAAGGTGACAATGCAACAAAAAAGCACGGGGATACATATAGTTATCATGAATAATGTGCACTTAGCACGCAATAAATAGTTACCCCACCTAACTGAGCATAATTTAGCCGCAAACCTAAAGATTGCCAATTAACAGGCTGACATTTCTTTGGCTCGTCAAACAATTGACGAGATTTTTACAATTTATACCACTGCATCGAAAAGCCAATTTTAGACAAAAACAAAAAACCGAGCCCTTTCGGAGCTCGGTTTTAAATTATCTTAACTATATATTAGCTAAGCGTTAAGCTGACTGCTTAATTACAAAGTGTAACGGATACCAATTGCGATGCCGTCATCTTCAGACTTAGCCATTGCTTCTTCGTTAGCACCTGAGAAGTCACTGAAGTCTTTACGACCTTCTAGGTAAAGTACTGTGTTTGAGTCCCAAACATAGTGCACACCAGCTACTGCGAACTGACGCTTGAATACATCACCATCGTATGCAGCTTCGTACTCATCACCCGCTTCTAAGATGTTGTAAGAAACGAAAGTACGGATACCGTTTTCAAACTTGTAAGAAGCTAGAGATTCAAGACCCCATGCTTCTGGCAACATACGACCTAGGTTGTCTGTATCGTGGAACTCTTGCTTGTTTACGTTAAATGCAGCGTATACACCTTCTGCATCCCAGTTACCCCAAGTCGCACCCACACCGTAGATAGAATCTGTTTCAGTTAGACGTTTACCAGCTGAAGTTGTTGCTTCAAACTCACCTAAGTTGAAACCAGCAGTAAGTGTTAGCTTGTCAGTAACGTTATAAGTTGCTGCACCACCATATGTGTAGTTGTACTCAACTGTTGTTACTGAGTTTTGTACGTTAACACCTGCAGCCTTAACATTCATAAAGCTAGCAGTTGGTAAGATTGGGCTAGAAGCACCTGGTACTTCATCAACTTCAAACTCATCTTGCTTTAACTGTGCTTGTAGCGCAAAGCTGAAATCACCAAACGCATTACGGTATTGAACAGTTTTATCACCGCGACCAGTACCATTTACAGCACCATCAGCTTTGTTGTAGGTATAAGTACCTGAAGCGTTACCATCCCATACAAAACCATAGTTAGTGTTATAAACTACGTCGTACCATGCGCCCCATTGCTTACCAATGGTGATAGAACCATAAGTGTCATGAGCTAAACCAACATAACCTAGGCGGTTGTTTAAGAAGTCGCTGCTTTGAGATGCAAAGTTACTTTCACTGTTATAGACAATATCAGTGTTACCGAATGGGTTAATGCCCCACTCAAGTTTTGTGTAAGCTTTCCAGCCGTGAGTCATTTCACGAGTAAAACCGAAGTTGATACGAGATGCACCATCAACCACTTCTGTAGAACCTTGAGTGTTAATCACTCGAGCATCGATAAAACCACCAATTTCAACCGCATTTTTGTCATCTTTGTAGATTTCAATTGCTGATGCTGTTGGCACAAATATTACTGCGGCCAAAGCCGATGCTACTAAAGTCTTTTTCATTTAATTTGCCTAACCTTAATGTTGTTCAGTCTGCTTCATTCAAATCGTCTTCCATTCCGTTGTTTTCTTTCTATCCTGATTAATGCGGAGATTAGCAAAAGATTATCTACCACTCAAAGACGAACATCACACTATTTGCTAGTTTTTGCACCTAATTAACTAGCAAATACAGAACAAACAAAAGATTAAACCAACCGTTAACATTTAATTAGCCGTGGATTAATAACAAAACCCTTAAATTAACGACATCTGCGCTGAGGTTATTTCGATGAAATTAGTTTTCAAAATAGTAAGAACAGGCTCAGCTATGGGTTCTAATTGCCTTGATAAATAATATTCATAGTCAATTGCGCCAAGGCAGTGCCCCATCGGTTCGGCGCCATTAACCGTCATAACATATTCGATTCTTGAACCACGTTTAGTATACTGCTCATCTCCGGTCACCTGCCAAAGCCGACGCGCAGCTTTTAAATGGGGGGCAGATTTAGCAGTATAATCCTCTAGGTTGCGTCTTAGTGATTTGGTAAAAACTAGCTCATCGTCAAGCTCGCCTCGATTCAGCTGTTCAGTAACCTCCTTCAAGTAAGCAACAACATCTTGCTGGTTAAATAAACGCTGGTATAACTCATACTGAACCCGACGTGCTAAAGGAGACCAATCACTACGTACTTGCTCCATGCCTTTAAAAATCAGTTTAGGTTCACCGCCAGAATCACTCTTTATACCCACATAGCGCTTTTTAGAACCTTCAACAGATCCTCTTAATGTCGGCATGAAAAAGTGTTCAAAATGGGTTTCAAACTCAAGTTCTAAATAACTAGTTAACGCAAACTCCTGCGCTAACTTTTGCTGCCACAATTGATTAATTTTGTCGGCTAAGTATCGACCTGTTTGTTCTATCAAATTAGCGTCAAACTCATTACCTAACCAAACAAAGGTCGAATCTGTATCACCGTAGATCACATCATAACCCTCAGCCTCAACCCAACGACGAGTTTGCTTCATAATTTCATGGCCTCGCATCGTAATTGAACTAGCAAGCCTTGCATCATGAAACACGCAACCACGAGATCCCAGCACGCCATATAAAGAGTTCATAATGATTTTAATCGCTTGAGATAAAGGCGCATTACTATGGGATTTAGCCAATTCGCGTTGCTCTGACAGCTTTTTAATCAACATAGGCAAAATGGGCTGGTTGCGGCTAAAGCGTCCACCAAGAAAACCGGGAACTGTTGACTCTTCAGCTAAAGTAAGCCCTTCGACTAAACCTTTAGGATCAATCAAAAAGGTACGGATAATTGAGGGATACAAGCTCTTAAAGTCTAAAACCAGAATATGTTTGTATAAGCCTGGCACAGAATCCATTACATAGCCGCCAGGACTCTCAATACCATCGCTAGCTGGCCGACTTGGCGCCACAAAACCACTGCGATGTAAGTGTGGTAAATAAAGATTATTAAACGCAGCAACCGATGCGCCAACCCGACCAAGTTCAAGGCCAGTAAGTTTGGCGCGCTCAAGTACAAAATCAAATAGTTGGGTTTTCTCAAAAATATCCCAAACAAGACGGCTATCAGTAATGTTGTAGTGAGCAAGCGCTAGTTTATCGTTATTAAATAAGTCATTAATTTCATCCATACGATTGTCAACGTTATGAATGGCCTTACCTTCATCAAGTAAAACTTGCGCAACATGCTCTAAAGAATAGCGGTCGAATTGATAAAAAGCCGCCTTAAGCCAATCTATACCATCTAATACCACCCTACCCGGTAAAGACAAAGTTTCAGGGCGATATTTATCCTCAACTTTCCAACTAAGCGGCTGCTTATCGCGACCTATAGTTAGCGCTATACCATGATGCTTAGCTCTACGATACAGCAAGGCTAAATCAAAAGTGACCACCGCCCAGCCAATAATGATGTCGGGATCATATTCAGCAAACCAAGCAATCAAGCGTTCAATTAACGCCAGCTCATGTTCAACCCACTCAATATAATCAGTCTCGATATTATGCTCTAGACCTTGTTCTAGTTCAGGCGGAGTGCCCACCATAATCACTTTTCGATAAACAACGCCTTCAGCAGACTGACCGTAAAGGCCAACGGAATAAAGCTCTCCTGAAAAACTACACTCAAAATCAAGCGATATTGCACTCAAATGTATATTGGTTTCAGCTTGCCTTGCTCTAGTGGCAATAAAAACAGGCTCAGCTGAGGTTTGACCGATCATTTCAGCAAATTGACCATAAAACTCAACATCTAATGCAATAAAGCGTTCAATTAAGAACCGATGTTCAGCCTTAATATCCGCTTCAAAAAGCTCTACATCAAGATCTTTACAAGTTCGAACTAAATTGCGCAACTGACGTCCGTCAGCACAATACAAAGCGATAACTGACTCACCGCTAAAGCTGGTTAATTTAACCGCGGCCGATCTTACTCCTTGCACAGCATCGGTTGACGCAAGCACTGAATAATCACCGGATTTGATAAAACACACATGCTCTTGCTCCAGTACCTCAACAGTTACTGGGCCACTCTGTGTTTGAATAAAATACTGTAAAACTAACTGGCCTTGTCGGTGAATAGCATGCCGAGTTAACACTCTGCCCTTAATCAGTTGTTGCTCATTCACCGCTATTTTCATATTTAATTCTCAATTAAATTCACTAATCATCACTAAACGCTTCTTAGGCTAAGTAATCACTGTTATTATGTACAGCACTATTTATTAGCTTAGTGCATTCATGTTAACCGCAGACGTTAAAACCCAAATTCGGACCATATATAAAGGCATTTCAACCTCCTTGCCTAACTTTCGCCCACGCCGCGAACAAAATTATATTGTGGCAGAAATCTCCAAAACGCTCGCTGGTGAATATGACAAGCAGCGACGGATCATTGTTGTTGAAGCCGGCACGGGTATTGGTAAGTCTCTTGCTTATATTCTAGGTTCAATCCCCCTTGCATTAGCCAGTAAGAAAAAAGTTTGTATTGCAACTGCGACTGTGGCACTACAAGAGCAATTGCTACATAAAGATCTACCGTTTTTTCTGCAACAATCAGGTCTGGACTTTACCTTTGGTTTAGTAAAAGGTCGCCAGCGTTATGTTTGTTTGTCGAAATTAGAGATGTTAGTTGGGCCTGATAACAGCAGCCAGATGGCGATGTGGCAAACCAAGCCGGATCAAAGCCAAGTCGATATGCTAGAGGGGCTATTAAAAGACTATCAAGATGGTATATGGAACGGCGAACGCGACACGTTAACTAAGCCTATTGCCGATCATTTATGGCAACAAATTGCCTGTGATAAGCACAGTTGTCACCGTCAGCTTGCAAGCCATCGCAACTGCCCGTTTCATAAAGCTCGCGAAGATATCGACACTTGGGATGTATTAATCGCCAACCATAGTTTGTTATTTGCCGACTTAGAGCTGGGTGGTGGGGTAATTCTGCCTGAACCAGAAGATCTCTATTACGTCATCGATGAGGCCCATCATTTACCCATTGTTGCCCGAGATTTTAGTAGCGCACAAGCCACTATTCGCGGTGCCAATGACTGGCTAGAAAAACTCACTAAAACCACTAGCAAGCTGCAGAATCAAATTAAGAGCAACTATATTATTGCTCCTGCGCAATCCATGCTGGACCATATAGGTGACATTGCTGGGATGCTCAATCAAGTTGGCCAGTTTTGTGATGCACAATCGGCCAAATTTGATAACCCAGAAAACCGTTTTCGCTTTGAACATGGCAAACTACCAGCTGCGTTAATGGTACTGGCTGAAAATTTAGCTACAGCGTCTAATCTTGCGCTCAAACAATTTAATAAAATGGTATCGCTGTTAAATGAAGCGATTAAAGATGGTGAGCTCCCTAAGCACCAATCTGAAGCCTTGTTATCAGAAACAGGCTTTATGCTGCAGCGCTTAGAAAATCTGCAAAAGCTTTGGAAAATGATGGCTAAGGAAGACAGCCCCAAAGGTGCGCCAATGGCTCGCTGGATTGAACAATTAAGTGGCAAGCAAGCTGACTACTTATTTAATGCATCGCCTATTGAAGTCGGCTTTATGCTTGAAAACCTATTATGGGATAAAGCGGCTGGCGTGGTGTTATGCAGTGCAACCTTGAGAGCTCTCAATAACTTTAACCACTTTACTCACCAAGTAGGCTTATCGATAAATGACGGCAGCCGCTATTTGGCCTTAGATTCACCTTTTGATTTTGAGCAAAATGCTACACTCTTTTTACCTAAAATGGATTGTGAGCCGACAGATGATAAATACACTGACGAGTTAGCAAAGCACATCGTTGCCCTTGTTGAGGATGAATCTGCAAGCCTAGTGCTATTTGCATCATACTGGCAAATGGAGAAAGTAGCCGATTTAGTTGAATCGAAAATCAAAACGGGCTTACTTATCCAAGGTACTATGCCAAGGCAAGAGATCTTAAAACAGCACAAAGCGCGCTGCGATGCAGGTAAACCGAGTATTATCTTTGGTACAGGTAGCTTTTCTGAAGGTCTCGATTTACCCGGAGAATACCTGACTAACCTTATTATTACTAAATTGCCTTTTGCAGTACCAACATCACCCGTTGAGCAAGCTCATTCGGAATACATTAAAATCAAAGGCGGAAACCCGTTTTTGCAATTAACCATTCCAGATGCGTCACGTAAACTAGTGCAAAGCTGTGGTAGATTATTACGTAAAGAGCAAGATTACGGCAGAATTACCATTCTTGATCGACGTTTAGTGACCAAGCGTTATGGCAAGTCACTGCTAGATGCTTTGCCGCCATTTCGCCGTGTGATTGAATAGGATAAATATTGGATTTACTACTCGACCCAAGCAGTTGGGCCATACTTGCATTAGTCGGTTTTATCGCCGGGTTTATTGATGCGGTGTCAGGTGGCGGTGGGCTATTATCAATCCCAGCCCTTTTAACCATGGGCGTATCACCACATATGGCCCTTGGCACCAATAAATTAGCAGCAAGCTTTGGCTCGTCGATGGCAGCTTATACTTATTATAAGCAGCGTTTATTCACTCCATCATTGTGGTACCACACTTTTATCGCCACATTTATAGGCGCTGTATTAGGGACATTTATTGTCTACCTAATTGATAACCAATGGTTAGAAAAGTGGCTGCCGATTATGATTATCGCCATTGCGCTGTATACACTATTTCAGCCCAATGCGATGGGAGACAATAATCATAAAATACCGACTCGTCGCAAGAGCAAAATCAAACAATGGTTACAAGGTTTACCCTTAGGTTTTTATGACGGCTTCGCAGGCCCTGGCATTGGGGCTTTTTGGACTGTTTCTAGTACCGGCCTACATCAACTACCATTACTCTATAGTTGTGGCCTTGCCCGTGCTATGACCTTTACCAGTAACCTTACCTCACTGATCATCTTTATCGCATTAGGTAAAGTGCATATTGGCGTAGGTTTATCTATGGGCCTTTGTATGATGGCAGGCTCCTACTTGGGAGCACATTCAGCCATTAAGTTTGGTCTGCCATTTATCCGCCCAATTTTCATTACCGTTATACTATTAATTGCTGCGCAATTAGTGTGGAGTGCTTGGCTATGACCAATGAGCAACTTGTGGCAAAACTGAAGCAACAGTTGAAACAGTTAGAACAAGAAGTGTTACAGCACGATTCGAAGTTGCCACCGGGCCAACGAAAGATGATGCAAGATGTTGAACGCTTTAACAGCGAACTGTTTATGCAGGTCGGTGGGCAGCTGCAGCCGTGTATTGAACAGTTAGCGAAAAATATCACCCAGCTAGAACAACTATTAAAAGCAAAACGCTCGCATTACACCATAGTATCGAGTTGTGAAAAAATTCAAGATAGATTTAGCGCGTTAAGGCGTGCACTATCGACCACCAGCATTAATGTCAAATCCATTGAGCAACAAAAACGTAGTCGACGCGCCTATGCGATTAAGCGCGGTAATAAAGCCCACGCCGAAAGTGGCTTTAGCTGGATAGCGTCAAATGTGATGCAAAATAGCCATCAACTCTATGAAGAGCTTAATAAACATTTGAACTGGGCTAAGATTATTGAACAAAAAATTCAAAATTTGCAATCTTCACTTGAAAACTGTCATAGTGCTGACAAAATCAAGTTGCAGCATGAGATTTTATCGCTGCATAGTCGACTAGGAAAATGTCGCCAAGCGACCAGTTATATTGAAGATCGCATTCAATTATTCGAGCGACCGTTTAAAAGTCAAAATCGTTAAGGAACAATCATGAAACCACGTTTAACTATTACCGCACTTCTCGCTCTTTGTGGTTCTTCAGCCGTTTTTGCTGCAGACTTCAATATCCCAATGGCTTTTGAATACATAGCTGTTGATGGTAAAGAAGTTGAAACCAGTCTATTTAACCACAAATCAGAAATAGAGCTAGATCAAGGCACCCACAAAATCGCCATTCGTTACAACGACCTTGTTTCTGATGACTTCAGTGATAGTGAAACAAATATCAAATCAAATGCTTTTATCGTAACGATTGATGTAGACGGCGACTATAGCTACCAACTTAAACCTGCTGATGGTGAGTTCGTCAAAAATCCAAAGAGTTTTGCTAAAGCACCTCAGGTAGTTATAACACGTGAAGACAAAGGTAGCGTTAACTACAAGGTAACCCAAACTAATATTGGTGAAGAGTCGTTTGTTTCCCGCTTATTCAGTGGCAACAACCCAACCGATGTTGAAGCTGAAGCAGCCGCAATTACCAGCGCAGGCGCAGCAGCGGTTGCAGCAACGCCAACCGCACCAGTCAGTAAACCTTCTCCGGCCGCAGCAGCAACCTTACCTGAAACAACAAAGGCTGCGCCAGCTGCAGCAACAGCTGACACGGCAAAAGCAGAGCAAATGCTTCAATATTGGTGGCTACAAGCTGACGAGCAAACTCGAAAAGAGTTCATGAGTTGGGCAATTAAACAGCTATAAACCTATAGCATAGTCATGCTGCCATTAATCTATCACGCCAGCTACTCTAAGCTGGCGTTACCTGCTACACACCAATTCCCAGGCTCAAAATACCAACATCTATATGAATACCTTATTGAGCAAGGTATTGCACTCAGCAGCCAATTTCTTGCGCCAGAAAAGGTCACACAAAAATATCTCACCCAACTTCATGAACCCAGCTATGTTGCAAGTTTTATTGACGGCTCAATTGATAGTAAAGCCCTACGGCGTATTGGATTTCCATGGAGTGAAGCATTAGTCGAACGCACGCTTTTTTCTGTTGCGGGTACAGCGCTCACCTGCGAGCAAGCTATTGAGCATGGCTGTGCCCTTCACTTAAGTGGTGGTTACCATCATGCTCACCATGAGTATGGCAGTGGTTACTGTATCTTCAATGATCTCGCCCTTGCGGCCATACACAGTCTGCAAAACGACAATATTGAAACTGTACTTATATTTGACTGTGACGTTCATCAAGGCGATGGCACTGCGACTATTGTGCAATCCAATAGCAATATCATTACCTGTTCACTACACTGCCAAGAAAACTTCCCTAGCCGCAAACAACGATCAGACTATGATATTGAGATAGCTCGTGGCACTGAAGATAAACAATACTTGGAAACGGTCACTCAAACATTGGCTTATTTAATCAGGTTACATCAACCTGATCTCATCATTTACGATGCAGGCGTCGATATTCATCAAGATGATCGCCTCGGATATTTACAGATCAGCGACCAAGGACTTCTCGAGCGTGACAAGCTGATATTACAACAAGCAAAATCAGCCAATATCCCGATTGCTTGTGTGATAGGCGGCGGTTACAGTAAAGATATTACAAAGTTAACTCAGCGACATAGTCAGTTGTTCATCGCAGCCAATGACGTGTGGCAGTGACGTTAAACTAGCAATAGTTTGTATAGTAACAAGGGAAGAGCCATGCAATTAGAGATCAGAAACTATTACGAAGTATTATTACTCGAAATGTTGTCAGATGAAGGCTTACTTGACGAACTACCTTCTGACTATCTCGCCGACCTTTGTTGTATCACCCTTAACCAGCTGCCAACACGTTATATTCGCCATCTAGTTGATACCTATTTCTTTGAAGATTATAACGAACTGCAGCAAATGAAAGATGAGATCCAAAAAGCACTAGAAAAGTCACGAGCGTTTTTGAAAAGCAATAATAAACGTTAAACAAGGAGCTTATTCTGTTTTGATTGAGGTGGTCCAAACGAATTGTACAACTAGGCCGATTTAAGATAAAAGACTGAAAGCACAGCTACATGATCTATTAAAGTCAGGAGTTTATTACTTTTAAGGGGAGTTTTGGAGGCTCCCCTAGAGCCACACTCCGGCACATGAGTCGCCTGCTGCGGTTGCTCCCTTCCGGGCCTGGCCGAGTTCACAAGTTATCATTGCGGAGGGACCCTAGGGTCACCATAGATTTCATTAGAGCCCAGCCCTAAAGAACGACTGCATTATCTATTATGCATCCTCAGCAATCAAGTGATTATCGCTTAACTTATGCGAGTTTTAGTTCAATCGACGATTCTATAAACAAAAGCCCTTAAAAAAGGGCTTTTTATACGCTTGAAAGCGAGTAATCGATATACTAGAGACTTAAATTGGCTCTGTTCTTATCGATCAATTTGTCACCAATACCTTTTACTTCATTTAGTTGCTCAATAGATTTAAAGTTACCATTCGCTTTTCGGTACTCGACAATTGCCTGAGCTTTAACCTCACCAACTCCATCTAATGCTGCTAGCTCTGTAACGGTAGCGCTGTTTATTTTTACTAAGCGGGTTTGGCTATTCTCTTGCTTAGCAGCAACATCCGTAACTTTAGGTGCAGCTTCAACTGAAAATACAAGTAAACTTGATAGAAATAAAACAGATAAAATAGACTTATACATAAGTGCTCCTTATTTTTCCATGTATTAATGGCCGTCAATCCTTTTCCTTGGCCACTAGTAAAAGGTAGATCATAGTTCAGCTTTTATCCATCAAGTGCCCACCATCACATCAGACCAGCAACTAAAGTGACCGCGATCACATTATGGATATTACAAATAACTTTCAGTTACTTGAGGTCCTTATCAAATATTCAATGATTTGATGAGTGAATTCCGAAAAATCAGCACAGTCAGCCCGAACTCAGCTCGCATTTTCACCACTTTGGTGAGTCACCTCACTTTTTTTATCGATCGAAACTGAAAATTTTTAACGCCCCTACAGATTTTGAAGTTAATCAAAGCTGAATTAGAGTGAGCCAACTTAAAATAATAAGGGCATTCAAATGTCATTTGAATCAACCAAAATACCCGACTCTACCGATAGTAAAATGTCTAAACAGCAAAAGAACTTAATCATTCTCGCTGCGGATATTCTGTTGTTGTTTTTAATGTATAATTTTCTTCCTTTTGAACAAGGTGTTAATACTGGCTTAGCCATGTTGGTCTTTGCAGCAATCTTATGGCTAACTGAAGCTATCCACATCAGTATTACCGCAATTCTAGTGCCGATCTTAGCCGTACTATTTGGTGTTTTTGAAACCCAGTCTGCAATGAGCCACTTTGCTAACCCGATTATCTACCTTTTCTTTGGTGGCTTTGTGTTAGCTGCTGCGCTGAACCATCAAGGTATTGATAAACTGATTGCCCAAAAAGTACTTGGTGCCTCTAAAGGCCGTTTATCTGTGGCGTGTTTAATGCTATTTGGGATCACTGCTGGCCTTTCTATGTGGATCAGTAACACTGCGACGACAGCAATGATGCTGCCTCTGGCACTGGGTATCTTGCATCAAATTGATATTAAGAAGCATAAAAGCACTTATCTATTTCTATTGTTAGGTATTGCCTACTCTGCCAATATTGGTGGTATAGGCACTTTGGTTGGCAGCCCACCCAACGCAATTGCTGCCGCACAAGTTGGTTTGTCGTTTGCTGATTGGCTTGAGTTTGGTTTGATCACCGTCGCTATCATGTTACCTATGATGTTAATTGCCTTGTATTTATATCTAAAGCCTGATCTTTCTATGGTTTGTGAGATAAAAACAGAAAAGCAATCACTCACTTTTCAAGGCCAACTTACCTTACTTATTTTTCTCAGTACTGTTTGTTGCTGGATCTTCAGCAAGCCGATTTCTCAAGCACTAGGCGGGATCTCAAAGTTCGATACCATAGTTGCGCTTAGCTCGGTTGTGCTATTAGCTGGCCTTGGTTTGGTAAAGTGGAAAAAAATCGAGTCAACAACAGATTGGGGAGTACTCATCTTATTCGGTGGCGGCCTAACGCTCAGTGCAGTGTTAAAAGCAACCGGTACTAGCGTATTTTTAGCTCACTGGATAACAGACATCTTTGGTAATACCCATATGGCACTATTTACATTTGCTGTGATTGCCTTTGTTGTGATGCTGACAGAGTTTGCCAGTAATACCGCTAGTGCTGCATTGTTAGTACCTGTATTTGCAGCCATTGCCGAAGCACTTGGGTTATCACCTGTAATGTTATCTGTATTAATCGGTATCGCTGCTTCTTGTGCCTTTATGCTTCCGGTAGCTACCCCACCAAATGCAATAGTATATGGTTCAGGCTACATCAAGCAGTCTGAAATGATGAAAGCCGGGGTAATCATTAACTTTATTAGTATGGTTGTACTTTACATCATCGCCCACACATTCTGGGAGATCTAATAGATAAGCCCTGCCATAAGGCAGGGCTTTTATTCACTTGTTCAGCCATTAGAGCCGCGCTAAACCATCTGCCAAAGCTTGAATAATGTCCTCAGCAGATTCCAACCCTACTGATATTCTAAGCAAATTATCTGTGATACCCGCCAACTCGCGTTGCTCCTTAGTATAGGGAGAGTGCGTCATCGAAGCAGGATGCTGAATTAATGACTCGGCATCGCCTAAACTCACAGCAATTGAAAACAGCGATAACTGGTTAATAAATTGCAGCGATTGCTCAAATCCTGCGATCAATTCAAAAGCAATGACACCACCCGCTCTGCGCATTTGCCCGCCAAGCAAAGTGTGGCCTGCATGACTCTTCAGCCCTGGGTAATACACTTTGGCGATTTTAGGATGCTGCTCTAGGAATAGCGCGACTTTTTCAGCATTTTCGCAATGTCTTGCAATTCGCACATCTAATGTTTTTAATCCACGTAAAATTAACCATGCATCATGAGGAGAAAGCACTGAGCCAATATCTTTTAGCACTTCGTATTTAATTACTTGCATCTGCTCATCACTTGCACAAATGAGCCCAGCTATTACGTCGCCATGGCCATTTAAGTACTTGGTCGCACTGTGTACCACAATATCAATGCCATGCTTAATCGGTTGCTGCAGCAAAGGCGTCATAAATGTATTGTCCACTATGCTTATCAAATCATGCTGCTTCGCAATACTGGCTATCATATTTAAATCATAAACATCTAAATGCGGGTTAACCGGAGTCTCACAAAAAATCACTTTGGTGGTCGGTCGTATTGCGGCAATTATCGCGGCTCTATCGTTGAAGTTAACTAAGCTAACCTCAATACCAAATTTGCTGAGCTGGGAGTTCATCAACGAAAAAGTACAGCCATAAACCGCATTGGATGCCACTAGATGATCGCCACTTTTTAAGTTAGCGAGCAGTGCCGCCGATACAGCAGCCATACCAGAAGCCGTTGCAGCTGCGGCTTCACTGCCCTCTAAAGCAGCGATTTTCCTTTCAAGCTCGGCAGTTGTAGGGTTGCCCAGCCGAGTATAAATATAGCCGTGTTCATCACCAGAGAAGCGGGCTCCTCCCTGCTCGGCATTATCAAAAACAAAGGTTGCACTTTGACACATAGGGCTGACCAATGCGCCTGTTTCATTTTTTTCATGCCCTGCGTGGATAACCTTGGTTGCCAGCTGCCATTTATCTTGCATACATTTTCTACCTTTGGTTAAAAGCGTTTCATCAACTCTATTCACCTTGCTATTAATTTAGATACAGAGTTTTTAGGGTTCACTGTTACTTAAAACTGCAGAAGTAACGACAAAGATTGGCTATAGACAAGTCTCAAGATGAACCAAGCGAATCGAATTTGAAACTGAAAGGAGATAATTGACACAAGTCAAAATGTAAACAAAGTGTTACATGGGGAGGTGGGGTACAAAAGAGTTTTTGCCAACAATAATGAGCCGCTGAATTAACTAAAAAGACTAACTCTATCTGGTCAACTTCGCTGAGACTAGCTCAATAAAGCAAGGCTATCTAGCACTTCTTATACCAATTAGTATAAGAAGTTGATCTACTCAGAGCGACCAAGTCTTTATACTAATTGGTATTAACATCAGGATGAGCAGTTACCAAGGCCTCCCCTAACGCCGACGCTAAATAAACAATTCAACTGTGACACTGATTAGCAAAAAATCACTAGCTGCGTTCAACTTTCTCGGCTTTGACGCTAGGCTTCATCGTTTTGTTCAGCACGCTTGATGAAAGCTCTTTTAAACTCAGCAACAGCTCTTTATGAATACTCGATAGTTTTGGTTTAGAAGTCGGGCTAAACGCAAGCGGGCGGCACAGTGCCATTGCCTGATAGCCTAACCTTGCGGTTAACAGTCCGCCGCCTAAGCCTTGCCCAAGACGGGCCGATAATTTACCTGACATTTCAACAGACAATAACTGCGTACCTAAATCAGTCACAATTTCACTTGAGCCTGCATAAATAATATTACTTATAATACCGCGGATAAGTTTGACTCGACTCCAGTAACCCAGCTCAATACCGTAACATTTTGCCAGCTGATTTATCATGCTTTGGTTACGCCATAATATGATTGCCATATCTAAAACAGCCAATGGGCTAGCAGCTAAAAGTAGCGCTGATTCTTGAGCAAAACGGCGCACTATTTTCTTGGCCGCTAGATCTCGCTCCGTGAGTACGATTTCGTCAAACAACATTAGCTTTTCAGCGTCGTTTTGCTCAAGTGTCAAACTCTGCTGAAACTTGGATATTGCGGCTGAACTTGGTAACTTTGCTGTAATGGAGCTGATAAACTCATCAGCTTCCCCCATTTGCATGCTGTGCAATAAGCGTTGACCGACCACTTGGCTATCTTCAACCTGCTTTAATGCCTTTAGCTGACGCCATTCACTTAAGGCAACTTTACCAGCCCACAACACCACTAACGTTGTCACACTGGCATATAGACTGAACAACCAAGTACTTTGCATAAATGCAGCTTGTAGCCCAAGTATCGCTTCAACAGTTACCAATAAAGCAATACCAATTAAACACAGTTTAGCTAGCTTACTCGGTTTGTTCTGTGCAGCTTTGTGTTTGCTAACATCGACACTTTCAAAGCCTGAGAGGTGCTGCTCAATCGTTTTTTCTAACTCAACATCAGTTAGTGGCTTGCCCTCAATAAATTCAACATTTGATTCGAAGCTGACAGATCCAGCAAAGCTTTCTTCTGGGATCTGTTCTTGCGAATCAAAACGTTGTTGCTTCTTAATCAACGGCTCATCTTGAGACATAACTACTCACTTTTATATTCTCTGTGCGACTCAGTTATTATTTAAGCTTATCGCCCAATAAAAACTGTAATACATGATCTAAACGAATATGTTCAAAATCAGCACTACTGCGGCTAGTGTGCTGATTGTTACATGGAGCAAAGTTAATAAACTCAAACCCCTGCTTATCCCAAAAATCCGCAGAAGGTAGCGATTTAGGCACTTCACCAGGGAACAAGGTCACAGGCTTACGCTCATTGAGCTCAATACCACGCACAACTTCAATCTCTTTACCTTCTTGTTTAACCATGCCATGACTAGTTGATTTAATGGCACTAATCGCCATAGTTTCAACCTCACAGCCTTCAAATTTAGCTAGCTGTTGGCTCTGCTGGATCAACTGGGTTAACAGCGATAATACATTACCTTGCTGATCACGAGTGACATGGTCAACTTTACTTGCAGCAAACAAAAGCTTGTCTATCTTTGGTGAAAATAACCGTTTCAATAAACTCGATTGGCCAAAGTGAAAACTTTCTACCACTCCGTGCAATGCCGCTTTCATATCATCAAATTGTTCGCGACCTCTATTGAGTGGCGTAAAGCAGTCAACCAGTACTATTTGCCGATCAAACTTCGCAAAATAGTCTTGATAAAATGGCTTTACTACTCGGCTGACATACTCGTAATAGCGCTGTTTTAGTGTGTGATAAAAGCTATTTGGTGCAGATTGCTCCAAGGCTTCAAAAGCTAATTCGTCTAAATCTAGTAACGGAAATAGGGCTAAAACCGGCGTTCCTTCAAGCTCTCCGGGCAATAATAATCGAGCCGGTTGAGCATAATAGAAGCCGTCATTACTGACACAATCTTGCAGTACCTTCTGATATAAATCGGTTATCTGCTGCAGTTTTAACTCATCCGCGGCAGCGGCAAGCTCAACACTTGTTAGCATTTGCGAAAAGGCTTCAAAATGAACAGAACGCTGCAAAATATTCTTACGGGTAGATTGATGAGCCGACCACTGTTGAAAAGACTGCTTTAACATTGGCAGATCTAATAACCACTCTCCCGGGTAATCAACAATATCTAAGTATAAGGTGGCACTATCGGTTAGTTTTGCCAGTAAGCCTTTGGCTGGACGGTATTTTATGGCTAGTCGTAACTCACTGATATTTCGTGTGGAAACCGGCCATGATTGTGGCTCAGTAGTCAATGACTGAATGGCGGCATCATAGTTAAAACTTGGAATCGTCAAATCAGGCTGCAAGTCACGCTTTACCCCGTAAAGCCGACTATCTCTAGCCACTCGCCATAAAGGCAGTTGTGACCCAGTATCTGTTAGTCCTGAATGTAATAGCTGATTGACAAGGCCTGTAATAAAAGCCGTTTTACCAGCACCAGCTAGGCCAGTTACTGCTAAACGTAGATTTCTATCTGTGGTTCTAAGTGCAACAGCCTGAGTATTTTTACCCAGCTTTTTTAGGGACTGTTTAAGACTTGCCATATATTGAAGTGCAACCGATTTGAGAAAGTTCTAGGGCAGTATAGCCTGCCCCGTCGATGAACTATAGCTTGATGATTTAACTATAGGTTGTTGATTTGATTTTTTAAATCATAATTGTCAGATGTAACGTGACGCTCTAAGTTTTGTAATCTAACTTCCAGAGATCTAAATTGGCTATTTACATCCCTTAACGCCATTTTAGCTGGCTCACCTGACTGCCAAACTTTTTTCTTCAGGCCAATTTCTTTGTTCGCTACTTCATTTTTGCCCGTGCCAGGTTTGATATCTAATATCATCCACAGTAGAACATAGATGATTAATACTATACCTGAGCCACCGAGCAAAAAGATTGATGCCGCAACTACGCGTACTAACCAAGTCTCAAAATTAAAGTAGTCAGCGATCCCTGAACATACACCTGCAATTTTGCCTGATTGAGGAATTCGATATAAGGTTTTATTTCCTTCACTCATCTCTACATCCTCCCTATTTAATCTCGTTTCTGTTTGCCGTTGTAGAAATCATCAAGTTAATCATGACGATTTCTCCACTGGGGCGCCTCATTATCTAAAATTGCTTCAAGAGTATCGATTCGATGAGACATCTTATCCGCTTTAGCAATTAACTCATTAAGCTGGCTAAACTCTTCTTCAGTAAGTCCCTGGCTAACCTGTCTCTTACTGCGATAGTGAAGTATTAGCCATATTGGAGCTACAACAATCATAAAGATGATAATTGGAGCCATCAAAATATCCGTGTTCATAACTCACCTCTGATTAGTGTTAATTATTTAGCTTTGGTTTTGCTTTCCTTCATTTTAGCTTTTAGCGCTTCAAGCTCAGCATTAACAGAGTCCTCAGCTTCTAGAGCCGCAAATTCATCGTTCAAGCTTTTCTTATTACCTAAATCATAAGAGTCTACTTGTGATTCAAGGTTCTCTACACGACGCTCATATTGCTCAAATTTGCTCATGGCATTATCAATTTTGCTTGAATCTAACTGCTTTTTCACTTCTAGACGAGATGAGGCAGTTTGCTTACGCATGATAATGGTTTTCTGGCGAGCCTTAGCATCTGCAAGTTTTTCTTGAAGTAAGTTAACTTCTTCTTTTAGACGTAAGATGTGCTCTTCAACAACAACCAACTCTGCTGCTAGTGTTTGCGCAAGATCATTTGCTTTCTGCTTCTCTACTAATGCCGCTTTAGCGAGATCTTCACGATCTTTAGATAGTGCAAGCTCAGCTTTACTTTCCCAGTCTAATACTTGCTCTTGTACTTTAGCGATACGGCGAATAATCTCTTTTTTCTCCGCCAATACTTTTGCAGAAGTTGAACGTACTTCAACAAGTGTGTCTTCCATTTCTTGGATGATCAGACGAACCATTTTTTCTGGATCTTCAGCCTTATCAAGTAAAGCACTGATATTTGAATTAATGATGTCTGCAAAGCGTGAAAAGATTCCCATAATAACTTCCTCTAATTAACATTGGTTTCGACAAAAGATAATCCACATTCCGTGCCAACTTTTACAAACCGTTAATATACAACAGGTTAAACAATTTATTAACTTTTACTTTCATTTATAATCTACGCATCATATTATTATTTTCACCAATTATTAGCGTTAAAGACTAAATTACTGTGAGAAAGCAATTTCAACAAGATAACCTTATCGGTCAGTCCAATGCTCTTTTAGAAGTGCTGGAGCATATTTCACAAGTCGCACCACTTTCTAAGCCAGTGCTAATAATTGGTGAACGCGGAACCGGTAAAGAACTGATCGCCGAACGCTTACATTACTTATCAAAGCGTTGGGATCAAAGCTTTATCAAGCTCAACTGTTCATCGCTTAGTGAAAACTTACTTGAAAGTGAGCTCTTTGGCCACGATGCCGGCGCATTTACCGGCGCAAGTAAGAAACATGAAGGTCGCTTTGAGCGCGCTGATGGCGGCACGCTATTTCTAGACGAATTAGCCAATACTTCAGGACTGATCCAAGAAAAGCTGCTGCGAGTCATTGAATATGGTGAATTTGAACGAGTTGGTGGCAGCAAAACAGTACAAACTGATGTGCGGCTTATCTGTGCAGCTAATGAAGATCTACCGAGCTTAGCAGATGCAGGCGAATTTAGAGCAGATTTACTCGATAGACTAGCCTTTGATGTTATCACCCTGCCGCCCCTAAGGCATAGAAGTGAAGATATCATGCCGCTGGCTGAATACTTCGCGGTAGGTATGGCTCGCCAATTAAAACTAGAGTTATTTGAAGGTTTCAGTAACAGCGCCATACAACAATTAATGGATTATCACTGGCCGGGGAATATTCGTGAGCTTAAAAACGTGGTTGAGCGCAGTGTCTATCGTAATGCTGACAGTCACAGCGCAATTGAACAGATTATTATCGATCCATTCGCCTCGCCTTATCGTCCAACTAAGCGTGTCAAAACGATAGAACGCCAACAGTCGGTTCAATCACAGCAACCAACACCGACACCAACTGATAGTGCAGAAGTAAACACTAACACTGAGGTTGCTTCGAACAGCAATAACAGAAGCGACATTAGCTTCCCTATCGACTTTAAAACTCACTGTGAACAAAGTGAAACACTGATATTAAAACAGGCCCTAGAAGCTGGTCAGTTTAATCAGAAAAAAACCGCTGAACTACTCGGCTTAAGCTACCATCAACTACGTGGGATCTTAAAGAAATACAACTTACTGGATAAATAATTGCTGTTAAGCCTTAGGCACTGTTAAAATAACAAGTAATATTCAGCTCAAAAATGATTTCTCAATGATACAGCTGCTTAAGAGCATAAAGCTAATCGCTGCAATGACACCGATCAGCTTATTACTCATTGCCTGTGGCCCTCAGCAAGTTCCTGCTGGTTTGGTCTATTGCTCTGAGGGAAACCCAGAGACATTTAACCCACAATTGGTGACATCTGGAACCACTATCGATGCTACGTCGCAACAACTTTACGACAGCTTAATCGATTACGATCCGGTTTCAGGGGAGTTTGTTGCAGCTCTAGCTAGCTCATGGCAAGCGTCAGCTGATGGCTTAAGTTACCGCTTCAAGTTACGCCCAAATGTTCAGTTTCATCATACTGACTGGTTTACTCCCTCGCGTCCCTTTAACGCAGATGATGTCATTTTCTCGTTCAATCGAATTATTGATAGTGAAAATCCATATCATGGGATCTCACAAACGGGTTATCCATTTTTTCAAAGTATCGGCTTTACAGAGCAAGTAACCAGCATTGAAAAAATCGCTAATGACGAGGTGATTTTTCACTTAAAACAAAGCAATGCATCATTTCTTGCTAACTTAGCAACGGGCTTTTCAGTGATCCTGTCTAAAGAATACGCTGATCATTTATTAGCAGTAGGTAAGCCAGAACAGCTCGATAGGATGCCCGTAGGAACCGGACCATTTAAGCTAGTTAATTACGTAAAAAATGAATTTATTCGTTATCATCGTAATGATGATTTTTGGCGAACATTGCCTGAATTTGAGCAGCTAGTCTTTAATATCACCCCACAAAGTAGCGCTCGCTTAACAAAGTTAATCACAGGTGACTGTAGCGTTTCTGCACTACCCAAAGCAGGTGAACTGCCGGTAATTAAGCAGCACCCTAATCTTGAAGTTGACACTCAACTTGGATTTAACGTTGCTTTTTGGGCATTCAATACCCAAAAAGCGCCATTTGATGATGTCAGAGTTCGCCAAGCATTAGCGTATGCGGTAGACAAACAAAACATTTTAAGAGCGGTTTATCAAGAAACCGCCATCAAAGCCAATGGCATACTGCCACCGCAATCGTGGGCGTATCACTACAATAAAAGTAGTTATCAATACAACCCTGAGAAATCACGAGCACTATTAGCAGATGCAGGTATTGACGATCTCACAATTGATATTTGGGCCATGCCAGTTGCACGAATTTATAACCCTAATGCACTTAAAACCGCTGAACTAATTCAGGCTGATTTGGCTAATATCGGCGTCAATGTCAATATTATTACCTATGATTGGAGTGTCTTTAACCAGAAGCTGAATCGAAATGACTATGACTCTGTGTTAATTGGCTGGAATGCCGATAATAGCGATCCTGATAACTTTTTTTCGCCAATTATGAGCTGCGCTTCTCGCGAATCGTCAAGTAATCGCGCTCAATGGTGTAGCGCAGAAATGGATGAAATTCTTGCAAAAGCCAAAGCAACAACCATTGAAAGTGAGCGCAAAGCACTCTATCAGCAAGCTGAAGCATTATTTAATGAACATGTACCTATGATGACTTTTGCCCACGCAACCCAACTTACCTTTAAGAGCAAGGCGGTTAAACAAACTCAACTGACGCCCTTTGGCGGGATCTCTTTTGAGCACGCTAAAACGATTGCGATAACAGGAGAGTTATAATGGGTCGTTACCTCCTTCGCAGACTAAATCTGTTTTTAGCAACCAGTTTAGCTCTAGTAACTGTGTTATTTATTACCACTAGTTACTTTCCTGTAAGTAAGCCGTTTGCACTGAGTGGCATCGCCACGCCTACAACCGAGCAACTTGCTCAAATTGAAGCTGACTACCAATTAAATGGTAACCAACTGCAACAATTTATCGCTTATGCTCAAACTCGCTTAAGCGGCGATCTAGGTTTATCTGTTACTTCTCAACGCCCAGTGTTAGAAGAACTCACTCAAGCACTTCCCGCATCGTTTGAGTTAGCTATCGTCTCAGGTATTATCGCTGTGCTGTTTGGAGTACCTTTAGGGGTGCTCGCATCACTTAGTAAAAACAAAATCACCCAACACAGTATTATGGCCATTACCTTAACCGGCTATTCAATCCCGGTGTTTTGGCTCGGTCTAACGCTTTCGTTATGGTTTGGTGTGGAGCTGGGTTGGCTGCCTGTTTCTGGGCGAATTAACTTGTTATATGAAATCGAGCCAGTAAGCGGCTTTATGCTGATTGACACATTGTTATCAGATTCTGCCTACCGTATCTCTGCTTTTAAAGACGCAGTATTTCATATTATTCTGCCAGCGATTACCTTAGCGGTATTGCCATTTACAGTTGTTGTGCGAATTACCCGTGCCGCCATGCTTAATATTATGGAACTGCCATTTATTAAAGCCGCCGAAGCTCGTGGTTTGCATACTGGTACCATTGTTTTGCGCCATGCACTGCCAAACGCGCTTATTCCTGTGTTAAAAAATATGGGCTTAATGCTGGGTACTTTTGCGAGCTACGCCATGATTGTGGAAGTTATTTTTTCACGTCAGGGTGTTGGTAGCTGGCTAGTCGCGGGAATATACCAACGAGACTACACCGTTATTCAAGGCGGCGTGTTAGGCGTAGCACTTATCATCATCTTTTTTAGTATCTTAATTGAAGTGCTGCATAACGCTTACAATCCGCTAAGTAGGAAAGAGATCTATGCCGCGAATTAGAATTTATCAAGAAGATCATATTCCTTCACCGATGCAAAAAGTATGGCAAGCTTTCGCCGATAACCCTTTTGCACTTATGGGGCTTTGGGCGGTTTGCTGTTTATTAACCTTAGCTATTTTTGGTCCTTGGATTGCCCCTTTCTCTCCAGAGCAACAAGACCCGTCGGCGTTATTACTGCCACCATCTTGGGATGCCAGTGGCACTGTAGAGCACTTTCTTGGCACTGATGATTTGGGCAGAGACATTTTCAGCCGCTTACTACATGGTGCTCACCTGACCTTCGGCATGGCGCTCGCTATCGTACTAGCCTCTTTACTTGTTGGCTTTGTCATAGGTTCTATTTCAGGCATGATGAAAGGGCTAAAATCGTCTATTTTAAGCCACTTGCTAGATGCATTGCTTTCTATTCCATCACTATTGCTAGCGATCTTAGTTGTTGCCGTTATGGGACCGGGGCTTGATAACGTATTTTGGGCTGTTGGCATCGCATTAACGCCACAGTTTGTCAGAGCGATTCATCAAGCGGTCCATGAAGAGCTACAAAAAGACTATGTCACTGCTGCAAGGCTTGATGGTGCAAATTCCATTCAAGTATTTTGGTATGTCATTATGCCTAACGTATGGGAAACCGTGATCATTCAAACAACACTAGCGATATCAGCCGCTATTCTTGATATTGCAGCCTTAGGTTTTTTAAATTTGGGCGCACAAGCACCAAGTCCTGAATGGGGAGCGATGGTCTCTCAAGGTTTAGATAGTTTATTAACTGCACCATGGACAGTTACGATTCCAGGTGTTGCAATTTTATGTAGCGTCCTTGCCATCAACTTAGTTGGCGATGGCTTAAGATCGGCGTTATCGCCCATCAGAAATTGATATTATGCCATTACTCGATATTCGTAATCTCACTATTGAGCTAGACACTCCCCATGGACGTGTAAAAGCGCTAGAACGAGTGAGTCTGATGATTAACCCCGGCGAATTACATGGTCTGGTCGGTGAATCTGGATCTGGGCGTACATTACTTGCACGAGCTATTTTAGGTGTTCCGGGCCACAACTGGACAATTACCGCTGACCGTATGATGTGGGATGGCCAAAATCTGATGGATATGTCGCCTAAACAACGGCGCAACCTGATGGGCAGCGAAATCGCGGTGATTTTCCAAGATCCTATGGGCAGCTTAGATCCCGCTATCACAGTTGGCAGTCAACTTATCGAAGCCATGCCGCAGGATAAAACCATATCCTTTTGGAAGCGTAACAGCGCCCGTAAGGCTATTGCGCAAAAGTGGTTGCACAAAGTTGGCATTAAAAACACCGAAGAAGTGATGAGCAGCTATGCCTGGGAACTTTCTGCAGGCGAGTGCCAAAAAGTGATGATTGCAATGGCGATCGCTAACCAACCACGACTATTGATAGCCGATGAACCCACTGACTCTATGGAGTTAAGTACTCAAGCACAAATATTTAGGCTACTGAGTAAATTAAATCAGCTTCATAGCGTATCAATCTTACTGATCAGCCACGAGCTAGAAACACTATCTGGCTGGTGTGATCAGCTGACTGTATTATATTGCGGCCAAGTCATGGAGTCCGGGCCAACAGCAGAAGTACTTGAGCAGCCTTACCATCCTTATACTAAAGCTTTGCTCGACAATATGCCTGACTTTTCTAGCGGCTTAGCGCATAAGTCAGTGATGCAAACATTACCGGGATCTTCCCCTGCTCTGCAGCATCTACCCATAGGTTGCCGACTTGGCCCTCGTTGCCCTCAAGCGCAAAAGCGCTGTGTAAGTAAACCAAGTCTATGCCACCAGAAAGACCGCTATTTTGCTTGTCATTTCCCCTATAACAGTGAGCCTTGTAATGACGACCCCACTACTTAAAGTTATTGATCTTAGCAAAAGCTATTATGCGGGATATAAACGCTTCAAGCGCCAATATAATCATGCGCTATCACCAGTCTCGTTTGAGCTAAATCAAGGCGAAACCTTGGCTATTGTTGGCGAGGCAGGCTCTGGTAAAAGTACCATAGCTCGGATCCTTGTGGGTGCAGAAGTGCGCAGTGGTGGCGAGATTTTCTTTGAAGGTGAAGCGCTAGAAAAGCGAGACTTAAAACAGCGCTGTCGTGTAATTAGAATGATTTTCCAAGATCCTAATACCTCACTAAACCCGAGGCTGACCATTGGTGAATTGCTCGATGAGCCACTTAAATTTAATACACAATTAGATAAAAGTGAACGTAAAGCGCTCGTTATCGATAAGCTTAGAAAGGTCGGCTTACTGCCTGAACATATCGAGTTTTATCCACATATGATTTCTGAAGGGCAAAAGCAACGTGTCGCTGTTGCCCGCGCGTTGATGCTTGATCCGAAAATCATTATTGCCGATGAAGCGTTAACAGCACTCGATTTATCTGTTCGCTCGCAGATCTTGAACCTGTTACTGGAACTACAACAAGAGATGGGGCTGTCTTATATTTTCGTTTCTCATAATATGAATATCATTCGCCATGTGAGTGACAAAATCATGGTGCTTAAAAAAGGCGTAATGGTTGAGAAAGCCACCACAGAACAGTTGTTTAATTCGCCACAGCACGAATACACCCAGCGCTTAATCCAAGAGCAGAGCTTATTTACTCGCAAAAAATAAGCTGGATAAGCGTGCAAATGATATAACTAAACTGCTCCAACCACTGCGAAAATGGCCTATTTTCAACAAAAATAAGTGCCATTTTATACTGGTTTAATTATCCTAGAGACAATTTTTTAAGAGAATCAAAAAATATGATCATCAAACCTAGAATCCGTGGTTTTATTTGTACTACGACCCACCCTGTTGGTTGTGAAGCCAATGTACTTGAACAAATTAACGTGACTAAAGCAAAAGGCAAAATTGCTAACGGCCCTAAAAAAGTCTTAGTTGTTGGTTCATCAAGTGGTTACGGTCTATCTTCTCGCATTACAGCTGCTTTTGGCAGCGACGCCGCCACGTTAGGTGTGTTTTTTGAAAAACCGAGTACCGAAACTAAGCCAGGCACAGCAGGTTGGTATAACTCTGCAGCTTTCGATAAATTTGCTAAAGCTGAAGGCCTATACGCTAAAAGCATCAACTGCGATGCGTTCAGCCACGAAGCTAAACAAAAAGCGATTGAAATTATCAAGCAGGACTTAGGTCAAGTTGATATGGTGGTGTACTCACTAGCATCACCTGTTCGTAAAATGCCAGACAGTGGCGAACTTGTTCGCTCTTCACTAAAACCTATTGGTGAAACCTATACAGCAACCGCAGTTGATACCAATAAAGATATCATTATTGAAGCAAGTGTTGAGCCTGCTACAGAGCAAGAGATCGCCGATACAGTTACCGTTATGGGTGGTGAAGACTGGGAGCTTTGGATCCAAGCACTTGCAGAAGCCGGTGTACTTAGCGACAACTGCAAAACTGTGGCTTATAGTTACATTGGTACCGAGCTTACTTGGCCAATTTACTGGCACGGTGCCCTTGGTAAAGCCAAAATGGATCTTGACCGCGCCGCACACGCGCTAAATGATAAGCTTTCGGCCACTGGCGGTAGCGCTAATGTTGCAGTGCTAAAGAGCGTCGTAACACAAGCTAGCTCAGCAATTCCTGTTATGCCGCTATACATCGCTATGGTATTCAAGAAAATGCGCGCTGAAGGCTTACACGAAGGCTGTATCGAGCAAATAAACCGTATGTTTAACGAGCGTTTATTTAAGGCTGATGGCACAGCTGCAGAAGTTGACGAGTCAAATCGTTTACGCCTTGATGACTGGGAGTTACGCGATGAAATCCAGCAACATTGCCGTGATATGTGGCCGCAAGTGACTACAGAGAACTTAGCTGAACTTACTGATTATGTTGAGTATAAGGAAGAGTTCCTAAAGCTATTCGGCTTTGGTATTGAAGGCATTGATTACGATGCAGACGTAAACCCACACGTTGAGTTTGACGTAGTTTCAATCTAGCTAGCAATAGCTGGTCTAGACTGAAAGTTAAACGCCGCAATATTATATTGCGGCGTTTTTTATTACCCATTCACTTCTGATAGGATTAGTCGACTCTCAATTAACAACACTGAAAGCCACAAGCTCACCGCTGTAAGCTCAAGCTATAAGCTTTTCCTCGATGCTCTTTGTTAAAGCTAAGCGCTTTATGACGAGTCATCTGCCCCTTGAGCCAGCCTACATGGTTTCACAAGTAGAAATTAGCCCCTCATTTCGCGCCCATAAAAAAACCGGCCTTAGCCGGTTTTTTATGCATCATGTAAAGCTCACTGATAGTTAACCAGTAACTCTTATTCAGCAACTGGGTAAAGTACTTCACCCTTAGCTTTTAGTGAAGCGATCACTGCACGGTAATCGTTTTCACTGTACTGTGAACTTAGACGTTGCTTAAGTGCGTCTAACAAACCAGGTTCAACAGCTTCTGCTGCGTTAACCTGTTTTAGTACAACAACAGCATAACCATTGGCTAGTGCTACTGTATCAACGGTTGCTTTACCTGCAGGCTGAGCCATTGCGAAAGCCTTGTTTACGATCGCACCATCAATATCTTGATCAAAACGAGTCAGCTTATCCTTTACAAGAAAATCAACTGTCTCACCTGAAGCTTCAACAACTGTCATAGCTTCTTGCGCTTGCTTACGTGCTGCTTCATTAGCTTGCTCTTGCTTTAAGCGTCCAGCAATAGCATTACGTACTTCAGCTAGTTCCATAGTACCAGCCTCTTTATGGCTGTTAACACGGATAACAACAACATGGTTAGGTGCAACTTCTAACACGTCGCTGTTCATGCCATCAACTAACACGTTAGTTGAAAATGCTTCTTTAAGTACATCAGGCTTGCTAAACAACTCTGGCGGATTGTTACGAGTAAACTCAGGTGTAGTTTCAACCGCTAAACCCACATCTTTTGCCGCGTCAACTAATGTATCTGGCACTTCGTAGCTGGTATCTGCTAGCACTTGTTGCAACTCGTAGAACTTGTCTACTGCCTGCTGTTCTTGCAGCTTAGCAACAATCTTCTCTTTAACATCAGCAAAAGGTGCTTGCGCGCCCGCTTGAATGTCTAATGCTTTAATAATGTGGTAACCAAAGTTGGTTTTAACAACATTTGAGTACTCGCCCTTATTCAATGCAAACAATGCAGCATCAAATTCAGGCTCCATTACGCCAGCTTCGAACCAGTCAAGTTGACCACCTTGTTCACCACTAAATGTATCTTCAGATTCAGTTTTAGCTAGCTCAGCAAAATCAGCGCCATCTTGAAGCTGTTTATAAATCGCTTCAGCCTTTGCTTTAGCTGCGTCTTCATCATCACCTAGTTGCACTAGGATATGTGCAGCTAAGCGCTTTTCAGCTTGGGTGTACTGCGCTTTATGCTCATCATAATAAGCTTGTGCTTCAGCGTCTGTAATTGTGATATCTTTTGCAATATCAGCCGCGTTTAGCTCTACATAATCAAGGCTGACAACTTCTGGGCGTACAAATTGTGCAAGGTTAGCATTGTAGTATGTTTGGATCTGCTCATCAGTCACACTAACGTCGGCTAGATATGGAGTAGCATCAATTATCTTATAATCGATATCGCGAGTTTGCCCTTGCAGTTCAGCAACATATTCTGCTTCACCTGGCAATACAAATTCAGAACCTACTAACGTAGCGACTAACTGATTACGTGTCATTTCAGTGCGCATCATGTCACGGAACGTATTTGCTTGGTAACCTAATCCACGCAGAATAGCTAGATATCTGTCGTTATCAAATACACCATCAGTTTGAAAAGCAGGTTCTGCTAGAATCGCTGCTTTAATTTGCTCGTCAGATACGCGTAACCCTAGCTCTGCCGCATTTTGATCAAGCAATTTATCAGCAACTAAACGCTCTAAAACACTTTGCTTAACGCTTTGCATATAGTTGTCATCTGCAGCCAACGTTGCAAACATGTCACCTAACTGCTGCTCTAAACGACCACGCTCATTTTGATATGCTTGCTCTAAAGCTGAGTTGCTGATCTCTTCACCATTTACGGTAGCAGCTGCAACCTCAGTTGAAGAACCTAAATAACTACTTACACCTGTAAATGCAAAAGAAAGTATCACTAGGATTAGAATGCTTTTAGCAATAACCCCTTGTGAGCCTTCGCGAATCTTTTCTAACATCAGACTTCTCGCTTGTTGCGATTAATATAATAAAAAGGCGCATCACAGTTTGGATGCGCCTTTTTGTAATTTAAAGGAGAGGAAAAGTATTCCGTTTAAACTCCTGCTGGCAAAATTAAGTTACTTCTTAATTTATACCCTCTCTATTTGTAAAAAGCACTGCCAAGCAGTGCTTTTTTACAATAGCCTTACAAAAGGCTGCATTGCCAACTTTTATTTAGTTAACAGCGTCTTTTAGAGCTTTACCAGCTTTGAATGCTGGAATATTTGCTGCAGCGATTTTGATCTCTTTACCCGTTTGTGGGTTACGACCAGTGCGCTCAGCGCGTTGACGCACTTCGAAAGTACCGAAACCAACAAGAGCAATCTTATCGCCTTCTTTAAGACCTTCAGTAACAGCGCCGATGAAAGAGTCTAATGCACGGCCAGCAGCCGCTTTAGAAATGTCAGCACCAGAAGCGATTTTCTCGATTAGTTCAGATTTGTTCATGTCATCCCCTTGAATGTAATTTGTGCGCCGCACCCAAATCCTTGTCTAGAGCGGTCTGCGGAGGCTTTTTATAACAAGCTTAGAACCAAAGTTCAAGCCTTATAGGAAAACCAAAGAAATAAATTAGGATACTACTCAAAACCAGTCACTCCAAGGGCTGGAGCGACTGACTCTCCACAGACTTAGGCTACCACAGCTTTTTACTTAGGTAAGCCCCTTTTTACTGTTTTTTTCAAGCAATCCCGCAATTTATTGCGTTAGTCCACGTTTTAGACCACTTCAAAGCCTTCAACTGGTCGTTCTAACGCCAGTTTTAGCACTTCATCAACCCATTTTACTGGGTGAATTTGTAAGTCTGCGATAACGTTTGCTGGAATTTCTTCCAAGTCACGTTCATTTTCTTTTGGAATAAGAACAACTTTTGTACCGCCGCGATGAGCAGCTAATAGTTTCTCTTTTAATCCACCAATAGGTAAAACTTCACCACGAAGGGTAATTTCACCTGTCATAGCGACATCGGCACGTACTGGATTACCCGTTAAGCTAGAAACTAGCGCGGTGCACATTGCTGCACCGGCTGAAGGACCGTCCTTTGGTGTCGCCCCTTCTGGCACGTGTACGTGAATATCACGTTTTTCGTAAAAGTCAGGGTTAATGCCAAGCTGCTCTGCGCGAGCACGCACTACAGTCATCGCCGCTTGAATAGACTCTTGCATTACATCACCGAGTGAACCGGTGTAAGTCAATTTACCTTTGCCAGGAACCGAGGTCGCTTCGATAGTCAGTAGATCACCACCCACTTCTGTCCAAGCTAAACCTGTTACTTGGCCGATTTGGTTATTTGACTCTGCTTTACCATAGTCACAACGCTGCACGCCTAAGAATGACTTCAAGTTGTCTTGGTTAACTTCAATATGCTTGATGCTCTTATCAAGTAGAATCTGTTTAACCACTTTACGACAGATCTTCGACAATTCGCGCTCTAATGCACGTACACCTGCTTCGCGAGTGTAGTAACGGATAATACCGATAATTGCACTGTCATCAACGGTAACTTCTTTTGCCTTTAAGCCATTACGTTCAATTTGTTTTGGCAACAAATGTTGTTTAGCAATGTTAAGCTTTTCATCTTCGGTGTAACCCGACAAACGAATAACTTCCATACGATCAAGCAGTGGACCTGGAATATTCATCGAGTTTGACGTTGCAACGAACATCACATCAGATAAATCATAATCGACTTCCATGTAGTGATCGCTAAATGCCGCGTTTTGCTCAGGATCTAACACCTCAAGCAGGGCTGATGCCGGATCACCGCGCATATCACTGCTCATTTTATCGATTTCATCGAGTAGGAATAATGGGTTTTTTACACCTACTTTAGACATCTTCTGAATCACTTTACCCGGCATAGAGCCGATATAAGTACGACGATGGCCGCGGATCTCAGCTTCGTCACGCACGCCACCTAATGCTACGCGCACGTATTTACGCCCAGTTGCCTTTGCAATCGATTGACCCAGTGATGTTTTACCCACACCTGGCGGGCCAACTAAACACAAAATCGGGCCTTTTAGCTGCTTAACACGGCTTTGAACGGCTAGGTACTCTAAAATGCGTTCTTTAACTTTCTCTAGGCCAAAGTGATCTGTATCAAGTACATCTTGTGCCTTAGCTAAATCACGTTTGATTTTAGAACGCTTGTGCCAAGGCACAGAAACCATCCACTCAACGTAACTTCTTACCACTGTCGCTTCAGCAGACATTGGTGACATCATTTTTAGCTTATTAAGCTCAGCGGAGGCTTTTTCTTTCGCCTCAGTAGGCATTTGCGCCTCTTCAATCTTCTTAGCTAAGCTTTCAAACTCATCGTGAGATTCGTCAATATCGCCAAGTTCTTTTTGAATAGCTTTCATTTGCTCATTCAAATAGTACTCACGCTGACTCTTTTCCATCTGCTTTTTAACACGGCTACGAATGCGTTTTTCTACCTGCAATAGGTCGATTTCCGCTTCCATCATTGCCATGAGGTATTCAATACGCTCACTGACATTCACCATTTCAAGCACAGACTGTTTGTCTTCAAGCTTAAGCGGCATATGTGCCGCCATAGTGTCAGCAAGTCTAGCGGCTTCATCAATACCCGACAGCGAAGTTAACACCTCTGGCGGGATCTTCTTATTAAGCTTGATATAACCTTCAAACTGGCCGACAGCTGAGCGAACAAGCACTTCCTCTTCTTTCTCTGATAGCGGTTCAGATTCAAGGTAGTGAGCTGTCGCTTGGAAAATGTCGTCTTGCTCAGAGTAATTGTCGATGCGTGCACGCTGGCCACCTTCGACTAATACCTTCACGGTACCATCTGGCAATTTCAATAACTGTAAAATCGACGCAACTGTACCGACGTCAAAAATATCGTCACTTGTAGGATCGTCCAACTCAGCATCACGCTGAGCGACTAAAATAATTTGCTTGCCTTGCTCCATTGCTTTTTCTAAGCAACGAATAGACTTTTCTCGACCGACGAATAACGGAATTACCATATGGGGATAAACCACCACATCTCTCAGTGGCAGTACGGGTAGTTCGATTCGCGCATCACGCTCTAGGGTCATAGCTCGATTCCGTTTTTTATGATTACTAATGAGTATATTGGGATGATTAAATAGGTTTCAATGGTGAAAAACAATTAATTAAAAAAGTGTACAAAAAAGGAGCCAAATTGGCTCCTTTTGCGCTATCTATAAATCAAGTATAGAGAGTTTATTCAGCTGTCGCTGCTTGCGTTTCGTTATTAGCATAAATCAGAATAGGTGTTGACTCACCATTTACCACTGACTCATCAATAACCACTTTTACCACGTCATCTGTTGATGGTAGATCGTACATCACATCAAGTAAAATCCCTTCAACAATCGAACGTAGGCCACGAGCACCTGTTTTACGGGTTTGTGCTTTAAGTGCAATCGCTTTTAATGCATCATCTCTAAACTCGAGTTCAACGCCTTCCATCTCAAACAATGCTGCAAACTGTTTAGTAATCGCATTCTTAGGTTGAGATAGAATTTGGATTAACGCTTCATCATCTAGTTCAGCAAGTGTTGCCAGTACAGGTAAACGACCAATAAACTCTGGAATTAAACCGAACTTAACGAGATCTTCAGGTTCAACCTCTAACAAGCGATCAGAGATATTCTTCTTATCAGCTTCGCCTTTAACCTGAGCGCCAAAACCAATACCAGTACCAACATGTGCACGTTGTTCAATCACCTTTTCAAGGCCAGCGAATGCACCACCACAAACGAATAAGATCTTAGAAGTATCAACTTGTAAGAACTCTTGTTGTGGGTGCTTACGCCCGCCCTGTGGTGGAACCGCCGCAACTGTACCTTCAATCAATTTAAGCAGTGCTTGCTGAACACCTTCACCAGAAACATCGCGAGTAATTGACGGGTTATCAGACTTACGACTGATTTTATCAATTTCGTCAATGTAAACGATACCGCGCTGAGCTTTCTCTACATCGTAGTCGCACTTTTGCAATAACTTCTGAATAATGTTTTCTACGTCTTCACCCACGTAACCAGCTTCGGTTAATGTGGTTGCATCGGCCATTGTAAACGGCACATCTAGAAAACGTGCTAGTGTTTCAGCGAGCAAAGTTTTACCGCTACCGGTAGGACCAATAAGCAAAATGTTACTCTTGCCTAGCTCTACGCCATCTTTCGGGCTGGCATTGCGTAAACGCTTGTAGTGGTTGTATACCGCAACAGAAAGCACTTTCTTGGCTTTATCTTGACCAATAACATAGTCGTCCAAATGGGCTCTTAGCTCATGTGGCGTTGGCAGTCTGTCTTGATCTTGCTTTGGTGAAATCTCTTTGATTTCTTCTCTAATAATATCGTTGCAGAGTTCAACGCACTCATCACAAACATATACAGAAGGCCCAGCGATGAGTTTTCTTACTTCATGCTGGCTCTTTCCACAAAAAGAGCAGTACAGCAGTTTTCCGCCGTCACCGTTACCTTTGTTTTCACCCATTACTTTACCTCAGTTTGCAGTCAGAATACTGCTTGGATCTTTTTAATGCTTTCCTTCTATGAGCATAGCTCAGAGGAGAGTAAAAATCAGTCTCGTTTTGTCATTACTGAATCAACTAATCCGTATTCAGCGGCTTCGGTTGCACTCATAAAGTTATCGCGGTCAGTATCGCGTTCGATCACTTCTAGAGGTTGGCCAGTATGTTCAGCAAGCATAGTATTTAGCTTATTCTTAATACCTAAGATCTCTTGCGCATGAATAGCAATATCTGACGCTTGACCTTGGAAGCCACCTAATGGCTGATGGATCATCACTCTTGAGTTTGGTAAGCAATGGCGTTTGCCTGGCGCGCCGCCTGCTAACAAAAATGCCCCCATGCTAGCCGCTTGACCAATACATACAGTGCTCACATTTGGCTTAATAAACTGCATTGTATCGTAAATAGCCATACCAGCTGTCACGCTACCACCAGGAGAGTTAATGTATAGGTAAATATCCTTATCTGGGCTCTCAGACTCCAAAAACAGTAACTGAGCAACGATAAGGTTAGCCATGTGTTCTTCAACTTGACCAACTAGAAAGATCACTCGCTCCTTGAGTAAGCGAGAATAAATATCATATGAACGTTCACCTTTTGCTGTTTGTTCAACAACCATAGGAACGAGTGCGTTAAGTACTGATTCTGGCGCTTTGTGCATGATTAAACTTCCCTAAATAAAAATGGCCCGCATGAGGAACCTCATACGAGCCATTATAAATGGCTAATAGCCATTTAAGTCAAGCGATGGTTACGCGCGACCTGTAGCCTTGTTCATAAATTCTTCAAACTGGACTGGTTTTTCAGTCAAAGTTGCAGTTTTTAACAAAGCTTCAACCGCTTGCTCTTCTAGAGCAACGTTACGCATGTTTTGCATTAGCTCTTCGTTACCATTGTAGTATGCTACAACTTCACTTGGATCTTCGTATGCAGAAGCCATAGAAGCGATTAGCGCTTGAACGCGTTCGTCTTCAGCTTTTAGCTCGTTAGTTTTGATTACTTCACCAAGTAGTAGACCTACTTTAACGCGACGAGTCGCTTGCTCAGTGAATAGATCTGCTGGTAGCTCAGGCATGTTCGCAGCTTGATCACCAAAACGTTGCATAGCTTGCTTACGCAATACTTCAACTTCACCATCGATTAGAGCTTTTGGCAATTCGATGTCGTTTTGCTCAACAAGACCGTTTAGCACTTGCTCTTTAACGTTTGCTTTAAGCGCTTGCTCAAGCTCACGGCTCATGTTCTTGCTGATTTCAGCGCGAAGTGCTTCAACACCACCTTCAGTGATACCGAACAGAGTTGCGAACTCATCGTTAACTTCTGGTAGGTTAGCAGCTTGAACTTCGTTTAGAGTAATAGCGAAAGTTGCTACTTTACCCTTTAGGTTTTCAGCGTGGTAATCTTCAGGGAAAGTCACTTCGATGTTGAACTCTTCACCCGCTTTGTGACCTTCAACGCCAGATTCGAAACCTGGGATCATACGGCCACTACCTAGTTGAAGTTCGAAGTCATCAGCTTTGCCGCCTTCAAACTCTTCACCGTCGATAGAACCAACGAAGTTGATCTTAGCTTTGTCACCTTCAGCAGCTTCACGCTCTACAACTTCAAAAGTTGCGTGTTGCTTACGTAGTGTTTCGATCATCGCGTCAACGTCAGCTTCTGTTACTTCAGCTGTAGGCTGTTCAACAGTGATAGACTCAAGACCTTTCAGTTCAACTTCTGGGTAGATTTCAAAAGTAGCAACAAACTCAAAGTTTTCGCCTTCAGTTGTACCCGCAGTTAAAGTAGGTGCGCCAGCTGGGTTTAACTTCTCAGCAATGATTGCTTCTACGAAGTTACGCTGCATCACTTCACCAGTGATGTCTTGACGAATAGCTTTACCATAACGCTTGTTAATTACGCTTACAGGTACTTTTCCTGGGCGGAAACCTGGAATACGGGCACGCTTAGCTTCGCTTTTTAATGCTTCTTTAACAGTGTTCTCGATCTGCTCAGCAGGTACAGAAATTGTTAGGCGACGCTCTAGGCCTTGTGTGGTTTCTACAGAAACTTGCATTTTTTTACCTCGAAATATGTCTATCGTCCTTTGCAATAGTCGAAAACTCAACTATTCAGGTATTCGTTTCTTGATCCATAAATTTAACCCAAATGCCCATAAATACTGACGATCGGCACAGGTATCTTTTAGTTGATAATTATCAAGACGCGACATTATAGCTATGGAATGCGCTCGAGTCGAGCCTCAAAGCGTGATTTACAGGCGTAAAAAAAGCGACCTAGGGTCGCTTTTTTTACTTCTTTACAGAAAGAGTGGGGTGACTGATGGGGCTCGAACCCACGACAACCGGAATCACAATCCGGGACTCTACCAACTGAGCTACAATCACCACAAAAATGGTACGCCCGGCAGGATTCGAACCTGCGGCCACCCGCTTAGAAGGCGGGTGCTCTATCCAACTGAGCTACGGGCGCTCGGCAATGAAATAAATTCATTTCCTGAACTGGGCAACTAACGTTCCACGCTAGTTTAAATTTGGTCGGTGATAGAGGATTCGAACCTCTGACCCTCTGGTCCCAAACCAGATGCGCTACCGGGCTGCGCTAATCACCGAGTATTGAAACATAATGTAAAGCCGATATTCATCTTGGGTTTAACTTTACTGTTTCTTGCTCTTAGCGGCAACAATTTGCTGTCTCGCTGAGAACGGAGCGCATAGTATCCCCTCACCTAAAAGTCGTCAACGACTTTTTTTAAAAAAGATGCACAGATGACTACTTTGCAAACTATTTGCAGCTTGATTAAGCAAACTGCTAAAAATAACGCCAACATTATCCTCCATGATGTGATTTTTTGTATTTAGATTGATTTATTCCACGACATGAAAACCAGTTCACTATTACAGCACAACGTGTTAGTCGCGCATTTGTCCCCATGATTATCCGTATTTTAGAATTGACTGTTAATTGTCTAAATCAATGACACTGTTAAAGTGTCCTGTTAAAATGTCGCGGTTTTCCATTATCGCGCCGTATAAAGGACACCAACCCCAATGACAGCCCAAAACATCGATGGTAAAGCAATAGCCCAAACCATTCGAACGCAACTCAAAGATAAAGTAACCGCCCGCAAAGAGGCTGGTCAAAGAGTCCCTGGTTTAGCCGTAATTCTTGTTGGAGCAGATCCTGCTTCACAAGTATATGTCGGTAGTAAACGTAAAGCCTGCGAAGAAGTCGGTTTTATGTCTCGCTCATATGATCTCGATTCTAGCACTTCAGAAGAAGCACTTTTATCGCTGATTGATGAATGTAATAACGACCCAACAATTGATGGCATTTTAGTACAACTTCCTCTACCTGAGCATATTGAAGAATCTAAAGTTATCGAACGCATACGCCCAGATAAAGATGTAGACGGTTTCCATCCATATAACGTCGGCCGTCTGGCTCAACGTAGCCCTGTGCTACGTTCATGTACGCCGATGGGGATTATGACACTACTTAAGTCTACCGAAATTGATACCTATGGTTTAGATGCACTGGTTGTGGGAGCCTCTAATATTGTCGGCCGCCCTATGGCGCTTGAGCTTTTGCTAGCAGGCTGTACCACCACTATCTGTCATCGCTTTACTCGCAACCTTGAAGATAAAGTAAGACGTGCAGACTTAGTCGTCGTTGCTGTCGGTAAACCAGGCTTTATTCCGGGTGATTGGATTAAACCTGGCGCCGTGGTTATCGACGTCGGAATTAACCGCCTTGAAAACGGCCAGCTTGTAGGTGATGTTGAATTTGATGTCGCCGCGCAACACGCAAGCTTTATTACTCCAGTTCCAGGTGGTGTAGGCCCAATGACAATTGCTAGCCTATTAGAAAACACCTTATACGCTTGTGAGAATTATCACGATTAAACCGGTTCTAGGTTCTAGGTTCTAGGTTCTAGGTTCTAGGTTCTAGGTTCTAGGTTCTAGGTTCTAGGTTCTAGGTTCTAGGTTCTAGGTTCTAGCAAATAGTTAGCAACCACATTAATAAAAAAGCCTGCATCTGCAGGCTTTTTTTGTATTTAAACGGCTATTAATGCTAGATATTACTTCTTACGCCAAGTTGTGCCTTCAGGGCCATCTTCTAACACTACCCCTAACGCATTTAAGCCATCACGCGCCACATCGGCAGCAGGCCAATCTTTCTCAGCACGAGCGCGATTACGCTCAGCAATTAACGCTTCGATTTGAGCCACTTCGTCGTCATTACCCTCTCCTTTAAAGAAAGTTTCAACGTCTTGGCCTAAGATCCCTAACACATCACCCAACTGCTTAAGTGCTACACCCAATGCAGAAGCTTGCTGCATATCAGTAGCTTTCAAGCGGTTAATTTCACGTACCATGTCAAACAACACTGAATACGCTTCAGGCGTATTAAAGTCATCATCCATCGCCGATTTAAACTTAGCCACAAACTCTTCAGCAGGCGCAGCCTCTACGGTTAAATCAAGATCTTTAAGAGCGGTATAAATACGCTCAAGACCAGATCTCGCTTGCTTTAGATTGTCTTCAGAATAGTTAAGCTGACTACGATAATGGCCAGACAACAAGAAGTAACGCACGGTGGCAGCATCGTAATGGCCCAATACATCTCGAATAGTGAAGAAGTTGTTCAAAGATTTTGACATCTTTTCTTTATCAACCATCACCATACCTGTATGCATCCAGTAGTTAACATATGGCGTATCATGAGCACAGCAAGACTGGGCAATTTCGTTTTCGTGATGTGGGAACTGCAGATCAGAACCACCACCATGAATATCAAAGTGATTACCTAAATGTTTGCTATTCATTGCCGAACATTCAATGTGCCAGCCTGGGCGGCCAGGTCCCCATGGTGATTCCCAAGTAGGTTCGCCGGGCTTTGACATTTTCCAAAGCACAAAGTCCATTGGATCGCGCTTAGTATCTTCCACTTCAACTCGAGCACCTGCTTGCAACTGCTCAAGGTTCTGGCCAGACAAACGGCCATACTCAGGGAATGACGACACGCTAAATAATACGTCACCGTTTGCTGCAACATACGCGTGATCACGCGCAATCAGCTTTTCAACCATGTCGATAATTTCTGGCATATGCAATGTTGCACGTGGCTCATTATCAGGACGCGCCATGTTCAATGCATCAAAATCACGGTGCATTTCAGCAATCAAACGCTCAGTTAAGTCATCACAACTTTCGTTGTTTTCGTTAGCGCGTTTAATAATTTTATCGTCAACGTCGGTAATGTTACGTTGAAAGTTAACATCATAACCGCTGTATCTTAGGTATCTCACAATCATGTCAAAAGATACAAATGTACGTCCATGGCCAATATGACATAAATCATAAATGGTCACCCCACACACATACATGCCAACCTTTCCTGGTTGCAATGGCACAAACTGCTCTTTTTGGCGGGTAAGACTATTGTAAAGCTTCAACATTGATTATTCTCTTCAACGACTATATGTAAAAATGTGTTTGTCAGTCTACCATTGCAAAAGTCGCTGTTCCAAGCTGTTTTCGTGTTCTCATGGCGCAAAATCCACTAGATAAGCACCAATCAAGTCAGTTTGCGATCTTCGCCTTATTTTGAAGGTTGGTTTCCAAGCCTAAATGATGAATATTCAAACGACTCATTAGCAAATACGCTAAAGCAGTCACATTGAATGCTTTATGCAAGTTAGCAATTACGTTAGAATCCAGCCATTATTTACAGTGAGTTAATTTTTGAGAGTTTAAATATGATCACACTTCACACAAATCACGGTGACATCAAATTAGCGTTAAACGCTGAGAAAGCACCAAACACTGCAGCAAACTTTATGAGCTACGCTAAAGACGGCTTTTACGACGGTACTATTTTTCACCGCGTAATCGATGGCTTCATGGTTCAAGGTGGTGGATTTACTGAAGAAATGGACCAAAAGCGTCCAAACGAAGCTATTGCTAACGAAGCAAACAACGGTTTATCAAACAAAACCGGTACTATTGCTATGGCGCGTACTTCAGATCCACATTCTGCAACGGCTCAGTTCTTCATTAACGTTAATGACAACACCTTCTTAGACTTTAAATCAGAGTCTGCACAAGGCTGGGGCTACTGTGTGTTTGGTGAAGTAACTGAAGGCATGGACGTAGTAAACAAAATCAAAGCAGTGAGCACAGGTAATCGCGGCATGCACCAAGACGTACCGCTAGAAGCTGTTATCATTGAAAAAGTAACCATCGAAGAGTAATTCTTTCTCGATGCGCACTCTATTTGTGGGTGATTTGCACTTAAGTGCTGATCGCCCCGATATCACCCAAGCATTTCTGACCTTTCTCGACACCCAACTTGATGATACAGATGCGTTATATATCCTAGGCGATCTCTTTGAAGTCTGGGTTGGTGACGATATCGCAGAACCATTCGCCAATCAGCTTGCTGATGTGATCAAAAAGGCCTCCGCGAAATTACCAATTTACTTTATTCATGGCAACCGCGACTTTCTAATTGGTAGTCAGTTTACTAAACGTAGCGGCATGATATTGTTACCCGAAGTGCACACAGTTGATCTTTACGGTGTTGCAACGGTCATTTTACACGGCGACAGTCTATGTACCTTAGATAAAGCTTATCAGCGTTTTCGCAAGTTCCGTAATTTTGCTTGGGCCAAGTGGCTATATGCTCACTTACCTAAAACTAAACGTCTTGATATAGCAGCGAAACTGCGCAGAAAAAGTCAAAGCAGCAATAAGCAAAAAAGCTATACCATTATGGATGTAGAAACTGATGCGGTTAACCAATTACTCGCAACAACCCATACTCAGCAAATGATCCATGGCCACACACATCGACCTGCAATCCACGAGCTAGAAAATGGCAAACGCAGAATTGTTGTCGGTGATTGGTATGAGCAAGGCAGTATGCTGGTTGTTGAGCACGATAATGTTGAACTCATCGAACTACCTTTCGGCAAGTGATCATAACTTGCCGTTATTTGGTGCTCTAACTCCTAGTCAACTTAAGCAATATCAGCAGTAACGCTTACCTTTGGTGAGCCACTATGAAACTTGAAATCATCATCTTCAGATAAAATAAGTTCTGCCTCTATAGCAGCAAAGTGTGCCACTCTGTCGCTAATATCTTGCTTTGCTATCGCTTCGGCCAAAGTTAGATAATCTTGATAATGACGCGCTTCAGAGCGCAATAAAGACACATAAAACTTGTTTAATTCATCATCTAAAAAAGGAGCAAGTTTTGCAAAACGTTCGCAAGAACGCGCTTCAATAAACGCACCAACAATGAGTTTATCTATCAGAGTCGCAGGTTCATGGGTTCTAACTTGTTTCATTAACCCTTTGGCATAGCGCCCTGCACGAATATTCTGATATTCAATGCCACGATTTTGCATAATTTGCAGCACTTGTTCGAAATGATGAAACTCCTCTTTAATTAAGCGCACCATCTTCGCGATAAGATCATCGCTTTGCACAAAATCACTACGTCCAATAAGCTCTGAAGCCAGCTCATTTTTCTTGCCGCTACTCGCGAGAAACTCTTCTATGCTACGACCTTGATTGTAAACAAACTCTTCATAAGGCTTTGCCCATTGACGGAGAATTTGACCACTTGCATCGTCAACCGCATATTTTCTTACCATAAACATCGCTGTTTGAGCGGCCTTTAATTCGCAGTTACAGTGATCGATGAGTAACCCAGTTAAGTTCTCCGGTTTCTTAGCCTCATCAATCCAACTATCTGGGGTTGAACATGTTAAAAAGGCATTTATCGGTTCCAAAAGCTGCTGCATATTTCAATCCATCACTGCAAATCAATAGCCGCATATTTTATCAGTAATTTACAGCACAATCCTAGCTTAACACCTATGCTTATGGTGACAGGCTTGACTCTTAGCAGATTTTGTTCAATAAATAACCTTAGAGCTGTAACAAGTTCGTCTGCAGTTTGGCGAGCCAATTTAATTAAAGTTAAATGCTAAACGAGGATAATTATAATGATATTGAATCACTTAATGGGGCTATACACTCATCCAAAAGAAGAGTGGCACACAATTGAGCAAAACCACGAAGCATTGCGCAGCAGTTTAAGTCATATCGTCATCATCGCACTTATTCCTGCGATCTGTTCATTTATCGCGACCTCTCAAATCGGCTGGGATCTGGGTGTTGGCGAGCGTCAATTTTTAACAACTCAAAGTGCAATGATCATGTCTACAGGTATGTACTTTGGTTTAATCGGTGGGGTTTTCGCGTTAGCTTACTTAGCTTTTTGGATGGCAAAAACCTTCGATGCTAAACCGAGTTTTACTCAAGCTTTAGAGCTTGCGGCCTATACAGCTACACCACTGTTCATGGTTGGCTTATCAGCCTTATACCCTACTCTTTGGTTTATTATGGTTATTGGTCTTGCAGGGCTGGCTTACTCGGTTTACCTACTTTATACCGGTGTACCGATTATTATGAATATCCCCGAAGAAAAAGGCTTTATCTACGCAAGCTCTGTGGTTACAGCGGGATTGGTGTTACTTGTAGGCTTAATGGCCTCAAGTGTTATCCTTTGGAGTGTTGGCTTTGGCCCAATGTATCAATAAACTTCAATACCTAACCTAAGCAATAAAAAAGCCGACTTACGTCGGCTTTTTTATTCAGTTAACAAACCAGTTAACTTGCTTAGTGATACTTACTCAAACGTATCGCGTAGTGGTACGGTTAAGTTAAACACTAATGCATCTTTACTTGAATCTTTATTGTCTGCACAGAAGTAACCTTCGCGTTCAAACTGATAAGCTTTTTCAGCCTCAGCAGACTCAAGACTTGCTTCAACCAAGCCATGCTTAACTGTTAGTGAATGCGGGTTAAGCACTTCATCAACAGATTCTGCAGCAGCTGGGTTTGGATCGCTAAATAGGCGCTCGTATAAACGGAACTCAGCAGGCTTTGCTGTTGTCGCTTCAACCCAATGAATAACGCCTTTCACTTTACGACCATCACTTGGATTTTTACCTAGTGTTTCGTCATCATAAGTACAGAAGATAGTGGTGATGTTACCATCAGCATCTTTCTCACAACGTTCAGCCTTGATAACGTAAGCGTTACGCAAACGCACTTCTTTACCTTGTACTAAACGCTTGTACTTTTTATTGGCTTCTTCACGGAAATCATCAGCGTCAATAAACAGTTCGCGACCGAAAGATAGCTCACGCTTACCCATCTCTTCCTTACTAGGATGATTAGCTGCATTGATAATTTCAACTTGGCCTTCTGGATAGTTTTCGATAACCACTTTAACAGGGTTAATCACGGCCATTGCACGCGGTGCAAAGTCGTTCAACTCTTCACGGATACACGCATCAAGCATGGCTACTTCAACCATGTTATCTTGCTTAGTGACACCAATACGCTTACAGAACTCACGAATAGAAGCTGGTGTATAACCACGGCGACGGTAGCCTGCAATTGTAGGCATACGTGCATCATCCCAACCTGATACCAAATTACGAGTCACTAAGTCATTTAGCTTACGCTTAGACATTAATGTGTATTCAAGGTTTAGTCTTGAAAACTCATACTGACGCGTTCTGTTTGGTGCTTGGAAGTCATCTAAATGATCAAGTACCCAGTCGTAAAGTCTACGGTTGTCTTGGAACTCAAGTGTACATAATGAGTGCGTGATGTTTTCAATCGCATCAGAAATACAATGAGTAAAGTCGTACATTGGATAAATGCACCACTTATCACCTGTTTGATGGTGATGAGCAAAACGAATACGGTAAATGATTGGATCACGCATACACATAAATGGTGATGCCATATCAATTTTAGCACGCAGTGAACACTCACCTTCTTTGAATTCACCAAGACGCATTTTTTCAAATAACGCTAAGTTTTCTTCAGGTGTTGTATCACGGTACGGGCTATTCTTACCCGGTTCTTTTAGCGTGCCGCGGTATTCTCTAGTCTCGTCACCATTTAAAAAGCAAACGTACGCAAGACCTTTATTGATTAACTCAACAGCATACTGATGTAGTTGGTCAAAATAGTTTGATGAATAACGAATATCACCATCCCACTGAAAACCGAGCCATTGCACATCAGCCTGAATAGAATTAACGTAATCGATATCTTCTTTTTCAGGGTTGGTATCATCAAAACGTAAGTTACATTGACCTTGGTAGTCTTGCGCAATACCGAAGTTTAGGCAGATAGACTTAGCGTGGCCAATGTGAAGAAAGCCGTTTGGTTCAGGCGGGAAACGAGTTTGCACGCTCGTATGCTTACCAGTGGCAAGATCTTCATCTATGATGTTACGAATGAAGTTACTAGGACGTACTTCAGTGTCCACATGACTCATGGAATTCCTCTTTGCGAACGATGATTAAAAACTAAAAACGCATAATCCTACAGTTTCTGTAAAGGATCAACGACTGAGGCTTAAAAACCTACTCTACTGGCTATAGCATAAGCATATATAGCGCAAAAAGCAGCGAATCATCGCTGCTTTTTATTACTTAGATACAGTATACGCTATTCGCGTTATTCCGTAATCACTTTAATACCTGGAATAATGGTTTGTGCTTTTTTACCTTTATGCTTAAGCCATAGGTAAAATACGACGAGGGCAATAGCAAAGAAACCAATCCACAGGCTTGACTGTAATGGATGCTGAGCGAAGGTTGCAGCTTGGTAGAACACGGTTGCAACACCGTAAGCTAAGCCAAATGTCCATAGCCCTGCAAATGCTGCCCAGCGGCCACCAAACTCATTCACTAATGCGCCCATTGCTGCGACACAAGGAGTGTAAAGCAGAACAAACAATAGGTAAGCGAATGCTGCAGTTACACCAGCAAAGCCTACTTGTAGTGCGCCAAATGTTGAAGTATCTACTTCTAACTCTTCAGATGCTGCATCAACCGATGATACATCCCCAACAGAGATAGAAAGTGGATCTTCTGGAGCAATACCAAATAGGTTTTCAGGAATTGTAGCTAGCGCTTCGGTCAAGGTTTCACTGAACGGTGCTAATTCCTCATCACCCGCAGCGCCATCTGAATATAGGCTATTAAGTGTGCCAACCACAGCTTCTTTAGCGAAAATACCAGTGATGATACCAACCGTTGCTGGCCAGTTATCTTGCTCTACGCCCATAGGTGAAAACAGTGGTGTCACTTTTTGGCTTGCAACACTCAGCACTGACTCTGAGCTATCTTCATGGCCGAACGTACCGTCAACACCAATTGCGTTAACAAAGTTAAGCAAAGTCACCACAATAACAATCGTTTTGCCCGCGCCCATGATAAAGCTCTTAGTACGCTTACCTGTACGCGCCATCACTGTCTTAAATTTAGGTTTTTCGTAACTAGGTAGCTCCATCACTACCGCACTGCTTGAACCAGGCAGCAGAGTTGAACGCAATAATAAACCTGTACCAATCGCGGCAAAAATACCAATGATATACAGCAGGAATACTAAGTTTTGGCCAGATTCTGGGAAGAAAGCTGCAGCAAATAATGCATAAACAGGTAGACGCGCACCACATGACATAAATGGTGCCATCATACCTGTGACAATACGCTCACGCTCACTGCCTAAAGTACGTGTTGCCATAATTGCAGGTACTGAACAACCAAAACCAACAATCATAGGCACAAAAGCGCGACCCGGTAAGCCAATACGACGCATTAAACCATCAACCACAAAGGCTGCACGCGCCATATAACCAGAGCCTTCAAGCACTGATAAAGCAAGGAATAAAGCTGCAATAACTGGAATAAAGGTTGCAACAGTTTGGATACCTTGACCAACACCACCAGCGATAATCGTAACTAACCAAGCAGGCGAACCTAGGCTCGTCATAAGTGCGCCTAAGTGATCAACAAATAGCGCACCAGCGGTAATATCAAAGAAGTCAATAAATGAGCTGCCCACGTTAATACTAAACATGAACATCAAATACATCACAAACAAGAAAACCGGAATGCCTGCAACTGGGTGCAGTACAATCTTGTCTAGCTTATCAGTGAAAGTTTCACGGTTATCACTCACTACAGAGCCTGTAAATACACGCTCAACATAGTCAAAACGCGTAGTCGCAACCATGATCTCGATATCTTTGCCTTGGCTAGATAACGCTTGTGAGTATTGTTCAACTTCAGTTGCCATCTGGCTATTTTTGCATTTACCACAGCCTAGGCCATTTCCAAGCATAGCCAATGCACGGCCGCGGCTTAACGAGTCGTCTTGTGCCAATAAATTAGCTACGCCAGCTTCAATTTCAGCATCATAATCAAGCACCAAGGGTGCTTCAGACACTTTGCCGTCAAGCAAGGCAACAAATTGTTGTTTGACCTTTTCAATATCTTTTTCATCACGAGAGCAAACAGCGACAACGGGGCAGCCAAGCTCTTGGCTCATTTTAGCCACGTCAATATTAATACCACGTTCTAGCGCGGCATCAATCTTATTGAGCACAACGACTAATGGAATGCCTAACTCACGAAGCTGTACGGTTAGATATAAATGACGTTCAATGTTAGTCGCATCAACTAGATTGATAATGCCATCGATTTGTTGATCGGCTAGGTACTGCTGTGCAATTTGCTCATCAAGGGAACAATCACAGCTGTTACCTGCAGGGAGAAGATCATAAATTCCCGGTAAATCCGTTAAAAAAACATCAGCGCCCTGCAGAGCAAACTGACCTGTTTTCTTTTCTACTGTCACACCAGACCAGTTACCAACCTGTTGGTTAGAGCCGGTTAATGCATTAAAAAGCGTAGATTTACCCGCATTTGGGTTACCTACAGTAACGCAGTTAAATTGTTTAGCCATTCGCTTTTTCAACCTCAATAATATCTGCTAAATCGCGACGCATACATAATTTACTGCCACGGATATCTAGTTCAACTCCAGAGCCCATCGGAGCTCTACGGGTAAGAGAGAATCGAGTATTTGGGGTGATCCCCATTGAAAGGAGTTTGCGTTTTACAACGGCAGGCAAGTCGATTTCACCGACTCGAGAAATTCTGGCGACATCGCCGGGATTCAATTCACTTAACTTCATGTACATTCCACCTATTTACAGGCCTCGACTCTCTTTGAATTGGCATAGATTCTAAATGAGCTAGATACGTAATAACTTTACCTAGATCAACATTTGAGCCTGTAAACGATAATAGTTTTCAATTGTGTTCACTATTATGTGATAAATCTCTCAACTAATAAACGCTTCTCTAAAAGATAAATAGCCGCTATAAATCCCCCTTAAATAATAATGGTTATTATTTACACTTCATCAATAGACGACCCATTTTGTAATCTTTACATACTAAAGTCTAAATTCATTCTAAAACTCAATAAAAACAGGCATCCCATTCGTTAAATACCCTACATTTGTTATGGATTTGTCACAAAAACTCGCTATTATTAAACATTAGTAATTTACAAAACTACTAATTTTGTTTACCAAAAAAATATCGTTAAAAAAACGAATGGGATGAGATGATGAACAAGAACACCGGATGGTTCTCAGGCAAATCTGCGCTCGGACTATTTTTACTGTCGTTAATTATTAGCTGCAATGTATTTGCCAACCCGTGGGCAGATCAAGACCCACAAGAAGTAGAAGCCATACTCGATAAGAAATTTTCCGAGGGTAAATACTCTCCTAAAGGTGCCGACTCCTGCCTAATGTGCCACAGACGAAGTGAAAAAGTCATGGCACTGTTCGATGGTGTTCACGGCAGCATGGCTTCAGGTTCACCGATGCAAGATTTACAGTGTGAAGCCTGCCATGGGCCACAAGGTAACCATAATCGCGGCGGTAAAGAGCCTATGATTACCTTTGGCGCTAACTCCCCTGTTCCTGCAGAAAAACAAAACAGTGTCTGTATGAGCTGCCATAACGATGACAAGCGTATGGCTTGGCAAGGTAACCACCACGATAATGCCGATGTCAGCTGTGCAGACTGCCACCAAGTGCATACCGGTCATGATCCTATTGCAGATAAAAGCACCGAAGTCGCTGTTTGTACTACTTGCCATACCGAGCAAAAAGCAGACATAAACAAACGATCTGCCCACCCACTAAAGTGGCAACAAATGGTGTGTAGTGATTGCCATAATCCTCACGGAAGCATCGCTGATGCAGGATTAAAGCAAATGAGTGTCAATGAGAATTGCTATTCTTGCCACGCCGAAAAACGTGGTCCTAAACTTTGGGAGCACGCACCCGTCACCGACAATTGTGTCAATTGCCATAACCCTCACGGTAGCGTTAACGAAGGCATGTTAATCAGTAAACCACCTATGTTATGTCAGCAGTGCCATGCATCTGTCGGTCATACCTCTAATGCCGTATTTGGCGGAAACCCAAACGCCTTCAATGCTGGACAAAGCTGCATGAACTGCCACAACCAAGTTCATGGTTCAAATCATCCATCTGGCAAATTATTGCAACGCTAACAAGGAGTGGCCGTCATGTTTAGATTCAATTCACAGTTCAACAGCAAACGCTCTTTATTAGCCCTAGCAATAAGTGCTGCAATATCTCCAGTTTACGCAGATGGCTACGGTTTGCAAAATGCTAACCGAGAAAAAGCTAATACCGAAAAGTGGGAGTGTAAACGCTGCGTTGTTGAAACAGGTTTTAACGGCACAATCAGCATCAATGCTGCATACAATGACGCCGATGATATCCATTTTGGTAATACGACAGGGACAGATAAAGATGGCTTAGTGGCTGGTGTCGACGCTGATCTGATAAACAAATCAAAGTCAGGCTATCAAACCACATTTGTCGCCGATAAGTTGGGATATGACGCAGGGAGTGCACGGTTAGAAACAGGCCGTGTAGGTCAATATAAAATAGGCTTAGGTTATCGTGGTTTAGCTCACTATGATACTAACTCAGCATTAAGCCCCTATGCTAACGCAGGTGATAGCTTAACCTTACCTGCTAATTGGCAAACAGGGGCTGTCACTGCACAAATGCCGACTTTATTCGATGATGCGAAACAAGTAGCTTTAAGCAGCCAGCGAGATCGGTTTTTAGTTGACGCTAACTATACTGGTGGCTTTTACCAAGCTGATATCAGTTATCAACATGAGAAGCGCCAAGGAAAACGCAGTTTTTCTGGTAATTTCCTAACCAATAGTGCGATGTTAGCCCAACCGATAGATGACAGCACTGATGAGTTTAACGCCAAATTATACTTTAACGGCCCCGGCTGGCTAATTGGTATCGATTCTAGTTTTAGTCAGTACAACAACGATCATGACTCACTCATTTGGCAAAATGCTTTCACACCCACTTTTGGTGCAGCCTACACAGGGCAAAGTGCTGTAGCGCCAGATAATAAAGCCTACCGAATTGGTACTAACGCCCAGATCAGTGGGAACGGTCATCAAGTATTAATGCACCTAGGCATGGCTAGTTTTACTCAAGATGATGCATTTTTGCCAGCAACAATTAATGGCCCAAGCCCAGCTCTGCCAACCACAAATTTAGACGGTAAAGTTGATACCACAGATATGCGACTAAAATACACTAGTCGACCGTTACGGCAATTAGCCATTCGTGCCAGCTACGATTACTCCGATAGAGATAACAAAACCGCCATCAAGCCTTTTCCGCAAGTAGTTACTGATAGCTATTACGCAGGGACGGCAATGAACCCTGAATATGATAGAACCAGACAACAAGCAAAAATTGGTGCCAAATATCGTTTTAGCAGAGCCATTTACCTCGATACTGAATACCAGTACGACCACAACGATTATAGCGATTTAGATAGAGACAGACTGCGTGAGAATGGTTTATCGGCCAAAGTTAACTACAAAATATCCTCTGCTTGGTCTGCGTGGTTAAAAGCAGAATTTAGTGATAGAACAGGCAGCACTTATGATCCCGTCAGCTCCACTAATAGCCAGAGTAACCCCTACTTAAGAAAGTCTTACCTAGCAGATAGAGAGAGGGAGCAATACCAAGTTAATGTAAGCTATAACACCAACTCTGCATTTTCTGCCAGCGCCAATGTGCGCGTCAGTAGTGACAATTACGACCAAACCTTAGTCGGCCTCACTCAAGTAGACACCCAAGGTTACGATATATCTGCCAGCTATTTGCTCAATGATAATTTCATTATCAATGCTTACTTAAATCAAGATTGGCGCGACAGTGACCAAGCCGGTAGTAGTAATTTCAGTTTACCAAATTGGTATGTCAACACAGACGAAGAATCAACTTTAGTCGGTGCCGGAATCGATTATCGAAACCTCATAGATAAAAAGCTCGACCTAGGTTTGGACTACAGCTATTCCGATGGCCAAAGCGACACTGAGCTCACTCAAGGGATAAGTTCACCTTACGGTGACTATTTTGCCAAGCGCCACAATATTAGCGCGTTTGCCAAATATCAATTAGGCGAAAAAATGGCGTTACGTTTTGATTGGATCTTTGAAGACTATAAAGATTCAGATTGGCTCAACCAAGGCCTAACTCTAGACGCGATCCCCAATGTTTTAATCTTTGGAGATCTTAGCCACGACTATAGTGCTCACTATGTTGGATTTACCTTTAGCTATGAGCTGTAGCAAAGGAGCTACCCCAAACTTGTCAGCTTAAGTCTGGGTAAGTTATGCCAAATAAAGGGAATTGAGGATATCAAATTGAACATTGAATTTAAGGCGTTAAGCCCAAAGTGCAAACAATCAATCACAAACAAATCAAAGGCTTTCAACATAAACAAAGCCCTAATTTCTTTACTATTTGTGAGTTCACTAGCCGCCTGTAGCGGAGACGATGGTACACCCGGTAACCCTGGAGAGCCCGGAGGGCCACCAGCAAGTGAGATCAATGCACTTAACATAGAAGTGAGTGAGGTCGTTTTTAGTTCAGAAATAGCGACGGTTAATTATCGAATAACCAACGAAAATGACGAGCCAGTTGTTGGAGTTCCATCAGCCACTTATCTTGCGGCCCAGTTATTACCTCAAGGCTTTACCAATGCAGGTGATGCTAGCCAATGGCAATACTTTACTTCAGAGTCATGCAGTAATAGTTGCGATGGTGACTTTGTTGATCACAAAAATGGTCAATATAGCTATACCTTTAGTGGTGCCTTTAATGGCATGAACAATATTGCATTTATGCCCGGTGCGACTCAGCGTGTCGTGATCAAAGTCGGTGGCGATACTCTACCCGACGGCACTGCGCTGCCGGTAACTAACCAGCACTTTGACTGGCAAGATAATGGCAGTGAACCTGCTTACACCCGCAACCTCATTGAGATGCAGACCTGTAATACATGTCATAACGATCTAGCATTTCACGGCAGCAAATATAATGAAGTCGAAACCTGTGTGACCTGTCATAACGCCGACAAAGTAAGCAACCCTGATAACGTGTTTGCCCCTATGGTACATAGCAAGCACCTTACAGGCTTCCCAGTATCACTTGCCGACTGCCAAACTTGTCACGTGGCAGATGAAACCTTAACAGAAAATATGAACTGGGCTCGGGTACCAACCATGCAAGCTTGTGGAAGTTGTCATACCAATATTGACTTCCCATCGGGTCAAGGCCATCCAGCCCAAGTCGACAACAGCAACTGTGTTGCTTGTCATAACCCAGACTGGACCATGAGTGCCCATAGTCAAGCAGATACCGATGCTGTACTCGCGCAATTTAATGCTGAAGTCGTTAGCGCAGAATTGAATGGTGATGCAGTAAACTTTGAGATCAGGCTATCCAACCCTGCAACCAATGAGGTGTATAGCGACAGCGCCGATAAATTGGACTTTATCAATGATTTGCGCGTTTATGCCAACTTCGGTATTAGTGTTGATTACACCACTCGCAGTGCCAAATCAATAAAACTACAAGATATTGAGCCAATATCAGGCAGCAATGGTACATATCAATATCAAATAGCTGGCTTAACCCTAAGCGATGATCCAACAACCGATAAAGGTACCCTCGCCCTCCAAGGCCGACTATGCAGTAATGGCGCAATGCTAGTGAATTGTGATGACACAGAAACAACCACAACCATTGACTCAAGCTATCAGTTCTTTAGTGCCACAGAGGTGACTGACCAAGGGCGCAGAATGGTCGTCAGCAATGAAACTTGTGGTAGTTGTCACGGCGATCAACAGTTGAATTATCACGGTTCACGCAATGACTTAGAACAGCAATGTCAGTTGTGTCATAACCCTAATATGCAAGCAGATGCAAGCGCAATCAACCCTGCCGCTTCAACTGCTGATTACAAGCACCTTGCACATACGTTACATGCTGGCTCCCGCGAAAGTTATCCAGATATTAACTACCCGGGCAATATCGGCAATTGTGCTCAATGCCATACAACAGATGAAGCCGGCATATTAACAGCTGCGCTACCGTTATCAGCAGCAGTGCAACCTTTGGCATTTAACGATGGCAGCTTTACCAGTGCTACATCAGCTATCTGCAGTGCCTGTCATCTAAGCGATAGTGCTAAAGCTCATATGACTCAACAAGGCGGAGTGTTTAATGGTAGTGAGGCTGATGCCACTGCGGGAACCGAAAGCTGCGCAACTTGCCACGGTCAAGGGGCTGCTGTGGATGTACTAAAAGTGCACCCAATACAATAACAATATAAGGCCTAGGCAAACTGCACTAGGCCGCTTTCATTTTAAATGAACAACCAATTTGTGATGCAGACCATGGGTTAAACAACTCATGACAAACAATGGAACGCAAAATTATGGATATAAAAACCAAACAATTAAAACTGAAGCTGCTTGCGCTTACCGCTTCGGCCTTACTTTTTGGCTGTAGTGATGGTAATGACGGTGCAGATGGTGCTGATGGCGTAGTCGGAGTCAATATTGATTCAGCTAGCAGTGTTCAAGCACAGTTTACTGAAGCAACTGTGGAAGAAGGCGTAGTCACCGTTAACTTTAATCTAGAAAATGCCAACGGTGTTGCTGTTCTTGGGTTAACTAAAGACTATGACTTGCGCTTTGGCATCGCTCAATTAGCAAAAGTCACCGAAGTTATCGGCGATGAAGAAGTTGATAGAGGCTATCAATGGCAAGCTTACATCAATCAACTTAAAGAGCCGGGCACTCCGCCAGATGACAGCAGTGGCCTTAATCCATCACCGCAGTATCAGGCAAATGTAGAAGCTGCCAGTAATTGTGATGACTGTCTTATCGATAACAATGATGGCAGTTACAGTTATACATTCCAGCAAAATATCGCCAATGTCACCGAGCCATTAACAATCACCTATGGCGAAGATAATACCCATAGAGCAACACTAGAGCTCAAACTTCCTCAAGCTACCGCTAATGCTCACTATGATTGGCAACCGTCAACAGGGGCAACTGAAGATATCCAAACTCGCAACGTGGTTAATATAAGTGCCTGTTATACCTGTCACCAGCCTGAGAGTTTAGCGCTTCATGGTGGACGTCGTATTGCATTAGAAAACTGTGCGAGTTGCCATACCTCAACCTCGGGGGATCCTGAAAGCGGTAACAGTGTGGATTATACGTATATGATCCATGCAATACACAAAGGGCAAGATAGACAAACCAGTACACCAGACGGCATGGTACCAGCGCCATATAAAATTGTCGGTTATGGCGGCAGCGTACATGATTATGGCAAAGTCATGTATCCGCAAAAGCCAGCGGCAGACTGCTCAGCCTGTCACGTTGAAGGTGAAGGAGCGCCAGCTAATGCAGACTTGTTCAAAGCCGATCTTAGCAATACTGCTTGCGTCAGTTGTCACACAGAAAAACCGTCTCAATCTCACAGCAGCACTAATTGTGTCGCTTGCCACAATTCAACCGATCCTTACCGAGGTACAGGTAGTGCAGAAAAACGTCACGGCGATGTATTAAAAGCTTATGTTGAAGCTGAAGCTATGGGGGTTATGTTCAGTAATATCGGATTAGACCCAAATGGTAAACTGAAATTTGATGTACAAATTCAAGACAGTAGCGGCACGGGCATAGGTTCAGAGTTTATCAAAACAAGTACTCGCGTCATTGTTGCTTGGGACAGTGATAAAGACTTCCCTGCCTATGCAGATGCGTCATACAGTAATCGTCGCTTTAAGCTCGAGGACGGCACATACGATGCAGCAACGAAAACCTTTACCATAGTCGCTGACACTTTCGACATGCCAACGGATGCGACAGGCAAAACCTTCGAACTATGGTCAACGGTTGAGGTTTGCTTTAATAATGGCGGATATGCTGTTGACGAAATTAAGATGACTGAGTGTTCTGACAGCACTCGTTCGGTAGCAGTAAAAGAAGCACCATACCATTTTGTATGGTCAGGCGCCGGTGTTGATGACACTATGCAAGCAGCTATGCGTCGCTCAATTATTGACGCAGCGAAATGTCAAAGCTGTCATAACCAAGAAAACTATCACTATAACAACGGCTATAACTGCCAAACTTGTCATACATCTGATAAAACAACTAAATCAGACGACAGTTATCCTGGTGGCAAAAAGCCAACAAGCTATGCCTTTAAAGCTCACGAGGCCGATGGTCACTACTTAAAGTATGCTGGTGTTCAATCAGGTACAGTCCTAAAAACAGATTGCTCAACTTGTCATACTTCTGATGGCATTCAACTGGGTCGAGCAAGCGACAGAGTGTGGCGCTATGGTGATAAAGAAACCGGTGCTGACATTTGGGTCTCATCTGATGCCGGCACATGTTTAAGCTGTCACCAAAAATACCTGAGTGACTCAGGTGCTAACCATATCGTTGCCAATGGCGGGATCTTAGATGGTATGAGCCCTGAAGATGCTAAAGGTCGTGCAGCAGAAGCTTGTGCAACTTGTCATAGTCCTCAGCAGTTACTCGAAGTGCATGGTAACTAATGCTTAAGTAACCGCTTGTATTAAAGGAGGCTTATGCCTCCTTTTTCATTTCAACTTGATCATCACCAACAATTTGCGCAACAAACAGCCATTGTGAGCAACAATCAAACAAAGACCAAGTAACAAGAGCTAAAGCCAAATGTAAGCAAAGTGTTAATGACAACAAGTTGAAGCCGCTAATTAACTTGATACAGATCAAGCTTGAGGCCAAATAATCACCGCAGTTTAAGCTTAAATTAATCTTATTACGCTCAAAATTAAACCAAGCTGAAAACCACAGTCACAACCCCCTCAACCAATTGAATAAATTGACTTTTAACATTATTTAACCATTAACAATAGCCTTATCGATCCAGCTCACATTTAATTCGCTACAACAAAGGTTGCTACCTCTTTATAGATAAGATCTTGCTGAGGCTCCCCTCATGCTTAAAGAGGTAAAAACCTCATGGCAAATAAAACCTATGCAGGGAATAACATGATGATGAATCAATATAAATTCACAAATGCTGTTAAAGCAGCAATCGGCATTAGCGCCTTATCCTTAGCGCTCGTGGGTTGTGGCAGTGATGGCAAAGATGGCGAAGATGGCGACAATGGCAATATCGGTGTTGATATCCAGCAAGCGACCAGCCTAAAAGCCAATATCTTACATGCAACGATTACAGAAGGTGTCGTCGCAGTTGACTTTGAACTACTCACCGCCAACGGCGTTGCGGTCTCTGGCTTAGAATCTTTTAAAGATATCAATGCTCTTGGTTTTGGCGTGGCTAAGCTTGATGCTTTACAAAAACGTTCACGCCCGTTGCCCGGCTTTGATTCACCAGCACCAGAAGCTGAACAATATAAAGGCGTCAAAGCTACGCAATGGACCAGTTACATAAATACCTTAAAGGAGCCTGGAAGTATTGCCGACGGTCAAGATCTACCTGAAGGCTGGGATAAACACCAAGGCCCGCAACTGCAAGCGAATATTGAAACAAGCTGTAAAACTGACTGCATAGAAGTACTAGGTCATGGCGAGTATCGCTATACTTTCTCCAAAGCACTCAGTGACTATGAGCAAATCGAAGGCCTTGACACTACATTTAATGCCGAACTAACACATCGTATAACGTTGGAACTCAAACCAACCAACGTGGTATCGAATGCAACCTTAATCAACACTCATTATGACTTTATCCCAGCGCTAGATAGAGCTGCTGAAGCTGATGAAACTCGTAATTTGGTTGATCTGCAAGAGTCCTGTATACGTTGTCATAATGATGATTACGAGCATGCTTGGGCGCCAAAGCTGTCACTTCATGGCGGTAAGCGAATTGAGATAGAAAATTGTGTGGTATGCCACACCAGCTATTCAGGCGATCCAGAAACTGGTGCAACAATTGACTTTGGTTCTATGCTGCATCAAATCCACAAAGGTGATTACTTCATGATTGGTTATGGCGGTAAAGCCCATGACTACAGCAATGCCACCTTCCCTGCAGACAGCAAAAGTTGTCAATCTTGTCATATTGAAGGCGAAACTGCGCCAGCACAAGCGGATAACTTCCACTTCCATCGCCAAGAAGCCTGCTTAAGTTGTCATGAGAAATTTGCAGCGCCAGAATGGGATGGCACCGCACGTGGACTATTTCACTCAGAGCAATTCCCACAATACATTGAAGGGGATTGTGCTGCATGTCATGCCGATGCAAGCAACCCTATGGGGGCCGCTAAGTTCCATTTAAATAAGGAGCTCACACTGACATCTGCAAAAGAAGCATACAAGTTCTCAGTAGCAAACGGTGTATATGATGCAGATCTGCAAACACTGACTTTCAATGTTAGCTTTAGTGGCCAAGGGGGGTTAGCACCACATGAAGATGAAGCGATAAATGCACTAAATGTTCAGATAGTTGAGAATCAACACAATGACTTTGCTGATGTTTGGAAGATGAGCCGTGGCGACTTAACAGCAACCCACAAAATGATTAATTTGGCTGACCAAGCAGCAATTGAAGCCGGTGAAATTAGTGTTGAAGCGAGTGCTGATGGTTACCAATACACAGTGCAGTTAACTGGGATCGAGTTTGAAACCGGTGCCCTAATGAGTCATTTAAATATTTGTGCATCCCGTGATACACAAGCGACTGTGGCATGCAGCGAAGAACACATTCTCGCAACAGTAACCACTAACCCAGCAGCGTTTGCCACCATAGGAGAAGTTGCATCACTACGTTTTAATAGCGCGTCAGAGTCTGCCTGCCAAGCCTGTCATGATGATGCGATTGATTTATCATTCCACCAAAGAACATCTTGTGGCTCATGCCATATGCCCGACAGTAAAGAGCAACCTCTATCATTAACCGATGGTAGCTGTGTATCTTGCCACAAGGGACAAGCTCTCCATGCTGTTGCTGATGGTGCATTTAAAGGCAGCCGCGTAGGTTTAGAAAACTCTCTTGACTATAAAGTGATGATCCACACTTTACATGCTAATAAGCGGACTAAAGTAAACAGCAATCGTAATGAAACCATTACCTTTACTAAGCATTATGGTGATTGTGCATCTTGTCATGAAAAGAGCCAATTAGCACTGGAAAACACCGCTAACCTACCTGCTGTATTAAACCAAGGTGAAAACGGCAGCGATGACATTCGCGAATACTCGCCAATTGCAGCGGCATGTGGCTCTTGCCATACCAAAGCAAGTTACCCTGCGCACGTTGAATCGAATGGCGGGGTATTTGGTGCGCCACTTGGCAGCTACAGCGGAAGCGAAAGCTGTGCAACTTGTCATGCTGAAGGTAAGTCTTTTGGGGTAGATAAAGTACACCCTGTTAACTACAAGTAGAACCTAACAGGCTCTGCGACCCATTTAAGCTTTACCAAGGCGAGGAGATAATCTCCTCGCCTTTTTTTGTAATCAAAGACGCATTTTAATGACGCTTGTCACTATGATGTATCAACAAGATAGCTAAAAAACAAACAATTTACTCTCTACCAAACCACAGTGGATTATCGCTACATTACTGCAACATTTGGGCATTTTTCACTGACTTATTATTAATCGATTCTTAAATTAGTGCTAAAACTGCATTTTTATTAATACCTCTAAAGAAATAGTCTGACATTAATCACATAAAGGGCTTAAAACACCTGCTAAAAACGTTGCGCTTATATAGCCTTAGCAATGGAACTAAAATTCCGCACACTGAACATAGTTTGATGAGAACTATTCTCAATAAAAACAGCAGCTCAGTGATGAATAAAACTATTGCAGGGAAAAAATGATGAACAAATTTAACTTAAGCGCTGCTTCAAAAGCATTGCTTACAGCCGGAGCGCTTTCATTAGCCGTTACCGGTTGTGGCAGTGATGGCAAAGACGGCAACGATGGCAACGACGGTGTAGTTGGGGTAAGCATTGATAACGCTAAAAGCCTTAACGCTATTTTCACTAATGCCACAGTTGATTCAGGTACAGTAACCGTTGATTTTAAACTTGAAAATGACAACGGCGTTGCAGTACTTGGTCTAACTAAAGATCATGATTTACGATTTGGTATCGCTCAATTGACTCATGTAACTGAGCTAATGGGTGAAAAGGAAGTTGATAGAGGCTTCCAATGGCAAGCTTATATCAATACTGAAAAAGCACCGAATGAAGATTGGATCCCAGAAGACGAATCACACATTAACCCGTCTAAGCAATTCCAAGCTGAAGTGGAAAAAGCCTCAAACTGCGAAACGTGTTTCGTTGACAACGGCGATGGTAGCTATACCTACACATTCCAACAAAATATTGCTGATGTAACGGCACCTGTAGCCGTTGCTTACAATGCTGAATTCACTCAACGTGCCACACTTGAGCTTGAACTACCTAAATTTGCAGCCAACGCGCACTTTGACTGGCAGCCATCAACTGGCATGACTGATGGTATTCAGACTCGTAACGTCGTTGCAATTGAAACTTGTTATACCTGTCACCAACCAGAAAGCCTTGCTTTCCATGGCGGCCGTCGTATCGACATTGAAAACTGTGCATCTTGTCATACAGCGACATCTGGCGATCCAGAGTCAGGCAACAGCGTAGACTTTACCTATATGATCCACGCGATCCATAAAGGTAGCGAAAGAATGACTAGCACTGCCGAAGGCATGGTTCCGGCTCCTTACAAGGTAATCGGCTATGGCGGCGGTGTACATGACTACGGTGACGTGGAATATCCACAAAACCCAGCTGCGGATTGTACTGCTTGTCACGTTGAGGGCGAAAATGCTCCAGCAAATGCAGATCTATTCAAAGCCGACTTAAGCAACACAGCGTGTATTGGTTGTCACACTGAAAAACCATCTAGCAACCACTCAAGCACTAACTGTATGGCTTGTCACAACGCTACAGATACTTACCCAGGTACTGGTAATGCAGAAAAGCGTCACGGCGATGTAATGAAGCGCTACCTAGATAGCCAAAACTACTCTGCTAAATTTACCAATGTGAAAGTCACTGGTAATGCACTGACATTTGACGTGCAGATCCTTGATGGCAATGGTGAGCCAGTAGCAAAAGAGTTTATCGCTAACCCAAGCAAATACACTAAATCTAGCATCTACTTCTCATGGGATATCGACAAAGATTACCCAGCTTATACCGATACTAGTAAGTACAGTGCTCGCGGCTTTGCGCTAACTAACACTGAAGTTTCAACTTACAACGAAACCACTAAAACATTTAGTATTGACAGCACAAACAGCAAGCTAGGATTACCTAGCGACCTAGAAGGCAAGAGTGTTGAACTATTTGCTGGTGTTGCCACTTGTTTCAAATCAAGTGGTTACGGTGTAGCAGAAGTGGTTCCAGCTGCTTGTGAATACGATGCAGATAAGCCAGATGTATTGCTAAACCCATCTGCTTATATCCAAGATCAGCCACTACGCTTTACTTGGAATGGTACTGACACCAACGAAGCAGCAAAAGTACGTCGTAGCATCATTGACGAAGCTAAGTGTACTAGCTGTCATAACCAAGAAATCGTGCACTACGGTAACGGTGTAAACTGCCAAGCTTGTCATACATCAGACAAGGGACTTTCTGAAACTTACTGGGGTTCAGGTAAGTTTGTTCCAACAAACTTTGCTTATAAAGCACATAAAGCGGAAGGTCACTACACAGGTACTGTTGTGAAATCTGACTGTGCAACTTGTCACGCGGCAGATGATAAAACAGGTAAGCTTGAAGGTATCGCTTTAGGTCGTGCACCGGGTCGTGTATGGCAAGATGTGAATGCAGCGGGCGAAGCAGTTTGGGCATCTTCTGATGCAGGTGCATGTTTAACGTGTCACCGCCCTACTGACCCTTGGTTTAAAGAGTCAACTCGTGCTCACATCGAAACTAACGGTGGTGTACTAGATGCACTTGATAAAGATACTGCGATTAACGCAACAGAGAGCTGTGCAACTTGTCACTCTCCAGAGCAAATCGTAACGGCTCACGGCCACTAGTTCATCAAGATTAACTGAACGTTAATTTCTATCAAAAAGGGAGGCTTAGCTTCCCTTTTTTATGTTTAGTTTTCAATAACAGCCTTAAAGTCAACTTAACAAAATCATCACAAAAAGCATTGAAATAGACAACTTTCCCGCTCCGTACCCATCGCTTTTAATACCTCTTTATAAATAGACAGATCCAAGTCACATCTTAGCACCTGTTATGCAGATTTTAGCCCTGCATTACGTTAGCCTTTCCTTGGGGAATCTTATTTCCAGCATTGACTTAAGCGGAAATTAAAAAATTACAGTCGACCCATGAAAAATCGGGTCACACGTTTAAGACAGTGCCAAACCTATGCAGGGAAAAAATGATGAATGTTAAAAAATCTAAAATAGCGCTGCTTCTAGCAGCAGGTGCTGTCTCCATGGCCCTAACCGGCTGTGGTGGTGACGATGGTAATGATGGTAATAATGGCAAGCCTGGTGGCCCAGCGGCTGAATATATCAACACACTTAACCTTAAAGTGACTGATGTAACTTACGCTGACGGCATCCCGACTGTTAATGTGTTTGCAACCAATGAAGAAGATCTTCCTGTGGTTGGTTTGCAAGATCTTGGGATCACTGGCGCACAGCTAACGCCTCAAGGTGCCACTGGTGCAGGTAATAGCGCACAATGGACTCGCACTGCGCGCGTTTCTGGCACTGACGCATACACTGACAACAAAAATGGTTCATACACTTTCACTTTTGAACCAAGCGAATACGACGCTGACTTAACTCAACGCTTCAACGTATACGCTGGCGGTGAAGGTTCAACACTTGCTGATGGCACTACTTCAGTTCCTCGCCAAGAAATCGTTGCTGATTTTGACGGCCAAGGCTATCAAGCTAAATACACTAAAAATATCGTTTCTCATGAAACTTGTACTAACTGTCACGCTGAAGGTAAGCCTCTAACCACACGCCATAGCAGTTACTACAAAGAAGAAACTTGTGCGACTTGTCATAGCAGCTCAATGTCTACTGAATCACAATGGAATCACCTGATCCATAACATTCACAATACAGCTAAGACATTTGAAGACAAGTACGGTAAAGAATACACAGGTGAAGCGGCTGAAGCGCTTATCCAAAACAACTGTAAGTCTTGTCACGTAGCGCCAGAAGAAGGCAGCGATGAGCTAAGCGAATGGGGCAACTGGTCAAGTGTTCCTACAATGGAAACCTGTACTAGCTGTCATACTGGTATCGACTTCAAAGCAGGCAAAGGTCACTCTCAACAAGCTGACAACTCAAACTGTATCGCATGTCATAATGCTAACTGGACAGAAGAGCTACACACAGCTGGCTTTGCTGATACGTCTGCTTTAATCAACCAATACGGTATCAATGCAGCTTCTATCATTGATGCAACAACTCAAGCTGCGACTATTAGCATCCAAGTTGTTGATAGCAATGGTGAGCAAGTTGATATCGATACCCTACTACCTAAGATCCAACGCTTTGAAGTGATCACTAACGTTGGTCCAAATAACGTGACTCTTGGTTACAGCGGTAAAGACTCTGTCAACGCAATTATGAATGGCGTTGTCGATGCTAAAGCTAAGATTGAAGCTGGCAAGCTAGTGTACACCACGACTAAAGATCTTAAGCTAGGTGCAGCAGGTGAAGATGCTGAAACTGCATTTACATTTGTTGGCTGGGCTATGTGTTCAGAAAATGGTGAATTTGTTACTTGTGACGATCCAAGCTTTGACGGCAAAGATACTAGCAAGTATACCGCTATGAAGTCAGATCTTGCTTTTGCCACACTATCTGGTGAAGCACCAAGCATGCGTCACGTTGACTCAGTGAACTTCACTTCATGTGCAAACTGTCACTCTGATGACTTCCAAATTCACAAAGGCGGACATCATGCAGGCTTCGTAATGACTGAGCAACTTGCTCACACTAACGATGCCAACGGTGAGCCGATTATCGGTGTAGATGCATGTACTACTTGTCACACTCCAGATGGAACATACGCAGGTGGTGCTAATCAAGGTGCATTAGAAATGAAACTGCACAAAGTCCATAGTCAAGGTGATTACGCAGTCATCCCTGGCTTGAACTGTGACCAGTGTCATAACGACTTTGACCGCGATGCATTCAAGAAGAAAGGCGCTATCGCTACTGACGGCGGCCAGTACTCAACGCCTATCGCTGCAACTTGTGTATCTTGTCACAGCTACAACATGGATAGCTTCAAAGCACACGTTGAAGGTCAAGGTGCATTAGTTGGTGTTTCTAAGCAAGAAGCAACTGATGCTGCACAGCTAGAAAGCTGTTTCTACTGTCACGCACCGACTCCAGGCGATCACACTTCTGTGAAGATGTAATTTGCGCAACTCAACTGGACTCAAGCCTTAATCACTTGAGTCCAAGAGTTTAGAAAAGGGGGAGGCCTCTCCCCCACTTCTCTTCAAATTGTGCAAATTTAGGAAGCTATTATGAAGATCACAAAAACAATCAAAAACCTACTACCAGCCCTAATGGCATCGGCAGTACTTTCACTTGGTTTTGCCCACACAGCAACAGCCTCAAAGTGGGATGCTAAGATGACGCCTGATGAGGTTGAAGCTACGCTAGATCAGAAGTTTGCAGAAGGTAAGTACTCACCTAAAGGCGCTGATTCTTGCTTAATGTGTCACCGTAAGTCTGAAAAAGTAACAGATATCTTTAAAGGTGTTCACGGCTCTGTAGACTCAAGTAAAAGCCCTATGGCTGGCCTGCAATGTGAAGCATGTCATGGCCCAATGGGTAAACATAACCGTGGTGGTAACGAACCGATGATCGCTTTCGGTCCAGAGTCAACGCTGGCACCTGAGCTACAAAACAGTGTTTGTATGAGCTGTCATAAAGACGACAAGCGTATGGATTGGAATGGCGGACACCATGACAATGCAGATGTAGCTTGTGCCTCTTGTCACTCAGTACACACAGCTAAAGATCCGGTTCTGTCTAAAAACACAGAAATGGAAGTATGTACTAGTTGTCACACTCAACAAAAAGCCGATATGAACAAGCGTTCAAGCCACCCAATGAAATGGGCTCAAATGGTTTGTAGCGACTGTCATAACCCACATGGCACCATGAGCGATGCCGATCTGGTTAAGCCAACGGTTAATGACACTTGTTACTCATGTCACGCAGAGAAACGCGGCCCAAAATTGTGGGAGCATGCACCCGTAACTGAAGATTGCGTGGCATGCCATAATCCACACGGCAGCGTTAACGAAGGTATGCTTAAAACTCGTGCTCCTCAGCTTTGTCAACAATGTCACTCTTCTGCCCACAGCGGACAAGCATTATTTGGCAACACTGAGCAAGGCTCTTCAGTTGGTGGCAACGCCATGACTGGTGGTCGTAGCTGTTTGAACTGTCACAACCAGATCCATGGTTCTAACCATCCATCTGGCAAGCTATTCCAGCGCTAAGGGAGACGAGAAGATGAAATTCAAATTAAATTTGGTCACGCTCGCTTTGATTACCCATGCCGGAATGCTATCGGGTGCAGCCGTTGCTGCTGATGGTTACGGTATTCAAAATGCGAACACCGAAAAAGTAAAGTTCGACAAATGGGTTTGTAAAAACTGTAAAGTTGAAAAAGGCGTATCAGGTACTGTAGGTATTGGCGCAGGCTATAGCGACAGTGACGACATCCGTTCAGCTAACGCTTTTGCAACCGAAGACGGTTTTGCTGGTAAAGTTGACGCAGATGTTAAATACACAGGCGAAAACGGCTATCAAGCAACAATCGAAGCTGACAACTTAGGTATGGAAAACGGCCGCGCTGACATCAATGTCGGTAAGCAAGGTCAATACAACCTCAACCTAAACTACCGCCAAATTGCGACCTATAAAACCGATAAGGCTATGAGCCCATATCAAGGTATTGGTGGCGATAACCTAACCTTACCGGGTGACTGGGTGCACGGTGGCAGCACACAAGATATGAGTACTCTGTACTCAAGTCTTAACCCACTTGAGCTATCACTTAAACGTGAACGCGCTGGTATTGGATTCGAATATCAGGCTGAAACACTGTGGAGCACTTACGTTAATTACCAACGTGAAGACAAGACAGGGTTAAAGCAAGCTTCTGGTAGCTTTTACAATCAATCTATGATGATTGCAGAGCCAGTTGACTACACCACAGACACTATTGAAGCGGGGATCCGTTTTGCTGGTGACAACTGGTACACAGCAGTTAACTATAACGGTTCAATCTTTAAAAACGCATATAGCGAACTATCATTTGAAAATGCGTTTAGCCCAACCTTTGGTGCGCAAACCACAGGCTATATGTCACTTGACCCAGACAACGAAGCCCATACTGTTTCGCTATTAGGTCAATATGTGGCAGGTCGCACTATCATGAATGGTCGGGTTTACTTTGGTCAGATGACCCAAGATCAAGACTTCAGCACATCAGGTTACGGCTATCAAATGCCTGCTGAATCATTAGATGGTCAGGTTGACACTCAAGGTGCTACGTTAAAAGTGGTCTCACGTATTAATCGCCAGCTTCGTTTAAACGCAAGCTATGATTATAGCGACCGCGATAACAAGACCAATGTTGAAGAGTGGACTCAAATCTCTATTGACTCAACTACAGGTCAAGCTGCTTACAATACGCCATACGACATCACAACCCATAAAGCTAAATTGGGTGCTGACTATCGTTTAGCACGCGGCCATAAGCTTGAAGGTGGCTATGACTACCGTAAAGATGAGCGCAGCTATCAAGATCGCGAAACCACTGAAGAAAGCACACTTTGGGCTAAGTACCAATTAAGCGCTTTTGCCAACTGGAATATGTGGATCAAAGGTAGCTACGGCGAACGTGATGGCTCGACTTATCAAGCCTCTGAGTGGACGTCTAGCGAGCAAAACGACCTGCTACGCAAGTACAACCTTGCCGACAGAAAGCGTACCCAAGTTGAAGCTCGTGTGACTCACAGCCCAATCGATAGCTTAACGCTAGATTTTGGTGCCCGTTACGCTCTTGACGATTATAACGAAACCCAAATCGGCTTAACTGAATCAAAAGATTTAAGTTATGACGCAAGTGTTAGTTACCTAATCAATGATGACATGACTGTTACGGCATTTTATAACCGTCAGAATATCGATTCAGAGCAAGCAGGTAGCAGCAACCTAGGTGCGCCAAACTGGTATGGAGTAGTTGAAGATCAAGTTGATGTACTTGGTGCAGGCTTTAGCTACAACAACCTATTGGAAAACAAACTACGTTTAGGCGTTGATTACACCTACTCAGACTCAAACAGCAATACACAAGTTAGCCAAGGTATTACCGGTGATTACGGTGATTACTACGCTAAAGTGCATAACGTTAATGTTTACGCCTTATACAAAGCAACCGAGAAAATGGATCTACGCTTAGACTATAAGATGGAAAACTACAAAGATAACGATGCGGCCAATGACATCACGCCTGATGGCATTTGGAATGTATTGAGCTTTGGTAGCAATAGCCACGACTATAATGCCCATTTCATCATGCTAAGCATGAGTTACCGCTTATAGTGCTCTAAGTAAACTTAACTATGTAAAGCCCGCTTCTAGCGGGCTTTTTATTATTTTGGCTTTAACGAGAAAAATAGACCAACTGCCATTATCGTGAAGCCGATCACCTTAAGCATACAAAAGCCGTTAAAAACCTAGTCAAATTCGCGAACAGCTTGAACTTATTGTGGCTTTAAGAGATCTTAATACTAATTAATATAAGCTAAAGTACTGCAATGACTCGTTCTATCAAAGCCTATCAATCACTGTTACTCGCTACATTCATTGCGCCATTACCAGCATTTGCCATGGCGTCAGACACCACCAATGTATTATTACTGGCTATTACTCTCGCAGGTTTTAGCATACTCAACCTGGTACTCAATGGTCTGTTTTACTTTACGGGTAAATATCACAGCCGCAATTTTGCCAAAATGCATGCGCTTATTGCGATAATTCCCGCCATTATTGCGCTATTTATTGCCCTAATTTATTTTGATACTGCTGGGGCTATTTCAATGAATATCGGCGTGATCATTGTTAGCATTGGTTTAAGCCTATTACCTCTGCAGCTAAACCTTTCTGCTCACAAAGCGCCGACTAAACACACGGCATTAATTATTGCACTAGCGGCAATAGTATTACTCTTGGCAGCCTACTACATTGCACCTATTGCAATACTTGCTATTGCCTGTGGCCATGTCGCGCTCACTAGCCAAGCAGATATCAAAGTTAAGTTTATCTCACTATCGACGTTAGCTATTGCCTATGGTTATTTAGGGTATTGGGGCTATCAAATAGTCCAGTTTAGTTAAAATTAGCGCGAAAACATGGAGGCAAGGCGTGATGACTCAACAATTCAGCAAACCAGTATTGAACAAACTCACCTTTGCTGAGCTACAAGAGAATATCGCCCAATGCCAACTATGCGCTGCAGACTTACCCTTGGGAGCAAAACCCATAGTCCAATTGAGCCCATCTGCCAAAATACTTATCGCAGGCCAAGCACCGGGGCGCAAAACGCATGATAAAGGACGCCCTTTTGACGATGCCAGTGGCAAGCGTTTGCGAAGTTGGCTTGGAGTAACAGAAGCACAGTTTTATAACCCACAACTGTTTGCAATTTTACCCATGGGCTTTTGTTTCCCGGGCAGCTACTCCAAAGCTGATAAGCAAAGTGGTGATAAACCACCACGAAAGGAGTGCGCCGTAAAATGGCGACAAGATGTTTTAGCTCAGCTCAAGCATGTTGAGCTGACTATACTCGTTGGAAAGTACGCCATTGAATGGCATTTACAGCAAAAAATGAGCGTGACTCAGTCTGTGGCTAACTGGCAATCACTTTGGCCACATACCTTAGTGATGCCCCATCCAAGCCCAAGAAATAATATCTGGCTTAAACAGCATCCCGAGTTTGAAGCTGAAATTATTCCCGTTTTAAAACAACGTATTGCTAGCTTAGTTGCGACGTCATAAATGCGACTTTACTACGCAGCAAAGCACTACACAGCTGCTATAATAGCCGCGACAAAACGAAATCAACCGATTAGTACCAACCAGTATCAACCTGTGATCTACTCCGAGCGGAAGCCGTTACTGAGGTAATCACCTCGCCTCAAAACCGTTACACTGGCGTAGAGTGACTAACCGTTTATATTGATTGGTAAAATGTAAGGAAAGCTTGTGTATTTTCTCGACAGCTCAATCGCAAGACAAATCGTCCAGCGGACAATGAAAATCATCGGTCATAATATTAACGTGATGAATAACCATGGTGTCATTTTGGGTTCCGGTGATCCCCATCGCGTTGGCGAGATCCATGAAGGTGCCCTACTCGCGATTAGTCAAAAGCGTACTGTTGAGATTAGCACTAAAAACACCGGTACCTTGCAAGGCGTAAAACCTGGGATAAATCTGCCGCTGCACTACAAAGGCGATATCATTGGGGTCATTGGGATCACTGGTGAACCTGAAGCACTAAAAAGTTATGGTGAGCTACTTAAAATGACCGCCGAGCTTATCGTTGAACAAGCCAATACACTTGAACAAGCACAATGGCATTATCGGCAAAAAGAAGAACTCATTATTGAGTTGATTAAATCTGAGGGCCCATATAGCCAACATCAACGAAACTGGGCATCCCAGCTCAATATTGACCTCGACATTCCCCGCGTTGTTGCCCTGATAAAAATTCAAAATGATGAAGAGGAAACCGCGGCTAATTCGATGTTAAAACAAGTGCTTCATCTACTGGAAAATCCATCTAGGGGCAACTTAGTCGCAATGACGTCTATGACAGAACTGGTGATCTTAAAACCCGCTTTCCTTGATGGTAAGGCTTGGGATCCCGCACTTGAAAGTGAACGTATTGATCAGTTACTTGCTCGCTTACCAACAAGACTTGCCAGCAGACTAAAAATATCATTGGGTCATTTTTTCCCAGCAACAGAAGATCTTAACCGCTCCTATCAAACCGCCATAGAGACCTTAGCAATTGGTCAGCAAATCAGGCCTGAGCAAAACAAGTATTTATATGAGGATTACTCCTTGTCGGTACTACTTTCGGCATTGAAAGACAGCTGGCGCGGTAAAGAGCTACTATCACCTTATCAAGCTTTACTCTGCGCGGATAAAAATGGTCAACTAGTCAAAACCTTAAGTGCGTACTTACAGCATTTTGGCGATCTGCAGCAATGTGCCAACAGCCTATTTATTCATCGAAATACGCTGCGCTACCGCCTCGATAAAATCCAAAGAATGACAGGTGTAAACATTGACCAACTCGATGGCCTGCTGCAGTTGTATATAGGTCAAGTGGTACTAACGAATCAATCTACAAGTTAAACAACACTTGTCTCACTCAACTAATTCAGCTCTATTTCAACCCGTCGATTACGCATTCGACCACTGTCGGTTAAATTACTCGATATTGGCGCCGCCTCGCCTTTCCAGTCGATTTGGATCCGACTCGGCTCTACACCGTTAGCAATAAAGTAGTTTCGAGTCGCTTCAGCCCGCAGTTTCGATAGCGCTAAGTTATACTCCTCTGTACCTAAATTGTCAGTGTAAGCGGTAATACTAAGTTCACTATCCTTGCTCGCTTTAACCTGTTTTAGCACCTCAGTTAGCTCTGCAGTTGCAATTAGCTTACTGCTATCAAATCCAAATAAACTTTTGGCACTGATTGATAACGGCTTTGATGTCGTCATCATGCTTGTTGTCGATGTAGCAGCAACTGCAGTTTGCTTTTTATGAATTTGATTAACCACTGGACGCGCAGGCTGATGTGAGACAACACCAAACTTATAATTAATCCCTAGCGTAAATTCATACAAATCATCGTCCGTGCTTGGGGTATCTTTAATCCAGCGATAGCCACTATCAAGCTCCCAGTTAGGTGATAGTCGATATTTGATACCTAAACCACTGCTAAGCGACACATTATCTTCAACCCAAGCAGGACCTAATTTAACATACAGCGCCGCATCATCACTGAGTCGATATCGAGTCGACAAATAAGCCCCAACAGCAAATAAGTTTTTATCTTCTGCAGAACTTTCATCTTGATATTGTCCTAGATAACTCATATCCGTTTCTACTGATAAGTAGGAGTTGATGTTATATCCAAGGGTCAAACCTGAGCTAAGGTTAACCGTTTTATTCTCCCCTGGCTCTAGCGGCTTTTCAGTATCTAGCAGTACTCCTCCGATTTTGCCACCAAAATAGAAATCGCCATCACTATAAAAACTTTCAGCAAGCGCAACATCCGAGCAGAGCAGTAATATACTGACAAAGCAGCTAGACTTTATCAGGCTTACTTTCATCGAACTCATTTTTTTCAGAGCAAACTTCACAACTGCACCTCAAACATCAGAGTAAAACTATCGCTATAACGTTGCTCTTCTACATCGTTTACAGAGACATTTTCAAAGCCAACATTAAGCATAAAGGGGATCATAGTGGCACCGGGCGCATCTATCTTTGCTTCCCCTTTATCAACTATATGACCATTGGCAACTATCTCTGATTGACTGCTGCATCCTTGGCAACTAATGCTATATGGGATCTGAGTAGCACTGCCAGACTCTGGCTTTAAGTTATAGTCAGCGGCATCTTTGTTAATTAACCGAAACCTCAGTCCATTTTGAAATTGACCTAACACCGATACCTTAAACCCAGTATTGCCACTCACCGTATGCTTGTAGGTGTCATATTCTGGAGTAATATGACCATTACCCAATACATTAATACGGCTAATGACACTCGGGTTATAAGCGATCTGCATCGAAAATGTGATGGGTATATTGCGATAAGTCTTTACCGCTTCAGAAATATTCGCCTTAAACCCATAGCTAATTACCCCTGTGACGGTACCTGAGTATATTCCTTTAGCCTTACCCTTTAAGCGATTAATAAGCTCTGCTTTATCGAAACGAATGATCGGCTGATAGCGCTTAAAAGGCGTTGTAGGGTTAGCAAACTGAATACTTTTATCAGCAATACAAAATCCGCTACGGCTAGTGTTCATGACGGTACTGGTTGCGGCAACACTCGACTGCTCACAAACAGGATAGCTATCAGCATATGGTATTTGCGAAAACTGCCCACTAAGCTGATACTTCACACCGCTTAATTTTATCGGCATAGACACATGCTCTGTACCGCTCGACAGCTCGATATTCAGCTGGGTAGGTGTTGTGTAAGTCCCCGGTACCCACATTGTTGTTTGCGGTAGTCGCACAGGAGTAAACCAGTAATTAGGCCGAATATATTCACCGTCGTTACTGGCATTAGCCCACTCGAGCTTATCACCTGTTAGCGTGCCATTAATGGTGAATGCGCTCGCTGACATAGATGTAGCAAGCAATAGACTCACTACCAACGACATCAACAGAAATCCAAAACTGGCCGTCACTGGCAGTTTGAAGGCAGCAAAGCGCATCTTACTCTCCTCGGCTCAAGCGGATCTCTTCACGATATGACTCATCGTGATTTAACACCATCACCTCTAGTTCATCGGCTTGTAATACCTCAGGTACGTGAACGTCTCGAGTTCTGCCAGCCAATATAGTGAAATTGGCTTTACATAATGCTCTGTCATCCTCCTCATCGATAATTCCATCTTTATCGCATTGATCTATGACGATATCTATCATGGTATTACCTGAATTTTTGGCTGTAATCGTGTCGCCTTTATAGTCGAGTAGGTATTCAACCTTACTCACTTTAGCGGGTACGATGTAATAAGGAGAGAAACCAAATAACATGTTGATTTTCGATTGCTGTTTGCCTTCAGTGGTGTAAGAAACAGGTTGGATATTGATCTGATAAACTTGGTCTTCGTCAATATCACAACGCTCGCCACAAATGCTTTCCACTTGGATCTCTTTTACCATATTTGGCTCAATGACCAATTTCGAAGGCTTAGTGGCTATGTCCCACGAGTCAAGGTTATCGCGAGTATAGGGCGTCTTGATAATCTTGTTATCAACAATTTCAACCTTTGATACAGATGTTTTAAGAAAATAGGTGATTTCATCTGTATTATCTAGGGTGAATACCCCAGCTTTAGCTTCCGAATTGGTCAGCATTAAACTGCTAATCGCCATCGCTGATGCATCGAAAACAAACAGAGATAATATGGTCAATAATAAAGGTTTAGTGATCTTCATAATTTAATTCCAGTTGTTAGCAAAGTTGTCATCGTCAATCAGACTCTTCGCATAAAGGCTTAATTCGTTTAATAGCGATACTTGGCTAGCGCTAAGACTTGATTCATTGGTCACGTACAGATATTGCCGCTGACCAACGATACGAGTGATGACCGCCAAACCCGCTTCTTCAAGTTTGCGGTTGGTGCTTGCTCGTTCATCTTCATTGGTAAAAACACCAATAAAGTAATATTCATTGCCATCAATTTTGACCGGCTGCAGCGACTTACCTTGTGCCAACATTAATGTGTCATCATTGTCTAAACCTGGTAGGCAATAGTTATTACCGGTATTAACAATATGAGTTGAATCTCTATCTAACGTTGGCGTCACACAGGTTTGATTTTCTGATACCAACTGATAGTCAGAGCCCGCAATCACAGAGATCTTAAACACGCCCTCTTCAACCTGTTCAACATCAATACAGCCCTCACCTGTGCACTCAACTTCGCCAATAACTTGATGATTCACATCATCAAAAGAAGAGATGAAGGTTTTGACTTTAACTAAGTCGAGATCCAGCGAGATAACGGTACCAGGTAAGCTATAACCAGAGACTTCTCGCGTCTGATCACTAATATAATTTGATGACTCCGTATCTAAACGCGCATTAAATGCCTTGTATTTATCGACTGGAATAATCGTCTCTTCTCGATCAATATTTTCGCTATAGTTCAGCGTGTTATCGTCATAAATAGACAGCAGACCACGGTGAGCGTCATCGCTCCCCTGATTGTTCGCATCGACAATAATGTATGCGTCACTTTGCTCAGAGGTAAAATAAACTTCCCCTTTGCCCGATAACACTTGAGTGCTATTAAAACTAGTGCTTACTGAATGAGTGCCATCAGAGCTGATATAGGCGTAGGTATCAGAGGCCACGTAACCATTGTTATAGTTAATATTGCTGGATAGATCGCTACTCATATTTCGCTCAATATCCGTGCCGTTATAACTGATCCCGAGTTCGTTATTCATCGACAAGTTACGGCTCAATTGTCTGTCATTCGCCACACTGTTTCTAAATTCATCGAGCCCTTGGCCACTCACCGATACCGATGAACTAGCTGTCCAACCGGCTGACAAAGGCACAGACCATAGCACGCCCGCATACCAGTCATCTTTAACGCCAAAGCTTTCGCCACCTTGAAATGTTGCAGAAAAGTTCAGCACCGAATCCGCTACAAACGAATGTGAAAAACCAGCACTCACCGACCAATAGTCACTTTGATCAATAAAGGCTTGCGCCACATTTTCAGTATCGAGCTTGTTATTTACATAAAGCACATAGCCCTGACCGCCCCAAAGCTCAGCAGAAAAGTTCACATTAAGGCGCTCATATCCAGTATTGGACAACATGAAGTTATCCAAACCGAAGTCGCTATCGGCTGAATCAAACTTCTCATAGCCAACACCGATATTGTAAAAACTCACATCTGCCGCAATAAATTGGCTACCATTTGAAAAAGAAGCGTATTTCAACTGTGCTGTAGAGGCATCACTCAATGACGTTTTAACACCTAGTTCAGATAAGGTGTTGTCTGAGTTTGATAAAATTCGCCCACCTATCATGGTGCTATCTGTGATCTGGTATGAAAGCTTACCTTCAACAAAGTTATTATTTTCCAGTTGCAACGAATAATGGTCCGTTAACGTTTTCAGGTAGGCATTAAGCCCGCCAGTACGTTCATAGGAATAATCGTTATCATGAATATAGCCATCGGCATATAAAAAGCTGTCAGGCCCAACTGAATAACCTAATTTAGCTTGTAACTTTTTAAGCTGAGTTTGCTCTATGGCGCTGTCATAACTATTTTCATATCTATCACTGAATCGTCCTGCCGAGAAACTATAGTCAAACTCACCTTTATTCAGTGAGAAAGCGCTATTGTTAACAATCTGCTGCCGCTCTTTTAAGATCTCACGACCAGCAGAGATCACCACGATTGAAGCCGTGTACGAACCATAGGGAAGATCACGAAAGGCGATACTCTGCTGCCCAGCATCCACATTTTTGCTATAGATTAAATTGCCATCTCGATAGACCTCAATACGCCCTTTGTTAGGCAAGATGTAAAATAAACGGCGATTATTTTGCTTACCTCCATCGAGCAAATTTTGCGAAGATGAATAGTTGATAATATCCTGAGAATAGCTACCGGATAGATCCATAAACGCTGTGGTATTTTGCTCATAACCATACTTAAAATGACCAAATTGAACCCGCCTATTTTGGCTTTCAAAGTCATAAGATAGCTGCTCAACTTCAAATTGGTTTGCCGCGGTATCCGTATAAAGACTCGACTTAACCGAGCCATATTTTAAACCAATCAAGGTTTCATCACGGCCGATAAGCGATGAACCACCATCACCAAAATAGTGATAGTTCAGGTTAACGCTATTAATCACACCGTACTGCTGATTAGTTGCCTCGTGAAACCGACGAGCCGTCTTTTGGCTATCAATTAAGTCAGCATTAATGAATAAGCTCAGTTTCTTATGCTCAAAGTCATAGGTGAAGGCATAGCGCTCAGGCATCAACTCACATTCAGACACCTTGCCCTGACATAGAGCCGATGTGGAAATATTTTCCATGGCTTTGATGATGTCTATCACCGCCTGTGGTTTCACATTCAAATGAGTCAAGTATTGTTCAACACTGACTTTGCTTTCTCTATTTAAAGAGGCCGAGGTGGGTGTGGAGTTGAGCTTAATCACTAACTGCTCTGTAGCGCTGGCTAATTGAAAATCAAACACCTCAGTGCTGCCAGAATAGAGTTCGGCAAACTCATCAGGGATGGCAATCCCCTCGCTCTTAACCGAAGCATAAACTGGTAAAGATAACTGTGGAGCAAGTGTGCAAGACAGGCCAAATAGGACTGATAGGGCGACTTTGTTGTATCTCATATTGCTAGCTCTATACTCATCTTAATCATGCCTTCGCAGTAGTCATCTTTTAAACTGACAGGTGCAAACTTAAGCTCAACATCGAACTGGCTGTATTTACCAACACGGTTAACGCCATCAAACTCCAAACTATCTAGCCCTTCTCCTTTATTAATAGGTGCACCATCAACGCTTACAGACACTAAGTTCTTACTATCTGTCGGCACGCCATTGACGTCGTAACAGGCGGAACTATTTTCAAGCAGATTGAGGCTATAAGTGTTTAGTGGATCACTCTTACCTATCGAGGTTTCTAATAGCAGCACATCTGAAATATCATTAAATTTGAAATTACGACCATCGAACTGCAGTTCCCAGTTCTGCTTAACAAACTCAAATTTAATAATCTCTCGGTCATAAAACTTATCCAGCTCTATTTGGGTATCAACATGAAACTCACGTTGCTCACCGGAAGCAGACATATCAAGAGCCAAGACATCACGTGCCGCAAATAGCAGACATGCGGAAAAGATAACTTTTATATAAGTCATAGTTGGCTCTTGATATATCTGAGGAAAAGGGAGTCTTAGATAGCTTTCGCTGAATTAATAACGGTGTGGACTTCGATATTTTGACCAGGCTTCAGCTCTGTACCCATTGCGGTTTCAACATTTTCAGTGTTTTCAGTAGTAAAGGTAACGGTACCGGTTGTCGCTGTAACTGGTTTAGATTTCTCCATTGGTGTACCTTCCATCTTAACAACAGTAGCTACACCTGTAGTGTCTAGCGTACCAATAATGGTCTCTAGTGAACTCATTGTCCAAGATGCATCAGGAATAATATCACCAACGGCTTCAGCAACCTCACCCTGCACAAATCCGCTAGCACATGCGCCTTCGATCGGTGTAGTACCATCAGTACATAAACGATAGTGCAGCTCTAAAGAGATCTGATCTGAAGTGAAAACACCCGTTGTATCTTTAACATTAAGTCCAGCGGTGTCGATATATGGAACACGTCCAGATGGACCTGTGATGATCACTCCAGCACCAGGCACAACAGTCGGTACAATTCCTTTCCAGTGAAGAGTCGTTGTTGCATCATCAGCAGCAAGAGCCGCTCCAGATAATGTCAATAACGCAAGGGGCAATACAATTTTAGTATTCATAGAAACATCCTCATTAAACATTTATTCGTCATATTTGCGTTATCAAAAAATAAATACCTAAATCGGTAATAAATCACTTTCTTTTGCAAATATGTCTGATAGGTAACTTTCAGCGCATATATTAACGAGTGTATATATTCACAACAGGTCAAAACTGATTTCAAAAAATCAAAAATGCCTATAGAAAATTATAAACAGGCAAAAACACACCACAAATTGATCTAAAAACAACAAAAATGAAACGTATAATAAGAAAAGAGAGAGGGGGGAGATTGGGTAAAATAATGGCAGCCCCCAACTTATATCAATCTATATAAGCTAAGTGCTGCCATTTTTTGCGATAAGGAGCTAAGGGTAGATTAGTAAAAGGTTAATTACTGTATTTATCAAGTTGATCATTACTATCAATGTCTTTATTACCATCGTAAGGGCCAAATTGATTATTTTTATAGTCACCAACAATGTGGCTAAAACGGCTTTGATAGTTACCTTTACCCGTTGCCTGATAGCGATATTCAAAACTATCTAACACATCATCACCATCGCTGTCAGATAAAATGGGTTGTGAACAATATTCGATATCACCACTATGGTACTCTGTACGCTCAGCTAAACACGCTTCAACTTCATATGCAGTCGACAAACCATCATTATCTAAATCGACTAAGTCAGGGTAGACCTTACCTGTAGCATCTTCATTAGCGAAGCGCACCTGCGGATAAACACTCACTCCAGAGCCCGTTAAGGGGATCACAGCTCCATTCATTTTAAAATCAATATAAGTACAACCAGTTAAAATATAGGGATAAGTTACATCACCCTGTTTGGGTTTTTCACAGGTTAAACTTGAGTGAAGCTCTTCCAGCGGACTGAACAACTGCCAATCTTCTTCAGCGCCGTTTTTATTGCCACGTGCAAAGAAAGTACTGAGTCCTTGACCAGCAGTTTCAGTACGGACACCATAAGAGTTGGCTGAATCACCTACGATATTATAATGATGATCTCTACCACCATACTCTTTAAGTCCCTTATTAGTCAGTATTTTTAATCTGTCATTTATGATTAAAGCAACCGCATTCGCCGTATTCTCATAAAACTTCACTTTTTTACGGTCACTACGACTTAACTTATTAAATTTTATGGTCATATCGACCTTTTGCCCGTTCGGCAATGCCTCTTGGTGATATTGGGCATAACCGTTAAATTCTAAATAATAACTATCCTTGGGCTTGCTGCTAGTCACATTCTCATCGCTGACTTTGGCGCGATCGTCATCTTCAACCATATGCATATAAGTCACATAATTGGCCGCTTGTTGGTAATCATTTACTCTCGTGGCGACTTTCTTGACTTTATAGCTTTCTCCATTGCTATCTTTACCATCAAATAACACATAAAGATCGCCATTTTGGGTTAATGCAGCAATACCTTTAGTAACTTGGGTACTTTTAACTATCTTCTTACCAGTGTTTTTAAAGAAATTGGCAAACTTAAGAAAAATATTGCCCTTCTCATCAATCTCGTGTGGGCCAACCACACGCACAAACGCCTGCTGAGTTTGATCTTTATTCAAACAGTAGAATGAGCCATGGGTTTTGCCATTATCTGGCGCATCCCAACATTGGGAAACTTTATCAATATATCGCGTCCAATCAGAGCTAATAAATTTACCTGTACTGCCGCAGTCAATGCTGTAATATTTTGCGGTTCCATTGCTTAAATAAACCACAGCTGAAAATGGACCAAAACTTTCGATCTTTTCAACACCGCTGAGATTCAAGCCATTAAACTTTTCAACAAAGTCGCCATAACAAGTATTGCTTGTACCGTATATTTGGTTATGTGCAATAGCGTCACCATACTGTGTGACCTCATAAACGATACCACCGTAACCCATGATGCGATCAGCATAGGTTAGTCCATAATAAACTTTGCTAGTGGCCGGCAACTCAATCAATGTTTCGATTGGTTGAAGTGCATTTAGTGCTGTAAATAAAACTATCTTATCTTCACCACCACTTTCACTACTCATATCAATACGGTAATTACCGAAACCGATATTTTTAAGCGCTGTCGCATAGTAACCATGATTTTCCATATATGGCAGTAGTGTCTCTTTAAAGGGTTTTATCAAGGTGTTACGCCCAACAGCCCCTAGGGCACCATCACCAAATAATTTAATAAAACCATTGAAGGAGAACTCTAAAATCCCTTCTCGTACAAAACCAGTTTCTATACTAATAAACCCGCTACTCACCCCATCAACTTCATGGTCATAAACTGTGTACTTGACTTCATAAAGCCCCTTTTCACTTGCTGAAAAAGTAAATTGAGTATTATTGACATCAGCAGGATTAACCAGACTCACATTGGCGTTATACACCTGCACGCCAACAAGTTGCACCTTATCGCCTTCCCTGTCGTTAACCAGTGAGCCAACCCCTGGAAAATTTAAAATATCTAATGTTAGAGAATCCTCAACAGCCACCAATCGACCATATGTCTCATCTTTTGTTACTGGCGCTGTATTACGGTTGCCTGAAACATCAATATTAATGACACCGGTAAACACTAGCTTATTGTCATCAACAACAGAATAAGTTACCGAAGTCAGTCCTATTTCAATGCCTTGATAGTTAAAATCCCCATCCTCACTAACATTAGCCGTACCGCTACCGACTACCACTGTTGACGTCTCAAACCTAGGGTTAGTCATGGTCAAAAACTCTGTAGCAAGTTCGTCTTGAATATTAAAACTAAGCGCTTCTCCTTGAGTCAGAGGCTTGCTGATCTCAGGTAAAACCCCACCTGCTGGTAACGTTAAACCCTGCTGCTCAGCAATAAGCTTAGCGCTATTGTTGGTAAATAAGATTGAAGCCAGCGCAGAGGTTTGCTCGGCACCATCGCTAACCGTATAGCGATAGTCACAACTGAGCGAATGATATGGGGTAACAGAGAAAGATAGGGCTAGTTGATCTAGCTTGGTGATCTCACAACCTGCGAGATTACCTAATACCTCGATCTTATCCAGACTCAACTTACTAGCCGCCATTAGGTCAGTATTTGCATCTAGTCTATTTCTACTACTGATATAGTTAGATAAATTGAAAGTGACTGGCTGAACGATATCATCAGCAATCGTTACAGACTGGCGAAAGTCCATCGCCGTGATACTTGATTTTACCACTGGTGGAGGCGGTGGCGGGACAACGCTTCCGTCTTCACCTTCTGAACCGCCGCCACAGGCCGCTAATACTAATAGGGGTAACAATAAGAATAATTTGGCAAAAAATCGCATCGCAAACCTTAATATCTGTTCGTGTAACACTCAGCACCTAAGGCTCTTTATGTGATGACTATGCTGCGCCATAGCCAAACAATGACCAATCGCAAGCGACCAGCTTACGCATAAGAATAATCAGCGATGGTCTAAACAGTAATTTGTGGAATTACACAATAGAGAGAAACAAGGTGCGGTAATTTTGAGCAGATGCTAACAGCAAGGAGCGAGCTTCTACAGGGCACTTTAGAAAAACAAAATCTAACTATGCCTATAAAAGCGCTAAAGCAAAATGTGAAGCCGGTGAATAATCGCTGCTCGAATCAAGCTTGGGCTTTCATAAAGTGTGCATGTTCTTTTAACCAAGTGATCACCCCATGATGTGATAAGTAATCATCGCGACTAATACCAATAAGCTTACGTATGCCTGCCAAAGGATTTTCTTCCTCATACTCGGCTAAGACTTCAAAACCAAAAGCGACATAAGGTTGTTCTGCATTTTTGTCACGAACAATCATAAAGATCTCTTTAATATCAGGATTGTCGAGTAAAAGTTTTAGTAAATGAAAAACACCAAACTCCCACCAGTGATAATTAAACTTCATGACTGAGTGAAAGAAAACGATTTTGTCGCCATTAATTTCTGGCTCTCTAGGCGTATTGTAAAAATTGACAAACTCATCGATTAACGCTGCTCTGTCACCAGCGTTATGTACAGAGACAATTGCGTGAGCATAGAGGTTATCTTGACTTCCTTCACAGGTCAGCATGTGCAACGCGCCTTGCTCTTGTAACTTTATGGCCCGCTCACATCTTTCTTGCACATCGCGTTCGGTTAAATTAAAAAACTTGGCGCTACTTTCACAAATTAGCGCCAATTTGCGCATATCAGTTAGCGGTGTAGATTCGGTATATTTATGAAAACGGGTGTCAGTGACTGGATAATAGGAAGCTTGAATTAAGTCTTCTTGACCAAATGCCAGAGCCTCAATACGCCTCACCTGATTAATCTTAGTTTTTGATAACTTAAGATCTAAGTCGATTAAATGACTTAATACATCATATTCAGCGAAAGTAAGCAGCTGAATAATTCGTAATGTTGAGGGCATCGACACCCCTCGCTCCCAGCGGCTATAAGTGATCAGATCTAGGTTAGCAAAAACCTTATGAAATAAAGATAATTTTTCCACCATTTCTGCTTGGGTCAAGCCATATTCATTACGAATTTTCAAAAGCAGCGAGAACAGTTCCATAAGTATGTGTAAACCAATATAAACTAACCAAAATCATTATGAGACATAGTAACAAGAATAAGACCTTAAATAAAAACCCTTAACAGCAAAAAACAAGCCACAACCTTTTGTGCTGACGCACAAATATAATCATTAAAACAGTAGAAAAATTAGTGAGCTTAACCAAAGAATTTATCTAGCTAGCACCGCATAATATTTCAGCCTGAAATACCTTGGTGCGCTACTTATCTCAGTGGTTCCCATTTGGCTTTAACAACATACCTTACATATAAATAATAAACCCATACAGGGAACTCCTATGAGCTTAGTATTGATTTTATTGGCAGTCATTGCGTTTATCGTTATTGCCACTGCTAAATTTAAACTCCATCCGTTTTTAACGCTGATTTTAGCGTCATTCTTAGCAGCATTTGCTTATGGCTTACCAAGTGCCGACATTGCCAAAACCATTACCTCAGGCTTTGGCGGGATCTTAGGTTACATAGGGTTAGTGATTGTACTTGGTACGATTATCGGTACCATTCTAGAGAAAAGCGGCGCCGCAATTACGATGGCGGATGTGGTCATTAAAGTACTAGGTAAACGCTTTCCAACATTAACCATGTCGATTATCGGTTATATCGTTTCAATCCCAGTTTTTTGTGACTCAGGCTTTGTGATTCTAAACTCGCTCAAGCAGTCAATGGCTAACCGTATGAAGGTCTCTAGCGTCTCTATGAGCGTCGCGCTAGCAACGGGACTATATGCGACTCACACTTTTGTACCGCCAACGCCGGGGCCGATTGCAGCTGCGGGTAACTTAGGGCTTGAATCAAATCTTGGTTTAGTAATTTTCGTCGGTATTTTTGTTGCCGCATTTGCCGCGCTAGCCGGCACATTATGGGCAAACCGCTTTGCCAACGTTCAACCAGATGGTGAAGGAGCTGAAGAGTTACTCAGTCACCAAGAGGACTTCAACAAGCTAAAACAAGCTTATGGTGAACTGCCTAGCCCAACTCGTGCGTTTGCACCTATTTTCGTACCTATTTTACTAATCTGTTTAGGCTCAATTGCTAACTTTCCGTCAGCACCCGTTGGTAATGGCATGCTGTTCGACATTTTGGCCTTCTTAGGTCAACCAGTTAATGCCTTGATGATTGGTCTATTGCTATCTTTATCTCTATTAAAAGGTAACGACAAAGTCAAAGAGTTTAGCGAGCGTATTAGCCAAGGCTTAGTGGTTGCTGCGCCAATTCTTTTGATTACTGGTGCAGGTGGCGCATTTGGTGCTGTTCTAAAAGCGACTGATATTGGTACCTTTTTAGGTGAGTCATTGTCAGCACTAGGGATTGGGATCTTTATGCCATTCGTGGTAGCCGCGGCGTTAAAATCGGCTCAAGGTTCATCAACAGTAGCCTTAGTAGCAACCTCTGCACTGGTTGCGCCTATGCTAGGTGATATTGGCCTTGCGAGCGATATGGGCCGAGTCCTAACTGTAATGGCTATTGGCGCGGGGGCGATGACAGTTTCTCATGCAAACGATAGTTTCTTCTGGGTTGTAACTCAATTTAGTCGCATGAGTGTTAAACAAGCCTATAAAGCGCAAACAATGGCAACGCTTATTCAAGGTATAACCGCTATGACGTTGGTTTACTTGCTAAGCTTAGTCCTACTTTAAGCGTAAATTACAGATTGAATTAGACGAGTGTAACAGCAAAACCTGCTCGTCTAATTCTCGCAGTAAACTCATCAAATCTTAACTTAAGTCTGCTTCATTCATAGCAAACAGCCACACTTCGCTATAGGAACACCCATGAAAATTGTGATAGCCCCAGACTCATTTAAAGAAAGCCTGACGGCGATGGAAGTGGCCAACGAAATTGAACGTGGATTTCGCACCGCCCTGCCTAATGCAGAATATATTAAAGTCCCTGTTGCCGATGGCGGTGAAGGCACTGTGCAGTCTATGGTTGATGCCACTCAAGGTAGCATAATCAAACTGAACGTCACCGGGCCTTTAGGCACCAAGGTACAAGCGTTTTACGGCGTTTTAGGTGCTGGATATCAAGGTAATAAAAAAACAGCAGTTATTGAAATGGCAGCAGCTTCTGGCCTGCACTTGGTAAATGAAGAGAGTCGTAACCCACTTATCACCACCAGCTATGGCACCGGCGAGTTGATTGTCGATGCATTAAATCGCGGTATCGAACATATTATTATCGGCCTCGGCGGCAGTGCAACCAATGACGGCGGTGCGGGCATGGCACAAGCAATTGGTGCTCACTTACTTGACGATACAGGTAAAGCCATCGCAACCGGTGGCGCTGCACTGGCTCAATTGGCTACTATCGACTTAAAAGACCTACATCCGCTAATCACAAAATGCAGTTTTGAGGTCGCCTGCGATGTCAATAACCCGCTGTGTGGCAACAAAGGAGCTTCAGCAATTTTTGGTCCGCAAAAAGGGGCTACCCCACAAATGGTTGAGCTACTTGACGCAGCTCTTGGTCATTACGCTGATATCATTGCGCAAACAGGTATTGTTGATAATCGAGATTATCCTGGCGTTGGCGCCGCTGGCGGCATGGGCTTAGGGGTTATGGCGTTTTTAGGCGCGCAGTTAAAGCCTGGCATCGATATTGTTATGCAAACCGTTAATTTGGCGGAATGTGTTAAAGGGGCTGACTTAGTGATTACAGGTGAAGGCCGACTAGACAGCCAAACCTTACATGGAAAAACCCCCATGGGTGTTGCTGGCGTGGCAAAAGCTCAAGATGTTAAGGTTATTGCTATCGCTGGGTGTGTCAGTGATGATGCCAATGTGTTACTTGAACACGGTATTGATGCGTTATTTTCTATTACCCCAAGAGCACTGCCACTTGCTGAGGTATTGGCAAGTGCGAAACATAACCTTTACTGTACATCAAAAAACATTGCCAATTTGTACGCATTAGCAGCAAACCGGTAGCACAGCGTTGTAATAGCATCATTGAGTCTCAATAAAAATAACCATTAAAGGGCGCAGCTAAGCGCCCTTTTGTTTTATATTCTATGCCTCAAGAAAAACTTGCTTATCCACCTCTATCAAACGACAAACTTTGACTCTCACGTTATCTGCGTTAGTCTGTGCCCTATACTAGCCAAAAGTATAATGCTGGCCATTTTTATGCTTGAAGCGCAAAAGCGCATAAAGTAAAGTGGCTTCCCATTTTGAAAGGCTGTAGTAACAGCGTGATAAGTAGAGATAGTTAGATCAATGACACCAAGAAAAGCAACCGCTTCAGAAGAGGCATTACTGCGGATTTTTACAGTTCCAGAAGCCCCAGACTCAACCCTGAGTGTCATTGAACAAAACATCTCGCAAAATTTAATGGGTTTTTTGCAAGAAAGCGTTGTCGCTGTAGAAAAACCGCTTTCAGAAGTTGAGTTAGATTTTCAGCAATACCATATTCCCTCTGCGCCGCAATTTGTCTCTGATTACGCCGATAATATGATGCAAACATTAGTGGCACACTCAGTGCACACCTCTGCACCAAGCTTTATTGGTCACATGACATCAGCGCTCCCCTATTTTGTTCTACCACTATCGAAAATGATGGTTGGGCTGAATCAGAATTTGGTCAAAATCGAAACCTCAAAAGCCTTCACACCACTTGAACGCCAAGTGCTGGGCATGATGCATCATTTAGTCTATAACCAAGACCAAGCTTTTTACCAAAGTTGGATGCATAGCGCTGATGTCTCTCTTGGTGCATTTTGCTCTGGCGGCACTGTCGCAAACATCACCGCTCTGTGGACTGCACGCAATCAGTTATTAAAAGCTGACGGCGACTTTAAGGGTATTGCTAAGCAAGGGCTGGTCAAAGGGCTGCGCCATTATGGCTATGATGATTTAGCTATTTTAGTTTCTGAGCGAGGCCATTATTCGTTAGCCAAAACCGCCGATCTACTTGGTGTTGGCCGTGAAAATATCATTCAAGTGCCAACATCAAATGACAATAAAGTTGATGTTGCAAAAATGCGACAACTCGCCGCTAAACTTGCTGCAGACAATATAAAAGTCATGGCTATTGTTGGCGTTGCTGGCACCACTGAAACGGGCAATATTGATCCACTTAATGAACTTGCCGACTTAGCGGCTGAGCTTAACTGTCATTTCCATGTTGATGCCGCCTGGGGCGGTGCGAGTTTATTATCAAACAAATATCGTCATCTGCTTGCAGGTATTGAACGTGCAGATTCAGTCACGATTGATGCCCACAAGCAGATGTATGTGCCTATGGGCGCGGGAATGGTGATTTTCAAAGATCCGACTTTTGCCAATGCCATTAAACATCATGCTGAATATATTTTACGTCAAGGCTCAAAAGATCTAGGTAGCCAAACGCTTGAGGGGTCTCGCCCGGGGATGGCTATGCTGGTGCATGCGTGCTTGCAAGTAATTGGTCGTGAAGGTTATGAGATTTTAATTAATAACAGCCTTGAGAAAGCACGATATTTTGCAGAGTTAATTAGCGCAGAAGCCAATTTTGAATTGGTATCTGAACCAGAACTTTGCCTGTTAACCTACCGCTATGTACCACAATCAGTGCAACTGGCAATGGCGAATGCTCGCGAAACCGGTGATACCGAAACCCTCAAGCAGTTTAATACCTTACTTGATGGCTTAACTAAGTTTGTGCAAAAAACACAACGTGAACAAGGTACTTCATTTGTATCTCGTACTCGAATCAATCCAGAGAACCACCAGCTAATGGATATCAAGGCCGTTGTGTTTAGAGTGGTATTGGCAAACCCGCTCACGACTCATGAGATCTTACAGCAAGTGCTTGCCGAGCAAACTCAAATAGCCAATAGTGATACGCGTTTCTTACCTAAACTATTACAACTTGCACAAAGCTAACCCTGTAAACAGCAGACTCGATTACATCATTTATTATCGAGTCTGGCTGTACCTAAATGCAAACTAACAGCCCTTACAATTGCTATCTTTAGGTTCAAAATCTACAACATTTCCCTGTTTATCCAGTGACAAGTGGCAGCATTCTTCATACAGCCCACGTAGCCGCTCACGGGATTTTTGCACTCGAGACTTAAGTGTTGAATAGCTAATACCATGCTCTGCAGCATATTGTTTTTGTGATTGCCCATGAAGATCAATTGCCGTTAATAACGCCGAGCTATCTTCAGGTAACGCATTGATAAATGGTTCAATACAGCGAGAAAGTGCCTGTTCGTTACTTTCCTCATCTTGTTGATACCATAACGCTTCACCTTCAAGTTGCGCCACACGACCACGTTTACGATAAAAATCTATGATCGCGTTATTGGCAACTTGATATAACCAAGACTTAATTTTTGCCTCTGACTGTACCGAATGCAGATTATCAAAAGTCTTAATCAAGATCTCCTGCAGTAGATCATCAACATCATCAGGGTTTGACACTTTGGCTTTGAGAAATGCCTTGATATTGTCTCGGTATGCCTGCCAAACGGTTTGAATGTCCATCTATTTGTTCGCCAATATCTATCACTGATTTAATACAAACAGTATAAATTAAAATCATCGGTTTCCAATAACACTTGTTATTCACGACCATGAGCTGAACATAATAATATGCCAATTCAGGCAATCGGAAAAACCATTCCAAATCTGGTTTAACAATCTGTTAGACTAAGGCAAATACTGATAAAAATAGAAATATCATGCTTGGAACGTTAAGAAAAATGCGCAGCCACTTAGATGAGAATAATGTGGTGCAATATCAGCTGCCTGTTGGTGAAGAGTTACTGGATTTAAATCCTCTTATTGGTAGCCAACTGACGCTAACTCATACAGGTAAAATTCTTTGCTGTAACTGTGGCAAAAAAACTAAAAAAAGTTACTCTCAGGGCCATTGCTATGTGTGTATGCAAAAGCTAGCTAGCTGCGATATGTGCATTATGAAACCTGAAACCTGCCACTTTGCTGCTGGAACTTGCCGTGAGCCATCATGGGGCGAAGCTAACTGTTTTGTGCCGCACTACGTTTATTTATCAAATACATCTGGTATTAAGGTGGGCATCACTCGACATACGCAACTCCCGACCCGCTGGATAGATCAAGGGGCAACTCAAGGTTTACCGATCTTTAAAGTAGAGACACGTTTGCTTTCAGGTCTAGTAGAAACCGCACTTGCTGAGTTAATCGCAGATAAAACCAATTGGCGTGCAATGTTAAAAGGCAATGCTGACGATATCGATTTGAAAGCTCAAGCAGCAAGCTTAGTACCACAAATTGCAGCACGGTTAACAGAGATCAGTGCAGAGCATGGTGAATTTGCGGTAACTGCGCTTGATGAAGAGATCCAAACGATTAATTATCCGGTAACGACTTTCCCTAGCAAAATTAGCTCACACAATTTTGATAAAAATCCCGAAGTGTCAGGTATTTTGTTGGGCATAAAAGGCCAGTATTTGATTTTTGATACCGGTGTCATCAATATGCGCAAGTTTGGCTCTTATGAAATAAGTGTCAGTCTATAAGCGCTAACAGACATCTTAGTAACAAGCCCTGTAACCAACAGGGCTTGTTTGCATAAATAGTTAATCTTTGTCAGCTTTAAGCTTAACCATCACCTCTAGTTTACCTTTCTTAGTAGCTCCAACTACTCCGAGTGTCTGGCTACCAATACTGTCATAGGTTAACTCAATCGACTTTAACTCGCCTTCTGGCACACTAATACTGCGGCTTGATAAGCCTTTGGTTAATACGCCCAAATTATTAACTTGCTTATCGCTACCGTCAGCCATCACTAACTCAATCTTATGCATGTTGACCGTACCTTGGGTGCAAACCAACTTTATATGGCTAGCCTGTCTTTGTGCTTTCTTAACACTAACTTTATCAGTCTCTGTTTTGTAGTTAACGGTTTTCTCTGCAACCTTGACCCACTCATCAGCGTAGCCTGTTAGGCTCATCATTAAACTGCTAATAAGTACTGCCGCTTTAATTAAGTTCATCAGTATTCCTTCTGCGTTTATGGCGATAACACTACAACAATATAGTCCTGATCTCAGTAATTGGTATCAAAGAGCTGTATTGCTTAAATCCTTATGTCACTATAATACTGCGTACCACTTACTCGCTATAACGTGGGTAATGGCTTAAGCATAGTAGCAAGCAACTGCTCAAAGCGCTGTTCTCGCTGTAATGGTGTTTTATCAAGGTCGGTAAATCCCTGTGCCAATACTCGCCAAACAGGCATTGGCGTCCTCGGGTTAAATAGTGCCACCAACACCGAGCCCTTTTCATATTTATCTGCAACCCCCTCGGTAGATAAGCCAGCTACCAAGCCCGCTTTTTGTAAGATCTCTTTATCACTCATTTCTGACTCTAGCGCTAAACCGTACCCCACCAGCACACTTGGGGTTTCATTGGCTTTAGCAAGATGATAGCCCTTAGTTTGCATCACTTTGGTGATCGCATTTCGCATATGCTGAATAATCACGTCACTATCAAGCGCGTCATTAGCATGTACCGCAAACATAGTGGGATGCCAAGCAAAGGCTTTTGAGCTGGTATTTAACGAGCTTAGATCACCACTTATCACCATAGTGGTGCGAGTTGCGGCCATTTGTTGTTGCTCACTATCAGTTGAACTGCAACCTAAAACTAAAACGAGTCCAACTAATATCATCAGTATTTTATTTATCATCAGTTTAAAGTCCTTCTTGTATCTGATTTCAGGCTATCACTACAACCATTAACCTAACCTGACTCGACCTTTGTGTCGACAGCCATAAAAAAAGCCGGCGCTTAAACGCCGGCTTTAAAAGGGTTAGCTTATATCGCTAGTCCCATGGTGCACTGCAATAATCTACTACTTAATGTTTACCACTAAGCTTGCCCCTGTGCTTGAAGGTGCACCATCAGCGCTAATGTAATACCAACCTTCGCTTGGTGTAGTTATGGTTAAGCTTTCAACGTTGCCTTGGTTTTCAGACTTAACCTCAAATGAGTTAGGTCCTGCCCAAGTTTGGCTATTACCGTATAGGTTTACATCGCCGCTACCATGGCCGCTAGCAACGGTTATCTCTGCTGTGCCTGCTGGTACATAGAAGTAGTAACTAGAATGACCATCAGCAATACAGATTGCCTCACCATATTCAACGCCACCATAGCTATATGGTGATTGTGTTGCGCACGCATCAGCAACTGCAACAGGTTGAGTGCCTGTATCACCACCATCCGTTAAGCTTACACTTAAACTTACACCGTCATACTCAGTATTTGCCACTAGACTGATATAAACCCAACCACGGTTTGCAATAACATTAAGCTGTTCATAGTTACCCTCAGTCGTTGCTTTTGCGGTATATGCTGATGGCTTAGCCCAAATAGTCTGATTGAAGTACACATCAACGTCACCATTACCACCAGCAGTGTTGATATAAAGCGGCGTGTTATCTTCATCTATATAAGTGTAGAAGTAGTTGATGTCGCGACCAGCCACACACTCAGTTTGATCTTGGGTGAGATTACCATCGGTAATTGTGGCAACACCACAATGCTCGACAGGCTCAACGGGGTCATCAATATCGGCATTATCTCCTATGCCATCACCGTCAGAGTCAGCCCACTCCGTTGGATCATTCGGGAAAACATCGGAGTTATCACCATAGCCGTCACCATCACTATCTGTGGTTTCGCTCGCATCGTTCGGGAATGCGTCAGCATTATCGCCGACTCCATCGCCATCGGTATCTCGAGTTTCATTAGGATCAAATGGGAAGTCATCTAAATGATCTGCAACCCCATCACCATCAGAATCCACCGGCTCAACAATACCTGGATCTATGGTTTCGTCATTGCTGCTAACACTTAATAACCAGTCATTCCACTCACTATTGTAGTTTTGACCAATCGTATTATCGATATATGCTAACCAGCCTGCAGCATCACCACCACGGGCAAGCACGAGCAGCGCATCAACATCAGCACGATGTTTTTCAAACATGAAACGCACTGCTAAATAACCCCAGCTGTACACACGCTCTGAGCCACTATTATATGTGTTAGCTAAGATCTCACTTAGGCTATAAGCTTGTGAGCGAGCTAACCCAATCGCACCATCATTGCGGTTTTGCTTAGAGATATATTCAGCTAAACCCTCAGACCACCACACTGATTTGCCGGTATCAATATCAAAGTAGTTGAATGCACCGTATAAGTTAAAGCGGCCGTCGAGATAGTGCACATATTCATGTTTGAGGTTCCAAACTAAAATGTCTTCCGTCCAAGTTGCTTCATGGGCAATAAATCGGGCTTGGTTCCCCTCTTGAGATGGCGTGCCCTCTAAATACATACCGCCATTATCGGTACTAATTCCAAAAATCACTCCAGCATATTGAGCATAGTCGTCGTAACTATCGAAGATATTAACCTCTAAGCTTTCGTTAAGATCATCTGCCACTGGTTGATAACCCGTTGCCAACACATTATGGAATAGGGTTTCTTCTGCTCCCATAAGATCACATGAGTCTTGCAACTCACTATTCGTTAGCTGCTGGGCACGAATATAAATCGTGTCGCTACAGTTGTAATTAATTGGTAGTGCCGTTTGCTCTAGCTCTTCCTCCCAACCACAAATACCAAACTGCTCGCAATCACCAGGATTATAGTAATCAAGGTATCCAGCACCATCAGCCCACTCAGCCGACATACGCTCAAACTTGCTCATGTATAACTGCACGCCATCATTAAGGCGAGTTTTTAAGCTTTGCGGTAAGTTCCAGTACTGCTGATATTCGTAGAAGCGACCAAACTCATGAAAGGCATCTGTTGACTCATATTGATAAGCAGAATTAATGATGTAGTCGCTGGTCGCAATATTTAGCAGAGCGTCAATCAAGTCACCATGTTCCATGGCCTTTTTGTTGTAATCTTCAGCCCAACTACCGTAATACAGTGTTGTTAACGCACTTGTTAATGCCGCACGATGGCGATTACTCGCTAAGAAATCTGCATTAAAGCGTTGTAGATAATCGGTAATAACCGGCACACTTTCTAGAATATGATCGGCACTTGACCAAGAAGTAAAGAACTCGGATAAGGTATCACCTGCATTTTGGCTCAAATCAAATAAATGCGGGTTTTTAGCATACTCAGCCAGTGCCGAGTAAACAGCATCAGCTGCTTGGGTATCACTATAAGTTAAATCATCATTATAGAATTCGATATAAAATGCGCCGCGTAAAAAATAGAACAAGTTACGCATTTCAAGGCCATTGCGGCTATCGTAGCTTGCAGCAATATTCTTGGTTTGGTTAGCAACCGCAACCACATTTTCCACTTGATAGGCAGCTACAGATGCAGCATCGTTACGCGAGTAAAGCTCAGAAATACAAGAAATATCAGCTTGTCGAACAAAGTCGAATAACGCCTGTCCTGTTAAATTAGCAAGCTCACTGCTACAAACATTACTTTCTGCTTCAGCAGCAGGCCCAAGGTTGCCCATTGGTCCTTCAATCTTTTTTGCAGGCTTACTCTTCGGCGCTTGTTGACGCGTACTGGTATCAACACCACGTTGTTGGCCGGGGATATTTGCCCCTTTCTCAAAACGCTTATTTTTATTAGCAACACCATGAGCAGGTTTTGCAGCTTCGGTCACTTTTGCAGTTTGTTGATCTTTAGCAACCGCGATACCCGGCAGCATAACCGCTGAACAGGCAAGAGCAATAGCATGCATTTTAAACTGCGTTTTCTTTATCCATACATTAGATGACTTGATTGACATATGTAACTCCAATTCTGCACGGTCGTTTGGCGAAATCACCTAATGCTTAAAAGTGATCAATGCTGTTTTTAGCACTGCTTACCGTGTTTAGACTGTTATATTTTTATAATTGTTAATCTTTTGTTAAAAAGACATTTAAATTTATAATTTATACAATATTCACAATCAAGTGCTAAAAATGGCAAAACTGGAGTTAGATTTATGAAGTGAATATGACAATTGAATGAAGATTCAACAGTCAAAAATATGGCTATCACTGCCGTTATACCTTTGTACTCAGCTAAATCAACTCAGCAAAACAGGCTTTAAAACTAAACAGAAATGAGTCAATAGAAGCAAGAGACATTCAGACAAAGACGATAAATTAACCCGCCAGCAACCAATAACAAACTGAAACCTGATTACTAATTAACCGCTGAATTTATTAATAGTTTTGGTAACTTCGGCTGACACAATCAGGATTAAAACGCTAAATTCACTTACCTCTATATGCAATTGAACTGCAACTCTGTTAATGCGCTATTGAAAACAATACTGCCTACCAATTCGTCAAAAAATATTTTTATTTACTTTTACACACTAAAATGCGCCTAAAACAGCGACACAAGATGACTAAATATGCAGTAGAAACTCATCAAGCCCTTGTTATAACAAAAAGAAATACCTTATTACTACCAAGGCTTAACGCTAGCTATTAATTACGATTAAGCTGTCACGACTAAACAGCTGAAAAGTCGCAACAACGATTGTGTCCACCATGAAGAGCAATCCAGATAAATGCTTTAAGCTTTCGCTGCAAACTCGCTCATCAAGGTATAAAGCATAGATCTGGCGTGTTTTATACCGCTCGGTAAACTTATTTTTCTATTCGTCGTTTATGAGTTTTTTATGGAACTAATTTTAACCATTGCGCTTTTTGCTTTTTCTTCCGGTATCACGCCTGGGCCAAATAACATTATGTTGATGTCATCAGGGGTTAACTTTGGCGTGAAGCGCAGCTTGCCGCATTTAATAGGGATCTGTATCGGTTTTCCAACTATGGTGCTCGGTATAGGGTTAGGTTTAAGTGCTATATTTCAAACCTACCCCGTTTTACACAGCATCATAAAATATGTCGGCATTTGCTACTTACTCTATTTGGCTTGGTTAATTGCCAGTAGTAGCGCCAAAATGAATGGTAAAAATACCGCAAAACCACTTAGCTTTTTGCAAGCGGCGGCATTTCAATGGGTCAATCCCAAAGCCTGGATAATGGGGATTGGTGCCATTGCAACCTTTACAACGATGGCGCAACCTCTAACTCCACAAGTGATTACGATTGCATTAGTGTTCTTTTTTGTGGCCTTGCCAAGTGCTTTTGTGTGGTTAGGTTTTGGTGTCGCATTAAAGCGCTTACTAAAGAATCAAAGACAACAAAAGATTTTTAATGTCACCATGGCGCTATTGCTTGTGTTGTCGATCCTGCCTATGATCGCCCCATAGCCCTTCAAAGATAACTCCTATGACTCAGGTGATCCCCCAGCAATTACAGCCCTATGCGACTGAAACCGAAAACTGGGTAAAGCAAGTGATTATGAAATATAACATTTGCCCTTTTGCACGACGTGAAGTTGAGCGCGCTAGCATACGTTATGCTGTAATTGATGAATCACGTATGCAAGATGTGCTACAAGCACTTATCGACGAATGCGCTTATTTAGATGAGCATCCTGATGTTGAAACAACGTTGTTTATCATGCCTCGCGGATTTGAAGGATTTTATCTGTATTTAGACTTAGTCGATATTGCCAACGATTTACTCATTGAGCAGGGCTATGAAGGCGAATATCAGTTAGCCAGTTTTCATCCTGATTATTGCTTTGAGGACGAACCACAAGATTCAGCCGCTAACTATACTAACCGTGCGCCTTACCCGACTCTGCATATCATTCGCGAATCGAGCATGGAGCAGGCTTTAGCAAACTATGATGATCCTGAAACTATTCCTGAGCGCAATATTGCTTTTGCAGAGCGTAAAGGGACACAGTTTTTCATCGATCTACTCGCCAATTGCAAAAAAGATCTGTAATTCGATTATAGAACGCCATTATTCAATTAAATTTAGGACATTCGCCTTATGGCTAAAAAGTATTATGTTGTGTGGGCTGGGCGTGAAACAGGGATTTTTACCAGCTGGGATTACACTAAAAAACAAGTGGATAAGTTTCCACAGGCAAAATATAAATCTTTCGCAACTGAAGCTGAAGCCAAAGCCGCATTTGCTAAAGCGCCAAGCTACAGCACTGCAACCAAAAAACCATCCACAAGCAAAACTGCAGCTAAAGCTAGCCTAGATATAGATTTAAGCCGTTGTGATGTTTCTATTTTCACCGATGGCGGCTGTGAACCGAACCCAGGTAAAGCAGGCTCTGGCGTTGCTGTATATATAAACGCTAAGCTGGCGGAACTTTACTATGGCTTGTATAACCCAAACGGCACTAATAACTCAGCCGAATTAAATGCATTACATCAAGCGCTATTGATTGCAGAAAAAGCGCTTAAACAAGGTCTAACGGTACAGATATTATCGGACTCACAATATTCACTTAACTGCATTACCAATTGGGCTTATGGTTGGAAAGCTAAAGGCTGGAAACGCAAAGTTGCCGGTGATATTAAAAATTTAGATATTATCCAGCAATCTCATGCCTTGTATGATGCAATTAAAGATAAACTCGCAATACAACACGTGGCGGCTCATGTTGGTATTGAAGGAAATGAATTAGCTGACCGCATGTCAATTTACGCGATTGATCAACAAAATAGCGCATTCTGTCGCTATCCGGAGCCGATAGTATTAAGCGATATTCTGAGTTTACGTGCAGGCTAAACCGCCCCTGTGCCAGCAAATACAGCAATACTGATTTGAAACCAAGCAGTTGACACTTTTTTACCTTTTAATTTCCAATAGAAGTTAGGGATAAGTTGTCGACTGTGGCACAATCGCCCCCCATGAAAATTTACATCCACCTACATAAAGCACCTATTCGCGTTCTCCGTATTGGCAGACGTCGTTTTTGGCTGCGCTTAAAACGCGATATGTTGGTGTTAAAAGATGCGCTTGCACAAGAAAAGCAAGAGACTAAAGATATGCTAGTCACTTATAAGCGCTATACCTGCAGACAAGCATCAAAAGAAGAACTCACTGAAGCCAACAAGCAGTTTGCTGATCTCCTCAAAGGCTTAGGTCTTGGTATGTTCGCCGTTTTGCCTTTTGCACCAATTACCATTCCCTTAGTGGTAAAACTTGGCCAAATCGTTGGTGTCGATGTACTACCTAGCTCATTCAACAATATGTCTGAACGCAAAGCCAACATGATGCGCATAGCAAGCAAGGCAAACTTAGAGTCTAATGCTGACTAAAGTCATCGGCGAACCTCTCTTAGCCCCTTGACTTGGCTAATAAAATCTCTCCCCTCCTCCGCGAAAACAAAAAACTGTACAGTTACAACAGCGGTTATCCACGCAGAAGTAAGCTGTTTAAACCGCCACTATGTGGCGACCATATATTTATATTGATTGCTTTCTCCAAAATCCAAGGCCTGATACTCTTAATAGCAATTGTCACTATTTATAACAAATACGAGTCCCTTACATGAGCAAGCTTATTATTTCTGGTGCATCCGGCATCCCTTTACTCATTTTTAATAACGACAGCTACAACACATGGCGTGAACAACAAGCACCACGAGTCACTAACTGGTTAGATAACACTAAATACAGTGGCACCGGTGCCAGCTTAATTCCCAATGCCGAAGGTGAATTAGAACAAGTTATTTTTGTGAGTAAAAGCGATGACTCATATTGGTTATGTGGCGATCTCGTCAACCAGCTTCCTGCCGGCCAATATGAATTGCACGCGCCTGACGCACAAATTCACGCAGCGGCCTTTAGCTGGGGACTGGGCGCTTATAAGTTCGACCGATACAAACAAAACACCAAAGAATTACCTGTGCTAATTGTGCCAACCCAAGCTCAAGCTGACGAAGCAAATAAGTTCATTCGTGCCGTTTCTTTAGTACGTGATCTCGTCAACACGCCTGCTGCTGACATGATGCCACAACACCTTGGCGACACCATGACAGAAATGGCAAACGAGTTTGGCGCTGAAATAAAGCAAATTGTTGGTGATGAATTACTTGAGCAAAATTACCCGACTATTCATATGGTTGGCCGAGCAAGTGATAACCAACCGCGTTTAATCGACCTAACTTGGGGCGATGAATCAGCACCAAAACTGACTTTAGTCGGTAAAGGCGTATGTTTCGACTCTGGCGGATTAGATTTAAAACCTGGCTCAGGTATGCGCTTGATGAAAAAAGATATGGGCGGTGCGGCACATGTTATTGGTTTAGCACAGCTCATTATGGCCCATAACCTGCCAGTTCGATTACGGGTATTAGTGCCAGCTGTTGAAAACGCGGTATCGGCCAACGCCTTTAGACCAGGTGATATCATCACTACCCGTAAAGGTATTACTGTTGAAATTGACAATACCGATGCTGAAGGTCGCTTAGTCTTATGTGATGCATTAGCTGAAGCCAATAATGACAAGCCTGAACTGATGATTGACTTCGCAACACTAACGGGCGCTATGCGTATCGCTTTAGGCACAGAGCTACCTGGCTTTTTCAGCAATGACGAGGCCGTAGCCGCTGGCTTTACAGCATCAGGTCTTAAAGTTGATGATCCAGTATGGCGCATGCCTTTACACAAGCCTTATCTTGATTTAACCGGCAGTGATATTGCAGATCTTGCTAACTGCGCTAAAACGCCATTTGGTGGTGCGATCACCGCTGCGCTTTATTTAGAAGAGTTTGTTGATAAAGACATTAGCTGGAGTCATTTCGATGTTATGGCTTATAACGTTCGAAAGTTACCCGGCCGACCTGTAGGTGGTGAGGCATTTGGTATTCGAGCGGTATTTGATTATTTACAAAATCGCTTTCAAGCCTAGATAACCTCCAACGCGTTTAATTCCAGTGAAAATAAAGGCCCGTAAGGGTCTTTATTGTTAACCGAGCAACATTAAGCCCCCCAACAGCAAACTTGCGCATATTGCCAGCAAAGCACTGAGTAGAACTATAGCCCGTAGGGTTTGATTAAACTCCATTTAACCTATCACTATGGTTTAGCAAATAAGGATACATTGCATCACTAAAGCGTGTTTTAAAGCCCTGTTCATTTTGTTCAATGAGCATTACAGCTAAGCCAAGTTGATTAGCTATCTCTATTGAACGGTTTGAATTGAGCACCATAAAAGCCGTTGCAAAAGCATCTGCTACTGCGCACTGACGATGCAATACTGTTGTGGATACCACAGTATTTCTGATTGGCATTCCCGTTGATGGATCAATAATGTGACTTAATGTTCGGCCTTGACTTTCAATGTAATTGACATAGCTTCCTGACGTCGCCAAAGCCATATTGTTTACACTAATGATCTGTTGGTATTGCAAACTGAGCCTTTCTGGCCGAGTTATCGCAACTCGCCAAGGACGGTCTAGTTCATGGTGTCCTTTTGTCACAATTTCTCCACCAATTTCAATAAGGTAATGGTTAACCCCTGCTTGGTCGAGTAATTGTGCAACACGATCAACACCGTAACCTTTTGCGACTGCAGAGGGATTAATCATTAAACTAGGAATAAGTTTTTCGAGCGTATTTGCACTCAAAACAAAGCCATCCATCCCAGTCTTTGAACGAGCAACTTCAAGTTGTCCACGGTCTTTTTGTTGCAAATCTCGCGGCTTAACACCAAATCCCCAAAACTCAATGACCGGACCTAATGTAATGTCTAGCGCACCATCAGTTTGCAGTGAAACCTGTTGAGCTATCTCAAGTACATCATGGAGTTGCTTGGATAGCATAATAGGTGACTTTGAAGTAAAGCGGTTTACTTGAGTTATTTCAGAATCTTCAATAAAAACGGATAATGACTGATTCACCTCAGCTAACTCAGTTTCCACTCGTTTTTGTAACTGTTTTGCAGTCAGTTCGACATTGGTTAAGTCCGCCTGTACCGAGTAAGTCGTCCCCATTGTTTTACCACTAAAATATGCCTTCTCACCCATTGCCCATGCTTGAGGTAAGCATAAACAAAATGCTAAACATACTAATTTGAGTTTGTTCATCAGACCCCTTCTATAAGCCAAATTAGCGAATAAAAAAGTGCCGCTCACAAATGTGTTCGGCACTGATAATAAACACGAATAGGTGTTAGTGAGCTGCTGCTTCTTTGCCAGCGATACGACCAAATACAGTGATATCTGTAATAGCGTTACCACCTAAGCGATTAGAACCATGTGTCATCCCCGTGACTTCACCAGCAGCATATAAACCATCGATGACTTGACCTTCAGTATTTAGTACTCGAGTCTTAGTATCTGTCATCAAACCACCCATAGTATGGTGAACCGATGGTTTGGCTACTAGCATATAGAATGGTGCTTTCATGATAGGCTTTAAACCACCACGATGATTAAATTCGCCATCTTTACCTGATTTAGCAAACTGATTAACGCGCTCTACTTGAGCCATTAATGCATTTTTATCAACCCCAAATTTATCGGCCAATTCCTCTATCGAGTCAGCTTTATACATCATCCCTTTGCGGTTTAACTCAGCAAACTCATCTTTGTGCACTTTGACTGTTTCTGCAATTTGCTCAATTTCACTGCCCCACAACACATAAGCTTGCTGATTAGTTTGAGCTAAGATTGCGCGACTAATGACATCTCGACGCTCAAGCTCTTCAACAAAACGCTTACCTTCTTTGTTAACTACAATCGCACCAAAGAAACGCGAGTCTGCAATAAGTGAAATAACACCAGTATCCGTATGACAAATCGGGTAAGTCTGAATTGACTCCATATTGTGAGTCTTAGCATTTAACTTCTCAGCCATCACAATGCCATCACCCATAATGCCGCGGGCGTTTGTTGTACCGTAACGTTCATCTAACTCAGGTACATACTTAGTGCGCATTGCCACGTTCGCACCGAACCCACCTGTAGCCATCACTACGCCACGATCTGCCATATAAGTAATTTTTTGACCATTTTTTTCAGCTTCGACACCAATCACTCGACCATTTTGATCTTGAATAAGAGCAGTTGCTGTCGTGCGGGTATGAATTGGGATCTCAAGTTCATCGGTTTTTGCCATAAACTTACTGATCCACTCTGCCCCTGTGTGATTTCTTGGGATCAAGCCACGCTTAACGCTGTGACCGCCAAACTGGAATAACTGGTCTTGGTAAAAATCAACTTTAATATAATCGCGTAACCATTCTGCAGCTGGCAACGCTTGTTCAGCCATAAGCTGAACCATTTCAGGATCACCTAAATAGTCTCCGCCTTTGAGCGTATCTTTAACGAAAATATCAATGCTATCTTCAATCCCCATTGATTTTTGCACCCAGTTACCCGGAACATTCATTTGTCCACCAGTGATCAAACTATTGCCACCAACTGTTGGCATTTTTTCAATGATTACGACATCAGCCCCAGCATTTTTGGCTGTGATCGCTGCGCTAAGGCCTGCACCGCCAGAACCAATAACAACCACATCAAAGTTTTGCTCTGTCGCAATCACCTCTTTGTTAGCGTCATTAGTCTTAGCCAAACCTGCAACTAAAGTCACCCCAGCAGCAGCCAGTGAATTTTCTACCGCCTCTTTAAAGGCTTTACTGGTTACCGTTGCACCGCTAATAGCATCAACTTCAGTGCTATTTTGATTGATCATGTCATCTTTCATTTCAGTGTAAACAGAGGCTGCTAATACCTTGTTTTCTTTCTGCTTAATAACATTGATTTCAAGCAATTGCCCATCTTTAGTCGAGGTTTGAACTTTTATCTCACCATGCTTACCAAAAGCAGCACCTTCACTTGTGATAACTTTGCCCGAATCAGGTACAGAACAACCCACGGTTAGTGCCAAAATCGCACTTGCAATTAACGTTTTTTTAATCACGATTAAATTCCTATTTTGTCTATCAAAGGCTAAAAACTAAAACCAACTGCAACGCCATACTCGATACCATCGTTAGGCGTCGATCCCCAGCTATCAAAATGCGTTAAATGTAATTTGGTATAAAAAGAATCTGTAATCTTGGTTTTAAGCGTGGTAATAATTTGATGACCGTAACTGTCATAACCTAAGGTACTCATATGCTCTTCATCGCGGTCAAACTGGCCTTCATAATTAACTGACAAAGCATTTTTTAAACCAAAAGCTGAAAATGGATAACTGGCATTAATTACTGCGGCATAACCTGTCATGCCGTCAAAACTTGCACCCGTAGGAGAAAAACTCGCAGCCGAATAATTAAAACCAATACCTGTATTAATAAACAAATCACCATATTTACGGTTGGTTGTAACACCAAGGTATAGATTGTCCTCCATTACTGTGCGGTTAGATGAAAGGAAGTTTTGTGCCCAATAGTTATAACTTGAGTCACCAATCTGCTTATCGACAATCACTAAAGATTTAACGGTTAACTTCCCTGCTTTATCATCTTGTGCATCCTGCACTTCACCTGGGTTTTCCAGTTTTATGTAAGCTAGCAATGTACCCCAATCCGCTTTATTAAAATGCGTCAATTTAACAAAGGGCTGATCGTAAGCTCCACCATTGTCATCTTTAGTTTCTGAGGTGTAAGCCTTGTAACCAATATCAACAGACGTCGCAGACATTGCAGGGGCAACAAGGAAAACAGAAAGTGCTGTAATAAGTTGCTTTTTCATATGCTGTTCCTAAATGATAAATTCAGCGATAGATTAAACAATCAAGCAACTGACTTTGTGAGCACTATCTCTATCTATGCTCTTTTTAATCATCACTGTGGTTTTAGGAAGTAAATAATTAAAAAACCATAAAACTGACTTAAAAATACTTTCATACAACGTGAAATATTCGTCAAAATATTTCTACTCAATTTTTTACAACGTCAAATTAGTGTCAAAACCAATTAAAACTATAACGTTGTAAATAAATAAGTAATTCACAAAAAAGGGCTAAGCAATATTAACTATTGCTTAGCCCTAAATCAGACCGGTTAAATTTAATCTTTGATAAGTAATGTCGCTCTAAATTCATTATTATCTCTTGTAAGATAATAATTCCAATGCAGTTGTTTTGCTAAACGCTCAACTAGCATCAAGCCTAATCCAAAGCCACTACTATTATATGGAGACATAGAGTTAACTATTTCAATTTTAGTTTTATTCTGATTAATAATGACACTTTCAGTTCCATGCTCCAAACTATTACGCACAAGATTATTCAAGATGATTGTAAGCGGCTCCCGTTGAACACTAACCTTTGTATCATCACATGTCAGAGTAATTGGCTGGTAATCCCCTTTAGCCGCTTGCTGATCACAGATAACCTGTCGCAGCAGCTCTGCCAGCTCAACTTCACTATAATGTAAAGATGTACACTCTGAGCTCATCAACCACAATAAGGTTTCGGTAATCGACCTCATTTGCCGTGTAGCTTGGCTAGCGTGCAACAAAGGCCCTTCCAACTTGCCATGCTGCAGAGTCAAAATATCAAAAGAGGACTGACAAATCGCAATCGGCGTTCGTAACTCATGACTGGCAAAACGTAAAAATGTTAGTTCACGTTGTTGTGCATCCTTTAACTGTTTTATCGATATATCTAGTGCATCCACAATCGACTGTAGCTCTGCATAACATTGTTTTGGAAAGTTTAAGCTTTGCATTTTTTGCCAGTCATGCTGTTTAATTGCTCTGCTGATTTGATGAACTGGCGAGATCACCCTTCTTTGTAAATGAAAAGCTAAACTTGCTACCACGCCAAACGTCATGATAATCAGCAACGAAATAGCGGCCATATTTTTAGGAGCAAACTCTAAATCATGGGTTGCATTATAATTTAGCCAAACGTATAAGTTCTCTCCCGAACTTTGCTTATATACCATTAAGGCATCAATAAATTTTCCGTGACAATGCTGATATTGCACTTCATTTATTTGCGTAGGAGCGACTCCATTTGTTATTGATTTAACTTGCTCAGGAGCAGTATTCCAATCGCTGAATACTTTTATATTATCTGTTTGATAAAGCTTGCCTGTGTCAGCCAAATATAACTCTGCAGCTTGAGCTGCGCTTTTCATTGTAATGCTATGCATACTAAACATCCCAGTACACATCATACAAAGCGGGATAAAAATATTAATTAGCAAAGTAACAGCTAAAAACATCACCCCATAAAATTGATATACACGCTTTAAACTTACCTTGTTGCTTATCGACATGGGCTAACCTTCAAACATAATCCTACACCACGAATGGTATGCAGATATTGTTGCTCAAAAGGTTTATCGACTATTTTTCTTAGCAAGTGCATATGACTTCTCAAGCTGTCACTATCAGGTGGGCTGTCCGGCCATAACATACGCTCAATCTCTTCGCGTTCAACAATTTCAGGGCTGCGTCTAGCGAGTAGAGACAAAATTTGCCAACCGGTACGTGATAAAGCCAACTCTTTACCTAATCGGTGCACAGTATGCCCTGCAAAATCAAATTCGAGTTCTCCCAAACGTAATACCTTTGGCGCCGGCCTTCTTTCAGCAACAACCCTGAGTCGCGCAACCAGTTCAGGCATTGCAAACGGTTTAATCAAGTAATCATCTGCACCAACTTCAAAGCCTAATAGTTTGTCTTGTAATCCGCTTCTCGCGGTCAACATAATAACTGGCGACACAACGCGCTGTTCTTTCCATCTTTTACACGCATGCACACCATCACCATCCGGTAGGTTTAGATCTAAAATGATCGCATCATATGGACGACTATAAACTTGCTCTTCAGCAAGTGTCATTGAACCAGCATAATCACACTCAATATCAATAAGCTCTAAATATTGAATTATGTTTTTAGCCAATAACTGATTATCTTCAACGAGCAATACTAGCATTTCTATATGATCTCCAGTTGATGCGCTTTATAAACCAAGTGGGCACGATTAGTTGCCGCCAATTTATTTCTCATTGATTCAAAATGATATTCAACACCTCGAATCGTAATATCCAACTCATTGGATATCTCTTCATTCAACAAGCCCAAAGCAGCCAACTCTAATGCTCTAATCGCGGTTTTATTGAATAGTTTATGCTGCCTGAAAGGAGTCACTTCATGATGATAGTGTTCAAGTAAGGTCATTTGCGCTTGCTTTAACACGGCTTCCACACCGACTAGATCTAGCTCTTCGCAACAAAGCTTAGATAGCAAGGTAAACCTGCCACGCCACATATTCGATGCAAAATGCTTTAATGGCCAACTAACCACAGAGTTTACGCCATACCGAACAAATAGCTTTTTAGCTTTGTTTTGCTCAATATCGTTCCATGTATAAAAATAAGGTGCGTCAACTTTGAGTGCTTCAGCAAAGTTATGGTCACTTGCAGCAATGCGACTCAAATATTGTTCGTGAAGGTGGCGCACACTCAAGGATGAAGTTATTACCCCATCAGGACTTAACAGCATCTTTCTTGTTAAAAGGCTATTTTGTCCTCTGTTGTAATCCTCATAAGCACTATTGGCGACACCCTGAAACCAAAAGCCGGAAAAACCATACTTTCCAACTGCTTGCTTTACACAAGTAATCGGGTCTATAGCCAAGTCATCCATCACTCTATCGTCCAGTACAACCTTCATAAAACTACAACCTCATAGTTAGCCAAACAGTTTTATTAATACCTATCATTTAAGGAGTCCTGCTAACTAGACACTAAATGATGTAAAAACCAACTAAGTTAAATTTATGATTTAAACATTACTCAAATCAGTTACACATATATAGAAGATTAATTAAGACTTATTAGCTAGGCGGCAAAAAAAACAATTTTGAGTGGAGCGTAATGGTTTTTGACGAACTTTTGACGTTAATGCCTTTATACTTAAATTAACGTCTAAATTTTGTAATGTTTGTCATTGTACCTACGCTAAAAAGATAAGTTGAAGCACTGATAGCTTTTACGATTTGACAAATAGATACAGCATCAATTTTAAGCGTTGCAGGCGCACTTCCCGCTTATGCAACATAAATTTTTAGAGCTATTGTGTACTTTTTGTCAGCGGCAAACACAATAATAAAGTTAACTTTACGTTTCTTGTTGATGATAAAAAACACTGTTTTATCAATGTATCTAAAGTGACTAGTAAAACTATTGCAGCTCGAAAAATATACGAGATTGACACTTACTGGTACCCCTCGTTACTTTTTATAACTTGTAAGTCTCATTTATTCTAATGTTGAGTTAGCAACTGCTTATATCACTACTCCTAAAAAAGTATCACCGACTTCACAATATTAATCAAATGGCACTTTGTTGCTGCTGTGATTGCGTATTCAGTCACAATATCCCGCATAAATATAGATATTATTCGCCTTCTTAATCCAATGTCGGATTTCATTTAGCGAGAATAAAAAGTGAAAAAGTTAAAGTTATCGATTCTTATTGGTGCATTACTTGGCGCGCCTACCGTTGCTATGGCTGACGATTTTCAACCTTCTGTTGAATTAGGTGGCGCATTAAAAGTTAAGTATTTTGTTGATGATGCTAACCAAGCTTCTAAATCAAATGGCGGTGAGTTTGCATTCGACGCATTAGAATTAGATATCGATAGTCAAATTAGTGAAAACTGGACTGCTAGCGCTAAGTACATTTTCAAAAACTCTTCTAGCAACCATTTCGTTAAATACGCTTACGCGGCATACAACGGTGTTGAAGATTGGCAGTTCCAAGGTGGTATCGTTAGCAAGCCTTTTGGTAACAAGAGCTTCATTTCTCACAACTGGTGGGAAAGTATCAACTACTACATGGGCTTTGAAGACGATTACGACTTAGGTGCTAAAGCTATCTATAACTCTGGCGCTTGGACTTCAGAAATCGCATTCTTCAAAAACAGCGAATACGCTGCTAATGACACTCGTAGCTACGCTGCTGATACCTTCTCTGGCACAGTAAATGGTACAGAATACAACAACGAAGAAACTAACACTTTCAACATTCGTCAGTCTTACGTTTTAGACTTCGACAAGCTAACAGTACAACTTGGTGCGTCTCTAGAATACGGTCAAATTTACGATTCTCTACATGATGATCACGGTACATCAACTGCTTACGCAGTACATTTAGATGCACAATACAGCGGCTACCAGCTACAACTACAAATGGTTGATTATGACTACGACCAATTTGATAGCGAAGGTAAAAACGGCCTATACGCTATGAAGATGGGTGAAGGCGCTTATGAAGTTGCTGCAAAAGGCCAAATCTTTGCTGCCAACATCGCCAAGTCTATCGGTTATGACTGGGGTACTGTGACTGTTTATAACGACTACAGCCACCTAACACCAGATACCGACGTTAATCCTAAGCTAAATGACTCTGTGATTAACACGACGGGTGTGAGCATTGCTGTTTCTGACTTCTTCATCTACGTTGACCATATCTATGGTAAGAACGCAGTATGGATTGGCGGTCAATCAGGTCTAGGTATCGAAAACCAAGATGATGATTTCCACTCACTATTTAACATCAGTGTTGGTTACTACTTCTAATTCTGAGTGATAGATGACTTTGAATGTGTATGTTTAGCATGTGAACAAATATCGGCATGTTCTAAACCACGCGTGAAGTCTAGTAGGTGTGCCCTCACCTACTAAACAACAAGGCCTGTACTAAAATACAGGCCTTTTGTTTTTGATGTTAAGCTAGACTCTATGACTACAAACCGTTACCGGCATTGCCACTGATACCTGTAGAAATCCCCACAAGCAGCACTGTATAAAACTAATGCCAGATACCGGTAACAAACAAGTCTCAGCTAAGCAAACCTCAACCTTAGTGGTACTTGATAATATTGCCAGCATGCATGTTTGTATCGACAATCCACATATACGTGATATTAAATTTGATTAAGTTTTGGCTATTTTGCAACTCACTTTCATAGTAGAGTGAGCCTTAATCACTTAACAGCAGGACGCAGTAATGAAACTTGCACTATTACCTCTTTTCGCCGTACTTAGTTTTTCTTCATCCACCTATGCCGAGCAAGCTTCTGCTGAAAGCGTAAAAATATTAATGGATAAAACAGGTGCCGGAGAGCTTGGAGTTCAGGCCATGAACCAAATGTTACCCGCTTTAAAAAACATGGTACCGAATGCTCCAGAAACATTCTGGGATGACTACATGGCAGAGTTTAATCCTGATGATCTGGTAAATATGACACTGCCTATTTACCAAAAGTATCTCACTGAGGAAGAAGTGCAGGCGATTAATGCTTTTTATGATACTCCTGCAGGTAAAAAGCTCATTTCAGTGCAACCTAAAATCATGCAAGAGTCGATGATGGCAGGACAAGAGTGGGGGCGAGCCGTAGCAATGGATGTCATTAAACGTTACGAGCAGCAAACTCAAAAGCAGTAACACACTGCTTTACCTGAAAACAAAAAAGAGCAGCTCAGCTGCTCTTTTAGTTTTAAGGCCAGTCTATAAGCTAATGAAAATACCCGCTAATACCGCACTCATTAGGTTGGCGAGTGTTGCAGCAAGTACCGCTTTTAAGCCTAGGTTTGCCACTTCAGCGCGGCGCTCTGGTGCCATTACCCCAATACTACCCAACTGAATCGCAATTGAGCCAATATTCGCAAAGCCACACAACGCAAAAGTGATAATAACCTGAGAATGCATCGACAGTTGCTCTTTAACTGCGGTGAAGTCCATAAATGCCACAAACTCATTTAGGATTAACTTTTGGCCAATGAAACTACCAGCCAGCATGATTTCATTAACAGGCACGCCAATTAAGAAGGCAACAGGGGCAAACACATAGCCCAGTATGCTTTGCATGGTTAATCCATCAACATTGAACCATGCGCCTACTTGTTCTAAACCCGCATTAAACATTGCAATAACGCTAATAAACGCCAGCAACATAGTACCAATAGCAAATGCCACATGCATACCGTTCATGGCACCCGATGCCAACGCATCAATCACATTGCCATGTTCGCTTTTACTCATATCCACTTCCTGTTGATGAGTAATATCCCCCGTTTCAGGTACTAATAGCTTTGCCATCATCAAACTACCTGGCGCGGCCATAAAACTTGCCGCAATCAAGTATTTCAGTTCAACGCCTAAACCGGCATAACCACCTAATACGCTACCAGCAACCGAGGCCATACCACCGGTCATAACCGCAAACAGTTCTGAGCGAGTCATTTTAGCTAAAAATGGCTTAACCAATAATGGCGATTCACCTTGGCTTAAAAAGATATTGCCAGTTGTGACCAGAGACTCAGCACGGCTGATCCCAAGTAACTTTTGTAAGCCGCCGCCAATAACCTTAATGATCCACTGCATAATGCCGAAGTAATACAACATTGAGATCAAGGCACTAATAAAGATAACCAGTGGTAACACGCGAATGGCAAACACAAAGCTATTGGTTGCCAAATCACCGAACAAGAAGTTAATCCCCTCATCAGCAAAACTTAGAACAGAAGCAACGCCTTGACTCACAGCGCCTAAAATATTTTGCCCCATTGGTACATACAGCACTAATGCTGCTAATACAGCTTGGAGTAAAAACGCAGCCCAAACAGTACGCCACTTAATTGCATTACGATTTTCAGAGAAAATCCAACCACAAAGAATTAAAAAACCAATTCCTAAAAAGCTTATTAACAACGACATCATTTATCCCTAGAGAGAGCTAAAAAGGTAAGTTGTTGGTACTTTGGTTGGATCTAGGCAAAGAAGAGGCAGTCAAAACTACTTTTGGTGGACGCCTGCAATTGTCATCACCTGAGGACAGTTACAAACATTTTAATTTCCCGGCCATTGATACAAGGTAAGCACCTAAACTTACATAAGTTTTGCCGGTCCAGCTCCGTGGGTTGGTCACTTGTCCATGTATCGGCTTGCATATAATTGGCAATAAGAGCAATGCTCTAGCCGGAGCGGAATTATACAAACGCAAACGAACATTAAAAGCGATTAATCTAATTTAGTTACACTCTGTGCTGCTAAAGCGATCTACCACCACCCAAAACGAGATCACGATCACGTAACTAAACTACATAACAATAAAAAGGGGTTAGCAATGCTAACCCCTCAATCTAGATCCTGTTGTTATCTACTCATAATCTGAAGCGTAAGTTTCTTCATATGTATGTGAATAAAGCTCAAACAAGTTGCCAAATGGATCTTCTAAATACACCATTTTAGCTTGCTTACTGTCATCTTCAGGATGATAACGCATGATATCCATGCGTACTTTGCCACCATATTGTTCAGTACGCTTAATTGCGCCTTCAAAGTCATCAGTTTGTAGTGAGAAATGGAAAATACCAATACGCGAAAAGTCCACTTCATGACGCTATTGGCGGTCAACCATCTCAAATAACTCAACCCCAATACCGTCGGTTGTGACTAAATGTGCAATGTTAAAACCTTTAAAGCCTTCGCCAAATACGGCAATACACATTCTGCCAATTGCAGTTTCGCGCTCCTCAACAACTTTAGTATTGCCCATTACCACTTTCAGGCCTAAAGCATGGGTATAAAACTCAACAGCTTTGTCCATATCGCCAACCATAATACCTACATGACTCATCTTCATAATCTTGCTCCACTGTTAACTTTATAACGGGTTATTCGTTTCGATGGAGAGATTATAGGTAGTACAGCATAAAACTAAAAATTATCATTAATTATAAAAATGATTAATTTTAGTTATCACTATCATTCTGTAGTTGGTTTGACGCTTGTTGATAAACGCGCGTTAGTCGTTATTACCACTGGGAGAGTAAACTCAATTTTGGAGCAATACTGATAGAGCCAATGCATTGGGAGTGAGGGCTTTTATAACCCCCCAACAAGGGAGGTTGATAGCCAGCTAAAACTGTTGAATGCCGTGAAACCAGCCTACAGCAGGTTTTGCAGCTTGATCGCCTTGCTAGCAGTACCCTATTTCGTTTCTTTTTTGCTAATAAGAGAAAGCACAATAAAAACAAAGATAAACATAAAAATAGCTTTGTAAAAATCAATGGTTAAATTAGAACTAAAGAGGACATCATATAATAATGAGCCCACTGCAACTCCTAAACTAACCTGAATATTATATTTCATAACAATACTTATCCTTGTACTGCGAATGCCTTACTAATGGCTGGCTAACCAGTAGCGCGTCCTAAATCATAATGCCCAAATTAGAGGCTGAAAATGCTTGGCTAAACTTGCGTAACGCAGTGAAGCCGAGCCAAACTTTAGCAGTCCACACTTAATTGGCGTGTTATAACTCACTTGTTACTTTGGGGTTCTTTTTTGACCAATACCAGCAATAGAACCAACTAGCTGGGAAGAAAAGAAAACTTAGAAGAAAGGTATAAAAGCCCACAAGTGGCAGATTTTCAGACTTTCCTTTTGCAGATTTCAAAGTTAAATACATCATAACTAAGAAATTGATGAATATGACTTGGCCGACAACTGTTGCGTTTATGTTCATTTGTGTATCCTTACACTCGACAGTGTTGTGAATTATAACCCCTACAACAACTGCATTTATGGAGTGCTTACTTTAGGTTTAAAAAGCGAACCTTACCCAAAATAAGCCGCGGAATATAATGTAGGCTTGGTGGCACTCGTTATACATTATTTGGAGGCAATTAATTTTTCACGGTATTCGGTTAAATATTTCCATGCAATAATCAATTCTTCTTCAGATCCACTTCTATCGCAGTCTATACTGGTATCTTGTTTAATTAATTCAACGATTTTAATGCGATTCAAATTTGCTAAATTCGACACTTTGTTCATGCATGATCGAAAATGTGACCACCGATTTTTAATTGCTAAATCCTTATTCAATACATTTCTTGCGTGAGTATTAAAGCTACTCATAATGCCTCACTTAAAATATAACGCCCTGCTAATAAGTGAACCAAGTGCTGGCGGGCGATTTGCTCAGCAAATGGCATGACAGCCTTAGTGAATCTGGATTTAGCAGCTTGTTATACACCGCGATTGATAAAGGCAAAGCGCCCAGTAACACGCTGCCCTCTTTTTTTACCGCACCAAAATTTGTAAAAGGGATATATGCCAGCAGAGCCAAAAAGTGAAAAAAGGAATCCTAAAAAACCATACACTGCGGAGGAGAACAGAAACATTGATGATTCAACCTCTGTCGAGGTTGCCGCTGTGGTGACAACTAAATGCATTGCTAAAGTTGACGTAATAGCAACACCAAAACATACCCATATCGCAACAGCCATAAAGGAATAGAAGTCTAATTGTATTCTTGCTTCCTGACTGTATTGCTCATTAACTTCCATTGTTAATTTAAACTCCACTTGTGGGGTATAACGCCCTCGTTAATGGGCAAAAAATTGTTGGCTAAAATGTTGAGGAACGAAAACAGCCAACTGTTTTTTGTCCTTATTAATTAGCTTGTTATATTTCAATTGAGCACTCTTTCCGGAGTTTTAGTATCTTGACCGATTTCAAGCTTTACTGTCTTGAATTCATCGTCTGAAATAACTTTTTTGTCCAGTAGCCATTGAAATTTGTTTAGTTCATTTTGTGGATCATTCTCATAATTTACCGAGCCATACCAGAGTTTCCATTGCTTCTTTCTACGCTCAGAAATTTCATCAAGTATTTTTGAATGTTGATCATCTTGAATGATGAATATTCTACCTTTTTCTGCGTTAACAATTGTATAGCTTGTAGTTTTAAACCGATAAGTAATTAAACAAATAATTCCAAGCGTTAACCACATTGAACCAGAAAAAGAACCTGACTCCATAAAGCGGTTAGCAATTTGGAATACACCTATAAGCACCCACAATATGCCAACATTTCTAAACCAAGCATTTTTCTCTTCCAATTCGTCAAAATCCTCATCAGAAATAGAACCGTATTCAGTTGAGAATGTTTTCTTTCCCGAAGCATCTTTAATTGAGTATTTAAGCTTTTCTTCACCAAACTCGAATGTTGTTTGATTTGATGACTTTTTCTGAGTTAACTCCATAACCTTCCTTGAAATATAACGCCCGCATAAGGGGCTAAAAATAGTTGGTTATAATTTAGCGAGGAACGAGCAAAAGACCAACTGTTTTGTGTCCCGTTACTTAATGCGCTTGTTAGGTACTTTTTACACCCAACTCTTCGCTACGATATTTATTGCGTGCTTCTTCACTCAAGATTTTAACTGAGCTTGGGCGAGAATTTCCTGTATTTAAGTATTCATCCCAATAATTAGGGTCAAACATGGTATTCCACGGAGTTAAACCAAAACATGCTGCTAAAAAATTTGAGTATAAGCCTGCATCCGATGTAACTGCACCGACATAACCGTCTTCTGCAAATTCTTCATTTGGGAAGTCTGATTTCACTACAACAGGTTCGCATTTACCTAATGATGCCCATGTTCCATTGTTTAACTCTTGCTTCCATGTTGCGCCCAGAGACAAAATATCACTTTTATTTAATGACGGGATAGTTTCAGGAAGTTCTTTAAATTTATAAGAAAATACTGCGATATATACAACATTGGGCATCATTAAATCTATTGCTTGGCAAACACCAAAGCTTCCGTCTTCCAGAGGAATTGCATAAACGCTTCCTTGTTCCCATCGCGCTCTTTTAAAACTCATAACTTCGATAAGTACCTAACGCCCCAATAAGGGGCTGATAAATGCATGGCTATAATGTGAAGCGAAGCGGAACCGAGCCATGCTTTAGCAGTCCCGCTTGATTGGTTTGTTATGTTTTCTTTGCTACCAATCTCGCCATTCTTTCCAGTTTTTAAGTAACCTAGGGTTAGCTTTTTGCAGAGCGCTAATCTGATCCTCAGGCCACCATTTAGCTAAATCAACACCTTTCAATCTAGGTAAACCGTGCAGCGGTTCAAGGCTTTTATCAAGTACCTTTGTATTAACCAGTGTAAGTCGCTCTAAGTTAATTAAACTTTCTATTGGAGAGAGTGTATTTAGCTTTTGAGTGGTCCAAATACTTCCGTTTAAACAAAGAACTTTTAAGGTTGTTAATTTAGCAAGTTCGCTGATATCCGAAATACTCTTTATGTTTTCAAACTCCAACCATTTGAGCTTACTTAGACTTTCGATACCATCAAACGAATTTAGATGAGTTGAACTACCCAAATTAAAATAAACCAAGTTAGACAATTTTTTATAGTCGATGCTCTTAATGTTGGAGTGTTTTATCCATAGTCCTTTTAAGTTTGGCATTTCACAAATAGCATCAAATAACTTTTGATTCACTTTAGGAGCTACCCACAACATTTCGACGCTTTCTAAAGTCGGTAATATATTAGCCCAGCCATCTCTCACCTTTTTTTCTTGGTAAGCACTTAAAGCAAGTTTATTGGGAGCACCACACAATATAAGTCTGTCACTATCAAAGCAATCCTCAATATAAAACTGCTCTTTGGGTTTATCTAAAACCCATTCATAAGTTGAATAGTCAGTTTCATTCCAATTGATCGACAAATGTTTACTCTCCTGAAAACATAACGCCCTAATAATAGGCAAAAAATTGTTGGCTAAAATGTTGAGGAACGAAAACAGCCAACTGTTTTTTGTCCTTATTAATTAGCTTGTTAGAGCTACTTTACCCCATGTTAAAATCAAGTTGAATACTATGACAGCTGCTAGGTTTAGGCTTGTAACGCCAACTAGAAAAAGATTCGACAGCAGCAGAATTAAAAACTTCTGATGGATATGCTTCTATCACATTGATATTTAATGGTTTTCCATCATGCGATATATCAAACTCTAGTTTCGTGTAACCCTGTATTCTATTGCGAGCTGCTTTTATTGGGTATTTAGGAGCCTTTGTTGAAAGCAGCATATCGTGAACTGAATCTGCTAAGTTTTGTTCTTTCGTGTACTCATGCTTCCCACAGCGAGATTCGTATTTAATTACACCATTATTTTCTGAAATTATTTCACTTTGAGTACTTGCGCAACCGACTAAAATTGCTGTGGCAGATATTACCGTAATAAAAATTTTGTATCCTTTCAATGTATACTCCATAGTTTGAATCTGCAGTAGCTCTAACGCCTACAGCACCAATTTTTCTAACTGCCTATAATTGTTATGTTCTTTATAATGTGATGAAGGCGTCGCGTTTATCATAATGATTTATTGCAGCCTCTAAATCCATGTCTGAATAGTTATTTTTCTGTGACTCAATATTTAGAACAACATCTACTAGCTGATCATTACTGAGGAGGTTTCCATAACCCAATTTCTCAGACAATACGGCCTCCTCGATTTTCTCATACTCCTCAGGCTCAAGATCCCAGTCATCTAAAATTACGGGATACACCATCATTTCTAGCGAGTAATCGGGCTGGCTAAATATCATCCACTCAAAGTCAGTGCTTTCATCAATGCAATTCTTGATATGCTCTCGAAGTGTAATACCTAGACCTATTTTAAAACTCATAATCTATCCGTGACTCAGGAACATAACGCCGCCAACAACCGTGGAGTAGTTGGCACGATTTGTTGCGGCCTTTGCAAGAAACGCGACAACTGACGAAGTCGGATTGCTTGGCCTTGTTAAGTCTCGGCTGACTGATAACGCAGCTAATAGATTTATAAATCAATTTTCTTGCAACATGTATAGCAGTTATCCGTTGGCAAACGATAGTTAAAGAAACCAAGCATGATTTGATGTTTCCCACAATGGGGACAAGCATAAAAAATCGCCTTTAGCATCAAGAAGCCCCCAAGCGCCATACCCACAATATAAAAAGGGTTCATATAAAACGTAAGCTCGATAGGAATCGTATTGAACATTATCGTGACAATTATCTGGATAAAAATGAGCAGCTTAAACACTTTAGCCCGGGTCATTCCATTTACCTTACTAAGTAGACTTAACAGTATATTAGGCTGAATTCCGAATAAGAACAGACAGCCGAGTAACTTGAATGTTAACAGGCTAACCTTGAATTTTTACAAATTCAATACTTTACACCTTCATTGTCTGTACTTTTACTCGCTCTTTTCATGGTAAAACTCAGAATTTGCATATTTGTGACAAATTGAGGGTTAATCATCATTGAAAATTGCTTTTAAACAGTCACTTATAAACATCCTACTTGAAATACCTTGCTTGTTTGTTCTCAAACAATGGCAAAAATGTCCAACACCCATTATAACTGTATATACATACAGCGCTAATAAGTGAGGAGCTATGCCATCGTTTTTTATTGAATCCATTCGACAAGTGTTAAGAACTAAACACTACAGTTTGAAAACTGAGAAAAGCTATCTGTATTGGGTACGTTATTTCATTAAGTTTCATCAGTATATGCACCCAAAAGATATGCAAAGCTGTCATATAGAGCAATTTCTTACGTTTCTTAGCTGTAACCGTGGTGTCAGTTCGGCAACACAAAACCAAGCCTTATGCGCACTAATTTTTATGTTCAAACATGTGCTCAGTATGGAATTTGAAGGTTTAAAATATGGCTATGCTAAAAAGCCAAAGAACTTACCAACAGTATTGACGCCTACCGAGGTCGCATCAATATTAAGGCACCTTAACGGTCCATATTGGTTAGTCACTTCATTGTTATATGGTTGTGGGTTGAGGCTACGGGAAGCTCTAACATTAAGAGTTCAGAACGTGAATATTGAAGCTCAATCTTTATTCATTTTTAGAGGAAAAGGTGCAAAAGACCGATATACACTGTTACCTAAGCAATTAAATCAACCTTTGCAAAAACAAATACAGTTAGTCAATCAAATCCATAAAAATGACTTAAATAGTGGAAATGGCCTCACTTCAGTTCCTTCTGCTTTACACCGGAAATACAAATCAGTTTTAAAAGACTTGAGCTGGCAGTACTTATTTCCATCGACAACGACATGTTGCCACCCCATTGACGGATACCTTTGTCGCCATCATATTCATGAATCGAGCTTTTCGAAAAACCTGAGAAACGCAGTAATAAAAAGTAATATTCAGAAACGAGTAACTGCCCATACTTTTCGCCATTCATTTGCTACACAACTATTGGGTCAAGGCAGCGATATACGCACAGTACAAGAGTTATTAGGGCATAAAGATCTGCGAACGACAGAAATTTATACACATGTTCTTGGGCAAAATAGAGCAGGAACAATCAGTCCTTTTGATCGTTTATCGGATATTGTAAGTTAAGAGGATATATCGAAACTTAAAAGCTTGCCTCGCAGTACAAATAAAAACAGCTGAAACAGTTAACTAAAAATATGCTCAGCCTTCATTCCAAGCTAACCAACTTCCAGACACAACGGAAAATTTTTGCCATCCATAGCAATTTTCCATAAATGTTCCAGACACAAAAAAGCCCGATTAACTCGGGCTTAATTTTATCGAACTAGTGTAAAGGTAAATTAACCTTCAATACCTTTGCTCGCTAGGAACTCATCGTAAGTACCTTTGAAATCATTAACGCCGTTTGGTGTGATCTCAAGGATACGGTTCGCTAGTGACGATACGAATGCACGGTCATGACTGACGAAGAACAGTGTACCTTCGTACATTTCAAGCGCGTTGTTCAATGACTCGATTGATTCCATATCCATGTGGTTTGTTGGTTCATCAAGTAATAGGATGTTTGGCTTTTGCATAATGAGCTTACCAAACAACATACGTCCTTTTTCACCACCAGATAGCACTTTAACTGACTTTTTAATGTCATCTGAGCTAAATAGCATACGGCCTAAGTAACCACGAACTGATTGATCATCATCTTCTGGTTTACGCCATTGGCTCATCCACTCAAACAATGTCATGTCGTTAGCAAAATCTGACTCATGATCCTGTGCGTAGTAACCAATCGATGAGTTTTCAGACCACTGAATAGTACCGCTGTCTTGTGGGATATCGTGTACTAATGTACGTAGCAGCGTAGTTTTACCCACACCGTTCTCACCCAAAATTGCAATACGCTCACCCACTTCAGCAATGATGTTTAGATCTTTAAATAGCGTGTGATCAAAACCTTTCGCTAGATCTTCTACCACTAGCGCGTTACGGAACAATTTCTTCTCTTGTTCGAAACGAATGAATGGGTTCACGCGGCTAGATGCTTTTACTTCGTCTAGCTTAATCTTATCGATTAGCTTAGCACGTGATGTCGCTTGCTTAGCTTTAGAAGCGTTAGCAGAGAAACGGGCAACGAAGCCTTGAAGTTCAGCAATTTGTGCTTTCTTCTTAGCGTTGTCAGACATTAAACGCTCACGAGCTTGCTGCGCAGCCATCATGTACTCATCGTAGTTACCAGGGTAAACACGTAGCTCACCGTAGTCTAAGTCAGCCATGTGAGTACAAACTGAGTTCAAGAAATATCTATCGTGCGAGATGATAATCATGGTGCTGTTACGTTGGTTTAGCATCTCTTGTAACCAACGAATGGTATCGATGTCCAAGTTGTTGGTTGGTTCGTCAAGTAGCAATACATCTGGATCAGAGAACAATGCCTGCGCCAAAAGTACACGTAGCTTAAAGCCTGGAGCGATTTCGCTCATTAAGCCAAAATGCTGCTCTACACCAATACCCACGCCCATTAGCAGTTCACCAGCGCGAGATTCAGCGGTATAACCGTCCATCTCAGCGAACTCCATCTCAAGCTCAGCAACTTTAATACCGTCTTCTTCAGACATTTCTGGTAGTGAATAGATACGGTCACGCTCTTGCTTAACTTTCCAAAGCTCTGCATGGCCCATAATTACAGTATCTACCACACTGTATTCTTCATAACCAAATTGGTTCTGGCTCAACTTACCTAAACGCTCGTTCACATCGAGTGACACGTTACCAGAGGTTGGCTCCAAATCTCCGGCAAGGATCTTCATGAAGGTTGATTTACCACAACCGTTGGCGCCGATCAGACCGTATCTGTTTCCGCCGCCAAACTTAATTGAGATGTTTTCAAACAGTGGCTTAGAGCCAAACTGCATGGTGATATTAGCTGTAGTAATCAAAGTGACAATTCCGCTTTTGGTTATATGATTAACGTCATCATAGATAAAACAAAAACCAGTAACTCGGTAACAAGATTATCTCGATACCGACCTACTGGCCGAAGGTTGACGCCGCATGGCACCAAGCCTATAAAATTAAGCGCGATACTATAGCATTTTAGCCTACTTTATCAACTGCCAATGGCCTGCGATGATGACATTTTAGTGAATTATCCTGAGCATGCTTGCGGCTTAAATCACTATTAGCATACTCAGCTATCAATCATCGCTTGGCAATGAGTTAATCAAGCTGCTAATTCAGCTTTGTTCGCCGAAGTCGATTAGCATTGCTGACCACAGTTAATGAAGAAAGCGCCATCGCCGCCCCCGCAACGACAGGGCTTAGCAACATACCGGTAAATGGAAACAATAGCCCAGCTGCTAAAGGGATCCCCAAACTATTATAGATAAACGCGCCAAATAGATTCTGTTTAATGTTTCTCATACTTGCTTTTGCCAATGCTAAGCTGTCGTTAATCACCATCAACCGACTTGATAACAAGGTAAAGTCAGCACTTTCAATTGCAATATCCGTTCCCTGCCCCATTGCAAAGCCAACATCAGCACTGACTAAGGCGGGGGCGTCATTAATGCCATCGCCTACCATAGCCACAACCTCGCCCGCTTGCTGCAGCTCTATAACTTTAGCTTGCTTTTGCTCTGGCAACACATTGGCAATTACCGAATCTATGCCGACTTTGTGCGCCACCGCATCGGCAGTAGCTTGATTATCGCCTGTAAGCATCACAACTTTTAAGCCTTTAGATTTCATAGCACTAATCGCTTCAAGCGCATCAGTTTTGATCGGATCTGCTATCGCCATTATGGCAACCAGCTGTTTATCTACAGCGACAAATATCGGTGTTTTTGCTTGACGACCAAACTCTTCGCTTAACGTCTCACAAGATTGCCATTCACCTATGTGCAACTGCTGCATCAAACTGGCATTACCCACGCTGTATTGCAGCCCATTAACCAGCCCGGTGATCCCTTTCCCTTGATGGTTGGTAAATTGCTCAGGTTCGACCAAGACTAAACCATCTGTTTTCGCTTTAGTGATAATCGCACTCGCAAGTGGGTGCTCAGAGTGTTGCTCTAAAGAGGCCACATTCTTTAAAAGCTCGGCTTTATTAACTGTTGTTGCTAATGCCGTTTCTCCCAACACCAGTAGATCAGTAAGCTCTGGTGTACCTTGGGTGACTGTGCCTGTTTTATCAAGCACCACGGTTGTCACTTTACTCGCCGTTTGCAGTGCTTCACCATTGCGGACTAACACGCCTAACTGCGCTGCACGGCCAACTGACACCATAATCGACATCGGCGTTGCTAAACCAAGTGCACAAGGACAAGCAATAATAAGCACGCTAGTGAGTACGACTAATGCGTGAGACAGCGCTGGCTCTGGGCCAAAGCTATACCAAACCAGCGCACTGATAATCGCTATCATCACCACGACCGGCACAAAATAAGCAGAGATTTTGTCCGTTAAGCGGCCTATCGGCATTTTTGATATTTGTGCCTGTTGCACCAACTCAATAATTTTTGCCAGCTTAGTGTCGGCGGCTTTGGCGGTCACTTTGTAGATTAAACTACCATTAGTATTCACTGTGCCTGCATTGACTTTATCACCTTGCGCTTTGGTGACTGGAATAGGCTCACCGGTTAACATGGATTCATTTATCAAGCTTTGGCCACTTTCGACCTCACCATCTAGTGCGACTTTATCGCCCGGACGTAAGCGTAATCTGTCACCCAGTTGCAGCTGCTCAATAGGCACTTGCTCATCACCCGTGTCGGTAATACGCGTTGCTGTGCTTGCTTGTAATCCTAGCAAAGCCTGCACTGCTTCACTGGTTTTACCGCGGGCGCGCAGCTCTAATCCATGGCCTAAATTAATTAAACCTAAAATCATCACGCTGGCTTCAAAGTAAACATGGCGAGTATCTGCAGGAAACCACTGCGGTGCCAGCACTACCATCATAGAATATAGCCATGCCGCACTAGTACCTAACGCAATGAGGGTGTCCATGTTCGCGCTTTTGGCTTTAATTGCGCGCCACATACCTTGATAAAAATGCCGACCAGTTAGCAGCATAACCAATACTGTAACTACACCAACAGCGCCCCATGCCCATTGCTGATTGTGGTTATTGACCATCATCTCACCGCCGAGCAAGCCCCAAAGCATTAAAGGTATCCCAAGGCCTAACCCTACTGCCGCTTGTATCATTCGCAACCGATATTCTTTAACTTCATCAGCCGCCTTTTGCTCCGCAGCCGTCTTAGCGTCGATAACTAATTCAGCATCGAATCCAACCGTTTTAATAATCTTGAGTGCGGTGGTGCTATCTATATCTCCAGAAACTAACACTAATTTGTCAGCCAGATTCACTGTCGCCGATCCCGATGCACTTGATTGCGCAAACGCGTTCTCAATCTTTGCTACACAGCTGGCGCAAGCCATTTTTGCTACATACAGATTGAAGTTAGCCATCAAACTTTCCTTATTGAACCGCTCTTACATCACAGTCAATAACTGTTAAACATAAAAGACATTAAACTTGTATAATTGATGCTAATGTCTCCCATTAGGGGAGAGTCAAACGCTAAATAAGATTGGTAAAAGGAAGTGTGATGAAGATTGGCGAAGTCGCTAAAATAACCGGGCTTTCGGTCAAAAGTATCCGTTATTACCACGATATCGGTTTAGTGGTAGGCCAACGTAATGACAATGGTTACCGAGAATATAACCAGCAGGCAATCGAATCATTAGAATTTATTCAGCACTGCCGCGCACTGGGTTTTACCTTAGATGACAGCAAAGCCCTGCTCGAACTACAAAATAACACCAGTAGAAATGCTGCCGACGTTAAAGCGCTAGCAGAGCATCACTTGCAAGATATCGACACTCGTATCCAACAAATGATGGCACTAAAAGCGCAACTCGCTGAACTAATCAATGAGTGCCAAGGTGGTAATCAACCTAATTGCGCCATTTTAAGTGGCTTAAGTAAGCACACATGTAAAAAGTGCTAGTAGCCAGCCATACAGTGCAGCATTCGAGCTTATCGCCTGCGCAAATTATCGATATTTTCAATTGCTAATGCTGGCATGCTACCGGCTGGCGTAAAGCCAAATATTTGTCCATAAAACGATAACTCAGCTTCAAGTGCCTGCTTTTTACTTTGTGGTGATACGCGGTTGGCTGCATCATCACTGAATGCCAAATAGGTGACAGGCACACCTTTAGCTTTTACAGCCTCATAGATAATCAGCGACTGCTCAGCTGGGATAAGTGAGTCATTGACCCCTTGGATGAGAAGCAGCGGCTCATTAATCCCTTTTAAGTTGGCCATAGCGGAGCGCTGGCGGTAATTATCTATGCTGCCCAATAGTCGCAGTAAATAATGGGATTCAAATTTATGGGAGTGACGCTTAAACTCTTCCATATCGCTGATCCCCGAATAACTCACTCCTGCACCAAATGTGCTGTAGTTAGCCACTGCCGATAACGCAGTAAATCCACCAGCACGGTTGCCCCTAATCGCGAGTTTACGTCCATCGACATCACCACGATTAACCAGAAACCCTGCAGCCCTTACAGCATCTACAACGTCAGATTTCCCCCAATTGCCATAAAGGCTATTACGATAATCGCGGCCAAAACCAGTACTACCACGATAATTAACATCAAACACCGCAAAACCGCGGCTAGTCCAGTATTGAACATCGCGCCTAAAGGCACGGCTGGCTTTTGCTGTCGGGCCTGCATGCATCATCAATACTAATGGCGGCTCTTTATCGCTTGGCCCTCTAAAGTTTGGATTTTTAGGCGGATACAAATAGCCATGAGCCAGCTCGTCATTCGCGGTTTTGTAACTGAGACTTTGTGGTCGTGAAATAAAGTGAGGGTCCATCACAGGTAAGTTTGGTGCATAAACTAACTGCGCCGCTCGACCTTGGATTTTATATATGCCCTTTTCAGGTGTTTCTTTGGCACCAACAAAAAACACATCATTACCATGTTGAGTCACGTAATCTATCTCAGCAAACTCAACCGCAATAGGCTCGGTCACACCGCTGTGAGTATCAATGCGGATCAACTGAGCTAAACCATCGTTATTGTATGTTGCAATCAACCTATGCTCATTTTCAAAGGCATAGCTGTAGTTACCAATTTGCCAATCTGCATCGGCAAACTCGGCCTGCTGTGCTAATACGATTTCAGGAACATACTGTGGATCTAAACGATAAATGTTCCACCAATTATTAAAATCAGCAATGAAGTAAAGCTGTCCTGTAGGGCTAAATAGAGGCTGAGTAATTGCACCTTGTTGCGCTGTATCTATCTTACGTGGGTTAACAACTGCGCCTTTTGTATCAAGATCAGCTAACCACAACTCAGTCTTATCCCAAGGCATGTTGGGATGGTTCCAAGCGATCCAAGCAAGCTGAGTTTGATCAGGTGACAGCACAGGCATACTATAAAAATCTGCGCCAATCGCCAGTGTTTGCCCTTCATCTGCATAGCTTAAATTAATCCCGACTAAGCTATGCACAGGTTCGCCATCACCACGATGATCTTCACGGACACAAATAAGTCTTGATGCCTTAGGGTTAGAGATACAACCCGCGTGACGGGTGCCATTAGGTGTTAATGCAAATGGTGCTTGATTCGGTGCAATGCGATATAGAATTTGATCAGAAAACTTAGTGGCAAATAAACTGTTACCAATAGCGGCAAAAGGCGCGCCACCGTATTCGTTCACTCTGCTGCGAATATTAAAGTCAGAAGAAACAACTTTTGTGAGGCCTGCTTCTGTATCAAAACGATATACCGCTTTTTTGCCTTCGTTATTTGCGTTACTTTGTACAAAGTAAATGCCCTGAGTGGTAGCGCGGACATCACTGATATCATCGGACAAATCATAGACATCTTCAGGCGTCACAGGCGATGCCCAACTGCCGAACTCAGCGACATAAACGCCATCAACTTTCGGTGCAGTAGGAGTTATCTCAGATGGTTTAGTCGCATTATCGCAGCCTATCAATGACAACAGGCCTACAAATACTAGCAATGTAATGGATATCAGTTTCATTTCTTACCTAACCTGCAGTCCCAAAACGACCATTAGCTTATTTATTATCAATACCTAAGATTTACGACGGAATTTATTCACAAACCAATTAATCACACCGATTTGCTTATGGCGACTTAAACCAAAATAGATACACACCCATGGCGATAACAGAATATACCAAGGGATAGCTGCCGTGCTTTTACCTGTGAATAATAGATAAAAAAAACCGAAATAGATCACCGCCAGACCGACACAACCCACAACTAACATCATTATTTTTGTCGCTCTTTCAAGCTTATCCATTTCGTTCTCACACTCCTTTCAATACTGTTCAGTATATACATTTGGTCGCTCAGCGAGATTGCTGTTATTCGAATTGAATAAGCTTGCCAAAAATCCCCTGAGTCGCTTAGCGGCTTAAGCTATTATGACCCAACACTAAAACATTATTCAAATTCTGATATTTAGCTATAAAAAAACGGGCCAACGCCCGTTTTTAAACTGCAATAGTACCAGCTGCACAACCTCGGCATTGGCACCATTTTCATAGGCAGTAAGCTTACAAACGGATACCACCGTCGATTTCAAATACGCGACCATTAACATAATCGTTTTCGATAATGAAGCGCACAGTTGAAGCGATTTCATCCGCTTGACCTAAACGGCCAACGGGTACCATTTTCTCTAAACGCTCTAGTGCTTCTGGCTTCATCGCCGCAGTCATTTCAGTTTCAATTACGCCCGGTGCCACAGCGGCGCTACGAATATTGTAACGTGCCAGCTCTTTTGCCCAACCCACGCTCATTGCGGCTACACCCGCTTTTGACGCAGCGTAGTTTGATTGGCCCATGTTACCTGCTTTAGCAAGGCTTGAAATATTGATGATCACGCCTTGCTGACCGGTTTCAATCATAGCTGCTGCCGCTTCACGACCACACAAGAATGAGCCAGTCAAATTAACATTAATTACCGATTGGAATTGATCAAACGACATACGGTCATACACTTGGCCCTCTTTTGCTTTAAGCAATAAGCCATCACGTAAAATACCCGCGTTATTCACCAATACGTTTACTTGACCAAAATCCTCTTTAATAAACTGGAAGGTGGCAAATACATCCTCTTCATCAGTAATATCAACCGCATAACCTTGTACTTCAGTAGTGGCACCAATGTTTGCACAGGCTTTTTCCAACTTCTCTTGGTCAACGTCGATAAGTGCTAATTTGGCACCTGCGGCCGCTAAATTCTCCGCCATCGCGTAACCTAGCCCACCAGCACCGCCAGTAATAACAACAACCTTATCTTTTAAATCCATTGGATCACCCTTTATTTTTTATCTGTTCTGAATGAGCAAACTGCTCAAAAATGCTCGAAAAATCACGCTTACCGTTGCCTTGCTTAGCATGATTAACATAAAGACTACGCGCTAAAGCGCCCATCGGCGTGCTTGAATTAGATAGTAGCGCTGCTTCTTGCGACAAACCTAAATCTTTTACCATCAAATCAACCATAAAGCCGCCTTGGTAACCATTTGATGATGGCACAGACTCCATGACACCAGGACAAGGATTATATTTATCCAAAGTCCAATTGCCACCACTACTGACTTTCATAATATCAGACAGTATTTGCGGGTCGAGTCCATGATCTATCCCCATCTGCAAAGACTCAGATGTAGCAACCATAAGTACCGACAGCAGCATATTATTACATATTTTAGCGACTTGCCCAGCACCCGCAGCACCTGCGTGGAAGATATTGCCACCCATGGCATTAAGTACGCCTTGCGCTTGCTCAAATGCGCTATCACTACCACCACAAATAAAGGTTAACGTGCCTGCTGCCGCACCTGCAGTGCCACCCGACACGGGTGCATCAATAAATGCCAGCTCTTTTTCAGCTGCATGTTTTGCCACAAAACGTGCACTGTCGGCATCAATGGTTGAGCAGTCAATGAGTAAAGTACCGGCTGCGACAACATCGATTAAACCTTTAGCGTTATCATCACCCACATACAGACTACGTACATGCTTACCAGCAGGCAGCATAGTGATCACTATGTCAGCTCCAGCAGCTGCGCCACACGCACTATTTGCTGTTAACGCCCCCTGCTCTGCAAGTGTCTGCATGGCCGCAGGAACCAAATCAAATACTTTAACGGTAAAACCCGCTTTAATTAGATTGGCCGCCATCGGCCCGCCCATATTTCCTAAACCTATAAATGCTACTGTACTCATGTCTCGCTCCCGCTCACGTATGTGAGTAATTGGTAAGGATTGTGCTCCCTATTGCGGCTAAAACTACTCACCGCTAGCGTTTAGCTGTTAATCCGTTTAATAAGCTCATCTTGGCTATTAATTAGTGCAAATCCTTTAGTGGATGCAGGCTCTCTTCCCATGGAGATTGCAATAAACTTGCGACAAAGCCATCAGGGATAGCTGCCACATCACTAAACAGCCACTTTGGATTACGATCTTTATCAATGAGTAAAGCTCGCACTCCCTCGCTAAAGTCAGCCTTAGCGCAGCAATTAACACTTAGCCCCAATTCCAACTTAAAGCACTGAGCTAAGCTCAGCTCAGAACTAAAGCTTGACTGCAAATGCACTAAACTCAAGCTAATAGGGCTACCTGCCAGCATGGTTTTCAGTGCCTTAGCTAGCCAAGGCTTATCTTCTAAGACATGCTTTTGTAGTTGCTGCACTTTGGTTTGAATGTCAACAAGCGAACCCGTCATCAGTTCATCAATTAACGATTGATGTTGTTCAAGCTGGCTGACACCTGCTTGAGCAAGCCCGCCAGCACTAATACTCTGAAGCATATAGCTTAATAATTGGTGGTTAGTGTCGGCATCATCTTGCCAATCAAGCTGCGATAACTGCGCCAGCAAGGTGCCTTTGTGGTCAGAGTTAAGGTAGTAGTTGCCTATCCCTACATACAACGCATCGCTAGCCGACATGTTGTAAGCGGTCATACCTAAAAATAAGCCACTTTTGCCCGGCATACGATTTAAGAAGTAACTGCCACCAACATCAGGATATAAGCCGATAGTGACCTCTGGCATCGCAATACGTGAACGTTCAGTAACGATACGATGGCTTGCTCCCGCCATTAAACCTAAACCGCCGCCCATCACAATGCCGTCACCCCAAACAATAACGGGCTTACCAAAGGTATGTAGCAAGTAATCTAGCTGATACTCTTGGCTAAAAAACTCCGTCGCAGATTGAGTTACTTCTCCCGGAGAAGCAATTGATGCTTGATGAATTGCTCGTACATCACCGCCAGCACAAAACGCTTTTTCACCTGCGCCATCAAGTATCACTGCAACAATTGAATCATCTTTTTGCCAAGCGCTGAGCTGCGCAGCTAATAACTGCACCATATTCAGGTTTAATGCGTTAAGGGCTTTTTCGATATTTAACGTCGCCACACCAATGCGCTTAGTCGATGGGGTTTGCAAGGTGCTAAACAGCACTTGCTCGCTATTAACCTCACTCATTAGGCATTCTTCCAATTTGCTTTGCGCTTGTTCAAAAACGCATTTACCCCTTCTGCTTGATCTTGGGTATCAAACAGCTCAACAAATAACTCTCGCTCAAGAGGGAGCGCTTGTGAACGCGGCATACTGCGGCCAGCTTGAACTAGCGTTTTGCAGGCTTTAACACTGCTCGGGCTTTGATTGGCCACTTTTTCAGCCAGCCCCATAGCTGCATTAAAGCCATTACCCTGTGCAACCACTTCTTCAACTAAGCCGATTTTTTCTGCTTTTTCAGCTGAGATGCGCTCACCACACAAAATCATACGTTTTGCCCAACCTTCACCCACAAGAGCGGTTAAGTTTTGGGTACCACCAGCACAGGGCAGTAAACCAACAGTCGCTTCAGGCAATGCTAACTGTGCCTGCTCTTCACAAATACGTAAATCACAAGCCAGTGCCACTTCTAAGCCACCGCCCATGGCGTAGCCGTTAATCGCAGCAATAGACACACCACGAAAAGCACTTAATGTTTCAAAAGCTTCACCAAAATAACCTGCCATTTCAGCGGCATTTTGTTTATCGCCATCAGCAAACAATTTTAAATCAGCTCCCGCAGAGAAAAACTTATTGCCCTCACCAGTGATCACCAAGGCGTAAACGTCTTTATTCTCATTTAACGCTAATACTTCATGTTTTAGTTCTTGTAAGCTCTCAGCGGTCCATGTATTGGCTGGCGGATTATTGATACTAATTACCGCGGTATTGCCAACTATTTGCTGCTTCAATAAGCTATTATCTGTTGCTACTGTCATAAAAACTCCTGTTACAATCCTGAAATCAAGCAAGTGACGACTTGTTAGCGTCAATCTCTATAAAATTGCGCCCGCGTTTTCATCTAACAAACGACGAGAAATAATTAAGCGCATGATTTCGTTGGTTCCCTCTAAAATTTGGTGTACTCGCACGTCACGCATATGGCGCTCTAATGGGTATTCACGAATGTAGCCGTAACCGCCGTGGATCTGTAATGCTTCGTCACACACTTTAAAGCCGATATCTGTGGCAAAGCGTTTCGCCATCGCGCAATAGGCTGTAGCTTCAGGATCTTGAACGTCTAACTTAAACGCTGCTAAACGTACCAATTGACGCGCAGCGACCAGTTCTGTTGCCATGTCAGCAAGTTTGAACTGTAACGCTTGAAACGCCGCCAGCGGTTTACCAAACTGTTTGCGCTCATTCATATATTCAGTGGCACGCTCAAGGGCTGCTTGCGCTGTACCGATTGAACAAGTTGCAATATTGATCCGTCCACCATCAAGACCTTTCATCGCAAAGGTAAAGCCTTGACCTTCTTCGCCAAGTAGATAAGCCACTGGCACACGCACATTTTCAAAGGTGATTTGCCTAGTTGGCTGTGCATTCCAGCCCATCTTGTCTTCAGCTTTACCATAAATAATACCTGCAGCATCTGCTGGCACAGCAATGGCTGAAATACCTTTTGGTCCCGCTTCACCGGTACGACACATCACCACCAACATTTCGGTTGCGCCTGCACCTGAGATGAATACCTTTGAACCTGAAATCACATATTCATCGCCTTCACGCACCGCTTTGGTTTGTAATGATGCCGCGTCACTTCCAGAACCGGGTTCAGTTAAACAGTAAGAGGCAAGCTTTTCCCCTGTGGTTAATGATTCAGACCACTCTTGACGCAATACTTCAGAGCCAAAACTGGTGATCATCCAAGTCGCCATATTATGAATGGTTAGCATCGCAGTGGTTGCGGTACAGCCCATAGATAGCTGCTCAAAAATAATCGATGCATCTAAGCGAGACAGTCCCATGCCGCCTTCTGATTCAGGCGAATATAAGGAGCAAAAACCAAGCTCGCCGGCTTTTTGGATCACGTCTTTCGGGAAGTGATGCTCTTCATCCCATTTCGCAGCAAAAGGTGCAAGCTCTTCTTTGGCGAACTGCTGTGCCAGATCGGCAAATTGGCGTTGGTCTTCATTGAGGTTGAAATCCATCTGGGTACTCCTATTTATACTGTCTCATGCTCTAAACACCACTTAATGTGGGTCAAAGCTTTGGGTCTTGTAATGCCTGCAGCTAAGCAAGCTGACCTCTATTGATTATTAATTTGTGATATTTGCTTGTTGCAGCGACTAATTACACTTATCAGCTCAAAAAGCTCGCCACCATTAAGGTGGCGAGCTTATGTTTATTTAAGGTCAATAGTCATATTCGGTGTTGATGCCACGGCGATATCAGACTCAAACCAGCGCGCTGTAATGGTTTTGGTTTCTGTGTAAAAACGCACTGCTTGCTTACCATAGGCATGCTGATCACCATAGAAACTGCCTTTCCAGCCTGTAAATGAGAAGAAAGGTAGTGGCACAGGGATCGGCACGTTTATACCCACTTGGCCCACTTCAATTTCATGTTGATACTTACGCGCAGCCGCGCCGCTTGCTGTAAAGATTGAAGTGCCGTTGCCATAAGGGCTATCGTTGACAATGGCAATCGCATCTTCCAGGGTGTCGGCATTCATGCAACAAAGCACTGGTCCAAAAATCTCTTCTTGGTAGATGCTCATATCCGTGGTCACTTTATCGAACATGGTTGGCCCAACCCAGTTGCCCGACTCATAGCCCGCGACAGTATAATCGGTGCCATCAAGTAAACATTCAGCCCCCTCTTCCTTACCTTTAGCAATTAAGCCAATAATGCGCTGTTTCGCTGCCGGACTAATGACCGGGCCATAAGCGGCGTCTTTATCATTCCAAAGTCCAGGCTTAACTTTAGCAATCGCCTCTTTCAGCTCAGGGATCCATTCTTTCGCCGCACCAACAAATACCGCTACTGATAGCGCCATGCAGCGTTGACCTGCCGCACCTACTGATGCTCCGACTAAGTTGTTAATCACTTGCTGCTTGTTAGCATCAGGCATGATCACGCAGTGGTTTTTAGCGCCGGCAAAAGCTTGCACACGCTTAAGGTTATCGGTACCGGTTTTGTAGATGTATTGACCTACGTTGACTGAACCAACAAATGAAATCGCTTTGATATCATCATGGCTGAGTAAAATATCCACTGCGCTTTTATCACCATGGATTAGTTGCACCACGCCTTTTGGCGCCCCCGCTTGTTCAAACAACTCTATTAAGCGTTGCGGCGTCATTGGATCTTGTTCTGATGGCTTAAGCACAAATGTGTTACCACAGGCAATGGCTAACGGGAACATCCATAATGGGATCATCGCAGGAAAGTTAAATGGTGTAATACCTGCACACACTCCTAAAGGCTGCGTGTAGCTATAGGTATCGATAGAACGAGCCACATTTTCAACGGTTTCGCCCATCATCATAGAAGCGATATTACAAGCGTGTTCAGCTACCTCAATACCACGCCAAACATCGCCTTTAGCATCATCAAAGGTTTTACCAGTCTCTTGCGCTAAAATGGTGGCAATTTCATCATGGTGCTCTTTTAACAAGTGCTGATACTTAAGCATCACCCGAGCACGTTCTGAGACCGGCACTTCTTTCCAACTTTGAAACGCCTCTTTAGCACCAGCAATGGCACTGAGCACTTCGGCATCCGTTGCCGCATTGACCACAGCTATCGTTTGGTTATTAGCAGGGTTAGTTACGGCGATTTGCTTGTCACCTTGACCTAATACCCATTCGCCATTGATGTAATGCTTCACTTGAGTTGTCATATCGCTTCCTAATTTGGCAAAGTCAATCACTGACATTTGCACCATAGTGAACCTGCTTGGCCTTATTGTTTGGCTATGTTTGCCGTGGCTGTGCGCAGGTTCGGTCTTGTTGATTATTTGATTTACTTACTCGCTCTATCATTTCCCCAATAGAGCGTTAACAGGCTTAAATTACAGTTCAATCGCCATAGCTGTTGCTTCACCACCACCAATACAAAGTGATGCCACACCACGCTTAAGGCCACGTGCTTTAAGTGCATAGATTAGGGTGACTAACACACGAGCGCCCGAGCAACCTATCGGATGGCCTAATGCGCAAGCACCGCCATTAACATTAACCTTGCCGGCATCAAGTCCAAGCTCAGAAATTGCCAACATTGTCACCATGGCAAAGGCTTCGTTGATCTCGAACAGATCAACATCTTGTTTATCCCAGTTCACCTTATTAAGGAGTTTGTTCATGGCACCAACGGGTGCAGTGGTAAACATTGATGGCTCTTGTGCGTGAGTGCTATGGCCCTTAATTGTGGCCAATACATCCAGCTTTAATTCATTTGCTTGGCTACGAGTCATGAGCATTAATGCTGCTGCACCATCGGAAATTGAGCTGGAGTTGGCTGCGGTAATGGTGCCATCTTTGGCAAAAGCGGGACGCAGAGTTGGGATTTTATCAGGGCGTGCATTACCCGGTTGTTCATCGGTATCAACCACGATGTCACCGCGGCGGTTTGCAACTGTCACAGGTGTAATTTCATCGGTAAAAGCGCCAGAGTTAATTGCTGCATTGGCTTTTTCGAGTGAGCTTAATGCAAAACTATCCATCTGCTCTCGGGTTAACTTAAAGTCATCTGCTGTATTTTGTGCAAATGTCCCCATCGCGCCACCAGTGTAGGCATCCTCAAGACCGTCAAGAAACATATGATCTAGCACTTTACCATGCCCCATACGCATTCCACCGCGGGCTTTATCCAATAAATATGGTGCTTGGCTCATACTTTCCATACCACCAGCAACCACAACATTTGCGCTACCAGCTTTAATTAAATCATGCGCCAACATCACGGTTTTCATCCCTGAGCCACAGACTTTATTCACTGTGGTTGCGCCAACAGACAATGGCAACTCTGCCCCAAGCGTTGCTTGACGTGCAGGTGCTTGACCAAGACCTGCGGGAAGCACACAACCCATTAAGACTTCGTCAACCTGCTCACCAGCTAAACCCGTTTGTTGCATAACGCCCTTGATTGCTGTCGCAGCAAGCTTTGGTGAAGCGACACTTGATAGCGCGCCTTGAAACCCACCCATAGGAGTGCGCTTGGCTGCCACAATAACAATATCTTGATCTAACTGAACTGAACTCATAATTACTCCGCTAATACGCTAGTTAACCTTTACTTAAACGACGCCAAAGCCATATAAAATTTGGGGTACAGGGCTTTGTTGTTGAGTCGTTCCGAGGTTATTCTCTAGCCAATATAAATGTGATCTTGCTCAATATTTACCACTCTGACGTTTACGCGAACGTAAAGCAAGTACTGATTGGTCAATTTTATACCTAAGCATGAGTAAGGGTTGTCACTTAATATTTACAAACAAGTTGCGCCAAGAATATTTGATTAATTCAAACCCGCTCAAACAAGCCAATTACAATCTTTGCTAGCAAAATAGCCTAAAGAAGGTAGGTGAAAAAGCATAATAGTGAGCAGCGTCAAGGATTTATTTATCACAACATGACTTAATGCAAGCTAGCCTAAATAGGGTTAATTCAAGGAATGAAAGATGACCGTTCAAAACGAACAATGTATATATATCGTATCAACCAATGACACATGGAAAGCTGTTGTAGCGGCTATTTTAGCCAGCAGATTTGACACTCAAAAAATTATTCAACAACAGAATACCGAAAACCTTTTCCAATTAACGTCAGACACAATTGTGATCCTTGATAACGCGACTTTTGGTACTAATGTTGTAAATGGCATACCTCCAATTCAACGTGGAGGGCAATGGCTATTAGTTAATGCTACTCATATTGACGAAGCGAATGTCGCAGAGATTATTTCTAAAGGTTTTTCAGGTTTAATTACCACTGAACTCACACTAGAAATGCTTATTAGAGCATTACGCACAATCGAAAATAAGCAGTTATGGTTTAGTCGAGATGCGATGTCACTAGCACTAAAAGTCTTGGTTAATTCATCAGAAACCGGTCAGCATTCTTTAAATCAATTAGGTGATAAGTACTTACTTTCTTGTAGAGAGAAGCAAGTTTTTTTCCACCTTTTAAATGGCAGTAGCAACAAGGAAATTGCCAACCAACTTCATTTAAGCCTCAGCACCGTCAAATGCCATGTGTCCAGTATATTGCTGAAAACCGGCAAGCGTAGTCGCTCACAGATAAATAGCTTATTAATGGAGCCAGAAAACAGCAGTGCACAAAGTGCAGCGGTAGCAAACATCAGCTTTCAATGCGCTTAGCCACTAAACAATCTTTCAATCAACTTTTCTTCTCCCTTAAACTAGTTCCAAATTAGTTCTTTTTATAGCACCTAACCATCCCTATGGACGATAACAAACCATACCTCTTTATAGATACACTCAAATTGTCCAAGCCAAACCTCTAAGGTGAATAAAATGAAAACGTTAATCAGTAGTGTTGTGGTTGCTTTGCTTTTTTCAGCTGGTGCAGCAGCAAATAACTGGTCTAGCAACCCTGATGAACATCCAGATGGCGCAAGTCAATTTAATGTCAACTTAACTGGAGAGATCCCGCAGCGTTGCTACATGTATTCAACGCAAGATCAATCCATTGAGTTAGATGTAAAAACTCCCTATGAAGCCGCGAGTGAGTTTAAGTTCCAAGCATGGTGCAATAACGATAATGCCAAAGGTACATTAGTTGTTGGCGCACAAGCGTTTAAAAATAGCAACGGTGTCGATGTTATTCCCCTTGAAGTCTCATTTAATGGAACTTCAGGAACAATTGATTCAGAAAACAATGCAAGTAATAGCCATGCCATTGAGGTGGGGATGGACGTCAGCAACAGCACTGAAGGTTATTTAAGTGCGAACAATACGCTGACGATTAAGCCTGTTATTAACGGTTGGGAAAAGGCCGGCGAATACAAAACATCAATGTATGTTGCACTTTATCCAAGATAAATAACCAAGGTGTTCAATCATTCCGGGGCCTTATGGCCCCGTTTGAGGACTTATGCGAGCATTCATATTTCTATTTATTTCGTTGTTATCCCCATTGGTTCAAGCTTTTGAACTATTTCCTATGGTGAGCTTTTTCTCCGCTCAAGGCAGCAAAACTGAGCAATCGTTTCAAATAAACAATACAACAAATCAACCATTGCCATTAGAGGTCTTTGTTAAGCAAAGACAGGTATCAGATAGCAATACAGAGAAATTGATTGATACCGAGGATTTTTTTATTTTTCCACCTCAAGTACTTGTTCCACCGAGTAGTACGCAAATGATTAAGGTTAAGTACATTGGCGACGATGTTTCTCGTTCTCAATCATATAGAGTGATATTTAGCCAACTCCCAATCAAAGACGATGTCGCTCAAAGCAGCATCAAGATGTTGTTCCAAATCGGTGCATTAGCCTTTGTATCTCCGGACAATGTCACCAATTTAATGTCAGCGAATATCACTTACAAAAATAAAGTACCAGTTGCTATGGAACTTGCTAACGATGGTAATGGAGTGGTGATTATACCGCAGCTATCTTTTACGGTTACAAGTGAACATCAGACTTACCACTGGAAATGGCAGGATATTCAACATCTACTAAGTCAACAATATCTAGTCCCAGGTGAGTCGATAAGTATAGCTATGAACACTTTGCTATCGCCACAAGATAGACAAGTAAAGGTGGAAATAAAGGAAATCTGGTGACGAGTATTCCAGCTTTACCCTTATGGATCAGTTTACTGCTGACATTGCTACTGCCCTTACCTACCCAAGCAATGAGCTTGTCATTGCCGCTAGAAATTGATGGAAGAGTTCTTGGTGATATAGCAGTCAACTTAGATGGAACTGTTGTTGATTCAGTTTCATACCACTCACTAAAATCTTTACTTGGCCCAAAGATCACCGATGAAGTTTGGCAGAGTATTTTAGCGGCAAGCCAAGATAGCAACGGAATGATCTCCCTTAAAGCATTAGCCCAAAAAGGGTTAGATATCACTTTTAATCCATCGACTTTATCTTTAGACCTTAGCGTTAAGCCCGAAGCTTTTGGTTTATATGACGTAGACTTCAGTGATCCATTTAGCTCATTTATTCCCTCAAAAAGTGGTTCTTTCAGCTGGCTCAACAGTATCAATTTTAACCACTCTCAAAATTGGGAAGCAAGGGACAATAGCCATTTTTCGAGCATTGATTGGTTAGCTCAAATGAACTTTGGCGGTGCAACTGGAGTGAACCTCTCGTTAGCAAACCATATAGAAGTCACAGATGAAACGAACAACTTCTTACGTGGAGAATGGGTCGCTTTTTACGATAAACCTAATATGCCCTTCAGACTCTCGATAGGGGATGTTGGCTCTGGTACTAATGTCGCTGGTCATTTGTCAGGGATCAGTATGGGGGGACTTTCTGTATCAAGTAATTATGCAGAACTGCAACCCGATCGTGTTATTGGGCCTAATAACAATCAAGAATTAATTCTTAAAGAAAGCGCTGAAGTTGAAATAACGGTCAATGGTCAGCTAATTTTCAGTGGTAGACAAGAAGCCGGCCGTTTTAATCTTAACAACCTTCCAATGACCAACGGAGCCAATGACATCATCGTCGATGTTACCTATCTTTCTGGAAAATCTGAACGTTTTGTATTCAGTCAATTTTATAATAGCAAGCTGTTAAATGAAGATATGCTCAATTTTGGGTTAAGCGCTGGAGCCCCATCTATCTATGCCGAAAATGGCGTAGATTATTTAGATACGTGGACCGTAATGGGTTTTGCTGAATATGGTGTATCGTCATGGCTAACTCTTGGTGTGAATGGCGCGATAGCACAATATGGACAAATACTTGGAGCAACAGCCACTCTCGGAACTTCTTGGGGCAACCTATCCAGCCGTGTTTCATTAAGTAATTTAGATGACACTGGTGTTGGTAGTGTCGTGTCATTTACATTTGAAAGCACTGTTGCCGGCAACTCTAATAACACTCCCAATCTCAGAGTAAGTGCCGATTTTGCAGACTCATTTACTTCATCACCTTGGGATATTGAAGTTTTACCCACCTCCTATGAGCGCTATTTAGCCAACTATGTCTGGGTAATAAATAATGCATGGGACACAACAATATCGGGCTCCTATTACAAAGACACTCACGATACAGCCCAAAGTAACCTCTCAATGACCATTAATTGGCGTTCAGGTGATTGGACTCTAGGCTCAGGGGTCACCTATAACGATGCCGCGGCTTACAACGATGACAATGACGAAGTAGAGTACTTTTTCACTATTGACTGGCGGCGCTCAAATACTCAAAACAGGCTAAACCTTGCCGCTAACTACAATAGCGCTAACCAATACGCTCGCCTTGAGGCAAGTAAAACCAATAATGACCGAGTCGGCAGTCTTGGCTATCGAGCACAACTAGAATATGAAGATGGACGAGATAGCCAGAACGCTCAATTTGATTACACTGCAAATCGCCTTAGAGTTGAGCTCGAAGTTGAACGAAATAACAATAGCAAAACCAATAACGAAGCAAGTTACACAGCATCAATAAGAGGCAACACCGCAATAGGCATAGTTGATGGACATATAGGCTGGGGACGATCGAAAGAAGGGCCTTTTGTTATTTCTAAACTCCATCCATCACTGTCAGAGCAGGAGATTCTTTTAGGTGTCGATCAAAACCAGCAATATGAAGCCTCTGGCACATCGAATATAGGCGCATTATTGCCACTCGATGTAGCTTATATTACGAACACAATTGATTTAAATGTACCTAATGCCCCTATCGGATATGACTGGGGAGAAAGTCGACTGACAATATCTCCCGGCGCAGCTACTGGCCACGTTTTTATGATTGGCTCCAATCGCTCATACACTGCAAAAGGCGTGTTACAAACAAGTAATGGTGAACCTATTAGCTATTTGCAAGGCACTATTACTAGTAAGGATTTCACGTTAGCGTTTTTTACCAATAAGTCTGGCCGTTTTTATATTCAAGGCATCGAACCAGGTGAGTATGAGATTAAAATTTCGAGTCAAAAATATAAATCCAAGACACTTACGATTACCCAGAACAATAGCCACTTAATCGATCTGGGTACGCTCTATATCTCATGTATTAAGGAGAACTGTAATGAAAGTATGTAGCTTCAATAATACGATCTTAATGCTGGCGATATCTTACCTTAGCTTTACTAGCCTTGCTTATTCACAGTCTCAAAAAGAGCGAGACTCATGTAACGGTGTTTGGCAGGTTGAGTTAAAAACTCAGTCAGCAATAGCAGAAAGCAAGGGCCAAAAAGGCATATGGATCCCAGGTAATATTTATCTCGACAGGCAATTATCTGCTTGCGCAAAAGAGATTGTGATTAGACAACCAACGGGAGGAGAGCCATTGCTCAAAGGGAGCACGTCACAACATCGATATGAACTCAAAAATAAGTTACGCCAGCCACTAACACAAACCGGTAGAAGCGATTATATCCTACCGGTTTTAGGGCAGCGGAAAATAAACTTATGGGCATACATTCCTCATGGAGGCACCTTTTATCCAGGTGCATATCGAGGCATATTGGATATCGAACTCAAAAGTGATGCTAATAGTGTCATAGCGACAAACAACTATTCTTTTAATTATCAAGTCGCTCCGTATGTTCGCGCCAAAATAAGCAATACAAACGACAGTTGGCTTCCTCCAACTGGTACCTCGATTAGAATTGACTTGGGTAATTTAACTCAAAAAAACCGTAAAGAGCTCCCGCTTTTTATCGAAAGTAATAGTTATGTTGATATATCAATGTCGTCATCAAATAAAGGCAGCTTAGTTAACCTAAAAAATAAACAAAACAAAGTTCCATATCAGGTATTGTTTCTTGGTCAACAGGTAAGCTTAATCAATGAAGCAGAGTTCAGTATCAGTAACCGTCTTTTAGATGGGCAGAAAATGGCAATATACTTCGAAAACTCACCTATGCCTTTTGCTCGAGCGGGCTTATATGAAGACATTATTACCATTAACCTATTTGCTAAATAAAGCCTATTTATTACTCAATGCCAATAATTAAAAGTTCATTATTGGCATTTATTTAACATGGTAGCGTCTCACAAGCTTATGACTCCCATGGCGTAATAGCGCTCATGTCATCAAGGTTGTAAGGTGTTAACTGATAGACATAATAATTTAACCAGTTACTGACTAATAGGCTGCCATGACTGTGCCATCGAGCAATTGGTGACTTTTCAGGGTCATTATCACTAAAGTAATTTTCAGGGATCTCAGGCTTAAGCCCTTGGGCTAAATCACGTAAATATTCATCTTTTAACGTCGACTTTTGATATTCAGGATGCCCCATCACAAACAAGTTACGATTATTTGTACTCAGCACCATGTAAGCGCCAGCTGTCTCAGATTCCGTAAGAACCTCTAGCTCAGGATGCGCTTTCAATAAGGCTACATCCATTTCTGCAAAGCGTGAATGCGGCGCGAAAAACTCATCATCAAACCCTCGCAATAATGGGTAGTGCTTAGTTGTTCGTTTATGAGTAAACACCCCAGAACGTTTAGTTGTAAGTAACTTGCGATTTAACCCGTACAGATGAAATAGCGCTGCATGCGCCGCCCAACATAAAAACAGTACAGAAGTGACGTGTTGCTGCGACCAATCAATAATCTCGCGAATATGGTCCCAATAAGACACATCTTCAAATTCAACTTGGCCTAGTGGCGCACCAGTAATAATTAAACCATCGTAGTTTTTGTGGCGCACTTGCTCAAAATCACGATAAAAGTTGTTCATATGATCAATCGAGACATGTTTGGATGCTTTATCGTGGATGCGCAGTAAGTCGACATCAACTTGCAAAGGAGTGTTACCTAAAAGGCGCAGAAGCTGGGTTTCGGTTTCAATCTTATTTGGCATTAAATTCAGTATTAATACCTTCATCGGACGAATATCTTGATTTGCAGCTCGAGTTTCTGACATCACAAAGATGTTCTCAGACTCTAAGATCCCAGCCGCTGGAAGATTGTCAGGAATTTTAACCGGCATATCGCGCCTCTTTACTAATTTGAGTGACCAACCAGAAAGAGACGCACCGAGAGTTGCTAAAGTTTAGCTCTTAGTTAACGCGCCACCTTCTGCACTAGAACTGACATAGGCTCAATGGAGTCCAAATCAATTCGGTAAGCTTGGGTATTAATAAACATCAATTCGCCGTTATAAGTAATGCGCGCACCTATGTTGTAGGTATGCCCTGGTTCAAATTGATCTCTATTAATTAAAAACTGAAACGGTACTGGTGTACTGACATCGTTACGTTCAAACTCTGCAATAACTTCGGCAGGTGCATCAGCTAAAGAAACATCCTGAACTTGAACAGTAATAACTGCATCTTCAGGTAGCATCATGCGCTCCTTGTACCAAACCTCACCATGGATCTCCACCACTGCATTAGGTGTTGCACAACCCGTTAAAATGCCTGCTACAACCGCTAAAGATAAGAAAGGTTTAAACCACTGTTTCATTTTTATGCTCCTAATAATACATCAAGACTTCTAGAAGTCTATATGTCCGAACTTGAATTTTATATTAGTTAACGATCAAATAGTGAATAACAAGTTATTTGACCACTATGTTGAGTTACAACAATCAGATAAATATACGTAAACCGGTTTAACTTACGTGGTTATGGACGCGCATCATCCATTCTCACAATCCGTGTCACAGCAAACGACAATTAATCTTGTTCTAATACACATATCTTTCTATGATAAGTTACCTATTCGAAGTCGAATACCCATATGACACAAGCAACTGCAATAATTGTGGGCGCTAGCTCATTACTTAGCCGTGAAATTGCAAAACAACTTGCAGAAGACGGCGTTGAACTGGCCCTATTAGCACAAGATCCACAATCGCTTACCGAGTTTAGTCAATCATTGCCAACTAAGGCACAGGTTTTTCCACTGCAAATTGACGACCCGCAAGCTGTGATAGCCAGCCTAAATGCCGTTTGGCAATCTTTAGGTGGTGCCCATCTCGTTTTGGTCAATACCGGCCTTACCCATTATGATCCTGAACTGCCTTGGCAACCTGAACAAGATATCATCACAGTTAATGTGCAAGGCTTCTCGGTAATTTGCAATACGGCCTTTAGGCTATTTCGTGAGCAAGGTTATGGCCAACTCGCAGCAATAAACTCTATTGCTGGTCTGCGTGGTGGCCCAAGTGTTGCCTACCATGCCTCAAAAGCCTATGCCCAAAACTACCTAGAAGGTTTGAGCATGCATGCCCAGCGCTTGAAATTGCCAATCACCATCACTGATATCCAGTTAGGTATGTTAGATAAAGCGGCTATGCAGCAAAATCGTTTATGGCTCTCGCCACCTAATGTTGTCGCAAGCCAAGTCATCAAGGCAATGAAGGCTGGAAAGCGCAAAGCCTATGTAACTAAGCGTTGGCGTTTAGTTGCATGGCTAACTAAAGGGCTTCCTGAGTTTGTTTACAATACTCGGCATTGGAAAACCAAAGAGCAGAAAAAAGCAGAACGTGCCGCTAAGAAAGCATCTAAATAACGCTAAGTCTATATAGTTTATAAGTAAAAAGGAGCCAAACGGCTCCTTTTTCATGGGTGGGATTTGTCCAATTAAAATAGGCTTAGAATGTGTAACCCACACTCACCATATAAACCCATGGGTCGATATCGGTTTCAACCTTCTGCGGCGCATCACCTAAATTAAACTTAACGTCAGTGCTGATCTGCGCGTACCAAACAGAAGCGTTAACTAACCAGCTATCATTAATTTGATAATCTAGACCAACCTGAGCCGCAACGCCCCATGAATTAGACATGCTTAGCTCTGATAAACCTAGCTCTTTTGCTTCTGCGGTGAATTCATTGTCGAAAAAGTTAGTGAAGTTAACACCCGCACCAATGTATGGGCGAAGTTTTGAATTAGCATCGCCAAAGTAATACTGAGCAACTAATGTTGGTGGTAGGTGCTTAGTTTCTGCAATCTTACCTAGTGAACCTAATGAAACATCGTGACTAAAAGGTGTTGCCGCTAATAACTCAATACCGATGTTATCAGTGATCATATAACCAAAATTTAAACCTAGCTGTGTGTTGTCGTTGACTCCAAATTCAGCGATATCAGCAACAACTGGGCTAGACTCATTTGGTGCAACAACTACTGCACCAGCGCGAACGATAATATCGCCCGCTTGGTGAGCTAATACTGAAGAAGTGAAACCGGTTGTGAGAAGGGCGGTGGCGATCATGCTAGAAACGATTTTTTTGTTCATCATACTACTCCATTAATACAACAATTAGCGCTGTCTTTATTTTCAATTTCCTTACATTTGCGCAAATCCTGCCAGATCCACTTTTAACAAAAGTTGATCTAAATCAATTCCAAACCCAGATACCCAATTTGATATACAGTTAACCGATCTCGATCACAAAAATAGAACGTATATCGCTATTGCAGCTTTAAATTATGTGACGCCCGCACACCTTGATCACTAAACGAGCAAAGTGTGACAACAATGCAATTAACAAAAGAGCAACGTCCAGAATGTAATAGCAATTGATATTTAGCTGTTCAGCGAGAGTTTAATAACCAAGAAGTGAAGATGAAGCTAAGTTGAAAAGCCTTGAAACGGCATTGAAACGATAAGCGTAAGTTACCAAACAAATATTTTAAAACACAATAAGATGGCAAATACCAATGCCAGCCCTATCCAGCCCAAGCAACGAGTGACAATTTCGGGCGATTGCTGATTAAAATGAGGAAATAAAACGGCAGATACCGATACAGCGGGAACCAAACCATACAGTAAACCCATCTGGCTCGAACTGGCATTCGCAAAAGGTGGCACAAACAGGTAAACCACAATATAAATAGCGTAAAACCCCAGAGCAAACATAGCTTCTACTGGTGAGATCTCACTTTCCTTTGACCAGAAATAGAAAACCACAATTGCGCAAAACACCAGTAAGTTGATCAAAAGCCACCTGCTAAATGAAATAAGACTGAGCTAAAACAAGCCAGCTTTAATAAAGCTAGCCACAAGTATAAGTCAATCAGCACCTATTGTGTTGTTCAATTTAGTCTTGCATCAAGAAACGACTTAAACGCTATGATGGTATTCACTTGTATTCACTATTTTTACGCTTAACAAGCGCCAAGCCTAAAAATGCTATGAAAAATAGAGAGAAAGCCGCTACGCCAAATAGATCCTTTTCAATCAAGTTATAGGCTAGGCCTAAAAGCATTACCCCTGAACCGATAAAGTAGTCTTTTGACGTCGATAGTAAATTTATTTTCAAAACCGATTCCTTTCATGTTGAAAGACGTTAAATTAACCTAATACCATTAAACAAAGATTAAGCTAACAATGATGCTCAACTGCACTCGACTGCATTCTTTGTAAATAGTGCGCTGACATAAAACCATGACGTTCATATAGTCAAGTGCACTAATCGCCAGCGCACTCAAAGTATAAAATAATATTGTTAGCTATTTATAATAATATTTTCATACATAGCTTAAAGCTTACAAATAAAAACAAAACCAAAAATAAAATAACAACCAAAAGAATCCAAAATAAAAAGAGCATTATAAAAGGCAGTTTAAAAATAAATAAAAGTAGCTCAAATAAATTCCCAGCCTAAACCCATAAATAGTATACAACTTAATAACTAAAGTTTAAACCACACCACTTAATTAAGCGAGATATATTGTAGCACCCGATAAATTAGCAATGACAAGCCAAGCTCCCACTTATTTAGCAACTTCAAATACAGCCAAAATAAAAAGGCAAAAAACCGTATAAGCACTGATTATACCTACAGGTGAGCGGTATCACGCCTATCAAGTACTTATGCGGACAATATGTCCCACATCAAAATGACGGGCAAGTATGCTTCAAGTCGATTCAAAACAACAACTTAAGCTTTAAAACGCCTTTATCGCAAAGAATTTAAAGATAATAAAAATTAACTAACCATTATAATTAAAATGAATTTAACCAGCTAAAATATATAGTTCCTCCTCAAAAACAACCCCAATATAAAAAACAGTTATCAATAAATAAAATATCAATAATTTGATCAGCAAAACATTTTAAAAAATATATTTACCCTATATTTTTGCGTCTTTAATTCATCGTAAAAATAATAACCACTAGAAATGCTTTTTATTAAAGCATTATCTAATGACTGAGAATAAGGAACGCTATGACTGTCACCAGCTATCAACCTGGAGAGATCCAAGGTCTGATTGAGATAGATGCATCAAAATGTAAAGGCTGTGATGCTTGCCAAAAGTTTTGCCCAACCAACGCTATTGAAGGCGCATCAGGTGCGGCACATTCAATTAACAAAGATAAGTGCTTAAGTTGCGGTCAGTGTTTGATTAACTGCCCTTTTGGTGCGATTAAAGAAACCCACTCAGCACTCGAAACAGTTATTGAGAAACTTGCCGATAAAGATGTAAAAGTCGTGGGGATTATTGCTCCAGCAGTGCGAGTCGCAATCGGTGAAGAGTTTGGCTTAGGCTCTGGAGAATTGGTCACTGGCAAGTTATACGGCGCTATGAACAAAGCCGGTTTTAAGATCTTCGATTGTAACTTCGCCGCTGATTTAACCATCATGGAAGAAGGTAGTGAGTTTATCCATCGCTTACATGCAAATGTAAAAGGCGAAGCTGATGCTGGTGCACTGCCGCAATTTACCTCTTGCTGCCCAGGCTGGGTGCGTTATTTAGAAACCAACTACCCAAGTTTACTTGCCAATTTATCAACCGCAAAGTCTCCGCAACAAATGGCAGGAACCGTCGCGAAAACCTACGGCGCTGAAGTATATAACATGCAGCCTGAAAAGATTTTCACAGTTGCAGTAATGCCTTGTACCTCAAAGAAACTAGAAGCCTCGCGGCCAGAATTTAACTCTGCATGGAAATATCATCAACAACACGGAGCCAACGTAGCTTCTTATCAAGATGTTGATGCCGTACTCACCACCCGAGAAATGGCTCAACTACTGAAATTACTTGAAATAGATTTAGCTCACACACCTGAATTTAAGGGGGATAGCTTATTTTCCGAATATACCGGTGCGGGCACTATCTTTGGCACAACAGGCGGAGTAATGGAAGCCGCGTTGCGTACTGCGCATAAGGTACTGACAGGCAATGAAATGGCCAAGTTAGAGTTTGAGCCTGTGCGTGGTTTAGCCGGAGTAAAAGCAGCCTCTGTGACTTTGTTTGATCAACAACTATCTCAAGATGTCACCGTCAATGTCGCGGTTGTACATGACATGGGCAAGAACATTGAACCTATTTTACGTGATGTCATGGCTGGCACATCCCCTTATCACTTTATTGAAGTAATGAACTGTGCTGGCGGATGCGTTAACGGTGGTGGTCAGCCTATCGACGGTAATGGGTCATCTTGGATTGCAAACATCTAATTAAGGAGCAACATCATGAACAACAATAAGCATGAATTTGCTGAAGATAGTTTCTTTATATCACGCCGTAAATTTATGGCCATCGGCAGTGCATTCTTAGCAGTAATGGCGATACCTGTAGGCTGGTTTGCAAGCAAAGTGGCTAGCCGCAACGATTACATCAAAAGCCGCAGCGCCGGCTTATACAAAGATGACAGCATTGCAAAATTGCGCGTGAGCCACGCCAACCCTGCCGTTGAAAAGTATTACAAAGAATTTGGTGGTAAACCTCTTGGGCATATGTCTCACGAGCTACTGCATACCCACTTTGTTGACCGCACCAAGCTGAACTCTTAAGGGAGATATGACAATGCATCATGACCAGCATGATATGAGACCAATTCAAAAACACCCACTGAATGTGAGAGTGTTTCACTACATTTTATTACTGAGCTTTTTACCTTTAGCTGCTACTGGCTTACTACTGTTTTTTAAACCTTTATCCCAAAGTGGCATGCAACTCACTTACGATATCCATATCGTAGCAGGTGTTGTTTTAAGCTTAGATGCACTCGCTTTCACCTTGATAGCTTTCGACCGCGTAGTGCTATTTATCGCTCGCGTGTTCAGTTTATCTGAACGAGATGTGAAGTGGTTTATGGTTTTGGGTGGCTACCCACAAAAGTTTTTACTTGGTAAGAAAGTCCCTGTTCCACCAATGAACAAGTACAACTCCGGTCAAAAACTGTTTGGCGCATGTGTAGTCATTGGTGGCACGGTACTCATTTTATCCGGTTTAGTTTTGTGGCTAATTCCACATGCAGCTCCACGTGACGCGGTTTGGCTATTGGGTCAGGCACATTTAGTTGCCGGCTTACTTCTAACTGCATTCTTACCGGTGCACTTGTTCCTTGCTGTATATCGTTTTGATGATTTCAAGGCCATGATGATCCACGGTAACGTACCCTACCACGATGCGGCAGAGTACACGCCTTTATGGGTTGAGCAAGAAATTGTACCTGTTACAGCTAATCAACAACGCAACAAGTAAATTGCGTTAATCCAGCCTAATAACGACAGAGCAGCGGTTATTGAGCCGCTGCTTTGATTGCTAGCAAATAGAGTTTTCCTCATTATGACTACACATGAACACCCGCACACAATTTCTATTGCCGATTACAATGCCAACAAGAGCTTTATTGACGAACAAGCTATTTGGTCAGTTATCAATAATGCTGCTAATCCTTCTGCTGAACAAGTCCGCCAAGTCCTTGCCAAAGCTAAGCAATGCCAAGGGCTAAGTATTGAAGAAACAGCCATACTATTACAAAACCAGCATCAGCAATTAGATGAGGAACTTTTTGCCGTTGCACGCGAAATAAAAAATACTATTTATGGCAATCGTATCGTTCTTTTTGCACCGCTTTATGTTTCAAACCATTGTGCAAACAGCTGCAGCTATTGCGGCTTTAATGCTGACAACCACCAACTAAAACGCAAGACATTAAACCATGAAGAGATAGAGAAAGAGGTCGCGATTCTTGAAGCCATGGGGCACAAACGCATTTTAGCTGTCTATGGTGAGCATCCACGCAACAATGTCACAGCCATTGTTGACAGTATACGCACTATGTATAGCGTAAAAGACAACAAAGGCGGAGAGATCCGTCGCATCAATGTCAATTGTGCACCAATGAGCACTGACGATTTCAAAACACTAAAAACAGCAGCCATTGGCACTTATCAGTGCTTTCAAGAAACTTACCATCAGCCAACCTATGAAAGTGTACATCTAAAAGGCAAGAAAAAAGATTACCTGTACCGGCTCTATGCCATGCATCGTGCAATGGAAGCTGGCATTGATGATGTCGGCATTGGTGCCCTGTTCGGTTTGTATGACCACAGGTTTGAACTACTCGCTATGCTAAAGCATGTTGAAGAACTTGAAACCGTATGTGGCATTGGCCCACACACCATCTCATTTCCACGTATTGAGCCCGCCCATGGTTCGGCAATAAGTGAAAAGCCTCCTTATGAAATCGATGATGCTTGCTTTAAACGTATAGTGGCAATTACGCGCTTAGCCGTTCCTTACACAGGACTGATTATGAGTACCCGTGAAAGCGCAGCACTGCGCAAAGAGCTATTGGAATTGGGGGTCTCACAGATAAGCGCTGGCAGCCGCACTTCACCAGGTGGCTATCAAGACAGTGAGCATGAACAATATGATGCTGAACAATTTAGTTTAGGCGACCACCGCGCCATGGATGACATCATTTATGAACTGGTTACAGAGTCAAATGCTATCCCGTCATTTTGTACCGGTTGCTACCGTAAAGGCCGTACTGGCGATCACTTTATCGGCTTAGCAAAGCAACAGTTTATCGGTAAGTTTTGCCAACCTAACGCGTTAATCACCTTTAAGGAGTATTTAAACGATTACGCCAGCGAAAAAACCAGCGTTGCCGGCAATGCCCTAATTGAATCTGAACTTGCTGCAATGAGTCCTGCAAGAGAGCGTAATGTACGCATTTGCCTTGCAAAAACCGACTCAGGCGAACGCGATATTTACCTATAACAATGTCTCTATTCATCAAAATCACAGCCTTGGGTGACAATGCACTATGAATGGAGTGACAACTTCAGCAGGGTTAAATGTAACGGCACTACTGACCGCCATTGAAGAGGCGAGTTTTATTGTGTTACATGCGGCAATCTACAGTAACTTTGCCAACTCAGAGGTAGGTGAAACAATCCGCCAGCAACTCATCAATGGTCGTTTGCAGCAACTCGATATTATCGAACTTAAGCCTCACCCAGCTTGGCAACAGGAATTTGCGGCAATATTACGGCCGCAAATGCCAACTGATAGCGTCAAACAGTTATTCGTAGAATCCAGTATTTGGGGGGCGCAACTGCAAGCAGAGTTTCCTGTACAAGTGAAAAGGATCACCACACAAGCACTGCCGTTACAGCCGATATTACTTGTAGGCGATAGTGTATTTGTTGGCCAATATGCTCACAGCACTCTCACTTCTGCAGCTGGACTATGGCTGCAATTGCACAGCCCTAGCTTGGGACTAAAGCCGTACATGTTGCAGCATTGGTACCAAAATGGGAGTCCTACTGAGCTCAGTGATAATTACCCATTAGCCATTAGCCGCTATGTAGAAGAGTGCAGGCAAGCAGCCGCGTTTTATGCTCACTCGCAAGATCCTGTAACTCGCCAACTTGAAGAAGGCAATAAATAATGTCAGCGCCTAGCTCCCTTTTAGCTGCCAAATTTAGTCAACAGCAGATTATTGAATTCCTAAGCGGAAAGCACGATGAGTGGCTATTTGAGCAAGCAAAATACGTGACTCAACAGGTATTCAACAACCAAGTATATATTCGCGGTATCGTCGAGTTTTCTAATCATTGCCGCAACAACTGTCACTATTGCGGTCTACGCAGCAGTAATCGTCAAGTTAGCCGTTATCGCTTAACAGATATTGAAATTTTTGATGCCGTCAGTGATATCGCTCAACTAGGAATAGGCACTGTAGTATTGCAGTCTGGAGATGACTGGCAATATAGCGCTGAAAAAATTGCCAAGCTGATAGAGAAGATTAAGCAAGATTTCGATATTGCGATCACTTTGTCCCTCGGTGATAGAAAGCACCACGAGCTCAAACTATGGCGAGCAGCAGGCGCTGATCGCTACCTGCTAAAAATGGAAACTTTTAATCAATCGCTATTTAATCAATGTCGCCCCCATGGTGACTATAACGAACGATTAGCTAGGCTGGAATGTATCCAGTCACTCGGTTATCAAACCGGCTCTGGAGTGATCACCGACCTGCCCGGCATGACTGATGAAATACTTGCAGCGGATATTATTACCTTGTCGGAAATGACACTCGATATGTTGGCATGCGGCCCGTTTATCGCTCATCCACAAACCCCCTTTGCCCAGCATGCCAATGGTGATGTGCTTAGAAGCCATCGAGTCAGCGCGATTTTACGCTTGATGAATCCCGGCGCAAATATTCCGGCAACCAGCTCGTTAGCCGTTCTTCAGCCCGATGCACGCGAACTCGCTCTCATGCGTGGTTGCAACGTTATCATGCCGTCATTTACCCCTGCAGGTGTATACCACAATTACAACATTTACCCTGGCAAAAATGCTGCAACCAAGCAAGTTACGCAACGCGTAGCCAGTATATTTGAACAAATTCAACACCATGGTTTACAGCCAAACTTAAGCCGTGGTGACTCAAAAAGGAATCACTATGTGTCAAGGTGTTAACCCCGAAACCAATCCCGCACAACTTACGCCAAGAGGCATGCGTTACCAAATTGCACTGGTTGGCCGGCGCAACGCTGGAAAGTCATCGCTACTGAATATGTTAGTTGGCCAACAAGTGGCGATAGTATCAGATGTCAAAGGCACCACTACTGACGCAGTGGCTAAAGCTTATGAGCTACAACCTATAGGTGCTGTCACCTTTTTTGATACAGCCGGTATTGATGACGTAGGTATGCTCGGTAAGCAACGAGTGCAAGCGACTCGCAATGCGCTATATCGTGCAGATCTCGCTTTGTTGGTCATAGATGAACAAGGATTAACTGAGCATGATATTCAACTTGTTGACGAAATGACGGCATTGAAATTGCCGTTTGTTATCGTGTTTAACAAAATGGATAAGCGTATGCCTGCAACTGACGATTTAAGTTTTTGTCAGCTCAATAATCTGCCTCATATCAGTGTATCGGCAAGTAAACGATATGGTACGAGTCAATTAAAACAGCTCATTGCTGAATATATGCCTGCAGAATTGACCGCCAAAGCCAATATTGCTGCAGATCTTTATACTAATGGTGCACATATCCTATGTGTAGTCCCCATCGACACTGCAGCGCCTACCGGCAGATTGATCCTGCCACAAGTGCAAGTATTAAGAGAAGCGCTCGACAATAACGCTATAGCAACAGTGGTAAAAGAGTCACAACTGCAGCAATTATTAGCCTCTCTTGTTAACCCGCCGGCTTTGATTATTTCCGATGCGCAAGTGATAAAACAGGTCGCAAGCTTGGTGCCTGAGTCTATTCCATTAACCACATTTTCAACTTTATTCGCACGCTTTAAAGGTGATCTTTCGCCTATGGTTTCAGGGGCAAATACCTTAGACAATCTAACCGATGGCAGTAAAATTCTTATTTGCGAAGCTTGCAGCCATAACGTGCAAGAAGATGATATTGGTAGAGTAAAGTTACCTAACTGGATCCGCAAATATAGCGGCAAAGATGTAAGCTTTGACGTACTTAGCGGCCATGACTTTCCTGAAGACTTAGAGCAATATACGCTTGTTATACACTGCGGTGCCTGTATGTTTAACCGTACAGAAATGCTAAGGCGGATCAGAGAGTGTGAACGCAGAAATGTACCTATAACTAACTATGGCGTTGCCATTTCTAAGCTTCAAGGCGTGTTACCACGCATTGTAGGCCCATTACTAACAGCCAACACAAGGCTTTGTAGTCAGTAAACTTTGCGACTCACAAGGATGTGGATCTCATAACTCACAAAGCTATTTACTTTCCCGATAGATAAATGCGTTTAACTAGCTGTCGGATTGGCATATTTGTGAGAAATCGGATCGGTAATAACTATGGTATCGCCTCTGAGCATATAGTTACCACCATGCAGATCCATTACCCCATGTTCATCAACAAAGCTCAGCACCTCAAACAAGGTGTTAAGTAGCGCTTCATGATCATCAATAATCTGATCATCAATCACCACAGGTTTGCGCTCGTCAGCATTCATATAAAAATGTGAGCGCGGCTCTTGGATCTGCTCAACAAACTCATCAGCCGTTTGTATCTGCTCATTAAACTGCTTTTTAGGATCCGCGAAAGGCAAAGTTAAGGTGCGTAAGGTGCCCCATAGCTTGCCAAAGTCATAATCATGGAAGTGGCTTGGCCGCGTAGGCTCTGTGCCATCGTCGCTAATGTCTTCAAGTCGTTCCATCACATAAAAACGTACGATTCTGCCACTACTGAGTTCGACAGTATCTTCTCTATGAATGGTAGGAACATGGGGGTTATCTTGATTTTCAGGACGCATGCACCAACGTGCAAACAGGTAATAGCCGTCAATTTTACTGTTGCATAGCTTAACAACTTTATCTGGCTCCCCCGGCATCTCATATACTTCGGCGTAGATCCCAGTCGCAATGAGGTCCAGATCGGTAAAACGTTCTAAATAGATAGACACATCATCAACCCGATGGATCTCTTCTGCGTCAGCTAACTCTTTAATCTCTTTAATCGCATCAAGATAAGGTTCCATCGATTACGCCACCATTTACAACAAGTCTCAAATCCGAACTATAGGCAGTCAGCAATCTAAAAAGGTTGCCAGCAAACCAACATCGAGCTAAGGCTAAAATCCCATATCGCTACCGTTACTCACTATAATGCGTAACTTCAGCGGCGCTCATAAGTTCACCAGTTTTTATTATCTCGCAGCTTCGGGTAGGTTTGCAACCAGCGCTTATTTTTCACTCGTTGTTCAAACAATTCATAAGCCGATTTGCTATTGTGCTTAATCGCAAACTCAAATAAACAAGTTAACGAAAACGGCGTATGCAAGGTTAATTTATGAGTTAAATTTAACTCCTTGATTGCGTTCGATTCAACATCGGCTAAAACGCCTGATTGACAACTTACAGCCACAGCCGTTTGCACTTCAGGCCAATAGCTCATTGCGTCAACACTGGATTGATATTGTGAATGACCATTACGTAGATGCATTCTTGCTTGGTTCTTCACTGACCATGGAAGCCTAGGTGCAATCCGTTTTAATTCAGCTTCAATCGCCTTGTCACGCTCAACAGTGATATCACTTAAGTCAAAATAGATGAGGTCTATATCATTCAGTGGTGTTTGTAGCCCGTGCAGCTTATCCCACACCAAATTACGTACAAACCCTGCAGCGAGCATCCAGTCATTGAGCAGCATCTGCTCTGCAACCTGCAGCGCTTGCATGCGCTGGTTATCGGCCAACAGCCAATCTATGATCAGCCGCCGACAACCATTTTCATCTCGCTGTAGCTTCATAAAGTCAACAATCATGTTATTCACTCAAACCATGGACAAATAAAAAGGAGCCTAAGCTCCTTTTCTAGATTATCACTGGTAAAGATTTAAGGTGCAGGCACCGCTTTCATCAATACTTCAGTGGTGTATTTATTATTATTTATCACCGGAAAACGATCATAGGTTTGGAAGATCACCTGTCCTTGATACTGGATCATTGCTACTACACCGTAATTCACACTGCTATCAATGCTGTCTGCTGGTAGTAAGAACTTAAACGGTACTGGCGCTCTGACAATATCAAAACTCTTTTGTGCAATAATTACACCCGGTGTATCTAAATCAATAATCGCAATCGTGATCGCACTACCTTGTGGTAGCGCCAATCTTTCTAAATATCCCGCAGCACCATTTATCACCACAGGAGGTTTTTCTTCTACAGTAACGCATGCGCTAAGTAGCATGACACATAACAATACTATGCTTTTTTTCATCATTGAAATCATAATCTTGATCCTATTTCCCCAAATCATTTATCTCTAACTAGTCTTTTTTTGTCATCCGAATAAGCCCTTCTTGGGTTGCCGATGCAACAAGCTCACCTTGCTGGTTAAAGAATTGACCTTTAACAAAACCACGACCACCGCTAGCATTTGGACTTTCAATGCTATAGAGCAACCACTGACTCAAATCGAATGGACGGTGAAACCACATCGCATGATCAATTGTCGCCATACGCATACCCGGCGTTAAAAACGACACGCCATGGGGCTGAGCTGCCGTCACCAAGAAGTTAAAATCAGATGCATATGCAAGCAAATAATCGTGAACGCACATATTATTAGGCACTTGCCCATTAGCGCGGATCCAAACATGCCTTATTGGCTCGCTTGGTTTTGGTGCTATCGGATCACTTGGATTAACAAGGCGCATCTCAATAGGTGTATCAGCCATAAACTTCTCAAGTACCTTTGACGGTACCTTGTCACGCAAAGTCATTGCTAGCTCTTGCTGATTTAACAAACCTTCAGGGCCGGGAACATCTGGCATCACAGCTTGATGCTGATAACCTTCTTCTGCGGTTTGAAATGAACATGTCATGTAAAAGATAGGCCGACCTTTTTGAATCGCTTTGACTCTGCGAGCGCTGAAACTACCACCATCACGCATAATTTCAACGTCATATACGATCGGCAGCTTTTCATCGCCTGCACGCAAAAAGTAGGAATGGAGTGAATGTACTTTGCGATCAGGGCTAACAGTTTGCTTAGCAGCGCTTAGCGCCTGCCCCATCACTTGCCCACCAAACACATGACCAAAACCTAAATCTTGGCTCTGCCCTCTAAATAGACCTTCTTCAATTTGCTCTAAAGAAAGTAACGCGAGTAAATCATTTAAAACTTGGCTCATTGCAACCTAACACTCAACTAATTATGCAATAAGCTTAACTCAAGAGCGGTGAGTCCTGCTAGCTTTTAGCTAATCACCAACAAAGCAGACTTATCTTTTGCGGATTTTTTGTAGTGCTGAGCTTATTCTAATGGGATATGACGCTTATCGGCTTGGGCTTTTGCCCATGCCAACACTTGCGCTTCCCCACTTTTATGTACTGTCACAGGCTTAGCCTTATAGATGTCAGACCAACGGTCACAAATCACCTCTGGCGTACACTCTTCAGCATTAAAACGACTGGGTGAAAACTCAACCATAGCTGCATGACTAATTCCGCCAGCAGCCGCCAGCAAATGCTGCCCAGAAGGACACTTAGAACTGCATAGGTAAAGCATGGTTGCTGTTACCGTTGTTTTAGAAAATAGTGGTCTGACTGCTGGCGCTAAATGGGCGGCTGTCATAGCAGTGACAGCATGGGGAATAATACTGTTTACAGCAATACCGTACTCTTGACCTTCTAAATGCAGACTATTAACCAGACCGATAACCGCCATCTTACTGGCACTAAAACTAGTTTCGTGCATATCACCATATATTGAACTTGCACCACTCATAACGATTCTGCCATAGCCTTGACGTGTCATATGCGGCCACACAGCCTTGGTCATATAAAAAGTACCGTTGAGATCAACATCCAGTTGATGTTTCCAACTTGCGACACTCATATGTTCAAAGGCACAGGGATGGTGCACTCCAGCATTGTTGATTAAAATGTCTACCCTGCCCCAACTGGCGATAACACTATCAACCATAGCGCTAATATCATCTGAGCAGGTAACATCAATACTGTAGGATTGGCACTCACCACCAATCGCCTTTATCGCCTCACAACAAGATGTAAGGCCAGACTCAGGTGCCATATTGATTACGGGTTTATCACTAACGCCTTCTGTTTGAGCACTCTCATTATCAACAAGGATCACTCTCGCACCACGCTCAGCAAGCGCTATGGAGTAGGCTCTTCCTAAGCCAGATGCAGCCCCAGTAACTATGGCGACTTGTCCCTCAAAACGCATAGTGTTGGTCCCCTAAGCAAACTTTATCTCAAAAATGGCAATATAAAAGTACTAATTAATAACTTACTAAACAATGAATTAGCACGCTTTCAAAACTAGCAAGTGCAATATTGCATAGACGGGTGACTATCAATGTGCGCTGGTTCAAATTTATTAAAGCCTAACAATGAAAAATAGTTAACACACAGAAAAGTGTTAACTTGACCACTTTATCAGCAACAAAATCCGCTTTTTAGCAGATGTTAAATTTGCTATGCTATAGCTCATTCTTTTTATCTTTATGTCATCCCTCTTTGACGTAAACCTCTGTAAGTAAATATAAGCGATGAATCCTTGGATACTTGCCATACGCCCACGCACCTTGCCTGCGGCGATTGGACCACTATTGGTTGGTAATGTACTGGCATTACAGCTAGAGCAATTCAGCTCATTTATTGCTGTAATTTCAATGCTATGTGCCTTGTTACTACAAATTGCAGTAAATCTAGCTAACGACTACTTTGACTTTAAAAGCGGCGTAGATACTGAAGAGCGTTTAGGGCCTGTGCGTGTGACACAAAGTGGAATGCTTAGCCCTACCACCGTGCGTAATGCAATGATTTTATGTTTAGTTTTAGCATTGATCGTTGGTTCGTTTTTGATCTACCACGGCGGCATTGTGATAGCCTTTTTAGCGGCAGCTGCAATACTTGGCGCACTAGGATATAGCGGCGGCCCATACCCTCTGGCCTCCCATGGTTTAGGTGAAGTTGCCGCATTTGTATTCTTTGGTCTTGTTGCGGTTGTGGGCAGTTATTTCCTACAGGCTGGTGATACTGCAACCAGTGCGTGGTTATTAGGCTCTGCCATCGGCTTTCTCAACGCTGCAATCATGTTAGTCAATAACACCCGTGATATGGAAACAGATATCAAGGCGGGCAAGAAAACACTTGCGGTGCGCATGGGGCTAGAGCAATCGCGCATTTTCTATCAAAGCTTTGTGTATTTGCCGTTTGCTATCATTATCGCCGGCTTCTTTATGGGAGCATTACCGGGGATCCCGGTATTATTAGCCGGCCTTGCGTTTATAATGGCGAGAAACCTAAGCCGCGATTTTAATGAAGTAAAAGGTGCAGCATTAAACCCACTGCTCGGCCGCACGGCAAAACTGACTATGATATTTAGTGCCCTATTCAGTGCGGGCTTGCTGATCGATATTTTGCTCGGTTAATCTTATTAAAATCAAAAAAGCCTATCAAATGATAGGCTTTTTTGTAGGTGTCGTATTTTTTGCTTATACCAATTACAGCTTATTTAGCTTGCGGTCACTGCTCCAGTTAAGGTGGTATTTTTCACCTGCTGGCTTATCGGTACGCTCAAACGTGTGAGCACCAAAGTAATCACGCTGGCCTTGCAATAAGTTAGCCGGTAAAACTGAACTGCGATAGCTATCATAATAAGCGAGCGCCGAGCTAATACAGGGGACAGGCACTCCACTCATCACTGCTTGTGAAACAGCAATGCGCCAATCATCCTGTTTAGCTGATAGTTGTTTAGCAAACACATCAGCCATTAATAGGTTTTCTAATTCACTATCTTGCTGATAAGCTTGAGTAATTGATTGCAAGAAGGTGGCGCGAATAATACAACCGGCTCGCCAGATCTTGGCAATCTCAGCAAAGTCTAACTGCCAACCCATCTCTTTTGCTTGCATCGCCATTAATTGGAAGCCTTGAGCGTAACAACTAACCTTGGCGCAATAAAGGGCATGTTCCAGTTGATCAATAAAAGCTTGCTTATCGAGTTCGCTACTCAGAGAAAGGCTTGGGCCAGCAAGCAACTTACTCAATTGTTGCCTTTGCGTTTTTTGAGTACTCACTGCCCTTGCATAAACCGCTTCAGCAATAGTTGGCGCTGGGCAACCTATTTGTAGGCTGCTTACGGCTGTCCATAGTCCAGTGCCTTTTTGACCCGCTTTATCTAAGATCATTTCGACCAAAGGTGCAGCTGTTAATGGATCTGCCTGTTTTAGTACATCGGCACTAATCTCCATTAAGTAACTATTTAAACTGCCTTTATTCCAACGTTCAAACACATCACCCACTTCGCTAGCACTAAGGCCTAAACCTTGGCTCAGCAGGTGATAAGCTTCACAGATGAGCTGCATGTCAGCATATTCAATCCCGTTATGCACCATTTTGACATAATGACCGGAACCTGCAGGTCCAATATAAGTGGTACAAGGCTCTCCTTCAGTAACCGGATTGCCTGGTTCAAATCGCTCAATAGGTAAACCAGTCTTTGTATCCACTTTCGCTGCAATTGCCTGCCAGATTGGTTCAATTCGACTCCAAGCCGTCAAGCTACCGCTTGGCATCAAAGAAGGCCCAAAACGGGCACCGACTTCACCACCTGACACTGCACAACTAAAGAAATGAAAGTCTTGATTGTAACTTAGCTCACGATCAACGGTATCAGTCCAAAGGCTATTTCCGGTATCGATAACGATATCGTCACTTTCGATTCCCGCTTCAATTAACGACTCGCACACACCATCGACGGGTGCACCAGCAGGTACTGAAAGCAACAAAATACGTGGTTTTTCTAAACTGGACAACAGTTCAGAAAGATTGTTACAGCCAAGTATTCGAGCTTGAGTAAGGTGTTTTAAGTATTGTTTCCGTTCGAGTTCTTCTTGTCGAACAGTCTCTTTTACTTTGAGTTCATCAAGATCAAACGCAGCAACCCTGTACTGGTTATCCGCTATATTAAGTGCAAGGTTTTTACCCATTACACCTAAACCTATAACACCGATATCATAAAGCTGATTTTGGTTATTCATATAGATTAATTCCGTAGGTCACAGAGAATTACCTATCAATTATTTTTTATACACAACAATAATTGCTGTTAAACATTGAGATGATAGGTCTAATTTTGTTAGTGATTATACAGAGTTTGGTAACTTAATTACCAGATAAAGACTTAGGAGTTAATAAATCGTTGCAATCTACTTTTCCTATTGGCAATAAAAAAGCTGAAAACTCTGTTTCAGCTTTAAAGCTAGGTTAATTATAGTAGAATCAACTACTAAACATGAGCATCAGCATAGCCCATACGGGTTAAGGTATTTCGAACAATATCTAGTGTCGCCGGATCTTCAATAGTCGCAGGTACATTGTAGTCTTGATTGTCAGCAATATTGCGCATCGTACCGCGCAAAATTTTACCGCTGCGAGTCTTGGGTAGCTTTTGTACTGCGCTAACCAGTCTGAAGGAAGCAACAGGGCCTATTTCTTGACGAACTAATGTCATCAATTGTTGATTAAGCTCGTCATCACTTAGGTTAATGCCTTTTTTAAGTACCACTAAACCTAAAGGGACTTGTCCCTTTAAATTGTCCTTCACACCTATGACTGCGGCCTCAGCAACGGCGTCATGCTGACACAGCACCTCCTCAAAGCGACCGGTAGATAATCGATGCCCAGCCACGTTTATGATATCGTCGATACGACTCATAATATAAAGATAGCCCTGTTCATCTTTATAGCCTGCATCTCCAGTTAAGTAGTAACCGGGATACATTGACAGATAACTATCTTGATAGCGCTGCTCATTTTGCCAAAGTGTGGTTAGTGTGCCAGGGGGCAAAGGCAGCTTTATAACTACGTTGCCAGTCTCATTTACTGCAACTTTCTCGCCTATAACATCGACTATATCAATCTGATAACCCGGTACTGCTAATGCAGGCGAACCGGCTTTTACCGCCACCGGAGCATAACCCATTAAATTAGCTGCAACAGGCCAACCAGTTTCGGTTTGCCACCAATGATCGATCACTGGCTTCTGCAATTGCTGCTCAGCCCAATGTAAGGTGTCGGGATCGCAACGTTCCCCTGCCAAAAATAGGTTTTCAAGACAAGTTAAATCAACCCCTTGCAGAAACAGCCCATCAGGATCATCGCGCTTGATAGCCCGAATAGCGGTTGGCGCAGTAAAAAAGCTTTTCACTTTATATTTGGCTATCGTCCGCCAAAATGCGCCCGGATCCGGTGTTCCCACAGGTTTACCTTCATACAGTACGCTTGTTGCACCCACTAATAACGGTCCATATACAATATAAGAGTGGCCCACAACCCAACCCACATCTGATGCCGCCCAAAAGCTATCACCTGCACTAATGTCATAAATGTGTTTCATTGACCAAGCGAGTGCTACTGCGTGCCCACCGTTATCACGCACAACGCCTTTTGGCTGCCCTGTCGTACCCGAGGTATATAAAATATAAAGTGGATCTGTGGACTCAACAGCAACGCAATCAATATCAGGAGCTGTCGCCACAGCTGTTTGCCAATCTATATCTCTGTTTGCTTGCAGCGTTGCCTCACACTGGCTCCTGTTTAATATGATGCAATGCTCTACTTGATGACTAGCTTGTAATAAAGCGGCATCAAGCAAAGGTTTATAAGGCACAACACCTGAAGGCTCAATACCACAGGAAGCTGACAACACTAATTTAGGTTTCGCATCATCAATACGAGTTGCCAGCTCATTAGCAGCAAAGCCCCCAAAAACCACAGAATGAATCGCGCCAATACGCGCACAAGCCAACATGGCAAAGGCTGTTTCCGGCACCATAGGCATGTAAATCACGACTCTATCGCCTTTTTTAACCCCTATGGAATCCATATATCCTGCCAGTCTGCTTACCTGAGCTAGCAGTTCACGATAGGTAATGCCGTACTCACAGTCAGTTATAGGGCTAACATATTGCAGTGCGACTTGCTCTCCCCGCCCCGCTGCAACATGCCTATCAACCGCGTTATAACAAGTATTAAGTTTGCCACCAGCAAACCAGCGATAAAACGGTGCTTGCCGATCATCGAGGATCGATTCCCATGTTGAGTGCCAGTCTATAGCGTCGGCAGCTTGTGCCCAAAATGTCTCTGGATGGTTAATAGATTGAGCATGCAATTGCAGATGTTTATTATTCACTATGAGGTCTCCCCTTGCTAAAACGCGGCGCTAATACGCTCTCTTCTTTAGCCAGCTTTAGTCTATTTTATAATCACCTGCATTATGTAGCTGTGGCCAATAAATCCCCATTAGACCTTAGAATAAGTAAGTATTTAGCGAGTAAACCGTAGATAAACATGACGCAAATCCAATGCAAAGCATTGTTTATAAATAACAAATAAAACCTAAAGCAAAAGCTTGAATACCGTCAGTCGCCACAAGCTCATGACTCTGGAAAGCGCAATTGACATTACTTAAGTTGAAAATACCGATAAGACCAGCCCACAAACTTTACCTTTACGTAAACTTCATATATCGTGCACTAAATGTAAATAATTATGGTGTTATTTGATGTCTGAGAGTCAGCTGCAACAAACGACATACTCAATCAGTGATTTATCAAAAGAGTTTGATATCACCACCCGAAGTATTCGTTTCTATGAAGATCAAGGTCTTCTTAAACCTAAACGCCGTGGTCAAACACGGATCTACAGCCTTAAAGATAAGGTCAGGCTCAAACTCATATTAAGGGGTAAACGTTTAGGTTTTTCATTAGCAGAGACTAGACGTTTATTCGAGCTTTACGATGCCGATAAAAACAGCAGCAGTCAACTGCACACCATGCTTGAGTTAGTTGAGGAGAAAAAAGTCTCACTACAACAGCAGATGGATGACATCAAAGTCGTCTTAATGGAACTTAACTCTGCCGAGCAGCAATGTCGCGAGGCGCTAAAAAATAACACTTAGCAAATATAAACAATCACTTAAGCTTAAAATAATCTAAGTATCACGGCAAAGATCAGTGGACTTAACAGCAAACAAATTGACAGGACACAAGCAAATGACCCAACTCTACACATCTCTAAACTTCGGCCTAGGTGAAGACGTCGATATGCTGCGTGACGCAGTACAGAGTTTTGCAGCGAATGAAATTGCCCCTATCGCCGCAAAAACAGATCTTGAGAACGCCTTCCCTAATGAGCTTTGGCCTGTGTTAGGTGACATGGGTCTACTAGGCGTGACGGTATCAGAAGAGTACGGCGGCGCCGACATGGGCTACCTAGCTCACGTTGTTGCAATGGAAGAGATCTCCCGTGCCTCTGCATCTATAGGCTTAAGTTATGGCGCGCACTCAAACCTTTGCGTTAATCAAATCAACCGTAACGGTAATAGTGAGCAGAAAGCTAAATACCTGCCAAAGCTGATCACAGGTGAACATATTGGCGCACTGGCTATGAGTGAGCCTAATGCGGGCTCAGATGTAGTTTCAATGAAACTGCATGCTCGTAAAGAGGGTGACAGATACATACTCAACGGCAACAAGATGTGGATCACCAACGGTCCTGATGCTGACACTTATGTGATTTACGCTAAAACCGATTTAGATAAAGGTGCTCACGGCATTACTGCATTTATTGTTGAGCGAGGTTTTAAAGGTTTTACCCAAGCGCAAAAGCTCGACAAGCTCGGGATGCGTGGTTCAAACACCTGTGAGCTAGTATTTGAGAACTGTGAAGTACCAGAAGAGAACATTCTTGGCGGCCTGAATAATGGCGTAAAAGTACTCATGAGTGGCCTAGACTACGAGCGCGTGGTGCTATCTGGCGGCCCACTTGGCATTATGACTGCCTGCATGGATATCGTGGTGCCATACATTCATGAGCGTGAGCAGTTTGGTAAATCAATTGGTCAATTCCAACTCGTTCAAGGCAAGCTTGCGGATATGTACACTGGCATGAACGCAGCCAAATCTTACATCTATAACGTAGCTAAGTCGTGCGATCGTGGTGAAACCACCCGTAAAGATGCCGCTGGGGCCATTCTTTATTCTGCAGAGCTTGCCACCAAAATGGCATTGGATGCGATTCAGCTTCTTGGCGGTAATGGTTATGTTAATGAATACGCTACAGGTCGACTACTGCGTGACGCCAAGCTGTACGAGATCGGTGCAGGAACTTCTGAAATTCGCCGTATGCTAATTGGCCGCGAACTGTTTAACGAATCTAAATAGCCTAACCCGCTCGACAAACAGACAAGCATCAAGGCGGCTCGCTTAACGCCGCCTCACTCAAACAGCTTCAAAAGGATTGAAATTGTGACGCAACTAAGCAGCCGTATAAATGCCCGTAGCGATGAATTCAAAGCCAAGTTTGATGACATGGCAAGCGTGGTTCAAGACTTAAAACTAAAACTCCATCAAATTGAACAAGGCGGCGGTGAAGTCGCTCGCAACCGTCACCTTTCTCGTGGCAAACTGCTGCCACGTCAGCGCGTAGAAAAACTGCTCGATCCAGGCTCTCCGTTTTTAGAGATCTCGCAATTTGCCGCCTATGAGCTTTATGACGATGTAGTACCAGCGGCAGGTGTCATTGCCGGAATTGGCCGAGTAAGCGGCGTTGAATGCATGATTATTGCAAACGATGCTACGGTAAAAGGTGGCACTTACTATCCCGTCACCGTTAAAAAACACCTGCGAGCCCAAGATATTGCCAGCCGCTGTCACTTACCTTGTATTTACCTTGTTGACTCCGGTGGCGCTAACCTGCCCCGCCAAGATGAAGTATTCCCAGATAGAGATCATTTCGGTCGTATCTTCTATAACCAAGCGCAGATGTCAGCCAAAGGTATTCCGCAAATTGCAGTAGTGATGGGGCTATGTACTGCGGGTGGTGCCTATGTACCAGCCATGGCAGATGAGTCGATAATCGTTAAAGAACAAGGCACCATCTTCTTAGCTGGTCCGCCGTTAGTAAAAGCGGCAACCGGTGAAGAAGTGAGTGCAGAAGAGCTGGGCGGCGCTGAAGTACACACCAAAATATCGGGTGTTGCTGACCATATGGCGCAAAACGATGAACACGCATTAGAACTTGCGCGCAAAGCGGTGACTCGCCTCAACCATCAAAAAGAAATTCGCGCCCAACTAAGCCCTGTAAAACCGCCAAAGTATGATATCAACGAGCTATACGGCATCGTCGGTACCGATCTTAAAAAGCCATTTGATGTCAAAGAGGTCATTGCTCGTCTAGTAGATGATTCAGACTTTGATGAATTTAAAGCTAACTATGGCAATACCTTGGTTTGTGGTTTCGCCCGTATTCACGGCTACCCAGTAGGGATTGTTGCTAACAACGGCATCTTGTTCTCTGAATCTGCACAAAAAGGCGCGCACTTTATTGAGCTATGTTGCCAACGCAAAATTCCACTCCTGTTCCTACAAAATATCACCGGCTTTATGGTGGGTAAAAAGTATGAGCACGAAGGCATAGCCAAACACGGTGCCAAGATGGTAACCGCGGTGTCTTGCGCCAATGTACCTAAATTTACCGTAATTATTGGCGGCAGTTATGGCGCAGGTAACTACGGTATGTGTGGTCGCGCCTTTGAACCAACCATGATGTGGATGTGGCCAAATGCCCGCATATCAGTAATGGGCGGTGAGCAAGCAGCAGGCGTATTAGCCACAGTAAAACGAGATGGTCTGGCTCGCAAAGGCGTTGACTGGCCTGACAGTGAAGAGCAAGAGTTCCGTAAACCCATTGTAGAGCAGTACGATAAAGAGGGTCACCCTTATCATGCCAGCGCTCGCTTATGGGACGACGGCATTATCGATCCAGCGCAGACCCGAGATGTAGTCGGTTTAGCCTTGTCTGCAGCGCTAAATGCGCCGATTGAAGACACTAAGTTTGGTGTGTTCCGTATGTAATCCACTCCTGGGATACATAGAAAACATCGACTTAGAAAACACAATGGACAGATTACAATGAATAACTCAGTCACAATGGATACCGCACTGCTCAGTCAGCAATTACAGTATGTAAGTTGTGAGCTCGATGGCGGCGTAGCACAGATGGTGCTCAACCGAGCCGACAAGCATAACGCGTTCGATGAAGTGATGATTAGCGAAATGATCACTGTGCTGGAGCATTTTGCACTTAGCCCTGAGTGCCGAGTATTAGTGCTAAAAGCCAATGGCAAAAACTTCAGCGCTGGCGCCGATCTTAACTGGATGCGCAAGCAAGCCAAAATGGATTTCTCGCAAAACCTTAACGATGCCAATGAACTAGCTAAGCTCATGTCGGTATTGGATAAATTTCCAAAACCCACTATCACCTTAGTCCAAGGTGCAGCCTTTGGTGGTGCACTTGGCCTTATTTGCTGCAGCGATATTGCTATTGCTAATGAGCGCGCCAGCTTTTGTTTAAGCGAGGTGAAACTTGGGTTGATCCCTGCTGTGATTAGCCCTTATGTCACCCGCGCTATGGGCCAACGTGCAGCGCGGCGTTACATGATGACAGCCGAGCGTTTTGACGCACAAAAAGCACTCGAGCTACAAGTTATCCATGAGATAAATGACGATTTAGACGCTGCTGCCGAGCCAATAATTAACGCACTACTGAGCAATAGCCCACAGGGAATGGCGTGGGTTAAATCACTACTTTCCACTTTAGAAGATGGCGTCATAGATCAAAGCACGTTAGAGCACACCAGTGAGCGCATCGCCCGCATCCGTGTTTCTGATGAAGGCCAAGAAGGCCTAAATGCGTTTTTTGAAAAACGCGCGCCACAATGGCCAACTACTACAGACTTTCACGCGGCAACGAACAACAATGACCACAACGCCAGCGGGCAAGGAGCCAAATAATATGTTCACTAAATTGCTAATTGCTAACCGCGGCGAAATCGCTTGTCGGATCATCAGCACAGCCAAAGCCATGGGGGTGCGCACAGTCGCACTGTATTCTGATGCAGATATCAATGCTCGCCATGTTGCCATGGCCGATGAAGCCTTTTATCTTGGGGGCAGCGCACCTGCTGACTCATACCTAAAAGGCGATCTTATTATCGACATCGCCAAAAAATCTGGCGCCCAAGCAGTGCACCCAGGTTACGGCTTTTTATCAGAAAATGCCGAGTTTGCACTTAAGTGTGAACAAGCCAATATTACTTTTGTCGGCCCAAGTGCTGCAGCAATTGACTCGATGGGCAGTAAAAGTGCTGCCAAGGAGATTATGGGCGCAGCCAATGTGCCGTTAGTCCCCGGCTATCACGGTGATGCCCAAGACGATGACTTACTGGTTTCTGAAGCCAATAAAATGGGCTTTCCTTTATTGATTAAAGCCGCCTTTGGCGGTGGTGGTAAAGGTATGCGCATCGTTGAAAATAGCAGTGAAGTACTCGATGCAATTCACTCTGCAAGACGTGAAGCCATTAGCTCTTTTGGTAACGACAAACTTTTGATGGAGCGTTATCTCAGACAGCCTCGCCACGTCGAAGTACAAGTATTTGCCGACAGCCATGGCAATTGTATTTACTTGTCTGATCGCGACTGCTCGATTCAGCGCCGCCATCAAAAAGTAGTAGAGGAAGCGCCAGCTCCGGGTCTAAGTGACGCCTTGAGAGTAAAAATGGGACAAGCGGCAGTTGCCGCAGCTAAAGCGATTAATTATGAAGGTGCTGGTACGGTTGAGTTTTTATTAGATACCGATGACAGCTTCTATTTCATGGAGATGAATACCCGTTTGCAAGTAGAGCACCCAGTAACTGAACTGGTAACGGGCCAAGATCTGGTTAAATGGCAGCTTATGGTTGCCAGTGGTAGTAAATTGCCGCTTAAACAAGATGAAGTAAAAATCACTGGTCATGCTTTTGAAGCCCGCATTTACGCAGAAGATCCACAAAATGATTTTTTACCCGCCAGTGGCAAGCTCGAGTTTTTACGTGAACCGACACAAAGCCAATTTGTACGTATCGACTCAGGTGTGCGTGAAAATGATGTGATCAGTAACTTTTATGATCCGATGATCTCTAAACTTATCACTTGGGATGAATCACGCCCGCGCGCATTGCAGCGTTTAGTGCACGCATTAGATGATTACCAAATCAGTGGCCTGAAACACAATATTGAGTTCTTAGCCAATATTGCCAAGCATACAGCTTTTAATGATGCAAACTTTAGCACTGACTTTATCGAGCGCTATGGCGACGAGTTATTAACCCAGTCAGCCGTTAGCCCCGAGCAACAAAAAATCGCCCTTAGCTTGGCAGCACTTTATCAACTTTGTGTTCGCAAACAACAGGCAAAAGTTGCCGCACAAGCAAGCCGTGATCCCTACTCGCCATGGAGTAACAACAGCGGCTTTAGACTTAACAGCGCCAGCCAACATCAAGTGGCTCTATTAGATGACAATCATCAGATTAATCATCTTGATTTAATCGAATCTCAAATCGCAGGCCAGTCGCAATATCAGTTACAGCTTGATGATGAACTCATCACCCTTTCAGGTGAATTGGTGGCTGAGACGCTGCATGCAGAGATCAGCTTACAACCCCTTAATTCAGAACAAACCGAAATGGGTAAATCTAACGGTCATAAAGTCAGCCTACCTGTTAGCCAAGTCGGAGATGACTTTACCCTGTTTATTGATTCCAGCAGCTACCACTATCGAGCACTCGAGTCAGAAATCGTTGAAGAGCAAGATAACCTCGAGGATAAACTCAAAGCGCCTATGAATGGCACAATTGTGACCCAACTTGTTGCTGTCGGCGATAACGTCAAAGCAGGCCAAGGCATTATGGTGATGGAAGCCATGAAAATGGAGTACACAATAGAATCGCCCTTTGATGGCGTAGTCAGTGCATTTTTCTTCAAACCTGGTGAACTTGTTAGTGACGGCGAGCTTTTAGCCGAAGTAGAGGCGACTGAAGTTGAACTGGCTAAAACTGAGGAAACTGCATAAATGGCTGCTTATCCCAACAAGGTCAGCATCTTTGAAGTGGGCGCCCGTGATGGTCTACAAAACGAAAAGCCGGTGACCACTCAAGATAAAATCATACTCATTGAAGATTTGGCTGCAGCGGGTTTAACGCGCATTGAAGCAGCCAGTTTTGTCTCACCTAAATGGGTACCGCAAATGGCGGACTCTGCTGAGGTACTCGCAGGGATCACACGTCATGAAGGGGTCACTTATAGTGCTCTGACGCCAAATTTAAAAGGCTTGGAACTTGCGCTTGACGCTAATAGCGATGAAGTTGCCATTTTTGGTGCGGCCTCAGAGAGCTTTAGTCAAAAGAATATCAATTGCTCGATTGCTGAATCGATTGAGCGCTTTGCTCCAGTAATGGAGCTGGCTAAAGCCAAAAATGTACCTGTTCGTGGTTATGTATCCTGCACTTTAGGCTGCCCCTATGAAGGTGAAATAGCCGTCAGTGAAGTCGCTCGGGTGTCTGAATTACTTTACAAAATGGGCTGTTATGAGATTTCACTTGGCGACACCATAGGCGTTGGCACACCACACAAAGCCCGTAAAATGGTTGAAGCTGTAGCAGAGGTCGTGCCAATTGATAAGCTCGCGCTACATTTTCACGACACTTATGGACAAGCACTGGCTAACATTCTGGCATGTTTAGACACTGGCGTGAGCGTAATTGACTCATCGGTTGCAGGTCTTGGAGGCTGCCCTTACGCTAAAGGCGCATCGGGTAATTTAGCCACAGAAGACTTAGTTTATATGTTGCATGGATTGGGCATAGAAACAGGCATAGATTTAAATAAACTCGCCATCGCTGGCAATAAGATCAGCCAAGCCCTTGGCCGCGGATCAGGTTCGAAAGTTGCTAAAGCATTAAGCGAGTAGAGAGCAAGAAAATCCTAGGACCTAGGACCTAGCATTTGGCAGAATCAGGAGATAACAATAATGGCAGGACTCAATAAAGTTGTCGCAAGCTATGACGAGGCGCTTGCAGGCCTAACAAACGATATGACGGTCATGGTTGGCGGTTTTGGATTATGCGGTATACCGGAAGGCTTAATCGCGCAAATGGTTAAAACCGGAGTCACCGGACTGACCGCTATCTCAAACAATGCCGGTGTCGATGACTTTGGATTAGGCTTGCTATTAAAGAGCCGTCAAATCGATACCATGATAGCTTCATACGTTGGTGAGAACGCCACCTTTGAACAACAGATGTTATCGGGTGAGTTAAACGTTATCTTGACCCCACAAGGTACCTTAGCTGAAAAAATTCGTGCCGGTGGTGCAGGCATTCCGGCATTCTTTACCGCAACGGGTTACGGCACTCCCGTAGCGGAAGGTAAAGAAACTCGTGAAATTGATGGCCGTCATTATGTATTAGAGCCAGCACTAACAGCAGACTTCGCATTAGTACGTGCGTGGAAAGCCGATACCATGGGTAACTTAGTGTTTCGAAAAACCGCAGCCAACTTCAATCCAATGATGGCAACAGCGGGTAAAGTTACCGTGGTTGAAGCTGAGCATATTGTTGAGCCCGGTGAGCTTGACCCTGACCATATCCACACCCCAGGCATTTATGTTGATCGAGTGATTCAAGGTAAGTTTGAAAAACGTATCGAGCAACGCACCGTAAAATCAACCACAGACAAAGCGTAAGGAGGCTACACCATGGCATTATCAAGAGAGCAACTCGCTCAACGTGTAGCCCAAGAGCTGCAAGATGGTTTTTATGTCAACCTAGGTATTGGGATCCCTACATTGGTGGCTAACTATATCCCTGAAGGTATGCAGGTAATGCTGCAATCGGAGAATGGTTTATTAGGTATGGGCGAATTCCCGACTGAAGAAACCATTGATGCAGATCTTATCAACGCAGGTAAGCAAACCGTAACCGCAGTAGATGGCGCATCGTTTTTCTCATCAGCAGAGAGCTTTGCTATGATCCGTGGCGGCCATGTAGATTTAACGGTTTTAGGCGCATTTGAGGTTGATGAGCAAGGATCGATTGCATCTTGGATGATCCCAGGAAAACTGATCAAAGGCATGGGCGGCGCCATGGACTTAGTGGCTGGCGCTGACAATATTATCGTGACTATGATGCATGCCGATAAAAAAGGTAACTCTAAGCTGCTACCTAAGTGCGAACTGCCACTAACCGGATTTGGTTGCATCAAACGCGTATTAACCGATTTAGCCTTTATGGAAATTAAAGACGGCGCGTTCCATTTATTAGAACGGGCTCCCGGTGTATCTGTTGAAGAGATTGTTGAGAAAACAGCAGGAAAACTAGTTGTACCAGAACATGTGCCTGAAATGACGTTCTAGTTAATATAGAGATATCGGAATCAAAAACGCAGCCAATTGGCTGCGTTTTTATATAGCCTATTTTGCAGCAGTCGGTTGTGCAGTGCTAACAGAGTCCGCCGTTGCACCTGTAGTAGACTCTATTTCAGTTACTGCAGCGTCACAATCATAAGCGTTAGCTATCATAGTTACCGAACCAGTAAAACCAAGCGGCTTATATAGATAAATCGTATCCGCGTTCAATTTGGCCGCTTTAATTCGCATCTCATTAAGTGTACCCCACACCATATCTTTATCGGCATGCAGCCAATAGTCATAGAAATGCCCTTGGGAACCGATCACAGTCCCCTTATGCTCACAGCCAACAAGCGCGTCAGTATCGTCCCAAAGTACTTTTACCGTGTTAGATTCATCTGTTGGAAAAGTGATACAGCCAGAAAGGTTTGCGCACAATAGTGCCAAAGCAGCCGGTTTTACAAGTTTCATTATTTGCAGTCAAAAATTAAAGGGAGGCGATAATATAGACTTTTTGAGTTAAAGGAAATGCCAGTTTGCAAGTTTCATCTAACCTAATAGCAACTGCTAAGTGAATCCTTTAATTTTACATGGCAGAAAATTAGCCTACTGCCTTTCTGTTACATAGCTACACATATAACGTTATAAACTATCTTATATAAATAAAAGCAGCATTTGTTAGCAACAAATATAAACCAAGCTTAAAATTTTAAGGTTACGCTAAGTCAACTAGGGTACGAAAGTAAATTAAACCATATAAAATACTGTTTTATAAGGCCTGAAGCATAAAACCCTTTTGATTACCCACCGAGTATAACGCAATCATTGCAGCCTAAAAAACAATCATAAATATCGATTTCACACTACTAATGATGATCCTAAACCATATATTGTATCGTATTTATATTACGAGCCTGTTTTTTGTTTACATTTTGTTTACACAAAGATAGTCTTTTACTGCTGACACAATGGACTGGTTAGACTAAGGGTTATATGAAAGTTTACTCGCAAGGATTTACCTTAATTGAACTGATGGTGGTTATTGCCATTATTGGGATTTTATACGCCATAGCCCTGCCTGCTTACACGCAATATGTGCAAGAGGCTCGCCGTGCTGATGCACAACAATTCCTATTACAACAAGTCTCTATTTTAGAAAGGCAATTTACTCGGCTTGGCGGATACCCTGATAGTTTCACTCCAGATGCAAGTGACTACTACCGTTTTGAATATAGCCCTTCAAATGCAGCAATCGCAACGCCGAGTAAACTTAATGACTCTAGCATATTCGTCCTTATCGCCAGTCCTATTAATGCACAAGCTAATGACAAGTGTGGCAGCTTGAGCATAGATCACACTGGTGACACTACGGCGTTACAACCAGAGTGCTGGAGATAGCAATGAGGCTATTTGTCAAACAACCACGGTACGTATCGATCAGGATTCAAGGACTCACCTTGGTAGAGATGATTGTGGTATTAGCAATTATCGGAATTTTAGCCCTTGTTGCTCTGCCGTCTTTCTCCTCACAAATCAAAAACGATCGCATCATCACTAATGCCAATCAGCTACAAAGTATTGTTAAATTTGCCCGCAGTGAAGCCGCCAAACGCGATCAACAAGTCGATCTCGTCGTCGCTGGTTCAAAGTGGTTAGTCAAAATAGATAAAGATACAGCTCAAGAGCAAACCCTAGCGCAGTTTTCTGCAACCCACCCATCAATTAGTGTTAATAATCTGCAAGATATGGTGATTTCAAATACTGGCGCAATGGCTGCTGCTAACTTAATCATCACAGATAACGATTACCAAACTGATGATAGATACCTATGTATATTTATCAGTGGTCAAACGCTATTAACCAAGTCGATGAACTGCCAATGAAACAGACGCGCTCGCCTCATAGAGGCTTTTCATTAATTGAAGTAATGATTGCAATGTTCGTCTCTTGTGTCGCCCTACTCTCTTTAGCTGCTGGACAACTAAAGTCTCTACAGTACGCCAGCAATAGCTTTCAATATACCGTTGCCTTGATCCAAGCAAACAATGCAGTAGAAAGAATTTGGGCTGATGCTTGCGATTTACAACTGGGAGCTAAGACATTTGATCAAGCCTATATTGACAATGTACTCGCACCCGATGTCAGTGGTTACTCTATGACTTTAATAGGTACAGCAGCTAACGCCTTTAATAATAATTTTACTATCAATGTTAGCTGGGTTGATGAAAGAGTAAACAATGAAAACCCTGCTATAAACGATAATCAGATCAATATAAATGCCGCATTTCCTCAGTTGCCGAGTAGCTGCAATGCGCCTTAATGATTCATCACAGACAGGCTTTACTATCATCGAGTTACTTATCGGCATGCTGATTAGTACCACGTTGATCTTGGGGGTATCTATGGCATACACCTCAATAAATACTGTCATATTAAGCAGTAAAAATATTGAGAATGCGCAAGAAGTATTGCGCTTTAGCGCGCAAACCTTCACCCGCAGTCTCAAACAAACAAGCTTAGTCACTATTAACTCGCCTACTGAGTTACATGTTAGCCAAGCGGCTAATACCATTGCTTGCGATGGCTCTCGCCCTATCGTCGCTTATGTCGAGAAATATAGCCTTAATGGCATTCATCTCGTTTGCGATATTGGTGCCAACCCACAAACCATTCTAACTGGCATTGAAGACATTCTATTTTCCCGAGCCGGTGATTTGGTCTCGATAACAATCACTCCCAAAGCTCAGCTAGGAGAACCTGCGGGGATCGGCGCAGCAGCACCAATGCAGATTGATATCGCCCTTACAGGCATTATTTTAACAAAAGCCACCGGAGGTTAGTTTTGCAAGGAATGCACACTCGAAGCCTAAAGGGATCTCAACAAGGTTTTACACTAGTCACTGTGCTCATCATGAGTATGATGGCTGGCGTGTTAGTTCTTAACTCGTTAAAAGATAACGCAGCACAAGAGCGATTAAGCGGTAACTTTCAAAAGAAAATGAATGCGCGTCTAGTGGCTGAAAAAGGCGTATTCGACACCTATAACTATCTCAATGGCCAACTAGCTGCAAACCCTAATCAAAGTTTAGAGCAGCTAATTGCGGCGATGCAAACCAGTGGCTCTGCAACTGGCATTTCAAATATGTCCTATAAACTCACTGCCAATATTACAACCGGTTCAAACCGACTATCACTGCAAAGCGACGGGTTTCGTTTTGATGGTGAAACAAAATTAAAAGCAAACTTTGAACTAGTCAGTGCATCATCACAGTCATCATCCGCATTTGGTGGCGGTATTATTGGTTGTGATGGTGTCACCATAAGCGGTAGCGGTAAAATTGACAGCTATGATTCTAGCCAAGGCGATTATGCGACCACGCTGCCTAGTGGCAATAAAAATATCAATACTGACGTCACTGTGAGAACCCTAAATGACAATGACAAAATAATTCTCTCGGGCACGGGTAACATTGACGGCAACCTAATTGCTATCGGTAGTGTCGAGTTTAATAGCTCAGCCCACATTGCGGGTAATGTTTTCAGTAACGGTGCTATTGATATGTTTAACAATAGTACCATCGGTGGCAATGCGACTGCTTATAGTTATTTCAACCAACAAAACGGCTCAGTAGCGGGCAATATCCACACCAATAGATACGTTAACCTAAGGCAAACCCAAGTCGATGGCAACATCACCACTGGCGGATATGTATATGCATTAGGCAACACTATTGGTGGCGACATTTTAGCTGCAGGTAATATCGATCTTCGCCAAGTCAATGTTAACGGCGTCGCGCAAACTTACGCTAATTACGCGCAATATGAAGGTAGTGTTTTTGGCGTAAGGGCTAAGCAAGGTGTCACTCTATCAAGCACTTATTCACAGATCCGCAATAATAATTTAGTTTACGCAGGCAACGGTGACTTTGCCAAAGAGTGGTCTGGAGCTCCCGACTCTGCATACCTAAATCCGCCTTATAAAGTACAAGCACCAGAGCCAACATTGCAGCAAGTCGAGTTAGTTGAGAAACTGCCAGTCGATGATGGCGTGCTTGACCCGAATGATCCCAACGACATAACCTGCGATCCGCTGGATATTGAAAATGCCGTGTTAACCCTTGATGCTTTCGCTGATAACGCTCAAGATCTAGACGTGAGAGACATAGGTTCTGCCGCTACTGTTTATACCCTAAGCAATACCGAAGCGGACTACAACTATTGGCCAAGTGCTTCAAGCAAGCCTGCTGCAATACCTGCTACCAATGCCCGTTTTTTAGGTAAAACTCAGTCCATCCTTATGTATGACAACGTCAATATTAAAGGAAATATTGCGGTCAAAGCCGGCCATAATGCCGTGATGTACGTTAAAGGTAACTTTTCCTTATCTGGAGCTAGCACTTTAACCATCCCCGATGACTCCAGCTTAACTTTAATTGTAAAAGGCGCACTCATTATTGGCTCAGGTTCAACAATAAACACCCCAGCGAAAGGCCTAACTAAAAATGGCATACCTGTATTTTCAATATTCAGTTCTTACAGCGGTACGGGAGTTGATATTTTAGGTGGTGTTGAGCAAATTTACGCGGCAATTTACGCTCCGTTATCAGATGTCCATATCGCCTCTGCCGTAGATTTTAAAGGCTCGGTGTTGGGGAAAAAAGTCAAAGTATCTGGTGCTGGCGGCATCCATTATGACGAAGCTCTTGGTTTAGCTAAGGTAGGCAATGTATCGACGAACTCACCAGCGAGTTTAGTATTTAAAGGCTGGCAATCTTATTAATCACTCCCTCTTCATCTAACTCAGTTACACCTAAAAAGTCGCTAAAAATAGCAAGATTAAACCTATCGATAATAGGGTGAAGCTTTATGCAATGTCGGTGTTTAACTAACGCCCTAAACTAAAAGTAAATTAATTGTAAAAAATACTCGCCAATTACTTTTGACAACATAGCAACAGCGACTACATTTTACATATAACTAAACCCTTATATAAAAGGATTAAACTAAAATGAACGCACTAAAAGCCCCCTTAGTGATTGGTGTTTGCCTAGGTTTGATGAGCCTAAGCGTCACAGCAAAAACTAACCCTGCAGACAGCTCACAATATGAAAAACGCTTTCCAAAGCAATATCAAAGTTGGCAAAAAACAGCTGAGAGTAAAGAGATCACCGATGCATTAGCCGAGGATCCTAACTTAGTCATTTTGTGGGCGGGTTACGGTTTTGCCAAAGACTACAATGCACCACGTGGTCACCAATATGTGATTACCGATCTAAGGAACACCTTACGTACTGGCGCACCTATGAAAGCAGATGAAGGGCCGATGCCGATGGCTTGTTGGAGCTGTAAGAGCCCCGATGTCCCTAGAGTGATTGAAGAGCAAGGTGAAGCTGAATACTTTAAGGGGAAATGGGCTAAAGGCGGCCCGGAGATCGTCCATGTATTAGGTTGTGCAGATTGTCATAAACCGGGTACACCAAAGCTCCGAATTGCAAGACCATTTGCCGAAAGAGCCTTCGCAACCTTGGGAACGCCTTTTGACAAAGCCGACAAAACAGAAAAACAAAACATGGTTTGTGGTCAGTGTCATGTTGAATACTATTTTGAAAAAAACGAAGAACACCCAAACTGGGTTAAGTTCCCATGGGATGGCGGGACTTCTGTAGAAGCGATGGAAGCCTACTACGACAAGCTTAAGTTTAAAGACTGGACCCATCAGCTATCAAAAGCGCCAATGCTGAAAGCACAGCATCCAGGTTATGAAACCACAGCGAAAGGGTTACACGGCGACATGGGCGTTTCCTGTACCGATTGTCACATGCCACGTGTGACGAATGCTGAGGGCAAAGAGTACACAGATCATAATGTCGGCAGCCCATTTGATAAGTTTGAATTTACTTGCGGTAATTGCCACGACCAGAGCAAAGAGCAACTGCAAGCACTAGTTAAAGCCAATAAAGACAAGGTTAACAGCTTAAAGCTGCAAGCTGAAGAAGAGCTAGTTAAAGCCCACTTTGAAGCTGCTGCAGCATGGAAAGCTGGAGCTAACGAAGAGAAGATGGCTGCAGCTCTAACCGATATTCGTCATGCTCAATGGCGTTGGGACTTCGCTATTGCCTCTCACGGTATTGCAGCTCATGCACCGGAAGAAGGTATTCGCATTCTTAAGACCTCACTTGAGAAATCAGCAGAGGCACGCAAAAAGCTAAGTGAAATTCTGAATTCGCAAGGTGTCGTGTCTGCCGTCGCAATCCCAGATATCTCAACCAAAGAGAAAGCACAAGCGGTATTGGGCATGGATATGGACAAGATGCGTGCCGACAAAGCTATCTTTATCGAAAAAGTGGTACCAAAATGGGAAGCAGAATACAAAGCCAATAACGGTGCTAACGAATAGCCTAGGCTAGCAATTATTTGCTTTAATACGCCAACAACAAAAAACCGGGGATGACCCCGGTTTTTTTATGTTAACACTTAAATAAAGCGGTTAAGCGGGTACACCCTCTTTAGGGTTTGCACCGTAATTGTTTGCGCTGTGGCTATCTTGGGCCCAGAACACAATAAGCACGATAAAGCCAATAAGCGGAATGAGTAGCAACAACTGCCACCAACCTGAACGGCCAGTGTCATGAAGTCGACGCGCACCAATACTCAAGTTTGGTACGATTAGCGCTAAGCTTAACAGCATTGAAATGGTTTCTAAACCTAGAAGTGTTAAAACTAATTGAATACCGAAACAAATTAGCATAAACATCCAAAATTCAGTTCGACGCGCACGCCCACTAAATTCAGCATATTTTTTAAGTGGTCCGATGAAATATTCCATATCATGATTTCCTTATGATGTATAAAACGGCCTTAAAGTATCACCCTAGCCCTAGGTGAGCAATAGCCACGACTAATATAAAAGTTGTATACAATAAAATTAACAGATACATGCAGTTAGGCCGTTTCCCACTTAAACAGATCAGACCAGTGGCAAGCCGATTTAAATCAGCAATAAACACAGAGAAACCTGCAGCTGTTGGCTAAACTGAAACTATACAAAGCTAAACAGGGGTAATAATTGAAAATAGCAATTTCTGGCGAGCGAACTGTTTCGGTATTTCAAATAACGGCGGTATTTAGCATGCTATTTGCCCTTATAGGCTTTAGTTACAACGTCTGGCGCATGGAAATCACCGAGTACAATAACAATGTCCGCGCAGCGAGTTTTGAGCTGTTACTGCAACTATCAGAACTCGAATCGATTGTGTTTGCTGCCCATTATGATAACGATAGCGTTTTAGGCAATCCACGCAAAGGCTGGGTGAAGGTTAATTTGATTGCCGATTTGAGCATGATAACTGAGCCTGAGCTCAATGTCGCAGCAGAGAAGCTAAAACAAAGCTGGCAAATAAATTGGCAGCAACTACCTGATGATGAAAGCAGTGCCCAAGCCATTATTATCAAGATAGATGAAACCCGAGCACAAGTACGGCAGCTGCTTAAGCAACTAGATTAAACGGCTGACCAAGCTTGTGTGATCAACCGTAAAACTGATATGCAGTCTTACTTAACCGCTGCAACAAAAGCAATCTCTACTAGATAAGCAGGATCGGCAAGCTCGACTTTCAAACATGCACGGCTCGGTGCACAACCTTCAGGTAACCAAGCTTGCCACGCTTTATTAAATACGCCCACGTTAGCAAAGTCTGTTACGTAAATAGTTACTGATAATAAACGTGACTTATCGCTGCCCACACTAGCAAGCGTGGCCTCAGCTTGGGCAAATAATTGCTCAGTTTGGCTAAGCATATTACCTTCAGGATCTGCGGCAATCTCAACAAAATGCACCATGTTGTTAAATACTGTTGCATCTGACCAATTTGCACACGGATTAATACGTTGGATATCCATTTTTAACGCCTTGTAAATAATCTTAATTCAGCGCTAGATTCTAGCAGAAACCGATTTAAACAAGCGCGTTTTTAGACGCTCATCTGACAATATTGCCGCGCAGCGCACATAAGTTCATTAGCGCTTGCTGTTACAATGCTAGTTTATTGTTATCTTCGTTCACTGAGACATGAAACGTTATGACCTTAAGACGATCCATAGGCCAGCAATGGAGTAAGTCTATTCTTGCCCACCGCCTCGCATTAACTTTAAAAAACTCCGATAAAGTTCAGCAGCTTTTTGGTGGCGCAACATCATTACCAACGGTGACTAACACGATCTCGGCATTAGTCTTCGTCGAAGGCGAACCTGTATGGTTACCGCCAATGGAAGCTGAAGAGCAAACCCCACTGCCTAATGAGCTTGCCCTGCACTGCTTATTTGCCGCTAGCCGCTTGTTGTTTGTCAAAGAGATTGAGCAAGGGGAGTTAGGTCAGTCTGAGCATCTAGTATTGGCTATTGCTTATCAATGGAGCCAATCACTGATTAAGAACAATGTTGAACAAATAACCCTTAGCGAAAACGCCCAGCAGCTTTGCCAGTTGTTACAGACAATCAATACCCAACTAGAAAAAGTACGCAGCGAAAAACGCCAATCGAGCCGCAATATGGGGAGCTATCGATAGCCAATGAGTGACATAAAAAAGCCCGCAATTGCGGGCTTTTTTATATTTCAGAGCAAGTCATCAATTAGCGAAATAAACGCTTATCAATAGCAAGCACTTGAAAGTCTTGTTGCAATTGCAACAAGAAGTCTGAAGTTAATAGCGCTAGACCGCGATAAAAATCGCTGTTGGCATGCTCTACCGCTAATTCACAACAGCGTGTTGCCCATGGTAATAAATGTTGTTGCAATAACACTTGCACAAAGCGGATTAACGCTTGGTTATCTACTTCTGTCTGTAAGCGACCAAAGCTTTGATCTAATACCGCAAAAAATAAGCCGATATGGTCAATAGGCTGCTTATAATCCAGTTGCAATTCAACACCATGAGCGCGATAAAAATCCATCAGTTCAACTGTGGTTCTATCGTTGATCAACTGCTCTTCACACAGATAAACTGAGCCTTGCGGCACAGCTGTCGGTTCACCTGGTCCAAAGAAAAGTTGGCCGTAATCTAGCTTCAAGGTAATTAATGCTTTCTCTGCCTGTGCAGTGTCAGCCTCGTTTGGCCATTGCTGTAAAAAACCTTGCAGCAATTTACGTCCAGTACTATTTTCTGTGCGTTGATTAAATTCAGGCCAACTGCCTGCTACATCGCACTCTTTTAGTCCTTTGATAAAATCGGCTTCAGGATAACGAATAAGGCTATGATGCAATATTCGCGCAAGCCCTTGATACTCAACAAAGTCAATATTGTTTATAGACGATTGAGTCAGCGCTGATGGTGTTAACGGCTGCGTGTTTGAAGACATAGTTTACCTTAAAAGCTAAGCGGGCCATTCAGCCCGCTGATATGTTACATAAAGACGTTTGTTATCCAAGCAACTGACATTAAACTTCAGTTGGGTTTAGGATATCGCCGCCTTGTCCACCATTCACGTTCGCCTTAATGATTAGGTTTGGTGAAGTGATTGACTCTGGTGGTAATGGTGCAATGTGACCATCGCCGTTACCGTATTTAGCGCGTAGGTTATCCATAGTGTCAAAGTCTAGAGCACGAAGTGGGCAAGACTCAACACATACAGGTTTACGGCCTTCAGCGATACGCTCAAAACAACCATCACACTTAGTCATTACTTTACGTTCACGGTCGATTTGTGGTGCATCGTATGGACATGCACGAGCACAGCTTTCACAACCGATACATAGGTCTTGTGCTACGTGTACTAGACCATCTTCACGACGTTTATGCATAGCACCTGTTGGACAAGCTTTAACACATACTGGCTCTGAACAGTGGTTACAACCAATTGACATGTAGTAAGCAAATACACTTTGCTCGAAACAGCCATTTTGGCCTTCAGTCCATTGTCCACCACCATATTCATACACACGGCGCCAAGTTACGCCATTTAGTGCAGGAACACCATTTTGCTCTGGGTTGGTGTTATTACGGATCTCGTTACCTTGACGGTCTTTACAAGATACATGACATGCTTTACAGCCAGTACACTTAGTGCTGTCTACGTAAAAACCGTATTGAGTTGCTTCAGTCATAATTAACTACTCTCTTAAATCTTTTTAATGGCAACACGAATAGTGTGCTGTGGGTTACCTTTAGCGACAGGGCTTGGCTGGTAGCGTGTTAACGAGTTAATCGCGCCGCCTTCATCAATAATGTGACCAGTGCTGCCACGCTTGTTACCTGGGTTGTACCAAGCACCTTGACCTAGTGCGAATACACCTGGCGCTACACGTGGTGTGATACGTACTGTCACTTCAACAGAGCCGCGTTCGTTGTACATTTCAATCTTGTCACCAGAACTTAAGCCGTGCTTAGCACCATCCATTGGGTTAACCCATACTGCGTCTTCTACCGCTTCACGTAACCATGGCACGTTGTGGTAGCTAGAGTGAGTACGACCCTTAGTGTGGTAACCCGCTAACTGAATTGGGTAATCTTGTTTAGCGTCTTCATCTTCATAACCATCCCAAGTCACTGTGTACTGTGGAATCGCGGTAATAGTGTCACCTTTTACGCCAGTTGGGTTTTGAGCACTATTCTCTTGATCCCAGTTAGCTGCACGCCATGCTAACTCAGCAGAGTAGATCTCAATCTTGCCACTTGGTGTAGACAGTGGTTTACCATCTTTAACGAAGCTTTGTAGTGAAACGTGGTTATCGTTCATGTTCTTACGGAAGAAACCAATTTTTTGCGCTTCTTTGTAAGTTGCTGGGAACGCTGGAGACACGTTGATGTTGTTGCTATTCGCTTTAGTGCTTTGGTAAAGCTCTTCTAGCCACTCTTCTTCGTTTTTGCCATCTCTAAATGCTGCGCCAACGCCCATCTTATCGGCGATCATTGCAGCGGCTTCGTACATAGACTTACAATCCCACATAGACTCCACAGATGAAGACATAGCAGTTAAGTAACCTAATGAACCAGAAGCGTATGAATCGTTAACTAAGTCGTTTGATTCTAACCAGCTGGTGTCTGGAAGAATGATGTCTGCAAATTTAGCGCCCGGCGTCATCCAGCAATCACAAGATACGATGAATAGATCTTCCGCATTACGGAAGATATCTGCAGTCTTGTTAATTTCAGCATGCTGGTTCAATAGTGAGCTGTCTGATGCTGACAAAATGAACTTAATGTTAGCGCCAAGCGGCGTGTCTAAACCGTCAGTACCACGAACACCGTGACTACGTGCAGTCATAGTTTCACCGTGGTTAATCGCTTCAGACCAAGTAAAGAATGAGATGCTTTCTTTAACTTCGTTTTTGCCTGTTGGGATACCAGCGCGTGACATGCTGCTCATTGACGGTAGTTCACCGTTTGAAGCACCACGAGTACCAAGCTTACCGGTTAGCACTGACAGCATGTAAAGTGCACGCATGCTTTGCTCACCGTTTGCTTGACGGTTAACACCTGCACCAACAACTATGTATGGCGCTTTAGCAGTCATTAACTTGCCAGCGATGTAACGGATTTTCTCTGCAGAGATACCACAGATTTTTTCAGCCCATTCTGGTGTTTTAGCGTCAGTGTAAATACCTTTACCTAAAATGTAGTCTTGGTAGTTTTCATCTGAGTTCATTACCTTAGCGTATTCTTGCTTAGTCGCATCATCGCTAGCAGCAAAAATGGCTTTTTGATCTTCAATAGACTGCTTGTTGAAACCAACTGAGTGCTCAAGAACAAACGGTAGTGATTGGCTATCGAAGTTTGCGTGGTTGATCATCTCATGAGCTACCGCTTCAGCAAACGCTGCATCAGTACCTGGACGAATTGGTAACCAGCTTGATTCTTTACCTAACATAGAGTCAGTGTAACGTGGGTCAATCATAACTACTTCAAGGCCGTTATTTCTTTGTAGCGCTTGTAGGTAGTCGTAACCTTCACCAGAACCTGATTGACGAATTTCGCTTGGGTTGTAAGCAACACCTAAGAAGAAATCACTGTCTTCGATAGTAATCGTTGATGAACCAGCAGTACTGCCAGTACCGAAAGTGTGCTTCGCCGCTTCCATCTGCTGCGCCCAAGAGTAGTTACCGTAAGCGTTTAGGCAGCCACCATTTAGGTTAAATAGACGGTTGAAACATGCATTTGATGCAAAGCCATAGTAAGCGCCTGAGCCGTAGCTACGGAATACTGATTTAGCACCATTTTCTTGTGCGTAAACAGCTGAAAGCTTTTCAGCAATAATGCTAGTCGCTTCGTCCCAGCTAATTGGTACGAATTCAGCTTTACCACGCTCACCAACACGCTTCATTGGTGTTTTTAAACGGTCTACTGCGTAGTTTCTTTGACGCAGTGAACGGCCACGAGCACAAGCACGAACTTGGTGTAGACCATAATTATCTTCTACTTCGTGATCAGTTTCTACACGGGTCACGATACCGTCTTTAGTGAAGACTTTAATTGGACAGTTAGAACCACAGTTAACTAGGCAAGATGACCAGTTCACCACTTCGTCTGTAACAGGCGGCTGTGGTGGAATAACATTGGCATCATCAGAGCTAGAATTACAGCCGGTAACTGTTGCGGCGCAGCCCAGCGCGGCACTCATTTTTAAGAAACTTCTGCGTTCCATAATTTTGTTTTCCTCAAACTTATTAGTGACTGAGTCGAGTTATTTCAGCTTGTAGCTGAAGGTCAACATCAGTTGATGGGCGTTGTAATTGTGGTTCAGGTCACCCAAGGTGATTAAACCTGGAATGCTATCGGGTGTAACCGCAGCACTGTCGGTATCAAAATAACGTTCAAATTGGTAAGCCAACTTAACTGCTATCTGCTCAGAGATCAGGTATTGACCATACAAACTCACACTGTGGTTGTACGAGTAATAGCTACCGTAATCGTAAGTATTTGAGCTGCCAGTGTTGTAACCGTTGACGCCAGTGTTACTTGATGAATTAGCAAATAGGTAATCTGTACCTAGAATTAATCTGCCATCCATTAAGCCGCTATAGGTCGCGCCTAGGCCTAAGTTAATGAACTCATCATTAATCTCTGTGTGCCAAATCGATGCTTGGTCGCCACTTTGGTCTGAATCGATCCACTGCTGACCAGCAAAGGCATAAACAGATAGCGGTGCAGAAATTTGTGCATGAACGTTAATGTCGTAACCGTAATCTTTAGCCTGAGTTAGGCCGATTACAGTGGCGTCATAGTCATCGTTTGCGTAGTAAGTGCTAACATCGAAAGTTAACCACTCTAGTGGCGCATAGTTCGCACGGGCATTTACTTCAGTGCGCTTACGATCAGCTAGGTTGTATTTGCGCAGTAACGACTCTGTTTCATCGCTAGTCAGCTCGTTAGCTTGGTATTCACTACCGCCACGCTCGCCATAGCTCACACCAAAATCTAGAGTTAGCTTGTCAATAGCGCGAATATTTAGCTTGCTCCAAAACTCGTTATCACGGGTTTCTTCACGCTCGCCATAGCTTCGCTCAACTTGTTTGTAATCGTAACCAGCTTGTAAGCGATAACCACTAGCAATACGGTAGCTTGCGTTAGTCTTGAATGTTTGACGCTCGATATCCATTGGTGTGTTTTGCTTAAACGCACCAGACATTGAATCAAACTCATACTGTGCAAAATCAAACACTGATGAACGATTGTCACGCTTGCTGTAGTCATAGCTTGCACCAAGACGTAAGCGATTACTTACTCGAGTGCTAGCTGCTAGATTTGAGCTTAAGGTATCAACCTGACCATCCCAGTTTTGAATAGGGTTGCCGCTCATCTGGATAAGATCTTGATCTTGGATCATACGACCGGTAACCACGCGACCACTAAATACACTTGACGCTAAACGGTACTGGCCAGATAGCGACACTTGATGCGCTTGGTTATCTGGTGTTGCGCTGTATACATCGTAAGCGTAAGGCAGACTTAAATCGCCCATGTTGTTGTCGTAGCGTGAGCCGTTATAGCTAAGCTCTGACAACCAGTTCGCACCATCAAGTACGATACCTGCACTGAACTTGTCTGTAGTTTCATCAACGGCTTCAGCAAAGTTCGTTGGGCGTGGACTCGTTAGACTTGCACTGCGGTGACCGGTTTTATCTTCACGGTCATAACGAGCATAACTACTTAAACCTAGGCCCATCACTTCTGAGAAGTCATATTCAAAACCAATCCCGCTACGCTGTCTTTGTAACTCAAGATCAAGCACGCGAGTCTGGTCACTTGGTGTTAGCATGCCATTGTTTTGCCATAGGTTTGTTGCTGCATTACTGCCTTGATTAGTGGTAATCGTTTGGAAATCTACATCAAGTTTATAATGGCCGCTTTTACCTGCTTCCATAGTAACAAAGCCGTTTTGCATACCAAGTTGGTGCGCTTGTACTTTAGCTTTGTAACCACTTTGCTGGTATGCAAGATCGGCATTCACACCTGCAACAGCACCGTCATCACCAGTACCAAACTGGTTGATAGCATGATTGTCATCGGCGTCAATCGCGCCAACACTCACACCTACACTACCTGTGTAGCCTTGCGGCTCAACACAACGCTTACATTGATAGTTTGCGGTTTTACCTGCAGCGATATTGGCGTTTTGCACACCAAAGTCTGCCGCATACACGCTAGTACCTGCACCCAATAACGCTAGGGTGATCAGGTTTAATGAAAAAGGTTTAATTAAACGCATATAGAGTCACTCCTAGACTTAACGGGCAAAGTTGCTGCCAGCAGGATGGTTAGAACCATGGATCTTGCTGTGACAATTTAAACAACTCTTACCTGCACTGAACGCATCTAGTCCCGCTTGGCTTGCCATACGGCTTGCGTGGCCATCGTCGGCGTGACATTGCTGACACAACTGCGGTGTACGAGATTTAAGAAGGTTGTCATTTACACTGCCGTGCGGTGTATGACAGCTTGAGCAGTCTTCCATCACTGGCGCATGCTCCCATAGGAATGGGCCACGTTTGTCAGCATGACACTCAGCACAAGTTTCATTTAGGCTAGGCTTGATAAGTGCGCTTTCTGTCATTGAACCGTGTGGATTATGACAATCGATACAGGTCATCTGATCCCACTTCATTGGGTGTGATGAACGCTTGTTCATGTCAGCTTTAGCGCGGGTGTGACAAGAAGTACAAGTGTCGTTAACCGTTAAACGGTCAAGTGCAGGATCTTTAGCTGCGTGAATATCGTGACAGTCACTACAAGCCACTTCTTCAAGGTTATGAGTGCTGTTATGCCATGCCATTTGCTTAGGATCGTTGTGACAGCCCTGACACACACTATTTTGGCTAGCAGCAGAAAGCTTGCTATCTGGACTAAAGCTAATCATTGGCTCTTTACCACCACGATTATGCTTACCTAGCGGGCCATGACATGCTTCACATTGAATGCCAGCCATCGGTGATTTGCTATTGCTCATATCACCATGGACACCATCAAAGATCGCCATGACTTTGTCACTCTTCTTGTGACACATCAGGCAAGAGTCCGCTCCTTTTGGAGAGTACTTACCTTCGCTAAATTTCTCTGTTAATTTTTGTTCGAGTTGCGTTGAGTCAAGCTTATCCCATGGAGTTGCTTGCGCAGGCAAAACACTGATGAGCATAGTGAGTAAACTGCTAGCCATTAATTTGGCCATAAAATTCACTGACTTTACGGTTTTTATTGTGGACATTAACTACAGGCCGGTTGTATATCGAAGGTGGTATTTTATTCTTCGGATATATCTGAATTCAATAATCCGCATATCTGCCAATAACTTGAGGCATACCGCTAACTTTATTGAAATACGTTGACTGGCTCACAATATAAAAAGGTATCTAAGAAGCAGCTTTTAGATGTAAAAATCAATCTAAATTATTAAAATCATACACATGTGCACTAGATGAGAATGATTAGCATATTCATGAGTTACTAATATAATAATTAATTGTTAACGGATTGATTTGAGGTGATTGAATTTTTGAAGCTAGATCACGAAGAAATTTTGCAAGGTTCAGCTAGTTAGAAGGAATACCTCCAAATAAGTAACAAAATTGTATAATTAATCGACTTATTCAGTTATATCGACAAAACGAGTTATAACTTTTTCTTCTGAAATGATGATAAAAATAGCGAGTCAACAAACTATTCACCTGTCTACTCGCTACTTACGCTTATTTAATATGGAAGGTTATAGTCGCTTTTAGTACATTAGCGATTGCTTGGTTAACTGTAGTTGCTGTAAACGCTTTTGGGTTAAATCCACTTGGCAACCAACAAAGAGTGGCAAACTCATCGAGCCTTCTGCTGCACTTAGTTGCTGAGCTTTGCACTCACTTTTACGAAAAGTACGCCACGCCTGCTGTGCTTGGGCAATAGCCGCTGCAGCCTCGCGGCTTTCATCTGCCTTTGTGTTATATTCTGCATGCGAAAATCGTTCAATTTCTGCTAATTGCTCGCTCATTTGCCACTCAAGACCTGCTAACTCACGTTGAGCACATTTCACCATACCTTGGGTGCTATAAGCTTGCTCAGACTCACAGTCGATCCCTGCTGCGGGATCAACACCATTTATTACAGTGCTAACCGTCGTCGGAATATACCATGCACCACCCGGCGCAATTTCACGACACGCTCCTGTGGTATAGGAATCAGCTAAAATAAACTCACTGCCATTCCAAATATAGCGCCTAGCAGAGAGGCAATCGCCAACTCCTCGGCCCCGCATAAACTCATCTATCACGCCATTAGCATAACTCACCGCACTATCGGTCACTAACACAGGTTCAATCTCAGCGTTATCATCAACCAGCCATACAGCTTGACCATAGTTATATGCAGCTGACCAACACATGGTTGATACAACAAGCTTATTTGGTGTCAGTCTGGCTAGCTCAAGCTCTAATGGTTGGTCTTCTGCTGGGACGTTATCACAAGCGTTATTAAGTGCTGTTCTTATTCTCTGGTTAAAATCAGCATCTGTTGCCAATGCAAGATCTGCCGCTGTTGTAACCGGTATTGGCTGATCTGGTATCGAAATAACCGGAACTTGCTTAGGTTGCACAATCCCTTTGCTAACTTGGCCTTTTTTCACAATCGCAAAAGGTGTTTCAACTAGCCCTTGGTAGTCATCCATTTTTAATAAAACCGCAGTAGAGCCTTTAGTCGATAGATACCACTCATCGCCTGTGTTGCTATCAAATTTAATCGATACTCGGCCTTTCATAGTAAGCGCCTTAAGTAATTCGCTGACCTGATTATCAGTCAACTGACGATCGCCACTAAAGCGAATGCCTTTTTGCTCATAACTTGGCAATTCAGGCAACAAAACACTTTGGTAAGTATCATTAATACTCAAGGTAATAGTGTCATTACCAGCGTGCTTATCCTCACCATCAAATGACAGCGCACCAAACTTCACTCTACCCGTAACTTTTGCATTCTCACCTGCTGCGCGCGTGAAAATCACCGAAACCGGACTGTATTCCCCTGCAGTATTTCTTTGCTCGGGATTGTGGTAGCCAACGGCGCGGCAGGTATGGGTGTTATCACATGTTACCTCCCAGTCACCATGAAAAAAGCTTTGCACTTCAGTTTCAAATCCGTGCGCTGGCGTCACCAAGGCAGACATAGATAGCAAGGCCAAACTCGTAGCGACTGTATAGCCATTAGCAATACGCTTTAAATAGTTATTCATCATAATCTCCCACATTTGGCACAGTAAACTCAGCATCATTCCATGGCCAAGGTAATCGTTGTAAAAATCGAGCCAATTCTGGTGTATCCGCATGGGTATCACGGATCACAGCCATAGTGCGGTGCACATGAAACGGGTGAATAGGAGGCTGATTATCAAGCGCATTAAAATACTCGGCTAACACATCTAGATATTCTAGTTTAAAGGCCAGCGACAATACTGCTTCGGCGAACACAGGGATCCCCTTTAAGCCTTTAAGATGACCACCCACACCCCAACTAGCAAATTGCTTGACGATGTTAGCCAGTACACATGCACATTTGTCATCATAAGCAGCCGATGCAAAGAAATCATACTCGCTTTGCGAAATACAACCTGCTATTTGCTGTTCAATAAACGCGAAATAAAGCGCCTCACTCTGGGGATGAGCTTGATAATACAGTCGCAGCTGTGGCATGAGTGCTTCAAGTTGTTGCAACGCCGCTAACCGCGCAGTGTTACAGCTTAGATCTCGGCACACTATGTCAACTTGGCCCGTGGCACTTGGCTGGAAATGCTCCGCACTGTCGATAATGAGATTAACCTCAGGGCGCTCGCAAACTAAATGCGTGTTAGTTGCGCCATCAAAAGTAAACTCATCAGGGTTAACACTAGGCACAGTGCACTGCCATAGGCTGGCATCTTCCTCCTCCCCCACAGCAGCAAACAGACACTGATTAATTTGCCCTTGAATTGTCAGCAAGTCATGGTCATAACTCAAGCCACGTTGTTCACCCGCTTGGTTTAATTGAACCAATTGATATAAAGGCGAGATATTGTCGCCTTGCAGTGACAATTGCTGCGCAACACCATCTTGCCAAGCTAGCCAAATACTATTGCCATCTTTAGCAAACACCGCACTGGTGAGACACTCTATAAACGTTTGTAACCCCTCATGATGTTCTGAGTCGAGATCGCCTTGGGCTATTGCTATTAAAGCTTCAACTATGTCTTCAGCCTCATAATCACTGCAAATTTGCGATACATGAAGTGAACGAACTGTACGGCTCCAACTGACCTGCTTTTGATTTAAATCGATAAGCTGCAGTGAATAATCAAATCGCTGCTGCTGATGGTTGTCACCTTGAAGATCGGTATCTACTTTTGAGCTTTCATTTGATAAGCCTACGGTTTCTGCATTGGCTAATAGCACTAAGCCACGGGCTTTATCTTGAAAAAAGGTGTTACGTACAGATATATCATCAGGCGCGGGTTTGCCCGTGAGTGGGATTTCCTGCACATGAGCGGTGACCGGATTGAAACACACCAACTGATGCGAGCCATGCTTGGAACGTTGATAAAACACCAGCTCATTGTGAGCAGTACAGACCATAGTGTTTCTTGCAAAATCAAACGGCACATCATATTCGCTAACCCACTTACTAAAATGGTCGCCTAACTGTATTTGCATAAGGTTCGATAATGCGCCTACAGCTTGAGTTAAATCCACCACAAAAAGTTGTTTATGACTAAAGCGCCCTGATTGCTTGGCAGCCACCAGCCAAATCTGGCCTTGATAAAAGCAGATATCCTCAGTGGGATAAACAGCCAATGAAAAACAAGCCGACAAGTTATATTTGCCCGGCTTACTCAATTGACCAATAAAAAATTGACCGACATTATCAACCGCCACAAAGTAGGCAGAGCCTTTAGCTGATGAAGCTCCATCAAAGTCTAAGCCATCGATAGCCAGCCACTCTGTTATCACCACATCACCTGTGCTACCGATTAACTCAAACTGACTGTGTAATACAACCCCTTGCTCAGTATCCTCAACCACCTGCAGTTGATTAGTGCCACCGTGATATAATTGGTGCTGCTGAAAACGATACTTTGCAGCAACCTCTTGCAGCGCCTTGCCAACAGTTAATCCTTGATTAGTCATGGCGATATTTTTGAGCTCTGTCGTTTGCTGTGTTGTATTTAGCGCGGCATGTTCGACCTCATCAGCACTAGCAAAACGCTTGAAAAGGGACTTAAGATTACTGCTTAATGTCATAGGGACTCACTTAAGATTTGGCAATTAAGGGCAAGGTTAACGTGTTCAGATTAGTTAACAGCGTTAATCTATCTCAACTTCAAGCTTTTAACTTCTAGCTGTTTTATTTGCAACGAATTATCCATACAATCCCCCAAATATCAATCAACAAAGTTCAATATTATTCTAGAGTTACATCAATAGTCGGCGTTATCTATTAGTGTCATACCTCTTGTAATATTAACAACCATGCACCTTGGCTTAATGCCGTAGTAAGGACACACTCATGAGCAAAACGCTAACAACTGCCACTCGTTTAGAGCATGTGCAACAAGCCTTCCCACAAGTGAGCTTCCAATGTTAATGCCGCTGCGCACAGTAGCGCTTGGACTAACCATAAGCTTACTACCGGGCTGCTCGCTGCTATCAAACAACAATCCGCAAATACAAACCTTAATGACCGACTTAGGTAGTTGTCAGTTTGATGAGAGTGAACGCAAAGCCATGTATCAAGCGGCACAAGCAGGCAATCGTATCCCCTTCCCTTTACTGATCTGTGAGGGTAAGCGAAGTGACTCGTTTAACAAGCGATGGTTAGCAAGCCGCAAAAGTGTTGATTACAACATTCTCGGCAGCTACTTTGAGGCGATAGACACAAAATCGAATGCCAATAATGCGGTATACGGTGCAGCACTGATTGAAATTACTATGCCTGACTGGGGCGCAGTATGCAGCAACCAAGGCTATGACGAAATAACCTGTGACCACATGGTTTATGGCATCAATGCACCGCACATAGATAAAGTCTCAAAAAACAAAGCACTGCAGTTTGAGCTTTATCAAATGAAATTAGCGCAAGTCAAAACGATCCCTTTGATTAAAGACACTATTTTAATGCCACTAAAGCACAATGCTGCCGGCCAATTAGTCGCTAATTGGGTAGAAGATGCTGGCGCACAAAGAACTGCAAAAGCCCTTGCCGACAAACTGGGTGAACCGATTAATAATAACGGTAAACCGTTACCTATCAGCAGCTATAACCTTAAATATGATCTGCTGCAGCAACAGGATTTGCCTGCGCAATATCGTGGTGTGTTTTATTACGCTACGCCGCAATATATTGACTACAGCAACCGTCCGCTAGCGCAATACGCCATACCACTACGTAAGGGCGTACAAGTTAGAGGTTACAAAACCACAATTTATCGCGCCCTTGCTAATTAATAAAATCACGATTTGATCTGCTCTGAGAGATTTTTTAGCGAACATAAGTCAAAGCAAAAAACAGAAAAGAAAAACCATCGGCCAGTCATTATTCAGTTACTCAATAGCACAACTGTAATTGGACTGTATTCCATGGTCAAAGTACCCTACTTAGTTAAAGGTAACCAATTGGTAATGGAGCGATTAATGGGCAAATTATATAATCTTGTTTACTTACTTTTATTAGCACTACCAGTTAAGTCTGCAGCAATAGATACTCCCCCTTCAAGCGGAACTATCACCGATAGTCGGGATGGACGACAATATCACTGGATACGTATTGGTGAACACAAGTGGCTTACTGAAAACATGGCTTTTGAGCTAAAGGAAAGCTATCCGAAATGCGAACTATGTGATGTTAATGACGGTACCGCAAATAACGAAGGTATAACCAAACATGATTATATAGAAAACTATGGCAGACTATACCCATGGGAGTCAGCGCTATCAGTCTGTCCTGATGGGTGGCGCTTGCCGACAATCGAAGAGTGGCAGCACGCGATTGAAGCACATGGCCCCCTATATCTGTCAGGCCGAAAAATGAGTAAAAATGCCGCCGAACTGTCCAGCTGGGGCAATTGGAATGGTTACGCCTCAAATGATCTTGGCTTTTCGGTTTTACCTGCAGGTAGAATTGAGGTTAGCTGGGATAACTTTATTAACTATATGAAAGGCTTTGCTTTCTTTTGGTCTGCAACTACATCATCTAAGGAGCATGCTTATAGTGTAAGTATGAACCACTTTCAAGATGGCGTTGAGATAAGACCAAGAGGCAAATATATATACGCTATGAGTGTTCGATGCATCAATGAATAAAGAAATTGCTCATTTTAAATAGGGCACGTAATACCAATTAGTATAAGAAGCTGATCTACTCAGAGCGATTTTGGCAAACGAATTCAAAGCGAATAACTGAAGGAATGGTTGTTCCCTTGTGACGTTTTTCAACGCAGAAGTAGGCAGCCAAAAGTACTCCAGAATGGCGACCAAATCTTTATACTGCTCCGCTCAAGCATAGTAGCTGGTCGCTATTGATGCCATTAACTAAGACTATCTATGTATTTATATACAAGTTAGAGGTTACAAAACCACAATTTATCGCGCCCTTGCTAATTAATAACATCACTAGGACAAGCTAATCGACCTTATGAATAAATCATTAATTGTTTTTACCGCATTACTATTGACCACTATCTGTAGCGCCAATAGCTACGCACTCGGCAGCTTAAAAAAAGACACTCCTGAACAAGCGTTATATGAGCAACAAAAATCTCAACAACAAGATTGTGCATTGAATCAATTAGGCAGCGTGATCGATTTTGATGCAGCACTCCTCAGCAGAAAGCACGGTATTAGCTCGTCATTATACTATCCTGTGTGCTGGGTGTTGCCACATAATAAAGAGCAAGCGTTACTCTCTTATTTCCAGCCCTACAAAGAAATCGAGCATAACTACACAAGCTATCTATGGCGAGTAATCCTCGTTAACCGCTATAGCAATAAAGTTGAAGCACGCTATACCGGGATCATTAATGAAAATAGCAACATTAAGGTGCATTCTGACACAAATAGTATTGTCCACCGCGAATACGCTTTAAACGACAATACCCCTGCATTGGGTTTAATACTCGACCTCGTCAACTACGACAACTCACCACAAAGCCAACAACATGGCGACTATCAAGCCTTTAAAACCAACCGCTTTATGACCTTGTTTGTACAACAAGGTGATAAGTTACGCCCAGTGCTAAAACACCTACCACTGGATTACGAAATTGAAGGCACAGATCTCGCCGGAAGTAACGGTGGCGTATACCTGCACTATGGTGTTGAAGGTGAAGTAGAGGTGTTACCAACAACTAGCCATGGCTACCATGATTTAAAGTTAATAACCCAAGGTCAGCAATACCGTACCGATGGCGAATACGATCAAATAGAGCCAATCAATTTTAGCAGCGAGCTTAAATATGATGGCAAGCGTTACCCGGTTATCACCGAGCGATTACCCTCCCCAGAGTTTTGGCAAATAAACCAAACTGGCGTCAATTTTTTAAGTGAAAGCGACGATGAGAGCGCGTCGAAAATAGTGCCAAACAGCAATCAACCGGAGAGCCAAGATGCTAACTAACAAGCATAAAACCAACCCATTTTGCTGCAGATTAACCGCGCTATTTAACAGCAGCCTTTTGACTTGTGCGCTTTTGAGTTGCACGTTAGCCTTCTCGTCAACAAGCCATGCCAAGCAGGAGTGCAGCATAGATGCCCTTGAAGCAATGGAAAATGACAGTGGTGATGTTCGAGGGTTCAGCGCCGCGGTATGTAAGCAACTGCCACACCAAGAACAGTTCACCATGGGTGCATACTTGCAATGGACAGGCGGAAGCTATGCAGGTGAAAGGCGTTACACCCTGCGCACCGTCATTATGGACACTCAGACTCATGAGGTTATCGCTCGTCATACTGGTAGTTTATATGAGCGAGCTGGATTAACCATTGTTGCTGACACGCCAGATAACAAAGATCCAAATTCGCCAGCGCCCCTTTGGATTGATACAGCTAACTACAAGCTCAACAGTGATACCCGCGCACTCGGGGTACGAGTACAAGCGCAACAACACCCTGAGGGCGCAAATGAGTATAAATCTGATTATTTAAATTTATTTGTTCATCAAGGGCGCTTTTTAATCCCCGTGGTGGAAAAACTGCCCCTGTACTATTGGAAAGTCTGGAAAAACGAGCCAAGTGGCTACCATGTTGCCAGAACACCTGAGGTCATTAAAAGTGAAACTAACGATAAAGCGGGTTTGACAAAGCGCTATATCGTGGAGAGCGGCAAAGGTGCGCTGCATATTGAGCCCAAACAATACAAAGGCTTTGCCGACCTAAAATTGCTCACTAAAACTAAGCTGTCAGGTGCTTTGCCCAAACGCACAGATAGTAGCCAAAGCCGTACCATTATTACCCATTTGCGGTTTAATGGTGAACGTTATTACATTCTAGAGTCCAAATTTAGTGATAAAAGAGACTGGCAACACAGCGAGCGATGGTGGAAACCTTGGTAAGAGTTTATTGCTACCACATTAAATTCGAATTCAATAGCAGTGAATATTAATACCAAAACGCCTACAGATAGGCGTTTTACTCTGTTCGCACAACAGCGCGACTAGAAGGAATAAAATGAACCACAATAAACGAGTGAAAGCCAATATTGAGCAAATAAAAGCAAATGTTGAGGCCGCCACCACCGAGGCACAACTGATTGAAATTGTTGAATCCGTTAAGCATCATCCCGGCCCACTTGATTACAATGACAAGCTACCTAGTATACTAATGTGGTTACTGCTTGCATTTAGCAGCTATGGTATTTTGGTTAATTATGTCTACCCGCAATTTACCAGCAGTCTTGTTCATTTAGTGTTTGATGTTATTGAGAGCTCTGTCTATTGGCTACCGACAATCTCGGCTCCCTTATTAGTCACTTATCTCGAACGCCAAGGTAAACGCATACCACTGTTTCACTCCATAAGCCGCCCTTGGCTTAGAATGGCAGCCATTGCCGCCTGTCCCTTGCTTGTAGCAAATATTTTTCCTCAATGGCATTTGGCTTATTGGTTCGTATTTGAAAAGCTCATTCAACTCATTAGCCTAAATGGGCAAATTAAAATTCCGATTAACCTAGCGTTATTGGCTGGTGTTATTGTTCCTATTCTGTGGGTTTGGTTACGTATGCGCAAACATTGGCGCGAGTCTGTGTCTGATCGCATCTACCATTTAGACATACTACACGACAACAATTTAACTCAGGTCAAGATAATCCCAGAAGCTAAATCAAAAGCACTGGAAGCTCAGTTCAAAGAGTTTCACCGGGGCAATCACCGCCGAACTATCGATGCCTTTTACGAAGGACAGTATCAAGGTAAAGCACACAGTTTTCAGTTTAATCTGTACCACTTTCATTACGTGATAAAACGCAGACAAACTGATACCGACGCCAATGGTAAAACCACAAGAACCACAGTGTACGACCATTACCATCGCTACGGACTGTTATTTGATTTCCCTTATGTAAAAAGCGTTGCGCTTGATGCTGACGGCCTACCCGCCATAAAAGGCAACAAATATACCGATGCATCCAACGCCTTTAACCAAAGCTATAAAGTCGTTTGCCAACATAAAATGCAAGCCGCTAAATTGTTAAAGCCAGCAACAGTAGAGAAGTTTCTTGAGTTAAAAGGCGCATATCGCCGCTTAGTATTTGAGGTGAACGCCAACGGTAAGTGCTGCTTAGCTATTGACGATGATGATTTACTCACTCTTAGGCGCCAATACGGATTGGCGAGCCCTACAGAGTTTGCCGAAGAGCTAGCTGGTCGCAGTGAATTGAAAAAGTTAAATCATTTACTCGAAGCTGTAGAGCAACTCATGCGGCTCAGCGACAACAATTTTCGATGATGTATCGCTAAAGCCCATCTCTCAGTCCTGTGCGGCACTGAGAGATGGAACTTTTAACAACGCATGCTCGCCTCTAAATGAAATGTTGTTTCAAAGGTACAGCACAAATTCCAAAGTGCACGTTGCTCGGCTTGCTCTTCAATATCGAGCTTGTCGCTATCACTAAATCGACGAACAAACTCAAAAAGTACCCAAGCTTCATCTTCGGTTAGCTTAATCTCAACTCGCTTGCTCATTTACTTTCCATAGCTGCTATCGACACCTATAGATTAATTACAGCTATAGATTTAACAGGTAATGCTAGCTGCCAGAATCTTTGATATAACCTAAAGACTCATAAAGTCTTTGCGCATTTACATTGTTTACCCCAGTTTCTAAGAGTAAGCCCTTAACTCCAGTTTTAATGCCAAGCTCCTTAGCAGCATGCATCAGCTGTGTCGCCACACCTTGGCGACGGGCATTAACGTTAACAAACAGATCATTCAGTACCCAGATTCGTACAGCCGACACAGATGAAAAGCTAGGATAAAGCTGAGTAAAGCCTAAAGCCTTGCCGCTGCTATCAACTGCAAGCAAAATCACCGACCCGTTATTTGCTAAGCGCTCTGCAATAAACTCTTCAGCTAACGCTAAGTTACTCGCCTGACCATAAAAAAACCGGTATGCGTCAAACAAGGGGGCTATCAAGGCTACATCGGCTGGAGTGGCTTTAATAATATCCATATTTATGTATCCGTTTTATCGAGGGTAAGTTATAAACGCCTAACTAAAAGCATCAAACAATAAAGCTGCTGACGATTAAGCTCATTGTTTTAACGCGAAAGCGATGAAACTGTTCGCAGTTTCTTTAGGTGCCTCCATCATAGGCAAATGACCAATTTGCGCCATAATGTCAACTTCAGCACGGGGGATAGTATCCTTCAACTTAGTCGCTCCAGAAACATGTAACACCCTATCTGCTTGCCCCCATGTAACCAAAACTGGCCCCTTGTAACCTTTTAAAACATGATCAAGTGGCGAGTCAGGGTGAGCCTCTCCATTTCGCATTCTATGGATTTGCTCATATATTTTGGTATTCAATACAAGCCGTTGCTCAGCTTGATGAGCTAAATGTGACACTATCGGACTCGGGATATAAGGCGGCTCAACAAATAAAAAATCAACTAACTGAATAAACTCTGCTTCGTTTCTCGGTAACACCATTGGTTGATGACCATTTTTAATTGCAGAAAACATCTCGCTCTTTTCTGAATCAACAACACCAAACGGGCTGATTAACCATAGGTTTTTTACCTTACTAGGATATTTAGCTGCAAAATTACCAGCAATATAGCCGCCCATAGAGCTGCCCGCTAAATTAAACTCTGTAATGTTGAGCGCATCCAAAGTTTTGCTCAACCTCGCTACTTGTGAAAACAGATCATAATCAAGCTCAATATTGTCGGTACTATTACCAAACCCCGGTAAGTCAATTGCAATAACATCAAAGTAAGCAGTGAGATAATTTGCAATACGATTCCAGTTATCTTTATCGGCCCCAAAACCATGCAGTAAAACAAGAGGTGTGCCACTGCCGCCTCGGAGATATTCAATATCTAGCTCATCAATTTTCAACGTATGTAGCGCCAATCCTGAGACACTTCTCTCGGCATTTATCATGTAGCTAACGAGTGTTGAACGGGGAGTGATCAGGTACAAAGTAACAAGCAGTAATACTAAGCAAGTAATAACGAGGCAGATCCTTTTTAGCATAAATATCTCCGTATTCAATCTTATTGCTACTAGCCTACTAAACTCAGGCGCACCGACACAAAGCCCAGCTAAAGCTTTAGTGATTTACCAATAAAGTTAGGCTTCCAATAACATAGGTATATCAACCATACCTTTTTCTCGCCTAATACCTGCGATCCGCTTAAAACCAAAATTCAAATAGACAGTTTCAGCGCCAAGCGCAGAGTTAACGGTAAAACGACCTTGATTGCCTTTTAGTATTGCTTGCTGTTTTGCGGCCTGCCAAAGCTTGCGAGACAACCCGAGCCCTTGAAAGTTATCGTGAACAAATAAATGGTATAGATGCGAGTTATCACGAATGCCTGCAACACCAATAACCTCTTTATTCTGCGATACAGCAACAAAATAGCAGTAGTTACTAGATATATAGGATTCAATACGCTGTTCAGACATAGAGCCAAGCAACACATCATGCACCGATGCGTCGCAGTCTGGACAAACGTATTTTTTTACTAACGGGACAATTAACTCACTTATCGACTTTGCATCACATAATTGTGCTTCTCTGATCTGAATATTCATTATTTGCCCCCGATAAACTACTGCTAAATACTGTTTTACGCGCTTGCTTCAGCCTACAGCAACAACATGATATTTTTAAGCTTGGGGAAACAATTAGTAACCAGATAATCAATGTCAGCCATGCCTGCATAAAGCTAGTATCACTCCGTGTAATACCGCTAAGTTCTAAGACCTGCAAACCAAACACTAACTTTATGCTTTTATCAAAAAAAATAGCAAATGTCGTAGAGGCGTCATGGATGATGGCTCAGCCTCAGCGAAACATGGATGTCCCACCTCAGCCGTTAGGCGATTTTTATTAGAGAATGAAGATTAACAACGCCATAGGGGCGGCTAGGACTCTTTATAAAAAAATAGGCAAGAACGGGAAGCTGTTACCCCCATCTTGCCTAGGTGTGGGATGGAATCCCACGACGTTTATCAAGCGCAGTTTAATTGCTTAAGCTCAGGCGCAGCCTGTTACCCTAACTAGGGCTAAAACCCAGCCCAATGGGTTAAAGGTTCGGCTTATACTCAAACCCTGCTTGTGCTTCACTATCGCTAAAGCTGGCGATTTTTTGCTTACGCACCAACATGCTGTTGATAAGCGAACCTGGGAACATCTCAATCGCGTTATTAAAGTCTTCAACGTTAGCGTTGAAAATACGGATCGCTGCGCCAATTTGCTCTTGTTGCTCACTGATTTCAGCCATTAACTTCATATATACATCAGACGCTTTAAGCTCTGGGTAAGCTTCAACTGTCACTTTAAGGCCTTGCATTAAATCTTGGGTGCGCTGCTCTGCGGCGGCAAGTTTTGCCGTGTCTACACCTGAACTCATCTCGGCAATCGCGCTACGCAGCTCAGTAACCTTAGTTAACACTTCAGACTCGTGCAGTTTGTATTGCTCGACTAACTGCTCAACCATTGGAATGATCTTGTTTTTTTGGCGCTCTTGAGTCAGTACCGACGCCCATGCGCGATCAACCGCATTGTGTTTACCAATAATGCCGTTGTACAACATGATGATAGCGACGACCACAACGGCAATAACAATCAAGCCTATTACTGAACTATCCATTTAACTTTCCTTTTTATCTTCTATTTAACTGGGTAAACATTTTTGGGCGAAGTGACTAATCACTTTGCCCTACTATTTAAGCGCTAGCCTTAAAGTTGTTATCACTAAAGCGCATAATTTCATGCACAAGCTCTAGCATTTCGCTCATTAACTTCAATTCAGTATGACCGGCCAACTCTTCAGCAAAAGCTTTAGGGTTTTCTAATCCATGCACTCGTTTAATCGCTAACAGATCATCGGTTACCGCTACACATAGTCGACCTTGCTGACTAAATTCTAAAACTGGCTTTTTCAACTTCTTAGCAAATAGACTGAGCTTTTCTTCAACCACAGGAGATAGCAAACGGGCAGCTGTCATCAGCTCGGCTGCATGAACTCGATATTGGCGATTAAACTCATTCGAGGCACTTTTATAGCGTTCACCTCGGCGTTTGATACCAAAGTCATTACTGATGCTCATGTCCGCTGCAAACGGAAAATCTAATAACACACCGTGGCGATAGTAATGGTCTCTAACAGTACGAGTAGTCGTTTTACCATTAGCGTCTGTGGTAGTTTCGGTACGTTTTTCTACGTAGTGAAAACGGTACAGCTGATAGTCAAATTGATGCACATCGCCTTGATAAGTGCTTTTGTATAGACTTTGAATTTCGCGTAAATCGTTGCCGCGCTTAAACTCCCTAAAGCTAGCTTCTAGCTCTTTGGCCAGCTTTTTGCCCTCAAACGGAACTGCCTCTAGATTATTATTAAATAGAGCATCTTTTAAAAATATCTTATCTGATAACTTATTACGCCAATTCATTCGGCCTCGAAGCCAAAACAGCATTAACAAGCCTATCACGCCATTATGTGCTGCGAACCCTGAGCTTGGGTACCAGAAACCTAAAAATGACGCCAGCGTATCGAAATACAGATCCCAGTACCAATATGGCCAAGCAGGAATAAAATTTAAGCTGGCACCGACTGCCGCCATTAACGCCATCCGCCCCCATATTGGGCCAGGGATAGGTAGGCGCTTGCCCTTATCCTCACAAAAGCGAGTTATTGTGGCCAAGCACAACATTGGATACCAAATGACACTGTAGCCAAGCGCTGCGCTAAGTATTTGCATAATAACGTCTGGCAGCACTAATCCCAGCTCAAGGGCTACGGGTAACAGGGCAAAAAACAGCGATACTACGCAGAAGAAACGATACCAATTATCGCTATAATCCAGTGGGCCTTCGTGCTGCTCTACCCTGCGAACTAGCGCAATTAAATCATCTTGGCTAGCTGCTTGGTTAACCTCACTACGGATCTGTTCAATATTGCGAGTGACTTGTTGGTTATGGGCAATCATCTAATTATTAACTTCCATTTTAATACTGCTATCTACAACCGTTTCATGGGCAGCTGTTGTTTGTTGATTAACAAAATTATTATCAGACAAACGCATGAGTTCATGAATAGCGTCGAGTAACTTTTGTACCCGTTTTAGCTCAGTATGACCCGCGATTTCTTTATAAAACTCATCAGGTTTTGCCAATGAATGTTTACGCTTTTCAATAATGAGCTTACTGCTAGAGGCGATACACAAGCGACCATCGGCAGTAATTTCCACCATAGGTGAAATAAAATTTTGATTAAGCTTTATAAGCGACTCAATCACCGCGGGACTTAACAAGCGGGCAGCACTGATTTTATCGCAAGCTTGTACGCGATAAATATCATTGAATGCATTGGATTCTGTTTGATACTTTTCTTGATAAACTGAACCTTTAAGCTTTACCTCGTCTTCAGCATCAATGCACAAGCCTTTAGCAAATGGGAAATCCAGCAACATACCGTAGCGATGACGGTCTTCATACACGGTTTTGGTCTTATAGCCCCCATTACCATCTGAGCTAGTTTGCTTACGCTTTACCGTGTATTGAAAGTGATAAAGCTTATAACTAAAGCTGTGTTGCTGACCTTGATAATCTCCTTCAAACATCTGCAGTATATCGCGGCTACCATTACCACGACGAAACTCAACAAACTGCTTTTCAAGTGCATCAAGTTTGTCTTCAGGGCTTGGTTTAGTTTGTTTTAAGCCATTATTAAATAAGGCATCACGGAGGAATATTTTATCAGAAAGGTGTTTACGCCAATTGGCGCGGTAATCTAACCATACCCAAGCAAGGGAGCTAACAATAATCAACATTAACCACAGCGAAAACTGCTTGTCGTCAATCTCACCAGCACTAATTAAATAACCAAAGCCATACATCAACGCCCAATAAATTTTCGGCCACTCTGGCACATATATCGCTACAGCAACCATAGCCGCCACCAGCAGGCTAACATTGACAGACATAGGTACAGGCAACCAACCACGCTCATGACAAAAACTCACTAGCAATGAACTCAACGCGACAGGAAACCAATAACAAGAGTAATCAATCACTAACTTGGCTAATGGCTCTACTTGTTCGTACCCAAGTCGCATAAATATCAGAACGATACTCAGCACACTAGCGCTGATCAATAGCCACTTAATCCCGTGGGTGATCTTATCGCGGTAATCTAACGGACCTTGGTGATTTTTAACTTGAGTGATGATATCGAGCAGATCATCTTGTGAGGTAGCGGCATCAACATCACTGCGTAACTTGGCAATATGTTTAGCTACTATTTGGTTATGCTGCATTCAAAATCCTTGTACAACCACAGACTAAGCGCTTACGGGTAATGGAAAACAAGGGACGCATTATGCAGCAAAATAGCAAAAAATACAGATGATTAAGTCACTATTTACAAACTCAAACTAACATGGGGATTTTATAAAATATAAAACACTTGGTAGGCTTTAAAACTTAGTTATATTTCATCGCAATTAATATAAATAATTGGTCGCTCAACTAAAGTTTAGCGCCATAGAGTCAAGCTAACAAAAAAGGCCAACATTAATAAAATATTGGCCTTTAAAGGTTACGGAAAGCTCAATTTAGTCCCAAATAAACTCTCTAAAATGCTTACGGCATACCGACTCATAACTTTCGTTACCGCCAATCGCTACCTGCTCACCTTCCCGCATTGGCTTACCATTGCCATCAAGGCGCACCACCATGTTCGCTTTGCGACCACAGTGACAAATGGTTTTTAACTCAACTAGCTTGTCTGCCCACGCCAATAAGTACTGACTACCGCTGAATAACTCACCTTGGAAGTCGGTTTTCAGGCCATAACAAAGTACTGGAATATCAAGTACGTCAACCACATAGGTTAACTGCTTGACCTGCTCTTTGCTCAAAAATTGAGATTCATCAATCAAGATGCAATGCAGTACTTGCTGGGTAAGACTTTCACGTACCATCTCAATAAGGTTATCACTCGCGCCAAAAACTTGGGCATCGGTTTCAATACCAATGCGTGAAGCAACCTTACCGACACCGTATCTGTCATCGATTGACGCCGTCATTACTAATGTGTTCATACCGCGTTCACGGTAGTTATAAGACGATTGCAATAACGAAGTTGATTTACCTGCATTCATTGCAGAGTAATAAAAATAGAGCTGCGCCAAACTAAAATCCTTAATGGTGAATTCCGCGCTAGTTTAGCACTAATTTCTATACAAAATCACCTGAAGCACACCGATGTTTCAATAAAGTCACAAAAACCTGTTTCGTGTTAATCTCTACACAACTATCTGGATAATATATGTACTTTAGTGACAAATTCTTAGCTTTTTAGACCAAACACTTATTTTAACTAGTTTTTATGTTTTAACTCGCTACAAACCCAGTATTCACATGCAATTGCAACAAAAAGTAAATGTGTGACATATACAACAAAACCAACACAAAACCCTGCATTAGCGCACAAGATGACTCACATTAAGACAGATTTAATAGCAATGTATTAAATTAAAACCACAATTATAATAAAGGAAGTCTTAATCACTATGCATAAGTCACTCATCGCCGCAGCGATTGCTGCAACATTAACTTTGAGCGCATGTTCATCAACCACACCAACACAAGATACAGATCTTGTTATGGTGCAAGCACAAAACCCATTTTTACAAGCAAGCACCTTGCAGTACCAAGCTCCCGACTTTACCAAAATTAAAGATGAGCATTTTCAGCCAGCATTAACTCTTGGCATGCAGGCGCAGTATCAGCAAATTCTGGATATTGCTAACAATCCACAAGCACCGACTTTTACCAACACGATTGTTGCTATGGAAAAAAGTGGTGAGCTACTTACCCGCACCTCAAAAGTGTTTTATAACTTAGCCGGTACAGATAGCAACCCAACGCTACGCAAAATTCAAAGTGAAATGGCGCCAAAAATGGCGGCTCACTCAGATAACATCAACTTAAATCCGGCGTTATTTAAGCGAATTGAAACCTTATATAACCAGCGCGCTGATCTTGGTTTGTCTGCTGAAGAAACTCGCCTAGTTGAAGTTTATTACAAGCGTTTTGTAAGAGCTGGCGCCAAACTTACCGAAGCGGAAAAGCAAAAAATCCGTGTACTCAATGAAGAGCAATCAACACTAACTAACGAGTTTGCTCAGCGCCTAATGCGCTTAACTAAAGAGATAGCAATTGTTGTTGACTCAAAAGAGCAATTAGCAGGTTTATCTGAGAGTGCAATTAACGCGGCTGCAGCTGACGCAGCTGCCAATGGTCATGCAGGTAAGTATCAACTTAATATTACCAATACCACACGTCAGCCAGTACTCACTCAACTCGAAAACCGCGAGTTACGCCAGCAGATCTGGCAAGCCTCTGCAGAACGTGGCCTTAAAGGCGCTAACGAAACGGCCTCTTTAGTGGCTAGACTTGCCCAACTACGCGCAGAAAGAGCTGAGCTACTTGGTTATAAAAATTGGGCTGAATACCGTTTAGAACCGCAAATGGCGAAAACCCCAGAAGCGGTATACAAGATGTTTGGCTCTATGGTGCCAGCGGTGGTTAAAAACACCGAAAAAGAAGCTGCTGATATCCAAGCTATGATCAATAAAACTGGCGGTGACTTTGAGCTAGCACCTTGGGATTGGGCTTACTACGCAGAGCTTGTACGCCAAGAAAAATACGACTTAGATGAAAGTGCGATTACCCCCTACTTTGAATTTGATCGTGTATTAGAAGATGGCGTGTTCTTCACTTTAAAAGAGTTATATGGCGTAACACTTAAGCCACGCCCAGATCTGCCTGTATACCATGAAGATGTAAAAGCCTACGAAATGTTTGATGAAGATGGCAGCAGCATGGCAATTTTCTATGCTGACTACTTCTCACGTGAAGGTAAGCGCGGTGGTGCATGGATGAGCTCGTTTGTAGCGCAGTCTGAACTACTGCATAACAAGCCTGTTGTCATTAACGTGATGAACATTAAAAAAGCTCCAGCGGGTGAGCCAACATTCGTGAGCTACGATGAAGTCACTACCATGTTCCATGAAATGGGTCACGGCACTCACGGTATGTTCTCTAAAGCTGTGTACCCGACCCTTTCAGGCACCTCGGTTTCCCGTGACTTTGTTGAGTTCCCATCAACTTTTGAAGAAGATTGGGCCGCGCACCCTAAGGTGTTAGCTAACTACGCTAAGCACTATGAAACTGGTGAACCTATCCCACAAGAGTTACTCAGCAAGCTATTAAAGTCTCGCAGCTTTAACCAAGGCTTCGACACCTTAGAATATATGTCAGCTGCACTTTTAGATTTAGAGTGGCACACATTACAAGCAGGTAGCCCACTACAAGATGTTGCCAGCTTTGAGGCTGCGGCACTTAAAAAGCACGGTGTTGATTTGCCGGCCGTGCCGCCACGCTATAAGTCGACTTACTTTGCCCACGCCTTCCCAGGTGGTTACTCAGCAAGTTACTACGCCTATATGTGGAGCGAAATCTTAGCGGCAGATGCATTTGCTTATGTTCAAACTCAAGGTGGACTGAACCGAGAAATCGGTATGAAGTTTAGAAAAACGATCCGTGAAGTAGGTAATACCGTTCCACCTATGGAAGCGTATAAAGCCTTTAGAGGCCAAGAACCAACAACTGAAGCACTGCTAGAGCGTCGTGGTTTAAACTAACCATAGAGCGTCGTGGTTTAAGCTAACGATAGAGTGTCGTGCTTTATAAACCCAGTTAGTCAACAATAAGTAAAAAGCTCCCTTTAAAGGGAGCTTTTTTATTTCCGCTCATTTCTCGCTAGCACCTAGTACTTAGCTTTATTGAAAAACAATCATTGCAGCCATTCGCCTTGAATTTGTTTGCCAAAATCGCTCTGAGTAGATCAACTTCTTATACTAATTGGTCTAACTTCTTATACTGATTAGATATTAAGACCAATAAAAAACCGCTCGTTAAAGAGCGGTTTTTTATTTAAATAAGCTTACTATTTTTCTAATACAATTACTTTATTAGCAAGATATTTATTGCTTGCACGCAGCATCTGGCGAGCAAGATTTAATACGCAGTACGATAATGCTCAGCGCGAATAATACGCTACAAGCAATCAAACCAGCCATTACAGACTCAGTAAAACCAAGCACTAAATAGCCCACCATACTGATCCCTGCAACAATAAGTGCATATGGAAGCTGTGTCATAACGTGGTCAATATGGTGACAGTTAGCACCTGTTGACGACAAAATAGTGGTATCAGAAATTGGTGAACAGTGATCACCAAATACCGCACCCGCAAGTACTGAAGCTAACATAGGTAGCATCATTCCCGTGTGGCTACCCATAGCCATATCAGCAGCGATAGGCAACATGATACCAAAGGTACCCCAGCTAGTGCCGGTTGAGAACGCCGTTAAACCTGCAAGAATAAATAGCACAGCAGGTAGCATAGCAAATGGAATATTACCGGTTGCAAGGCTTGCCATGTATTTACCTGTTTCTAGCTGACCAATTACGCCTGCAATTGTCCAAGCAAATAGCAAAATATAGATTGCAGGAAGCATTGACTTAGCGCCTTCAAATAGGCCTTTTGCGATCAACGACTTTTCAACACCTTGATAAATAACAAGAGCTAGAGTAACCACTAAGCCAATAGCAGCACCAAAGAATAGCGATGAGCCTACATCTGTATTTTCAAATGCGCCAATTAAGCTAAACTCCGCACCTTTTGCTGCTAGTGCATCTCCACCGCTACTAACCATGAAGTAGAAGGTAGCAAATACAAGTACAGTGATTGGCAAGAATAGCCCCATAATTTTACCAGAATCAGCTTCTGGTAAGTCTGAGTTAGCGCCTGGTGGCAATCCTTTAGAGTCATCAAATAGCTCGCCTTTTTGCGCCTTTAACTCATGTTGGCGCATTGGACCAATATCTAAGCCCATCAACGCAACACAAAGTAGTAATAGCAACGCAAAAATTGCATAGAAGTTCATTGGGATCATCTGCACAAACACACTTAAGTGGCCTGTATCAGTAAAACCATGAGCCGTTAAGATCCCGCCAATCAATGCGATGATATATGCCCCCCAGCTTGATACCGGTGAGATCACACAAATTGGCGCAGCTGTAGAATCCAGTAAATAAGCCAACTTACTGCGAGAAATGTAATATCTGTCGGTAAGCGGTCTTGCCACACTACCAACAACTAGACTATTGAAGTAATCGTCGATAAATACCACACAACCTAAAAACATGGTCAGTAGTTTGGCGTCGCGTTTATTACGAATATGGTTACGTGCCCAATCAGCAAATGCTCTTGATGAGCCGCTCACAGTGATTAAAGCAGTGATCATTCCAAGCAACACAAGGAAGCCTAAAATATAAAGGTTCCAGCTATTTAGCGCACCATCATCCCACACTAGCGCTGAAACTTTCTCACTTAGGTATTGCACTGTTTGCATGGCAGAGAAATCGGTAAGCAGTAACGCCCCCAATACAATCCCCACACCCAGTGACAGTAGAACACGACGGGTTAACATCGCAAGTACGATTGCCGCAACTGGAGGTAGCAGCGATAAAGCCGAATCGGCGTAGCTTATAATTGTCATTGTTTTAGTTTCTTCGTTAAATACGAATGGAGGCCGACTGAACTGGTGGGATATAGCAATAGATATCTGATTACACCTGTCCTATCAGTAGCGCTCCATAGCCATATTAATGGTTCGTCATTAATATAAAAATTTCTTATCTTCCAGATAAGAAAATACTATGGCAGTGCTGTCCCTATTCGATCACAGCCCCAGCAACTAGCCCCGATATGCTATGTCACTTCGGCATCAAATCCTTTCTCGATAGATCAGCGGCATCACCCTACTTATCGATACTAATATTTAATGCGCCTCTACTTCTCAGGACGCAATTTAAGACTGGCTCAAAAAGCGTGACGGACATAAAAACATAAGCGGCTTTAGAGATGCTACTCTAAAGCCGCTTATCGTGACACAGATCACGCACAATACCAAATGAACACCAAAGGCGTTAACCAGTTTAACACTAAATTTAAACAACTCACTGAGTTGCAGGGACTGCGCCTAACCCTGTGGTTTAATTAAAGCTGCTCTAAAAGCTGTGGTACCGCATCAAATAAATCAGCCTCAAGACCATAATCCGCTACTTGGAAAATGGGGGCTTCAGGATCTTTATTTATCGCGACAATCACCTTAGAGTCTTTCATACCTGCAAGGTGTTGAATCGCGCCAGAAATACCCACTGCGATGTAAAGATCTGGCGCAACAATTTTACCGGTTTGACCAACCTGTAAATCATTAGGAACAAAGCCAGCATCAACCGCTGCGCGAGAGGCGCCTAATGCCCCACCAAGCTTGTCAGCTAATTGCTCTAAAATAGCAAAGTTCTCACTGTTACCTAATGCACGACCACCAGATACAACAACTGAAGCACTACCAAGCTCTGGACGCTCTGACTCAGTCAAACTTTGTGTAACAAACTCAACTTGTGGGGCAATATCTTGTGATAACGTTACAAGCTCAGCACTGCCATCAAAAGCCACTGCATCAAATGCACTTGAACGTACAGTCATTACTTTCTTGTCATCTAAGCTCTGTACAGTAGCTAATGCATTACCTGCATATACTGGGCGTACAAAAGTGTCGCTGCTTACCACTTCAATCACTTCAGATAACTGAGAAACATCTAATAACGCAGCCACTCGTGGCAATACGTCTTTACCAAAGCTTGAAGCTGCCGCTAATACATGCTCGTAATCAGCTGCAATGGCTAGCATAAGATCTGAAACGTTTTCAGCAAGATGGTTGGCGTATGATGCACTATCTGCAACTAATACATTGCGCACACCACTCAGCTTTTGTGCCTCACTAGCAACGGCGCCACAATCTTGCCCCACTACTAATACATCAATTTCGCCGCCAATGGCTTGTCCGCATGCAACCACTTTTGCCGTATCAAGTTTTAAGCTGGCATTATCATGTTCTGCTAATACTAAAATCGCCATTAGATCACCTTCGCTTCATTTTTTAACTTTTCAACTAACTCAGCAACTGAGCTAACCATCACGCCACCGCTACGCTCCGCAGGAGGTGTCACTTTAATAACCTTTTGGTGTGATTTAAGTGTTACATCAAAGTCTGATGGCGTTAGTGATTCAAGCGGCTTACGCTTAGCTTTCATGATATTTGGTAGTTTGGCATAGCGAGGCTCGTTAAGGCGTAGATCCGCAGTTACTACCGCTGGTAAGCCTAAATTAACCGTTTGTAGGCCGCCATCGATCTCGCGGGTAACCACTAACTTGTCACCATCTAGCTTAACTTCTGATGCAAATGTCGCCTGAGGCATTTTACCTATAGCCGCTAACATTTGCCCTGTTTGGTTATTATCGCCATCAATAGATTGCTTACCAAGGATCACTAAGTCTGCTTGTTCTTTTTGTTGTACCGCATGGATAAGCTTAGCAATAGAAAGTGGTACCAGATCTTCATCAGTTTCAATATGAATCGCACGATCAGCACCTAGTGCTAAAGCGGTTCTCAATTGTTCTTGCGACGCTTTAGGTCCTATGCTTAACACGACAATTTCAGAGGCGCTACCGGCTTCTTTCAAACGAACGGCCTCTTCAACCGCAATTTCACAAAATGGGTTAATCGCCATTTTTAAGTTTGCGGTATCAACGCCGGTATTGTCAGCATTTACCCTGACTTTTACGTTGGCATCGACGACCCGTTTCACTGGCACCAATACTTTCATAGGGCTTCCTTCTTACGTCTCTTTTAATGATCAGGATTAAGCAATCACAGTCAAAATTTGATATAGCCTAGATTGCTAAAATTAAGCTCACTTTACGTGCTGTTAACGTTAACGTCAACTAACATTCAAACACCTGTTCACTCAAGTTGACACTACATAATGTTTGCTTGAATTAAACAGGCTGAAAACATTTATTAACCCAACATCATTTGTTCTGTTATTCAATTTAACTATTAATGGATATAAAATGAGAATATGTTTAATTCAAAAATATTATTTGATCCCTAAGCAAATAGTTTCTATTATTTAACGCAATAATGTAATTACCACCTTATTAATCGGAACTAAATAATATGAGCGATTTTCTTGAAATATTGACCCATGGTCGTCGTTTTAAGGCTGCAGTAAAAGAACTATCACTTAATGACTTAAAAGAACTGACTTAAAAGAACTGGCAGTAAAATTAGATAAAATTATTGAAGAAAAAGCTTCTCAAGAAGCCGAAGAGCAAGAAGCATTAGCTGAACGCAACGCTAAAATTGAAGAAATTCGCAAGCAAATGGAAGCTATTGGTTTATCTGTAGATGATATTGGTGGCGCAGCAATTAAAGCAGCTCCTAAAAAGCGTGCTCCTCGCCCACCTAAATACCAAATTGAAGTTGATGGTGAAATGGTACAGTGGACAGGTCAAGGCCGTATGCCAACAGTATTTAAAAATCAACTTGAACAAGGCAAGACAATGGAAGACTTCTTGATTTAATTTCAAGTCTCGCCATAAAAGCCCGCTTTATGCGGGCTTTTTAGTTTTTAGGTTAAATTTTCACATCGATAGTTACAAATACCGCTTAGTCTTTGTTAATAAGTTAGGATATGCTCTACACACTCCTGTTTATCTAACAATAATAAGTAGAATATGCGTAAACATATAATCAAAACCCCTATCGCAATACTAAGCTTGTTATGCACTCAAGCAGCTATTGCCAATGACCAGCTCACTGACAACACTCCACGGCTCACCGCACTAACCCATGCATCATTGATGCTATCGCCGGGAGAGATGATAGAAAACGCCACATTATTAATAGAAAATAATAAAATTAAGGCCATTGTTAAAGATAACGACATTCCCAAAAATGCGTTTGTGATTGATTTAACTGGCCACACCGTTTATCCGGGCTTTGTTGATCCTTTTACTGATTATGCCATTGAGTATGAACCTGTTATTGAGGATAAGTCGGGACCTGTATATGAAATTAAACGCATTGGTGGCAATGCTAGTAATGGCGCTATCCACTCTGAAAAGCAGTGGTTCAATTATGTCTATCCAGATAAAAAACAGGCAAAAGAGTGGATAGACAACGGATTTACCAGTGTCCAATCGAGTTATTTAGACGGTATATTTCGCGGACAGGGCGTCACCTTATCTTTAGCCGATAAAAAAGCTAACGATGTTATATATAAAGCAGCCACCAGCCAGTTTATGGCATTTAACAAAGGTTCATCTATTCAAGATTACCCGCAATCTTTAATGGGAAGTATGGCATTAATTAGACAAACCTTTGCTGACGCCAACTGGTATAACGCCAACAAGGGTAAGGCTTCTAACTCAAATAATACTGTTGAGTTTAATATCGCTTTAGAGCGGCTCAATGATCTAAATAAACAAAGCTTCATCTTTGACACCAAGAATTTAAATAATCAACTCCGTGCTGCAAGACTTTTAAATGAACATGAACTTAATGGCAGCTTATTAGGTAATGGTCGAGAGTATGCTAGATTATCCGAATTAAAAAACTACCCATTCAGCCTAGTACTTCCGCTTAATTATCCAGCGGCACCAGAGATTATTGATGGAGATAGCGAGCGCGAAGTTAGCCTAGCAGCCTTAAGACACTGGGAACGTGCACCTAGCAATCTATCTATGGTGGCAAATGCCGACATTCCGTTTGCTTTAACTCAACATGGTATTGATTCTGATAAATTCTGGCCACGACTAAAATTAGCAATTAAACGTGGCTTATCAGAACAAACCGCATTAGCAGCTTTAACAACAGAAGCAGCAGAAATATCCGGTATTGGTAATCTTGCTGGTAAAATCAAGCCTGGCTATATGGCGGACTTAGTCGTAACTGATGGCAATATTTTTGCTGACGGCAAAATTGTCAGCATCTGGTTGCAAGGTGAAGAGCAACAATTAATTAATCGTGATAGAGCCTTGCTTGATAATCTTTATCAACTGCAAATTGCCGATCTCAGCTTAGATCTAAAGATTAATCAAACAACTCCACTTAGCGGTACGTTATCGAGCGGCGAGCAAGAGGTCACACTAGCAAACCTGAACTATCAATCCGGTCGCCTAACCTTTAGTGCCGATCTGTCTGAGGCTGGTTTTGAAGGCATTAGTCGCTTTACCATTTGGCTAGATAACCAAGGTGTTAGAGGCACAATGCTAGATGCACACAATCAAGCATTACCGTTTGGCGGCCTCAAGTTAGCCAATGAGGTTGAGGATGAACAAACTCAACAACCTAATTCTATTGATACGTTGATTTCACAACAGACTTCACCGAATGTAGCTTATGGCCTTAAGGCGCAACCTAAACTCGATAAAGTACACATTAAAAATGCCACTATCTGGACTTCTGATAAAGCTGGCGTGCTAGAAAATAGCGACTTAATTATCGCCCGCGGTCAGATTAAAGAGATTGGCAAAAACCTAAGAACTCCTTCTGGCTACAGCGTCATTGACGCAACCGGTAAACATCTTACCGCCGGCATTATTGACGAGCACTCGCATATTGCCCTTAACGGTGGAACAAACGAAGGCACAGACGCTATCACCTCGGAAGTGCGCATAGGCGACATTATTAATCCAGATGATATTGCAATTTACCGTAGCCTAGCCGGTGGTGTAACCACAGCACAATTGCTGCACGGTAGCGCCAATCCAATAGGCGGCCAAGCACAAGTGATTCAGCTCAAATGGGGCGATAATGCTGAGCAGATGAAGTTTGCTGACGCTCCTGCCAGTATTAAGTTTGCACTCGGTGAAAACGTTAAACAGAGCAACTGGGGCGATGACTATAATCGCCGCTTCCCTCAAAGCCGGATCGGGGTAAAGTCTCTGTTTAGCGAAGCCTTTAACGAAGCACTAGCTTACCGTAAGGCTCAAGAAGACTACAAAAAAATGCGTTCTAGTGAACGCCGACGCACTGTAGCGCCGCAATACAACTACCGTTTAGAGGCGATAGCTGAAGTATTAGAGCAAAGTCGCACCATTCATATTCACTCTTATGTGCAGTCTGAGATCTTAATGTTTTTACGTCTTGCTGAAGCCTATAACTTCAAGGTCGGCACCTTTACTCACATTCTTGAAGGCTACAAAGTTGCCGATGAGATGGCTAAACATGGCGCACACGCCTCTACTTTCTCTGATTGGTGGGCGTATAAATTTGAAGTGTATGATGCTATCCCACAAAACACCTGTTTAATGCACAACAATGGCGTACTCACCAGTATTAATTCTGATGACTATGAAATGCAGCGCCGGTTAAATCAAGAAGCGGCAAAGTCTATGATGTATTGCGGTATGTCTGCTGTTGATGCGTGGAATATGATCACCATCAATCCAGCAATTCAATTAGGTATTGCCGACAAAGTTGGCTCCCTTGTGGAAGATAAACAAGCAGATATTGTTCTATGGGACAGCAACCCTCTTTCTGTTTACGCCAAAGTTGAATCAACATGGATTGAAGGCCGCCGTTACTTTGATCGCGAGCAAGATAAGCGTGCACAAGCTAGCGTAGCAACAGAGCGCGCCGCTTTGATTCAAAAAGTCCTGCTCAGCGACGATGAACATAAACAAGGGGAAACACCGATAGATCTCATGGAGCCTGAATGGCACTGCGACACTCACTATAATGCTTGGCAACAGACTGCTAAAGGAGCGCTGTAATGAAATCAATGACCTCTTTTAAGCAAGTAACAGCCCTGCTGTGTTTACCAATAAGCTTTATGGCAAGTAGCCATGACATGTTGCCTGCAGCTCCTCAAAGCCAAGCAGTACTGTTTACTAATGCAACGGTACATACTGTGACAAATGGCGTGTTAGAACAAAGTGATGTACTCGTCGCTAATGGTGAAGTTATCGCTGTTGGTCAAGATCTTGATAAACAGGAACAAGTTAACAGCAATAACGCCACTGGTAGCGAACTCACTCAAGCCGCAAAAGCGGACTATTTAGCTGAGTTAGAGACAGCGCACATAATCGATGCTAGCGGCAAACATTTGTACCCAGGGTTAATTGCCCTAGATACCACCATGGGTTTAGTTGAAGTTGAAATGATGCGCCCAAGTAACGACGCCTATGAGGTCGGTTTTATCAACCCACAATTAGAGGCGATTACGGCATTTAATCCTGATTCGGAAATTATCCCCACAGTTAGAGTGAATGGTATTACTCACGCGCAAGTTGTGCCGCAAGGCGACGGACTAGCGGGACAATCGGCATTAGTCTCAATGGATAGCTGGACCATTGAAGATGCATTGGTTGAGTCTGATAAGCAGTTTCACCTTTATTGGCCTCACGTACGTTGGCTATCTACCGATGAAGATAAGCGCAAAGAGCAGCTGGCAGATTTAGAACGTCGTATCGACAAGGTGTTCAATGCTTTTGCTGACGGTAAACGTTACCTACTCGCTCAACAAGCGGGTAAAGTTGAAAAAATCGATCTTCGCTGGCAAGCACTAGCACCACTTTATGAAGGCAAAGGCCAACTCTTTATCCACGCCCAATCACAACAACAAATTGAACAAGCGATAGCGCTTGCTAAGCTGTACAATTTTAATATCGTGATTGTGGGTGGCTACGATGCTTGGCGCGTAGCCAGTGCATTGGCTGAAGTGAATGCTAAAGTCATTTATACCCAAACCTTAGCACTACCAAAGCGTAAAGATGAGCCAATTGATCTTGCCTTTAAGATCCCTGCGCTACTCAAACAAGCTCAGGTGCCTTTTGCATTAGGTTTCTCATCCGATTGGAATAGTCGTAATTTGCCTTTTGCTGCAGGGCAAAGTGTTGCCTACGGATTAACCAAAGATGAGGCATTGCAAAGTATTACTTTAGATGCAGCAAAAGTATTGGGTATTGATAATATGGGAGCGATTGCTCCCGGCTATAAAGCGAATATTATTTTAGCAACTGGCGATATTTTAGATCCTATGCAAGCTGGAATAGAGTCTATCTATATTGATGGCCGCAAAATTGATTTGAATAATCGTCATCAACAGCTTTATCAAAAGTACCTAAAGCGCTAGAATTTCTAACTTAAAGCGCTACAACAGCCTAACCGTAAAAAGTGCTCTTAATGAGCACTTTTTTATTTGCCACAAAATGTGGATTACCATTACTTCAATAATAAAATAGGCCTGCACCATGAAAAACTTACTTTTGTCTGCAGTCATCATCGCTGTTAGCGGCTGTGCTGGTGACTACACCTTTAATAGTAACCTTGATAGCGATGCCATTAATGATTACTTCAAGGCGTCTGATGTCACCGTTTATGAAGGCACATTACAGCCTGTAGGCCCTTTTGAGATAAAAGGCTTAGTTGAAGGTGAAACCTGTCAGATTGCAGATAATGATGCGCCCGCATCAATTGCCGAGGCTCGCACTCTTGCTCGCCGAGCAGCAGCAGACAAGCAAGCCAATGGGTTAGTCATCAAGAACTGCTTATTTATTGAAGAGGCCAGCCAAAACTGTGTTAGCCGCGCAATTTGCATTGGCCAAGCGATTGTAACCACCAACCAACAGTAATCACTTTTACTATTTTAGAAGTAACCTAAATGTCTTTTAATAGCCAAATTCAAGCCGTCGCGTATTGCCGAACTCCCTATAAACAAAAGTTTGGTATTCCCAGACAACCAGGGCTGGTTAGTGCTGCCCGCGGCTTTGTTGAATTAGCGCCGCCTTTTAATCAAATAGATGCTGTTAGAGGCTTAGAGCAATACTCGCATTTGTGGCTACTGTTTTGCTTTCATGAAAACTTAGCTGCGGGCTGGAAAACCACGGTAAGACCACCAAGGCTTGGCGGTAATGAAAAGCTGGGTGTGTTTGCAACCCGCTCAACATTCAGACCTAACGGTATCGGCCAGTCTGTGGTTAAACTGCATGCTGTGCACAATCATAACGGTAAAGTGAGTCTTGAGATCTCTGGCATGGACTTACTCGATGGTACGCCGATTATTGATATCAAACCTTATATTCCGTTTTCTGATGCCATTGCAAATGCGCAAGGTGGGATTGCCCAAGAAGCGCCAGTTTTAGCGAATGTTTACTTTAACGAGCAGGCAAAGTCACAACTTGAACTGTACCAGAGCAATCCAGCTTACCCTCGCCTACAGGCACTTATTGAAGGGGTATTAGCCCAAGATCCACGACCAGCCTATAAAAAAGCTAAGGAAGATCCAAAGCTATACCAAGTGGCATTATACGATTTGGATATTCTTTGGATTGTCACGGCTGCAGGTATTGAAGTCATAGAATTAAGAGCTTCTACCATTGGCCAAAAGCTGACTTCACAGGCCCATGACTAACTATGCCAGCCTCAAACATGTCTGCTAATTTGCAAGCTAAACCTGACTACCGCACTCAGCATAAAAAGCGCTTGTCTTATATGCCGTGGTTATACTTTTCACTTAAAGACAAACATCTTGAGTGGGCCAAACCTTGGCAGGATGAGGTACAAGCACATTTTTGCGCCGTTGAAACAATAACCATAGGTGAACGCAGTTTTGTTGCCCCAGAAGCGAATTTATTTGCCGAACCTGGACGTAATATTTCTATTGGTGCCCAATGTATGATTGCCGCAGACAGCTTCTTACATGGACCCATTACTATGGGTAATGAAGTGGCGATCAACCATGGGTGCTCTCTCGATGGTGGGCGTCATGGGATCACCATAGGCAATCAAACTCGCATTGCTAATAACGTCACCATTTATGCCTTTAACCATGGTATGGCACCCGATACACCTATTTACCAACAAGCATCAAACTCCAAAGGCGTGGTCATAGGTGAAGACGTGTGGATTGGCGCTCAAGCAGGCATAGTTGATGGCGTGACCATAGGCAATCATGCAGTGATTGGCATGGGCGCTATCGTAACTAAAGATGTGGCCGATTACGCTATTGTTGCCGGTAACCCAGCTCGAGTCATTGGTGATAGGCGTGATAAAGCCTAAGCGAGTCAAAATAAAAGCCGCGTGAATAGCGCGGCTTTTAAATTTATAACTAACCACTACGCCCAGGTTTGTAAGCCAATAATACCAAACCAAGCTAAATAGCAGCCAACCAATAAATGAATAAAAGATGCTAGGCTGCAATACCAATAATTCACTTTATTCATCTCGCTTGCCTTTGCAGTTAACGCGACATACACACCTAGAACCGCAAACACAAAGAAGGTGATACTTGAAATAAGAATACCAACAGAAACGTAAGTAACCGCACCCAACAATTTAAATGGATCAGCACCACCTAGCTGAAACATCACCATAAAATACAACAAAGATAAGCTGGCCAATAAAGGCCACAATCTAATCAACAGTGATTTTCCGGTAATTTGCCTACCCATAAATTTACGAACACCCCATACAAGAGCATAAAGTAAACTGCTGACATTTATGACTAGCCAAAGCGCTAAGACAGCAAATTGACCAAACACGACCACTGCACTTACAGGTTTATAGACTGATGAACCTGAATGGAAAACTGGTCCAGCTATAGGATCTTCAACAAATGCAAGATTGAATTCACCTGACTCTGTAGATTTAAACAACACTTCTGATGCCGCGAAATATTCTTTAGGTTCTCCACCTAAAAGATTACTGCGCACAAGTTTATTATCGTGAATTTCAAATTTATAAATATTGAGCACTCGCTCAAGAAAGTGGGTCAATTGCATGCGCGAGTTAATAGGATAGTAATAACCTTCTAACCTTTTCATTGACTCAGTGATGTCCATGTCTGCATTTATCTGCTTAATCGCCAAATCTTGAGTTTCAAACGCTCTAATAAGCCCGACAATCTTATTCATTGCCTTGCCGTTATCTGAGTTTATCATCACAACATGGCCTTTATTGGCTTCAGGCAAATACTCGAGTTTAGAAATACCGCCATTTACCCCGCCATCGTGCCCACGGTAAACCCACTGTTTGTAAGGAGTCGTATAATTACTCAACCCATATCCGGCTGTTTGGCCCGCTTGCGCCCCCGGAGTTGAAGTCACCTGCTCCATTCTTGAAAACGAAGCTGCTGAAATTAAAGCCTGACCGTCTACATTTCCCCTGTTAATAAAAAATTTCAACAGCTTTGCCATATCATTTGCTGAAGCATTAATCGAGCCTGACGGACGCATAATAATGTGCCAATACTCTTGCTCTTTTCCGTTGGAATATAACGTCGCTCCTTTATTTTTAACATCATCGGTTTGAAAATAAGTCATTGTTTCCACGCCTATAGGTGTAAAAAAATTATCAGCAACATAATCTTCAAAAACTTGCCCTGAGATCTTTTCAACTATCAAAGCCGCAACTGGAGGACCTGCATTACAATAAGCCATTCGACTACCCGGCTTCCAGCGTGAAACTCGAGAGTGGGGGTGATAATCCAAACCTTGTTTGAGTGTTGCAGGCTTAGGATCATTGTGTGCATACTCAACAATATGAATGTCATCCCAACCAGTCGTATGCTCTAATAAATGAACCACGCGAACAGGATCTGATGCCTCCCATTGATTAGTAAAAACAAAATTTGGCAACAAATCCGCAAGCTTATCATCGAGAGATAACTTTCCCTCTTCTACCAATTTCAGTATTGATAATGAGACAAACATTTTAGATGTAGAGCCAATACGAAATAGAGTATCACTGTCTGCGGGAGTTTGATTAGCGATATTGGCAAGCCCTAATGCCTCTACCCAAACAGGGCCATCTTTGTCTACCATAGCGATCGATACAGCTGGTAACTGTTCTGCTTCAACAATGTCACTAATTGCTATCTTTAATTCAGATAAGGTCGTTGGTGTTGTGTCTATCTTAACTTTTTGCTGCGGAGTTTCTGCTAACAATTGATGCGACCATAAGATTGCGATCAATGTAAATAAAACACGCTTCATAATTAATCCTTTATATGAGCTTATTTTGCTAATGCGACAACATCCCTGATTCTTTACAACAAAGAACAACATTAACGTGATTAAATTAAAACCATACAAATAGTTACATATTGCTACAATATTAGCTACAAAAGTAATATCTACTCTTTATGCTGTACATTTCTTCCTTTACAAAACTCTTTCAAGACTATTTCACTTCTGCTCAAGCTGACAAATTCAAATAGCTATATTTAATGAACAGCTAAAACTTTGTTCCAAGAAGCCTTAACTTTGCCTACTAGCAGCAGCTATCGTGGCCTCAAAAACAGGCAAAACGAATAAAATAGGGAAATAGCCTCAATCCGTAGGTGACAGAACCTCTACAAGTGATAAAATAGCGCCCATTCAACTCAAATTTGGACACCGGTAATGCGCGTAAGCAAGTACCTGCTATCAACTCAAAAAGAAACTCCTGCCAATGCAGAAGTCATTAGTCATCAATTAATGTTACGTGCGGGTATGATCCGTCGTAACGCATCAGGCTTATACAGCTGGTTGCCGTCAGGTTTACGTGTTCTACGTAAAATCGAAGCTATTGTTCGTGAAGAGATGAACAAAGCTGGCGCAGTTGAAATTCTGATGCCTATGGTTCAACCTGCAGATCTTTGGGTTGAAACTGGTCGCTTCGAAAAGTTTGGCCCAGAACTACTTCGTTTCCAAGACCGTCACAACCGTGACTTTGTACTTGGTCCAACTCACGAAGAAGTGATCACAGACATTATTCGTAAAGAAGTCAGCTCTTATAAGCAATTACCGCTAAACCTTTACCAAATTCAAACCAAATTCCGTGACGAAGTTCGTCCACGTTTTGGTGTAATGCGTTCACGTGAGTTCTTGATGAAAGATGCCTACTCTTTCCATATCGATCAAGAAACCATGGATGAAACTTATGACGCAATGTTCAAAGCGTATTGCAACATTCTTGAGCGTCTAGGTTTAGCTTTCCGCCCTGTAATGGCTGATACAGGCTCAATCGGCGGTAGCTTATCTCATGAATTCCACGTATTGGCTAACAGTGGTGAAGACTTAATCGCTTACTCAACTGAAAGTGATTACGCAGCAAACATTGAAAAATGTGAAGCGCCAATGCCAACTGAAACTCGTCAAGCTGCTAGCAGCGAAATGACATTAGTTGACACACCAAATGCAAAAACTATTGCAGAACTTGTTGAACAACACGGTATTGCGATTGAAAAAACCGTTAAGACACTAATCGTTAAGGGTGCAACTGAAGAAGCGCCATTAGTGGCTATCGTTATCCGTGGCGACCACGAACTAAACGAAGTGAAAGCTGAAAAGCTAGATGCAGTATTAGCACCATTTGAATTTGCTGATGAAGCCGCTATTCGTGCTGCAGTAGGTGCTGGCACGGGTTCTATTGGCCCTGTAGGTCTAAACATGCCAGTATTTGTTGACCATAGCGTGAGCATCATGAGCGACTTCGGCGCTGGTGCAAACCAAGATGGTAAACACTACTTTGGCATCAACTGGGAGCGCGATCTTCCAGAAGCACCTGCATTCGATCTACGTAACATCATTGAAGGTGAGCCTAGCCCATGTGGTAAAGGCACTATCGCCCTGCTTCGTGGTATCGAAGTTGGCCATATTTTCCAATTAGGCACTAACTACTCAGAAGCAATGAACGCTAGCGTGCTTGACCAAAACGGTAAAGCGCAAACCTTGCTGATGGGTTGCTACGGTGTCGGTGTTAGCCGTATGGTGGCTGCCGCAATCGAGCAAAACCACGACGACCGCGGTATTATCTGGCCAGATGCGATTGCGCCGTTCACTGTTGGTATTTTACCAATGAACATGCACAAATCTCATCGCGTTAAAGATATCGCAGAGAAACTATATCAAGACCTAAACGATGCCGGTATTGAAGTGATGTTTGACGATCGTAAAGAGCGTCCAGGCGTCATGTTTGCAGATATGGAACTCGTTGGTATTCCGCATGTAGTGGTTGTTGGCGATCGTAACATCGACAACGGCATGTTCGAATACAAGAACCGTCGTACTGGTGAGAAGCAAGATATTCCACTAGACCAAATCGTTGAGTTCTTAAAAGCACAACAAGCTTAAACGAGCAATAACTTAATTAAAAACGCCGATCTTAGTATCGGCGTTTTTTTATGGCTAACGTTTCAACTCGCACTTTTTTTCACAATAAAATTTATGCTTTTTTCTTGAACAAGCCTATGGAGTCACATATGCTGAAATTAATACCAACATTATAAATACCTTGTATTTTTCAAACGATAAGGAGCGTCGACTTGCCACAAAAAACGGCGTTAGTACTTGGCGGAGGTGGTGCTAGGGCAGCCTATCAAATTGGCGTGCTTAAGGCGATTGTACAGTTCTACCCACGTAACCATGGTATTCCGTTTAAAATCGTCTGCGGCACTTCAGCCGGTGCAATTAATGCCACGTCATTAGCCACCCATGCTTCATGCTTTCACCTAGGCGTAAGAAAACTCGAATGGGTTTGGCGCCATATTCATGCCAAAAAAGTTTACCATGCCTCCATTGGCGGCGTATTAAAACACTTAAGTAAAATGGCGTTAAAAGGATTACAAAGCAATAGTGCATCTAATAGTGCTGCCAGCTTATTCAATAGTGATCCACTGCGACAACTGCTTAATAATCTAATCAGTTTCGAGCGCATAGACCGTAACATTAATAACGGTGCCTTAGAAGCGGTGAGTCTAGACACATCTTGTTATAACAACTCTCGCTCAGTCACCTTTTTTCAAGCAGATGCCCACATTGATAACTGGCAAAGAGCCAGACGACATGGCGTGCGCACCAGGCTTAATACTGACCACTTATTAGCAAGTGCAGCAATCCCTTTAGTGTTTCCATCAGTAAGGGTAAATCAAGAGTACTATGGCGACGGTTCAGTACATCAATTGGCGCCGTTAAGTGGCCCAATTCATCTGGGTGCTGACAAAATTATGGTGATAAATCTTGAAAGCCCACATAAAGTACAAGCTAAAGAGTTAGCCCATCATCCCAAAACAGCAACCATTGCAGGTCATTTACTCGATACCATTTTCTCTGACACCTTAAATAGCGATCTTGAAAGGCTTGAGCGAATTAATAGCACCCTTGAATTGATCCCAGAAGAAAGCCGTAATCAGCTGGCCTTGAAACGCATAGATACCTTAGTGATTAAGCCCAGTGAAGATTTAAGCGCCATGGCGTCGCGCTATTTTGATGATATGCCTTTTGCGATTAAAATGATGCTCAGAGCCCTTGGCATAAACCAGCATTCAGATTCGAGTATCGTGTCATATTTATTATTTGAGCAGGGATATTGCAGCTCGCTAATTGAGCTTGGTTATCAAGATGCGATGTGCCAAATTGATGACATCAAACGCTTCTTTGATATTAACTGACACTAAACTTGTTTATGTTGCAATATCGCTTTAGCAGCGGCTTTGCCCCAATCTTGATATATAACAGCACCAGGGTGAAAGCCGTCTGATGCCATAGCCTTGCTATCAAGTTGCTCACCAAAATCGAGTAAAGTACAGCGTGGTTCACTCGCAACATAGCGAGCTAAGTGCCGATTAAACTCTTGGCTGCGTTTACCTAAAAACCAACGCAGTGGCTGCGGCAACAGCGGAAAGTCTCCCATAGGTGGTACTCGGGTTATAATTAACCTCTGACAACCTGTTTGCTGCGTTAACAGCTCAACTAACATCCGCTGCTGCTTAATCCAAGTTTTAGCCGATAATGGGCTTAAAACATCGTTAACCCCTAACGAAACCACGACTGCGTCAAGTTGCAACTCAGGTGCTGCAAGCAATTCTTTTTGCAACATGCGCAGTGCTTTTTCTGTGTTATAACCGGATCTAGCCAACAGCTGCCAATTAACCTGATAAAGCTCAGCTAAAGACTGGCTAACAACGCCAAGTAAAGCCTTTGATTGATGCTCAACCCCAACTCCAGCTGCCGCAGAATCACCAAAAACCAGCAGTGAAAACGGTTTTCCCTGCCCAGACTGACCAGCCCTTTCTCCTTGTGCTTCAGCGAGTCTTGGCGCTGAGCGCTTGACTCGTTTACCTTGGAGTATAAATAAAGGCGCTAACACAATTAAAATGAAGTAGTGCATCAATTTTCCTTAGTCAATTCGAGTCGTCTATGCGCTATCAACCTTGCAAAAGAAAGATCTCAGCCTTTTCAATTCGTCTTGGTTTACCAAGCAGTATCAAGATATCTCCAGCCTTGATCTGCCAATCAAGCTCAGGACTTTCAACCTCGGCGCCAGCGCGTCTTACCGCTCTTAATTCCACCTTTAATTTTTGCCACGGAATATCTGCCAAGGTTTGACCAACGGCATTGGAGCCCTTGGGCAAAGCCACTGCGTGCAGCAATTCAAGGGTAAAGTCGGTTTCTGCACCCGAGAAAAAGCCATGTAAATATTGGTAATGGTTACGCCGCTCAATCTCAAGCCGTTTTAAAATGCGTGCTAATGGTACGCCACATTGATACAAGACCTGCGACACCAACATTAAACTGCCTTCTAAGGTTTCAGGGATCACTTGGCTAGCACCCGCCTCTTCTAGCGCTTCCATGCCTGAATCATCACGCGTTCTTACCAAAATATTAGCGTCTGGAGCTAACTGACGGCATAAAGGCAATACTTCCTCTAAAATTCGCTCACTGCTGAAGGTGATCACAATTAGCTTTGCGTCACGCACTTTAGCCTGCTTTAAAATACTTCTTTTCGACACATCACCAAAATATACCGGCTCGCCTGCAGCTCTTGCCTCTGAGACTCGTGTTGGATCAAGATCGAGCACTAAGTACGGAATCGCTTCGGTTTTCATAAATCTAGCAATCGTTTGCCCAACTCGGCCATAACCTAAGATCAGTACTAAATCTTCTTTAGCGTCAACAGTGACATTAAGCGACTCTTTATTATCCGCCTTAGGCTTAAGCCCTTGTAACATTCTGGCGATATCGACACTGTGGCGAACTAGCCATGGCGCTAATGCCATAGACAGCACTGCTACCATCACTAAAGTGGTGCTGGTTTTACCGTCTAACAACTGATAATTAACTGCTAATGCCAACACCACAAAACTAAATTCGCCCACTTGCGCCAAGCTTAGGGCTGTTGCGACAGAGGAACGAAAAGACTCTTTAGCAATCTTAAGCAAACCGAAAATCACCAAGGCTTTACCTAAGATCACCGCGATAAGAATAAAGATGATCTGCCACCAATATTGAGCCACCAGCTCAAAGTCGAGTAGCATGCCGATAGAGATAAAGAACAGTCCCATAAGTAGATCGCGAAATGGTCTAATATCGGCTTCTAATTGGCGACGGTACTGGCTTTCTCCCAGCAGCATACCAGCCATAAAAGCGCCCAGTGCCATAGATAAGCCTAACCACTGAGTTATTGCACCTGTTACCAGCGCAACCACTAAGGTAGATAAAACGAAGAGCTCATTTGAACGAGAGCGGGCAACTTCATCGAACAGTTTTGGTAGTGCCCATTTACCAAACGCCATCAAGGCGATAAACGCTAACACCCCTTTGAATAGAGCAAAAACCACATCATTCCACAATAATGCTTCACCGTCGCTGGCCAGCAAAGGCAGCAAAATGAGTAGCGGCACAACTGCAATATCTTGGAATAACAATACACTGACCGATAGCTCACCATGACGCCGTCTTAACCAGCCCTGCTCATTAAGCAATTTAAGTACAATTGCAGTAGAAGATAAAGCGATAGCTGATCCCACAACCACTGACTCGGTAACGCTTAAGTTGCACAGTAAAGCGATTGCCATGCTTATAATCGTTGTCACAATCACTTGGGCACTACCTAAACCGAACACGGTGCGACGCATCGCCCAAAGCCTTGGCAAAGAAAACTCAAGCCCTAAGCTAAACATGAGTAAAACAACCCCAAGCTCAGCAACAGATTGCATTTGATGTTGAGTAAACCAATGAAAACCACTCGGACCGCTAATTACCCCGGTGATTAAATAAGCCAATATCGCAGGCAACCCCGCTCGCCTCAAAATGGCGATAGACACAATGGCAATCACCAACATCAGCAAAATCTGGATCAAAAAGCTGTGTTCCATCGGTATTGTGTCCTCCTTGTTAAATCTGCACTCGTCAAAATGCCGACACTATTTTATTCCATATCGTTAACTAGAGAGTAACCTAATGACAAATAAAGACAAATATTATTACCCTCAACTATGGCGTGATTTTTGCTTTTAATTATTACAACTAAGGTTAACTCACAGTTAAAACAGTAGCGCGATATACGGGGAGAAAACAACTATGGAATTTGGCTTAGCGACCGAGTCTCTGCCTATTGAATACCGTAAGCCTATGGGCGCAGGAATAGCGACGCTACCTGAGGTTGATCTTGTCGATATTATCCAGCAACTGCATCAGCATCTTGACCCACGGTCAGTATTTGCCTGTTTCGGAAAAATCATGGGGCAACACTTGCCGCTTTATGGTATTTGCCTTGAACACAAAGGTCAGTTGTTGCATTGGGGACAACAGCAAGGCTACGCCATCGAGCAAAAACTTAGCTTCGCTGAGCGTCAATTTACCATCAACTATATGTTAAAAGCGCCATTAGTACCGTCTCAAACTCAAAGGCTAATCCAGCTACAAAAATTAGTACTGCAACCCCTATTTAATGCGCTGCAATATCAAGAAATGTCACAACAAGCCATGTATGATGCGCTGACAAAACTGGGTAATCGACACTACTATCGTGAAAGCCTTAGAAAAGAGATCGCCCGCGCCGAAAGGAACCAACAACCGTTAAGCCTTATTGCATTAGATTTAGATAACTTCAAACAACTCAATGATGATTTTGGGCATCAACTGGGAGATAACGCCCTCATTGAGTTTGCACAATTACTCAATGCTACCATCAGAGACACTGATTTGGCGTTTAGAATTGGCGGTGATGAATTCACTATTTTATTGCAGGCTGACAGCCAAGTTGCAGCGTTACTTTGCCAACGGATCTTAGATGCCCTCGCCAACCATGACTACCTCGAAAAATACCAAGTCAGCACCAGTATGGGGATCGCGCAATGGCGTACTAACGACTCAGAACAAAGCTTATATGCACGAGCTGATAATGCGCTTTACAAAGCCAAAGCTGCCGGCAGACAGTGCTTTCAAACCGATAGTAATCGAGAGGCTAACAAGATAATAATAGACTAACCATCAATAGCTAAAGCAAAGGGCGCCAGCCTATTTTGATAGTCATATCGATATTCAATTAACTGAGCTGAAAACTCAGACCTAAGCTTGTGTCACTGTTTTCAGTGTGTAAATCAGCTTGTGCAGACGTCTGCTTTGTAAAGCCCGCATCAAGCAAAAAGCGTTTTTCCACCCAATAGCCTATCGCAGCGACGAGTTCACCGTTGTAGCACAATAATGGTACCCGGCCTCGTTTCCATGGCGGCAGTTGTAACTCTTGCCACAGCTTCTTAAGTTCACGACCTTTATTTCTATAATGTGGCTGACAGCGTGTACTACCGGGTAAAGCATATACTATGGTGATCTTTTCAGAGGCGAGTGGTAATCGACATAATACTCGGTCTGAATCCGCTTGAGGTTCAAATGAACTATGCTCTTCCCCTTGCCGACGCGTCAACTCAACCAAGCTGGCAGTTAAGCTTTCCCCGCTCGGCAACTGTAACTTGCCACTGGTTAATTGCTCAATGCTAATTTCAATTGGGGCAAGCGGCTCTGCACTATTCTTTACACTGCTTAATGCAATAAAATAACCTGCTTGTTTAAACCGTCGAATTACCACATCGGCTAAGCGGATCTCAACCTTGGCATCATCTTTTGCCCTTAGTAACTGGGCAAGTATTTGCTCGCATTGCACTTTAGAAGGCGGAGCAAAGCCATGCTCATCCATAAAGCCGCGCAATAATAGCGACTGCCACGCTGCTGAGTATTGTGCTAAAACATCGAGCTTTAACACCCAATCATTAGCGGACTGCTGCTTGACTAAAGGCAATTTAGCAGCGATCTCTTCATCAAGTACTGACTGTTGTAAAGCGCATAGCTCAGCACTGCGGCTAGCCGTTGTTGCAATCGCGCTCCAGCGCTGTTTGAGCTTAGGAATGATGGCTAGGCGTAAAAAGTTACGATCGTACTTATCATCAAAATTACTTTCATCTTCGATGTGAATGATGTTGTGCTTAGCCGCATAGGCCTCTACTTGCTCTTTGCTATAGTCCAGCAATGGGCGGAGCAACCAATACTTTTGCTGTAGTCGTTGCACTTTTCCCATTGCTGCTAGACCTTTCGGCCCTAAACCACGTTTAAGTGCTAACAATACTGTTTCTAACTGATCATCTTGATGATGAGCGGTGATCAACACATCATCTTCGTTAAGCTCTTCAAGTAGTGCCTGATAACGAACCTGTCGCGCTTCAGCCTCAATACTTAAGCGCGGTGCTCGCTTTACGCTAACCTGTTTAACTTTGCACTCAAGCGCATAATTTGTGCTTTGGGCACGACAGTGGCTAGCCCAACTATCTGCGTTAGCACTTAAGCCATGATGCACATGCACCAGCAAGCATTCAAAACCGCTATGACTATTGTTGAACTGCGCCAAACCATAGGCCAACACCTCTGAATCCACACCACCACTATAGGCAAGCACCAGCTTACGCCTAGCCTGCTGCGGAGTTGGGACACTTGGTAGCTGCGCTAAACAATTTTGAATGAGAGCGTTAATATTCATGTTAGAAAATCATTAACCTAAAAAACAATCTTAACCTTGTCTGAGCCGGTCAACGACTCAAGTGCAAGCATAAGCTCATCGGTTGGATTAACTCGCCAATCATCACCTAAGGTAAACTGCGCTTGTGATTGTGGCTGCGCATAGTTAATCACTACAGGTACAGCTCCCGCTTTCCAAGGCTCAACGGCGGATTGAAATTGGTTCAACCATTGCTCATTGACTTTATCTGCTTCTAAGTCAATTTCGACAGCATGGGCAAAATGGCTACGCGCCTCCCCCATGTCGATAATGTTACGTGCAGTCATGCGGTTGCCACCGGAGAAATCATCAAAGCTCACTTCACCTTCGATGATCAAGATCCGGTCTTTTTCAAGCAAGTGATTAAACTTCTCGAACGCTTCAGTAAATAACATCACCTCTAAACGCGCACTTTTATCATCAAGGGTAACGAGCCCCATTTTTGAGCCACGTTTGGTCATCATCACTCGAGTAGCCACCACAAGCCCAGCGGCCTTCATGGTTTTACCACGATCAGTTGGATGCACATCTTTCAGTCTGCCAGAAGTGTAATGTTTCAGCTCTTTTAAATATTGATTGATCGGGTGGCCTGTTAAATAAAGGCCTAAGGTATCACGCTCACCTTCAAGCCAAACTTTATCCGGCCACGGTGTACAATCAACAAACTGCTGCTTGCTGTCTTCCGGCTCACTATTGAGTAAACCAAACATATCATGTTGACCAATCGCTTCTGCCTTGGCATGTTGATCGGCGGCTCGAATCGCTTCAGGCAAAGTAGCCATCATTGCTGCGCGGTGTGGACCTAGATTATCTAAGGCGCCGGCACATATTAGTTTTTCGATCACGCGGCGATTAAGCTTCTTTAAATCAACTCGAGCACAGAAATCAAATAGATCAATAAACGGCCCATTTTCACGGGCTTTTAGAATAGACTCGACAGGACCTTCACCAACACCTTTTACTGCGCCAATACCATAAACAATGTTTAAATCATCATCTACCGTAAACCTAAACAAACCTTTGTTTACATCTGGCGGCAGTAATGGCAAGCCCATACGCTCACATTCATCCACCAAGGTCACGATTTTATCGGTGTTATCCATATCAGCCGACATTACCGCTGCCATAAACTGTGCTGGATAATGGGTTTTTAACCATAGCGTTTGGTAAGAAACTAATGCGTATGCTGCCGAGTGGGATTTGTTAAAACCATAGCCGGCAAACTTTTCTACCAAGTCGAAGATTTTCATCGCCAACTCGCCATCGACACCGTTTTTAATCGCACCTTCTTTAAAGGTACCGCGCTGCTTTGCCATCTCCTCAGGTTTTTTCTTACCCATTGCACGACGCAACATGTCAGCGCCACCTAGGGTATAACCAGCAAGTACCTGAGCAATCTGCATCACCTGCTCTTGGTACAAAATAATACCGTAAGTTGGTGATAATAATTCTTTTAGCGACTCATGCTGATACTGCGAATCAGGATAAGATACCTCTTCACGACCATGTTTACGCTCAATAAAGTTATCAACCATGCCTGACTGTAACGGTCCGGGTCTAAATAGTGCTACCAGTGCGATCATATCTTCAAAGCAGTCTGGTTGTAGACGCTTAATCAAATCTTTCATACCGCGAGATTCAAGCTGGAATACCGCTGTCGTTTCATAGCGTTGCAACAACTTAAAGCACTTAAGATCCGTTAATGAGATCGATTCAATTCTTACTCGCTCTTCACCGTTTTTATCTTTGACGGCGTTAACCATCTGCAGTGCCCAATCAATAATAGTCAGCGTTCTTAGTCCTAAGAAGTCAAACTTAACTAGACCTGCGGTTTCAACGTCGTTTTTATCAAATTGGGTTACTGGGTTAAGGCCTTCGGTATCACAATAGATAGGCGAGAAGTCAGTAATTTTGGTTGGCGCAATAACCACGCCACCAGCATGCTTACCCGCATTTCGAGTCACCCCCTCCAAAATGCGACACATGTCGATGAGATCTTTAACTTCCTCATCAGCATCATAGGACTCTTGTAAACCCGGCTCGACTTCAAACGCTTTTGCGAGTGTCATACCTGGCTCTGCTGGGATCATTTTTGAAATGCGGTCAACAAAACCATAGGGATGCCCCAGCACACGACCTACGTCGCGAATTACCGCTTTTGCGGCCATAGTACCAAAGGTAATAATCTGCGATACCGCGTCACGACCATAAAGATCTGCAACGTGATCAATAACCTCATCACGTCTATCCATGCAGAAGTCGACGTCGAAGTCGGGCATAGATACACGTTCTGGGTTGAGGAATCGTTCGAACAGCAAGTCGTATTCAAGCGGATCCAAGTCAGTAATTTTAAGTGCGTATGCCACGAGCGAACCCGCACCCGAACCACGCCCCGGACCAATAGGAATATCGTTATCTTTACCCCACTGAATGAACTCCATTACGATGAGGAAGTAACCCGGGAATCCCATTTGGTTAATAACTTTGAGTTCAACATCAAGGCGTTCATCATACTCTGGACGGCGTTCAGCGCGAACTTCAGGATCTGGAAACAGGAACTCAAGGCGCTCTTCTAAGCCTTTTTCAGATACATCAACCAAATAATCTTCAATCGTCAGATCACCCGTTGGGAAATTAGGCAGGAAGTATTCGTGTAGACGCACCGTAACGTTACAGCGCTTCGCGATCTCAACTGTGTTTTCAATCGCTTCAGGAATATCTTCAAACAGCTCACACATCTCTTCGCTGCTTTTAAAATATTGCTGATCACTGTACTTCTTTGGCCTACGTGGATCTGCAAGGGTAAAACCATCGTAAATCGCAACCCTGATCTCATGGGCGTCAAATTGATCAGGTTTGGCAAATACCACTTGGTTAGTTGCCACAACAGGCAGATCTTTTTGCTCTGCTAGCTCGACCGCCATATGCAAATAGCGTTCTTCATCAGGTCGACCTGTACGCAAAAGTTCCAAATAATAGCGATCTGGAAAGTGAGTTTGATAGAAACTAATTAAGCTATCTACTTGCCCACGGTTCTCTTTCAGAAGCGCGCGGCCAACATCCCCATCTTTACCGCCCGACAGCAAGATCAAGCCTTCACTGTATTTTGCTAACCACTCTTGATCAATAACAGCTTTATCATTGATGTTACCACGCAGGTAAGCATCACTAATCAGCAAAGTCAGATTTGAGTATCCAGTGTTATCCATTGCCAGTGCAGTAATCGAACAAAAGTCATCAAAACCCGGTACTCGCAACCAAAAATCTGTGCCAATAATCGGCTTGATCCCTGCATCATGGCAGCCACCATAGAACTTTACTAGACCACACATATTGGTTTGATCTGTTAATGCAACAGCGGGCATTCCAAGTTCTGCCACTTTACCGATAATAGGCTTAACTTTAGAAAGTCCATCTGACATAGAAAAATCACTATGGACGCGTAAATGCACAAAACGTGGATCTGACATAATTATGGAGTATCTTTAATTTTTGATAGATGAAGACTGCTGGTCAATCTTACAGGGTAAAACATGGGCTAACAGCAAACAAGTTAAACTATTAGCCCGAGTGATAGATGTGTTAGTTTTCGCGCAAGTTAGCCTTAGTTAAACCGATTAACCACAATATAATGGTTATAGCGCTAGTTATTGAGCACTTAAGAGATGTACTAGCTTTGTTCTAACGCTTCACGCACAGGTCTAAAGCTCTTGCGGTGTTCAGGCAATACGCCATGCTCAGCTAACGCTTCAAAATGTGCTTTCGTTGGATAACCTTTGTGCTTATCAAAACCAAATTGTGGATATTGAGCTGCTAACGCATCCATTTCACGATCGCGCACAACTTTGGCAATGATAGATGCCGCACTAATGGCATCAATTAAACCGTCACCTTTTACAATTGCGTGGCTCTCAACTCCGAAGTCAGGGGTTCGATTACCATCGACAAGCACACTTGTTGGTTTCACATTGAGCCCGGCTACTGCGCGCTGCATAGCCAGCATAGTGGCGTGTAAGATATTAAGCTCATCAATCTCAGCTGGCGTTGCTGAACCGACACTGATACTTAGCGCTTTTTGCTGGATCTGCTCAAACAATAACTCACGTTTTTTCTCAGATAATTTTTTAGAATCGTTCAAGCCCTCTATCGGGTTGTTTGGATCTAAAATCACTGCGGCAGTTACCACATTACCCACTAATGGGCCACGGCCAACTTCATCAACACCGGCATAATGACCCACACAAATTTGCGCGACTTGCTCAGGAGTAATCCCCTTAATAACTGCCATTATGCTTGCTCCTCAATTAACTTAATCACCGCATCTGCTGCTCGTGCACTGGCGTCGCATTTCAGGGTTTTATGCATGTCCATAAACCGCTCATAAGTCGGAGTGAAATCATTATCCAACTGCACTGCTACTGCCTGTGCTATTTTCTCTGGTGTACAGTCTGCTTGGATCAGTTCATCAATCACATCATCATTTGCCAATAAGTTTGGCAAGGAGTAACGCTTAGTTAGCATCATCCCTTTAGCAATTCGATAGGTAATTGGGCTAACACGATAAGCAACCACCATAGGGCGCTTAACGAGCATGGCTTCTAGGGTTGCGGTACCCGAAGCTAACAAGATGCAATCAGCTGCGGCCATCACTTCACGAGACTGACCTTCTACTAAATGAATTTCAAGATCTGGCGCGTACTCTTTTAGCGCTTGCTCAAACTGTGCTCGCCTTGCTTGATTAACCAAAGGCGTCACAAATTTGATATCCGGGTAGCGCTGCTTGATTAAAGTCGCAGCCTTAACAAAGGGTTCTGCCAACATTTTTAGCTCGCCACCACGAGAACCCGGTAAAATAGCAAGATATTCAGCGTGCGGTTCTAAACCAAGTACTTGCCTTGCCTGCTGCTTATCACTAACTAGCGGAATATCGTCAGCCAGCGTGTGACCAACAAAGGTACAAGGAACTTGGTACTCGTCATAAAACGCTTTTTCAAACGGCAAAAGCGACAGTACCATATTGGTGGCCTTAGCAATTTTGAAAATACGTTTTGGTCGCCATGCCCACACAGATGGACTAACGTAATGCACCGTTTTGATGCCTTTAGCTTTTAACTTTAATTCCAGCCCGATATTAAAATCAGGGGCGTCAATTCCGATAAAACAATCTGGTTGTAAAGCAGTGATCTCATCTACGAGTGTAGCGCGGACTTTTAACAGTCGTGGTAGCCGTGATAACACCTCGACAATCCCCATAACAGCGAGTTCTTCATAAGAGAAGATTGACTCAAAGCCTAAGGCGTCCATACGTGGCCCACCTATGCCAACGAACCGAGCATCAGGGTACTGTTTCTGCAGTGCCTTGATTAGACCTGCTCCTAAAATGTCACCGGAGATCTCTCCAGCAACCATAGCAAAAACACGAGGATTGTTTGAACTCATAAAGTAAAGTCTATTATTGAAAGGTGGGAAACAAAGAACCCGCTTTTACACGGGTTCGATAATTGACTTAGCGGATAATGCCCCGTTGGGAGGAGGCTACAAACTCAATTAGCATTTGAACCTGTTCATCATCAACTGCAGCTTCTTTAAGCTGCTCAATCGCTTCGGCAACAGTTAAGCTACTGCGATATAGGGTTTTATATGCACGGCGCACTGAAAGCTGAGATTCTTTTGAAAAACCTCGACGCTTAAGGCCTTCAATATTTAAACCGCGTGGGATAGCTGGCGAACCTGACGCCATCACAAATGGCGGAACATCGTTCAATATCAGTGAACTACCCGCTGTAAACGCGTGAGCACCAATATGCACAAACTGATGCACACCAGTCATGCCGCCTAAAATAGCCCAGTCACCAACGTGCACATGGCCAGCAATTGATGCGTTGTTTGCCATAATCACGTTGTTACCAACAACACAGTCATGGGCAATATGTACATATGCCATAAACAGGTTATTTGAGCCAATACGCGTTTCCCACTCATCTTGAGTGGTACCACGGTGAATGGTTACCGACTCACGGATAACGTTATTATCACCAATAATCAGACGAGTTGGTTCACCTGCATATTTTTTATCTTGGCAGTCTTCACCCACTGAAGCAAATTGGTAGAACTTGTTGCCTTTACCAATAACAGTTGGACCTTTCACCACAACGTGTGAGCTAAACCAACAATCGTCACCAATCTCAACATCCGCACCAATGTATGTCCAAGGACCAATTGTTACGTTTTTGCCAATTTTGGCATCAGGATGGATATAAGCTAATTTATCTATCACTTAGAAATCTCTCTACGTGCACACATGATTTCTGCTGAACAAACAACCTCGCCATCCACTTTTGCAACGCCAGTAAACACGCCAATCCCGCGGCGCTCTTTAATCATCTGTACTTCAAAATGAAGTTGATCACCTGGCTCAACAACGCGCTTAAAGCGAGCGTTATCAATACCAGCAAAATAATAAAGCACATCATTAGATGGCTCTGTGCTCATGGTTTTAAACGCTAGAAGGCCGGTAGCTTGCGCCATAGCTTCTAAGATCAACACACCAGGCATCACAGGTTGAACCGGGAAATGTCCCTGGAAAAATGGCTCATTAATCGTGACGTTTTTGATAGCATGTAATGATTCACCTGGAGTGAAATCTAAAACTCTATCGATCAATAAAAATGGATACCTATGAGGTAAAAATTTTAAGATCTCTTTAATATCCATTGTATTCAATTGATTTGACACAAAACTTTCCTTTCTCTGCTTAAAGCAGTTATTTACTTTACGTTATTTTCCAAAGCTTTTACGCGTTGGAATAGCGTATCTAGCTGTCTAAAACGAACTGTATTCTTGCGCCATAGCTTGTTATCCATTGCAACCGTAGCAGATGAGTAAACACCCGGTTCGCGAATAAGGCCAGTAACATTAGTACTTCCGCTGATGTGTACACCGTCACAAATACTCAAATGTCCTGAGATTGCGCAGTTACCACCAATAATACAGTGCTTACCAATAGTGACACTACCAGCAACAACCGTACTACCTGCAATCGCAGTGTTAGCACCAATGATATCGTTATGCGCGATTTGAACTTGGTTATCTAAAATAACACCGTCATGGATTTCAGTGTGCTCAATTGCACCACGATCAACAGTAGTATTTGCACCAATTTCGACACGGTCGCCAATACGAACACCACCAGTTTGTGGGATCTTAATCCATTGACCACGCTCATTGGCATAACCAAAACCATCTGATCCTAAAACAGCACCAGAGTGAATAATACAGTCTTGGCCTAAATGCACATTATGATAAATAGTCACATTGGCCCATAAGCGTGTGTTAGAGCCAATGACACTGTCTTGACCGACAACGCAGCCAGCACCTACTTGCACACCATTGCCTAAAATAACGTTTTCACCAATCACTGCATTAGCACCGATAGCTACATCATCACCTAGCATAGCAGATGCTGCTATTTGTGCTGATGGGTGGATGCTGTCTGCTGCTTTTGGTGTTGTATCAAGAAATTGTGCAATGCGTGCGAAACCCACATATGGGTCGTTTAGTACGATCGCATTGCCTACAAAATCTTCAGCATCTTTTGGCGTCATTAAGATCGCAGACGCAGCTGAACTTGTCAGCTGCGAACGATACTTAGAATTAGCCAAGAAAGAGATTTGACCAGAACCTGCACCATCTAAGGTGCCAACAGCTGAAATCTCAACTGTTTCGTCACCTTTGATGTCTGCATTTAAATGGTCAGCCAATACTCTTAATGTATAGCTTTTCATCTAATTAGTTGCCTTTACCTAAAGCTTCAACCACTTTGTTACTGATGTCAGCACTTGGCTTAACATAGATAACTGCACCACGTTGAAGCACCATGTCATATTGCTCTTTTTCAGCAATAGAATTGATTGTCTTTTGAACTTGCAATAACAGTTTGTTTTGCTCTTCGCCGTTACGACGACGCATATCTTCATCTAGCGCTTTGCCCTTTAATTGTAGCTCAGCTTTCATAGATTCCATTTTTCGAACCATTTCAGTCTTTTGAGACTCGCTCATCAAGGCTGCATCACGTTGCTGCTTTTCTAGCAGACCACGAAGCTCTTCCTGCATTTTTTGCACAGCAGCAACACGATCACCAAATTCAGCCTTCAACGTTTCGTTTACCTGTTCACGCTGTGGTAACTGCTCAAATACTGCTTGCATATCAACAACTGCGATTTTTTCAGCATGCGCCGCTAAAGGTGCACCTAAAAGAACCAAAACCATCATTGCGCGATTTAACATCTTATTCAAAACAAACTCCTTTATCTCAGCAAAACTTGCCGACTTTTATAAACTGATTTTTAGAAAGTTTTACCAATATTAAACGAGAAGATCTCTGTTTCATCATCCTCGTATTCCTTAATTGGCCATGCAAGGCTAAATACCATAGGTCCCATCGGCGATAGCCATTGCACGCTCATACCCCAAGAGGCACGAATACGGCCCGGATCGCTATAATCTTGCAGTTTATCAAACTCTTCAACAGGAAGATAACGATACGAATCGTAGTCAAACTCAGTATCCCATACGTTACCTGCGTCAACGAAGAAACTGGTACGTACAGAATTTGTATAAGCCTCATCCAAGAATGGTGTTGGCACAATCAATTCTAAACTGGCTGTTGCGATAGCATTACCACCAATAGAGCGACCCGAACTCACCTGAATTTGGTTAGGATCCCCAGGTAAGCTACATCCATCTCCTGAAGGATCAGGCGAACATGGCTCACTGCCGCGGTATAGGTAGAATGAACGCGGACCAACAGAGTTTGATTTAAAGCCACGTAATGAACTGCTACCACCAGAATAATAGTTTTCCCAGAACGGTAAGATTTGATCATTATCGTTGAATTGACCATAGCCATTACCATAACCAAGACGACCGCGGGCTAACACAACAAAACTGTGTTTACGGTCAATTGGGAAGTAAAAGTTAGTATCAAAGTCAGCTTTAAAATACTGTAGATCAGAACCTGGTACCGTCATCTTACCATTTAGACGCTGTGAAGAACCGTCAGATGGGAAGGTACCTCGGTTTAAGCTACTACGTGACCAACCTAGACTGACCTCAAAGTTATCAAAGCTTAAGCCAGCGTTAGGGTCATCACTATCACGATAAATATCATAGAATCGGATCGCCTGCTCATAGGCTGAAATTTCAGAAATTTCGTTATGACGATAACCGATACCACCGTTAATACGGTTATATTCGTTGATTGGGAAACCTGAATTTAACGCGATACCGTATGAGCTGTTCTTATAGGCTTCTAAGTTTGCTTCATCGGCGTCGAACTCACTCCAATAAATACTGCCACCTAAGCTCACGCCATCTTTAGTAAAAAATGGGTCGGTATAGTTAATATTGACGTTCTTCGAGTATTTATTGGTATTTAAGTTAACACCAGCTTGGTTACCTGTACCTAAGAAGTTACTTTGCTGAACACCAAACTGTAAACTTAACCCAGACTCGGTACCGTAGCCGACACCAGCGTTAAATGAACCTGATGGCTGCTCTTTCACATTAAATGAGACGTCAACCAAATCATCAGTACCCGGTACTTGTACAGTTTCAGTATCAACCGTTTCAAAGTAACCTAGACGGTTTAGGTTAGATTTTGACAACTCAACTTGAGCAGAGTTTAGCCATGCACCTTCCATTTGACGTAGTTGACGACGCATAACTTCGTCTTTGGTTACTGTGTTACCAGAGAAGTTAATATTACGTACATAAACACGTTTACCCGGCTTAATATTGATGTTGAGGTTAACCTCTTTAGTCTCATCATCAATTTCCGGATAAGTCTTCACCTCAGGATAAGCGTAACCAAAGCGGCCTAGGTATTTACCGTACATCTCTTCAGTAAAGGTAACATCACCACCGTTATACATATCACCTGACTTCAATGGCAAAATGGCTTCTAACACCTCTTCTTTACCCATCAAGTCACCGGTTAGGTTAACTTCTTTAACCTTATATTGCTCACCTTCATCAACGTTAATGGTGATGTATAAGCCCTTACGGTCTGGTGTCATTGCAACCTGAGTTGAAGTGACATCAAAGCGAATGTAACCACGGTTTTGGTAGTAAGTTTTAATGGTTTCAAGATCAGCTTGTAACTTTTGCTTTTGGTAGCGGCGCTCACCAAATAGATCCCACCAAGCAACGTAGTCTTTAAGCTCTAACATACCGATAAGCTCAGCATCGCTAAACTCAGTATTACCCACTACGTTAATTTGACGGATTTCTGCAGCTAAACCTTCAGTAAAGGTAAATTTCAGCTCGACTCGATTTCGAGGCAGATTAATAATCTCAGCCTTAACTTTCGCGCCGTATTTACCCACACCGTAATAAAAATCCTGCAGACCTTTTTCAATGCCTGACAGCATAGTGCGATCGAGTGACTCACCAACTTTTACACCAGAGCCATCAAGACTCTCTTGTAATTGCTCATCTTTAATGTCTTTGTTACCTTCAAAGGTAACTGAGCTAATTGTTGGACGTTCAGTCACTTTGACGACAAGAACGTTGCCATCACGCAGCACTTCAATTTTTTCGAAGTTGGTTGATGCATACAAGCTTTTAATCGCTTGCTGCAGTTTTAATTGATCAACAGTATCCCCTACCTTTACAGGCAAGTTAAGCAAAGCCGCACCGAGCGCAACTCGCTGTAAACCTTCAACTTGGATATCAGCTACTTCAAAAGGCTGGAATGTTTCTGCCCAACCGTTCCCTGAAAAAGACGCTCCGACTAATAACATCGAGGCAAAAAGTTTATTCAATCTCATAGAGCACTTCTAATTATTTGTCTGTCCTTGCTCAGAGTCGGGAAAAGTCATTAAAGAGTGCAACACTCATCAACATCAGCAGCAAAGCTGCCCCAATTCTGAATCCAATTTCCTGTACCTTCTCCGGTACAGGTCTGCCTGTAATTACCTCTATGAAGTAATACAAAAGGTGTCCTCCATCGAGCACTGGCAAAGGCAATAAGTTAATAATGCCTAAGTTAACGCTAATCAATGCAAGAAAACCTAAAAAATATACCAGTCCAACGTCTGCGCTATTTCCCGCACCTTGTGCAATCGAAATAGGGCCGCTTAAATTTTTAACCGAAACGTCACCAGTAAATAACTTGCCAATCATCTTAATGCTGACAGAGACAAGTTGCCATGTTTTATCGACTGCAACCGGAAAAGATTCAAAAAATCCGTATTCTAGTTGCACTTTCATATTATCTGGCCACGGTTGAGCTGTTGGTGCAACTCCAATAACCCCCTCAAGTTTGCCGGCGGCATTTTCTCGAGATTTAGGCGTAACATCAAAACTTAGCTGCTCACCATCGCGGCGCACTGTAATACTAACAAGCTTATTAGCTGAGTTTTGAATGATTTCTACAAATCTTGGCCAATCAGTGTATTTTTCGCCATTAATAGCGACTAACGTATCACCAACTGCTAATCCTGCAAGCCCAGCGGCACCATCTTTACTCACCATAGCCAGTTCAGGTAATACTGATGGGCGGAACATACCAAGCCCAATTGCCGTAATTGGCAGTTGTTTTTCAGGATTTACCTGCCAATCCTTAGTATTGAGAATGTAGTGTTGGCCATTGTCACTGCCCTCAAGACGTTCGAGCGGTGCTAAAGTAATCTCGACTTCACTGTCACCAATATGTCCAGCAAGCGCTAAATTGACTTCTTCCCAATCTCTCACCTTTTGGCCGCCAACGGCCATCACTTGCATAGGCTCTTTAACCACAATTTGTGCTGCGGGAGTGCCTGCAATCGTTGAATCAATGACAGGTTTTATCGCCGGTACGCCAATCAAATACATGGCATAAAGCGCGACTATTGCAAACAAAAAGTTAGCAATGGGCCCAGCACTGACTATGGCAATTCGTTGCCATACGCTTTTGCGATTAAACGCTTGCTCTTTTAACTCTTCAGGTACGTCTTCTACACGCTCATCGAGCATCTTCACGTAACCGCCGAGGGGGATCATCGCAATGACATATTCAGTACCATCTTGGCCTGTTTTACGCCAAATGGCTTTACCGAAGCCAATTGAGAAACGCTCAACTTTAACGCCGCATTTACGTGCAACCCAAAAGTGACCATACTCATGGGCCGCGATCAAAATCCCTAACGCTACAACAAAGGAACCTAGGTTCCATAAAAAATCTATCATCCTTCCCTCGGGACTAATTCAGCTTGCTGATGGCTTCTAACGTATATCGACGACTTTGAGTATCTAAAGCAAGAATGTCTTCAATATTATTTAATGGATGCGTTGCCGTATTAATTAAGCTCTGTTCGTTTATTTTAGCTATATCAGTAAAACGAATCTTACCGTCTAAAAATGCTTGCACTGAAATTTCATTAGCCGCATTGACAACTGTCGTTGCCTCCTGCCCTTGTTTACACGCTTCAATTGCAAGTGCTAGGCATGGAAAACGGTTAAAGTCCGGTTCTAAGAAGCTTAACTGTCCGACTTTGAAAAAGTCTAAAGGTTCAACTCCTGAGGTAATTCTCTCTGGAAAAGACATACAATGCGCAATTGGTGTACGCATATCAGGGTTACCAAGCTGGGCAAGTACCGAACCATCGCGATACTGAACCATGGAGTGAATAACGCTTTGCGGATGAATAACAACCTTTAATTGCTCAGGAGAAGCATTAAACAACCAGCGAGCCTCGATATACTCAAGACCTTTATTCATCATGGTTGCAGAGTCTACCGAGATTTTTCGCCCCATTGACCAATTGGGATGCTTACACGCTTGCTCAGGTGTCATCGCAGGCAGCAAAGATAAATCTGAAGTCAAGAATGGTCCGCCTGAGCCGGTTAACAATATATGAGAAACGCCGGCGCCAGCTAAGTCACAGCGACCAATTTCAAGTTGAGAACGCTCAGATAGGCACTGAAAAATGGCATTATGCTCGCTATCAACTGGCAGAACTTGTGCCCCAGAGTGCTGCATTGCTTCAATAAATAATTGTCCCGACATCACCAAGGACTCTTTATTCGCTAGCAGTACTCGTTTACCTGCTTTTACCGCAGCCAATGTTGAGGGTAAACCCGCAGCACCAACAATAGCAGCCATCACAGTATCGACTTCGGCAGCACTGACTAGTGCTAACAATTCATCTTCACCGGTTGTGACTTCAATATTAAGCGAACTAGGCAATTGTGCCTTCAGTGCGGTTGCAGCTTTGCTATCAACCATATGGGCAATTTTAGGCTGATGCGCAATACAGATCTGCAGCATCTTTTCGACATTAGTATGAGCAACTAATGCGTACACTTTATATTGCTCTGGATTACACGCAACCACACTCAAGGTGCTAGCTCCAATTGAGCCTGTTGCGCCTAAAATCACCATATTTTGCATTTAGTTACATCCAAAAAGCTATATAGATTAAGGTAAATACCGGTAAGGCTGCAGTTAAACTGTCGATTCGATCCAACACGCCGCCATGCCCAGGTAAAATAGTGCCGGAGTCTTTAATTTTAGCTACGCGCTTAAACATACTTTCAGAGAGATCGCCCACTGCAGATGCGAGTGCGGTAAATAGCGTCACCGCAATCAATAAGCCAAGCTCTTGTTCCGGCGATACATACATAACACCAGCAACAATCAACATCGTTGTCAGCAAGCCGCCTAATAAACCCTCTATGGTTTTTGCAGGACTCACATTCGGCATCAGTTTACGCTTACCAAATGTTTTACCTGCAAAATAGGCTCCAGAATCCGTAGCCCATACAACTAGCATAACTAAAAATACCAATGTTGCACCGTAATAGGGTGAACCTTGTGTACCAAGTGCTTTAAGCGAGAGTAAAGAAACAAAGCAAGGGATAAGTGTTAGTTGACCAAACATGGACTTGAACATATGGCTTTTCTCCCAAAAGCTTGCACTTTTAGGGAAAGATAACACCATAACAAATGACAGGAACCACCAAAAGCCACCGATAATGATCACCGCTAAATAAATAGGGTGTAACATGCCTCGGTTCCAGATTTCATCGGCAGGTACCAATAAATTAAGAGCGGTTAGTAATACACCAATAGTAACCGTAAAACTCCATTGCGTCATTTGACAGCGACTATCAATAATACGCCCCCATTCCTTAGCGGCAATTAAAAAGACTCCCAATAGTGCCCAACAAAAATACTCTGTCGGTAAACCGAAAATGGCACCAAAAACTAAGGGGATTAACCAAATTGCTGTTATTATTCGTTGTTTTAGCAAAAAACTTCCCTCACTAATTATTACAAAGAGCGGATGCTGTCGATTTGAGTCCCTGTTAGACCAAATCGGCGTTGGCGATTTGCAAATATAGCGATCGCATCTTTAAACGCATCCTCATCAAAATCTGGCCACAGGGTGTCAGTAAAGACTAACTCTGCATATGCTGCTTGCCATAACACAAAATTACTGATGCGATAGTCACCACCAGTGCGGATCATTAAATCAACTTCAGCTTGATTTTGCATGCATAAATGTTCACTTAACGCTGCTTCGGTGAACTGACTGCTGCTCATTTCACCAGATTCAACTTTTAGCGCAAGCTTTTGGGCTGCTTGCATAATATCCCAACGGCCACCATAGTTCGCCGCCACATTCAGCACTAAATCATTATTGTCTGCGGTTTTTTCTTCTGCGGTTGCAATTTGCTTTTGCAAACGCGCTGAAAAACGGCTGGTATCGCCAATAATATTAAGGCGAACACCATTGTTGTGTAACAACTTAAGCTCACGTTGCAAAACCGTAAAAAACAGTTCCATTAACAAGCTGACTTCTTTGTCAGGTCTGCGCCAGTTTTCACTTGAGAACGCAAATAACGTTAATGACTCTATACCTAAGTTACGGGCAGTACTCACCGCTCGTCTAACGGCCTTAACACCGGCCTTATGACCCATAACACGAGGTTTTCCCTGAGCCTGTGCCCAACGTCCGTTACCATCCATAATGATAGCAACGTGTTTAGGAATAGACTGTTTCACCAAGGATGAAATCTCACTTGGTAATGTCTGAACTGCTTCAGTATCAGACTGGGAATCGATTGACATCTATTACAACCCTTAAAAATAGACAAACGCCGTGTAGTATAACTCTACACGGCGTCTGAACTCTAGGGCATGTTGACCGTTCAAGTTTAATTTTTGTTCGAGTTAGCCGCTTTTATTGCAAGGCGTGAGCTATGAAGCCTTATGCCCTCTATAAAAATATTGCTAATTCTCATTAAAATACAAAATCTGTATCTACACTAAAAAATATAAACTCACATTATCAACAGCACTACGCACTAATGAAAGTCTAATTAGAACTCCATTAGCTCCTTTTCTTTTGCAGCTAAAATTTCATCTACTAGCTTAATGTGCGCATCAGTAAGCTTTTGTACGTCATCTTCACTACGACGAACATCATCTTCTGTACACTCTTTTTCTTTTTCAAGTTCTTTAACACTTGAGTTAGCATCACGGCGTACGTTACGGATTGCAATACGACCGTTTTCAGCTTCAGCACGCACAACTTTAATTAAGTCTTTACGACGCTCTTCAGTCAATGCTGGTAACGGAATACGAATAGTCGCGCCAGCTGACATTGGGTTAAGACCCAAATCTGAGCTCATGATTGCTTTTTCAACTGCGGCAATCATCGTACGGTCAAACACAGATACTGTTAACGTACGCGCATCACCAATAGAGATGCTAGCTACTTGCTTAAGCGGAGTCAGCGAGCCGTAGTAAGGTACTTGGATGGTATCTAATAAGCTTGGGTGTGCACGGCCTGTACGAACTTTAGCCATTTGAGTTTTGGTAGACTCAACACACTTTTCCATGCGAACTTTCGCATCACTTTTGATTTCGTTTATCACGTTATATGTCCTTTTAAGTCACTAAATATAGCTTAGTCAGCTTTAATCAAGGTGCCTTCTTGCTCGCCCATGATCACTCGGCGCAATGCACCTGGCTTATTCATGTTAAATACTAGCAATGGCATATTATGGTCTCTGGCCAAAGTGAATGCAGCCAAATCCATTACTTTCAATTCTTTTTCGAGTACTTCGTTGTACCCCATAACATCGTACTTGACGGCTTCAGGATTCTTAAATGGATCATCTGAATAAACACCATCAACTTTTGTGCCTTTAATCACAACTTCTGCTTCGATCTCAATACCACGTAAACACGCAGCAGAGTCAGTTGTACAGAACGGGTTACCTGTACCAGCAGCAAAAATAACAACACGGCCAGATTTAAGCAAACTAATTGCTTCAGCCCAGTTGTAGTCATCACAAACGCCTTTAAGCGGAATGGCTGACATCAAACGCGCATTTACATATGCACGGTGCAATGAATCACGCATTGCCAAACCGTTCATCACGGTCGCCAACATGCCCATGTGGTCACCCACAACGCGGTTCATGCCTGCATTTGCTAGGCCTTCACCTCTGAACAAGTTACCACCGCCAATGACAACACCCACTTGAATACCTAACTCTACTAGCTCTTTGATCTCCTGTCCCATACGATCAAGTACTTTAGGATCGATGCCGAAGCCTTCTTCACCCATTAGGGCTTCACCACTTAACTTTAAAAGAACACGACGAAATGCAGGTTTAGGATTGGTACTCATATTTATTAGTCCTGATTATGGCGATAGGGAGTTATATACTTAACGCATTTTCCATACAGAGCTAAGCCTGCACAAAAACCTGTTGAGTATATACGATAAGACCGCAGCAATTGCTACGGTCTTATGTTTGCTAACTAAGGAGATTAAGCCTTAGAGCTAGCAGCGATTTGTGCAGCTACTTCAGCAGCAAAATCTTCTTCTTTTCTTTCAATACCTTCACCAACTTCTAAACGGATGAAGTTAGATACTGAAGCGCCTTTCTCTTTTAGGAATTCGCCAACAGTTTTCTTTGGTTCCATGATGAAAGCTTGGCCAGTTAGAGAAACTTCGCCAGTGAACTTCTTCATACGACCGATAACCATTTTCTCAGCGATATCAGCAGGCTTACCTTCGTTCATTGCGATTTCGATTTGAAGAGTCTTTTCTTTCTCAACAACTTCTGCAGGAACGTCAGTTGGGTTTACGTACTCTGGCTTAGAAGCAGCAACGTGCATTGCAAGGTGCTTTAATGTTTCTTCGTCAGCGTCACCAGTAACAACAACACCGATACGGTCGCCGTGACGGTATTCAGCTAGGTTAGAACCATCGATGTACTCAACACGACGTACGTTGATGTTTTCACCGATCTTAGCAACTAGAGCAACACGAGTTTCTTCAAACTGCTCTTTAAGTGCTTCGATAGTAACTTTTGATGCAGCAGCAACGTCTAGAACTTCGTTAGCGAAAGCTAGGAAGTTAGAGTCTTTTGCTACGAAGTCAGTTTGGCAGTTAACTTCTACAAGAGCAGCGAAACCTTCGCCTTTCTTGATTAGAATTGTGCCTTCTGCTGCGATGTTACCTGCTTTTTTAGCAGCCTTAGCAGCACCGCTCTTACGCATGTTATCAATCGCTAGTTCGATGTCACCGTTAGTTTCAGTCAGTGCTTTTTTACAGTCCATCATGCCCGCGCCAGTGCGGTCACGAAGTTCTTTAACTTGGGCAGCAGTAATTGCCATTGCTAAATCCTCTACAGATAATTCTTCAAATTCAATAGATATAGAGCAGGGGCTAGTCACCTTTAGTCACTTCGCCCCTGCTCACCAATCATATACCTTGGTTAATAAGGGTGATGAAATTCATCAACCGTTATTATTCAGCTTCTACGAAACCGTCTTGCTCAGCTTGAACAGCTAGGTCTTGACCACGGCCAGCTTTTGCAGCAGCAGCAACAGACTGAGTGTAAAGACGGATAGAACGCATAGCGTCATCATTACCAGGAATGATGTAGTTGATACCGTCTGGAGAAGAGTTTGTATCAACAACAGCAACAACAGGAATACCTAGGTTGTTAGCTTCTTTAATAGCGATATGCTCGTGGTCAGCACCGATAACGAAAATTACGTCAGGTAGGCCAGCCATGTTCTTGATACCACCTAGAGATTTCTCTAGCTTCTCAAGTTCACGAGTACGCATTAGCGCTTCTTTCTTAGTTAGCTTGTCGAAAGTACCGTCTACAGACTGGCTTTCAAGGTCTTTTAGACGCTTGATTGATTGACGAACTGTTTTCCAGTTAGTCAACATACCACCTAACCAACGGTGATCAACGTAGTACTGGTCACAAGAAACAGCAGCTTCTTTGATAGCTTCGCTTGCAGCACGCTTAGTACCAACAAAAAGAACCTTACCTTTCTTAGATGCAACGTTGCTGATGAAAGCAAGTGCTTCGTTGAACATAGGTACAGTGTGCTCTAGGTTGATGATGTGTACACCGTTACGAGCGCCGAAGATGAATGGCTTCATCTTTGGGTTCCAGTAACGAGTCTGGTGACCGAAGTGAACACCGGCTTGTAGCATGTCGCGCATTGAAACTGTAGTCATTTTATTTACCTTAAAAATGGGGGGTTAGACCTCCACATATCCCATATCTTCGACCCGATTATGGGCACCCCGAAGAACGTGTCGATATGTGTGTGATTTAGTATTTTTCAATAGCCATGTATAATGGCCGCCATCTTAACTCGAACGAATCACCTAAAGTGACATCGGCAAGAGTCAAACATAACGGCGCGCTTTATACCATAATATGAAAAAAAGCACAAATATTTACGTCGTTTTTCATGCATAATCGTCACATTGAAAGACGACAATTTTAAGACTAAGAGACAGCAGAATGAGTATAGTAATTAAGACAGCGGAAGAGATCGAAAAAATGCGCGCAGCCGGCAAGCTAGCCGCACAAGTACTTGAGATGATCGCTCCACATGTAGTTGCAGGTGTTACGACCAACCAATTAAATGACATTTGTGCAAAATACACTGAAGAGCAAGGTGCCATTTCTGCTCCACTTGATTACCATGGATTTCCAAAATCAATTTGTACCTCAATTAATGAGGTAATTTGTCACGGGATCCCTGAAGACCGTCCATTGGTTGATGGCGATATTATCAATATCGATATCACTGTTATCAAAGATGGTTACCATGGCGATACCTCTAAAATGTTCTTGATCGGCAACGTTAGCCCTAAAGACACGCGCCTATGCCGCATCGCACAAGAAGCATTATACGCCAGCATTAAAAAAGTTCGCCCAGGTATGAAACTAGGCGAAATCGGTACCCTTATTGAAAAGTTTGTTAAGTCGAAAAAAACTGGCCTTGAGAAGTACAGCATTGTAACTGACTATTGCGGCCACGGCATCGGTGCAGGCTTCCATGAAGAACCGCAAGTGATGCACTACAAAAACAATGATAAAACAGTATTGCGCCCTGGTATGTGTTTCACCATCGAGCCAATGATTAATGCCGGTCGCCATACTAGCGTACTGGATAAAAATGATAACTGGACAGTGACAACTGCCGATGGAAAAAACTCTGCACAGTGGGAACATACTCTTCTTGTCACCCAAACCGGTGTTGAAGTATTAACGCTTCGTGAAGAAGAAACCGAGTTGCCTCGCGTAATTAATCACTAATTACAATTTGAAAAAGCATTTCAAAGGCGTGCCTTAGGCGCGCCTTTTTTGTTTGTGCATTTTGAAATATGAGTAATCAAATACAGCGCAATGACTGCACTAAAATAAAGCATTGCAAACAAAAGCTCATTTAAGCATGACTAATCGTTATAAAGCCCTTTAAATTAGTTTTTTTTGCATAGATAATCGGTGCAACGGATCCGTTTTTGAAAAGAGATTTGATGAATAGTGCTCAGTCAGCCAAACAGGCGTTAATCGAATTAAACCAAACGATACTCGATAGCTTTAATGCAAAATCAGATGTTCGTTCGATAGTGAGCACTCGCTGCCAACATGTCGATAAGTTATTACAACAACAGTGGCACGCCCATCATTTAGAACAGTACCCTATCGCCCTAGTTGCAGTTGGCGGCTACGGCCGTGGCGAACTGCATCCACAATCAGATGTCGATCTTTTATTTCTCACAGAGGCTGAACTTTCAAACGATGCCGAGCAAGCATTGAGTGCTTTTATCGCGTTTATTTGGGATGCTGGCTTAGAAGTTGGGCATAGCGTACGTTCAATTGAACAAACCCTTGAGCAAGGCCGCGCTGATATCACTGTAGCCACTAACTTGCTCGAATCGCGCTTACTTTGTGGTCCTCAAGCGCTTTACACTCTGCTCTATCGCGCTATTCGTCAGGAGGACTTCTGGCCAAGTAGTGAATTTTATCTGGCAAAGAAACACGAGCAAATGACTCGCCATAGCAAAGCCAGCGCCTTCGATTTAGAGCCTAACTTAAAAAGTTGCCCTGGGGGATTGCGTGATATTCAAACCGTCGCTTGGGTTGCCATGCGTCATTTCAATGCCGAAAAGCTAGAAGAACTGGTTCATCACGGCTTTTTAGAGCCAGTTGAACTTGATGAGCTAATGGAAGCACAGCACTTTTTATGGCAATTGCGCTGCTCATTACACTTAATCTCAGGCCGAGACGAAAACCGTTTATTGTTTGACTTGCAGCCTCAAGTTGCCAAATTAATGGGTTATGAAGATGGTACTCAGCTCGCTGTTGAGCAGATGATGAAAAACTATTACCGCACTGTAAGGCGAGTAATGGAGCTCAATCAGATGCTATTACAGCTATTTAAGCGTGCAACCTTAGAGCATGGTAAAACCCTTGATATCGTAGCAATTGATGAGCATTTTCAGCGCCGCGGTAAATTTATCGAAAGCCTCAGTAACGATCTATTCGATAATCCAGAAAACATACTTAAGCTATTTTTGTGGGTAGCAAAAAACTCCAATATTCAAGCTGTATACGCCGCAACGCTACGTAGTTTGCGTCGCGCTCGGCGCGCACAACCTCAAGCGCTGATGTACCATGAATCCTGCCGTAAATTATTTATGCAGATTTTACGTCATCCACGAGGAATAACGGCCTTATCTTTAATGCATAAACACGGCGTATTATCAGCTTATCTGCCGGCATGGCGTGCTATTGAAGGACAAATGCAGTTTGACCTTTTCCATGCCTACACTGTAGATGAACACACCCATAGGTTACTGCTTAATATCGAACGCTTTGCTCAACCAGAACAAAAAGAGGAGTTCCCTTTAGGCTCAGTACTTATCAATCAGCTGCCTAAAAAAGGCTTATTGGTACTTGGCGCTATTTTTCATGATATCGCCAAAGGACGTGGTGGCGATCACAGTAAACTCGGTGCCACTGACGCGTTAGAATTTTGTAAGTTACATGGTATGAATGATCATGATGGTCGTTTAGTCAGTTGGCTCGTAGAAAATCACCTCGTGATGTCGGTAACAGCCCAGCGCCGCGATATATCAGATCCTGATGTGGTTGCTGATTTTGCTGAGCGAGTGCGAGACGCAGTACATTTGAGCTACCTTTACTGCTTAACGGTTGCCGATATTTGCGCAACTAACGAGCGTACTTGGAATAATTGGAAAGGCTCATTACTAAGAGATCTTTACTTTTCGACTCAACGCGTACTTGCCAGAGGTAAAGAAAAGCCCATCGATATTCGTGCCCGCGTTCGTGAACACCAAGCAAAAGCCAAAAAAGAACTGTTACGCCGTGGCATAAAAGAAAAAGATTTAGATGCACTATGGCTGCGCTTTAAAGCTGATTATTTTTTACGTAACCAACCAAACCAGATCGCTTGGCATGCTGAAGCCATCATAAAACATAAACAAGATGAAGCCTTGGTACTCATCTCTAAACATGCAACTCGCGGGGGCACAGAGTTGTTTGTTTATGGCAAAGATAAGCCTAAATTATTCGCCACTGTGATGGCTATTTTAGATAATAAGAATATTACTGTACATGATGCCAGCATTATGACCTCGAAAGACAATTACGCACTAGACTCTTTTGTCATTTTAGAACAAGATGGCCAACCGGTAACTCAGCTATCACGGATCCAAGGGATCAAAAAGACGTTAATCAAAGCGTTAAGTAATGAAACACCAAAGTTGCCAAAGTTTAGAAATCTTTCAAGAAAGATGAAACCTTTTAAAGTTAGGACCCAAGTCAGTTTCCCTACAACCCGAAGCCATGGTAAAAGTATGATGGAGCTAATTGCTCTTGATTCACCTGGGCTACTAGCAAGAGTTGGGGAAGTGCTTTATCGCTGCGAAATAACCTTGCTAGCAGCGAAGATCACCACCATAGGTGAAAGAGCCGAAGATTTCTTTTTGTTGCAAACCGCAGACGGACAACAGTTGGACGAGCAGCAGCAAAACAAATTACGTGAAGCGCTCACTAGCGCTTTATAGACTTTTATATTTAACCGGAATATTGGGAGAAGTTAATGGAGGCTTTACGCCAACGTATTGAGGCGGCTTTTGAAGCACGCGCAGAAATCACTCCAGCAACAGTTGACGCTAGCGTACGTGCTGATGTTGAGAAAGTCATTACAATGCTAGACACTGGTGAAGCCAGAGTGGCTGAAAAAATTGATGGTGAGTGGCACGTACATCAATGGCTAAAGAAAGCAGTACTGCTTTCGTTCCGTATTTTCGATAACCAAGTTATCGACGGTGCAGAAACTAAATACTTCGACAAAGTTCCAATGAAATTTGCTGACTACGATGAAGCTCGTTTTCGTAAAGAAGCGATCCGTGTCGTGCCACCAGCAGCTGTACGTAAAGGTTCATTCATTGCTAAGAACACAGTATTGATGCCATCTTACGTTAACCTAGGCGCATACGTCGATGAAGGCTCTATGGTTGATACTTGGGCGACTGTTGGTTCTTGTGCTCAGATCGGTAAGAACGTTCATCTTTCTGGTGGTGTTGGTATTGGCGGTGTTTTAGAGCCATTACAAGCAGGCCCTACCATTATTGAAGATAACTGCTTTATCGGCGCACGCTCTGAAATTGTAGAAGGCGTGATCGTTGAAGAAGGTTCTGTGATTTCTATGGGTGTGTACATTGGTCAAAGTACACGAATTTTTGATCGTGAAACCGGTGAAATCCATTACGGTCGTGTTCCTGCGGGTTCTGTTGTTGTTGCTGGTAACTTGCCATCGAAGTGCGGCACTTACAGCCTTTATGCAGCCATCATCGTTAAAAAGGTTGATGAAAAAACTCGCGGTAAAGTGGGCATCAACGAACTATTACGCATCGTAGACTAGTTTAGTTCGAGCATGAACCACTAAAAATCCCGCATTTATGCGGGATTTTTGTTTTTATTTATTCACAATTGACATACTTTGTAACCCACAGACACACTCTGTGCTGCTACCAATATCTTGATACAAGTCTCTAGCAATTTTTCAAGCAACTGCTGTAAGTTGCACTTTACTCAAGCATGAACCCCAACATCATGCAGGAGCATAATATGATTAAAACAATCGTTTTGGCTGGAGCTGCCTTAGCTATATCATTCAGCAGTAGCGCAGCAATGTCGCCTCAGATTGAACACACCTTAATTCAAGTCTGTAAAGCAGGAGCAAGTAATAATACTTTTCAGTTTAATAGAACGATGAAAGACTATCGTATCAATAAAAACAGAGTATTCCCTCGCCTAGTTTGTAATGGTGAGAGCTTCTATAACTTTGCAGTCAATGCGGGTGCCGATAAGACAGCTAGAAAAATAGCCCCTTATAACCAAGGTACAGTCACTATTAAAGATCTTGCAGCACTAAAATCCAATACTGACTTATATGTAATTAACTATTAATTGCTAAAACCAGAAGAGGCTCACGCCTCTTTTTTATTATTGGCTTGGTAAACTTTGGTTAAAACACCACTGTTTTATTGCCGTATACGATGACATCTTCATTGATAACCAATTGCAACGCTTTACTCAATACACTTTTCTCTACATCTCTGCCACAACGGGCAAGATCTTCAGCACTATAACTATGATCCACAGGAATCACATCTTGCTTAATGATCGGGCCTTCATCTAAAGAGTCTGTGACAAAGTGCGCTGTGGCACCAATAATTTTAACGCCTCTTTCCCAAGCTTGTTTATAGGGCGAAGCCCCAACAAATGCAGGTAAAAAAGAGTGATGGATATTGATGATTTGACTAGGATATTGACTGACAAACTCAGGCGTAAGAACCCGCATAAACTTGGCTAGTACAATGTAATCTGGTGCATGTTGCGCAATGATTTCAAGTATTTTTGATTCATGTTCGCTGCGGTTTAGGTCTTGATGGCTAACGTAATAAAACGGAATATCAAACTTATCTACCAAAGGTTGTAATACTTGATGGTTACCAATCACTGCAGCAATTTCAATATCAAGTGCACCAGAGTATGACTTAATCAGAATATCACCTAAACAATGAGCCTCTTTGGTCACCATAATCACTACACGCTTTTTACCCGAATCAACCAAACGAATACGGCTACGCTCAGGTAAAATGGCTTGAATGTCATTAGCAAGCGATGGTGAAAAACGCTCCCCTTCAAGCTCTGTACGCATAAAAAATCGCCCCTGAGCATTATCAACAAACTCACTGTTCTTAATAATATTTAGCCCATTGGCAAAACACACTCCGGTTATTTTAGTGATCAGCCCAGAAGCGTCCGCACAATCAATTATTAATACTTTTCTTTGCATAATCCCCTCAAGCTTCTGAAACGTTTTTCTAGCTATACCTTGTGAGCTATCTAGATTCAATATCAGTGCGATATTTACTGAGATCTTAGCCAGTAAACTAAAGATTGTGGAATTATCAGCTATGATAGTTATCAAATTAGCAATAACTTAAAGAGAGTTTTAAATGAGCTTTGACTATCTGATATAAAACGAACCGCTAGGTGAAAAAATTCTTATATTGATGGTATAAAACTGATATGAAAAAGCGCGACTAAAAAGCCGCGCTTCAATTAAGCTAGCATGCATTTTAGTTAAGCTGCGCGCTCTTTAGCGATCAACTCTATCCAATTAGGCAACCAAGCGAGCGCTTCAACCTCTGGCTCCATGGTCTCCCCTGCATCGACCTTAAGGAAATCACCTAAACGTTTAGCACCTAACTCTTCAAAAAGTGCTAAAAACTGCTCACTGGCACCACAGAACGTCTCATAACTCGAATCACCTAAACCAATCAAACCAAACTTCAAATTAGGTAGGTAAGGCGCTTTTTGCTGGATCTCATAAAACCAAGGCTGAATATCATCAGGAATATCTCCCTGACCCGTTGTTGAACACACTATTAGCAATAACTCATTTTCTGGGGGAATAAAGCCGCCAAGTTGGTCTGGTTGATACAGAGTCGCTTCAATACCTGCATCAGTTAACCCTTGCTGTAAATTCTCGGCAACAAATTGGGCACCACCATAAACTGTTCCAAAAACTAGATTCACTTTTTCCATGTTTTACTTCGCCTAAAAGCCATTTAGTTATATCCTTAACATACTGGATCAGCAAACATTGCTGCAAGCCTTTGTAGCAATTATAAGTGACCTCAAAAAGGGCGAACACATGAAGCATTCTTGTCGACAAAGGCACCGTAAACATCTTCAACGTAGTGCTCATATTCGAAGAATGTGCTATTTCAATACAATACAATGTTTTAAGTCTGCGCAGGCGACAATAAACGACGACAATGAAAGTCGGGATATAACCAGTAGCTTCAGCCCGTTTCCCAGTAAAGCTAATCAAGTGAAGCCATAAAAAAGCTGGAGTCTTAACAAGTACTCCAGCTTATTCAATTAGCGTTTATTATCGGCTAAACAAACTCAATTGATAATTTGTCAGTTGCTAACTCTGTATCACTCCAACCAAGGCCAGTGAACAAATCTAGCCACTCTTGTTCTAGCTCTGTTTCAACACTAATACGCTCACCAGTTCTTGGGTGATTGAAGCTCAACTTCTTCGCTATCAACCACAAGCGGTTAACGCCAAAATGAGTGCGGAAGAACTTATTCTGCTTACCATCTCCATGGGTTGTATCCCCAAGGATTGGATGGCGTAAGTGAGCCATGTGTCGTCTTAACTGATGTTTGCGACCAGTATGTGGAGATAGATGCACTAAACCATAACGACTAGTTGGATAGCGACCCGAAGCATAAGGGATCTCACTATTTAGCAGTGGTTTATATGAGGTAACTGCATCTTGGGCTGCTTTATTAGGATCCACATCTTTATCACCCAAATCATCCAGTTCCTCTTTTAACGGGTAATCAAGGGTCGCAGCTTGGTGCATATTCCCCCTAACTATCGCCAAATACTCTTTATCAACTGTGTGCGCAGCAAACTGTTCACATAATACATTGGCCATTTCACTGCTTTTAGCAAACAGTAAAATACCTGATGTTGGTCTATCTAACCTATGTACAGGGAACACATGGCAACCAACAAGATCACGGGTTAATTGCATGGCAAAAAAACGTTCGCGACGAGCAAGGTAGCTGCGGTGAACTAATAGCCCGGCAGGCTTGTGGATCACAACCACATCGTCATCTTCAAATAATATTTCAATATGCGGCGCAACTTCTTGCTCTTCATTTGCATCCGCCATCTCAATAGGCTGTTGCTCAATCAAAGTCGCATTTTGCTGCTCGGTGAGTTGTGTGATTTTATCACTCATTAAAAAGCTCTCTTATTAACCGACTATCTCGCCTTACTAACAAGCCTATCTAACTCTGCAAGAAGCGAAATAATATTCTGGTAGTTAGTTTTATCAGCCCAAACATGCTCAGCCATCGGTGCAACACTCATTGCGGCGGGCAACGACATACCGTTATCTAGCAAATAATGCATTTTTGGTAAAAATATAAACTGCAGCCATTGCTCAAATGGCATTGCATCACAGGCAAAAGGCGCTGTACTTGCCAAGGCTTGCTCACTTGGCGGCGTTTCACTTAATAAGCCCTGCTTTGCAAGCTCACCCTCTAAAATTCGTAACTTATTTCGCGTGCTATCTGCTACCAAACTCGCCTCTCTCAACGTAGTTTAAAGTCACTATGCTCAGCGTTGGAAAATTAACGCGCGATGATACCATCTGTTCAGAGTTATCCCTATAATATGCGCTAATTTTCCTACACTCGATAACGATATGACACAAATAACGACCCTAAGCGACTTTTTAAAAACGGCTAATACTCAATTCCAAGTCTATGACATGGGGCGTCGAGTACAACATATCGATATGATGGCGTTTCATCAGATAGAAGAATTACATTGTCCTTATCCATCGCCAATTCAAGGACATGCGCAATTTGCAATCGTATTCTGGGACGCCAGTCAGCAACATTATATTTGGTTTATTAAACTGCCTCTTGATGAACGCGGATTACTGTCTCCAGCGCCACGGATCCAGTTTATTAAGATGATTGTTGAAGCATTAGGCCGAGATCCTACCCAGCCATTAACCGAACAACAGCAAGAACAGATGGCCAACCACCCATTTAATTTTAAGCCAACTCAAGAAAAACTTGCGGTATTTAATGCACTAGTAAGAAAGCAATTAGGCCAAAAAGCATCACCGCAATATGAGTTTGCTTATCAATATCTATCAGGCCAATACCCGAGTGAACAATGGCAAAATATTGGCTTACAGGGTATTGCTGATGTCTGCGTAAGAAGCCAACAACTGGATCATCAAGATATCTTAGCTAAAGGTTTTGATAACTGGGCGTTAGAAGTAAAAATTGCCGTTTGTCAGTGTTTAGAACACTTAAATATTGATGAGTCGTTAGCACAAAAGCTAGTTGAACATCTGCAAGCTGCAAAAGTTGAAAATAAGCCATTTTTCCTGAGAGGAATTGCATCACAAACTAAACTCAGCCAGCAAGCAATCGCTGAATTAGATGCAGCTAACCAGCTCGGCGATGAAATGCTAGTGACCATTGCAGCCCGAAACTGGTCAGCCTTAAAAGATGAGCAAACTCTCACTATCTACTTAGAAGCCTTAGCAAAACAGCCGCAGCACTTCTTTAACCAGATTTTTGCTGATATTGTGGCGATACCATTAATTCGCACGCAGCTTCTTGGGCAACTGCGAAACCCTAACCGCAGCGCAGAGCTTGCAGCTGCAATTGGCGGACTTTTCAAGGTAACAAAAGGATGATGACTGATTTTTTGATAATTGCCGCAGTAGTCATGATTGCTGCATTTTTTTGGCAATTGCGACAAATGGCTGAGCTAAGCCGAATATTTGCCAATAAAGAGTGTAAAAAGCAGAAAGTTCAATTACTTGCAATCGCTCAAGAATCTGCAAAGCCTAGCTTAGGTGGCAGTAGTGGCCTCACTTGGAAAGTCAAATACCTATTTGAGTTTAGCACCGACGGTATCAACCAATATCGTGGCAGTCTGTGGATGCACGGTAAGAAAATCCAAAAAATTCAATGGCCAATCTTCCCTGAGCCTGAATGGCATGAGGCACCTGAAGCAAGAGGCTCGGTTGGTGGCGGTTGTGGCGGTCGCTCTCGCGGTAATTGTAGCTCAGGTGGCTGTAAGTAGGTTTTAAGCAAGGATAGTCGGCAAAACTAGCTAAAAAACTAGAAGCTCATAGAAAAGTAAAGGCACGGCCCCGAAGGGTCGTGCCTTTTCTATCATTGTGTAAGCTCATCCCGCTATATATGAGTGCTCCCTGCACCATCCTTGCGTAACTTTGCTCCTGCATCTTCCTTATCCAATGCTTCCATGTACTTTACAGTACGATTCCTTTCTCTTGATAATTCCTGTATCAAGCATACTCAACCTTGAGCGTGTCCCGTTTCTTCCTTGAGCATCCTTTCAGCTACTGTCCTTAGCATGTACCTTCCTAGGTAACACAGTCCATCCTGGATTATTTGGCTATCCTCTAGCTGTTGTGGCAATCCATCCTTAATCGCCTCCTTGATTTTCATCCTTTAAGTGCCATTCCATCGACACTGTGTTTATCCCTAAACCTTATTACTTCCTAACGTGCTTCCTAGCACAATTAAATAATAGACCAAAACATCCACCTTGATCTTGAGCTGAACATTTATTTAACATGCACTTTAATATTAAATTGCAGATGAAAACAAATAAGTTGCTGTATTTATTAATTTAAAATTAATTTAAGCAGATAAATCACTGATACTAAGTATGTATTTCTTACGAGCTTGTAGGAGATCTCTTACAAACATGCGAGCAATTGCGTTCAAATGACTATTAACACAAAGTAAGGGCGCACCTAATGGTGCGCCCTTGGTACTGCTTTATTTTAGCTTTCCCGCTATATTATGTGCATTCCCTGCATCATCCTTGGCTAACTTGCTTCCTGCTTCTTCCTTGTAACTCCCTGTATATCCTTGTACTTGCGTACCGAATCCTTTCATTAGCTTTCCCTAAGCTAAACTCCTCATCCTGAGGTTGTCCTAGTAGCATCCTGCTAATTATCTTCAGCTAATCTACATTCTTAATCCTTTAACGCACTTAGCTCAAAATAATGAAACATCTTACAAAAAACCGATTAAAACCAAATCCTTTCAGTTCAAATCAATTTCTGGTTCCCAGTTTACCTAATTAGGCGTACTTGTTTTGACAAAAAACACCAACAAACAAAGAGACAACAATGACGCAACAAGAGATTTTTACGTTAAACCTCTAATATTAAACAGTTTAATATCTATTGAACGCTCTATACAGCCAATAAACCTATCGATATCCCACACCATCGTAAGAGATCTCGCACAAACAAATTATCTCAATGTGAATTCAAGCTTAATTTCGTTTGGTTATCGCTTGAAACAACATCACCCAATCAGCCATAAAACTATACAAAGGGTACTCAAAAGTAGCAGGACGATTCTTCTCAAACACAAAATGACCAACCCATGCAAACCCATAACCAATAACAGGTAAAAGCAACATCAAGCTCCAGCGCTGACTCAAGCAAATATAGGCAAACAACATTATGACTAAACTGCTACCTATATAATGCAAAACACGGCAAATTTTGTGCTGGTGCTGAGATAAGTAAAATGGGTAAAACTCGCTAAAAGTCTGATAACCTTTATTCACTACTAGCCCCCTTATAAAACAGTAATTCTCCATCCACTTTGCCGATTGCAAGTGACTCAATTTTTTCAAAATGGTGACTAGAAAATAGCTCAATATGTTGTTGATGATTAGCAAACACACCTATCCCATCTAAATGAGGTTGTTCGTCACACCAACTCAGAACGGCATTAATTAACTTACTACCGTAACCTTTGCCTTGCTCTACATTTGCGATGGCAATAAATTGCAACACACCACACTGGCTACTAGGCAAACTTTCTATAATTTGGGTTTCCTTATTCATCAATGCTTGAGTTGAGTACCATCCAGTACTAAATAACATTTTCAAGCGCCAATGCCAGAAGCGAGCCTCTCCTAGGGGAAGCTGCTGAGTAACGATACAAGCAACACCAATAAGCCTCTCACCAACAAACATCCCTATCAATGCTTGCTCTTGCTGCCAGAGTTCATTGAGTTCTTCCCTGATCGCCCCGCGAAGCTTTTGTTCGTACTGAGCTTGGTCGCCACTAAAAAGCGTGTCGATAAAAAAAGGATCGTCATGATAAGCGTTATAGATAATTGAAGCGGCAATGCGCAGGTCTTCTGCCGTGAGATATACTGCGCGGCACTCTTCCATGGCTTGTTGTTCCATTGTTGTGGTCCTTGCTTTTTTCACACAATACCAATGTAACAAGAATGTAAATAAGTGCAATTAATAATCAACTATCGTTCCGATAACCGCACTCGCTGAGTACAGATTTTACAGAGATATAATTGATAAATAGATAAACTGAACGAAGAAGTCGTAAATAATGAAGCATGACTTTTCAACAACTAATTAAGTTATCGTCCATACTAAATAGAGGGTACTTTGAAATGAGTCTGCTATGGATACCACACCGCAAGATCTACCTCATCTTTTTTCACAATTAGGACTAGCGAATGACGATGAGGCTATCGAAAAGTTTATTCACGAGCATCAATTACCTAGTAATATATTGCTACAACAAGCGGCTTTTTGGACGGTGTCTCAAAAACATTTTTTAGCGGAGTCGTTAAATGAAGATGCCCAATGGACAGAAGTTATCGATCAATTGGACACCTTATTAAGACAAACTAAAAGCAAAACTTTGTAGCTAAATCTTGCTGTAAGCCATTTCGCCCCAGCCTACAACAGCGTTATTGCTAATCACAACTGGTGTACATTCATCTTTAGTCGTTTTACCGTCACCTTGTGTGCGTTGAGTCCGATAAAAAAGAACATAAACTTCTTTGTCAGCTTGGATATAGGCTTCATTAAAGTCAGCTGTACCCATTAATGTAACGACCTGCTCTTTACTCATTCCTAAAGATATTTTAGCTAAATTATCACGATTTTTATTTTGTGTTTTTTCCCATCCGCCATGGTTATCCCAATCAGATTCACCATCACCAACATTGACCACACAGCCGGTTAGCCCTAAGCTTGCAATCCCAAAAAACACTAAACTTAATAATTTGTTTTTCATTTTTAACTTCCTGTTATGACGTTTATTTTTTGTTTTGATAAAGCAACTAGCATGCCAAAACACAAGTTATTGTTTTAAGTGATTTTATTTGTTTTAACACGTTTTTAGTTTTCGAACTGTTTGATAAAAATGCTAATTTTTAAGGAATTTGACTAATAATGACTCCTATTGAGCAAGTGCTAACCGCAGCCAAAAAAATCTATAATGACGGCAGAGAGCCTACATTAGCATTAATTAAAACTAAACTTGGTAATAGCATTCCAATGAGAGAGCTCATCCAAGGGTTACAACAATTCAAATCTATGACCGAAGCAGACAAGCAAGCAATACCTGCTGATTTAGCATCTACAAGTCCCTCAAATAATGAGCGAACAAACTTATCCCAAGCCGAACAGGCTGATAGAATTGTGCAGTTAGAAACAGCGCTTAATGAGTTAAAAGCCGAATTCATTACACTTAAAAGCCAATTTGAAGAATTACAACAAAGCCAAATGAAACAAGAGCGTGATACCCAATGCATGTAATTGAGCTTAGATTTGAATGTTTTGACAACACCACAATTACCGCTGCTGAGAAAGCAATAAATGGTTTACTCGAAGCGTATCGTGCGAATGGGCAAGTGCTAGGACGAGAGTTTGCGGTAGCTTTTAATGAAGGTGAATTCAAAGCCCGCATGTTAACCCCAGAAAAAAGCAGCTTAGCTAAACGTTTTAATAGCCCTTGGGTTAATGCAGCACTCAACCAACTCACTGAAGCCAAACTGCTAGCACCACGCGAGAAATATATTGGCCAAGACATAAACTCTGAAGTCTCTAGCCAAGACACACCAAGCTGGCAACTGCTTTATACCAGTTATGTCCATATGTGCTCTCCGCTCAGAAATGGCGATACCTTGCAGCCTATTCCGCTGTATCACATTCCAGCAACGGCGAATGGCGATCATAAACGCATGATCCGTTGGCAAACCGAGTGGCAAGCATGTGATGAATTACAAATGGCGGCTGCAACTAAGGCTGAATTTGCCGCACTTGAAGAATTAACTAACCACCAAAGCGATCTATTTAGACGAGGCTGGGATCTACGTGGCAGAGTCGAATATCTAACGAAAATCCCAACCTATTACTATCTATATCGCGTCGGTGGAGAAAGCTTAGCAGCTGAAAAACAACGAGCCTGCCCTAAGTGTGGCAGTAAAGAGTGGCTACTAGATGAGCCTTTATTAGATATGTTCCATTTTCGCTGCGAGCCGTGCCGCATAGTGTCTAACATCTCTTGGGATCATTTATAATACCAATTGATATAAAGCAGCACTTGTCACGTTAGAGTTTAGCCACCATAAATAAAAATGGCGCCTATCTACTTCTCCTAGATAAGCGCCATTTAGATATAACAGCAGATTATTTTCCGCGTAAATTAGCCCACATGATTTTCATTCTTTGCCAAATACCTGGATGCTCTAATTGTGGCATTGGTTCCTCAACGGGTTTAATCGCAGGGGTAACTTTTGGAGTTAATTGACTTATAAATTCATCTAGACTGTCACTTAATTTTACAGTCTGTACCTCTCCAGCAACTTCAATCCATACGCTGCCATCATTATTATTAACTGTCAGCATTTTATCTTCTTCATCTAAAATACCAAAAAACCAAGTCGCTTCTTGCTTCAGCTTTTTCTTCATCATTAGGTGACCAATGATATTCTGCTGCAAGTATTCAAAATCCGTTTGGTTCCATACTTGAATAAGCTCACCCGCTCCCCAAGGAGAATCAAAAAACACTGGCGCAGAAAAATGTTTGCCAAAAAATGAATTGATCTCTGCCGATAAAGTTAACTCAAGCGCAGATTCAACATTGGTAAACTCTCCAGACTGTTGGCGAACAACGGCTTGCCAAAACACAGCCCCATCAGCGCCCGCTTCAGCAATAACACAGTCAGATGTTTGTCCTTGAGGGTAATATCTTGGCTGTTCACCAAGCTTATCCATATAGGCTTGTTGATATTTAGATAAAAAAAGATCTAAAGCAGGTAAAGAAGACACTTAAGCCAGTTCCAAAATCAGTTATAATAGGGGTCTATTTTGACATGGAAACCGTATTGATGACACAACATCATGATCCCTACAGTAACGCCCCCGAACTTTCAGAATTAACCTTAGGAAAGTCGACAGGTTATCAAGAGCAGTATGATGCATCTTTACTACAAGGCGTACCACGCAAATTAAATCGTGATGCCATTGGCCTCACCAATGAACTACCGTTTCATGGTTGCGATATTTGGACTGGTTATGAATTGTCTTGGTTAAATGCCAAAGGCAAACCTATGGTTGCGATTGCTGACTTTAATCTGAGTTTTGATAGCAAAAACCTGATTGAGTCTAAATCATTCAAACTTTATCTGAATAGCTACAACCAAACACGTTTTGATAGTGTGCAAGCAGTTCAACAGCGCTTAACTGAAGATTTAAGTGCCTGCGCCGAAGGTGAAGTGAGCGTTAAGGTTATCGAGCCTAAACAGTTTAATCACCTACGAGTCGTTGATATGCCTGGTAACTGTATTGACGACTTGGATATCGAAGTTGATGACTATAGCTTTAATCCAGACCATCTAGCCGATAGTGTTGATGAAAAAGTCATGGTAGCTGAAACCCTGACCTCAAACCTATTGAAGTCAAACTGTTTAATCACCTCTCAGCCTGACTGGGGTACAGTGATGATCCGCTATCAAGGACCAAAGATTGATCGTGAAAAACTGCTAAGATATTTAATCTCATTCAGGCAGCACAATGAGTTTCACGAACAATGCGTAGAGCGTATTTTCGTTGATCTTAAACGCTTCTGCCAATGCGCTAAACTAACTGTTTATGCTCGTTACACCCGTCGTGGTGGTTTGGATATTAATCCATATCGTAGTGATTTTGAGCAACCAGCCGAAAACCAACGTTTAGCTCGTCAGTAATCAAGCCTCAATAATTACCTGTAGTGCTAAGCATTACAGGTATTTTTTTGCCTACTATTCGATTATTTAAAAACGATCACTCCGAAGTGCTATCGCTCGATTTAACAAGCCTCTTAACCAAATATTGGCTGGATTTTGTTGTAATTTATGGCTCCAAACCATGTGGTATTCAATCGGCTCTGTATCAAATGGCAGCTCAAATACCTGTAAACCAAACATCTGTGCATACTCATCAGCATAGGACTTAGAAGCAATAGCTAAGGCATCACTTTTAGAAGCTAAAGCCATCATACTTAAAATTGATGATTGTTCGCTGTACATCTTGCGCGCGGGTAAAACCTGCTTAGTCAGCAGATCGGCAACACTTAAATTATCGCGGCGCATCTTAAAGATGATGTGTTTTTCATTAAAGTACTGCTCATGTGTGATACTGCCTTTAATCCGCGGATGCGCTTTCCTTGCGACACATACCAATTTGTCTTGCATCACCTTTTCACTTTTAAAAGAGCTCGATTCAGGCAACCAAATATCTACGGCTAAATCGACTTTTTGCAACTGCAAATCCATCTGCAGTTCCTCCTCAATAAGTGGCGGCTCACGAAACACAATACTCATCGACAAGTTATCAAGTAAGCGCTCTACAACAGACTGTAGTAAAAGAATTGCCGACTCACTAGCATAAACATAGAAAGTTCGCTCGCTGGCGCTGGCGTCAAATAACTCAAAGCTAGTAGCAACCTGCTCCACCTCTGACATAGGTGCAGCTAATTGCTGATATAAATTCATCGCACTTGCTGTAGGTTTAACTCCCCTGCCAACCCGAATAAACAACTCTTCTCCCATTGTGCTTTTCAGTCTAGAGATAGCGTTGCTAACTGAAGACTGAGTTAAATCAAGCTCTTCAGCTGCTCGGCTAAAGGACGAGGTACGATAAACCGCGGTAAAAATTCGAAATAAATTCAAATCAAATGCTTTTTGCTGCGACATAAATCTAATCACTCCTTTGCCCAAACAGAAAGGCTCAATTAAGTCGATTATTTAACACCTACACATTCATAATATAAATATTAAATCTTAAGTTAGCGCTAATTATTAATCAGTTCAAGTTACCTATACTGACCTCAATTAAGCAAATGTCTCATCGGTTGCAACAAGATATTTAACACATGAGGCATCAAAGCTTTGAACTGAGTCAATCTTACGAGGCTAACCTATGAAACAGACTTTAATCGCCATCTCAATCATGTCGGTATTCTCATTCAATGTACTAGCAGCTCAACATGAGCATGACCACATCACAGTGCATTACCAAGGTAAAGAAGCGACAGAACATACCATTGCCCACAACAAGGCGATAGCCGAGACACTTAACTTTGCTGATACCCGTGCATTTGAGCAATCTTCTAAAAACTTAGTCGCAAAATTTGATAAAGCGACAGCTGAGATCTTGCGTGCTGAATTTGCCTTTATTAGCGATGAGATCCCAGACTCAGTTAACCCATCATTATATCGCCAAGCTCAACTTAATATGGTGCCTAATGGCCTATACAAAGTCAGCGAAGGAATTTATCAAGTGCGTGGTACCGACTTGTCTAACCTCACACTTCTCCGCAGCGACAACGGCTGGATAGCTTACGATGTATTGCTCACTAAAGAAGCAGCAAAAGCTTCGCTAAAGTTTGCGCTAAAGAACCTACCAAAAGATGGTGATTTACCCGTTGTGGCAATGATTTACTCCCATAGTCATGCGGATCACTTTGGTGGTTCTCGTGGTGTTCAAGAGATGTTCCCCAATGTTAAAGTCTACGGTTCAGATAACATCACTAAAGAAATTGTCGATGAAAACGTACTTGCTGGTAACGCTATGAGCCGCCGCGCTGCATATCAGTACGGGGCAACGCTGGGTAAACATGATCACGGTATTGTTGATGCAGCCCTTGGCAAGGGCCTATCAAAAGGCGAAATCACCTACGTCGCACCAGACTACACGTTAAACGGTGAAGGCAAGTGGGAAACATTGACTATTGATGGTCTAGAAATGGTGTTTATGGACGCCTCTGGTACCGAAGCCGAGTCTGAAATGATCACTTATATTCCATCAAAGAAAGCGCTATGGACTGGCGAGCTAACTTACCAAGGCATGCACAATATCTACACACTGCGCGGTGCTAAAGTACGTGATGCGCTCAAGTGGTCAAAAGACATTAATGAAATGATTAACGCCTTTGGTCAAGATGTCGAAGTATTGTTTGCCTCTCACTCAGCACCGGTGTGGGGGAATCAAGAGATCAATGCGTTCTTACGTTTACAACGAGACAACTACGGCTTAGTACACAATCAAACCTTGAGACTCGCTAACGACGGTGTAGGCATTCAAGATATTGGCGATGCAATTCAAGACACCATTCCTGAGTCAATTTATAACGCATGGCACACCAATGGCTACCATGGTACCTACAGTCATAACGCCAAGGCAGTTTATAACAAATACCTAGGTTACTTTGATATGAATCCAGCTAATCTCAATCCGCTACCCACCAAGCAGGAGTCTGCCAAGTTTGTTGAGTACATGGGCGGTGCAGATGCAGCAATAAAACGCGCTAAAGACGACTACGCCCAAGGGGAATACCGCTTTGTTGCTACCGCATTAAATAAGGTTGTAATGGCAGAGCCTGAAAATGACGCAGCTCGTCAATTACTAGCCGATACGTATGAGCAACTTGGCTATCAAGCTGAAGGCGCAGGTTGGAGAAATATCTACTTAACTGGCGCCCAAGAGCTACGTGTCGGTATTCAAGCTGGCGCCCCTAAAACGGCATCAGCAGATGTGATCAGTGAGATGGACATGCCAACACTATTTGATTTCCTTGCAGTCAAGATTGACAGCCTAAAGGCTGCAAAACACGGACTCGTTAAGATGAATGTGATTACACCTGATACCAAAGACATTCTCTATATAGAGTTAAGCAACGGTAACTTAAGCAACGCAGTGGTCGACAAAGAGCAAGCTGCCGACGCCAACCTTATCGTCAATAAAGCTGATGTAAATCGTATTCTACTAGGGCAAGTCACACTAAAAGAGTTGCTAGCAAATGGCGATGCCAAACTTACAGGCGACAAATCAGCCTTTAGTAAAATAGCAGAGAGTATGGTGGAGTTTAATCCAGCATTTGAGATTGTACCGACTCCTGTACACTAAATATTATAGCTAATACTTAAACTAAAAACGGGGCCATGATGCCCCGTTTCATCATTTGTAAACTGTTAATAATTCATTTAAGTTCATTTGCTTAGCGTTTAAATTGAGTTTATCACAGCCGCCAACACTGACCGCAAAGCGATAATCTTCATCTAAGTGACCAAGCACACACTGCCAGTTTTTAGCAGCGCTTATGCCGTCTTCTGATATTTGCCCAAGCACTGGCTCATCTATCTGGTTATCATTTAATAAATTTAGCTGTATCTGACTATTAAGATCTATACCGACCGGCTTAATAACTGCTTGTGGACTATCACTTTGGCCAAGCTGCAGCGGCAAGCTACTTTTAACTGCCGTTGAAAAATCAAAAGCAAAAGACTTAAGTGATAAAGCAAGACCAAGCCCTTTGGCTTTTATATAAGATTCCTTAAGCGCCCATAAATCAAAAAAACGATCTCGCTGTAATGCCTCTGGTAACGCTAACAAGGCTCTTTTTTCAGGTTCAGAAAAGTAATGACTCAATATCGAGTGAATGTTAGTCGTGCTGCGACATCGCTCTATGTCGACGCCAAATTCGACAGCATCGAGTTCATTATTGGCCGTTTTAGGTACACAGATGCCAACCAATAGCCAAGCACCACTGTGACTCAAATTAAAATGAATACCAGTTTGCTCAAATTGGGGATCTGTTAATCTCGGCTTCCCTTTATCACCATATTCAAAACACCACTCATTGGGCAATAAATCACTGTGCCGCGAAAGTATGCCACGTAGATAGCCCCTCACCATTAGTCCTTGGGCTTTAGCCTCTTGTTTAATGTAACGGTCAACCTTGATCAATTCGTCTTCAGGCAACCAAGACTTCAACAATTCAGAGGCTTGGCTATCACACGCTTTTATGGTTAACGGACAAAAGTAAAGGTTGATCGAATAAGATTCTGACAAGAGATCCTCTATCACAAACTGGTCTTGTCACTATTGTGACTTGTTTACTTTGAAAAAACAGCAACCTAACTAAAGAAAGTTATTATTAGACCAACGCTGCCACTAGTAAATGTTATCAGCACAAATAGCATTTGCTACCTACAAACACTCTTTGAGTAAGCAAAGTGTAAATATATATTTATCAAACATAGCTCACACTTTTTATTTCACCCTTGATTTTACTACATAAAATATCACTTTAGCGCACAAGTGTTCTCTCAATCTGGTCGTATCTGTGATTAATCAGTCCCAGGTGATTGTATTGCCACATCAGCTCAGGTAGTCTGCTCTGCCATTAGCTAAAGAATATTGACTAAATAACGGTAAAATGTGGCTTAGCGCTAAGTTCATCTTTACTCATATCGTTATTCAGTCCCAACAGATTATTAACGGATACCCGCTAAACTGATGGCAAAAATTAATAGCGAACACTTAAATGAAGCCAATATTTCTTCGAATAAGTGTACGCAAATAGAAAATGAAGCTAGGCATCGCAATGCCACAACCACGCCGGAGATGCGCCGATTTATACAAGAGTCGGATCTCAGCGTGAGTCAGTTGTCGAAGATTTTAAATATCAGTGAAGCCACCGTCCGTAAGTGGCGCAAACGCGACTCTATCGAAAACTGCCCCAATACCCCACATCACCTCAATACCACGTTAACGCCATTACAAGAATATGTGGTGGTTGGTTTGCGTTACCAATTGAAGATGCCGTTAGATACCTTATTGAGGGCAACACAAAAATTTATTAATCCCAATGTTTCGCGTTCTGGACTAGCAAGGTGTTTAAAGCGTTACGGCGTATCCCGCGTCAGCGACATAGAGAGCCCAAGTGTGCCTATGCGTTACTTTAACCAGTTACCAGTCACTCAAGGTAGCGATGTACAAACCTATACCTTGCATTATGAAACACTGGCTCAAACCTTAGCCCTACCAAGCAACGACGGCGACAATGTGGTGCAGGTGGTGTCACTTACCATTCCACCGAAATTAACCGAAGAAGCGCCCAGCTCAATTTTGCTCGGAATAGATCCACACAGCGATTGGATCTATCTCGACATATACCAAGATGGCAATACACAAGCCACGAATCGATATATGGCCTACGTACTCAAACATGGGCCATTCCATTTACGAAAGTTACTGGTACGTAACTATCACACCTTTTTACAGCGCTTTCCTGGTGCGGCGCCAAACCGTCGCACCTTTAAAGAAATGCCTGAAACAATCAACAAGACGCCTGACACTCAGGCACCCAGCGGAGACTCATAATGAGCCAGACCTCTAAACCTACAAAATCAGCAAAAGCGACTGAGCAAGCACAAGACTCACAAGCTGATTCACGCCTAAATAAGCGCCTTAAAGATATGCCTATCGCTATCGTAGGCATGGCAAGTATCTTTGCCAACTCTCGCTACCTAAATAAGTTTTGGGACTTAATCAGTGAGAAAATCGATGCGATTACTGAGTTGCCATCGACGCACTGGCAACCAGAAGAGTACTATGATGCCGATAAAACTGCGGCAGACAAAAGCTACTGTAAGCGTGGTGGCTTCCTACCGGAAGTTGACTTCAATCCCATGGAGTTTGGCCTACCACCAAACATTTTAGAACTTACCGATTCATCACAGCTGTTATCGCTGATCGTTGCTAAAGAAGTGTTAGCCGACGCAAATCTACCTGAAGATTACGACCGAGATAAAATTGGTATCACCTTAGGTGTTGGTGGCGGTCAAAAAATTAGCCACAGCCTAACAGCACGTTTGCAATACCCAGTATTGAAAAAAGTATTCGCAAACAGTGGTATAAGTGACACTGACAGCGAAATGCTGATCAAAAAGTTCCAAGACCAATACGTGCACTGGGAGGAAAACTCATTCCCGGGCTCTTTAGGCAATGTTATTGCTGGCCGAATCGCTAACCGTTTTGACTTTGGTGGTATGAACTGTGTAGTTGATGCCGCATGTGCCGGCTCATTGGCTGCGATGCGCATGGCGCTTACTGAGCTGACTGAAGGTCGCTCTGAAATGATGATCACAGGTGGTGTATGTACCGATAACTCACCATCTATGTATATGAGCTTTTCAAAAACGCCTGCCTTTACGACTAACGAAACCATTCAACCATTTGATATCGATTCAAAAGGCATGATGATCGGTGAAGGCATAGGTATGGTGGCGCTAAAACGCCTAGAAGATGCCGAGCGAGATGGTGACCGAATTTACTCAGTTATTAAAGGTATTGGTGCCTCATCTGACGGTAAGTTTAAATCTATCTACGCTCCCCGTCCGTCGGGCCAAGCCAAAGCACTTAACCGCGCGTATGATGACGCCGGTTTTGCGCCGCATACTTTAGGTCTGATTGAAGCTCACGGCACAGGCACAGCAGCCGGTGACGCAGCAGAATTTGCCGGACTTTGCTCTGTGTTTGCTGATGGCAACGATACCAAGCAGCACATTGCACTAGGCTCAGTTAAATCGCAAATTGGCCATACTAAGTCAACTGCAGGTACCGCAGGCTTGATTAAAGCAGCTCTTGCTTTGCATCACAAAGTACTGCCGCCAACCATTAACGTCAGTCAGCCAAGCCCTAAGCTTGATATCGAAAACTCACCGTTTTACTTAAACACTGAAACCCGCCCATGGCTGCCACGTGTTGATGGTACGCCACGCCGCGCTGGTATTAGCTCATTTGGTTTTGGTGGCACCAACTTCCACTTTGTACTTGAAGAGTACAAGCAAGAACACAGTCGCGATGACAGCGAAAAAGCCAAATATCGTCAACGCCAAGTCGCACAAAGCTTCCTTGTTAGCGCAAGCGATAAAGCATCGCTAGTTAACGAGTTAAACACGCTAGCAGCCTCTGCAAACCAAGACGAGTTTATTCTCAAAGATGCAGCAGCAAACTATGGTATGCGTGAGCTTGATAAAAATGCGCCACGTATCGGTTTAGTTGCAAATACCGCTGAAGAGTTAGTAGGCCTAATTAAACAAGCGCTTGCTAAACTCGCGAGCAGTGACGATCACACTTGGCAGCTACCTGGTGGCACTAGCTACCGCGCCGCAGCAATTGAAGGAAAAGTTGCCGCACTGTTTGCAGGACAAGGTTCACAATACCTCAATATGGGCCGCGAGCTGGCTTGTTACTACCCTGAGATGCGTCAGCAATTTGTATCTGCTGACAAAGTTTTTGCCGCAAATGATAAGACACCACTTTCTCAAACTCTGTATCCAAAGCCAGTATTTAATAAGGATGACTTAAAAGCCCAAGAAGCGATTCTGACCAATACCGCCAATGCCCAAAGTGCCATCGGCGCAATTTCAATGGGTCAATACGCCTTATTCAGCGCTGCAGGTTTTAATGCCGATATGGTAGCGGGTCATAGCTTTGGTGAATTAAGCGCACTGTGCGCTGCAGGTGTTATCAGCTCTGATGATTACTATAAGCTGGCCTTTGCCCGTGGCGATGCCATGGCGACTAAAGCTGAAGCCAAAGACGGCGTTGAAGCTGATGCAGGTGCCATGTATGCAATCATCACCAAGAGTGCTGCTGATCTTGAAACCGTTGAAGCCACTATCGCTAAATTTGATGGTGTAAAAGTCGCTAACTATAACGCGCCAACGCAATCGGTAATCGCAGGTCCAACAGCAACTAGCGCTGATGCGGCTAAAGCACTTAGTGAGCTTGGTTATAAGGCAATAAGCCTGCCGGTATCAGGTGCATTCCATACCGAATTGGTTGGTCATGCCCAAGCACCATTTGCTAAAGCGATTGATGCAGCCAAGTTTAGTAAAGCCAGCCGTGCCCTTTATTCAAATGCAACTGGCGGGCTCTATGAAACCACAGCCGCAAAGATTAAAGCCTCGTTTAAGAAACATATGCTTCAATCAGTACGCTTCACTAGCCAGCTTGAAGCCATGTACAACGACGGTGCCCGCGTATTTGTTGAGTTTGGACCAAAGAACATCTTACAAAAGTTAGTTCAAGGTACTCTAGCCAATACCGAACAAGAAGTATGCACCATCTCTATCAACCCAAACCCTAAGGGCGATAGTGATCTGCAGCTTAAGCAAGCGGCAATGCAACTGGCCGTATCAGGCATAGTGCTAAGTGAAATTGACCCATATCAAGCTGATATTGCCGCACCGGCGAAGAAGTCTCCTATGAGTATTTCACTGAATGCTGCAAACCATATCAGCAAAGCGACTCGTGCAAAAATGGCCAAGTCTTTAGAAACTGGCACTGTAACCTCACAAGTTGAGCGAGTAGTTGAAGAAAAAGTGGTCGAAGTTGAAAAACTTGTTGAAGTCGAAAAAATCGTAGAGAAAGTGGTTGAAGTCGAAAAGGTTGTAGAGGTTGCAGCCCCGACTAATACAACTCAAGCCACCTCTGTTGTCGATCCCCGTATAGAGAGCCAAATCGTGTCTAAAAATAGTAAGCCAGCAACTCATAGCGTTAGCGGTGATGCATTAACTCATTTCTTTGCAGCGCAGCAACAAACGGCGCAGTTACATCAGCAGTTCTTAGCGATCCCACAACAATATGGCGAGACTTTCACAGCATTAATGACTGAGCACGCTAAGTTAATTAGTTCTGGTATTGCTATTCCTGATAGCCTACAGCGCTCAATGGAGCAGTTCCACCAGTTACAGGCACAAACATTACAAAGCCACACTCAGTTCCTTGAGATGCAAGCTGGCAGCAATATTGCGGCATTAAACCTGCTTAATGGCGGCCAAGCAACTTACGCTGCAGTTATTCACAATCAAGCGATTCAAAGCCAAGTTGCAGCTCAACCTGCGATTGTAGCGCCAGTTAACAATGCGCCAGTGCAGTCAACTCAAGCTCCGCAATCACAATCTGCACCAGTAACGGCACCGACACAGACAGTAGCTGTACAACCAGCTCCTGTGGTAAATGCACCAGCAACACAAGTTGTCAGTCAAGCCGCCCCTGCTCAAGCTGCTATTGAACCCACTCATGCAAGCGCAGCATCCCCAGTTGTCGACATTAGCTCAGATTCAGCCTTGAGCGCTGCAAAGGTTCAAGCCACCATGCTTGAAGTGGTTGCCGAAAAGACTGGCTACCCAACAGAAATGCTAGAGCTTGAAATGGATATGGAAGCCGACTTAGGCATCGACTCTATCAAGCGCGTAGAAATTCTTGGCACAGTACAAGATGAGTTACCGGGTCTACCTGAACTGAGTCCAGAAGATTTAGCTGAGTGTCGCACCCTTGGCGAAATCGTGGCGTACATGAACTCTAAACTGGCTGACGGCTCTGAGCTTTCTACAAGTGTCGCTGAAGGCGCAACGCTTTCATCAGCATCTGCAGCGACCATGAGTGATAGCGCCGCGGCGGCTGTTAATATTAGCGCTGACAAGGTACAGGCTACTATGATGTCAGTGGTTGCAGAAAAGACTGGCTACCCAACGGAAATGCTAGAGCTTGAAATGGACATGGAAGCCGACTTAGGCATCGACTCTATCAAGCGTGTTGAAATTCTTGGCACAGTACAAGATGAGCTACCGGGCCTACCTGAACTTAGCCCTGAGGATTTAGCTGAGTGTCGCACCCTTGGCGAAATCGTGACGTACATGAATTCTAAACTCGCTGATGGCTCTGCTAATACAAGTGCGGCTGCGGCGCCTCAAGCTGCTGCGACACCTGTCACGAATAGCCTCTCTGCGGAGAAAGTTCAAAAGACCATGATGTCAGTGGTTGCCGAAAAGACTGGCTACCCAACGGAAATGCTAGAGCTTGAAATGGATATGGAAGCCGACTTAGGCATCGACTCTATCAAGCGCGTAGAAATTCTTGGCACAGTTCAAGATGAGCTACCGGGCTTACCTGAGCTTAACCCTGAAGATCTAGCCGAGTGTCGTACCCTTGGTGAAATCGTGGCGTACATGAACTCTAAGCTATCTACAAGTGCCGCTGAAGGCTCTGCTAATACAAGTGCCGCTGCGGCGCCTCAAGCTGCTCCGACTCCAGTCGCGAATGGCCTCTCTGCACAGAAAGTGCAAAGCACTATGATGTCTGTGGTTGCTGACAAAACCGGCTACCCAACAGAAATGCTAGAACTAGGCATGGATATGGAAGCCGACTTAGGCATCGACTCTATCAAGCGCGTTGAAATTCTAGGCACAGTTCAAGATGAGCTACCGGGCTTACCTGAGCTTAACCCTGAAGATCTAGCTGAGTGTCGCACTCTTGGCGAAATCGTGGCGTACATGAATTCTAAACTGGCTGACGGGTCTAAACTGTCTACAAGTGCCGCTGAAGGCTCTGCACTTTCATCTGCGACGATTGCACCAGCTGTAAATGGTCTAAGCACAGAGAAAGTACAAGCAACCATGATGTCTGTGGTTGCTGACAAAACCGGCTACCCAACAGAAATGCTAGAACTAGGCATGGATATGGAAGCCGACTTAGGCATCGACTCTATCAAGCGCGTTGAAATTCTTGGCACAGTACAAGATGAGCTACCGGGCTTGCCTGAGCTTAACCCTGAAGATCTAGCTGAGTGTCGCACTCTTGGCGAGATCGTGGCGTACATGAACTCTAAACTCGCTGACGGCTCTAAACTGTCTACAAGTGCCGCTGAAGGCTCTGCGCTTTCATCTGCGACTATTGCACCAGCTTTAAATGGTCTAAGCACAGAGAAGGTACAAGCAACCATGATGTCTGTAGTCGCAGAAAAAACAGGCTACCCAACTGAAATGCTAGAGCTAGGCATGGATATGGAAGCCGACTTAGGCATCGACTCTATCAAGCGTGTAGAAATTCTTGGCACAGTTCAAGATGAGCTACCGGGCTTGCCTGAGCTTAACCCTGAAGATCTAGCTGAGTGTCGCACTCTTGGCGAGATCGTGGCGTACATGAACTCTAAGCTGGCTGAAGGCTCTCAACTGGCTGAAGGCTCTCAACTGGCTGAAGGCTCTAAGCTGTCAACAAATACAGCTGACGGCGCTGCTAATACAAGTGCAGCAAATGCTGCAAAGCCAGCTGCTATCTCGGCAGAGGCAAGAGTGGAGCTTCCTCCTCATAGCGAGGTGGCGCTAAAAAAGCTTAATGCGGCGGACAAGCTAGAAAATTGTTTCGCCGCAGACGCAAGTGTTGTGATCAACGATGATGGTCACAACGCAGGTGTTTTAGCTGAGAAACTAATTAAACAAGGTCTTAAAGTTGCCGTTGTGCGTTTACCGAAAGGTCAGCCTCAATCGCCACTTTCAAGTGACGTTGCCAGCTTTGAGCTTGCCTCAAACAAAGAGTCTGAGCTTGAAACTAGTATTACTGCGGTTATCGCACAAATTGAAGCTCAGGTTGGCAAAATTGCTGGCTTTATCCACCTGCAACCAGAAGCTAATACTGCCGAGCAAACAGCAGTCAACCTAGATCCGCAAAGCTTTACACACGTGAGCAATGCGTTCTTATGGGCAAAACTGTTGCAACCAAAATTAGTTGCAGCAGCAGACGCGCGCCGCTGTTTTGTAACAGTAAGCCGTATTGACGGTGGCTTTGGCTACTTAAATACGGATGCTCTACAAGGAGCAGAACTTAACCAAGCAGCACTGGCAGGCTTAACTAAAACCTTAAGCCATGAATGGCCACAGGTGTTCTGTCGCGCGCTAGATATTGCCACAGATGTTGATGCAAGCCATCTTGCTGATGCCATCACCTGTGAACTATTTGATAGCCAAGCTCAGCTACCTGAAGTCGGCTTGAGCTTAATTGAAGGCCAAGTTAACCGCGTAACACTGGTTGCTGGAGAGGCCGCTAATAAAACCGCACCAGCCGAGTTAAATAGCTCAGATAAAATACTGGTGACCGGTGGCGCAAAAGGGGTGACATTTGAATGTGCGCTAGCTTTAGCGGCTCGCAGCCAATCACACTTTATCTTAGCGGGTCGCAGCGAGTTACAAGCATTACCAAGCTGGGCTGAAGGTAAACAAACTAGCGAGCTAAAATCTGCGGCAATCGCGCATATTATCGCAAGCGGTCAAAAGCCAACGCCAAAACAAGTAGAGGCCGCGGTGTGGCCGGTGCAAAGTAGCATTGAAATCAACGCTGCCTTAGCCGCCTTTAGCGAGGTTGGCGCTACAGCTGAATATGTCAGCATGGATGTGACCGATAGCGCAGCAATCAAAGCGGCACTTAATGGTCGCTCGAATGAGATCACCGGTCTTATTCACGGTGCAGGCGTGTTAGCCGATAAGCATATTCAAGATAAAACCCTTGCAGAACTTGCACGTGTTTACGGTACTAAAGTTAACGGCCTAAAAGCATTACTAGCAGCGCTAGAGCCAAGTAAGCTTAAGTTACTTGCTATGTTCTCATCTGCTGCAGGTTTCTACGGCAACACAGGTCAAAGCGACTACGCGATGTCGAATGACATTCTTAACAAGGCAGCATTGCAGTTCACTGCTCGCAACCCACAAGCTAAAGTCATGAGCTTTAACTGGGGGCCTTGGGACGGCGGTATGGTAAACCCTGCACTTAAAAAGATGTTTACTGAGCGCGGTGTATACGTTATTCCACTCAAAGCGGGCGCAGAGTTATTTGCCACCCAGCTATTAGCTGAAACTGGCGTTCAGCTGCTGATTGGTACGTCAATGCAAGGCGGTAGCGATACCAAAACAACTGAGACTGCTTCTGTAAAAAAGCTTAATGCGGGTGAGGTGCTAACGGCATCGCATCCGCGTGCTGGTGCACAAAATTTACCTTTGCAAGCGGTAACCGCAACGCGCACATTAACCCCTAGTTCGATGGTCTTCATTGAAGATCACCGCATTGGCGGTAACTGTGTGTTGCCAACGGTATGCGCCATCGACTGGATGCGTGAAGTTGCAAGCAACATGCTTGGCGCTAAAGTTAAGGTACTTGATTACAAGCTATTAAAAGGCATTGTATTCGAGACTGATGCGCCACAAGAATTAACCCTTGAGTTAACGCCAGTTGATGCAAACCAGCCGACACTGCAAGCATTAATCAGCAGTAACGGCCGTCCGCAATATAAGGCGACACTTGTCAGTGATAATGCCGATATTAAGCAACATAACAAGCAGTTTGATTTAAGCGCTACGGCAATGACTACAGCTAAAGAGCTTTATAGCAACGGTACCTTGTTCCATGGAACGCGCTTACAAGGCATAGATTCTGTAACACGTTTCGATGATCAAGGCTTAATTGCCAAAGTCGTCCTGCCTAAAGTTGACCTAGCAGATTGTGGTGAGTTTAAAGCGCAAACCCATGTTGGCGGTAGTCAGCCATTTGCTGAAGATTTGCTGCTACAAGCCATGCTAGTGTGGGCTCGCCTTAAAACTGGCGCAGCAAGTTTGCCATCAAGCATCGCTGAGTTTACCTCATACCAACCTATGGCATTTGGAGAAACTGGCGTTATTGAGCTTGAAGTGATTAAACACAGCAGCCGCTCACTCGAAGCAAACGTTGCGCTATACCGTGATAACGGTGAGTTAAGTGCCATGTTTAAGTCCGCTAAAGTCACTATTAGCAAAGGTTTGAACTCAGCATTTTTACCTGCTGCGCTCATCACTGATAGTGAGGCTAAATAGTGGAACAAACGCCTAAAGCTAGTGCGATGCCGCTGCGCATCGCACTGATTTTACTGCCAACGCCGCAATTTGATCTTAGCACTGTTGAGCCATCAGTATTAGCCAACTATCAAACGCTGCAGCCAGAGCTAATCCCTCTGCTTAAAGCGGATGCGCCAGCTGATATGATGAGTATCACTATCTCTGATGACAGTGATACCAATAACTTTGAGTCGCAGCTAAACGCTGCGACCGAAGCGATCAACAATGGCTACATGGTTAAGCTGGCTACTGCGACTCATGGTTTGTTAATGCTACCTGCTTTAAAAGCGGCGCAAATGCGGATCCATCCTCATGCACAGCTTGCTGCTATGCAACAGGTTAGCCAAGTTGATGTTAACGAACAGCCATTTCAGCCCGGCTCTCACGCGCTAAATCAAGCCCTTGATCAAGCATTAAACCAAGCTAAACGTAACTTAAGCGATGTCAGCCTGAATGAGTCTTTTGAAGCGCTTAATAGTAAACAACAGTTCACTGCGGTCTATTCACTTATTCAACGGCTTGCTAGCCGCACCCATGTAAGAAAAGCTGTCGAGCTCGGCCCTAAACAGGCTAAAAGCCATTACTGGTTTAGCGAATTTCATCAAAATCGTGTTGCCGCAATCAACTTTATTAATGGCCCACAAACAACCAGTTATGTGCTCACCCAAGGCTCAGGTCTGTTAGCACCAAAGTCGATGCTAAACAGCCAAAGATTGATGTTTGTGTTACAGGGCAATAATCAGCAACAAATTGCAGCATCAATAACTTTGTTAAAACAGCAATTAGACAGCGTACAGATAACAGGTTCTGATGAGCTTTATTTAGAGCAGCAAAAAGTGCTACTTGGCATAATGCAAGACAATTTAATTGATGCAGCCAAACTCATCGAGAGCGATAATAGCAGCGCTTATCATGCCGTCATTCAAGCAAGCTCTGTGAGCGCGGCAAAACAAGAGTTAGCTGCGCTTAACGACGCATTGCCATCGCTTTTTGCTGAGCAAGCAGACTCCAGTTTAACCAGTAAAGGTTTAATTCAATACAAAACTCCGGCGGGCAGTTACTTAACCCTTACACCACTAGGCAATAGCAATGACCACAGCCAAGCGGGTCTCGCATTTGTCTATCCAGGTGTAGGAACGGTATATGCCGATATGCTTAATGAGTTGCATCAGTACTTCCCTGCTCTTTACGCCAAACTTGAGCGTGAAGGCGATTTAAAGTCGATGCTACAAGCTGAGCATATTTATCACTTAGATGCTAAACATGCCGCCAATATGAGCTTAGGTGATTTAGCCATTGCTGGCGTAGGTAGCAGCTACTTGTTAACTCAGCTACTAACCGATGAGTTTAATGTTAAGCCTAATTTTGCGTTAGGTTACTCTATGGGTGAAGCCTCAATGTGGGCAAGCCTTGGCGTATGGCAAAACCCCCATGCACTGATCAGCAAAACCCAAACCGACCCGCTATTCACTTCAGCTATTTCCGGCAAGTTAACCGCGGTTAGACAAGCTTGGCAACTGGATGATGCCGACGCTGAGATCCAGTGGAACAGCTTTGTGGTTAGAAGTGACGCGGCGCCAATTGAGGCATTGCTAGAAGATTATCCCCACGCTTACCTCGCGATTATCCAAGGCGATACCTGTGTAATTGCAGGTTGTGAAACTCAGTGCAAAGCATTACTTGCGGCGCTGGGTAAACGTGGCATTGCAGCAAATCGCGTCACTGCCATGCATACGCAACCAGCGATGCAAGAGCACCAAAATGTGATGGATTTTTATCTGCAACCACTAAAAGCAGATCTTCCTCGTGAAATCGGCTTTATCAGCGCAGCAGATCTGCAACAGTCGCAAGAGTTCAGTGTCAGCCACTGCGCACTCAATAGCCAAGTGGTAGCAAAGTCGATTGCCGACACGTTTTGCCAGACATTAGATTTCACCGGGTTAGTTCATTACGCCCAAGAGCAAGGCGCTAAGCTTTTTGTTGAGATCGGTGCTGACAGACAAAATTGCACCTTAATAGACAAGATCGCTAAACACGATGGCGCCAACGAACCACAACGTCAGCCTTGCTGCACCGTGCCTATGAACGCAAAAGGTAGCCAAGATATTACTAGCGTGATTAAAGCCATTGGCCAATTAATTAGCCACCAAGTGCCATTATCGCTGCAACCATTTATTGATGGACTCAAACGTGAACAGGCTAGCTGTCAATTAAAACTAGCCAATGACACAACCGCCGCAGCGTCAAACGAACATCATATACTGAGAGAGGAAGTCTAATGTCGTTACCAGACAACACTTCTACGCATACTTCAAGTAAGCAGGCTTCACATCCCAGCAAGCAAAGTAAAATTGCCATTGTTGGCTTAGCAACACTCTACCCCGATGCTAAAAGCCCACAAGAGTTCTGGCAAAACTTGCTTGATAAACGCGATTCTCGCAGCACCTTAACCGATGAAAAGCTCGGTGCGAGTTGCAGCGACTATCAAGGCGTACAAGGCCAATCAGACCGCTTTTATTGCAATAAAGGCGGCTATATTGAGAATTTTCAATTTAACCCTGCTGGCTACAAGTTGTCAGAGCAGAGCTTACAAGGCTTAGATGACAGCTTTCTGTGGGCGCTAGATACCAGTCGCAACGCGCTGATTGATGCCGGAGTTGATATCCATAGCGCTGATTTAAGTCGCGCAGGTGTAGTGATGGGCGCATTGTCGTTCCCAACTACCCGTTCTAACGATCTATTCTTGCCGATTTATCACCGCGCCGTTGAAAAAGCGCTACAAGATAAACTCGGCGCAAAAGCATTTAAGTTAAGCCCAACCAATGCCCATACTGCTCGCGCCGCAAATGAGAACAGTCTTAATGCTGCTAATGGTGTCATTGCTCATAACAGCTCAAAAGTGGTTGCCGATGCACTGGGTCTTGGCGGCGCACAGTTAAGCCTTGATGCCGCCTGTGCAAGTTCAGTGTATTCGTTAAAGCTGGCGTGTGATTACTTAAGCACAGGCAAAGCCGACATCATGTTAGCTGGCGCGGTATCGGGCGCGGATCCTTTCTTTATCAATATGGGGTTCTCGATTTTCCACGCTTATCCAGATCACGGTATTTCGGTGCCATTTGATGCCAACAGTAAAGGCTTATTTGCCGGTGAAGGCGCTGGCGTATTAGTGCTTAAACGCCTTGAAGATGCTGAGCGCGACAATGACAAAATCTATGCAGTGGTCAGTGGCGTAGGTCTATCAAACGACGGTAAAGGTCAGTTTGTACTAAGCCCTAACCCTAAAGGTCAGGTAAAAGCCTTTGAACGCGCTTATGCTGCCAGTGACATTGAGCCAAAAGACATTGAAGTGATTGAGTGCCATGCAACTGGCACGCCACTAGGTGATAAGATTGAGCTCACTTCAATGGAAACTTTCTTTGAAGATAAGCTGCAAGGCACTGACGCACCCATAATTGGATCTGCTAAGTCTAACTTAGGCCACCTATTAACTGCAGCGGGCATGCCGGGGATCATGAAGATGATCTTCGCTATGCAAGAAGGTTACCTGCCGCCAAGTATCAATATTAGTGATGCTATCGCTTCACCAAGAAAACTCTTTGGTAAAGCAACCCTGCCTAGCATGGTACAGGGCTGGCCAGATAAGCCATCGAATAATCATTTTGGTGTAAGACGTCGTCACGCAGGCGTCTCTGTATTTGGCTTTGGTGGTTGTAATGCTCATCTTTTGCTTGAGTCCTACAACGGCAAAGGCACTGTAACAACAGCAGCCACTCAAGCCCCACGTCAAGCAGGACCGCTAAAAGTGGTTGGTCTAGCCTCACACTTTGGCCCGCTTAGTAGTATCAATGCGCTCAACAACGCGGTGACTCAAAACGCTAACGGCTTTATCGAACTGCCGAAAAAGCGCTGGAAAGGCCTAGAGCAACACCGTGAGATCTTATCAGAGTTTGGTCTTGATGCTGCTCCAAAAGGTGCTTATGTCGATAACTTTGAGCTGGACTTTTTGCGCTTTAAACTGCCGCCTAACGAAGATGATCGTCTGATCTCACAGCAGTTAATGTTGATGCGAGTGACAGACGAAGCGATTCGTGATGCCAAGCTTGAGCCTGGGCAAAAAGTAGCGGTATTAGTGGCAATGGAAACCGAGCTTGAACTGCATCAGTTCCGCGGCCGGGTGAATTTGCATACTCAGCTAGCTCAAAGCCTCGCTGCTATAGGGGTAAGTTTTTCAACTGATGAATACCAAGCCCTTGAAGCCATCGCCATGGACAGCGTACTGGATGCTGCCAAGCTAAATCAGTACACCAGCTTTATTGGCAATATTATGGCGTCACGCGTAGCGTCACTGTGGGACTTTAATGGCCCAGCCTTCACAATTTCTGCTGCAGAGCAATCGGTGAGCCGCTGTATCGATGTGGCGCAAAACCTCATCATGGAAGATAACCTAGATGCGGTGGTGATTGCAGCGGTCGATCTCTCTGGTAGCTTTGAGCAAGTCATTCTTAAAAATGCCATTGCACCTGTCGCAATTGAGCCAAACCGCGACGCTAATAAGTGGAATGTCGGTGAAGGTGCCGGCGCGGTAGTACTGGTTAAAGACGAAGCAACATCGGGCTGCTCATACGGCCAAATTGATGCGCTTGGCTTTGCTAAAACTGCCGAAACAGCGTTGGCTACCGACAAATTACTGAGCCAAACAGCCACTGACTTTAATAGGGTTAAAGTGATTGAAACCATGGCTGCACCAGCAAGCCAAATTCAATTGACACCAATGCCAGACTCTCAAGTGACTCATACTGCTGCAGAGCAGCGTGTTGGTCACTGCTTTGCTGCTGCGGGTATGGCAAGCCTATTACATGGCTTACTTAACTTGAATGCCCTAGCCCAAACCAATACAGCCAATTGCGCGCTTATCAACAATATCAGTGAAAACCAATTATCACAGCTGTTGATTAGCCAAACCGCGAGCGAACAACAAGCGTTAACGGCGCGTTTAAGCAATGAGCTTAAATCCGATGCTAAACACCAACTGGTTAAGCAAGTCACCCTAGGCGGCCGCGATATCTACCAGCATATTGTTGATACGCCGCTAGCAAGCCTTGACGCGATTACACAAAAAATGGCGCAAGCGACAGCATCGACAGTGGTCAATCAAGCTAAACCAATTAAGGCTGCTGGCTCAGTCAAAATGACTGACTCAGTAGCACCACAAATAACAATTGCAGCACAACAGACTGCAAACATTGGCGTCACCACTCAGGCACCCAAACGTGAATTAGGTACCCCACCAATGACAACAAGTACAATAAGCAATTCAAGCAACAAGACTCTCAATACTGATTCTGGCGATCTCGCTAGTTTTCAACACAATCAGCAACTCACTCAGCAAGCTCATTTAGCCTTTTTAGAAAGCCGTAATGCCGGCATGAAGGTCGCTGACGCGCTGTTAAAACAACAACTCGCACAAATCACTGCTCAGACAAATAGCCCTGCCGTTACCGCAAGCGCAGCAGCAATGGTTAGCAGCCCAAGCCAAACAGCTGCAGTAGCTAGCAGTGTAGTTGAACTCAAGCCAGATCACGCTAACGTGCCACCTTACACGCCGCCAGTGCCTGCACTCAAGCCATGTATCTGGAACTATGCCGATTTAGTTGAGTACGCAGAGGGCGATATCGCTAAAGTATTTGGCAGTGATTATGCCATTATCGACAGCTACTCACGCCGCGTTCGCCTGCCGACCACAGACTACTTACTGGTCTCGCGCGTCACTAAGCTTGATGCGACCATGAATCAATTTAAACCTTGTTCAATGACGACTGAATACGACATCCCTGTCGATGCGCCGTATCTAGTTGATGGACAAATTCCTTGGGCGGTCGCGGTAGAGTCAGGCCAATGTGACTTGATGCTGATCAGTTACTTAGGCATCGACTTTGAGAACAAAGGTGAACGAGTTTATCGTCTACTCGATTGTACTCTAACCTTCTTAGGCGATTTACCACGTGGCGGCGATACACTGCGTTACGATATTAAGATCAACAACTATGCCCGTAATGGCGACACCCTGCTGTTCTTCTTCTCTTATGAGTGTTTTGTTGGCGACAAGATGATCCTCAAGATGGATGGCGGCTGTGCTGGCTTCTTCACTGACGAGGAGCTTGCCGACGGTAAAGGCGTAATTCGTACCGAAGAAGAGATTAAAGCCCGCAGCCTAGTGCAAAAGCAGCGCTTTAACCCGCTACTTGATTGCCCAAAAACTCAGTTTAACTATGGCGATATTCATAAGCTATTAACTGCTGATATTGAAGGCTGTTTTGGTGCTAGCCATGCAGGAGCCCACCAGCCGTCACTTTGTTTTGCATCTGAAAAGTTCTTGATGATTGAACAGGTCAGCAAAGTTGATCGCACGGGAGGTACTTGGGGACTTGGCTTAGTAGAAGGTCACAAACAACTTGAAGCAGATCACTGGTACTTCCCTTGTCACTTTAAGGGCGACCAAGTGATGGCAGGCTCATTAATGGCCGAGGGCTGTGGTCAGCTATTGCAGTTCTATATGCTGCACCTTGGTATGCATACCCAAACTAACAACGGTCGTTTCCAACCACTTGAAAACGCCTCACAGCAAGTACGCTGTCGCGGTCAAGTTGTACCGCAATCAGGCGTGTTAACTTACCGTATGGAAGTCACTGAAATTGGTTTCAGCCCACGCCCATATGCTAAAGCTAACATAGATATCTTGCTTAACGGCAAAGCGGTGGTGGATTTCCAAAACCTAGGGGTGATGATTAAAGAGGAAGATGAGTGTACTCGTTATCCGCTTTTGACTGAATCAACACAAGCGCCTGCGGCTTCTGGCAAAAAAGAGTACCAGCCAGCATCTGTCAATGCGCCATTGATGGCACAAATCCCTGATCTGACGAAACAGCCAAACAAGGGGGTTATTCCAATTTCCCATGTTGAAGCACCAATAACGCCAGACTACCCTAACCGAGTGCCGGATACCGTCCCCTTTACCCCGTATCACATGTTTGAGTTTGCTACCGGTGATATCGAAAAATGTTTCGGCCCTGAGTTCGCTATCTATCGCGGCATGATCCCACCGCGTACACCATGTGGTGACTTACAAGTGACCACGCGTGTGATTGAAGTTAACGGTAAGCGTGGCGACTTTAAGAATCCGTCATCATGTATTGCAGAATATGAGGTACCTGCAGATGCGTGGTATTTCGATAAAAACAGCCATGGCGCTGTGATGCCGTACTCGATTTTAATGGAGATCTCACTGCAGCCTAACGGCTTTATCTCAGGTTACATGGGTACCACCTTAGGCTTCCCGGGGCTTGAGCTATTCTTCCGTAACTTAGACGGTAGTGGAGAACTACTACGTGAAGTTGACCTACGTGGTAAAACCATACGTAACGACTCTCGCTTATTATCAACCGTGATGGCTGGCACTAACATCATTCAAAGCTTTAGCTTCGAACTGAGCACTGACGGTGAACCTTTCTATCGCGGCACAGCCGTTTTTGGTTACTTCAAAGGCGAAGCGCTTAAAGATCAGTTAGGTCTAGACAACGGCAAAGTCACGCAGCCTTGGCATGTGGCTAACGGTGTCCCTGCAAACACTAAAGTGAACCTACTAGATAACAACTGCCGCCACTTTAATGCCCCAGCAGGCAAGCCACATTACCGCCTAGCAGGTGGACAGCTTAACTTTATTGACAGTGTTGAAATTGTTGATAATGGCGGCACAGAAGGTCTAGGTTACTTGTACGCTGAGCGCACTATTGACCCGAGTGATTGGTTCTTCCAGTTCCACTTCCACCAAGATCCGGTTATGCCAGGTTCACTTGGTGTTGAAGCGATTATTGAAACCATGCAAGCTTACGCTATTAGTAAAGACTTGGGCGCGGGTTTCAAAAATCCTAAGTTTGGTCAGATTTTATCGAACATCAAGTGGAAGTACCGTGGCCAAATCAATCCGCTGAACAAGCAGATGTCGATGGATGTCAGCATTACTTCTATCAAAGATGAAAATGGTAAGAAAGTCATCACAGGTAATGCCAGCTTGAGTAAAGATGGTCTGCGCATATACGAAGTATTCGATATAGCCATCTGCATCGAAGAATCTCTTTAAACCGAAGCGAGTGACTGGCTATTTTACTCAATTTCTGTGTCAAAAGTGCTCACCTATATTCATAGGCTGCGCGCTTTTTTCTGGAAATTGAGCAAAAGTATCTGCGTCCTAACTCGATTTATAAAATGATTTAATAACAACTAGCTGCGTTCTAAACCATTAAAACGCGAATGAATTAGATCAAGAATACAGTTAAAAGAATAGATAAGAGCTGATAGCTCAATAATTAAGGGTCTTACAAATAATGAATCCTACTGCAACTAACGAAATGCTTTCTCCGTGGCCATGGGCTGTGTCAGAGTCAAACATCAGCTTTGATGTGCAAGTAATGGAGCAGCAACTCAAAGATTTTAGCCGAGCATGCTACGTGGTAAACCACGCTGAGCACGGTTTTGGTATTGCACAAACCGCAAATATCGTCACCGAGCAAGCGGCTAACAGCACTGATTTACCTGTCAGTGCTTTTACTCCTGCATTAGGTACAGAAAGCCTAGGCGACAGTAACTTCCGCCGTGTTCATGGCGTTAAATATGCCTACTACGCAGGGGCGATGGCGAATGGTATTTCATCTGAAGAGCTTGTCATTGCTTTAGGTAAAGCCGGCATTTTGTGTTCATTTGGTGCAGCCGGTCTTATCCCAAGCCGCGTTGAAGCCGCGATTAACCGCATTCAGGCAGCACTGCCAAATGGTCCGTACATGTTCAACCTTATCCATAGCCCAAGCGAGCCAGCGCTAGAGCGTGGTAGCGTTGAGTTATTTCTAAAACACAAAGTACGCACCGTTGAAGCCTCAGCTTTCTTAGGCCTAACGCCACAAATCGTCTATTACCGCGCTGCCGGTTTAAGCCGCGATGCACAAGGTAACATCGTTGTGGCGAACAAAGTTATCGCCAAAGTAAGCCGCACCGAAGTGGCTGAAAAATTCATGATGCCTGCGCCGGCAAAAATGTTGCAAAAGCTAGTCGATGACGGTTCTATCACGCCAGAGCAGATGGAATTGGCTCAGCTGGTGCCTATGGCTGACGACATCACAGCAGAAGCCGACTCAGGTGGTCACACTGACAACCGACCACTCGTTACACTACTGCCTACGATTTTAGCGCTTAAAGAAGAGATCCAAGCCAAATACCAGTATGAAACGCCAATCCGTGTCGGTTGTGGCGGTGGTGTTGGTACACCTGATGCAGCGCTGGCAACCTTCAACATGGGTGCAGCCTATATTGTTACCGGTTCAGTAAACCAAGCATGTGTTGAAGCAGGTGCCAGTGAGCACACTCGTAAGTTACTTGCTACAACTGAGATGGCTGATGTGACCATGGCGCCAGCAGCAGATATGTTTGAAATGGGCGTAAAACTGCAAGTGGTTAAACGCGGTACCCTATTCCCTATGCGTGCTAACAAGCTCTACGAGATCTACACCCGCTATGACTCTATTGAAGCGATCCCTGCAGATGAACGTGAAAAACTTGAGAAACAAGTATTCCGCTCAAGCCTAGATGAAATTTGGGCGGGCACAGTGGCACATTTTAACGAGCGCGATCCAAAGCAAATTGAGCGTGCCGAAGGTAACCCTAAGCGTAAAATGGCATTAATTTTCCGTTGGTACTTAGGCCTTTCAAGCCGCTGGTCAAACTCTGGCGAAGTAGGTCGTGAAATGGATTATCAAATTTGGGCAGGCCCAGCACTTGGTGCCTTTAATCAGTGGGCTAAAGGCAGTTATCTAGATGATCACCAACAACGCAATGCCGTCGACGTTGCTAAACACCTAATGTATGGCGCCGCTTACCTGAGCCGCATTAACTCACTGACAGCCCAAGGCGTAAAAGTGCCCGCACAGTTACTGCGCTGGAAACCGACACAAAGAATGGCTTAAGAACAGCCTTGAGAGAATAAAAGTCAGCCTTGAGCGGCTCATAGAATAGTATCTTGAGCAGCTCGTAGAATAATATCTTGAGCGGCTTTTATAAAAAACAGTCTAACTAAAAGCCACTAATTTGCATTAGTGGCTTTTTATTTTGCCTATCGAGTAAAAATGACCGCTGTTCAGTAAAAATTGGCTAGGAGACTATAATACCAATCAGTATAAACATTTAGTCACTCAGCGAGAGTTTAGCGGTTTTGAGGCAAGGTCATTAAGTGCTCCTGCTTTAATGACATTCGCTGCATCCATGCAGCTCGCAACGAGTGAAGAGCATAGTTGTTCTACGTTCGAGCTCGTTAACACGGCATCAGAATCGCTAAAACTCGCCATTCTGGAGCGTTTTTGGCTGCCTATTTCTGCGTTGATTAGCTTTATAAGGGAATAACCATTATTGCAGCTATTCGCCTTGAATTAGTTTGCCAAAAACCGCTCTGAGTTGATCAAATTATTGTACTGATTGGTATTATTAAGCTTTAATTAACTAATAGTCTGTTTTACAAGGTTTCTACTATTATCAAACTTAAATCCCAAACCTTTAATCAGCTCCAATTACGGGTATCGGCAGCGATTTTCATTTTGTTTGCCAGTGCAGTGTTTGCGTTTAGGATTTGGGTACAACTTCCCATCATTGAAAAATCCCTTGTAAAAGTATCAGCACAAGAACTCACCGCTCTCAACTTTGCTTTTAAGCAGATGAGTAAGCCACTGCATACAATCAATTACGACTATGCGGTATGGGACAGAACCTACAGCTACATGAAAAGCTCAAATATGAGTGCTAAACGGTTTTACGAGCAACACGAATACCCTGATGACACTTTTAAAAGCTTGAAAGTTGACGGCGTATTCGTTTTTAACAATGAAAATAAGCTGGTATTTAGCAAAGGCTTTAACCACGATAACGACCAACGCTTAATATTCACGTTCACCGACTTTAAACAATATCCGCAAAATAAAGCGCTCTCGCCCCAAAAGAAGGTGGCATTACCTCCCATAGAGCCACAGATAGAGTCACCATCGGATGTGCCGTCTAAAACAGGAGTTATTGCCACTCAGTACGGGCCCGCCCTATTTAGTTCAACCACTATTTTGCAGTCCAATCGCACAGGCCCCATTATGGGTTACCTTGTATTTATCCGATTAATTGACAAAAACTTTATCGACGAGTTATCACAGTACACCGTTGCAGGCGTTACCATGAGTCCCCTAACTCAAGATGAGCAGAATGGCAATGGCATCAATTTGGACTCTAATGTTGCACCGACAAAACTAACAGCGAGTTCAACGAGAATCGTACATAATATTGATGGTAAACCGCTATTTAAGTTGGTTTTAAATCACACTAACACTAGCCTTCCGCCACTCATTGATTCAAGCGTGATCATATTACTCGCTGAACTGTCTACCTTACTATTACTGGGATACTTACTATATTCTTATTTCTTGGTTAACCCCGTTAGGAAGTTAGCCGTTGATATTGAAGAGATGGATAAAAGTCGAGAAATAAAAAAACTGCAATACAGCTATCGGATCAGCGAACTCGTCAAAGTTGCCACCCATTTCAATGCGCTTATGGGTACTATCCAAGAACAAACTAAACAACTAAACGAGCAAGCCTATATTGATAAGCTGACCAATATTCCAAATCGCCGCAGCTTTGAGCAACGCTTAGAAACTTATTGCCAGTTACTGGCTAGGCAGCAAATTGGCTTTACTTTGATTATTGCCGATGTTGATCATTTCAAAGAGTATAACGATAACTTGGGCCACCTTGCTGGTGATGAAGCGCTGATGAAAGTCGCGCAAGTGTTAACTCAACAATTCTATCGCGCAGAAGACATTTGTGCTCGCTTTGGTGGTGAAGAGTTCATCATGCTTTTCAGAGATATACCTGAGCAACCACTGTGTCATAAGTTAGAGGCTATGAGAAACGGCTTTAAAGAGCTGAACTTGCCTCACCCCACATCAAAGACAGCTAAATATGTGACCGTCAGTTTTGGGGTATGTACGATTACCGCTAATGACTATGCATTTAAAAGCGAATCTAGTGTTATTGCTCGTCAAGCGATTTTGGCGGCTGATAAAGCGCTGTATCATGCAAAAGCAAGTGGTCGAAACCGTTTTTCAAAAACCATAATGACTTTAGAACAAATCGAGCAAAATAATACAGACCCAATCACATAGCTTATCCCTAAAAACCACTGAATGCCGTTGTTAAGTCTCTTGTCACGGCAACAGCAACTAGTCCAATTAGCAATAGAAAAACTTATCCGAACACAGCTAAATTAAATAAAATAATAAACAAATTTATTCTTACCTTTTAAATCAATCGAAAGTGTAAAGAGAATTCGATAAAGTGTTACATTCGCATTAATAAAAATAAGCCTTTTTTATCGACGAGATCAATTTACGTAAGAGGTATAAAATGTACAATAGCTGACCTGTTAAATGCGGTACATTTTGAAGTAGAGAGCGGTGATGAAACAAAATACGAAAGGCTTTACATTAATAGAATTAGTCATCGTGATTATAATTTTGGGCGTGCTCGCCGTCGTTGCACTGCCAAAGTTTATCAATGTACAAGATGATGCCCGTAGATCCGCAATGAGTGGGCAATTTGCCGCCTTTGAAAGTGCCGTAAAACTTTACCACAGTGGTTGGTTAGCAAAAGGCTATAACAGCGCGGTTGAGCAACTTCCGGGGTTTGGTGAAGGCAATGTCGCATCAAGCCCTGAGGGTTTTCCATACTCAACATCAGGAACTGCCTCTAACACAGATGCATTTAAAGCATGCGGTGAACTCTGGCATGGGATCACAACAACAGACTTTACGATTGGATATGTAGAAGATGAAGACTTAATGACTGCTAATGTAGACATCGCTTACACTTACCGTACAGATCAGTGCATTTATCGCGACTTATATTTTATTCAGCGCGGCGAATCGACTCAAGTAATGAACTATTACTTTAATACAGGCAAAATCGAAATTATTGATGCCCACTATAATTCTGATGGTACATTGTTACCATAAAATGCTATTTGAAATAAAGGGCTGTTATTACAGCCCTTTTATCACTTCATATTGCCCTGTCTCCCCTTAGCTTTGGCTCAAGGCTAAAATATGCGATGCAACAAATAAGTCTTGAATTGCAATACCAGAGCTATCAAAAATGGTAATTTCATCATCGCTTTGCCGCCCTAAAACAGACTCATCTATCACTCGGCCGATCTCTGTTATCGCAATATTCCTACTGTGCTGAAACTCCCCAATCACAATGGACTGAGCGGCAAAATCGCAAAACAAACGCGCGTGCTGATACAGTGCAACTGGCAGTTCTTGTTTACCCACCTTATCTGCACCCATTGCTGAAATATGACAGCCCGGTTTTACCCATTCAGCTTCAAATAAAGCTGCTTGAGCTGTTGTTGCCGTCACTATGATATCAGCTTGTTCACAGGCTGATTTTGCATCACACACTTGTGCATTAATGCCTTTTTCAACAAGGCGCTTAGCCATATTCTCAGCTTTACAAATGCTACGGCCAACCACATAGACTTTAGTGATTGTGCGCACTTGGCATACTGCTAACACCTCATATTCAGCCTGATGCCCTGTGCCAAATACCGTCAACACCGCAGCATCAAGTCTAGCCAAATAATTAACAGCTACCGCATCAGCTGCAGCTGTTCGGTATGCATTTACCGTTGTAGCAGCAATGACTGCTTGCAACATGCCCGTTAACGGGTCGAGTAAAAACACATTAGTGCCGTGGCACGGCAAACCATGTTTGTGGTTATCTGGCCAATAGCTTCCTGTTTTCCAGCCTACTAGCTCCGGCGTTGCCGCAGACTTTAAAGAGAACATCTCATCAGGGTTAGCACCTTGGGCATTCACCACTGGAAACAAAGACGCTTTGTCAGCAATCGCTGCAACAAAGGCTTGTTTAACTGCGTCATAAGCCAGCTGATGCGAAATCAGCTTAGATGTTTGTGCTTCAGATAAGTAGATCATGTTACCAACCTTGTACTCGATTCCAGATCTCATAATCATCATTGCCAGTATCAAAAACATGGTACTGAGCATGCATAGAGGCGGTGGCACAAGCGTGGTTAGGCAGAATGTGTAAACGGCTCCCCACAGGAAACTCTTCAAGACAGATAGGACTACCATCAACTGCTTGGATAATGCCGTGCTCTTGGTTTACCGTTATAACCTGTAAGCCAGACAAAACTCGGCCATTTTCATCACACACCAAGCCATATCCACAATCTTTAGGTTGATCTGCTGTGCCTCTATCACCTGATAGCGCCATCCAACCAGCATCAACAAAAATCCAGTTTTTGTCTGCGTTATGCCCAATCACACTGGTTACGACACTCGCTGCAATATCACTTAACTGACATACATTAAGCCCTGCCATCACTAGATCAAAAAACGTATATACGCCAGCACGAACCTCAGTGATCCCCTCAAGGTTTTGATAACTTTGTGCCGTTGGCGTTGAACCAATGCTCACTATGTCACACACCATGTTCGCTGCACGAATACGCTCGGCTGCTTTTACAGCGGCAGCTACTTCATTTTGAGCCGCATCAATTAATTGTTGCTTTTCAAAACACTGGTAGGACTCACCCGCATGGGTCAGTACTCCGTTAAAACTTGCTGCACCGTCAGTTAGCAGCTGGGCAATTTCAAGTAATTTATCATCTTCTGGTGCAATGCCACCACGGTGACCATCGCAATCAAGCTCGATAAGCGCCGAAATACTGCAACCATGGGTTTCACAGAAATGGTTTAATTGATGTGCCTGTTCAATACTGTCGAGCAATACTCTGACATTAATCCCCTGTGTAAGCATACTGGCAATACGAGGTAACTTGGTATCGGCAATACCCACAGCGTAAACAATGTCCTTGTACCCCGCAGAAGCAAGCGCTTCAGCTTCTTTTACTGTCGATACCGTCACAGGCGAGTCTTTACTCGGCAATAGCAGCTCGGCAGCTTCAAGTGATCTTAGGGTTTTAAAATGCGGTCTGAGATTTGCCCCTAAACCTTCAATCTTATTTCTTAGCTGATTAAGGTTATTGATAAATACTGGCTTGTTTACATATAAAAAAGGCGTATCAATTGCCTGATATTGCTCTTGCTGAGTGCTGGAATGTACTTGAGTCGATGACATGGTTAGATCCTAGTTTACCAATCAATCCGGTAAGTTTGATTTATTGCAAAAGCACTTAAATTTAGACGCTTACATAAGGGGCTCTGATGCCTGAATAATGGCTCAAACGCACATGTAAGCATAAAAAGTTCAAAGCTTTGAAACACATCAAACTTGTTGGTCAATAGCTAGTATCCATCAACCAGTATTTATTTTATATTAACTATTATCAACATATAGATTAGGTTGAAACCTAATGATTATTACTGAGGATCTACGCTTTATCAGCGTTATTGCTAGTCATCGCACCTTAGCCGATGCCGCTAGAACACTCAATATCACACCGCCGTCAGTGACTTTACGCCTGCAGCATATTGAAAAAAAACTCTCCATGAGCCTGATCCAGCGGCCTTCCCGCGTGGTTAGCCTGACCGAAGAGGGACAGCTTTTACTCAATAAAGGCCTGAGTATTTTACAAAGCTTAGATGAACTGCAAGAGCTAATCGATCAACGAAAGTCAGTGGTCTCTGGCAAATTAAAAGTATTAGCACCACTTGGATTTGGTAACGATTACATTGCGCCATTACTCGGCCAATACAAGCTCACTCATCCACAGCTTGATATTGAGCTCGAGCTATCAGACAACCCCAATTGGTCGAATCATCATAAATGGGACATCATCATTTATATTGGTGCGCTCAATGACTCATCCCTAAAAATGATCACCTTAGCTAGCAACCAACGTTTTATTTGCGCCTCACCTAGTTATCTTGAACGTATGGGCCACCCGCAAACACCACAGCAGTTAACTCAGCACCAGTGCATTGCCCTTAGAGAAAACAACGAAGATGTGACCCTATGGCAATTTAGCCACAGTGACACTAACTCACATCACGAGATCAGGATAGATCCCAGCCTTGCCAGTAACGAAGGCCGAGTTATTAAAGATTGGGCACTCGCAGGCCTTGGCATAATTATGCGCTCAGAATGGGACGTTCAGCCACAAATAGACAGTGGTGAACTAGTACGCTTGCTACCTGAGTACACGCTGCCTAACGCCAACATTGTAGCCCTGCTAAGTAGCCCAACCAAAGCGCGCTCAGCTCGTATTTCAGGTTTTATCGACTTACTAAAACAGCGACTCGGCAAAACACCGTGGCTTAAACAGCACAACTAAAGTATTAGCTAGGAAACCTATTCCTAGCTAACAGCTTAATCATGACTATTCTGCCGAGGAGTTAACGCTCGGCAATATTTGTAATTGATAAATAACCTCACCCGGCAGTAAGGGGGTTGATTGCTGAGTTGCGTACTCATCAAACCCTGCACGATAAAACTCAGATAATGGATGACCAGACTGGCCACCCGGAACCGTCATAATCGCATTTTGTTCATCACCGGCTTGCACAATAAAGCGCTGCGATGCGCCAAATGAGCGACCCTGCACTGCTGGCATATAGCTATCACCAAAACCCGTTACAGTCGGCATGTCTAATAAGCCACTTAACATAGGAATTTGCTTTGAAAATGGATGCTGAATGCTAAGCTGATTAACCTTGCCCCATGTCAAATCTGTTAACTCGCCTCGCTCACTGTAGTTAGCCAATAACTTATCACGGCTTTCACGATAACTGGTTAGCATAAAATCTGCCCATGTGTTGTGGGTACTTGCTAGCCAAGAGGCAGGTTGTTGCTCTATCAATTGCCACATAGCAGGTTCAAGACTGCGTTTTATTGGCCCTAAACTGATTGCGGTTTTACTCAGCTCAGTTTCAAGCGGCGCAAACGTGTTATCAATTAGCTGGCTGCGAAAGTGACGAACTAAGGTGTAACCAACTGAGTCCGCACAAGCGCAAGCTTGCCAGTTTTTGATCAACTCAATATCCTTAGCATACAACAGCGGTTGTCGCTCAAGTTGGCTTAATAATAAAGTTTGCCAAGCTTGCAAGAAGCGCGCTTGGTTATCTAACTGCAACTGATAGAAATCATCTACCGCAAAGCTTTCAGCCTCGAATAACCTATCTCTAATTTGCACACTTCTTGCCCCAAGCGCATAGCCACCATCACCTAACCGTTGATGATCTTTCGTCGATACAACACGAGAATTACCAGACCATAACCGCCCTTGCTCAGGGTTGACCACAGAGGGCAGTTGCTGATTAGCTTGCAGCCAATTTACAGGCTGAAAATCAATCGGTGCAAGTGCGACATCGCTTGGGTTAGTGCGTGACGGAAATGCTCCCGCAGGTTTCCAAGCTGCATTACCGGAATCATCCACCAGCAGCATATTCTGCACAGGGATCCCCATGGTCGATGCAAGTTCAATCCCTTCCTCAACGGTGCTGATAGCATCTAGTTCCAGCAAACTCATATCAACGGCGTAAGGCTGATGTGCTACCCAAGCAAGCGCATATTTTTGTTCACCAAGCTGCTTGACCGGCCCATAAGGTGAGATTTCAATTTCATAGTTAACCTCAGAATCAGCTAACGCTATGGTTTCATTTTCAATATAAATTGGCGTTTGTGCATCGATTGCTATCCAGTCAGCAGTGTCGATGTACGCATTAGTAAAGCCCCAAGCAACCCGGCCATTGCTACCAACAACAATTGCCGGCGCTCCCGGAAGCGACACTCCTGTTAATTGCACAGACTGTTGTTGCTGTTGGTAATTCAACTGAGCGCGATACCAAATTATCGGTACGGCAAAGGAAAGATGCATATCATCAGACAACATAGCCTTACCGTTAGTCGTTAATGCCGGTGTTACAGCCCAATTATTGCTGCCAACCTCTACCGGCTCAGTAATATCCCTAGCAACTGCTCGGCTTAGTAATATTGGGTCGAGCGCAGGAATATCAGCGTCACTCAATGGGATTAAACTGGAATCTAGCGCAGCTTGATAATGGCTTGCTTGGGTAAGGAATTGACGCATATCCGCACCGAACAAGTTTTCAACTTGGGTTAAGGCTAAATCGCGCTTGATGGTATTGCCTTGTAAATCTAGATACATGCTAAAAATAACCAGCAAACTGTCTGCTACAACCCAAGGCTTTGGCGTCGCACCTGTTACAAGATATTCAAACGAAGCCACCTTTTGCGCGGCAACAGCATCGTTTACGCCTTGAGCATAACTATTGAGCAGCGCTAAATGCTGTGGTGGCAGCGTTGCAGCAATGGTGTTGGCACGCTTACGCAATTGATGAAAGCGCCGACGTTTATCGAGTTCAAGGGCTTTATCACCAAAAATTTCCGCCAATTCGCCAGCGGCATTACGCCTAAGGAGATCCATTTGAAAAAAACGATCTTGTCCATGGGCATAACCTAGGCCATAAGCTGCATCTTGACGATTATCAGCACTGATAATAGCAGTACCTAAACGGTCTCGTTCGAGGGTAACTTTAGCGCTAACTTGAGGGCTACTCACGCTATCACTCAGTTTTGGTAAGCTGGATGAAAATGCCCAATAGGTGCCGATTGCAGCAAACGCAGCCAAAGAGCTTGTCGCTAAAAGTGCTATTTTTATTTTTCTATGCATGACTTAATAGGCCCTAGCAATTAACAACCCATTTAAGGATCTGTTTAACAATCAATGACAACCATCATAAACCGGGTTACACAAATGTTAAACAGTCATTTGAATTTTATCGACCAGCAAGATTATCACTAACTCGGTAATAGGTTCGCTTCTGCGCGAATAACCGCTACTGAACTTGAATATATGCCAGTTTATTCACTTCAATAGCCTGTGTTTTATGGCACAATGACCCAATTGATAACAGTCAGAGATATCACCACTGCCGATGGCAAAACCCAATAAAAAAGGCCCTACACAAACCGTTGAGATCTATTGCGCTAAATGCAAAACCCAGCTGTTTAAATATCGTAAAGGCGGCAAAGGCGCATTGGTAAAGTGCTTTAAAGAACGCATTGTTGATGACTACACAACAACCCCATGTCAATGCCCGAGCTGTGAGCAGATCTTTGCTCGCGACACGCTTATTCGCGGCGCTCCGGCATTTAAAATGGTTGGTGGTAAGGTCACAATGAAGTAGTCGCCTTAGCATGAAGGTGATTACATTTATTTTGGGATTGGTGTTATCAAGTAGAGTGTCTGAACTTGTAGCTTGGTAGTTATCAATCGCCTGCCGCGGGTGCTGGACAGGATGTCCGAATGTCGTGATAACATGGTCAATGATGTTCCCTACATCATAATGACATTCCCCATATTCTTATGGGTCAGATATGAAGGAACGACCTTATGTTCAGATACTGGCGTGACACGCTACACTTTTTATAGTGGAAAGTATCCTTTTAAGCTCGGCCATGACAAGTAGCACCCTGTAAACAAGCCAACTTGCCCCAGCCTATCACAATAAACGACAACACAGTTGTCTCTTATCATTCCACGTTTGCTGCGACTAACTCTGTAGTTGATGCTCGCGAAACTTTTGCAACTAATAACTCGTAAATAAAGTAACCAAGGTAAGCCGTTGTGCACTCGATAAGGCGGCAACATTTTGATAACATGCTAACTTTATAATACTCGAAAAGATTTGTAGCAAGTTTCCATCAAAGCACCTGGCTTTACGGGATAAGCATAAAAGAAACAAATAATAGCTTACATGCTATATCAAGCGGGTAAATGTTATGGGTAGCTTAGTCATTAGCTGAATTTTAACTGGACGATTTTGGCACTGCTTTGTAATAAGCCGTTACTACACAGGGATATGTAATGAAATACAGCCTTACCGCTATTCTCGCGCTTTCTATAATAGCTGCCCTTAGTGGCTGTTCTTCAACTTCAACTTCAACTTCAACTTCAACTTCAAAGTTTGCAGAAGTAGAAAGTGAAACATCAAATTTTTGTTCGAAATTCAATGGCATCAACAAGATGGGGAAAGAAATCAAGGTAACGAAATATACCATAAAAGTAGAAGAAACCGATGAGTATGGTAATAAGTCGGAAGCGAATAAAACTGTAATTTGCGCCGCATAGTACCGCTAACAACATAGACAAAAACAAAATAATCGTTGTTTTGGTCCTTAATTCGGCTCTAGCAATACAGAAAGGATAGATAGCTAATAGTTACAATAACTTAAAACCTCCATTTCAAGAAATCTGTTCAATAATAAGGAAGATAACGTGCAGACTATTAACGGTTACCACAAAAAATTTAACGGATTGTTAGCGTTAACTTTTTCTCTTACCTTCGTCACCGCTTGTGATAGCGACGATAATCATACTCAAATACAATCACGGCTTTTAACTGAAAAGGATTTTGCCAATAACACCCGCTTACGTGCTAATCCAGAGCAAGGCACTGTTGCTTTGTTTCTTGAGCCACCTTCTGCCACTTTAACAGCAGACTCTAACGGCGAGGCTGGCACCGACTTTATCCCTTATCAATATTCACGCTCCCTTAAACATACGTTTTGCTATGAAGATACTAATAGTAATTCAACTCATACAATGGTGCTTAACAATAGTCGTGGTGAAAAAATGCTGGGCATGACTGCTAATGATGAGTGCGTGTCTGTCATCATCCCAGCTGGAGAGTATCAACTCGTATTGACCCACGGTCAGCATGTCGATAGCACAGATACGACTTTCTTAGTCACAACTCCAGATAATGGCTCGCAGTCAGACGGCAATAGCGTCAACTATTCCATGGTTTCCAAGCTACTGTCGACCATTGGCAATGCACTCATTAGCCCAGCTTATGCGGAGAACACTGATGATAATGTGACTACGCTGATTTCCACTAATTCATGTCAAAATTGTGATTTATCAGGCGCTGACTTAAATAATGCCACACTCACATTTGCAGATCTGTCGGGCGCTGATTTAAGTGATGCCATATTAACCAATGTCGATCTTTTCGAATCAACACTCACCGGAACCAACTTTAGTGGTGCCGATATGAGCAATGGTGATTTTCGTGGCTCAGAAATGACCTATGCCGATCTTAGCAATGCCAATTTAACTGGCGCTTATTTTTCAAGTGCGCAACTATCCCCTGCCGATCTTGACAACGCGACTGTCACTGATACTGATTTTGATAATGCTAATCTTGTTGGTGCGACATGGATAGATGGCGGCATTTGCGATATCACCTCTGTAGGCTTTTGTAATTCAACAGCAGTTGCAGAGACAGATCCGTGCGACTCAGTTAAACAGGACGTTACCGATGATGGTAATACTGTCTATAAATGTTTATTGCCCGCTATAGACAAGGAAGTGTGTACCACAGAATACGGTGGTGTTGATGGCGCTACACCAATAGAAAGCTGCGAAGCAAAAGATACTTCAGAGCTCATTACTTCTGTAAATCTTGTCGATATTTTCAGTCAAGTTAGTTCATCGTTTGATACCAGCTTAGACAACGACACTCCTCTGGCTATTTTGGCTTGGGGTGGAGAAGGGGGGATTGGCTCAAATGGTGGACTTTGGACCTCTGGTGGTGACGGCGGTAAAAGCGGTTTTGCTTCAACGGTCACAACCCTTTCTCATTTCCTCGATGACTATGGACAAACATCATTTAACTTTTTCCTTGGTGAAAATGGCACATTGAGTAATATCGATGGTGACGGCGGCTCATCGACATTAGTGATGATCGCAGAAAGCAGCCCGAGTTCACTAGAAGACGATGTCATATTGATCGCCGGCGGTGGTGGCGGTGGCGAATCATCAGGCTGGCTTAACGATGGTACAGATGGCGGTGCCGGTGGTGTTGCAGCCTCATCAATCATGGGTCAAGGAACGATTGGCATAGGCCAAGCCATTATTGATGTTGCCGACGGTGGCAGCACGGATGAGTGGGGTAATGGTGGCAATGGCGCAGATGATGGTAAAGACGGTATTGGTGGCCAAGGCGGACAAGGATATTTAGGCCGCAATAGTGCATGGGTCAATGGTGATCCTGGGGTCGGTTCCGATGGTAGAGGTGGCAATGCTGATGATAGCTTTACCGCTTCTGGCGGCGGTGGCGGCGGTGGTGGTTATGGCGGCGGTGGTGCTGGCGACGATGGAGCCGGAGCCGGTGGCGGAAGCTGGTCAGTGATCCCAGCCACTACCTGTAACAGCGCGCCGACTCAAGACACAGCACCTTCAACTGCAGGTTCATCAGGTGATGACTTTGGCAGTAAGAATGGCGCTGTCGAAGTTTGGATATTTCCAAAAGGCTGTTAGCCACAGATATAACAAGCAAAGAGCTGGCTCCTTGTCAGCTCTTTGTTAACTAGCTTGGGCAAAATCATCGTTTAAGAGTACGTACAGAACTTGGCAATACAACATCACTAAAGCGCGATTGGCAACATGCTGTTATAATGGCAAACAGCAACACAGTTATCAGCGTTTATCTGCCTCAACCCGCGCAAAACCGATAACTGCAATAGATAATTCTGATACCTAATCGAGACTCGCATGCCGTTTTCTAAGCTTGGATTAAGCACTCCAATTGTTAAAGCCGTAACAGAGCAAGGCTACACTAGCCCAACACCTATTCAGGCAAAAACAATCCCTGTTATTTTAAGTCAACGTAACCTGATTGCTGCCGCGCAAACCGGTACAGGTAAGACTGCAAGCTTTGTACTGCCAATCCTAGAGATGCTCAGTAACAGCGAGACTCAACGCAAAAAGCGCATTCGTGCACTGATTTTAACGCCGACTCGTGAACTTGCGGTGCAAGTTGAAGATAACATTAGCCAATATGGTAAGTATCTTAACCTGACTTCAATGGCCATGTATGGTGGTGTGGATTCAAAGCCACAGCGTGAGCGTTTAATTGAAGGTGTTGATATTCTCGTTGCCACGCCAGGTCGTTTGCTGGATATGTATACCCAGCGCGCAATTCATTTCGATGAACTAGAAATTTTAGTACTTGATGAAGCAGACAGAATGCTAGACATGGGCTTTATTGAAGACATCAATAAGATCATCGATAAGCTACCTGTTGATAGACAAAGTTTACTGTTTTCAGCCACCCTTTCACGCCAAGTTAAAGAGTTAGCGCGAGCAACTATCACTCGCCCAATTGAAATTTCAGTGACCCATAACACTGACAATAAACCTAAAATTGAGCAGTGGTTAGTGACCGTTGATAAAGATAAAAAATCAGCACTACTTAGTCATTTGATCCAAGAAAATAATTGGCAACAGGCGCTTATTTTTATTGAGACTAAACAAGGCGCCGCCAAACTGGTTAGCCAGCTTGAAAAACGCGGTATTACGGCTGAATGTATTCACGGCGGCCGTAGCCAAGAAGTACGTGAGCAAATTCTTGCCAACTTTAAGTCAGGCAAAATAGGCCTGCTTATCGCCACAGGTATTGCCGCGCGCGGCTTAGATATTGATGAATTACCGTTAGTGATTAACTACGACTTGCCATACCCTGCCGATGAATATATTCATCGCATTGGTCGAACAGGTCGTGCGGGCGCTAACGGTGAAGCGGTTACCCTGTTATCAAAAGATGACTTTAAAAACCTATGTATGATTGAAAGCCGCTTAGGTCATTTAATTGAGCGTCGCGAAGTTGAAGGCTTTGCGCCACGTAAAGCTGTGCCAATTTCAATCTTAAACTATAAGCCTAAAAACAAACCGGCTGCGAGCAGTGATAAAAAGCCTAGTCCTGAACGAGCAAAACCGGCACGCGATAATAAACCTAAGCAGCGCAGTAACGAGGGGCGAGATGACCGCCGAAATGCCAAAGGCACTAGCTCAGACAATCAGTCAGCACCTAGAGCTAAAACCCCAAATAAACCATTACCGCAAGATCCATGGGCTTTTTCAAAGTCTAAGCTAAACAAGTAAGTTAACTCTGTCACTTGTCTATTCGTTCTGGCATTACATGCCAGAACGAAAACCACTTGCTCGCAATCTTTTACTCCTCTAACTAATTCCCTAAGCTAACTCTCTCACCTAGCCCCCTAAGCTTCCAATTAAGCACTACCTTATTTATTTGAGTTGTTTATACTTAACTCAAACAAAAAAGGAACTTTATGTTTATATCTATCAAAAACTTAATAAATAAATCGCCAAAAACCTTTCTGCTGGCATTAGTGGCAAGCCTATTACTTATCACTGTTGTTATAGCAGTTTCATTTTATAAAAAACCAACGCTTGCTGACGGCAGCATCATTATCTTGCCGGTTGTGCAAACCAAGCCAAGCAATGAATTAGATTGGCAGTCTTATACACGCATGGAGCAAGTGATCAATCAGCTAGGGACATCTGCAAACTCACCTGTGCTACTTGCAGAAGATGTCATCGCTTTACTGGCTCAAACGTCCAACTTTATTGGTGATCAACAACCGCTAAATCTAACTCGCTTATTTGCTGTTTCCAACGCGGCCTTAATAGTTGAGACTTCCCTTACAACGGTGCCCAACTTACATCTCAATTATCGCCTTATCAGTCAAAACCAAATTGACCTAGGAGTGTTGCAAGCTGATTCGATTGAGCAGCTCCAAGCCAAGCTAATTACACTAATAAAGCAATCAACCAGTAACCAATTTAACCAAACTACCGACCGAAACTGGTTTACAAAAGCTCTGGTTCAATCACTGAAAGCGATCCAATATAATCACACTGATGTTGCTGAAACAAAGTTAAAAACGCTATTAAACACAGCTCCCAATAACATTGTCGCCAGCCGGTTATTGGCACAAATAGAGCTGAAGGATCAGCGGCTAGAGCAAGCATCAAAGCGCCTGGAGCAAGCAGCTGAGCAAGCAGAACCAAATCATCTTCGTCAGCTTGCGAGAGTTAAGTTTATTGAGGCGCAAGTTAAACTCGAAGACAACCAGTTAGAGCTCGCGTTAAGTTTGTTGTCTCAAGCAAGGAGCTTTGCAGCCAAAAGTCAGGACTGGTTATATTTGGGCTATATCGCAAATTGGTCAGGACATATTAACCAGCGTTTAAATCGATATGCTCAAGCGCGAACTCAATATCAATTTGCGATAGATTATTTAAAAAAGTCAGGCTCAGCTGCGGATCAAGTTAGCGCATTAAACAAGCTTGCAGAGCTTGAATTTATTGATCATAACTACCGACAAGCCTACGCAGCAGTAAGCCAGTCAGTTGTTATTGTTAACCAAAAAAAGCTCACTCACCTTGATCAACAGACCTTTGCGTTATTATCTAAAATTGAAAACAAACGCTAATGGCTCAACAACCGCAAATGCCATCGCGCTTGAGTAAGTTCCTATTGGTTAAACAAGTCTATAGCCGATCGACTCATGGCTCTGACACCTGTTTGAATTGTAGCGGGGTAATCTGGCGCAAATTGGCTGGAGTGTAGCGACGGTAATGACGCTCCGGTTTCAATGCTATGTTGGTACTCGCTCGGTGGCACAGCGCCTAACCAAAACAGACTGATGGGCCGTTTTTCAGCAGTCAAACCATATAGACCAAAGTCTTCTCCAGCCATAACCGCATCAGCTTGCACTACATTGTCAGTGCCTATCTCTGCGCGGATACTTGCTTGCACTTTGTTAGTTAATTCTGGGTCGTTATAGGTTGACGGGATACGTTCATCTTCATGTACATACACTTCAGGATAACGCGCTTCATCCAGCCCAGCGCTAATGGCTATGCCCTTGGTTAAACGTTTGATGGCGGCAATTTGGGCAAGACGCACATCAGGGTTGTAGGAACGTAACGTTAGCTGTAATTTCACCTCGTTAGAAATAATATTATGCTTTGAACCACCATGGATCGAACCAACAGTAATCACACTTGGCTCTAACGGTGATAATTCGCGGCTAGTAATTGTTTGCAGCGCTAACACTATACGCGACGCCAACACGATCGGATCTTTAGTTAAATGTGGGTAAGCACCGTGGCCGCCCTCACCTTTTACAGTAATATCAACCGAATCCACATTAGCTAACGCATAACCCGGCGTTATTCCAACTTTTCCTGCAGGGATTGAAGCACTGACATGTAGGCCAAGCACATAATCTGGTGTGGCAAAGTCAGAAAACAATCCCTGTTTTAACATGGCTTTCGCGCCGCCGCCCACTTCTTCAGCAGGTTGCGCCACCATCATTAATGTACCTTGCCAGTTATCTTTTTGTGCCACGAGTTGCTGCGCCGTACCAATCAGACTCGTCATATGGATGTCGTGACCACAACCATGCATTACGCCCACCTCTTGGTTATTAGCATTTAACACTTTAACCTTTGAGGCATAAGGTTTACCTGTTTGCTCTGTAATTGGTAGTGCATCCATATCTGCGCGGATCATCACTACTGGGCCAGCGCCATTTTTAAGTAGCCCTACCACGCCATAACCACCGACTTTTTCTGTCACATCAAAACCTAACTTGCTGAGCTCTTTAGCCATACGTGCACTGGTTGCTTGCTCTTGATAAGACAGTTCTGGGTGCTGATGTAAATGGGTATATAGGGCTTCAAGTTGTGGCATGTTTTCGGCTGTCGACTCAGCTAAATCTGTCGCAAAACATGACACGCTTAACGAGCAGCTAATTAACAATGCCAGGGAGGTGATTATCGGTGTTTTCATCTTAAATGCCTCTAAAAATCTATAGCGAACAGTATTTTGCTATCTAAGCTAACACAGCACATCGCGTTGTAAATGACTTGTTGTTTTTTAAGGGAGCGAAATTCTCTACCGCTATTAGCCATAAGATACATCTGGATACATAAGTGGGATATTTGTGTATTTGTGAGCAAATAAAATTCGTTCGTAGCCGACGCTAAATACAGAAGTGTGATCTGCTTTCAAAATTTGTTTTTTAGTCTGCCAAACCCTAAAAATAGCCGCGTTCAAGGCGAGATCCTACCTCAATAAGGGTATAAGATAGCGCGCGTTTAAAAAGAGAATAATTCTCATTTGGTTAATAAGTTAAGGTGCTTAATGAACAAGCTCAAAGTTAGTGTACTGGCGATTGCCGTAAGTACAGCGCTCAATGCTCAGGCTCAAGAGGCCAAGGTAGATGCTCAATCAAACCAGCAAGCCGATGCCAAAGTGCAGGAGGTGATTGTTATTTCAGGTTCGCGTATGGAACAAGAAATTGAACAAGTTGCTGGCTCAATCATGGTGATTGATGAAGACGCCATTGAAAAAAGCATGAGTAATGACTTTGGTAGCTTATTCAGAAATGAATCTGCAGTTGCCGTAAAAGGCGGTGCAGGTAAACCGACTTCTGTGACCATTCGCGGGATTGGCGGCAACCGAGTCATGATGGTTAAAGACGGCGTGCGCGTTAACAACCAATACGCTTCACCACTTGGCCCAGGTGCTGAAGGTACCGGCCGTGGTTTAACTGAAGTACAAAGCTTAAAGCAAGTTGAAGTAGTAAAAGCAGCGGCTTCAACTATGTACGGTTCAGATGCATTAGGTGGCGTAGTAGTAATGCGCACTAAAGATGCCAGCGACTACCTAATGGGCGATGACTATTACGTATCACTAAACGCGGGTTATAGCGGGATCAACAACGAATACAGCGCAGGCTTTACCAGCGCGGCAGCCTATAATGGTTTTGAAAACCTATTAACCTACCAACATCGCACAGGTGAAGAACTACCTAACTACTACGACACTCAGCCTGACAGTGATCTAGTACAAGACAGTGTGTTATTTAAAAGTAAATATCACTTCAATGACTACACCTCAGTGCAGCTAACATTGGATTACCTAGAGCAAACGCTTAAGCGCTGGGAATACGAGTTTGATGATAAGACTGGTGCACTAGATGAAAACATCGATACCGATCGTGACACCCAAGTTATCAATGGTGCATTACAACTGGTTTCAAGCAAGCCGACGCAAATGCATGACTCACTCACAGTGACCGCTTACTTTGGTAAAACTGAGCAATTAGAGCACAGAGATTACTTTGGCACCATTAAAGCTAAGCCAGAAGATCTGTATGGTCTAAATGAAATTCGCGACTATAGCTTCGAAGATGAGCGCATTGGTATCAACAGTACCTTCAGTAAATATATTGGTGGTGACAGCTATGGTCATCAGATCACCTATGGTTTGGACTATGAGTTTTCAACCATGTCTCGCCACCGTGAAGTGAATGACCCAATTACAGGTGAAACCACCACACCATTTACCTTTGCGAGCACAGACAGTCAGCGTCTAGGTATTTTTGTGCAAGACGATGTGACCCTGCTTGATGGTGATTTAAACTTGATCGCCGGTCTACGTTATGACTATTTCGATAACACGCCAGATCAGCAGCAAGCGATTGATGCAGGCAAAGATCCAGCAGATTTCCAATCTATGAGTGACAGTTTCTGGTCACCAAAATTGGGCTTAGTCTACCAATTATCTGATTCAGTGAGTGTGTATGGTCAATACGCCTACGGCTACAAGATGCCAACTCCTGACCAAAAGTGGGGTGAGCTAGAAGTTGACGCAGGCTCAATGACCGATGTACTAATCCAAGCTAACTACGATTTAGAATCGGAACAATCGCATACTTGGGAAATTGGCGTTCGCGGTAACCACAGCGACACCAACTACGAGCTAACTGCTTTCTATACTCAAGCTAAAGACTATATTGACTGGCAGTACGTGAGCTTTAAGCCACCAAGCATCTCTCCAGGCTGGCCTCCAGTAATGGTGCCAATGGAGTTCAAGTATCAGTACTACAACCGCGATGAAGTAATTTTATACGGTGCTGAAGCGCAAATTAACCATTGGCTAACTGATAGCATTGAGCTTTGGGGTAATATCTCTTACACCTATGGTGAAGATGAAAACGGCGATTACCTCAACAGTGTGAGCCCATTAAAAGGTAACGCTGGTGCTAATTGGTATACCGATATTGCCGATATGGAAGCTGACTTTGGCGCTGTTGTGCGCTGGGCCGACCATATGAGCCGCACTAACGATATTGAACTTGCTCAAGAAGATATCTGTGCCATGGGCATTTGTATTCCAAAAGAACAGTTCAACGAAGTATACGGCACCAGCGGTTATGCGGTAGTGGACTTAACCTTTGGCCTGCGCATTGACGATAACTGGAAGCTAAGAGCGGGTGTTTATAACCTGTTCGATAAAGAGTATATCGACTATGCCGACGTTGCAGGTCAGTCTGTGTTCTTACTTGGTGCAAGTATGAACCTAGACAAAGAAGACTTCACTCAACCGGGTCGCTACTTCAATGTAAGCGTGAACTACCAGTTCTAAGCTTATTGAATCGCAGTTAAAACATAAAAAATGCAGCCAAATGGCTGCATTTTTTATTCAGTTATATTGCTGTCAGCATCCTTGCTAACAGTCAACAACCATCTATAAACGATAAGTTAAGGTCAGTTTCGCATTACGCTCTTCACCCGGCATACCACCTAAGAACATAGCTTTGCTGTAATATTCTTCGTTAAATAAGTTATTAACGTTTAACTGTAGTTTCCAATCATCAACATCATAGCTAATAGCCGTATCTAACACTGTGTAGCTTGGTACATAACCATCTGGAATACCAAATGAGGTTGAGTTAGTACTGCGCTCATCAACATAATTGGCACCAAGACTGATATTAATTGGGCTTGCAAGCGAGAACCAATCTGCACCATAAGTCACCCATGCACTTGCTGTTACATAAGGCACACCTTTTTGGCGTGTATCGTAACTTGAGCGAGTCGGATCTTTCTTATCACGAGCATCTTGGTAAACGGCATTAACATTAACCATCCACTGATCACTCAGGTGCGCGTTCATATCGAACTCAACACCCGTAGTTTCTTCACTACCGTTGTAGTAGTACTTAGGCACACTAGGTCCAGAAACACCTTCATCATAATCTGGATTGTTATATTGCAAGTTAGTGCGCGAACTCTTAAAGAACACTAATGATGCCAACATTTGGTCATCGAAAGCTTTAAAGCGCATACCTAAGTCATCGCTAACTGATTCACTGTCATCTCTATCGGTATCGTTACCTGCAATACTGCCTAAAATGCTATAAGCCGTACGACCTTTAGAGTGGTTAACAAAGAACGATAGATTGTCAGTTGGCATGTAAGTCAAACCTAAGTTGTAGGTAATGCCATCATCTGTGGTATCCGCCTCAGGTGTAGGGGTTGCACGACTTGAGCTATAACGCGGATCAACACCTAAATGCTCGTAAGTCTGTTTGATTTGGTTAAACGCCACGCCAATGCGCGAGGTAAACCCGTAACCCAAATAACCCACGTGCTGCACACCAACGCCCCATGCACTAACGGTTTTATCATAATTACTGGTCAATAGTGGGTCATAATCCTCGAAGCTGCCCTCCCCCCAGTTTGGATTTCGAATGTCGTAGATATACGGCAAGCTACCTTGGTAAATTGTATTACCAGCTTTGTCTTTAATGACTTTATCTGCGTCATAAATTGAGTATTGTTTAAATGCAATGCTTCTATCTTCATAGTTGGCATTAACCAATAATTCGTTGTCGATATCACCGATTTGGAAGTCATAGCGAAGATCGGCAAAGTACTGCCAAGATGACTCATCAGCGTCTACTTTTCGATACTCTTGACGACGTGCCGCAAACGGGTAAAGCACACCATCCTCAACCAGTGGTGCACGCGGATCTGCATTAATGGCGCCACGACGATCCCAATATACATAGTTATATGCACCGGTTTGGCGAGCAAAACCAGAGGTGTAATCACGATATTGCAGTTGCTGATTCAAAAATAGATTATCGCTGAAATAGATATTATGGGTTAGCTTAAAGCGGAGTTCTTCACCTTCGTTATCTTTAGCCATTGGCGAGATAATCCCCGCATGACCAAATGCATAAGGGGTTAAACCATCGCTTGATGCCAACGAGTCTGCAAGCTGTTTGCGCTGAGCTTCTGTTAGCTGAATACCCTTGTTATTCGGATCATTAATTAAATCTTCCCACGTCACTTCACCTGCTGTTTTACCACCAACAGATTCAGCATTGAAAATACGGATAGGATGCCCAATTGAGTCTACAGCGATGGCATCTTTAATATAGGTAGCTGCAAAAGTCAGATCTTGGCTATCGTTGACCACATATTTAAGTGAGGTATAAATTTCATCTCGGTCAGTACCAATATCACGGTAACCATCGCTACGCGCCGATTTAGCCACAACACGATAAGCCAGATCATCGGTAATGGCCGCAGTGCTATCAACTTCAAGTGAGTAAGTATCCCACTGGCCGACTTCAGCAGTAAAACTGTGGTTAGACTCAAACTGTGGCTTCTTTTCAATTAAGTTAATCACACCACCAGCGCTGCCCATACCATAAAGCCCTGTCGCCGGGCCTTTAAGTACTTCAACCGACTCAACGTTGGTTAATGAGCGAGTTGGATTGAACGTATTGCCTAAGCCCGCACCACCATACATACCATCGTAAGTGTAGTTAGCGCCTAAACCACGGATCACTAAGTTATCACCAATACCATAGTTGTTACCTGCTTGAGTTACACCACTGATATTGCGCACAAGATCTTGCAGGTTAGTCACCGCCTGCGCTTGAATAAGCTCTTGATCAACCACCACAACTGCTGCTGGCGTCTCCATTAGCGACATATCTGATTTAGTCGCCAAACCTGAGTTCATCACCACCTGATTCTGGCGACCATAAACCGTAATACGCTCGACATTATCAAGTGCCTGCTCTGCTTCTTCGGCGTAAGCCATCGCTGGTAAAAATGTCGATGCGCATGCAATTGCTAACATTGAATAGCGAAAATGTTTCATCAATTAACCCCACTTTAGTATTATGCGGCAGGATGATAACGATTCTCATTAACAAAGCAACATCTGTTTCAACACTGATACATTTGCTTTTTGCTTGTAGTTGTTTTTATTTAATTTTATTTAAAATGTTTACAATGTAAATTCACAACTAGTTGTTACAAACCAACAAGATACGTGACTTAGATCACATTCAATAATAACAAGCACTCATACTTAAGACTTCACATTCAAGTAAGGAATAATTTGCGGATAAGCGCGGCAGTAATCGACTAAATGCCCCGCTAAGCGATCATAAAGATCATCTTTGATGTAGGGTTGTTCTTCACTAAAAATACGGCTATCTAACTCTGTTGGCAGTACAAAATTAGCTAAGCGATTGATGTCAGCCTCTATAGAAAGTCTGGTTTCAATACTAAAGTGTTGTGCTAACGGAAACTCAGCAGAGAGAAACGCTTTTCTTAAGAAGATCAGCATTTCATCAAAACTGTCATCCCAGTTTAAATTACTATTAGCTTGGGCCTCCCAAGCTAATAACTCTAACACTCTAATAATCTCGCCTTGTAAGCTAGTTGGAGCTGCAGAAAAAGGCACTAAATGCTCCCACATCCACAAGACCGTATCGGCATTTGTTGGCTTAATTGTAACCTGAGTGATTGGCGATATAGGGTTAGCTAATTCCATGTGTGCTACCTTGGTTATGCTCAAATCAGATGCATAATTTTTGCCCGTCACTCAAATAAGGTCAACGGCTATTTTTCTAGTGCGCCTCAACTTTAACCCGAGCAACAGCAATAACATTGTCATCAAAGGGAGCGACAAGCTGCCAGCGTGGTAGTCTTCATCAATATAGATATCATCTCTGTCACTGCTTTCTAACGGCAAAGCGTACAGACTATCGAAATCATTTGAGCTTACCGTCGCCACTATGTCGCCATAACCCACTTCATATAAATCAATCAAGACATCATAATGATCTGTGCGGTAACCCAAATCTAAGGTAGTTAATACCTCAAAGTCGTCATCGGTTGCATTGCCAAAAATAGTGAACACATCGGTAGTGTAATAATGCTCCCAAGGGCCGCCATTACGGCTCAAGTAAAGCTCCGCAAATACCTTTGCTCGCTCATTAGCGTAGTAACCTTCAACATCGGCATCAAAAGTCACACTAAAGGTTTGATAAAAGCCGTCGTAATCGTTATCGACAAATAAACGGCTATAAGCATCGTAAATATAAAAATCTCGGTAGACGCCATTAGCAAACTGCAGATTGGCATTATTTTTCTCAGCAAGCTGTTGAGTCTTTAACGCCTTATCAATATGGATTTGAATGATCTGCTCACGAGTGAGTTTTGCAGGCAGCGCCTCGTTGCCGTCAAGCTCTTTAGCTTGCAGAAGCCTTTGCTGATCAAGCTTACTGATTTGTTGCTCAGATAAAGCATTGCCATATTGAGCCGTTTGAGCACTTTGCTCACCGCTGGTAACCGTTTGCGCAACTGAGATGCTTTGCGGTTGCGAAAGCAGACTTATATCCAAATTAGCACTCGCTGGCAGAATAGTCACCATTGATAATGTTAATAAGCCAACATTCAGCGCTCGTATTAACCTGCTCTTTTGAGTACCCCTGTGGGAATTATGATTTTGTTTTGTGTTCATCTTCACCTCGAAAAACGTGCTTAATGAGGCCATTAGAGTCCACTGAGTGTGAACACAAGCTGAACGTTAAAATTGACAATCTATGAGTCAAAAATTGGAGTGAACTGGTTATATTGCTGGTACTGGTCAATAAATAAACATAAAGTATGGGAGTGAGCCATAACAAGCTTACAAACAAGGACAGAAAACTGTAGACCGTTTTCGCTCATCATATATGCAGGCAACGAGATTTAGCCTTAATGACAGCGTTAATCCTGTGTCTATAGCGTTTTCATAAAATCTCACTAAGTTAATGATTATTGACTTATTAATAAGGATATCGAGATGTTTAGCCATATAATGATTGGAACCAATGACATTGAAAGTTCAGAACGTTTTTATAACTCTGTATTAGCTGTTCTGGGTATCAACAAACCTGTACATAATATAAATGACACTGGCCATAAACGACTGTTCTATCTTCATGATGGATCGGTGTTTTGTATTACTCAACCGATAAATGATGAGCCGGCACATGCTGCTAATGGTTCAACGATAGGCTTTGCTTGTCACTCACCTGAGCAAGTCAAAGAGTTTCATACTGTTGCCGTAGCAAACGGAGCAACGAGCATTGAAACACCTCCCGGCTTACGCAACACTTCCACCGGTAACATGCATTTGTGCTATTTCTTGGATCTAGATGGCCATAAAATTTGTGGCATGTGCCGCAGCGAATAATGTGAATTTGTTTATAAGGTGTCAGCGTTGCTGTCACCTTAATTTGCGCTCTCCTTCCGACAGAAAACTAGCAAGAACCACGAGCAGATTAACGCCCTAAGATAAATAGGTTTGCTTTACGGCAGCAAACCTGACTCTTTAAGTAGACAGTCCACATTCAGCCAGCGTTCATCTAACTATGTATAAAGTCGATGATTCCTAAAGCATAGGAACGCCACCTAACTAGGCTTTGGCAGATAATGACTAATTGCATAGGATCTTTTAAACTGGCTGTATCTCAAGCCTTTGGTACCTTTAATGAAAACTGCTTTATCTATCATATTGCTCTCGCTTTCACTATTGACTGTGCAGACTGCTACAGCCAGTACAGTGCATGCTGTCACATCTATGATGGCGGCCTCAATGAAAGCGAATAGTCAGCAGCAGAAACTTAAGGTTCATAGCAAAGAGCAAGCACTGCAGCTGGCCAAGCGCCAATATCGCGGCAAAGTACTCAAGGTGCAATCTAGCCGGGTTAATGGCAACCCTGGTTATAGCGTAAAACTCCTATCCAATGACGGAGTGGTGTTTTATGTCAAAGTCGATGCCAAAACAGGTCGTGTTTCTCGCAACTAACTAAAGGTTATTGCTAACAAAGCCTTATTATCGCGCCGCACAACAAGGAGCCAGAGCATGAGATTGTTATTAGTTGAAGATGATTTAGAGCTGCAATCAAATTTAAAGCAGCACCTTATTGATGCCAATTACACAGTCGATACTGCCGATGACGGAGAAATTGGTCTGTTTCAAGGCCGCGAATATAACTACGATGCTGCGATTATAGATGTCGGTTTACCTAAGCTTGATGGTATTGCCGTTATCACGCAGTTAAGAGCACTTGAGATTGACTTTCCTATTCTTATTTTAACCGCCCGTGATAGCTGGCAAGATAAAGTTGCAGGCTTAGATGCGGGTGCTGACGACTACCTCACCAAGCCATTTCACCCACAAGAATTAGTTGCACGCTTAAAAGCTCTTATTCGCCGCTCTGCGGGCAAAGCCAGTCCAATTATTACCAATGGCCCATTTAGCCTAAACACCAGCAGCCTTGAGCTAACTAAGTCTGGACAAGCCATTAATTTAAGTGGCTCTGAATACAAGCTGTTTGAATACTTGATGCTGCATATCGGTGAAGTGAAATCAAAAACCGTACTAACAGAGCATATTTACGATCAAGATTTTGATTTAGATTCAAACGTGATAGAGGTATTTATTCGGCGTTTGCGCAAAAAACTCGACCCAGACAATCAGCTCGGCCTGATTGAAACTCTTCGTGGTCAAGGCTATCGCCTTGTCTCTCTAAGCAATCATAGCAGTTAACCAATGCATCGGATTAAGCGTTTGCCTCAACTTATGCATTCATTAAAGGCGCGCCTTATAATCAGTGCGATGCTGCTGGTATTAGTGTTATTACCCATTGTTGGAGTCACCCTAAATGATGCGTTTAAACTGCAAGTCAAAAGCGCCTCAGTCAAAGAACTCAAAGCCTATGTTTATTCGATTTTAGCGGTGACCGAAGTCGATAACCAACAGCTATTAATGCCTGAAGTACTGTTAGAAAATCAGTTCAATGTGATTCAATCCGGTTTATATGCGCTAATCACGGTTCCTGTAAAACCAAGCGCGCCTCTGGCTACTGATACAACGGATAACTTTGCGGCCAAACTTGTCGAAAATAACGCTATCGAAAGCAAGGCTGTCGAGAATCAGCCTACAACACTCGTACAGCAAACCAATCCGACAAACAACAGTGCCCGCAAAGTTGCATGGCGCTCAAACTCTCTACTTGGTATCGATTTGTCAGCTGCGATTACGACTGCGGTTCATACCGCAGCGATGTTTCCACAACCAGAAAAAGGCCAAGGCCAGTTTAGTGAGATTATGCTTAACGGTGAACCGCACTTGGTTTACGGCTTTAGTGCCAGCTTTGAAACGGAGCGGCTCAACAAACTTGGGGAGCCGCAGCTCACACGCTTTCCCTTTACCGTTTATATCATCAAAGACCAAAGCGATTATCAGCTGCAGGTAGAGGCATTTAATCAGCAGCTTTGGCGCTGGTTACTGATTTTAATGGCCGCATTACTCTCGATTCAATTATTGTGGCTATGGTGGACGTTAAAACCATTGACTCGGTTGCAACATGAATTAGCCGCTATTGAAAACGGCCAAGCTAAGCAGTTAGACGAGCACTACCCGTCCGAACTTAACGCTGTAGCAAAGCAACTGAATACCTTGCTCAATACAGAGCAAAATCAGCGTAAACGTTATCGAAATGCCTTAGCCGATCTCGCCCACAGTTTAAAAACACCTTTAGCGGTTATTCAAAGTCAAAAGGACTTAAGCCCACAGTCGTTTGAACAAGTTAACCAAATCAACCGCATTATCGGCCACCAGCTTAAACGCGCTCAGTCCGCTGCAGGTTCAGCGTGGCACTTGGGCGTTGCTGTGGTTGATGTGTCAGACAAGCTGGTTCGTAACCTGCCAAAAATATACTGCCAGCCAAGGATAACCATCACTGAGGATGTTGATAGAAATGCGGTTTTCAAAGGTGATGCGAGCGACTTAACCGAGATCCTTGGCAACCTGTTAGATAACGCCTGTAAAGCGGCAAACGCCCAAGTGTTGCTTCAGGTAAAAACACAGCAGGCTCAGCTTATTATTACCATTGAAGATGACGGCATGGGAATAGACGAAGCACTGCATACACAAATATTTGAACGTGGCACTCGTGCCGACACTTATCAGCAAGGTCACGGCATAGGTCTGGCGATTGTGCGCGACTTAGTTGATAGCTATCAAGGCCAACTAACTGTTAGCCGCTCAACAGCGCTCGGCGGTGCTAAGTTTCAGCTTATCTTTACGGTTTAATACTGGTAGCCATTGGTATAAGAGTAGCTCTACTCAGAACATTTTTGGCAAACTCATTGGTATCACTTTCGTGTCACTTTAGGCTTTCAGCTTCTGTTCATATTGGCCTTTTTATACTGCTGCTAACGTATAAAAAGGTCGGGAGTTCACATGAACACACTCAAAAAATGGTGTTACCTGTCACTTGTTATCGCTATGCCTTTGATAATGCCAGTGACTACCGTCAACGCCGAGCAAAACCAGCTTGAGCAAACTCAATATAGTGAGGGACAACTTGCACAGATGCTGGCACCGATCGCCCTTTATCCCGATAGTTTACTCACTCATATTTTGATTGCCTCAACCTACCCACTTGAAGTGGTTCAAGCACATCGTTGGCAACAATCGAAGCAACACTTATCGACTCAAAAACAAATCGATAAAGCGCAGAATAAAGATTGGGACCCAAGTGTAGTGGCGCTAATTGCGTTTCCAAATGTATTGCAAAAGCTCAGTGAAGATCTTGATTGGACCCAATCATTGGGTGACGCTTTTTTACAAGATGAAGCTCAGGTGCTAGCCAGTATTCAAATGCTGAGACAAGAGGCTGACAATGCTAATAGCCTTGAGCAGATGGAAAATATGCAAGTCACGCGCGTGAGTAATCAGATCATTATTGAGCCAGTGAAAAAAGAGATAGTTTACGTGCCCTACTATGATCCGAGAACCGTTTACGGCTATTGGCGTTGGTACCGATACCCACCGATATATTGGGCGGTTTACCCTGGATATGTCAGACCTAGTTATGGCCATTTTTATTGGCGTGCAGGTGTGCACATTAGCTTCAACTATTACTTTAGTGCGTTCCATTGGCATAAGCGTCATGTGGTTGTAGTGCATCACCATAACTCACATAAATACCGTCACCGCGGCCGTATTGTCACTAGTCACGGCGCAAAGCGCTGGGCACATAAACCACAGCATAGACGCGGCGTAGCGTACAGCAGTGGTGCTTTAAGACATAAATACAAAAGCCATCATCCTATCCGCGTATCAAACAAGGCTATCAGTCCCATTACGCGAGATAAAGTGCAGCATAAACGTGAGCAGCAGTTACGTAGCAAGCTGCATGCAAATACTAGGCTAAAGCAAAAGTCATATAAGCAATCACACAACACACAATTTAACCAGCACAACAAGATGTCGCGAGTAAATAAAACACATAAGGTTCAGCAGCATAAAACACCTTATAAAGCAGCTAAAACACATAGGCAGGAGCATAGAGCGACACATACACAAAAACATAAAAGCACTCATAAACAGACTCACAGGCCAAGACCGGTTCCCCGCAGCCACAACCAAGCCAAAATGAGCAAAGATTGATATGTTTCATCCATAAAAAAATGCCGCTAATTGTCGTTAGCGGCATTTTTTATCAAGCTAAATAGCACTTAAATAGCGAGTGCTGCTTCAGAGGTTAACTGACAAATATATTGCTTTATTAACAGTTCGATTTCTGCAAAGCGCGGGCGCAACGCCACATTAGCTTGTACACAATCGGCAGCTAATGCATTCAATTTTGCGAGTATTGCTGTTTGCTCAGCTGGCAAGTCCAGCACTTTTTCACTGGTTACTAAGCAGTTTTGAATGAGATCTTCGATAAAACAACCTAACGCGCTAACCTCTATACTTTCCATCGCCTCTCTTTGTAATTGCGGCAACAAACTCAAATTAGTCGCAGCACCAAAATCACCAAATAACAGATCGGCTTCAGCGTTATACATAGTGTTATGGGCATAGATATCACCATGGCTGACTTGGTTCTGATGTAAATGTTTCAGGCCTGATGCCATCTGCGCAGCCATATTTAAAATTGTTAGCAGCTCAAGCTGAGTTTCAGGTAAAAAAGTATCTCTGGTACAAGTTTGTAATGATGGCGGTAAGCCTAAATTTTGATATTGATGAGGAATAAGCTCCATCACTAACGCTGCTTTATCGGCTTCATTAATTTGGGCAATAACTTTAATTAGGTTTGGATGTTGCCCAGCCTGTAAACAGTTAATGAGTTCGTTTTCAGGGAAACCATCACTGGTAACCTCACCTTTAAACACTTTAACGGCAATGTCATGGCTAGAACCGGCTAACTCAGCGGGTTGATGCAACCATTTAGCTCGATAAATCACCCCAGAAGCACCTTGACCTATTACCTGCTGTAGTTCAATGGCTTCAAAACTCACAGTTGGCACCCTTGTATGAGTGTCAATCGTTGCCGCCTCTTTAGCTGCTGCAATTGGGTTACCGTCAATCGCCAACCAGCTAAGCTTAGGCAATTGAAATAGCCAATCAGGCAAGGCTGTCATCGCGTTCGCTGACAAGCGAGCTAAACCTAACTGCTTACAATTTGCCATGCTATCCGGTAACGATGTTAGCTTATTACCTGCAAGCGCAAGCTTTTGTAATCGATACAGGCGTCCCATGTCTTCGGGTAATGACTCAATTTGATTATCTGTCAAAATAAGCCAACGGGTTTGCTCTGGTAATGACTGCTCCGGCACTGATGTTAGCTTATTAGATTTAAAGCTAATCATTTCAAGCTTAGGGCAGCGAGCCAGTACCGACGGCACTGAATCAAAGTTATTATTAGTTAAAAACAGTATTTTTAACTGTGTTAATTGGTCTAAGTTATCAGGCAGTTCACTTAGGTTATTGTCAGATAAGTCGAGAACTTCAAGGCTATCAGCCAAGTTAAAAATGGCTTGAGGAAACTCGGTTAAACCTGCTGCAATTTGTAGGCGCTTACAGCCTTGTAATTGTCCCGACATTAACTGCTCAATAGTGTGCAAAACTCAAACCTTATCCGTATCTAAAAATAGCCGGCAATACTATAGGATAAACAGCACCACACCAAGAACCAATTAATCTATAACCCAAAACAAATCTTATTTAATACCGATTTTGCTAAGTGCTCTTATGCCTACTTTGCTTGATCTTTATTAATTTTGTCGCGTATTGATAACTGTCATTAAATAAAACATAGTCAGTAACTTGGTTTCATATGAGGTTATAAAATGAAAAGCTCCCAAACAGCAAAAGTACCAGCTAGCCGCCTGTCGCGATTATCTTCTTTGGGCGGTTTGGCCTCTCGCGTTGCCGGAAATGTACTGTTTGAAGGCGCTAAGAAGCTTAGCCAAGGCCAGTCGCCAAAGTTACAAGAGCTGGTGCTAACGCCGAAGAATATCACCCAGGTTGCTGAGAAACTGTCGCAAATGCGTGGCGCTGCCATGAAGGTTGGCCAAATGTTGTCGATGGACTCTGGTGAACTAATGCCAAAAGAGTTGAGTGAGCTTTTATCTAAGCTGCGCTCAGAAGCTAAAGTGATGCCACACAAGCAGCTTATTGAAATTTTGCAGCGAAATTGGGGAGCAGATTGGTTAACGCCTTTTGCCCACTTTGAACTGCGCCCTTTTGCAGCCGCTTCCATTGGTCAGGTACATCAGGCGACCTTAGCGGATGGCAAAAAGTTAGCGGTAAAAATCCAATACCCAGGGATCCGTGACAGCATAGATAGTGATATTGATAATGTCGCCTCTCTGCTCCGCTTGTCGGGCTTAGTTCCGCAAAACGTGCAATTTGATAACCTGTTAAATGAAGCTAAAAAACAGCTTCACAGTGAAGCCGACTATCAAATCGAGCTAGCGATGCTAAACCGCTATCGTGCATTGCTTAACGATGACACCGATTTTACTATCCCGGCCCCCATCGCAAACTTATGTACCAGCGACATCCTAGTGATGGACTACATTGATGGTGCCAGTATCGAATCGGTCGCCAATGAGCAACAAACGATCCGCGATAGTGTTGCCAGTCAATTACTCAGGCTATTTTTCAGGGAGTTATTTGAATTTGGATTAATGCAAACTGACCCTAATTTTGCCAACTTTCAATATCAATCAGATAAACAGAAAATTGTATTATTAGATTTTGGTGCCACACGGAAGATCCCAACCCATTTATCTAAGCAGTACTTATTACTGATGTGTGCAGCCAAAGATAATGACCGTGCAGCGATGGCCAGTGCCGCAGAGAAAATAGGCTTTTTTAGAGCGGCTATTGATGAGCAACAAAAATCGCTGATCTTAGATATTTTCTATCAGGCTTGTGAGCCATTGCGCGCAGAGCAAGCCTATGACTTTGGTGCTAGCGACTTAGCTCAACGCATTAAAGCTGCAGGTATGGCAATTAGCTCAAACGCTGACAAGTGGCATACACCACCAGCTGATGCCATTTTCATTCACCGTAAACTCGCAGGCATGTATCTATTGGCATCAAGACTTGATGCCAAAATTGATGTTAATGCCATCTTTAACGTTATGCGCAATAAAGCTTGCCCTGCAGAAACAGCCACAGAGCAAGCGTTATAAAACAGGAGTTTCTTAGCCACGCTAGGCAAAGAAAGAGTTAACTGTATTTGTCAGCCCTTTCTTGCTTAAGTAGCTCTTGGCCTTTGGTGATCGCAATCACGGCTTTAGACTTAAACTCTCGTCGATATAGCGTGATCACCACGAAAATACTCGCAGCAATAAAAGCGATAGGATGAAAGAACCAACATAAAGCCGCCATTGAGAAGTAGTAAGAGCGCAAACCGTAGTTATAAGAGTGAGTCGCTTGATCTTGCACCGTTGCCATCTGTTTAGCATAGCGACGTAAATTTTCGTTTTTGCCATCTTTATCAACTGGTGCCGCGCCAACCATAACATTTAAAAAACCGTACTGGCGCATCGACCAAGTAAACTGAAAAAACGCCATAATAAAAATAAACGTCAGCATGCCCAGCTTGACCTGTACTAATGCATGATTAGGTTCAGCAGCAAATGGAATACTGGCAATAACCGCCTCTAAGCGTTCAACTTGAGCAAATAGCGTTAACACACCGGCTAATACAAGTAGTGTTGTGGATGCAAAAAAAGCAATATTACGTTCAAGGTTAGCCAGTAATGCAGCCTCCCCCACTCTAACCTCTCGACCAATAAGTTCATGCATCCAGTGAATACGGTGCTGATGCAAGCAGCGCGCGATGCAATTGGTCGTTTTAGCCTTATGCTTGGCAAAATAGGTATAACCCACCCAACTGACAATAAAACAAAAAGGTGCAACAAGATCGAGTAACGAAATAGTCGTCGAAGATTCCATTATAAAAAACCGTATTAAATAGCGCTATAATGCTGACAAACTGTAGCTGTAATGACTTAAATCATAAATTGCAGCTGTCAATTAATTGAAGTGATAGTAAATATTATGATCCGCACTTAGCTTGTAAGTCCTGCTTAACAATTTCTAACGCCGCTAACGCAACTTCGGGATCGATATTATTGCTCTCTAAAAGAAAGATCAGATCAACAGCCAACTGCACCTCTTTAGTCGCGTTAGCTAATCCACTAACAGGTAACTCTTCACTCATTTATGTACTCTCTTGCCCGTGACAAACCAACCCAAAATAACAATGCGCTAGTATACTCAGTCCGTTTATACGCCTCAAATAACAAACACCATATCCGACCTTTGTTTTTGTTTAATCAAAATATGCCGATTTAGCACTGACTAAAGCTTTATTACAGTGAAAAGCCTAGATATACTCAGCCTATTAGCGCACAAATATCCTTGTGCATAGCAAACACAAAGGCACAAAAAATCTATGGCAAAAATGGATTTCTCGGTGATCAATGACACCACAGCAAAATCTTTTATCGAACAAAAAAACCTTATCAAAAGAGTCTTTAAAGGTAATACCGTTCTCTGCCCTGTGTGCAACCAAGCACTATCTATGAAGCTACCTGTAAAAGGCCAAGAAGACAGCGTTGCGGGTATTTGCTGTAAAAAAGGCTGTACCGATATCGAACTTGATATGGAGTTAGTGCTGTAACTTGCACTGAGGTTTGATCATCTAGTAGTGTAAAAAGCTCAAACATCAAAGGCTGCAGCCATTAAAGCTTGCAGCCTTTCTTATTTACTCATGAAGACGTTAACTCGCCCTGTACTGGCAATGACTCGGCGAACGCATAAAAGCAAAGTGGCAGCAACAGAGACTGACAAGGTGACAAAAATCGCCACAGAGATCACTATCTGATATTTGATGGCAATTAACGGATCAATACCACCAAGTATTTGGCCTGTCATCATCCCCGGTAACGTTACTAAGCCCATTGTTGCCATTGAAGCCATAATGGGGGCAAACGCTTGTTGCATCGCGGTTTGCACAAAGGGCAAACAGGCTTGTGAAGGAGAAGCGCCCAGCGCCAATGCACCTTGATACTCAGCCTTTCTATCACTAAATGCGCCAAATAACCTCTGTAGCGCAACAATATTGCCGCTTAAACAATTGCCTAGCAGCATCCCCGCTGTGGGGATTAAATATTGCGCGGTATATAACGGCTCTGGTGACAGTAAAAAAACAATCATCAACCACAACACTGGAAACAAGCCTAATACTAAGCCAAAAAATACTGGCATATATAAGAGTCGCTTAGGTAGTTTAGCTTTGCTAATTATCGAACTGCTACCAACAAGTAACATGACCAACAGCCAAGCAGAGTTGACCCAAACACTATCAAGTTCAAATAGATATTGCAGATAAAGACCGACTAACACCAATTGCAGCGTCATGCGTATTACCGCTGATAACATATCTAGGCTCAACGCTAATTGGAAATATCGGCTTATTGCGAGTGGGACCAATAACACCAACATAAACAGGCCTAACTGCAGCCATGCTATATCCATTGTAAATGCTCTCTTTAAGGCAAAACTGCACCTAATATAACCAAACCACAATGAAGTTAGTAGCGCTCAACTGTGACTGAGCAGACAGAAAACGACATAACAAAATAAGCAGTGATTAAGTAAAATTTGATCAACATCTAATGAATTCACTCAATGGCTTGTTAGACTCCAAGCACTTTTTGCTATTTTAGACATTACGATTATGAAGCAACAGCTACTTGAACGGTTCTTACGCTACGTCAGTTTTAACACTCAATCTGATGGCAGTAGCCAAAGTGTCCCGAGTACAGATAACCAGTTTGTATTTGCTCAGCATCTGCGCCAAGAACTTATCAGCCTTGGTTTCGAAGAGGTTAAATTATCAGATAAAGGCTATTTAACCGCGACTGTGCCGGGCAATGTCGCTGATGCTCCATGTATTGGTTTTATTGCTCACCTAGATACCGCACCAGACTTTAGTGGGGCTAACGTTAACCCACAAATTATTGAAAATTATAACGGCAAAGATATTCAGTTAGGTCTTGAAGAAGTACTTTCGCCAAGCCAGTTTACTAGCCTTAATCAATATCAAGGACAAACCTTGATCACTACAGACGGCGCAAGCTTGCTAGGTGGTGATGATAAAGCTGGCATTGCCGAAATTATTTGCGCACTACACCACCTGCTAACTCATCCTGAAATCCCTCACGGTAAAATTCGCTTATGCTTTACACCCGATGAAGAAATTGGTCGCGGCGCCGACCATTTCGATGTTGAAAGCTTTGGTGCACAGTGGGCGTACACAGTTGATGGCGGCCAACTTGGTGAGCTTGAATATGAGAACTTTAATGCCGCAACCGCAGTGATAACTGCAACCGGCAATAACTGTCACCCGGGAACAGCCTACGGTGTGATGGTTAACGCGCAAACTATTGCGGCTCGATTCCACGCCAAAATGCCATTAAAAGATACACCGGAATGCAGTAAAGACTACGACGGCTTCTTCCACTTAATGAGCATGGAAGGCGTAACCGAAAAAGCCACACTAACTTATATCATTCGCGATTTTGACCTCGATCTATTCGAGCAACGAAAACGCTGGTTAGCGGACCTTGTGAGCAAATATAACGCTGAGCTCAGTATTGGTCAGCTCACAATTGATATTCAAGACTCTTATTTGAATATGAAACAGCAAGTATTGCCGCACCCGCATATTATCGACATTGCCAAACAAGCAATGCAAAACCTAAACATAGAACCAATTGTTAAGCCTATCCGTGGCGGTACCGACGGTTCGCGCCTGTCATACATGGGTTTACCTTGCCCTAATATCTTTACTGGCGGTCATAATTTCCATGGCAAGCATGAATACGTCTGTCTTGAATCTATGGAGCAAGCCTGCCAAACCATCATTGAAATAGCTAAACTGACTGCAAAACATAAATAGGTATGCCAATTTAGTTAGTCCAAAGGCCGGTGCTGCCGGCCTTGTAACAATCAACAGGGTCAAGACTCTTGGCTCAAAAGCATAAAGTATTTGCTTCCCTCTTCTAGCTCTCTACACTTACGCTATCAACACTTTTACTTAGAGCAAGCATATGAACGCGGCACTGATCGGCGCTACCGGACTTATTGGGCAGTTACTGCTGCAAAAGTTAATTGATTCTGACTGTTATGAAAACATTGTCCTTATTGGCAGAAGCGCCCCGCAATACCAAGCCAACGGCAAAACCCAAGTCACATTCATAGCTTGCCAGTTAAGCGAAATTGCAACACTCACGCTCCCCGTTGCAATTGACCACGCATTTTGCTGTTTAGGTACCACGATTAAGCAGGCTGGCAGCCAACAAGCCTTTATCGCGGTTGATAAAACAGCTTGCCTTGATTTCATCAGTAAATGCCAAGCAAGTGCTAACTTTGTCGTTACCGCGTTAGGCGCAAATAGCCAAGCCAAAAGCTTTTATAACCGGGTGAAAGGTCAAACCCAAGAGGCACTAAGCCAGTTATTAGCTGAAACGCAACAAGCGGCATCACCTAAACGCCTTTGGTTATTTCAACCTAGTTTATTACTCGGTAAACGCAGCGAAAGCCGATTACTCGAAGATGCCGCTAAAAATGCATTTCGCTTTGTTTCTGCTGTTTTTGTCGGTCCATTACATCAATATCGTCCAATTGCAGCAGAACAAGTTGCCGCAGCGATGCTGTCATGTGCGATTGCCGCACAAGATCCCGAGAGTGAATCGATTCAACGAGTGATGATTGTCTCGAATAAGGAGATGCTAGCTTCTTAAGCTGCAACTAATCAAAGGCCGACTATTGACGACATCCCTATAGCATCATTTAAAATGGCCGGCCATTTTATTCCGAGTGAATCAGTCTTTGAAAATTAGCCAACGCCTACAGCAAATCAACCAGATGATCGTCAATGATTATCAACATATTTGGGATTGCTGCTGTGATCATGGCCTGCTTGGTGCGGCGCTACTGGAGCGCAAGGCGGCACAGCAGATCCATTTTGTCGATGTCGTGCCTAATTTAATGCAACAGCTTGAGCATAAGTTACAGCGTTTTTACCCGCAAACGGCTAAGCAGCACAATCAACACGACTGGCAAGTACACTGCACTGATGTTGGACAACTCGATTTAGCAGACAAACACGCGCGACAATTAGTGATTATTGCGGGTGTAGGCGGTGATTTAACCATAGCTTTGATGCAGCAAATTATCGCCCGTCATCCACAGCATCAGCTGGAGTTTATTCTATGTCCGGTACATCATATTTATAAAGTGCGCATGGCAATGAAACAATTGGGCCTAGGTTTAATTTCTGAACAGCTAGTACAAGAAAACCGTCGCTTTTATGAAATACTGCACTTATCAACCATGAGTGAACAACCGATAAGCGCGGTTGGTTCTGTCATGTGGGGAACCAACCCAGAGCTTGAGGCTAACTACCTTGCAAGCATCTTAAAGCACTATCAACGTATTGCTGATGGGCTGAACAACGCGTCATCATCAGCCACAGAAAAAGCCTTTATCAAACGTGTTATTGCGGATTATCAAAGCTTGATACCATATTGTAAAACCGCATAGCGGTTTGTTGGCGGCTATCTTCTCACTTCATTACGAGTTTCTCATGCGTCTATTAAAATCAACTGTTCATGCCGATCTTGCTCAGCTAACTGCCAATGAGCTAGCGACTAAAAGTTTTCATCGCCAAGCTGCACGCGGCATTATTTTAAAGGGTGAAGAGATCTTAATGCTCTACACAGAGCGCTACCATGATTACAGCATTCCCGGTGGTGGAGTCGACGAAGGTGAAGATATTCAAACCGGACTCATGCGTGAGTTAGAAGAGGAAACCGGTGCGCAGCATATCGAGATCATCAGTGAATTTGGCCGCTATGAAGAGTTTCGACCTTGGAATAGAAATGGTTTTGAGGTGGTGCACATGGACTCTTTCTGCTTTGTTTGTGATATTGATGCAGCGCTTGGCGAAACTAAGCTAGAAGCCCACGAGATCCAAAACGGTATGCGCCCTGTTTGGATCAACATCCATCAAGCGATAAGCCACAATGAGCACACTATCGCTAATAGCCCGAAGAAAGGTATGTCAATTGAACGAGAAACCTTTTTGTTAAAGCAAATCGTTGCAGAGCTTTTGTAGTCGCTTAACACAATAGTTGCAACACCCTGCATGCACGTTAACTGAAATACTCAAGCTAACGTGCCATTGCGGTTCATCTCGTTATAGAGCCAAACTTTTATGGCAATTTGTATCATACTGACTAGCAGCAGTGTTACGCCTTTGCCCCTTAAAAATTTGCCCCATAAAAAAGGGCGCTGTTAACGCCCGATGATTCCGCTTCAATATTGAGTAATTCAGCTATTGATCCGCTAGTACTCTACAGGAATGGAAGAGGACCGTGTCTCATCTTTGTTAGGAACATACCTAATCGGGTCGTCTGTCGTCATTGCTACAGTTAAAAGAAAAGTGCCATTACTAGAAAGTTCATATCCAAAAATTATCTCTCTATCTTGTGTTGTTGATACCTCTGAACTAAAAATCGGATACAAGATTTGATCTTGCCTTACTGCATTAAATGAACGAGATAAGTTAAATACTTCACGACTTGCTTCCTGCATGGCCAACGACGGCTCCCCTTTATAAGGTCCCTCTTCGATGGTTATTTTATCATTATCAGTTACCGAGGTACGGACAACCAGCAAGCCTACTTCATCTGAATGACCGACTAATTTAAAACACTTTCTAAACCTCTCGCCTTTCGGTATTTGATACCGCTTAAATTTAGGTATATCAAATTCTGCTTCAAGCTCAACCACTTGCTCTAAAGAACATGCTAAATATGGTTCCGGAGGTGGTACCACGACTGGCGGCTGTGTGGCACTGACACCAAAAACAATCAATGAAAGCATCGTTCCAATAATTATATTGCGCATAACAAACTCCATTTATTATTCACGATAAGTTGGTTATATCCCTCCAGCGCTTCCATCAATAACACACGCCTATAAACAAAAATACGATGCTCTAGCAATTTAATTTTTTTAATATTCTTACTATTTTTAATATTTTTGAAGTTATAAGCTTTCCCGTGTTCGGTTAAATTTATTTAGCTAATATTGCAAACAACATCGATCATCATTTTGCGCAAACGGATACCCTTGGTATCAACTCGCGCAAATATTGTCGATAAGCCGTAATCTTCTGCACAATACGCAATGAAACGAAATTAAAAATAGACAAATAAGTTGATGATCATTGCATTGATAATATCGATAAAGAAACCACAGACTAGCGGCACGATGATAAAGGCTCTATGGGCTGCACCGTACTGTTGAGTCACCGCCGTCATATTCACAATGGCGGTTGCGGTAGAGCCTAAGGTTACACCACCAAAGCCTGAGCAGATCACAGCAGCCTCATAATCTTTGCCCATCATTCTAAACACCACAAAGATGGTAAACACCACAGATAAAAATACTTGCACTGCCATTACCACCGAAATGTAAAGCAGACTGCCTTCAAGCTCCCACACTTTAAGGCTCATTAATGCCATCGTCAGGAACATGCCCAAACAGATATCTTGGATAAGCGACAAGCCCTGAGAAGCATCATCTAAGTAAGCACGATCTTTAATATCTCGACGATTTAAGATGGCTCTACCTGCATTACCTATAATGATACCGGCCAGTAAACAAGCAACAAAAAGCGGCAGTTTCAGCCCTGCACCTTGCAGTGCGATATCAATAAAGTAGCCGACGATTAACGTCACGTTTAGCCATAACCAAGCTCGCAGCACACCAAAATAATCAACTTTAATATGTGATGATCCCGCCTGATGACTAGTACCAATATCAAGATCTGCATCGTGATTAGCTTGTACTTGATGACGTTTCATTAAATAGGCCGCAATTGGGCCGCCAATAACACAAGCTGAAATCAAACCTAACGTATTTGACGCTATACCTAATTCACTGGCGTTGCTGATCCCTAGCTCTTCGACAAAGGTTGGCGTCCAAGCCATAGCGGTACCCACGCCACCGATCAATGAAATTGAGCCCGACATTAAGCCCGCTTTCGGATCTAAGCCAAACAGCGAAGCAATTGTTACCCCAGTAAAGTTTTGTAGAAAAATAAATGCACTTGCCAGTGCAATCAAAATCAGTAAAGGCTTACCGCCTTTGAGCAAAGTCGCAAAGTCTGCTTTTAAGCCAATACCAGCAAAGAAATAGAGTAGCAGAATGTCACGGACTTCAAGGTTAAATTCAATTTGAATATCAAAGGCATAATAAAGGATACCGACGATTGCTGCGCAAGCGAAACCACCAACAACGGGCTCAGGAATACTGTATTTTCTTAATAGCTCATAGCGAGCAATAATGTTCTTACCAATAAACAGCGCAATAATCGCTAGGGTAAAAGAAACAAAATCCTTAATCTCTATTAATTGCGGCTCCATACTTTACTCTCTCCCGATAGCATCGCCTATAAACTCTTAAGCAGAGCTTGGCTGTAAAACTCTAATTAACTGCCATAGTATCCTATTGAAAAGTTTAACCCACCCTTTTTATTTACAAATAATTAACTTTTGTTTTCTTACGCCAACCACCTCATTGCGAGGTTAATTAATATCCTTTGCTATTGGCCTAAGTAAATCTTGAGGTCAATCTAACGCATGACACAAAGCAAGCGCGCCCAAATTTAATAAGCTGAGCAACATCCATAGTAACCCACTACAAATAAACAAGTATTAACCCAAACAACAAAACCTCATCCTAACCATTACTACTACAACTAAAACCGCAGCTAGTAACTAAGAGCCAAGGGTTTAATACCATTGCTGGACGCACATAAAAATTGCAAACGGCATACTTTTTCGCATCCAAAAGGCGCACCAAGATTTCAATATCAGGTTTGCTATGTCCGAATTTTGGATGATGGTTCGGATTTGAAAAGTGTAAAAAAGCTCATGTGAGCTGAATGATGTTTGACATAACGTTTAATTATTTTTTAACGGATTAAGGATTTTACCCATGATCAAGTTACTTCCTATCGCAGCTGCAGTTGCACTGGCTTTAAACTCTGGTGCGGCGCTGGCAAATGACGCTTCAATCTCTCAAGCTGGTGACTCGAATACTGCGATGACCACCCAATCAGGCAGCGGTCAGACAGCAAATACTTCGCAAGTTGGTACAAACCAAACTGCCACTACGACTCAAACGGACTCGAACCAAACTTCAACAATTAACCAAGTGGGTGACGGTGCGGACTCAACTGTCACTGTTACACAGTCAGGTCTTGGCCCTAATTCAGCAACGGTAACACAGGACCATACATACAATACCGAAGCGACACTGACTCAAGCTGGCTTAAATAATGGAGCCGTTGTTAATCAGCTACACGTTAACGACAGTATCGCAACAGTGACTCAAACGGGTAATGGTAACAGCGCTGATGTTCGCCAACATGGATTTGGCATCCACAATCCTGCAGGTGCTACTGTTACTCAGTCTGGTAATGCAAACATAGCCAACACAAACCAAGACACTTCAACAGATGCAATACTAACGGTCGCGCAAACAGGTAATGGCAACACTGCAAACATTGATCAGTTAAACGGTTCTTTCAACTCTGGTGTAAATGTTACTCAAACAACCAATAACGCTTCGGCAACTGCAACTCAAGATGGTGCTGATAACTCATTAATCACGACCCTTCAAAATGATGGTACAGATGGCACAATTACGGCCAGCCAAGCAAACGGCACCAACAACACTATTTCGGCGACTCAAACAGATGGTACATCTGGCACATCTATCACAGTGAGCCAAGACGGTAACAACAATGGTATTACTGTTTACCAAGAGCATGTATTTAGCTCTACAGTAAATGTCACTCAAGTGGGTGGTGGCAACACAGGGTCAGTAAACCAAGAGCATGTAAACGATAGCACTGCAAGCGTTACTGCTACAGGTAACACCAACTCTACAATTATCCGTCAATTCGGATTTGGAGCACATGAGCCTGCAGAAGCAACAATTACCACAACTGGTGATCTGAACACGGTTAATATTAACCAAGATACTTCTTTCCGAGCTATCGCAACAGTTGAGCAAGATGGCAACAATAATGTAGTTGATATTGATCAGGTCAACGAATCAGACAACTCTATTGTTACGGTTAAGCAGCTCGCAGCAAACGAAGCTGGCAATGTGACAGCACTTCAAGATGCCGCAGCTGATTCAAGCATTACTGTTCAACAATCTGGTGTTAATGGTTCTTTGGTTGTGGTTAATCAAACCAGTGGTTCAGAGCTAACAGCATTAGTAGACCAAACAGGTACTCTTGGTGGCTCAGCTACAGTTAATCAATCAGGCGTAGATCAAGACGTAGTTGTTTACCAAACAGGTGAAGCAAACACTGCTGATGTTTTACAAAGCAACACATTAAACACGGCAAACGTACAACAGTATGGTGAATTTGGTTCTGCAGATATTGACCAAACAGGTGCAGATAACGACGCGTTTGTTAATCAGCTAGCTGGTGAGTTTAATAATGCAATCATCGACCAGCAAGGTGATGGCAACACAGCAACGATTAACCAAGATGGCTTTGGTACATTAGCTGCCGTTAACTCAGCTACCATTACTCAGTTTGGTACTAACGATACAGCAACTATCACTCAAACTGGTGGTTTCGGTAACACGGCGACAATCATCCAAAACTAATACCAATTTAGTTTAAATCAAATAAAAAGGGGAGCTATTAAGCTCCCCTTTTCAACTATTAATCCAATTGCTTACTTTGCGTATTCAACTGCAATGTCAGCAGCAAGCTTAGCGTTATTGAACACAAGTTCAATGTTTGCCGTTAAGCTAACGCCTTTAGTGGTTTCAGCAACTTTTGCCAACAGGAATGGCGTAGAAGCTTTACCAAAAATACCCTTGCTATCCATTTCGGCAACTGCGTCAGCAATCACTTTATCGATCATGGCACGATCTAACTGGTGTGCTTCAGGAATTGGGTTAGCAACCACGATGCCGCCTTTCAGATCCATATCCCACTTCGCTTTCATTGCTGCTGCAATTTGCGCTGGCGTATCAAGTTGATAGTCAACACCAAACTCGCTTTCACGAGTGTAGAATGCAGGTAGAGTGCTAGTTTGGTAACCGATAACAGGTACACCTTGAGTTTCAAGGTATTCTAAGGTTAAACCGATATCTAGAATTGACTTAGCACCCGCACAAACAACTGTTACATCCGTATTTGCTAGCTCTTGCAAGTCAGCTGAAATATCAAAAGTTTGTTGAGCACCACGGTGAACGCCACCAATACCGCCTGTAGCAAACACTTTAATACCAGCCATTTGCGCTAGGATCATCGTTGAAGCCACTGTGGTAGCACCATCAACGCCTTTAGCAACAATGAATGGAATATCACGGCGGCTTGTTTTAATAACATCAAGACCGGCTTTACCCAAGTATTCAATCTCTTCGTGAGTCATACCCACTTTTAAACGGCCTTTTAAAATAGCAATCGTTGCTGGTACTGCGCCGTTATCACGAATGATTTGCTCAACTTTAAGTGCGGTTTCAACGTTTTGCGGATAAGGCATACCGTGAGAAATAATGGTCGACTCCAGTGCAACTACAGGCTTTCCTGCTGCTAATGCTGCTGCAACTTCTGGATTAATATCTAGGTACTGCTCTAACATAACGACTCCTTGATAACGCGCTTAACGGTAATTTCAGACATATTTGGATTGATTGTAGCTATGTGAGACAAGGCAACGACTGCCGCTCCCATAGCAAATTTATTTGATTCTTCTGTGCTCCACTGCTGGATAAAGCCATGGGCTAAACCTGCTAGATAAGCATCACCAGCTCCATTGGCATTCACCATAGAGACCGGCATTGTAGGTACTAAAGCTTGCACACCTTCATCGCTGTAAAACACACCATCGCTGCCTAAGCTTAAGAAAATGCGTTTAACACCTTGTTGATGGAACCAATTAGCTAACTCTGGCAGTTCATCGTGATGACTGATACTGATCCCAGATAATTGCTCAGCTTCTTTAAGGTTTGGCTTTAAGGTGTGGATTGAACTTAAGAATGGCGCCACTTTCTTGGCTTTTGCACAAGAGACTGTATCAACAAAAATTGGACGGTCAGAAAAGTTACTTAGAATGTATTCCAGTGACTCTGCCGACAGGTTTGCATCGACAACAATAAGATCTGCGCGGCGCAATACTTCTTCATGGCTTTGCAGCACAGCGACGCTGAGCTTTTCAAGAATCGCCATATCATTAATAGCAACATGCATATCGCTATCACCATCAAGCACTGATAAATAGGTTGATGTGGCAAACTCATCGAGATGAATACATGCTTTCATATCAATACCAGCTTGCTGACACTGATTGATGATCATCTGTCCATAGGTATCTTTACCCAAGGCACTGATAAGATGAGTATTTGACCCTAAGCGAGCTAAGTTTTCAGCGATATTACGCCCTACTCCGCCAGGTGAGCAACTTACGCTGCCAGGGTTTGAGTCACCAACTTGTAGGGAGTGTTGAGGTCTACCTAAAATGTCCATATTCGCGCCACCAATTACGATAGCGTAGCGTGATTCAGCAAGAATGTAGCCCTTACCTTTAATCACGCCTTTATGGGTCAAATTCATAATGTGGCCGGCAACAGCTGAGCGGCTAATCCCTAATTGATCAGCAATGCTTTGCTGTTGGATCAAAGGGTCCTGCTTGAGTAGCGCTAAAATCTCGATTTCGCGTTCTGTCATTCTTATTATCCAATCGACACCGACAAGCAAACATATGTTTGCACGCCAAACTTAAGTTTGATTTGTGACTAGGGTAAGCTTAAAGATGAAAACAATCAAGTGAATAAATGGCTGACAAAATTAAATATGTGATCTCACTTTGCCAAAAAGATAATGATTTGAACTCAATCACGGCGACATTTCGCCAGCTCTTTTTTACTGCAAACCATTGTCGCGCTAGGCTTAGACTGATTTAAAGCAACAAAAAACGACCTGCCACCGCTTGAGTGAGTTGAAGTTAAATTAACTGAACTAAACACGCTGACTTATTAACGCTATTAACTAAAATTTATTGATAATAAATCAACTGGACCCAGCTTTATCCTGAGCAATGGTTAACCTAGCATAAGATCTATCGAAACAAATACAAACAAGATTTAGAGGTAAATACAGATGAGCAAACTTACGATTATCGCCAATATCATGGCTAATGAAGGTAGTGTTGAAAAAGTTAAATCCGAACTTATCAAGTTGATTGATATCACTCGTAAAGAAGCGGGCTGTTTACAATACGATTTGCACCAAGACAATGATAACCCTGCTCATTTTGTCTTCTTTGAGAATTGGTCTTCGAGAGAACTATGGCAACAACATATGGGCGCGCAACATTTAGCAGACTACCTTGCTGCAACCAAGGGCGCTGTTGCTAGTTTTACCGTGAACGAAATGACTCATATAGGTTAACGCAATAAAGTGAGAGTAATGCGTAACCTATAACAGGCTGCAAAACCTAACTTATTTTACGCATCCTCTTCATGCATATAGTCTTCTATCAAAGTGATCTGTTCAGCGAGTTTATCTTCAGAGGTTACGAGTCGATAACTCCCTTGAGGCGTTTTCTCGAGGCTAATACGATCGCCAGCTTGCACATGCAACTGTTCAACAATTTCTCTTGGCAACCTGACGCCCAAACCTTCACCAATCGCTTCTACTTTTAGCTCAGCCATAAATAGCACCTACTCAGCCTTAAATATCATCCTATCAGTATAGTGTAGTCTTGATACCTCAGCGTTGGCGCTAATCACTTAATTGCTAAAACATACTCTGTTGAGATCCGCTTCCAAAAAACACCCGCTTCATAGCTGGTTTTATCTCTATCTAATTCAAATATGCCTTTAAAGCGATACATAGTTTGCCCCAGCTCATCCTTAACTCGCGCAAATACAACATATTTAAAAGACTCCGCAAGGTTTCTGTCAATTACGCTGCGCTTTTTGGTTTCAGACTCAAGGCAGTACTCGTGGATTTCTGTACCATCATGGCTTATCTCATTAAACCATTGCTCATTTGGATAAAGCTTAGGAAACCATAACTTTATGTTAGGCTGCTCGGGAATACTAGCTGATGAACGCTGCCAGCCCCGATATTGGTGACCAAATAGATTACATACTTCCGCCGATGTTCTCAGAGCTACATGGTCATTAACACTGAATTGGCCACGGCAACGCCAAAAATCAACGCTATGTTCTAGCTCAGGCTCCCATCGCTGAAAGCTGCCAGATTGCTTCTGAAGCTTAATCATCTGTTGAATATCAGCAACTATGTCGTCTACTTGAGCATTAATCTGCTCAATAGACACCGCCGCGTCAATGCGTTTAATAATATGGTCTGTTGCGGTAATAATATCCAGCTCACGAATTTTATCGGCATCAATTTGATGTTGATGAAAACCTTCATCAATTTCGATATGTAGCTTGAACTGCGGCAAATACAAATCAGTCAATGCAAAACCGCTCGGCCTAGCAACATATTGCTGAGTAATAAATTTTACATCTAAATCATCAACCTTATGGATAATTCGAGTAATTGCGTACAGCTCAAAGCGCTTATTTTTGCAGCGCTGAAGCTGCCTTGTCATATGCAGAGTTTTCATTGAGATTCGCTAGCGAAAAAGAAATGGAATTGTATATGCTTGATTCTTCAAAAGCAGCATCTTAGTTAACTTTAGACACCAACAAAATGCATGTAAGACCGACTTATTGATGAATGCTTCAATGTGAGTTAACAGCTATAACTTAGCTAATATCCTATTAACGCAAAACAGCAACATGCGCATAGCGTTATAGCCCTATGCGCATTTAGGCTCGTTAACCACTTAAGGCTTATGATGCTTAGTAATATATCTATCAAGTTGATTAGCAAAAGCTTGCTTCTCGCTCGCACCAATAGCTGCTGGCCCACCGATTTGTACACCGCTTGCGCGCATGGTATCCATAAAGTCGCGCATATTCAGAATCGATTTGATATTTTGTTCAGTGTATAACTCGCCACGTGGGTTTAATGCTACACCACCTTTATCAATCACCTCTGAGGCTAGCGGAATATCGGCAGTGATCACTAGGTCACCAGCGGTTAATAGCTTAACAATCTCATCATCGGCAACATCAAAGCCAGAGGACACCGTTTTTAAATTAATAAAAGGTGATGGTGGAATACGCATAAAATGGTTAGCCACCAGTGTTACTTCGATCTTAGCTCTATCCGCAACTCGAAATAAGATCTCTTTAATCACATTCGGACATGCATCTGCGTCAACCCAAACTTTCATTACCACTCCAACTATGACAACTGCGTACTTGCTCCCAATCAGTATAATGATTAGATGACGCAATCAAATCTCAAAACATGACCATACTTTAACAGTTTTCCCACCCCAATGAGTAGCGAGACATCCACTGATTAATAAGGTATAAGATAAAATTTAGTCACATTGATCATTGCTCCACCAATTTAGGTCGTTATCTCTATGAGCCCATTTACTCGCCAAAGTTTTAATTTTTTAAATGAGTTATCAGTCAATAACGAGCGAGAGTGGTTTAAATCCAATCAAGCTCGCTATGAAGACAGTGTGCGCACACCCGCACTGAAATTTATCGAAGCGATGCAACCACACATTTTAGCCCTATCACCTCGGTTAACTGCTGTACCTAAAAAAGTCGGTGGCAGCATGATGCGCCCACAACGGGATAGCCGTTTTAGTAAAGATAAAACCCCTTATAAAACCAATGTCGGTATCCAATTTCGACATTTTCAAGGTAAGGATGTTCACGCTCCGGGGCTCTACCTGCATATCGCTAACGATAGTTGCTTTCTCGGAGCAGGAATTTGGCATCCTGAATCCAAAGCGTTAAATGCTATCCGAAGTTGTATTGATGAGAACCCCAATAGCTACAAAAAGGCACTGCGCGAATTAACTGCCCAAGGGTTTGAGATGCAAGGTAGTCAACTTATTCGCCCACCAAAAGGCTATGATAAAGCCCACCCAATGCTCGAGGAGTTAAAACGAAAGGACTTTATCGCCATAAAACCATTAACGATTGAGCAAGTCTGTAGCGCTAACTTTGTCGAGCTATGTGCACAAGAGTTTGCAGCTTGTCAGCAATTAATGCGCTATTTATGTTTCGCGTTAGATTTAGACTACTAATGAGCTTATTTAAGCGCTATTCATCACTAATAGCGCTTTATCACCTCCAGCGCTCCCCTCTTAACAAATCTCTGTTACAATTGCGCCAGTTTTTATTTTTGGCCTCTGGGCTGCTTCAGGCAATTAGTAATGGTAGAACCTTCATCATCTCAACAAGCTTTTCAAGCTGAAACTCCTGCACAAAAGCGCGCATTAAGCTATAGCAATACAATACATCAGCTGTTTACGAGCGTGATGCAACAAAAACTACCTGCAGATCGTATCATCGGTGAGTATTTTAGGCTCCATAAGAAACATGGCTCTAAAGACCGCCGGGTGATCCGTGAAAGCCTATTTGCACTTTTTCGCTGGTGGGGCTGGATAAAGCAAGTTCACACAAGTGGACAACAAGACTCAAGCTGGTTTGCCTCTTTAGCAATAGTGGCTGAATTAGAAGGCCATAAATGGAGTCAGTTTAGTGAAGCATGGCGCGAGTTTGCCAATCAATCGGAGCAATTTAACTTAAGTGCGGCGGCGCAAACGTTAGCAACTGTGACAGACAAGTGCCAATACCTGCAACAACAGCTTAAGCAAGCCAGTTTAACTGAAACTCAACTGTTGCCTGATTGGTTTTGGCAAGTTACCAACGTCGAGCAATCACAGCAACTCGCTATTGTTGAAGCCATGTGCTCTCGACCACCAATTTGGGGACGGGCGCAAACCCTTAACCAACAACAGCTGATCAATTCATTGTTAAAAGATGATGTTGAAGCGATTGCTAGCGAGTTTTTTGATGATGCGCTAAGTCTTGGCTTGAAGAGCATTAACTTAAATGCCATTGGCGCATATCAACGAGGTGAACTGGAGATCCAAGATTTGGGCTCTCAGGTGATAGGCCAAATATGCCAGCCACAAGCTGATGAAAATTGGTGGGATACCTGTAGCGGCGCAGGTGGCAAAACCTTACAACTACGCTCACTTATGCTTAAGAAAAACCCAGCTTCAACTGGTAGCATAACCTCATCTGACATTCGTCGTAAGCCGCTTGAGGAACTCATAAAACGCGCTAAACGTGCAGGTTTTAAAGGCATTAGTGTTGCCCCTTGGAAATCGGATGCTTTGCCTGTAAAAGCCGAGAATTTTGATGGTGTGCTAGTTGACGCGCCTTGCAGCTGTACTGGCACTTGGCGCCGTAATCCTGATATGCGCTGGTTAGATGATAAAGATGTTGTACTCGCTAAGCATGAGTTACAACTCGATATCTTAACTCGCAGCGCTAAAGCCGTTAAACCCAAAGGCAAACTGGTTTATGCAACTTGCTCGTTATCTCCTATCGAAAATGAACAAGTGGTTAACGCCTTTTTAGCTGCAAACCCTGAGTTTGAATTGCAAACATTACAGCACCCATTCACACAAGAGGCTGTGACTATGCTAACTGTCTGGCCCCAAGAGGCTAATACCGACGGCATGTTTGTCGCAAAAATGCTTAAACGCTAACACGCTTTTCTGCCACATAGCGCAGACGATCAAACAGATCGTCTGCTTATACCAATTTCCTTCCTACTCCACTAGTCCATTATTGCAAACTCAACAATTTCTGTTTTGATCCATCAATAGCTTGTAATTAGGCTGTCATGTTTGCTTCCTACACTGCTACTCGACATCAAGTCACAATATCGCTAACCACTTAGTCAGACTGGAATAAAACCTATGAGAACCAACCACAATTTTGATCAGCAGAGTCAATGGGATGAGGATTTTGGTATCGATTACGAATATGAGCAAAAGCAAGAACGGCAAAAGCAACGCCGACAAAAGCAGCGCCAGCACAGTAAACGCGCCGCAGAAGCCGCATATAACAACTACAACAATGAATATATTAACTGAGCGATAAGCTTAAATTTGCAGTAAATAACTTATCGCAATATCGACCATGCTTGTTTTGGCGGCTTTATATCTCTAAGTCTGATTGCATCTGCAGGCTTTGGCTGTGTAAAGCCCTACGTATTTCACTTTTACGATTATATAAGTCCTGTTCAGCCAAGCGCAGCCACTGCCTAGGATCGCTAATATCTTGATTAGCACTAAAGCCGAGATGAATACTGACTTCGCTGTAGCGCTCAACTAAATAACCTGATTGGATCTCAGCAACTTTTTCTCTTGCGCTATCTAAAGCAGTTGGAGAGCACACGATAACAAAGTTGCCCTCTGCAATCCGGTAAAGCTCTACAACTTTGACCTCAGGTAGCATAGTAACAGTGAGTTGTTTTAGTGCTTCTGACACCCCATAAATCAGCGAGTCGACTTCTCTATGACCTAATCGTTTTGTCAATTGGGCAAGTCCCTCTAAAGTGACAATCACAAGATACTTTGACGACTGAACATTGTCTTTTTGCGGCCGCATCTCATACATAGCTTCATCAAATGCAAACCGATTAGGCAAGCCGGTTAGTTTATCTGTACGCGCATTTTTTCTGGCGACTTCGAGTGTCTCAATGTGCCGCTCTCGCTCTTCAGATAACAGGCGTATTTTGTATGCCAAAGCAAAGGATAATAATAACGCATCAGCAGTACCGCCCATTAGCGTTGCCAGCTCTGCATTATCAAAAAAGTCCGGTGTCAGACCTAAGTTCCCCGGTAAAATAAGCACCGCAGGTAAAAGCAAACAACTAAACCCAAGTAAAAAGTAACGTGCAGGGTAAAAGCCTTTCAGCAAGCAAATATTGCCGCAAACCATCGCCAAAGTGATCCAAAGCATAATGAGAACCGATGCGATAATAGCGGTATGAGATAGCAAAAATACACTGGTTGGCAGAGCTAAAATACATAACCACAGTAATAGCAGACTCAGTCGCCATAATCTTGGCGATGTTTCCGGCAGCTGCAAAAAGTGTTTATAAAATAGAATATTAAAGATTGGTAAGCTGATAAAAAACAGATGGTGTAACTGCAGACCATGAAAATCAAATAGATGTGCAGGTAAATGAAAAGTCAGTGCCCAACCAGCAAGATAGCAAAAAACATAACAGCCGTAATACAAAAATGCCTTATCGCGAATAGAAACGTAAATCAGCCCATTATATAACGCAATAAACAACAGACCGCCTAAACAAGAGATAATCATCAAGGCATAAATATCGGTCTGCCGCTTATGAGTTTCAAAATCTTGGACTGCTAACTTAGGTTGTGAAGAGAAATAACGGCTACTCACCTTAGCCACTAACCAATAATCAACGCCATAACGCATTTCCACACTACGGCCATAATCAAAGAGAAACTCATAGGGGGCGTAATAACCACTATGCAAATATTGGGTAGAGTTATCGTTGCCAATTAACCAGTAATCTACTGACTCAATGATCGAATTACTGACATTGATAACCCAGTGCTGATCAATTGCATTCACTTTCACCGCTGATATCATCCAGTAGTCACCACCAGAAAGTGATACCGAGCCGAGATCCGTTTTAGTCCTACTCCATCGGACGACATCTTCAAACTGTTTAGGAGCCTGCTCAGCAGGATCGGCATTATATATAAATGTATGCTCAGTAATGGCCCGCTTCTCAGCCCTAGCTTCCTCGCAAAACGAGCTCCCCAAGAGCAATAACAGTATTAGCATTATTATTTTTGTTGGCATCTACTGCATAACCTATCTCTACTTTGCGCTGGCAACCAAATATTAACGATAAGCGCAAAATTGTAACATCAATCAATACTAACGGAACATATGTAGTAACGAAATTAATGCTAATAAAAATAAAACTATATTATACAGTATCTTAAATCAGATAAATAACGATAAATAACAACCTATACCAGTCAAATATATCTATCAGAGATACTCATACTGACACGCTAGGTAAATTCAAAATTTAATAGGAGGCGGGAAACAAAAGAGAGGTTGTCCATTTATAAACAACCCCATTACAACACTTAAAGTGATCTCAATTAAAAAGAAGCCTTAGCCCCTAAATAAAAGCCAGAATCTAAAGTAGAGTTAGCGCTGTGATCATACTGCAGTCGAACATTACGATAGCCAACAAATAAGGCTAATGCAGGATTCAAAGCATATTGCACTTTACCATCGAGTTGCCAAGAGCCATCAATGTCGCCAAATGATAATACTGATGGAGAGTAATAACCCTCACCATGTATTGAGATATTTGATCCTAATTGCATGGCATAACGGCCGCCAATTCCAACAAAATTACCATTGGCACTGCGTTTAGCCCATACTTGAGAAAACTTAGCCCCTAGCTCAAAATGATGAATTCCAGCATCATGAGCAATGTGCATTGCACCTGATAACATCTGCCCGCCAGTATCAGCATAAATGTACTCTATAGAGGCGTTAACATCTTTGTTTATGTCAAACTGCAACTCAGTTGACAACATGTCATCATTTAAGCCGAACGTAAAATCAGTCGCTTGTGCATTATATGAAAAACAACCCAGTGCTAGCGCAATAGAAAGGGCTTTAGACTTCATCGTATATCCCAGTAAATAAAAATAATCGCAAGCATACACAAAGCAAACGGAATTTTTTACTTAAACTCACCACAATGTCTAGTTAGCAGCCCAAAGCCAACAAAATCAACACATACACATTACCGCAGCTCAAAAGCAACAGCTATTAGCCAACATCTATTGCGAATTGTATGGTTATCCATTCGTGTGATTATGATACTCATTACATTAACCAGGTTATAGCCAGATGTAAGACTTAAACAGCTGTCTTCAAAAACGAACCTACTATAGAGATACGGTCACTTCTATCGAGAAAACTAAACAGATTGCATCTAACTAAAGAATGCCGATAAAGTAGCTTAACATTATAAAGGAGGAAGCCATGACAGCTTCAATATATGATTTTTCAGTCACCAATATTCAAGGTCAAACTGTTCCACTTGCTGAATATAAAGACCGTGTCGTGTTAATTGTTAATACTGCAAGCAAGTGCGGCTTCACCCCTCAGTACAAAGAGTTAGAACAACTTTATCAAAAATACCAAGCTCAGGGGCTAGTGATTTTGGGGTTCCCGTGCAATCAGTTTGGCGCACAAGAACAGGGAGACAGCGAGACAATTAGTCAATTTTGCGAGTTAAATTTTGGCGTCAGCTTTCCATTATTTGAAAAAGTTGAAGTCAACGGGCCTAACACTTTACCACTTTATCGTTATCTAAAAACATCAGCTAAAGGATTGCTTGGTTCAGAAAAAGTAAAGTGGAACTTTACTAAGTTTCTGGTTAACCGTCAGGGCCAAGCCGTAACAAGATTTGCGCCAACAACTAAACCCATGGCCATAGAAGCTGATATCTTGAAGCTGCTATAACCACTTAAAGTTCAGGCGCTTAAAGCAAGCCCTAATAAAAAGAAAAATATCTCAAACATTTTTTGAACTTTATCGAATTAGCGCTCTCTAAACTTGTGAGCATTGGATATTTTTCATGTTCATCATTCTCCCTGGGACTTCTAGCGCAGTCCCTCTTGATCTCAAGTAGATCAATCCGGCAACTCTTTGAGTTGCCCTTTTTTTGCCTGCATACACCTTATACAAACTAAAAATAGATACCTATCATCTGCTGCACTCATTCCTACAAACCTGTAGAACAATGGAGATTTCAAAAATAATTTAAATCTTTTTGAACTTATCGCAATGCAGGCACTCTGACTATATGAACCGATTAATATCGTTAAGTGGATTAAACCTATGAGGTTAACTAATTGGCTTAATGTTAGTTTCTTTGTTCATCATCATTCTCCTTGGCTATTCCCACTTTGGGTCAGCCGCGGTAGATAACGCTTTAGCTAGCGCATAGAGCATTATCAAAGCCAAATTATCCAAGCAACCTAATTAGGTTGCTTTTTTTTTCGCCAAATCTTAGCTTTTAATCAAAGTAACACCAATGAGTATAAATAGTGGGCTTAAGGATGAAACAAGTTTTATTTTCAAAAACTTAAACAAAAAACCTAGGTATCAATTAACTCGATTTGAAAAATAACGTTAAGCTCAATGGAACTAATCTGCATTTACCGACTCTGATTATATGAACCGATTCTCGTTAAGCAGGCTACAAGGTTTTAAAGCTGAGGTTTCTTGCTTAACACTAAGTTTCATTGTTCATCATC